>NZ_BCWV01000001.1 GCF_001894765.1 Rhodococcoides corynebacterioides NBRC 14404
GCGCAATCACCCGTGCAAAACACGCTTGCGTCCTACGCGAACACCTGCACCGAGGCGCAGTTCGGCGTGCACCCGCGGCGCGCCGTAGCACCCTCGTGAGCCTTCGTGGATATCACGGATGCTGTTGGCCAACAGTGCATCCGACATATCACGCATGGACGGTGGTCGATGTCGCCAGTCGTAGAATCCGGATCTCGACACCTCGAGGGTCCGGCAGGTCACCGCGACGGGAAAGCCGTCCGCAGCCAATTCGTGGACCAGCCGGAACCCTATTTTGGGAGGATGTTCTCCCGAGCGAAATACGCACTCGCACGCTTGAGTATCTCGACCTCGGTCTCGAGGCGCTTCTTGTCTCGGCGCAACTGTGCCAGCTCGGCGCGTTCGCTCGTGGACAGACCGTCGACGCGGCCGGCATCGACGTCGTCGAGCTTCATCCACCTGCGCAGACACGACTCACTGATGCCGAGGTCGGACGCGATGCGCATGACACTCGCCCCCGGCTGACGTGTCAGGTCGACCGCCCGGCGGCGGAACTCCTCGGGATGGGCAGCGGGCATAGCTCGGACTCCTCTCCTGCAGCAGCAACGCTACAGATCAGGTGTCCGGGAAACCGGGTCAAGCTCCATTCATCTGCGGCCATTGGGTGGTCGGACTCATCAAACACCGATACGACGAAGTACCGGGGACGCTTGGATGCCCTACGTCAGATGAGCTCACCAATCCCGGGAATACGGGAAAGCGGCAACATTTCGGAGCGCGCGGAAATATTTACTGGAAGAACACTTACGGGTTTGCATACACAATCTGGGGTCAAATATGGCAGTTGTATGCCTCGCAAAATTATGAGGCGGGAAATTTCAGATACCCGTCTGCGAACGAGGGTTGCTGCTCCTCTGACGGTGTTGTGAATAACTATTACTACCAATACTTCGCTGATTACTGCTGGATTTTATTGTGGAGTCCTACCAACGGCTTTGCTGCCAATTTCCGTTGCGATTGACGCAGCGAGGAGCTAGACTCATCACTCCTGCAGGAATCCGCCTGTGCTACTTCGTGCGAGAATCGGATAAAGGAGCTGTGTTGTGAAAAACCGAATGGCGTTCGTTGCCGGAGCGAGCACTCTCCTGATTACTGGCGGGGTAGCGATCGGAACCTATACGGCGGTCAACGCCCAGCCCAACGAAGGTTCGCAGGTACCGTCGATTCAAGACGTTGCTGCAAAGCTGGATGCAGTCAGTAGCGGCAGCAGTGGTGGGTCGATAGCCGCACGGCAAGCACCGAGCGTGTCTGGAGAGGGTCCCGTTCCTCAAGTCCTCGAATCGCAGAATGAGCTCTTCCAAGACACCGAAATCGTCAACACGGTGCTCGGCGTCGCAGCGGATGGGCCGAATCGGGCGGTTGCGACGAGGACGATCAGGTATCTGCTCCCGAATGGCGACACGGTCCAAACGGACCCGGGCACTGTCCCGTTCGTTCTGGAAGCCGATGGAGAATGGCGAGTGGACAGGGAATTTCTCTGCCGACAAGTGCGCATGATCGAGGGCATCAACCAGAAGGATGGTTTCGCCGCCGAACCGGACCCCGGGTGCGCCTGAACCTCAGTCATATATCGATTCAGGGGTGTGGCGATCGGCTAATCGTCGCTGGGTAGCCGTCCCGTACGGAGGTCTGAGTACCGGGCCCCATTCTTCCGCAAGATTCATCGGAACACGCTACAACCGTCGAGCGCGACGTCATGGCTACGTGCGCTGGTGCGGACGCGTCGAGATCCTGACCAAACCGCGTCATATTGATGCCGATAATTTGGGTTCTGCCAGGTAACGGCCTTATTCTCTCGGACTAGGGTGATGCGGGGCGCGCCAGTACGGTCTTCGACCTGCGCAGTCGAGCTTAAGTCATCTCATTCGAGTGATTTTTATTGCCTTTGCATCCCCACGGGACAATGATGGCTGACAATGAACACAGAGCCATGACCGCGTAGGGAACGGCGACCGCCCCCGATTCTCGCGGTTCCAACTGTGGACTCCAGCTACTTGAGTCCCGGAGCCCGGTATCACTGATTGCGTCGGCAATGTAATTGCAAGTCAAAACGAGCGTGAACACGCAGATTAGCAGAAGGCCCATGTTCGTCAACCATTGACCTGTCACTTTCTGGTGCGGCAGGCCGTCTGCCGGACGTTGGCCGGCGAACACGAGCATTACCGACGGAACAAAGACAGCGAGCCCGAAGCCCCCGTTCAAATTCCATGTAGTCAGAAGTATGCCCAGTCTTCCGGAACCAATTCCCAGTGCGCCAAGGATTAACGTGCCGCACCAGAACATCAATGGCAGCAACCCAGCCAGAATAGATACGAAGCGGTGTCGCCTGGTTACTTCTTCAATCGACGCGTCTTCCATCATTAAACCATAACTCGGCCATCCATTGGCTCTACCAAGCCGCTCGGGCGAGCTCTAAGCGATAGCTGTTGCCGAACCGGCGTATCAAGCTAGCGCCTTCGGACTCCGAGATAGGTGCCAAAGGCTTCGACGCGGGTGGGTGGGTGGGTGGGTGGGTGGGTGGGTGGGTTCCCGGGCCCGCACCGTCGAGGTCTAGGTGACACTTGTGCCCCAATCTACCAACGGACCTGTGGACCTGTGGACCTGTGGACCTGTGGACCTGTGGACCGCAGCAATCGCGGAGCGAATCCGAACGCGACCACGTTTGTGCGCCACGGGGGTGGGTCACGGGCCGCCTGCGCGTACCCCGACCATCGCGCCTTCACCCCACCATTAACCGGACTCCGGACACCCGAGGCGGGTAGTCAGATTATTTTGAACCGTACCGGGTCCTAGCGCATGTGGCGTTCCCGGTTCCTCCCGCTAAATAGATCGAGTGGTTCGTTATGAAAGGTTTGCGACAGCGGTGAAGTTGTGTTTCTAGCGCGCCGCCGCAGATGATGCTGTGAGCGCCGGCAATAGGACCGGTCGCCTTATTTGAGGAAGCAGCGTCTATGACGATCCTTGCCCGGCCTACAAGGCCGAAGCCGATGTTCTATGCCATACCGAGGGCGGTAGTGACCGCCGGCATGATAAGTGCGCTGGTCGTTTCCGGCGGGGGAGCTGCAGCCAAAGCGCAGCCGTCCACAACAACACCCACTGCCCCAGGAGCCGTACCCGCCACAACCTTCGAACCGGATGAAACGGCCTCAGCCGATCCGTGTGGGGCTGCCACTGCACAAACCACTTCCACTACGACAACCCCGTCAACATCGGCATCGGAATGCACCACGGTTCCCTCAGCCCCGATTACGACAACGAGCACATCCAGCACCACAGACGCTCCGACATCCACAGTTCCGACTGAAGCCACCCAGGAGGCTCCCTCGGTCGTTGACCCCGGCACGTCCGCTTCGGTAAAGATCCCCTACACGGGCCTGCCGACAGAGAACCCCAACAGCAGCATCGTCACTGGCAAGATGCGTTCCGATCGCGAAGAGTTGCCGGAGGGTTTCACCAAAGCCGAAGCAGACAATGCCGAGATTCGGGAGTACGAGCTGCTACAGCTGAATCTACGGCGAGCTGCCGCACGTGGTCCGGCCCCAGGACCCGACTGCCAGCAGTACTGGCCGTCCGCCAACTGGGTGTGTGGAGCCATCAGGGACAAGTACAACTCGCTCGGTGCACAGTTCAGCTTCTTGCTATTTCCGACTTCCGATGAGCTCGTCAATCCAGATGGCTTCGGGCGCCGTCAGACTTTCGCAAACGGGCCCATCTAGTGGTCCGCCGCAAGCGGAGCTCACCCGGTTGCCAACCATTTCTTTGCCGCATGGCAGCGCAATGGCTGGGAAGGAGGCGTCCTGAAATATCCGACTACGGACGAAATCGTCAATCCCGACGGGGTCGGACGCCGTCAAGAGTTTCAAGGCGGTACAATTCATTGGCGGCTCAACGAGGCTTATTTTGTCGGTGGTGCTATACGAGACAAATGGCACACGGTGGGCGCTGAGCGTGCAGACGGGTTACTCGGCTACCCAATCAGCGATGAAATCTTACTCCCGGATGGTCAGGGACGCATGAACCGCTTTGAGCGGGGCGTGCTCTACTGGCACGGATCTGCGGGCGCACACCCTGTCACAGGTAAGATCCTTGACACTTGGGCTGCTGCAGGATACGAGCAAGGAACATATGGCTATCCCACAGGCGATCAAACAACCACGGACCAAAACGTTACTGTAACTCAGCAGTTTCAACGTGGCGCCATCACCACCGCGGGACCTGCGGCAACCGAGTTAGCCTTCCTGAACCCTGGCACCACTCCCGAACAGCAGATTGCAGAAGCGCAAGCCTGGGCTCAGGAGCAAGCTGCACCAGTCATCGATGTATTGGTGGAGGAACTACGGAAGGCGCAGCTCTACACCACCGTCGCAGATAGCCCCTCCGGCGATGACTGGCAAATACTTCCGTTCGCTCGGGGAGCGGGAGACATTTTCTACGCTGACTCGAGTCCCGAGATAGTATTGATCAACAAAATCGTGAATCATGGACACAATGGGATTTATGTCACGCAATCAAGCACCGTCGAAGCATCAGCGACGTCCCAGTACGGGAATGGAGTGCACGAGGTCGATAACCGAATTGCAAATGACGGCGAACGGCGCGAAGTTCGCAATCCACAACTTGGATGGGTAAATACATCGAGTAGCGTTCGCTCGTCAGCCGTTTCTTTCGCCCTGTCTAAGAAAGGCAAAGGTTACAACAACAACTTCGCCTTCAATCGAAATATCAACGATGAGCAGTACAATTGCTCACAGATCATCTGGGCTGCCTACATGCACGCATCGGGAGGTAGCATAGACATGAAGGACGGGTTCCCGAACCCGACTCCGTCTGTTTACCCGAAAGAACTGTTCGCCTCCAGCTGGGTGACCCAATACTGATCCTGTCCTCAGGTTCCAAGTCATAGCTCAACTCTCGAAATCGAAAGAAATGGCACACAGGATGCTGAGATCTAGTTCGCGACGAATTTCGCACGCTGTGGCTTCGGCGCTCCTCGCCGCATTCGCAGTCTCGTGCGCCAGCGACACCGACCAGGCCTACCCCGGAGGTGACGCGACGGGTTTACCTGATGGCGCTATCGCCGCAGTGTTAGTCGGCCCCCGCGGTCTGGAGTCAATCAGCGACCAGGATCGATCAGTGCTGTTTTTTTTCGACGAGAAGGGCGACGTTAAGGGCCGGGTCGAGGGTGGAGCGCTCACAGGCAACAGGGTGATAACAGGAACAGAAGGCGTCGTAACGGCCGCCGCGGGCTCGGTCACGTCACTGACCGGGCCCGCACGCGACCAATACGACACCGGGTTGGATTCGCCCTTGCAGGCGGCCGCCTCCTCCGCAATAACGGACTCCACGACATTGTGGTTTGACGTAGGGGTTGTTGACCAGTCTTACAGAAGCAATTTCGTTTCTATCAGCGACAGTGCCCAGATGAAAACGGGAAGTGTCGAAGGAATAGTCGGAACTACTGGTTACTGCGGCGATCGAAACGTTGCAGTGGTGCGCCAATCGTTTGTTGGAGGCGATGAAACGCCTACCCGTAATTCACTTTACTCTATGGCACCCAACTCCGAACCGCTTGCGTTATCAGAGTGGGATTTCGACCCAGAATTTCGCCCAGTTACCTCCGTATCACCATGCTCAGGAGATGGCCGTTACCTTTACTCGCTATACGCTTCCGCCGACACCGTAGCGGCCGAGACTCAGGGACCAGGACTAGTCCTCGTCAAATTCGACACCACTGATGGCGCAGTTACGCAAACGCAACTATCCATGCCTGGTTACACATGGAGCACACACCGAAGTTCACTCGCAATTATTGACGACAGATTGTATTGGGTATCTCACGACGAGGACGTTCTATCAATAGCTTTAGATGGGTCTTCCCGCGTGGAGAAGCTTTGGTCTTTACCTAACTCCGCCAGCATAGTTGTTCAAGCTAACAACAATTTGTTATCGACCGTCTCAAGCGATGACGAAATCGTGTTTAATCAGTACGAGTTGAAAACCGGAGAGCCAGTTCGACCACCTATAGTGCTGCCATGGTTGGGTGATGTCGAAGGCAGACAGACCGAGGGCGGCGGTACCATTTACAAGATCGTTGACACTTCGGCATTATCTACAACCGGTAGGAGGTAAGTTAGCGTCTAAGCGTCGCTTCCCGCCTTTCGCTGATCACCACCAATTCGCGGAGGCCACGGCGCTGGAAGTCAATAAGTATGCGTCACGTCGAGGAGTGGTTTGGCCTGCAGAGGTCGTACCTCAAGCCTGGCGAGGCCGCCTGCGTTGGCAGCGTGGGTTCGCCGTGGACTGGCACAGCTCGCTCAGAGGGCGGGCCATACGAAAAAAATTCCTTGCGTAATGGATGTCTGGCAGCGTCAGAAACGTAGGTACACCAACACCGATAATTTATATTATGACATACTGCCTGTTCAGAACCCCTTTGTACTCGACCGCTAGCTAAAGCGGAAGACGCAGTCGATCTGGGACCGGCGACCGGCGCTGCCGGGCCTGAAGGAATCAGTCTGACGGCGTCGAATATCGCTTACCTCGGTGTTCAGAAGCTTTAAGGCCGACCACTGAAAAAAACTCGTGGTCCGTGACGGCGGCGTGGGAACCCTCCCAGGCCAGAGTGTGAGCGAACGATCAGGCACCGACACACTGGCGGTGGCGATCCCCGACACCGAGAAGAAGCCGAACCGGGAGGACTACCTCGCGGCCCGTGACGCGCTCGTCATGGAATGGGACGCCGCCGGAAGAGCATCACAGATCTGGCGACATCGTTTCTCTTACGGCCGCGCGGTAGCGCGGCCGTACATTTCGAGGGAACGCTGCCGACCTCCGCGCCCACCTCGAAGCCGCCGGCGTCGACTCCGACTCCATCACCGCACGCCTGGCAGCGACCGCGACGACGCACTCCCCATCGGCGGCGCCGGAAGCTCATCGTCAGCAGTACGAGCGTCCAACGGAGACCGCAGTACGGACGTAGCCGCGGTCTCGACCGGCGGAGACCGCTGACCAGAAAGCAGGGTTCAAGCCAAACGCATCCAGCGAAGTAATTATATGGCCGGTTTGATATCCCAGTTTCTGAACTTGCAACCCACCGAGGAGTGAATAACGGTGTCGCGGATGCCAATGTGACCTAAGGGGCCCATGCGAGCCCTGTGACAATGATCTGAGCTCATGTAATGATCACGCCTGAATCAATCCGAACTGTAGGTACGAGAACGAGGTGGGGCGTGAGGCTCATTCAACGCGCGAGAACGCTGCGGAAGTTCAGATCAACTCTGACATCCGCGATGGTGCTGACGGCATCAGCTGCCGTGATGGTGTCGACGGCGGGGACGGCAGTCGCCGCCGACCGAGTTATCAACGGCTACAACGTCGGAGGTTCCATTTACGAGGAATATAAGAGGCTCGAGAACGTCGGGCGGTCACCAGGTAACCCCATCAGCGGCGAGCTCGACGATCGGCAAGGCGGGAAGTTTCAGAAGTTCGTCAACAACAATTACATCTACTGGAACCAACGCGTTGACCCCGGCAGAGGTCGCCAAGTAGGCGGAGCTATATGGGACAAATGGGGCAATTACGATTAAGAGAACGGCCCACTCGGCTACCCCATAGAAGCGGAACTCGACGCAGCTCGGAATGGCGGGAAACTCAATCGCTTCGAGGGCGGGTTGGTCTACTGGAGTTCGGGCACGGGCGCCCACCCCATCTGGGGTCAGATTCTTCAGACGTGGGCGGCTCAGGGATACGAACAAAGCAGCTACGGCTTCCCTATCTCCGACGAGGAAGTGATTGGCGCCGGTCGCCGGCAACTTTTCGAGAACGGCCAGTACATCGAGTGGCAGCCGGAAGGCTTCAACGAAGACTGGGAGGGTGACACTCAGCAGGACGATGACACGGCCGACAACAACGACACCTTCCTCGCCGCGTGCGGCAACACCTGTGCCATGGACTCCACTGCGCGCCGCCATGGACCCGTACAAAACAGCACCGGCAGCGCCAACCGCTCAGCGGGGCCGTCCGCAGCCAGCGGGGACACCCAGTTGGAAGACGGGACGCCGTACTGCGACGCTATCGAGCCCGACCCCAACGCGGCCGAAGGCGAAAGCATCCTCTGTGTCGTACGAGAAGGCGCGGAGCCTGGCACCGCAGCGGACCCTGAACCGGAGGGCGATACGCCGCCGGGCACCCCGACAAGCACAGCCGAAGCCGCACCGGGCAGTCCCTCGACGCCACCGTCGGGATCCGTCACGCCCACACAGGCTCCCTCGACGGAAACCACGCCCCAGTCCACTGGAGATACACCCGTACCGCCAGCGATGACGACCACCACCATGCCTCCGCAGACATCCCCGTCCACGAGCACCGAGGCCACCCTGCCGCTATGCCCCACGCCGAACGAGACGACCACCACGTCCCCATCCCCAACGACTACCTCGGTCGCGCCGACTTGCGCACCACGGACCCCTCAAGACTCAGCTCCCGGCAGCTCCTCCAAAGATGAAACGGTGCCAGATAGCGGGTTGTCCAACTTCTTCGGAGGCCCGCAGACCAGGGCCCCGGTCAGAGCTGCGCGACTAGCAAACACTCCGGACTATTGTGATACGACCCCGCCCAACGCAGGTTTCGTTTATGCTCAATGGTTGGGCGACAGAAACTTTCAATGCCGTACCAAGGTTATTCAGATCGGCGTGGCCAACAGGCAAACTGGCGTCTACTTCGGAACCATCTACATCGAAGAACAACGCTCCGTCAAACTAGCGTGGAACAACACAGCCTGGGACGAAGCCTTGAGCGTGCGTGTTCAAAACATCATCGCTACCGCGCCAGGGTCGCAACCACTCCTCGAATCGGTTCAGCTGAAGTGGGAGCTGTCGTGCCAGTACGGGTTCATCATCCCGTGCTACAACAACGGTGGAGCCGCTTCGACCATCGGTCCACAGTCGGCGCTCGCGCTTCGAGCGGGCTTCACCACTACCACCCGTAAGGGCGCGGTTACACCGGGAGGTGGATCGGTGAATGCGCAGTCGGCGTGGCGTTTCACCAGCACGAGCGCGCAAGCGAGCACCGCGACCGGCACGACCGGGTACACCCCGATCATCCGCTGCGATGCCGGCGTTGGCCTACGAAACAGCCAGGGCTGCGCTTACACGCATGTCGCTCCTGAACTGGACTACACCGAACGCACCGACTTGGGCGACTTCCTGAATCATGTTCGAGCGGCCCAAGATTCAGGGCTTCCCGGCGCGTATGGCGGGTCGACGCTGGAGCGCGTGACACCTACGACGACCATCCGACAGAACAGAGCTGGCAGTTGCGGTGGGGTCACAGGGCCTCGAGGAAGCGGCAAGACCTGTGATGAGTACCCGTTTGCGAGCACCAACCAGGGCGCACGCGTCAACGGCCCATTCGCAGGCTCGGGAAGGACGTTCGCCAATTGTGGCATCCAAACCAACAATGTCACCCTGAATGGAAGCGGGTCGACCGGTTACAGCGTCTGCCTGATCGATCGCGGCCAGAACAGTCGCGCCGGAGCGTATCTCGGCTGGTTCTACGCGAAGAACAGAGTCATGGACGGAGACAGTTTCCACGTGACCGTACGGTGAGCTGACTTGGTGGGGCCGGGCACGGATTACGCGACCGTGCCCGGCTCTCGCCGGCTCATGTGTCGGGGTTCCATACGACCGGACCGCGGCGTCGGGCGGTCGCATCTGTTGCGTACCAGTCACCGCGGTCACCGCCCGCCCCGCTTACTTCCGGACGCGTGCCTTTCGGGGTGTCCACCGGCCACACCTCGATCAAGTACTGCTCGGAGGACTCTTCGACTATCGCGTCTGGCCTCTCGCTCCGGCCCCTCGCAGAGATTTGGACCGCTAACCACCCCGTTGTCGGGGGTTGGACCACTTCGTGATCCTCACTGACATCACCGAAATTGGTCATTACCTTCAGAGGTAACGTCACTTTCACTACTGCTCGGCTGACATCCTCCCACTGCTCCGTATGACCGGACGGCTCACCTTCGAGGTAGGACAACGCTACAGACACCGGCCCCGTGGCGATGCCCGTACGAACCACCACAACGTTCGGTGAGGTGCCGATGACGCCGGCGCCATCGGTCGCCGAAGGATCCGCGTCGACCGCAGCCAGGAAGAACTGGTGGTAATCGGCTTCGACTTCCGCCCAAGTAGTCATGGTCCGAACGTAGCAAAACGAAACAAAGGAAGAGCAGTGAGCAAACGAGACGACTTCTCTGTTGGTAATGGCCTTGCGGTGCTCTTACCCGCTGCCCTGGGTCTTAGCCTCGGCCTGCTTGGTGCGCTTGGATGGCGACTAGCTGTGTCGCGCGAGTACGTCGACGTCGGTGCGCCACCCCCCAACGCCCCAGCAACGGACACCGCCTACTTCACGATCTACGACCATCTTCGGTACGTTGGCGGGCCAAGTTGGTGGCCCAGCATTGTGGTCCTTCCACTCTTTGGCATGACCATCGGCGTTCTGACCGGGTTGCTCACATGGGTCTTCACGAGACGACACCGGCAAGCGCTGAGCGTTGCGGGGGCACTGGCGATCACTGGTCTGCTAGGCGGAGCAGGTTGCGCACTCTATGCCGATCATTTGACACCACATATCGCAGTCGCGGCCGCCACCGACCCCACCTACACAGCCGAACCGCCGCCATCCAATGTCTCGTTCGGTGAAACCGTCGTGGGCGGTCCGCCCAAGTTCAACCTGGGGCCACCTGAGGTTCTCTTTCCAGGTACAGGCCTCACGGTCGGTGTGGTCTCTGGCGGAGTGCTCCTACTCCTCTGCCAGAGACGCAATCTCAACTCCCACCCTGCACGGTAGGAGGCGCTGAGTTCTGGAGCTCGAACGGAAGCGTAGTAGCGGTCGAACTCTCGGTGTCCTGCGATGTCACTGAGTAGCCGCGCTACCGCCAAAGGTAAAGCGACGCACCGACAGAATGAGTTGCGCGATTTACAACTCAGGACCGTCTCTGTCCCGATCTTCGGGGAACGAGATCAACGATGCCCCGTCACCCGTCACACCCCGCCGGCTCCCGTCACCGGAACTCCACGCTTGATCTAGGTGCCGCGACGACAACAGCTCGGCGCGCTCGTCATCGGTCAGCTCACCGACCACAGTCCCCTTCAGTGCTGCGGCGGGCTGACCGGCACCTCGGTTCGCGCCAGCCGCCGCGACTCCGCCCTCGATCGACACTGCACTCGCCGCTCGCGCGGGCTCCGTTGCGACGGTCCCAGCAAGGGAGTCCGTGCTCACCCGGACCAGCAGACGTTCGTGCAGAGTCGTCAGTTCTCGTTCTCGCACGAGGGTCAGCGTGTGCGCCTGGTGGATGCGGCCGGCGGCGCGCTCGGCGTCGGCGAACGCTTCTATCGTCCGCATCATCTGACGCAGCAGCAGTGCGTTCGCTGCGGCGCCGCCGCGGGTCGCGAGCGCCGCCTGCATCACGATCGATGCGGCCCCGCCTGCATGCCGGCGTTCCGGGTCCGGGGTGATGTGCTGGTGCGCCGGGATCTGTGCGGACTGCGACAACACCGTCGCCGCTTTCGCCAACGGCCCCGGTGTCGGCTCGGTACGCGATGACCAGGCGGCGAACACCCCTGCGGTGCGGCCGGCGGCGCGCGCCCACTGTGCGGTGTCCTCGACCGGGATCGATGTCAGGTAGGTGTTCCACTTGCCGATGTCTTCTGCTGCGCGCGCGAACAGTTTCGGGTCGAGTGGTGAGCGTTCGCGCCCGGTGGTGATCGTCACCGCCGTGCCCCGGCGGGCTGCGGACCATTCCGCTGCCGCGTCCTGCGGTGCGGTCCCGGTGGTGTCCCACTCGTCGCGCAGTCGCGGCAGGGTCAGGTCTTTCGCCAACCGTCCACCGCCGTACCAGACGGGTTTGGTGCCGGCGGCTCGCTCGGCGGCCGTGGGTGTGGCGGCGACGGAGTACCCGACGACGGTGCCGGTGGTACCGGTGTCGTAGCGGGGGCGCAGGAGCACCTTCTGTGCGCGCAGTCGGCGCACGAACTCCGCTTCCGTCGTCGACGCTGTGGCGCACGCCCGCACTGTGCGTTCCAGCAGTGCCCGCGATGTTTCCGGTGCCCCGGCGCGGGTGGCGCGAGCTGCTTCCGCCGGCTTGATGCCGCGGGTGCCGCGGTCGTTCTCACGAGAGGTCAGCACGACCAGACCGTGGGTGCGTTCGAGGGTGTTGCATGCGGCCTGTGCGCGCGTGAAGTCGTTGAAGGTGTCGGCCTTCGTGCCGTCCTCGCGGACCGCGGACGCGGCGATGTGGATATGGTCACCGCCAGCGGTGGTCTTGCCGTGCCGGATCGCCACCCACCGCGCAGACGGTCGCGGCGACTCCGGATCGTCGAAGCCCATCTCGCGCATGAAGTCGCCCGCGATCGCGCCCCACTTCTCGTCCGACAACTCCCCCTCGTCAGGGTTGAGCGAGAGCGAGCAGTGCCAGACGTTGCGGTCACTGGTGGCGTCGGCGAGCGCCACCGACCGGGGCCTGCCGTCGTCGATCGCTGCGTTCATCTGACGCGGGTTCGCGTACGAGACCCAGAACTCGGCGACCCGCTCGACGCTCCTCTCGATGCCACGACAGTGACACATGTCGGTATGAACGGCCATGAACCGTCGCGAACCTGCTCGGACGGTTGTCGCAGTTCAGGCGGTGTTTCGCAACCTCAGATGAACCCGCCTGAACGTCTATCGTCGTTCTCGTAATGAAAAGGTCTGGGGTTCGATTCCCCAAGGCGGCTCCACGCATCGTTCGTCGTCTCTCGACGGTGTCCCGGTCCGAGACCGGACATCCCCGGCACTCGGGACGGCCCGTCCGAAACCCCATGCGGCACATCGCCCACACTCGTACCGTGGTGTTCGGGCGTCTCGTCCGAGGGGCCCGAACACCACGTTCTCGGAGGTGCACGATGGCCGGAATCGCCGACAAGTTCGACAAGGCGTACGAGGAGAAGCCGATCACAGAGCTCGCCGATGCCCCGGCGGCCTCGCTGCAGGGTGTGAGCGACAGCGACGCCGAGCATCTGAAGGCGGCGTTCAACATCAAGACGGTGCGTGACCTGGGCACCAACAAGTATTTCCTGTGGGCGCAGGCGGTGGCGAAGCTCGCCGAGTAGGCGGTCGCGGGGTCACCTCTGCCCCGATCCGCGCGCCTTCCGGCTGTCCGCGTCAGCTGCAGCCGAAGCGGAACACTGGAACGCGCGCGGATCGGCCGCTCGGAAGTGCCGACGAGTTCAGTGGCGACGGTCCGTCAGCGCCGCGACCGCCGAGAGCAATCCACCCGCGTTGATGGCCGCCCATGCCCAGTTGCCGGGCTTGTTCGTCTCCACGGCGGCGACCGCGTGGTTGATGCCGAACAGCGTCGACAGCACGGCGAGCCCGCGCAGCTGCGAGCGCACCGGGTCCGCGTCGTGGCCCGTGACCAGGGCGGCGCCGGCCACCACGGTGCCGAGGTTCCAGATGGCGATCTCGCGCTGCCACCCGTCGTTGCTGCCCCAGGCAGTGGTGGCGGCGAACTGCCGGGGGAACACACCCTGCACGACCAGAGCAGCGGTGGTGCCGGCCAGCCAGGTCGCGGTGGCGGTCTTCACGGTCGGTCGGTACACGGGGCTCCAGTCGTCGAGGGTCGAGAAACGAGCAGAGGGTAACGCGCACGTGCTGCCCGGACACCGAAGTCGGATGGAGTCTGGACGGACGACAACGGCGCACTGATTCCGGGAACGGGGCTCAGTCCTCCCGCAGCCGCGCGATCTCGGCCTGCAACGCGGCGATCTCGTCGATGTACGGCTGGACCCGCCGCCGCACCTGCTCCTCGGTGTACTGCGGAATCAGGCTGCGGGCGCAGTTCCAGTCGAAGGCCTCGACCTCGATCAGGATGCTGCGCTCGCACGTCGCGCCGACCCGGCTGCCATCGTCGAGGGTGCGCAGCCGCTCGAGCAGGGCCGGATCGTCGGCCTCGTCGACCACGGTGGCGGTGCCGAACACCTTCAGCCGTTGCCGGCGCGGCAGGTCCGCGAGGTAGAGCGCGACACGGCCCGTGGACTCGATGTTGCCGACGCTGGCGTACTGCTGGTTGCCGCGATGGTCGGCGAACCCGAGGGTGCGTCCGCCGAGGTGGCGCAGGAAACCCACTGGCCCGCTGCGATATTGGACGTACGGCCACCCGTGCGGCGTGATCGTGCCGAGGTGGAACTGGAACGCGCCGCGGATCAGCGCGAGTTCACGCTCGATGAGCTCCTGCGGGCCGGGGTCGCCGTCGACCGACCACGCGCCCGAGCGCACGGCCTCGCCCTGACGGCGCCGGGCGTGCTCGCCGAAGATCAACTGCGGGTAGCGGGTTCCCACCTCGTGCCTCCTGGTCCACGGCGCACGCTACGCCCGCGTTTGACCGCGCGGAGGACGGGCACCCCGTTCGACCCCACGAACAGGAGCGCACCATGACCGAACCCCGGCACGAGAACGAGAACGACGGCGGCCTCGGCGAGGACAACACCATCCCCGACACCGACGAGGGCGTGGCCGTCGGCCATTCCGAGGACTCCACCTTCGAACCGGAAGAGGACGCCTGAGCATCCCCCGTCAGCACCGCGTCATGACGAGCCTCCCCGGCGTCAAGGACGCGTAAGGAGCCCTCCCCGGGTCGGCGGTCGGTCGTAGACAGAACACGACCGCCGCGCGACTCGCCGGCGGTGTCGGAGCGAACCCGCTCCGACGGCCGACCGAAAGAGGCATCGACTCCGATGGCCGATCTGGCGTATCTCCTGGTGGCAGCGGGAGGGTTCGGCGTCTGCGTGGCGCTCGTCCGTGCCCTCGCCACCTCCTCCATGACAGGTACCGGACGATGACCGTCGACGGCGCCACCAGCGTGATCCTGGTGGCGGTGTCCGCGGCGCTGGTGATCTACCTGTTGGTCGCCCTGCTCGATCCCGAGCGGTTCTGATGTCGCCCGCACTGGCGGCCGGTCTGCAGATCGCCGCGGTCGTGATCGTGCTCGCCGCGGCCTATGTCCCGCTGGGCGATTACATGGCGCGGGTGTACGCGTCCCCGAGCGACGACGACCCGAGCGACGACGCCGGTTCCGAATCGGACGCGACCGGCGGCGGCACCGCCCTGCGCACCCGGACCCGCACCCGCACCGACTCCCGCGTCGAGTCCCTGATCTACCGCCTCTGCCGTGTCGACCCCCGCGCCGAACAGACGTGGATCGGCTACTCCATGTCGGTGCTCGGCTTCTCCGCCGCCAGTGTGCTCTTCCTCTACGTTCTGCAACGGGTGCAGGGCGTGCTGCCACTGAACGGTGGGCTGTCGGGGGTGAGCCCGTCGGTGGCGTTCAACACCGCGATCTCGTTCGTGGCCAACACCAACTGGCAGTCGTACGTCCCGGAGACGACGATGTCCAACCTCACCCAGCCGGTGGGTCTGGCGGTGCAGAACTTCGTGTCCGCCGCGGTGGGCCTGGCCGTCGCGGCCGCGGTGATCCGGGGGTTCGTCCGGGTGCGCGTGGGCGGAGAGCTGGGCAACTTCTGGGTCGACCTGATCCGCGGCACTCTGCGAATCCTGCTGCCCCTGTCTTTCGTGATCGCTCTGATCCTGTTGACGCAGGGCGTGATTCAGTCCTTCTCTACCGGGTTCGCCTCGACGGGGCTCGACGGGTCGTCCGTGACCAACGCCCTCGCCCCGGTCGCCTCGCAGGAGGCGATCAAGGAGCTGGGCACCAACGGCGGCGGCATCCTCGCGGCCAATTCGGCCCACCCGTTCGAGAACCCGACGCCCGTGAGCAACGTCGTCGAGATCATCGCCATCCTGCTGATCCCGGTGGCCCTGACGCGCACGTTCGGCACGATGGTCGGCGACCGTCGACAGGGCCTGACACTCCTCGCCGTCATGGGCGCCCTGTTCGCGATGCTGCTCGCCGTCACCGCGGCCGCCGAGGCCGGTGCGCGCGGCGTCGCGGCCGAGGCCGCCGGCGCGATGATGGAGGGCAAGGAGGTGCGGTTCGGCATCCCCGGCTCGACGCTCTTCGCCGTCGCCACCACGGGAACGTCCACGGGAGCGGTCAATTCGGCCCACGACAGCATGTCGCCGCTCGGCGGCGGCGCGGTCCTGCTCAACATGCTCGTCGGCGAGATCGCCCCGGGTGGCGTCGGAACCGGTCTCTACGGACTGCTGGTGCTCGCGATCGTCGCCGTCTTCGTCGGCGGTCTGTTGGTCGGTCGGACCCCGGAGTATTTGGGCAAGAAGATCGGCCGACGCCAGATCACCCTCGCTGCGCTGTCGGTGCTCGTCATGCCGGCGCTGGTGTTGATCGGGACCTCCGTCACGGTGCTGCTGCCGTCGACCACCGGATATCAAGGCAATGCAGGAGACCCCGGCACGCCGGGGTCGATCCACGGCTTCACCGAGGTGCTCTACGCGTTCGCCTCGGCCGCCAACAACAACGGCAGCGCCTTCGGTGGCCTCACGGTCACCAGCGACTGGTTCCAGACCTCGCTCGGCCTCGCCATGCTCCTCGGCCGATTCCTGCCGATCGTGCTGGTGCTCGCGCTCGCCGGATCCCTGGTCACCACCAAGCGCACACCGCCCAACCCGGGCACGCTCCCGACGAACGGTCCGCTGTTCGCGACGCTCCTGCTCGGCACCGTGGTCCTCGTGGCCGCCCTCACGTTCTTCCCGGCGCTCGCGCTGGGCCCCATCGCAGAGGCAGTGCAATGACACTCACGCAGCTCGACCCGGTGACTCCCACCGAGGGTGACGCCGTCGCCCCGGTCCGCACCGGCTACTTCAGCCCACGCCGGATGGTGACCTCGCTCCCGACGGCGTGCGCGAAGCTCGACCCGCGCCATCTCGCGCGCAACCCGGTGATGTTCGTGGTCCTGGTGGGCTCGGTGGTCACCACCGTACTGGCAGCGCTGGACCCGTCGGTCTTCGCGTGGGCCGTGGCGGTGTGGCTGTGGTTCACCCTGATCTTCGCCAACCTCGCGGAGTCGGTCGCCGAGGGACGAGGCAAGGCGCAGGCCGCGAGCCTGCGAGCGGTCAAGCGCGACACCGTCGCTCGCCGCCGCGTCGCCGGCGGTGAGATCGAGGAGGTGTCGGCCACCGCGCTCGCCGTCGGTGACGAGGTGGTGGTCGTCGCGGGGGAGACCATTCCCGGCGACGGCGACGTCGTCGAGGGCATCGCCACGGTGGACGAGTCCGCGATCACCGGCGAGTCCGCGCCCGTCGTCCGTGAATCGGGCGGCGATCGCTCCGCGGTGACCGGCGGCACCACCGTGCTGTCGGACCGCATCGTCGTGAGAATCACGGCGGCGCAGGGCCAGACGTTCGTCGACCGCATGATCGCGCTCGTCGAGGGCGCCGCTCGGCAGAAGACGCCCAACGAGATCGCGCTGAGCATCCTGCTGGCCTCGCTCACCATCGTGTTCCTGCTCGCCGTCGTGGCGATCGGACCGATGGGCGCCTACGCCGGCCGTGCCGCGGATCCGATCCAGCTCATCGCGTTGCTGGTCTGCCTGATCCCGACCACCATCGGCGCCCTGCTGTCGGCCATCGGCATCGCGGGCATGGACCGCCTGGTGCAGCGCAACGTCCTGGCCATGTCCGGGCGGGCCGTCGAGGCGGCCGGTGACATCGACACCCTGCTCATGGACAAGACCGGCACCATCACCTACGGCAACCGCCGGGCGACGAGTCTGCATCCGGCACCGGGCGTCGACGTCGCAGCGCTCGCCGCGGCCGCCCGGCTGTCCTCGCTGGCCGACGGCACCCCGGAGGGACGCAGCATCGTCGAGCTCTGCGTGCGGGACCACGAGCTGCCCGCGTCCGCCACCGACGAGGAGACCCGCGGCGAATTCGTGGCATTCACGGCCCAGACCCGTATGAGCGGCGTCGACCTGAACGGCGATCGAGTCCGCAAGGGCGCCAGCGACTCCGTGCTGGGGTGGGTGCGGGAACAGGGCGGCACCGTCGACCCGGCTGTGGACGACACGGCCGAGGAGATCGCCCGCAGGGGCGGTACGCCGCTCGTGGTGGCTACGGCGTCGTCCGGTTCCGCCCGGGTCCTCGGCGTCGTCGAACTCTCCGACGTGGTGAAGCCGAACATCGCCGACCGCTTCGCGCAGTTGCGCGCCATGGGCATTCGCACCGTGATGGTCACCGGCGACAACCCGCTCACCGCGGCATCCATCGCGGCGCAAGCCGGGGTCGACGACTACCTGGCCGAGGCGACGCCGGAGGACAAATTGGCCCTCATCCGGTCCGAGCAGGAGGGCGGACGTCTGGTCGCGATGACCGGCGACGGCACCAACGACGCCCCCGCGCTCGCGCAGGCCGACGTCGGCGTCGCGATGAACACGGGCACCTCGGCGGCGAAGGAAGCCGGGAACATGGTGGATCTGGACTCCGATCCCACCAAGTTGATCGAGATCGTCGAGATCGGCAAGCAGCTGCTCATCACACGCGGCGCGCTGACGACGTTCTCGCTGGCGAACGATCTGGCCAAGTACTTCGCGATCCTGCCCGCCCTGTTCAGCGGTGTCTATCCGCAGCTCGGGGCGCTGAATATCATGGGTCTGGCGACGCCGCAGTCGGCCATTCTCTCCGCCGTGATCTTCAATGCGCTCGTCATCATCGGGTTGATCCCGCTGGCGCTGAAGGGCGTGCGCTACACCCCGGCGGGTGCGTCGGCGTTGCTGCGGCGGAACCTCCTGATCTACGGCGTGGGTGGGGTGGTGACCCCGTTCGTCGGGATCTGGCTCATCGACCTCGTCGTCCGACTCGTTCCCGGAATGGGCTGATCATGCGCTGGACACAACGCTTTCTCGGACAGATCGTCGCCGGACTGTCGGTGCTGCTCGCACTGACGGTGATCCTCGGCATCGCGTATCCCGCTGCGGTGTGGGCGGTCTCGCGTCTCGGCGCCGACAGCGCCGAGGGGTCGCCGCTGCGCGACGCGAACGGCTGCGTCGTCGGCAGCGCGCTCGTGGGGGTCGATCCGCAGGTGCCCGACGGCGAACCGGACCCGTACTTCCACCCTCGCGTCACCGGCTCCGTCGCCGACGACGACGCGTTCGCCCCCGGTGACCCCGCGGCGGCGGTGCCGACCAACCAGGGGCCGAGCAGCGAGATCCTGGCCTCGTTCGTCGAGCAGCGACGCGCCGCCGTCGCCGAGCGGGAGAACGTCGCGCCGGAGGCCGTTCCGGTGGACGCCGTGACCGGCTCCGGGTCCGGAATCGACCCCCACATCAGTCCGGCCTACGCGGCGATCCAGGTGCCGCGGGTCGCCGCGGCCACCGGCCGATCGGAGGACGACGTGCGGGCTCTGGTCGCCGAGCACACCGACGGACGGCAGTTCGGCTTCCTCGGCGCCGAGGCGGTGAACGTGCCCGAGCTCAACGTCGCGCTCGGTCTCACCGCGCCGACCTGCACCCCCTCCTGACAACCGAGACGACACACGGTTCGATGGACGACGTGAGCACCAGGGGCGAACTCCGGATCTACCTCGGTGCCGCCCCCGGCGTCGGCAAGACCTACGCGATGCTGGGGGAGGCGCACCGGCGGAAGGGGCGCGGCTGCGACGTGGTCGTCGGGGTCGTCGAGACCCACGGCCGCGTCCACACCGCGGAGCTGCTCGACGGCATCGAGCAGATCCCGCTGCGGACCGTGCGTTATCGAGGCTCGACGGCGTCCGAACTCGACGTCGACGCCGTGATCGCCCGGGCGCCGGCCCTCGTGTTGGTCGACGAACTGGCCCACACCAACACACCGGGCAGTCGGCGCGAGAAGAGGTGGCAGGACGTCGAGGACATCCTCGCCGCCGGCATCGACGTCGTCAGCACCGTCAACGTCCAGCACCTCGAGAGTCTGAACGACGTCGTCGAACAGATCACCGGGGTCCGGCAGCGCGAGACGGTCCCCGACGCCGTGGTGCGCGGCGCCGAGCAGGTGGAACTGGTCGACGTCGCCCCGGAGGCGTTGCGACGCCGCCTGGTTCACGGCAACGTCTACGCCCCGGACAAGGTCGACGCCGCCCTCTCGAACTACTTCCGGCAGGGCAACCTCACCGCGCTGCGGGAACTGGCTCTGCTGTGGATCGCCGACCAGGTGGACGCAGCCTTGGCGAAATACCGTTCGGCACACCACATCACGGACACCTGGGAGGCACGCGAGCGTGTGGTGGTCGCCGTCACCGGCGGTCCGGAGTCGGAGACCCTGGTGCGTCGGGCGCGCCGCATCGCGGCCAAGTCGAGCGCGGAGCTCATGGTGTTGCACGTGGTGCGCGGCGACGGGCTCGCCGGCGTCTCGGCCCCGCAGATGGGCAAGGTGCGTCGTCTGGCCGCCGCGCTGGGCGCGAGCATGCACAGCGTCGTCGGCGACGACGTCCCGGCCACGCTGCTCGATTTCGCCCGCGGCGCCAACGCGACGCAGCTCGTCATCGGCACGTCGCGACGCTCACGGTGGGCACGCATCCTCGACGAGGGGATCGGTGCGGCCGTCATCGCCGACTCGGGAAAGATCGACGTGCACATGGTCACTCACGCCGAGATGGGCGGCGGATGGCGATGGCGACGCCTTCTGCGTCCGGACACCGCGCGTCGCCGCGTGCTGGCGTGGGTGGCGGCCGTCGTGGTGCCGCTGCTGTCCGCGCTCGCCATGATGCTGGTGGACCCCTACCTCGAACTGGGTGGCGAGAGCGCGCTGTTCTTCGTCGTGGTGCTCGCCGTGGCGTTGCTCGGCGGCGTGATCCCTGCGGCACTGTCCGCCCTGATCGCCGGGCTGCTGCTGAACTTCTTCTTCGCAGAACCCCGCTACAGCTTCACGATCGCCGAGCCCGACAACTTCGTCACCACCGTCGTGCTGCTCATCATGGCCGTCGCCGTGGCAGTGCTCGTCGACGCGGCGACCCGCCGGTCGCGGGAGGCTCGGCGCGCGTCACGGGAGGCGGAACTGTTGGCGCTGTTCGCCGGAACCGTGTTGCGGGGAGCCGATCTGCCGGCGCTGCTCGAACGCGTGCGCGAGACCTACGGTCAGCGGGCCGTGGCCTTCGTCGACGATGACGGCACCGTCGTCGGCTCCGCGGGTGACGCGCCGCCGGTATCGCCGGACGATGCCGACACCGTGGTCGCGACGGTCGACGGTGATTACACGCTGCTCCTGGCCGGCCCGGCGACCCGTGCCCACGATCGACGGGTGCTGACGGCCGTCGCCAACCAGTCGCGCGGCCTGATCCGCCAGGCCGAGCTGGCCGAGGAAGCCAGTGCGGCAGCGGCTCTCGCGGAGGCGGACCGGCTGCGGCGTGCACTGCTGTCGGCAGTCGGTCACGATCTGCGGACCCCGCTCGCGGCCGTCAAGGCGTCCGTGTCGAGTCTGCGGAGCACCGACGTGGAGTTCTCGGCCGAGGACACCGCCGAACTGTTGGCCACGATCGAGGAGTCGACCGATCACCTGACCGCGTTGGTGGGCAACCTGCTCGACTCGTCCCGGCTCGCCGCCGGGGTCGTGCGACCCACGCTCACCGCGGTGCCGGTGGCCGACGTGCTCGAGCGCGCCCTGGCGAGCAGTCGCGTGTCGATCGACCGCGTCGAGACGGGGGTCGACGACGTCGTCGTGGCCGCCGATGCCGGGCTGCTCGAACGGGTGCTCGCCAACCTCGTCGACAACGCGGTGCGTCACGCGCCCGAGTCGACCATCCGGGTGACCGCCGCCGACACCGGGGCCGGCCGCGCCGTGATCACGGTGGCGGACAACGGCCCCGGCATCGCCCCGACCGCGGCCGAGGCGGTCTTCGCGCCGTTCCAGCGGCAGGGCGACCGGGACAACACGACGGGTGTCGGACTGGGTCTGTCGGTGGTACGCGGGTTCGTCGAGGCCATGGGCGGCACCGTGACGGTGTCCGACACCGCGGGCGGCGGGGCGACCATGACGGTGGAGTTGTCGACGCGGGTTCCCTGACGGGTCAGGATCGGCGGGCGGAGAACAACACTCGGTGCACTCCGGCACCGACGAGGCCACCGATCAGCGGGAAGACCACGAACGCCCAGACCTGGCCGAGCGCGTCGCCCCCGGTGAACAGGGCCGGACCGATCGAACGCGCCGGGTTCACCGAGGTGCCGTCGACCCCGATGGCGATCAGGTGCAGCACGGTCAGCGTGAGGCCGATCGGGACGGCGGCGACGACGGTGGCGCTGCGGCCCGCGGTGGTACCCAGGACGACCAGGACCAGGATCGCGGTGGCCACGATCTCGACGATCGCGACGGCCGCGAGGGAGAAGCCGCCGGTCAATGCGTCTCCGAAGCCGTTGGCGCCCAACCCGTCCACGGACCGGTCGTAGGCGGGGGATCCCACGGCGATCGCGTAGACCACGGCGGCGCCGAGGATGCCGCCCACCACCTGGGCGGCGACGTACCCGGCCGCGCGGGCGGCGTCGATGCGTCCGGCGATCAGCGCGCCCAGGGTGACGGCGGGGTTGACGTGGCACCCCGAGATCGGCCCGATGAGGAACGCGAGTGCCAGCAGGGTGAGACCGAACGCGAGGGCGATGCCGACGGTGCCGACCTCGTCGCCGAGGACCGCGGTGCCGACGCCGCCGATCACGAGGATCGCGGTGCCGATCAGTTCGGCCGCGTAGACGGTGACCCGGGCGGGGGTGGTGTCGGATATGTTGTCGCTCATCGATTCTGCTCCTCGAGTGGTTGGTAAGGAAGGGGCGGACGGGAGACGTCGTGCACGGCGACGTCGACGGTGTCGACCCGGACGCCGGCTCGGGCGTACACGGCCGCACCGACGGCGCGTCGGACGTCGGCCGCGACCTCCGGAATGGCGACGCCGTACTCGGCGACGACGTCGAGGCGAATGTCGGCCCGGCCGTGGCTCACTCGCGCGGAGACGCCGCGGCGCGCGGGTGCCGATCGGGTTCGGCGCTCCACCCGGGCGGGGTGGGGCCGCAGCCCCGGCACCTCCGCTGCGGCCAGACCGGCCGTCGTCTCCACCACGGCGGGGGAGACGGTCGTGCGGCCGCGGCTCCCGACAGGGGTGTGGCGGCGGGTGGACTGGGTCCGGGGGGTGGTCACCGAAGTCCTTTCGTGTCGTGGGCGATCGACCCGCGATGCGGATCGTGTGGCCATGAGTCGGACGCCGACGCGAAAAGCGCACGTGGCCGGTGGAGTGAGGTGCGTCATTCGGGTGTAGGGCGGGACCAGACGGGGCATTCTCACGCGTGCCATGTGCCCGTGCCGCGGGTGCATCAGGGGGCTGTCAGGGCGGGGGGCGTGGTCGTGTTCGTGCATCCATCCCGCGTGCCCGGCGTGCAGACCGTGGGGGCCGACGGGTCGTCCGCCCCGGCGCCTGCGCCGAGGGGGAAATTCCCGACGCTGGACCTCGCCTCGTTGCCCGACCGTGCGCTGGCCGCAGCGGCGGCCGTCGGTGACCGGGACGCCTTCGACGAGATCGTGCGCCGATTCGCGCCCTCGATGACGAGGTTCGCCGAGTCGATGCTGGGCGATCACGGTGCCGCGGAGGAGGTGGTGCAGGACAGTTTCGTCGCTGCGTGGAAGGCCATCGCCGGCTATCGGCACGAGTCGGCCCTGCGCACCTGGCTGTTCGGGATCACCTCGCACAAGTCTCTGGACCACCGCCGTCGCCGCATTCCGCGGCCGGCGACCGACCACGTCGTCGACGGCGCCTGCACCGACCCGCACACCGATCCGTCAAGTACCTGCTCCGGGGCGGCGTTTCTCCTCGCCGTGGACGCGGTCCTCGCCAGGATGCCGCCCCGCCAACGGGCGTGCTGGGTCCTGCGGGAGGTCGACGGCATGCGCATCGTCGACATCGCTGACATCCTGTCCACGACCCCCGGTGCGGTGCGCGGCCAGATCGCCCGCGCCCGGGCCACCCTCGAAGCCCGATTGGATGCCTGGTCGTGACGCGCAGCGGCGGACCGGCCGACCGCGCCGCCGACGCGGTTCGGCGCCGCATCGACCGGTCGACGAGGTGGATCGACGTCACCGACCGCGCGATCTCGCGGGTGCGCGGCGTGGGGGTGCGGGCGTGGCCGCTCGACGCCGTGTTCCCGACGGCGGCTGGCGCCGACACCCTGCGCATCACCGACGTGGTGGTGCGCACGGCGCTGGTGCGCACATTGATCGCCGCTGGAACGGAGGTGGTGGCCCTCGAGCTCTACACCGAGGGCCACCGATGTTGCGGCACGCGCGTCACGGTCCACCGCCACGTCGACGAGCGCACCGCCGAGGTGGCGGCGACGGCCCTCTCGTCGATCCTCGGGGAGCCGTCCGCCGCGTACGACGTGGACGTGGTCGCGAGCATCGGATAGGTAGCGTCACCGCCGAGACACTCGCCGGCGGGTTACGGTCGTCCCATGGCGCGTGACCCGCAGTTCGACGACGAGATGGCCGCGCTGCTCGCGGACCAGGCTCGGGCCGCGGGGCAGACGCCCGAGCAGTACATCCACGACGCCGTGCTCGCCCGGTTGCTGCGCACTCCGGCCGGACCCACCGAGGCGGGGCGCCGGGTGCGGGACCCGAACCGGCTGCGCTCGGTGTGGCGGACGGGACTGCTCGACTCGCCCCGAGCGCCGGTGTTCGAGCGTGCGGTGTCCATCACCGTCGAGTCGCTGCGGGTGCCGTCCGCCGCCATCGTGCTCGTCGACCGGGACCGGGTGTTCTACCTCGGCGCGATCGGTCTGGCGGCGGCGTTCGCGGAAGCCCGGGAGGCGTCGCTCGAGGATTCCCTGGCGGCGCAGGTGATCGAGTCGGGCGCCGAGTCGTGGGTGGTCCACGACGCGGCGTCGGACGCGCGCATCGCCACGCATCCCGCGGTGGTCGGCGGAGCGGTCGGGTCCTATCTCGCGCATCCGCTACGCGACGCCGACGACCGTGCGGTCGGGGCACTCGCCGCCTGGCATGCCTGCCCCCACACCTGGACCGCCGGCGAGCAGCGCACGATGGACGACCTGACGTGGGTGGTCCGCGGGCTGATCTTCGGCGAGCACGTCCTCGACTGACGGGTGCGCGAGTTCTCCCACACGATCACGTCGCATCCTGCGATCTCGCGGATTCGTGTCCGATCGTGTGGCAGAACTCGCGCGGGCACTCACATGTCGGGCGGACCGTCACCGGCGGCGACGGCGGGGTCCATCCAGATGACCTCCCACACGTGGCCGTCGAGGTCGCGGAAGGACCGCCCGTACATGAACCCGTGGTCCTGCGGGTCGGTCCAGGCACTGCCACCGTGGCGCAGCGCCGTGTCCGCGAGGGTGTCCACGGCCTCGCGGCTGTCCGCCGACACCGCCAGCAACATCTCGCGGCTCCGGCTCGTGTCGGTCATCTCGTCGAGGATGAACTCCTGGAACTTCGGCCGCGCCAGCAGCATCACCGTGGTGGCGTCGTTCACGATCATGCTCGCGGTGTTCTCGTCGGAGAAGGCGTCGTTGAACTCGAATCCCAGGGCGCCGAAGAAGCTGCGGCTCGAGGCCACGTCCTCGACGTAGGTGTTGACGAACAGCATGCGCGTCATGGTGTCTCCCGAACGATGTCCGGCGTCCCCGAGTGGAACGCTCGAGGAAGTAGACCGCGGTTGCGAGGAAAACTCGTCGCGGGCCCGCCGGGTGTGTGCCCACCGGGGTTAGCCGGCGCAGCTTCCCGGGCATTCACACCGCATGTACCCGACCGGCCACCTGACCTCGGACGAGTTCTGGACCATGCAGCGTGCCATCGAGGACCGGCTCCGAGCGGAAGCGCGGGCCTTCCCGACGTTCGCCCTGCGGGACTGGTCAGGCCCGCGTGTGCTCGGTCCCTGGGAGCGCGAGAACGACGTGCTGACGACGGTGACCCTTCGGCACGGCGAGCTCGAGACCGAACTCGAGACGGGGGACGACGTCTCGTCGCCGTTCCTCGACGTCGTCACCACCTCGAAAGATCCGGCGCGCAAGGCGATGTCGACCATGCTCGCGGCCGTCGGTCTGACTCCGATGTCCCCGGAGTATCGCCGTCGGCGGCAGTCGATCGAGGACGCGCCGACGCGCACGGCGCAGGTCGACGTGGACGGCGACGCGGTGCGGCTCGACGTCCGCGGCGGCGACGATCGATGGTGGGCCTGGGGAACGCACGACGGCCGGGGCCTGGTTCTCGAAGGTCGTCACACCTCGATCGACGACGCGACGCTGGTCTCCGCCGACCTCGACCCCTACTTCGAGGGCCTGCGGTCCTCCATCGCCGCGGCTCGGGGTGAGTGAGATGCTGCCGTCCCACGACCGGTTCGACTACTCCCCGATCGTCGAGCGCCCGCAGTTCACCTGGCCGGGTGGCGGCACGCTGGCGGTGTACGTGGCGGTGAACTGCGAGCACTTCGCCTACGGCGCCACCGATCTGGGATACACACCAGGCGGGCAGTCACCGGACACGTACAACTGGGCGTGGCGCGAGTGGGGCAACCGGGTGGGCGTGTTCCGGCTCGCGGACACCCTCCGCGAGGTCGGTATCCGTCCGACGGTGCTGGTGAACGCCGAGATCTACGACCACGCTCCCCGGGTGGTGGAGGCACTGCGGGTGCTCGGCGGCGAGGTCGTCGCCCACGGCCGCACCAATTCACGCATCCCGGTGGTGCAGGACGAGGACGAGGAGCGGCGCACCATCGAGCACGTCCGCGCGGTGATCGAGCGGCACGAGGGTGCCGCACCCCGGGGGTGGATGAGCCCCGGCGCCGCGCCGAGTGCGGTGACCGAGGATCTGTTGGCGGAGAACGGTTTCGACTACACCCTGGACTGGCCGATCGACGATCGCCCGGTCTGGCTGCGCACCCGGTCCCGGCCGATCCTGTCGGTACCGTATCCCCACGAGATCAACGACCTGCCGGTGATCGTGCACCACCACGGCACCGGTCGCGACTTCGCCGACCGCATCGTCGACACCATCGACGAGCTCGCGGAGCAGTCGCGACAGCAGTCGGTGGTCCTGTCGATCTCGACCCACACGTTCCTCACCGGGCAGCCGGATCGGCTGCGGCACTTCCGCCGCGCGCTGCATCACGTGGCGGAGACGGCCGGGGTGTGGTTGACGACGCCGGGCGACATCGCCGATCACCACCGCACTATCGAGCCGCCGCCCACGTGACGACGACCGGTCACACGCCGGCCGCCACGGCGCGAGTGGAGACTCCGGCACCCATGTTGTAGCCGAGGTGACCACCCAGGGCGCCGCCGAGACCGGCCACCGCGAACCCGGCCAACGCCAGGGCCTTCGCGGTGGCGTCGGGCGCCGTCTCGACCTCGGTGCTCGCGGCCGCGGCCGCGGCCCGGCGCTTGTACGACGCCGCGAACAGCCCGATCGCGACGGCGTTGGTGCTCGCGTGCACCAACCCGACGCGCCGCTGCTCGCGGGTCAGTGTCGACCACGTGGCCCAGCCCGTGACCAGGGCAGTCGGTGCCGTCACCAGGCCCGCGCCGAGGAGGGTTCGGGCGGCGTCGGGACTGCGGCCGGTCACGTCCAGGAACACCGCGCTGCTCCACAGACCCACCGACGAGTACGCCATGATCGGGTGCATCGGATGCCCCACGAACGTGCCCCGCAGCAGACCGTCGACAGGAGTGTCCGAGAGGACGGAGCGCAGACGGGCCGCGACGGGGTCGCTCACCCGGTCGAGCAGCGACGCCTTCTCGAACGGTCGGAACAGCGCAGTGAGATCCATGTCACGCGAGTACCCGGGTCGATCGGCGGTAACCGGGTGTGCAGAAAAGCAGGTGGCGGGTGCGGAAGGCGTCATCGACACCCGGGCCTCGGCCACCGACACTGAACCGCATGAGCGACGACGCGACGCGGCCGGGGACGACGGATCTGACCGGTAGAACGGCCCTGGTCACCGGCGCGGCGAGTGGAATCGGGGCCGCCGTGGCCGCGACCCTGGCCGGGCGCGGAGCGCAGGTGACGGTGGCGGACGTCGACGGCGACGCGGCGGAGCGGGTGGCCCGCGAGGTCGGCGGTCGGGCGTGGACGGTGGACTTCACCGACGTCGACGCGCTGGCCGACCTGCGCCTCGAGACGGACATCCTGGTGAACAACGCCGGGATCCAACACGTCTCGCCGATCGACGAGTTCGACCCCGCGGCGTTCCGGCGGATTCTCACCCTCATGGTGGAGGCGCCCTTCCTGCTGATCCGCGCCGCCCTGCCCCACATGTACGCGTCGGGGTACGGCCGGATCGTCAACATGTCCTCGGTGCACGGCATCCGGGCATCGGCCCACAAGAGCGCGTACGTCACCGCGAAGCACGCCCTCGAGGGGCTGTCGAAGGTGACGGCCCTCGAAGGTGCCGAGCGCGGTGTGCGGAGCAACTGCGTCAACCCCGGTTATGTTCGAACGCCGTTGGTGGAGAAGCAGATCGCGGACCAGGCTCGCGTGCACGGCATCGACGAGGCCGAGGTGCTGGAGCGGGTGCTGCTCGCCGAGAGTGCCGTCAAACGGCTCGTCGAACCCACCGAGGTGGCAGCCTTGGTGGGGTTCCTCGTCTCCGACGAGGCCTCCATGGTCACCGGGAGCTCCTACGTCATGGACGGGGGATGGAGCGCGAGCTGACCGTTCGCGAAATCCGGGCGGCATCGCCCGCTCGGTCTCTACGATCACCGACGTGCCCAGTCGGAATCGCCCGCTCCGGTCGGTCGCGCTCGCGCTGACGATCGTCGCCGTGATCGCGGCGGCCGTCCTCGTCACCACCCTGCGCGGGGAGGTCCCGCCGCGCCACCCCTACGTGGCCGCGGCCGCCGACCGTGCCGCCCCGCTCCGGGTGACCTTCGTGGGCGACTCCTTCGCCGCCGGGGTCGGAGCCGACGACCCGACCGACGGTTACGCGTACGTGGCCGCCGCACGGGGCTGTTGGCGGCCGACGCTGGTGGCGTCGTCGGGAACCGGGTACGCGCGGGTGCGCTTCCCCGGCACCGTGCCCTTCACCGACCCGACCCGCCTGGCCGCGGTGGCCGCGTCGAATCCCGACGTCGTCGTGGTGCAGGGGAGTGGCAACGACGTCGGTGACGACGGATTGCGTGCGGCGGCGACCGCGATGTACGCGGCCCTCGCCGTGATCGTGCCCCGCGCACGCGTCGTCGTCGTCGGTCCGACGGACGCGCCGGCGGCCGAGCACGAGAACATCGCACGCATCCGCGGGATCCTCGGCGAGGTCACCCGGACCGCGGGAGTGCCGTTCGTCGACCCCGCCGGTGCCCGGTGGCTGGACTGGGCGGGCGACTACGTGCCCGACGGCATCCATCCGAACGAGCAGGGCCACCGCACGATGGGCGAGCGGCTGCAGGCCGAGATCGTGGCTCTCGGCGTACCGCGCGCGGCCGGCTGCTGACCGGGCGACCGGCCGCGTCAGCTACCGGCCACCTCGCCGCCGGACACCTGGCCGCCGGACACCTTGTCGACGAACTCGCGGGCGATGTCGCGCAGCTTCCGGTTCGTGCGTTGCGATTCGCGGGACAACATGGCGAACGCGCCGTCCTCGTCGACACCGTGCAGGGCCATGAGGATGCCCTTGGCCTGCTCGATCGGGGCCCGGTGGTCCAGTGCGTCCCGCAGTCCCGTCGCCACCTCGCGGGCACCGCGCACGCGGGCGTAATCGCCGATGGCCGTGGCCACGGTGTCGGTGACCACCTGCAGCACCGCTTCGTCCTCGGCGTCGAACGCGTCCGGCACCGTGCCGTAGAGATTGATCGCGCCGAGTTCCACGCCGTCCGCCCGCAGCGGGACCGCGAGGAACGACACCACGCCCTCGCGCTCGGCGAGGCGGGCGAAGGTCGGCCAGTTCCGGGCGACGTCGTCGAGGCCCATCCGGACCGTCTCGCCGGTGCGCGCCGCCTCGAGACACGGCCCCTCGCCGACCTCGTATTGGTGCGCGTCGACCCGCAGGGTGAGGTCGTCGGTGTGGACGGCCGTGTAGGTCATGCCGCCGAACACGATGCTGATGCCGCAGGCCGTCGCGCCCGCGATGGCGTCCTGCGCCAACTCGGCGGTGCGCTGCAGGAGTGTCGCCAGATGGTCGTCGTCGCGCACGCTGCCGCCCACGGCCGCCACGATGGCGGCCAGGCGCGCACCCGACGTGCGACCGGAGGTGTCGTCGGCCAGTGGGCCGGCGCCGTTGTGTGCCACGGTCGACAACTATCGCACGGACGCGCGCGTGCTCGACCGAAACCCGACTCGAGGGCCGCTACCGACCGGTAGCGTTCCTACGGTGGTCCAGCTGCTCCCGCGTCGTCCCGATCGGCCGGGCGACTCCCCCGAGGGGGAGGTCGTCGCGCCGGGGGACACGGCGGCTCCGTCGCGTTCGGACGCGGCGTCGACCGACACCGTTCCCGTGCGGACCGTGTCGGTGCAGGCCCTGGCGATCGTCCTGGTCCTCGCCGTCGTGGTGTTCGTCGTGCAGGTGACGCGCCCGGGTCCGACCACGGAGCCGACCGCCGCGCCGGTCGCGGCCGGTGACCTGCGCCCGTCGTTCCTGGTCGAGACCGAGCGCAATCTGGGACCCCTGCGGCAGATCGCGAAGGCCAACCGCGCCACCGCGGAGGAGGAGTACGCAGCGGCGCTCGCCGTGCTCGCCACTGCCGCCAGCGCGTCGGAGAAGGATCGGCGTCTCGCCGAGTTGCCCCCGGCCGCCGTGGGTCTGCGGGTCGGGTCGTACTCCCTACCCGCCCGCGGCACCTACACCTCGCCCTTCGGTCCGCGCTGGGGGACGATGCACCGCGGGATCGACATCGCCGGTCCCATCGGGACGCCGATCGTGTCGGTCGCGGACGGTCAGGTGATCGAGGCCGGCCCCGCCAGCGGATTCGGGCTGTGGGTGCGAGTGCGCCACGACGACGGCACGGTGTCCATCTACGGCCACGTCGACACTCTCGTCGCGGTGGCCGGCCAGCGGGTCTCCGCCGGCCAGCAGATTGCCACCATGGGCAATCGGGGCGATTCCACGGGTCCGCACCTGCATTTCGAGACCGTGGTGGACGGCACCCATGTCGACCCCGAGTTGTGGCTCATCGGCCGGGGGATCTCGCTCGGGCCGACGGGGGACTGACCTGCACGGTCGTCGGTACTACCCTCGGAGGAATGTCGTCCTCAGCCGATATTCCCGCCTCTCTGATCCTGTCGCGTCGGGACCTCGAGTTCCTGCTCTACGAATGGCTCGACGTCGAATCCCTGACCGAGCGGAAACGGTTCGCCGAGCATTCCCGCGAGACGTTCGACGCGGTGCTCGAGCTCAGCGAGCAGATCGCTGTCAAGCACTTCGCGCCGCACAACAAGAAGGCCGACGCGAACGAACCGCGGGTGGGCGACGACGGCAAGGTCGTCCTCATCCCCGAGGTCGAGAAGGCCCTGCAGGTCTTCACCGAGGCCGGCCTGATCGCCGGGCAGTTCGACGAGTCGCTCGGCGGGATGCAGCTGCCGACGACGGTGTCGAAGGCGTCGCTCGCGTGGTTCCAGGCCGCGAACACCGGCACCGCCACCTACCCGTTCCTCACCATCGGCAACGCCAACCTGCTGATCGAGTACGGCGGCGAGGATCTGATCGACCGGTACGTCCGGCCGATGCTCGAGGGCCGCTTCCACGGCACCATGTGTCTGTCGGAGCCGGGGGCGGGATCGTCGCTGGCCTACATCACCACCAAGGCCACCCCGCGTGACGACGGCACCTACTCGGTCACGGGGACCAAGATGTGGATCTCGGGTGGCGACCACGAGCTGGGCGAGAACATCGTCCACCTGGTGCTGGCGAAGCTGCCCGACGCACCCGCAGGGGTGAAGGGCATCTCGCTCTTCGTCGTCCCGAAGCATCTCGTGAACGAGGACGGCTCGCTCGGCGAGCGCAACGACGTGAACCTGGTCGGCCTGAACCACAAGATGGGCTACCGCGGCACCACCAACACCCTGCTCGCCTTCGGTGAGAAGGGCGGCGCGACAGGCTATCTGGTGGGCGAGCCGCACAAGGGCCTGGCGTACATGTTCAAGATGATGAACGAGGCCCGCATCGGCGTCGGCATGGGTGCGACCGCGCTCGGCTACACCGGTTACCTGCACTCGCTCGAGTACGCGCGGGAACGGACGCAGGGTCGTCCGGTGGGGGACAAGGATCCGGCCGCTCCGCAGGTCCCGATCGTCGACCATCCCGACGTCCGGCGGATGCTGTTGGCCCAGAAGGCCTACGCCGAGGGTGGTCTGGCGCTGGGGCTGTACTGCTCGCGGCTGGTCGACGAGCAGATCACCGGCGAGCCCGACGCCGCCGAGCGCGCGGGGTTCCTGCTGGACGTGCTGACGCCGATCGCCAAGGCCTGGCCGTCGCAGTGGTGCCTGGAGGCGAACAACCTGGCCATCCAGGTCCACGGCGGATACGGCTACACCCGCGACTACAACGTCGAGCAGTTCTACCGCGACAATCGACTGAACCCGATTCACGAGGGCACCAACGGTATTCAGGGTCTCGACCTGCTCGGCCGCAAGGTGGTGGCGCAGAACGGTCGTGGTCTCCAATTGCTCGTGGAGGCGATCACCACCACCCTCGACGCGTCGACCGGCGAGACTGCCCGCGACTACGCCGAAGCCCTGCGTGCCGCGGTGAACCGACTGGTGGAGGTCACCGGCACGGTCTGGGGCCAGGGCGATCCCGACCTGGCCCTGGCCAACTCCACGGCGTACCTCGAGGCCACCGGGCACCTGGTGGTCGCGTGGCTCTGGCTCGAGCAGCTGAATGCCGTGGGCGACAGGACCGGCGCGTTCTACGACGGCAAGCGGGCCGCCGCGCAGTACTTCTTCCGGTACGAGCTGCCCAAGGTCGGTCCGCAGTTCGACCTGGTGGCGTCTCTCGATCGCACTCTGCTCGATCTCGACCCCTCCGTGCTCTGACCCGACGCCGCCCGCCGGGCTCCGTTTCGGGGCCGGCGGGCGGGCTGGGTGAGCTCGGGCGAGCGTCTCGCGGTCGGCCTCGGTTCACGGTCGGCAGTGTTCGGAGCCTGCGCTGTCGGGTCGGTCACACGCTGCTGCGGTCGACGTCTCGCATCTGCTTAGATACAAGTTGTGCGCAACACGGAACCGACGTCGGCCGATCGGGCCTACACGACCGTGAAAGAACTCATCGTCTCGGGCGAACTGCCCGGCGGTGAGCTCATCAGCGAAGGACAGATCGCCGCGCGCACCGGCACCAGCCGCACCCCCGTACGGGAGGCGTTCCTGCGCCTCGCCGCGGAGGGCTGGATGCGGCTCTACCCCAAGCGAGGGGCGCTGATCGTGCCCATCGCACCCGACGAGGCGGCCCACATCGTGGACGCCCGTCGGCTCGTGGAAACCGGCAGCCTCGCCGCGTTCGCCGACGACGCCGCCACCCGCAGCGCCGTCGCGGACCTCATGCGGGCCAGTCTCGACCGACAGCGCGCCCTCGCCGACGACGGCGACGCGCACCGGTTCGCGGCCGAGGATGCCGACTTCCACACGCTCGTCGTGACTCACGGGGCGAACCCCCTGCTGTCGACGTTCTATTCGGGCCTGCGCGACCGGCAACGACGGATGACGTCGAACTCCGTGGCGCGCAACCCGGAAGCGTGGGCGTCGATCGTCGACGACCACACGCGTCTGACCGCACTCGTCGAGCAGGGTGACGTGGCCGGCTTCGAGGTGGCGCTGAGCCGCCACATGGCCGCCACGCATTCCCTGCCGTACAGCAGAGGACTTTCATGACCACCACCGCTCCGGCCTCGTCCACCACCGGGACCAGGCCCTGGTTACCGGTTGCCCTCGGCATGCTCGCCGTCGCCTGGGGCGGCAACGAGTTCACGCCGCTCCTGGTGATGTACCGCGAGGGATACGGCTTCTCGCCCGTCGTCGTCGACGTCTTCCTCTTCGCGTACGTTGTCGGCATCGTGCCGGCGCTGCTCGTCGGCGGACCGCTGTCCGACCGATACGGACGACGTCCGCTCATGCTGCCCGCACCGCTGATCGCCGCGGCCGGATCCCTGCTCATCGCCCTCGGATCCCACACGGCCGCACTGCTGTCCGCGGGCCGCGTCCTCAGCGGCGTCGCGCTCGGGCTCGGCATGGCCGTCGGCGGCAGCTGGGTGAAAGAGCTGTCCGCCGACTCGCCCACGGCCGGCGCGCGTCGAGCGGCGATGTCCCTGACCGCGGGCTTCGCCACCGGTGCCGGGGTGGCGGGACTGCTCGCCCAGTGGGCGCCCTGGCCCGACGTGCTGCCCTACGCGGTGCACGTCGGTCTCGCCGTGCTCGCGACGCTCGCGCTCGCCGGCGTGCGGGAGACCGTCGTCGACGGGGATCGCACCACCCCGCTGCGCGACGACCTGCGCATCCCGAAGGCCGGGCACGCCCGCTTCCTCACCGTCGTTCTTCCCGTGGCGCCGTGGGTGTTCGGTGCGGCGAGCGTGGCCTACGCGGTGCTGCCCGGGTTGATGGCAGACCACGCCGGGGCCTTCCCCGTCGCGTTCTCGGCGCTGCTCGGCGTCGTCGCGCTGTCGTCGGGCTTCGCGATCCAGGCGCTCGGCCGACGCATCGACACGCCGTCGAGCGCACGGGCCGTCCTGGTCGCTCTGGCCATCGTGGTCGTCGGCATGGTGCTGGTGGCCGTCGCCGCGGACGTGCTGGTGGTGCCGATGGCGCTGCTCGCGGCCGCCGTTCTCGGCGGCGGGTACGGCATGGCGATGGTGTCGGGTCTGCAGGAGGTGCAGCGCATCGCCGGTCCCCGCGACCTCGCGGGCCTGACCGCCGTCTTCTACTCGGTGACCTACCTCGGGTTCGCGGTGCCCGCCCTGCTGGCGCTGCTGGTCGAGGAGACGTCACTCACTTACCCCGAATTGTTCGGTGCCGGAGTGCTTCTGGCGATGGCGTCGTTCGCGGTGGTGGCTCGGAACTCCCGTCGCCACCTCCCCGCGTCGCGCTGACGCCGGGTGCAACTGCGGACGGTGCACCGCCCGCAGCTGCAGGAGCGATCCGCGGGAAGCCGAAGCGGGGGTGGAGAACTCAGGGCAACTGGGGGAGCGCCGTCTGCTCGAGCCACGGCCCGAAGAACCCCGGGTCGACCCCGTGCCGCTCCGCGAGCTCCACGAAGTCGGACGTGGCCACCACCGAATGCCGGTGGCCGGCGGTCCATTCGCGCAGGAGCGTGAAGAACGGCTCGTCGCCCACGGTGCGCCGCAGGGCGTGCAGGGTCAGGGCGCCGCGCTTGTAGACGCGGTCGTCGAACATGTCCGCGGGGCCGGGATCGCCCAGCAGGAGGTCCTGCGGCAGACCGGCCAGCCGGGCGCGCGTGCGGGTGGCGAGTTGGTGCGCGCTGGAGGACCCCGACGCCTCCGACCACAGCCATTCGGCGTAGCAGGCGAACCCCTCGTGCAGCCAGATGTCCTGCCACCGACCGATGGTCAGGCTGTTGCCGAACCACTGGTGGGCCAGTTCGTGGGCGACCAGTCGCTCGTAGCCGCGACGCCCGTCGCAGTGGTTGGCGCCGAACACCGACAGCGTCTGTGCCTCCACGGGGATCTCGAGATCGTCGTCGGTGATCACCACGCCGTAGGACGAGTAGGGGTACGGCCCGAACCGCTCGACGAAGGCCGACATCATCTGCTGCTGCCGCCCGAAATCGTGGTCGATCAGTGCCCGCAGCCGCGGCGGGGCGATGGCGTCGACGGGAACCGGGGTGTCGCAGAGACGACGCTTCTCGTAGAGCCCGATCTGCACCGTCGCCAGGTACGTCGCCATCGGCTCGGGCTGATGATAGGTCCACGTGGTGCGCGACGATCGGACCCGCGTGTGCAGCAGCGTGCCGTTGGAGATGACGTGGTACGGCGAATCGGTGGTGATCGAGATGCGGTACGCCGCTTTGGAACTCGGGTGATCGTCGCACGGGAACCACGACGACGCGCCGTTGGGTTGGCTGGCGACGATGACACCGTCGGTCAGCTCTTCCCAGCCGACCTCGCCCCACTGCCCGGCGATGGGAGAGGGGTTGCCGGCGTACGTGACCGTGACGGTGAACGACGTCCCGGCGGTGAGGGGCGTCTGCGGGGTCACGACGAGTTTGCCGCCGCGGTGGGTGAACTTGGCGCGACGCGACCCGCTGACGCTCACCTTGCTCGGCGACAGTGCCGGGCCCAGATCGAGGGTCACGGTGGGCGCCGACTGCGCGGCGACGGCATGGACGACGGCGGTGCCGCTCAAGCGATTCGAGGGGACCTTGTATTCGAGATCGAGCTCGTAGCGTTCGACCGTGTAGCCACGGTTCCCGTGGCCGGGGATGTAGGGGTCGAGCGGCTCGGCGGACGCCGGCGGAGTGGGCCGCCCCATCAGGCGGACCACGGCGCGATGGGATTGCCCTGCCACCGGCTCGAGTCCGGAACCGTGTCACCGCGCATGACCAGCGACGCCGGGCCGACCGTCGCGCCCGCGCCGATCCCGGCGGCGGGAAGGGCGACGCAGTGCGGCCCGAGTGTCGCTCCGGGGCCGAGGGTGACGGTGTCCATGCTCATGATCCGATCATGGAAGAGATGGGTCTGCACAACGCACCCTCGGTTCACGGTCGCGCCGTCGCCGAGGGTGATGAGATCCGCCTCCGGCAGCCAGTACGTCTCGCACCAGACGCCCCGCCCGATATGGGCGCCGAGCCACCGCAGCCACACGTTGAGCACCGGCGTGCCCTCGGCGGCGCGGGCGAACCACGGTGCCGCGACCACCTCGACGAACGTGTCGGCCACCTCGTTGCGCCACACGAACGAGCTCCACAGCGGATGCTCGACCGCGTCGATCCGGCCGACCAGGGCCCACTTGGCGACGGCCGACACCGCGGCGGCGACGGCGCCCGCCACCAGGAGGACGACACCGGACAGCAGCGCGGCGATGCCGTAGCCGACGGTGCCGGCGATCCCCGTGAGGGCGGCGATCACGCCGAAGCCGATACCGAACGAGACGATCACGGGCACCAGACGGCACGTCTCGACGAGGGCGCGGGCGACCTTGAGGCGTTGCGGCGGGTCGAAGGTGCGACTGCTGTCGGTCGACGCGGGCGCCCGACGCAGACGGACGGGCGGGCTGCCGAGCCAGGACGTGCCGGCCTTGGACTTCGCCGGCGCGGCCGATAGGACGGCGACCAGACCGTTCTTCGGCACCCGTCGTCCCGCCGCGGCCATGCCGGAGTTGCCGAGGAAGGCGCGCTTGCCCACCTTGGCCTGGCCGATCATCATCCACCCGCCGCCGAGTTCGTAGCTCGCGACCATGGTGTCGTCGGCCAGGAACGCGCCGTCGCCGACGGTCGTGAACTTCGGAACCATGAGCACCGTGGAGGCCTCGACGTCCTTGCCGATGTCGGCGCCGAGCAACCGCAGCCACCCCGGGGTGAGCAGCGAGGCATAGAGCGGGAAGAGGAACGTGCGGGCGCTGTCGAGCAACCGTTCGGTGGTCCAGACCTGCCAGCCGACCCGACTGCGGACCGGATGATGACCGGGGGTCATCCCGATCGCGAGGAGCCGCACGGCGACCAGGGTGATCAGCGCGAACACGCCGAGCGAGAGCAGGGTGGCGGGAGCGAGGACCAGCGCGCCGCGACCGATCGCGCCGGCGAGCGTGCGGGCGCCGGCGGCAGCCCAGCCGACCACCAGCAACCCGACCGCGATGGCGAACAGCGGTAGCCCCGACAGCAGCAGCGACGTCACGCCGTAGACCGGCACCCAGGCGCGGCTGCGCGGGGGCCGGGACGACGGCCAGGGGCGGGTGGCCTTGCCGACCTTGCCCGCCGGGGAGCCCGACCACTGCTGGTTGGCCTTGACCTTGCCGGCGACGGCGGACCCCGCTGTGACCTCGGCGTTCTTGCCGACCTTGGCCCCGGGCAGGAGCGTCGACCGCGCGCCGACCGTGGCGCCGGGACCGACCTCGACGTGCCCGACGTGCACGACGTCGCCGTCGATCCAGTACCCGGTCAGATCGACCTCCGGCTCGATGGAACAGCCGTCGCCGAGGGTCAGCATGCCGGTGACCGGGGGGAGCGTGTGCAGGTCCACGTCGTGGCCCACCCGGGCACCGAGAGCGCGGGCGTAGTCGACCATCCACGGTGCGCCGGACAGGTTGGTCGCGCCCGAGGCGTCGGCCAGGCGGTTGGCCATCCACAGGCGCAGGTGGACGCTGCCGCCGCGGGGGTAGCTGCCCGGCCGGACACCGCGCAGCAGGACGCGGGCGCCGATCACCGAGACGGCCATGCGTCCGAGGGGGGACACCACGAGGACGAAACCGAGCAGCGGCCACCACCAGGAGACCGTCGGCAACCAAGGAATCGGGCGAATCCACGACGCGAGGTTCGCGGCGATGGTGAGCCACGTGACCCATTGCAGTCCGGTCAGGGTCGTCAGGGGCAGAGTCGCCGCCACCTGGATCAGTTGCGCTCGACGGGGTGTCGGCTCGACCGACCGGGTCTCCTGCCGGGTGGTGGGATCCATGTCCTCGAGCAGTGCGACGAGGGAGCCGAGGCGCGGCCGGTCGTAGAGGTCGGCGACGGTGATCAGCGGGTACCGCTCGCGCAGCCGGGTCACCAGCTGTGCGGCGGTGAGCGAGCCGCCGCCCGCGGCGAAGAAGTCGGCGTCGAGCGAGGTGATCTCGGCCCCGAGAACGTCGGTCCACACCTCGGCGACCCAGGCGGCGGTCTCGTCGAGATCGACGATGGGTGTGGCGCCGTCGGGAGTGGGGGCCCGGCCGGGCAGGGGCCACGGCAGGGCGTTCCGGTCGACCTTGCCCGACGTCCGGGTGGGCAGATCGTCGACGAGTGCCAGGCGAGGCACCATGGCGGCCGGAAGCTGTTCGGCCAGAATCTCTCTCGCTCGGACAAGATCGAACTCGGGGTCCGTGCTCACCAGGTAGCCGACGAGAACCGGTGTGCCCGACCCGGTCGTGCGGACCGCCGCGGCCGCCCCGCCGACGCCGGGCAGGTTCTGCAGCGCCGTGTCGACCTCGCCGAGTTCGATGCGTCGTCCGCCCACCTTGACCTGATCGTCGGCCCGGCCCTGGAAGAGCAGTCCCTCGACCTCGAGTCGCACCAGATCGCCACTGCGATAGGCACGGTCCCATCCGAGACTCGGCATGGGCGCGTATTTCTCGGCGTCCTTGGCCGGATCGAGGTAGCGCGCCAGGCCGACGCCCCCGATCACCAGTTCGCCGACCTCGCCGACGGGGACCGGCTGTTCGTCCGGGCCGACCACCGCGAGATCCCATCCGTCGAGCGGCAATCCGATACGCACCGGCCCGCGACCGTCCATCAGCGCCGCGCAGGCCACCACGGTGGCCTCGGTGGGGCCGTAGGTGTTCCACACTTCCCGGCCCGGAACCGCCAGGCGCTCCGCCAGATCCGGCGGGCAGGCCTCGCCGCCGAAGATCAACAGTCGCACGTCCTCGAGCGCTTCGCGGGGCCAGAGCGACGCGAGCGTGGGCACCGTGGAGACCACGGTGATGTCGCGTGCGACCAGCCACGGCCCGAGGTCCATGCCGGAGCGGACGAGCGAGCGCGGGGCCGGCACCAGGCACGCCCCGGACGCCCAGGCGAGCCACATCTCCTCGCACGACGCGTCGAACGCCACCGACAGTCCCGCGAGCACCCGGTCGCCCGGGCCGAGCGGACGATCCTGCAGGAACAGTCGGGACTCGGCGTCGACGAACGCCGCCGCATTGCGGTTGCTCACCGCGACGCCCTTCGGGGTGCCGGTGGAGCCGGAGGTGAAGATCACCCACGCGTCGTCGTCGATCGTCGGGTGCCCCACCGGGCGTCCCGTCCCGACGCGCCCGGTGCCGGTGATGCCGCTCTCGGTCACGATCGCGGTGACCCCGGCCTCGGAGAACACCAGATCCGCGCGCTCGTCGGGATCGTCGACGTCGACCGGGACGTACGCCGCTCCCGCGGCGATCACCGACAGGATGGCCGCGTACAGGCCGTAGGCGCCCGACGGCATGCGCACCCCGACGCGGTCACCGGCGCTGACCCCGTGCTCGGCCAGCCACTGCGCACCCTCCTCGATGTTCACCATCAGCTCCGCGTAGGAGACGATGCTCTCGCCGTCGTCCACCGCCGGTGCGTCCGGGAACCGCTCGGCGGTGTCGGTGAGGACGTCGACGAGCGTGCGCGGCGGTGCAGCGGCCGGCGAGCGCAGGAACGCCTCGGGTATCGCGGGGTGCGGGGACATCTGCCGGGCGGCCTCTTTCGATGAGCAGGGACGTCTCGTCGCAGAAGGTTATGACACCCGCAGTTTGCGAGCAGATGAACAGCGGCGGGGCGGTGATTCTGCGACGGGGTCGGCGCCCGCGGAACGGCGCCCACCGAGTTGACAGCCTCGACGGTCTTTGCCATTCTGCTGGCAGGTCACGAGTACCAGCATCAAGCCCCGGCTCGCTGGTCGGCAACCCTCCTTCCGCGGTGGGGTGCTCCGGGTGACGACCTGGCCGAGTTCCGACCGGAACCGGCAAGCGCGGATCGTCTCACGCCGCCACGGGGAGTACTCGTGCGTCGTCTGCGGTCCCGGGACCGAAGGGTATCGCCATGACTGTCACCACCCCTCTCGCCGCCGTCCTCGGCTCCGATCACACCGTGCGCTGTTCCGACGGGATGGTCCGCTGCACAGTCGATCTCGACTACGCGGCCAGTGCGGCGGCGTTGGCCGCGGTGGTCGAGCGCGTCCAGGAGGTGGTGCCGTTCTCGGCCAGTGTCCATCGCGGCGCCGGGCACAAGTCGGCGGTCTGCACCGAGGCCTACGAGGCGGCTCGCCGGACCGTGCACGCGTTCTGCGGGGCGGACGACGAGGACGTCGTCGTCTTCGGGCGCAACACCACCGACGCGCTGAATCTGTTGGCGCACAGCGTTCCCGGCGACGTCGTGGTCCTCGACGTCGAGCACCATGCGAACCTGCTGCCCTGGCGTCGTCGTCGGGTGGTGCGTACCGAACGCACCATTACCGCGACGCTCGCTCGCCTGGACGCGGTGTTGTCCGCGAAACCCGCTGCGCTGCTGGCGGTCACGGGTGCATCGAACGTGACCGGTGAGGTGCTGCCGATCGCGGACCTCGCGGCGCTGGCGCACCGCCACGGTGCGCGCATCCTGGTGGACGGCGCGCAACTGGTGCCGCATCGTCGCGTCGACATCACCGCCGCGGGGGTGGACTACCTCGCGTTCAGCGGCCACAAGCTCTACGCGCCCTTCGGTGCCGGTGTTCTGGTGGGCCGGCGCGACTGGCTCGACGCGGCCGACCCGTACCTCGCCGGAGGCGGTGCGACGTCGGGAGTGTCGGTCCTGGCCGACGGGGACGTGGACGCCCGCTGGTTCCCCGCGCCCGCCCGGCACGAGGGCGGCACCCCGAACCTGCTCGGCGCGGTCGCGCTCGCGGCGGCGTGCGACGAGATCGCCCGGCTGGACCCGGCGGCCGTCGCGGCGCACGACCGCGCCGCCACCGACGCCGTCGTGCGCGGGCTGACGCGACTCGGCGGCGTCCGGGTGCTGCGGGTCTGGGACGACTCGGACGACGTCGTCGGCATCGTCTCCTTCACCGTCGACGGCGTGGCCCCGACCGTCGTCGCCGACGTCCTGGCTCGCGACCACGCCGTGGCCGTGCGCGCCGGGAAGTTCTGCGCGCATCCGTTGCTTGCGCGCCTCGGCGCCGACGACGGTGCGGTCCGCGTGTCCGTCGGACTCGGCACCACGTCGGCGCACGTCGAGGCGTTCCTCGACGCGCTGACTGTGACCTGCCTCTCACTGTGCGCCGGTGTCGCGGCGTGATCGATAGCATGACGAACGTGATGGGGGACCGGCTCTGGACTCGACGACACGTCGATCTGTGCCGTTCCACGTCCAGCGCGTGTCGGATCCGGTGATTGCCTCGGCCCCGTAGTTCCCGCCGTCGACTGGACCCCTCATGACCCTCGTCTTTCTCGATCCCACCCTCGCTCTCGACGTCGTCGAGTCCCCGCACGACGTCACCGGTGACGTTCCCGGCGTCGTCCGATTCGGTGGCGTCGACCTCTCCACCGCACAGGCGCGCTACCGACGCCTGCGGACCGAGCATCCCGACGCGCGCATCCTCGTCGACCTCGACGTGCACCTCGCGCACGACGCGCGTACCGCCCGTGGCGAGGTCCTCGCCGCCGCGGTCGCTCCCCGCCCGGACACCCTGCGCTACGTGGGAACGCCGGCCGGGCTGGCCGGATTGATCGCGGACATCGTCGCCGCCGGCGTGGCCGACGGCGTCACCGTGCGGCCCGTGCTCGACCGTGCCCGTGACCGCGTCGTCCGGACCGTCACCACCGAGGTGGCGTCGCTCCTCGATTCGCGGACCGCCCGCGCGTCCTGACCGGGCCGGTCAGGGGCCGACGTCGACGGCCAGACCCGCTGTGATGCGGAGCAATTCGCGGTACGACGTCCGGAAGGTGACGTCGGGGTGCCCGGCCGACGCCCACAGTCGGTCGTGCTCACCGAGCATCTCGTCGACGTAGGTCGGCAGGTTGGTCGGATGGCCGACGGGAGAGACCGAACCGACGGATTGCCCCGTCGCGTGCCGGATCACCTCCGGCGTCGCGTGGGTCAGCGTGCCGCCGATCCGTGGCCCGGTCGCGGCGAGGTCCACGTTGTGGGCACCGGAGACGAGCAGGAGTACCGGATCGTCGTCGAGCAGATGAACCAACGACTTGACGACGGCGCCCACCTCGACCCCGTGCGCCGCAGCGACGGCGCGTGCGGTCGGCACGGGCGACTCGTGGGTGACCAGAACGCCGTGGTGGCCACGGGAGATGAGGACGTCCGCGACGTGCGCGGCGGCGGGGTGCGGAGTCCTGGCCATGACCGAAGAATAGGGCGGAAACCGCTGTCGTGCCCTCGGGTCGGCCCGGCTAGGGTGAGCCGATGACGACCCCCGAGCCCGCGCAGCCGAGCACCTCCTGGACCGCGTTCACGGTCGAGACCGCCGACCACGTCGCCACCGTCACCCTCACCGGGCCCGGCAAGGGCAACGCGATGGGCCCCGACTTCTGGTCCGAGCTCCCGCTGATCTTCCGCGGTCTCGACGCGGACCCGGACGTACGGGCCGTCGTCCTCGCCGGATCCGGCCGCAACTTCAGCTACGGACTCGATCTTCCCGCCATGGCCGGCGAATTCGGTGCCGTTCTCGCCGACAAGGCGCAGGCGGGGCCGCGCAGCACGTTCCACGATCTGATCCTGCGGATGCAGTCGGCGATCACCGCCGTGGCCGAGTGCCGCAAGCCCGTGATCGCGGCCGTGCAGGGCTGGTGCATCGGCGGTGGAGTGGACCTGATCTCGGCCGCCGACATCCGCTACGCCTCCGCGGACGCCCAGTTCAGCGTGCGGGAGGTCAAGGTGGCGATCGTCGCGGACATGGGCTCGTTCGCCCGCCTGCCAGCGATCATCGGCGACGGGCATCTGCGTGAGTTGGCGTTGACCGGCAAGGACGTCGACGCGGAGTACGCGCACCGCATCGGCCTGGTCAACGACGTCCTGCCCGACGCCGACGCCGTCCTCGCCCGGGCCTACGAGACCGCGGCCCAGATCGCCGCGAACCCGCCCCTGGTGGTGCACGGCATCAAGACCGTGCTCGATCACGGGCGTCGCGCCGCGGCCGACGAGTCGCTGCGCTACGTCGCGGCGTGGAACTCGGCGTTCCTACCGTCGGAGGACCTGACGGAAGCCATCACGGCCGTGTTCGAGAAGCGGCCGCCGCAGTTCCGGGGTGCGTGAGAGTCGCCGCGTCGCCTCACCGCGGGAACGGCCCGATCAGCGGAAGGCGCTCTTCGGGTCGTTCCACAACTGGTCGGTGAAGTCCTCGAGAACCACGAGCACCACGGAATCCTCCGCGCGCCGCAGAATCGACTTGCTGGCGCGAACCTGGAGGATGTCGCCCTTGGCGTCGGTCATGCGCCACAACGAATCCGCGCGCGTGGCCACCGTGGTCAGGAACGTCTCCGCGATGTTCACGCCGAGCGGCTCGTTGGCCGGGAAGATGTCCTGCAGATGCAGCGCGTCGTCCGACCGCGGCGTCTGCTCGTCGAACCCCATGAGCTGGTCGAAGGCCTCGTTGGCGAACACCACGGTGCCGCCCGGCTCGACCGCGAGCACGGGCAGCGGGATCCGGTCCAGCACGACCGACACCGGAAGTGCCGGGAACTGAGCAGGATCGGAGATGCCTGCGGACGACGGGTTGCGACGATCGCCGACAGCTTCGCTCATGGGTACCGCGTCCTTACGTTCTCGCTCGGCTGTCACGGGCGCCGCCCCGCCCCGGCCGGACCGGGGTCGAACGGAGCGATGGTAGCAGCGCACCTGGCGGCCGGGAGGCGACAACGCATCTCCCGGCCGACGGTGGACCTTCGCTCAGTGCGTGGCGTCGTTCTTCAGCCGCTCGACCGACGCGGTGATCTCCGCCTCGGCCTCGGCGCGACCGACCCAGTTCGAGCCCGTCACATGCTTGTTCGGCTCGAGGTCCTTGTAGTGGACGAAGAAGTGCTCGATGGCGTCGAGCTCGAACTGCGAGACGTCGCCGAGGTCCTGGATGTGGTCCCACCGCGGGTCGCCGGCCGGGACGCAGAGCACCTTGTCGTCGCCGCCGGCCTCGTCGGTCATCTTGAACATGGCCACGGGACGGGCCTCGACGATCACGCCGGGGAACACCGATTCCGGCAGGAGAACGAACGCGTCCAGCGGGTCGCCGTCCTCGCCGAGGGTGTCCTCGATGAAGCCGTAGTCCGCCGGGTAGCCCATCGCGGTGTAGAGGTAGCGGTCCAGACGCACCCGTCCGGACTCGTGGTCGACCTCGTACTTGTTGCGCTGACCCTTGGGGATCTCGATGGTCACGTCGAACTTCACGTCCACTGTCCTTTGCTCGGTGGCCACGTACGGTGCACGCAGACAGTAGCGGTCGCGGAACGTCGGGTCGGCCGGAAGGGTCGATAGGGTGGTCGGGACACCGGGCGACGGCATCCGGACGGGCGGCGTGAGGAGTGACGTGGGCAAGGCCAGGGGCTCGGTGCGCTCGCGTCTGCGCAGTCGCTGGGGCATCGCCGTCGCCGTCGTGGTCCTGATCGCCGGAATCGTCGGCGTCGCCGCCGTGACGCCGACGTTCACCGAGCCGGACGCGCCCGTGGTGTCGGCGCCCGAGCCGAGTCCCGTCGTCGCGACCCCGGCGGTCGCGCCCGTGCCCGCCGACGCGCCGCGTCCGGACCCGGCGGCACTCGCCGCGACGCTGGCCGCGCCGCTGCGCAATCCGGATCTGGGCCGCTTCACCGGGTCGGTCGCGGACGCGATCACCGGTGAGGTCCTGTGGAGCGCCGACCCCGACGCCGCCATGACGCCCGCCTCGACCACCAAGATCCTCACGGCGGCGGCGGCGATGCTCGCGCTGCCGTCCGACCACCGGGTCACCACCAAGGTGGTCCAGGGCGACGGTCCCGGCCAGGTCGTCCTGGTCGGAGAGGGCGATCCCACGCTGACGGCGCAGCCGGTCGGGACGCCGGGGTTCTACGAGGGCGGCGCCCGCATCGACGACCTCGCGGACCAGATCCGTCGCTCGGGAGCGCAGGTGAGTTCGATCGGCGTCGACCTCGGTGCGTACAGCGGACCGTCGTCGGCCGACGGATGGTTCCCCGGTGACGTCGCCGCGGGGTACATCGCGCCCATCGAGCCGGTGACCCTCGACGGCGGCCGCTCGGTCCCGACGGTCGACGAATCGCCCCGCAGCGCCACCCCCGGACTCGACACCGGTCGCGCGCTCGCCCGTGCCCTGGGCCTCGATCCGGCCGTCGTGACCACCGAGTCCGCGCCGAGCGGGGCGGGATCGCTCGCCACCGTGCAATCCGCTCCGCTGCGCCAGCGGCTCGGACAGATGCTCGGCTTCTCCGACAACGTGCTGGCCGAGGCGGTCGGCCGTGAGGTCGCGGCGGCGACGGGCGCGCCCGCGTCGTTCGACGGCGCCACCGAGGCGGTGCTCACCACACTGCGGGACAACGGTGTCGACGTGGACGGCGTGCGACTCGCGGACACCAGCGGATTGTCGGTGGACAATCGCATTCCCGCGCGGGTGCTGTCGTCGATCGTCACCGCGGCCGCCGGTCCGGTGAACGATCGCACGCACGCCGACGCCCTCCGGCCGATGCTGGACTACCTGCCGGTGGCCGGGGCGACGGGCACCCTCGCGGCGCGCTACGCCTCGGGGGATCGCACCGCGGCGGGGTGGCTGCGGGCCAAGACGGGAACGCTCTCGAACGCCAGCGCGTTGGCCGGATACGTGGTCGACCAGAGCGGACGAGTCCTGACGTTCGCGCTGATGTCCAACGACCGACCGCCCGAAGTGGGCCGACCGGCCCTGGACGCCGTGGCGTCGACGCTGCGGTCGTGCGGCTGCACGTGAGAGATGCCTCCGGTGCCCACCGGGGACGCTCGTGATCGAAAGCAGGTGCCCGGATGGGTGACGCAGGAGTGATCGATTGGGACTTCGCGGCCCGCACCGGCGCTCGGCTGGCGCCGCGGGGACCCCGGACGTCCCGCTACACCGCCGAGGCCGTCACGGCCGAACTCGCCGACGCCTCGGTCCGCGCCGAGGCGCCCGTCAGGGAGGTCACCGGCCTCGCCGACGGACTTCCCGTGCCGGCCGCCCGCGTGCTGGACCGGCCGGAGTGGATCGCGGCGGCGTCGTCGTCCATGCGGGAGCTGATGGCCGAGCGGAGCGGCGACGGTGACGGTGACGGCGGGGCCTTCCTGGGCGGTAAGCCCGGCGGCCTGCAGGCCGGAGCCATGCTCGCCTTCCTCTCGACGGCCATCCTCGGCCAGTACGACCCCTTCACCGGTCCGAACGGCACGTTGCTGCTGGTGGCGCCCAACGTGGTGGCGGTGGAGCGATCACTGCGAGTGCGGCCGTCCGACTTCCGGCTGTGGGTGTGTCTGCACGAGGTCACCCATCGGGTGCAGTTCTCCTCCTCGCCCTGGCTCGCGGGCTACATGAAGGACTGCGTGAGCACGCTCGGCGACGGCGCGGACGAGCCGTTGTCCGCGCTGGTGTCCCGTGTGTCGGAGGCGTTGCGGAACCGAGAGGAGCTGGGCGACGGCATCGTCGGCCTGCTCCGGGCGACGCAGGCGCCCGCCCAACGGGAGGCCCTGGACCGGTTGCTGATGCTGGGGACGTTGCTCGAGGGGCACGCCGATCACGTCATGGACGCGGTCGGGCCGGCGGTGGTGCCGACGGTGGGGCGCATCCGAGAAGCGTTCGACGCCAGGCGTACTCGCAAACAGAACCCCGTACAGCGCATCCTGCGGGCGCTGCTCGGCATGGACGCGAAGATGGCGCAGTACGTGCGGGGCAAGGCCTTCGTCGACGCCGTCGTGGCGCAGGTGGGCATGGCGCAGTTCAACGCGATCTGGACCGACGCGGACACGTTGCCACGCACCGACGAGATCGAGGCTCCCGAGCGGTGGACCGCGCGCGTCCTCGGATGAAGTTTCCGGAAACCCCTGCCCTGCAGCGCGTTCGACTGGTTGTGCGGGCGTGGTGCACGGAGTTCTCGCCCCCGGGCGCCGTCGTGGTGGGGTGCTCCGGCGGCGCGGACTCGACAGCGCTGGTGGCCGGTTGCCGCGCGGAGGGCCTGACGGTGCGCGCCGTGGCGGTCGACCACGGCCTGCAGGTCGGATCCGCGGACGTGGCCGCCGAGGCCGCCGCCCGTGCCGAGACGTTCGGAGCGACGGCGGTCGTGGTCCGCGCCGAGGTGGCCGGCCCCGGCGGTACCGAGGCAGCGGCTCGCCGGGCACGGCAGGCAGCGCTGCGTGAGGCGGCCGGCGGTCGACCGGTTCTGCTGGGCCATACGCTCGACGACCAGGCGGAGACGGTCCTGCTCGGGCTCGGCAGGGGTGCCGGGGCGGGGTCGCTGCAGGCGATGGCCGCGTGGTCGGAACCCTGGGGTCGCCCGCTCCTCGGCATTCGCCGGGCCGACACCCTGGCGGCGTGCGCCGACCTCGGCATCGAGCCCTGGGCCGACCCCCACAACGTCGACCCCCGTTTCGCGCGCGTGCGTGTCCGCAACGAGGTGCTGCCTCTGCTCGAGGACGTCCTGCAGGGCGGAGTCGCCGAGGCACTCGCGCGCACCGCGCGGCGCCTGCGGGAGGACGAGGACGTCCTCGGCGCGCTGGCCGACGAGCTGCTGGCGCGGGCACGCCGCGGGTCGACGGTCGACGCCGAGACCCTCGCGGGCGCTCCGGTCGCCCTGCGCCGCCGCGCGCTGCTGGCGTGGTTGCGTGACCGCGGCGCCGACGTGCGGACCGACGCCACCCTCCGTGCGGTCGACGACCTCGTCGTCCGTTGGCGGGGGCAGGGTGCCGTCGCACTCGCCGAACCGCCCGGTACGCGACCGGAACTCGGGGGCGGACGGTTGGTCGCGGTCCGCCGACGTGGCAAGCTCGAGGTGGCCGGACACTCGCGCGACGGGCGTCCACTCGACCTGCTCGACCCGCTGGACCCACCCGAGAACTGACGGCGCGACCGAAGGGACACCCACCCGTGTACGAGGGCGACATCGCATCGATCCTGATCTCCCGCGAGGAGATCGACAAGCGTATCGCCGAGCTGGCCGAGGAGATCGCCGCTCGCTACCCGGTGGGAGAACCCGAGGGCGATCTCCTGCTCGTCGGCGTCCTCAAGGGCGCCATCATGTTCATGACGGATTTCGCTCGCGCACTGCCGATTCCGAGCCAGCTCGAGTTCATGGCCGTCAGTTCCTACGGCTCGTCGACGTCGTCGTCCGGGGTGGTCCGCATCCTCAAGGACCTCGACCGCGACATCGCCGGCCGCCACGTCCTGATCGTCGAGGACATCATCGACTCCGGCCTGACCCTGTCCTGGCTGATGAAGAACCTCACCACCCGCCAGCCCGCGTCGCTCGAGGTGGTGACGCTGCTGCGCAAGCCGGAGGCGGTGAAGGTGGACGTCGAGGTGGCCAACGTCGGCTTCGACATCCCCAACGAGTTCGTCGTCGGCTACGGCCTGGACTTCGACGAGCGCTACCGCGACCTGCCCTACATCGGCACGCTCGCCCCGCACGTCTACGGCGGCTGACGTGCGGACCGCCACCGCGATCGCCGAGGACGTCCGCGCGGGGCGTCGTCAGCCCGCCGCCGTCGCACAGGAGTCGCTCGACCGCATCGCCGCCGCAGCACATCTGAACGCGTTCGCCGTCGTGCGTCCCGACGAGGTACTGCGCGAGGCGGACGCGGTGGCCACCCGCGCGGACCTCGCGACACTGCCGTTGGCGGGCGTGCCCGTCGCGGTGAAGGACAACGTGCCCGTCGCCGGGTACCCGATGCGCACCGGGTCGCGGGCGACACCCACGGCACCCTCGACCGCCGACCATGCCGTCGTCACGCGGTTGCGCGATGCCGGGGCCGTGGTGATCGGGCTGACGACCGTGCCGGAACTGTGCCTGTGGGCCGCGACGGACGGCGCCGACGGCATCACCCGCAACCCGTGGAACACCGACCTCACCGCGGGCGGTTCGTCCGGCGGCGCGGCGGCGGCCGTGGCGGCGGGTCTGGTCCCGATCGCCCACGGCAACGACGGGCTCGGGTCCATCCGGATCCCGTCCGCCGACTGCGGTCTGGTGGGCATCAAGCCCGGCCGCGGCGTCGTGCCGTCGGATCTGGGCGCGAACTCGTGGTTCGGCATGGCCGAGAACGGTCCGCTGGCGACCACGGTCGCCGACGCCGCTCTGGTGCTGTCGGTGATGGCGGGAAACCGGTCCCTGGCCGTCGTCGACGCGCCTCGCGCGCTGCGGGTCGGCCTCGCGCTCGGCTCGCCGTCGCCCGTCGTGCGCGTCGACGGATCCTTCCGGCAGGCCGCCCGGGACACCGCCGACGCGCTCGCGGGATGTGGCCATCGCGTCGAGTCCGCCGAGTTGCCGTATCCCGCGAGCCCGGTGGGCCAACTCGCCCGCTGGACCGCGGGCGCGGCCGCCGATGCCGCCGGCCTGGACCGATCGGCGCTGCAGAAGCGCACTCGTCGTCACGTCGCCGCAGGTCGACTCGCGGGGCGATGGGTGCGGTCGTCGCAGATCGACGCACTCGAGCGGCGTGCGACGGCGTACTTCGCCGACGTCGACGTGGTGGTGACGCCGATGCTCGCCCAGCCGCCCATCGCCGCCGACCGGTGGAGCGAGAGGAGTTGGGCGAGCAACCTGGCGGCCAACATCCGGTACGCGCCGTTCGCCGCGCTGTGGAACCTGCTGGGCTGGCCCGCCCTGAGCGTGCCGGTGCCGGGGACGCATCCGCGTTCCGGGACTCCGTTGGCCGCACAGATCGCCGGACCGCCCGGGTCCGAATCGGTGTTGTTGGCGCTCGCCGCTCAGCTCGAGCGCGAGCGTCCCTGGACGCGGACGGCCACCGACCGCGCCTGAGCAGCCGGAGGCGGTACCGATGTCGATCGAGGACGACGACCACGTCGAATGGAACCGCGAGGTGCGCGGCGAGACCCCGATCCAACAGCTCGACCGCAACTGGCTCGCGCTGCTCCAGGAGCTCCGCGTCGTGCAGACGGGTGTGCAACTGCTCACGGGCTTCCTGCTGACCCTGCCGTTCCAGGGCCGGTTCACCGACCTCTCCACGGTCGGTCATGCCGTCTACCTGGTCACGGTGTCGGCCTCGACGATGGCGACGATCCTGCTGGTCGCTCCGGTGGGTATGCACCGCCTGCTGTTCCGGCAGCGCGCGATCGGTGTCCTGGTCACCACGGGTAATCGGCTCGCGATCGGGGGCATCGCGATGCTCGGGGTGACGCTGGTCGGGGCCGCGGCCCTGACGTTCGAGATCGTGGTCGGTGAACTCGCGTCGCTCGTCGCCGCGGCGGTGGTGGCGTTGCTCCTGGTCGGGTTCTGGTACCTGCTGCCGCGCGCGAATCGTCCTCGCGACTGACCACGGGCCGCCGCGGCCGGGGAACCATCGTCGGTCCGTCGTCGTTGGGCCGATTGTGTGCATCGGCGGGCGGGACCACCTTCGCGGTAACCTGACCCTTTCCGGTGCGGTGCCGTGGAGCGGGTGTCCCCGCCCCCGACCCACGCACGAGACGACGAGCCCGACGGCCCCAGAAGGCGACGCTGTATGAACCGCAAGACACTGTTCCGCAACCTGGCGATCGTCGCTGCCATCCTGTTGGTGATCTTCGCCTTCAGCTACTTCGGCGACGACACGCGCGGGTGGACGCGCGTGGACACGTCCACCGCGGTGTCCCAGTTGGACGACCGGAACGTGAAGACCGCCCAGATCGACGACCGCGAGCAGCAGGTCCGACTGGAGCTGAACCAGGGCAACGACGCCACCGACGGCGCCACGCAGATCATCGCGCAGTACCCCGATTCGGTGGCCGGTCAGATCTACGAGAAGGTCGCGGCGTCCGGCGCCGAGAGCTTCGACACCCGCGTCACCCGCGACAGCTGGTTCAGCTCGATCCTGCTGTTCCTGCTGCCGATGATCATCCTGCTCGGCCTGTTCGTCTTCGTGATGGCGCGCATGCAGGGCGGTGGCCGCGGCGGCGCACTGGGATTCGGCAAGTCCAAGGCCAAGCAGCTCAGCAAGGACATGCCCAAGACCACGTTCTCCGACGTCGCGGGCTCCGACGAGGCGGTCGAGGAGCTCTACGAGATCAAGGACTTCCTGCAGAACCCGGTCCGGTACCAGTCGCTGGGCGCGAAGATTCCCCGCGGTGTGCTGCTGTACGGCCCGCCCGGCACCGGCAAGACGCTGCTCGCCCGCGCGGTCGCCGGCGAAGCGGGCGTGCCGTTCTTCACCATCTCCGGCTCGGACTTCGTCGAGATGTTCGTGGGCGTCGGCGCCTCCCGCGTCCGCGACCTGTTCGAGCAGGCCAAGCAGAACAGCCCCTGCATCATCTTCGTGGACGAGATCGACGCTGTCGGACGTCAGCGCGGCGCGGGCCTCGGCGGTGGCCACGACGAGCGGGAGCAGACGCTGAACCAGCTGCTGGTCGAGATGGACGGCTTCGGTGACCGCACCGGCGTCATCCTCATCGCGGCGACCAACCGTCCCGACATCCTCGACCCCGCGCTGCTGCGTCCCGGCCGCTTCGACCGGCAGATCCCCGTCGGCGCCCCTGATCTCGCCGGTCGCCGCGCCATCCTGGCGGTGCACTCCAAGGGCAAGCCGATCGATCGGAACGCCGACCTCGAGGGTCTCGCCAAGCGCACCGTCGGCATGTCCGGCGCCGACCTCGCCAACGTCATCAACGAGGCCGCACTGCTCACCGCTCGCGAGAACGGCACGGTCATCACCGAGGCCGCGCTGGAGGAATCGGTGGACCGCGTCGTCGGCGGGCCGCGCCGCAAGAGCCGCATCATCAGTGAGCACGAGCGCAAGATCACCGCGTACCACGAGGGCGGACACACGCTCGCCGCGTGGGCGATGCCCGACATCGAGCCGATCTACAAGGTCACCATCCTCGCCCGCGGTCGCACCGGCGGCCACGCCATGACGGTGCCGGAGGACGACAAGGGCCTGATGACCCGGTCCGAGATGATCGCGCGCCTGGTGATGGCGATGGGCGGTCGCGCTGCGGAGGAACTGGTGTTCCACGAGCCGACCACGGGCGCGTCGTCGGACATCGATCAGGCCACGAAGATCGCGCGCGCGATGGTCACCGAGTACGGCATGAGCAGCAAGCTCGGCGCGGTCCGCTACGGCCAGGAACAGGGCGATCCGTTCCTCGGTCGGTCGATGGGACAGCAGTCCGACTACTCGCACGAGGTGGCGCGCGAGATCGACGGCGAGGTCCGCAACCTCATCGAGGCCGCGCACACCGAGGCCTGGTCGATCCTGGACGAGTACCGCGACGTGCTCGACGAGCTCGCCACCCAGCTGCTCGAACGCGAGACGCTGACCCGCAAGGATCTCGAGCAGATCTTCACGGGCGTCGAGAAGCGGCCCCGCATCACCACGTTCAACGACTTCGGTGATCGCACTCCGTCCACCAAGCCGCCCGTGAAGACGCCCCGCGAACTCGCCGCCGAGCGAGGCGAGCCCTGGCCGCCGGTGTCCGTGGTCAAGGAGCCCAGCCTGGTCGGGTCCGGCCGCGACGACGGCTCCGCGGGATGGAACGGCGGTGCTCACAACGGCGGCGCCCCCCACGGCAGCACCCCCAATGGCAGCACCCCCAACGGATCGAACGGGAGCCTGCCGTACGGCGGCACCCCGAACGGTGGCGGCAACCAGCACGGATCGGGTCAGAACGGTCCGCGTGGGTGGAGCGACGGCCGGAACGTCACCGGCGGTGGCGCCCACCGCGGAGGCCGCCCGGGCATGTCGGTGCCCGACTACGGTGCCCCCGCCGGCTGGTCCGCCCCCGGGTGGCCGCCGCGCGAGGAGGACGTCCCGCGGTACCCCGGCCAGTACGGTCCGGGCGCCGGCCAGCCGCAGGGTTACGGCCAGCCGCAGGGTTACGGGCAGCCGCAGGGTTACGGGCAGCCGCAGGGTTACGGCCAGCCGCAGGGTTACGGGCAGCCGGACGGTTACGGGCAGCCGGACGGTTACGGCCAGCCGCAGGGCTACGGCCGGCCGCAGGGTGAGTCGCAGCCGTATCCCGAGCCGCAGCCCTACCGCGAGCCGCAGTCCGAGCCGGAGCCGTACGTGGAGCCGTACCCCGAGCCGCAGCCCGAGGGTCGGTACGACCCGCCCGGTGAGGCGGACGGTCCGACCGCGCCCGACCGCGAACCGCCGTCCGGACCGCCGCCCACCCAGCGGTGGGAAGGTCCCGACTCCCGCTAGAGTCTGGCCGTCGCCGCTGGTGGCGACGCAGGTGTTCCCGCTCCACCCGTCGAGGTCCGCTCGACGTTCCCCGCCGCAGCGGCGGCACCGTCCTCGCGACGGTGCCGCCCCTCGCCCGCAGTGCCTCATCGGAAGGGGCCGAATCCGTGTCTCTCAGTCGTGTCGACGAGTCCTACGATCAGCCGGTGTCCGTCTCCAACGGTCGTCCGTTCGATCGCGAGCGCGCCGAGGCCGCCGTCCGTGAGCTGCTGCTCGCCGTGGGCGAGGATCCCGATCGGGAGGGTCTCAAGGACACCCCCGCGCGGGTGGCGCGGGCCTACGAGGAGGTGTTCGGAGGACTGTTCGTCGACCCGGACTCGGTGCTGGACACCACCTTCGACGAGTCCCATCGCGAACTGGTGATGGTGCGGGACATCCCGATGTACTCCACCTGCGAGCACCACCTGGTCTCGTTCCACGGCGTCGCACACGTCGGGTACATCCCCGGGCCCTCCGGTCGGGTGACCGGGTTGTCGAAGCTCGCCCGCGTGGTCGATCTCTACGCGAAGCGACCGCAGGTCCAGGAGCGGCTCACCACGCAGGTGGCGGACGCTCTGATGCGCAAGCTCGAACCCCGCGGGGTGATCGTCGTGATGGAGGCGGAACACCTCTGCATGGCGATGCGCGGCATTCGCAAGCCCGGCGCGCGGACCACCACCTCCGCCGTGCGCGGGGTGTTCCAGTCCAGCGCGGTGTCCCGGTCCGAGGCGCTGGACCTCATCCTGCGTGGATAGTGCCGCCGTGACCGATCTCGAGCCGGCCTCGTCCGCCCGACTCGGCCGCCCGCCCGTCGTGATGGGGGTGGTCAACGTGACCACCGATTCGTTCTCCGACGGCGGTCGTTTTCTCGACGTCGACCGCGCCGTCGCCCGCGGGATGGACCTGATCGACGACGGCGCCGACATCGTCGACGTCGGTGGGGAGTCGACCCGTCCGGGTGCGGATCGCGTCGATCCCGCCGTCGAGACGGCACGCGTCGTCCCCGTGGTGCGGGCGTTGGCGGAGCGCGGCGTGGTGGTCAGTGTCGACACGATGCGCGCCTCCGTCGCCGCGGCGGCGGTCGAGGCGGGGGCGAGCTGGATCAACGACGTCTCCGCGGGGCTGGCCGACCCGGCGATGTCGCGCACCGTCGCCGACGCCGGTGTCGGGTGGATGCTCATGCACTGGTCGGCGACCCCGGACTGGACGCATCGCCCCGGTTCCCCGAGCGCGCTCGACTACGACGACATCGTCGACGACGTGCGGACGGGTCTGCTCCGCCAGGTCGATGCCGCGGTCGGCGCCGGTGTGAGCGCGGACCGCATCGTGCTCGATCCCGGTCTCGGCTTCGCCAAGAACGCCGATCACAACTGGGCGTTGCTGCGTGGACTCGGCCGCCTGGTCGACACCGGGCTTCCGGTCCTGGTCGGCGCGTCGCGCAAACGATTCCTCGGCACGCTCCTGGCCCGCGACGGGGTTCCTCGGCCGCCGGGGGAACGAGACGTGGCGACGGCGACGATTTCGGTGCTCGCGGCCGCGGCGGGCGCCTGGGGTGTGCGGGTGCACGACGTCCGCAGCACCGTCGACGCACTCGCCGTCCACCGACGGTGGACGGTTCCCGACGACGACGGAGGACGCCCGTGACGGACCGCATCGAACTTCGGGGGCTGACCGTTCGCGGGCACCACGGCGTCTTCGAGCACGAGCGTCGCGACGGCCAGGACTTCGTCGTCGATCTCGTCGTCCACCTCGATCTCGCGCCCGCGGCCGCGTCGGACGATCTCGCCGACACCGTGCATTACGGCGAACTGGCCGAGGCAGCGGCCGCCGTGATCGCCGGCCCACCTCGCGACCTCATCGAGACCGTGGCGGGCGAGATCGCCGACGGCGTTCTCGTCGACCCGCGGGTGTCGCGCGTCGAGGTCACCGTGCACAAGCCGTCCGCCCCGATTCCGCTCACCTTCGCCGACGTCGCCGTCGTGGTGACGCGCGAGCGACCGTGAGCCGCGCCGTGCTGTCGCTCGGGAGCAACCTGGGCGACTCGCGATCGTTGCTCGGCGCCGCCGTCGACGGACTCGGCGACACCGTCGTCGCCGTCTCGCCCACGTACGCGACTCCGCCGTGGGGCGGTGTCGAGCAGGACGAGTTCCTGAACCTGGTCGTGGTGGCGGAGGACGCCGACGCGGACGCGCAGGAATGGCTGCTGCGAGCCCAGCGGCTCGAGCAGGTGGCCGAGCGCATCCGCGCGGTGCGGTGGGGACCGCGCACGCTCGACGTGGACGTGATCGTCTGCGACGACGTCGTCAGCGACGACCCGCACCTCACCCTGCCCCATCCGCGCGCGCACCTGCGGGCCTTCGTGCTGCGGCCGTGGCTCGACGTCGATCCCGACGCGGTCCTCGGCGGCGTGCCGGTTCGCGACCACCTGGCCGCGCTGAGTCCCGCCGAACGGGACGGTCTGCGACGTGTGGACGCCGTGCGATGACGGCGACCCGACTGCGCGACCTCGCGGTGATCGCGCTGACCGCGGCCGTCGCGGCCTGGCTGTTGATCAGGACGTTCTACGGCACCGTCCCGCCGATCTCTCCCTTCGCCGGGGCGTCGCTCTATCCGGTGGCGGTGGTGCTCGTGGTGGTCGGCGTTCTCGTGCGATCGCGGTTGCGCACGCGACGAATCGGGTCCGGCCCCGGGCAGCTGCACCCGATCACGGTCGCGCGGGCTGCGGCGTTGGCCAAGGCAGCAGCGTTGGTGGGTGCGGCCGCTGCCGGAGTCTGGGCCGGTGTCCTGGTCCACCTCGTCCCGCTCCGCGGGGTTCTGCGGGCCGCGAGCGAGGACCTGCCGGGCGTCGTCGTCGGGGCCGTCGCCGGCGTCGTGACCGTGGGCGCGGCGTTGTGGGTCGAGCACTGCTGCCGCACACCCGACGAGCCCGGTGACGATCCGGCCCCGTCCTGACCTCGTCGTTCCGGGCGGGTTGGTGACAGGCAACAGACCGCCCTGCCGTTACCCTGGACAACATGACGGAGACCGGGCGTGGCAAGGCGAACCGTCGCACGAAACGTGGCGGCGATCACACCATTCTTGCTGGTCTGGTGCTTCTCGGCGTCGTCGCGAGCGTGGTCCTGATCCTCAGTGACAGCGTCCCGCTGCTGCGGGTGGGCATCGTCGCTGCGTTGTGGGCGGCCATCGTCGGAGCCTTCGCGATGACCAAGTATCGACGCGACGCGGCGGCCGACCGCGTGAAGGCGCGTGACCTCCAGACCGTCTACGAGCTCCAACTCGAGCGTGAGATCGCCGCTCGGCGGGAGTACGAACTGGGTGTCGAGAACCGGGTGCGCGCCGAGGTGGGGGAGAGCTCGGACGAGGTGCGTGCGCTGCGGGCCGAGCTCGTCGCGCTGCGTCGCAGCCTCGAGATGCTGTTCGACGGGGAGCTGCCGGACGATCGCGCGGCCCTCGCCGAGGCGCATCGGATGCGTGAGATCGCCGACCGCGCGCACGGCTACGAGGCAGCCCCGTCCGGCTTGTACGTGCCGGGGAACTCGCGGGGGCGCGCTCCCGCCTACAGCCCGGAGCCCTCGTACGGTCACACCGGCTTCGCGAGTCCGTACGACGATCCGGTGACCGCCGAGACCTCGATCATCGGCGGCGAGTTCGACGCCGACGGCACCTTCCGCCCGGCCCCGTCACGCGCCTCCGTCAGCGCAGAGACCGTGCCGACGCCGCCCGAACCCGGCCCGTTGCCCGAGCCGACGCCGGTTCCGGAGCCCGAGCCGACACCCGAGCCCGAGCCGACGCCGGTTCCGGAGCCCGAGCCGACACCCGAGCCGGAGCCGACGCCCGTGCCGGAGCCGAACCCGATCCCGGACGTCGCCCCACCGTCGCGGGTGACGCGCGATACCCCCACCGACGAGCACGCCCCTGCCCCGGACGACTCCACGCCCGACTCCCGGCCCGGCTCGCACAGTCAGGGGCGATCGGTCGCGGAGATCCTCGCCGCGGTGGGATCTGCGGACACGGCATCGGGTGGGGGTCGGCGCCGCCGTCGCGCTGCCGACTGATCGACACCGTCGCGCTGCCGACCGATAGATGCCGTCGCGCCGACGACTGATCGCCGACGTCGCGCCGCTGGTGTGTGACGTGCATCGCATGGCGTCCGTACGGCCCGCGGCACTACTGTGGCGCTCGATCACTCACGAGTAGTCCGGTACCCGCCAGGCGGGACTGGAACGAACGGAGATTATCGGTGACCACCGATCCTGCGTCGGCGCGTCTGTCCGTCGGCATCGTCTCGGCGGGGCGCGTCGGTGCCGCGCTCGGGGAAGCTCTGGACCGCGTGGGTCACGTCGTCTTCGGCTGCGCCGCCGTGTCGGACGCCTCGCGCGAGCGGGCGCGGACTCGTCTCCCGGACGCCGCCGTTCTTCCCGCCGCCGAGGTCGCGGCCCGCAGCGAACTGCTGGTGCTCGCCGTTCCGGACGTCGAACTGCCCGCTCTCGTCCACGGACTCGCCCGCACCGGCGCCGTCAACCCGGGCACCCTCGTCCTGCACACGTCCGGGGCCAACGGCGTCGGAGTTCTCGCGCCGCTCGCGGGCCACGGTGTCGTCACCATGGCCGTTCACCCGGCGATGACGTTCAGCGGCAAGCCGGAGGACACCGATCGACTCTCGTCGGCCTGTTTCGGCATCACGGCCGCCGACGAGATCGGGTTCGCCATCGCTCAGTCGCTCGTCCTCGAGATCGGCGGCGAACCGGTCGGGGTTCGCGAGGATGCCCGCACGCTCTATCACGCCGCCTTGGCGCACGGCAGCAACCACCTGGTGACCGTGGTCAACGATGCTCTCGACGCGCTTCGCACCGCCCTCGCCGACACGGAGCTGACGGGTCAGCAGCCGGTGGAGTCGCGCCCCGGCGGCGTGGCGGAACGGGTGCTCGCGCCGCTGTTGTCGGCGGCGCTCGACAACGTGCTTCGCAGCGGACCGGCTGCCTTGACGGGTCCGGTGGCTCGAGGTGACGCCGATACGGTCGACGCGCACCTGCGGGCGCTGACGGCCCTCGACGACGATCTCGCCGAGGGGTACCGCGCGCTGTCCCTGCGCAGCGCGCAACGCACGGGTGCCACCCACATCGTCGATCGCCTGAGGAGGCAGTCGTGACCGGAGAGCACGGCATGTTCGTGCCGAGGGAGCTGACGACGCATCATGCGCCGCAGGCGATTCGGACGGTGACGCGGGTTCTGCGGACGTCCGGCCGGCGAGTGGTCCTGGTGCCGACGATGGGTGCGCTGCACGCGGGGCACGTCCAGTTGATGGAGATGGCGCGCCGGACGGGCGCCGTCGTGGTGGTCTCGATCTTCGTCAACCCGCTGCAGTTCGGCGCGGGGGAGGATCTCGACGCCTATCCGCGGACCCTCGAGGCGGACCTCGGCGTCCTTCGCGAGGCCGGGGTGGAGCTGGCCTTCGTGCCGTCGGTGTCCGACATGTACCCGGACGGCCCGCGCACCACGGTGCACCCGGGGCCGCTGGGTGCCGAGCTCGAAGGTGCCTCTCGCCCCGGTCATGTCGCGGGCATGCTGACGGTGGTGGCGAAGCTGCTGTCCATCGTCGGTCCGGACGCCGCGTACTTCGGTGAGAAGGACTACCAGCAGCTGGTGCTGATCCACCAGATGGTGCGCGACCTGAACCTCGACGTCGAGATCGTCGGCGTCCCGACGGTGCGGGAGTCCGACGGACTGGCCCTGTCCTCACGCAACCGCTATCTGACACCGGAGCAGCGGGAGGCCGCCGTCGTGCTGTCGGCGGCGCTGGTGGCCGGCCAGCACGCGGGTGAGCGTGGTGCGGATGCCGTGCTGTCCACCGCGACCGCCGTGCTCGCAGCCGCGCCCGACGTGGACGTCGACTATCTGGAACTGCGCGGTGCCGATCTCCGCGACCCACCCGACGAGGGGCGGGGTCGCCTTCTGGTCGCCGCCCGCGTCGGCACGACCCGCCTCATCGACAACGTCGGCGTGGCTCTCGGTTCGCCCGTGGACCCCACCGGCGACCGTCATCTCGGCCACTCCTGAACCCCCCAACCCCACACCCCGAGGACCACGCCATGCTCCGCACCATGATGACGTCGAAGATCCACCGCGCCACCGTGACCCACGCCGACCTGCACTACGTCGGGTCCGTCACCGTCGACCAGGACCTGCTGGACGCGGCGGGTCTGCTCGAGGGCGAGCAGGTGACCATCGTCGACATCGACAACGGCGCCCGGCTCGAGACCTACGCGATCGCCGGCACCCGCGGGTCCGGTGTGATCGGAATCAACGGAGCCGCAGCACATCTGGTGCATCCCGGCGATCTGGTCATCATCATCGCCTATGGCATCCTGAACGAGCAGGAGGTCCTCGACTACGCGCCGCGCGTCGTCTTCGTCGACGCCGACAACCGCCCCGTTCACCTGGGCGCGGACCCGGCCGACGTGCCGGCCGACTCCGGACTGATCTCGCCGCGCACCCTGGAGCGCGACGTCGCGGTGTCCTACTGATGTTGCTGGCCGTCGACGTTCGGAACACCACGACGGTCCTGGGCGTCTTCACCGGCAGCGGTGATCACGCGAGTCTGACGGTCCAGCGCCGGCTCCGGACGGATCCGGCGATGACGGCGGACGAGATCGCCCTCGCGTTCCGCGGTCTCATGGGCCCCGACGTCGACCGGATCACCGCCGTCGCGGCTCTGTCCACGGTGCCGTCGGTACTGCGCGAGCTGCGAACGATGTTGGCGCGCTACTGGTCCCACGTTCCGCAGGTCGTCGTCGAGCCCGGAGTCCGCACCGGCGTGCCGTTGCTGGTCGACAACCCCAAGGAGGTCGGCGCCGACCGCATCGTCAACTGTCTGGCCGCGTACGAGAAGTTCCGAACCCCGTGCATCGTGGTCGATTTCGGCACCTCGACGTGTGTGGACGTGGTCTCCGGCAAAGGTGAGTTCCTCGGCGGCGTCATCGCCCCGGGACTCGAGATCTCGATGGACGCCCTGGCGTCGCGGTCGGCCGCGCTGCGCAAGGTGGAGCTGGTCAGCCCCCGGCACGTGCTGGGCAAGAACACCGTCGAAGCCATGCAGTCCGGCGCGGTCATCGGATTCGCCGGCCTGGTCGACGGCGTGGTCGCCCGTATCCGATCCGAGGTGCCGGGAATGGATTCACCGGGCGTCGTCGTGGTGGCGACGGGCGACAGTGCGTCCCTGGTCGCTCCGGAGTCGACCGCCGTCGATCGGGTCGAGCCGACCCTCACCCTGGACGGACTGCAGCTGGTTCACGAGCGGAACCGCGCTCGGCGCCGTCCGTGAGCGGCAGGAGTCGTCGGTAGCCAGGCAATGGTCGTCGGTGGCGGATCCCGGTGGGGTGGCGCGGTGCCGAGGTCTCTGCCACACTTGTCGCCGTGACCTACTGCGCGAACCGGGAGTGTTGTCGGGGCTGACGTCTGCCCCGACTCGTCGTCACACCTCCCTGGAGTTCCGCTGTGCTGTCCCTTCCTGCGCGTACGCGCACCTCTTCTCGTCGTTCCCTCACCCGCTCGGCCTCGTCTCGGCCCGGTGCAAGTGCCCCCGCCGCGATGCCGACCACGGTGGCGCCCACCTCGCTGCGGCCGGCGGACCTGCTCCGGTTGACCGATCAGAGCGCCGCCGACGTCCTCGACGGGCGTCACGACGCGCTGCTGCCCGTGGGCGGTTTCCCGCTCGACGAGCGGTGGTCCGCGCGCATCCATTCCGACGACATCGTCGACCTGTGGCTCATCAGTTGGGTCCCCGACCGGTCGACCGAACTGCACGACCATGCCGGGTCCCTGGGCGCGTTGACCGTGCTCTCCGGTGCGCTGAGCGAGTACCGCTGGAACGGAACCGCGTTGCAGCACAGGCTACTTGGTGCCGGCGACCAGGCGTCGTTCCCGCTCGGATGGGTGCACGACGTGACGCACGCACCGACGGACGAGGGGTCCCCCGCAGCGCAGTTCTCCCCGACCCTCAGCGTGCACGCCTACTCACCGCCGCTCACGGCGATGTCGTACTACGACATCGGAGCCGGCGGCGGCCTGCGCCGCACGCGCACCGAACTCACCGACGTGCCGGAGGGGACCGCGTGATGACCATCGACGAGATGCTCGAGCGGGCCCGCGCGACGTACCGCCGCATGCCGGTGGAGGATCTGCCCGCGGCCGTCGCCCGCGGGGCGATTCTGGTGGACATCAGGCCGCAGGCGCAGCGCGCCGCGGAGGGCACGATGCCCGGTGCGCTCGCCGTCGAACGCAACGTCCTGGAGTGGCGCCTCGACCCGTTGTCCTCCGCACGCCTCGCGGCGGCGGTCGATCACGACGTCGAGTGGATCGTGTTGTGCTCGGAGGGGTACACCTCGTCGCTCGCCGCCGCCGCGCTGCAGGAGCTCGGTCTGCACCGAGCGACGGACGTCGTCGGCGGGTACCGGGCGATCCGTGCGGCCGGCTTGCTGGGCGTCGTCGGCCGGGCGCGGCATTGCATCCGGGAGGGGCGTGCGCTGGTCGCGCACTAGGCCGGGTGACCGGCGCACTAGGCTGGACGTCCGTGACCGACGCACAGCCGACCCCCGCGCCCGACGACACCCCGGAGCAGTTGCGCATCCGTCGCGAGAAGCGCACGCGCCTGCTGGAGTCCGGGCGGGAGGCGTATCCGGTGTCCGTGGACCGCACCCACTCGCTCGCCGAGGTGCGCGCGTCGCATCCGGACCTCGCGCCCGACACCCACACGGGTGACCGGGTGGGGGTGGCGGGCCGTGTCATCTTCCTGCGCAACACCGGAAAGCTGTGCTTCGCGACCCTGCAGGACGGTGACGGGACCCAGCTGCAGGCGATGATCTCGCTGGCCGGAGTCGGCGAGAACGAGCTGGCGCAGTGGAAGTCGGACGTGGATCTCGGCGACATCGTGTTCGTCGGCGGCGAGGTGATCTCGTCTCGGCGCGGAGAGCTGTCCGTGATGGCGGATCGATGGGCGATGGCGTCGAAGTCGTTGCGACCCTTGCCGGTCGCGCACAAGGACATGTCCGAGGAGTCGCGGGTTCGCCAGCGTTACGTCGACCTCATCGTTCGGCCGGAGGCTCGGGAGAACGCGCGGCGGCGAGTCCGGGCGCTGCGTGCGCTGCGGGACGGCCTCGAACGGCGGGGCTTCCTCGAGATCGAGACTCCGATGCTGCAGACGCTCCACGGCGGGGCCGCGGCGCGGCCCTTCGTGACGCACTCGAACGCGCTCGACATCGACCTGTACCTCCGTATCGCGCCGGAACTCTTCCTCAAGCGCGCGGTGGTCGGCGGCATCGACCGGGTCTTCGAGATCAATCGGAACTTCCGCAACGAGGGTGTGGATTCCACGCACTCGCCGGAGTTCGCGATGCTCGAGACCTACGAGGCCTACGGCACGTACGACGACTCGGCGGTCATGACCCGCGAGTTGATCCAGGAAGTGGTGCAGGCGGTGTACGGCGGCCTCCAGGTCACCCTCGCCGACGGGACCGAGTACGACTTCGCCGGTGAGTGGCGGGCCATCGAGATGTACCCGTCGTTGTCCGAGGCGGTCGGGGTCTCGGTGACTCCCGAGACGACCGTCGACGAGCTGCGAGCCCTGGCCGACCGGGTCGGTCTCGACGTGCCGGAGGGCAAGGGGTGGGGCCACGGCAAGCTCGTCGAGGAGCTGTGGGAGCACAGCTGCCGCGACCAGTTGACGGTCCCGACGTTCGTTCGCGACTTTCCCGTCGAGACGTCGCCGCTGGTCCGCGCGCATCGATCGACGCCGGGCGTCGTCGAGAAGTGGGACCTCTACGTTCGCGGATTCGAGCTCGCGACCGGGTATTCCGAGCTGGTCGACCCGGTGGTGCAGCGGGAGCGCTTCGCGGACCAGGCACGGTTGGCCTCGGCCGGCGACGACGAGGCGATGGTGCTCGACGAGGACTTCCTGGCCGCGATGGAGTACGGAATGCCGCCCACCACGGGTACCGGAATGGGGATCGACCGACTGTTGATGGCTCTCACGGGGCACGGTATTCGCGAGACCATCCTCTTCCCACTCGTTCGTCCGGACCGCGGACGGAACTGACTCGAAACGGGCTTTCCGGTCCGAGAGGTGCCGTCGATCGGGCTTTTCGCGTAATATGGGTGGGCACGGTACACAAAGCCGCCGTGGTCGGGATCGGGGGAATGTGAGAATGGTCAAAAAGGTCACTGTCACGTTGGTGGACGACATGGACGACGTCCCGGCCGACGAGACGGTTTCGATCGGGTTGGACGGCACCTGGTACGAGATCGATCTGTCCGAGCGCAACGCAGCCGACCTGCGAGAGCACATGGACAAGTGGATCCACCACGCCCGTCGGGTGACGTCGCGAGGAAGCTCGGAACCCGGAACGGCGCCGACGGCGGGACGGTCGCGTCCGCGCGGTGCGGCGGATCGCGCCCGCAGCGCGGCGATTCGGGAATGGGCCAAGGAGCAGGGTTTCGAGATCAGCGAGCGGGGCCGCATTTCGTCGGAGATCGTGCGCGCCTGGGAACGACGGAACTGATCGGTCGACCGGAATGAGTCTCGGTGTCGCTCGTCATTCGAACGAATGACACCGACTCCAATCTTTCGACACATTCTTTATTCGCGGTCACGAATGCGCGTCGTGACCGTTCGCTGTGGGCGGACGGTCACGAGCGAGGTCGTGCCCGCCGATCGGTAACGAACCGCCCGCCTCGTGCGTTGTGCTCGGTACGAGGGTTCGCCGCGGGGTGGATCGTCGCCGGCGGTCTCGGGCGAGTGCGGAACGCGCGTCGTTCGCCGTCGGCGGAACTTCCCCGCTGATCGGCACCCTCCCGGTCACGACAACTAGAGTGAGTCGTGGGGGACCGGGGTTCGATGCACCAGAGCGTCGGAACCTGCCCGCCATGAGTGTGAGGGAGAGCGATGTTCGAGAGGTTCACCGACCGCGCGCGGCGCGTCGTCGTCCTGGCCCAAGAAGAGGCCCGGATGCTCAACCACAACTACATCGGCACGGAACACATCCTGCTGGGCCTCATCCACGAGGGTGAAGGTGTGGCGGCGAAGTCCCTGGAGTCGCTCGGGATCTCCCTCGAAGGTGTCCGCAGCCAGGTCGAGGAGATCATCGGCCAGGGCCAGCAGGCACCCTCCGGGCACATCCCGTTCACGCCCCGTGCCAAGAAGGTCCTCGAGCTCAGCCTCCGCGAGGCGCTGCAGCTCGGACACAACTACATCGGCACCGAGCACATCCTGCTCGGCCTCATTCGCGAGGGCGAGGGCGTCGCCGCCCAGGTTCTGGTGAAGCTGGGAGCCGATCTCAACCGCGTGCGCCAGCAGGTCATCCAGCTGCTGTCCGGCTACCAGGGCAAGGAGCCCAGTGAGTCGGGAACCGGCGGCCGCGGCGAGGCCGGTACGCCGTCCACGTCGCTGGTGCTCGACCAGTTCGGTCGGAACCTGACGCAGGCAGCCCTCGAGGGCAAGCTCGATCCGGTCATCGGGCGCTCGAAGGAGATCGAGCGCGTGATGCAGGTGCTGAGCCGCCGCACTAAGAACAACCCGGTGCTCATCGGTGAGCCCGGCGTCGGCAAGACCGCCGTCGTCGAGGGTCTCGCGCAGGCCATCGTCAACGGCGAGGTCCCCGAGACGCTGAAGGACAAGCAGCTGTACACCCTCGACCTCGGGTCGTTGGTCGCCGGCAGCCGGTACCGCGGTGACTTCGAAGAGCGCCTGAAGAAGGTGCTCAAGGAGATCAACACTCGCGGCGACATCATCCTGTTCATCGACGAGCTGCACACGCTCGTCGGCGCGGGTGCCGCCGAGGGCGCGATCGACGCCGCGTCGATCCTCAAGCCGAAGCTGGCTCGTGGCGAGCTGCAGACCATCGGCGCCACCACGCTCGACGAGTACCGCAAGTACATCGAGAAGGACGCGGCGCTCGAGCGTCGTTTCCAGCCGGTTCAGGTGGGCGAGCCGTCCGTCGACCACACCATCGAGATCCTCAAGGGTCTGCGCGACCGGTACGAGGCGCACCACCGCGTCTCCATCACCGACAGCGCGTTGGTCGCCGCCGCCACCCTCGCGGATCGGTACATCAACGACCGGTTCCTGCCGGACAAGGCGATCGACCTCATCGACGAGGCGGGCGCGCGCATGCGCATCCGCCGGATGACCGCGCCGCCGGACCTGCGCGAGTTCGACGACAAGATCGCCGACGCGCGTCGGGAGAAGGAGTCCGCGATCGACGCGCAGGACTTCGAGAAGGCCGCGAATCTGCGCGACAAGGAGAAGCAGCTCGTCGCTCAGCGCGCCGAGCGCGAGAAGCAGTGGCGGTCCGGTGACCTGGACGTCATCGCCGAGGTCGACGACAACGAGATCGCCGAGGTCCTGGGCAACTGGACCGGCATCCCGGTGTTCAAGTTGACCGAGGAGGAGACCACCCGCCTGCTGCGCATGGAGGACGAACTCCACAAGCGCATCATCGGTCAGGTCGAGGCCGTCAAGGCCGTGTCCAAGGCCATCCGTCGCACGCGCGCCGGGTTGAAGGACCCGAAGCGTCCGTCGGGCTCGTTCATCTTCGCCGGCCCCTCGGGTGTCGGTAAGACCGAGCTGTCGAAGGCGCTGGCGAACTTCCTCTTCGGCGAGGACGACGCGCTCATCCAGATCGACATGGGCGAGTTCCACGACCGGTTCACCGCCTCGCGTCTGTTCGGTGCGCCTCCCGGATACGTGGGTTACGAAGAGGGCGGGCAGCTCACCGAGAAGGTGCGCCGCAAGCCGTTCTCCGTGGTGTTGTTCGACGAGATCGAGAAGGCCCACCAGGAGATCTACAACACCCTCCTGCAGGTTCTCGAGGACGGCCGTCTCACCGACGGTCAGGGACGCACGGTCGACTTCAAGAACACCGTGCTGATCTTCACCTCGAACCTCGGCACGTCGGACATCTCCAAGGCCGTCGGCCTCGGCTTCAGCTCGGGTGAGGGAAACAGCTCGAACTACGAGCGCATGAAGCTCAAGGTGCACGACGAGCTGAAGAAGCACTTCCGGCCCGAGTTCCTCAACCGCATCGACGACATCGTCGTGTTCCACCAGCTCACGCAGGACGAGATCATTCGCATGGTCGACCTCATGCTGGGCCGCGTGGAGGTGGCGCTGAAGAACAAGGACATGGCCATCGAGGTCACCGACAAGGCCAAGTCGCTGCTGGCCAAGCGCGGCTTCGACCCGGTCCTCGGTGCCCGCCCGTTGCGTCGGACCATCCAGCGCGAGATCGAGGACCAGCTGTCGGAGAAGATCCTCTTCGGCGAGGTCGAGCCCGGTCAGATCGTGCTGGTGGACGTCGACAACTGGGACGGCGAAGGCCAAGGCGAGGACGCCGTGTTCACCTTCCGAGGCGAGAAGAAGCCGATCACGCTTCCGGACGACCTCACGGTGGATCTGGCGAAGTCGGGCGAGAGCTCGGAATAGGAACCACGAGAACGGGCCGCACCTCGTCGGAGGTGCGGCCCGTTCGTCGTTCTCGGGTGTCGGTGACGGGACAGCAGGCGGGGCGGTGGTGCGATGAGTTCCCCGCACCACCCGAGTCGGTACGGGTATGGCTACCGCAACCGTGAACAGCATGCTTCTGTCCAGCGAGAACCCCGACGCGCTCGCCGAGTGGTACGGCGCCGTGTTCGACGCGCCCGTGTACCGCGAGATGGGGCCGTACGCCGTGCTCGATCTCGACGGATTCTTCGTCATGTTCGACAAGCGTGACGACGTCACCGGTCCCAACCGGGACGGTGCCCGGGCCATCCTCAACCTCGAGCCCGACGACCCGGCGGCCGTGGCGGCGCGGATCGACGACCTCGGTGGCACCTGGGTGAGTCCCCTGGAGAACCGTGACGGCCACCTGTTCGCCACCGCGCAGGACCCCGACGGCAACTGGATCCAGCTGATCCGTCTGAGCGACGAGGCGGAGGCGCAGATGGGCGCGCCGACCACCCCGTTCTGCGGGATCGCGGTCCGGGACATCGAGGAGGCCGCCGTGTTCTACCGCGAGGTGCTGGGCATGCGCGTCCTACCGACCGAGATGGGTACGGCCTGGCTGCGCATCGACCGACGGACGACGGTGCTGCTCTATCCGAAGCCGGACCACGTGCCGGCCGAGTACACGGTGCTCAACCTGCCGGTCGCCGACGTTGCGAGCGCCGTGGCGGACCTCGCGGACAAGGGAGTCGACTTCCTGCGCTACGACGGCTTCCCGCAGGACGAGCACGGTGTCATGCGGGGGCGTGGACCCGACATCGCGTGGTTCACCGACCCGTCCGGCAACGTCGTCTCCGTTCTCGCGGCGGGGCCGCCCCCGGCGTGACGGACGGGTCCTGCGGAGGAGTGAAAAACGGCCCGTTCGGGCATCCCGATATCGTCGGATCCGTTGTCACCCGATCGAAAGGTTCACCCGCAGATGCCTACTCGTACCGCACGTACCGCCTGGAACGGCACCCTGGAGCAGGGCTCCGGCCAGGTGGAGTTGTCCAGCAGCAAGGCCGGGACGTTCGACGTCTCGTTCCCCAAGCGCGCCGCCGAGGACGCCGGGGGCACCACCAGCCCCGAGGAACTGATCGCCGCGGCCCACACGTCGTGCTACGCCATGCAGCTCTCGGCCCTCATCGCCGAGGCCGGCGGCACGCCGCAGAGCCTGGAGGTCAGCGCGGACGTCTCCCTCGGACCGGACACTCAGGGCTTCAAGCTGACGGGCATCGCGCTCACCGTGCGCGGTGAGGTCGAGGGTCTGGACGCCGACGGGTTCGCCAAGGCCGCGCAGGACGCCAAGGACACCTGCCCGGTCAGCAAGGCGCTCACCGGCGTCGAGATCACGCTGGACGCCGCGCTCGACTGACCGTCACCGTCACCGACACCGACGCCCCGCCCGCATCGCGACGATGTGGTGCGGGGCGTTCGCGTGTCAGAGGAACGCGCTGCTGCGCGTCACCAGCTCGAACGCGGCGGCGTTGTCCAGCGGCCCGATCGGGGTGTCGGAGGCGAGCTGAGTCGAGATCACCCAGTCCTGCCCCGCCGTGTCGGTCAGCAGCCACGCCCCGGCGACCTCGCCGGGGGCGTTGCCGTTCTTGTACCCCGCATAGGTCCACCGAGTCGGGTCGAACTCCCCGCCCGGGTTCTGCGCGAGGATCTGCCGAACGACGTCGTTCTGCGGTCCGACGGCCAGCGACGCGAGGGCGGCGCACAGGTCGGACCCGTTGGCGTACCACCCGATGCCGTCCGCGGTGGCCGGTCGCGTCGCGATACCGACGTAGTCGAGGTCGGCCGTCGCCGGGTCCACCGGGTTGCTGTCGATGGTGCGCTCGGCGAGCCCGGCGAGGATCTGTCGGCGTTCGGCGACGTCCGCGTCGCGCCACTGCGCCCGGCCGTCGGGGCGGCCCCACCCGAGCAGGAAGAACTCGCGGGTGGTGAGGAACGGCGTGAGCGCGGCGACGTCGGAACTGCCCGTCGCGGCCACCTCGGCCTCGACCGCGGCCCGGCCCAGGCGATCGATCAGCAGGTCGGTGGCGGTGTTGTCGCTGATCGCGATCATGGCGTCCGCGGCCTCGCGCACGGTGACGACGGTGCCTTCGGGCGCGAGCTGCAGCTGTCCCGAGGGCGCCGATTTGCGGGCGTCGGTGACCGTGAGCGGCTCGTCCCAGGTCAGCGTGCCGGAGTCGACCGCGCGGGCCACGGCGCCCAGGACGTACAGCTTGGCGACGGACGCGAGGGGGAGCGTCTCGGAGGAATTCAGGTCGTGGACCGCGGTGCAGCGTCCGGCGTCGAGACGCGAGACGGTGAAGGAGGTCCGGGCACCCAGCGCGAGCAGCGCGGCGTCGACGTCGGCGAACGTCGCCACGTCGGGGGTGTCGGGCAGCGCCTGGATGCCGGCCAGTCGGCCGCCCGCGGCGGCGAGTCGCAGGGTCACCGGGGTCCCGCGGCCCGTCTCCAGGGTCACGGTGGACTGCGCACCCTCGTCGACGCGGTCGGTCACCGTGATCGGTGCGCTCTGCTGAATCTGTGCGATCGGGCCGAGCAACCCGCCGATGGGGGCCAGCTGACCGGTGAGTTCCGGTGTCGCGAGGGCGTCGACGGCGGCGGGGTCGATGGACGACGGATCGGTCGTGGTGATCCAGCCGAGCAGGGTGTCGGCGACGGGAGTGACCGCGGCGGCCGGGGTGTCGGCGGGCTCCGGCTCGGTGGAGGCGTCGGCTCCGCCGCGGGCCGCGCCCGACTCGAGCAGGGGGTCGACACTGCCGCAGGCGGTCAGGCCGACGGTGGTGACGACGGCGACCGCGGCGACGATCGTGCGACGGGCGCCGTTCCGGGATAGTGCCAGCCGCATGCGCGCCGCCTCGTCCGTCGGGAGATCGGGGCGGGTGCCCCGACCGAGATGTCGCCGTCGACCCTAGCGATTCCGTCCCGCGGGACCGTCCCGAGGCCCGGTATCGCCGCGTTATCCGGGTGTGTCGCCCGTTCGGGTGGCGGGCACGTCGAGGACCACGTCGAACTCGAGCAACGACGCTCCCGACGCGACCGGCTTCGCCCGCTCACCGGAGTGGGCGGCGCGGGCGGGTCCACCCGACCAGGCCTGGAACGACTCCTCGTCCTCCCACTGGGTGACGACGAAATAGCGATCCTCGCCCTTGACCGGACGCAGCAGCTGGAACCCGAGGAAGCCCGGCGAGCCCTCGACCGCGCCGGCGCGCGCCGCGAAGCGCTTCTCGAGTTCCGGCCCCGCGCCGTCGGGAACCTCGATGGCATTGATCTTCACCACTGGCATACCCGCGAGGCTACCGGCGCGAGCGGCGATACGGTGGGCGTCGTGGTGGCCGTACTGACCGACGTCGGGGGAACGGGCGAGCCGATCGTGCTGCTGCACGGGCTCATGGGAAGCGGACGAACCTGGCGTCGTCAGGTGCCCTGGCTGCGCGACGTCGGGCAGGTGTCCGTCGTCGACGCCGAGGGGCATCGCGGACCCCGGGACTCTCGTACGGCGCCGACCACGGACGACTTCGTCGACGATCTCGTCGAGGTGCTGGGCGACGTCGGACCCGCGACCGTCATCGGTCATTCGATGGGCGGGCTGCACGGGTGGTGCCTCGCGGCGCGACGTCCGGATCTGGTGCGCGCGTTGGTCGTCGAGGACATGGCACCCGATTTCCGCGGACTCACGTCGGCCGGGTGGGCGGCGTCCATCGAGGCGTGGCCGCTGCCGTTTCCCGACGCCGACGCGGTCCGGTCCTGGTTCGGAGACGTCGCCGGACGGTACTTTCTCGACTCGTTCGAGCAGCGGGACGACGGCTGGTGGCTGCACGGCGAGGTGGCGACCTTCCGGGCGATCGCGGACGAGTGGGGACGCCGCGACTTCTGGTCGGAGTGGACGTCCGTCCGCGCCCCGGCGCTGCTGATCGAGGCCGAGCATTCCGTGACACCGTCGGGTCAGATGGCGAGAATGCATGCGGTGCAGCCGTCGTCGACCCACGTGGTGGTGGCCGGCGCCGGCCACCTGGTCCACGACGACCGACCCGAGGACTACCGGCGAATCGTCACGAATTTTCTTCGATCGCTCTGACCGGTGTCGCGCGTCAGGATCCGGATTCGCCGGCGAGGGCGAAGTCGCCGTGCGCCGTCTGCTCGACCAACCCGTCGTCGAGCAGGGACGCGAGGGCCCGCTCCCGTTGGCCGGGATCGGCGGTCCACACCTGGTCGAGGCGCGGCTTGGCCACCGGAGAATCGCTGCCGCGCAACACGTCCATGAGCAGGCCTCGCACCTGCCGATCGGTCCCGGCGAACTTCTGCACCGTGCGCGCGGGGCCCTCCAGGGGCGGCCGACCGGCCGCGACCCACGCGCACTCCGAGAGCGGGCAGCGGGCGCAGTCCGGCGTCCGGGCCTTGCAGATCACCGCACCGAGTTCCATCAGCGCGGCCGAGAACGTCACCGCGGTGGGAACGTCCGTCGGCAACAAGGCCTGCGCATCGGCGAGATCCCTGGTGGTGCTCGGGTTCCCGGCATCGGCACGGCCGTGGATCGCGCGGGCGATCACGCGGCGAACGTTGGTGTCCACGACCGGAACTCGCTGCCCGTAGGCGAAGCAGGCCACGGCTCGGGCGGTGTACGCACCGACGCCCGGCAGCGTCAACAGCGTCTCGACGTCCTCGGGCGTCCGGTCACCGTGCTGTTCGGCGAGCACCGCGGCGCAGTCGTGCAGGCGCATCGCCCGGCGTGGGTAGCCGAGCTTGCCCCATGCCCGCAGGACCTCACCGCGTCCGGCGGCCGCCATGGCCGACGGCACCGGCCACCGTGCGATCCAGTCCTCCCAGATCGGGGCGACCCGCGCGACGGGCGTCTGCTGCAACATGACCTCGCTGACGAGGATCTGCCAGCCCGTGACCCCGGGACGACGCCACGGCAGGTCGCGCGCGTCGGTACGGAACCAGTCGACGAGTGTCTCCGTGAGGTCGCCGGACGGGCCGGAATCGGTCACCGAAAGACCTCCCCTGGACAGTGGCGGTGTCGAATGCGCCGATGGCTACGTGCGAGTAACCCATGCGTCCGTCACACTGTAAACATGTCGAACACGAGTCCCCGCGAAGCCTGGACCGCACTCGTCGAAGGGAACCGGCGCTTCGTCGCCGACACCCCCGAGCATCCCAGTCAGGGAATCGACCACCGCGCATCGTTGGTCGGCGGTCAGCATCCCTCCGCCATCGTCTTCGGGTGCGCCGATTCCCGTGTCGCCGCCGAGATCATCTTCGATCAGGGCCTCGGCGACATGTTCGTCGTGCGTACCGCCGGCCACGTCGTCGACTCCGCGGTGCTCGGCTCCATCGAGTTCGGCGTCGAGGTGCTGAACACCCCGCTGATCGTCGTGCTCGGTCACGACAGCTGCGGCGCCGTGAAGGCCACCATCGACGCGCTCGAAGCCGGCACCGTGCCGGGCGGATTCATTCGCGACATCGTCGAGCGCGTCACCCCGTCGGTGCTCGAGGCGCGCCGCGAGGGCATCGACGGCGTCGACGAGGTGGTCGCCCGCCACGTCCTCGAGACCGGCAACCTGCTCACGCAGCGTTCTCCGATCATCGAGCGCCGCATCGAATCCGGGGCGCTCGCGATCGTGGGCGCCACCTACAAGCTGTCCGACGGACGCATCGAGCTCCAGGGCGCGATCGGTGACATCGGGGAGACCGGCGTCGGCGGGTTCGAGCGGCGGGCCACGGCCGACGCCTGACGGGAAGGGCGGACCCCGACACGCCGCGCCGGTTTCGCTGTTCGTCGCGGCGCTGCACCTACGGTTGTAATGTGCTCGAGCCCAATGGACCTTTGCCCCCCGAGATCTACTGGCGCCGTCGCGCGCTGGCGATCGGCGGCGCGGTGGTGGTCATCGGGCTCGTCGTCTGGCTCGTCGTCTCGCTGACCGGAGGCGGGTCGTCGGACACGCAGTCCGCGGCCGCGTCCGCCTCGCTGGCCCCGTCCGCTGCCACCACCTACCGCCCCGACGCCTCGGCCACCGGATCCAACCAGGGTTCCGGCGGTTCGGGCGGCGGCGGTGGTGGTGGGGCCGCCGCGGCCGGCGACGCATCGTCCAGCGGCGCCACGACGACCACCACGACGTCGTCCACTCCCGTTCCGCCCGGCCAGTGCCCCGATTCCTCGCTGGCGGTCCGCGCGACGCCCGACCAGCCGTCGTACGCCGCGGGGCAGGAACCGGGATTCACCGTCGTGGTCACCAACATCGGAACCACTGCGTGCGAGCGGGATCTGGGGTCGGGGCTGCAGCAGGTCCTCGTGTACACCCTCGAGGGGCGTCGGCTCTGGTCCAACACCGACTGCTTCCCCGCCGGCGCCGCCGACCTGCGCACCCTGCGCCCCGGCGAGCAGGCCCCCTTCACGGTGAAGTGGTCCGGCACCACGTCCGAGCCGGGCTGCACCGCGCCCCGCGAACCCGTCGGCGCCGGCGCCTACTCGGTGGTGGGTCAGCTGGGTCAGCTGCGCAGCGCCCCGGAGCCGTTCAACCTCACCTGAGTTCGCTCGCGGTGCGCAGCGCAGCGGGATCCGTCGTGTGGTGCAGCGCGCGCGGAGCGAGGTGCGCTGCGCAGCGGGGCAGGACGGGTCAGTCGAAGGGGCCGGAGATGCTGGCTTCGGCCATGCGCGACAAGCCTTCTCGAATGTGGCGGGCCCAGAGCCCACCGATCCCCTCCACCGACTGCAGGTCCGCCGCCGTGGCCGCGAGCAGGGTCTGCAGCGTGCCGAACGACGTCACCAGTCGGTGGATCTGACCGAACTGCAGCCGGGGAACGCGGGTCAGCAGCCGATAGCCGCGGGGGCTCATCGGCGCGTCGAGAGCCTCGATGGTGTTGGGGTACCCCAGGGCTCGCGCGAGCACGGTCAGGTCGAGGAGGTCGACGTCGGTGAGGCGGTCGAGGGCGGCCAGTGCTCGCTCCACGGCGGCCGTAGTGGGCGGCTCGGTTCCGGCCAGGTAGTCACGCACCACGAGTTGACGCGCGATGTCGTTGTCGCCCACCAACTCCTCGAGCTGGAGCGCCAACTGCCGTCCGTCCGTCCCGAGTTCGAGGACGTTCTGCTCGATCTCCACCGACACCCGGCGCACCATCTCGAGTCGTTGCGCCACGGTGAGGGCGTCGCGGAGGGTCACCGAGTCCTCGATCTCGACGACGGAGAGCTGACGGCTCACCTCGTCCAGGCGGGCCTTGTAGCGCTCGAGCGTGGCGACGGCCTGATTGGCGCGCGAAAGGATCGTCGCGGACCCCTCGATGACGTGCCGAGTCCCACCGACGTAGACGCTGAGAATGCTCATCGACTGGCTCACCGACACCACGGGATAGCCGGTGTGAATGGCCGTGCGCTCCGCGGCACGGTGCCGGGTGCCCGACTCCACCGTGGGGATGGTGTGGTCCGGCACGAGCTGCACGTTGGCGCGCACGATGCGGGTCCCGTCGGTGGACAGCACCACCGCCCCGTCCATCTTGGACAGCTCGCGCAGACGGGTGGGGGCGAACTCGACGTCGAGCACGAAGCCGCCGTCGCAGATGGACTCCACTTCGGCGTCGTATCCCAACACGATGAGGCCGCCGGTACGGCCTCGGAGGATGCGTTCTAGTCCGTCGCGGAGAGCGGTGCCCGGCGCGAGGTCGGCGATGGCGTCCCGCAGGGTGGCGGACACGCGTGGTCGATCGTCGTCGCTCGAGCCCGCGAACGGAGGAACGGACACGGTCTCGGTCACCGCACTCCCTCCTGACCCCGGCTTTCTCCCGATCAGGGTACCGCCACGCTGTCGCTGCCCTCCGCGCGACGGTCCGACGGCCGGTCGGCATCCGTCGACGAGTCGGCTCGGCCGCGCCGTGAGCGAACCGTGGCGGCGAGGGCCTCGGCCACGGTGCCCACCGGCAGCAGGCGCATCCCGCGGGGCGCGGTGGTGGGACGCTCGCCGCCCGCGGTGTCGCGTGGCACGACCGCTCGGGTGAAGCCGAGGCGCGCGGCCTCGGCCAACCGTCGATCGACGCCCGACACCCGGCGGACCTCCCCGGCCAAACCGACCTCGCCGAGCACCACGGTGTCCGGGGGCAGGGCGACGTCGAGAACCGCGGAGGCCACGGCGAGGGTGACCGCGAGATCGACGACCGGCTCGGTGGTCCGCATGCCGCCCACCGTGGCGGCGTAGACCTCGTGGTTCCCGACCTTGATGCCGCATCGTCGCTCCAGCACGGCGAGGTTCATCGCCACCCGCGCCGCGTCGAGACCGCTGACCGCGCGGCGGGGCGTCGGCATCTGGGTGGGGGCGACCAACGCCTGGACCTCGGCGAGGAGGGCGCGCTTGCCGTCCATCGTGACCGTCACCGCCGTGCCGGGAACCGAATCGGAGCGGTGGTGGAGGAACAGACCGGACGGATCGCCGATGCCCTCGATGCCGCCCTCGCGCAGCTCGAAACACCCCACCTCGTCGGCAGCGCCGAAGCGGTTCTTCACCCCGCGGACCATGCGCAGCGTCGAGTGCTTGTCGCCTTCGAAGTGGAGCACTACGTCCACGAGGTGCTCGAGCGACCGTGGTCCGGCCACCGCGCCGTCCTTGGTGACGTGGCCGACCAGGATCACCGCCACCCCGTGCCCCTTGGCCAGCGACGTGAGCGCCGACGTGATGGCCCGCACCTGCGTGACGCCGCCGATCACCCCGTCGACGTCCGACGCCTGCATGGTCTGCACCGAGTCGACGATCACCAGGGTGGGGGACACCTGCTCGACGTGGCCGAAGATCGTCGCCAGATCGTTCTCCGCGGCGAGGAATACCCGCTCGTGGACCGCCCCGGTACGGTCCGCACGCAGGCGCACCTGGCCCGCGGACTCCTCGCCGGTGACGTAGAGCGCCACGTCCTCGGGGCTGCGCTCGGCCCACCGTCGGACGACCTCGAGCAGCAGCGTCGACTTGCCGACGCCGGGCTCACCGGCCAGCAACACCACCGAGCCGGGCACGATGCCACCGCCGAGCACGCGGTCGAGTTCCGCGACGCCGGTGGGGCGCGCGATCGACGACGTACTGGAGATCTCGGTCATCCGGCGAGCCGGCGACGTCGGGATCATCGATCCCGCACCGACTTTCGCCGCGCTGGACCCGGCGCGGCCGGTCACCGGGACGGCGAGCGTGACCTCGTCCATCGAACCCCAGGTCTCGCACTCGGGGCAGCGGCCGACCCACTTCGCGACGACGTGCGAGCAGTGAGAACAGCGATAGCTGGTGCGAGTCTTGGCCACGGGACGCACAGTAGAGGGCCGGTCCGACAGGACCGGCTCGAGGAACCGCGGATTACTCCGCGCGCGGGGTGACCGGGCCCGCGTCGACCGGCACGTCGACGCGAACCTCGCCGGCGTTCTCGAAGACGAAGGTGGCGGGCACGGTGAGGCCGGGGCGCACCTGGTCGCTCAGGTCCTCGAGGATCACGGTGAGCTCGTCGCTCTCGGGATCGGTGATCTGGCCGGCCGGGACGCCGCCGGTGACCGAGGCCTGCGGGGCGATCTCGACGCCGGACGCGGGTGCGCCCTCGAGGACGACGTCGGCAGCGTCCTCGGTCTCGATGGACACCAGGCGGTCGGCCTCGGTGGCGCTGGTGTTGATCGCGGTGAAGACCAACTCGGCGCGGCCGCCCTCTTCGAGGCGGAACTCCGAGCTGGTGGGGAAGAGCACGTGCACGTTGCGCAACTGGATGTTCGCCTGGTCCGCGCCGTTGCCGTTGATGGCGGCGACCTGCGTCGCGGTCTGGGCGATCTGTCCGGCGCCGCACGCGGACAGCGACAGGGCGGCACCGACGGCCACGGCGGCGGCCGCGACGCGAGCCGGGCGGAAGGGGCGAAGCGTTGCGGTCACTGGGTTCGTCCTCCATGTATGAGCACCGTCGGCCGATACTCGCCGACGCGGCGCTGCGCGTCCACTACGAGAGAGCGTAGTAGCCGAACCCCCCGGGTTTCCCGCTGGGGCACTCCCGGGCCCCCTCGATACACGGATCCGAAGTGGTGTCAACCCCGACGGTAAACCCCCTGCATGCTCTGACCTGCACCGTTGGCCGGAAGCCCATCGGAGGGCGTGTTAAACTGGCCATATCGAAAGGGGCTACGAACACATGATTTTCAAGGTCGGAGACACCGTCGTCTACCCGCACCACGGAGCGGCGTTGATCGAAGCTATCGAAACACGAACCATCAAGGGCGAGCAGAAGGAATACCTCGTTCTCAAGGTTGCACAGGGTGATCTGACCGTTCGAGTCCCGGCCGACAACGCCGAGTACGTCGGTGTTCGGGACGTCGTGGGCCAGGAGGGTCTGGACAAGGTGTTCCAGGTTCTGCGTGCGCCCCACACCGAGGAGCCGACCAACTGGTCGCGTCGGTACAAGGCCAACCTCGAGAAGCTGGCGTCGGGTGACGTGAACAAGGTCGCGGAGGTCGTGCGCGATCTGTGGCGTCGCGAGCAGGACCGCGGTCTGTCCGCGGGCGAGAAGCGCATGCTCGCCAAGGCCCGTCAGATCCTGGTGGGCGAGTTGGCTCTGGCCGAGGGAACGGATCAGGTCAAGGCCGACACCATTCTCGACGAGGTCCTGGCCGCGGCCTCCTGATCGCGAGCTGCACCGAGTACCGCTGATGGCGTCCGTCGCTGCTCTGGTCCCGGCTGCGGGGATGGGGCTCCGCCTCGGCGAGACCCTCCCCAAGGCGTTCGTGGACCTGGGTGGACGCACTCTTCTCGACTGGGCGCTGGACGGCCTGCTGGCCTCCGGCGCCCTGTCGCATGTGGTGGTCGTGGTCCCCGAGTTGCTGGTGGACCGCACGCGGGAGATCTGCGCCCGCACGGCCGGGGATCTGCCGATCGAGGTCGTCGTCGGCGGTGCCGAGCGCGCCGACTCGGTGCGCGCCGGTCTGCAGGCCGCCGCGCGGGCCGACGTGATCCTGGTGCACGACGCCGCCCGGTGTCTGACGCCGCCCGAGACCGTCGCCCGCGTCGTCGACGCCGTGATCGCCGGGTCGCCCGCCGTGGTGCCCGTCCTCCCGGTGGTCGACACCATGAAGTCCGTCGATGCGGACGGCGTCGTCACCGGCACCGTCGACCGCGCGTCGCTGCGGTCGGTGCAGACGCCGCAGGGCTTCGACGCCGACGTGCTTCGCCGCGCCCATGCCGCCGCCGACCACGCGACCGACGACGCCGGCCTCGTCGAGCGGCTGGGCGTCCCGGTGACCACCGTCGCCGGTCACCCCGAGGCCTTCAAGATCACCACCCCGATGGACCTGGTGCTGGCGCGTGCGGTGCTCGCGGCACGGCATCCGGTCGGAAGCGAGAGTCGCTGAGATGCGCGTGGGAATCGGTTCGGACGTCCACCCGATCGAGGTGGGCCGAGACTGCTGGATGGCCGGCCTGCGGTTCGACGACGCCGACGGGTGTTCGGGCCATTCGGACGGCGATGTCGCCGCGCACGCGCTGTGCGATGCGCTGCTGTCCGCCGCGGGGCTCGGCGACCTGGGCTCGGTGTTCGGCACGGGCAAGCCCGAGTGGGACGGGGTGAGCGGCGCGACGATGCTCACGCACGTGCGCGAGCTGTTGCTCGAGCACGGGTTCCGGGTGGGCAATGCCGCGGTCCAGATCATCGGCAACCGCCCCAAGATCGGCCCCCGACGCGCGGAGGCGCAGCAGGTGCTCTCGGCGGTGCTGGGAGCGCCGGTGTCGGTCTCGGCCACCACGACGGACGGCTTGGGACTCACCGGCCGCGGCGAGGGCATCGCGGCCGTGGCCACCGCCCTGGTCCTGGACGGACCGGTTTCCCGGTAGAATCGGCCGTCGTGACCCTGCGCCTCTACGACACCGCGACCAGGGCCGTACGGGATTTCGTTCCGTTGGCCGACGGACATGCCTCGGTGTACCTGTGTGGCGCGACGGTGCAGGGACATCCGCACATCGGCCACGTTCGGAGCGGTGTGGCGTTCGACGTCCTTCGGAGATGGCTGACGGCAACGGGTTTCGACGTGGCCTTCGTTCGCAACGTCACCGACATCGACGACAAGATCCTCGCCAAGGCCGCGGCCGCCGGCCGGCCGTGGTGGGAGTGGGCGGCCACGTTCGAGCGCTCGTTCACCTCCGCGTACGACGCACTGGGGGTGCTTCCGCCGTCCGCCGAGCCGCGCGCGACCGGGCACGTCACGCAGATGGTGGAACTGATCCAGCGCCTGATCGACGCGGGACACGCCTACGCCGCCGCCGGTGACGTCTACTTCGACGTGCAGAGTTACGCCGCCTACGGCGCGTTGTCCGGGCACAAGCTCGACGACGTCCACCAGGGCGAGTCGGTCGCCGAGGGCAAGCGGGATCCACGGGACTTCACGCTGTGGAAGGCCGCGAAGCCGGGTGAGCCGTCGTGGCCGACGCCGTGGGGGCCGGGCCGCCCGGGCTGGCACCTCGAGTGCTCGGCGATGGCCGAGGCGTATCTCGGCCGAGCGTTCGACATCCATTGCGGCGGACTCGATCTGGTGTTCCCGCACCACGAGAACGAGCTGGCTCAATCGCGGGGCGCGGGCAGCGATTTCGCCCAGTACTGGTTGCACAACGGCTGGGTCACGATGAGCGGCGAGAAGATGTCGAAGTCGCTGGGCAACGTGGTCTCGATTCCCACGATGCTCGAATCCGTTCGTCCGCAGGAACTTCGGTACTACCTCGGCAGCGCGCACTACCGGTCCATGCTCGAGTACTCGTTCGAGGCCCTGCAGGAAGCGGCGTCGGCGTATCGGAGCGTGGAGGCCTTCGTCACCCGCACCGCCGAGCGCGCCGGCGACGTCCCGGTGGGCACGTGGACGGACGCGTTCGCCGAGGCGCTCGACGACGATCTCGCGGTCCCGCGCGCCCTCGCGGAGATCCACCGTCTCCGCCGCGAGGGCAACACGGCGCTGGCCGCCGGCGACCTCCCCGCGGCCGTCGCCGCGGCGTCGTCGGTACGCGCCATGGCGGCCGTGCTCGGCGTCGATCCTCTCGATCCGCACTGGCGCGGTTCCAGCACCGACACCTCGGCGGAGCATGCCGCGCTGGGTGCGCTCGTGGCCGACGACCTCGACCTGCGTGCGACGGCCAAGGCCGCGAAGGACTGGGCGACCGCGGATCGGATCCGGGACCGTCTGGCCGGCGCGGGCGTGCAGATCACCGACACCCCCGACGGCCCCGAGTGGTCGATCGCGGCGAAGGATGTGGAGAAGTAATGGCAGGCAATTCGGCTCGACGTGGCGCCGTCCGCAAGTCGGGAACCAAGAAGGGCCAGGTCGTCGGCTCCGGCGGCAAGCGCCGCAAGGGGCTCGAGGGTCGCGGCGCGACGCCTCCCGCGTCCGAGCGCACCAAGCATCCCGCGGCGCGCCGCGCCCGCGCCGCCGCCAACGCCGGCGGGCCGTCGTCGGGTGGGCGTGGACGTCCGCCGGTACGCAAGACCGAGGACGGACCGGAGAACGTGCTCGGCCGCAACCCGGTTCTCGAGTGCCTGCGGGCCGGGGTGCCGGCCACCGCGCTGTACGTGGCGTCGGGCACCGAGGCGGACGATCGACTCAAGGAGAGCGTGCAGATCGCCGCGGACAACGGCATCTCCATCCTCGAGGTCTCCCGCACCGACCTCGACCGGATGAGCGCCAACGGCATGCACCAGGGCATCGCCCTGCAGGTGCCGCCGTACCGCTACGCCCATCCCGACGACCTGCTGGCGCAGGCCCGGAGTCGTCAGGAACCCGCGCTGCTCGTGGCGCTGGACAACATCTCCGACCCGCGCAACCTCGGTGCCGTCGTGCGGTCCGTCGCCGCGTTCGGTGGCCACGGTGTGGTCATCCCGCAGCGGCGCAGCGCCAGCGTCACGGCCGTCGCGTGGCGTACCAGCGCCGGTGCGGCCGCACGGCTGCCGATCGCCCGCGCGACCAACCTGACCCGCACGTTGAAGAGCTGGGCCGATCAGGGCGTCCAGGTGGTCGGACTCGACGCGGGCGGCGACACCACGCTGGACGCGTACGACGGCTCGGGTCCGGTGGTCGTGGTGGTCGGGTCCGAGGGCAAGGGGCTCTCGCGCCTGGTCCGCGAGACCTGCGACCACGTGCTGTCCATTCCGATGGCCGGCGAGGTGGAATCGCTGAATGCGTCCGTCGCGGCGGGTGTCGTGCTCGCGGACATCGCGCGGCAGCGCCGGGGGCTGTAGCGCGGTGTCGGACCCCCGTCGCACACTGGCGGGATGAGCCGCGCCACGTACTACACCGCCTGTTCCCTGGACGGATTCCTCGCGACGGAGGACGACTCGCTCGACTGGCTGTTCCGACAGCGAATCGACGAGGACGGCCCCATGAATCACGGTGCCTTCATGGCCGGGGTGGGCGCCCTGGTGATGGGCGCCACCACCTACGCGTGGGTGGTCGATCACGGTGAGCGCACCGGTGAACCGTGGGCGTACACGGTGCCGACGTGGGTGGTCACCCACCGGCAGTTCCCGCCGACCGAGAACGACGTGCGGTTCGTGTCCGGGGACGTCGAGTCCTGGTGGCCCGGCGTCGTCGACTCGGCCGGTGATCGCGAGATCTGGGTGGTGGGTGGTGGTGACCTGGCCGGGCAGATCGCCGACGCGGGTCACCTCGACCGGATGCTGGTCCAGTACGCCCCGGTGACCCTCGGATCCGGGCGTCCACTGCTGCCGCGGGTGCAGGATTTCGCGCTGGTCGACGTGGTGCGGAACCAGGACTTCGTGTGCGCGGAGTTCGCGGTGGTGCGGTAGGGGCCGAGCGGCGCCCCGGTTTCGATCGGGCGCCTCCGATCGGGGGAGCCGCTGCAGAACGGGGGAGCCGCTCGCATCCGGTCCGCGCGTACCGTGGGCGACATGCTGCAACGCGTGACGACGGTGGCGACGCAGGTGGCCGAATCGGTGCTGGGAATCGTGGGGGTCCGAGTGGGGACGGAGGAGCCGCCGCACACGTCGGAGGCGCTGACCGACGCGGTGGAGATCCGGCGCTACGAGGCGCGGATCGCCGCGGAAACCACGGTCGAGGGGGACGAGGAGCAGGCCCGGAACGAGGGGTTCCGCCGTCTCGCCGGCTACATCTTCGGTCGGAACCGGGCGTCGGAGAGCATTGCCATGACCGCGCCCGTGGCACAGTCGTCGTCCCGGTCGCAGACCATCGCGATGACAGCGCCGGTGTCGCGCGCGGCCACGGACGCCGGATGGGTGATCCGGTTCTTCATGCCGTCGCGGTGGACCATGGCGACGTTGCCCGTTCCGGAGGACGACCGGGTGCGGCTGGTCGAGGTGCCGCCCGAGACGGTGGCCGTCGTCCGATTCAGCGGTGATCGCGGGGCCGATGCGGTGGCAACCCGCACCGACGAGCTGCTGTCGACACTGCGGGAGCGCGGCATCGAGACCACGGGTGAGCCGATGTCGTGGTTCTACGACCCGCCGTGGACGGTGCCGTTCCGTCGTCGCAACGAGGTAGCCGTGCCCATCGCACGGTGAGCGGCTCCCCGGTTCCGATCGGGCACCTCCGATCGGGGGAGCCGCTGCGCAACCGGGGAGCCGCTCAGCGGGTGAAGCGCAGGGTGCTGCCGGGCCGGGCCTGCGCGGCGAGGTTCACGTCCGCGGCCACGACCACCGCGATCACGGGGTAGCCGCCGGTCACGGGGTGATCGGCGAGGAACAGCACGGGCAGGCCCGACGGCGGGACCTGCAGTGCGCCCGGCACCATGCCTTCGCTGGGGAGTTCGTCGTCGCGGCTGCGGCGGAGGGGCTCGTCGGCGGTCAGCCGGACGCCGACGCGGTTGCTGTCGGGTGTGACCGCCCAGGCCGTGCCGAGCAGGTGGTCGAGGGCGTCGGGTGCGAACCAGTCGGCGCGCGGACCGGGGACGACGCGGAGCGGCCGGTCGGGCAGCTGGTACGGGTTCAGGTCGGTGGCGGGCTCGTCGCCGTACTCGGACCCGACGCCGAGGACGTCGCCGTCGGCGAGCGGGGGCGGCCCGATGCCCGACAGCGCGTCGGTGGCGCGGCTGCCCAGCACACGCGGGACGTCGATGCCGCCGCGCACGGCGAGGTAGGCGCGCAGGCCGGTGGGGGCGACGTCGAGTCGGATCTCGGCGCCGGCCGTGACGACGACCGCCGTGCCCGGCCCCTGGCGGACGCCGTCGACGAACCACGGGACGGGTGCGCCGGTGAGCGCGACGAGGAGGGCGCTGTCGGTGCGGACGACGAGCCCACCGAGGGTGACCTCCAGGGTGGCGGCGTGAACGTCGTTGCCCACCAACCGGTTCGCGGCGTCGTGCGACCAGCGGTCGGCAGCGCCGGACCGACCGACCCCGAGCGACGCCCACCCGGGGCGCCCGCGGTCCTGCACCGTCGTGGACGGGCCGGTGGCGACCACGGTCAGCGTCCCCATGTCAGCCCACCTGCCGGAACTGCACCCGCGTACCGGGGACGATCAGCGCGGGCGGGTCGCGGTCGACGGACCACAGCGCGGCGTCGGTGCGTCCGATGAGCTGCCACCCGCCGGGTGACGACGACGGGTAGACGGCCGAATAGTTCCCGGCCAGGGCGACGGAGCCGGCCGGGACGGAGGTGCGGGGGTCGCGTCGTCGGGGAACGTCGAGCGCGAGATCGCTGACCAGGTAGGCGAATCCGGGGGAGAAGCCGCAGAAGGCCGCCGTCCAGACGCTGCCGGTGTGGTCGGCGACGACGTCCCGTCCGGTGGCGTCGCGGACGGCCTCGAGGTCGGGTCCGTCGTACACCACGTCGAGGGTCACCAGGTCGCCGCTCGTGTCGGACGGGTCCGCGGGTGGGGTCGAGCGCAGCCATCGTGCGACGGCCTCGGGGTCGGCGTCGTCGGTGAGGACGGCGAGCACCGTGGTGGCGGCGGGCACCAGCTCGGCGATGCCCGCGTGACCGGCGGCCCACCCGGCGTGGTGCCCGGCGACGTCCCGGGTGTCGTCGAGGTCCACCAGCAGTGCGCGGTCACCGACGCGATGGATCTTCATGTGAACGGAACCGGCTCGATACCGTGGCGCTGCAACAGTTCTCGGACTGCGTGCGCCATGTCCACGGAGGCGGGGGTGTCTCCGTGCAGGCAGACCGAGTCGGCGTGCACCGTGACCTCGGAGCCGTCGATCGCGGTGACCGTGCCCTCGGTGACCAGTCGTAGGACGCGGCGGGCGACGTCGTCGACGTCGTGCAGGACGGCGCCCGGTTCGCGCCGGGACACCAGGGTGCCCTCCGGGGTGTAGGCGCGGTCGGCGAAGGCCTCGGGGACTGCGCGCAACCCGGCCGCCTCGGCCCGGCGCAGGAACTCCGAGCCCGGCAGGCCCAGGACCGGGAGGGACGCGTCGTACTCCGTCACGGCGTCGACCACCGCCTGCGCCTGCGCGTCGTGGTGGACGATCGTGTTGTAGAGCGCCCCATGTGGTTTGACGTAGGACGCCCGTCCGCCCGCCACCCGTGCGAGTCCGTCCAGCGCGCCGAGCTGGTAGATCACGTCGGCGGTGAGGTCCTCGGCGGTGACGTCGACGAACCGCCGCCCGAACCCCACCAGGTCGTGATAGCCCACCTGGGCGCCGATCCGCACTCCGGCCGACACCGCCTCGCGGCAGGTCCGCAGGAGAGTCGTCGGGTCCCCGGCGTGGAAGCCGCACGCGATGTTGGCGCTGGTGACGACGGCGAGCATGGCGGCGTCGTCACCGAGGGTCCAGGTGCCGTAGCCCTCACCGAGATCCGCATTGAGGTCCACCATGATCCGAGCCTAGAGGGTCCCGCGCTGCCGGTGTGCTCGCGCGCTGCCTGCGGTCAGCGCGGGAACGTACTCGCAGCGCGGGAGGGGAGGGGCGGGCGCGGGAAGGAAGGGAGAGTCAGGCCGCTGCCGGCACCCGCGCCGGTGTCCGACGCCCGACGGCCCGGCAGACGAGGTAGATCACGAAGGAGATGGTGGTGACGAAGGTGGAGACGGGCACCCCCGGCGCCAGGGACAGCAGGATCCCGCCCACCGCGGCGACCTCGGCGAAGACGACCGACAGGACGGTGGCGGTGACGGGGTTGGCGGTGACGCGGGAGGCCGCGGCGGCCGGGGTGATGAGGAGGGAGAGCACCAGCAGTGCCCCGACGATCTGCACGCCCAGCGCGCAGGCCACGCCCACGAGCACCGCGAACACGATCGACAGCGCGCGCATGGGGACGCCGCGGGCCTCGGCGCCCTCCGGGTCCGTACTGGCGAACAGCAGCGGCCGGTAGACGACCAGCAGCACCAGCAGAACCACCACGGCGACACCGAGGAGCAGCCCCAGGCCGGTGCTGCCGACGCCGACGATCTGGCCCACGAGCAGCGAGAACGACGTGCCGGTGCGGCCCGGGTAGGCCCAGAGGAACAGCACGGACAGGCCCAGGCCGAAGCTCATGATGACGCCGATGACGGAGTCGCGTTCGCGCGCGCGGCGCCCGAGCAGCGCGAACAGTACGGCCGCGATCACCGAGCCCAGGATCGCGCCGACGCCGACGGCGAGGCCGGCGAGCAGCGCCGCCGATGCGCCCGTCAGGGACAGCTCGGACGAGCCGTGGACGGCGAAGGACCACTGCCGGCTCACGATGAGCGGACCGAGGACCCCGGCCAGCACGCCGAGCACGGCCGCGGCGAGGAGAGCCTGCTGGACGAAGTCGTAGGTCAGCAGGTCGGCCGTCGTGCCGAAGTCGAGCGCCTTGCTCAGCGCGTCGAGGACCTTGTCCACGTCAGATCTCTTCCGTCGGGTGGTGGGCTCCCGCGGCGCCGAGCGCGTCCATCGCGTCGCCCGTGCCGACGACCACCAGGCGGCCGCGGACCCGGAGCACGTCGACGTCGGTGTCGTAGAGCTCGGAGAGCACCTCGGAGGTCATGACCTCGTCGGTGGTGCCGATGCGGAACTTGCCGTCCACGAGGTAGACGATGCGGTCGACGATCGGCAGGATCGGGTTGATCTCGTGCGTCACGAACACCACGGCCGTGCCGTGGGCGCGTCGTCGCCGGTCGATGAGGTGGGCCACCACCTGCTGGTTGGCGAGGTCGAGGCTGAGCAGCGGCTCGTCGCACAGGAGGACCGCGGGGTCGCCGACCAGCGCCTGGGCGACGCGCAGACGCTGCTGCTCGCCGCCGCTCAGCTGTCCCAGCGGGGCGTCGGCGAACTGCTCGGCGCCGACGGATGCGATGGCGGCGTCGACCGCGTCCCGACGCGCGGCGCGGCCGCGCAGGCCGATGCCCCAGCGATGACCGTCCCAGCCCAGCCCCACGAAGTCGCGTCCACGCAGGGGCACGCCCTCGTCGATCGCCTTCTGCTGCGGGACGTACCCGACCGACGCGCGTCCGCCCACGATCTCGGCGGTCCCGGACGAAAGTCGGTTCTGCCCGAGCAGCACCTTCAGCAGCGACGTCTTGCCCGAGCCGTTGGGTCCGAGCACCGCCACGAACTCCCCGGGGGCGACCTCCAGGTCCAGATCGGACCACAGCACCCGCTCCCCGTAGGCCAGCGTGGCGCCCTGGAGTCGAACCGCGGTCACCGGGCCTCCGTCGTCGAGCACGAGCGTGTCACCGATACAGAGTGCCCTACGCGACGCCGAGCGCGTCGGCGAGGCTCTGCGCGGCGTCGCGCTGCCACTCCAGGTAGGTGACGCCCTCGGGCAGGGTCTCGGTCACCTCGACCACGGGGACGTCGTTCTCCTCCGCGACGCGGCGCACGTCGGCGGTCACGTTGTCCTCGGTCTGCACGTTGTAGACGAGCACGTCGACGGACCGTGAGGTGAACAGGTCGCGGGTCGCGGCGATGGCGGCGGGCGACGGATCGTTGCCGTCCTCGATCGCGTTCTCGAAGTCCTCCGGGGTCCGGTCGTCCAGGCCGGCGAGCTCGAGCAGATAGTGCGCGATGGGCTCGGTCTGCGCGACGGGGGCATCGGGGCGCTGCTGCGCGATGCGGTCCGTGATGTCGGTGACCTCGTGGACCTGCTCGTGGAAGGCCTCGGCGTTGTCCGCGTAGTACGACGCGTTGTCCGGGTCGATCGTGCCGAGCTGCTCGGCGACGGCCTCGGCGGTGGCGGCGGCGATCTCGGGGTCGTACCAGACGTGCTCGTTCTCGCCGGCATGGTCGTGACCGGCGTGATCACCGTCGGCGTGGGCAGTGTCCGCCTCCCCACCGTCGGCGTGGTCGTGGCCGTGATCGCCGAGGAACGAATAGGCGTCCACGCTGGGCACGTCGGAGGCCGAGGCCAGGACGTCGTCGACGAACTCGTCGTACCCGCCGCCGTTGTAGACCACCAGCGACGCCTCGGACAGTGCTGCGGCGTCGCCGGGGCTGGCCTCGTAGGAGTGCGGGTCGGCGGACGGGTCCGCGATGATGGCCCGCACGTCGGCCCGGTCGCCGGCGACGGCTTCGGCCACGGATCCCCACACGTTGGTCGAGGCGACGACGATGGGCCGGCCCCCGCTCTCGCCGCCGGGGGAGTCCGACGTGCCGCATCCGGCCAGGACGGTGGCGGCGGCTGCGGTCATCGCGATCGCGGCGATGCCGGTACGGGGCGAGAATGCGGACACGGGGGTACTCCTGAAGGGCTCAGTTGTTAACGGTAATCGTTGTCGCAACTGTAACCCCGACCCCGGTCGGATCACGAATCCGCGCCCCTGGTGACGAGGGCTCGGGCACCGGATACCGTCGCATCATGGCGAGGTCGAAGGAACCGCGACGGGTGGCGACCCTCGCGTCGTTGGCCGCCGAGCTCAACGTCTCGCGGACCACGGTGTCCAACGCCTACAACCGGCCCGATCAGCTCTCGCCCGAGATGCGCGAACGGGTTCTGCACGCCGCCCGTGCCCGCGGGTATCCCGGTCCGGACCCGGTCGCGCGATCGCTGCGCACCCGGCGGGCCGGGGCCGTCGGCCTGGTGCTCACCGAGGCGCTGAGCTACTCCTTCAGCGACCCCGCCGCCGTGCGGTTCCTGACCGGCCTCGCCGAGGAGTGCGAATCGGCGGGCCGCGGGTTGCTCCTCATCCCCGCGGGCCCGGCGGCCACACCCGAGGACGCGGCGGCCGTGGTGCAGCAGGCGGGCGTCGACGCCTTCGTCGTCTACTCGGTGTCCGACGACGATCCGCATCTCACCGCCGTCCGGGAGCGACATCTGCCGACCGTGGTGTGCGACCAACCGCGCGATGCGGCCGACACCTCGCTCGTGGGGATCGACGACCGGACGGCGATGCGCGAACTCGCGGAACAGGTGTTCGCGCAGGGCCATCGGAGCATCGTGGTGCTGTGCATGCGGTTGCGGCGCGACCGCCACGACGGCGTGGTCGACGCGAACCGCCTGTCCGCCATCACGTTCCACGTCCAGCGCGAGCGCATCGCCGGGGTGCGCGACGCCGCCGTCGCCGCGGGCGTGCCCGATGCGTTCACCGTGGTCGAACGCTTCGAGAACACCCGCCCGGCCGGCCGGTCCGCCGCGGCCGAGGCGCTCGGCGCCGTTCCCGGCGCCACCGCCGTGATCTGCACGTCGGACGTGCTCGCCCTCGGCGCGCTCGATCACTGTGCCGCGCAGGGCATCTCGATACCGGACGCGCTCTCGGTGACCGGGTTCGACGGCGTCGACGACGCCGAACGGGCCGGCCTGACGACGGTCCGTCAGCCCGTCGTCGAGAAGGGTCGGCTGGTCGGCGAGATCGTGCTGGGCGTCAGCCATTCCGGCGTCGATCGCACCGAGCACCTGCCCACCACGCTGGTGCCGGGGCGCACGCTGGGCCCGCCGCGGCAGAACTGATCGGTTACCGCTCCGCCGACAGCAACTGCGCGCACCGCAGCAACCCGAGGTGCGAGTAGGCCTGCGGGTGATTGCCCAGGGACCGCTCGGCCACGGGGTCGTATTCCTCGCTGAGCAGTCCGGTGGGCCCGGCGGCGGCGACCAGCTGGGTGAAGAGGGCCTCCGCCGGCTGTCGCTGGCCGATCAGCAGGTACGCCTCGACCAGCCACGCCGCGCAGAGGTGGAAGCCGCCCTCGCCGCCGGGCAGGCCGTCGTCGTGGTGGTAGCGGTAGACCGTGGCGCCACTGCGCAGTTCGGCCTCGGTGGCGAGCACGGTGGCCTGGAAACGCGGGTCGTCCGGGTCGATCAGGCCGGACAGGCCGATGTGCAGGGTGGCGGCGTCGAGGTCGGTGCCGTCGTAGGCCGCGGTGTAGGACTGCGCCTCGTCGTTCCATCCCTGCTCGCGCACCTGCTGGGCGATGACGTCGCGCAGCGTGGTCCACCCGAGCTGGGCCTCGCGGCCGTACGTCTCGGCCAGCGTGAGGGCGCGGTCCACGGTCAACCAGCACATGACCTTCGAGTAGACGTGGTGGCGCGGGTTTCCGCGGATCTCCCAGATGCCGTGATCCGGCTCGGCCCACCGTCGTTCGACGGCGTCGACCATGGCCCGCACCAACTCCCAGTCCCGGTCGGGCAGTGCCACGGCGGGGTCGGTGACGCCCGCCGCGGTGCGGGTGGCCGCGAGCGTGTGGATCAGGTCGACGATCGGGCCGAAGACGTCGAGCTGCACCTGCTGGTTGGCCGCGTTGCCGACGCGCACGGGTCGCGACCCGGCGTACCCGGGCAGGACGTCGATGACGGCCTCGGGCGGCAGCGTCTGCCCCCACAGCGTGTACAGCGGGTGCAGGCGCTCGGGGCCGGGGACGGTGGCGAGCACGTCGTGCACCCAGCCGAGGTAGGCCTCGGCCTCGGACGTCGATCCGAGCGAGACCAGAGCGGAGGCGGTGAGGGCGGCGTCGCGGAGCCAGCAGTAGCGGTAGTCCCAGTTGCGGACGCCGCCGATCTCCTCGGGCAGCGAGGTGGTGGCCGCCGCCATGATGGAACCGGAGTCGGCGTGGACCAGGCCGCGCAGCGTGAGAGCCGAGCGCTTCATCAGGTCCGGCTTGAGCGGCGGCAGGGACAGGCCCGCGGCCCACTCGCTCCAGTAGGCCTCGGCCTGCGCGCGACGCTCCGGCTCCGGCACTGCCGACGGCCCCAGATCCTCGGTGCCACAGCGTAGTTCGAGTACGACGGGCCCGGCCGACGGATCGATCTCCGCGCGCGCGGTCTCCTGCCCGTGTTCGATGGTGATGGACCAGTCGAGTCCCGGCGCCCGCAGCACCATCGGATCGTTGGTGCCGTGGATGCGCAGGCCTTCGTCCTCCGGTTCGAGACGCATGCGCGCCTGACCGAACTCCGGCCGCGGTGCGAACGTCACGACGGCCTTCGCCGTCCCGGTGACGACGCGGGTGAAGTCGGTGCGTCCGGGCGCGACGTCGTGCGCGAGGTAGTCGGTGACCTGCAGGCTCGCCCACCGGGTCTGCACCGTCATCGTGCTGTCGAGGTACTGCTGGCTGAGCGGCAACGAGGGCCGCGCCGGGCCCACGGTGAAGTGGCCGGCCTCGTCCCCGCCGAGCAGGTGCGCGAACACCGCGGCCGAATCGGGCTCCGGGTGACAGAGCCAGGTGAGGGACGCGTCGGGAGTGAGCAGGGCGACCGACCGCGGGCTCGCCACCATCGTCAGCCGTTCGATGCGCGGGGCGTCGGCGCCGGAGAGCCACCGACGACGCTCCTCGGTGAGGAAGGCCAGGGCGGCCGCGACGTCCTCGGTGCTCTCGACGCGGTATTCCGCGAGCGAGTCGCCCGGACCGACCTTGACGCCGATGTCGGGTCCGTGCAGGCGGCGGAACGCCTTCTCGTCGGTGACGTCGTCGCCGAAGAACAGCGCCGCCGACGCGCCCCCGCGGTGGCGGAGGATGTCGAGCGCCTGCCCCTTGTCGGTGACGATGACGGCGAGTTCGATCACGGACTTGCCCTCGGTGACCTGCACTCCGTCCCACTGTGCGACGCCGTCGCGCACGGCGGTCAGGGCGCGCTCGCCTACCTCCGGGTCGGCGTTGCGGACATGCAGGGCGACGCTGGCGGGCTTGGTCTCGACGGTGATGTGCTCGCCCTGCGCGGCAATGCTGCGGAGCTCGGCGATCAGCCGCTCGAGGAGTGCCTTCGCGTCGTCGCCGAGTTCGGTGACGAACCCCGCGTCGAACTCGGAGCCGTGGCTGCCGACCAGCTGCACCTCGACGGGGAGGCGCGACAGAATGGCGAGGTCGCGCAGGGCGCGGCCGGAGATGACGGCGGCGTCGGTGTGGTCGAGCCCGGCGAGCGTGCGCAACGCACGGACCGACTCGGGGTGGGGGAACGCCTTCTGCGGGTCCGAGACGAGTGGGGCCATGGTGCCGTCGTAGTCCGAGGCGACCAGCAGTCGCGGCACCCTCGCGATGCTCACGAGGGCGCGGCGCAGTGTCAGGGGCAGATCGGCGGCGCTCACCGGACAGAATCTAGGCCACCGGGGGGCGCGACGACGCATCGGGAGAGACGGTTCCCGCCCCGTCGTGGGCCCGCGAGGCCGCCGCGCCCGGCGCCGGGACCGGCGAATGCGGCACGCGTGATTGTTTCGGAGAATTCTCCGTTAACTTCGGAGTTGTTTCTTCGTAATGTCATACTGCCACCGTGACGAGCGCGTCGACGTAATCGGAGTTCGAGGAGTGTCATGTCCAAGCCCGTTCGTTTGCCGGAGCCGGTGACCACCACGTGGGAGTGGCAGATGCACGGCCTCTGTCGAGGCATGGATTCGGCGGTCTTCTTTCACCCCGAAGGTGAACGCGGACACAAGCGTGCTGCACGAGAAGAGCAGGCCAAGCGGGTGTGCGCCCAGTGCCCCGTGCTGCAGCGATGCCGCGAGTACGCCGTGACCGCGGGTGAGCCGTACGGAGTCTGGGGCGGAATGTCGGCACCGGAGCGAATGCTCGCGGAGAGTATTCAGGACAATCGCGCAATAGGCTGAACGAGCGACACGGAAGCGTCGTCGCCCGGATGTCGACCGCAAGAATCGGGAGAAAAACCGAATTGCGGAGCGGATCATCGGGAATTCGACCGCAGTGCCGTTCGCGGCGGAATCGAAGGGGATTCGCGGGAATCCGCTGATTCTCGGGTGTTCCCTCCGTGGGGTCGTGGGTCTACCGTCGAGACCATGTGCAGGAACATCACCGAGCTGCGCGGACTCGAACCGGCGGCGACGGAGGACGAGATCGAAGCCGCGGCGCGGCAGTACGTGCGGAAGGTCAGCGGACTGCGCACGCTGTCCGAGGCCAACCGTGAGCCGTTCGAGGCTGCCGTGGCCGAGGTCACGGCGTCGACCCGTCGGCTGCTCGCGACGTTGCCGCCGCGCCGACAGCCGCCGAAGACCGAACCCCCGCTTCGACGCCTGGCCCAGAGCGCCGCGACGGCCTAGCCGGGGAGACCGGTACCGGTGCCGACCGGTGTGCGGGGCCGGCTAGTACCCCAGCGGATCGTGCTGGACGTTCGTCATCGGCGTGCCGGCCTTGCGCAGTGCGTAGAGGGTGCTGCGCACCATCGACGGTGACCCGCACACCTGGATCTGCCGGTCGGCCCACGACCCGAAGCGGGTGACCACGGGTCCCACCTTGCCCACGAGCATGCGGTGGACGCCGACGGGCAGGTCGCGGCCGGTCGGCGGACGCCACCAGGGTTCCTCGGTGTTCTCGACCACGGGCACGACGGTGAGCCACGGATTGGTGCGCGCCAGCGCCAGCAGGGTGTCCAGGTCGTAGAGGTCGCTGGGGTGGGCGCCGCCGACGAAGAGGTGGACCCGCGGCGGACTGCTCTGCATCGCGAGCGCCATCAGCTGGGCGCGGAGTGGGGCGATGCCCGTGCCGCTCGCGATCATGAGCACGTCCTCCGCGCCCGGTGACGTGTCGACGCGCAGGCCGCCGAGCGGTGGCCCGAGCAGCCAGCGATCGCCCACCGTCGTCTCCGTGACCGCGGCCGGACTGACCCAACCGGCGGAGACCCGCCGGACGTGGAACTCGATGCCGCGATACGTGTTCGGGGCGATGGCGGGCGAGAAGTACCGCCACAGCCGAGGGCGCTGGGGAATCTGCACGCTCAGGTACTGGCCGGCCTCGAAGGGGATGTCGCCGTCGGTCTCGAGGCGCACGATCGCGAGGTCGTCGAGCACACGGTGATGTTCGACGACCGTCGCGCTCCAGTACGGGGGCAGCTCCTCCGAGTCGGCTCCCACGGCCATCGCGTTGCACACGGCCGACACCACGCGTCGCCACGCGGCGTCGATCTCGGGAGTCCAGGTGTCGGCGTTCTCGCGCACGGCGGCGGTGAGGGAGTTCGACGCGGCCAGGAAGTGCGCCCCGGTCAGTCCGTGTTTGCGGTGGTCGCGGCCGAGCTGGTGGAGGAAGGGGACGAACGCCCCGTCCTCGACGTGGTCGACGACGTGGGCGATCGCCCGCATCAGTCGGTGTCGTTGCTGATCCATGCCGGCAGGGAAGAAGGCCCGGAAGTCGGGGTACTCGGCGAACAGCCGCGCGTAGAAGGTCCGGGCGACGGCGTCGCGTCGGTACTCGTCGTCGAGGACGCACGACAGCCCGCCACGCACGGCCGCGAGCGCGCGGGCGTCGAGCATGGAGCAACCCCCCGACGGTGGCCGGATGTGACGGATGTGGCGAACCACGATGCTATCGGGCGTCGGACTCGCGGGCCACCACGTGCGCGGATGCACCGGTCTGCGCGTCAGGGCGGCAGGAAAGTTGAGTGGAATGGACTCAGGTGCGGTAGTGTTGCATCCGTCGACGGAACACGACACGAAGGAAGGTGACCGGTGGACTCGTTCACTCCCACCACCAAGACCCAGGCGGCACTCACCGCTGCCCTGCAGTCGGCCTCCGCAGCGGGCAACCCGGACATCCGACCGGCTCACCTGCTCGTGGCCCTGCTCGACCAGACGGACGGCATCGCCGGTCCGTTGTTGAAGGCCGTCGGGGTCGATCCCGGCGTCGTGCGCAAGGAAGCACAGAAATTGGTCGATCGCCTGCCGACCGCCACCGGCTCCACCACGCAGCCGCAGCTCGGCCGCGAGGCGCTCGCGGCGATCACCGCGGCGCAGCACCTCGCCACCGAACTCGACGACGAGTACGTCTCCACCGAACACCTCGTGGTCGGCCTGTCGAGCGCGGAGTCCGACGTCGCCCGGATGCTGCGGAACCAGGGCGCGACCGAGGAGGCGCTGCGGGACGCGTTCACGGCGGTCCGCGGCAGCGCCCGCGTGACGAGTCCCGATCCCGAGGGCACGTACCAGGCGCTCGAGAAGTACTCGACCGACCTCACCGAGGCCGCCCGCAGCGGCAAACTCGATCCGGTCATCGGGCGCGACACCGAGATTCGCCGCGTCGTGCAGGTGCTCAGCCGTCGGACCAAGAACAACCCGGTCCTCATCGGTGAGCCGGGTGTCGGCAAGACGGCCATCGTCGAGGGCCTCGCTCAGCGGATCGTCGCCGGCGACGTGCCGGAGAGTTTGCGCGGCAAGACCGTGGTCTCGCTGGATCTCGGATCCATGGTCGCGGGCGCGAAGTATCGCGGCGAGTTCGAGGAACGGCTCAAGGCCGTGCTCGACGACATCAAGAATTCCGCCGGTCAGGTGATCACGTTCATCGACGAGCTGCACACCATCGTCGGCGCGGGCGCCACCGGGGAGTCCGCGATGGACGCGGGCAACATGATCAAGCCCATGCTGGCCCGCGGCGAGTTGCGACTGGTCGGTGCGACCACGCTCGACGAGTACCGCAAGTACATCGAGAAGGACGCCGCCCTGGAGCGCCGATTCCAGCAGGTGGTGGTCGGGGAGCCGTCCGTCGAGGACGCCGTCGGCATCCTGCGCGGACTCAAGGAGCGGTACGAGGTGCACCACGGCGTGCGCATCACCGACTCCGCCCTGGTCGCGGCGGCCACGCTGTCCGACCGATACATCACCTCGCGTTTCCTGCCGGACAAGGCGATCGACCTGGTCGACGAGGCCGCGTCCCGTCTCCGCATGGAGATCGACTCGCGGCCGGTGGAGATCGACGAGATCGAGCGCGTCGTTCGACGCCTCGAGATCGAGGAGATGGCGCTCGCCAAGGAGACCGACGACGCGTCCCGGTCGCGGCTCGAGAAGCTGCGGTCCGAGTTGGCCGACAGCAAGGAGAAGCTGGCCGAGCTCAGCACGCGGTGGCAGAACGAGAAGAACGCCATCGACTCGGTGCGCGACCTCAAGGAGCAGCTCGAGGCGCTGCGCGGCGAGTCCGAGCGCGCCGAACGCGACGGCGACCTCGGCCGGGCCGCCGAGCTGCGGTACGGCCGCATCCCGGTGCTCGAGAAGGAGCTCGCGGAGAAGACCGCCGAGAGCGCCCCGCAGGGGGACGTCATGCTCAAGGAGGAGGTCGGACCCGACGACGTCGCCGACGTCGTGGCGTCGTGGACCGGCATCCCCGCGGGACGCATGCTCGAGGGCGAGACAGCGAAGCTGTTGCGCATGGAGGAGGAGCTCGGCCGCCGAGTCGTCGGACAGGACGAGGCGGTGCAGGCGGTGTCCGACGCGGTGCGTCGGGCGCGGGCCGGCGTGGCCGACCCCAACCGGCCGACGGGATCGTTCCTCTTCCTCGGCCCCACCGGCGTCGGCAAGACGGAGTTGGCGAAGTCGCTCGCGCACTTCCTGTTCGACGACGAGCGGGCGATGATCCGCATCGACATGAGTGAGTACAGCGAGAAGCATTCGGTGGCTCGCCTGGTCGGTGCGCCTCCCGGCTACGTCGGATACGACGCGGGTGGTCAGCTCACCGAGGCCGTGCGGCGTCGGCCGTACACCGTGGTCCTGTTCGACGAGGTGGAGAAGGCCCATCCCGACGTCTTCGACATCCTGCTGGCGGTGCTCGACGAGGGTCGACTCACCGACGGTCAGGGTCGCACGGTGGACTTCCGCAACACCCTGCTGATCCTCACCTCCAACCTGGGGGCCGGCGGCGACCGTGACCACGTCATGGCCGCGGTGCGGGCGGCGTTCAAGCCGGAGTTCGTCAACCGCCTCGACGACGTCGTGATCTTCGACCCGCTGTCGGAGGAACAGCTGCAGTCCATCGTCGACATCCAGCTCGACCAGTTGCAGCACCGCCTGGCGGCGCGGCGGCTCGAGCTCGACGTGTCGCCGTCGGCGCGGTTCTGGCTGGCGGTGCGCGGCTACGACCCGCAGTACGGTGCACGCCCGCTGCGTCGACTTATCCAGCAGTCCATCGGCGACCAGCTGGCCAAGGCGTTGTTGGCCGGCCGGATCACCGACGGGGACACGGTGCACGTGAACGTCGACACCGATGCCGACTCGTTGGTGGTGTCGTGACGCTCGGCCGGTAGACCGGATGCCGCCGTCGTCGCTCAGCGAAGTGACGGCGGCGGTGCAGGTCGGCCCAGCAGGTAGCCCTGCACCATGTCGGCGCCGACTTCTGCGGCGACGGCCAGCTCCGCCTCGGTCTCGACGCCCTCGAACACCGACCGCGCCCCGATCTCCCTCGTGAAGGTGGTGATGGACACCGCCGCCGCGCGTCGCATGGGGTCACGGTCGACCCCGCGGACGATCGAGGCGTCCAGCTTGACCACCGCCGGTTCCAACTCGACCAGCTGACGCAGGCCGGAGTATCCGGATCCGACGTCGTCCACCGAGATCAGTACCCCCGCCGCGCGCAGAGCCGCGATCGCGGCCCGCACGGACGCGTAGTCCTCGATGCGATCGTGCTCGGTGATCTCGAGGATCAGCCGTCGCACCGGGAGATGGGCGGTCAGCGCCGCCGCCAACTCGCTGGAGACGAGCGTGGCCGACGAGGCGTTCACCGACAGGAAGGCGTCGGCCGGCAACGCGGTCGAGTCGCGGAGGGCGTTGGTGATCGCGGCCATCTCCAGTTGCACCCGCAGGCCGACCGTCTCGGCGTCGGCGAACCACGTCACCGGCGATCCGCTGCCGGCGGGAAAGCGTGACAGCGCCTCGTAGCCGACGATCGCGAGATCCTTCGTGGCGCAGATGGGTTGGAAGACGATGCGCGGGCCACCGTCGGCCACCAGCGTCGACACGGCGCGGTGGACGTCGCCGTCGAATCGGGACGGCGTCGTCCGCTGCATCGCCGCCTGCGCCCGCGACAGACCGCGGTGCAGCAGGGTGCCGGGATCCTCGGCCGCGGAGAAGGGCTCGACGACCGATCCGACGCGGACCCCGGCGGGTGCGCTGCGCAGCGGCGTCGTCGTCACCGTCGCTGCGACGTGCTGAACGGCGGACTCGGCGCGATCCTCGGGCACCGGAAAGACCGAGAGAAGGTGGTCGGAGTCGAGGCGCGAGATCAGGGCGTCGTCGGGTGACGACGCCGTGAGCCGCTCGGCCAACTCCACCACGACGTCGTCGACGACGGCGTGTCCGTAGCGTTCCTCGAGGTCGGACAGGGCGACGATCTCCGTCGTCACGACGCCCAACGCCCGTCCGGGCGGGACCGCGCGGGCGAGGGCGGTGACCCGGTTGTAGATCCCACGCCGGGTGAGCAGGCCGGTCACCGGGTCGCGCTGCGACTCGTCCACCTGTCGCCGCAGGAACGCCACGTAGTACCGCATCACGAACGGGGCGGCGAAGAGCGCCGCCACCGAGAGGAGATGGGTCACGACCATCCATCTGTCGACGGCCGACGTCAGGGCACCCGCCGCGAAGGTCGTCAGCACGGCGGCCGAGACCGCCACCTGGATCAGCAGGATGCGCGGCGAGGTGAACGCCGACGCGTACAGCGAGATCAGCACCAGCGCCGAGCACGACGGGATCGCGGCGAACGGCGAGGAATACACCGCGAGCACCGACACCACGCCCACCGTGGCGTAGGCGACGAAGGCCGTCTCGAACCACGGCGGCCGGCGGCCGGCGATCCAGAACGCGGCCACCGGGACCGTGGTCGCGGAGGCGACGATCACCACGACGTTCCCACCCGGCCGCAGTGCGTCCGCCGGGAGCAGGGTCAGGCCGGACGCACCGACCAGGAGGGTCACCAGGGAGATGATCAGTCGCGACCGCTCGGCGGGCTTCGGTGTCATCACCAGGAACGACAGAACCGGATCGGGGCTGATCCGTTGACTGATCACGTCGGACTCGCTTCGGGTGGCCTGACCTCGACGCGGGCTGCGCAGGTGGTGCGACGAAACTACCGCGCCGCCGTCGTTTCGCCGCTCTTGTCGACGGCCGCGGACGAGGTTCCGTGCCGTTGCCGGAGAACACCCGCCGCGACCGTGGCGGCGGCCAGAATGCCGGAGAACAGGATGGCCGTTCGCTGATCCGGAAGGACCGCCATCATCACCAGGACCACCACGATGAATCCCATCGCGAGATACGTCAGCCACGGGTACAGCCACATGCGGACCGGCGGCCGACGTCCCTCGCTGTCGAGGGTGCGGCGCAACACCAACTGGCTGGCCGCGATGGTGAGGTAGACGAACAGCGCGACCGCCCCGGTGGTGGCGAGCAGGTAGCCGAAGAGCTTCTCCGGCAACACGTAATTGCCCACCACGGCAACGAAACCCAACGCCGTCGACGCCAACACCGAGACGTAGGGCACGCCGCGGCCGGACACCCTGCGGACCACCGCGGGGGCGTCGCCGCGCTCGGACAGCGAGAACAGCATGCGGCTGGCGGTGTAGAGGGCCGAGTTCAGGCACGAGGCGACGGCGGTGAGGATGACGACGTCCATGATGCGATCCGCATGCGGAATGTTCATGGCGCCCAACACGTACTGGTACGAGCCGGTGCTCGCGTCGAGTTCCTGCGACGGCACCAACGCGACGACGACGAAGATCGACCCCAGGTAGAAGATCATGATCCGCCAGATCACGGAATTGACGGCGCGCGTGATGCCCTTCTTCGGATCCGGGGACTCCGCCGCGGCGATGGTGACGATCTCGGTGCCCATGAACGAGAACATCGTCGTCAGCATCGCCGCGATCACGGCGCCGAAGCCGAACGGCATGAAACCGCCGTTGTCCCACAGATTGGACACGCCACTGACGCTGCTGCCCGGCAGCAGACCCAGGATCGCGAGGACGCCCAGCGCGATGAACGCGACGATCGCCACCACCTTGATCAGCGCGAACCAGAACTCGAACTCGCCGTAGTTGCCGACGCTGAGCAGATTGGTCACGGTCAACGCCAGCGTGATCGCCAGAGCCCAGATCCACTGCTCGCCGCCGAGCCACGAGTTCAGGATCAACGCCCCCGCCGTCGCCTCCACCGGAATGACCAGCACCCAGAACCACCAGTACAGCCAGCCGACCGAGAACCCGGCCCAGTGACCCAACGCGCGGTGCGCGTAGGTGGAGAACGAGCCGGTGTCGGGATTGGCCGTCGCCATTTCCCCGAGCATGCGCATCACGAGGACGACGAGGATTCCGGCGAAGAGGTAGGACAGCAGGACCGCGGGCCCGGCGAGGTTGATGGCCGTCGCGGAACCGACGAACAGTCCCGCGCCGATCACCCCCGCGATCGAGATCATCGTGACGTGACGGGGCTTCAGCGAGGTCCCGAGCGATCCGGCGTGGGGATCGAGGCTCCGGTCCGTGGACATGGCACTCCTGGTGAGAGGTGAGAATCCGAGTCGATCACACCGGCCCCGGCCGTGGCGACACGGTCGGCGAAGTCGTCCCATTTGCCCCGATTCCCGTCCGGGCACGTGGTTGTCGGGCCGTCGGCTCCCTACCCTCGTTCCTATGAGCAGCACATCCGACGGCCGCGACGGACGCGAGGGACGGGGCGATCAGCCCACCGAGTACCTCGGTCACACCTCCGACCCGACCCGGGCGTACGGGTCGCAGGGAACGGGCCGGGCCTGGGGCGAGACCGGCTACCGACCCACCGAGGCCCTGCCCGCAGGGCAGTACCCACCCGATCCTTATGCGACGGGCCAGTACCCGCCGGATCCCTACGCGACGGGGCAGTACCCGTCCGGCCAGTACCCGCCGGATCCCTACGCGACAGGGCAGTACCCGCCCGGGGGCGATCGGTACGGCGAAGCGCCGCCGCTCGACGGCCCCGGTGGGGGCGGTCGAGGACCGAACAAGGGACTGATCGTCGGCGTCGTCGCCGCCCTCGTCATCGCCCTGGTCGGACTGGGCGCCTGGCTGCTCTACGACTCGCAGTCGTCGTCGACCACCGCCGCACCCGCCATCACGCCGCGGTCCACGGCGCCGGCCACCACGACCACGCCGCCGCCGAGCACCACACCGGAGACGACGCCGTCGTTGCCGGGGCTGGACCAGATTCCCGGCGGTGTGGGGGAGGCGCTCGGAACGCAGGGGGCGACGGTCGGTCGGATCGTCTCCAACGACGGGACCACGCTGGTCCTCGAGGCCATCGGGGGATCGACGGTGACCGTCACGACGACGCCGCAGACGCGGGTGCTCGCCCTCGGGGCCGGATCGGTGGCCGATCTGCGGACCGGGACGTCCGTGGTGGTGCAGGGCTCCCCGCTCGAGAACGGCACCATCACCGCGGAGGTCATCGTCAGCGGCGGGTTCTGACCGCTCTGCCGACCTGCTCCGACGGCGCGCAGCGCCTCCCGATCTGCTCCGAGGGCGCTGCGCACCGGGACGGGCGGGGTCGGGCCGGGATCAGCTCCGGGCCATCCCCCGCTCGATCGCGGCGACGATCTGCGGACGGAGTTCGGCGGCGGCCACGATGTGGTGGACCGACCCGACCTCGCGGGCACGCTCGATGTTGTGCACCGCCTCGAACTCCGCGGCCACCTCACCCAGCTTCTGCGACCGCACGGCGGTGCGGGTCGCGGACAGCTCCACCTGCAGTCGCGCCCGCTCCGCGTCGTCCTCGGCGTCGTTCATCCGCGTCTCGAGATCGCGCACCGACGGGTCGCCGGCGGTCCGCTTGTTGACGTCGCGGGTGAACACCACGGCCGCGGCCGGGGCGCCGCCCAGCACCGAGGCGAAGGAGCCCTCGACCGCGAGCACCTCCATGTTCTCGTTGAGCGCTCCGGAGAACACCACGAACGCACCGCCGTGGTAGCGCGAGACGACGCAGAAGACGATCGGGCCGTCGAAGTTGACGATGGCGCGGCCGATCTCGGCGCCGTACTCGAGCTGCAGGTTGCGCAGGGATTCCGGTGACCCGTCGAAGCCGGAGAGGTTGGCCAGCACCACCAGCGGACGGTTGCCGCTGGCCGCGTTGATCGCTCGCGCCGTCTTCTTCGACGAGCGCGGGAAGAGCGTTCCCGACGTCCACTGATCCGGTCCGTCCGTCGGGAACCACCCCTTGCGGGCGATGGCGCGGGACTCGATGCCGATGACCGTCACCGGGTAGCCGGCGAGGTGGGCGTCGAAGACGACGGAGGTGTCGGCGTCGGCCATGTCGGCCCACCGCTCGAGCACCGCGTGGTCCTGGTCGACGACCGAGCGCATCACCGTGCGGATGTCGAAGGGCTTCTTGCGCTCCGGGTTCCGTTCGGCGGAGAAGATGTCGCCGACGGTCTCGAAGTCGCTCGACGGGTGCACGTGCGGGTACGTCCGCACGTCGCGGTCGACGGGATCGGAGGTGGCGGCACGACGCGGGAAGCGTTCTCCCGGTGCGCGATACGCGTGCTCGTAGTGGGCGAAGAGCACGTCGCACGCGGCGCCGAGGTTCGGGGCCCAGTACTGCGCCTGGCCGTTCGGCCCCATGACGCGGTCGTAACCACCGATGCCGAAGTTGTCCTCGGCGGAGACGCCACCGGAGTAGTCGAGCGACTGCTTGCCGGTCAGCACCATCGCGCTCTCCGGCGTCATCACCAGAATGCCCTTGGTGTGCATGAGCATCGTGGCCTCGGCGTTCCAGTACGGCTGGGCACCGACGTTGATCCCCGCGACCACCACGTTGATCTCGTGGCCGGCCTGGGTGAACGTGATGATGCGGCGCAGGGCGCGCGAGACCCAGTCCATGTTCTCGGTGCCCGAGTCCATCGAGATGGTGGCACCGGAGGACAGCGCGAACCATTCGACGGGGACGTCCATCTCCTCGGCGAGGTCGATGGCGGCGACGACGCGGGCGCACTCGGCCTCCGCGACGGTGCCGAGGGCCTTGGTCGGGTCGCCGAACAGCGCGACGCGGGTCATGCCCTCGGGGTACAGCGCGGTCGGCGTGGAGATCAGGCCGACGATGATGCCCGCCGTGTTCTGCCCGTACGGCCGGGCGATGGGCTGCAGAGCACCGGTCTCGTCGAGGTCGTACTCGGTGAACGATCCGTCGCGCTTGGTGAGCACGGGGATCAACTCGTACGGGTAGACGGTGCCGCGGGCCTGGGACCGCTGCACGTTCTGGGTGTAGGTGTCCAGCGGGCGCATCGGCTCGGTGGGCGGCTCGGTGATGCGGGTGACGACGCCGGTGCCGGGGCGGTAGGAGAACCGCAGTGCCTGGCGGGTGGGCTCGGCGCCGGGACGCACCGACACTCGCGCCATCATGGTGATCTCCTCGAGTCCGGCCGCGACCGTCAGCGGCGCGAGATGCCGTGCGACGGTGCGCAACTTCTCGAGCGGCAGGTTCAGCACCGGCCAGACGTAGAGCACCACGCGGTTGTGGTCGAGACGGCGATTGCCGCGACGGGACTGCGCCCGCCGGATGCCGTCGAGGCACGCGGACAGCGTGCGCTCGATCGCCGGCACCGACACCACGTTGCCCGCGTCGTCGAACTGCACCGTGGCGTCGCGGATCTCGGCGAGCGCGATGAGGCGCTCGTCCTTCGGGTTGTCCTTGGCGACGACGTCGAAGAGGAACGTGCCCGGCGTCGACGGGATGCGGACGCCGTCGAAGTTCTTCAGGCGCCACAGATCCAGACGCTGTCCGGTGAGCGGGTGCAGATCGCGCAGCGAGGAGTCCTCGGCCAGCGCGGAGCGGTCCGCGGTGGGACGGAAGGTGACCTGGTGCGTGATGCCGGTGCCGCGACCGAAGACGGTGACGGTGACCCGGCGCCATCCGGTGACCGCGGTGTGCGCGCCCAGGGCGGTCTGCAGGTCGGCCGCGAGGGCGTCGCCGTCCTCCGGGGCGTCGGCCCACGACAGGTACAGGTCGACGGCGAGGTTCTGCGGCTCGGGTCCGGCGGTGACCGCGACGGCGTCGAGCGTGTCGACGAGTCCGGCGCGATCGGTCATCGTGGCGAGCAGGGAGACCTTGCCGCCGACGAGCGTGAACGTGCCCGAGACGTAGTGCCGCCCTTCACGATCGAACGCCTTGACGTCCTCGAAGTCACGGATCTCGTAGTACTGCCGGGTGATGACCTCGAGCAGCGCGCCCGGATCCGAGACCCGCTGGGACAGCAGCTCCACCAGCGGTTCCTCGGTGGCCACCAGGGCGTCGATGCGCTCCTGGTGATCGTCCGCGTCGGGACGCTCGGCGAGGTACTGCAGCGAGCCCCGCACACCGTCGTACACCTGCTCACGGGCCTTGCGGATCTGCGGCTCGTCGAACAGCTGGAAGCGCAGGTTCCGGGCGACGTCGCCGATCACGGGGTAGCGCACCTGGGTGGCGACGACCAGCCGGTCCAGCACCTCGGCCACGTCCCGCGTGGCGTCCGGCGCGACGGACGGATCGGTGATCCAGCGGTCGAGCAGGGCGGCGATGACCGGGACCTGGTTCTCGATGCGCTGCTGGGCGAGGAAGAGCCGGTAGACGGCTTCCTCGAGGTCGCGCCCGCGTTCGAGATCGGTCTTGTCGTAGTGGCGCAGCGCGCGAGTCAGCTTGTCGCGGAACGAGTCCGGCAGCGCGTGCACGTCGGGATCGAGCGAGCCGAGGAAGGCGTGGAAGTGCTCGCGCGGGCTGTGCACGCGCTCGTCGGTGCCTTCCTCGTCCATCGTCGGCCGGTTGCGCGTCAGCTCGCAGACGTCGGCGAACGTGGTCAGCAGGTCGAGCTCGGCCCGCACCAGATCGGCGTCGCGTCGCGGCAGGGCGCCGCGCAGCGCGTCGTACTCGCCGAGCACGGCGTGGGCCCGCGCGGCGGAGACGTCGAAGCCGCCGATCAGCGCGCGCACCTCGTCGAGCAGGGCCAGAGCCGCGGCGCGGTCGTCGCGGTCGACGTCGCTGCACGGGGTACGGAACTCCACCCGCGCGGTCGTGGACGCCGCGGCCTGCTCGCCGACGGGCTCGACCCGCAGCAGCGCCGCACCGTTGTCCACCTGAGCGTTGACCGTGGCCAGCACCTCGGTGACCCGACCGGCCGTCGTCGCGCGGACGGCGGTCTCCATCTTCATGGCCTCGAGCACCACCAGCGTGGCGCCTGCCTCGACCTCGTCGCCCACGGCGACCGGGACGGCGACGACCACGGCGGGCGCGGGAGCGCGGACCAGGCCGGCCTCGTCCTGCGTGATCTGGTGGCTGACACCGTCGACCTCGACGAGGTAACCGGCCGGGCCGGGCACCGTGACCAGCGAGTACCGCGTGCCGTCGACCTCGGCGCGACGCTCGAACTCGCCGAGCCGCTCGACATCGATGGTGAGGTCCTGGCCGTCGACCTCGGCGAGGTAGCGGTGCGGACCGATCTGGCCGACGGTGACGCGGTAGCCCTGGCCCTGGTAGTTCAGCTCGACCGTGCGGCCGATGTCGTGGCTCGCGCGGGGGCGTCCACCGCGGGCGGAGAGCAGGAACTTGGCGCGCTCGCGGGCCTCGTCGGCGTCGTACGCGTCGACGGCCGCCGCGACCAGTGCGATGTCGGCGACGCGGGTCGGCCCGTCGGCCGTGCCGGCGCCGGTGCGGTCCAGCCAGCCGGTGTCGGCGGTGGCCTCGATCAGTTCCTCACGGTCGAGGAGATCGAGCAGGAAGGACTTGGTGGTGGTGCCGCCGTCGATGACGACGGTGGTCTCGCGCAGAGCCGTCCGCAGGCGGGCGAGAGCCTCGCTGCGATCGCGTCCCCAGGCGATGACCTTGGCGACCATGGAGTCGTAATCCGGTGGGATGACGTCGTTCTGGGCGATTCCGGTGTCGACGCGCAGGCCGGAGCCGAGCGGGAACTTCAGCAGCTGCACGCTGCCCGGGGCCGGAGCGAAGCCGTTGTCGGCGTCCTCGGCGTTCAGGCGAGCCTCCACCGCGTGGCCGAACTCGCCCGGGCACTCGCCCTCGAGCTGCTCGCCGCGGGCGGTGCGGATCTGCAGTTTCACCAGGTCGATACCCGTGGTGACCTCGGTGATGGGGTGCTCGACCTGCAGGCGCGTGTTGACCTCGAGGAACGTGAAGATCTTCTGTTCCGGCTGGTAGAGGTACTCGACCGTGCCGGCGCCGTGGTAGCCCGCCGCGCGGACCAGATCGGCGGAGACGGACCGGAGGTGATCGGCCTGCTCGGCGGTGAGGACGGCCGAGCTGGACTCCTCGATGACCTTCTGGTTGCGACGCTGGATCGAGCAGTCGCGGACACCCGGCGCCCACACGTTGCCGTGCTGGTCGGCGATCACCTGCACCTCGACGTGGCGGGCCTCGGTGACCAGCCGCTCGAGGAAGACCACCGGGTCGCCGAAGGAGCGCTCGGCTTCGCCCTGGGTGCGCTCGAGCGCCAGCTCGAGCTCGTCCTCCGCGTAGACCTTGCGGATACCGCGACCGCCACCACCGCTGCGCGCCTTGATGATCAGCGGATAGCCGATCGCCGCCGCGTGACGACGCGCGTCGGCACGCGTCTCGACGGGACCACCACTCCACGGCGCGACGGGGACGCCCACCTTCTCGGCGAGGATCTTCGCCTCGACCTTGTCGCCGAGCAGACGCATCGCCTCGGCCGTCGGGCCGATGAAGGTGATGCCGAGTCGGTCGCACACCTCGCGGAAGGCGGGGTCCTCGGCGACGAAGCCCCAGCCGACCCACACCGCGTCGGCGCGCGCCTCGACGAGGGCGCGCTCGAGCTCGGCGTGGTCGAGATAGGGGTTGCCGGGGCCGGACTTGCGGAGAGTGACCGCCTCGTCCGCCTGGCGCACGAACATCGCCCGACGCTCGGCATCGGTGTGCAGCGCGATCACCGTGAGGGGGTGCTCCGGCGCGTCGGCGTTCAGTTCGCGTACGGCTCGGATGAGGCGCACTGCGGCCTCGCCTCGGTTGACAACTGCAATACGTGTGAACATGCGCTCCGCCGGGTGTCAGGGGATGGGTCTCGGTGTGGTCTGGCCGACGCTCTCTCGATGTGGTCTCGTCGACTCTCGCGGACCAGTGTGACGGCCTCGAACCGTACTGGCGAGTACAACCAACGACCCCGCCGGGAGGTCATGATCGGTCACTGACCTCGAAGAATGCGTTACCGGCGGGTATACCGGCGGGTAGAGAACGCCCGTGCCACCAGCGCCCGGCGGGACGGGGGAGTGCCGCCCGGGCGTTAGACTGCGGGCGATGACAGCTGTGTGGTTCGGCCTCGCTCTGATCGCGCTCGCGGGTGCGATCGCGCTGCTGTACATCGACCACGCCCGCCGCGGGCAGCTCGGTCGAGTGCGGCAGATGTGGGCCAAGGCGCAGGGCTACCGCTACACCCCGGCCGATCGTGCACTGCCCGGACGGTTCTCCCGCGCGGCTCTCGCGAACCAGGAATTCCTCACCGCCGTCGACGTCGTCGAGGGGGTGCGTCGGGGCGAGAAGTTCCTGCTGTTCGACCTCGAGGACACGGTCACGGTGGTGGCGGTGCGCCGCGAGGTGGGGTCCGACGTCGACCTCGATCTGCGCTCGCGCACCGATCCGCCGCCCAAGGACGCCGACCTCGCGCTGCTCGGCGCGCTCGGTCCCCGCATCGTCTTCGCGACGGATCTGGACGTCGCGCGTCGGGTGTGCGATCGCCGGATGGCGGCGTTCACGGAGTCGGTCCCGAGCGCGGTGCAGTTGCTCTGGAGCGAGGGCGAATGGACCCTCGGGACCCTGCCGCTGCAGAGCTCCGGACGCGACTGGGACGCGGCGATCGACACCGTCACTCGGTTGTCCGGGCTCCTGCACGTCCTGCCGCCCCGTCGGGTGATCTCCGACAGCCGTTCCGCCGCCGACGAGTGAGCAACCTCACCGATTAGGGTCGTGCACATGACGCGTCCCTCTCGGTCCGGAAAGCCCGTCGCCCTCGTCACCGGCCCCACGTCGGGCATCGGTGACGGATTCGCCCGCCGCTTCGCCGCTCGGGGCCACGATCTGGTGCTCGTCGCCCGCGACGAGCACCGGTTGCACGCCCTCGCCGCGGAGTTGAAGGACCGGCACGGCGCCGAGTCCGAAGTGCTGGTGGCCGACCTCGCCACCGCCGACGGCCGGGACGCGACCGTCGACCGCGCCGCCGCCGGCGTCGACGTCCTCGTCAACAACGCCGGTTTCGGGACCTCCGGCGAATTCTGGAGCGCCGACCCCGCACTGCTGCAGTCGCAGCTCGACGTCAACGTCACCGCCGTCGTGCAGCTCACGCGCGCTGCGCTGCCGTCGATGGTGGCGGCGGCGTCGGGAACCGTCGTGAACGTCGCCAGCGTGGCGGGACTGCTCTCGGGGCGTGGCTCGACCTACTCGGCGTCCAAGGCGTACGTCGTGTCCCTCACCGAGGGGTTGGCCGGGGGCCTCGCGGGAACCGGGGTGCGCATCCAGGCGCTGTGCCCCGGCTTCGTTCGTACGGAGTTCCACCAGCGTGCGGGTATCGAGATGTCGTCGATTCCGTCGTTCATGTATCTGACGGTGGACCAGGTGGTCGACGCCTCGCTCGCCGACCTCGACAAGGGTCGGGTGCTCAGTGTGCCCGGGCTGCAGTACAAGGCGCTGACCTCCGCGTCCCGGCTGATCCCACGGTCGTTGGCACGGCGGGCGGCGTCCGGCGTGGGCAGTGCGCGGGGGCGGACGTAGGTCGACGGGGTGGTTCCCGGCGTGTCTCGGTAGATCTCACTGAGTCTCGACCTCAGGTCGACGGTTGGGGTTCGGCCGGTTTATGTTCGTCGTGTGACTTCTGTGGCTCCTGTGGTGTTGACGGTGGTGGCGACGACGCTGGTCGTGACGCTCGCCTGGTTGGTGGCCGTGGTGCGTCGTGCGCGCCGCACGGTGGACACGGTGGTGGCCGGCCTCCACCTGCTCGAGGTGGCGCTCGACCACCGCCGCCTGCTGGTCCCCGAGCTCGCCCGCGCCGCCGTCGGGGCCGAACTGGACCGCGACGCGATCAATCAGGCCGTCGGAGCCCGGTCCTGGTCCGCGATCGTGCGAGAACGGCGCGCGGACCTCGGCGACCGCGCCGCCGCCGAGAACGCCCTGTCGGCCGCGGTGCACCACCTGGTGTGTGCGGGCCGGGAATCGGGCCGCGTGCGGTGGGACTTCACCGCCGCCGTCACCGAACTCGATCACCTGGAGCGGCGAGTGGCCGGCGCCGTGCGCGTCTACAACACGCATGCAGCGGCCCTGGCCGGTCTGGTGCGCTCGCCGCTCACCGGCCCGGTGGTGCGGACTCTCGGCATCGGCGCGCCCGAACTGTTCGTCGAGACGGCCTCGGCTCCGGTCGTCGCCCCCGGCGTCACCGATGTCCCCGCTCCGGCGCTGGCCGCCTGAGTCGGTAGATTGACCGCTCGTGACCCACGATTCCGCCGACCGTGCCGAACTGGCTCGACTGGTCCGTGACCTGGCCGTCGTGCACGGCGAGGTGACGCTCTCCTCCGGCAAGAAGGCCGACTACTACGTCGACCTGCGCCGCGCGACACTGCACAATCGAGCAGGCGCTCTCATCGGCGTGCTCATGCGAGAGTTGGTGTCCGACTGGGACTTCGCGTCCGTCGGTGGACTCACCATGGGTGCCGATCCGGTCGCACTCGCCGTCATGCACGCCCCCGGACGGCCGATCGACGCCTTCGTCGTGCGCAAGGCGGCCAAGGCGCACGGCATGCAGCGGCAGATCGAGGGGCCGAACGTCGTCGGCACGCGGGTGCTGGTGGTCGAGGACACCACCACCACCGGCAACTCGCCGCTGACCGCCGTCCGCGCGTTGCGGGATGCCGGCGCCGAGGTGGTCGGCGTGGCCACCGTGGTCGACCGCGACACCGGCGCCGACGCCGTCATCGCCGCCGAGGGACTCGAGTACCGCTCCCTGCTCGGCCTCGGAGACCTGGGTCTGTAGCCGACCGACTATCGGTCCCCGACCGGGAGGGTGACGACGAACGCCGACCCGTCGTAGCGCACGTCGCCGCCGTGGGCGCGCGCGAATCGCCGCGCGATGGTCAGCCCCAGCCCCGACCCCGCCGTCGATCGCGCACTCTCGAGGCGAACCAGCCGATCGAAGATGCGCTCCCGGTCCGCCTCGCCGAGCGGGGGGCCGTCGTCGTGCACGCGGATGCGGGCGTCGGGTCCGTCACGGTCGACCGTGATCGTCACTGGCCCGTCGGGCGGCCCGTAGCGGACCGCATTGTCGGTGAGGTTGGCCAGGATTCGCGCGACGCGGGGGGCGTCGACCATCGCGGTCGTGGGCTGCCCGGTGACGACCACCGTCGTCCCCGGTCGCCCGATCCGGACCCGCTCGGCGTCCGCGCGGGCGATCTCGAGCAGATCGTGCGGGCGCCGGTCCAAGGTCACCTCGTCCGCCGACCGGGCGACCGTCAACAGGTCGTCGATCAACGCGGACGCCCGACGAGATTCCCGAATCATCGCGGTCAGCAGACGTTCTCGTGTCTCGCGGTCCGCGTCGGACGCGCGGAGCAGCGTCTCGGCTGCGGCCGACATCCCCGCCACCGGCGTGCGGAGATCGTGCGCCGCGTCGTCGACGAATCGTCGGGTGCGCTCGGCTTCGGCACGCTCGCGGGCCTCCGCCCCCTCGAGCTCGTCGAGCATCTCGTCGAACGCCAGCGCGGTTTCGCCGAGCTCGGTGTCCGTCCGGGTGGGGGAGAGCCGCTCACCGCGACGACCGCGGGTGATCGATCGGGCGAGAGAGGTCATGCCGCGCAACGGTTTCAACGATGCGCCCACCACCACCGTCAGGAGGGCGGCCGCGACCAGCGCCGCCACCGTGACGAGGGGGATCAGGACCACCAGGAGCTGCCGCTGCACCGCGGCGATGCCCGACGCGTCGACGGCGACGGTGAGGACCGACCCGTCCGACAGCGTCGTCGTCGACACGCGCGTGGCGACCGTCCGCGGCACGTCGTCACCCGGCGGCGGCGGACCCGGCGGACCGCCGTTCGGTGGCCGCAGGGCGGGCGGCGGCGTCGTCGCCCGGAGCGTGAGGTCGCCCACGACGCGACCGTCGGTGGTGACCAGCTGTGCGGCGACGTTCTCGCCCTGGGTCGCCGAGACGATCTCCGCCGCGTCGGCGCCGTTGTCCAGGAGGCGCTGCGCGGTCTGCGCCCGTCCGGCGAGGCTGTCCCCTGCCGACGCCTCGAGCTGGTGACGCAGCAGGAGCGTTGCCGCCGCGGCGATTCCGACGAGCAGTGCGAGCACCACCGCCATCACCGACAGGACGAGTCGGCGGCGCAGGGACGGGGTGCGCAGGCCGGTCGTGTCGGGTCCGGTCATGTCGGGTCCGATCGTGTCGGGTCCGCACTGAGGACGTAGCCGATGCCGCGGCGCGTGTGCAGGATGCGACCGCCGTGTTCCTCGAGCTTGCGTCGGAGAGCGCTGACGTGGACCTCGACGAGGTTCTCGTCGTATGCGTCGTAGCCCCATACCTGCGTGAGAATCTGGGTCTTGCTGACCGTGCGCCCTCGTTGAGAGATCAGGTACGACAACAGCTTCCACTCCGTCGCCGTCAGGTCCAGGGTGTGGCCCGCCCGCGTCGCGTCACCGGATTCGGTGTCCACCACCAGGTCCCCGCACTCGAGCGTCGTGGCCACCGCGTCGTAGCGGCGCAGAACCGAGGAGACCCGCGCGAGAAGTTCGGCCATGGCGAAGGGCTTGACCACGTAGTCGTCCGCACCGGCCGTCAGCCCGGCGACTCGGTCGTCCACCGTGTCCCGTGCGGTCAGCAGGATCACCGCGACGTCCCGCCGCGAGCGCGCCACCCGGAGCAGCTCGACCCCGCTCCGGCCCGGCAGCATCACGTCGAGCACCAGCAGGTGCGGCGTGAACTCCGTGAGGTGCCGCTCCAGGTCCGCGCCGTCCGCCGCCGCGAGCACCCGCGCCCCGGTGCTCTCGAGGGCCGTGGCCACGGACAGGCGCAGGGCGTCGTTGTCCTCGACCACCAGGATGCGGGGAGCGGGGCGCGGTTCGGTCACTCCACCAGTGTGCGGGTGCGCTCCTGAAGCCTCGCTGAAGACCGTGCCGATTTCAGGGCCGCTTCAGGTTCACCGCCGATCGTCGGTTCTCGACAGCGGCGCCCGTCCGGGTGCCCGATCGAGAAGGAGAAGCGTGTGAAGTTGTCACTGCGTTCCCGCCGTGTCGTCGTGGGTGCCGCCCTCGCGGGGGGCCTCGCCCTCGGAGTGACCGGCACCGCCCTGGCCGACGGACCCGGCCAGGCGCCGCCCGCCCCCACCACGACCGAGCAAGCCCCGAGCACCGATCAGGCGCCGAGCACGGACCAGCCCACACCCCAGTCCGGGGAGCACCCCGCTCCGCCCGCTCCGCCCGCGCCGGGGCAGTGCGGACCCGGTGGGCCGGGTGGGCCCGGTGGGCCGGGTGGGCCGGGCAAGGGTCAGCCGCCCGCACCTCCGGAGGGTGCGCCGGCTCCGCCCGAGGGTGCGCCGACCCCGCCGGAGGGTGCTCCCACCCCGCCCGAGGGTGCTCCCACCCCGCCCGAGGGTGCTCCCACCCCGCCGGCACCGCCTGCACCGTCCGAGGGTGCCCCCACCCCGCCGGCCTGATCCGCGCTGCGCACGGAGCTAACGGACCCGCCGCCCCCGATCCGCGCGACTTTCAGGGATCCGCCGGAGCTGTAACCGACGCGGACCACTGGAACTCGCGCGGATCGGGTCGGGGTGGCGGATTGCGGCGCGCTGCGCATAGGTTCACCGGACTCGCCGCCCCCGATCCGCGTGACTTTCAGGGATCCGCCGGAGCTGCAACCAGCGCGGACCGCTGGAACTCGCGCGGATCGGGGTAAGGCCGGAGCGGGAAACCGCCCGAACCGAACCCCTACCCCTGCCACCCGACGGCGGTGAAGGGGGCGGCGGTGGTGACCCGGCCGACGATCCCGGCGTGGGCGAAGTCCTTGGCCACCCGCACGGCGTCGTACACCGACGATCCCTTGGCCAGCTCGGCCGTGATGGCGGCGGCGAAGATGCAGCCGGCGCCGGAGACTCGCTCCTCGCCGACCTTGGGCGCGCGGAAGACGTGCACGTCGCTGCCGTCCCAGAGCACGTCGACGGCCTCGTCGCCGGGGAGGCCGGCCCCACCCTTGACGACGACGTACTGCGGGCCGAGGTCTGCGATCCGTCGTGCTGCTTCGGCGAGGTCGTCGACGGTGGTGATGCTGTCCATGCCGGACAGGGTCTGCGCCTCGAAGAGGTTGGGGGTGACCACGGTGGCGCGGGGGAGGATGTCGGCACGCAGGGCGTTGTCGGTGTCGAGGGCGGCGCCTGGCTCCTGCCCCTTGCAGATGAGCACCGGGTCGACCACGACGTGCCGCCAGCTCTGCTTGCCCAGCGAATCGGCAACCACGTCAACGGTGTTCGGCGTCCCGAGCATGCCGATCTTCACGACGTCGAGTGCGTGCGCTGTGGTGGCCGCCTCGATCTGGTCGGCGATCACACCGCCGTCGACGGGTACGAAGCGGTGGCCCCAGTCGGCCTTCGGGTCGAACGAGACGATGCAGGTGATGGTGCCGACGCCGTAGACCCCGAGCCGCTCGAAGGTCTTCAGGTCCGCCTGCAGACCGGCCCCACCGGTCGCTTCGGATCCGGCGATGACGTAGGCGAGTGTCGGCATGAGGAACTCCTGGTCGTGGCTGAGGCGGACACTCCAGTATGCCCCCTCAGTCGACGACGGCCTGGGCCACCACCAGGTAGTTGTCGTCGGTGGGCCGACCGTCCCGCACGTCGCAGTTGGCCAGGACCAGCCGGCCGGGTACCTGGGCGCGAAGAGCGTTGTCGGACAACAGTGCTCCCTTGGCGACGGGCCCCACCGACTCGACGCGGTAGGTGTGCGTCCCCGCCGGGGTGGCCAGGAGGGCGAGATCCCCGGTCCGCACCACCCGCAAGGCGCGGAACGGCGCCTCGCTCTGCGAATAGTTGTGTCCCGCAACCACGACGGTCTCCGCCGAACCGGGCAGGCCGCTCTCGCCCCACCAGGCCGGCCTTTCGTCGACGGGGTTCAGCACCGCGTCGGCGTCACGGACGACGGGGTCGGGATGCAGCGGGGTGCTCAGGTACGTGGCACCGTCGGCGCCCCGCAGTTCCAGGTAGGTCGGGGGAGCCGGCTGCGTCGGTGGCGCCGCCGTCACCTGCGACGCCACCGGTGACCGGTCCGGTGGGGGAACGGAGCCGGACGACGTGTCGGGCTCCGCTGCGCCACAACCGACCAGCGCGACGAACGCGAGCGCCGCGACCGTCGCGCCGGCCGGTCGGTTCATCTACTGCGCCGAGCGACGACGACGCATCAGCAGCGTGCCACCGGCGGCTGCGGCACCGACGACCACGACGCCGGCGACGACGGCCGGAACGACGGACGAATCCGAGTCGGACGAGCCTGCCGCGGATGTCGAGGTTCCATCGCCGAGCGCGAGGCTGACGGCCGGAAGCTGTCCCGCCACAGCGGGATTACCGTCGGCATCGGTGGTGAAGTAGTCGACCGTGCGGAAGGTACGGCCGGCGTCGGATTCGGTGAAGACGCCGATGAGCTGGGTGCCCGTGGCGTCGACCGAGACGGTGTTCTCGTCCACGACGGTGACCGGCACGTTCTCGGTGGTCTCCTCACCGATCTCGACGGCTGTCTCGTTCTTCTCGCCGTTCTCCACGGCCTCGTCCTGCTCGGCCTTGGCGTCGTCGGCGTCCTTCTGCGCCTTGTCGGCGGCGGCCTTGGCGTCGGCCGCTTCCTTCTCGGCGGCGGCCTTCTCCTCGGCGCTCGCGGTGGCTTCGAGGGCCTTCGCGCGCTCCTCGGCGACGGTGGCGGCGATCTGCGCGGATGCGGCCTTCACCGCGGCGGAGACCACGGCGGCGACCTTGGCGCGAGCGGACTGCAGCGCCTCGGTGATCTTGGCGGTATCGAGGGTGGCGAGCGCGTCACCCACGGCGGCCGCGGCGTCCTGGACCTCCTTCACGGCTTCGTCGGCCTTCGTGCGGGCCTCCTCGGCTGCAGCGGCCTTGGCGTCGGCGTCGGCGCGGGCGGCCTCGGCGGCGGTGGGATCACCGGTGCCGGCCTCGGCGTCGGACTCCTTCTCGTCCGCGTCCTTCGCGGCGGCCTCGGCGGCGGCAGCGGCCTTGTCGGCCTCGTCCTTGGCGGCGGCGGCCTTCTCGTCGGCTGCCTTCTTGTCGGCTTCGGCCTGTGCGGCAAGCCCTTCGGCGACGATCGCTTCCTGCTCCGCGATGGACTTCGCTTCCTCGGTCTCCGCCTTCTCGACCTCGGCCTTCGCGTCGTCCGCCTTGGCCTCGGCGGCCGGGTCGGCGGCGTCACGCAGGGCGGCGACGGCCTCCTCGAACGCGGCGCGCGCCTTGGCCAGTGCCTCGGCGGCGGCCTTGGTGGCCTTTCCTGCGTTGTCGAGGGCAGCCTTCTGCTCGTCGGTGAGCTGCGGGCGGATGTCGATGGTGATGGTGGTGTTGCCGTCCTCGTCGACGACGACGGCACCCGTGACCGGCGGCGTCGGAGCGGCCTCGGTGGTGGTGGGCGTGGTGGTCTCGGCGGGCGCCTCGTCGGTCGGTGCCGGGGCCTCGTTCGAGGTGCTCTCCGGGACGGGAGCGACGGACGTCGTGGTGGTCTCCGATCCCGAAGGCTCCTGCGCTGCAGCGACACTGGGCGCGGCGAGAGCGATCGAGACGGCGAGAGCGCCGGCCGCGGCGAGGCGGCGACGCCGTGAGCGGAGTGTCGACTGCGACATGAAGTGGGTCCTCGGTTCTACGGGCACGGTGCGTGCGTGGTCCCCCGACCACGAGGAAACGTACCTTTCGGTCGGGGTGAACCTTTACCCGAGGATTACATTGTCACCGAATGGTTACCAAAGGGAACAAAGGGGCTGGTGGTGCGGATGTTGCATATCGGCACCGTGAATCCCGGCGTCGACCGGGGGATCCTGAACTCTGGGCCCCGGATTCCGGGGCTCGAACTTCACGATTCGACCGACCGGCGGCGCCCGCCTGTTCGACGGCACTCCGCCGCACCGTCTCGAGCCGCTCGAACTTCGGCAGTTTCCCAGCGGCGTGGCGCTCCACCGCTACCGCCTCGTCGCCTGAACGTGGAGTCCCGGCTCGGAACACCCGACGCCGAGACTCCACAGCGGGAACGGTCAGTCGCCCACCGTCACCGCCCGCGCCTCGTCGACGCTGTGCGGGGCGGGCTCGTGCTCGTCCACGTGGGCGAGGACGCGGCGGCCGGTGGACAGCACGCCGATCGCCAGGACGGTGCAGGCCGCGCCGATCCAGAACGGCAGGGACGCATGGCTTTCGCCGAGCTTGCCGGCCAGGTACGGGGCAGCGGCACCGCCGACGAAGCGGACGAAGCTGTAGGCCGCGGACGCGGTGGACCGCTCGACGGGCGCCGACACCATGACCGTCTCGGTGATGAGGGTGTTGTTGACGCCGAGGAAGAGTCCGGCGAGGACCACGCACACGATGAGGACCGGCTTGGACTCGGTGAACGCGGCCATGACGGCGAGGTCGGCGGCGAACAGTGCCAACGCGGCCATCATCATCGGCAGGGTGCCGAAGCGGCGCTGCAGTTGCGGGGCGAGAAAGACCGACGCCACGGCGAGGGCGAGCCCCCACCCGAAGAAGATGAACCCGACGGCGTAGGTGCCGAGGTCGAGCGGGAACGGCGTGTAGGCGAGCAGGGTGAAGAAGCCGTAGTTGTAGAGCAGCGCGGTGATGCCGACGGTCAGGAGTCCGCGGTGCCGCAGGGCGCGGAACGGATCGGCCAACGACGTGCGGTGGGCCGGTGCGGGCGTGTCGGGCAGCATGACCACGAGCAGTATTACCGCGACGGCCATGAGGACGGCGACGCCGAAGAACGGTCCGCGCCAGGAGATGCTGCCGAGCAGCCCGCCGACCAGCGGGCCGGTGGCGATGCCGATGCCGAGGGCTGCCTCGTACAGGATGATGGCCCGCGCGACGCCGCCGCTCGCGGCGCCGACGATGGCGGCGAGGGCGGTCGCGATGAACAGCGCATTGCCCAGGCCCCATCCGGCGCGGTAGCCGACGATCTGTCCGATGGTCGACGACGAGCCCGCCAGCGCGGCGAACACGATGATGATGGCGAGCCCGGCGATCAGCGTCCGCTTGGGCCCGAAGCGCGAGGACACGACGCCCGTGATCAGCATGGCGATGCCCGTGACCAGCATGTACGACGTGAAGAGCAGTGACACCTGGCTGGGCGTCGCGTCGAGCTGCTCGCCGATGGGCTTGAGGATCGGATCCACGAGACCGATGCCCATGAAGGCGATGACGCTGGCGAAGGCGACGGCCCAGACCGCCCGCGGCTGCTGCAGCAGGCTGCCCTGCTGCTCCTGATTCACCGATCCGTGCACGACGGCTTCCTCTCTCCTCGATCGACGGGACGAGACGGCATAACGTTACCGACGCTAATGATATTCCTCCGCGTACGGTGACGCCATGCCGGACCGCGCCGCCGTCGGACACGTCACCGCCCTCGCGTACGTCGCCGCCACCGCCGCCACGGTGCTCGGCGCCGTCACCCACCGCCCGGCGCTGCAGTACGTCGCCAAGCCGGCGATGATGCCGATCCTCGCCCTGCGCGTCCTGGCGCACGACGATCCGGCCCTCGCGATCGGGCTCGCCGCGGCCACGCTGGGCGACGTCGCGATGATCGAGCCCGACGACGATCGACGGGTCCGCCTCGGCGCGTCCGGCTTCGCGGTGATGCACGCGGTGTGGTCGACGCGGTTGTGGCGCACCGGTTCCCGTGTCCGCCCGGTGGTGGCGGCGACCCGCGCGGCCGGGTGGGCCGGCGGTGTCGCGATCGCCCGACGACGCGCTCCCGGCATGCTGCCCGTCACCGCGACGTACGGCGGGCTGGTGGCGACGACGGCCACGCTGGGGGCCGACGGCACCCGCGACGCAGCCGTGGGCTCGACCCTGTTCCTGATCTCCGACGCCCTGGTGTTGGCTCGCCGGGCCGGCTCTCCCCGCTGGGCCGATGTCCTCGAAGCCGCGGTTCTGGTGACCTATGCCTCGGCGCAATGGCTGCTGGTGCGGGGCTTGTCGGAGCCCGTCAGAACAGCCGGTCGCCGCTCTCGAGGTCGAGGAGGAACCGCTTCCGGTCGAGACCCCCGGCGAACCCGGTGAGCGAGCCCGACGCACCGATCACCCGGTGGCACGGCACCACGATCGACAGCGGGTTGCGACCGTTGGCCGCCGCGACGGCGCGCACCGATCCCGGCCGACCGACGGCCGTCGCCACCTCGGTGTAGGTCCACGTCGTGCCGTAGGGGATGGTGCGCAGCGCGCCCCAGACGTCGACCTGGAAGTCGGTTCCCGACGGCGCGAGCTCGAGATCGAAGGCGTGGCGCGTTCCGGCGAAGTACTCCGTGAGCTGGGCGCGGAGGTCGTCGAACCCGGTGTCGTCACGCTCGCCCAGCCGCGCGGGCGCGGGGGCGGGTGCGTGGGCGGGGAAGTAGAGACCGGTGATCGCGGCGCCGTCGCGGACGGCGGTGAGCGGACCGATCGGGGACTCGACGACGGTGTGGACGGGCACTCGTCTCCTCCGGTCGTGGCCGGTGCTACTCGGCAGTAAGTTTTCTCGGGCCGAGCTCTGTCGCCCGTGCCGCGCACCCTCTATTGTTCGGAACCATGTCCCAACCTACTGTCTTCATCACCGGCGCAGCAGCCGGAATCGGCCGTGCCACCGCGCTGACGTACGCCGCCGGAGGCTTCCACGTGGGGGCGTACGACATCGACGAGACGGGCCTCGCGTCGCTGGCGAAGGAGATCGCCGCCAAGGGCTCGACGTCCACCACGGGATCGCTGGACGTGACCGATCCGGAGCAGTTCGCCGCGCGGCTGAAGGAGTTCGACGAGGCGTCGGGCGGTCGGTTGGACGTCCTGATCAACAACGCGGGGATCCTGCGCGCGGGCGAGTTCGCCGACCAGGACCTGAAGACCCACCGGCAGCAGGTGGAGATCAACGTCATGGGCGTGATCCACGGTCTGCACGAGGCGTTTCCGTACCTGAAGAAGACTCGGGGCGCGCAGGTGGTCAACCTCTGCTCGGCGTCCGCCATCTACGGCCAGCCGGAGCTCGCCACCTACGGCGCCACCAAGTTCGCCGTGCGCGGCCTCACCGAGGCGCTCGACCTCGAGTGGCACAAGCACGACATCGCCGTGAAGGCCATGTGGCCGCTGTTCGTGCAGACGGCCATGACCGAGGGCGTGACCACGGGCACCACCGGATCGTTGGGCATCAAGCTCACGGCGCAGGACGTCGCCGACGCCATCTTCAAGTCGACGCAGCCCGCCAAGCGGATCTACCACAAGGTGCACTTCCCGGTGGGCCTGCCGTCGAAGGCGCTCTCCATGGGGTCTCGCTTCTCGCCCGTCTGGCTCACCCGCGAGGTCAACCGCCGCCTCTCGCACAGCTGATCGGTGGACTCGGACACCCCCGACTCGAACGGTCCGGACACCGCCGGCGCCACCGAGTGGGGCGAGCATCCGCGCGGCGCGCCGCCGTGGGACGAGGCGCGCGACGGCCCTCGTCCCACCGATCCGCGCTACGACCCGGAGTTGCTCGACGAGGGTGACCGCCGCAACGTCGTCGACGCCTACCGGTACTGGCGTCGCGAGGCCGTCGTGGCCGACCTGGACTCGCGTCGTCACCCGTTCGAGGTGGCCATCGAGAACTTCGAGAACGACGCCAACATCGGCACGGTGGTGCGCACGGCCAACGCGTTCGGCGCCGCGGCCGTCCACATCGTCGGACGACGACGATGGAACCGCCGCGGCGCGATGGTCACCGACCGCTACCAGCACCTTCGTCATCACGACGACGTGGCGAGCGTCGTCGCGTACGCCGGCGAGCACGACCTGGCGGTGGTCGCCGTCGACAACGTGCCGGGGGCCGTTCCGCTCGAGACGACGGATCTGCCGCGGCGGTGCCTGCTGCTCTTCGGACAGGAGGGCCCCGGGGTCACCGACGCCGCACGGGAGGGTGCGCGACTGACGGTGTCCATCGCCCAGTTCGGCTCGACCCGCAGCATCAACGCGGGCGTCGCCGCGGGAATCGCGATGCACGCCTGGGTTCGGCAGCACGCCGACCTCGGCCGCGCCTGGTAGCCGACCGACCCCGTCCGGGCTGCTGGCAAGATCGACGGCATGCACGACAGTTGGTCCCTCCGCGCGGACGCCGCCGAGGAGGCCGTGATCTCCCGCCACGTCCGTCGGCTGTGGGGACTGCCGGGTACCGCGTTGGGAGTGGTCGCCTGGCCGCCCGTCCGTCGGGAACGCGTGTTCGCCCGGTGGCACTACTGGTGGCAGGCACACCTGATCGACAATCTCGTCGACGCCGAGGAGCGAGCGCCCACCGCGCGCCGCCGTCGTCGTCTCGCTCGCGTCGCGCGGGCGCATCGCGTCCGGAACATGACCGGCTGGACCAACTCCTACTACGACGACATGGCGTGGCTCGGCCTCGCCCTCGAGCGCGCCCAGCGGCTGCACCTCGTCGACAACCGCCGCGCCATCGCCGATCTCGAGACCGAGCTGTTCGAGGCATGGGACCCCGCCCACGGCGGCGGGATCCGCTGGTCGAAGAAGAGCGACTTCTACAACGTCCCCGCCAACGGCCCGGCCGCGATCTTCCTCGCCCGCACCGGGAAACCGTGGCGCGCCCAGGCGATGGCCGACTGGATGGACGCCACCCTGATCGACCCGACGACCCATCTGGTGCTCGACGGCATCCACGCGGACGGGCGCCTCGAGACTCCCGTCTACAGCTACTGCCAGGGCGTCGTCCTCGGCGCGGAGACGGAACTGGCCGTACGCGTCGGCGACGACCGCCACCGCGAGCGCGTGCACCGACTGGTCGACGCGGTCGCCGACCACCTCACCGAGCGAGGCGTGATCACCGGCGGTGGCGGCGGCGACGGGGGACTGTTCAACGGCATCCTCGCCCGCTACCTGTCCCTCGTGGCGACGTCGCTGCCCGGCGACACCGACGACGACGAGCGGGCGCGCGCCACCGCGAAGGACATCGTGCTCGCCTCCGCGGACGCCGCCTGGCAGAACTGCCTCTCCATCGAGGGGCTACCGCTCTTCGGGCACGACTGGACCTCGGTGGCGACGCTGCCGTCCTACGGTGCGCCGATCGCGCGGTTCGCCGGTGGCACCGTGCTGTCGTCCGGCGTCCCCGAACGCGATCTGTCGGTCCAACTCGGCGGATGGATGGTGCTCGAGGCCGCAGCCCGCGTGGAACCCTGACGACCCGTCACGCGTCGGCAGCATCACGACGCTCACGCGTCGGCAACATCACGACGCTCACGCGTCGGCAACATCACGACGCTCACGCGTCGGCAACATCACGACGCTCACGCGTCGATGTCGTGGACCTCGGTCGTCACCGCCGGCCGCCGCATCTCCTTGCGGTACTGGTAGATCCCGAACGCCGTGCCCAGCACGATGGAGACGATCATCAGGGTCAGCACGGTCGGGAACAGCCACGGCACCCGGTCGAGCCACGATCCGAAGTAGAAGCCGAGCAGCAGCAGCACCGGCGCCCAGATGAGGGCGCCGAGAGTGCTGGCGACGGTGTAGCGACGGTGGTTCATGTTGCCGGCGCCCGCGACCATCGGGCACAGCGTGCGCACCCACGGAATCCACCGCGCCACCAGCACGGCCCAGAACCCGTGCCGCTCGAGCAGGCGGTTGACCTTCTCGAGGTTCTCGACGTTGATGTACTTGCCGTTCTTGCGCGCGACCAGCCGGTGACCGGTGCGTTTGCCGATGACGTACCCCACCTGGTTGCCCACGATCGCCGCAAGGAACGCACCCGCCGACAGCCCCCAGACGTGCGAGACACCCGAGGCGTGCCCGGCCAGGCCGATGCCGGCGGTGATGAGCAGCGAGTCGCCGGGCAGGAACAGGCCCAGGATGACCGCGCACTCGAGGAACACGAAGGACACCACGATCAGCCAGACCAACGTCGGGCCGGCGGACTCGAGGAAGCCGAGTCCGCCCGAGGCGAGAACGTCCTGCGTCATCGACCCGGTCAGCTCGCGCCGTCGGGACGGGCGGGCGACTGCGGTGCGGCCGGAGTGGACGGCGCCGAATCGGTGGACGACCACGTGGAGGGCTCGACCTTGCCGTCGAGCTTGCCGTCGAACGCGTCGACGGCCTCACCGAGCGGGGTGCGCCGCGAGGAGATCAGGCGTTTGCCCACCTCCCACGCGATGGGCAGCACCGAGACGGCCACGATGAGCAGGAAGATGATGTCGACGTTCTCGCGGATGAACGCGATCTGCCCCAGCAGGTAGCCCAGCAGCGTGACGCCCGCGCCCCAGACGATGCCGCCGACGACGTTGTAGGTGATGAAGACCCGGTAGCGCATGGCGGACGCGCCCGCGACCACCGGGGCGAACGTGCGCACGATCGGGACGAAGCGGGCCAGGAAGATGGTGATCGGGCCGTGCTTCTCGAAGAACGCGTGCGACTCGTCGATGTACTTCTTCTTGAGGAAGCGCGCGTCGTCGTGGAACAGGCCGGTGCCGGCCTTCCTGCCGATGAAGTACCCGGCCTGATCGCCGAGGATCGCGGCGATGGGAATGGTCACCATCAGCACCCACAGGGGTGCGAACGGCGCCACCTCGGTGGACTTCGACGCCGCGATGAGTCCGGCCGTGAACAGCAGTGAATCGCCCGGGAGCAGCGGGAACAGCAGTCCCGACTCGATGAAGACCACCAGCAGCAGACCCACCAACACCCAGGTACCGAACGAGTTCAGCAGGTTGACCGGGTCGAGGAACCCCGGCAGCAGGGCGAGGTCGGTCGTGGAGGCGGCCAGGGTATGCACGGCGACAACCCTACCGGCGTGCGCGACCGACAGCGCCCTGCGCGTGGACTCACAGCGGACTCTCAGCGGGGCTCGCAGCACCCCCGCGCGCTCTACCGACGGGTAGGTCGGGCGCAGGGCGAACCCGCGTCGGCCGGTCTTGCCATACTGCTACCGAGGCACCCGACCCGAGGTGCTCCCGCTCACCGTGGAGGTTTCTTCCGTGCCGATCGCCACTCCCGAGGTCTACGCCGAGATGCTCGGCCGCGCCAAGGAACATTCGTTCGCCTTCCCCGCCATCAACTGCGTGGGATCCGAGTCGATCAACGCCGCCATCAAGGGCTTCGCCGACGCCGGGAGCGACGGGATCATCCAGTTCTCCACCGGTGGCGCGGAGTTCGGGTCGGGCCTCGGCGTGAAGGACATGGTGACCGGTGCGGTGGCGTTGGCCGAGTTCGCGCACGTCGTCGCCGCGAAGTACGACGTCACCATCGCGCTGCACACCGATCACTGCCCCAAGGACAAGCTGGACACCTACGTGCGTCCGCTCATCGCGATCTCGCAGGAGCGTGTCGACGCCGGTAAGAATCCGCTGTTCCAGTCCCACATGTGGGACGGCTCCGCGGTCCCGATCGACGAGAACCTCGAGATCGCGAAGGACCTGCTGGCCAAGGCCGCGGCCGCGCGCATCATCCTCGAGATCGAGATCGGTGTGGTCGGCGGTGAGGAGGACGGCGTCGAGGCCGAGATCAACGACAAGCTCTACACCTCGAACGAGGACTTCCTGAAGACGGTCGAGGCGCTGGGCGCCGGCGACGCCGGGTCGCGCTACCTGCTGGCCGCCACCTTCGGCAACGTCCACGGTGTGTACAAGCCGGGCAACGTGAAGCTGAAGCCGTCCGTGCTGGCCGACGGCCAGAAGGTCGCCACCGACAAGCTCGGCCTGCCCGCCGGCTCGAAGCCGTTCGATTTCGTCTTCCACGGCGGATCGGGCTCGGCCAAGAGCGAGATCGAGGAAGCCCTCGAGTACGGCGTCGTGAAGATGAACGTCGACACCGACACCCAGTACGCCTTCTCGCGCCCCATCGCCGGGCACTTCTTCACCAACTACGACGGCGTCCTCAAGGTCGACGGCGAGGTCGGCAACAAGAAGACCTACGACCCGCGCAGCTACCTCAAGAAGGCCGAGGCCGGTATGACGGCGCGCGTCGTCGAGGCGTGCAACGACCTGAAGTCGGCCGGGCGCAGCGTGTCCGCCTGAGTCAGGCGCAGACCTTCCAGGTCTCGTCCTCGAGGGCCAGGTCGAAGGTCCGCGGGGAGGGAGCGGTCTCGTTCCCCCCGCGGGCCGTCACCTGCGCGATGGCGGTGGTGACGTCGGGTGCCTCGGCCGGCGTGATCTGGATGGTGTCGACGCTCAGGACGTCGGGAATCGATCCCGACGCCACCGCGGCGTCGTGCGTCGCGGCGAAGTCCTCGTCGGAGATGCCGCCGTAGAACGACGCCAGGGGTCCGCAGGTGCCGGACCGCAGAGCGGCGAGATCGCCGTCGCGCAATGCCGTCGTGAAGTCGTCGATCGCGACGCGGATGCGGTCCTCGTCGGAGGCCCCGGTCGTCGTCGACCCGCCGCGCAGCAGGGCGAACGCGACGACGCCGCCGATCGCGACCGCCACGACGAGCAGCGCCGCGACCCATCGGCCGATCGGACGACGCGTCCGCGGCTCGCGGGCGGGCTCGCGCGGCGGAATGTACTGCGGCCGGGCCGGTGGTGGGGTACTGGACGACACGCCCCGCAGCTTAACTTTCACGGTGCCGCCGGCCGTGCACGCGCGCTCGTCGGCGACGGGTGTCGTGGGAGACTGCACCCATGACGTCCTTCGGAGATCTGCTCGGACCGCAGCCCACCTTGCTTCCCGGTGACGACGAAGCCGAGTCGCTGTTGCTCAATCACACCGCCCCCGAGGAGGTGGCGGCCGCCCACCCGACGGCGTCGATCGCGTGGGCGTACCTCGCCGAGGCCGCGCTGGCCGACGAGCGCACGATCACCGCCTACGCCTACGCCCGCACCGGGTATCACCGTGGCCTGGACCAGCTCCGTCGCAACGGGTGGAAGGGCTTCGGTCCGGTGCCCTACAGCCACGAGCCGAACCGCGGATTCCTGCGCTGTGTCGCGGTGCTCGCCCGTGCCGCGCAGGCCATCGGGGAGACCGACGAGTACGCCCGCTGCCTCGACCTGCTCGAGGATTGCGATCCGCGCGCCGCGGACGAGCTCGGCGTCGGCTAGGTCGCGCTGCCGCACATGAGACTGTCATCGCCGTGAGTCCGCTCGGCCTGCGCCGGGGCGCACGGTCGCCGTTCGAGACCGCGCGGCTGCGTCGTCGTGGCCGGTCGCGGTTCCAGGCGTCCGTGGACCGGCTGAAGCTCTCCGGCCTGCCGGTGATCCAGTGCGCGCTCGCGGCGGGCATCGCGTGGTTCGTGGCGACGGAGATCGTCGGGCACGTCACGCCCTTCTTCGCGCCGATCGCGGCCGTGGTGTCGCTCGGGGTGTCCCTCGGCGCCCGGATGCGGCGGTCCGTCGAGCTGGTCGCGGGCGTGACCGTGGGCATCGGCGTCGGCGACGCACTGATCGCGCTCATCGGGACCGGCCCGCTGCAGATCGCGCTGGTGGTCGCGCTGGCGATGGGGACCGCGGTGTTCCTCGACAGCGGCGCGATCATCGCGATGCAGGCCGGATCGTCGGCGGTGCTGGTGGCCACCCTGCTCCCACCCGGCGACGCCGGGGGCTACAACCGCATGGTCGACGCGTTGGTGGGCGGCCTGGTGGGTCTGGCCGTGGTCGCGGTGGTCCCGACGCATCCGGTCCGGCGCGCCCGCGGCGACGCGGCGACGGTGATCGAGACGGCGGGACGGGTGCTCGGGCTCGTTGCCGAGGGGCTGTCCGCGCAGGATCCGAAGTCCATCGAGAAGGCGCTGAAGGCGGCGCGGGCGACGCAGCCGGCGATCGACATGCTGCGGACCGACCTTCGGGGCGGCCGGGAGATCAGCCGGATCTCGCCGCTGTACTGGAACTCACGGCAGCGGCTCGCGCGGCTGGCCGCGACGGCGGATCCGTTGGACAACGCGGTGCGCAACATCCGCGTCCTGGCCCGGCGGTCGCTGTCCCTGGTCCGGGACGACGAGATCCTGGACCCGCGGCTGGTGAGGTTGGTGGAGCAGCTGGCCGAGTCCACCGAGGTGCTGCGGCAGATGATGCTGGCGGATCCGGGCGAGCAACCGGATCAGGCCGAGGCCGCGCGGGTGCTCCGGCACGTCGCGGTGGGCGCGAAGGCGGAGTTGATGCGCGACGCCGGTCTGTCGGCGACGGTGGTGCTGGCACAGATTCGCTCGATCGTGGTCGATCTGCTGCAGGTCGCCGGGCTCTCGCGGATCTCGGCGATGGCGACGTTGCCGCCCACCGTGCCGAATCCCGCGGTCCCGCCGGAACGGCACGACTGACGGCCGTCGACTACACACATGCAGAACTGCGCATGTATGGTCGTCGGCATGGGAGCGGGGCACGGGCACGGTCAGGTGCCGACCGGGGGCGAGGCGCCGACGCGCGGTCGACTGCGCCGCATGGGCATCGCGTGGCTCGTGCTGGTCGCGTTCTTCGCGCTCGAACTCACCGTCGGCCTGGCGATCGGCTCGCTCGGCCTGATCGCCGACGCCGGTCACATGCTCACCGACATCGTCGGGATGAGCATGGGTCTGGCGGCGCTCACCCTTGCCCAGCGGGGCTCGTCGTCCGCCGCCCGCACGTTCGGATGGCATCGCGCCGAGGTGCTCACCGCCATCGTCAACGCCGTGCTGCTCCTCGGGGTGGCCGTGTTCATCTTCGTCGAGGCGATCCGGCGCATCGGGGATCAGCCCGATCTGCCCGGCGGCATCATGATGGCGACGGCGGCCGCCGGACTCGCCGCGAACGTCGTCGTCATGCTCCTCATCCGCGCCGACGCGAAGGACTCGCTCGCGGTCCGGGGCGCGTACCTCGAGGTCCTCGCCGACACCGTCGGCAGCGTCGGTGTCCTGATCGCGGGCGCTCTCACGCTGGTCGGGTGGTCGTGGGCGGACATCGTCGTCGGTGTGGCCATCTCCATCTGGGTGGTCCCGCGCGCGGTACGCCTCGCCGGGGCGTCACTGCGCATCCTCACCCAGGCCAGCCCGTCGTCCGTCGACGTCGTCGCCCTCGACGCCGACCTGCGCGCCCTGCCCGGTGTGGAGGACGTCCACGACCTGCACGTCTGGACTCTCACCACCGGCATGGACGTCGCCACGGTCCACCTGACCTCGCACGGGTCGAGTTCCGTGCTCCTCGCTCGGAGCAAGGAACTGCTCTCCACCTACGGCCTCGACCACGCCACCGTGCAGATCGAACCCGCGGCGCACGGCGCGGTGTGCCGAGACGAGATGACCTGGTAGTTCTGCGGCAGGACGTTCTGTGCCACGATGACCGCGCAGGACCGAACCCGGCCCTGCGCCGTGCTGGTGCGGGAAACCCGGTGCAACTCCGGGACGGTCGCGCCACCGTGAACGACGGAGCCCCTCGGCGGGCGCCGGTCGTGAGTCGGATCGCCGCCCCGGCACGCCTCCCGTCGACCTCGGACGCGTCATCCGAGAAGGGCCCTGTTCATGCATATCGCCGAAGGTTTCCTGCCGCCGGTGCACGCTGCCGTCTGGACCTGCGCCGCGGCGCCGTTCGTCGTCCACGGCGCCCGCGCCGTCGTCCATCAGGTGCGGGAGAACCCCCGTAGCCGACTCCTCCTCGGCGCCGCCGGGGCGTTCACGTTCGTCCTGTCCGCCATCAAGATGCCTTCGGTCACCGGCAGCTCGTCCCATCCCACCGGCACCGGACTGGGCGCGGTGCTGTTCCGACCTCCGGTCATGGCTTTCCTCGGGACGGTGGTCCTGCTCTTCCAGGCGTTGCTGCTGGCGCACGGGGGTCTGACGACGCTCGGCGCCAACGCGTTCTCCATGGCGGTGGTCGGGCCCTGGGTCGGCTACGGCGCGTTCGTCCTGGTCGGGCGGCTCGGCGGCGGCATCTCGCTCGCCGTGTTCTGCGCGATGACCCTGGCCGACCTGGCCACCTACTGCACGACGAGCGTGCAGATCGCCCTGGCGTTCCCCGATCCGCAGAGCGGCATCGCCGGCGCGGTGGTGAAGTTCCTGTCGATCTTCGCGGTCACCCAGATTCCGCTCGCGATCGCGGAGGGGTTGCTCGGGGTGCTGGTCTTCCGCGTCCTGCGGTCGGTCGCAACGCCGGAACTGCGGGAGCTCGGCGTGTTCCGCTTCTTCGCTCGGAAGGAGGCCCTCGATGTCCGGTGAGTCTCGGTCCGGTGAGATGCAGGCCGGATCTCGGCGCAACCGGTGGGTGAACCTGGCCCTCGTCGCGGCCATCGTGGCGATCGTCGGCATCGCGCTGGCGATCGACTCGGGCCGCACCGTCGAGGGTGACCGCTTCGTCGGGAGCGACACCGCGGCCACCGAACGCATCGAGGCCGACCATCCGGACTACCAGCCGTGGTTCGAGTCGGTGTTCGCACCGTCGTCCGGTGAGGTGGAGTCGGGGCTGTTCGCGCTGCAGGCGGCCCTCGGCGGCATCGTGCTCGGGTACGTGATCGCCACGTTGAAGGCCCGTCGCGCCGTGGAGCGGGTGCAGGCGCCACCGGACGGTTCCTGAGGTGCAGGGTCTCGCCGTCGACGACGCCGCCTGGGCCAGTGCGTGGCGCGGACGCGCGGTGGCCGACAAGGCGGTGCTCGCGCTCGGGCTGGTGCTGTGCGCGGCGGTGCTGCCGGCCTGGCCGGGGTCGTTGCTCGTGACGGTGGTCGCGCTGACCGCCGCCACGGCGTTCGCGCGCACCCCGTGGCCGCTGCTGCTGCGCACTCTCGCGGCGCCGGCCGCCTTCGTCGTGCTCGGCGGCGTGTCGGTGGCGATCACGGTGCGCGGCGCGCCGGACTGGGGTGTCGGCGCCACCGACGAGAGCGTGCGTCGGGCGCTCGAGGTGACCGCGCACGCCGTCGCGGGCACGTCGGCGATGATTCTGCTCGCGGTGACCACGCCGATGGTCGATCTCCTGGCGGGCCTGCGGCGAGCCCGTGTCCCGCAGGCGTGCGTCGACGTCGCGGGGTTGGTCTACCGGTTGCTGTTCGTCCTGCTGACGTCGCTGCGATCGGTCCGCCGATCCCAGGTCGCCCGGCTCGGGTACTCCACCCCGCGCCGCTCGATGCAGTCCGCCGCGCTGCTCACCGCGGCCGTGCTGACCTCGGCCTGGGATCGAGCGTCCCGGCTCGAGGACGGTCTCGCGGGTCGGGAGTTCGGGGTGGCCGATCCGGTGGATGCCGTTCCGCCGCCGCGTAGTTCGCCGAGGTTCCTGGCCGGGGCGATCGGGGTGATGGTGGTCGTCGTCGTGGTGTCGGTGGTGGTCTCGTGAGTCATCGCTCGCTCGCGGCGCGGGCGATCACGGTCGGCTACGACGGCCGCGACGTCCTGCGCGGCGCGAACCTCGACGTCCCGGCCGGGCGTCGGACGGCGATCCTCGGCGCCAACGGGTCCGGCAAGACCACACTGCTGCGCTGCCTCGCCGGGGCCGTGCAGCCCGCGTCGGGTGCGGTGGAACTGGACGGCACCGCGTTGCGTCACACCAGGTCCGCGCTGCGCGCCCACCGTCAGGAAGTGCAACTGGTCCTGCAGGATCCGGACGATCAGCTGTTCTCCGCCGACGTCTACCGCGACGTCGCGTACGGGCCGGCCAACCTCGGTCTGCCCCTCGCGGAGGTGCGCGAGCGGGTCGAGTCCGCGCTGACGCTGCTGGGCATCGACGGGCTGAGTCGCCGCCCGGTGCACCAGCTCTCCTACGGCGAACGCAAGCGCGTCGCGACGGCCGGTGCCGTGGCCATGCGTCCGTGCGTGCTGCTGTTGGACGAACCGACGGCGGGCCTCGATCCGCGCGCGGAGGTCGAGATGTTCGACGCCGTCGCTCGGCTCGAGAGCGCGCACACCACCGTCGTCCTCTCGACGCACGACGTCGCCCTCGCGCTCGACTGGGCGCACTCGGTGGCCGTGGTGGTGGACGGCACCGTGGTGCAGGGCGATCCCGTGACGGTGCTGTCGGACGCGGAGTTGTTGTCCCGGGCCCGGTTGCACGTGCCGTGGCCGTTGGCGTTGGCGGCCGAGCTGGCGGCGGACGGGGTACTGCCCCCGGACGTCCGGCCCCGCAACGCCGCCGAGCTGCGCCGCGCCCTCACCGCCGATCGTGTGCAGTAGTCCGCGCTCAGCGCGGATTTCTGCACAGGATTCTCAGCGCACCAGCAACCACTGTTCGTGGTGGCGGTAGATCGTCGAGCGGACCGCGTCGCGCGTCGACGCCACTCCGTCCTTGGTGAGGCGGGCGGCGGGTGTGCCCAGCTGCATCGCGCGCCCGGCGACCCACTTGGCGCGGAACAGTCCGCGCCGACCCTGTACTCGCGCGCGCAGTCCCGGCATCTCGAGCGTGGGGGCGACCTCGACGCCGGGGACCGAGCCGGAGAACAGGCGGGTGTCGTCCACGTACGCCTCGCCCGTCAGCACGCCCGACGGTCCGGTCAACACCGCGCGCCCGACGACGGCGGTCCCCAGATCGTCGCGAATCAGCGGCACCGGCGTCGCGGTACCGGACAGGGCGACCTTGGCGGCGCGGGAGCCGGTGCCGATGCGGTAGAGGTGACTGGCCTCCGACGCCGTCTCCGGGACGTACGCGAGTTCGACGTCGAGACGGTCCTTGCGCATGAGGCGGGTGAGCACCGCGGCCAGGGCGGCGTCGGTGCCGAGCACGACGATGCGGGCGTCGGCGATCCCGTCGATCTCCGACAGCGCGGCGTCGCAGTCCGATCGCGTGGGGACGACGGAGGCCGTGATCAGGGCCAGCGACGACAGTGCGATGGGGACCAGGGTCTGGCCGCACTGCAGGACGAACGGAGTCACGCGGTGGTTTCCTTGTCGGTCGGGCAGGTGCGTCCACCATAGATGCGCACCCGGTACGTCGAGGGACCGGAAACAGGGCGTGGTGGTCTCGATTGCGTGTCGCTTCGACCCGAGCGCCGCGACAGAAGACCGCGGGGTTGGAAAAACCGGGGCGGCTACACTGTGTCACCGGCCACGGTCGGTGGAGCCTGCGTCCTCGCGGCACGCTCCTCGCTCGACGGCCGCAGCCCGGGACACCCGGCTGCACACCCGAGATCGTAGGAGCACACATGCCGGCAATCGTCCTCATCGGCGCCCAGTGGGGCGACGAGGGCAAGGGCAAGGCCACGGACCTCTTCGGTGAGCGTCTGCAGTGGGTGGTCCGCTACCAGGGCGGCAACAACGCCGGCCACACCGTGGTGCTCCCCAGCGGCGACAAGTTCGCGCTGCACCTGATCCCGTCGGGCATTCTCTCGCCCGGTGTGAACAACGTGATCGGCAACGGTGTGGTGGTCGACCCGGGTGTGCTGCTGACCGAGCTCGACGGGCTCGAGAAGAGGGACGTGGACACCTCGCGGCTGCTGCTCAGCGCCGATGCGCACCTGATCATGCCGTACCACGTGGCCATCGACAAGGTCACCGAACGCTTCCTCGGCGCCCGCAAGATCGGCACCACCGGCCGCGGCATCGGCCCGTGCTACCAGGACAAGATCGCCCGCGTCGGCGTCCGCGCGGCCGACGTGCTCGACGAGAAGATCCTCACTCAGAAGGTCGAAGCCGCACTGGAATTCAAGAACCAGGTGCTGGCCAAGATCTACAATCGCCGGGCGCTCGACCCGGCACAGGTGGTCGACGAGGTCCTCGGCCAGGCGGCCGGGTTCCGGCACCGCATCTCCGACACGCGGCTCGCGCTGAACCAGGCGCTCGAGCGCGGGGAGACCGTGTTGCTCGAGGGTTCGCAGGGCACGCTGCTCGACGTCGACCACGGCACGTATCCGTTCGTCACCTCCTCCAACCCCACGGCCGGCGGCGCCGCGGTGGGCTCCGGTGTGGGTCCCGGCCGCATCGAGACGGTGCTCGGCATCCTCAAGGCGTACACGACGCGCGTCGGGTCCGGACCGTTCCCCACCGAGCTGTTCGACGACTCCGGTGAATACCTGGCCAAGCAGGGCGGTGAGGTCGGCGTCACCACCGGGCGCGCCCGCCGGACGGGGTGGTTCGACGCCGTCATCGCCCGCTACGCGACGCGCGTCAACGGCATCACCGATTACTTCCTCACCAAGCTCGACGTGTTGTCGTCGTTGGACACCGTCCCCATCTGCGTCGCGTACGACGTGGACGGCGAGCGTCACGACGACATGCCCATGACGCAGACCGGCTTCCACCACGCGACGCCGATCTACGAGGAGATGCCGGGCTGGTGGGAGGACATCTCGGGCGCCCGCACCTTCGAGGACCTGCCGGTCAACGCGCAGAACTACGTCCTGCGCCTCGAGGAGCTGTCCGGGGCGTACATGTCCTACATCGGCGTCGGCCCGGGCCGTGATCAGACGATCGTGCGGCGCGACATCCTCGGCTGAGCGCCCCCGGCTGAGCTCCCCCCGGCTGCGCAGCGCGGCCGGATCTGCACAGGTTGCAACGCACGCGGATCCAGGTGCGCAGCGCGCCGGACAGCGACACGGTCCGATCTGTCCCGTTCCGGCTGTGAAATCTCACGGCAGCGCGCATACTGTGGCCCAGAGTCCCGGAGAGACCGCCTTGTCGGGTTCGGCCTGGTCGGGACCGGGGTCACTGGAGGCCACCGTGAGCGTTGAAGGCGCCGTCAACTCGTCCGAGACCTATGCGGGTCTCGAGGTCTTCGAGTGCCAGTTCGAGCGGTTCGCTCTGGAACATCCGTGGATCGGTCGGCGGACCGGCGACCTCATGCTCGCCCCGCGCGGCGGTGGCCTGCTCGAGTTCCAGCACGCCACGGTGTTCGCGCTGCCCGACGGCGGCGCGCACGAGGTGCACGGGGAGATCCTGGCCTGGTACCTGGCGCACGGCGGTCCGAGCGGCACGCTCGGTTATCCCCTGAGCAACGAGAAGCGCACCCCCACCGGCCACGGCCGCTACAACTCGTTCGAGGGCGGAACCGTGGGCTGGCTTCCCGGTGTGGGCGCCTTCCTGATGGGCTGAGCGGCGCCGCCCCGCTACGGTGGGGCCGGTGGCCCGTGTGTTGGGAGCGTCGACGCTCGCTCGTGACCTGGGTCAGTGGCGCCCGACGTCGCGCAACCGGCCCGTCTACCGTGCTCTCGCCGACGGCATCCGCCTCCTGGTGAACGACGGCCGCATCCCGCTGGGCGTGGCCCTGCCCAGTGAGCGGGACCTGGCCGGCGTGCTCGCGTTGTCGCGGACGACGGTCACCAACACCTACGCCGCGTTGCGCGAGGAGGGGTACCTGCAGTCCCGTCAGGGGTCGCGCAGCACGGTGGCGCTGCCACCACGGCCGGAGAGGTGGGAGTCGGTTCCGCGGAGCGCCGGGGAGACGACCATCGACATGACCCACGCTGCCGTGACGGCCCCACCCGAGGCGGTGACCGCGGCGTATCAGGCTGCATTGCAGGCGCTTCCGGCGTACTACTCGGGCCACGGAATCGATCCCGTGGGTCTGACGGTGCTGCGCCGCGCCATCGCGCGCCGGTACGAGGAGCGCGGGGTGCCCACGGAGGTCGACCAGATCATGGTGACCTCGGGCGCGCAGCAGGCGTGGCGCCTGCTGCTCGAGGTCCTGGCGTCACCCGGGGATCGCGTGGTGGTGGACCATCCGACGTATCCCAATGCGCTGGAGGCGATTCGGCGCACCGCGGCCCGCGCGGTGCCGGTTCCGCTGCTGCCGGCGGACGCGGCACCCGGCCGGTGGGACCTCGGGTCGATGCACGACGCGATCCGGCAGACCGGCGCGTCGCTCGTCTACGTGCTCCCGGACTTCCACAACCCGACGGGTGCGGTGATGGGCCGCGAGGACCGCGCCGACCTGGTGAGCGTGACGCGCCGCGCGGGGGCGACGTTGGTGGTCGACGAGTCCATGGCCGACCTGTGGCTCGACGCGCCGCCGCCGCCGCCGGTGGCCGCGGCGACGCACGGCCACGGTGTGGTGACGGTGGGTTCGGCGTCCAAGTCGTACTGGGGCGGACTTCGCGTGGGGTGGATCAGGGCGTCGCCGACGCTGATCTCCCGGCTCGCGACGTCTCGCGCAGCGGAGGACATCGGCACGCCGATCATGGATCAGCTGGCGTGCGGGGAACTGATCGCGCGTCACGACGACGTCCTGACACCGCGTCGCGACGTCCTGCGTCGTCGTCGTGGTGCGTTGCTCGACGCGGTGGGCGAGGCGCTGCCGGACTGGCGGGTCGAGTCGCCGCCGGGTGGTCTGTCGATGTGGCTGCGGATGCCGGCACCGGTGTCGACGGCGCTCGCGGCGGTGGCTCCGGCGCACGGGGTGGTGGTGGCGGCGGGGCCTCGGTTCGGGGTGGAAGGGGCGTTCGAGCACTACATGCGACTGCCGTTCACGGAGAGCAGTGACCGCATCCGGGAGGCGGTGCATCGACTGGCGTCGGCGTATCGGACGCTCGATCCCGCGGCCGGAGCGCCGCGCATGGTGCTCTGATCGAGCCGTTTCGAGAACGGCGGGTGGGTCAGGCGGAGCGATGTGGGACGTCCTCGACGATCATGAGGTCCCAATCGCGGTCCGAGCCCAGTTCTTCCTGGTCCGCGCGCCGCACGGAGCGCCCGAGCGCGGCGGCGACAGCCGCGCCCAGCACCACCCAGGCGCCGAGGACTATCAGAAGGACCATCACACGATCGTTTGTAGCACCGCTTGCTGAATAAATGCTGACAATGCGCGCGTTCGTGTCGAATTCGGCGCCTCGATTCACCCTTTGTCTCGAAAAGAGAACGGCGTGGACGCATTTCCATACCACACGGTCGCCATCCTGCCGGTGTTTGCCCGGCGACGACGGCGGGTATGTCGAACGTATGAGCGAGAACACGCAGAACGACACCACACCGGTCGAGCAGAACGCGGAGAAGGACCCGTCGGACTGGGTCACCGGGGACGAGCCGATCACCGGGGCGCAGCGCAGCTACCTCGAGACGCTCGCCCAGGAAGCCGGAGAGACGGTGCCTGACGGGCTGACCAAGGCGGAGGCGTCGCGGAAGATCGACGAGTTCCAGAACGAGACCGGACGCGGACAGTCCTGATCGCCCCGCCCGCGCGGGTGGCTGATCAGCCGCCTGCGCAGGCGGTGCGCCGGTCGTACTCCGCGCGGGCGGTCATCACCTCGTCGATGCGGTGTTCGACCACGCCGATGAGGGCGACCAGAGGGGCGGCGGTGGCCCGACCCAGATCGGTCAGGGTGTATTCGACGGCCGGGGGGATCTGCGTCAGCACGGTTCGGGCGACCAGCCCGTCACGTTCGAGGCGCTGCAGCGTCTGCGCCAGCATGCGTTCACTGACTCCGTCCACCCGGCGACGCAGTTCGCCGAAGCGGTGCGGACCGTCGTGCAGCGCGGCGAGGGCGAGCACGCCCCACCGGCTGGTGATGTCCTGCATCGTCTCGCGCGACGGACATCGGCGCGAGAACACGTCGACGGCGTACTGGGGGTCGGTCACCCCGCCAGCGTACGCCCACCGCTGACGATCGAGCCCGTACTGACGTTCCTGTTTGCACCACACGAAAAGTAAGTGCACACTGGTCGGCGGCAGGGCGCTCGGCCCTGTCGCTACGAGCAGGGAGCGATCATGACGGTCATCGCGGTCACCGGAGCAACGGGACAGTTCGGCTCGGCGGCGGTGCGCACGCTGCTCGGGCGCGGTGTCGCGGCGGACAGCGTCGTCGCCGTCGTCCGGAATGCGGAGAAGGCGGCAGACCTGGCCGCGAAGGGTGTCATCGTGCGGGTGGCCGACTACACCGATCCCGCTGCGCTGCGCACGGCGCTCGACGGAGTGGACCGTCTGCTGCTCGTCTCGGGCTCCGAGGTGGGACAGCGAGAAGTGCAGCACCGCAACGTCATTGCCGCTGCCGAGGAGGCCGGTGTGTCGCTGATCGCGTACACCAGCCTGCTGAGGGCGGACACCAGCACCATCGGACTGGCGCCCGAACACGTCGCCACGGAACAGATGCTCGCGGCCTCGCCGTTGGCCGCCGTCGTCCTGCGCAACACCTGGTACTGGGAGAACTACGCGGCCTCGATCGAGTCCGCCGCGCAGAGCGGGGTGCTGCTGGGCAGCGGCGATGACGGTCGTATCGCGGGGGCGGCGCGCGCCGACCTGGCCGAGGCCGCCGCCCTGGTGATCAGCGCCCCGGACGGCTCGGCGGATATCGAGGACGGGGCCGTGCTCGAACTCGCCGGACCGGCCGTGAACTACTCCGAGCTGGCCGATGCCATCGCCCGGGTGTCGGGCGCCGCGGTCACGTACCGCAACGTCACCTCCGCCGAGCACGCCGAGGTGCTCACCGGCGCCGGACTGCCGGCGCCGGTGGTCGACCTGCTCGTGAACGCCGACGCCGGGATCGCCCGCGGCGACCTGTACTCGGAGTCGGACGATCTCGCGCGAGTGCTGGGCCGCGCGCCCTCGACCGCGGCGGAAGCCCTGCAGGCAACCGCCGGCTGAACGCCGCCGGGCCCCGCCGGTCGAACGCCGCCGGACCCCACCCGGTCAGGCGTCGCTCGACGCCGTCCGTGCCACGTAGTCGCCGAACCATCGCAGGGCGTCGGGATCGTCGATCGATTCGGGGTCGGCGACGACGGCGGGGTCCGCGCCGAGAAGTACCTTCTTGACGGGGATCTCGAGCTTCTTGCCGGTGCGGGTGTGCGGGACGGCCGGAATGGCGACGATGTCGTCGGGCACGTGGCGGGGCGAGGCCTCGGTCCGCAGCGCCGTCGCGATGGTCTCGCGAAGCCTGTCGTCGACCTCGCGGCCCGGTGCGGGGACGACGAACAGCGGCATCCAGTACGAGCCGTCGGCGCGTTCGACCCCCACCACGAGGGCTTCCTCGACGTCGGGGAGATGTTCGACCACGGAGTAGATGTCGGCGCTGCCCATGCGAATACCGTTGCGATTCAGCGTCGCATCGGACCGGCCGTGAATGATCACGCCGCCGCGCTCGGTGACGGTGATGGAATCGCCGTGCCGCCAGACTCCAGGGTAGGTGGAGAAGTAGGCGTCGGCGTAGCGGTCACCGGTCTCGTCGTTCCAGAACCCCACGGGCATCGACGGCATCGGTGCGGTGATCACCATCTCACCGGATTCCCCGATCACGCTCCGGCCGTGGTCGTTCCACGCTTCGAGGGCGACGCCGAGGGCGACGGCGGGGATCTCGCCCGGTCGGACCGGCACGTCGGTGGGCGCGCAGACGAACGCGCTCACCACGTCGGTGCCGCCGGAGATGGACGCGACGTGGACGTGGTCCCCGACGTGCTGCTCCACCCAGGCATGGGCCGACGCGGGCATCACCGATCCGGTCACGCCGAGCATGCGAACGAGGCGGAGGTCGTGCTCGCGGCCCGGCTCGACTCCGGCGGTCTCGCACTGGGCGAGGTACGCGGGGCTGGTACCCAGGACGGTCACGCGGTGCCGGGCCGCCAACTCCCACAGCGTCCCCGTCGCGGGTGCCGCGGGACTGCCGTCGTAACAGACGACGGTGGCTCCGCACAGCAGCCCGGCGAGGAGGTAGTTCCACATCATCCAGCTCGGGGAGGTGTACCAGAAGAACACGTCCTCGGGTCCGATGTCCGATTGCAGCGCAGCGGATTTCACGTGCTCGAGCACCACTCCGCCGTGTCCGTGGACGATGCCCTTCGGCTTGCCGGTGGTGCCCGAGGAGAACAGGATCCACAGCGGGTGGTCGAACGGCACGGGCTCCGGAACCACCGTGGGGACGTCGTCGCCGTCGCGCATCAGGTCGGCCCAGGACGTGGCCCCGGGCACGTCCGTGCCGAGGCGGGAGAAGGCGATGACGTGGCGCAGGCTCGGGACGGCGTCGCGCAGTTCCGCCGCGGCGTCGCGGCGGTCGCGGTCCTTGCCGGCGAAGCGGTACCCGTCGGCGGTGACGAGGACCACCGGTTCGGTCTGACCGAGACGGTCCGCGGCGGCGGCCGGGGAGTAGTCCTGCCCGCACGAGGTCCACACGGCGCCGAGCGACGCGGTGGCGAGGAACGCGATCGCGGCCTCGGCGGTATTGGGAACGTAGCCGGCGACGCGGTCACCGCGTCCGACGCCGAGCGAGCGCAGAGCGTCGGCGATCACCGACACCTCGTGGACCAGGTCGCGCCAGGTCACGGTGCGGGTGTCGGGGCCACCCGGTTCGGCGTCGTCGACGATCGCGACGGCCTCCGGCCGCGCGTCGGCATGGCGCAGGACCGTCTCGACGTAGTTGAGGGTGGTGCCGCGGTAGAACTGTCGGCCGGAGAAGACGCGGGGATCGTCGGACGGAGTGATCACGGCGTCCTCGAGGTGGCCGCCCAGTCGAATGTCGAAGAACGAGCGCACCGACTCCCAGAACGCCGCCGGGTCGGCGACGGACCACGCCTGCAGGCCGGCGTAGTCGGTGACGGCCCCGTCGGCGGTGGACGCCGGGCTGTCGGCCAGGAATGTTTCGAGAACGCTCGTTCGTGACATGCTCCACATCATCTCCGGTCGCCCTGTCACCATTGCCACCGTGACCTGTTCGTGATCTTTCGTGACCCTTTCGTGACATTCGGGGCGGTCGGGACGAGACTCCGGTCGATCAGGATTGCATGCAAGGCGGTCCAGAGACGGGCCGGACGCGTCATGCCCGGCAGCACCGCCGTCGGGTGCAAGAAGAGAGACTCGACATGACCCAGGACTCTCCCGCTTCTCTCGCCACCCTGCTCGCCGACCCGGTGGACACCCCGTTCGACCTGCATGTCAGCGGCAGCACCGTCCACGTGTCCGGCGACATCGATCTTGTCACCGCACCGCGGCTGGAAAACACCGTCCGCGGTGCGGTGACAGCCGGCACCGCCGTTCGTCTCGATCTCTCCGGCGTCGAGTTCTTCTCCAGCGCCGGCGTCACCGCCCTGGAGAACGTCCTGCGTGACCTGCCCGGCGGTATCGAGGCCGTGATCGCACCGTCACCTCGGGTGCTCCGGACACTGACGATTCTCGGCCTGGACCGCAGCGTTCCCGTCGTCGCCGACTCGGCGGACCTCACGACGCACTGACGCGTCGACGACAACGCCCCCGCCTGCAGGCGGGGGCGTTGTCGTCGTTCGGGACCGGCGGACGGTTCGACTACGGAGTGAGAACGACCTTGACAGCGCCGTCCTGCTTCTTCTGGAACACCTCGTACATGTGCGGTGCGTCGTCGAGCGGGACGGTGTGGGTGGCGAAATCGTCCACACCCAGCGGGTCGTCGTCGGTCAGCAGCGGCAGGATGTCGTCGACCCACCGCTTGACGTTCGCCTGCCCCATGTGGAGCCGGAGCTGCTTGTCGAACATGGTCAGCAGCGGCAACGGGTCCGCAGCACCGCCGTACACACCCGACAGGGAGATCGTCCCGCCACGCCGGGCGATGTCGATGGCCGAGTACAGCGCGTCGAGTCGGTCCACCCCGGCGCGCTGCATCATCGGCTTGCTCAGCGCGTCGGGAAGCAGTCCGGCCAGCTGCTGCGTCACTTTCGCGACCGGTGATCCGTGCGCCTCCATGCCCACGGCGTCCACGACGGAGTCGGTCCCGCGCCCGTCCGTCAGATCGCGGATCGCATCGCCGACCCGGCCCTTCGCGTCGCGCAGGTCGACGGTCTCGATGCCCCGCGCGGTCGCTCGGGCGAGACGTTCGGGAACGAGGTCGACGGCGATCACGCGGTATCCGAGATGGGTTCCGATCCGCGCCGCCATGTCTCCGATGGGCCCGAGGCCCAGGACGGCCAGCGTGCCGCCGTCGGGCACGTCGGCGTACTGCACGGCCTGCCAGGCCGTCGGCAGCACATCGGAGAGGTAGACGAAGCGCTGGTCGGCCGGCCCGTCCGGGACCTTGATGTGGGTGAAGTTCGCGTGCGGAACACGGAGGTACTGCGCCTGGCCGCCGGGCACCGAGCCGTAGAGCTCGGAGTAGCCGAACAGTGCCGCGCCCATACCGGTGTCGCGGACCTGCGTGGTCTCGCACTGGGTGTAGAGGAGCTTGTCGCACATGTGACAGCTGCCGCAGGAGATCTGGAACGGGATGACGACACGGTCGCCGGGCGAGAGCTCGGTGACCTCGCTGCCGACCTCGCGCACGATGCCCATCGGCTCGTGCCCGAGGATGTCGCCGGGATTCATGAACGGGCCCAGCACCTCGTAGAGGTGCAGGTCGGACCCGCAGATGTTGGTGGACGTGACCTCGATGATCGCGTCGGTGGGGTGTTCGATGCGGGGATCGGGCACGGTGTCGACACGGACGTCGCGCTTGCCGTGCCAGGTGACTGCCTTCATGGAATGGCTCCTCGGGGGTTGGGTGCGGTCAGAGAATCGGTGACCCGCCGGTCACGCCGATGACCTGGCCGGTGACGTAGCTGGAGTCGTCGGATGCGAGATAGACGTAGGCGGGGGCGAGCTCGGCGGGATGCCCGGCGCGGCCCAGCGGCGCCTGGTCGCCGAATCCCTCGACCATGTCCGGCGGCATCGTGGCGGGGATCAGCGGAGTCCAGATGGGGCCGGGCGCAACCACGTTGACGCGGATACCGCGCGACGCGACGTCCTGCGCCAGGCCCTTCGAGAAGTTGATGATGCCCGCCTTGGTCGTGGCGTAGTCGAGCAGTTCCGGAGAGGGGCTCACTCCCTGCACCGACGAGGTGTTGACGATCGTCGATCCCGGTTCCATGACGGCGACGGCCTTCTTCGACAGCCAGAACAGCGCGTAGAGGTTGGTCTTCAGCACGCGGTCGAACTGTTCGGTGGTGATGTCGGCGATACCGCCGCTCTGCGCCATCTGGAACGCGGCATTGTTCACCAGGATGTCGATGCCGCCGAGGTCCCGGACGGTGGTGTCGATGAGGTCGGCGCAGAACTCCTCCGAGCGGATGTCGCCCGGTGCCCGCACGGCCTTCCGGCCGGCCTCCTCCACCAGACGAGCCGTCTCCTGCGCGTCCTCCTCCTCGTCCGACAGGTAGCTCAGCACCACGTCCGCGCCCTCTCGGGCGAACGCGAGAGCGACGGCGCGACCGATGCCGGAATCGGCCCCGGTGATCAGGGCCCGGCGGCCGGTCAATCGTCCGGACCCGCGGTACGACGTCTCGCCGTGGTCGGGCGTCGTGACCAGGTCACGGGTGAGACCGGGATGGGAAATCGGTTGCTGCGCAGCACGGTCCGGTGCCGGGAAGGCGTGGACGGGGTCGCGCAGGGGGCGGGGAGATGCGGCGGCGTCGTCGGTCATGCCGGGCCGGGTACCCGCCGATCGGCGCGGGAACCGTGATCGGCCGGGTCAGCGTCGGCGCGCGAGCACCGCCGCGAGTCCCGAGGCGTCGTGTTGGACCCGGCCGTCCTCGATGCGGACGAATCCGCCCGCCCAGGACGGGTCGGAATCGGCGGCGGCCTGTGGGTCCGTGGTGCCCTCGGCGTCGGTCCCGTCGTGGGCCGTCACCGTCAGCGCTCGACGGATGGCGTCGTCGACGCCGATCGGGTCCCCCACCGCGTCGGCGAATTCGCTCGTCACGGCGTTGCCGCGCCGCGCGACCATGTCGTGGTGGAGGCTGTCCACCAGTGAGATCACCGTTCCCCGCGGCATGCCGGTGATGGCAGCGACGGCGCGTCCGACCACCGGGGTGGGCACGAACGGCACGCGGAACTGCGGCCGGGCGAGGTCGGCCACCGCGGCATACCGTTGCAGCAGTTGGGGATACGTCATGACCTCGGTGCCGCCGATGTCGAAGGAGCCCGGTACGGGCCGTTCGCCGAGCGCGGCCGCGATCACCTGCAGCACGTCCGCCGTGGCGATGGGCTGGACCTTCTTGACCATCCACGACGGCACCGGGGTGGCGGGAAGTCGTTCCACCATGCGGCGCACCAGTTCGAACGACGTCGAACCCGAGCCGAGCACGATGGCCGCGCGCAGCACCGTCGACGTGACCGAGGACTCGGTGAAGACCTCCTCCACCTGCAGGCGTGAGCGGATGTGGTCGGACAACTCCGTCCGATCGTCCGGCACGTGGCCGGAGAGGTAGACGATTCGGTCGACACCGTGCTTCTCGGCGGCGCGGGCGACGGCCTCGGCGGCCTCGCGGTCCTTGCGGACGAAATCGCCGTCGTCCATCGAATGCACCAGATAGACGACGGCGTCGGCGGTGCGGAGGGCCGAGTCGATCGAGTCGGGGTCGGTGATGTCGAAATGAACCGGCGTGACGCGCTCGCCCCAGCTGAAGGAGTCCGCCTTGCCGTCGTCCCGCATCGCCGCGAGCACGTCGTGCCCGTCCGCGAGAAGGATCGGGACGAGCCGGGAACCGATGTACCCGGTGGAGCCGGTGACGAGAATGCGCACGCAGATGCCTTTCGAGAGGAACCTGCGGAATACCCCCTCGTCACCGGCTCAAGCGGTGGTCAGGAGAATTCGGCGTGGAGCTCGGGCAGGAACCGCGCCAGGTGGTTCATCTCCGAGCCGCAGTGCAACAGGAGGTCCCGGCCCAGCTCGAGGGAGAGGTCCAGATCGCTCGGATCGACGGCCGGCCCGCGGGCGACGGCGCACGCGGCCTGCACCACGTCCGGCACCTTGAGTCCGCGAATGTTGAGGAAGAACCGGCTCCGCATCTCGGCGCCGCCGGGGATCGGACGCACCTGGTGCGCCAGCCAGCCCAGGTCGACCGGGGCGATACTGCTCCCCACGCGGCCGAACACGATGGTCTGATCGGCGGGGACGGTGAATCCGTGGGCCACCGGATCGCGGAAGTTGATGGCGAGCTGCTGCAGCTTCGGTCCCACGTACTCGTCGACGAACGTGGTGTTGCCGATGTACTTCTGCTTGTCCGGAATCGGCCGCCGCGTGCGGTCCTCCGCGAGCGCGGCGAACTGGTGGGCATCGGGGTGCCACAACTTGTAGCGGGCCGCCTCCGTGGAATGCCAGCCGAACCACCAGTCCCACATCGCCGCGGTCACGCGCGGCATCTCGGTGCGCACGGCGACGAAGACCACGCCGTCGGGCGAGCGGCCGTAGCCGGTCTCGACGGGGGACAGTCCCGTCGGGCCGAGATCGCGGGTGAGGCTCTCGAATCGGGGAACGGCCGCCGGGGCCAGCGCGGGGCCGGCGTAGGCCTGCTGGACGACGGCCCGGGGCGGCGCCGTCCGCGGCTCGAAGTACTTGGCGTAGGGCTTCGCGAAGTCCGCGTCCCGGTAGCCGGGGTATCGCGGGGCGCAGGTGGGGGGCAGCAGGGGCCCGGCAGCGGCACGGCCGCCGGTGACGGTGGTGGAGGCGACGCCGACGCTCGCCGCGACGGCGAGACCGAGCGCGGCGCGGCGGCCGATGACGCGATTTCTCAACATCTGTCAAGGAGACGGCGTACGGTGACCCCTGTCAAACCCCCGGCGCGAATTTGTCGCGATTCACCAGGTCGATCGGTCGATCGGCCGCTGACGGGGGGCGCGAGCGGCCCCGGTGTGTGCCACTGTTCGGGACCGCCGTGGGCGGCCGGGGGTGATGATCGCGGTCGGGGGGAGCGGCGGTGACGGCCGGTGGGTCGTCCCCGTCGCTGCGGGTCACACTCGGATTGCAGATGCGACGTGCGCGTCCGCATCGTCGTGCAGGACCGTAGAGTCACGGCCGTGATCACGCGGGACCGAGACGAGGGTGCGACGACGGTGTCGAAGCCCGATCGTCGCGCTCTGATCGCCCGGGCCGCCGTCGCCGTCCTGGCGGAGCGCGGGCCACGCGGTTTCACCCATCGCGCCGTCGACCAGGCGACGGGCCTCGGCGCCGGCGCTGTGAACTATCACGCGCCGGACCGCGCGACACTGCTGTCGCTGGCACTCGAGGAAGTGTTCCGACGAGACATGGCGGTGGCTGCCGCGCACTTCGCCCTCGATCGCTGGGACCTCGACGCCGTGGTCGACGCGATCGTCGGGTTCGTCACCGACATGTGCAGCGACGACCATCGCGCCCGCGTGATCGCCCGGCACCATTTGCTGGGCGAAGGACTGGTCCGGCCCGAGATCAAGGCGGTCTTCGATCGCCAGCTCGCCGCCTTCGTCGCGCTGATCGTCGACAAGATGACCGAGGCGGGTTACCCCGCCACCACCGCCTCGGCCGAGTTGTTCGCCATGTCGGTGGACGGGCTGTTGACCCGTCAGGTGGTGGTGGGGCTCGAACCCCTACCGCCGGAGGAACTTCCGCGCATAGCCGCCCTCATCGCGCGGCGGTGGTGAGCACCGGGACGGGCTCGACCCGCCCCGGAGCTACTGGGTGCACTACCCCGAGGTGACCTCGGTTCGGCCGCCGGTCTCCACCTGCTGAGGCCCGTCGGTGCTGCGTCCGATCTCGATGCGACGCGGCTTGGCCTTCTCGGCGACCGGGATGGTCACGGTGAGCACGCCGTTGTCGTAGGTCGCCGCGATGCCCTCGGTGTCGATGCCCTCGCCGAGGCTCAGCTGACGCATGTACTTGCCGGAGAACCGCTCCGAGGTGATCCACTGGACGCCCTGATCGCTCGGCGCGGTGCGCTCCGCCCGCAGCGTCAGGATGCCGTTGTCGACGTCGACGTCCACCGAGCCCGGATCGACGCCCGGCAGATCGGCCTTGAGAACGTAGTGGTCCCCCGACTTGTAGAGGTCGATCGGCATGAACCGGGGCACGCGCGGCGATCCTGCGGACGCACCGAGCAGTTGCTTGGCCACCGAGTCGATGTCGGAGAAGGGATCGAAGCGAAGCACAGCACTCACCTCCATCACATCAGCGGCCTCCACCCCGCGTGGAGGCTCCTACCAGCTGTGCAGCACCGAGATTAGCACTCTCGGGTGGTGAGTGCCAGATTCGATGCGGGGTTTTTCCGGCGTCGTCGGTTTCGAGCCCCCGGGGCCGGGGCATGCGTGTGACGCCCCGGGGGGACCCCGAGGGTGACCACTCGACACACGGGTGGGCCTGCCCATCAACGGACTCGAGCAAAGGGTGCGGACCGGGAACGGGCGGCGGTGACGCCGCCCGAGCGGACGGTCGCCGGGCGCGAGACCGACGAGAGGCAGCTCTGTGACCACTGTTCGGCACGATGCGATGGACCTTGTCCGAGCGCATCCCGGTGTGTATGCACCGCAGGACGATTCGCGTTTCCTCTGCGATGCCATGGCGGTGGCCGCGGCCCCGCTCGACGCCCGTGTTCTCGATCTGTGCACCGGCACCGGTGTCCTGGGGATCCAGGCCGCCCTGCTCGGTGCGCGCGAGGTCCTCGCGTACGACATCAATCCTCGTGCCGTGGCCTGTGTCGCCGACAATGCCCGACGGGTCGGTGTCGAGGTGAACGCTCGGCTCGGCACCCTGACCGACGCGGTGGCCGAGAGGCCGTTCGATCTGGTGGTCTCGAATCCCCCGTACGTGCCGTCACCGACTCGCCCGGAAGGCGTCGGCATCCACCGCGCCTGGGATGCCGGCGACGACGGACGGGTGGTCCTCGATCCGCTGTGCGACGCCGTCGGTGACCTGCTCACGCCGGACGGGACCATGCTCATCGTCCATTCCGAGTTCTCCGGTGTGCCGGAGACGCTGCGTCGCCTCACCGCCGCGGGTGCCGTCGCCGACGTCGCGGCCCGCCGGCGCATCGCGTTCGGCCCCGTCATGCACTCCCGCGCCGCGTGGTTGGAGGCCTCGGGCAAGCTGGCGCCGGGCCGACGCTCGGAGGAACTGGTGGTCGTGCGAGCTCGTCGTGCCTGACGGGTCGGGCGACGGACGCGAGGCGCGGCGGGTACGGGTGGTGCCCGGCGGGCCGGTGATGGTCGAGGGCCCGGTCGACGTCGAGCTCGACGACGGCACCTCGGTCCGCTCGGATCGATTCATGGTGGCGCTGTGCGCCTGTCGCCGGAGCAAGAACTACCCGTTCTGCGACACCAGCCATCGACGCAAGGTCCGGGCGACTCGCGACAACTCCTGACGGAGGAGTGTTTGGTCGCGTTCGTCACGGCTACTCGGCGCCCGTGGACGTTCATCCGACTGCACCAGCCACCGCTCCCGGTGTGGGGCCGACCGACGCCGAGTGGCGGGAAGTGTTGCACCAGCACGGTCTTCGCGTGACGGTGCCACGACTGTTGGTTCTCGGGGTCATCGCCTCCCATCCGCACGTCGACGCGGGCTTCGTCGCGCGCACGCTCCGGCACCGGGGCCTGTCCCGGCAGACCGTGTACGGCAACCTCGACGCGCTCGAGTCCGCCGGTCTGCTGCGCCGGGTCGAGCCGGCCGATTCGGCTGCCCTGTACGAGCTTCGGATCGAGGGCGACGATCACCACCACCTGATGTGTCGGCACTGTCGGCGCCTGTTCGACACCGCGATCGTGCCGGGGGTGGACCTCGCACCGACCGGATCGGACGTCCCCGATTTCCGAGTGGACGGCGTCGACGTCTTCTTCTGGGGTGTCTGCGGGGACTGCTCCGCGGAGCGGGGCTTGACGGCCGCCGGCGGGGGTACACGGCCGTCATGAGCGACGATCGCGAGAAGATGCTGGCCGATCATCGACGGCCGGACGGGGTCTCGGACGAGACCGTCGAGGCCGTGGGATCGGTCTCCGAGGCGCTGGAATGGGTGGAGCGCGCCCGCGGCGCCCTCTACGACTTCCACCAGATGATGGGTCGAGCGGACCTCACCCTCGGCGAGGCCGCCGACGCGCTGCGCGACGCGGGGCATGCCGACGAAGCCGACGAGCTGGAGCGGAACGTGGTGGGGCGCAACGTGCTCGAAGGCCGGTGGACCTTCCAGATCGTCGAGGACTTCGACGACGGGTACTGGACCACCGTGCGCGATCACGAGCGGCGGATCCGGGAACGCCTGATGGACGGCCGGCGGCACGTGTTCGAGGCCGAGATGAAAGAGGACCGGCGCACCCACGGGCGCCGCGGACACGAGGCCCGGCCGTGACGCCGGAGCCGACCACCGGATCGAGAGGACTGGCATGAGCGAGAGCACCACACCGGACGCGTCGGGATACGGCGAGGCCATGGGTCCACCGGACTTCGGCACCCCGCACTCGGGGTCGCAGGAGCGGCCGGAGGAGTCGTCCGGCGAGCCGTCGGACGAGCCGGAGGGCATCCCCGGATACTCGGTACCGCCGGCCGAGACCGACGACGCCGGCTGAGGCGGTCGATCCGGGTCAGCGGCCCAGCGCGGCCAATCCCGTCGACACGCCCAGGCCGAGCAGGCCGCGGAGTCCCCGTGGAGTCAGTGCGGTGGACCAGCGGGTGGTGTCCGACGGAGCGTCCAGCGGTCGCCCGGCGAACCGGTCCGCCAGCCATTCCATGACCACCGAGGCGGTCAGCGGGTGCAGCGAGATGTGGTCGGCCAACCGGTCGCGGTCGTAGCGCACGTGGGCTCCGGCCTTGCGGTACCGCTGCACCTGGCCGTCGACGTCGTCGCAGGCGATGATCCAGTCGTAGGACGCCTGGTTGATCATCAGCGGGAACGTCGGCGCCGACTTGCCGGGCTGGATGTCCTGGAAGATCTGCACGAGTTCGGGACGAGCCATGATGTCGGCCAACGGAACTCGGGTGTAGCGGTCGAGATCGTGCATCATCAGCGCCAGGGTCGCGTGCACCGTCGTCCGACTCTGCAATCGGCGCAGGATGTCCTGCCCCGGCTCGGCCACCGTCTCGTCGATGATCCGCGCGAGGTCCGGGTAGGTCCGGCGCAGTCCTTCGACCACCATCGTCGGCAACGCGGCGAAGAGTCCTCCGTTGAGGCGCGTGAACGCCGAGGCGGGATCACCCACGGGTGAGCCGAGCGCACCCGCGACGATGTTCAGTTCGGGCGCGTAGGTGCCCGCGGCCTCGACGGCCCAGGACGTCGCGAGTCCGCCGCCGGAGTAGCCCCACAACGCCACCGGATTGGTCGGGCCGAGCCCGGCCGGCCCGAACTGCAGCGTCGCCCGCACCCCGTCGAGCGTGATGTAACCGGGTTCCACCGGGGCACCCCAGCGTCCGTCGGCACCCTCGTGGTCGGGCAGGGTGATGGCCCACCCGCGTCGCAACGCGTAGCGCACCACCACCATCTCCACCTGCGGCAACGAGCCCAGTGCGTGGGCGCCGCGTCGCAACGCGTACGACGGGAAGCAGCGGTCGCTCACGGCGTCGATGGCGCACTGATAGGACACCACCGGCCTGGTCTCGTCCGGACGCGCTCCCGCGGGCAGCAACACCGTGGTCACCGCTGTGGACGGATCGCCGCGCAGGTCGGACGTGCGGTAGAGCAGCTGCCAGGCGTCGATGCGCTGGGGGACCAGCGAGAACAGGCCGACCTCCACCCGCCGCGCCCGCAGCACGTCGCCGGGTTCTGCGCTCTCGAATCCCCGCGGCGCGCGATAGAAGGGGTCCGTCGACGGCAGGCCCACCGGCCGCGGGGAGAACGGCACCTCGTCCGGGGTGCTCGGCTCCGCTGCCTCGTGCTGGACGCTCATGTCGCTCCGCTTCGCTCGGCTCCGAGTGGCAGGGACGGCTTCGGTCCCTCGGGTAACAGTAACCCCGCGTCCCCGGGTGCCCTCTCGTTCCCTTCCCGCCCCTCCCGTCCCGCGGCGGCCCCTCCCCCTTTCCGTTCCCGCGCTGCCAGTGTGCTCGCGCGCTGGTCGTAGGCAGCGCGCGAAACGAACCGAAGCGCGGGAAGGGGAGAGGGGAGGGGCGGGCGTCAGCGCAGGACCACGGCCTCCGTGCCGTCGTCGACGGGCAGTCCGTCCGTCACCACGGCCGTCACCTCGGAGGAGTTCAGTGTCATCGCCCCGCGGTGGTTGGTGAGGAAGGCCGTGTCGGCGGCGTCCCGTCCCGTGGCGATCCGCACCAGCGTCTGCCGCGGGGCCAGCGCCGTCGAGTCGACCACCAGCCAGCGATCACCCACCATCGCCTCGACGACGGCGTGGAAGTCCATGGGATCGCACCCGGGCGCGTAGACGGCGACCAGTCGCGCGGGCACGTTGAGCGCGCGGAGCATCGCCACGACCAGGTGGGCGTAGTCCCGGCACACCCCGGCGCCGGCCAGCAGGGTGTCCGCGGCCCCGTCGATGGGGTCGCTGCTGCCCGGCACGTAGCTCAACCGGGCCCCGACCCAGTTAGCGACGGCGGTGACCACGTCCGCGTCGTCCTCGATGCTGCCGAACTCGGTGGCGGCGAATCCGAAGAACTTGTCCGCCTCGGCGTACCGGCTCGGCCGCAGGTAGGTCGCGCGCTCGAGCTCGGTGGTCGGCGCGGGGTCGGCGAGACCGGTGACGGTGGCGTCGTACCGGACCAGGACCTTCCCGCTCTCGACGGGCAGTCGGTGCACCCGCGTGCCGTGCGACCCGGCGAACTCCGTCACCTCGGCCGGCTCGCCGTCGACGGTGATCGACAGCGTGTCGACGACGTCGGCACCCGGCAGGGGAGCCACCGCGATCTGCAGTTCGAGCGTGGTGGGATCGGTGACCTCGAGATCGAGGTGGGCGGAGACGACGCGTTCGGGCATGGCCGCAGCGTACGGGCGCGGCGCGAACGGGGCCGTGCGAGTGGAGCGGTGGAGCCGATGACGGGAATCGAACCCGCGAACCCAGTTCGAAGAGCGGCGACGGCTGTCCTTCGAGGCTCAGCCTCGCACGTCGTGGCTGGGAGCTGGGGCGTCGTCGCAGTCCGATGCGGTTTAGAGGTCCGAGTAAGAGTTCGAACATCCGCAGCCCCTCCCCTACTCTCTCGGCGCGAGCGCCGCCATAGAGTTACTGATTCGATAAACGTGCGTCGGCGAACCGCACGGTCTGTCACTATTTCTCCCATGATGCAGACCCCGCCGCCCGGGTGGTTCCCGGACCCAGAAGGCGTACCGCAGCTGCGATGGTGGGATGGCCGGCGGTGGACCAAGGAGACGCGACCGTTGCCTCCGAATCTGATTCTCGGCGCGCCTCCCACCGGGCCCAATGTGCCCGGCAGACCGCCAGTGCAGAAGGGTGTCAACTGGAAGTGGCTGGGCGGAGTGGTTGCAGTGCTCTTGGTGATCGGCATCGGAGCGTCGATCGGTAACGATGACGTGCGCTCGACATCGAGGAGTTCTGCGTCATCGAGTACGGCGGCGCGAAGCTCGGTCTCTGCTCCCAGGAGTACGAGTGCTGCCGAGGCATCCGCGTCTGCCGAACGATCCCGCGCCGCTGCCGAGGCATCGGCTGCGCAAGAAGCTGCGCGTTTGGATCGTTCTGCATACGCGCCGATCGACGCTCGTGAATTCGCCCTCATGGCGAAGACGCCGGACAAGTACATCGGGCGAAAGTTCATTGTCTACGGGGTGGTCACCCAGTTCGACGCAGCAACCGGGGACGACCAATTTCGCGCGAACACGGCCGCGTCGCCGCAGGACTATCAATTCGACTATGACGTGAACACGGTGGTCGAAGCCTACGACTCGGCGGTGGCTGCGAACGTGGTCGAGGACGATTACGTGACGATGTTCATCAGTGTCGACGGTTCATTCTCCTACGACACCCAGATTGGCGGCAACACGACCGTTCCGAAGTTCACTGCACACATGATCGATGTGACAGGCTCGGCCGGGTAGAGCGTTTGCTATCGACGTCGCACATTGTGCTGGCGCGTCCTTCATGCCGACACTCGACGCGAGGCGTGGCGACCGAATCCTTTCGACGGAGAAGTCGACTGGTGAAGGCTCAGGCGGCTGTGGAAAAGAAGCCCAGCACCGTGCGTCATGCGTTCTTCGTCGTCAAGAAAATGCGTGACCGACGGGCGCACCGGCACCAACCCGGCCGATTACGTGAAGCTGCCGAGCGAGCGCAGCACCCAGGGCGTGCACCGGGCGTCGTTGACGACCCCCACCAGTTTCCTCGCTGCGGGGCATGTGCAGGCGCTCGTGGCCGCAACGCCCTGGCCGTACAACCTGTACATCCACGTGGCGGCGTGGGCTGGCCTGCGTGCGGCCGAGCTGTGCGGGTTGCAGGTTTCCGACGTACAACGACCGCCACGGTCGCTCAACCCGAACGCAGCGCCCAAGCCGGGCACGTTGCGGGTGGACCGGACCCTTGCCACCGTGGGCGGCGCGCTCACCTACGACACCCCGAAGACGCGCGGGAGCCGGCGACGCGTGCCGCTGACGCCGGCCACGGTGGCCCTGCTGCGGGACTACCTGGCGTTGCACCCACGCGGACACGATCCCACAGCGCCGCTGTTCCCGGGGATGACGTTGGTGGCCGCCAGGCCAGCGGGCCTGAGCGCGGTGGGGGAGGACGGCCAACGCACCAGGCTCACCGCCGCCGCAGCACTGGCCGCACTCACCGTCGGCGAGGCCGAACTGCGCCTGACGCTGGGCTGGGGCCAGCCGCTGCGCCACCGGACGTTCTACAAGGCGGTATGTCGGCCCGCCGTGCTGCAGACCATCCGGCTAGGTACGCCGGTGCCGCCCCACGCTTAAGTTCCACAGCCTGCGGCACACGTACGTGTCGCTGTGCGTTGCCGCCGGCATCCCGCCGCTCAAGATTGCCCGGTTCGCGGGTCACGCCCAGGTCACCACGACTCTGAGCGTGTACGCACACCTGTTCGAGGACGACCAGTCGGGTGCGATGAGTGCGCTCGAAGCGATGGGCCTCTCCACGTCGGTCAATGCGCGTCGCCTGCACTGTTGACCCCAACGTCGGCGATCCTGCGTGTCAGGTTCAAGGACGGTTCGAGCTACCCGTACCGTGGCGTTCAAGAACATGTCTGCACCGTCCGTTACCCTCAGTGCGTTCGAACGCCCGTTCGCGCGACTTGGGATGGGCTGTACACGCCGAAGGGAGCGCCTCAGACGATGGCACGTCGTGACAGCGTGAAGGGTCGTGACCCTATCGCGCCGGAGCCGTATCGCGTTGCGAGCTTCTTTGCAGGTATTGGTGGCTTCGACCTCGGGTTCGAGCGTGCCGGTATCAAGAGCGTGTGGCAGTGCGAGAAGAAGTCGTTCTGCTTGGACATCCTGGCGAAGCACTGGCCAGACGTCCCACGCGTCGCCGACATCACGGAGGTAAAAGCGGATGACATCCCCGAGGCGGAAATCTGGGCTGGCGGGTTCCCGTGCCAAGACATCAGTCTTGCAAGAATGGGTCCTCGAAGTGGCCTCCGAGGAAAGCAGTCGGGGCTCTTCTACGACTTTGCAGAGCTTATTGGCGCGCGTCGCCCCGAACTTGTCATTCTCGAAAACGTTGCGGCTCTCCTCTCTTCCCACGAAGGACGAGATTTCGCAATCATCCTTCGGACGCTGGCCGACTTCGGGTATGGCGTGGCATGGCGAGTGCTTGACAGTCGACACTTCGGCATCCCCCAAAGTCGCACAAGAGTCTTCATTGTCGGATCTCTTGGAGGACCAGAGACCGCCGCTTCGATACTTTTTGAGCCCGAATGCGGCGACCGGAATTCTGAGACGCGCCGACCGGATGGGCCGAAACCTGTTTCCCCCTTTGCGGTCAGCGTTGGAAATCCTAAGCAAGGCTTCGTAAAGAAGCTCGCTCACTGCCTCTACGCAGAGTCTGCGCGGCATACGGGTACGGACTGGTCGAGGAATTACGTTTCTTACCCGGAGGGCGCAGTCCGGCGACTCACTCCGTTGGAGACTGAGCGGCTGCAAGGCTTTCCGGATGAGTGGACAATGCCCGCGCACGAGATGCCAAGCGAAGCGACCCTAGAGTCGGCGCGCTACCACGCCTGTGGCAATGCGGTATCGGTCCCGGTCGCCGAGTGGATAGGCCACCGAGCGGTAAACGCGCTCGACGTGCAGCGCGCGAGCGCTCAGACATCCGACCTAAATGTCACACCCAAGTCAGCGTAGAGGCGCTGCAGGAACGCCGAGCTCGGATGCAAGGCCGTGTCATTGGGCAGCCATTGGTCCGGTATAGGTTGGCCCTCTTTGCCTATGCGTGCGATCTCCTCGTGCCCGAGAAGATCTGCGAGGTTAGTGAAGCGGAGATAGTATCTGTCATCCTCACGCCTTGGCATAATTATTGCTGCGTCGAAGGCCCAATGGTGCAATTTGCATAAGGAGAGACCGTTCGGGACGACGTCGAGATCGTGCTTGCTCCATGCCAGAATGTGGGCCGCGTCGACACCGGACCGAATTCCTGGAATTCCCCCAAATTGTGCGCCGCAAAAAGCGCACCGGTTCGAGTAGGAAGCGCGCACTGCGTTGCTGAAAACTCGCCCAGAAGCGCCACGCACCTTGGCGAGGCGGTATTGGTGGGCCGACCTCGCACTGATGGCGGGAGCGTCCTCACCCAGCTCGTCAGGCGGTGGCAACGTGGGTCCGCTCGGGGGAGAGATCCCCAGCAGCATCTCAAGGGCGGGAAGGGGGTCGGAGCCCTCCTGGTAGGCGAGACCTGGCGTCGAGGACAAGCTGGCCATGATGCCGTTGACCGTTGATGTCAGCGCACGCGTGACCGGATCACCGGTCGCGAGGGAGTCGCGATGGCTTTGCACCAGCGCGGGCAGTGCGCCAGGTAGGAGATCGGACTGAATGTAGACGGCTTCGACCCTCGTCCACCGCGCCGCGACTCCAATACTCTTGGACTCGCCGAGATTGGCTACTGTGATGTACGAGGGAACAAACGTGACCAGGTCGGCTACTCCCGTGAACTCGCTCTCCGTGCCGAAGCCAACGTCCTTGACGATGTATCGCTTCGTCACCGCTATCGGAAGGCTCTTGGGCGTGCTGCGGAGTTCGCGAGTCGGGTCGGGCAGCATCAGCATCGACGTGACGATTCTTGATATCTGAATTGCCGGGGTCAGCATCGACCGCAGCCGTGGCTTCCCGCTCTCGGCAGGGTCGAGCCAGAGCCCCGTGTCTCGGACGAGGCCATCTGGCCACCTCATACTGAAAGTCCAGCCTTCAAGACCGATGGCGTTGTACCCGGAGTGATTGCCTACAACCTCGTACTCGCCACGGCCCCCTGAGGGGCGGAACCCGATGTGCAATTCAGCAACCCTCGCGTCGATGCCACGGTCGCGGCTCATCCGCGATTCAGCCCGAGTGTCTCACCTTGCGGAGTCCGACGCGTGGACCTCAAGACCGCTCGTGTCGTTTAAATGCGAGCTCCCGCCACACTGCCGGGGGCCGGGGTGGCAGGCCTACCGACGACGAACGCCGCGGCGGGAACGGGGCCGGGTGAGAGGGGCCGGTGGAGCCGATGACGGGAATCGAACCCGCGTATTCAGCTTGGGAAGCTGATGTTCTGCCATTGAACTACATCGGCGTGCGCGACCGGCGGGGCCGTGCAGCGCCCAGGTTATCAGGAGGTCGCGGCGGGTCAGTAGCCTGGCCGCGTGCTGCTTTCCGATCGTGACATCAGGGCCGAGGTGACGGCCGGGAGACTGGGTGTCGACCCGTTCGACGAGACGATGGTGCAGCCGTCGAGCGTGGACGTGCGGCTTGATTCGCTGTTCCGGGTCTTCGTCAACTCGAAGTACACCCACATCGATCCGAAGCAGCAGCAGGACGATCTGACGACGCTGGTGGAGCCGGGGGAGGGCGAGCCCTTCGTGCTGCATCCGGGCGAGTTCGTCCTGGGGTCGACGCTGGAGGCGATCACGCTGCCGGACGACCTCGCGGGCCGCCTCGAGGGCAAGTCCAGCCTGGGTCGTCTGGGACTCCTCACACATTCGACGGCGGGGTTCATCGACCCCGGTTTCAGCGGCCACATCACGTTGGAGCTGTCCAACGTGGCCAACCTGCCGATCACCCTCTGGCCGGGCATGAAGATCGGACAGTTGTGCCTGTTCAGGCTGTCCAGCCCGGCGGAGCGGCCGTACGGTTCGTCGACCCTCGGATCGAAGTACCAGGGACAACGCGGCCCGACGCCCTCGAAGGCCTATCTGAACTTCCGAACCTAGACTTTCGGTCGGTTTAGTCCGGCCATTACGTTGAAGCGCCCGGTTTGAGTCCGTACTATCGGTCTGTCCGTATTCGCGACCGATGGTGGTGACTCATGCCAGCCCAACTGTTCGGTGTCACGATGAGCACCGGCCTCGTCCGCGGCGCGACGGTGTCCGAGGCCGGTGAGTTGCTCGAGGTGACCGAGCGTCCCGTGTCCATGGACCGGGCGTTGGACAACGCGTGCGACGCCGCCCTGGAGCTGGCCGCGGCCGCGGGGCACGACGCACCGGTCATGGCGATCGGCGGCGATCCGGAGGACTGGGTCGGCCGCGGCGGAGTGCGGTTGATCGGGGAGTGCGACGCGTTCCTCGCGGCGGCCCGCGTCGAGGGGTGTGTCGACGACGTGCGGGTGGTCGCGGTGGTCGACGTCGGCCGCGTGGGCACGCGAATCCACGTGCTGGACACCCTGACCGGGCGCCTGATTTCCAGCGTCGGCACCGACGAGTTCTCCGGCGACGCCCTCACCATGGCCGTCACCTCGTACCTCTGGTCCACGTACGGCGCCGCCGAGCGCGGCGGGCCCGCCGAGATGTCGAGCCTCGCCGCTGCCTCCGATCGGGCCGTGCGCCTGCTGGGTACCGAGCGCGCCGTCGATCTGTCCGGACCGTTCGTGACCGATCCGGTTCGCCTGCGCCGCACCGAGTTCGACGCCATCGCGGCCGACTGCGCGGCACGCGTCCAGCCGCTGATCGACGACGCGGTGCGCCTCGGCGCGCAGGTCGTACTGCTGGTCGGCGGGGGCGCGGAATCGACGTCGGTGGTCGACGTCGTCGCCCACCGCACCGCCGCCCCGGTCCGTGTGCCGCGGCACCCCGCCGCGTTCTCCGCGATGGGTGCCGCGCACCTGTCCACCGTGATTCCCTCGGCGCGACTCTTCGCTGCGCCGCGCACCGTTCCCGCACAACGGGTTCCGGTGGTCGAGCGCACCGATCCCCCGGTGCCGGCGACGCCCGCGCCGATGGGCGCCCACGCCGCAGCCGGGCGGCGCCGATCCCCCCGTGTCGCCGCCGTCGCCGGAACTGCCGCGCTGGTGGCCGTCGCCACCCTGGGCGCGGCAGCGGGCGCGTCGGAGCGCGGGCCGGTCGATGTCCGGGCGACGGATCGCGTCGTGGCCACCTCGGGTGTGTCGACGCCGGACGCCACGCCCGCGCAGACCCGCCCTCAGGGCGCCGCGCCGGCACCGACGTCGGCCGACACCCCCACGACCACGACGGCCACGACGGCCCCCACCCTCCCCCTGACGGACGTCGCCGGCACGGTCACGTCGCCTCCGCCGGTGACCACGTCGACCGATCCGCGGCAGCCGACCGCCACGGCACCGTCGTCGGGAAGCGCGGCGAACTCGCCCTCGACGGCCGGCAACACCGGGCCCGGACGCTCCTCGGCGGCGAACGGCGGTGGTGGCCGGGACACCCCGCCCACCCGCGACCGTGACGACGACCCCACGCCGCACCCTCCGGCCACCACCTCGGTGCCCAGTACGCCGGCGACGACGTCCGCGCCGCCGGTGACCACGACCGTCCCCAGCACGTCGTCCGCCCCGTCGACGCCTCGCACCACCACCTCGCATCGATGAGGGCCATCGTCACCAGCGGTCACGGAAGGCTGCGCGCATGCACATCGCTCTAGGGGTCGTCGTCGACGAGGATTCGGTCACGGCCGCCCTCGTCGACGTGGACCTGCCGCAGCTCGGCCCGGTGGACGAGCGGACCACCCGTCTCGGCGGCGGGGACGTCGGTGACGCCGTCGCCGCCGCCATCGGCGTCATGTCGTTGCGCGCCAAGCGCGCCGACCTCGGCGTGCACGACACCGCGGTGGCGCTCGCCGACCCGTCGCTGTGGCCGAGCGTGTCTCGCGCCCTCGAGCATCACCTGCTCACCGGCGTCGCACTCGTGGACCTCGACCGTCTGTCGGCCGTCGACCCCGACGGTCGGTACGGCGCACCGGTGGGTGCGGCCCTGTGGGCCGATCGCGGCGCGACCGTCGCCGCCCCGGTTGAGATCGCCGACGCACCCGATGCGCCGGCGCGCACCTCGCCACGGCGTCGCGGCATGGCCGTGGTGGGCGCCGGAGTGGCGGCGGCCGTGATCGCGGCGTCCGTCACCGTGTGGGCCGCCACCACCGCGCCCCGTGTGGTGTCGGAGCCGACGCCGGGTGCGGTCGAGCAGGCGACCTCGAACGGGACGAACGGAACGACCGTCCCGCCGACCCCCGGTGTGGCGACGCCACCGTCGAGCGCGCCCTCGTCGTCGCCGTCCCCCGACGACGGGAACGCGGTGCCCGGGGCCGACGGCGGTGCCGGAGACGTCGCTCCTCGTCCGGCAGTGCCCGCGCCGGCGGGGTCTTCCGCGTCGTCGGGGTCGTCGGGGTCGCCCGGGTCTTCTGGGCCTTTCGCGGCGCGTCCCGACTCGCCGTCGGTGCCGCGTCCGCAGTCCGGTGGCGGGTCGCCGTACGCGGGCGGCGGCACCTCGTCCGGCGGCGGAGGCACGTCGGGCGGTGGAACCTCGGGTGGCGGCACGACGGGTGGCGGCAGCACCGGGACCCCCGGCACCGGCTCACCCGGGACCGGCGGGGGAACGCCGAGCACCGGTGGTGGCAGCACCACCGTCGACCCGCCCGTCGTGACGCCTGATCCCACGGAGACCGACCCGGAACCCGAGCCGTCCGTCCCGAACGACTCCGAGCCACAGTCACGCCCGAGCGACGGGTCGACGGGCGGCGAGTGAACGCCGTGTAGTGAAACAAACCAAAGCTCCGCAAACTGTTGCCAGTGCAGCCGCTGTGCAGGTTTAAGCTTCTCCCGACGGCGCAGGGCGACGACACGGGGCGGACAGATGCGAGCAGTGGTGGGGGTCTCTCTCGGTGCATCCGCAGTTCGTGCGGCGATCATGGACCCGATGGGGCGTGCGCTGCTCGGCACCGAGTCGGTCACGGTTCCTCGGGGGCGTGACCGGCTCGAGGCCGCGGTGGAGGTCGTCGATTCGGTCTGCGCACGTCATGCCGGCAATCGCGAGAGTGCTGTGCTGGTCGTCCCGGACGACCCTCGCTGCCGGGTCGGGTCCGCCGCGACCGTTCTGCACGAGGGTGGGTGCGTGCGGGTCGCGTCGGAACTCGGCGCCCAGTTGACCTACCTGACCCTGCGCGGGCTGGTGGAGCCCCAGTCCACGATCGCGGTGGTCGACATCGGTAAGTCCGGCACGTCGGTGTCCGTGGTCGACGTCGGCAGCGGGATCGTGCACGATGCGGACTGGTCCGACGCGTTCCGCGGGGCCACGGTGGCCGCGGCGGTGCGAGAGCACCTGCTCGCCGCCTACGGCACCTCCGCTCCGCGCACTGCGAGCGCCGACGCCACACTCGACGACGGAGTCGAGTGGGCTCTCGAGATGCTCGCGGTGCACCGTGCGGTGCAGGTGGGCGGGCCGTTCCTCGGTGGCTCGGTGACGGTGTTCCGGACGACGGTCGATCGCCTGGTGCTCGATGCGGTGACGGCCGTGTCCTCGTGGGTGTACGACGTGGTGGCCCGCGGTCGGCGCCGCGTGGACACGGTGGTGTTGGTGGGCGGGCCGGCCAACCTTCCGCTGGTGCGTGGCGTGTTCGCGCAGCAATGGGGTGAGGCGCTGGTGATGCCCGCGGAGCCGCAGTCGTTGGCGGCGCGAGGAGCGGCGGTGCTGGCGGCGAGGACCGCGTTGGCGGGCCGGCAGTACGCGTCCGCGTCGTAGCGCGACGCGAGTTTTCCCGCACTATCGCGGTGACATCGGCGGATCCGCGGATTCGGTCTCGATCGTGTGGCAGAACTCGCGCGGCAACTACAGGTGCCAGCGCATCGTCACGACGGTCCCCTCCGGCGAGGTGTCGACGGTGGCGTGATCGGCCAACGCGTGGATGAGCGGGAGCCCTCGCCCCCGTCGCGGATCGTCCTCGTGGTCCATCCACCGGCCGTGATCGGCCACGTCGACGGCGACGGTACGGTCGTCGGTCACCACGGCATGCAGCGTCACGGTGCAGGCGTCCTCGGGGGCGACGTCGCCGCAGTACGCGTGCTCGACGCTGTTGGCCAGCGCCTCGTAGGTCGCCAGCGTGATGTCCTGACAACGCTCGTCGTCGATTCCGTGGGTCTCGAGCCAGCGCTGCACGTCGGTGCGTACGGACGACAGTCGTCGGGGCTCGGCGGGGATGTCGACCAGGGCGAGTTCGCGGGCGGGCATCGCCTCCGCGGTGTCCGTGTGCTGCGCCAACCCTGCCGTCATGCGCGGTCTGTACCCACTGCGTGAGCCTCTCTCACACGCCCGCTACGGGAAGTTCGTCACAGACCGGTCACAGCGACGGTTTACGACCAGGTAAATTGGACCGTCGACGGAGAAGTGGAAACTTTTTTCTTCCCCGCACCGATACTTCGCAGCGGTGGTACCGAATCCCTGTCCGCGGGAACTCGTGATCCAGGTCACGTGGCCCCGGCGGATGTGATCAGCGAGGCGACCGACGGGACCGAATCGACAGAACGGAGCGGCCGATGCACAGAACGGCGCAGCGCCGTCGCAGCGAGTCGGCACGCAACTACGTCGACTTCTCGGTCGAGGACCCCTCGCTCGACACCCTGCTGTCGCTGGCGGCCACCACCCTGGGCTTCACCACCGCCATGGTGAACATCATCGACGAGGACCGGCAGTACACCGTCGCCCAGCACGGCGATCGCGGGCCGACCGTGATGCCCCGCGACGACGCCACCTGCGCCCTCGTCGTCGACGCGGGTCGTCCGGTCGCGATCAGCGACTGCCGTCGTGACGCGCGGTCGACGGACCCGGTGACCGCCGCCGCGGCGGCCAACCTGGTGCGGCTCGACTACCGGTCCTATGTCGCCGTTCCCCTCGTGGGCCGCGAGGGGCTGGTGATCGGCACGCTCTGCGTCGTCGACGCCGAGCCGCATCCTGCGGGGGAGTACGTCCTGTCGACGTTGTCCGACTTCGCGCGCCTGGTGGAGTCGCACCTCGACTCGATCCGGGGGCACGGCCGGTCCTTGTGGGCGCCGCGGGGCCCCGGCGCGGTCCTGGCGGAAGGCGAGATCGTCCCCTACTTCCAGCCCATCGTCGATCTCGATTCCGGGGACGTCGTCGCCTTCGAGGCTCTGGCGCGTCTGCTGCGCCCGTCGAGTACCGGGGTGGACGTGGTCCCGCCGGAGGACTTCTTCTCCGCCGTCGCCGAGACCGACCTCGAGATCGACGTCGACCACACGGTGCTCGCCGGCGCGCTGACGGCATTCGCCGGGTGGCTGACCGACGTGCCGACGCTCGATCTCCACGTCAACCTCTGCGCTCGGCACCTCGGGGTGGCCCGAGCGGTCGAGCAGCTCGACGAGATCGTCACCGCGTCGTCGGTTCCGCCGCAGCGAGTCGTCTTCGAACTGACCGAGACTCGGTCCTACACGGATTCCCCGCGGGCGGTGGCCTTCGTGCGGGACCTTCGGCTGCGGGGATACCGCGTGGTGTTGGACGATCTGGGAACCGGTCACTCGAGCCTCGAGCGTCTCGTGGAACTGCCGGTCGACGGATTCAAGGTGGACAAGGCCCTGAGCCACCGCATGGGCTCGCCGGACGGGGACACTCTCGTGGGCGCCCTGACGGGTTTCGCCTCGGTGACCGAGCGCAGTGTGGTGGTCGAGGGCATCGAGACGGAGGAACAGGCGCGGTCGGCGCGGCACAACGGATGCACGCTCGTGCAGGGTTTCCTCTACTCTCGCGCTGTGCCTGCAGCCGACGTGCGTGCTCTCGGTCTCGTGTGACCGGAGCGCACAGCGGTGTGAGGGACGGACAGACGTCAAGCGGCTCGAGGAAACGTGGCTGCCGCGTGAACGGGCGCCGTGAACCGGAGCCGGGCGAACCCCACGCCGGGTGGAGGGTCGCGGTGTCGACAGTCGGGAGTCGACGATGAGAAATGCATACACCGCTCAGCTGGGCGATCTGAACGCCGATCTGTGCGAGTTGGCCACCGGCGCCGAGGAGGCGATGCGGGTGGCCAGTCGAGCGCTGCTCGACGCGGACCTGCGGGCGGCCGAGGAGGTCATCGCCCGCGGTGAGGCGCTGGCCGAACTCGGTACCCGTTGCGAGGACGAGGCCGTCAAGGTGCTCGCCCTGCAGGCGCCGGTGGCCGCGGATCTCCGCCGGGTCTTCTCCGCGGTTCGGATCAGCAGCGACCTCGCAAGAATGGTCGGTCTGTCCGTTCACATCGCGGAAGCGGCGCGCCGTCGCTTTCCGGAGCCGATCGTTCCCACCGATCTGATCGAGCCGTTCGAGGAAATGGCGCGACTGTGCCTGGAGATGTGCGCGCGCATCGTGGCAGCGCTGCAGTCGAGCGAGCTCGAGCACGTCGAGGACCTCGATCGGATGGACGATCGGGTGGACGAGCTCAAGTCGGTCGTCGTGGACCGAGTGGTGGCCGAGGACGGACCGGATGTCGTCAACGCGGTCGACGTGGCGTTGTTGGGACGGTATTTCGAGCGCTATGCCGATCAAATAGTGGATGTCGCGTCCAGAATCGTTTTCTTCGTCAGTGGGCGAAAGAACTGAATTGGAAGATCACGTCATTCGTTCGGTTGCTTTTGGTGAGATCCAACGATGTGGGCGCGGCCACTGTGCTCCACTGTGCACGTCCTGCGAACAGGCAATAAGGTAACGGACTGACGAGTCGGATCGATGAACCGGCCGTGCCCGTTCTCGTTTCGAAAGGTTCGCGCGTGTCTGCACCCAACTTCGCGGAAAGTGTGTCGCTCGGCGACGCATCAGGCGAGAATTCGTCGACCTCGGGACGAATTCGCCGCCCCCGCCGGGTGACGTCGCGCCGCGAGTGGGAACGGGGTCTCGTCGATCGCGTGCGGCTGGCCGACACCGTGGTGGTGATCGCTGCCGTCGTCTGCGCGCAGGTGGTGCGGTTCGGTGCACCCCACCTCGCGTCCATCGCGTCCATCGACTACACGGTGGTGTCGGTCCTGCTCGCCGGGACGTGGCTGGCGTTCCTGTCCATCTTCCGGACCCGATCCCCGCGGGTGCTCGGCAGCGGCGCCGAGGAGTACCGGCGCATCCTGTCGGCCACGTTCCGCCTGTTCGGCCTCGTCGCCATCGTCTCGCTGCTCGCGCGCATCGAGCTGGCCCGCGGGTATCTCGCGATCGCACTGCCCTTCGGGCTGATCGGTCTGCTGGTCTCCCGCTGGTTGTTCCGTCGTCACCTCGCCCGGCAGCGGCGCGAGGGACGGTTCACGACGTCGGTGGTCATCGTCGGCAGCCACGCGTCCGCGCACGCGATGGCCCGGTCCTTCGCCCGCGACGCGTCGGCCGGGTACGCCGTGGTCGGCGTGTGCCTTCCGCGAACCCAGCAGGTGGCGGACGAGCAGTTGTCGGTGGACGGGCTCTCGCTGCCGATCCTCGGCGACGAGAACGACGTGCTCGCGGCCATCGAGGCGTCGGGCGCGGACACCGTCGCCGTGACCGCGACCGATCACATCGGCCACGAGGGCATCCGCCGCATGGTGTGGGACCTCGAGAAGAAGAACGTCGACCTGGTGGTCGCGCCCGGCGTGGTCGACGTGGCGGGCCCGCGCCTGCACATGCGGCCCGTGGCCGGCCTGCCGCTGATCCACGTGGAGAAGCCGCAGTACAACGGCGCCAGCCGGTTCGGGAAGACGGCGTTCGACCTGGTCTTCGCCTGCGCCGCGCTGCTGGCGGTCCTGCCCCTGTTCCTGGTGGTCGCGGTGCTGATCAAGGTCACCAGCCGCGGTCCGGTCTTCTACCGCTCCGAGCGCATGGGTCTCGACGGCACGCCGTTCCAGATGATCAAGTTCCGCTCGATGGTGCAGGATGCGGATTCCCGGATCGAGGACCTGCTCGCCCTCAACGACAGCGACGGCGGCGTGCTGTTCAAGATGCGGGAGGACCCGCGGGTCACCGCGGTCGGACGCGTCCTGCGTCGGTTGAGCATCGACGAGTTGCCGCAGCTGTTCAACGTCCTGCGGCGCGAGATGTCCATCGTCGGCCCCCGTCCACCGCTGCGCCGCGAGGTGGAGACGTACGACGGCGACGTGCGCCGACGGCTGCTGGTGAAGCCGGGTCTCACCGGTCTCTGGCAGGTCAGCGGTCGCTCCGATCTGTCCTGGGAGGAAGCGGTCCGCCTCGATCTCAGTTACGTCGAGAACTGGTCGATGACCGGCGACATGCTCATCGTGCTCAAGACGATCAAGGCGGTCGCGTCCAGCGACGGCGCCTACTGATCCGAGGTCGTCGGCCGCCGGTCTCGGTTGAGAAGTCCGTGACCGGGGCACTCGATGGTCGACGAGGCGATCGAGGACTGGGAGCACGGCTATGTGGCGCACCGACGGGGCCCACGCGGTCCGTGCGCTCGCCGATCTCTGTCGTCCGTTGGTCCGCTACACCGCCTGTGACGGCGCGTCGGTGGCGCTGATCAGTCACGCCGCGCACGACATCCTGTACGCCACGGACGAGGTCGCGCTGGCTCTCGACGATCTGCAGTTCGCGACGGGTCACGGCCCGTGTTTCGACGCGCTGCGCACGGGGTCGCCCGTCCTCGTCGACGACGTCGCGCGGGAGGCGGACAGCCGCTGGCCGGGATTCTCCGCCGACGCGACGCGCATCGGCGTGGGCAGCATCGTCGCGGTCCCGTTGTCGGCCGCGCAGGCCCCCATCGGGGTGTTGGAGCTGCACCGCGGAGGTGCGGGTGCGTTGACGGCACGGCAGCTCGACGCGGTGGACCACTGCGCCGCCGAGATCGCCCGGACGCTGCTGGAGATGGTGGCGCACAGCGAGTCCGGCGACCCCGGTTTCCCCCGGCTGCGCCCGCACGTCGACATGGCCGTGGGCATGATCATGGTGCAGTTGTCGGTGTCGCCGGACGATGCCCTCTCGCGTCTGCGCGCGGCCGCCTACGCGGCGCGTCGGCCCGTCGAGGAGCTGGCGGTCGACGTCACCGAGCGGCGGGCGCGCTTCCACCGCGGGCAGGACACCTCGGACTCCACCGGCGGTTGAGTGCCCCGACGCGGCGAGGACCCGTCTACTGCTCGAGCACGCGCTGGTGGACCGTCATGAGCACCTTGCCGAGCTCGTCGGCGAACGCGCCGGGCGCCGTGTCCAGCGTCGCCAGGTCGGTGACGAACTGCTCGGCCAGGTCGCGCACCTTCACGTTGGTGGTCTGGGACCGCCAGAGCAGTAGGTCGAACGCCTTGTCGGCGGTGACGCCGAGAGTGACCATCAACGCGCCCTTGGCCTGCTCGATCGCGGCGCGCGATTCCATGGCGGCGGCATACCCCTCGACGCGTCGAGCGGCCTGCACGGCGCGCTCGTCGGCCGACAGGACGGACTGCGCGGCCCGGACGTAGATGCGCAAGGCCTGTTCGTCCACGGTGTCGAAATCATGCCCGTGGTGGCCGTAGAGGTTGAGGGCGCCGACGTATTCCTCGCCGGCGGTGATGGGGGCGGACAGGAAGCTCGTGACGTCCACGAGCTCGATGGCGCGGGCGAAGGCAGGCCAGCGCTCAGCGGCCTGCGTGCGGTCGGCGCGCACGATGGTGCGGGTGACCGCCGCGTCGATGCAGGGACCCTCCTGCTGCTCGTACTGCGCCGCGTCGATGGCCAGGACGAACGCCTCGGTGGTGGCGGCGGTGGTGGTGGACCCGGCACGCAGAACGGTCACCCCCGCAGCGTCCGCGCCGGGCACAGCGGCGACGACGCGAGTGCAGATCGACGCGAGTTTCGCCTCGGGCGAGTCGAAGGACCGGACCACCGCGTCGAGGTCCTTGATCGCCTCGGCGAGAGCGGTGAGCACCTCACCGGCGGCGCTGAACTCGTGTCCTGCGGTCATGGCGAGCCCTCACGTCGGCGAACTGTTTCACCGCAACGGGATCTGTGTCCGTGCACGGGTGGTGCGACGGGTCACGCTACTCCGCGGGGTCGGCAGCGCGTCCCACCTCTTCCGGATCCAGTCGGGTCAGCAGGCTCTGCAGCCCGGCGTCGAAGTCGGCGGTGCCCGGATCGCGCGACAGTTCGGTCTTCAACCGGACCACCGTCGGGAACTCCGTCGGATCCAGGGAATCGGACTCGGCGGAGTCGACGTCGCCGGTTCCGGCGACCTCGAGCAAGAGGTGACCGAGCAGGAAGCTGGTGTACGAGCGGTAGGCCGATGCCGCCGCCGGAGCGTCGAACCCGAAGCCCATGAGACTGGCGAGGAAATTCTCGAGCCATCGCACACTGCGCAGTGGCGGCCGCACCCACGGGGCCGCGGGCGGGCGGGTCGCGATGAGGGGGAAGACCTGCGGGTGGGCCAGGGCCATGCGGCGTACTCCGTGGGCCAGCCGGGTCAGATAGTCCCGCCACCCGTCCGCGCCCTCCGCGAGCACGTGTGGGTCGCTGTCCAGATCGTCGATGACCTGCTCGACGATGCCGTCCAGCAGATCGTCCTTGCCGGCGAAGTAGTGATAGAGCGCCATGGCTTCGACACCGAGGCTGGACCCCAGCCGCCGCATGGTCAGATCGCGCGCGCCGTGGCGATCGATGAAGTCGATACCGGCGCGGAGAATCACCGTACGGGTCAGCTGACCGCGTCCGGGCGTCGCCGAAGACACCACCTTGCCCCTTTTCTCGAGACGATTGCCGACACTGTATGCCCCGTCTGGCACCGTTTCGGACATGGATGTGTTCGAGGCGATCGCCCGACGGCGTGATGTGCGTCGCGAATTCACCGGCGACGTCGTTGCCGACGACGTCCTGTGGCGCGTTCTGCAGGCCGCCCACCGGGCGCCGAGCGTCGGGAACAGCCAACCGTGGGACTTCGTCGTCGTGCGGGAGCGGGCCACGTTGCGCCGGTTCGCCGAGCACGTCGCGGCGCGTCGTGCGGATTTCGCGGCGTCGTTGCCGCCGGACCGGGCCGCGACGTTCGACCCGATCCGCATCGAGGGCATCGAGACGAGCGGGACGGGCGTCGTCGTCACCTACGACGACGCGCGCGGCGGTGAGCACGTGCTCGGCCGGGCCACGGTGCGCGAGACCGGTCTGCTGTCGGTGGCGTTGGCGATCGAGAATCTGTGGCTCGCGGCGACGGCCGAGGGTATCGGCGTCGGGTGGGTGTCGTTCTACGACGAGGCGTTCCTGCGGGATCTGCTTGGTGTCGACGGGACGCCGCGTCCGGTCGCGTGGCTGTGCGTCGGGCCCGTCGAGGCGCTGCAGGACGTGCCCGACCTCGAGCGGTTCGGCTGGCGGCCCCGGCGACCGTTGGCCGACGCCGTGCGCTGGGAGCGATGGTGACTCGTTGTCACTCGTGCGGCGGCTCGCCGGTCACGACGTGGTCGGCGTGGTTGATGCCTTCTCGCACCAGCCGCGCGAGGTGCCCGTCGCGGATGCGGTAGACCACGCGCCGACCCTCCCGGCGCGTGTCCACCAGTCCGGTGAAACGCAGCTTGGCCAGGTGCTGGCTCACGGCGGTGCGGGAGGCGCCGCACGCGTCGACGAGGGCGGTCACGTCCGCTTCGCCGTCGGTGAGGGTCCACAGGATGTGCAGACGGGTGGGGTCGGCCAGCATGCGAAAGGTGTTGGTGGCGGCGTCGAGTCGCGCTGTGTCGGGGTCGACGGGATGAATCAGGGACGGACGGCGAGTGCGGTCCTGTTCACCGGCCACGGCCGTCACCACCCTGCTCGTCGGAGTCACACGGGGACCGGCTCGGCCACCGTGCGCGGCCAGGTCCGCGCCGCTGCTGCTGCGGTGAGTGTAGCGAGCACCGCCGCCGTGGCCGGGGCGGCGACGGGAGTCGACGCGAGCACGCCCGCCAGGGGATAGGTGACGAGGAAGCAGGCGTGCGAGAGGGAGAACTGGGCGGCGAAGACGAGGGGCCGGTCGGCCTCGGCGGTGCGATCACGCAGGACGCGGCCGCTCGGAGTGGAGATTGCCGACGTCGCGGCGCCGAGCACTGCCCACCCGGTCGCCAGGACGGCCCAGCCGCCGCCGGCGGCGAAACCAGCGGCGACGAGGGCGAGGACGGCCGACACCGCAGCGGCGCCGACGAGCATGACCGGCCGGACGTCGTGCACTCGGTCGAGCAGCCGGGGGAGCGCGAGGGCCGTGACCATCGACCCCGCGCCGAAGCAGGCCAGGGCGAGGGCGACGGCGGTCTCGCCGCCGCCTAGCTCGTCGCGGACGATCGTGACGGTGGCGACGAGCACCACGGCGGTTCCCGACGCCACCACGGCGTTCAGCCAGAGCAGCCCGCGGAGCACAGGGTCGGCCAGCATGATGCGGGCTCCCGCGGTGACGCGGGCGCGGCGGTTCGTCGCGTCGACCCGGTCGGCGGGTATCGGCGCGTCGGCCCGCCGGGCGAGACCGCGCCACACCAACAGTCCCGATCCGAGGAATCCCACGAGCGTGCCGACGAACAGCGAGTGGTAACTCGTCACCAGCAGGGCGGCGGCGGCGAGGACGGGGCTGAGGACGGATTCCAGGTCGTAGGCGAGCCGGGAGAGGGAGAGGGCGCGGGTGTAGTCGCGCTCGTCGGGCAGGACGGTGGGGATGACGGCCTGGAACGCGGGCGTGAAGGTCGCAGAGGCGGATTGGAGGACGGCGATCAGGACGTAGATCTGCCAGACCTGGTCGACGAACGGCAGGGCGAGAGCGACGGCGGCGCGCACCGCGTCCGCGCTCACCATGAGCGTGCGTCGCGGAACCCGGTGTGCCGCAGCGGACATGACCGGCGCGACGACGACGTACGCGATCATCTTGATGGCCAGCGCGAGCCCGAGGACGAGACCGGCGTCGGTGCCCGCGAGGTCGTAGGCGAGCAGGCCGAGGGCGACGGTGAGCAGTCCGGTGCCGACCAGAGCCACCACCTGGGCGGCGAACAGCGGGCGAAATCGCGGATTTCCGAGGACGGACCACATGGCCGCGACTGTACTCACGTGTTCGCACGTGTGCACACGAGAACGCGTGGTGCGGGCGCGGAAGTCGGCGGCCGCCGTCGTGGGATCGACGAAGGGTCTGGTGCTCGGGCCCGGTTACCGACATAATCCGTTGCGTGAACGATGTAGGTGTTACCTCGAGTAACCTGATCGCCGCCGCACCGCAGGGCGGCGGGGCCGCGCTGGATCAGGTCATCGGCATGAGTGCCGCGGCCGGCGTGATCTCCCTCTTCCTGCTGTATCTGGCGGTGATGCATCGCACGCGCCGCATCACGTGGCTGCAGCGGCTCGCCGACTACGCGGGGGAGAAGACCAACCGACCCGGCTGGGTGGCGCTGCCGATGGTCATGTTCATCTCGACCATCCTCACGGCGTTCTTCGGCTTCATCTGGGACGTCAGCCTGCACATCGGCCGCGGCCGCGACGAGGGTCCGCTGGCCAACCCGGCGCACTACTTCATCCTCGTCGGGCTCTTCTTCCTCTTCATTGCGGGCTGCCTCGCGATCATTTTGCCGCTCGACGGGAAGCCCGGCCCGTCGGCCGTGAAGATCACCCGCACCTGGTACGCCCCCACCGGCGGTCTGCTCATCGCCGGCTCGGGCCTCTACGCGCTCATCGGCTTCCCGCTCGACGACATCTGGCACCGCATCTTCGGTCAGGACGTCACCCTCTGGGGCCCGACGCACCTCATGCTCATCGGCGGTGCCGGACTCTCCCTCGTCGGCGTGCTGCTGCTCGAGCACGAGGGGCGCGTCGCCATGGCCGGCAACGTCGCCACCGACCCCGCATCCGCCGGTGATCCCACCGGCGACACCGAGGCCCGCCCCGCCGTCGGCGTCGAATCGGGACGCCGCGCGATCATCACCTGGTTCATGCGTGCGTCGGCGTTCGGTGGCCTGGTCATCGGTCTGTCGGTGTTCCAGATCGAGTACGACTTCGGCGTCGAGCAGTTCCGCCTCGTCTTCCAGCCGCTGCTCATCACCGCCGCCGGTGCGTTCGCCCTGATCGCGGCCGTGCTCATGGTCGGCCGGGGCGCCGCGCTGTTCGCCGTCGCGTTCGCCGCGGTCGTCCGCTGGATCACCGCGCTGATCGTCGGGCCCGTGCTCGGCGAGCCGCACAGCACGTTCGCGCTCTACCTCGGCATGGCCGTCGTGGTCGAGGTCCTGGGCCTGACCGCGCTGACCAAGCGCCGGTTGCTCTTCGGCGCCGTGGCGGGCCTCGCCGTCGGCACCGTCGGCGTCTACCTCGAATCGCTGTGGGTCGAGGCCATGTACCTCTACCCGTGGCCGACGAGCATGTGGCTCGAAGCCCTCGCCACCACGATTCCGACGGGCGTCCTGGTGGGCCTCACCGCCGGCCTCTTCGCGCAGGCCCTCAGCGGAGACGGGCTGCCCCGCCCCGCGATTCGTCGCTCCATCGTGCTGGGCATGGTGGTGGTCTGCTCGGCGAGCGTCGCCAACGGGCTCATGATCGACGTGCCGCAGAACGCGCAGGCGACCGTGCAGCTCACCGATGCCCCGCGGGAGGACGGCTTCCGCATGGTGAACGCCACCGTGCAGATCAGCCCGTCCGATCTGATCTCCGACGACCCCGAATGGGTCTCGCTCCTCGCCTGGCAGGGCGCCGGCGACACGCTGCGCGGCCTCGTCGTCGACAATCTCGAGCGCACCGGCCCGGGCGAGTACCGGTCCACCCGTCCGATGCCGGCCGACGGCACCTGGAAGACCTTCCTGCGCGTGCAGGACGGCCGCACCATGGCCGGCGCGCCGATCTTCATGGCCGCCGACGAGGGCATCGGTGCCGAGGAGGTGCCCGCGCTCGCGGAGTTCACCCGTCCCCTCGAGTACGAGACCAAGCTCCTCCAGCGCGAGCGCAGTTTCGATCACCCGGCCTGGCTGTTCACCGCGGCCTCGTTGGTGGTGCTCGCCTGCTCCCTCGCTCTGCTGTGGTCGCTGGCCTGGGGTGCCGCGCGCATCAGCCTGCGCTCGCCCGGCAACACCGCGAGTACCGACGAGCGTCCCCGGACCCGCGTATGACGGTGACCGGACCACCGCCCGGCACCGTCTGGATGGCGGACCACCCGCTGATCCTGGCGGTGCCGGCCTTCGTCCCCGCCTTGATCATCGCGGGGGTCGTGGGATTCATCGTGGTGCGCGACCGACGTGCGGAACGCGCCGAGAACGAGGAGGCCGCGGCGCAGGACGACCTCGCCGCCGCCAACGACCGAGAAGAGGGCCGGAATCGGCCCGATCAGGGGGACACGTGAGAACACGCCGACTGGTGACGACGGTGGCCGCGGTGGGACTGCTCGCCGCCGGCTGCGGCGGCTCCGAGAGCGAGACGCCGGCCGCACCGAACGACGTGTCGGCGACGGTGGACACGACCGTCGTCCAGAGTGACAGCGAGCAGGCGACCGACACGGACTCCACCGACATCGACGTCAGCATCGCCGGTGGAGAGGTCACGCCCACCGACGAGCGGATCGAGGGCACCGTGGGCCGGGAGATCGTGCTGACCGTCGACAGCGACGCGGTCGACGAGCTGCACGTTCATTCCGTCCCGGAGTACACCTTCCCCGTCGCGGTCGGTGAGGACCAGGAGTTCCGCTTCACCGTCGACGTGCCCGGTTCGGTGGACATCGAACTGCACGACGCGGGCGTCACCGTCGCCACGGTGCTCGTCCGGCCGTGAGATCGGTCCACACCGACCTCCTCGCCCACGGTCTCGGCGGGTCGACGGACCTGCCGATCCCCGTCACCTACGCGCTCATCGGCGGGGCATGGGCGCTCGCCGCGTCGTTCGCCATCCTGTTGGTGGCGTGGAAGACCCCGCGTCTCGACGCGAGTCGGGTGCGTCGTGTGCTGCCGGGACTCACGCGGGTGGTCGACTCGCCGGCCTTTCGCGGCGTCGTCGGCGTCCTGTCGGTCGCGTTGGCCGTGTGGGTCGCTCTGGCCTCGGTGCTGGGTCCGCAGGACTCGTCGAACGCCCTGATGGGGGTGTTCTATGTGCTGGTGTGGGTGGGGTTGGTGCCGGCCTCGCTGATCGCCGGTCCGGTGTGGCGGGTGGTCTCGCCCGTCCGCGCGCTGCACCGCGGGGTGTGTGTCCTGCTGCGGCGCAACCCTTCTCGCGGCGCGGTACCGATCCCGGCCGTCGGAGTGCTCCCCGCCGTCGTGGGGCTGTTCGCCTTCGTGTGGCTCGAACTGGCGTCCTCGGACCCCGGTTCCGTTGCCGCGGTGCGACTCTGGTGCCTGATCTACGTGCTGGTGCTGCTGGTCGGTGCGCTGGTGTTCGGTGATCGGTGGTTCGCCGCCGCCGATCCGTTCGAGGTGTTCTCGGACGTCGTGGCGCGCCTGTCCTGGCTTCGTCGTGACCGGGAATCGGGGCAGCTCGCGGCGGTGAGCCCGCTGGACAACGCCTCGTCGCTGCCGATCCGTCGCGGCACCGTCGCCGTGATCGCGACCCTGCTCGGGTCGACGGCGTTCGATTCCCTGGCGCAGACACCGTTCTGGAAGGACCTGGCCCGCGGAGCCGGTGACCCGGTGATCGCCCGCACGCTGGGCCTGCTCGCCTGCATCGCGATCGTGGGCGCCGCCTTCTGGCTCGCCGCCCGCACCACCGGCGGGGTCACCCGTGCAGAACGCGCGAGACTGCCGGGGCTGCTGGCACATTCGCTGATCCCGATCGTCGTGGGCTACTTCGTGGCCCACTACCTGACCTATCTGGTCGAGAAGGGGCAGCAGAGCGTCTACACGCTGTTCGATCCGTTCGACCGCGGCTGGAATCCGCTCGGCATCGCCGATGCGTCGGTGAACTACGCACTGTCCTCGCACCCGTCGGTCCTCGCGAGCATCACGGTGCTGGCGGTGGTGATCGGCCACATCGTCGGCGTCACTCTGGCGCACGACGCGTCGTTGCGCATCCTGCCGAAGCGGCACGTGCTCACGGGGGAGTTGGCGCTGATGATGGTGATGGTGCTCTACACGTTCCTCGGGCTGTATCTCCTGTTCGGAGCGTGAGCGTCGGGCCGGACGGATAGGCTCCGGACACCGTCACGTAGGTGACCGCCCGGCGTGGGGCTCGGGCACGGACCAGCAGGGGGTTGCGGTGGGGTTCTCGCGAGTCGTCCGGTCGACCGCGGTGATGGGCACCGCACTCACGGTCCTGATCGGAGCGGCGGCCACCCCCGTCGCCGCCGACCCCACGGGCGGCGCGGACGCCGCCGCGTGGACCGCCGCGGCCGACGCGCCGCCGCAGTACCCGCAGGTGGCCGTCGACTGGGACGTCCCGGTGACCATGAGCGACGGAACCGTGTTGCAGGCCAACGTCTATCGGCCCGCGGACGCCGCCGGACGGCCCATCGACACCGCCCTGCCCACCGTTCTCAACATCACCCCGTACACCAAGCTGGTCGGCAATCTCATCGATTCCATCCAGCAGATCCCCGGCGTGAGCGAGCCGGTGCTCGACTTCCTGGCCGGGCTGAACTTCGCGGGTACGCCGTTCGACGGCATCACCGAACTCACGCAGGCCGTCGACGGCGGCGGGCTCCGCACCTTTGGCGTCAACCGCAACCTGGTGCAGAACGGCTACGCGCAGGTGGTGGTCGACGCCCGCGGAACGGGGTTCTCGCAGGGCACCTGGGACGTCCTGGGTCCGCGTGAGCAGCAGGACTCGGTGGAGATCATCGACTGGGTGTCGCGGCAACCGTGGTCCGACGGCGCGGTGGGCATGTCCGGCATCTCCTACTCGGCCATCAACTCGGTCCAGGCCGCGGCGCTGCGCCCGCCGGCGCTGAAGGCGATCTTCCCGGTGGAGCCGGGCAACGATCTGCTGCGGGACATCGTCGGCACCGGCGGTGCGCTGGGTGTGGGCTTCATGCCGCTGTGGCTGACGCTGGTCAACGTGCTCAAGTTCGTGCCGAACGTGCAGTCGATCCTGCAGGGCTCCTTCGACTCTCGGTGGTTGCAGTCCCGTCTGGACGATCCGGCGATCCTCATCCCCGAGCTGGCGAACGCCCTCACCGCCCCCACCATCGCGGACGTGCGGCCCAGCACGCTCGACGTGGCGCAGGACGGACAGTTCTACGCCGACCGCAGCGCGGACACCGCGAACATCACCGTCCCCACCATGGTCTACGGCGGGTGGCACGACATCTTCACGAACTCCGAACCCCGCATCTACCAGGACATCCCGCTCGAGCCCGGTCGCAAGCAGCTGATCATGGGCGACGGCTACCACGTGAACCCCGGCGCCGGGTTCGGCCGCCCGGGCAATCCGCCGCGGCTCGACGCGCTGCAGCGGGCGTGGTTCGACCACTGGCTCAAGGGAATCGACAACGGCATCGAGAACTACGGCCCGGTCACGCTGTTCCAGCAGGGCGGTGGGTGGACCACCACCTCGCAGTTCCCGCGGCCCGGCGCGCAGTCGGAGCGGGTGTACCTCTCGGCCGCGCCCAGCGGCACCGCCGGCCACAGCCTGCACGACGGCAGCCTGACCGCGCAGGCCGTCCCCGACACCGCGCGCCTCACCGTCGCCCCGGGTCTGCGCGGCCTCTGCTCGCGGGACGCCGCGGTCGGAACGGCCGGAGCGGCCGCCATTCTGGGCTCGGCATGCACGCGCGACTCGCGGTTCAACGAGGCCGAGGCACTGACGTTCACCGGCGCGCCCATGACCGCACCGACGCAGATCTCCGGGGCCACCAACGTCCGGCTCAACACCGTGCTCGATCGGCCGGACGGCTTCTGGGCGGCCACCCTGAACGACGTCGCACCCGACGGCACGTCGACCCCGCTCACCCACGGCGCCCTCACGGCGTCGTTGCGGGCGGTCGACGAGGCGACGAGCACCCGCAGCGCCAACGGCGACTACGTCGACGCGAAGCCGGCGCTCACGCTGGCGTCCCGGCAGCCCGTCGTTCCGGGGCAGCCGACCACCGTGGACATCAATCTGCTGCCGACGGACGCGGTGATCCAGCCCGGGCACCGGCTGCGGCTCGACGTCTACGCCGCGTCCGTGCCGCGGTACCTGCCGCTCGGCCCCATGCTGGTCGACTCCGGTCTCGCGCCGCAGCACATCCAGCTGGACCCGAGCCGGCCGAGCTTCGTGAACGTGCCGTTCGTGGACTGACGCCGCCGGGTTAGGGTGGCCGGGCACACGTCGTCCGGCGAGGGAATCCGGTGAAAATCCGGAACTGGCGCGCAACGGTGACGGACCCGTCCGACGGGTCCGAAGTCCGATCGCTCGCCGGCCGACACCACCCTCGGGGCTCCGCGCACGGGCCCGTAGCAGGACGGCACAACCGAACATGTCACGAACCATCGCACTCACCGCTGCCCTCGCGGCGGCCATTCTGCTGGCCGCGGGCTGCTCCACCGCCGCCTCGGACACCACCGAATCGGCGGTGCCCGGCTTCCCCCTCACGCTCGAGAACTGCGGACGCACGGTCACTGTCGACGCTCCGCCCCAGCGCGCGGTGTCGCTCAACCAGGGCTCCACCGAGATCCTGTTGTCCCTCGGGCTGGCGGACCGTCTGGTGGGCACCGCCACGTGGACGGACCCCGTCCGCGAGAACCTCGCGGAGGACAACGCCCGTGTTCCCCGCCTCGCCGACGACAAGCCGTCGCTCGAGGTGGTGTCCGACGCCGACCCCGATTTCGTCAGCGCCTCCTTCGGTGGCACGCTCGGCCCGGGCGGGGTGGCGGATCGAGACCGGTTCGAGCAGTTCGGCATTCCCACCTACCTGTCGCCGACGGACTGCGTCGGCATGGCGGCCACGAGCGTCAACGCCGACGGCGCCCGCGCCGAGCCGCTGCGCCTCGAGACGGTGTACCGGGAGATCCGCGACCTGGCCGCGATCTTCGACGTCCGGGAGCGCGGCGAGCAGCTGGTCGCCGACCTCACCGAGCGTGCGCAGCGCGCCGCGGACGGCGTCCCGCCCGGTGATCCGACCGTCGCCTACTGGTTCTCCGACGTCGCCGCCCCGTACATGGCGGGGTGCTGCGGGGCGTCGGGCATCATCTCGTCGGCGGTGGGGGCACGGAACGTCTTCGCCGACACCACCGACGAGTGGCCCCAGATCGGGTGGGAGGCCGTCGCCGACCGCAATCCCGACGTCCTGGTCCTGGCCGACCTGTCCCGCCGCACCATCGACGGAGACGCGCTGGAGAGCAAGATCGCGTTTCTCGAAGCCAACCCCGTCACCAGCCGGATGCGGGCGGTGATCGACCGTCGCTACGTCGTCGTCAACGGGGCGGATCTGAACCCGTCGATCCGCACCGTGGACGGGATCGAGAAAGTGGCAGCGGCACTGAAGGAGTGGGGCACGAGGTGAAGCGCGCCGCAGTCGTGCTCGGCGTGCTGGGGGCCGTCCTTGCGTCGATCGCGGTGTCGATCACGGTGGGCCCGGCGAACCTCACCACGGCCGACGTGGTGGCCGTCGTCGTCGCTCACCTCGGGGGTCCGGCCGCCGAGGTGAGCCGCATCCAGGACGGCATCGTGTGGGAGATGCGCTTGCCCCGTGCGGTTCTCGCGGCCCTGTGCGGAACGGGCCTGGCCCTGTGCGGCGCGGTGATGCAGTCGATGCTGCGCAACCGGCTGGCGGACCCGTTCGTCCTCGGCATCTCGTCCGGGGCCTCGACGGGTGCGGTCACCGTAGCGGTGCTGGGGATCGGCGCGGGGGTGCTGTCCCTGTCGTCCGGCGCCTTCGTCGGGGCGCTGGTGTCCTTCGTGCTGGTGATGATGCTCGCGACGGGTGCGGGCGGCGGCACCGGGCCGGTCATCCTCGCGGGAGTGGCCGGGACGCAACTGTTCTCGGCACTCACGTCGTTCATCGTGCTGTCCTCGGCGGACGCGGAGCAGACCAGGGGAGTGCTGTTCTGGTTGCTCGGCTCCCTCGCCGGCGCGGACTGGGCCGACGTGTGGGCCTGCGCCGGGGCCGTGGGCGTCGGAATGGTGGTGTGCGTGATCGCGGCGCCCTCCCTCGACGCGATGACCCTGGGGTCCGACACCGCCACCGCCCTCGGCGTTCCCATCCTGCGGCTGAAGGTGATCCTGCTCGGGGTGACCGCGCTGATGACGGCCACCATCGTCGCCGCGGCGGGGGCCATCGGCTTCGTCGGGCTGGTCCTCCCGCACGCCGCGCGGTTGCTGGTGGGGCCCCGGCACAGCCGCCTGCTCCCCACCACCATGGCGATGGGTGCGGTGTTCATGGTGTGGGCGGACACGCTGGCGCGCAGCATCTTCGGCCCGCAGGAGATCCCCGTGGGGGTGGTCACCGCGCTCGTGGGCGTCCCCGCCTTCGCCGCGATCCTGCTGCGCGGTCAACGGTGGGGTCGCGGGCTGCGCAGCGCCCCTCGCCTGGTGGCGGCGCGGTAGGGCGAATCGTGGAATCCAAGCCCCGGCAACCGGGGTCCAGAGTTCACGATCCGGGGCCGGGAGCCATCCGAGCCGCTGCGACGTCCAAACCCCCGTGGACCCGTGCTCAGCGATCGCAGCCCGACACGACGGCGTCATCACGAGGGCGCAGGCCATGGCCGCCGGCCTGTCGTCCAGTGCTCTGGAGCGGCGGGTCGCCAGTGGCCGGTGGACCCGTCTCGGCCGGGGGATCTACATGCCGGCCGGTCAGCCGCGGACGGACGCGATGGCCCTCCGTGTCGCCGTCCATTGCGCCGGAACGGACGCGGCCGCCACGGGGCCCAGCGCCGCCTGGTGGTTCGGGCTTCTGGACCGTCCGCTGCCCCTGACGTGGGTGACGGTTCCGTGTCGGCGTCGCTACGACAGCCCGGGTGTGGTGGTTCGCCGCCGGGATCTCGACGCGTACGACCTGCGGGTTCACCGCGGGCTGCGCCTGACGACGCTACCGCTGACGGTGGTGGAGACAGCGACCATCCTGGAAACGAGGCGCGCAGGCGACGGCACGACGTTTCTCGACCGCCAGCTGCAGACGCGGGTGACTCTGCCGATGGTGCAGGACGCGCACGATCGCAACCGGGGGCGCACCGGGGCTCCCACCGCGGAGTGGATGCTGCGCCAGGCCGCGAGCGGCGGCGAGTCCGAGGCAGAACGGATCTTTCTCCGCGAGCTGCGGCGTTCGGGTCTGCGCGGGTGGGCGACGGCGGTCAGGGCGTGCGGGTACGTGCTCGATGTGGCGTTCCCTCGGCACCGGGTGGCCATCGAGATCGACGGCTGGGCCTATCACCGCACACCTCAGCGCGCGGCGCACGACGCGGTGCGTCAGAACGCGCTGGTCAACGACGGGTGGACGGTCCTCCGGTTCACCTACCACCGCCTGGTGGCGGAGCCGGACCGGGTGATCGCGGAGGTGCGACGGGCACTTGATCGGTGAATCGTGGAACCCGGGCCCCGGAAAGCGGGGCGCAGACTCCACGATTCAGCCGAACCGCCCGCTCAACACCCCCGCCCCGGCCGCAGCTCCAGGTGATCCCGCGACCGCGCCACCACGAACGCCTGCGCCGCGCTCTCCCCGGCCCGCTTGTCGGCGGAGCGCAGGGCGTCCCGGTGCAGCACGTACCCGCAGTCCATGAGCATCTCCTGCACCTCGTCGACGTCGTGGCGGAGGAAGTCCAGCGACACCTCGTGCCCCCACGCCTCGCGCACTTCGAGCGTCGGGGCGGCGGTCTGGAACGCCAGGAGCAGCCACCCGTCGTCGCGCAGCACCCGGCGGAACTCGGTGAGCACGGCGGGCAGCTCGACCGTCGGGGTGTGCACCAGCGAGTACCAGGCGCAGACGGCGTCCACGGCTCCGTCCCGCACGGGCAGCGCTTCCAGATCCCCGATCACCGCGCGCTCCAGCGACGCCAGCCGCACCATCGCCGCCGACCGGTCGAGCCCCACCGAAGAGAGCCCGGCAGCAGCCAGCTCCCGGGCCGCGGTGCCCGGGCCGCAGCCCACGTCGAGCACCGTCCGGCCGCCGGCCGCGGTCACCGAGCGGGCGAACGACGCGAGCACTCCGCGATCGAACGGCGCGAGAGTGGAGAAGGCGGCGGCGTAGTCGTGGGCGATGGCGTCGTACTGCGCGGCCACTCGGGAGGTCACGACGGTCAGCGTAGGTGCGGGTCAGGCGGTGTGTCCGACGGACAGGGGGACGGCGGTGGGCCGGCCGAGGAGGAAGCCCTGGACGAGGGCCGCGCCGAGGGCGCGGGCGGCGGTCAACTCGTCCTCGGTCTCGATGCCCTCGTAGATGCACTCCACGCCGATGTCGACTGCGAAAGAGGTGAGGGCCTTCGCGGCGGCGCGGCGCATGCAGTCGTGGTCGAGGCCGCGGACGATGGAGGCGTCGAGCTTGACCACGTCCGGCTTGATCTCGACCAGCTGACGTAGGCCCGAATGGCCGGCGCCGACGTCGTCGACGGAGATGGACAGGCCCGCGGCGCGCAGGTCGTCGAGGGCGAGGGTGAGCTGGTGGTAGTCGCGCACCAGGTCGTGTTCGGTGATCTCGACGATCACCCGCCGCTGCGTGGCCAGGGGCAGCAGCAGCCGAGTGAGGTCCGCCGCCATGATGGTGCCGGCGGAGACGTTGATGGCGAGGAACGCGTCCGGCTCGAGGTGGTGGGAGGCGAGCACGGCGCGCTGCACGGCCGCCAGCTCGAGGGGGGTCTGCAGACCGGCCGCGGCGGCGTCGGCGAACCAGGTCTGCGGGGTGCCGTGGCCGGCGGGGAAGCGGGAGAGGGCCTCGTACCCGGCCACGGTTCCGTCGGCCACGCGGACGACGGGTTGGAACACGATGGTCGGGCCGCCGTCGGCGAGGAGGTCGACGATGTGGTCGTGCTCGGGGCGTCGTTCGTCGCCTTCGAGCGTGCCGGAGTACCGCGCCAGCGAGGCCGACGCGATGAGTCGGCCCAGCACCACCAGCCGCGAGGCGCCGTCGCCGAGGTGCGCGCGGGACGTCGTGCACGTCAGCGGGGTGGACGCGCTGCGCAGGCGGAGGGATTCGACGTCGTCACGCAGGGAGTCGAGGTCGGCGCTCACGCTGTCGGCGCCGCCGAGCAGGACGCACACGAATTCGGCGTGCCGGATGCGGGCGATCAGCGCGCCCGGAGCGCTCTCGCGCAGGGCGGCGGTGAGTTCGGCGACCACCTCCTTGGAGGTGGTGCGGCCGTGTCGGGCGTCGACGTCCTCGAGGGCGACGTGAATCAGCGCGAGTCCCATGGACAGGTCGGCGGTGCGCAGGTGTTGGACCTGCCCGATGGCGGCTTCGAGGCCACGGCGGTTCAGAAGTCCGGTCGTGGTGTCACGGCGGGAGGTGGACACCTGGTCGCGCAGGTACGCGACGTAGAGCTGCACCAGGAACGGGGTGGTGCCGGCGCCCAGAATGATGACGGTGCGGGCGGCGAGCAGCATGGGGTCGGCCTCGCCGGCGGCCATGACGGCCAGGACGAGGATGACCACCACACTGAACGTGATGTGCGCGCGCAGGACCCGGCTGGTGGTGAACACCACCCCGTAGAGCGACACCAGGATGAGCAGCACGGCGCCGGGCAGGGCGTCCCACGACGACTCGAAGCTGAGCAGCACGGTGGTGATACCGATGTCCGAGTACAGGATGAAGAGCGGGGCCAGCGCGCTCCACCGTCGTGGCCACCGCCGCCAGGCGATCGCGACGGGCACGGTGGTGGCCGACACCACGCCCACCAGCCAGAGTGCGCCGGGTCGGAGTTCGCCGGACAGGGCGACGAAGGTCCCGGCGGATCCCACGACGACGATGAGCATCACGACGGCACGACGCGACGATCGGGCGATCCGATCGCGAGTCGGCACGGGTGCCGGGGTGCGCAACATCGATTCCACGCTCCATCGTCGGGCCCCCCGGCCCGACCCCGGGTGACATCCAACAAGTGATGACAGATTCGTTGACGCAAGCATATTCGGACGGCAAAACGTTTACCAGACCCCGCAGCGGATGCGGGGTCCGATTCACCCCGTCGTTCCGGTCGGCGCGGACGGCGTCGTGCGGAAAGGCGGGCACCCGTATCGTCACCGACGGCGGGAGAACCCGCTCCGTCCAGAAGGGTGCCTCTGCCGTGACCACCACCTTCCGCGTCGCCGCCGCGTCGTTGTCCGCCGCGTCCCTCGTGCTTGCGGGCTGTTCGTCGTCGACCACGGACGACGCCCCCACCACCGGAAGCGCGGACGGCGCGATCACAGGGGAGATCACGGTGTTCGCGGCCGCGTCGCTGAAGGCGACGTTCACCGAGCTCGGGTCGCAGTTCGAGGCCGCGCATCCCGGCACGACGGTCACCTTCACGTTCGCGGGGTCGTCGGATCTGGTCACCCAGCTGACGCAGGGGGCGCCGGGGGACGTGTTCGCCTCCGCGGACACCGCGAACATGACGAAGGCGATCGACGCCGGGTTGATCGCCGGTGAACCGACGAACTTCGCCACGAACACCCTCACCATCGTCACTCCGCCGGACAACCCGGCGGGCATCACCTCGTTCGCCGATCTCGCGACACCCGGCGCCAAGGTCGTCGTCTGCGCGCCGCAGGTTCCGTGCGGATCCGCCACGGCGAAGCTCGAGTCGGCCACGGGGGTCGACATCACCCCGGTCAGCGAGGAATCGGCCGTCACCGACGTGCTGGGCAAGGTCGTCGCGGGCGAGGCGGACGCGGGTCTGGTCTACGTCACCGATGCGTCCGGGGCGGGGGACAGCGTCGAGACCGTCGCGTTCCCGGAGTCGGCGCAGGCCGTCAACACCTACCCCGTCGCGGTTCTGGGGGAGTCGCGGAACGCCGCGGCGGCACGGGCTTTCGAGGATCTGCTCACCGGACCCGAGGGTCGCGCGGTGTTGGAGAAGGCCGGGTTCGCCGCGCCCTGACGCTCGCCGCGGTGAGTTTTCGCGCCGACGCGAGTCGGAAGAGGTATCGGTCCCACATCGGAGGAGAAGCCATGCGCCAGTTGATCGTCACCGCGTTCGTGTCCGTCGACGGAGTGATGGAGGGACCGGGCGGGGAGCCCGGCTACCGCAACTCGGGCTGGACGTTCCAGGCCGTCGAGTTCGACGAGGCGGCGTACGAGATCAAGGGCCGTGAGCAGTCGGAGACGACGGCGTTGCTGCTGGGTCGCACGTCGTACGAGGCGTTCGCGCCGATCTGGCCGACGATGGACGACTTCGCGGAGTACAACGCGATGCCGCGGTACGTGGTGTCGACGACTCTCGAGCGTGACGACGAGCGGTGGCCGGCCACCGTGCTGCGGTCCGTCGACGACGTGGCCGCGCTCAAGGAGAGCGAGGGCGGGCCCATTGCGGTGCACGGCAGCGCGACGCTGGGGAAGTCGCTCGCCGACGCGGGCCTGGTGGATCGGTACCACCTCTTGGTCTTCCCGGTGCTGCTGGGCGCGGGTCGACGGCTGTTCAGCGAGGCGGACAAGGACATGCAGAAACTGACGCTGGTGGAGCACGAGGTCTACTCGAACGGCATTCAGAAGCAGGTGTTCGACGTCCAGCGGTGATGTCGTGGGGGGCCGGCCGCGTCGAGCCTGAACCCCGGCACCATCCATTACGAAGGCTGTGTCGAATGGATCACATGATGTGGCTGATCGTCGCGGTGGCCGTTCTCGCGGTGTGGACCGTCGGGGCCGTCGTCGTGGGCGCCAAGATGGGCCTCGCCATCCGCCGGGCCGACGAGCGGTCCGAGACCGATCGCGCCGGCGCCTACCTCGAGCTGGTCTGGTTCGAGTCCAAGACCGAGAACACCCTGCTCACGCGCGTGTAGTCAGAGCAGGCCCTTGGCGGCGCAGAGCGCGAGCAGGCCAGTGAGGATAACGCCGCTCATACCGAGCAGCGCAGCCTCGAGCGGTCGCGGTTTCCGGGGGTCACGAACGGTGGAGGTCCTCTTCGCCATACCGGGAGTGTTCCGTATCCCGGTTTCGGGCGCAAGAACAGCGGAACCGTCGTCCTTCGAACGAACGACACGGGGGATTGGCCCGGAATGGACGAATCATCCGAAGTCGATCATCACCTTCAGGGCCTCACGGTCGTCCATGGCGCGATACGCGTCCGGGACGTCGTCGATGCGCACGGACCGGTCGAACACCTTGCCCGGCGTGATGGTGCCGTCGAGCACCTGCGGGATGGCCTGCTCGAGGTAGGCGCGGACGGGAGCGACGCCGCCCGTCAGCGTCACGTTGTGGCCGAACAGCGAGGCCCACCCCACGGGTGCGTCCTGGTACTGCGGCACACCCACGCGCGAGATGACGCCGCCGGGACGGACGATGCCGTAGGCCTGCTCGTACGCCGGCATGTGCCCGACGGCCTCGAGCACCACGTGGCTGCCCTCCCCGCCGGTGAGTTCCTTGACCTTCTCGATGCCCTCGTCGCCGCGCTCGGCCACCACGTCGGTGGCGCCGAACTCGCGGCCGAGGTCGGTCCGGGAGGTGTGCCGGCCCATCAGGATGATGCGCTCGGCGCCGAGCTGCCGGGAGGCCAACACCGCCGAGAGGCCCACCGCGCCGTCGCCGATCACCGTGACGGTCTTGCCCTGCTCGACGCGGCCCATGACGGCGGCGTGGTAGCCGGTGAGGTAGACGTCGGACAGCGTGAGCAGCGAGGGGAGCAGGTCCGAGTGCTCGTCGACGCCCGGCACCGCCACCAACGTTCCCGACGCCTGCGGAATGCGCGCGTACTCGGCCTGCAGTCCGCCGGTCTCGGCGCTGCCCCAGCCGCCGCCGTGGACGCACGAGGTGTGCAGCCCTTCGCGGCAGAAGACGCAGGTGTTGTCGGAGTACGTGAACGGGGTGATGACGAAGTCGCCTTTGCGCAGTCCGGTCACCTCGGCGCCGAGGTCCTCGATCACGCCGATCAGCTCGTGGCCCATGGGCCGACCCTCGCTGCGGGGCTTCAGCGAGTGGTAGGGGTGCAGGTCGGAGCCGCACACGCACGCGCGGACCACGCGGACGATGGCGTCGGTCGGCTCGAGGATCTGCGGGTCGGGCACGGTCTCGACGCGGACGTCGCCGGCTGCGTACATGAACGTTGCTTTCATGCATATGTCTCTACTCCTCCGAGGTCATCCGAGCACCCCCGGGGTTGGTCCTGTCGCGGTGCCATAGTGAGGGCGTGCCCGAACTCGATCACGACGTCGCCCGCGTCCGCGCGCTCCTCGCCGACCTGGGGCTGGACTCGATGGTGGACATCCACACCCACTTCATGCCGCACAACGTGCTGGCCAAGGTGTGGGGCTACTTCGACGCGGTCGAGCCGCGGCTGGGTCAGCCGTGGCCCATCGAGTACCGCACCGAGGAGGACGCGCGGACCCAGCGGCTCCGCGCCTACGGCGTCGAGCGGTTCACCTCCCTGCTCTACCCCCACAAGCCGGGGATGGCGCAGTGGCTCAACGGGTGGGCGGGGGAGTTCGCGGATCGGACGCCGGATTGCGTCCGCACCGGCACGTTCTATCCGGAGGCCGAGGCGGCGTCGTACGTCCGGACGGCGATCGACGACTGCGTGGGCATCTTCAAATGCCATGTGCAGGTGGGGGATTACGACGTCCACGACCCACTTCTCGACGAGGTGTGGGGCGCGATCCAGGACGCCGACGTCCCGGTGGTGATCCATTGCGGGTCCGGTCCCGAGCCGGGTCGCTTCACCGGTCCCGACCCCGTCGACGCGCTGATGCGCCGCTTCCCGCGCCTGCCGTTGGTGATCGCGCATATGGGCATGCCGGAGTACGCGCAGTTCCTGGACCTCGCCGACCGGTACGAGAGCGTGCGGCTGGACACCACCATGGTCTTCACCGCGTTCAGCGAGCGGCTCGCGCCCTTCCCGGTGGATTTGCGGCCGCGGCTGCTGGACCTGCAGAAGCGCATCCTGTTCGGCAGCGACTTCCCCAACATTCCGTACCCCTACGCCGACGCCCTCCGGGCCGTCATGGAACTCGGGCTCGGTGACGACTGGGCGCGGGACGTGGTGCGGGAGAACGGGCGGGGGTTGGTGGGGTAGGGGTTACGGTGCCCGACTGCCTCGGGCGGGTGGAGACTAGGACGACAGTGAGGCGGCGTGCCGGCGCAACGAAATCAACGCTGCGCGTGTGTCTTTCGCGACGAGCTCGTCGGCGAACCGTTCGACGTCCGCGTCCGGCCAGTTCCACCAGGCGATGTCGAGCATCTCCTGTGCAACGTCGGGGTCCAGTCTCGGTCGAACCAGCCGAGCCGGGTTGCCGGCCACGATGGTGTACGGAGCAACATCCCGCGTGACCACACTCCCTGCGCCGACCACGGCGCCGGTGCCGACCGTCACACCGGACACGATGGTCACCCCGGTGGCGATCCACACGTCGTGTTCGACGATGATGTCGCCCTTCGACGAGGGGTGCCCGTCCGACCCTGCACCGGGGAGGCCTCGACGCATCCGGACCGGGAAGGTGGAAAGTCGGTCGGTCGGATGATTTCCACCCGCGATCAATCGGACGTCCTCGGCGATGGAGCAGTAGCGACCGATCCTGATGCGGGTGTCGTCGTGCTCGAACAGGCGGACTTCCGGGATCCCGTACGTGTGTGCCCCCACCTCCACTCGCCCGGACTCGACCAGTTTTCGAAACACGCGGAGGCGGTAGCCCTCCGGGACGAACAGGCGGAGCGCGGTGTCGAGCACGTGGGACCTCTCGCGGCGGGACGTTCGTACTCGGTCACAATACCTACCGGCCGGTCCTGGCAGGGTGGACGTCACGCGAGTGAGCGCAACGCGCGAGAGCGGGCGGGGGTTGGAGGTTACGACGCCAGTCCGGCGGCGCGCTTGGACTGCTCGTCGACGTCGTGACGCACCATCATGCGCACCATCTCGTCGAAGCCCACCTGTGGCTCCCACCCGAGCGTGCGACGAGCCTTGGACGAGTCACCGACCAACTGCATGACCTCGGCCGGCCGGACGTAGGCCGGGTTGATCTCGACGTACTGCTCCCAGTCGGTGAGCCCGACCTCGTCGAACGCGACGTCGAGGACGTCGCGAATGGAGTGCGTCTGTCCGGAGGAGATGACGTAGTCGTCGGCCTCGTCCTGCTGAAGCATCAGCCACATGGCCCGGACGTAGTCGCCGGCGAAGCCCCAGTCGCGACGCGCGTCCAGGTTGCCGAGCTCCACCGTGGGTTGCAGGCCGAGCTTGATGCGGGCGACGGACTGCGAGATTTTGCGGGTGACGAACTCGGTCCCACGCCGGGGCGACTCGTGGTTGAACAGGATGCCGCTGCTGGCGTGCATTCCGTAGGACTCGCGGAAGTTGATGGTCATGTAGTGCGCGTAGACCTTGGCGACGCCGTAGGGGGAGCGGGGCCAGAAGTGCGTGGTCTCGGCCTGCGGCACCTGCTGGGCCTTGCCGAACATCTCGGAGCTGGACGCCTGGTAGAAGCGGACCTGCTTGCCGGAGCTGTCCTGATAGAAGTGGATGGCCTCGAGCAGGTTGAGGACGCCGCCGCCCGTGACGTCGCTGGTGAGGCGAGCGTTCTGCCACGACGACGCCACGAAGGACAGAGCGCCGAGGTTGTAGACCTCGTCCGGCTGGCCCTTAGCCACCGCACGCATGAGGCTCACCAAGTCGAGAAGATTGCCGCTGATCAGCTCCACGTACGGGTGCGTGACCTGCAGTTTCTCGACGCGGGGGTTGTTCTGGCCGGCGACGAGCCCGAAGACGTCATAGCCCTTGTCGTGGAGTAGTTCGGCCAGGTACATGCCGTCCTGACCGGTGATGCCGGTGATGAGTGCTGAATTGGTAATGCCGACCTCCGAATATCGGTGCGTTGGCCCCTACCTACCCTTCCCTCGAGGTTCGAAACTTAGTGCGCCATCTTGTCTGTTCTCCAGACCTGCACGCCATCTGACTCGCCTCGTGGCTATGGCAGGATTTCTGTTCGCCCGGTCAATGTGGGAGCAATGGCCGTGTTATTGGCGGCACGGCGTGAGGCACTCTGTTGGGGACAGGCGGACGGGATCCTGCGATCACTCGCAGGCATCAGCGCTGTACGTCTTCTGAACCTGCGGTGCCCTGCTTCAGTTCAGCGAAGCGTCTCGTGCTTGCATGTCGACGGTTAGTCTTCGACTGTGATGCTCCCTGATCCGAGGTCGACGCAGGTGAAGCGAAGTGGGCGAGGTACGGGAACGACCGACGCATGCTGGATGGCGCCAAACCAGGAGCGCGAGGCCGATCGAAATCCCGAAATGATAATAATTTGCGCGAATAGGAGAGAAAATAGATTCCAAATGCCCTGAAATGTGACATACATTGGCAAAGCTGATCGGATAAGGGGGCTCGCTATCGACAGCGCAACTAGGGTACGAACGAGGAGTATCAGGAATACTGCCGCCAACGCGAGGCCGACGATACCCATTGCGACCCACAGATCCCATGCTATCGAGTGGAGTTCAATGCGACCTCCGAACATCACGTCGTCGACGCTAGTCCCCCCAGCGACGGATCCGATTGCACGCATCCCTTCTTTACCAGCTTCCATATCGGAACTGGTCGGAATTTGCGAGAAACCGTAACCAGATGGACTCGTTTTCAATAGCTCGATGAAAGCTCCCCATTCAACCCGGCCGCCGAATATTCCGCTCTGCTCCTGCTGGATTTCTTGACGCGCGGCAATGGTCGAACCAAAGAATCCAGAAAGATTTAACGCCGTCAGCAAGCGTAACAGGATGAAGACCCCAACTGCGGCTGCGGTAGAGAAAACAACAACGCGTCCGACAGAAATATTCCGATTCCTCGAACCTTTGGCGGCAACGGTCAGGGCAGCCGACAAACATATAGTTCCGAATAGATACCGGGTAACCAAAAGTGCGGACACAAAGGGCAGGGACACCGCTACTGCGACCTGCACCAGTGGTCGCCGATACAAGTCCGACGCCAAGAGCAGGATGATAACGCCTCCTCCCCCGCCATATTTCCAGAACGCCTCCAAATCCAGATTCGGACGCGTTACGGAAGTGTCGACTAGTATGCCTAGGCCAGACACCGCCGCCGCTGCTCAAACACCAACCGTTGATGAGCAGAAAAGAAACACACCAGCACAAATCACCATAGATATGATTTGTGTAGCTTCGATAAGTGCCTGGAGTGTTCCGGCGGGGGGGAGTAGAATCACCACGGCCGAGGAAGAGAAAAAACCCGAAGTTAAAGCTATGCCCGCAACCGCCAAAATCAATCTGAAAAGGGCGTTCCGGGATGCAGCGGAAAGGGCTACTGGCGCGCAGGCTACACCAATCGCAGCCCCTATAGTGACCGACTCGAACCCAGGTAGCCGGACTGGCACCGTCAGCGCCAGGAGCGCAGCGAAGTACCACTGAAACCCTCGGACTACGCTCACCGGGGTTTGTGGATTCACTACTGGACTACTCATCGTTGATCCTGTCGGTTACGCCCCTGGACGAGTTGAGGTGCTTGTTCGGTAGCCTAGTCGACCGCGGCGGGCCACGCGCAGAGTGGCCCAGGCCGTCACGCTTCTTTGTTTCCGACGTTCACCGCAAATACCTCCGTGTTTAGACGACTTAAACGAATATACCTTCGAGCCGCCAAGAACGTTGGCCACAGCTGGGCCAAAAAGATCGACAGGCTCAACGCGACCAATGCGCCCCCGACTCCGTATCGTGGCACGAGGGCCAGGGTCAGTCCTACTGATAAACCTGCCATTACTGTTACAAGAACGGCTTGTCCGAGTAGGCCGCCTTTGCTAGTCAGCAGCATGGCGCTCGGTTGATGCAATGCGAACGCGATCAAGTAAGGAACGGCGCATAAACAGGTACCAAGCGACACCGCGACCGCTCCTGAAAGCAGCCAGCGGCTTACTACTGTCACAGAAACTACCAGCAGGGCGCCGCCGAAAAAGCCGAGAAGTCCGAATATCAATACGTGCCTTCCCAGGTCGCCTTCTCCCATGTAGCCAATGCGACTCCGGTACGTGGGCCATAGCGCCTGAGCTATAACACCAATTACGGACATGGTTGGCAGAAGGTACTGCATTATCAGAGAGTATTCAGCTAGCGCGGACGCTGTGGAAAGATGGGAAACCAATATTCGCTGAAATTGCAGCCCGACCGTTAGTCCAATCGATATCACCAGAAACGATGCTGACTGACCGACTACTGCCTTCACGTGGAACCCCGATGCCCCCGAGAAACAGAAGAATTTGAGACGCCCGCCTGCTTGTCGCCTTCCAAGTCGGTCCGTGAGTAAAGCGACCAGTAGGAACGCAACGGCGGGAAGTACAGCTAACTGGGAAGCTGACGTCGCAATAAGGGCAACTGGGATCACGCAAGCTATTTGAAGAAGCGGGTTCAAAATCGCGACTTTTGTGACTAAATGCATCTTGCCTGAGCCTTGCAGCGCACGTGCGCCTGTTCCGAGCGGAATTGATACTGCAAGTAAAGCGAGGACTGCCCCGCACGCCACATTAGTCGCAGGGTCCTGCGGAAGGCCGAGAACAGATGGCCAGCCAATGGTGACTGCGACCGCGAGGTCGGCTGCAATTAGTGTAAGTGCAATTTTTGTCAACAGGGCCCGCACACTGCTGAAGGATTTCTCGAACGCATGGTTGCTGATGCGACCTGCACTGCAATCCGAGGACGCATTGAGTACGGCTACTCCCAAGCCAAGGTCTGCAAATGGCAGCATTGTTAGCAACGCACTTAGCAGAGCAAAGATGGCAAAACCAGATGCTCCAAATTTCTCCACAATAACAAACGCGGACAGGGTTCCGGATGCTGCACCCAACACGAGGCTTATAGACCGGTATGCCCCGACTTTCGCGAATCGAGACTTAACGACTGCCGCGACCTTCGCACGAGGCGAAGGCTTGACCACGCCCATGTTGTCCACGTTCAACTCTTGCGCGGCTTCACCGCTGCTGGGTTTCCGTATGCGATATGGGCGGGAGGTACTGATTTGGTGACCACGCTACCCGCACCGACTGTAGAACCTGCTCCGATGGTAAGCCCGCCGATGACTACAACATTGGCGCCCAGCTCTGCGCCGTCTTCTAGCACCGGGCACGGCCCACCGGGGTATGCGTGCCCAAGGGTAGTACTCTGCCGGAGTACGACGTCCGCGCCGATGACACATCCGTCGTTCACTACCAACCCGAACCCGTGATGAATGCTCAACCCAGGTCCGCACACGGTCTTTGGGCGTAGCTCGATTGACAGAAGCACTTCGGTGTAGATGCGGTACGCGACTATCATCGGATATGCGCGTTTCTTTGGGGAATCACGATCGGCCATAAGGAACTGCGTTACTCGGAACAAAAAAAGCGCGATCTGTATCCGCGGGTTACGGCGGTTTGCCCTGATATCCCGCCGGATAAACGGAAATACGCTCTTCCTGGTGGGCCAGTAGTCAACGTTTGTAGCCGTCATTGCCGCGCCCGAATCTGCCTGCTCGCCAGGTCTTTTAGAACAGCAATACCTGTGAGGCAAGCGGTGGCGGTACTATCCAGAAATTTCGGTCCGACCTGTAGTCCTAGCGCTCTACGCGCGGCCTGCATATCTTTATAGTGGTGCCTCTGGGGACGTTCCGTGCCCGCGCCTGTTATGTCGAAGTCGCAGAGAAAATGCGGGACAACTATTGGCGGCGTGATCGTTGCGCATTTCATCATGAACAGTTGGTCGGCGCCCAGGCCGTGGGCGAGATCGTAGTCGCCGGCCGACGCCAAGACGTTCTTACCGAAAAAGGCAGCCTGATGGGGAATCGACTTCCCGCCGAGCGAGAACCTGGCAAGATTGAACGGTGCGCTTCCAAAAGCCCCGTGAAACTGGCCGCGCGGATCGAAAAGCCGTGCCAGACCGTATCCCCATTGCGCGGGGGGATCGGTCAAGTGCTTCAGAGTCGTGGCGAGCGCAGTGTCGTTAGTAAACACGTCGCTTGAGTGCATGAACCAAACCAGGTCCCCGGTTGCCATGCGGATCCCTTTGTTCATCGCGTCATAGCGGCCCTGGTCCGGTTCAGACAAGAATCGCCGGGTGAACAAGTCTTTGTCCGGAAGGGGCGGGCATTCGAAGTTTCGACTCCCCCCATCGACAATTAGGTGCTCCAACTCAAACTCACCTAACTGTCCCTCAACACTTGCAGCTGTTCGACGGAGGCCGTCAGCGTCGTTGTACGAGATGGTGACCACGCTTACACGCGTCCGATTCTTGTCGAGGCCGGCCTGGCCAGCAGACGAGGCAATGTCCATCAGCACACCCTTCACGTCCTTCGCGGACTAGCGGTCCGAGGCAGAGTACTTTGACCACCGCCGCTACAGCGACGCCATACCGAAATCATCTCACATGGCATCCGACTCTTCTGACCGAGCGAACCGGCCCACGGAGTTGCCAGCAAGCGCTTTGGGCGGCGCGATCGGTACGCCGCGGGTGCGCCCATCGCGGAAGCTAGCTGATGACAACTCAGCCGTTCGAACGTGGTTTTCGATAGGACTCGCGCATCGACCTCCGCAGCCAGCGCAGCGTCGACCGGATGTCTGTGAGCACGCGCGTTGTTGACCGGAGTTCCAGGTGATTGTTGTCTCGACCAGCGAGAATTTGACGCGCTAGCTGCGCCCACTGGCCCTCGCGAAGAACGTAGCCGTACTCGACCGGCCTTGTTGTGCGATACATCACGAGTGGGTCAGGCGAGCAATGGAGAACGACTGGGAGTCCGCTGAATTTGAGCAGCAAGCCGTAATCTTCAGCGCGTTTGAGACGTTCGTCGTACCCGCCGACGGCCAGGACGAGCGATCTACGAAAGGTGACCGAAGGATGGGGGATCGGCATCTCATGCTTGGATTGCCGTCTACGGATACCGCTTGCATCGCAGGGCCAGTACGAGAGAACTGGACCGCCCCACCGGCCGAACTCGAGCAGTTGGCTAGATGTTGCGCCGACCTCGGGTCGTCCATCGAGGAGCTCGACTTGCCGTTCGAGTCGCGTCGGGAGGGCGACATCGTCTGAATCTAGGATCGCTGCGTACGGGGCCCTTGCTTCTCGTAACCCGAGGTTGCGAGAAGCGGCAGCACCGTTCTGGCCGGCCGTTCGAATATGCTTGATCCGGGCGTCATTGGCCGCGTAGGAGGCAACCGTCCTATCCGTACCATCAGTCGAGCCATCTGAGACCACAATCAGTTCCCAGTCAGTCAGCGTCTGGGCCAATACCGACTCAATGGCATCAGCCACCGTCAGTTCCGAGTTCCACGCGGCCATAATGACTGAAACGCGAACCAACGCTACCCACCTTGCGAGCTTGCCGTTGCAGGGCGATCAGCCGTGCTCGGACGAGCCTACCTGCACAGCGATGGCTTTCAGCCTGGTCGTGGGTAGTGAGGCCAAAAGTCATCCGTTCGGACGACAGCACGGTTGCGACGCATCTACTACGCGGCACTGAGCATGCTTATCGGACTTCAAGCACAGTCTCGTAGAAGTTCTGTATCGCGGATAGCCACACGTCTGGGGTGAACCGCCGTCGGAAGAGTTCAACAGCACCGCTGGTGGCGCTAGGAGAATTGATGCCGGAAGAGAGTGCCGCTTGTTTGTAGTTTGCGTTGTCGGCGCGGCGCATGACCCAGCCAGACTGTAGGGATGTGAGCAGCGGGGCGGCTGCGACATTTTGCGTAAGAATAATCGGCGTACCGACGGACAGCGCCTCGATGGCGACTGTGGGTATTCCTTCCCTCCAGAGGCTTGGCATCACCAAAGCTTTAGCCGACCGAAGTAAATCGAGCACTTGATGTCTTGGCAGTGATCCGCGAAAGACGAAGTTTGGGTCCAAGTTGGCGCGGCGCTGCACGGCATCCTCTAACGGCCCACTTCCCGCTATGTGGAGCGGTATCTCATTAGGCCATTCATCGATCAGAGTCTGAACGCCTTTCTCTCGTGTCAGGCGACCTGCGAAAACGAAGTTTGTCCGGCTCAGGTCGTTGGCAGGTTGCGTCCGGCCGAAATTGGGGATGCATCTCACCGGTGTCAGGGGGCTGAGCTGTCCAAATAGCTGCTCGGCATGAGGATTCAGCACTACTATTCCGGCTACTGAATGCACAGTTTTAGAATGGGCTCCGTTGCTGCGCGATGCGATTGCGAGAGGCAGGGTCGCAAGCCTGGAATCGCGGTAGCATCGGTGGCGAACGGCGCGAATTGTTCCGTGTTCGAGGCACTCGTCGCAATCATGGCCGTCGCGCCACAAGGTAGAGGCTGCACACACTGAACGATAGTTGTGCAACGTGGCTACCGTTTTATGTCCCCACTTCGAGATCCACTGATGTCCCCAATTCGGAAAAAGGTTATGCACGTGCACAATGTCTGGGTTGAACTCGGATAGTTCTTTGGTCGGATCGGGACCCCACGCGCCGGCAGCGCTGATCGCTGCACCAGCTTTATAGATAATGGATGGATTTGTATCGGGTGAACGTCGCGCTACTGTCCGAACGTCGTGGCCGGCTTCCGTCAATGCTCGAGCTTGGTCGTTCACGGCGATATTTTCACCGCTAGGTTGTGCGGTCGAGTAGAAACTGTGGACCAGTGCTATCCTCATCGCGCCGAACGCTTCGCATACAGATAGGCGGCCCACAGAAAATGAACGTTTCCGATTAGGTAACGTCGCCACAACCGCCTTGGCTCACTGACGAACCGGAAAAACCACTCGAGATGCCAGTTCTGCATCCAGGTCGGAGCTTCACGAGCAGTGCCCGCTAGGAAGTCAAAGGCAGCGCCAACGCCTACCGCCGGTCTGCCGACGGCGTCTACAAGAGCAGCAGTGAAGAAATCCTGTTTCGGGGTTCCGAGCGCTACCCACACGATGTCTGCATTCGAAGCCTTCACCCGCGCGGCCGTCTCCTCTACAACTTTGTCGTCCACCGCTCCGAACGGGGGCGAAAAGGTTCCCGCTATTCGGATTCCCGGAAAACGAGCGCGGGATTCTGCCACCAGTCGGTTGAGAGTGCCATCGGTCGTGCCCACGAAGAAATGCGAAACTCCAAATTGACGACCCCGATCCAAGCTGTGTGTAAACAAGGAGGGCCCCCTGACACGCGAAGAGTCCCGCCGCCCGGTGCCGGCATTCATGAACCAGACAACAGGCGACCCGTCGGGCAGGGTCAATCCTGGCCCGTTCAGTACGTCTCTGTATTCGGTTCTTTGTTGCGCCAGCGCCACGCAGTATGCGTTCGAAAGTCTGACTGCTTTGGGTGTTCGCTCTCTTGCTAGCGTCAGCACCTCACCGACTGCGGACGCCAAGTCCGTTATCTGGAAGTTCACACGCGCTACGACGGCGACGTTGGACTGGCTCTGACCGTCATGCGCGTGTTCAATGCTCATCATACTCCCAAAGGCCAACTAGTTGCGTGTATTTGCCGTGTCTGCAGATTCGGCGCCGTGTAGGTGGCGCCCCGATCGAAGGGTAGCGGAGTCACGTCGCGCGTGACTCCGACGTGATCCGAAGCAACTTCTTTCGTGTGACGCAGGGCGTCTGCCGGGTCTTGCTGCGGCGCGTGCGAGCTTCCAGCGGGTGAGTGGTGCTATCGATACCGAGAAACTGCACCGGCAGTCAACTTCACGGTCTCCGTATCGGAGATGCCGCGCTCGTTCATTCGGCGGCGACCCCACTGCGCAATAGAACGTGCGTCGGCTAGTGTTGATTGAGGGAACCGTGCTGGTCGAATATCGCACGCTCCCTTCAACACCCGTTTCCGCGCAAGCGAAGCGAACCGACCACTCCAAATCGCGTATTTAATACTTAGTGGTCTTTGAGTTCGATACGAAACGAGGACCGTATTTAGACATGCCAGTCGATCCCGCCGCAGCTTCAGGAAGAGTGCGTAATCTTGCGACCTCTTACAGTGAACGTCGTAACCCCCGACTTCACGCACCCTGTCTGTGCGGAGCATGCAGGAGGGATGTGGTAGCGGCATTGCGTTCCGGCGCTGCCGATTTTCAATTTCTAAAGTTGACGTCGGCCACGAACTCGTCGATGGGCCACCCCAATCGCCGAACTCCTCTAGTTGGCTGGCGACTGCGGTGAAGCTCGGATTGTCCTGTAGGAATTCGTACTGTAACCGCAATCGGCCTGGCTTAGAGCGGTCGTCTGCATCTGCCACCGCGAGCAAGGGCGCGCGCGCGCTCTCGATTGCGAGGTTACGACAAAAGCCGGAACCGCGGTTGCTCGGGAGGGATATGACACGTATTCGTGTGTCTTTGTCCGCAAAAGCTCGTGCGAGAGAGAGGGTTCCGTCGGTAGAAGCGTCATCTACTACGATCAGTTCCCAATTTTGAAATTCCTGGTCGATTATTGATTGAATGCAGTCAGCAATTGTCGCTTCTGCGTTGAAGGCTGCGGTAATTATCGATATCGCTGGTAGCATCCTGTTCTCCGACTCTGGGGGCACGTCTTGGATGGGCCTGGTGGGCGGGGTCTGGGAGCGTGTCTCGCTGGATGGTAGACGCGAGGCAAAGGTCGCGCGAATCGGGCGGCACCAATCTGGGGCCGCGTCCCGTTTTTGCTGCGAGATTTGGTGTCGTGTCCCAGGCAGGGTCGACGAGGGTGGCGCCTTCCCAGTTTCTACGCTGTTGGCGCTCGATTGCCTTGGCGAGCGGCGGTGCTACTGGTGCGCTACCGTTGGCCTGCGCTATGAGTACAAGGATATGGGGACTTACTGTGAAAACTGCGCTTATCACCGGTATAACCGGTCAGGACGGCTCGTATCTTGCCGAGTTGTTGCTGTCGAAGGGTTACACGGTCCATGGCTTAATTCGTCGGTCGTCGACATTCAATACGTCGCGTATCGATCACCTATACGTCGACCCCCACAACCCCGACGCAAAGTTGTTCTTGCACTACGGCGATCTCAGTGACGGCGCACGACTCATCACCCTGATGTCTGAGATCGATCCCGACGAGGTGTATAACCTCGCGGCCCAGTCCCACGTGCGCGTTAGCTTCGACGAGCCAGAGCACACCGGCGACACCACCGGCATCGGGTCCATCCGCCTGCTGGAGGCCGTGCGCCTCGCCGGCGTGAAGTGCCGCTTCTACCAGGCGTCGAGCTCCGAGATGTTCGGTGCGTCTCCGCCTCCGCAGAACGAGGAGACGCTCTTCTACCCGCGCTCGCCCTACGGTGCGGCCAAGGTCTACTCCTACTGGGTGACCCGCAACTACCGCGAGGCGTACGGACTGTTCGCGGTGAACGGCATTCTGTTCAACCACGAGTCTCCTCGGCGTGGTGAGACCTTCGTGACCCGCAAGATCACGCGCGCCGTCGCCCGAATCAAGGCGGGGCTCGAGAACGACCTGTACATGGGCAACCTCGACGCCGTGCGGGACTGGGGCTACGCCCCCGAGTACGTCGAGGGCATGTGGCGCATGCTGCAGGCGGACGAGCCGGACGACTACGTCCTGGCGACCGGTGGCAACTACAGCGTCCGAGACTTCCTGACCACGGCCTTCGAGCACGCCGGCCTGGACTGGGAGAAGCACGTCAAGTTCGACGAGCGCTACCTGCGCCCCACCGAGGTCGATGCGCTCGTCGGTGACGCGAGCAAGGCCGAGCGGGTCCTCGGGTGGAAGCCCTCCGTTTACACGCCCGACCTGGCGAGGATCATGGTCGACGCCGACATCGCCGCGCTGGAGCACGAGGGTCGCCCCTGGATCGATCGCCCCGACCTCCCCGACTGGGCGTGAGGGCGGTGGAGCAGAGCACCTTCACACCGGCGCCGCTCGATCGCGATGCCGTCACCTACGTCGCCGGCCACCGGGGACTGGTCGGGTCCGCCCTGTGGCGGCACTTCGAGGACCAGGGGTTCACGAAGCTGGTCGGACGGACCTCGTCCGAGCTGGACCTGAAGGACCGCGGCGCCGTATTCGAGTTCTTCCGCGAGACGCAGCCTCGGGTGGTGGTCCTGGCGGCCGCCAAGGTGGGTGGCATCCTCGCCAACAGCACCAATCCCGTCGACTTCCTGTCCGAGAATCTGCAGATCCAGGTCAACGTCCTCGACGCGGCGCTCGAGCAGCAGGTGCCGCGGGTCCTGTTTCTCGGCTCGTCCTGCATCTACCCCAAGTTCGCGGACCAGCCCATCCGCGAGGACTCGCTGCTCACCGGACTGCTGGAACCTACCAACGATGCGTACGCCATCGCCAAGATCGCGGGCATCCTGCAGATCCAAGCCGTGCGTCGTCAGTACGGCCTGCCGTGGATCTCGGCCATGCCCACCAATCTGTACGGGCCCGGAGACAACTTCTCGCCGACCGGCTCCCACGTTCTCCCTGCACTGATTCGACGCTACGACGAGGCCCTGGCCTCGGGCGCCGAGTCGATCACCAACTGGGGGACGGGCTCGCCCCGTCGAGAGTTCCTGCACGTGGACGACATGGCCTCGGCCTGCCTGCACCTGCTCGAACACTTCGACGGACCGCAGCAGGTCAACGTCGGCACCGGTGAGGACCAGACGATCAATGAGATCGCCGATCTGGTCGCCGCTGCGGTCGGTTACACCGGCCGCATCGAGTGGGACACCACCAAGCCGGACGGGACGCCGCGCAAGCTCCTGGACGTGTCGACCCTGCGGGACAGCGGATGGTCGCCTGCGGTTCCGCTGGATCAGGGCATCCGGAGCACCGTTGAGTGGTACCGAGCGAATGCGGGACACGTGCGCGGCTGATGTAGAACGCCTTCTTCGCCGAACGCACGGGGCGTTATGTGACGACGAGCCGCGGCCGGAACGGTTGTGGCGGACCACGCGTTCCCCGACGGCCAGTTGGCCGAGGCGGTGCCCCCGTCCGGCGGCGTCTCCAGCTCGGCGCCGGCCCTTTGGTGCGGAGCACGCCGCCGTACGGGATGTAGGTGCCGTCGCGGCCCGACATGGCCGACGATCGCTGCGCCAGAGCCGTCGAGTTGTATACCAGTTCGGTCGCGTGGCGGGCGGTGGCCGACGCGCCCGCACGGAACACGCTGCGGGCAACGGTGGCCCCACTTCTCGCGCTCCCATTCCACGCCGTCGACATTGACGACGGTGGGAATGCCGCGGGAGCGCAGCATCGGCAGCCAGAAGCCGTTGGCGACGTATATCACCAGCGCGACTTCCGGTCGCACCCGAACGGACGCGTGGACTGCCGAGGTGAATCCGTAGGTGATGGTGCTGAACGATTCTCTGTCGAGTCCTCGGGTGGTGACCGCCTCCACGCGGCGGTCGCGCTCGGGATCGTGCTGGTCGACGTCCGCAGGCCTCCCGTAGACGACGACGCGCCAGCCGTGGTCGACCAGGTAGGGAGCGAGCTGCCGGACGAGCTTTTCGAACCCACCGTAGTAACTGGGTATCCGCGGGTGCCGATGATGCAGACGGTTCTACCCACGCAGCACGCTCGTTTCGATGGCCACCGCAGTTCCACTCCTCGTCCCGGAATGAATGTCTGTTCCCGCAGCCATCTTCGACTGACGCGCGAAAGATCAACCGACGGTGGTCATTTGCGCTCTGTGACGGCGACACGCATTCCTGTGAATGCCGTCGCCGTTCCTGCGGTCGGCGTCCTTTCGGGCCGGACGCCCGTTTCCGGTCGGGATGCGATCGGCGGGACCGATCGGAGAGCCCGTGGCAGCCGTCGCGCGGGACCGCCGAAGTGGGGAATGCCTCGAACCGGGCGCGGTGAGGATGGGGTACGTTTCCGGTGCTCGGTACATCCTCCTGCCGATCGATCCGTATTCGCATCGATGCGGTGTGGCCTCGTTCAGGCCCGCCCCCGCAGGAGTGATCGTGACTTTCTTTCCCGCCGCGTCCCTCCGCCCTGGTGCCGGGGGTGATTCCGCCATGCTCCCCGCGGCACCGGGCTGAGCGTCCCGAACCACCACACCGTCACCCTGTCTCCTCGCCCGCGTGGCTGCTTCCGGTTCGGAGTACCTCTCGAATGCTCACCAACTCGTCCGACAACGATGCCGACGACGTCCTCCTGTCGGTGGCCGACACCGTGTCCGCTCTCTCCACGATCACCGACGTCGACGCGACGGTCGAACGGATCTGCCTCGACGCGGTCGACTCGATCGACGACGCCGAGGCGGCCGCGGTGACCGTCGTGCGGGACAGCGGCCCGGACACCATCTGCTCGACGGTCGAGGGCGTTCTGGACGTCGACGCCGCGCAGTACGAGACAGGGGAGGGGCCGTGCCTCGAGGCGATCGCCACTCAAACCCTGGTGGTCGCCAACGGGACGGCGCCCGCCGATCGTTGGCCGGCGTTCACCCGGCGCGCGGCCGGCAGCGGCTACCAGAGCTTCCTCTCGGCACCGCTCGCGATCGATGCGGATTACTCCGGTGCGCTCAACCTGTACAGCCGCCAGCCCGATGCCTTCTCGACGGTCGATGCCGCGGCCATGCGCATCTACGTCAGCGTCGCCGTGACGGCGTTGAGTGCCGCGCGCCGGGCCGCGGCGGCTCAGGCGCAGGTGCAGCGGTTGCTGGGCGCCATGAACTTCCGTTCCAGCATCGAGCAGGCCAAGGAATCGTGATGGTGATGCTGAACGTCTCCGACGAGAAGGCCTTTGACCTGATCAAGTGGCGGTCGCAGGAGACCAACACGGCGGTGCGGGTGCTGTGTCGGCAGCTTCTGGCCGATGTGGCCGCCAACCCCCTGCTGGATCAGAGTGTGTCGGCGGAGTTCGCGAAGTTGCTCATGACCGCGCACGAGCGGGTGGGGGAGAGCGGGGCATAGGCACCGCTATCGACTGAGATCGAACCGCGGTCCTCGCGCGATGGTCCGCCCGACAAGCCACTTCTTGACGGCGCACGTACCCTCGTGGGCATGGGAAAGGTGCGCGCCGACGCTGACCAGCGGACCGAGCACGTCTCGGACGACCGCGATGGCGTCACGTACATGGACGAGACGAAGGCCGATCGCTTGCTCGACAAGCACATGGCCCGCTGGTCCACCCTGCTCGAACGGCTGAAGTGACCATCGAGTACCTCTCCGTCGACACCCTCATTGTCATCAACGCGCGCCAGGACGGTGACGTTGGTGTGCGTGAGATGGAGGGGGTCGAGGCCAACGCCTTCCGCCCGCAGTCGGGGTTCGGTGAACAGGACGTATTCGAGGACGTGTGGTCTAAGGCGGCTGCGTACGCCCATGGCATCGCCTCCACCCAGTATTTCCACGACGGCAACAAGCGCACGGCGTGGCTCGCTGCCAACATGTTTCTCGACGGCAACGGCTACGAATTGCCGCCGATCGCGGACATCGAAGCCGAGATGTTCATCAACGCCGTCGCGCTCGACGCCTGGAAGGCCGATGGCGACAGGGCAACGATCGAGAAGGCCGCGGAGTGGTTCCGGTCGCGATGGGAGAACTCGCGGGCCGGCTCGGTCCACGACCCTCGAATCGAATTCGCCTATCTGGCGCATGGCGTTGTTCCGAACGGCACCGGAACGTGGTCTGCGTACGATCTGGGGGCTTACCAGGTTCAGACCTTGTCGGACTTCCCCTTGAAGCAGGACGTTTCCGTGATATGTCGAATCCACTGGCGTCCCGATGATGTGCCGGCCGGTCTAGCGGTTGCCGCGACGATCCTGCCTGCGAATGCCAGTGACGCCCGCCGCCCCGATCGCTACAAGGCTCAGTTCCAGAAGGCGCACACACCGCCGAGTGGGCACCAGCACCATCGCTTCGGCGTGATGCCCACTCTCGCGGCCGTGACTCTGGAACCGCTATTCCACGATCCCGGCGATTACACAGTGCGGCTGTACCTCGGCGACGATCTCGCAGCCGAGATGCCGTACCGCGTGAGTGCAGGATCGCCCACGCCCGACACCGTGCCGACCTGGAAATAGCGTCCGTCAGACCTCGTACGTCACCGGCGACGGGGGCGACAATGCCTCCGCGACGGAATCCGGCTTGTCTCCATGTTCGCGCATCAAGTCGGCCAGATCACTGGACGACACGATGATCCGATATCCCGGCTCGTCCGGGAGGTCCGACGCATCCCCCGACCACACGTGCAGATCGACGAACGTCGCGACCACACCGTCCTCCGCTTCGGCTGCAGTACGGATGTCGTCGGCGGTGACTCTGAACGTGGCGTTGTTCCTATCGGGGTGAGACGGCGGTGGCGCCGAGGCGGGCCAGCAGCGCGTTGCCGCGGCTGGAGAAGCGGACGGAATCCGACCGCATCCCGTAGGGGTCGGAGCTGTTGATGGTCGACGGGATCGACGCCCCCATGCACCGCTATCGCCCCGCTCGACAGGCGCCGAGACCGGGCGGTCGGGCATGATGCGACGATGGACAACGATCCCTGGCGCGTCGGAGATCGACCCGCCCAAGTGGGCTGGTTCGCGGCCGGCGCTCTGCTCGCGGGCCTGTCCGCTCTTGCCGTGACCACCGAGTACCGCGCGTTCGCGGCCTTCGGCGTCGTCGCGGGGCTGATGTGGACGTTCCTTGCGTGGCGCACCGCCAGGAGCGAGCAGTGACCGCCGCGCTGCGTCCCGCGCTGCCGTTCACGATCCTCGTCGGTGCCCTGTTCCTCGCATCCGGCGACGGACTGCGCCAGTTCCGATTCGGCGCACTGAACGGGTCGTCGATCGTCGGCCTGCTCGCGACGTTCGCGCTCATCGTGGGCGTTCTGCTCCGACTCGTCGACAACGGCACCGTGTCCGCAGGGAAGCGCGAGCGGCGACTGCGCCCGTTCCACGCCGTGCCGATCGCGCTCGTTGTGTGGCTCGGGTGGAGCCTCGGCATCACCGCGCTGACCGGCGGCCTGAGCGGCACCATCGCGCACCCGATCACCATGTACATCGGCCTGGTCGCCGGGATGTGGCTGACCGCGCAGCGGTCCAGCGTCGGCACCCCGGACGTGCTACTGAAATGGTTCCTCGGAGCGAGCACGATCCTAGCCGCCATCTACGCGACGCAGATCGCGCAGTACGGGTTCGAGCCCGACGGAGCGATCACACGCCGCGCGTTCGCGCTCACCGCGATGGTCGCCATCGCGTATCTGTCCGCGCACTGGAAGAAACTGGGCGTGCTCGGCCGGCTGCTCATCCTGCTACTCGGCTTTGAGATCGCGATGAGCGGGTCCCGCACCGCCCTCCTCGCCGCGGCAGTTGCGTTCGCGCTCGCCGCGATGGCCCGCAACCGCGGCCGACTCCGCACCGTCTTCCTGCGGTCGCTCACCGGCGTCGCAGTGCTCTACGCCCTCGTCACCTACTGGGCGCCGCTGCGCGACCGGTTCCTCGAAGGTGACGGCGGCAGCATCGGCGGCCTCCAGATCAACACCTCCGGCCGCGAGTACTTCTGGGGCAACCTGCTGCGCGCCTACCGCGAGAACCCCGAACTCGGCGGGGGAATCGGTGAGGCCGAACGGGTGATGGTGCGCTACACCCCGACCATCAACCAGCCGCACAACGACTACCTGCGCATCCTGGTCGACACCGGACTCGTCGGGCTCGCGCTATTCGTAATTGGTGTCGCCCTGCTCGCCTACCGCCTGTGGCGGTTGGCGTTCCTGGACGACACCGATCACCGCGAGCTGCACGTCGCCGCGCTCCTGGTGCTGCTGACGTTCCTGGTCGCTGCCTACACCGACAACCCGATCGTCTACCCGTTCGTGGTCTACCCGATGGCCGCGATCATCGGGTGCTCGCTTAGCCGCATGGCGTTGGCGCAGCGATCGAAACGGGCCGACCAGGGCGGCGCACGTGCTGTCGACCTCCCCGCTCATGACATGGTGCAGCGATGAGCGCACTGCGGTCGGCCCTCGCGTGGCTCCGTTCGAAGGCAGCGCGAGGGCCGATGCCGTCCGACACCGGGTGGTGCGACTGGTGCGAAACCGAGCCGTGCAGCCCCGAGTTCGGCCTGTCGTCGTTTCAGGGCTCCTCGGCGTACTGCTCTGAGAATGCATCAGCGAGGCCGAGCAGTACAACAGGGCGTGGTGACGTCCGGCTATCGGCGCCTCCGCTCGACAGGCGCTGAGACCGCCCGGTCGGGCATGATGCGTCAGTGACTTCCACCCGCGCCCGCAACGCCACCCTCGCTGTCGTCGCGGTGGTCGTCCTGCTCATCGGCGTCGGCCTCATCTGGGATTACCAGCGCACCACGGCGCCCGCCGAAGCGACAGCCGAGCGGGTCGCGCCGCCGAGCCTGGACCGGCTCGCGCGGATCACCGTCCCGGAGAATCCGACGCTGCTCATCATGGGCGACTCCTACACCGAGGGCTACAACGCAGCGAACCAGCGCGAAAACGGCTGGGCCTACCTCGCAGCTCGCGCGTTGAACTACCCCCGCTGGTCCGTCGACGGCGTCGGCGGCACCGGGTTCACATGGGGTGGCGGAACCGCCGGCGACACCGACATTTTCAATCGGTACGACCAGCGCATCCTTCGCAGCGCCGAGAACGGGCTACAGCCGAACATTTTGGTGCTGCAAGGCGGTCAGAACGACTACCGCGCCGAGTCGGAAGACTTGACCGCCGCCGTGCTGTCCACGATGCAAACGGCCCGAGACGTGTGGCCCGGCGTGCAGATCGTGCTCATGACACCCTCGGCCCCGCAGCCCCTCGGGAACACTCTCAAGCCGACGGCCGACGCAATCAAGTCGGCGGCGCTCGCCACCGACACACCGATCATCGACCCACTCGCCTACGGGTGGTTCACCGACGCAAACTCCCCGCAGTACGCGAACTTCGACGGGTCGCACCTGAACACCGAGGGGCACCTGTTCCTCGCCGAGCGATTCCTCGAGCAGTACGCGAAGCGGGGCGGCCCGAACCCGCCGCCCCCGCTCCCCGCTCCGGCCGTCTGATACTCAGGCCGCGATCCCGAGCATCCGCGCTTCCGCGGCGGCGGCGACGTCGTATCCGGCCGCGTTGGGGTGCAATCCGTCCGGCATGAGCAACGCTGCCAGACCTCGGGGACCGGATGCCATTCAGGTGGCCGAGGCGTCACGCCCACGTCGTGAGCTGTCTCCGCGCCTGGTGCGACCAGAGGTAGCCGTTCCACATCACCATCTCGCCCGGTGTCGCACTCGGGTAGGACTCCAGGAGTTCGGCGCGCGCACCGGGGTAGGCGATGGCGAACAACACTGACCGGTTTCCGCCGGAGGTGTTGTCGTTCGCGATGCAGTAGTAGACCCCGGTGGCGGGGTCCACCGCGCCGTAGAACGCGGAGCGGAAGAACATGTCCCTGTCGACCATGCAGTTCCGGCCCGTCTGCGACCCGCCCGCGGCCTTGTTCAGTGTCACCGACGTCGCGGACTGCACCGCGTTGATGTAGATCGCGCCGCCGGAGTCGATCGCGGCGAAGTTGTTGACGAACCGGATGAGGCGGCCGACGTCGGCCTGAGTGAAGGCAGCGGTGGCACTGGTGAACGTGGTCGAGTTCTGCGTCAGGGCGCCATCGGTGAACAGGCCGCGGCCGGCGGGGGCGCCTGGCACGGCGGTGAGGTAATGCAGGTTCGGTGACGCGATCAGGGCCTGAGTGGGATCGTCGCGGTCGTTGGCGAACGCTGTCATGGTGCGGCATCGCCCGCGTCGTTCGAGGAGCCGACGAACTGGTTGACGGTGGCGTTGTACTAAATGGGATCCGCGGTGCGGTTCGCGGGCGACGAGGGAATGTTCGGCGGGCCATCGGTCGCCTGTCCGCTGCCATTGATGGCAGAGATGATGCAGCCTTCCTGGACCTACGCCGAGCTCATGCCAAACGGATTTTGTTTGGCATGAACTCAACGCGGGCTTTACACGTTGAAATGCTGGTTCGGCGCACTGACCCAAATGCGCTGACTGATGTTGTACACGGGAATGGCCACCGGGCGCCACCAAGACTTGCACCAAATGGCTCCGGTCAAGTTGTTGGCAGTCCCGACCTTCGCATTGATGCGAATGGTATCGCCAACGGCCTTGGGAACGCTGCCGTATTGGGACCCCATTTGCACGGCGACAACTCTGCCCCCACCCATCTGGCTGCACCGCCAATCCCCGAACTTGACCGTAACGGTCGGAAGGGCAGCTTGTGCGGTGGAGGGTGGAACGATGATCGGCCCCACTAGTCCAGCCGCGATGACACTCACCCCGGCAACGAACTTCTTCAACTTGTTGGACATGTTTGGCTCCCTGATGTCGGGGGGTGATTGGTTGGAGCGATTTGGTACCGATCGAATGCTCCTGACCGGAACCGTAGCGCAGGGCGGTCCATCTTCGCGTAGTGCGAACGGTCGAATTTCGAAATACGACTCGGGAGATGTGGACGCAATGCGGCACAGCTCGATCTTTTTTGAGGGAGCAGATTCTTTGGCGTGGAGGCGTAGGTTGATGGTCGCCATCACTAATGTTTCTGAGAAACAATTTGTGAGTTGGCGTTACTGCGCACCGGGGACATCTGCGGACGAAAGCCCAGCACGCCTGTCGTGGTTCACCGACTCGCCGTACTCCCCGCAATCGGGTGCGTAGCGCTGATCAGCTTCGCGAAACAGTGGTCGGCGTCGAGGCCGTTCTGGTCGCACCACCGGTTGGCTCCGGCGGGGTCCGAGAACGTGGCGCCGGCGGCCGTCACCCAGAAGTCCGAGAAGCTGAACACGCTCCACTCGCCGGACCACATGAGCTTGACGTTCGGGTACTTCAGGCGCAGGTCGAGGTGTTCGGCGAGGGTGGACGAGTTGTTCCACGTCATTCCGTCGGCGATCAGGCCCGGCTTCTTCGAGCTCAACTGCGGAACCCACCGCTCGCCGAGGTCCCGCAGGATGACGGGCCGGTCCGCGTTCGCGATCGCGCGCAAGGCGTCGAAGGCGGCGGACTCGGACGTGCCGGTGACCGGCTCGGCCGGCGCGGAGGCCGTGACCGGTTCGACGTCGGAGCCGAGCTGCGCCCGCGCGCCCGCGGAGTCCCCGCGGTCGCAGTCCACGACGTACCTGGTCCCAGCGGACGTCGAGCCCCTGGTCGAGCCCGTGGACGAGTCCGGAGGCAACCAGAAGGAGCCGACCGGGAAGCGGAACGACTGCTGGACCGAGCTTTCTCCACCGCCGCTCGAACCCGAGCCGGTGGTGTCGGATCCCGGAACCGCGAGGGGAGTCTCCGACATGTCGAACAACGCGGAGGCCACGTTCGCCCCGCCGCGCGTGATCGACAGCCGCATGGCATTGGACGACAGGACGTCACCCGCCGGGCAGGTGGCCCGCACCTCCATGGTCACCACCAACGCGCCGCTGTCGGTGGTCACCTCGGTGGGCGTGAACGTCGGCGGAGTCCCGCACGCCGTCACGTAGGAGTCGGACGAGTCCGAGCTCCCGGCGCCGGCGTCACCGGCCGCGATCGCCCCGGCGGGCGGGCCGGTCGGGTCGAAGCGGTGCAGTGCGTCCGATCCCGCATAGATCAGGCCGTCTCCCGCGGGCACCAACGTGCCACCCCGTTGGTCCACGGGGGACAGCGGAACGCTCCACAATTCCGATCCGTCCTCCAACGAGAAGGCGGCCAGCGTCGAATCCGCCGCCGACAGGAACGCGCGACCGTCGGTCGCATCGACGGTCGCGCCGCGGCGAGGCGCCGTCCACAGAGTGTCGCCCGTCGCGACGTCGAGTGCCTCCGTCCGGTCACCGGACGGCACGATGATCGTCGATCCGATCAACGCTGCCTCCGACGTCTTGTCCGCGAGATCGGGCCGGGCCCAACGGAGGTCGCCCGTCACGGGGTCGAGGGCTCCGCCGCCGCGATACAGAAATGGTGCAGACGGGTCCGCGTCGGCGACGAAGGCGTAGTCGATCGGAGCGTCGTTCGCGGTCGCCGTGGTGAGCCCGTCGCTGGAGACGATCGCCGGTGTGAACTCGCCGCTCGACGGGCTGTCGGGGCATCGATTGGTCATGACGGCGCGCCCGCCCAGTGGATACGAGTACCCGGTGTTCGAGATGACGAGGTCGCCGTCCGTGGTGTCCGCCACCACGGACGTGCCGGACATCTTGACCAACACGCTTCCCACCACGTCGAAGGTGCTGCTGTCTCCGTTGCCCGCTATCGAGCAGCGATCGTCCGGATAAGACCGAGACCACGAGGCGGTCGGATCGTCGATGGTCCCCTTGCTGATGACCGACGCCTCAGCATCCTGGTCCCAGCCGCTGACGTAGAGGTCGGATCCGCTCACGTAGACGGCGCCGACGTACGCCGCCACCTCGTGGGTGGAGTCGACCGAACCGGTCGAGGCGTCGAGGAATTGGACGCTGCTGGACCCGGGGGTCGAGCCTCGGTCGATACAGGGCAGCCGTCCGTCGAGGGTGGCGTTGGCGCACCCACCGAAGTTGTCGATCACGTGCGTCCACTCGACCGTGCCGTCGGTGGCGTCGACCGCCGCGATGGTCGTCGACCGTGTCGACCCGTCCCGTGCGGCCATAAAAGTGCGTTCGCCATCGACGATCGCCCCGGGCCGTTCGTAATCCTGCTCTCCGAACAAGGGGTTGAAGAAGTAGCTGTCCGGCCCCGGAACCACCGAGGACGGCTCCAGCGACCAGGCCGCAGTCGGTGCCGTGGGGAACGTTCCCCCGGTGAGGGCGTCTGCGACAGTCGCTGTCTCCGTGCCGGAATGGGGCCGCACGACCACGACGACGGCAGCCGCGAGGGCCACGACGACGGCTGCGACAGCAGCCCCCAGAAGGACGACGCGACGACGTCCCGACCGCGGCACGCTGCCCGGTTCCGTCGACGACGCCGGTGCGTCGCCCGAACCGGTGAGCGGTGTTGGTGTCGGCTCTTCGGGGGTTGCCGGACGGTCGAGCGCAGCCGGTGGGGCGGGGGTCGTGTCCGTGGTCGACGGCGGGGCGTCCGGCGTGGCGCGCGGTGACGTCGACAGCGACACAACGGGTGTGGTCGGTCGGGGCTTCTCGGTGCGCTTGGTCAGCGGGACAACCGGCCGCGCCTGCGGGGGCGGTGGCGGCGGCGGAGCCGACTCCGGACCGGCGGACGGGAGGGGTCCGGGCGGCGGCGGGGGCGGCGGTCCGGGTGGTGGCGGCGGCGGTGGCGGCGGGGGAGCCCCGGTCATACTCGTGCGGCCAGGGCGCGTTCGACCTCCGGGTCGCCGAGGCCGCGGAGCCAGTCGAGCAGTCCCGGATAGCAATTGGGGTTGGCTGCCACCGTGGACCTCAGTGAGGGCTCGTGCTCCGCGATCTGTGAGAGCACCGCCTGCGGAGTGGTGGGGTCCGACGCCTGCGCCGCGGTGAAGCGGGACGGAGCGGACGACGGGGCCGCCGACGTGGGCGCGGGGATGACGACGGTCGGGTCGGTGACCGGCGCCGCCGGAACCCCGGACTCCACGGGCTGCTCGCGCGCGAACACGATATCGTTCACCGCCCGCTTGGCCGCCTCCACCTTCGCGCGCTCCGATTTCGAGGCTGCAGCGAAGAGGACGCCACCACCGTGGTTGCGGAAGCCGATGCCGAGTTCGTGCGCCGTGTAGAGCAGAAACGCCCCCAACCCGATCACCAGCAGACCGATCACGGAGAGCGCGGGGCTCAGCGCAGCCATTCCCGCGGTCAGGTACAGCCCCATGATGACCCCGATGCCACCCTGGATGAGCTTCCGCGTCGAGAACGACTCCCCGGCGTTGATCTGGGAGACGTGGCGCAGTGGGCTTGTCTGTTCGTTGTAGCCCCTTGGAATGATGCCGAAGATGGCATTGGGCTGCCGCACGATGACCCGGCGGTCGGTGATGACCATGGTCGTCTTGAACTGCGTCAGAATGATGTTGGGGCTGAACTGCTCCGAGAAGCGTTCACGTTCACCGGGGGCCAGCGTGATGGCGGGGTCTTGGCTCACTGATGGTCCGTTCTGTGTGTATCGACCGGAGAGCCAGTGTTTCCCGTCGGATCGCCGGCCACCATCGCCCGAGTGAACGACAGCCAGGCGCCGACCGCTGCGGAGTTGTCGTCCGAACGAACCAATCTGCGGCACCAGCACGATCACGGGAGCCCGGCCGTGTGACCATCGCTCGTGGCCTCGAACATTCCTGGCATTGGTTCCGTCGGCGCGGGGTGGTCCGAGGCGCTGCGTGCCGAGTCGACCGGCCGCCCTCCCGTGCAGTCGAGGACTTTGTCGAGGGCGGGTGCGGGGGCGTCGCATACCCGGGCGTCAGCGCCCACAACTCGCGTCGAACGCCGGGATCCCGGCGATCGGACCGACTTCGGGGCACTCGCGCCCGCGAGTATCGCCACAAGATCCGCCCGATAGCCGCGAATCGGCGGGTTCTCACCCGATTGTGTGCCGACACTCGCGCTCCCACCTATCTCCGCGATACCCGGGGCGTGACGACTGCGCCGACCGGTAGTGGAATCTGAGCCCCGCTCTCCGGGGCCCACATTCCACAATCGAGGGCAGGTGACTCCAGGACGCGGGACCGACCTTGCGCCCGTGTCCCCGAACCACTTTCGTGCATCCACGTCATTCACACCCGCCCCGCCGACCCGTTGACTGAAGCCATCGGGGGAGCGGCATCCGGCCGCCCCGGGAACGATGTGGGAGAGACGAGATGGTGGGTTCGGCGATCGTGGCGGCCACGGCGATCACGGCGGCACTGGCGGGTGGGGGATCGATCCTCCCGCCGGACATCCAGGGCGTCGTGGAATCTGCCGAGGTGCAGGTGGACGAGTGCTCGCAGGCCGTGCTGTCCAACGGCATCGGCGCGGCCGGGCTGGGGGCGGCGATCGGGGCGTCCGGCGGATGGGTCGGGACGGCGGTCGGTGCCGTGCTCGGCGGTGCCGGCGGGGTGGCGGCGGGCGTCGTCACCGAGTGCCCCCGCGAGATCGAGGGACGGCCCGTGCCGGCGCCCGACGAGCCGCGGGTGGGACACAAGCGCAACTCGCACAAGTGACCCGGAGTCGGCATCTGTTCGTGGCCGCGTTGTTCGCCGCCGCGGCGTCGGTGGGGTTCCTCACCGGCGCCGGGACGGTGGCGTCGTGGTGCTTCGTCGCGGCGTCTGCGGTGTTCGTGACCCGCGCCGTGCTGGCACGCGAGTGACCGGTGGGGCGTCCGCGACAGCTGTGACTGCGAACCGCGCGCCCTTGTAACGATTCTGTCCGAACACCGAAGAACTACCGGGGAACGACGCCGGAAACGGTATCTTTCCCCGAAACGAAGCCCTTCACCCCGGGAGCACGAGATGCGACGTCCTCACTTCGGCCTTCATGCGGCCCTTCTTCGTCGCTACCCGATGAGCCCGTGGCTCCACTTGTTCCCGACCAGGCCGGCGGAGCAGGCAGCCGCGCCCACGCGGGTGAGCCCGCCCCGGACCACGCACGCCGCCTGACCGCAAGCGGCTACTGCAGCCGCGACTCCACGACCTGCTCGGCCAGGGTGACGACCGGGGTGTTGGTGTCCTGGGACAGCTTGCGCAGCATCTCGAACGCCTGCACGGCGTCCACCTTGTACTCCGCCATGATCATGCCCTTGGCCTGACCGATCACGTCCCGCCGAGCGATGGCGCTGGCGAAGCCGCCGAACTGCTTGCTCGCGTGCAGAGCCAGGGCCGCGTGGGTGGCGTAGACCAGGCCGATCTCGCCGGACTCGGTGTCGAACGCCCCGACCTGGTCCGAGAACAGATTGAGCGCGCCCTGCGAGCCCTGGTGGGTGAAGAGCTGGAAGGACATCGACGACCGCGCGGGCGTCTCGGCGATCACGCGCGCCGAGAAGTCCGGCCACCGCGGGTCGGTCTCGATCTCGTCCACCCGCACCATCGGCTGCTCCCACGCCGCCTCGAGGCAGGGCCCCTGGTCCGTCTCCTTCTGCAGCCGATCCAGCGTGTTCATCAGCGGATCGGTGGGGGCCAGCGTCTCGAAGGTCTTGTCCTTGCTGACCAGCAGCACACCGGCGTGCTGCGCGCCCGGAACGTGCTCGATGGCGCCGGCGGTGATGGCCTCGAGAACGCGGTCGACTCCGCCCTCGTCGCCGACGGCGGTCGCGTGCATCTGCCGTGCCGTCTCGGCGATGGCGCGATGGACGTCGATCGTCATGGTGCTCCTGCTCCTGCTTCCGCTCGGAAAATCGGACTCGTTCTCGGTACTCATCTCACCACGACCGATTCGACGCAGCGCCGAGAACCAGACGAGCGGGACCGCGCCGCGAACCGTGCCGTATGTCCGGTTCTTGCGATTCGCGAGCCGATCGATCACCATTCCACGGTGTCGGAAGCCCCCACAGACCCCCGCATCACCGTCGTGGTCCCCACGTACAACGAGCGCGAGAACCTCCCCAAGCTCGTCGGCATGCTCACCGACCTGCAGTTGCCGAACCTGGGAGTGCTCGTCGTCGACGACGGATCGCCCGACGGCACCGGCGACGTGGCGGAGCAGCTGAGCCGCGACGCCGCCATCCCGGTGAGTGTTCTTCATCGCACCACCAAGGACGGCCTCGGCCGCGCGTACGTCGCCGGCATCGTGCGGGCCCTGGACGACGGCGCCGACATCGTCGTCCAGATGGACGCCGACCTCTCGCACCCCTGCGAGGCCATCCCGCGCATGGTGGCCGAGTTGCGGACCACCGATGCCGCCGTCGTCCTCGGCTCCCGCTACGTTCCCGGCGGCGCCGTCGCCGAGGACTGGCCCTGGCATCGCAAGGCCCTGTCGAAGTTCGCCAATCTCTACGTCAACGCCATCCTGCGGTTGAAGGTGCGCGACGCGACGGCCGGCTTCAAGGCGTGGCGCGCGTCGACGCTGCGTACCATCGACGTAGCATCCGTGGGTAGCAACGGATACGCGTTTCAGGTCGAGATGAATTTTCGCGTCGTCGAGCACGGTCTCCGCATCGCCGAAGTGCCCATTCGCTTCGAAGAGCGAGTCGACGGCGCGTCGAAGATGAGTCTTGCCGTACAACTCGAATCGGCCGCCGTCCCCTGGCGGCTTCGGCGCTCCGGCCTCGGCAAGTAGCTCGACCCGATCGGAGGGAGCGTTGCCGGGTGAATCCGGAATACGAGGACTCCGACGCGGCTGCGCGGCGTCCCTCCTTCACCGGTGTCCGTAACCTCGTGGAGGCCTGCGCCCGTCTGACGGAGGCGGACGGCGCGGCCGTCGCCCTGCTCGGGACCTCCCGCAACGTGCGCCAGCTGGTCTACGCCACCGACCCCCGGTCGCTGCGCCTCGACGAGCTGCAATTCACCCTGGGCGAAGGGCCGTGCGCCGATGCTCACCGAGACGACGAGCCCGTTCGTATCGACGACATCGCCGGTCCCGAGGCGGCCTCACGGTGGCCCATGTTCTCCCGCGGAGCCGCTGAGCTGGGAGTGCGCGGACTCTTCGCCTATCCACTGGAGGCGGAGGTGCCGTTCGGCGTGCTCGAGATCCATCGGCTCACCCCGGGAGACCTGACGGCCGCCCAGCACGACGCGGCTCTCCTGTGCGCGGAGTCGCTCACCAACGGCATTCTCGCTACCTTCGCGCACCCGACGTTCGTGGAACGCGGCGGATCCCCGCCAGCGTCCGACGACCCGTACGACCGCCGTTCCGTCTATCTGGCCGCCGGGATGGTGGCCGTCCAGCTCCGCGCCTCCACATCCGTGGCGATGGACCGACTCCGCGCGCACGCGTTCGCAGAGGGGGCGAGCCTGACCGAGGTTGCCGCCGCCGTCCTGTCCCGCCGCCTCACCTTCAGGGACGAAGGAGACCGACCTTGACCACCCCCGTCGTTCGACTGGCTCTCGCCGACATCACCGCCACTCTCTGCACCCGCTTCGACATCACGGCGCTCCTCGAGAAGATCGCGGCCACGGCGCAGGACGCGTACGGAGCGCGAGGAGTGGTCATCGGCCTACTCGACGACGGTGGGGCGTTGCGCGCCGCGGTCACCACGCCCGTCGCCCGCGTGGCGGTCGACGAGACACTCCTGACCGACGGCCCGATCCTCGCGAGTGCGCGGGAGATCGCCGTCGCGACCGTCGCCGATACCAGCGCGGACACTCGGTGGAGCACCTTCGCCGCCGCCGCGAACGCCGCGGGGGTGGGCGCCGTCCGTGCCTTCCCCATCACGTCCCTCGGTGTCGGGTTGGGCTCGCTCGCCGTCCACGCCGCCGAACCCTGGGACACCGACCGGCCCGGCGACGTCGGGTCGACGTTGGCACATCTCGCAGCGTTGGCGCTGACCGTCGGTGGCGACGACGATCGTCGAGGACGTCCGGCGGCCGCGATACGCGGTGTCCTCGCGGTTGCTGCCCGGCTCGCGGAGGCGACGGGAGCGCTCGCCGAGCTCTTCGGCGAGGACGTCGATGCCGCGCGTGCCCGGTTGAGCCGACTGTCGCGAGCCCGAGGCATGACGGACACGGTCTACGCGGATGCCGTGGTGGAGCTGATGGACAGGGCGCCCGAGCGGCTCGCGTCGAGCGCGCTCCTCGACGAACGTTGATCCGCGCAGTTCAGTCGGTAGAGAGCCGGCTCTTCGCCGCTCGGCGCCGCGCGGCCTCCCGGTGGCCGAAGGTGGCGCCGAGAATCTGCTCCTGATCGGCGACGGTGGACCCGACGGCACCGGCGACGGTGCCCAGCGAGGCCGCGAGCCAGGCCAGCCGCACGTAGTCGACGACCCCTGCCTCGCGGTCGATCTGCATGGACAGGAACTCGGGGGAGATCACGACAGCGGACGCCGCGCCGACCACGAGGAACAGGGCAACGTACATGAACAGCACCCCGGCGAAGACGGTGGCGAGGGTCGCCATGTTGTACATCGCGCGGTCGACGCCGGTCTGACGGCGGGTCCTCCGTTCCCACAACCCGTTCGGCAGGATCAGCCACGCCGTGATGAGCGCGACGGCGATGACCGAGACGCACGTCAGGCGCAGCACCGACATGGACGCCGCCATCTGCCAGATGCTCGAGTAGAAGACGCCGAACGCGGACGTTGCCGTCGCCGCCGCCAGGGCGCCCGACAGTGCGGGCACCAGCCGCCACGGTCGGTTGGTGCGAATCATGCCCGCCACCATGCGTGTTCGGCCCAGCAGTGCCGGGGCGAGCAGAATGTCGTGACCCGAATCGACGGACCAGTGCGCGAGACCCGTTGCGGGCGTGGGGTGATCGGGAGCGACGGGACTGCCGTCGTCGGTGTCGTCGTCACGTCGTCGCATCGACTCGATCGCGGTGAGCGCGACCGCGCCGGCGCGCCGCGCCACCGCCCGCGCTCCGAACGACGGCACGTAGATCACCACCATCGACGTCCCGACGATCTCGGCGAGCACCGGACGCGACCCCACCCGCCGGGGAATCTCCGACACGCACAGCGTGATCGCGTCGGCGTTCTCCCCCTCCTCGGAACCGGTGGCGAGCAGCGAGGACCACGTCTCCATGTCCGGCCGCCCGCTCTCGACGGGGGGCAGCGGCAACGAGACCGCCTCGGCGTGCAGGACGGTGCCCGAGCTCAGTCGGTGCCCGTCCAGCCGAGCGCAGATCTTGTCGGCGACGGCGTCGGCCAGACCCTGATCCGCAGCGACCCGGACCGTACCGAGATCGCTGTCCTCCATCGCTTCCGCTTCCGCCGTGCTCACGGGGCCTGACTACCCTCGGCGACTCCCGTGAAACTGGACGTTGTCTCGTCCCGCGCTCTTCGCCCGGTACATCGCGATGTCGGCGCGGTGCATCCCCAGACGGACGGTGGACCGGACGTCCTGATCGGCGATGTCGTCCGGCGTCACCAACGACGCGCCCACGCTGGCCGTGATGGGCACCGCGTCGGCGGGAACGTGCAGGCGGTGTCGGGCGGACTCGGCACGGTCGATCAACTCGCCCTCGTCGACGTCGGCGGTGATCACCACCAGGAATTCCTCCCCGCCGCGCCGCGCGACCAGTCCGTCGTCGCCGACGAACGTCGCCAGGCGGGACGCGGCCAGCGCCAGTACGTCGTCGCCGACGAGGTGGCCGTGCAGATCGTTCACTCGCTTGAAGTGGTCGAGATCGACGAGCAGGAAGCCCAGGGTCACGTCGTCGTCGACCCGTCGCAGGACCATCTGCTCGAGCCCACGCAGGTTGAGCAGGCCGGTCAGCGGATCGGTCTGGGCGCGCCCGATCTGGGTGCTCAGGTTGCTGTGCAGGGTGGCGGAGGTCTGACTGATGACGGTCATCGTGCCGTTGACCGCCAGCCACAGCGACACGCCCGCGGCCGCGAGAGCGAGCGTGTCCGACCCCGGATCCATCGCGGCGCGCAGCGTGATGGTCAGGATGACCGCCGTCGTCGCCACGACGTGGAACACGACGGCGACGGACGTTCCGAAGAACGCGACGAACGACGAGACGACGGCGAACAAGGCGCAGCCGAAGAGCGCCGTGCCCTGGTCCCGGAAGAGCAGCAGGAAGGCAGCGGTCCCGACGTCGGCGTAGACGGTGAAGGCCAGGGCCAGAGACGCCTGACGGCTGGGTCTGTTGAACCACAGGAAGGCCGTGCGTGTCCGGTAGACGATCAGGGACACCGGCACGGTGCTCAGCAGGATGCCGATGGCCGCGATGCGCGGTGCGCCGGGCGGGGGCCCGGCCGGAGAGCCGAGAATCAGCAACGCACCGGGGAGCGCGAATGCGGTGATGAGCACGGCGATGCGCCGACGCACCAGGTCGACGATCGCGGGTTGGTCGGGAGTGTCCTTGGTGAACCGGCGATCCGCCGGCGGCGTCATCGCGACGCCCTCCCGTCGTCGTCGGCGAGACGCTCGATGAGTGGCTTGGTGCGATAGGGAATGGCCTCGCGCATGATGACCGAGACGGTGGTGCGTTCGATGCCGGGCACCGCCAGAATGAGGCCGGCGACGCGATAGAGATCGTCCGCATCGGTCGCGGACACACCGATATGGAGATCGGCCTCGCCGGATACTCCCACCACTTCGGTGACCTCGGGAATGTCGCGCAATCGGTCGATGACGGCTTCGAGTCGGTGTTGATCGGTGACCGCACCGACATAGGCGCGCAAGGGATAACCCAGATCGCGTGGTGAAACCAGACGATCGATGCGGCCCAACACCTGTGACTGATCCCACCGTGCGAGCCTGGCCTGCACCGTGTTTCGCGCGAGACCGAGCAACGACGCCAGATGAACGCCCGTCGCGCGCGGCACGTCGCACAGGGTCAACAACAGCCGCGCATCCGTGCGATCCAGCTTGCTCACGAGGGAAACTGTCTCACAGCGGGCGCGCCCGATCAGTGGTATCGACGTCGGGAAACCGGGCGAATTCCCGTTCGAGACCCCGGTCACGGTCACCGGTACCGACCGGTGTGCTCGAGGTGCTCACGCCCCGCGCAGTCGTTAGGGTGATGCGAACACGATCGAGTTCCGTGGCCCCACGCCGCGTCCTCGGCGCGGTGGGGCAACCCGGACGAGGAGCAGTTCAGGTGGAAATTTCGGATTACGTCAGGATCCTGCGCGCGCGATGGATCGTCATCGCCCTGACGACGGTCGTGGCCGCCGCCGCGTCCCTGGTGTTCTCGTTGGTCTCGACGCCGGTGTACGAGGCTTGCACTCGGCTCTACGTCTCCACCGGCTCGTCCTCGTCCTCGGTCACCGAGGTGTATCAGGGGAACCTGGCTTCGCAGCAACGCGTCGCGTCCTACACCCAACTGCTCGGTGGCGAGGCCGTCGCGGCCCGCACGGTCGATGCCCTCGGACTCTCGCTCACCCCGGCGCAGCTGGCGTCGAAGGTGCGCACCACTTCCTCGCCCGACACGGTGCTGATCGACACGTGCGTGTCCGACGCGAACGCCGTCACCGCCCGCGACCTCGCCAACGGCATCGGCACCACGTTCGTGGACTTCGTCGACGATCTCGAGACCCCGCCCGGCGGCGGCGCCGCGCTCGCTCAGGTCAGCGTCGTCGAGCCGGCGCAGGTGCCGGCCGCGCCGATCTCGCCGAAGACCACCCGCAACCTCGCGCTCGGCATCGCCGTCGGTCTGCTGCTCGGCATCGCCCTCGCGGTGATCCGCGACCGGCTCGACAACACGGTCAAGGATCGCGAGACGCTCGCCGGTCTGAGCGACGGTCCGGTGGTGGGCGTGGTGCCGTTCGACAAGACCATCAAGGAGGAGAACGCGCTCTCGTTCGCCGAATCCTCCTCCGGCACCGCCGAGTCGTTCCGCGAGCTCCGCACCAATCTGCAGTTCCTCGAGGTGGATTCGCCGCCGCGCGTTCTCGTCGTCACCTCCGCCGTTCCCGGCGAGGGCAAGACGACGACGGCCGTCAACCTCGCGCTGGTCCTCGCCGAGGCCGGGCACCGCGTCGTGCTCGTCGAGGGCGATCTCCGCCGCCCCCGCGTCTCGAAGTACCTCGGACTGGTGGGATCGGTCGGACTGTCCACCGTCCTGTCCGGACAGGCCGACGTGGACGACGTCCTGCAGCCCACCCGGTTCCCCGGCGTCGACGTGCTCGCCTCCGGCCCGCTGCCGCCCAATCCGTCCGAACTGCTCGGCTCCGAGGCGTCCCGCACGGTCATGGCCACGCTGCGCAGCCGATTCGACTACGTGGTGGTCGACGCGCCGCCGCTGCTGCCCGTCACCGACGCCTCCGTCATCACCGCCCACGCGGACGGCGCCCTGGTCGTCGCCCGTCACGGACACACCAAGCGGGACGAGATCGTCCGCGCCATCGGCAATCTCACGCAGGTCGGCGCGCCCGTCCTCGGCCTCATCCTCACCATGACGCCGACCAAGGGCCGCAAGGACTACGAGTACCGGCACTACTACGAGACCGACACCACCGCGCCGCGCCAGGAGGTCGCCCAGCGTCCGCAGGCACCCGCGGCGGTGCCCGAACCGGCGCGGACCGAACCGAAACCCCCCGCTCGGACCGAGCCCGGACCGCGCTTCCGGCGCGGCGCGTCGGTCCCGCCCCGCACGACCTGACGGGCTACCGGATCCGGACGTCGCTTCCGCGGATGGCCGGCGCGCCGACGAGCGCGGCCCAGCCGGGCACGTCCTGCGGATCGAGGCCGCTGCCCTGTCCGTAGACGACGGCGAGCGTGTCACGCTCGAGCTGCGACCCGGCGTACTGGGCGTCCGCGGTGGCGGGCAGCGGAGAGAACTGCGGCGGGCTCACGGTGGTCACCGTCGTGGGACCGGGGTTACGGGACGGCACCGCGTACGACCCGTCGTTGATACCGCTGCCGGGGTACTGCGGGAAGAACTTCCCGGGGGTGGTGACGTCCTCGTAGCAGGCGCCGGGACGGTCGTCGAAGAGCCGCGGCTCGTCCTGATTCGGCAGGTAGCGGCCGCGGGGGTTGACGAAGTTGATGGTGCCGCGGGCACCCGGGTACTTCTCGTTCACCCCGAGAATGCGTTGCGCCTCCGGGTAGAGATCGGCGAACTTCGGCAGCACACACGCCACGGTGGGGGAGAACTCGGCCAGCAGTTCCACGGCCCCACGCGAATCGGCGGCGAAGGACACGATCGACTCGGCGTTGGTGCTCAGCAGATCGGCCAGCGAGCCGGAGGCGCCCGCTGCGCTGCGCAGCAGGGTGTCGACGTCGCTGCGCCGTTCCACCACCGTTCCCGTGGGAATGCGCAGATCGTCCAATGCGGCGACCAGATCCGGTGCGGCCGTGGAATAGGTCTGGGACAGGTCGGCGAGACCGCGGAGATCCTCGCGAATGGTCGGGATCTCGCCCGCCAGATCGGTGACGATGGTGTCCAGCCGATCGATGGTGCGACCCAGTTGCTCCCCGTTGCCGTCGAGTGCGGACGCCACCGCGCCGAGGGTGGACGAGAGGTCCTCCGGCGGGATCGCCTCGAGCAGGGGCAGCACGGAATCGAGCACCCGTCCCACCTCGACGGCGTTGCCGGTGCGGTCCTGCTCGATCTCCGCGCCGTCGATCAGACCCGTGCGGCCGGGGTTCTCGGGAATCTGCAGGGCCACGTAGCGTTCGCCGAACAGCGTCTTCGGGAGCAGCCGGGCTGTGACGGTGGACGGGATCCGTTCCGCCTGTGCCGGGTCGAGATACAGAGACGCCACCACCCGGCCGTCCTCCGTCGCCGTCTCCCGCACGTCGCCCACCAGCACGCCGCGCACCTTGACGTCCGCGTTCAGGGGAAGGGCGTTGCCGGCGTCGTCGAGAACCAGGCGCACCCGGATCGAGTCGTCGAACGCGCGCGTGTACTGGGCGGTGGTGAATCCGACGAACCCGGCCAGCGCGACGAAGAACGCCAAGCCCGCGAGGCGTCGCTTCACCATTGCGGAATGGTATAACCGCACCGCCCTCGAAATGGGCGAATTGTCAGCGGGAAGTAGTCGATTCCGGATCGGCGAACAATGCCTCCAACGGCGTCTCCGGCATGGTGATGCCGCGCGAGGACGCCAATCCGAGAATCTGGATCCACACCGTGTCGGACAGGAACGCGACCACCTGATCGAGGCTCACGCTGTTCGGGCCCTGACCCTCCCACGCCCGCACCGACGCCATGCAGCCCGAGATCAAGCCCGCCACCCACGGACCGGTCAGGCGCTGATCGTCGGAGTCCAGCTCCGCGCCGACCAGGGCGAGGAAGCCGTCCACGGCGAACTCGATGAGCTCCGCGATACGGCCGATGACGTCCGCCATCGGGTTCTCCGTCGCGCCCGGCACCGCCCGCTCGGCGAAGCGCGTCCACGACGGATGCGCGACCACCCACCGCACGTACGTGTCCACCACCCGGTGCACCGCGGTGCGGGCCTGGCCCTCGAGCACCACCGCGCGGCTCAGGTCCGCCTGCAACCGGTCGCAGATCTCGCGCTGAATGGCCACGTCGAGATCGGTCTTGTCCTCGAAGTAGCGGTAGATGCCCGTGCGGTGGATGCCCGCCTCGTCCGCGATCTGCTGGGCCGTCACCGGACCGCCCGGATCGTCGTTGCGGTCGAGCACCGCGAGCGCCGCGTCGATCACGTGCGCACGGCGGTCCGCGTTGTGCTGCGCCCAGCGTCGTTTACGACCGTCGTCGGGTCGGCCGGCGGGCGAGGGCGTCTTCTGGCTCATGTGGCCAGAAGTGTCTCACGCCGGGACGACGCCCCATGCTCGCTTGGGGCGCGATGCCCTCGACCCCTCTCGGGACTCCTGGATCCGCGCCTGCTCCTGCGGGTCGGAGACCTTCGCGCGTGGGCGGCCCTCCGCCGCTCCGCGTGCCGTCTCCGCGGCGTCGAGGCGTCGCCACCCGTCGAGGTCGACACCGCGCCGTCGCGGCTGCGCGGTCGGTGTCGCGAGTCCGGCATCGAGATCGTCGAGGATCGATTCGACGGTCTCCTGCGCACACGTCTTGTTGGTGCCGATGAATCCGCGCGGGCCACGCTTGACCCACCCCGCGACGTAGAGGCCGGGTTCGACGCGACCGCGATCGTGGCGGGCGATACCGGTCACCGGGTCGGTGGGGAGGTCCGTGGTCTGCGACCCCCGGAAGCCGATGGCGCGGACGACGAGACCGGCGTCGACGACGCGAGTGGTGCCCGTCGGGACGCCGTCGGCGCCGGTGCGGGCGATCTCGACGGCGACCGTGCGGTCGTCGCCGATGATCTCGACCGGTGCGGCGTGGAACTCGAGCACGATGCGCGGGCGGGTGCCGGTCAGCGCTGGGCGCTCGGCTAGTTCCCGGAGGATGCGGGAATGACGGTCGGTGCCGGTGAGGGCGGCCGGATCCGCCTCGACGATCACGTCGACGTGGGTGGCCTGCTTCAGGCCCAGCAGCTCCGGCACGGTGAACGCGGCGTTCGCCGGCCCCCGCCGGCCGAGGATGCGCACCTCGCGGATGGCGCTGTGACGTAACTGGTTCAGGGCGTGCGGCGCGATGTCGGTGTGCTCGGCCAGCCACTGTGGGTCTCGGGTGAGCATGCGGGCGACGTCGAGGGCGACGTTGCCGTTGCCGATCACCACCGCGCGCTCGTGGCGGAGCGGAACGGACAGGTCCCGACGGTCCGGGTGCCCGTTGTACCAGCCGACCAGGTCGGTGGCGCCGAGCGAGCCGGCCAGGTGCTCGCCGCGGATGCCCAGTTGCTTGTCGGCCGACGCACCCACGGCGTACACCACCGCGTGATACTCCGAACGCAGTTGCGCCAGAGTCACATCCGTGCCGACGTCGACACCCAACCGGTAGTGGAACCCGGGCTGCGACTCGATGGCGGCGAACAACTCCGTGACCCGCTTGGTCGATCCGTGATCCGGGGCGACGCCGTGGCGAACCAGGCCGTGGGGAGTGCGCAGGCGGTCGTACACGTCGACCGTGTCGACCTCCGGATGCTTGAGCAGTTCGTCGGCGGTGTACAGCCCGGCCGGGCCCGCGCCGATCACGGCGACGCGGAACGGGCCCGTCCGGCGCAACCGGCGCTGCGCCGGTACCAGCGCCAGCGGGGTGCGATCCGCGTGCGGATTCTGCTGGTAGTACTGGGCATTGAGCTCCAGGAACGGCAACTCGGCGGGGGTCAGTGCCGTGTCGGGCTTGATGGCACCCACCGGGCACGCCGTCACGCACGCACTGCAGCCGACGCACGTGGCCGGATCGACGAACAACATCTCCGTGGTGCCGAACCCCGGTTCGCCGGGGGCGGGATGAATGCAGTTGACCGGGCACGCCACCACGCACGAAGCGTCGGCGCAGCACGACTGCGTGACGACGTGCGGCATCAGGCCGCCGCGGACGCGGGCTCGCTGCGGAACCGCGAGGGCCGGCCGTCGATACCCAGAGCGCGCCACACGCGTCGGGACACGGGGTTCATGAGGTTCAGGTCGTCGGCGAGCATCCGGACGTCGCCGAACATGTCGCGCAACATCTTTCGCGACGCGTCGCCGTCCCACCAGACCTCGTCCACCACGTGGTCGGGGATCTGCAGATCACGGCGCATCGCGCGGGTGGGCTTGATGATGGCGTCGCACAGCACGCGCATGATCACCGGCATGATCACCGAGATGAGGCCGCGCTGGTAGGTCTTCAGGCGCGGGGCCTTGTGGCGCAGGTACTGGTGGGCGAAGCCGATGTGGCGCGCCTCCTCCGCGACGTGGATCTGCATGATGCGGGTGATCAGCGGGTGCCGGTTCTCGCCGCTGCGCAGGATCGACTTCTGCACGTGGTCGATCGGCTCCTCGCCCGCGAGCACGCCGACGAAGAAGCCGAAGGACAGCGGGCCCGCCGCCAGCGGCATGATCGGAGCCAGGGCGCGGAACCAGCGGGGACCGCCGGCCACCTCGATGCCGATGCGGTTGACCAGCTCCTGGAACATCTGCGTGTGGTGGCACTCCTCCGTCGCCTCGTGTGTGGAGTAGCGGAACTCGGCCTGGCCGTTGGGGAGCCGGAAGGCGTAGTTCATCAGCCCGGCGATGAGGATCTGCTCGAACTGCAGACCCACCTTCATGATGTTCGCCTGCCGGTACATCCCGATCTCGATCTGCCGCTCGGTGCTCAGCGAGCGGTACCAGTCCGTGGCGCCGAGGGGGTCCGCGGCGGGGAGGATCCAGCGCGGATCTTTCGGGACCACCGCGTACTCGGGGTCGTCCCAGGGAATGTCGGTGAACGCGTCGAAGTGACGCTCGACGGACGCCTCGGACAGGATGCGCAGCGTGTCCTGGTAGGCGGTCGGGTTCTCGTGCAGAGCGGTCATGGTGGGTCCTCCGCAGGCAGCCGGGGTGTGTGCAACAGCGTGTTGCAGACAAAGTTAGTGCAACTGGCTGTCGCAGACAAGGGGCGAGTGGGGATCCGGCCGTGAGCAGGGGGTGCGCCACCCGATCCGCGGCAGTTCCAGCAGTCCGCTGCAGCTGCAGCCGACGCGGATCACCGGAAGTCCCGCGGATCCGGCCGCGCTGCGCAGCCCGCCCAGCAGGGGGGCGCCGCCCGATCCGCTGCAGTTTCAGCAGTCCGCTGGAGCTGCAGCCGACGCGGATCACCGGAAGTCACGCGGATCCGGCCGCGCTGCGCAGCGGGCCCCCGACTACCGCGCCCGGTACCAGGCCTCGAACAGCGGCTGCAGGCAGTCGGCGATGACCTCCCCGACGGCCTCGAAGACGGCCGAGTCCTGGCCGATGGGATCCTCGATGTCGAGGTCGGTGACGGGGGAGGCGGCGCGGGCGGAGAACCAGGCCGCGGGGTCGACCACTCCGGTGCGGCGCGCGAACTCGGCGGCCTCGCGGAGGGTGTAGGTACGACGGAGGGTGCGCGGGGCGACGGTCAGGACCTCGTCGCGATGCCCGGCGGTCATGGTGACGACGATGTCGGCGTCGGTCGCGATGGCCGGGGTGAGCCGTCGGGCGGCGAAGCCGGTGGGGTCGCCGCCGAGCGATTCGAGGACGGCGGCGGCGTGGGACTCGACGCCGTGGCCGACCACCGCGCGCACGCCGGCGCTCTCGGCGGTGACGTCGACCTGCAGCTCGTCGGCCCACGCCGTCGTGAGGCGTTCGGCCGTGGGGGAGCGACAGATGTTGCCGGTGCAGACGTAGAGCACGCGCATGAGCGGAAGTGTAGGGGCCGGGTCAGGCCACGTCGTCGTACGGCCGCCGGTGCGGCGTGGAGTCGGAGCGCGTCGTCGAACGGTCGCCGGGAGCATCCGGTGGGCAGTGCGCGGTGTCGAGGCGGTCGCCGCCGTCGCGCTTCGCGTCGTACATGATGCGGTCGGCCCGTCGGAGCAGGTTGTCGACGTCGCTGTGATCGCGCCGGAGCCCGTCGGCGCTCTGCCACGCGAGGCCGGAGCTGGCGGTGACGGGCACGGGATCGTCGCCGGAGTGCACGGACTCGTGGACGGCGGTGAAGCGGGTCCGGAACAGCGACGCGGGCACGGCCGCGACCACGCCGAATTCATCGCCGCCGAGGCGCGCCGCGACGGCCCACCCGTCCGTCGCGGCGCGCAGGCGTTCGCCGACGCGGCGGAGGACGTCGTCACCGCCGGCATGGCCCAGGGTGTCGTTGACGTGCTTGAAGCCGTCGAGGTCGATGACCAGGGCACCGACGACGTGATCGGCCGGTAGGTGCATGTGACTGTGGCCGGCCACCATCTGGTGCAGGCCGCGTCGGTTGAGCACGCCGGTGAGGGGGTCGTCGGCGGACCGGTAGGCATCGTCCCGGAGGTGGAACAGCGGCACCTGCGTGAGCAACGGCATGAAGGCGAACAGGGCGGCCAGCACCAGCAGCTGGACGACGAGGAGAGTCGTGTCGCTGTCGGACCCGCGCGCGGCGATCACCATGAGGATCGCGGACCCCGACACCGTCGCGCCGACGTGGAGAAACAGCGCCGTCATCGGCAGGAAGTGTCCGCAGTAGACGCCGACCACGAGGAACGCGGTGGCCAGGGTGAACGCCGTCGGCGCATCGGCGACGGACAGCAGCGCGCAGAAGATCAACAGGTCCGCGCAGACGACGAAGAGCACGGACTGGTGGTACGTCGGCCACGGTCGCGTCCACCAGAGCACGGCGACCACGATGCCGCCGACCATGCCGGTGGTCATCAGCGCCGACCCGGCCGCTCCGGTCGGTCCGATCGGGCTGAGGAACAACGCTCCGCCCGCCACGACCATCGTCAGGACGATCCCACCGATGCTGCGCCGGTAGTGATCCAGCAGCCCGTGTCGCCGCATGTAGTCCGGGAGCGCTGCGTAGTCGAACGGCAGGCGCCGCCACCGAACCAGCAGACGGAACATGAGGACAACTCCCGAGACACAGGGGGATGAGCGACGCGAAGCAGGACCGAATCTCGTGAGAAGAGTACCGAAACCTACCGACTGGATCGTTAGTGCGTCCGAAGTGTTACAGAAGCAACGTTCGTCGGGCGGTGAGACGACGGACAACCGGGTACACCTCGACGCACCGTTCGCACGCCGAGGAGGATGACCAGGGTGACCGCCCAGCAGATCGACCCCGACGCCGATCGACTCCCACGTCGCCGCCCGTCCGTCGTCGTCATCGGGGGTGGCTTCGGCGGCCTCTACGCCGCGCGACGACTTCGTAAGGTCGACGGCGACGTCACCGTGCTCGACCGCGGCACCTCGCACGTCTTCCAACCTCTGCTCTACCAGTGCGCGACGGGACTGCTGTCCGAAGGATCGATCACCTCTCCGCTGCGCCATCTGCTGCGGCGGCAGAAGAACACGCACGTGGCGCTCGGCGAGGCGTCGGGCATCGACCCCGAGAACCGAACCGTCACCGCAACGCGCATGGACGGGTCGACGTTCGAGTTGCACTACGACTACCTCGTGGTCGCCGCGGGCATGCGGCAGAGCTACCACGGGCACGAGGAGTTCGCGCAGCACGCGCCGGGGATGAAGACCGTCGACGACGCCCTGGCGATCCGACGCAAGCTCATCGGTGCGTTCGAGATGGCCGAATCGCTCCCCACCCCGGAGGAACGACGCCCGTGGCTCACGTTCGCCGTCTCGGGTGGCGGCCCGACGGGGGTGGAGATCGCCGGGCAGATCCGCGAACTGGCCACGCGTGCCCTCGAGCACGAGTTCCGGGCGATCGATCCCGGCGAGGCGCGGGTGTTGCTGTTTCACGGCGGCGATCGCGTGCTGGAGTCGTTCGACGAGCGCCTGTCGGCGAAGGCGCAGAAGACGCTGGACGCCGTCGGCGTCGAGACGCACCTGGGCGTGCACGTCACCGACGTTCGCGCCGACGGCATCGAGACGACGACGAAGAAGGACGAGAAGGTCACCTCTTACGACTGCCGAACCGTCCTGTGGACGGCGGGTGTCGAGGCGGTGCCGTTCGCCGGGACTCTCGCTCGGGCCCTCGGAGTCTCTCAGGATCGCGGCGGCCGCATTCCGGTCCAGCCCGATCTGTCCGTCGCCGGCCACCCCGAGATCTACGTGGTGGGCGACGTCAGTGCGCTGAACGACCTGCCCGGTGTCGCCGAGGTGGCCATGCAGGGCGGACACCACGCCGGGGCGATGATCGCGAAGAGCCTCGAGCGGGGTCAGCGGCACTCCACGCCCTTCCGGTATCGCGATCTCGGATCCGCCGCGTACATTGCTCGTCGTCACGCGTTGCTGCAGGCGGGTCCGATCCAACTGTCGGGGTTCGCAGGATGGGCGGCGTGGGGTGCGATCCACATCGCCTTCCTCTCCGGCCGGCGCAATCGGGCCGGAACCCTGATCAACTGGGCGGCCACGCTGGCCTCCGGAACGCGCCGCGAGCGTGCGGTGACCTTCGGCGATCCCGAGACCGCGCGCAGACCGTACACCTGACCCGAACCGGGTCGCGCGTTCGTGGAGAGCGAGTAAAACCGTCGGGGTGACGCCTGTCGGTGTGTTTCGTTACACTTCGGGACGGAAAGCAGCGCCGGTGGTCCGGTCCGCTGCACGCGAACTGTCGAAGGCGGCTGATGAGCTCGGTTCTCGGGGTGTCCGTGGGCACCAGTGCGGTGCGCATGGCCAGCCCCGTGCGCGAGGTGCACGCGGGGTCGACCGCGCGGTTCCGCCACCGTGTCATCGACACCAGCTTCGACCCGGCCGAGCAGCTCGCCGCCCAGTCCATCGGTGAGGTGCTGGCAGATCCGGCCATGCCGGACCCCATCGCGGCCACCGGCGTCGCTTATCGCGACGATGCGCAGGCCGGTGCCGTCGCCAAGGCCATGGCCCGCCAACACATCGCGAACTACCGCCTGGTGCCGGAAGTCCACGCCGCGATCGGCTTCCTGCGGACCACCGGCGACCTGGAGGGGTTGCGGACGGTCGCGTTGTACGACCTCGGCAGTTCCGGCCTGTCCGTCACCGTCGTCGATCTCGAGACCGGCGAGGTCCTGGCGTCGGAACGCAGCTTCGTGGTCAGCGGCAATCTGTTCGACGCCCTGATCCGGGACAACCAGATCGGACGCCAGCAGCCGGGCGCCGACGGCGTCGACGAGCGGGAGTTCGAGGCTCGCTGTCGAGTCGCCAAGGAGCAACTGTCCACCAACGGCGCGGTGTGCATACCCGGGATGGGCGGCCTGATCCTGCTCTCCCGCGAGGCGTTCGACGCCATGGCGACGGTCCCGATCGAATCGTCGGCCCGGCTGACGCGGGACGTCCTCGCCCGCGTCGACCGTCCGGTCGACGCCCTCGTTCTGGTCGGCGGCGGTGCCCGTATCCCGCTCGTGCAGGAGACGCTCGCCTCCTGGGTGGGTCTGCGCACCATCACGCCCGACGAGCCGGAACTGGTCGCCGCCAAGGGCGCTGCTCTGTCCGCGACGCCGGTCGAGCACGCTTCCACCGTCGTGGCGCCGATGGGGCACGCTCCCACCGTCGCGGCGCCGGTCGACGACGCCCGTCCCGCGCCGGTCGCTCCTCGGCCGGGGCCGCCCGTCGACCCGGGGCCGGCCGCCGACGAAACCGCACCCGAGGACGCTCCCCGGTCGAGCGGCATGGCCTACAGCGAGGTCGCGGATCCGCGCTCGGCGGAGACGCCGGCATGGCTGTCCGGGGACACCGGTGCACCGTCGTCGGAGGGGTATCGACGGCGCTCCAAGGCGCCGCTGTTCGCCGCGCTCGGTCTGGCCGTCGCGGCAGCGGTCGGCCTCGTGCTGGGCTACGGCGGCACCTCGTCGCGAGCGGTGGACGACGCGTCCACCGGTGCCGAGGTCACGACGACGGTGCCCGTGACCACCACGCCGCGAGCAACGACCACCCCGCCGACGACCACGCCCCCGCCGCCGTCGCCCACCACCACCGTCGCACCGCCCGTCGAGGACTCGGCGCCGGTGTACGAGGCGCCCGCTCCGGCGCCTGCGCCGGCTCCGGCCCCGGCGCCGCTGATCCCGGGCCTGCCGCAGTTCCAGCTGCCGCCCCCGATTCAGTTGCCCCCGTTGGTTCTTCCGCGCTTCTGATACTTCCGCGCTTCCGGTACTTCCGCGCTTCTGATACCGACGCGAGCGCCGTAGCCCCCCGACGACGCCACCGCGAGGGGTGGCGCCGCTGCTACGGCGATCGCGTCGGTGTGCACTCGTTGTCGAGTGCGGCCTTGAGGTATCCGGCGGTCTGATAGACGTAGCTCCACGCCCACTCGACGACGTTCTGCGAGGTGGGGTTGGCTGCCATGGTGACGCGGCCGGAGAAGCACTGCTCCACGATGAAGCGCGCGCGGGACAGGTGCGGGGTATAGGTGACCACGATGACGTGGTGCCAGTTCTTCTCCTCCGCGAGCGCGGCGATTTCCTCGGCCTCGCCTTTGGTGGAGTACGGATCGGGGAGGAAGCAGCTGACCGTCACCGAGTAGTCGCCGTCGCAGATCTGTTGCATCCGAACGTCGTCCGGCCCGACGGAATTGGACAGCACCACCTCCGGTGCGTATCCGCTCTCGGCGAGGTCGATGCCGTAGTGGAAGCGGGCGTAGGGCTCCCCGCCGAGCACGACGACGGCGTCGGCGGGCTCGAGGGGATCGACTTGCGGGTGGACGTACACGGGCCATCCCGCCGCGATCACCACCGCGAGCAGAGCCGTGCACGCCACCAGGAGGCGGCGGAGGGTCATGGTCGATCAGCCGCCGGTCCGCCGGAGCACGGCCATCACCGTGCGGAGGAGAATCTTGACGTCGAGCCAGAGCGACCAGTTCTCGATGTAGTAGTTGTCGTAGAGCGCGCGGTCCTGCAGCGAGGTGTCGCCGCGGAGTCCGTGCACGGCGGCCCACCCGGTGAGTCCTCCCGGAACACGGTGTCGCGCACTGTATCCGGGGATCTCGCTGGCGAACTTGTCCACGAAGTGCGGTCGCTCGGGCCGCGGGCCCACCAGGTCCATGTCTCCCTTGACCACGTTCCACAGCTGCGGGAGTTCGTCCAGCGAGGTCGCGCGGAGGAACCGGCCGAGGCGACCGATGCGCGCGTCCTGCGAGATGTTCCAGGTGGTGTCGGCTTCCTCGCGCGACGCCGGTTTCATCGAGCGGAACTTCAGGCATTCGAACACCCGACCGTCCGCGGTGACGCGGATCTGGCGGAAGAGCACCGGTGCCGTGGGATCCGACAACCGCACGGCCACCGCCACCGTGGCGAGGACGGGGGCGAGGGCCACCATGGCAAGCGCGGCCAACAGGCTGCTCACCACGCGCTTGACGCCCCACGCGAGGGACCGGTGCACGTCGCGGCGGATGCGGACCAGCGGGATGGCGTGCAGACGGTCCATGTCACCGGAGACCGACACGAACTCGAACAGCCGAGGGACGACGAAGATCTCGCAGTCCATGCGGTCGCACTCGCGCAGCAGCGTGAGCAGAGCGGACTCGCGCATCGCCGAGAAGGCGATGACGACCGTGTCGATCTGCCGCACGGCGATGTAGGCCCGCAGTTGGTTGGCCAGCGGCTCCACCGGGATGCGGCTGGCCACGATCGCCGGCATCGGCGAATCGTCCAGCAGCGCATGGGGTGCGAGCCCGTGCTCGGGATAGGCCTGCATGCTCTCGACGAGTCGCCCCGCGACCTGGCCGCTGCCGATCACCACGGTGCGACGCTGGAACCGGACGGACCGGCGCAGGCGACGGGTCACCACGTAGGAGAGCTGTCGGCCGACGATCATCGCCACCAGCACGGCACCGGCCACGGCGGTGGCGCCGCCGACGGACGTCCAGGGCGCGGTGATCACCACGGCGACCAGGGTGGCCACGGCCACGGTGGTGGCCATCCGCGGCAGGTCGTCGAGGACGGACAGCGTCAGGCGTTGCCGACGCTGGTGGGGGACCACCACGGCCAGCACCACCAGGACGGCGAGGAGGAGGCGGTTGCCGGCGAACGGCACCGCCGCGAGGGCGACGATCAGGGCCGCCGTCTCGAGCAGCACGCCGAGCACACCGTTGAGATGCAGCGCCAGCCACCGAGAGCCCCGGCTCCGCGGCGCGGACATTCCGGGCCGCAGCGGGATCGGCTCGGCGAGACGATCGTCGACCGGCTCCGTGCGCGGCGTCGGCGCACCCAGCCGTGCCGTCGCGCGCTCGTCCGTGCGCGGCGTCTGGTACTGCACCTCCTCGGCGCGGCGGGCGAAGCGAGGCAGCAGATTGTCCGGCTCGGTTTCCGGGACGGAATCGGAGAGGCGGAGAGGTGCGGTGTCGGAATGTGACGTGGTCATCGACGACTTCCCGGAACGGACGCGGCGGCGTCCTTCCTGCCGTCCGTACCGTCCGTGCCCTCCAGTACGAGGGCGAGCGCGGCGCGGATGGTGGCGATCGAGGCGAAGGTGGACTTGCGCAGCAACACGTCGGGGAACTCGGTGCCGATGGAATCCTCGAGGTCGACCAGGACGGCGACGCTGGCGTGCGACGTCAGCCCGGCATCGAAGAGGTCGTCGGAGTCGGTGATGGTCCACGCGTCGACGGGAAGCCGGCCCGCTCGCTGCAGCGAGCTCCGCACGAGGTGATCGTGCGAGGCGACGGGTGCGTCGTTCGGTGCGGGCGCCGACTGCGTCACGGGGCTCACTCCTTCGAAGTACCTCGGACCGGCGACGGTCCATTCGTGTGCGTGTGCGCACCGCCAGTCGGTGACTGTCTGCGCCCCGCGGCGACACCCGTCGACGAGCGATGAGAAACTGATGCGGCCCGCTGCTGCGGGGCGACTCGGTTGTCACGGAGAACTATATACGAGTCGTTTCCGTACCGCACGATTGTTTCTGGCCCCGCGAAAGTACCGATACTCTGTCGAGGTGTCCGTTGTGTCCGATCTTCACCGCGTCCGTCGTGCCTTCGGGGAATCCGCTGCCCCGTGGGCTGTCACCACTCACGATGTCGGTGAACACCACTGGACGGCCTTCAGCGGTACGCAACAGATCGACTACAACATTGCGCTGGTGCACGGCGGTGACGTGCAGGTTCTGGTGGCCGCGGCCATGTCGGCTCTCGCGGACCACCGGGTCCCCGGCCTGATCATGCTCGCCGGGGAGGGCCTGTCGGGTGCGCAGGTGATGGCCGACGCCGGGTGGGTCGCCGCACGGGCGATGCCGCTCATGCGCCGTCACGCCAACGCCGGGGTCGCGGCGGACGACGTGCGCGAGATCACTCCCGCGGACCTGCCCCGCACGCGCGAGCTCGCGAGCGAGGCGTTCGGGCTCGGCCGCGAGCTGGCGGGCGCCGTCTTCACCGACGATCTGCTCGCGCGCGACGACGTCGTCTTCGGCGGCATGTGGGAGGACGGCGACGGCGAGAACGGGGGCACGTCGTCCATGGTCTGCTGCGGGCTGCTCTGCCGCGCCGAGGGGACGTCCGTCGGATGGACTCTCGCGACGGACCCGTCGCGGCAGCGTCGTGGGTACGCCTCCCGGCTCGTGGCCGGCGTCAAGCACATCGACGCGGGCACGCGCGGTCCCACCGAGGATCTGTGCCTGGCCTCGATCCCCGGCGCGCCGCTGTACGAGCACATCGGATTCGAGCGGCTCGAGCACTGGCAGGTCTGGACGCGGCCTCGGTGGATGCTCGGCGCGTCCTGACCGACCGGCGTCGGTGATCTCGGCGGTTCGCCGACTCGCCCCCCTGGAAACGGGGCGCAGGTCCGGCATCTCCGGAAAAGTCGATCGCGGCGGTCGGTCTGTTTGCGCCACAGGTGTTTTGGATCACTCGACCTTCGGCGAGTCGCACCCGCACGACGTCCCGCCGGTGCTTTTCTGTGCCAGGGGTGACCGGGGGGCCGTGGCATCCCGTCTGCGAGCGAGGAGAGTCCATGATGGGTCCGGGGCGTACGGAGAAGATGGGTCGGCGGTCGTTGCTCGTCGGCGGAGTGGCCGCTGGGGTCGGAGCGGCCGCGCTGGTCGGCTCGTCGCGGGATCCGATCGCCGTCGAGATGACCGCGGGTGAGACCGATCCCGGGTCGTTGCTCGGCTGGGTCAGCGTCAAGGCGGCGCCGTTCAACGCGCAGGGCAACGACACCGCGGACGACACCGCGGCCATCGCCGCCGCGTACACCGCGGCGCAGCAACAGGGTCGGCCGCTGTACTTCCCGCCGGGGGAGTACCGGGTGCGGTCGCTCCCCGCGTTCGACAACTACGCCACCGTGTTCGGTGCGGGCGCGGACCTGACGACGATCATCCACGCCTCGTCCGGCACGCTGCTGACGCTGAAGGACAAGCAGCGCGTGGCCATCAAGAACCTCGGGATCTTCTCGCTCGATCCGAACTCGACGGCCGTCGTGCTCGATCACTGCTTCCGGTGCTCGTTCGACTCGGTGGTCTTCCGCGGGAACCACACCTCGGGGACCCACCCGCGGTTCCTCCCGCAACGCGGGGTGTCGTTGATCAACAACACGGGCGGCACGTCGTTCGTCAACTGCGACTTCAACAACTACGGCACCGCCATGTCCACCACCGCGATCCAGTCCTACATCGCGAACTGCAAGTTCACCACCAACTGGGTGAGCCTGCTGGGCACGGGAAACAACTTCGCGTCCGGAATGTCGCTCGCCAACGTCGAATTCACCTCCGACATCAACCCGAAGACGACGTCGGTGCACCTGCTCGTGGACGGCCGGGCCAACGACTGGTGGCTCACCAACGTCTGGTTCGAAGGCGCCGCCACGGCCCTGCAGATCGGCAAGTCCGGAGTCGGCGGGCCGTCGCAGTTCGGCATGGTCAACTGCAAGGTCGCGGCCCGGACCATCGGACTGGACCTGTTGCACTGCCGCCAGCCCTACCTGGCCAACATCGCCTTCGACGCCGACCAGCAGTCGACGCCCCGGCTGATTCGCATCGATCCGAACAACGTCGCGGAGGGCACCGCCGTCAACCTCATCACCAGCCAGGGCGCGGATTTTCCGCTGAACACCTTCCCTCGGGGGTGGTCCGTCCAGGGCCGCGGCAAGACGGTGTCCGCCGGTGGGGGGCCGATCGTCACGTCCCCGGACGGCAAGAGCTGGCGGCTCACCATCTCCAACTCCGGCCAGGTGTCGGGTCAGAACCTCGGGGTCATCTGAGCGGGTCTCACGGCCGGGTGCGGCCGAGTGAGTCGGTGCGCAACGCCCCGTCGGTCCCGACGACGAGTCGCCAGTACCCGCCGTCCGAATCCTTGAGCACCACACCGGCTCCGGGGTCGTCGGAGACCCAGGTGCCGTCGGGTCGGACCACCGCGGTGGTGCGTCCGTCCCGCTCGGTGCGCAGCAGATCGCCGTCGCCCGTGGCCCGAGCGACCACGGTGCCGGTGTACGTCGCGCCTGCGACGGCGCCGCGGCCGATCACCGTCCAGTCGGGCGGGAACGCGGAGAAGTCGACGTCGTCGTCGGATCCAGAGATCAGGTTGATCGCCGTGCCGGTCGGGGTGTGCACCGGGTCGACGACGAGCTCGGCCGGCGTGCTGTTCGGGTCCGGATCGAGAATGACGTTGGCGAGGTACGGCTGTCGGCAGTACCGGAGTTCGATGCAGGTGGTGCGCGCCGCGACCTTGCAGTTGACCATGCCGAACTGCGACGGGCCGCCGACGTCCGGCGCCCCGACCGACACCGCGATGTCGGACCCCTCGAACCAGACGTTGGTGAGCCACCAGTCGTTGGCCGGACCGTCCACCACCAGGTGCTTGTCGGTGGTGTCCCGGTCGTTGTCCGAGACGAACTCGACGTTGGTGAGGGCGAGCCCCGCCGTGAAGTCCCCGCCGGTGCCGAGCACGCCGACGCGGTTGCTGGTGAACTTCGACGCCGTGACGTAGTTCTGGATGGTCCGGGTGGTGAGTCCGACCCCGAAGTTGTTGATGTCGCAGTTGGTGAACGAGGTCCCACCGGTGTTGTCGGAGAGCACGATTCCGCGCTGCTCCACGAACTGCGGGAACGTCGACGACGAGTGGTTGCCCCGGATCGTCACCGAGTCGAAGGAACAGCGGAAGCACCCGGCCAGGACGATGCCGGTGGCCGTGGGTCCGGTCAGGAAGAACCCGAGCCGCCGGAAGTTCACTCGCTGCTTGTCCCGCAGCTCGATCAGTGTGCCGTTCTGCTCGTACAGCACCGTCGTGACGTCGGCGCCGTCTCCGGACAGGGTGGCGTAGTCCGGCATGGCCGGCCAGGACGTGACCCGGTACGTCCCCGTCGGCAGATACACCGCCGTCGGGCGGTCGAGGCCCTCGAAGGCCCGCGCGATGGCCGCGGTGTCGTCGGTGGTCCCGTCTCCGGTCGCGCCGAAGTCGCGGACGTTCCGGGCGGCCGGAGCGTCGCCGATCGGGGCGTTGCCGAATTCCGCTGTGGGGGCGTCGTCGTCACGCGAGCAGGCCGCGGCCATCAGGGGAAGCGACGCCGCGCCGAGACCGCCGAGCAGCAGCCGTCGGCGGTCGACACCGGAGGAGCTCATGCGCTGAGCGCTCCGTCCCGGCGCTCCGGGGTCACCGACAGGGCACCGAGCACGGAGTCGGTCACCGCGGCGCGGAACGTGTGGTGGAACCCCGAGTGATCGCCGACGCCGACCTCGACGACGGACGGCGTGCGACCGGTGCGGGCGATGCGGCGGAGCCCTTCCGTCCCGCGCTGATCGACGAACCACCGGTGGTCCGCGGGGGCGAGCACCACCGTGGTCTGCACCCCGCGCTCGGCGAGGGTGCGCAGCATGACCTCGGGTACCTGGGTGATGCCCTGTCGTCCCAACAGCAGCCACGCTCGATACGGAAGATGGCGTTGCAGAGCGGCTTTGATCCGTGCGCGCGGCGTCTTCTGCCACTCCGGGGCCGTGCGCGGCACGCCCATCGTGGCCGGGTCCACGGCGCCGACGGCGGACTTCTTCTGGCGCCAGCTGTACCCGATGGCGTTCACCAGCACCACCGAGGCCGCGCCCGTACGAGACGCGGCGTAGGCGGCATTCCACGACCCGGAACAGATCCCGGACAACACCACTCGACGCGAGTCGGGGTGCGCCTCGCGAGCCGCGGTGACGACGTCGTCCGCGCCCTCGGGCGAGTAGATCGGGGTGTGTTCGCGCGCCGTCACCGGGCCGGTCTCACCGGCGCCGCGCCGGTCGTACCGCAGGGCGCTGCGGCCGGACAGCGCTGCGCGACGGGCGGATTCGACCCAGAGCCGCGCCGGCCCGATTCGGGTGTCGTTGGCCGTCGCGCAGAACACCACCGTGGCGTCGGCGTCGCGCCGGGCGGGCCCGTCCTCGGGAGCGGTCGGCGTGGTCCGAACGGCGAACAGTCCGTGCTCGCCGAGTGCCTCGATGGTCTCGAGCACCTGGCCGCCGCCCGTGCGGATCGTCGCCGATCGCCGCGGGGTGAACGACACCGGGTCGGCCGGCAGGCCCTCGTGGGCATCGCTCAGCGCGCCGGTGATCGTGCGGACGGCGTCGGCCGGAATCGGGACGAGAAAGCTGGCGGGCGAGACGAAATCGGCCATCGGACCCACGTCGACCGTGCGGGCGTCGGCCGCCTCGAGGGTCGCGGACAGCCGTGCGGCGGCGCCGCCCTCGCGCAGCGCAGCGATCCAGGTGCCGACGGTCGGGGCGGACAGGGTGAGGCTCAGGGCGGACAGTTCGGCCGCCGCCTCACGAGAGAGGCTCTGTCCCAGCGTGTGCAGCTCGGCGCCGTCGCTCGACACCGGATCCGTGTCGGACCCGACCCCCAACCGGTAGAGCGCCTGCTGTTCGCGGACGTAGCCCCGCCCGCGCGGAGTCGGATCCCACAGCACCACCGTGTGCAGCGGCCCGAGATCGGCGGCGGCGTGATCGAGCAGCAGTGCGCCCACCCGCAGTCCTACCGCGGAGACGGTGCGGCACCCCATCGCGCGCAGTGCTGCGACCCCCTCGGCGATGCTCGCGGTCCATCCTGCGAGGGCATCCGGGGCGTTCTGCTCGCCCGACGAATCACCCACGCCCGCATAGTCGAACCGGAGTACCGCGAAGCCCGCCGCCGCCAACTCCTGCGCCAGGAACTTCATCCCGCGGTAGGTGTCCACGTGCTCCTTGCCCATCGGCGGGCACAGCAACACGCCGGCTCGGGCGCGCCCGTCGTCCGGCAGGTGCACCACCCCGAACAGGGGGCGGTCCGTCGATCCGAACCAGGTCGGGGACGTGGTCATCGGGCAGAACTCCTTCGGTGCCGAGTGTGCGGAGGGGGTGAGCGCGGATCAGTCCGTGTGACGACGCAGGGTCGACGGCCGGTGCACCCGGCCGTTGCGCGCCCCGGCGAACGGGGACGCATCCTCGTCGCCGTGCGCGGACTCGGCCGGCGAGTCCTCCGACGAGGAGTCGCGGTCGGCCTGCTCGGTCCTGTCGGCACCGGAGCGGCCGGTGCCGCGCGAGCGCATCCTGCGCAGCGCCGAGGACGAGGGTGCGGTCTTCTTGGGCGCCACCCGAGTGGGTGCCGACTCCTCCGCCGACTCCTCGGCCGATGTCTCCGCCGACTTCTCAGCCGGCTCGTCGGCCGCGGTATCAGTCGACGTGGTGTCGGTCGAGTCCGTCGACTCGACGTGGGACTCGGTCGTGTCCGTGGCGTCGGTCGCGCCAGTGGTGGTCGACGTGGTCGACGTCGTGCTCTCGGCCTCGTCGGTCGCCGTCGTGTCCGCCTCGTCGCGCCGGTCGACCGCCGCGGCCTCGTCCCGGTGGTCGACCACGGTGAGCCGGTCGGTCACGGCGTCGGCCGGCGACCCGGCCGCGCTGTAGGACTCGCGGGCGTCGTAACCCAGGTGGTCGTCGTAGCCCTGGCGGTCGTCGTAGCCCTGACGGTCGTCGTAATCCCGGTGGTCGTCGTAACCCTGGTGATCGGCGTAGCTGTGTCGACCGTCGTGACCCTGCTGGTCGTCGTACGGCTCGGTGGAGTCCTGGTACCGACCCTCGTCGCGACGGGGGACGGGCCGGGCGTCCGGCGTGGCCGGTGCCGCGGGCGTGAGGGTATCGGCGGCGGCGTCCTGCCCGCGGCGACGGAGCAGCGCGGGCGAGAAGCTCGCCGGGCGGTGGGGCACCAGGATCGTGCCGGCCACGGACGCGCCGATGTCGGACAGCTCGGTGAGGACTTCCTCGAGGTCCGCCACCGTGGTGGTGCCGGCCTCGACGACCACGACGGTGTGGTCGGCATGCGCGGCGAGGGCGAGGGCGTCGGTGCCGTCGGTGGTTCCGGTGGCGTCGACCAGCACGTAGTCGTGCTCCCGGCCGAGCTCCTGCAGGATCGTTGCGAATCGCGCGGACACGAGGAACGTGGCGGTGTCGTCGTCCACCTGCCCGAGCGGCAGGACGCGCAGATCGCTCACCTGCGTGGGCCGGGTCAGTTCGTTCGCCGACCGGCGCTGATGCGCCAGGTCCGCGACACCCGGCAACGTGGCCGGACGCATGCGCGAGGAGATGCCGCGCCCGGAGGTGGCGGCGTCGACCATGAGCGTCGACTTGCCGAGCACCGCCAGCGCGCGGGCCACCGGGAGCACCGTGTCGGACGCGCTGGACGGGCGCGACCGCGACGACGCGGCGGTCGATCCCACGAAGACGACGACGCGCGGCGACGCCTCGGCGAGCACGCCGTCGAGTCGCAGTGCGACCCGTCGGGTGTCGGTGGTCCGCGACGACGACTCGACGCCGCCCAGGAAGTGCGTGGTGCTCAGCGCGGCGACCTGGCCGGTGGTGCGGATGCGCTTGTCGAGCCGGTCGCGCAGGTACGCGAGACCGCAGCCGAGCAGAAGGCCGACCATCGTGCCGGCCGCGAGGTTCTTGGTGGGGGCGGGGCCGGCGGACGCCGACGGCGTGGTGGCGGGATCGATCACCGTCACCTTGGCGGCGGGGGCCGCGCCGACCTGCGTGCTCTCGAGCTCGCCGACCAGGTCGCGGAACTTGGCGACGACGAGATCGTTGATCACGCGCGCCTGGTCCGGGGTGTCGGCGGAGACGTCGACGGTCATGATGACCGTGGCCGGGGCGAACGACGCGGTGGTGCGCGACGCCAGCTCGGCGGCCGTGGTGTCGAGCGAGAGTTCGCTGATGACGTCGTTCATGACGCGGTCACTGGTGACGAGGTCGACGTAGGACGTGATGCGTTGCTGCGCAGCCATTCCGCCCTGGTAGGAGTCGGCCACCGAGGTCCCCGTCGCCATGGTGACGTACATGCGGCTCTGCGCGGTGTACGAGTAGGTGAGCGACGAGGTGTACACCGCGCCGGCGACGATGCCGGCGACGACGCACGCGAGGATGATCATCCAGCGCCGCTTGGCGATCTCGAAGTAATCGTTCAGACCCATGATGGCGATCCTTTACGTCGACTGTCGATGTCGGGGTAGTCGAAGGTCGTGGGCGGCGGTATCGCCCGCGACTGTCTGCCGTACTCCCCGACCACGAGCGTCACGATCCAGACCAGGATCGCGAGTTGGAGAGACTTGCCGAGAGATTCGGTGGTGCCGAGGATTCCGCGCTCGAAGAGCACGGGGTACTCGATGAGCGTCAGTCCGAGCACCACCAGGACGAAGTGGCGCGCGGTGAGCATGCGCACGGTGATCAGCACCATGACGAAGGTGAAGGTCATGGAGACCATCACCCCGGCGTAACCGCCGAGGACGAATCCCTCGCTGATGTTGCCCTCGGCGAGCGAAACCGAGACGGTCCGCATGTCCACCGAGGAGCCGCGAACCTGTTGTGCCCAGGCGGTTCCGGACTGGAACTTCTCCGCCCCCAGGAGCTGGGACGGGATGAAGTTGAGCACGGCGTTGCGCACGACGTCGAGGTGCGAGATCCACTCCCGACCGTTCATGAAGTACGCGTCGGTGGCCGCTTCGAGCAGATCGAACCGGCGCAGGATCGGCAGGAACGGCTGCACCGCAGGGGGATAGCTCGCCTCGGCGAGCGCGCTGATGGCTTCGGTCTCCGGGTCGACCTTGAGCGCCTGCAGCAGTCCGAACGCGCCGATGGCCGTGACCGAGATGCCGGCGACGCCGAGCACGGTGCGGCGGGTCCACCCGATGAAGGCGAAACGCACCGCGACCGCCAGCGCCGCACCCATGACGGGCGTCTTCGACTCCACGATCACCGTCCACACCAGCTCCATGCCGAGCAGGAAGCCGAGCAGGATCGTGGTGCGCTGCCACGTCGCCGGGCGGGCGAACACGATCAGTCCCAGCGCACCCACGGTGGCCATGGTGGCGGCGAAGTCGAGGAAGGGGTTGGCGCTGGTGACCTCGCCCGCCGAGCCGGCGCTGCCGGTGGCCCACGAGACGAAGCGTCCGCCGAGACCCATCACATAGACGACGGCGAGACCGCGGAAGAAGTCCGGGTCCGCGGTCGGGGCGACGGGGGAGCGGGGCACGACGTTCCGGGAGCGCTGCCACAGCACGTACGCCACCACCAGGGCGACGTAGAACCACAGCCCGAACATCACCGGCTTCAGGACCTCGGCGATGCCCTTGTCGTAGCCCATGGTGGCCAGGCGCGGATCGGCGAGACTGTCCGCGAACTGCGGTTCCGGCAGGACCCACAGCAGCACGACGGGACGCGCGACGTAGCTGAGCGACCAGTACGCGACCTGGGCCACCACGAACACACGCGCGACTCCGCGCAGGGACAGGCCCGCGATCAGCAGGGCCACCAGCGCGAGGGCCGTCACCGCGACGGACGTCACCGCGGTCATCGGATCGCCGCCGTGATCTCGCGGGCGCGGTCGACGTACGCGTGTCCGTCGGCCACGATGCGGGCGCGCCCGCGCTCGGCCATGTCGCGCGCCTCGTCCGGTTCGGCGTCGGCCCACGCCAGGATCTCGGCGAGCTCCTCCGGGGTGGAGAACAGACGGCACTCGGTTCCGTCGTCGAGCAGCCGGGCGTGCTCGTGCGTGCGCTCCCCGACGAACAGGCCGCCCGCCGCCGGCACCTCGAAGGTGCGGCACGTGTGGGTGTCGCGGTTGTCGGAGTTCAGCAGCACCAGGTTGGCGCCGATCGAGGCGACGGCGCCCGAGAACTCCTCGCCGTACACCGCACCGCCGAGGCGCGCCGAGGTGGCCCGCAGCGCGGGAACACGCCGCCACCCGGGTCCGAGGACGGCCATCCGCGCGCCGTGGGTGCGGGCGAGATCGGTGACGAAGTCGCGCCGGTCGGGGCGGCACGCGCCGACGAACCCGACCGTGAACTCCTGCGGGGACCGGCGCGCGGTGGGTCGGTGCCACGCCGGGTCGTAGGCGCTGAGCACGAACAGCGTCTCCCGCGCTCCCCGCTCGGTCAGTTCCGGGACGTTGTGTTCCTTGGTGGTGATCACCAGGTCCCAGTCCCGTTCGCGCCGCAGGTAATCCGGCGTGGTGTTGTAGGGGTTGGCGACGTCGTCCGGGCTGTAGTGCACGCGCACGGCGGCGGGCAGCGCCAGCAGTCGATCCTGGTCCAGGTGCACGGTGCGGAAGCAGAACAGCATGTCCGGCCGGAAGTCCCGCGCCGCGGCGTCGATCCGTCGATGCAGATCCGCCAGCACCCACGGCGCCCGGCCGCGACCGAGCTTGGCGTAGATCCAGGGCGGGGTGAGCCGACCGGGGAGGGCGACGGGCGTGGTGTCGATCACCAGGACGTCGTGGCCCGCCTCGCGGAACCCGTCGGCCATCGAGCGTGCGTTGCTGCCCACCCAGTCGTCACCGAGAAAGAGAATCTTCATCGGTCACCTCCCGGAGAGGCCAGACGCACCGGGACGAGCGGCTCGGTGATGGCGTCGTCGTGTGCGTCCACGGGGGTCTCGCTGCGCCGACGCAGCATGCGGACGCGCAGCAGGTACCAGGTGGCGACGGCGATCTCGCAGGTGAACGTGCCGAACACCAGCGCCCACACCGACCCGGTGGCCACTGCGGCGAGCAGCGCGCCGCCCGCGAAGATCGCGCCGACGACGGCGCCGATCAGCGTTCCTCGGGTGTCCTGCTGGACCGGCAGCACGGCCGTCGTGACGAACGACGTCAGCGCGGTGAAGGGCAGGATGAACGCCTGCACACGCATGATCTCGACGGCGCCGGTGAACTCGGCGCCGAAGATCAGCGGGATCACCCACGGGGCGGCGATCCACAGCACCACCGAGACACCCGCGGCGATGGCCACGGTGGCGCCGAGTCCGCGGAACGCGTTGCCCCAGAAGTGGTCCTCGCGCCCCCGCGCGAGGCGGGGCAGCAGACCGTAGCCGATGGCGTCGAGCAGCGACTGGAACGCACGGACCAGCCGGTCGCTCGCGGAGAACAGACCCAGGGACGCCGCGGAGAGGGCCACCGAGTAGAAGCTGGCCGCACCCTGCCCGTAGCTGGTGATGAGCAGACGCGAGGTGAGCACGGGCGCACCCATTCTCACCATGGCGAGCACCCCGTTCGGCCGCGACGGCAGACCGTGCTCGGTGAGCGTCAGGCGCCAGGTGAGCACCACGTTCACCAGCGTCGAGAGCAGGAGGCACAGCATGGCCACCGACGCGCTGGGGAAGTGCGGGAGCAGACCGACGAGCAGTACCAGGTAGAGGACGCGGCCGATGGACTGGTACACGACGCCGATGCCGAACCTGGCCTCCGCCACCAGAACCCAGTCGTCGCCGAACGAGGAGACGCCGCCCGCGAACAGTCCGAGCAACACCATGTGGAGATGGACGTGGGCGTCGACCAGCATGCCCAGCGCGAGAGCGACACCCATCGCGCTCAGCACCGCGGCACGCAGGGCCAGGTAGTTGCCGCGGAGGCGATTGACGTTGTCCGCGTTCATCATCGCGGCGAGGAACGTGGTGATGCCCATGTCGACCAGCAGTGCGCCGATGAAGTAGGCCGACATGCCGATGGCGAGCAGGCCCAGTCCCTCGGTGCCGAGGATGCGGGCGGTCAGGGGCAGCGTGACGATGGTGACCAGGTACTGCCCGTACTTGCCGAAGCTGACGAACGCGATGTCGCGCACCGCCGCGAGGCGCGGCGGGACGCGCAGGCGCCGACGCCGGCTCTCGGGTGCGCCGGGCTCGGCACGTCCGGTCAGGTCGATGCGGTCGGTGGCGTCATCCCACACGGGACTCCCCCTCCGACTGCGACTCCGACTCGGACCCGGGCAGCGCGCGCACCGGCGCGGGCCGGCCGACGATGCGGGCGAGGAAATCCTCGACGGCACGGGCGGATTCGGCCACGTCGAACTCGGCGGCGCGGGCCGGTGCGGCCTCGGCCAGCCGCGTGCGCAGACCACGGTCCGCGACGAGGCGATCCAACGCCGCGGCGAGGACGGCCGCGTCACCCGACGGCACCAGGAGGCCGTCGACCCCGTCGCGCACGATCTCGGCGGGCCCGCCCGGTCCCGACGCCACGACGGCGCAGCCGGCCAGCATGCCCTCGACGATCACCTGACCGAAGGGCTCCGCGGTGAGGGTGCAGTGCACCAGCACGTCGGACCGGCGCATGTACTCGGTGGGATCGTCGACGTGACCGGTGAAGACGACGGGGACGTCGAGTGTGGCCGCGCGCTCCTCGAGGTCCGCGCGGTACGGCTCCTCACCGAAGAACGTGCCGCCGACGAGGTAGACCCGTTCGGGGCGCGTCGTCATCCGCGCGAGCGCGTCGAGCAGCACCACGTGCCCCTTCCACGGCGTCAGGCGCGCCACGAGACACAGCACCGTGCGGTCGGACTCGGCCTGCGCGCGGCGCAGCGGGCTGCGGCCCGTCGGGTCGATGCCCGGGTACGCGACCACCGACGGGCGGCGACGCGCGGGCAGCGAGTCGAGCGTCGATACGCTGTTGGCGACGAAGCCGGCGCAGACCACCCGGCCCAGCAGACGCAGGACGGCGGACAGCACGGTGCCGAAGTACTCGGCCGAGATGCGATCGTGCGAATGCCACACCAACGGGATGCCGGCACGTCGGGACGCGACGGTGCCCATGAGCAGGGCCTTCGTGGACTCGGCGACGAGCACGTCGGCGCCGCGCTCGCGCGCGAGGCCGCCGACCTCCCAGCCCAGCCGGACCAGTCCGGTGACGCCGCGGAGCACCCGCGCCGGGGACAGGCCGCCGATGGTCACCGTGCGGCTGTCGAACGGCCCGTCGACGACGACGGTGTCGATGCCGTCGGCCCGGACGCGCTCGACCATCGGGCCGTACTCGGTGAACGCCACCGTGACGTCGGTGTCGCGCATCGACCGGACCAGACGGTGGAGGGCGATCTCGGCGCCCGACGGAGCGGCGGTGTGGGCGAGGAACAGAGCCCGGGTCATGACACCACCTCCCGGTAGAGCTCGACGTGCTCGGCCGCGGCGGAGTCCCAGGAGAAGCGTTCCGCGTGGGCGCGGCAGGCCTCGGCGCCGGGGACGACGCCGTCCAGCGCGGTGGTGAGGCGGGCCGCGAGTGCGCCGGCGTCCCCCGCCGGAACGATCAGCGAGGGTTCCAGACCGGCGACGGCGTCCGGCAGGCCGCCGCAGTCGGTGACCACGGGCGGGCATCCGACGGCGCACGATTCCAGGGCGATCAGCCCGAAGCCCTCGAGCGCGACCGTCGGGACCACCGAGACGGTGGCCGCGGCGTAGAGGCTGCGCAGCCGCGCGTCGTCGACGCGGCCGAGGAACTCGATGGACGCCGACGCGGGCGAGTTCGCGGCGAGCGCGCGCAGCGCACTCTCCTGCGTGCCCTCGCCGACGACGAGCAGTCGGGCGTCGGGATGGGCCGACGCCACCGCCGGCCAGGCCGCGATGAGGCGGTCGATGCCCATGCGGTTCTCGAGTCGACGCACGCACAGCACGGTCGGGCGGTCGGACCGGCGCTCGGCGGGGACGGTGAAGCGAGCGAGGTCGACGCCGGGCGCGATGACGCGGATCCGGTCGGCGTCGACGCCGTAGTCGGTCCGCAACAGCCGGGCCGAGTGCTCGGAGAGGACGACGAACCGATCGATGTCGAGGAAACGCAGCCGCTCCACCCAGTACTTGGCCCGGACCGCGGCGGGACTCTCGCCGGAGGCGGCGCTCTCTGCGGCCCACGGACCGTGGAAGTGCGCGACCGACGGCAGCCGGCCCCGGCGACCCAGAGCCGGGCGGCCGAACAGGCTGAAGTGACGATCGACGACGGTGGAGGAACTCAGCCCGCGGTCATCGCGGAGCGAGGTCCACACGCGAGCCACCGTGGAGCCGGAGCTGGGCCCCCACGAGTGCCCACCAGCGGCCGCGTTCCCGAAGGCCGACGCGCTGACGCGGGTGTCCGGCCGAGCCTGCAGCGCGAGGAACAGGTCGGTGAAGTAACGATTGAGCCCGCCCGGAGTGGTGGCGAACCACTCGGCGCCGGTCATGTGGACCTGCACCGTCGAAGTGGCCGTCACGGATGCGGGTGTCATCGGGGTCCATAGCCTTTCCCTCTCGTGGGTGTGCGTGCCCCGGTGGGCGTGCACACGGCGTGTCCGTCCGCATCGCTGTTTCTGTGAGGTGGAACCAGGAGGCGCCTGGTTCCCGTTCACGAACCAGTCGAGTGCGGGCGATGCCGGCGATGTGGTCGCCCCCGTCCGTCGACTTCTGCTCCGGCCCCGCTCGGAGCAGTACGTCCGGGGTATCGGCTGCGCTGCCGATGCCGTCCCACCCGGTCGCGCATCGCACTACCAGGCAGTAAGGTGTGATCCGGTCGTGTTTGTGACTGGAAACGACGGCGCAGTACCCTATCGCTGGCTTTAACATACCGGAAGATTCTTTTGTCCGCCATAACGCTCACGAGGACCGGTTTCCCGATCCCCCGGTGAGTGTCCGTCCGGGAGAGTTGTGAGAGATGACAACGCGAGTGGAGTCGCGCTGATGCGGGAGACGGTCGACGCGCCGGTGCGGACCGGGTGCGCGACCGTGGTCGTTCTCGACTTCGGACGGTCCGGGACCGGGATGACCGTCGTGGGGGTCGACGAGGACCGGGTGGTCGACGAGGTGCGGTGGCCGTCGCCGAGCGGTGACGCGTGCGACCTGATCGTGCTGGACCATCTGCGCGCGCACGGCATTCTCGGTCCGCGCGACGGCGACCGGGAGTCCCCGGAGATCCTCACGTTCTGCCGGTCGGTGAAGGAATCCCTGTCGACGTCCGCCGCGGCCAGGACACCGGCGTCCGGCCCGGGCGGACCGGTCACCCTCATCACCCGCGCCGATTTCGAGGACGCCCTCCGGCCGTCCCTGGTGGACCTGATCGATCGGGTCGCGGCTCGGGTGCGCGACGTCGGACGGGAGACCGAGGCCGTGGTGCTCACCGGCGGCGGGGCGGCCGTGCCGCTCGTGCGCGCGCTGGTCGAGGAGCGGCTCGCGCCGATCCTGCCGGAGGTGTCGGCGGCCGCCGACGCCGTGCCGGCCGCGCGGATCGCGCAGCCCTCCCCGGAGCCCACCGTCTCGACGGCCGCGACCCCCGACGACCCCCACGCCGACCACCCCGCCGCGTCCGACATCGACGAGTCGAGTCCGGAACCCGGCCCGCGGGCGCACACGACGCCCGTCCGTCGGGAACCCCGACCGTTCGCGTACTCGGCGGTCGAGACCGCTCCCGCGCAGGACGACGCGGACTGGGAGTTGCTCGACGACCCACCGCCGGGGCCGCAGCGGCGCCGCCTGTGGACCGCCGTCCTCGTGGTGGCGCTGATCGTCGTCGCGGCCGGTGCCGCCGCCTGGGCGTACCTGGGGACGGCCACGCCGATGGACGGACCGGACGGCGCCGGGCCCGCCGCGCCACCGACAGCCACCGTCGCGACGGATCCGCGGGTGACCTCGGTGGCTCCCACCTCGGCGGCGAGCGACGAGGACGCCGACGGGGACGGATTCCCGGACAGCTGGGGCAACGACGTCGGGTTCCGCCTCGGCACGGGAACGGCCAACTGAGTTCGGTCGATCCCTCGCAGGATCGGCGCACACACGGTGTCGGGGGACACGACCAACGGTTCGACAGAGGAACGAGGACACGACGGTGCAGACCACGACCCCCCTCCTGGACGGTCTCGACCCGGGCACGTACCGCCCGCACGCCGTGCACACGACGGACCGCATCTGGTCCGAGACCAACTGCTACGTCGACCTGTGGATCGAGGTGCTGCACGCGTCGGGGGTGGATCCGGTGCCGGCCGCGTCGTTCGTCCTCGGCGCCGGGTTCGACGGTCGGCAGTGGGACTTCGTGAAGTATCAGCCGGAGGATCTGCGGCTGCTGCACGGCATCGAGGTGAACGAGATGAACGTGTGGAAACCGTTCGCGGAGCACCTGATCGAGAACATCGAGGACGGCGTCGCCAGCACCGTGGAGGTCGACGCGTTCCATCTTCCGGACACCGCCGGAGTGTCGTACGGACTGCAGCACACCAAGACCACCGTGGTGCCCACCCGGATCGATCGGGCGGCGCGCGAGATGGACTACTTCCACAACGCCGGCCTGTTCCGGCTGTCCGGGGACGACTTCGATCGCGTTCTCGGCCTGGAGGTTCCGGACGGGGCCGTCGTGCTTCCGCCGTACCTCGAGCGCATCACACTGGAGGGCGGCGTTCTTCGGGTGGATCCCACCGTGGACGATCGCGACCTCGACGTCGCCCGGACGCATCTCCGACGGGCCGGGACGGACAATCCGGTGGCGGGCCTGGCGCAGCGGGTGATCGACGACGTGGAGTGGATTCGCGAGTCGGGTCCCGACGCGTTCCATCTGTGGTCCTTCGGCACGTTGCGTCAGTGCGGCGCCACGGCCGAGCTCGCGGCCGACGTGGCGGCCTACCTCGAGGGCCGCGGCGTCCAGGGCGCCGGCGCGGCCGCCGAGCCGTTCCGGGAGGTCGCGACGGGCGCGAAGTCGGTGCAGTTCCGCATGGCCCGTGCGGCTCGCGGGCGGGCCGTCGATCCTCGGGAACCGTTGGACGCCATGGCCGAACAGTGGCAGCGGGCCGTCGACGTCCTGCGCGCCGCGCTGTGACCACCGGGCACGAGTCGGTGTCGGCGGACTGGACCCTCTGCCGCACGGACGCCGGCGCCGCCGACGTACCGCCGGGCCCGGAGGCGGTGCGGATTCCCGCGCGGGTGCCGGGGACGGTGGCCGAGGCGTTGCGCGACGCGGGCCGCCCCGTTCCCGGTTCCGACGACCTCGACGGCGCCGACTGGTGGTTCGAGACCACGCTGACCGTGCCCGAGGACGCGACGCGGCTCGAGTTCGACTCCCTCGCCACCGTGTCGGAGGTCTGGGTGGACGGGGTGCTGCAGGCGTCGAGCACCTCGATGTTCGTGCCCGTCGTCGTCGATCTCACCGCGTTCGTCGGCCGCACGGTGTCGGTGACGGTGTGCTGCCGGGCGCTCACCCCGACCCTGCGCCGGCGTCCCCGCGGGCGGTGGCGATCGTCGATGATCGCGCAGCAGGGACTGCGCTGGGTGCGGACCAGCATGCTGGGACGGGCGCCGGTGTTCGCCGGGGCGCCGGTTCCGGTGGGCATCGTGCGCGACGTGCGCCTGGTCCCGTCGAGTCCCCGCCTGTACGCCCGTGGACGGGTACTGAACGGGCGCTGCGAGATTCACGTGACCGGACGCGCCGAGGCCGACGTGACCGTCTCGATCGGAGACGGCACCTACCCGGTGGCCACGGACGCCGCGGGGGCGGTCGACGCCGTGATCGACGTCGGCGAGCGCGAGCGCTGGTGGCCGCACACCCACGGCCGCCCGGCGCTGCACGAGGTGACCCTCGAGTCCGCCGGTACTCGCCTCACGACGCACCTCGGGTTCCGCTCCGTCGAGTTCGATCCGTCCCGCGCCGGGGAGGCACTGCGTGTCAACGGCGTTCCCGTGTACGCGCGGGGCGGCTGCTGGGTGCCGCTGGACCCCGTCTCCCTGCGCACCGATCCGACCGCCCTCGACACCGCGCTGGACGATCTGATCACGGCCGGCGGCAACATGATTCGACTGACCGGCACCATGGTGTACGAGACACGGGATTTCCACGCGCGGTGCGCCGAGCGCGGCATCATGGTGTGGCAGGACGTCATGCTCGCCACCGTCGACCCGCCGGACGACGACGACGTCACCGCGCAGGTGGTCGCGGAGATTCACGCGACCGTCGCGTCGTCCGGGCCGGCCACCGTCGTCGTGAGCGGAGGGAGCGAGACCCACCAGCAACCGACGATGCTGGGCCTCGCCGCCGACGACGCCCGGATTCCTCTGCTGGACACGGTGATTCCGGACCTCCTGGCGTCGTCGTATCCCGATGTGGCGTACGTTCCGTCGACGCCGTCCGGTGGGGATCTGGCCACGCACGGCCGCGCGGGCGTCGCGCACTGGTTCGGGGTCGGCGGATACCTCCGGCCGCTGTCCGACGTGCGCACGGCCGGGGTGCGCTTCGCGGCCGAGTCGCTCGCCTTCGCGGTCCCGCCCGAGCGCCGCTCGGTGGACGCGCGATTCGGCTCCGCCCACCCCGCCGGGCACGATCCCCGGTGGAAGGCCGCGGTGCCGCGCGACCGGGGCTCGTCGTGGGACTTCGAGGACGTGCGAGATCACTACGTGCGCACGCTCTTCGGCGTCGAACCGTCGCTGGTGCGCCGGGACGATCCGGAGCGGTACCTCGACTACGGTCGCGCCGCGGTGTGCGAGGCCACGTCGTCGGTGCTGGGGCACTGGCGGCGTCCGGACTCGGAGTGCGGCGGAGCGCTGGTGCTCACGCTGCGGGATCTGATGCCCGGCGCGGGGTGGGGGTTCACGGATTCGGACGGCGAGGTCAAGGCGCCGTGGTACGCGATGGCGCGGGTCCATGCGCCCACCACCGTCCTGGTGTCCGACGAGGGCATGGACGGACTCGTCGTCCACGTCGTCCACGACGGGCCCGATCCGCTCCGTGCTGCGGTGACCGTGCGCGCCGTGGGGCGGACGGGCAGCGTGGTGGCCGACGGGACGTGGCCGGTGGACCTGCCGGGGCACGGACACGCGAGCACCACCGTCGACGCGGTGCTGGGTCGCTTCACCGACGCGACGCATGCGCACCGCTTCGGCCCGCCGGTCGCCGACGCCGTGGTGGTCGATCTGGTGCAGGACGGACGCACTCTCGCGCGCTCGGTCACGCTGGTCGGCGGACCCGCACTGCCGGTGCAGAATTCGGTGGGGTTGGTCGGCGCGGTGGAGCAATCCGACGACGGCGCGTGGCGGCTGGAGATCACGGCCGACTCGGCGGCTCAGTACGTGTGCGTCGACGTCGACGGCTTTCGACCGTCGGACAACTGGTTCCACCTGGCGCCGGGTGTTCCCCACACCGTCACGCTCGCGCCCACCGGACGTGCCACCGCGCCGCGAGGGCACGTCCGGGCGCTGAACAGCCTGACGCGAGCGGCGATCAAGCCGGCCTGAGGGCCTCCGGCCACCGGGTGACGTCGAGCCCGTGGGTGCGGAACATGGCCAGCGCGATGCGCTCCATGCCGAACCCGACGCACGCACTGTGAGCTTCCTCGCCGTCCGCCGTGCGGATGTCGAAGGTGTGGCCGAAGTGCTCGCGGTGGCAGTTGCACGAGACCACGGCGGTGCCCTCGTCGAGGTCGCCGTAGAGCCGCACCACCAGTTCGGTCTTGAGGTTCTCGTTGCGCTGGTTCGCCGCCAGCATGCGGCCGGCCCGTCCGAAGAACGGGTCGTTGGCGATCACCGGCGACGCGTCGAGACCGAGCTGCTCGAGGACGGCCTGTCCCCGCTCGATCCACGACTCCCGGTGTTCCACGGCCTGATCGGGGGTGCCGACCTGGACGAACTCGTGCATCCGGAACGCCTGCATGCGTGCCGGGTCCACCGCGGGCTCGTGCCGGAAGCAGTAGCCGTAGACGTCCAGCGTGGTGCCGCCGGCGGGGAGGTCACCGGTGAGCATGGAGTACGCCGGGTGGCAGGCCGCGGACACCAGCATGGTGCCGGCGGAGTCCAGGAAGTGGTCCCAGTCCTCCCCGGCGGACCGCGCCGCGAGCAGGTCCGCGTGCGCGCGGTTGTCCCCGGAGAACGTGGTGATGGCCCCGGTGAGGTTGGGGAACGACGCGATGTAGTCCGTCTTCTCGAAGGACTCACGCGGGAACACGGGCGGGAACCGGAAGCGCTGCGCAGAGGTGCCGTGGGCCTCACGGCCGGCGGCGCGCACGGCGGTGTCGATGACGTCGATGACGTCCTCGAACACCCCGGAGCGTCCGTACAGGCCGTCGAGCGAGCTGCGGACCAGCAGGCCGGCGTCGACCAGCTGGTCGCGGAAGTCCGCGCGGGCGAGATCGAGGTCGGACAGAGCGGTCTCGCGGTCGAGGGTGGAGGTCATGTCACAGCCCCCCGCCCGGCACGCCCTTGTGCACCAGCGTCAGCTGGGCGTTGTGGGCCAGGATGCGCTCGTTGCTCACCATGATGGCCGAGCCGTGGGAGTCGCGGAGGTGGCGGCTCATCCGCAGCTCGCTGTCCTCCCGGTAGCCGGCGATGCCGCAGATCAGCAGTGCGCGGGCGACGATGTCGATGAGCAGATTCGACGCCGTGACCTTGACCGCGTTGATGGACAGGGCGAACCCGATGGACCCGAGGAACCGGGCGTCGTCGGCATGCGCGTCGAACGTCGTGGCGGCGGTGTGGACGGTGTCGTGCAACTGCTGGTGCACCACCATGAGCTCGGCCAGGCGAGCCGCCGCGGGCGGGGTGACGCCCGGCGTCTTGCGCGCGGCCTTCTGCACCGACGTCCGCGCCTTGCGCACGGCGGCGTCCGCGATGCCCGTCCACGCGCCGCCCCACAGGACGTGCGCGGACGGCAACATGGACTGCGCCGAGATGTCCGCGTAGGGGGCGGGCACCACGTGGTCGGCCGACCCCGTCGCGTGCAGCATGAAGCCGGGGCTGCAGGTGCCGCGGAAGCCCATGGTGTCCCAGGTCCCGGTCTTCTCCAGCGTCAGATCCTCCCGCAGCGCGGCGACGAGCACCTGGTCGCTGGGGGCGCTGTCCACGGAGCGGCGGGCGGTGACCAGGACGACGTCGGCGTACTCGCCGTACGAGATCACGGGCGCGTTCTTGGTGAGGCGGTACCGGTCGCCGTCCAACTCCACGGCGCAGCCGCTGGTGCGGACGTCGCCGCCGATGTTGATCTCGGTGGTGGCCGACGCGACGAGCAACTGCTCGCTCACGATGCGACGCAGCAGGTCCGCGACGGCGGGCGAGGACAGCCCGTGGCGCGACAGGCTCAGCACCTGCGTGTGGTGCATCGCGAAGATCATGGCGGTCGAGGCGCAGGCGCCGCCGAGGGCACGTGCGACGCGGGCGAGGTCGGTCAGGGAGTACCCGCCGCCGCCGAGCGATGCCGGGATCGAGGCCGAGAGCAGGCCGGCGGCGCGCATGGCCTCCACGGATTCGGCGGGGAAGCGGGCGTCACGATCGACGGCGTCGGCGTGCTCCGCGGCGACGGCGACGACGTCGTCCACGGACAGTGCGTGGGTGGGGCGTTCGAGGGTGGTCACGGGCCTACTGCTCCAGCGTCGCGAGCGCGTCGGCGATGGCGGTGATGGAGGAGAACGTGGCCTTCTGCAGCAGCTCGTCCGGGAACTCGACGTCGAACTCGTCCTCGAGGGCGATCATGACGTTCACGCTGGCGTGCGAGGTGAGGCCTGCGTCGTACAGATCGTCGTCGTCGGCCACGGCATCGACCGCCACCGGGAGCTTGCCGTGGGTGGCCAGGATCTGCCGGATACGGTCGACGTCCAGTGCGGCGGTAGTGCTCATGCGTCGGTCCTTCACGTGTCGATGGTTTCTGCGGACGGAATCCGTCTCGCAGGGTCCCCGAACCCTCGGGAAACAATACACGAGTTTGTTTCGGCAATCATGACGAACCACGAGACCGGTTCGGTTCGTGATCGGTGTGCTTTCCGCCGGGCGGTGTCGGTGAAGGGGCCCGATCAGCCGGCCGCGTGACGTCCCGTCGACTTGCGGGCGGTGGTCGCACCGCGTGCCGCTCCCCGGCGGGGTGGCCGAGCGAGCACCACCGCGATCGCCGTGGTCAGCGGTACGGACAGTGCCAACGCCGTGCCTCCGACGCACGATCGGACGATCTCGATCGCCACCGCGTCGCCGGTGATGACGTCGTGAATCGACCGGCCGGCCACGGAGAACAGCAGGAGCAACGGCAGCGCGCCACCCGCGTACGCCAGGACCAGGGTGTAGACGGTGCTCGCGATGTGGTCGCGGCCGACCCGCATCGCCGAGGCGAAGATGGACCGCCGGGTCGCGTCGGGATCGAGGGAGGCCAGTTCGAACGCTGCCGACGCCTGGGTGATGGTGACGTCGTTCAGCACGCCCAGCGAGCCGATGATGAACCCGGCCAGCAGCAGTCCGGTGATGGAGACGTGGTCGAGGTACGCCTGGACGTCGGTGTTCTGTTCCTCCGACAGTCCGGTCACCGACGTCAGACGGATCGCGCCCTCGGACAGAACGGCCGCGATACCCATCGACACGACCGTGCCGAGCAGCGCCGACGACGTCCTCAGATTGGGTCCGTGTGCCAGGTACAGCACGCCGTACAGGATCACGGTGCCGCCGACGAGCGCGACGAGGATCGCCGACCGCCCGTCGAGAATGGCCGGGAGGACGAAGACGACGAGCACGCCCAGCGCGACGCCCAGGCCGATCAGCGCGCGCAGTCCGCGCCAGCGAGCGACGACACAGATGACGACGGCGAAGATCGCCGCGACGAGGGCGAGCGGCAGGGTGCGGGAGTAGTCGTCGAAGGCGTAGATCGCGGTTCCGGTGTCGTCGGTACCGCGGACCAGGCGGATCTCCTCGCCCACCCGCAGGTCCGGCGTGCCCGGTCCCGGCGTGATCTCGAGAAGGGTGCGCGTGCCCTCGTTGGTGCCCGTGTCGATGGTGACGATGCTTCTGCGACAGTCGAATCCGGACACCGTGGGTGGGGTGGGCGAGCCGGCGAACACGCGGCCGTTGGAGGGGCTGCCGCACGGGCCGATGTCCTGGGACACCACGGTGCCGTACTCGGTGCCGACAGCACCGCCGGTGGAGCTCTGGAAGGGGGCGGGGACCGCGACGTCCCGTCCGCTCGGCCACAGCAGGATCATGCCGACGACGGCGGCGAGTCCGATCACGGTGAGGAGTCCGACGACCACCCGAGCGGCGGTGCGCCCGATGGGGGCCGGGCCGGAGAAGTGATCGTGGCTCACCGGGGGGAGCCTACTTGCCGCGGCGGGAGCGAGAACGGGGGAGAACCCCGGACGAAAGCAGGTGGCGGGAGAGCAGGGGGGGTGTCTCCCGCCACCGAACCGTGCGACCCGCCGGGGGGGTGGGGGGCCGTGCGGCGCTTTCGGAATCCCGAAGGACTCGCTGATCAATCTACCCCCGCGGTCGACGTCCAATCGTCACGGGGGTGCAAAGAATGCGCCTCTAGTTGTGACGTGTCACACATGCGGGGCGGGAACGGCCTCCAACGCTGCATGAATGCGATCACGGGTCGCCGCATCCGCGAACGACGCGTCCACCGCCGTGCGCGCCGCGGCCCGCAGCGCCTCCGCGTCGAGGCCGAGTCGATGCGCCGCCAGGTACTCCCGGGTGAGGTCGGTCCCGAACATCGACGGGTCGTCGCTGTTGATCGTCACCGGAACGCCGGCCGCCAGCAACCGGGGCAGCGGGTGGTCCTCGAGCCGTTCGACGACCCGCGTGCAGAGGTTCGACGTCGGCGACACGTCCACCGCGATGCCCCGATCCGCGAGGTAGGCCATCAGGTCCGGGTCGGCGGCCGCCGCGATGCCGTGACCGATGCGCTCGGCGCCGAGATCGTGCAGTGCCGACCACACCTGCTCCGGCCCGCCCGTCTCGCCCGCATGGGGGATCGAGTGCAGCCCGTGCGCGCGGGCGCGCGCGAACACGTCGCGAAACGGCCCCCGCGGGACCTCGATGCCGCCGATGCCGAATCCGACGATCGACTCCGTCCGGTGCGCGAGCACCGCATCCAACGTCCGATCGGCCGCCTCGACGCCGAAGTCGCCGGGGAAGTCCGGGATCCACCGCGCGACGATGCCGGACTCGGCCTCCGCACGTCGTCGTCCCTCCTCGAGGCCCTCGATCACCGCGGCGGCGTCGATGCCTCGCATCAGGTGTCCGAACAGGCTGACGTGCATCTCCGTGTAGGGCACGCCATGGGTCGCGAGTTCGGTCAGGCTGTCGTACGCCAGACGGGCGAAGTCCTCGGCGTCACGAAGGACCCCGATCGACGTCAGGTACACCTCGATGAAGTGCGCGAAGTCGCGAAAGGTGAACCAGCGCCGCAGGTCCTCCTCGGTCCGAGGAATCTCGGGGATGTCGTGGCGGTCGGCGAGGGCCTTGGCCGTGCTCGGCCACATCGACCCCTCGAGGTGGACGTGCAACTCGACCGTGGGCAGCGCCCGCACGAACTCCTCGATCGTGCGCGGTGCGTCCGCCATCCGCTACTGCCGGTAGGACGCGAGGAAGTTGCCGAACCGCTCGATCGCCGTCGACAGGTCGCGCGCCCAGGGGAGGGTCACGATCCGGATGTGGTCGTGGGCGGGCCAGTTGAAGCCGGTGCCCTGCACCACCAGGATCTTCTCCTTCAGCAACAGGTCCTGGACCAACTTCTCGTCGTCGTGGATGTGGTGCACCTCGGGGTCGAGGCGAGGAAACGCGTACAGCGCGCCCCGGGGCTTCACGCAACTGACACCGGGAATCTCGTTCAGCTTCGACCAGGCCACGTCGCGCTGCTCGAGCAGGCGCCCACCCGGCAGGATGAGGTCCTCGATGCTCTGGTGGCCGCCGAGCGCGACCTGAATGGCATGTTGCGCAGGCACGTTGGGGCACAGACGAGTCGACGCCAGGAGGTTCACACCCTCGAGGAATCCCGCGGCGTGCTTCTTGGGCCCGGTGATCGCGAGCCAGCCGGCGCGATACCCCGCCACCCGATACGCCTTCGACAGCCCGTTGAACGTCAGGCACAACAGGTCCGGCGCCACCGACGCCAACGAGACGTGCTGAGCGTCGTCGTAGAGGATCTTGTCGTAGATCTCGTCCGCGAGCAGCAACAGACTGTGCTTGCGGGCCAGATTCGCGATGCCCTCCAACACCTCTCGCGAGTACACCGCACCCGTGGGGTTGTTCGGGTTGATCACCAGCAGCGCCTTGGTGCGCGGCGTGATCTTGGATTCGATGTCGGCCAGGTCGGGATTCCAGCCGTTCTCCTCGTCGCAGAGGTAGTGCACCGCCCGACCACCGGACAGCGTCGTCATCGCCGTCCACAGCGGGTAGTCCGGCGCCGGGATCAGCACCTCGTCCCCGTCGTCGAGGAGCGCTTGCATCGTCATCGTGATGAGCTCGGAGACGCCGTTGCCGAGGTAGATGTCGTCGACGTCCAACTCGGGGAAGCCGTCGACCAGCTCGTACCGGGTCACGATCGCCCGGCGAGCGGACATGATGCCCTTGGACTCGGAGTACCCCTGCGCGTACGGCAGCGCCGCGATCATGTCGCGAACGATGACATCGGGGGCTTCGAAGCCGAACGGAGCCGGGTTGCCGATGTTGAGCTTGAGGATGCGGTGACCCTCGGCCTCGAGCCGCGCGGCATGGGCATGCACGGGTCCTCGGATCTCGTAGAGGACGTTCTGCAGCTTGACCGACTGATCCAGCCGACGCGTGGCGTTCTGCCGCCCTGCGGAGGTGTCGAGGTCGCGCGAATCCGTTGTGCTCACGACGTCCATACTGACACCGGTACCGCCGGAAGTGGACTGCCCGGGTGGGGACCACTTCCGGCGGGTGGGTTCAGTCGTCCTTCGCGGCCGCTTTGCTCGCCTCCGCGACGTCGTCCAGACGCTCGGCGTCCTCGCGCTTGGCCTCGGCCTCCTCCAGCTTGCGAGCGGCCTCGTCCAGTTCCTTCGTGCGAGGTGCCTTCTTCTCCTCCTCGCGGCGCTCGATCTCGTCGAGCTTCGCCTCCCGCTCGGCCTCGGCGGCCTCGATGCGCCGGTCGGCGATCTCGTCGGCCCGCTCCTTGCGGTCCTCGAGACGGGCGGCGGCCTGCTTGCCGGCCTGCACCTTGGCGTCGATCTCGTGGTCGGCGGCCGCCTCGAGGTCGGCCTCGGCCTTCTTCCGTGCCTTCGCCGCGTCCGCGGTGGCGGCGTCGACCCGCTGCTGCGTCCGACGGGCCGCATCGGCCCGCTCCTTACGGGCGCGCGCCTCGAGCTCGGTCGCCTTGGCCAGCTCGGCGGCGGCGGTGCGCATCTTCTCCCCACGGCGGGCGAGGTCCGCATCGCCGAGCAGCGCGCCGACCGTGCCGTCGAGGCTGCCGACGACCTGCTCGTAGGTCGACCGCACCTGCCCCTGTCCGTCGAGCCGACTGACGACCGTCGCCTCGAGCACCTGCAGCGGCAGGCGGGCGATGTTGTACTGCAGCCGCAACACGCGGCGCGGCAACGACATGCTCACTGATCGTCTCCGTTCGTCTCGAGGTCGCGCTGTGCCTGCGCGGCGCGCTCGCGGGCCTCCGCGGCCTCGCGCTCGAGCGCATCGGCCTTGTTCAAGGACTCGTCGTAGTCCTCCCGCGCGGCCGAGATCTCGTCCGTCGCGGCGTTCTCTGCGGCACGGCGGGACGCGTCGGCCTCCTCCATCCGACGCTCGGACTGCGTCTCGGCCGCGATCCGCGCTTCCTTCGCGCACCGCATCGCGTCCGCCTCGGCCTCCTGGTGCTGCCGCAGCCGATCGTTCTGTGCCGCAGCCTCGTTGGCGTCCGTGCGGTCCTCGACGTCCTGGCGCGCCACGTCCGCCTCGGCCTCGGTGGAGGCGATGTCCTGCTCCGCCTCCTCGATCTCCAGCGACGCGGCCGTCTCGTCGGCCTCCGCCTCGCGGCGCTTCTCCGCCTCGGCCTGCTGCAGGCGACCACGGTCGGCCAGGTCGTCGTTGTCGACGATCGCGCCGGCGACCTCCTTCACCCGGCCGGCCACCTTGTCCACCAGATCGCGTCGTGCGCTGGATGCGGCGCCGTCGTCGTCACTCATCGGTCGTGCCCCTTCTCTCGTCCGTCACTTCGGGTCGGTGTTCGCCAGTGCGCGAAAACCCTTGGCACCCGCCCGATCCACCCCGGCCTTGACCAGTCCGAAGACGAGCCCGTGCAGGGCGGCGGCGATCAGCACCTCCCGATTGGTCCGGGACAGGTCCTTCGGATCGGGCATCTCGGCGTCGTTCTCACCGACGCGCTTGTAGATCTGGTTGAACAGCTGCCCGGCGAGCACGCCGCCCAGAATGCTGGTGGCGAGGGACAGCGGCTTGTAGAAGGCCTTCGACGTCGCGCTCATCCGAGGAACGTCCGCTCCCGACGCGTCCGTCGACGACGGATCACGAACACCAGCAGCAGGGCAGCGGCGACGCCCGCGAGCGAGATGCCGGCGGTCTGCGGGTTCTCCTTGACGGCGCTGACACCCTCACGGGCGAGCTCCTGGGCCTTCTCGGTCTGCTCGCGCGTGGCGGCGGACACCCGCGCGGGGACGTCGACCTTGGCGGCGAGGGCCTCGACGGTCTGTGCCAGTTCCTCGCGCTGCTGCTCGACCGGGGGCGGAGTGTCCTCGGGCAGAGCGTGTTTCGGTTCTCTGGACTCGGTCACGAGTGCTGTCCCTTCCGGGCTGCGTTCACGGTGTCGACGTCACGCTGCACACTGGCCACCGTGGCGGCGGGTGCGGGCGGAACGGCGTTCTTGGCCTTCGACGCCCCCACGGCGGCGAGGATCCCGCCGAGGACGAGGAGCACGGCGGCGACGATCAACGCCGCCAGCCACGGATCGAGCGCGGTCGCGAGGCCGAGCACGGCCGTCGCGACGAGGGTCGCGGTGCCCAGGAAGAGCAGGAGGGCACCGACACCGGAGATGCCGATACCGACGCCGAGCTTGGTGCCCTTGGACTTCACCTCGTCGAGGGCGTTGCCGACCTCGGTCCGGACGAGAGTGCTGACCTGCGTGGTGAGTCGCTCGACCAGCTGGACCGTGGAGAGGTCAGCGGGGGAGCGCTCGGGGTGTGATCGATCATCGGGCGCTGGTTGCATCTGCCCGAGGTACCCGTGACCCGGGTGGGTGAAACGGACGAACGGCCGTGCGGACCGCGGCGTCGCTGGAGCAGAATCGGGTCCATGTGTGGTCGCTACGCCAGTACCCGGTCCGACGACGACCTGTCGTCGCTGTTCGACGCCGTCGTCCGGCTCGGCGATCCGCCCGAGCCGTCGTACAACGTGGCGCCGACCGATCCGGTCCGCATCGTCCTCGACCGCGACGACGACCGTCAGCTCCGGACCGTCCGGTGGGGACTGGTGCCGTCCTGGGCCAAGGACAAGAAGATCGCGAGCCGATTGATCAACGCGCGGTCCGAGACCGTGACCGAGAAGCCCGCGTTCCGGAAGGCGGCCGCGAAGCGGCGGTGCCTGATCCCGGCCGACGGCTACTACGAGTGGGAGAAGCGCGAGGGTGCGAAGGTCCCGCACTTCCTGCACACCGACGGCGTGCTGGCCATGGCCGGACTCTACGAGCTCTGGCCGGACCCGGCCCGCGACGACGACGACCCCGACAAGTGGTTCTGGTCCACCACCGTCCTGACCACCACGGCCACCGACACCCTCGGCCACATCCACGACCGGTCGCCCGTGGTGGTGCCCGACGACCTGTGGTCGGCCTGGCTCGACCCCGGCCTCACCGACCTCGCCGGGGTGTCCGACCTGCTGGAATCGATACCCGAGCCGCACCTGACGCCCCGCGAGGTGTCGACCGCCGTCAACAGTGTCCGCAACAACGGCCCGGAGCTGGTGGCGCCGGTGTGAACGCCGGCGAGGCACTCCTCGTGACGGGGATGCTGCATCTCGGCTTCCAGGTCACCGTCACGGGCGTCGTGTATCCGGCGCTGTCGGAGGTCGGCGACGACGACTGGGCACGGGCGCACGACGCGCATTCCCGCCGCATCACTCGACTGGTCGCGCCCGTCTATCTGCTGCTCGCGGGCGCGTGTCTGTGGGTGCTCGTCGCCGGACCGTACGACGCGCTGTTGCTCGCGGCGGTGAGCGGCGCCGCCCTCTCCGGGGTCACGACGATGGCCGTCGCCGCACCCACGCACGGTCGGTTGGGGCGCGGGCGGACGTCGTCGGCGGTCCGTCGGTTGCTCGTCGCCGACGCGGTGCGGCTGGTCGGGGCCCTCGTGTGCGCGGGGTGCTCGCTGCTGTGGTTCGTGGGCTGAACCGCGGCGGTGGTGGGCATACTCGGGACGTGACCTCGTTCGAGCATTCCGATTCCGTCGTCGTCGAGACGACACCCGACGCGCTGTACGCCCTGGTCTCCGACGTCACCCGCACCGGGGAGTGGAGCCCGATCTGTCAGGCCTGCTGGTGGAACGACGACGCCGAGGCCGGCCGTGTCGGAGCGACGTTCACCGGCCGCAACGTCACCCCCGACCGCACCTGGGAGACCGTGTCCACCGTGACGGCGGCCGAGCCAGGGCGCGAGTTCGGCTGGGTGGTGGCCGGGAAGGTCGTGCGCTGGGCGTACACCCTGGAACCGGTGGGAGACGGGTCGACCCGGCTGACGGAGTCGTGGCACTTCACGCCCGAGGGCATCGAGTTCTTCCACGACAAGTACGGCGACGACGCCGAGCGGGAGATCGCGGCCCGCCGCGACGCCGCCCTCGACGGCATCCCGCGCACCCTCGCCGCGATCAAGCGCATCGCCGAATCCTGAGCGTCTCGCGGCGATGACGGAGGATCGGCACGCGGTGGTGGTGGGGGCCGGCATCGTCGGATTGGCGACGGGCCGGGCGCTGGCGGTGCGCGGGTGGCGAGTCACGGTGCTGGAGAAGGAAAGCCGGGCCGCGGACCATCAGACGGGCAACAACTCCGGGGTGATCCACTCCGGTCTGTACTACGCACCGGGTAGTCGGAAGGCCACGCTCGCGGTCCAGGGGGCGGCGTCGATGCGCGACTTCGCCCGCGAGCGAGGCCTGCCGGTCGAGGTGTGCGGGAAGTTGGTGGTGGCCACCGACTCCGGTCAGCTGCCGGCCCTGCACGCACTCGCCGACCGCGGCGCCGTCAACGGTGTGCCCTGCCGGCTGATCACCCCGGCCGAGGCGCGGGAGTACGAGCCGCACGTCCGCGCGGTCGGTGCGCTCCGGGTGGAGACCACCGGCATCGTCGACTACCGCGCGGTGTGCGAGGCGTTGCGGACGGACATCGTCGCCGCCGAAGGCGAGGTGAAGTTCGGGGCGGAGGTGGTCGCGGTCGAGGGGCGGGCCACGGTGACCACGCGATCCGGGGTGGTGGTGCGTGGGGACATTCTGGTCAATTGCGCCGGGCTGCACAGTGATCGAATAGCTCGACTCGCCGGCGCCCGGCCCGCGGTGCGCATCCTGCCGTTCCGTGGTGAGTACTTCGAGCTGGCGCCGCAGTATCGGCCGCTGGTGCGGGGGCTGATCTACCCGGTGCCCGACCCGTCCCTGCCGTTCCTCGGGGTTCACCTCACCCGCATGATCGACGGGAGCGTCCACGCCGGCCCCAACGCCGTGCTCGCCCTCGCACGGGAGGGGTACCGGTGGCGAGACGTGGTCCCACGCGATCTCGTGGACGCCGCCGCCTGGCCCGGGCTCTGGCGGCTGGGCCGGCGGTACTGGCGAACGGGCGTCGCCGAGGTGGCCCGGTCGGTGTCGCAACGGCGATTCCTCGCGAGCCTGCGCGAGCTCGTGCCCGACCTGCCCGACGACAGCCTCGTCCCCGCCCACGCGGGTGTGCGTGCGCAGGCCGTTCACCGATCCGGCGCGATGGTCGACGACTTCTACTACGAACGGCGCCCGGGCCAGGTCCACGTGCTGAACGCCCCGTCCCCCGCCGCCACCGCCGCCCTGGGTATTGCGGAGGAGATCGTCGCGCAGGTGGGGTGATGCCTGAGTGTCCACAAGTCGGTCGGATCGCCGGGATCCCGTTGGTTGGGGGGAGTTGTGTGCGCTGGGGCAGGCCCTGGCGGCGACCAACCCGTGCCTGACGGGTGCGGCAGGCCCTGAGCGGTCACCAGCCCCGTGTCGGACGGGGGCGGCGTGCCTGAGTGTCCACAAGTCGGTCGGATTGCCGGGATCCCGCCGGTTCGGTCGACTCGAGTGCAGGGGGCATGCTCCGAACGCCGAACACCCCCTGCCCGACGGACAGGGGGTGTTCGGTGAGTGGGGTCAGGACTTGCGGCCCGGAGCCTTCGCGCCGGACTTGAAGCCCAGCCCGCCGGCCTTCGGCTGCGGGGGAGCGGGGCGCTCCGTGCTCCCCGAACCTGCGCCGTCGGATTCAGCAGCGCCGTTCGACTCTGCGCTCGACTCCGCTGCGCCGTTGGACTCCGCTGCGCCGGTGGACTCGGCACCCGCGGACGGGGCAGCCGGCTCCGGCTCGGCGGCCGGCTCGGGCTTCGGTGCGGCGGACGCTCCGGGAGCCTTCGCGCCGGGCTTCTTGTAGCCCGACTTCACCGCAAGTCCCTTGGCCTTGACCGTGGGCTTGACCTCGGCGGGTGCCTCGGTCGCGGGTGCCTCAGTGGCGGATGCCTCCGACGCAGCCGGTGCCTCCGGAGCCTCGGCGGCCGGCGTCTTTGCCGGTGCCGGAGCGGACGCTGCCGAACCCGGAGCCTTGGCGCCCGGCTTCTTGAACCCGGACTTCACCGCGAGCCCCTTGGCCTTGACGGTCGGCTTGACCTCGGTAGCGCTGGAAGCGGTGTCGCCGGACTCCTGCGCAGCCCCGGACTCGGCCGGAGCCGGTGCAGCGGACTCGGTGGGAGCCGCCGACTCGGCCGACTTGCCCGGTGCCTTGGCACCCGGCGGACGACCCTTGACCTGCAGACCCTTCGCGCCCGGAGCCTTGGCCTTACCGGCCATGCCCAGCCCCTTGGGCTTGGCAGCCGGGGCTGCGGACGCGTCGGTGGCGTCGTCACCGTCGGCGTTGGGCGATTCGGCAGGCTTGGCCGAACCGGGAGCCTTCGCGCCCGGAGCCTTCGCGCCGGGTGCCTTGGCCAGGCCCTTCATCTTCAGGCCCTTGCCCGAGGCGGTGGCGGGCGGTGCCGAGCCCTCCGCGGCGGCCTCGACCTCGGATACACGGCCCTTCTCCTCGGCCGCGGCCTTGTCCTCGGTGGCGACGGCGTCGGCCTTGGGGGTGTCCACCGGCTCCTCGGCAGGAACGACCTTCGGCTTCGCGCGCGGGATCACCTTGACGTTCTCCCCGAGCTGCTGCGGCTCGAGGCGGGTGATGGAGCTCAGCAGCATCTGCGAGACGTCGATGACCTCGACGTTCTCGTTGTTGCCGCCCTCCTGACGAGCGGTGACGCCGTCGTTGAGCATGACGCGGCAGAACGGGCAGCCCGTGGCGATCTTCGACGGCGCGGAGCCGTTCGAGCCGAGGGTGTCCAGCGCCTCGTCGACACGGTCGATGTTGATGCGCTTGCCGATCTTCTCTTCCATCCACATGCGGGCACCGCCGGCACCACAGCACATGGAGCGCTCGCCGTGACGCGGCATCTCCTTGAGCGTGGAGCCGGACGCCGCCATGAGCTCGCGCGGCGCGTCGTACACCTTGTTGTGGCGGCCGAGGAAGCACGGATCGTGGTAGGTCACGTCCTCCTCGACGGTGGCGACCGGGATCAGCTTCTTGGCCCGGACCAGGCGGTTGAGCAGCTGGGTGTGGTGGACCACCTCGTATTTGCCGCCCACCTGCGGGTACTCGTTACCGAGCGCGTTGAAGCAGTGCGCGCAGGTGACGACGATCTTGCGGCGCGACTCCTCGACACCCTCGAAGACGGAATTCAGGGTTTCGATGTTCTGCATCGCGAGCTGCTGGAACAGGAACTCGTTGCCGGCACGACGGGCGGAGTCACCGGTGCAGGTCTCCTCCGCACCGAGCACCATGAACTTCACCCCGGCGGTCGCGAGGAGCTCGGCGACGGCCTTGGTGGTCTTCTTGGCGCGGTCCTCGTAGGCGCCGGCGCAGCCGACCCAGAAGAGGTACTCGTAGTCCTCGAAGGTCTCGGCGTCCTGACCGAAGACGGGGACGTCGAACTCGAGCTCCGAGATCCAGTTGGTGCGGGCGGAGGCGTTCTGGCCCCAGGGGTTGCCCTTGTTCTCGAGGTTCTTGAACAGGCCGGCCAGCTCCTGCGGGAACTCCGACTCGATGAGCACCTGGTAGCGACGCATGTCGAGGATGTGGTCGACGTGCTCGATGTCGACGGGGCACTGCTCCACGCACGCACCGCAGTTGGTGCAGCTCCACAGCACCTCGGGGTCGATGATGCCGCCGAGCCCGCCGTCGTCGAGGGTGGTCTCGCCGACCAGGGGACGCTCTGCCTCGTCCCGGGCGGACTGCGGGATCTTGTTCAGCTTGGCCTCGTCCGGCTTGCCGTCGGCGTCGACCAGGCCGACCTCGTCGCCGCCCATGTCCTTGCGGCCTCCGGCCAGCAGGTAGGGGGCCTTGGCGTTGCCGTGATCGCGCAGCGACGTGATGAGCAGCTTCGGCGAGAGCGGCTTGCCGGTGTTCCACGCGGGGCACTGCGACTGGCAGCGACCGCACTCGGTGCAGGTGGTGAAGTCGAGCCAGCCCTTCCAGGAGAAGTCCTCGATCTTGCCCGCACCGAACGCGTCGACGTCGGGGTCGGCGTCCTCCATCTCGAGGACCTTGCCGCCGGACATCATGGGCTTGGCGGCACCGAGCGCGACGCCGCCGTCGTCCTCACGCTTGAAGTAGATGTTGAAGAAGGCGCTGAAGCGGTGCCAGGCGACGCCCCAGGTGATGTTGCGGCCCACGATGAGCAGCCACACCATGCCGGACATCAGCTTGACGAAGGCGAAGACGGACACCAGGTTCGGGCTCGCGGGCAGCAGCTCGGCGAGACGCATGGTGAAGAAGTCGGTCCACGGGTTCGAGTGGCCGTAGGTGGCGATCTTGCCGGCCTTCACGAAGATCATGCCGAGGCCCTCGATGAGGACGACCGCCTCCACGAAGTACGCCGCACGGAAGTTCGATCCGGAGAACCGGGACAACCGCTCGGGGGAGCGCGGGTGGTTGCGCTGGCGGATGATGATCAGGGTGGTGATGCCGATGACGGTGCCCAGGCCCAGCAGCTCGTCGATCAGGTGGTAGACGGCGGTGTCACCGATCAGCGGCCAGTGGAACTCCGGGTTGAACGTCTGCCCGTAGGCCTCGAACCAGACGATCGCGCCGAGCATGAAGCCGATCATCACCAGCCAGTGCGCCCAGCCGACGGAGCGGAACTTGTTCATCCGCGTGTGCGCGGCGAACTCCACCACCATCTGCTTGAAGCGGGGGACGAACGGACGCAGGCGCGTCCGGTCCGGCTGGCCCAGCGCGATCGAGCGCACCATCAGGATGGCGCCGCGGAAGAAGTACGCCCAACACACGATGCTGAGCAGCGCACCCACGGTGCCCAGCGTGATCGTCAACGCGTTCATGACGCCGCCTTTCGTTCGACGGCGGGGCCGCCGTCGTGTTCTCCCGACCGACCGCGTGTCGACGCGAGGGGCTGTCTCGCGACGTGCGTTCGGTGGGCGTTCGCTACCGAAGAGTAACAAGCCCGAGGCTACCGGCCGGTAACTTCTCGGTCGAGAAGGGTTCTCGCTGGTGAGGTTCGTGGACCATCGCCGACGAGAGTGTGACGGGGGCTACGTTAGGCGCGTTGTACGACAGCGGCGTGTGAAGGTCTGCCTAACTCGTCGGCGAATGTGGACGGCGTCCCGATTGCGGACAACCACGCATGATCGCGTACTGGTTGTTATCCTTCACGAGCTCGAGCTGCAGCTACGCCGATGTGAACGAAACCAACCGTCGATTCGGTTGTGTCGGCGGTTGCGGCTACAGTGCACGGGTCGGGGCCCGACACTCTCTCCTTGAACGAACGGAACATAGATGAACCTGCGTCGACTCGTAGCGACCTCCGCTATCGCTGTTGCCTCCCTCGCGGTGTGGACCGGTACCGCCTACGCGGAGCCCACCACCACGGCCCCGGCGCCCGCCGAGGAGAACTCCTCGATCAACTGGGCGTCCCGCGTCGAGGCCGGTGGCGTTGTCACCACGGTCGACGCCGGTCTGTTCCGCGCCTCGGACGACGACAAGTCCGTCGTCCTCGAGGACAACGAGGGCAACGAGGTCCTGAGCCTGCCCCTGTCCTTCAACCTCAACGGTGTCGAGTTCCCCTACGGTGTCGAGTACACCAACGAGGGTCGCACCGTGAAGCTGATCCCGAACCTCGCGGCTCCGATCGGCATCGAGCCGACCGCGCTGGAGCAGAACGTGGCATCGCCCGATGAGAACCTGAAGGCTCAGAACAACTTCGCGTCGCAGCTCGGCCTTGCTACCGCTGTCGGTGGACTTGCCGGCACCATTGTCGGTGCCGTGGTTGGCGGACTGCTGGTCCCCGGAATCGGTCTCGTTCCCGGTGCAGGTGCCGGCGGCGTGATCGGAACCGTCATCGTGGGCGGACCCACCCTGGTGATCGCGGGTGTCGATTTCGTCAACACGCTCCTGGCTCCCCCCGGCACCACCCAGTGGGCCAACTGATTCACCCAGCACATCCGGCCGTCGTCTGACGGCTGACACGACGATCCCCGCACAACCCGGTTTCGGGAGGTGCGGGGATCGCGTTGTTCAACGGTGTTCGTGGTCGACCACGGTCGAGTGCCGACAGTGACCGAATACGACGATGCCCGGCCGCGAGTGCGGCCGGGCATCGTTCGTGCGTGGAAGGGTCAGAAGTACGGCAGTGTCGCGCCGAGGAAGATCAGACCGGCGACGATGCCCACCGCGCCGGCCGCGATGCCGATGCCGGCGTCCATGCGATCGGCGTCGGGGGTACGCAGCGCGATGGCGCCGAACACGAGTGCGCCGAGACCCAGGACGAGGCCGACGCCGAACGCCCAGAACGTCACCACCGACAGGGCGCCCAACAGGAGGGAGGCGTCGGCGTGATGACCGTCGAGTCGACGCCACCACTGCACGAGGGTCGACGGCTGGGCGGACGTCTCGGCGGCGCTGTCCGGCGACGGCGCGTAGTCGACGGTGGGGGCGCTGTCGGTGACGGTGCGGTCGAACGGAACGGCCGAGTCGGCAACGGTCACGATGCACCCCCGATGCGCGTGACGATCGACCCGATGACCTGGCCCGGGTGTGGTTCTCGGCGCAGCACAGCAGAACACCTCCTCGTGAGTGTGCGGACAATCGAAGCTCGACGACGTCGGACGGACGACGGAGCGACTGCGCCCCTCGATGTTACCACTGGGACGGATGTGGTTCCGACCACGAAGCGCGCCGCAAGAGTCGAAGGTGTTGACCGACAACGGTTTCGGCTCGAAAACAACTGCGGCCCCGCAACCATGAGGTTGCGGGGCCGCGAGTACCCGATGCTCAGCTGGCTGCGCCCGAGTTGCTGATGATTTGGACGATGTATCCGAAGACCTTGAAGATCAGTCCGAGCATGTCAGGATCCATGTGCCGTTCCTTCTGTTCCGTTCGTGGACATCGCGCACCACCCCGAGGGCGCGGAGGCGAGTGCCTCGGGCCGGTACTTTACCGAACACATTCCGATCGGTCTCGTGCTTGGTCACGACGTGCGCAGGCTCAACCCGGGATTGTCCTCGAGAATCTTCGACATGGGCGTCGCGAACAGCTGAGGTCCGGTACCGGACACGAAGGCCACGGCGTCGGCCACGGCACACTGACCGAATTGCCCGACGTTGGACGCGCTGGCGATCCCCACGGCCGCGGTGCCGGACACCAGCGGTCCACCGCTGTCACCCTGCAGGGCGCAGATGTCGGTGACGACGGCGTCACGCAGCACGCGCGCGCCGACATCGACGGTCTGTCCCACGGCGGTGACCGTGCCGCACGTGAAGCCGGTGGTCGCGCCCGCTTTGCACACGGGCATCCCGACCACGGGCTCGGCCACGCCCGTGATGTCGAGCGGTGCGGCTCCCGGCACGCGGATGTCGTTGTTGCGGAAGCGGTCCGCCACATCGTCGTTCACGCGGACCACGGACCAGTCGTGCCCGTCGAGTGACCCGCGCGCGACGGTGCCGACCGGTGATCCGTCCAGGCCCTGCACCTGCGAGGCCCCCGCAGTTCCCGCCGCGGCGAGGTTCGGGTCGCAATGGCCGGCCGTGATGATCACGGGCGCACCGGTCGAGTCGACGCCGTTGAATCCCACCGAGCACCGCAGACCGGCCGTGCCCGAGGACGCGACGATGCCGTCGCCACCCGACGCAGCCGCGTCGGCGATCGATTCGGCGGGGAGGGTGTCGGGTGCGGCGACAGCCGTGACGGCGTCCCGCACGGCGAAGCCGGCGCGTTGCGCTGCCGCGCGGGCGGCATCGGCAGTCGAACCGGGAACGAGGTCCACGACCCCGACGCCGGACGGGTCGAGATGCACCCCGGCCACACCGTCGGCGACGTCGGCACGCGCGCTGTCCGCGAAGGCGGCGAGGTCGGCAGCCACGGCGGAGCGCTGCGACCAGTCGGCGACGCTCAGGCCGAGGTCGCGCTGGAGTGCGTCGGCAAGTGTCGTGGTCACCGTGTCCTGTGCCGTCGCGGCGGGAGCAGTGCCCAGTGCGGCACTCGTGAGCAGGGCCGCGACGACGGCGGCGCGCACGATCACGATGTGCGCACCGTGGTGCCGGACTCGGCGGCCACGGCCCGGATCGGAATGCCGAGGCTCGCCGTGCCGCCGTACTGCGCGAGCGCGAGGTTGGCCTCGCCGCAGCTCGGGGCACCGCCGCTGTTGGAGCCGCTGGTGATGCCCAGGGCGAGCGTGCCGGTGACGATGGCGCCGCCACTGTCGCCGGCGAGAGTGCAGGCCGTGCTGGCGAATCCGCGAATGGTGGCCTCGCTGCCGTCGCCCAGAATCAGCTGCGTCTCCACCTGGTCGGCCGCGACGACACCACAGGTGAACGAGGATGCCTGGCCGGACTTGCACACCGGAGCGCCGATGACGGGCGCGGCCGTCCCCGTGACCTCCAGCGTCGTGCCCCCGGCGCCGCGCACCGACGGCCGGTCGAGTCCGGCCGCCACACCGGCGTCGTCCAGCGCGATGACCGACCAGTCCAGTCCGGCGGGGCCGCCGACGGCGGATCGGTCGAAGCGACCCACGGGCGTGCTCGCCCGCACATCCGCACCGGACGGGAGGTACACGCGGGCGTTGCCGTCCGGACCGGGCCCGGGATCGCAGTGGCCGGCGGAGAGGCTGACGGGGCGACCTGCGCCGTCGGTGGCCGCGAAGCCGAAGGAGCAGATCTCGATGTTCTCGGCCGGAGCGGTCGCCAGATCCTCCGACGAGGTCACGTAATCGTCCCCGCCGGTCACCGCGGGGGCGCCGCCGGGCGCCGGCGCGGGCGGCGAGAGCACCACCTGCAGATTGGCGATGGCCGTCGGCAGGTTCAGCGCCCGCCCGACGGGACTGTTGGCGATGTCGACCACCACCTTGCCCTGCAGCACGTCGACCGCCGCGGAGTTGATCTGCGACGACACCTCGCGCGGCAACGCCGACACCCACCGACCGAACTCGGCCAGCGACGCGTCCAGGCTGTCGGCCGAGACGGGCGACTGTCGGCTGCGGAAACCGTCGTCGGCCACTCGCGCCGCCGCCTCGGTGGTGGTCACCGCGACCACGGGGACGCCGTCGTCACCCATCCACGCGCCCGCGAAGTCGGCGGGGTTCTGCCGACGGAAGTCGTCTGCGTAGGAGCGGAGTTGCTGCGCCGCAGCCGCGCGATCCAGGTACTCCTGCGGACTCAGCTTCAGATCGCGCTGCACGGCCGCGACCAACTCCGCCGGCAGACGATCCGCGTCCAGCTGGGCGGGCCCGTCGTTCGCGGGCGCCGCGCCGGCCACGGCGCCGGAGAGGCCCATCGTGACGACGGAGGCGCCGAGCAGAGCGGAGAACCGAACCAGGGCGGAGTGACGCATGAAGTCCTTTCGGGGGCGCGCGGCGACCGGTCTCGGTCGCACGGGCGCACAGGAGCCTAGGGCATCGAGATGAGCGAACCCTGTGAGCCGGGACGGTCGGTCAGGGTGTGGCCGTCACCGGGCTCGTGGTGGTGACCGGCGCCGGTGTGGTGGTCGGCGCGGCGCTGCTGCTGGAGGGGGCCGGTGCCGTCCCGGTGGGGAGTGGGAATTCCGGCAGGGAAGGAAGATTCGGCAGAGTCGGGAGTTCCGGCACCGAGAACGGCGGCCACTGACCGTCGGGCGGAACCGGGACGGTGGTGAAACCCGGGTCCGGCGCGAGCGTGGGCACCGCAGCCACTCCCGGAGACGTCGTCTCGGCCGCCTCGGGCGTAGGGTCCGGCCCGTCCGGCACGGGCGCGTTCTCCGGCACGGCCGGGACGGGCGCCGTCGACGTGCCCGTGGTCTCGTCACCACTCGTCGCGTCCGCCGTCGTCGCGCTACCGGCCGGCGGCACCACGTCACGCGAGGTGGCGGGCTCGACGTCGCGCGCGCCCTCGAGGTGGCTCGCGGCGGTGGCCCCGCCGACGAGGACGACGAGGGCACCCGCGGCGGCCAGCACGGCGGCGCGGGTCGGAGCGGGCGCGCGGCGTCGTCGCCGGACGGTCGGATCGAGGCGGGGCTGCGGAGTCAGCTCGGAGCGGGCGGCGATCTCGGGATGGACCGACGCGGCGGCCCGCAGCGCGCCCACGAATCCCGCGTGATCCAGGCCGTCGCGCAATGCCTCGACGGCGCCGGGCGACAGAGAAGCGGGATGGAGGACGGTGACGGTGGTGTCGCGAGGCAGGCCGTACAGGTCGACGACCGATGCGACGACCGAGAGGACGAAGCCTGCGGCGACATCCTCCGTGCGCAGGTGACGACCGTCGACCTCCCACGCCCTCGTGCGATCGAGGCCGTCGACGAACCCGGAGGTCCCGACCGACGCGGCGACCACCTGTCCGCTCGCGTCGACCCCGGCGACGGTGGGGCACCGGAACAGCTGTGCCTCCGCACCGGCGATGCGGGCGGCGACGACCGTGCCTGCATCGCCGAGTGCGAGGGCCAGTTCCGCCGAGGCCGGTGCAGCATCGCCGAGACGCCCGTCCGCACGGGTGTTCCGGCGTGCAACCACAGCTGTCGTCCCCCTCCGGCGAGTCGTGTCGATCCGGGATAACAGAACGCCCGGTACGCCCACCCTAACGGCTGGGTCCGACACCCGCCGAACTACGAGACGGGTCCGTGATGTTTCTCGAGATCCGCCGTCGTCATCCCGCGGTCGAGGGCGTCGACGACGTCGAGTCGCCCGGCGTCTCCGCACCGCCGGGGTTCTCGCCGTCCGCATTGCCCGGTTCGGCGCCGGGAGGATCGGTGTCGTCGGGTTCGGTGGCGGGGTCCTCCGGCGCCGGAGCGGGCGAGTCCGACGGTGCCGGGTCGGCGGTCGGGCCGGGCGGCGCCGGGGGTACCGGAACGGACGGCACCGGGACCGGAGCCGACCCGGACGGTGGGGACGCGGGCGGCACGACGTTCGGCACGGTGGCCGCGACGTCGACGACGGACTCGGCGGAGACAACGGACTCGGCGGAGACAGGGGAAGCGGTGGAGACCGCGGCGCCGGCCGGGACGGTGGGGAACGGCGCCGTCGAGCCGGGCACCCGAGGCGCGCCGGTGGTCGACGGTGACGAGAGGTCCGCGTCGGCGATGACGGGGACGGCGGTGCTCACCGTGCGGTCGCTCGTCACGACGAGGGCTCCCGCGACCGCGGCGGCGATCGCCACCGTCGCGGCCGCGGCCCCGACGACGAGGGGGAGGCGTCGACGGTGCGACTCCGGCCCCGACTTCGACTCCGACGCCGGGTCCGGGGACGCGACGACGGCCGGCGCGGAACTCGGCGCGAGTCCACCGGCGACGCGGGCCGCGGCCGACGCCACGGCGAGGTGGTCGTCGACGGTGCCGGCGGGGGCGCTCGCCACCGGTACCAGGTCCACGCCGGACAGCGACAGGAAGGACAACGAATCCTGCAGTGCGGCGGTCTGTTCCGACGACCACGTGGTCGGATGTGCGACGGCGACGATGTCCGCGTCGGGTAGCGCCCGGTCGACGAGCAGGAGCAACACGGTGGCCAGCAGGTCCTCCGCGCGCAGGACCGCGCCGTGGGCGGACACCACACCGGCGGGATCACCGAGGTGGTCGGAGAAGCGATCCACCACATCGACGGTCGGGCTCGGCTCGTCCGGTCGCGTCAGAGTGGAGGACCCGTCCGGCAGGAGATAGAGGACACCGTCGGTCACGACGGGCACGCGCACCATCTCGCCGGTCGTCGACGAGAGCACGACCGCCACGGCCGCTCGGTCCGTGACGTGCAGGCCCAGAATGCGGCCGGCCATGGGGGTCTCGGGCATGTCGGGTGTCATGGTTGCTCGCGTTCCTCCTGCTGCCCGTAGCCGGCGGCGCGCAGCATCGACAGCAACTCCGACCGGGAGCCGGCGTCCAGTCGCCGCCTGATGCGGGCGACGTGGTGTTCGACGGTCTTCGCCGAGATGTACAGACGAGAACCGATCTCCCGGTACGTCAAGCCCAGCACCAGATGGTGCGCGACCTCCGCCTCGCGATCGGTCAGCTCGCCGGTCGACGACGACGCCTCGGGAACGGCTGCCGCCGAGGTGATCTCGCGCGCGGTCTGCAGGAGTGCGGTGGCGGTCCGGGTGTCGTCGACGCGCAGGGCGGCGTCGCTCGCCAGTCGCGCGGCCTCCCAGGAGTGGCCGAATCGTTCGAGCGACCGGGTGCAGGCGCGGACGTCGTCGGCGTCCGGTTCGCCCTGCAGAACGCGGAGCCAGCAGCGGCCCGCCGCCGCGACCGCCGCGGCGTGCGGACTGTGTGCCGCCAGCGCCCCGAGTGTGCGGGCGTGGGGCACCAGGTCGGCGGGCGCGCCCGCGAGGATGGCGGCCTGCACGCCGTACCAGTGCCAGGCCGTGGCCCACAGGGGTGGCTCGCCGAGGTCCGCCAGGATCGCCGACGTGCGCTCGACGGCGTGCCGGATACGCCCCGCGTCGCCGAGGCGCGTCGAGGCGAGCCACAGTTCGCCGATCGGAAGGACGGTGTAGAGATCTGGCTCGACCTCGACGAGCAGACGACGTGCGTCGGCCAGGGTCGCCGTCAGGGTCCCGGTGTCACCGCGTCGCCGCGCGACGGCGGCGCGGAGTCCGCTCCACCACAACAGGTCTCGTCGGTCGAGGCAGTCGGGATCGGTCCCGCGGATGCGCGCCTCGGCGGCGTCGACGTCGCCCAGGAGCATCGCGGCCCAGGCGCCCAGAAGGGCTGTCCGGGTCGTCGACGCCTCGGTCAGCACGTCCCGGGCCGTGCGCGGGTCGCCGAGGTGGACGGCGACCAGTCCGGCCAACGACGCGGGGTGATCGTCGGTCGACGGATCGGCCAGGGCACAGGCGCGGAGCAGGGAACCCAGTGCCGCGGTCGGGGTGTCGGACACCGACGCCAGGAGGCCGTCGGCGATGAGGGCGTTCCGGGCGGTGCTGCTGGTGGGCAACGCCGCCGCCGGGGCGCCCGAGAAGGACTCTGCCGACGCCCGATCGCCGACGGCGATCAGCGAGACCACCGCGTGGGCGGCATCCGATCCGGCGCGCGCGGGTCCGAGCCAGCGGTAGATCGAGGCGGCGTGCGAGGGGGCGCCGCGGCGCAGGGCGACGGTGGCCGCCACCCGGGCGGCCCCGCGGACGGCCTCGTCGTCGCTCGCGGGGTCGGTCAGCACGGTGTCGGCCTGCTGCGCTGCGGCGTCGAGGTCCCCGACGGCCAGGCGCGCCCGAGCGCGGGGCGCGGCCGTGTGACCCGGATCGGCGCCCGCCGCGACAGCCGCATCCCACAACGACGGTGCCCGCGTCGGCGCCGCCGAAGCGGCTGTGCGCGTGAGAAAATCGGCCAGCGCAGGCAAACGGACGCCGGCCGTCGCCAACGCGACGGCGGTGTCGGGTGAGAGTATTCCCGCGTCCAGGAGACCGGTGGCGACGCGGCGCAGCAGAAGGGTGGTGCCGTGCGGCCCGACGGTTCCGCGCAGCACCGACGACACGTCGGTCAGGTCCGCCGTCCGCTCGATCGCGCCCACGGCGTCGGGAACGGGCAGGGCCGCGATCTCGGAGACCAGGTAGGGGTCGGGATCGAGACCCACCGACCGCAGCGCGAGCACGGTCAGCGCGGAGTGATCCCGGACGTCGACGGCCGTGGCACCGGCCGGGGCGTCGTCGAGGGTCACTGTCCGGAGAGTCTGCCGAGAGTACCTCCGAGAAAGTCGCCCGTGCCTTCCACGATCTGACCTGCCCCGTTGAGGGTGCCTCCCACCACGCCTCCGACTGCGCCCGGAATGTTCGGACCTTGATACGACGGGAATTGGGGCGACGGGAGACTCGGCGAAGGGATATTGGGTGCGGGCACGGGCGCGGGACTGAACTGCGGCAGCGTCGGCGCGTTCACCGACGGCACCTGCACGTCCGGTGCCGTCACTCCCGGGACCGCGGCCGCACCGGTCGGGGCGGCCCCCGGTGCGCCCGGTGCGGTGCCCGTGGTGGGCGATCCCGCCGCAGTCGAACCGGGGATCCGCGCACCCGTAGTGGGATCCGTCGCTCCCGCGGATCCCGTGGCCGCAGAACCGGTTCCGGTCGATTCGCCGCCCGTGGCGTCGTCGACCGACGCCGGTTCGACGACCGCGCTGGTGGCGGGGAAGTCGGAGATGGGATTGTCGACGACGCCGGTGGCCACGCCGACCGACAGTCCGCCCGCGGCCAGCACGGCGACGGCTGCGGCCACACCGACGACGATCCCCGCGCGTCGTCGACCGGTGGCGGGCTTCGCGTGCGAGTGCGGCGTGACCGGCACGGGCGGCAGGGCGCGCTCGGGTCGACGCTCGATCGGCGAGATGAGGTCGGTCTCGGCATCGTCGGCGGTCGCCGCCGCCGCAGGCGCGACCGCCGCGAGCCGGGTCGCGGTGAGCGCGGCGCCCCACGCCGACGTCGCCGCCGGGTCCGAACTCAGGGTCAGAGGCACCCGCAGTCGCGCGGACAGCGTCTCGGTGACGAGGGGGATCGCGCCCCCGCCGCCCGCGAGCACCACCCGGGACAGGTTCGCGCGGTCGACCCCGGCGGAGCGCAGGGCCTCCTCGACGACGCGCACGACGTCGTCGGCGCTGTCGCGCAGCAGGTCCTCGAGCTCCGAGCGCACCACGCGGACGTCGGCGGACACACCGGGCAAGCGGACCGGCACCACGGTGTCGGTGTCGGCGGACAGCGCCTCCTTGGCCGTCGCGCATCGCGCACGCAGGTCGGCGAGGGCATCGACGGTGGCCGGATCGGCGGGGTCGAGATCGTCGGTGTCGACCTGGGCGAGAACGTGTCCGAGCAGGAGGCCGTCGATGGCGGCGCCCCCGGTTTCGTCGGACCGCACGCTGCGGCCGAGCAGCACGGCCTCGTCGCCGGTGCGGACGACCGATGCAGTGGTGCCACTCTGTCCCTGGTCGACGACGGCGACCACACCGTCCGTGACGGCGTCGGGTGTCTGCTGGAGCCAGGCGACCGTGCACAGCGCCTCGGGGGCGAAATTCGCCTCGATGCCTCGTTCGGTCACGGCGGTGCGCAGGCGGTCGACGGTGTACGACGACCACTCGGTGGGATGGGCGACGACGACGGACGTGTGGGGTCCGGCTTCCTCGACGAGGCCGGCGAGCGTGCGGGCGACGAGCTCGTCGCCCGAGAAGGTGCGACCGTCGTCGGTCACCAGGTCCACGGGGTCGCCGACGCGTCCGGCGTAGCCACGCACGACGGAGCCGGAGCGGTCGGCCGCATCCGCGAACCGGGCGTCTCCGCTCGGGTCGATCTCGAGTGCGGACGGTCGCGCGACGACGCGTGCGTCGTGCAGATCGGCCGACGTCGCCGAGACCGCGATCGCGGTGGCCGTGCCGACCTTCGTGCCCAACCCTGACGCCATGTCGCCGACTCCCGTTCGCAGTGTCACTCGTCCGCCCGTCACGTCGTCGTCCGGCGACCGTTCGTTACACATCACAGCACGTTTTCGACAGACCGGGGGATCGATCCCCTATACCCCCTAATGGCCCGGTTCGTGCCCCCGGGAACCCCCGGGAGGGGAGAAGGGGGCTCGCCCCCGTTGGGACCGATCACTAATCGCCTTAGTTTCGATGACAACGCGGCCGAGACCCATCGGTCGACCCGAGACCCACGACGATCGGACACCCACGATGGCCACCAACGCCGTTCTCGACTTCATCCTCAACCTTCTCCGCGACGAGAAGGCCGCCGCCGCCTACTGCGCCGACCCGCAGCGCGCGCTGAACGCAGCCGGCCTGCCCGAGGTCTGCCCCGCCGACATCGTGGCCGTCGCCCCGATGGTGTCCGAGTCCGGCCTGTTCGACGGCGGCTCGCGACTGGCCTCGATCGTCAACGCCGGCAACGTGACCAACACGATCACGAACGCCAACACCAACACCAACAACTTCGGCGACATCACCAACACCTTCGCGCCGTCGCTCGTCGGCGGGTCGCTGGCCGCGGGGACGATCGGTGCCATCAGCAACGTGGGCAACAACAACAGCTTCGGGAACGTCGACCTCGGTGGGCTGAATTTCGGGAATTTCGACTTCGGCAACGCCGACTTCGGCTTCCTCGACCTGGGCGGGCTCGATCTCGGGGCGATCGACCTCGGTGGGCTCAACATCTTCGACAGCGCTTTCGACTTCGGCAACCTCGACTTCGGCGCCATCGATCTTGGCGCGATCGACCTCGGTGCCATCGACTTCGGAGCCTTCGACCTCGGGTCCCTCGACCTGGGCGGCCTGAACCTGGGCGATCTCGACCTCGCCGGCCAGTTCACCAACGTCCTCGCCCTCGTCATCGGCAACGGGCTGTCCCTCGGTGGTGAGCTCGCCGCCCAGTTCGGCGCAGCGCTCGGCGCGGCCCTCGAGGGCCTGCTCTCCCTGGGCGGTCTGCTCGACCTCGACATTCTCGCCGAGCTCGGCGCCACGCTCGCCGGCGCGCTCACCGCAGCGCTGGGTCTCGGCGCCGGAGCCGGCGCGCAGCTCACCGCCGCACTGGACGCCGTTCTCGGCACCATCACCGACCTCGACCTCGGCGGCGCGCTGGATCTGTCCGGCGCGCTCGGCGGTGCCCTCGAGCTGGGCGGCGCGCTGAGCGCCAACCTCGGCGCCGCGCTCGGTGGTGTCCTCGGTGCCGCCGTCTCCGCGGGCGGAGCACTCGGCGCCGAGCTCGCCGCGGCCCTCACCGGTGGCCTCGGACTGGCCGGTGGCCTCGGCGTGATCCTCGGCGGTGCCCTCGGCGCCGGTGCCGACCTGACCGGCTCGCTGACCGCCGGGCTCGGCGCTGCCATCGACGCTGCCGGAGACCTCGGCGCCACTCTGACCGGCATGCTCGACGCGACCGCGATCGCGGCGCTGACCGGTTCCCTCACCGCCGCTCTCTCCGGCGCCCTCGAGACCGCACTCTCGCTCGGCGGCGACCTCGCCGGCGAGTTCGGTGCCGGCCTCGGCCTGCTGCTGGGCGGTGTCGTCGACGCGGCCGGTGGACTGGACCTCGACGCTCTCCTCGGCGTCGGTGGCAGCCTCGGAGCCGCGCTCACCGGCGCCCTCGGACTCGGCGGTGGACTCGCTGCACAGCTCGGTGCCGCCCTCGACGCTGCCCTGGGCCTGGCCGGTGGCCTGGACCTCGCCGGTGACCTCGGCGCCGGACTCAGTGCCGCCCTCGCCGGTGCGCTGACCGCCGGTGGCGCCGTGGCCGGCGACCTCGGCGCGGCGTTCGGCGCCGTCGTGTCGGGCGTCCTGGGTGGCGCCCTGACCGGTGACCTCGGCGCGCAGCTGGCCGGCCTCCTCGGCGGTGGCCTCGACCTGGACGCCGCGCTCGGTGCGGTGCTCGGGCTCGGCGGCGTCCTGGATCTCGGCGGTGCTCTCGATCTCGACGGTGCTCTGGCCGCCGCGCTGGGTGCGGGCGGACTGCTGACCGGGGACCTGCAGGCGTTGCTCGGTGGCGACATCGCAGCCCAGCTCGCCACGGCCCTGACCGCGGGTCTGGCGCTCGGTGGCGAGGCTGCGGGTCAGCTGGGGCTCGCGCTCGGCGGGGCGTTGGCCGGCGTCACGGATCTGGCCGCGGGTGCGGATCTGGGTGCGGCGCTCGCTGCGGCGCTGGGTCTGACCGGTGCGGGTGCGGCCACGCTGGCGGGTGCGCTCGACGCGGCCCTGGGCCTGGGCGGTGGACTGGACCTGACCGGTGACCTCGGTGCCACCGTCGGCGCGGCGCTGAGCGGTGTGCTGGCGGCGGGTGGCGACGTCGCGGCGACCATCGGCGGCACCCTGGGTGGTGCGCTCGGTGGCGCTCTGGCGGCCGATCTGCAGGCTCAGTTGGTGGGTCTGCTGGCCGGCGGCCTCGATCTCGAGGGTGCGCTGGGCGCGGTGCTCGGCGCGGCGACCGGTCTCGACCTGGGTGCGGATCTGACCGGTGCGTTGGCCGGTGTCATCGGTACCGGACTGGACCTGGACGGCCTGCTCGCCGGTGACCTGGCTGCGCAGCTCGGTGCGGCCCTGACCGCGGGTCTGGCGCTCGGTGGCGAGGCTGCGGGTCAGCTGGGGCTCGCGCTCGGCGGTGCGTTGGCCGGCGTCACCGATCTGGCCGCGG
>NZ_BCWV01000002.1 GCF_001894765.1 Rhodococcoides corynebacterioides NBRC 14404
TGCCACCGTCGGCGCGGCGCTGAGCGGCGTGCTGGCGGCGGGCGGCGACGTCGCGGCGACCATCGGCGGCACCCTGGGTGGTGCGCTCGGCGGCGCTCTCACCGCAGACCTGCAGGCCCAGCTCTCGGCTCTCCTGGCCGGTGGACTGGACCTCGACGCAGCCCTGGGCGCCGTGCTCGGCGCGGCCCCCGGACTGGACCTCGGTGCCGACCTCACGGGCGCACTGACCGGGGCCGTCGGCACCGGCCTCGGACTGATCGGCGGAGTCGAACTGCCCGAGACCGGCCTCGACATCACCGGTGGACTCGCCGGCGCTCTCGGCGCCGGTGGAGCCGCCGCAGCCGGACTCGGCGGCACCCTCGGAGCCGTTCTCGGCGGCACGGTCCTCGGTGACCTCGACGCCGAGGCCCTGCTCGCTGGTGACCTGAGCGGAGCCGTGGCCGGCGCGCTCGGCGGTGCACTCGACGCCGATGCCGCCCTCGTGGGCGACCTCGCCACCGCACTCACCGGGGCTCTCGACGTCGCCGGCGTCGTCGACGCCGCGGGTGGAGTGACCGGTGACCTGTCCACCGCTCTCGGTGCGGCCTTCGGCGTCGGCGGATCCGTCGGCACCGAACTGGGCGGTGCGCTCGGCGCGGTCCTCGGCGCGTCGGGTGCCGTCGACGTCGCCGGCACCCTCGGTGCGGCGCTCGGTGCGGGCGGTCAGCTGACCGGCGCTCTCGACGCGGCCCTGAACGGCGCTCTCGCCGCCGGTGGCGCGATCGACACCGATGGACTGCTCGACGTCACAGCGACCGTCGACAGCAGCCTCGGCACGGTGCTGGGCGGCGGCATCGTCGCCGGTGGCGAGATCGCCGGCGGACTCGGTGCCGGCGTCGTCGGAGCCGCCGACACGCTGGCCGGTGCCGGACTGGACGCGGCCACCGGAGCCACGGCAGGCATCGGTGGAGCACTCGCCTCCGACGGCGCCCTCGGCGCCGGCCTGGGCCTGGGGACGGACCTCGGCCTGGACACCGGCCTCGTCGGTGATCTCGCCGGCACGGTCGACACGACGGGCGCCCTGGGCGGCGTCGTCGACACCGCAGGTGACCTCGGCGGTGCGGCGGACGTCGCCGGCACGGTCGGCGGTGCGGTCGGCGGTGTGCTCGGTGCCGGCGGTGCACTCGGTGGCGCTCTCGGTGGTGCTGTGGACGCCGGTGGCGCTCTCGGCGGCGCGGTCGACACCGCAGGGTCGCTCGGCGGCGCGGTCGACTCCACCGCGGACCTGACCGGTGGCGTCGCGGACACCTGGCAGAACGTCGACGCCGACGACGCGTTCGGCGGCGTCGGTGCCGTCGCCGACACTGCGGGTGACGTGACCGGTGGCCTCACCGGTGGCCTCACCGGCGCGCTGGGTGGCGGCCTCGGCGGCGCTCTCGGCGGTGGCGTCGACGCCGGCCAGGAGGCGGCGATCGACACCACGGCCGACCAGGCCGACGACACCCAGTAGGCCCGACCCGCTCGACCGACGACCCCGCACGCGCTCCCCGCGTGCGGGGTCGTCGCTTACGGTAGGAAAGAAGTGGTGAGACCTCACAGTCTCCTGCCACGTCGTCGCCCACCCACGGCTCGAACGGATCGGTGTCCTCCATGGAGAACTCGCGCGACCGCACGGTGCAGAATGCGCCCGGCGCCGCGGTGCAGGATGCGCCCGGCGCAGCGGTGCAGACCGCGCCCGGCGCAGCGACCCCGGCCCGCGCCGGCGCTCCGACGACCCTCGCGGATCTGCTCACCCGGACCGGCGAGGTCGCGGCCAAGGCCGGCCGACGGGACCTGGTCGACCGAGTGGCGGCCGCGCGCGAGCGGGTCTCCGATCCTCGCCTGCGCATCGTCGTGGTGGGGCCGCTCAAGCAGGGCAAGAGCCAGTTCGTCAATTCCCTTCTCGGCCTCGACGTCTGCTCCGTGGGTGACGACGAGACCACGGCCGTGCCGACGATGGTCGCGCACGGGGACGAGCGTCGGGCCGAGCTCGTCGTCGCGCAGCCCGGTGGTGATCCGGCGCGGATCTCGATCCCGTTCGAGGACATTCATGCCGTCACCCCGTCGGATCCGCGGGCGGAGGGTCGCGACGTCCTGCGCCTCGAGATCACCGTGGCCTCGCCGCTCCTGGCCGACGGACTGGTCATCGTGGACACCCCGGGTGTCGGAGGCCACGGCAACCCGCACGCCAGCGCCACCCTGGGACTCATCTCCTCCGCCGATGCCGTTCTGGTGCTGTCGGATTCGTCGCAGGAGTTCACCGAGCCCGAGGTCGCCTTCCTCCGCCGCGCCGTCGATCTGTGTCCGGCCGTGGCCTGCTTGATCACCAAGACCGATCTCTATCCGCATTGGCGTCGGATCGTCGACGTCGATCGCGACCATCTGGCGCGGGAGGGTGTGGAGGTGCCGCTGCTGCCCGTCTCGTCGCTGCTGCGCTCGCACGCCCTGCGGCTCCAGGATTCGTCCCTGGACGAGGAGTCCGGCTTCCCGGCGCTGTACGAATTCCTGCGGGGAGTCGTCCGTAGTGCGGCCGTCACCACCCGCAAGGCGGTGGCGCTGGACGTCACGTCCGTCGCCGAGCACGTCGCCCTCGCCCTGGGCAGCGAACTCGCCGCGCTGCGCGATCCCGAGTCCGCCGCCGCGGCCGTCGGCGGGTTGCAGCGCGCCCGTGAGTCCGCCGACGAGATGCGGCGGCGCAGCAGTCGCTGGCAGCAGACGCTCGCCGACGGTATCGCCGACCTGGCCTCCGACATCGACCACGATCTGCGGGATCGCCTGCGTCACATCACTCGCGAGGCGGAGGCGGCCGTCGACGAGGGCGATCCGGGGAAGGACTGGCCGCGCATCGGCGAGTGGCTCGAGGAGCAGATCGCCGACGCGGTCGGCGACAATTTCGTGTGGGCGCACGAGCGCTCGATCTTCCTCGCCGAGAACGTCGCTCGGCACTTCGCCGAATCCGGCGAGGGTCAGTTGCCCGCCGGCGACATCGCCGCGCTCGCCGACCTCGACGGAATCATGGAACCGGTGACGTCGCTGTCGGATCTCGAGTCCGGTCGTATGGGCATCACGTCGAAGATGTTGGTGGGCATGCGCGGGTCCTACGGCGGTGTGCTCATGTTCGGCCTGGTGTCCACGATGATGGGGTTCGCCCTGCTCAATCCCGTCTCGCTCGGCGCCGGTGTGTTGCTGGGCAGCAAGGCGTACAAGGACGACAAGGAGCAACGCGTCCTCAAGCGCCGTGCCGACGCCAAGCAGGCCATCCGCAAGTTCACCGACGACGTCGCGTTCCAGGTGGGCAAGGAATCTCGCGACCGGCTGCGCGCCGTGCAGCGCGTGCTGCGCGACCACTTCACCGAGGTCGCGGAGCAGACGTTGCGCTCGGTCGACGACTCGCTCAAGGCCGCTCAGGAGGCCGCGACGATCCAGAGCAGCGAACGTGCCTCCCGCACAGCCGAACTCGAACGTGCGCTCGGCGACGTCGCGACGCTGCGCCGCATCGCCCGCACCCTCGACCCGGCTAATGCCGCACCGGCGGACGGGAAGCGAGGACTGCCCGCGTGAGCGCGACGATCGACCGGGCCCGCTCCCTCGTCGCGGCGGCCCGCGCGGAGTATGCCGGTGTTCCCGAGGCGCGTCGAGCCGTCCAGGACTGCGGGGCACGGCTCGACGAACCGCTGCGGATCGCCCTCGCCGGATCTCTCAAGGCCGGCAAGTCGACACTGCTCAACGCCCTCGTCGGGCAGGACATCGCGCCCACCGACGCCACCGAGTGCACCCGCGTCGTCACCTGGTACCGCCGCGGACTCGCCCCGTCGGTCACCGCCCGGTACGACGGCGACCGGTCCGCCGAGATCCCCGTGGTTCGTCGGAACGGCCGCCTCAGCTTCGACTTCGGCGAGCTCACGGCCGACCGCGTCGACCGCCTCGACGTCGAGTGGCCCGCTCGGGCGTTGGCGCGCAACACCATCGTCGACACCCCGGGCACGTCGTCGCTCTCCCGCGACGTCTCCGAGCGCACCCTCGCGATGCTCACGCCGGACGACGCGGCGTCGGGAGCGGACGCCGTCGTCTACCTGCTTCGGACCCTCAGCGCCGCGGACACCACGTTTCTCGGTCGGATCAACGACGCGGTGGGCGGGGAGTCGGGGCCGCTCGGCGTCATCGGCGTCGTCTCGCGCGCCGACGAGATCGGCGCGGGTCGTATGGACGCGCTGCTGTCGGCGAAGGACGTCGCGGCACGGTTCGCCGGGGAGTTGGAACGCACCGGTCTGTGTCAGGCCGTCGTTCCGGTCGCGGGTCTCCTGGCGCTGGGCGCGCGGACGTTGCGGCAGAGCGAATTCGCCGCGCTGGTGGCGCTGGCGGACGCACCGTCGGAGGATCTCTCGCTCGCGATGCTCTCCGCCGACCGATTCGTCCGGCCGGACATGCCGCTGCCCGTCGACGCCGAGACCCGGGCCGGTCTCGCGGACCGGTTCGGTCTGTTCGGAATCCGGTTGGCCGTCACGCTGATTCGGATGGGCACGCGCGACTCGCCGGCCCTGGCGCGCGAACTCGTCGAGCGCAGCGGCCTGGACGAGCTGCGCCAGGTGCTCGACGCCCAGTTCGGCGACCGCGCCGATCAGTTGAAGGCGCACTCCGCGCTCGTGACCCTCGACCGTATCCTCCACGACCACCCGGCTCCCGGGGCCCAGCAGATCGCCGACGAGGTGCGGCGCACCCTCGCCGATGCGCACGGGTTCCGCGAGTTGCGCCTCATCGGCCGGATGCGAGCGCGCGAGGTTCGACTCCCCGACGATCAGCGCGCCGCGTTGGCACTGGTGATCGGAGCGCAGGGGATGGATGCGGCGACACGGCTCGGGTGCGATTCGGATGCCTCCGAGTCCGAGCTGCGCGCCGCCGCGCTGGCCGCCGTCCGCACGTGGCGTGCGCGTTCGACGCACCCGCTGCTGGATCGGTTCACGGCGTCCGCGTGCGAGGTCGCGGTGCGCAGCGCCGAGGGGATCCTGGCCGGCCTGTCCCGGTAGCGACGGCCGGACCTACGAGGTCCGTCGCCGCTCGCCCGCCCGGAGCCAGCGGCCGATCGCGGGCGTGAACGCGAGCGCCGCACCGATCACGAGCAACGCCGCACCGACGGCCGGCAGGTGGACCCAGGGCCACGCCACGGCGTCGTCGGTGGCGACGACGAACGCCGCGCTGCCCGCCGCGGCGAGTACCGCCGTCGTCACGAGAACGCTGCGCGCAGAGGACCGACGCCCGCGCAGCTGCACGGCGCCGAGTGCTCCCAGCAGGACCACGACGGCCGCGACCGCGCCGGCGACGGTCAGTGTGACGGCGACGGTGTCGGCCGCGTCGGCGACGCTGGTGTCGGGCGCATCCGCCAGCACGACCGCCTGCAGGCGCTCCCGCACGTCGGTCAGGTCGAGGGCGACGGCAGCCGCGGCGGCGAGCAGTACCAGGACACCGACGGCGACGGCCGTCACGGCGGGCCCGACGGCGCGCGGGGGTGTGTCGGGGACGGGGTCGCGGAGGGGGTCGACGCGGATGCGGGGTCGCGGAGGCGGTGAATGCCGATCCGAGCCGTCCGCAGTCATGTGAAGAAGGCTATCCGGTTCGCCATTTCTTGTGCCCGCACCCAACCGTCGACGAGCACGCGCCATGACCCGACACGGAAATCGTGATCTTCGCCGGACGGATGCCGGGGATGTGCCTGGCGTCACGTAGTTTCTCGGATGCAACGGTTCGGTCGGGGCGCGTCGTCGCCCCCGGGGTGGATGGGATGTGGACGCGTGCGCGCTGTGAAACTTGCGGGGGTGGGGCTCGCCCTGAGCCTGGGCATGGTCGGGCTGGGAGTGCCGACGGCCGTCGCCGAGCCGCCCGGCCCCGCTGCCGGCTTCTACACCCCGCCGAACCCGCTGCCCGCGGGCAACGACGGTGACCTGATCCGCACGGGCCCCTCGAACCTCGCGCTGTCGCTCCCGCTGCCCAACGGCCCGATTCCGGGCACGGCCACGCGCGTGATGTACCGCAGCCAGGACGCGAACGACCAGCCCAACGCGGTCACCGGCACCTACATCGACCCGTCCGCGCCCTGGACCGGGCCGGGCCCGCGCCCGCTGGTGGTCATCGCGCCGGGCACGCACGGCCAGGGTGATCAGTGCGCCCCGTCGCACCAGCTGAACAACGTGCTGACCTACCAGCCCATCCTCGGGCTGATGGTCGAGTACGAGTTGATCTCCACCTACGCGCTGCTGTCCAAGGGCTACGGCGTCATGATCACCGACTACGACGGCCTGGGTACGCCGGGGACGCACACCTACGTCAACCGTGCCGCCGAGGCGCACGCGGTGCTCGACGCGGCGCGCGCGGCACTGAAACTGCAGGGCGTGAAGGTGGGCCCGGACTCGCCCGTGGGCCTGTGGGGCTACTCCCAGGGCGGCGGCGCCGTCGCGGCCGCCGTCGAACTCGCACCCGAGTACGCGCCGGACCTGAAGCTGGCGGGTACCTACGCCGGCGCCCCGGTGGCCGATCTCGCCGCCACGCTGTCGCAGGTGGACGGCACGTTCCTCACCGGCGTCATCGCGTACACGGTCAACGGCCTCAAGCGCACCAATCCGGAGCTGATCCCGATCATCGACGCGTCCACCAACGACAACGGCAAGGCCGTGCTGGCGGCGGCGGAGAACCAGTGCATCGTCGAGTCGGCGCTGACCATCGGCTTCCACCGCACCAACGAGTGGATCGCCACCGGCCAGTCCCTCTCGGACTACCTGAAGAACATTCCCGAGGCGCAGGAGGTGTTGGCGGAGAACCGCGTCGGCAACCGCACGCCGACCTCGCCGGTCTACGTCGACACCAGCACCGGCGACGACATCGTGCCCTACGGCCAGGCCGAGCAGCTCTCCCGTGAATGGTGCGGCCGCGGCGCGAACGTCACGCTGAACACCCAGCGTCTGCCGTTCATCCTGCCGGGTCTCGCCCTGAGCCATGTGCTGCCGGACTTCATCGGCCTCACCGGCGGACTGAACTGGCTCGACGCCCGGTTCCGCGGCCAGCCCACGGCGGGCACCTGCGCCTGACGCCACCCGCTCCGACGACGCGCCTCGATCACATCCGATCGAGGCGCGTCGTCGCGTTCCGGACCCGGGCGTCGGCGGCGTCCCGTGCTGCCGTCGCCTCGTCGACGTCGTGGTCCCGCGCGGCGGCGCCGTCCTCGGCCTGCGCGAGGGCGGCGCGGAGCCGCTCGACCTCGGCGCGGGCGTCGTCGCGGCGGTCGGTCGCCTCGGCCAGCGTGGACTCGGCGTCACTCAACGCTGCGCGGGCGTCGTCCAGCTCCGCCTCCGCGTGACGACGGGAATCCTCCCGTTCCTTCTCCGCGGCGGCCTTGTCCTCGGCGGCCTCGTCCGCCGCGTCGTCGTCGGGTATTTCCGGTGCGTCGGGGACGGCGACCAACCCGAGCGGGCCGAATCCGCTGTACTCCACCGCCCCCAGCAGGCGACCGGCGCGCACCTCGTCCGCCACGGCCGGGTCCGCGAGCGCTGCGCCGAGCGACGACGCCACCTCGCGTGTGACGTCGTCACCCACCTCGTGGCCACGGTCGGCGGCGATCTCGCCGGCCCGGGCGGCCAGGGCACGGACGGCCCGCTGGCGTTGCTTGGTGAGGGTGCGCAGGGTCGCGCCCGACAGGTGTTGCTGCGCTTCTCGGAGCGCCTCGCCGAGGTCGAACAGATCGCCGACCTCGTCCTCCGCGTCGCGCACCAGGACGTTGAGCACCCAGCCGACCGTCGTCGGCTTGCGCAGCGCGCCGATCTCCTTGGCCAGGGCCTTGTCCCCGTCGGCCCTGGCCTGCTTCTGCCGCTCGGTGCGGACCCGGACGAAGTCCGCGGGGTCCAGCCCGTAAAGCTCGTCGGCGACGTCGTCGAGGGTCATGGGTTCAGTGTCGCGCGGATTCGCCGCCGCACGGAACGGACTCGGAATCGTGAAGTCCCGGCCCCGGAATGCGGGGCCGGAAGTACACGATTCACGACAGCGAGTGGCGCACCAGCATGGCGGCCAGGACCGCGCGCTCGCCGCCTCGCGCCCGGTCGCCGAGTTCCGCCGGGTCCGTGGGCAGTCCCAGGTCCGTCGCCGCGGCCAATGCCTTGTCGTCGAAGTACGGGCCGACCCACGGCCAGACGTCCTGCACCTCGCGCAGGAAGATGGTCGCGCCCGTCGGTCCGATGCCGTCGAACTCCTGCAGCAGCCGGGACGCCGCCTCGACGTCCCCGTCCGCGCGCTCCGCCAACCGGCGCAGGTCGCCGTGGTAGTCGCTGCGCACCTTCTCGGCGGTCTCGCCGAGGCGGGTGGCCGTCGACTCGTCGTACCGCGTGTAGCGGCCGCGGCCGAGCGCGTCGACCCGGTCCTGCCACGACGACGCGGCCATCTTCTCCGGCGTGCGGTACCCGGCGGAGAACAGCTCCCGGGCCGCGGCGACGGCGATGTCCGCGGAGATGCGCGCGCTGAGCAGCTGGGTCAGCACCAGGAGCTCGAACAGCGGCGAGGGTGTGTCCTTCAGCGAGATGCCGGCCTCGTCGGCGTAGGTGCGGCCGTGCTCGTCCAGGAGGGTGTCCAGGGTGGTCATGTACTTCGGCTACCCGGTTCAGGCGATGCGAACGCCCCGCGGGAGCCGGCCGGCGGGGACCCGGAGTCGACGCGCGGCCGCCGTGAGCCCCAGTGCGCCGAACGCGGCGTTCATCGCGAGCCCGACGTACCAGCTGTCGCCGACCGAGGCGGTCTCGTGGGCGCGCTGCTCGGCGTATGGGGAGGCGAGGCGGCTCGAGTCGGTGGAGTACCGCGCGCCAGTGGACTCGTCCGCGCACGTGGAATCGGTGATCCACGGGCCGGTCCGCGCGTCCGACAGCGCGTCGGCTGCCGAGGACGCGAGGGTGGGCGGGCGCGTGTCGCGGTACGACCAGGCGTTCGGATTGTCGTGCGCGGCCACCACGTCGGGGATCAGGAGGAACGGGTGGGGTGCGAGCAGCCACCAGATGCGTTCGGTGTGGGCGAAGGACTGGGTGACCTCGACGTCTCGGCACGTCGGGAGCGCGTCGGCCGGCGCGGCGGGGTCGTAGACGTACTCCGCGCGGACGACGCGGTGGTCCTGCGAGACGGGCTGCAGCAGCAGGCCGAAGACGGCGGGCAGGCCCAGCAGGACCGTGAACACCGCGGCCTGCGTCAGGACTGCCGAGCCCGCGGGACGCGCGGTCAGCGCCGAGAAGCCCAGCCCCACACCGCACCAGCACAGGAACACCAGACACAGCACCACGACACCGAGCAGTCCGGGGCCGACGCCGTAGGGGGCGGACACGATGCCCCACACCAGATACGGTGACGCCACCGCGACGAGGGCCAGGCAGGACGCCCAGCCACCGAGCAGCTTGCCGACGGCGATCTGCCACGCGCTCACCGGCGTTGCCTGGACGACCGCGAGGACCGCGTCCTTGCGGTCCCCGTTGATCGACGTGGCCGTCAGGGTCGGGGCGAGCACCAGTCCGACGAACACCACGATCGCCCCGACGATGACGTAGAGGTTCTGAGCCCAGTCCGCGTAGTCGGCCGAGCCGGCGCCCACCATCACGTACAGCGAGCCGAGGACCACCAGCGACACGACGGCGAAAGCCGCTGCAGCACTGACCTTCCACCGCGTGGTGCGCAATCGCTGCCGCAGATCGAGCTGCACCAGCACGAGGACGCCGGACCACCACCGCGCGGCCCGCTCCCGTCGCGCGCTCACGTGCGGTCCGCCTCGAGCGCGAGGTAGGCGTCCTCGAGTTCCGTGTCCACCCTGGCGAATTCGGCGATACGACGTCCGGCGCTCACCTGGTCCGCGAGGTGCGCGGCTGCGGCCTCCTCGTCGGGGAAGTCGAGGACGTCGGCGCCCGATTCGGGACTGCCGACCTCGCGCATCCGCCACCGATGCCCGACGCGCCGCTCCCGCTCGTGCGTGCGCCCGGCGGTCACGAAGACGACGTCGTCGACGGAGGCGGACAGCTCGGACAGCACGTGCGAGGAGACCAGCACCGCGCAGCCGTCGTCGGCGAGGGAGCGGAGGGTGTCCCGCAGGTCGACCCGTGAGCGGGGATCCATGCCGGAGGCGGGCTCGTCGAGCAGGAGTACCCGCGGCCGGTGGACGAGTGCGCGCGCGAAACCGAGGCGCTGTTTCTGCCCGCGCGAGAGTTCGTGGGCGGAGCGGAAGGCGAAGTCCTCGAGGTGGACGGTGCGCAGCAGGTCGGCGGCGCGGTCCCGGGCGGCCGACCGCGACAGGCCGTGCAGTCGGCCGAACGTCTCCAGGATCTCCAGGGCGGTGAGGCTGTCCCAGGTGCCGAACACGTCCGGCATCCACCCGACGCTCGACCGCAACCGGGTGGAGTCGGCGGGCTCGTCGTCGAGGGTGAGGGTGCCGGAATCGGGCGCCAGCAGGCCGGCGAGCAGGAGCAGCAGGGTGGTCTTGCCGGCGCCGTTGGGTCCGACGAGGCCGGTGATGCGGCCGGGTCGGAGGGTGACGTCGGCGTGCGTGACGGCCGGGTGCCGACCGAAGGACCGCGTCAGGGCGCGGGCGGTCAGGGACATGGGGCGGACCCTAACCGCTCTAGGTGGCGGACGGGCGTGCCCGGCTGCACACAGGTCGGCCGGATCGCCGGGATCCCGTCGATACGGCCGGGTTGTGTGCCACCACGCAGGTCCGGAACCCCGTGACGGGGTACGGGAACAAAGTCCACCCGGCGCCCGTTGAGCCGTACGACTGCCATTGAGCGTGGTCCACTCAAGGAGAACTTGACGGGTACGGAATCCGACAGGCAAACTTGAGCGCAGTTCGCTCAGGCAGGCAGCTTGTCGAATCACCCGAGCATCTATCAGGAGGTTTCTCACATGGCTCGTGCGGTCGGAATCGACCTCGGGACCACCAACTCGGTCGTGTCCGTCCTGGAGGGCGGCGAACCGGTCGTGGTGGCCAACTCCGAGGGTGCACGTACCACCCCGTCCATCGTCGCCTTCGCCAAGAACGGCGAGGTGCTGGTCGGCCAGTCCGCGAAGAACCAGGCCGTCACCAACGTCGACCGCACCATCAGGTCGGTCAAGCGCCACATCGGCACCGACTGGACCGTCGCCATCGACGACAAGAAGTACACCTCGCAGGAGATCTCGGCGCGCACGCTGATGAAGCTGAAGCGCGACGCGGAGGCCTACCTGGGCGAGGACATCACCGACGCCGTCATCACCGTCCCCGCGTACTTCGAGGACGCCCAGCGTCAGGCCACCAAGGAAGCCGGTCAGATCGCCGGCCTCAACGTCCTGCGCATCGTCAACGAGCCCACCGCCGCCGCACTGGCGTACGGCCTGGACAAGGGCGAGAAGGAACAGACCATCCTGGTGTTCGACCTCGGCGGCGGCACGTTCGACGTGTCCCTCCTCGAGATCGGCGACGGTGTGGTCGAGGTCCGCGCGACCTCCGGTGACAACCACCTCGGTGGTGACGACTGGGATCAGCGCATCGTCGACTGGCTCGTGGAGAAGTTCAAGAGCCAGAACGGCATCGACCTGACCAAGGACAAGATGGCGCTGCAGCGTCTTCGCGAGGCCGCGGAGAAAGCGAAGATCGAGCTGTCGTCCAGCCAGAGCACCTCGATCAACCTGCCGTACATCACCGTCGACGCGGACAAGAACCCGCTGTTCCTCGACGAGCAGCTGTCCCGCTCGGAGTTCCAGCGCATCACCTCCGACCTGCTCGACCGCACCCGCGCGCCGTTCCAGGCCGTGGTCAAGGACTCGGGCATCGCGGTCAAGGACATCGACCACGTCGTGCTCGTCGGTGGCTCCACCCGCATGCCGGCCGTGTCCGAGCTGGTCAAGGAGCTCTCGGGCGGCCGCGAGCCGAACAAGGGCGTGAACCCGGACGAGGTCGTCGCCGTCGGCGCCGCCCTGCAGGCCGGTGTGCTCAAGGGTGAGGTCAAGGACGTCCTGCTGCTCGACGTCACCCCGCTGTCCCTCGGCATCGAGACCAAGGGCGGCGTGATGACCAAGCTCATCGAGCGCAACACCACCATTCCGACCAAGCGCTCGGAGACCTTCACCACGGCGGACGACAACCAGCCGTCGGTGCAGATCCAGGTGTTCCAGGGTGAGCGCGAGATCGCTTCGCACAACAAGCTTCTCGGCTCGTTCGAGTTGACGGAGCTGCCCCCGGCCCCGCGTGGCGTGCCGCAGATCGAGGTCACCTTCGACATCGACGCCAACGGCATCGTCCACGTGACCGCCAAGGACAAGGGCACCGGCAAGGAGAACACGATCAAGATCCAGGAGGGCTCCGGCCTCTCCAAGGAGGAGATCGATCGCATGGTGAAGGACGCCGAGGCGCACGCCGAGGAGGACCGGACCCGTCGCGAGGAGGCCGAGACCCGCAACCAGGCCGAGTCGCTCGTCTACCAGACGGAGAAGTTCGTCAAGGACAACGAGGACAAGGTTCCGGCGGAGACCAAGGAGAAGGTCGAGGCGGCCATCACCGAGGCGCGCACGGCTCTGTCCGGCACCGACCTCGCGGCCATCAAGGCCGCCGTGGAGAAGCTGAGCACCGAGTCGCAGGCTCTGGGTCAGGCGCTCTACGAGTCCGCCGCGGCGGACGGTGCGGCAGGTGCGGAAGGTGCTCCGACCGACGGTCGTGAGGACGTCGTCGACGCCGAGGTCGTCGACGAGCCGAACGACGCCGACAAGAAGTGAGTGGAGAGAAGATGGGTGCGGACGACACCGACCAGGTGAACGACCCCGCCGTCGATCCCGCCGCCGAGGAGACCTTCGCGGGTCCCTCGGCGGGGGAGCCCTCCGCGGCGGACGACGGTGCCGCCGCCGACGAGGCTGCCGATGCCCCTGCCGCCGAGCAGGATCGGGAACCGGAGAAGGACGAGCTCGCCGAGCGCACTGCGGATCTGCAGCGGCTGTCGGCCGAGTTCGCCAACTACCGGCGCCGGGTCGCCCGGGACAAGCAGACCGACATCGAGAACGCCAAGGCGTCCGTGTTGTCGGAACTGTTGCCGGTGCTCGACGATCTCGATCGCGCACGTCAGCACGGTGACCTCGAGTCGGGACCGCTGAAGTCGGTGGCGGACAAGCTCGAAGGCGTGTTCACGGCTCAGGGCGTCTCGTCCTTCGGCGCCGAGGGCGACGCGTTCGATCCCGCGGTCCACGAGGCCGTTCAGCACGAGGGCGACGGCAGCAACCCGGTGATCGGCAGCGTGTTCCGCAAGGGATACACGGCCGGGGAGCGAGTGCTGCGGACGGCCATGGTGGCCGTCGTGGACGGCCCGACCGGCACCGAATCGGCCACCGACGGCCCGGATTCGGCCTAGGTTCACGACGAGCCGCATGATCGACACGAGAGGAGGAGACGACCGGTGAGCCAGCGGGAGTGGATCGAGAAGGACTTCTACAAGGAGCTGGGCGTCTCCTCCTCCGCGTCGCAGGACGAGATCAAGAAGGCGTACCGCAAGCTGGCGCGGGACAACCATCCGGATTCCAATCCGGGCAACGCGACCGCCGAGGCCAAGTTCAAGGCCGTCAGCGAGGCCAACGCGGTGCTGTCGGACCCGGCCAAGCGCAAGGAGTACGACGAGGCCCGATCCCTGTTCGCCAGTGGCGGTTTCGGCCGGGGCGGGTTCTCGCCGGGCGGCGGGACCAACTTCGGCGGCGGATCGGCGGGCGGTTTCGACGTCGGTGACCTGTTCGGCGGCGGCGCCGGGGGAGCCGATCTCGGCGACATCTTCGGCGGCCTGTTCAACCGCGGCGGCCAGACGCGTACGTCGTCGGCGTCGCGGCCCCGCAAGGGCAGCGATCTGACCGCCGACGTCACCCTGAGTTTCCGCGATGCGGCGACGGGCACGTCGGTACCGCTGTCGATCACCAGCCCGTCGTCGTGCACGACGTGCCACGGCAGCGGAGCGAAACCGGGTACCAGCCCGCGGGTCTGCCCGCGGTGCAACGGATCCGGTGTCGTCAGCCGCAACCAGGGCGCATTCGGCTTCAGTGAGCCGTGCGACGACTGCCGCGGGACCGGCTCGATCATCGACGACCCGTGTGGCGACTGCCGGGGGACCGGCGTGCAGAACCGCACCCGCTCGGTCACGGTGCGGGTTCCGGCCGGTGTGGCGGACGGCCAGCGGGTTCGCGTGGCCGGCCGCGGCGAGGCCGGTCTCCGGGGCGCGGCGGCCGGCGATCTCCTGGTCACCGTGCACGTGACGCCGGACCGCGTGTTCGGTCGGAGCGGAGACGATCTGACATTGGTGATCCCGGTGTCCTACAGCGAGTTGGTGCTCGGCACCACCCTGTCGGTCCCGACGCTCGACGCTCGGGTGGGGCTCAAGGTGCCGCCCGGAACCGCGGACGGCCGGACCTTCCGGGTGAAGGGTCGCGGGATCGCGAAGAAGACGACCACCGGTGACCTGCTGGTCACGGTGAAGGTGGCGGTGCCGTCCGACCTGGACGATGCTGCCCGAGAAGCATTGGAGCAGTACGCCGAGGCCGAGCGGGCGGGCGGATTCGATCCCCGTGCGGGCTGGCCCGGCGCCTGACCGCGGGCAGGGCCCGGAGCGCGTACCGAGAGACGAGAGGGGCGAGGGTGATGGCGAACGACGCGAGCGAGAGCCGCGCTGCTCGGGGGGTGCGCGCCGGTGGCAACCCGGCCGATGCGGCTGCTGACCCCGACGCCCGCATCTTCGTCATCTCGGTCGCCGCGGAACTGGCCGGGATGCACGCACAGACGCTGCGTACGTACGACCGGCTCGGCCTGGTGACGCCGCACCGCACCACCGGCGGCGGGCGTCGATACTCGCCGCGTGACGTGGCGCTGTTGCGCGAGGTGCAGCGCCTCTCGCAGGACGAGGGGGTCAACCTCGCCGGGATCAAGCGCATCATCGAGCTGACCAATCAGGTCGAGGCGTTGCAGTCACGGATCAGCGAGATGGCGGCCGAGTTGGCGCAACTGCACGCGGGCATGCGTCGGGATCTCGTTCCGGTGCAACGGAGCAACGCGCTCGTCGTGTGGCAGCCGCGTCAACGCAAGCAGCAGTGACACCGAGCAGCGTGAACGTTCAGCCCCGTCGGATGTTCTCCGGCGGGGTTCCCGTCGTCTCCAGCGCCCGCACCGTGAACGACGCCATCGCGGGCGATCCGCACACCAGGACCCGTTGGTCGAGGTAGGGGCCCCGCCGTGCGGCGGCTTCTCCCACCCGGCCCGGGAGGAGGCGATCCGGGCCGTACGTGGCGTCGGGCATCGCCAGCAGGCGGTTCTGCTCCGCGGCGTCGAACCACGGATCCCGGTGGGGCGGGTCCGCGGGCCGTTCGGTCACGGGAAGCACCGTCAGCCAGGGATACTCGCGGGCCATGAGCCACACCATGTCCGCGGCGTAGAGGTCGCGCGGCGAGCGGCCGCCCATGAAGAGACGGACCCGCGGCGGCGTGCGGCGACGCGCGACGTCCCGCAGGATCGCCAGCATCGGAGCCAATCCCGTTCCCCCGGCGATCATCACGACGTCGTCGTCGGACGGGTCGATCCGCAGGTCGCCGGCGGGGGAGGCGAGAGTCCACACGTCGCCCTCGCGCGTGTCGTCCACGATGGTGCCGCTGACCCAACCGCCGGGGACGGCGCGCACGTGGAATTCGTACTTGCCGTCGCGGGACGGCGGCATCGCGGGTGAGTACCGCCGGGCACCGCGCGGTGCAGCGGGCACCGTGACGGCGAGCGACTGTCCCGGCTCGAAGGGGACGAGGTCCCCCACGAGGCGGACCACCACCAGATCCTCACGGAGCCGGTAGGTCTGGACCACCTGCGCGGTCGCCGCCCCCGGGACGTCGACGGGGGACACCATCAGACGGTGGCCTGGCCGATCTCCCGATTGGAGACCAGCTGGGTCGGAGCGGTGTCCTCGCCGGTGCGGTCGAGAGCGGCGAGGAACGAGCGGGCCCACCGATCGACGTCGTGCGCGAGGACCTGCCGACGCATCGCCCGCATGTGCCGGCGGCCGTCCTCCGCGTCCTGCTCGATGGCGGCCATCATGGCGTCGGCCACGTTGTCCAGATCGTGCGGGTTGCACTGGTATGCCTGGCGCAGTTCCGCTGCGGCGCCGGTGAACTCGCTCAGCACCAGCGCTCCGCCGAGGTCGCTGCGGCAGGCGACGTACTCCTTGGCCACCAGGTTCATGCCGTCCCGGATCGGCGTCACCAGCATCACGTCGGCGGCGACGTAGTAGGCGATGAGTTCCTCGCGAGGGATCGGCCGGTGGAGATAGTGCACCACGGGGTGTCCGACGCGGCCGAACTCGCCGTTGATGCGGCCGACCTTGCTCTCGATCTCCCCGCGCATGTGCCGGTAGCTCTCCACCCGCTCACGGCTGGGGGTGGCCACCTGGATCATGACGACGTCCTCGGGATCGACCTTCTCGGAGAGCAGCAGTTCGTGGAACGCGCCCAGCCGGACGTCGATGCCCTTGGTGTAGTCGAGGCGGTCGACGCCGAGCATGATGACCTTCGGATCGCCCAGTTCGGTGCGGATCTCGCGGGCGCGGTCGCGAATCGACTTGCGCTTGCTCTTCTCGTCCATCTCCCCGGAATCGATGGAGATGGGGAAGGCGCCGACGCGGACGGTGCGGAACCCCACCTGGACCACGCCGAGCTTGGACCGGACGCCGATGTTGCCGCGGGAGGTCGGTTGGCCGGCGAGGCGACGGGAGAGATAGAGGAAGTTCTGCGCGCCGCCGGGGAGGTGGAAGCCGATGAGGTCGGCGCCGAGCAGTCCCTCGACGATCTCGGTGCGCCACGGCATCTGCATGAACAGCTCGACCGGCGGGAACGGGATGTGCAGGAAGAAGCCGATGGTGAGGTCGGGGCGGAGCATGCGCAGCATCTTCGGCACGAGCTGCAGCTGGTAGTCCTGGATCCAGACGGTGGCGTTCTGGGCGGCGGCCGTGCTGGTGGCCTCGGCGAAGCGACGATTGACCTCGACGTACGCCTCCCACCAGGTGCGGTCGTACACCGGCCGCACGATCACGTCGTGATAGAGCGGCCAGAGCGTCGCGTTGGAGAATCCCTCGTAGTAGTCGGCGACCTCGCGCTCGGACAGCGGGACGGGAACCAGTTCGAGGCCGTCGTCCTCGAACGGCTCGACCTCGACGTCGGGCACCCCGGGCCAGCCGACCCACGCGCCGTTGTTGCTGCGCAGGATCGGCTCGAGCGCGGTGACCAGCCCGCCGGGGCTGCGCTTCCACCGCCGGGACCCGTCCGGTGCGGTGTCGAGATCGACCGGCAAGCGGTTGGCGACGACGACGAAATCCGAACCTTCTGCGGTCACTGCTGTCCTTCGTGGTGCCTCGTGTCCCGGCGTGCTGCTGTCGGACCCGGTGTACCCCGACGGGCCCGGATCACCCCGCGCCGGTCAGACGGCCTTGGCGGCGGGCGCGATACCGAGCATGGAGAGCAACATGATGCACTCGTCGGCGTCGGTGGCGTAGGCCGCGACGACGCGCTGCGCCTGGCTCGCGGTCTCGTCCGCGACGGGTTCGATGTCCTCGTCGACGATGTCGGTGTCGGGGGTGCTGGCGGCCATGGTGCGATTCTCCCGGGTGTGGTGCGGTGTGGTGGTCTCACGTGCATTCGGTGGTGGGCCGCGTGAGAGGCGACACGTCCGCACGCACTCTAGGAGAACTCGCCCGGTGCTCGCAAAAATCCCGTGCTCGTGCGCAGCACGAGGGGGCGACACGAGGTGAGGACGCGGCGGACCGCCCGGTAGCGTCGTGCATCGCCACAGCTTCACCGGTTGCCACGGCGTCACGAGTCGCCACGGACGAGGAAGGACCCCCGATGCCCCCTGCATCAGTCAACGAGGTGGTGACCGTCAACGGGATTCCGCTGAACCACACCGTGACGGGATCGGGCCCGTTGGTGGTCATGGTCATGGGGACGGGCAGTCCCGGGCGGGTGTGGGCGCTCCACCAGGTGCCCGCCATCGTGGCCGCGGGGTACCGGGTGTGCACCTTCGACAACCGCGGCATCGCTCCGAGCCACGAGTCCGTCGAGGGGATGCAGATCTCCGACCTCGTGGCCGACACCGCCGGTCTGATCGAGCACGTGCGTACCGACGCCGGCGAGAAGGCCGTCGTGGTGGGCACGTCCATGGGGGCGAGGGTGGCGCAGGAGCTGGCGCTCGCCCGGCCCGATCTGGTCTCGCGCGCGGTGTTCTCCGCCGGGCACGCGCGTCTCGACGCGTTCCAGCAGGTGCTGGGCGAGGGTGAGCGGCAGCTGGCCGATAGCGGCATCGCATTGCCGCCGAAGTACGCCGCGGCGGTGACGGCCGTGATGAACCTGTCGCCGGCGTCGCTGCGCGACGAGTCGGCGGCGCGCGACTGGTTGGACCTCTTCGAGTTCTCGGTCCAGCCGCTCACGGCGGGGCAACGGGCGCAGCTGTCGATGGACGAGACGTTCGACCGTCGTCGGGACTACGCGCGCATCACGGTTCCCTGCCTGTCGATCGGGTTCGCCGACGACCGGATGATCCCGGCGTACCTCTCGCGTGAGGTGGCGGACGTGATTCCGGGTGCGACGTACGTCGAGATCCCCGACGCGGGTCACTACGGCTACCTGGAGAAGCCGGACGAGTTCAACCGCGCAATCCTGGACTTCCTCCGGGGGTAGTGCCGCCGACCGACGGCTCGGCTTAGGTTAGCCTACGTTCATGTTCCGGGTCGTCGACACCGACACGCTGCCGCTCACCGCTGCCCAGTCCGAGGTCTGGACGGCGCAGCACCTCCTCGGCGATCGACGAGACTTCGTCATCACCCTGCTGGTGGAGGTCACCGGCGTGGTGGACCTCGCGCGCGTGCGCGACGCGGTCCGCACCACCCTCATGGACGCCGAGGCCCTCCACGTCCGTGTCGACTTCTCCGGCGAGCACGCGGTCCAGCGGCCGGACCTCCGGGACTGGGACGTCGACGTCGTCGACCTGTCCGGTGACGACGACCCCGTGGCCGCGGCGCACGCCTGGATCGCCGACGACGTGGCGAGCGCCGACGTCACCGGCGCGGGACCGCTGTTCCGCACCGCTCTCCTGGTCCTCGCCGACGACCACCTGTTCTGGCACCAGCGCTATCACCACGGGATCGTCGACGGCTTCGGGATGTCCCTGATCTTCAACGAGGTCCGCGCCCGCTACGTCGATCCCACCCGCCGGACGGCGGCCGACGCCTGGGCGCTCGGCCCGCTGGTCGAGTCCGACCGCGACTACCGATCCTCCCCGGCCTTCGCCGTCGACAAGGCGTTCTGGACCACCCAGTTGATCGGTGCGGCGGAACCACCAATCCTGCTGCCCGACGTCCCCGACGTCGGCCGCGCGGTCACCGAGCGCGTCGAGGTGTCGACGGCGGACGCCGCACGCCTGCACGACCTCGCCGCTCGGGTGAACCTGCGCCGGACGCGGGTGATCCCGTCCCTGTGGCTCGCCTATCTGGCCGTGGCCACCGGGTCGTACGACCTCACCGTGTCTTTGCCCGCCACCGGCCGGGTCGGGCGACGACAGCGCAGCACGCCGTTCATGGCGTCGACGATCCTGCCGCTGCGCCTGCGCCTGGACCCGTCGATGACGCTCGTGGACGTCGCCCGCGCCTTCGAGCACGCCACCATCGGCACCGTGCGTCACGGGCGCTTCCGCGGCGAGGACGTCGTGCGTGCCGTGCGGGAGATCGAGCCGGAGCGTCGGGTGGTCGGGCCGGGGCTGAACGTGCTGATGCTGCCGCACGGCGTGGACATCGGCGGGGTGCCCGCCCGCATGCACAGCATGGACACCGGACCCGTCCGTGACCTCGACACGACCGTGACGGGCGGCCTCGACGGCGAGCCCGTGACGTTCGATCTGCGCTGCCGTCCGGGGGCGCTCGAGGCGATGCGCGGGCACCGCGACCGGTTCCGCGTGGTGCTGGACCAGCTGCTCGACGACCCGACGCGGCCGCTGTCGTCGCTGACCCTGCTCGGCGACGACGACCGACGACGGATCCTCGTCGACTTCGTGGACACCGCCGAGCCCGTGACGCGCGAGACGATTCCCGCGATGTTCGCGCGTCGCGTCGCCTCGGCGCCCGACGACGTCGCGGTCGAGCTGGGGGACCGGACGCTGACCTACCGGCAGCTCGCGGACCGGGTGAACCAGCTGGCGCACCGCCTTCTCGACGACGGCCTGGCGCCGGAGGAGATCGTCGCGGTGTCGATGCCGCGGTCGATCGAGATGGTGGTCGCCCTGCTGGCCGTCACCGCCGCGGGCGGCGCGTTCGTCCCGGTGGACCCGGAGTGGCCGGCCGAGCGGCGGGCCCGCGTGCTGGCGGACTGCCGCACCTCCATCGTCCTCGGCGGTACCGACCATCCTGTTGCGCTGGACGACTGGGCATACTCCGAGCAACCGACCGCGGTCCCCGACGTCACGATCGACGGCGCCCGGGCCGCCTACGTGATCTTCACCTCCGGCAGTACCGGTACCCCCAAGGGCGCGGTGATCCGGCACGAGGCCATCTGCGCGCGCATCGCCTGGCAGCGCGATCACATCCTCGGCTTCGGCCCGGGGGACGCCTCGCTCTTCAAGGCGCCGTTGGCATTCGACATCTCGATCAACGAGATCCTGCTGCCCCTCCTGACGGGGGGACGGCTGGTGATCGCGGAGCCCGGCGGCGAACGGGACGGGCTCTACCTGCTCGACGTGATCCGTCGCCGCGGAGTCACGTTCGTCTACCTCGTGTCGTCGATGCTCGACGCGCTGCTCGCACTCGACGATCCCGACCGGCCGGCGCTGGCCGGGCTGAAGCACGTGTGGTGCGGCGGCGAAGTACTCACCCCGGAGCTGTTCGCGCGCTTCCGTTCTCGCCTGTCGACGACGCTGTACCACGGGTACGGGCCCGCCGAGGCGACCATCGGTGTCTCGCACGTCGTCTACACCGGCGACGCCCCGCGCATCGCGACGAGCATCGGCCGACCGAACCCGAACACCCGCCTCTACGTCCTCGATTCGTCGCTCGCGCCGACCCCGATCGGAGTGACGGGCGAGCTGTACGCGGCCGGATTCCTGTTGGGGCGCGGCTACGTCGGAGCGCCGGGAATCACGGCGTCGCGCTTCGTCGCCGACCCGTTCGCGGGGCCCGACGAGTCCGGCGCGCGCCTCTACCGCACCGGCGACCTCGCGCGGTGGACGGCGGACGGCACACTCGACTTCCTCGGCCGGGCCGACAACCAGGTGAAGATCCGCGGCATGCGCCTCGAACTCGAGGAGGTCGAGGCGGCACTCTCCGGCACACCGGGGGTCCGCCGCGTGGTGGTCGACGTTCGGCGCACACCCGCGGGCTCGGCGTTCCTCGCCGCGTACGTGGTGCCCGACTCCGGCGCGGTCCTGCACGCCGCGGACGTCCTGGATCACGCCGCGACGGTCCTGCCGGACTACATGGTGCCGAGCACCGTCACCGTGCTGGATGCGCTGCCGCTCACCGTGAACGGCAAGGTGCATCGACGCGCACTGCCCGATCCGGAACAGACCGTCACCGGCACCGTGGCCCCGCGCACCGACCGCGAACGCGAACTGTGCGCCGTGGTGGCCGAGGCCCTGGGTCTGCCCGAGGTCGGGGTCACCGACGACTTCTTCGCCCTGGGCGGCGACAGCATCGTCGCGCTCACCGTGGTGGCGAAGGCCCGCGCGCGGGGGATCGCGATCGGTCCGCGCGACGTCTTCTCGCTCCGGACACCGGAAGCGCTCGCGGCGGCCGCGCCGGACGAGGTCGCCCCCGTGGCGGACGAGCCCACGGGGGTCGTTCCCCTCACCCCCGTCGTCGCTCGGGCGCTGCGGCACGGGGCGATTCGGCCGCGGTTCCACCAGACGGCGTGTGTGCCCGTGCCCGCGGGCACGGATGCGGACAGCCTGCGGGACGCCGTGCAGGCCGTCGTCGATCGGCACCCGGCGCTCTGGGCGTCGTGGCACGACGGGGCGCTTCACGTGCCCGAGGCGGCGCCGCGGATCGACGTGGTGCACGAGGCGGCGGCGTCCGTCGACGGGGTCGTGTCACGCCTGGACCACCGTCGGTCCGGCGGCGCGGTGGCCGTGGCACTGTCGGACGACACCGCCGTCCTGGCCGCGCACCACCTCGTGGTCGACGGGGTGTCCTGGCGAATCCTGTTGGGCGACCTGGCAACAGCCCTGTCCGGTGGCGACGTACCGCCGTCGAGCACGTCCGTCCGCCGGTGGGCCGAGGCGCTGACCGAGTACGCCGCGGCCGGCGGGGTCGAGGCGGAACTGCCGTACTGGCACGGGGTCGCGCGAACGCCCCGCGGGTCGCTGCCCACCGACGCCGACCCGGGGCTCGCCGGCGACCTGCGGCGGCGGACCGTCGTCACCCCCGCATCGGTCACCGAGGCGGTGCTGCAGGACGTTCCGTCCACCTACGGCGCCGGACCGACCGACGTCGTCCTCGCCGCGCTGGCCCTCACGCTGGCGTCCTGGTCCGCATTCGACGGCGAGCGCACGGTGGTCGAGGTGGAGGGACACGGCCGCGAGGAGGACGTCGTCGGCACCGCCGGGATCGACCTCACCCGGACCGTCGGGTGGTTCACCTCGGTCCGGCCCGTACCGCTGCCCACGGACCGACCCGACGATCCTGCGGAGACGCTGCTGGCCGTCCGCGACGAGCTTCGCCGCGCGCCCGCCTCGACCCTCGGTCACGGTGTGCTGCAGGAGCTTCGATCCGACCCCGTCCTCGTCGCGGCGCCCGCGCCGCGCATCCTCGTCAACTACCTGGGTCGGCTCGGCGGAGCCGGATCGGTGACGTTCCACGGAGCGGACGACCCTGCCGCACCCGCCGCACACGCCCTGATCCTCGACGTCCTCGCAGGGGACGGTCCGTCGGGCCCGCGTCTCGAGACCACCGTGCGGTGGTCCCCGGCCGTCCTGACCGACGACGACGTCGCGTCCTTCGTCGACGGCTGGACCGACGCTCTCGCCCGGCTCGCGGCCGCCGGACCCGAGGTGCGGCGCACCCCGACCGACTTCCCGTTGGTCGAGTTGACGGACGACGACGTCGCCGGCCTGCCCGATGACGTGGAGGACGTGGTGCCGACCACCGCCGTTCAGGACGGCATCCACTTCCATTCCGCGTTCGCCGACGACGATCCCTACGTGGTGCAGCAAGTGATCGACCTCGGGGGCACGGTGGACCCGGATCTGCTTCGCGCGGCCGTCCAGCGGGTGGTGGATCGGCATGCGGCACTGCGGACCTCGTTCCGCCCGGTGTCGAACGGTCGGATCGTGGCGGTGGTCCACACCGGCGTCGGGGTGCCGTTCGACGTGCAGTCGCGGCCGGTGGACGACGTACTGGCGGCGCATCGTCGGCAGGGGCTCGCGCTCGACCACGCCCCGCTCCTTCGCTACACCCTGGTTCCGACGGAATCCGGCGCCGCGCTGGTGCAGTCGATCCACCACCTCGTCGCGGACGGATGGTCCATCCCCGTCATGCTGCGCGAGCTGCTCGCCTCCTACGGCGACTCGGCGCCGCTCCCGGCGCCCGCCTCACCGCGAGAGTGGCTGCGCCACCTCGCCACTCGGGACCGGGAGGCGTCCCTGCAGCGGTGGCGGGAGGCGCTGGACGGCGTTCGCGACGACGTGCCGGTGCCGAGCCACGGAGCAGCGGGCACCGGCACCGGATCGCACCGCGTGGAGGTCGATCCCGAGACGACCGCCGCCGTGCTGCGCACCGCACGCGACGCCGGAGTCACGGTGGGGGCGTTGCTGCACGCGGCGTGGGGCGTGGTCCTCGGCCGCGTGACCGGGCGTCGCGACGTCACCGTGGGGTCCACCGTGTCGGGTCGCACGGCGCCGGTGCCCGGACTCGACGCCATGGTGGGACTGTTCATCGACACCGTCCCCACCCGCGTCCGGCTCGACACCGGCGGCCTTGCCGATATCGCCGACACCATCGGGGACGTGGCGCGGCGGTGGCAGCGCGATCAGGCCGACCTGCTCGATCATCACCACGTGGGCCTGCCCGAGCTGCGGCGGATCGCCGGTGTGGCGTCGCTGTTCGAGACGCTCGTCGTCGTCGAGAACTACCCGATCGGCGACCTGGTGGCGGCGTCCTCTGCGTCGTCTTCTGCGTCGTCCTCCGGGGCAGGTGAACTCCGGATCACCGGCGTCCGCGTCGACGAGAACCCGGCATACCCGTTGACGCTCATCGTGATCCCCGGTGATCGGCTGACCGTCGACCTGAAGTTCCACCGCAGCGCCGTCGCCGAGGAGAGCGTCGCCGCGATGGTGGAGATGCTGCTGGCCGTCGCCACGGCACCCGCCCACACGCCGGTCACGACCGCCGGCGTGACGCCCGCACCGGCCGTCCTCGGCGCCGCGGGCCGACTCGGCAGCGCGACCGTCGTCGACCTGCTGGACCGTCAGGCCGCCGCGACACCCACCGCGACGGCGCTCGTCCACGGCGACACGCGCCTCACGTACGCCGAGCTGCAGGCGCGGACCGACCGGGTCGCCACGGCCCTCGCGGACCGAGGTGCCGGTCCAGGATCGCTGGTGGCCGTGGCCCTTCCCCGCTCGATCGACCTGGTGGTGGCCCTGGTCGCCGTGCTGAAGTCCGGCGCCGCCTACCTGCCGCTCGACCCCGGCTACCCGGCCGACCGTCTCCGATACATGATCGACGACGCGCAACCCGCCGTGATGGTGGACGGGCCACTGCCCGAGCAGGACCCGCGGCCGCTGGTGCGCCCCCGCGCCGCCGATCCCGCGTACGTGCTCTACACCTCCGGATCGACGGGTCGGCCGAAGGGCGTGGTGGTCACCCACGGCAGCGTGGTGCCTCGCCTCGAGTGGATGCGCGAGCACTCGCCGCTCGGTCCCGGCGAGGTGGTCCTGCAGAAGACGCCGTCCAGCTTCGACGTCTCGGTGAGCGAGTTCTTCGGCCCCCTGATCTCCGGTGCCGCGTTGGTGCTCGCGGACCCCGACGGGCACCGCGACACCGCCCACCTGGTGGCGACCATCCGAGCGCACCAGGTGACCTGGGTGCACTTCGTCCCGTCCATGCTCGACGCCTTCCTCACCGATCCCGAGGTCGCCTCCTGCACCTCGCTGCGCGTGATCACCTGCAGCGGTGAGGCCCTGCCCGCCGCGTCGGCGCGTCGGGTCGCCGAGCTTCTCCCGCACGTGCGACTCGACAATCTCTACGGACCCACCGAAGCCGCCGTGGACGTGACGGCCGCGCAGGGGGTCCAGGGCACCGCGGCCGACACCGTCCCCCTCGGCCTCCCGATGGCCGGCGTCGAGGCCCGCGTCCTCGACGGGTGGCTCGGCCAGGTCGCACCGGGTATGCCGGGCGAGCTGTACCTCTCGGGGCCGCAGCTGGCCCGGGGATATCTGCGGCGTCCGGCACTGACCGCGACCCGCTTCGTCGCCGCACCGCACGGGCAGCGGCGATACCGCACCGGGGACGTGGTGCGTTGGTCCGAGCGGACCGGGCTCGAGTATCTCGGCCGTGCCGACGATCAGGTGAAGGTTCGCGGGTTCCGGATCGAACTCGCGGAGATCGACGCGGTCCTGCGTGAGCATCCCGCGGTCGAGCGTGCCGCGACCGTGGTGCGCACCGACCGCGGCACCGCGCAGATCGTGTCCTTCGTGGTCGGGCCCGTCGACGACGCGTCCGTCCGGGCCTTCGTCCGAGAACGGTTGCCCGAGCACATGATCCCGTCGTCGATCACCGTGCTCGACGCCCTGCCCACCGGGCCGTCGGGCAAGCTGGACCGGGCCGCGCTGCTCGCCGCGACGCGCGACGCGGGGAGCCCGCCGACGGCGAATCCGTCGGCGGACGACGTGACCGCCGCGCTCCAGTCGCACCTCGGCACCGTGCTCGGCGAGACCGTCGGACCGGACGACGACTTCTTCGCCCGCGGCGGAGACAGCATCCTCGCGATCCGCGTGGTCAACCTCGCCCGCGCGGCCGGCCTGGAGCTGTCGCCGCGGCAGATCTTCGACCTGCGGACACCGCGCGCGCTCGCGGCGGCGATCGGCGACGGCCCTACCGCCGGTCCGGCGCCCGCCGCCGACAGCGCGGTGGGCACGGTACGCAGTCTGCCCGTGGTGCACCGACTCTCGGAGTGGTCGGGTACCACCGACCGGTTCTGTCAGGCCGCGCTGCTGGTGGTTCCACCCACCGCCGAGGCCACCGTCGCGGCCGTGATCGACGCGCTGGTGCGCCACCACGACAGCCTGCGCCTGCGCCGGGATCGGCACGCCCCGGGCGTCTGGACCACCGAGATCCGCGCGGACGGTGTGCCGTCGCTCCGTCGGGTCGACGCACGGGGTCTCGGCGACGCGGCGCTGCGCGACCTCGTCGCACGCGAATCCGACCGCGCCACCGACGCTCTCGACCCGGACGGCGGAACCGTCCTGTCGGTCGTGTGGTTCGACCGCGGCGACGATCCCGGCCGACTTCTTCTGGTCGCCCACCATCTCGTCGTCGACGGGGTCTCGTGGTCGATCCTCGTCGAGGACCTCGCCGTCGCCTGGGTGGCGGTCGAATCCGGGGACACTCCCGCCCTGGCGCCGGTCCGCACGTCGCTCCGTGAGTTCTCTCGGCGCGTCGACGAGGACGCGCACAGCGCACAGCGACTGGCCGAGCTGTCGTACTGGCGGACGGTGACCGCACCGGGCGCCGCGCTCGTGTCCGGCGATGCCGCCGACGCGACCGTTGCGCACGGCGACACGCTGCGCGTGCGCGTCCCGGCGGATCTCACGTCCGCCGCCCTGGGCCCCGTCGCGGACCTCGTCCGGGGCGACGCGACGGACGTGATCGTCGCCGCCCTGCGTGTGGCACTGTCCCGCTGGGGTGCGGATCACGACGTGCTGATGGACCTCGAGCGCCACGGACGTCACGACGCGCTGGGCGACCTGTCCCGCACCACCGGCTGGTTCACGTCGATCGCCCCGGTCCGGACCGCGCACCACACCGATGTCGTGGCCACGCTGGCGGACGTGAAGGATCGGCTGCGCGCGGCCCCCGACGGCGGCATCGGCTACGGCATGCTGCGCTACGGGAATGCCCGCACCGCAGGCATTCTCGCGGCCGGTGAGCGGTCGCAGGTTCTGGTGAACCACCTCGGTCGGGTTCCCGCGCCCGGCTCCGGTCCGTTCGAGCCGGCGCCGGAACAGGACGCCCTGCGCACCGGGCCCGACGCCGACCTCGGCGGGCCGTACCGGCTCGTCGTCAACACCGCGGTCGAGCCGGGAGCCGACGGCGCCGTGCTCGTGGCCTCCCTGGCCTGGTCCGCCTCGCACCTCTCGCGCGAGGACGTCGACACCATCGTCGACGGATGGCTTTGCGCGCTTCGCGATCTCGCCACGGCCGCCGAGTCGTCCACGCCCGTCCTCACCCGGAGCGACGCGCCGCTGATCGACCTCACCGACGACGACCTGGCCGCCGCCGCGGACGTCGTCCCGAACGGGGTGGAGACGGTCTGGCCGCTGACGCCGCTGCAGGAGGGGCTGTACTTCGAAGCCCTCACGGCGTCCGGACAGGACGTCTACACCGCCCAGTTCGTCCTCGAGTTCGACCATCGAGTCGATCCGGATCGTCTGCGCAGCGCAGCCGACGGTCTGGTGCGCCGCCACCCGACGCTGCGGACGGCCTTCGTCCCCCTGCCCTCGGGTGCGCCCGCGCAGGTGGTGGCCGCCCCCGACGCGGTGACCGTCCCGATCACGGTGGTGGAGGCGACATCCGGCGACGAGGTGGCCGCCGCGCTGGCCGCCGACCGAGGTACCCCGTTCGATCTCGCCGCACCGCCGCTGTGGCGTCTGCTGCTGGTGCGCCGACCCGACGGCACCGACGCCCTGGCCGTCAACCGGCAGTTCCTGGTGTGGGACGGCTGGTCCAACGGACTCGTGGTCGCCGAGTTGCTCGCTCGGTACGCCGATCCCGCGGCCGTCCCGACCACCCCGGACACCGCGTTCACGCGCTACCTGGGGTGGCTGGCCGATCGTGACAGGGACGCCGCCCGCGCGGCGTGGGCCCGGGCGGTGGCGGGGCTCGACGAGCCCACTCTGCTCGCCCGGCCGGGAACCGTGGCGGGACCGGACCTTCCGCGTCGTCACCGCGTCGAGTTCGATCGTCACGAGACGACGACGCTGCGCGACGCGCTGCGCACGCACGGCGTCACGCTCAACGCGGTGGTGACCGCCGCGCTGGCACTGGCACTCTCGCGCAGCACCGGACGTGACGACGTCACGTTCGGCATCACCGTCGCCGGTCGACCGACCGAGGTGCCCGGCCTCGACACGGCGCCGGGCATGTTCCTCGCCACGGTTCCGGCGCGGGTGACGCTCGACCCGGCGCAGACGCTGATCGCCCTCGCGAGGACCGTGCAGGACCAGCGGTGGGCGCTGGCCGATCACGACCACCTCGGGCTGGCGGAGATCGGCGCGGCCACGGGGCATCGGACGCTGTTCGACACCCTCTGCGTCGTCCAGAACTTCACCGACGGCGACGAGGGAACCTCGCTGGGCGGCAGTGGAGTGCGGGGCGGCGACAGCATCGACCACACCACCTACCCCGTCACCGTCGTGGTGACGCCCGGGTCCACCCTGGCCGTCACCGTCGAGCACCGGCCGGAGATGGTCGACGACGTCCGGGCCCAGCGTGTGGCCGACGACGTCGTCGCGGTGCTGCGCAGCGTGGCGGGTGGGGCGGAGCGCCCGGTCGTCGGTGTGCTCGCCGACCCGACACCGCCCGTGCGCGTGGACGACTCGGTCCCGGACGTCACCGTCACCGAGATGCTCGTGGAGACGGCGCAGCGTCGCCCCGATGCCGTCGCACTGGTCTCGGGGAGCGTCTCCCTGACCTACCGCGAGCTCGTGGCGCGGATCGAGGCGCTCGCCCGCGTGCTCGAAGATCGCGGAGTGGGTCCGGAACAGGTGGTGGCACTGGCGGTTCCGCGCAGTGTCGACACCGTGGTGGCGCTGTTCGCGGTGTTGCGCACCGGCGCGGCCTACCTGCCGCTCGAGCTCGACCATCCGGACGCGCGGTTGGACGCCGTACTGGACGACGCCGACCCGCGGTGCCTGATCGTCGGGCCGAGCGCCGTGTCGCGCTTCGCCGGTCGACCCGGGGTTCTGCCGCTCGACTGGGCCGCGGAACCGCTGTTGTCGGCGGCGGACCGGCATGCGGACGGTGAGGGCGTCGCCGACGGCACCGCGTTCGCGCCGGGTCGACCGGGTCGGCTGGAGCATCCGGCGTACGTCATCTACACGTCCGGGTCGACGGGCCGTCCGAAGGGCGTGGTGACGCCGTATCGCGGGCTGACCAACATGCAGCTGAACCACCGACGCGAGATCTTCGACCCGGTGATCGAGGCGGCGGGCGGGCGGACCCTGCGCATCGCACACACCGTGTCGTTCGCCTTCGACATGTCGTGGGAGGAGCTGCTCTGGCTCGTCGAGGGGCACGAGGTGCACGTCGCGGACGAGACACTGCGCCGCGATGCGGATGCCCTGGTGGCGTACGGCGATCGCCACGGCATCGACGTCGTCAACGTCACGCCGACCTACGCCTCGATCCTGCTCGAGCGGGGACTGCTGGACGGGTACCGGCCCGCGCTGGTCCTTCTCGGCGGTGAAGCCGTCGGCGACGACGTCTGGTCGGCCCTGCGGGCTGCGGACGGCGTGCTCGGCTACAACCTCTACGGACCCACCGAGTACACGATCAACACCCTCGGCGGGGGGACCGCGGACAGTGCGACCCCCACGGTGGGCCTGCCGATTCGCGCCACCGACGCCGTGATTCTCGACGGGTGGCTGCGGCCGGTACCGGACGGAGTGGCGGGCGAGTTGTACGTCGCCGGAGCGGGTCTCGCCCGCGGCTACGCCCACCGTCCCGCGCTCACGGCGGACCGGTTCGTCGCCGGGCCGAACGGAACGCGGCGCTACCGCACGGGTGATCTCGTCCGTCGGCGCACCGACGGGTCCGGACTGCTGGACTATCTCGGCCGCACCGACGACCAGGTGAAGATCCGTGGCCACCGGGTGGAGATCGGCGAGGTGGCGTCGGCCGTCGCGGCCGTGCCCGGCGTGCGGCGCAGCGCTGTCGTCGTCGGTACCGGTCCGGGCGGCCTGGCCCGGCTGATCGCCTACGTCGATGCTCCCGAGACGGTGGACGTCCGCGACGCCTGTGCCCGCGCCCTGCCGGAGTACCTGGTGCCCACCGTCGTTCGGACCGACGAGTTCCCCATGACGGTGAACGGCAAGCTCGACGTCACGGCACTGCCGACGCCGGAGGACGACACGGCGCCGATCACCCTGCCGCGCACCGAGACCGAGCGCGTCCTGGTCGACATCGTCTCGGACGTCCTCGGCGTGCCGATCGGGGTGACGGACGACTTCTTCGCGCGCGGCGGCCATTCGCTGCTCGCCACCCGGGTGATCGGCCGTGCACGGACGGCACTCGGGTGCGAGCTGGCGGTGCGCGACCTGTTCGACGCCCCCACCGTGGCCCGGCTCGCCGCCGTCGCGGAGGCCCGATCCGGGTCGGCGCGGCCCGTCCTCGCGCCGCGTGAGCGGCCCGAGCACATCCCGATGTCGGCCGCGCAGCGTCGGCTGTGGTTGGCGCACACCCTCGATCCCCGCTCGACGGCCTACCACTTCCCGCTGGTGATCCCGCTGGACGGGGTGGTGGACGTCGAGGCGCTGTCCGTGGCGCTCGCCGACGTGGTCGACCGACACGAGGCGATGCGGACGGTGTTCGACGAGGTCGACGGTCTGCCGGTGCAGCGCATCCTCACCGGTGTTCGACCCGCCGTCGACGTGGTCGAGGCGATCACGGCATCGGACGTCTCCGCAGCCGTCGCCGAAGCGCTCCGCACTCCGTTCGATCTTCGTCGTGACATCCCGTTGCGCGCCAAAGTAATTCACACGGGGGGCGGCACGGTCCTGGTGGTGGTCCTGCACCACATCACCACGGACGAGTGGTCGGACCGCCCGTTCCTGACCGATCTGCTCGCGGCCTACACCGCCCGACTGGCCGGTGATCCGTCACCGCTGACGCCGCTGCCGGTGCACTATGCCGACTACACCCTGTGGCACGCCGAGCTGCTCGGCGACGCCCGCGACGAGCGGTCCCTCGCTGCCCGCCAACTGCGGTTCTGGCGCGACACGCTGGCGGGCGCCCCCGATCCGGAGATTCCCCCCGATCGGCCCCGGCCGCCGCGGCCGAGCCACGACGGCGCGGTCGTGCAGGTCGACGTCGAGCCGGCGGTGGTGCGCGGCCTGCGTGCCGTGGCGCGATCGACGGAGGCGAGCGTCTTCATGGCGTTGCACGCCGCGGCGGCCGTCCTGATGCGCGCGGTGACGGGGTCGTCGGACGTGGTGCTCGGTGCGCCGGTGGCCGGCCGCGACGAGGAGGCGACGGCCGACCTCGTCGGGTTCTTCGTCAACACCCTGGCGCTGCGGACCGAGGTGACCGGGTCGGCGTCCCTCGCCAATACCCTCCGCACCGTGCGGGACGCCGATCTGGCGGCGTTCGCCCATGCCGACGTGCCGTTCGACGAGGTGGTGGCCCACCTGGCACCCGAACGCAGCACGGCGCGGCACCCGCTGTTCCAGGTCATGGTCAGCCATCACACCGGTCCGCTCGTCGACACCGACCGGCTGCCCGAGACGCCCGCGAAGTTCGACGTGGTGTTCAACGCCACCGAGGACACCGCGGGCGAACGGCTCACGCTCCAACTGGAATACGCCACCGACCTGTACGACGCGTCGACGGCCCGGACGCTCGCGGATCGCTTCCTTCTCGTGCTCGCCGCGCTGGCGCGGACGCCGGAGAGGCGGGTCGACGATCTCGACCTGTTCCTGCCGGGGGAGCGGCACCGGGTGGTGACCGAGTTCAACGACACCGCGCGGCACGTGCCGGAGGAGACCCTCTACGCGTCCTACCGTCGGTGGGTGCGGGCGACGCCCGACGCGGTGGCCGTGGCGGACGAGCACGAGACCGTCACCTACGCCGCTCTGCACGAGCGTGTCGTCGAGCTCGCCGCGCAGCTGCGCGACCGGGGCATCGGCGACGAGGACATCGTGGGCATCGGCGTGCCGCGGTCGGTGGGCGCCGTCGTCGCCACCCTCGCCGTCCTCGCCGTCGGGGCGGCGTATCTGCCGCTCGACGGCCGGCACCCCGTGGATCGGCTGGAGTTCATGCTGGCCGACTCCGGGGCCGCGCTGCTGCTCACCACCGAGCAGGCGTCGGGGTCGATGCCCGGCGGTGTGCCACATCTGACGATCGATGCTCTGCCGGAACAGGATTCGGCGGGTGATCCGCCCGGCCCGGCCGCACAGGACTCGGCGGCGTACGTCATCTACACCTCGGGGTCCACGGGTCGGCCCAAGGGCGTCGTCGTTCCGCACGAAGGCATCTCGTCCTTGGTGGCGACGGCGGAGGACCGGATGCGGTTGACGACGGGGTCGGTGGTGCTGCAGTTCGCGTCCATCGGGTTCGACGTGGCCGTCTTCGAACTGGCCATGGCACTGTGCACGGGCTCCCGGCTGGTCGTGGTGCCGGACGACGCGCGGGTCGCGGGTCCGGAGCTGACGGACTTCTGCACCCGCCACGCGGTGACGCACGCGATCCTGCCGCCGTCGCTCATGGCGGCGCTGCCGCCGGACTGCCTGCTGCCCGAGGGCTGCACGGTGCTCGTCGGGACGGAAACCGTGCCGCCGGCGGTCATCTCGGCCTGGTCGGAGCGACTGAATCTCCTCGCGGCGTACGGGCTCACCGAGGCGACCGTGAACAACACGCTGTGGCAGGCGCGTCCGGGCTGGACCTCAGCCGTGCCGATCGGCGTCCCGGATCCCAACGAGCAGGCCTACGTGCTCGATGCGCGGCTGCGCCCCGTGCCCATCGGGGTGGCCGGCGAGTTGTACATCGCCGGACGGGGACTCGCGCGCGGCTATCTCGGACGCCCGGATCTCACGGCGCACCGATTCGTCGCCGATCCGCACGGGGGCGGTCGGATGTACCGCACGGGGGACCGCGCCCGCTGGCGCACGGACGGATCGCTCGACTTCCTCGGCCGCGCCGACGATCAGCTGAAGGTCCGTGGCTTCCGCATCGAGCCCGGTGAGGTGATGGCGGCACTGGCGTCCGCGGACGGCGTCGACCAGACGGCCGTGATCGCCGTGGGCGACGGCCCCGCCACCCGGTTGGTCGGTTACGTCACGGGTGTGGACGGGCTGCTCGGCGAGGACGTGCGTGCCCACGCGGCGACCGCGTTACCGGACTACATGGTGCCGAGCGTCGTGATGGTGCTGCCGGGATCGTTGCCGTTGACTCCCAACGGCAAGCTCGACCGTGCGGCCCTCCCGGAGCCTGATCTCGTCGGTCTGCTGGGGGGCCGACCGCCGCGGACGGAGACCGAGCGCGTGGTGCTCGCGGCCGCGGCGGAGGTGCTGGGGCTCGCGAACGGGCCGGATGGTGCGACCCTCGGCATCGACGACGACTTCTTCGACGTCGGCGGACATTCCATGGCGGCCATGGGGTGGGTGTCGGCCCTCCGGTCGCGTCTCGGTGTCGAGGTGACCGTGCGCGACGTGTTCGACGCGCCCACCGCCGCGGCGCTGGCGGAACGGCTCACGGGACGGTCGGTGTCGACGGCGCCGACGCTGACCCCGCGGGCGGATCGACCGGCCGTCGTCCCGCTCGCACCGATGCAGGAAGCGGCACTGCCGCAGGACCTCTCGGCGGCACCCGCGCACCATGCGCTGCTGGTCGACGTCGGCGACCGGAGCGGGGACGACCTGGCCGCGGCGCTGTCCGCCGTCGCCGCACGTCACGAGCCGCTGCGGTCGGTGATCGCACCCGACGCGGCGTCGGTGACGCCGGCGGACCCGGTGATCCTGGAGCGGGTCGACGTCTCCGCCGACGGTGGTGATCTCGGCCGACGCGCGTTCGAGATCGCGCAGGAGTCGCTCGATCTGACGACGCGGCCCGGGCTGCGCGCGGTCCTGCTCGACGACGGGGACCGTCGCGCCCTGCTACTGGTCATGCACTACGCCGCGGTGGACGAATGGTCGGTGGTCCCGTTGCTGACCGAGCTGCTCGCGGGGAGCGAGGCGGACCTGCCGCTGACGTACTCCGACGTCGCGCGGTGGGCGGTGGACCGTCGCGCTGCTGCGGACGACGCCACGCGCTACTGGCGTGAGCGTCTCGCGGACGCGCCGCCGGCGACTCTGCCGATCACGTTCGGCGAGAACGGAACCGACGCGGTCCTCGTCGACGTCGACGCGGACCTGCGTGCCTCGCTCGACCGGCTCGCCGCCACCGCAGGCACGGGACTGGCCTCGGTGATGCACGCGGCGTTCGCACTCGCGGTGGCCGACGCGGGCGGCGGCGAGGACGTCACCGTCGCGACGCTGGTGGCAGGCCGTGACGATGCCCGCACCCACGCGATGGTGGGCGGGTTCGCGGACCGGGTTCCCCTGCGGGTGAGCGCGATCGGCGATCTGGCCGAGGTCACCCGTGCGGTTCGCGACGCGACGATCGACGCGCTCGATCGCCCGGGGCCGTCGTACCGGGACATCGTGGACGCGGCCTGCCGGCCGGACCTCCGGCGGCCGGCGTTGGCGCTGGTGCATCACCGCGTCGCGGATCTGGGGGGCGTCTCGGTGCTGCCGATCCCGGTGGGCCGCCCCGAGGCGGATCTGACCCTGAGCGTGCACGAACCACCCACGGGTGCAGCCTTGTTCGTCCAGCTGGTCGTTCCGGGCGGAACGGACAGCAAGGCGGTCGGTCGGTTCGTGGATCTGCTCACCGCTCGACTGGGGGAGGCGCGCAGGCCCTAGTAGGAAAGGCAAGGCTACGCTAAGCTCGCCGGGTGCAATTGCGGCCGAAGGGGTGGACACATGACGGGTGACGACACATTGGACGTGGTCGGTATCGGCTTCGGCCCGGCCAACCTCGCGCTGGCCATCGCGATCGAGGAACACAACCGGTCGTGCGCCCCCGGCGAGGAAGTGCGCGCCGCCTTCGTCGAGCGGCAGGACGCCTTCGGATGGCATCCCGGCATGCTGCTCGAGGGAGCGACCATGCAGATCGCCTTCCCGAAGGACCTCGCGACGTTCCGCAACCCGAGCAGCGAGTACACCTTCTTCCAGTACCTGTTCGCACGCGGTCGGCTGGTGGACTTCGTCAACCACCAGACGTTCTTCCCCACCCGGCTCGAGTTCCACGATTACCTGTCGTGGGCGGCGGACCGCGTGGACGCCGACGTCCGCTACGGCACCTCGGTCACCGCGGTCCGTCGGGTCGGCGACGAGCTGGTGGTGCAGTGCGACGACGGCCGGGTCCTTCACACCCGCAACGTCGCGGTCGGAGCCGGGCTGCAGCAGCGGGTGCCCGAGTGGGCACGGCTCTCGGCGCGGTGCTTCCACAATCACGACTTCCTCGGCCGGATGGCCGAGTTGCCCCGACCGACCCACGGTCGGTTCGCGGTGCTCGGCGCCGGGCAGTCCGCGGCCGAGGTGGTGCAGTACCTCCACGCGCACCACCCGCACGCGGAGGTGCACAGCATCTTCTCCCGCTACGGATACAGTCCGGCCGACGACAGCCCCTACGCCAACCGCATCTTCGATCCCGAGGCGGTCGACGAGCTGCACCGCGCGCCGGCGGACGAGCGCGCCCGACTGCTCGCCCTGCATCGCAGCACCAACTACTCGGTGGTGGACCTCGAGCTCATCGAGGAGCTCTACCGCACCGAGTACGCCGAGCGGGTGAGCGGCCACCGGCGGCTGTTCATGCGCCGCGCGTCCACGATCGACGCCGCCGTCGAGACCGCCGACGGCATCGAGGTCACCGTGCGCGACGGCATCGACGGCATCGCCGACACCCTCGTCTGCGACGCCCTGGTGCTCGCCACCGGCTTCCGACCGGCGCCGCTGCGCCCTCTGCTCGGCGAGCTGGCTCCCGACGACGACGCGCCGCGCGTCGTCACGCGGGACTACCGCCTCGTGTCCGCTGGCGCCGGGACCGACGGTGACGACGGTGTCGGCGCTGCCGACGACGGCCGGACCGCCGTGTACCTCCAGGGCGGCACGGAGTCGACGCACGGCATCACCTCGTCGCTGCTCTCCAACGTCGCGGTGCGTTCCGGTGAAATTCTCCACTCCGTCCTCGCCCGACGTGGTGGGTCGGACGCGCTTGCTAGGGTCGACCGGACCGCAGATCGTCGGGATCGCCCGGCGCCGACTTTTGCAGTGAGCGAGGCACGATGAGCACCAACCCGTTCGACGACGAAGACGGACGCTTCTACGTTCTGGTCAACGACGAGGACCAGCATTCGCTGTGGCCGACGTTCGCCGAGGTGCCGCAGGGCTGGCGCGTCGTGTTCGGTGAGGAGAGCCGCAAGGCGTGCCTCGAGTACGTCGAGCAGAACTGGACCGACATGCGCCCCCGCAGCCTGCGTGAGGCCATGGAGGAGGACGCGCGTCAGCGCGCGGAGAACCCCTCCAGCTGATCCGTCAGCGCTCTCCGTCCCACCGGCCGTCCATGGGCTTCCGGTTACGGATGGGCAGCAACGAGCGCACTGCGTCCGGACGCTTGAGTCGTCGAGCGTCCGGACGCATCGTCTTCCGTGAGGGGCGACGCAGCGAGCCCGCCCGGTTCACGATTCGGGGCCGACGCAACGTCCGCGCTCCCCATTCCCCCAGGGTGACCCCACCCGCCAGCGCGCCGCCCGTGCCCAGCGCGGCCAGCAGCGCGCTCATGCCGAGAAGCGTCTGGTCGCCGAGCAGGGCGAAGAGTCCCCGGTAGACCGACAGACCGGGCAGCAGCGGCGTGATGCCCGCGACGGCCACGATCAGGGGCGGAATCAGTGCTCGACGGGCGAGAAGACCGCCGACGAACCCGACGACGGTCGCGGCGATGGCGCTCGACAGGACGGGGCCGAACCCCACCTGCTGCGCGATGAGGAAGAACAGTGCACCGGCGAACCCGCCGAAGAATGCGGCCGTCAGACTGCGTCGTTCGGCGTAGCAGGCCAGGGCATAGAACGCCGACGCCGCCGCACCGGCGAGCACCTTCGTCGGCACCTCGGTGATGTCGGGGGGAGCGACGTTGCTCAGGACGGGCAGTTCCGCGCCGAGCAGGGCGGCGAGCCGGAGCGTCGTCGCCACGCCCGCGATGATGCCGCCGGTCATCATGAGGAGTTCGAAGAACCGGGCCGCAGCGGTGATGGGGGCGCCGGTGATCGCGTCCTGCACCGAGCCCACCAGCGACAGACCCGAGAGCAGCACGGTCACCCCGGCCGCGATGATCTGCGACGGCGAGATCGAGATGCCCAGCTCGGCCTGATACGAGTACAGGGTGATCGCCGGCGCCGAGGCGATGAACCCGCCCACCACCTGTTGGAAGAAGAACGGAAGCCCGGCGCGGTTGAGCACCCGGCCGACCCGGTCGATCACCATCGTGGTGAGGAAGCTGACCACGGCCACCAGGACCCCACCGCCGAGCAGCACCGAGATCGCCGCCGCCATGCCCGACCAGGCGAGCGTCGCGATCCACCGGTTGTAGGGGTGGGGGGCGGTGATGATCTCGTCGAGTTCCGTCAGGGCGGCCGACGGTGTCGGCACCTGCAGGCGGATCCTGCGCGCCAGGCCGTCGACGGCCGCCAGGCGCGTGAAGTCCATCGATCGGTAGTGGACGATGCGCATGGTGCTCGCCGGCGGGAGCGTCGGGCCGCGGTAGGCGCTGATGGTGATCGAGTTGTACGTGACGTCCACGTCGCATCGGTTCAGGCCGTACGTCGCGGCGACGAACTGCACCTGGGCCGCGGTGTCGATGGCGCCGGTGCCCGCCGCGAGGGTCACCTCGCCGACGCGCACGGCGAGATCGAGCACTTCCGTCACGGACGCGTCGTCCGTGAGATCGATCGGCTGGAGCGGGCTCGGAGCGCCCGCGGGGGTGTCGACGATGGCCCGTCGTTCGCCGGTCATCCGGCGCAGTGTCGACGTCAGGCCCTGCAGGAACGTCATGCCTCTCTTCTGCCGTCGAAGGGGTGCGGGAGTGATCGCGGTGGGTGCTCTCGCTAGGAGAAGGTACCGGCCCGGCCTGTGTGTTCCCTGGCCCGGGGCGTCGTCGCGCCGCCGTCCTCGCCGACCCCGCCGGACGGACTCGGCGACGGTTTCCGGCGCGGAATTCGGACTTGGTACCGAAACGGCTCGCGCCGTTGTTGCCTATGCTTGAATCCGGGACAAGAGACTGTGGTGCGGGTGCAACAGCGCGCCCGTCGGGCGCCCGCGAGGGGGACTGGTGGCGGTGTGAGCGCACTGAGGGACTGGTGGTCGGCGACGCCCGACTACGAGTGGATTCGGGATTACCATCGCGCCCACCCGCTGTTGCGTCGGGCGCCGTACGTCACGGCGTCCGGATGCTTCCTGATCGCGATCATGGCGATCGTCCTGGTGTTCTCCCCCGTGGCCGACGAAGCGACGACGCAGCTCCTCGTCGCCGCGGCCAGCGCCGTCGGGGCAGGGTGTTGGTGGGCGCGCGGACGCTTTCCCAGCCGCCGCGCCTCGCTCGCGTTCATCGTCTACGCCGGTATCGCGATCCCCGCCGGCATTCTGTCGACACCGCCCAGCACCATCAGTCTCTATGCCGTCGCGCTCATGGTGACCGTCGGGAACTACGTCACCGCCATGCACGACGCACGGGTGTTCGTCGCGCAGGAGGCCTGGTCGCTCGTGGTCGCCATCGTCGTGTTCGTGCGGGTGCTCACCGCCGATGTCGCCCCTGTGCAGGAGGTGGTGGCGACCTTCGTTCTGGTGCTGGGTCTGTTGTTCACCGCGTCGACCCTCAACCACGTCTTCCTCACCGCCCTGCGGAACGACGCCTCCCGCGCGCTGTTCGATCAACTGACCGGTCTGCGGAACCGCCGCGGACTGCACACCGCCGTCGAGGCCCTGATGCGAGACCACCGCCCGGCTCACCTGTCCGTCCTCTGTCTGGACCTCGACGCGTTCAAATCCGTCAACGACCGCTTCGGTCACGCTGTCGGCGACGAGGTCCTGCGTGCCACCGCAGCCCGAATCGACCAGCTGAGCCCGCCCGGATCCGTCTCCGCCCGTCTGGGCGGCGAGGAATTCGCCGTCGTGGTGCCGGGCGACGACGCCCGAGCCTTCGCCCGGTCGCTGCTCACCGGAATCCACCGACCGGACGACCGAGCACCGGTCACGGCCTCCGTCGGTGTCGCCGTCGAGGATGTCACCGAGTGGGAAGGCCTCTGTCCCCGGATGCTCGGCCGACTGCTCGACCGCGCCGACATCGCCATGTACCGCGCCAAGCGCGACGGCGGCAACAGTGTCGTGGTGGCCGCGGCGAGTGAGGCGGACGGGCCGTTATGATGAGCGCGCCCGGCTCGGTCGGGCGCGCCTCCTTAGCTCAGTGGTAGAGCACTCGCCTTGTAAGCGAAAGGTCGTCAGTTCAATCCTGACAGGAGGCTCTCGATATGCCTCTGACCAGCACGAATGCTCCGAAAGAGCCTGATCTCACCTCTCGTTTCACGACTTCCCCCGGTACGTCCGTGCAGGTCCGCCACGGTCCAGGTGCGTCCGGTCACCTGCGAGAACTGCCGAAATGCGGCTCGATGTCACGAGTTGTCACAACTCATTCGTAACTCGTTCGATGGACTCGGGTGGACGTCGGTGGTGGTGGGTGGACCTCGACACCGAAGAGTCCACGACGGAGCTTGACCCGGTTTCCCGGACACCTGATCTGTAGCGTTGCTGCTGCAGGAGAGGAGTCCGAGCTATGCCCGCTGCCCATCCCGAGGAGTTCCGCCGCCGGGCGGTCGACCTGACACGTCAGCCGGGGGCGAGTGTCATGCGCATCGCGTCCGACCTCGGCATCAGTGAGTCGTGTCTGCGCAGGTGGATGAAACTCGATGACGTCGATGCCGGCCGCGTCGACGGTCTGTCCACGAGCGAACGCGCCGAGCTGGCACAGTTGCGCCGAGACAAGAAGCGCCTCGAGACCGAGGTCGAGATCCTCAAACGCGCAAGCGCCTATTTCGCGCGGGAGAACATCCTCCCGAAATAGGTTTCCGGCTGGTCCACGAATTGGCTGCGGACGGCTTCCCCGTCGCGGTGACCTGCCGGACCCTCGAGGTGTCGAGATCCGGATTCTACGACTGGCGACATCGACCACCGTCCGTACGCGATACGTCGGACGCACTGTTGGCCAACAGCATCCGTGATATCCACCAAGGCTCACGCGGGTGCTACGGCGCGCCGCGGGTCCACGCCGAACTCCGCCTCGGCGGTGGCATCTCGGTCGGACGCAAACGTGTCGCACGGGTGATGCGGCTACTCGGCGTTGCCGGTATCGGTGCCCGCCACAAGCGTCGCCACCGACCCGCACCAGCGGTGCACGACGATCTCGTCGCCCGCCGGTTCGTCGCCGAGCGGCCCGATCAGATCTGGTGCACCGACATCACAGAACACCCCACCGGCACGGGCAAGGTGTACTGCTGCGGGGTCCTCGACACATTCTCCCGGCGCATCGTGGGATGGTCGATCGCCGATCACATGCGTACCGACCTCGTCGTGGATGCACTGCAGATGGCGCTGTGGCGCCGCCACCCCGATACCGGGACGATCATGCACTCGGACCGCGGATCTCAGTACACCAGCTGGGTTTTCGGTCAACGACTGCGCACGGCAGGACTGCTCGGGTCGATGGGGCGGGTCGCCTCGAGCGTCGACAACACGATGATGGAATCGTTCTGGTCGACGATGCAACGCGAGCTGCTCGACACCCGATCATGGGACACCCGAGATCAGCTCGCCTCCGCAATCTTCGAATGGATCGAAGCCTGGTACAACCCGCACCGCCGGCACTCCGGGATCGGCTACTCCTCGCCAGTGGATTACGAACACGCCTACCATCGACGGGTCACCTCACAAGTGGCCTGAACACCCAACCCGAACTGTCCGGGAAACCGGGTCAAGCTCCCGATTGGTACGACTGCCAGTCCGTGAGTGCTGCACTCACGTGGTCGAATCGACCCATTGCATAGACACCGTAGCGCTCGAGATAGACGACCGGGCCGGTCTCTCGCAGATGGCGATGGAATGTGGACGGATCGGCCAGGATCTCGAGGTCGTACGGGTCTGCGTCGCTCACCGGCGCTCGGGAGGATGTAGACATACGGTCACGTCCTTTCTGCTGTTGTCTCAGAGGTCCAGCACGAGCTTGTCGGAACAGGAACTGGAGACGCACACGAACATCGAAGTCTGCGAACGGTGTTCGTCGTCATCGAGAATCGAGTCTCGGTGGTCGGGACGTCCCGCGAGGACAGTCACCTGGCACGTACCACAGGTTCCTTCGCGACACGAGGAGAGAACGTTCACCCCGCACGCGCGGACGGCGTCGAGGATGCTGCTACCGGGCCGGACCGTCACGGTTCGGCCTGAACGGGCGAGTTCGACGTCGAAGGGCGCATTGCGGACCGGGGCGCTGCGTTCTCTCGGGACGAAGCGCTCGGTGCGGAGCGTACCGAGCGGCCTGCCGGTGCAGAGTGCTTCCACCGCATCGAGGAGTCGGCCCGGCCCACATGCGTACAACTTCGTGTCGAAACCGGCTTTCTCCGATATCCACTCGGCCAGAGGGAGCAGGCCACCGCGATCCTCCGGGACGATCGTGACATCGCCACCCATATGAGAGATGTCGTCCAGGTACGCCATCGCTCGGCGAGTGCGCCCACCGTAGAGCAGTCGCCACTCCGCGCCGAGTACCTGCGCTTGCCGGATCATCGGCAGAAGTGGCGTGATGCCGATGCCTCCGGCGATGAACGCATATTTCTGTGAGGGCACCATCGGAAAGTTGTTCCGCGGTCCTCCGATGCCGATATGGTCTCCCACTTTCACGTGGTCGTGGATCAGAGCGGATCCGCCGCGTCCCTCGCTATCTCGCAGAACTGCCACGCGATAGCTGTAAGGGTCCCACCGATCTCCGCACAACGAATACTGACGGGTCATTCCGTTCGGCAATATCAGGTCGATATGCGAGCCAGGCGTCCAGTCCGGCAGTCGTTGTCCGGAAGCGTGGCGGAGCGTCAGGGCGACGACATTCCGTGCGACCGTTGTTTTTTCGCTCACGACATAGGGCGACTGCGCGGTCACGTTGCTCTGGAGTTTCAGGTCCATGTCGGAATCCCCTGGTGTTCGAAGACATGTGGAGCGATCAAGTCGAAAGACCTGGATCGTGCGATGAGAGATTCGGCAACAGGCGTCGCCTTTCGTGTGACGTCCGGCCGGCAGCGACGCCGTGCTGCCCGTTTCGGTGGACCGGCACTGCCGTCAGGGCGCGAGGACAGACTGTGTCAGGAATACAGCGATGTCCTGTCGGATCTGTGCGGCCACCGCAGCGGGGCGCGAGAGGAACGGATTGTGTCCGGCGTCGAATCTGGTCGTCTTGGTGGTGTGCTCACTCATCGACTGTTGAATCGAGGGGGGCAGCGCACGGTCCTGTTCGCAGAGAATGTAACTCGTGGGGACTGACTTCCAGATGGCATCCCGTAGGGGGTGTGCGGCCGAATCGAGACTCTGGTGGGTCAGTCGCCCACTGTGTTCTGCAGCCCGCTCCGGGGGGAGGTCGTGGTAGAAGACCTCCTCCGGGTGGAGTGCATCCATGTACCCCTCGCTGGGGTGGACATCCCACCAATCCGGAAGCCCGTGCTCCCCGGCGAGGTCTGCCACGGACTGGCCTACGTCCAGCACCCATGCAGCGATGTAGACCACCCCGATGACGTTGTCCAAGCCGCACAACGCCTGGGTTGTCGGTAGTCCTCCGTACGAGTGGGCGACCACGACCACCGGTTCGGTGATCGATCGGACCATCGAGCGAATGGCGTCGACGTCGTCTTCGAACGACCCGAGTTTCGCAGGGTCGTGTCCGGACGAGGGGAGTTCGACAGCGTCGACAGTGTGGTCGGTCATCTCGGCTCGGAGGTCGTCCCACACCCACGCGCCGTGCCACGCGCCGTGAACGAGAACTACGGTCGGATTCTTCTGATCGTGCGTCATGACAGTCCGTTTCCTAGGGGCGAGGGGATGGTTGCGGTGCAAGGCTTGCGACATCACGTCGCGACAGCTGCGATGGTCAACCGCGTGAGTGATCGACGGCCGTCGCGACTGTTCTGTTCGATGTCGCGGCCGGGCGCGGCGCCCGGACAGCGTCGAGGTCACGGCCGGAGCGCTCGGGCAACGACAGGGCGGCCCATGCACTCGCTACCGAGATCACCACCAGGAACAACGCTATCGGCCAGGTGTTCGTGCCGCCGCCCGCGGCTGCGAGCAGCGTTGTGGCGATGAGGGGGGAGAATCCGGAACCGATGGTCTGCGCGAGTTGGTAACTGGTGGATACTGCGGTGTACCGAACCTCGGTCGGGAACAATTCGGTGAGCATCACCGGTGCGACCCCGTTGACCGACGTCATCACGAATCCGATATAGAGCGACACGGTGATGACCATCGTCGCGGTGCTACCCGTGTTGACGAGGTGGAAGATGGGGAAGGCCAGGACTGCGGTTGCAGTGATCCCGGCGATGATGACCGGGCGACGTCCTATCTTGTCGGAGAGCGCGGCATAGACCGGCGTCATGACGATGCTCGACAGGGTGCCCAGGAGTACTGCGGTCAGAGCAGCGGAGCGTGAGTGCCCGATCGTCGGCGTGTACGAGAGAAAGAAGATCGCGAAAACGCCCATCCCGCAATAGGGTCCGATCTGAAACAGGATCGACTTCAGCAGCGTGGCCGGCTCGGAACGGGTCAAGGCCAGGATCGGGGTTCCCTGTGCGGGAGCCTTCGTGGCCGAGCGGTTGTCCTCGAAGACCGGGCTCTCGGAGATGCGAGCCCTGAAGTACATGCCCAGAGCGAGCAGGCCGAAGCTGCACAAGAAGGGTACCCGCCAGCCCCAGCTGAGCATCTGATCCTCGGGCAGCGAGGCAACCCACAGCATGGCTCCGGTGGCGAGGACCGATCCGGTAGGGGCTCCCATTGCGGCAGAACTGCTTGCAAGGCCTCGCTTTTCAGTGCTCGCATGCTCGGACACCATCAGGACCGCGCCGCCGTACTCGCCGCCGACCGCGAAGCCCTGCACCAGGCGCAACATGACGAGCAGCAGCGGTGCCGCCGCGCCTATGCGGTCGTAGGTCGGTAGCAGGCCGATCGCACCACTGGTGATTCCCATGGTGACCATGGTCGCCACCATCACGTTCTTTCGGCCGAAGCGGTCTCCGAAGTGCCCGAAGACAATGGCGCCGACGAACCGGGCCGCGTAGCCGGCGGCCAATGTCGCCAGAGCGACGAGAGTGCCGACGACCGGGCTCAGGTTCGAGAAGAAGACTCGATTGAACACGAGGGCAGCTGCGGTGCCGTAGAGGAGAAAGTCGTAGTACTCGATCGTCGTCCCGAGGTAGCTGGACAGTGCGACGCGGCGGACGTACGAGGGTGATCGATCTGGTCCGAGGGTGCTCACGGGCAGTCCTTCCGAGGATCTGTGTCGGCGTTTGCAGCCACTACTCGATGCGTGATGTGACTCACACTTGTCGGCTGCGAGCAACGTACATCACATGCAAGATTGAATGCAATAGCGCGTTAATGTGCACCCATCGGCTGGAAAACTGCAGCTCAAAGCTATTGCATTCAAGATTGAATGCAGAGTATGGTCCACATCACACGGTCGATCGTCGGTGATCGGCGCCCATGAAAGTGAGACACATCGATGGTTGCGACAGCTGCCGAACGCGCACCAGCCACCGGCGCGATCCCGACCGAACGCTTCTCCGCTGCCACGGCGCACGAGGCGGCCGGCCGGATCGGCGCGCTTCCGGCCCGGATTCGGCCCGCCTATGACGGTGCGGAGATCTACGGTCCCGCCTACCCGGTGCTGTGTCCGGTGGGGGACAACCTGTGGCTGCACCGCGCTGTCGCCGAAGCGTCCCCGGGAGACGTGCTGGTGGTTCAGACGACCGCCGGCGCGGAGTACGGCTACTGGGGTGAGATCCTCAGCGAAGCCGCGCGCGCCCGCGGCTTGGGCGGACTGGTTCTCGATGGAGGTGTCCGAGACGTGGGCGCTCTCGCGCACGTCGGCTTTCCCGTCTTCTCCTCGTCGATCTGCATCAACGGCACCATCAAGGATCCTGATGCACCGGGCAGGCTGGGTGGCCCGATTCGACTGGGCGCCCACCGAATTGCGCGCGGCGACGTCATCGTCGGTGATGTCGACGGTGTCGTGGTCATCCCCCGAGATCAGTGGCCCGAGGTGCAGAAAGCCTCGCGGGAGCGTGAGGAGAAGGAGGCCGCGATCATCGCCCAGATTCGATCCGGCGCCTCCACCCTCGACCTGTACTCCTTGCCCCGCTGACATCTCCTCCCCGCCGGTGGTCGGGTGCACCGACGCCGTGTCTCACTCACGAAAGAGGTTTTCCATGTACATGTTTCACGCTACAACAGTCAGGAACGAGGTCGATGCACGATGAGTCGAATCGTGGCCGTCGTCGGCACTTCTCACAGCCCGATGCTCGGCATGGAGCCAGAGCGCATGTGGAATCTGCGTGCCGAGAACGACGCGGCAGGCGAGTACGACCTGTACGACCGACGGGGAGCTGTTCGCACCTTCGAGGAACTCGTCACCGCGGCTGACGGCCGATACGACGACGAACTGTCCCTCGAGACCTGGAACGCGAAGTACGACGCAGCATCGGCCTGTGTGGACCGCCTTCGCAAGGATCTGATCGCGCTCGAGCCCGACCTGCTCATCGTCATCGGCGATGATCAGGAGGAACTGTTCACGGCCCGCAACCAGCCTGCGATCGCGGTGTATCACGGCGAGAAGATCGAGACGCACAAGCCGATCGAGATGGGAAACCCTCTGCTGAGCCAGGTGCAGCGCAACCTCGGCATGGACGGCGAGATTTACCCCGCACATCCGACGGCCGCGCTCCACATCATCGAGGAGTTGATCTCCCGCGATTTCGACATTGCGTCGAGCTCGGAAACCGAGACCGAAGGTGGCTTCGGCCACGCCTTCGCGTGGGTGGTGGGCAAGATGCTGAAGAACGTCACCATTCCGATGGTGCCGGTACTGATCAACACATACTTCCCGCCCAATCAGCCGACCCCCGGCCGGTGCTACGACCTCGGCCGTGCTCTGGCCGGTGCGGTCGACTCTCTGCCCGGTGACCTTCGAGTCGCCGTCGTCGCCTCGGGCGGGTTGAGCCACTTCGTGGTCGACGACGAGCTCGACCGTCGCATCCTCGACGCCATGATCGACCACGACGAAGCTACTCTGCGCGCTCTGCCTGTCGAGCAGCTGAACTCCGGTACGTCCGAAGTTCGCAACTGGATCGCCGCTGCCGGCGCAGCACAAGACCTCGACCACCGCTGGAGCGAATACATCCCGGCATGGCGTAGTCCCGCCGGCACCGGTATCGGTCTCGCGTTCGGGCTCTGGACATGAGCGAGTGCGGACGGCTTGCCGCGCTCGACACCTGTGCGGTCTCGGACGCGCTCGACGCGTTACGACTACCGGGTGCGGCACTGGGTCTGCATGCGGTGTCCGGTGAGCGTCGGATCGCGGGACGCGCCGTGACTGTCGATCTCGTCGAAGCAGAGGTTGCCGTCGCCGCGCCGAGGCATCTGTGCACCGCCGCAGTCGATGCCTCCGGACCGGACACGATCATCGTGGTCGCGCATCACGGACGCTCACACGTCGCGGGTTGGGGCGGCGTGCTGTCCGCCGGAGCCGTCGCTCGCGGTAGCGAAGGCGTGATCGTCGACGGTGCGGTACGGGACCTCGATGAGGCCCGCCAGTTCGGACTGACCGTGTATGCGGCGACGTCGGTACCCGTCACCGCACGCACACGCATCGTCGAACGAGCGTGGGATGTGCCGGTCGAGATCGCCGGCGTCCGAGTCGAACCGGGCGACTACGTACTTGCCGACGGCAGCGGAGTGGTCTTCGTTCCGCGCGATCGTATCGACGAGGTACTCGCCATTGCCGAGAGGATCGCCGCCAAGGAGGCCCTCATGCTCGCCCGTGTCCGAGAGGGCGAATCGATGGCGACTGTCATGAGCGCCGACTACGAAACCATGCTCGATCGAGAGGCAAGCCGATGACCGACCATGCGCAGATCACCGAAGACCTGTCCTCGCTCGACACGAGTCACCTCAGCGACGCACTGGACAAACTCGGCCTCGCCGGACAGTGCGCGGGGCTGCTCCCCCTCGATCGCACGGTTCGTCTCGTCGGTCGGGCCTTCACCGTTCGCTATGTCCCGGTGGGGGACGACGGCGGAACAGTCGGTGACTACATCGACGACCTCGACCCCGGCACCGTTGTCGTCCTGGACAACGCGGGGCGCCTCGACACGACAGTGTGGGGGGATCTCCTCACCGCGACCGCATCTCATCGCGGTGTGTCCGGGACCGTCATCGACGGAGTGTGCCGTGACTCCGATTGCGCAGTGGAGCTGAACTACCCGGTGTTCAGCCGTTCGCGGTGGATGCGAACCGGCAAGGACCGCGTACGGGTGGACGGCTACAACGTGCCGGTGTCCGTCGGCGGGGTACGGGTCGAACAAGGGGACTGGCTCGTCGGCGACGCCGACGGGGTCGTCTCCATCCCGCTCGGCCGGGTCGGCGAGGTCATCGACCTCGCGTCCGGAATTCGCGACACCGAAGACGTCATTCGACGCGCCGTCCGATCAGGACAGTCGCTGACCGACGCGCGCCGCGCGCACGGTTACCACACTCTGCAGACCCGACGGAAAGGCTGACCGGCATGGCTCTCGCCGACATCGCCGATGTCGTGATCGTGGGCGGTGGCCCTGCGGGGTTGACGGCCGCGATCCAACTCGCGCAACTGGGAATCGACGTCACCGTCTACGAGCGACGTGCCACCACGTCGCACCTCCCGCGAGCACACCTGCTCAACCAGCGCACGATGGAGATCTTCGACGCGATGGGGGTCGCGGACGACGTGTACGCCCTGTCACCGCCCGAGGACCGATGGCACCGTGTCGGCTGGTACACCTCGCTCGCCGGCGACCGACCGGGACAAGGCAGGGAAATCGGCCACATCGACGCCTGGGGAGGGGGCGCGGACCGCGAGCGGTATGCAGCAGCCAGCCCCAATCGATACGCCAACGTTCCGCAGATGCGCCTCGACCCGCTGCTCCGGACACACGCAGACCTGCACTGCGCGGGCAAGATCCACTACGGACACGAGGTGCGTGACCTCCGGCAATGCGATGGCCATGTCGAGCTCGACATAGTCGAGATGGCCTCTGGTTCCACGCACACGGTGCGAGCTCGTTACGTCATCGCCGCCGACGGTGGTCGAGTGTGCTCGACACTGCTCGGCGTGTCTATGGAAGGGCCGACACAGCTTCTGGACATGGTCAGCATGCACGTCACCGCAGACCTGTCCTCCTGGGCCGTCGACGACCAGGTACTGCTCTACTACTTCGTCGATCCCAGTGGTTCGGGTTCCTTTCGAGGAAGCATCTGCGCCATGGGGCCCGACACGTGGGGGACAGAATCTCGCGAATGGGCATTCCACCAGGCGTTCTCCTGGGGAGACCCCGCAGCCAAGGACACCGACACCCTCGTCGCTCGTGTCCGGGACATGCTGGGTATCCCGGATCTGCGCTTCGATGTCCACGCGATCAGCCATTGGGAGTTCGAAGGAGTGACTGCCGCGCAATACCGTGTCGGCGACGTGTTCCTGGTGGGCAACGCGGCTCACCGCCATCCGCCGACCGGTGGGCTCGGACTCAATACCGCGGTGCAAGACGTCGACAATCTTGTCTGGAAGTTGTACCAGGTACTGCGCGGGCACGCCGGCGACGAACTGTTGGACACCTACGACGTAGAGCGCCGCCCGGTCGGCCTGTTCAACGTCCGTCATTCGCTGGAGAACGTCGGCGGTCATCGACGCGTCGCAGCAGCCCTGGGATTGAGTGCGGGCATCTCGACCGACGAGGGCTGGGCGGCCATCGACGCGTGGCTCGCACCGGGTGCCGACGGGGAGCGGCGCCGCGCCGATGTCGCCGATGCGGTGGCCTCCAACGCAGACGATTACGGCCAGCTCAATGTCGAACTGGGCTTTCACTATTCGGAGGGCGCTGTCGTCCCCGACGGCAGCGCCCCACCGGTCCCGAGCAACCCGTTACGGGACTACATTCCGACCAGCCGGCCAGGCCACCATCTGCCGCACGCACGGATCGACCAGAGCGCGTCGGCCGGATCGACCCTCGATCTGATAGATCGCCGGCTGTTCACCCTGCTCGTCGATCCTCGGACCGCACAGATCTGGACCGATGCCGTGGCCGCACGACACTTGCCCGTCGAGGTCGTCGCCATCGGCGGAGACGGCTCGGACGAGCGGCCGGGAAGTTGGACACGACTACGCGAAGTGGATTCCGGCGGTGCAATTCTCGTTCGTCCCGACCGCCATGTTGCATGGCGGGCGATGACATTGCCGTCCGAACCGGGATCCGACCTCGCTGCTGCGCTGCACACACTCACACGCACGGAAGGAGCGCTGGCATGAACGACTCGGTCCCTGTCATCGATGACGTGATCTCCGCCCGTCGACATTCGGTGGCAGACGTCCTGCACCGCACCGCGAGGCGAGTCCCGACCAAGACGGCACTCGTCGGCGGCGATCGCGTCATCGACTACCGCGAACTCGACACCTCGGTCGATGTCGTCGCCGGGGCACTCCATGCCCGTGGTGTCCGCCGCGGCGATCGAGTTGCGATTCTCTCGCGCAACAATTGGCAGTTCGTCGTGCTCACCTACGCCACAGCGCGGCTGGGTGTCATCCTCGTCCCGATCAATTTCATGCTCACCGCAGACGAGATCGCGTTCATCCTCGGCAACAGCGAGATCGCAGTCATGGTCACCGAACCGGCGTTCGTACCGGCTGCCGAGCGAGCACTCGCCGTCTACGATCGGCCTCTGGCGGCGAGGGCAGTCATCGGAGCCACCGACGACCACACCGGCTGGGAGCCATTCGAGTCCTGGCTCGGGGTAGGCGACGCCGCTCCCGATGTGGTTGTCGGAGATGATGATCCGGTACGGATCATGTACACATCGGGTACCGAGTCGCGTCCCAAGGGCGCACTGCTGTCCAACCGTGCGCTGATTGCGCAATACACCAGCTGCATCATCGACGGCGGAATGGCGAGCGAGGACGTCGATCTGCACACCCTACCGCTGTATCACTGCGCGCAGCTCGATTGCTTCCTCGGCCCCGACATCTACCTCGGAGCCACCAGCATCATCCTTCCCGCGCCCGACCCCGATAAGATCCTGGCGGCGATCGAGACCCATGGCGTCACCAAGTTCTTCGCACCACCGACGGTGTGGATCTCGCTGCTGCGATCTCCGAACTTCGATCGAACGGACCTGTCGTCTCTTCGCAAGGGGTACTACGGCGCATCCGCGATGCCCGCCGAAGTGCTGCGCGAGATTCTCGAGCGCTTACCGGACGTGCGGCTGTGGAACTTCTACGGACAGACCGAATTGGCCCCGGTCGCCACGATCCTCGGTCCCGATGAACAGGTGAGTCATCCGGGTTCCGCCGGCCGCCCGGTGCTCAACGTCGAGACCGTCGTCGTGGACGAGAACAACACCGTTCTTCCGGTCGGAGAGATCGGGGAGGTCGCTCACCGCAGTCCACAAGCCACCCTCGGCTACTGGCGTGATCCGGTACGTACCTCGGAAGCGTTCCGCGGCGGCTGGTTTCACTCGGGTGATCTGGGCTGCTTCGACACCGACGGCAGGCTGACCATCGTCGACCGCAAGAAGGACATGATCAAGTCCGGCGGGGAGAACGTCGCCAGTCGCGAGGTCGAGGAAGAGATCTACCGTCATCCGGATGTCGCCGAGGTCGCCGTCTTCGCGATTCCCCATCCGAAATGGGTGGAGGCCGTCTGTGCGGTTGTCGTGGCCAAACCGGGAACCGACCTCGACGAGGTGGCAGTGCGGTCACACTGCTCGAATCGATTGGCGGGATACAAGATCCCCAAACACGTCGTGATCGTCGACACCTTGCCGAAGAACCCGAGCGGAAAAATTCTCAAGCGAGACCTACGCACCGCCTTCGCCGACCTCGCAACTACAGCCGACCTCGCAACCACGGAGAGATGACCGATGACACGTCGATCGATCGAGATCCCGGGCCTCCACCACGGCAGAGCCCCCATCCCGCAGGCCTCGCTGGTGGGTCCGTTACTGACCTCGAGCGGAATCAACGGACTCGACCCCGACAGCGGAGCCGTACCCGAGACCGTGGACGCGCAGGTAGCGCTGATCTTCTCCAATATCAGCCGCATCCTCGACAAGGCGGGCGGCACCACGGACGACATCGCCAAACTGACGTTCTTCGTGCGAGACCGGGCGGCACGGGCGGTCATCGATCCGCACTGGGTGGCGATGTTCCCCGACGAGGTCAGCCGCCCGGCACGGCACACACTCGAGTACCCGCTTGCCGACCCGCTGCTCATCCAGTGCGAACTCATCGCGTACGTCGGCGACGCCTGACACCCCGCGTGACCCACACGATCGAACTACCCCCAGACACGAGGAACATGATGATCATCGACTCACACGCCCACATCGTGGCACCCGACGGCTTGTACGCCTTTCGCGCGAACCTGATGGCCGACGGTGGGTATCACATCGGGCAACCCAAGATCAGTGACGACTCGCTGGCCGCGTGTGCGCACAGCAACGTCGAGACCATGGACGCCGTCGGCACCGATGTGCAACTGCTGTCCCCGCGCCCGTATCACCAGGGACATTCGATGAAGCCCGCACGGCTGGTGGACGCGTGGATCCGCGCGAACAACGACGTCATAGCGCGCACCGTCGAGATGCACCCGACACGGTTCGCCGGTGTGGCCGGTCTGCCCATCACACCCGACGAGCCGGTCGAACGTGCGTTCCCGGAGCTGCGCCGTACCGTCGAGGAGCTCGGATTCGTCGGTGTGACCGTGAATCCGGATCCCCACGAAGGCACCGGCACAGCGCCGGCCCTCGGAGACCCCTACTGGTATCCGCTGTTCGAGCAACTCGTCGAACTGGAGGTTCCGATGCAGGTGCACTCGGCCGGGTGTTACAACGGCCGTGAGACCTACAGCGAACACTTCATCACCGAGGAGTCGATCGCGATTCTGTCGATGATCCGGGGAAAGGTGTTCGAACGCTTTCCGACGTTGAACGTGATGATCTCGCACGGCGGTGGCTCCGTGCCGTATCAGCTCGGTCGATGGCAGGCCGAACATCTTCATCCCGGACTCGGCGGCGACCCGCATGCGCCGCGCTTCGAAGACCACCTGAAGCATTTCCATTTCGACACCGTTCTGCACTACTCACCCGCGCTCGAACTGCTGCTCAAGACTGTCGGGTCGGACCGAGTGCTCTTCGGAACGGAACGTCCCGGTAGCGGCTCGACCGAGAATCCTGAAACGGGGCGCCCATTCGACGATTTGAAGCCGGTCATCGAGGGCTTCGACTTTCTCGACGAGACCGACCGCAGAAAAGTGTTCGAAGAGAACGCGCGACGCGTTTTCCCGCGGCTGAAGGTCTGAACTGCGCGGAGTGGACCTCCTGTCGGACGAGGGGCGTGATCTGCGATTAGGCTGCAGGTCACGCCCGTCCTGTAGGGACGGGTTCGGATCGTGGAACGGATGACCTCGGGCGAGGAGGATGGGATGGCGTTGCGGACACGGCTGGGTACCGCCGGAATCATCGCCCAACTACGCAAGCTGATCCTCCTCGGAGAGCTCGTCCCTGGTGAGGCACTGCGCCAGGAAGAGCTGTCACAACGACTCGGCGTCAGCCGCGTCCCCATCCGCGAGGCATTTCTCGTCCTGGCCAACCAGGGTCTGCTGGTGCACCGCCCGAACCAAGGCTTCGTCGTGGCGAAGCGAACAGCGTTCGAGCTCAATCAGTTGCACACCCTGCACACTCTCCTCGAAACCGAACTCAACTCGAGCATTCACTGGCCGGACGCATCCGCACTCGAGCACCTGCGCAGCCTCAACGCCGAGATGGAAGCGAAGGCCGACGACGGCGATGTCATCGGGTTCATCGACCTCAATCACGAATTTCATCGGTCAGTGTGGAGTTTGTCGCCCCACAACCTGGTGATCACCGAGGTCGAACGCATCTGGACTCTGTCGGATGCATATTTCGTCAGCAACTACGGATCCTCGGAGCGACGGCGGCACGCTGTCGAACAGCATGCGCAGATCATCGACGCCCTCGCCGCCAAGGACATGTCGATGTTCCAGAAAGTGTCGGCCGAGCACCGTGACGACACGCGCGGGGGAGCAAACGACGCCCTGACGCGCGCCCACACCTGACTGATCCGGCGGAGCCCTGACATGCTGCTCAGGAAGCAGGCCTTCGTTAGTCCGGGTGAATCCAGCTGATCGGGTCGTCGAAGCCTTGGGAGCGAGAGGTCTTCGGTTCAACCCTGACAGGAAACTCTACGTCCGCGCAGGTCCGGCACGGTCCCGGGGCGCCCGGATCAGAGGTCTATGAGCGATGTGATGCGCTTGCCGTCTCGCAACTCTGCGAAGGTGTCGACGAATTCGTCCAGTGGTGCGTGGGTGACCCAGCCGTCGAGTGGTGGGGGCCGATTCTTCACGAGTACTACTCGTCGAGGGAGAACAAGGAGCCGGACCCCGATCACGTCCGCATGCAGCGTCTCCTGCTCACTGCAGATGGACATGCGACGCTCGAACAGATCCGGTCTCGGCAGCGGGTCGGCGTCCGTGACGCAGTAGACGGTTGGTCCGATCAGGACATCGTTCACTTCGGCGCCTTGTTCGAACGGTTCGTGGACCATCTGCGTGCGAGGTCCGACGACGGCGGCTGACGCCCCCGGGCAGTCACCGTGGTCGGACCCACAGTAACCGCCGGGCAGGGTGCATCGGAGGAACAGGGTCGGCTGTTCGTACTCCTCCGGCGTCTGTCGGCAGTGATGATCAGATCGCCATGTCGGAGTGGCTGTTCACCCGCGCTCGGTAGGCCGCGATCTTGTGTTCCAGAGCGGCGAGGTGCCGCTGGACTTCTGCGTGTCGCGCCATGACCACGGCGTGGTGTTGCTCGAGCAACGCGAGACGTTCACGTTCGTCCGCCCCGTTCCTGTAGGCCGCCGCGTAGTCCCGCATTTCGCGGATGGTCATTCCAGTGCCTCGGAGCATGACCACCCCGGACAGCCACGCCAGTGCTGCGTCGTCGTAGCGCCGTCGGCCGTCGCTGCCCCGTGCGGGGGCCGGCGTGATGCCTTCCTTCTCGTAGTAGCGGATTGTGTCGATCGTGATCTCGAGGGCTGCTGCCGCGTCGCCGATCAGGTAACCGTCGACTGTGCCTGTGGTCGTTGCCCGCGTCATGACATCAGTCAACCACTTGACATGGTGTGCACACCAGGAGACAGCCTCGACGAAGTCCGGTGCAGCGCCGGACTTGCTTCGGAAGGGACGACGACAATGCTCGGGAAAACACAGTTGGGATCGCAGGGACTGACGACGTCGGGTATCGGGCTCGGATGTATGGGTATGAGCGCGTTCTACGGCGGCGCCGACGACAAGAGGTCTGTCGAGACCATTCGGCGGGCGTTGGAGTTGGGGGTGACGATGTTCGACACCGCCGAGGCGTACGGACCGTTCGAGAACGAGAAGCTCGTGGGCCGGGCACTGGGTCCGGATCGTGACTCGGTGACGGTGGCGACGAAGTTCGCGACCGAGTTCGACGACGACGGCACCCCGAAAGGACTGAACGGCTCCCCGGAGCATGTGCGGCGCGCGATCGAACGGTCACTGCGGCACCTCGGCACCGACCACGTCGACCTGTACTACTTGCATCGGGTGGATCCGAACACTCCGGTGGAGGACACCGTGGGAGCGATGGGGGAGCTCGTGCAGGCCGGGAAGGTCCGCTACATCGGGGTGTCGGAGACTTCCGCCGACACACTGCGCCGGGCTCACGCGACGTTCCCGATCACGGCGATCCAGTCCGAGTACAGCCTGTTCGAACGCGACGCCGAACACAACGGTGTCCTCGACACCGCACGGGAACTCGGAATCGGGTTCGTCCCGTTTTCCCCACTGGGCCGCGGCTTTCTCGGCGGCACCGTGACGCGACAGAGCGATCTGCCCGAGGGCGACGCCCGGCGTAACCTGCCGCGGTTCTCCGACGAGGCCATCGACGCGAACCTGCGCATCGTGGCGGAACTCCGGAAAATCGCCGACGGCAAGGGGATCACACCTGCCCAACTCGCCTTGGCGTGGGTCGTCCACAACGGTACGACGCCGATTCCCGGAACCACGAAGCCGAACCGCGTGGAGGAGAACGTGAGTGCACTGTCGGTGACCTTGACCGCGGAGGATCTCGCACGGATCGACGATGTGTCCCCGCACGGCGCCGCGACAGGCACCCGCAACACCGAGGCTGCGATGGCTCGCGACCGCGGCTGAGTGCTCGGCCCCGAACGGATGCGGAACCTAGGATTCGAATCCGATTCCGACATTGCGCACGTGTTCTACGACGGGTGGGGCGGTGAAGAACGGGCCTGCCAGTGTCCGCCACCGCGAGTAGTCGTCCGACTGCCGGAAGCGCACCGTGTGGTCCTCCAGGGTGTCCCACTCGACGACGAGCAGGTATCGACCCGGGTCCCGTTCCAGCGGACTCTGCTGACTTGTGCGAGCCGGTCGGAACGGGACCAGGCGTCTTCGACACCTCAGGAGGTCAGCGCGGCGCCATCCGGAGCGCGCCGTCCATGCGGATGGTCTCGCCGTTGAGGTAGTCGTGCTCGACGATCATCTGTGCGAGCTGCGCGTATTCGGTGGGCTGAGCCAGGCGCGACGGGAACGGGACGCCCGCCTCGAGGCCGGCGCGGTACTCCGGGGTGACGCCGGCGAGCAATCGGGTGTCGACGATTCCGGGGGCGATGGTGTTGACGCGGATGCCGAACTGCGCGAGGTCGCGCGCCGCGGGAACGGTCATGCCGTGCACGCCACCCTTGGATGCCGAGTACGCGATCTGACCGATCTGTCCTTCGAAGGCCGCGACGGAGGCGGTGTTGATGATGACGCCGCGCTGGCCGGCCTCGTCGACGGTGGGCAGCGACTGCATATGGTCCGCTGCCAGACGCATGACGTTGAAGGTGCCGAGCAGGTTGATGGTGATGACGGTGCGGAAGAGCTCGAGGTCGTGGACGCCCTTCTTCGACAGGATGCGACCCGCCCAGCCGACACCGGCGCAGTTGACCACGATTCGCAGGGGAACGCCTGCCTCACCGATCTGGGTCAAGGCTGCGCGGACTTCCTCGTCGCTGGTGACGTCGGCGGCGATCAACGTGACGCCATCGGGAACGGAGTCGTACGGGCGTGCCGTCTTCTCGAACGGGTGGCGGAGCACGTCGGCTCGTTGTCACGTCGTTGTCACAACTCGGTCCCGACGGAGGCGGATCCGGGTGAATCCGGGTGGCGTGTTGATGCTGGTCGAGGCACGTGGCGGGGGTCCAGGTGCGTCCGTGGGAACCCGTTTCGATCGCCTTGTCAGCGAAAGGTCGTCAGTTCAATCCTGACAGCGGGCTCAAATTGCGCGGCTGTCCGAGAAGGACCAGGACCGACGTCTCGAGCTCACCGGAAACTCTCCGCATCAGCAGGTCACGCCAGGGGGCACGGGACGACAGTGGGCACATCACGATGGTAAGCGCCACCTCCAGCTGCTGTCGGCGCTCGGTCCACGTCGAGGGTCCGGTGGACGATGCGGTCGATCTCGCCGAGGCGATGGTGGCTTCGCCGAACACGTCTCCCCAGCGGGCGAACGGCGAGTCGATCCTCCAGCGGCACCCTCATCGGCAGCACGCAGGGTCCAGGACGGCGCGAAGTGCGTCGAGCGCCTCGGGGCGCGCCGAGTAGTAGACGTTCATGCCCCGGCGTTCGGAGGCCACCATGCCCGCCCGACGCAGTTGGCCGAGGTGGTGGCTGACGGTCGACTCGGCGAGTTCCAGCGCGCCGGCGAGGTCGCACGTGCACATCGCCCCTGCGGTGTCGGTGAGCAGCAAGGACATCAACCGGATGCGCATCGGGTCCGCGAGCGCTTTCAGTCGTACGGCCACCTCGAGCGCGGCATGTTCGTCCATCGGCGCAGCGGAGACGGGTTCGCAGCACACCGGCGTGGTGGTGTCGATGATCGGCAACGTCTTGGGCACGGTCCCGACTCTACAACCTCCTTGACATATACCGAAGACGTGGCGCACCCTATGACGGACACCTATTCGACATATGTCGCAACCCTGGAGGTTCGGATGTCCCGTGCTCAGCTCGCCCTCGACGTCGACGACATCGACACCGCGATCACGTTCTACAGCAAGCTCTTCGGCGTGGCGCCGGCGAAGGTCAAGCCCGGCTACGCCAACTTCGCCATCACCGAACCGCCCTTGAAGCTGGTGCTGATCGAGAACCCCGGCCAGGGCGGCACCATCAACCATCTCGGCGTCGAGGTCGACTCGTCGGGCCGGGTGCACGAGGAGATTGCCCGCCTGACCGGCGAGGGGTTGTTCACCGACGAGGAGATCGGCACCACCTGCTGTTTCGCCACCCAGGACAAGGTGTGGGTGACGGGACCCGGTGGGGAGCGCTGGGAGATCTACACCGTTCTCGCGGACTCCGACACCTTCGGTTCGCAGCCGATCCCGGCGCCCGCACCCAGCGTTCGCGCCGATGCGGCCCCCGCAGGGGCGACGAACACCACCTGCTGTTGACACCGGTCGGCGTCCGCGCGGTGCATCGCGCACCCGACACTGGTTACCGCTCAGGTCAGGGTCGAGGTGAGGTGCTCCACCGCATATCGTGCGGTGCGGCCGACGCCGATGAGTGTCGCGGATGCGGGGCCGGTCCAGTCGCCGTAGCCGAGGAAGACCATGGTGGGTTCGCCGGCGGCGTGCAGCCCGTCCATCGCGATGCCGCCGTCAGCGGTGGGCAGGTGCAACGGACGGAGATGTCGTAGCGCCGGCCGGAATCCGGTGCACCACACCACCGCATCGATCCGTTCGACGCCGCCGCCGTCGGTGACGACACCGTCGGTCGTGAGTGCGGCGAACATCGTGCGCGCCCGCAGGGCGCCGCGATCACGGGCGTCCCGCACCGACGGCACCATGACGACATCGCCCAGCCCGGCCACACCGCCGGTGTCGTCACCGGCGGCGAGTGCGCGGGCGCGCCGGGTGGCGACGTCGAACAGCACACGACCGTCGACGTCGTCGGGCAGGAACCGCGGCGGCCGGGTGGTGAACCACAGTGTGTCGGCGACGGTGGAGATCTCGGCGAGAATCTGCGCGGCGGAGTTGCCGCCCCCGACGACGGCGACCCGGCGCCCGGTGACGGTGCCGGGCCCGTCGTACTGCGTGGTGTGAATCTGACGGCCCCGGAACGATCGCATGCCGGGGTAGGTGGGCCAGAACGGCCGGGACCAGGTGCCGGTCGCGTTGATCACCGCCTCGGCCGACCAGGATCCCGCTGTGGTGTCGATCCGGTACCCGGAACCGTTGCGGCGCACCGCGGTCACGGAGACCGGTCGCCGCACCGGCAGCTCGTAGCGTTGTTCGTACGCGCTCAGGTAACCCACGACGTGCGATCCGGGTGGGAACTCCTGTGACGACGGGGACATCGGCCACCCGGGCAACCGGGAGTGCGCGGCGGGGGAGAACAGATGCAACGACGGCCAGTGGTCCCGCCAGGACCCACCAGCGGCCGGCTGGTCGTCGAGAATCATGTACTCGAGGCCTGCTCGGCGTAAGTAGTACCCGGCGGCGAGGCCTGCCTGACCGCCGCCGATGACCACCACCCGGGTTCGGGCGGTGGTCATCGGGTTCGTGCCGTCGGTGTGCGGTGCGGTGATGGCGTCAGTCCCGCAGGCGAGCAGCGAGTTCGTCGACGCGGGCGGCGATGTCGTCGCGCACCAGGCGCATCCGCTCGATGCCCTCGATCCCTCGCGTCGAGGGCTCGTCGGTGTGCCAGGTCAGGTAGGTCGGTCCCTCGACCGGGTCGACGGTTGCTTCGGTGCCGAGGGTGATGACGTAGTCCATCCGCGCCAGCAGGTCCGGATCGACCCGCTTGGGGTGCTCGCCGGTCAGGTCGACCCCGACCTCGAGCAGCGTCTCGGCGGACAGGGCATTGACCGCGTTTCCGGGGGCGGTGCCGGCGGAATGCACCTCGACGTCGTCGCCGGCGGCCTTGCGCATCAGCCCGGCGGCCATCTGCGATTTGCCGCCGTTCTTCACGCAGACGAACAGCACGCTCGGGGTGCTCACCGTGCTGCGTCCGCTCGAGCGGGAACGAGTTCGGCCAGGAGGTCCTCCACGCGGGCCTTGATCTGGTCGCGGATCGGGCGCACCGCCTCGAGGCCCTTGCCGGCGGGGTCGGGCAGCGTCCAGTCCCGGTAGCTGACGCCGGGGAAGACGGGGCAGGCGTCGCCGCAGCCCATGGTGATCACGACGTCGGAGGTCTCCACGGCGTCGGGGGTGAGGATCTTGGGGGACTGGTCGGAGATGTCGATGCCGATCTCGGCCATCGCTTCGACGGCGGCGGAGTTGATGGTGTCGGCGGGGGCGCTGCCGGCGGAGCGGACCTCGACGGCGCCGCCGCCGAGGTGGGTGAGGAAGCCGGCGGCCATCTGCGACCGGCCTGCGTTGTGGACGCAGACGAACAGCACACTGGGTGTGTCGGACATGGGGGACTGCACCTTTCGGGTGTTCAGCGGCGGAAGTGCGTCAGGTGTGCGCAGTGCTCGGACATCACGATTCCTTGCTCTGGGATACCGGCGCGGTCGGCGAGGAGGTGAAACGCCTGCGGAGAGCGAGAGAGACGTACACCAGGCCCACCAGGACAGGTACTTCGATCAACGGTCCGACGACGCCGGCGAGGGCCTGGCCGGACGTGGCGCCGTACGTGGCGATCGCGACGGCAATGGCGAGCTCGAAGTTGTTGCCCGCCGCGGTGAACGCCAGGGTGGTGGTTCGCTCGTAGCCCAGGCCCATCGCTGCGCCGAGTGCGTATCCGCCGCCCCACATCACCGCGAAGTACACCAGCAGCGGCAGTGCGATACGGACGACGTCGAGGGGCTGGGAGGTGATGCGGTCGCCCTGCAGGGCGAAGAGAACGACGATGGTGAACAGCAGCCCGTAGAGTGCCCACGGCCCGATTTTCGGGATGAACGAGGTCTCGTACCAGTCGCGGCCCTTGGCGCGTTCCCCGAAGTGGCGCGAAGCGAATCCGGCGATCAACGGGATGCCCAGGAAGATCAGGACGGACTTCGCGATCTGCCACGGCGATGCCTCGATGGTGGTCTGGTCGAGGCCGAGCCAGCCGGGGAGAACCGAGAGGTAGAACCAGCCGAGGACGGCGAACATGACCACCTGGAAGACCGAGTTGATCGCCACGAGGACGGCTGCGGCTTCGCGGTCGCCGCAGGCGAGGTCGTTCCAGATGATGACCATCGCGATGCACCGGGCGAGCCCGACGATGATGAGGCCGGTGCGGTACTCGGGCAGGTCGGGAAGGAACAGCCAGGCGAGGGCGAACATCAACGCCGGTCCCAAGATCCAGTTCAGGGCAAGGGAACCGAGCAGGAGCTTCTTGTCGCCGGTGACGGTGTCGAGCCGGTCGTAGCGGACCTTGGCCAGCACCGGGTACATCATGATCAGCAGGCCGATCGCGATGGGGAGCGAGACGCCGTCGACGGAGATGGACGACAGCGCGTCGTTCATCCCCGGAACCAAGCGACCGAGCAGCAGTCCGAGGACCATCGCGACGCCGATCCAGATCGGCAGGAAACGATCGAGCGTGGACAGCTTGCCGACGATGGCGGGGTGGTCGGCGGTGTTCGCCGTGGTGCTCACGCCGTCACCAGCCCGGTGTCGGAGACGTCCACGTCGTCAGCGGTGGGATCTGCAGCGGCGAGCACCGCCGACAACTGTTGCAGCGCAGCGGGAACGACCCAGTAGTAGACCCAGGTGCCGCGGCGCTCGCAGTCCAACAGTCCGGCCTCGCGGAGCACCTTGAGATGGTGGGAGATGGTCGGCTGAGACAGGTCGAACGAGCCGGAGATGTCGCAGACGCAGGCCTCGCCGTTCTCGTGGCTGGCCACCAGGCTCAGCAGGCGCAGACGGGCCGGGTCGCCCAGTGCCTTGAACATCCGCGCGAGATCACCGGCCCAGTCGGTGGTCAGAGGTTCGCGGGTCAGCGGTGAACAGCATCCGCCGCTGGTCGCTGCGACGGCCACGGTTTGATTCGACACCCGTCTATATTGACGATTGGTGAATCGACGGTCAAGTGCATCGACGCTCTCGGGCCCGAAGCCACTCGACCCGAGGGTCTTTCGTTGCCTCCGTCGGTGTCCCTCGTCGCTGACGAGGCCGCACTGCTGCGCGCGACGATGACGTCGTGAGCATCGTCGATCGCGACGATCCCTGCGGAGCGACAGGAGCGAAGCCCCATGGCATCGAGACGCATCGTGGTCGCCACTGCCAGCCGTCACGGCGCCACCGCCGAAATCGGTGAGCGCATCGCCCGCGTCCTCGTCGACGAGACCATCCGTCTCGGAGGAAGCATCGACGTCGAGGTGGTCGACGCAGGGCAACCGGAGGCTGCCGACGACGCCGACGCGGTCATCCCGGGCAGCGCGGTCTACTACGGACGATGGCTCCCCGACGCTCGGCGGTTCGCCGACCACCTCGTCGAGGACGGCTCGCACCGGCCGGTGTGGCTGCTCTCGAGTGGACCGGTCGATCGGACCGGGAAGGATGCGGCGACGTCGCGTTCCTCCCGATGGAACCAGGCGGCGTGGGCACGCGAGCACCGAACCTTCGGCGGCAAACTCGACCACTCGTCGTTGGGCAGGGTGGAACGGATGGTCGCCGGTCTGATCAAGGCTCCCGATGCCGACGCGCGCCCCTTCGACGAGATCGAGCACTGGGCGCGCTCGATAGCTCGGCAGATCCATGGGGACGACGATCATCATGGCGAAAGCCCGCCGTGAGCACCGTGATCGACCTGCGATCGGTGCTCGGAGGGCTTCAGCCGCCCGACATCGTGTTGCGCGACATCGTGTTGCCGGGGCTGTCGCCCGATACCGCGTGCAACTCGAGGTCGACGTCCTCCACGCCGGGCGTGGCGGACAGTGCGCGACGAATCTGCTCGGTCTCGGCGTCGGAGCGCGTGGCGCCGCGGACGGTGACGCGACCGTCCCCCGTCGTGCTGATCCCGAGATCGAGCATTTGGGGCCGCTTGCCCTCGACGGCGGGACGAACTGCCCTTCTCGGACCGCGCGAACACGGCGTTCACTTGGTCCAGTGGGTGACCGCCCGCCGGTCCTGTCGGGCCGTCACACTTCTTCGTCGAAGGAGTCGCCATGTCCACGACAACTCGCTCGCGCAGCAACGAGATCCCTACTGCCGCAGCCCTTCGTCAGCATTTCGAGATGGTCGCAGAACGGCCGTTCACTCGTGTGGCCGATGCCGTTCTGATCTTGGCCGGCTTGTACGTCGCAGCGTCGCCGTGGATCGTGGGGTTCTCGTCCCGGGCTCCGCTCGCCGTCGTCGACCTGATCGCGGGCACCGGGGTCGCCTTGATCGCGTTCATTCTGGCGGCCGACTACGCCCGGAGCCGGTCGATGGCGTTCGTCGCGCCCGTTCTCGGCGTGTGGATCGTCGTGTCCCCGTGGTTGGTGAACGGTGCCGACGTCGACGCGTCCATCGTGTGGTCGCACGCCGCGGGTGGGGCGGTCACAGCTGTGGCAGGGGCTGCGTTGGCGCTGGCGGCGACCGGCCGTTGAGCGTCCCGGCGCAGCCACGGCGGCAGAGGGAGGCGACGAGTCGATGCGCCACCGTGACACCGTGGTCGGCGTCGACGGCTCGATGCACTGCCTCCACGCCGTCCAGTGGGCTGCGCGGGACGCCGCTCTCCACGACAGTGACCTGGTTCTGGTGAACGCCGGAAAGCCGTCTCCGCTCGACGCCTCCGACCCTGCCTCGATCCTCTCGAGAGCTGCACACGTGGCGCGGTCCAGCCTCGGGCCGGGACAGCACGTGAATGTCAGAACGCACCACGCACGCGGGTCGCCGGCCGCAGCTCTGCTGCTGTTGGTGCCGTATCCGCGGATTCTCGTCGTCGGTTCTTCGGGCGGTCGCGATCCCCGCAGAAGGGTCGCGAACGTCGTGGCAGCGCACGCGAGGTATCCCGTGGCCGTGGTGCCGACGCCGGCGAGTCGGCCGACGTCTGCGGTTCGGCGGGCGGTCGTGCTCGAGGTCGACGATTCGTCGTCGGCGTGCGGCGCCGTCGTCTTCGCGTTCGACGAGGCCGAGCGGCGACGTCTACCGCTGACGGCGGTGACCGCGCCGGCCGTCGAGAGCGTGGTCGACGAGGGCTGTCGCATCGACGAGGAGCGCTGTCGGATCCATCTCGACGCGCGTCTCCAGCGTCGCCTGTCAGCGATCGAAGACCGGTGTCCGGACGTCGTCGTTCATCGTGTGATCGGTGAGTCCCTCTCGGCGTCGTTCGTTCTGGACCTGGCACGAGAGGCCGAGTTCGTCGTGGTCGGCCGTGGGGACGACGGCTCCGGTCGCCTCGATCCGGCCCAGAGATCGCTTCTGCGCGAAGCGCCCTGTCCTACCGTCGTGGTTCCGGAGCGCTGACGTGCACAGCGCCGTGGTCACCGGTGAGACCGGTACCGATGCCGCGGGAGGTCACCGATGAGCACCGTGGTCACCTTGACGCTCAATCCCTCGATCGACGTTCACACCTCGGTGTCGGATGTGATCCATACCGAGAAAATGCGATGCAGCACTCCACGTTTCGATCCAGGCGGGGGTGGCGTCAACGTCGCGCGGGCGCTGGTGTCGCTGGGAACCGAGGCAACCGCGATCGTGACGGCGGGCGGCTGGACCGGTTCGATGTTGGTCGACCGCCTCCGTGCGTCCGGTCCTACGGTCGTCTCGGTGCCCGTCGGCGGCTCGACGCGCGAGAACACCACCGTCGTCGAACGACGGACGAGCCGACAGTTCCGATTCGTGATGCCCGGTCCGCGGCTGTCGGCCGGTGAGGAAGCCGAGTGTCTGGCGGTGTTCGAGAACAGCCTTCCCTCCGGCGGTTCCGCCGTGATCAGCGGCAGCATGCCACCCGGATTCTCTCGTTCCTTCCTCGCGCGCGCGGCCGCCGCGGCAGCGCGCCGATCGTGCCGTCTCGTCGTCGACACGTCCGGACCGGCCCTGGCATCGGTGACGAATGCGTTCCTGATCAAGCCGAGTCTCCGAGAACTGCGCGACGTGGCCTGCTCGGCACTCCCCGATCGAGCGTCGCGTGTCGCGGCTGCGCGTGATCTCGTTCGCGCGCACACCGCGGAGGTCGTCGTCATTTCCCTCGGAGCGCGAGGCGCACTGGTGGTGACCGCGGACGCCGCCGTCGACGTCCCGGGCGTACCCGTCTCGGGCATCGGGGGACTCGGAGCGGGTGACAACATGGTCGCGGCGATCGTTCATGCTCTCGACGCGGGTGCCGGCCTGATCGACGCGGTTCGTCTGGGAGTGGCCGCCGGTGCGGCTGCCACGCTCACACCGGGTTCGGACCCGTGCCGACGATCCGACGTCGATCGTCTGCGGCGACCGACGGGTCCGTCCTGAGTCGGGGATCGCCGACACCGTCTGCGGCCGTGGTCGATCGACGCACCGCAATGAAGTGCACGCCGAGTGCCGCTGGCCGTCGACACGGTGAGGGCGCCATCGCCGTACGTCGGCGGCGATGGCGCCCCGTGCATCAGTCGGTGCCGCTCGCCGCAGCCGCACCGGCGTTGCTCGAGGTGGACGTCGGCGGTGCGGAGTCGCCGAGTACCGCAGCGCTGGCGGGCGCCGACCGTACGGTGATGTGCTTGCCCGGATTCGCCGGTTCCCGTGCCGGCATGCGAATCTCCAGGATGCCGTCGCGATACGTCGCCTCGATGGCGTCCTTGTCGACGTCTCGGGGGAGGCGAACGGACCGGTAGAACTTCCCGTACCGGAATTCGGACCTGGCACCGTCCTCCGTGGTTCCGATGCGTTCGGCTCTGATGACCACCCGGTCGTCGTGAACGGTGACGTCGAAACCCGAGTCCGGGTCGACACCGGGTACCTCTGCTCGGAGAAGGTAGGCCCCGTCCTGACGGCGGTCCTCGACTCGGATCGGGTGACTGTGGTCGGGCAGCCACGGAGCGAAATCGTCGATGCGGTGCAGAAGTTGGCCGAAATCGTCGAGGATCTCGGCCGGGAACTTGGGTGACGCGGTGCGGAGTGGGTTCAGAACGCTCATGTGTGCTCCCTGGCTCGGTGTGACATGTCGTCGTGACAGGTCGATGTAACCCCGAACCTCCAGTGGCCAGAAGGGTTCAACGGGCATCCTCCACAGGTCCCGTGTCCGTCGTCCTCCGTGCACTTCGTCGTCGTTCTCCGATGACTTTCGGCCCTTTGAGTGTCGAGGCGACGTCGGCAGGGTGAGCCGTGCACCGACAACCGAACGGTCGGAACGCGTCGGGCAGTGAGGGGTCACGATGGAATCGATGGTGGAGGGTCGGACACGAGATCGCGGTGAACCGGACCCGCTCGTGCGGTACGAGGGGGTCCGGTCACAGCAGCCCGGTGGCCCGATCACGAGGGTGCTCGTCGTCACCGCGAGCAGGCGCGGTGCCACACGGGCACTGGGAGACAGGTCGGGGTCCCGTATCGGGGCGGGCATGGAGCACAGAGGCGGGTCCGCGCAGGTCGACGTCGTCGACGTCCGCGATGCCGGCTCTCCGGCCGAGTACGACGCCGTGGTGGTCGGAAGTGCGGTGTATCTCGGCCGTTGGCTCCTCGTGCGCGTTCATGGGTGAGGACCCACGCGCGCGATCTGACGACACGGCCGGTGTTCATGTTCTCGAGCGGTCCGGTCGGTGGGTCGACGACTGCACCGACGCCGCTGTCGACGAGCTCGTTGTGGGTGGTGGAACACAAGGCGTTCGCCGGCACGTTCGACCCCAGCGCGATGACGACGATCGAGCGTTTCGTCGTTCGGGTCGTTCGACCCCGGAACATGCAGACGCCGACCGACGATCAGGTCGACGGGTGGGCGACCCGAATCTGCGATTACCTCGACGTCGCGGTGCCACAGCCGAGTCCTCGTCGCGGTCTCCACGTCGACCGGACGTGAAGGCCGTTGCACCGGGAGCCTGGTGCGTCCGCCGACGCCGACCCTGAGATGTCATCGAAACAGGGCAATTGTCGGATTACAGGCATTCGCCGTAAATACGGCCTAAGGTGTCATGGTCCGGGGGGTCGGAAGGCGGTTTCACCCATGTTCTTGGCAGGGAATGCAGGCGAATTTTCAGGTTGTCTCGGAGTCGAGCGATGAGGCCCCGCGAGGATGTCGCCGGTACGGGGCAGTTCGGAGACCGGGAGCAAACTCGAGGTCTGCTGGCCGCCATGCTGTCGGTGACCTCGGACCTCGATCTCGACGTCACGCTGCGGACGATCGTCGAGAGCGCCGTCGATCTGGTCGGCGCCCGCTACGGGGCGCTCGGAGTCCGCGGACCCGGACGGGATCTGATCGAATTCATTCATCACGGAATGGATCCCGACACCGCCCGCGAAATCGGACGGTTGCCCAGCGGTCGAGGCGTGCTCGGACAACTCATCGACGACCCACGCCTTCTGAGACTCGACCGGCTCGCCGACCACCCGGCATCGGTCGGATTCCCCGACCACCACCCGGATATGACCACGTTCCTCGGTGTCCCCATAGAGGTCCGTCAGACGGTGTTCGGCAATCTGTATCTGACCGAGAAGAAAAACGGACAGCTCTTCACCGAAGAAGACGAGACGATCGTTCGGGCGTTGGCCTCGGCGGCCGGTATCGCCATCGAGAATGCGCGGCTCTTCGAGCAATCGCGAGCAAGGCTGACCTGGATTCAGGCCACCTCCGACATCGGAACCGAGCTGCTGTCGGGGGCACGGACCGACGAGGTTCTCGCGCTGGTGGCGCGTCGAGCATTGGACCTGAGCGGAGCGTCGTCCGCGTTCATCCTCGTCCCGGAGGACGCCGACGTCCCGCCCACCGAGGTGAAGACGTTGATAGTCACCACCGCCGCCGGACACGAGACTCCCGCTGCGGTCGGGACGGGGGTTTCGGTGGACGGTTCCGTCGCCGGTCTCGCATTCACCGCCGGCGTGTCGGTGATGCGCGATCGTTACGACTTCGAGGGCCCGGGACCGATCGGTCGACTCGGGCCGGTGTTGGCGGCGCCACTGCGGGCGGGGGACACGGTGACCGATGTGCTGGTCGCACTGCGTGCCGAGGGGGCGGCGCCGTTCACCGGGGACGATCTGACCTTGATCTCCGGTTTCGCCGACCAGGCGGCGTTGGCGCTGCGCCTCGCGGAATCGACCAGGCAGTCCAACGAGTTGCGCGTGCTGTCCGACCGGGATCGCATCGCCCGGGACCTGCACGATCATGTGATTCAACGGATCTTCGCCGCCGGCCTGTCCCTCCAGGGCATTCTGGCGCGGGTCCGCTCCGACGACGTTCGACAGCGGCTCAACACGGTCGTCGACGACTTGCAGGAGGTCGTGCGGGACATCCGCACCACGGTGTTCGACCTGCACCATGCGTCGACGACCCGCCTACGCCAGAGAATCGACGAGGCGATCGACCAGCTCACCGAAACCGACAGCGTCCTCACCGTGGTGCACACGTCCGGAGCGTTGTCGGTGGTCGACACCGTGCTCGCCGACCATACGGTCGCGGTGGTCCGAGAACTGACGAGCAATGCCGTCCGGCATGCGAAGGCCACCACCATCTCGGTGACCGTCACCGTGGACGACGTACTCACAGTGCAGGTCGACGACGACGGGGTCGGACTGTCCCTGGATCTCACGACGAGCGGCCTGGCCAACATCGGGGTTCGCGCCGACGAATACGGGGGGGGGACCTCGTCGTGGGTCCCGGCAGCGGAGCCGGCACCTCGGTGCGGTGGCGAGTTCCGCTGCCCTGATCGGCCCCGCCACCGGTCGCGCAGTGCGCCACCGCCACCGCGTCGGGCGGGTAGCAGCTACGGTGCCGCGATCGCGCCGTCCCACAGAGCGGCGGCACGGTCGAGCACGTCCGGGACGCGACCGGTGGTGTCCAGCACCGAGGCGCCGGGTAGCGGCGGCGCGGTCGGGTCCACGGAGACCCGGCTGCGTGCTCGCTCGGCCGCGACGGCGGCATACATCTCGGTCGTGGCATCCGACGGACCGCCTCGCCGCTGCTCGATCCGAGCGAGAGCGACGGAGTCCGGAGCTCGGCATTCGAGGTGGAGCAGACGACTGTGCGTGCACTCGGCGATCATCGAGGCTCTCGACAGGTGAACGGGGTCGGTGAACGTGGCATCGAGAACCACCGAGACACCGTGCGCGAGCAAGCGGCGCGCCCGGCGCAGCATCTCGGCGTAGGTGTGCCCCGTGCAGCTGGGAGTGTGGAGACCCGTGTACAAACCCGCCGTCATGGAGACGGTGGGATCGGTACCGGCGATCTCCCTGCGCACGATGTCCGAGGAGATGACGACTCCGCCGATTCGTGCCGCCAGCCCCCGCGCCACCGTCGATTTCCCGGTTCCGGGCACACCGCTGACGAGGGCGAGACCCACCGCCCCACGGCGCAAGTGATCGAGAGCGAGCGCGGTGTGCGCGCGGACGTCCGCCACCGCGTCCTGTGCTCCCCGGCCCGCGGCAGTGCAGGCGGCGGCGGCACGAGTGAGGGATCGATAGGCGATGTAGTGGTGCACCAATGACTCCGGCGCATCGTCCTGCGCGGCCGATCGGTACGCCGACACCAGATGCGCGGCCAGATCGGGTCTGTCATGGAACCGGAGATCCATTGCCAAGCAGGCGATGTCGTCGATGCCGTCGAGGTGGCGCAAGGAGTCGTCCGCGTCGAGGCAATCGAGGATACGGGGTCCGTCCGGCAGGCAGAAGATGTCGTCGGCGATCAGGTCGCCGTGACCGTCGACGATACGGTCGTTCGAGAGACGATGGTCGAACAGCGCCCCGCGCCCCGCGAGATAGGTCCGCACCCGGGCGTCGATGAAAAGGAGATCGTCCTCGCTCAGGACATTTCCGGCGGCGGAGGCGATGGACCGGAGGCGGTCTCGCCAGCGTCGGGCCAACGCATCTCGAGTCCCGGCGGAGTCGATGGTGTCGCCGAAGGGACCGTCGGCATGCACTGCTGCCATCAGTTCTGCGATGCGGTCGATGTGATGGTGCAGATCGGCGCCGGACTCGGCCAGCGTGGACAGCCGGGTGTGCGAGGGCATGCGCCGCATCGCCACCAGGGGTTCGCCCATGCCGCCGTCGAGATCGGACAGTTCTGCCACTCCCTCGTAGACATCGGGCGCGAACCGCGTGTTCAGCGTGACCTCGCGAGTGCAGGCTGCCCACCGGGCCGATCTCGTGGACAGATCGAGGAACGGTGTGCGCACCGGCTTCTTCATCTTGTAGACGCGGTCACCGAGTGCCATCACGTAGGCCGAGAGCGACTCGTGCATCTCCCCCCGCATCGGCGACGGAGGTGGGCCGGGAGGTGTCGTGGACTGGGTGGCGCGCGTTTCGACGATCACGGACATCGGTGACTCCCTGGTGAATCCGGCGTGGACGCATGGCGCCCTCGACGCTAGGAGTGATCGGCGGGCGACACCGCCGCCGAAGGTCCCCTCTCGGCGGGACCCGGGTCACCTGATGACCGACCGCGGTCACCCGGCGATTCGGCGGTTCGTCGACCCCTCGCCGACCCATGAACGACCCGCGGCGACGTCCTTGATCGCCCTGGCGAGGTCCATTCCGACGATGTTCTTGACCAGGTATCCGCGTGCGCCGGCCCGAACCGCGTCGAGCATTGCTCGATCGTCGATGAACGAGGTCAGCATCAAGCACGCGACCTCCGGGACGGCAACGCGGAGTTCGCGGCACAAGTCGATTCCGTTGCCGTCGGGAAGGCGCACGTCGAGTACGGCCACGTCGGGTGCGGCCACCGGGATTCTCGAGAGTGCCTGCGCGACGCTGCCGGCTTCACCGACCACCGTCAGGTCGGGATCGGCGTCGATGAGGTCGACGAGCCCACGCCTCACGCTCTCGCAGTCGTCGACAAGGAATACCGTCGTCACCGGTGCCTCCTCGAATGGGCGATCGTCGTTCCCCGGGTATTCGACTCCACCGGCATCCGAGGATGACTGTCCGCGTCCGTCGGGAAGTGCCCTCGGCGCCGGGCCCGCGCCTCTCGGACGGGTGATGGCGGGCAGCTCCGGCGGCCACGTGTCCAGTGAGGATGGGCCCGTCACCGCCGGGCGACCACCACCTTGATCGCACCACTGTCGCGTCCGGACACGGTCTCGTACGCGTCGTCGAATCGGTCCATGGAGTAGCGATGAGTGATCAAGGCGGTGGGGTCCAGACGCCCACGCGAGAGCAGCCTCGTGAGAGCGGGAACGGACGAGGTGTCGACCAGGCCCGCGGTGATCGTCAGATTGCGGTTCCAGATGCCCTCGAGGTGCAGCAGGGCTGGGGCGCTGTGGACGCCGATGGCGGCGACGTGTCCACCGGGGCGCACGATCTTCACCGCCGTCTCGAACGCGTCGGGGACTCCCACCGCCTCCATGGCCACGTCCGCTCCTAGCCCACCGGTGAGGTCGCGCACGAGATCCAGGACGTTCTCGGTGTGGCTGTTCACCAGAACGTGGGCGCCCATCGACGCAGCGGCGTCGAGCCGACCCTGCTCGAGGTCGACGGCGATGATCAGGCTGGGGGACAGCAGCGCCGAGGTCATGACCGCGGCGAGGCCGAGGGGTCCGGCCCCGACGACGACGACCACGTCGCCGGGGCGAACGTTCCCACCGAGCACGCCGGCCTCGTAGCCCGCGGGAACGATGTCGGCGAGCATCAGCATTCGATCGTCGTCCAGATGCTCGGGAATCGGGTGGGTGGAGTGATCGGCGAACGGGACACGGACGCGCTCCGCCTGAGTTCCGTCGATCTCCTGCCCGAGGATCGTTCCGCCACCGCCGGAGCACTGCCCGTACCGGCGCTCCCGACAGGAGCGGCAGGACCCGCAGGAGGTGATGCACGAGACGAGGACCCGGTCGCCGACCGCCGTACGGGTGAGGGCGCTTCCGGCGTCGAGCACGGTCCCGACCGCCTCGTGCCCGAGCACCCGACCGGGCGACACGGCGGGGACGTCACCACGGAGGATGCGGAGATCGGTCTCGCAGATGGTCGCGGCGTCGACGCGGACCACGGCGTCGGTGGCTTCCCGGAGGACCGGGTCGGGGATCTCGTCCCACGACACCCGACCTCGGCCGCGAAAGACCATCGCTCGCATGGTCAGTGGTGTGCATCTCGACGTGCGGTGGACCGGCCGGTGGGAACGATCACGACCGTGACACGGGCCCGGTGGATCACCGTCCGGCTGGTGGACCCGAGGAGTAACGCCGAGAACCCGCCGCGACCGCGGCTCCCGGTGACGATCATCAGCGCGTCCTGTGCTTCACGGATCAGCTCGCGTGCAGGATTGTCGTGGACGACGACGCGGCGGACGTGAACCCCGGGGTGCGACTCCCGGTATCCGGCGAGACATTCCGCAAGGGTGGCTTCTTCGGCGACCTGGAGGTTGTCCGGGCTGGGAAAGGCATGTGTGAGGGCGGCGACGGCGCTGACATCGGCATCGCTCCACGCGTGAACGGCGACCACGTCGGTGTCTCGGCGAGAGGCCTCGTCGAAGGCCCACCGCACCGCAGGCTCGGAATTGGCCGTACCGTCCACGCCCACCACGATCGGCCCGATCGTGGCCGGCCGGTCGGCGGCTGGGGCCTTCTTGACGATCACCACGGGGCACTGCGCGTGAGCGGCGAGCGGGGTCCCGACGGATCCGAGGACCGCGCCGGTGAACTCGCCGAGTCCACGCGATCCCACCACCACCATGTCGGCGTCGGCCGAGTGCTGGATCAGGACGTCGGCCGCGGAGCCGTGCCCCAGAATCGTGTCCACCGTCAGCGGTGCGCCCGCCGCGGTGTCGCGAGCCAATTCCGCGGCGACGGCGAGACAGCGTCGGGTGTGACGCTCCTGCTCACCGAAAATCCCCGTTCGGAGGTTGATCCCGTCGGCGAAGGTGCCGGGCGAGAGCAGTGCCGCGGACACGATGTGCAGAGGGCGGTGCCGTCGAATCGCCTCGTCGGCGGCCCACCGCACGGCGTCCGACGCGGCGAACGAACCATCGATGCCGACGACTATCGGTGTCCGGGTCACGGTCGCTCCTGGCGATCACCCTCGACAACAGCCGTCATCGCTCGCCTCTGCGATGCCGTGGGGTCGAGTCGCGTGCGTCGATGCGGCCGTCTTTGCTGATCGGGTCGGCCGCGAGCACCGGCGAAGGGGGACATCTCCCGCCATCCGACAACGGCGAAGGCGACTCCACCGGCGAACCAGAGAGTGCCCACCCACGCGCCGCGGAAGAGCAGAACGTGCATCAGCGCCCACGCCGAGGTCAAGACGCCGGCGGTGAACGCGGTCGGCCCGACAGTGCGGCGATTCCTCGCGGCCCGCATGGCGAGCACGGCCATCGGAACGACCGTGACGACGAAGCACGCTACCGCTGCGAACACCGGACCGACCTCCGGGAGCAGGAGTTGCTCGAACACCGGGTGCGTCGACGCCGTTGCCCGTCCGACGGCCAGGGTGCCCGCGCCGATGCACACCCCGGCGGCCGACACAGCGACGACCGCGCGTTGCGTCGGAACGCTCGTACGACGACGGTCCGATGGTGCGGATGCGCGTGGTGGCGAATTCATGGATGACATCGTGGTCGCCTCCCGTTCCGGTGGCGAGGGACCTCGGTCCCGATATCGGCACCCGCAAGACCCTGGTCGCGGACCGAGCAGCACCGGGATTCTGGCGGCACGACGACACCGTCGAGTAGGGACTCGGGTCGATCGAGGTCGATCGGTGCGGAAGGGGGGTACGCGTATGAGAGGGACACCGAGCCCGCGCGGGGCGTGGTCGGGCGGCCCGCTGCAGGCGCAACTGAAGGCGGTCGCCGAGGCCGCCGACGAGCTCATGCGTCGGCAGGGAGTCGGACGGTGGAGTGAACTGGTGTCCTCCGCGGAGTTCGCGCGTCGGTCGGCTCGGCGCCGACGACTCGACGGCGGTCGATCGCGTTGACCTTGGACGCGCGGTCCCGCGACCTTCTGCTCTGCCTCGGGCACGGGAGTCAGCGAACAGTCGACGACGCGTACCGCGAGCGCAGTACGGACCGCAGCCCCGAGGAGCGAACCATGAGCACATCTGCTGTCGTCGTCGGCGTCGACGGCTCCTCCTCGACACGTGCCGCGGTGCGGTGGGCCGCCGACGCGGCACTCTCGAGGCACGCGCCGTTGCTGATCGTCTCGGCGGCTCTCCTGACGCCCGGAACGTTCACCGACGGAATCAACCTGAGAGTGGGCGTCTTCGGCGAGCAGCGGAGCGAGGCCCACCGAGCGTTGGACTCCGCCGTCGCCGTCGCGCGTGAGTCCACGAGCGGCCGAAGCCTGGACGTGCACACGGCGTTCGAACACGGTGCCGCGGCAGAGGTTCTCGTCGGTTACTCGGACCACGCACAGCTGGTCGTGGTGGGGTCTCGCCGACTCGGCGAAATCTCCGGTGTGATGTATGGATCCGTCGGCGTCCACGTCGCCGCGCACGCCAGATGCCCGGTCGTGATCGTCAAGACGTCGTCGCCGGACGGTCCGAGTCCGGACGGACCCATCGTCGTCGGTGTCGACGGCTCGTCCGCGTCCGAGGCGGCAATCCGATGGGCCTTCGACGAATCGTCGCGTCGATCCACCGATCTGGTCGCCGTCCACGCCTGGACCGACGTCGATGCCGGCGCCGCGGCGGTCAGGAGCGGCGCTTACCCGAGTGACGACAATCTGAGTCGGGCGGAGGACAGCGTTCTGGCGGAGAGTCTCGCGGGATTCTCCGAGCACTACCCGGATGTTCACGTCCGGCGGGAGGTCTTCCGCGACAACCCCGTTCGTGAACTACTGCGTGAGTCGGCGGACGCGCAGATGGTTGTCACCGGGACCCGTGGACGAGGCGGCTTCACGGCGCTGATGCTCGGTTCGACGAGTCGCGCTCTCATTCATCGTGCCGCGGTGCCCGTCGTCGTCGTCCCACCCCACCGTTCGACCAGCCGTCCCTGAGAGGAGAGATGCTGTGCAGGCCCTACCCGACGACGTGGTGTGGCGATCCATCGATCAGCTGCCCTCGCTGATCGGGTACTGGGATGCGAGCTTGCGCAACGTCTTCGCCAATCGCGTCTACACCGACTATTTCGGGCTGGAGCCGGATGCAATCCGCGGGATGTACCTCGAGGACGTCCTCGGTGCCGCGATGTTCGCGCTCGACCTGCCGTACGTGACCGGTGCGCTGGAGGGGCGTAGTCAGCTGTTCGATCGCACCCTGATCGACGCGCGGGGCACGACGCGTCACACTCGAGCCACCTTTGTGCCCGACATCGTTGCCGGTGCAGTCGTGGGCTTCACCGTGCTCGTGGTCGACGTGAGTGCACGGGTGGAGGCCGAGCGAGAACGTGACCGCGCTGTCGATCTGTTCAGGGTGGCGATGGAGAACGCTCCGATCGGCAATGCGATGTTGACCACCGACGGTCGGTGGCTCGTCACCAATCGTGCTCTCTGCGAGATCACCGGGTACACCTCCGAGGAACTGCGCGAGATGACGTTTCGGGACATCACCCACCCCGACGATCTCGCCGCCGGCGATGCTGCACTCCAGGCTCTTCTCGACGGAGCAGCCGAACGCATCGCGTCCGACAAGCGGTACATCCGCAAGGACGGGTCCGTCGTCTGGGTGCAGCGTGACGTCACCCTCGTCCGTGATCCGGACCACGGTGACGTCGTCGTTGCCCAGATTCAGGACATCTCCGAGCGTCGTAGCGCGCAGGAAGCCCTTGCGCGTCAGGTCGTCACCGACGACCTGACGGGTTCGGGGAATCGTCGCCGACTCATGAACGAGCTGTCCGGACGGGGTCGCGACAACGTGGGATTGCTCTATCTCGACATCGACGACTTCAAGTCCATCAACGACACTCACGGCCACGAGGTCGGCGACGAGATCCTGCGCGGTGTGGCTCGGCGCCTGGTGGACCACACCCGCGACGCCGACGTCGTCTGTCGTATCGGGGGCGACGAATTCGTCGTCCTGGTCCGTGACGCACGGTCGGTGTGCTCACTACGACACTGCGCGAACCGGATCGCCGACCATGTTCGCGGGTGGTACGACGTCGGTGGTGTCGGTGTCGACGTCAGCATCAGCGTCGGAACCAGTTGGGGGCGTGCCCGCGGGCAGCTGCTGATCGACGCCGACCATGCCATGTACCGGGACAAGCGCGGTCGTGGGAGCGCGCTTCATCGCGCTCGAGCCAGCGGATCGAGTGTGCGGTCGAGGGCGTGATGCGGTGCGTCCGAACATCCCGCACTTCCGGCACATCCGGCGCGGTCCGACCCGGGTTGTGCGTCACTGTCGTCGATGACTTAGGGCACTGTGCCGCCGTCCCGTCGACCGGGCACGGTGGTCGGACGACGGAAGGAGTCGACGACCATGAAAAGTGGTGCCGTCACGGTGCGAGTGGGATCCGGTGCGGTGCGGCGATTGTGGCGGTGTGCACCCTGGTCCCGCAACCCACTGATGCGTCGATCCGACCGCGTCCACGGCGTCACTGTCATCGTGGCGGTGGTGTGACTGATCTCGATCGTGCCTGTCGCCGGAGCGGTCGGTACGACGCTCTACGCGGCGGCTGTCGACCGTTCCGCTCGCGACGCTGCGGTCGGCCACCGCAGCGAGGCTGTTCTCGTAGCGGACAGCCGACCCGACCCGGGGCCGAATCGCGCGGCGACGGCGACGCCTGCCGTCTGGATCCATGCGGGTGTGGAGCATCGCGGTCACGTCCGGGCGCCGGAGGATGCGGTGCGCGGAGATCGGGTGGCCATCTGGGTTTCCGACACCGGCGACATCGTTCGTGCGCCGAAGACGGGTATCGAGGCCGCCGTCGAGGCGGTTGCAGCGGCCATCGGAATCTGTTGGGCGGGAATATTCTTCCCGACCGCGGTGATCGGTGTCCTGCGGTACGTCGCAGACGTGCACCACTCGCGCTCGGTGGATCTGGAGTGGCGGGCGCTGTCCAGGACCTGACAGATCCTTCGTCGACGAACGACCGAGACCACTCGACAACCGGTCAGCAGGATGCGGACCGGCTCTCACTGATGCGGAACAGGAGATCGCTATGACGACACAGCATTCACGGACGGTGGTCGTCGGCATCGACGGCTCGACGGCTGCACTGCACGCCGTGGAATGGGCTGCCGCCGAAGCGGTGGCCCGCACAGCGGTGCTGCGCATCGTGCACGTGGCGCCGGACCACCCCGCGGATCCGGTGTTCGGCGCCCCCGATCTCGACCGGGACTACGGAGAATCCGTGCTCCTCGACGCCGCAGCCGTCGTCGTCGATCAGCCGGACTGTCCCGTCATCGAGCCGGTCTACAGAACCGGCGAGGTGAGCGCGGTACTCGAAGCCGAAGCCCGCACTGCCGACCTGGTGGTCGTCGGTTCCACCGGCGTGGGCGCTCTGGGCGAGCTCCTCGTCGGTTCCACCGCGGCGACACTCGCCTCGTCGTCGACGGCCAGCGTCGCGATCGTCTGTACGCCGCGGCACCCGTCGCCTACCCCCGATTCCCGCTCGACGGTCGTGGCGGTGATGACCGGACCCGTCGACCGATGGGAGCACGTGATGGACACAGCCCGACGCGAGGCCGCATTCCGACGCAGCCGGGTCGTGGCCGTTCTGCCGGGGGGCATCGACGACGGTACGAATTCGGCCGCACGAGAAGCGCTCCTGCAAAAGTGGGTGGAGGCCGACCCATCGGTGCAGATCCGGGTCGTTGCGCGGCCGGGTGTGCTGGCGGATCGGGTCGTCGTGGAGTGTCGCCGTGCACGACTGGTGGTGATCGGCTCCGGCGACCACGACCGAGCCGATCGGGCCGCCGACCGTGTCACGCACGCTCTGCTCAGGCGCGCGACGTGTCCGGTCTTGGTGGTGCGTCGCGCGCACGTCGCCACTCCGATCGACATCGAAGAACCCGCGGAGGCGTCGCACCGGGCGTCTGCGCACGGGTGAGGTGATCGGGTCGACCACTGCCCGACGTCGACGATCAGCGGCCGATGTCGCGCCTGCAGAACAGGGCGACACCGATCGTCGTCAGGAACGCGGCCACGGCCAGGCCGACGGCCATCGACGGGACATTCGTCGACTCGAGCGGAACCTGCGGAAGATGGTCGAACGGCGACGCGACGGTCGACCAGTCCGGGAGGCGGAACGAGTCCCCGAAGACCGTCGCGATCGCCGAGTAGGCGAACAGCGTCCAGGCCGCCGCCGCAGCCCATGTGCGTGAGGCGCCGACCGCCAGCACCGCCGCCGCCACGAGGATCGAGACCGCAGGCAGGTACGACAGCGCCGCGGCCACGGTGGCCGGGAGCCTCGACGCATCGCCGCGGACCCACCCGTACGCCAGGCCCTCGCCGAGTCCTCCCGCAGCGAGCACCGCGGCACTTCCGCCGAATGCGACCGCCGCGGCCGCACCGAGACTCCGGGCTCTGCCGGAGGGGGCGGTGAGTACCACGTCGACGAGGCCGTCCCGTTCCTCGTGTGCGGAGCGCAGGACGCTGACGACGCCATGAGCGGACGCGAGCACCGCGAGGAGGGTGAGGGTCGTGGCGAGGTAGGCGTCGGTGGCCGATTCCGCGCCGCGCGGCAGGAAATCCGCGATGTCGGGATTGTCGGCGAGGAACTCGTCGATGCTGTCGGCGAAGGATCCGTAGGCGGCGCCGAGAGCGAAGACCGTGGCCGCCCAGGCGAGGACGAGTCCACGGCGTAGTCGTATCGCGAGTCCGAGAGGGGACTTCAGTGACGACGCTGCGGACGTGCGGCCTCGCCGGTGCGCGATCACTCCGCTACCGAGGTCGCGCCGACCGGCGAGGGTGACCGCCACCGCGACGAGTGCGGCCCCGAGCAGCATCGGGAGGGCGAGCGGCCACCAGCGATCCGACACGAACGGGAGGGTCTGTTGGCCCCACCCGATGGGGGACGCGAAGGACACCCCGTTTCCTGTGACGTCACCGACGGCTCGAAGGGCGTATGCGAGGAGCACACCGGCGACGACGATGCCGCGAGCTCCCGCTGCGGTGTCGACCAGTTGCACAGCCACTGCCGTCAGAGCGGCGAAGACGACGCCGACACCCACGACGGACGCGGCGAGCAGAATCGAGCCGGCCCACGGCAGTCCGGTGACGACGGCGGCGACGAGGACCGCGGCGGCCACTGCGGCCGACGCGACCGCGGCGCATGCCAGGGCCGTACCGAGGGCGGCGTGTCGCCCAGCGGGCATGGACGTCAGAAGCTCGGCGCGACCGGTCTCCTCCTCCACACGGGTGGCGCGTGTCACCACGAACATCGTCATGAGCGCGACGGCGACGGCGACGTAGGAGTAGATCTCGAACACCACCTCGCCCCCGATGCTGTCCAGCAACTCAGGGGGTCCGCTCGAGGCGACGACGGCAGCGTTGCCGCCCATCGTTCGGCGCAGGCCGGCCAAGGCCTCGGGTCCGTACAACGATTGGCTTCCCCATGACTGGTAGCCGACCAGCGTCCCGATCGTGAGCGCCCACAGCAGAATCGACACCGCTTGGCGCTGCAGCTGGAACCGCAGCATTGCGCCCGCGCCGGCGTACGGCCGACGCGTTCGCGCCCCGAGTGTCGTCACCGGCGACCACCCGTCGTGGCGGCCTCGCCGCCGGGTGAGGCGTAGTGCTCGAGAAACATGTCCTCGAGAGTGGGCGGGGAGCTGGTCAGGCTGCGCACTCCGTGATCGGCCAGCACGCGCATCACGGTGTCGAGAGCGGAGGTGGCGACGGTGAATCGCACCCGCCGACCGGAGACGACGACCCCACGGATCCCGGGGATCCGGGACAACCCGCCGACCGGGGACGCGGTTTCGACAGTGATGGTGGTCTCGGTGTTCCGGCGCAGGTCCGCCAGGCTGCCCGAGTCGATGGTGCGACCGTCCCGAATGATGGTGACCCGGTCGCACAAGGCCTCCACCTCGCTCAGGATGTGGCTGGAGAGCAGTACCGTTCTCCCGTCGGTCGTCTCCCCGATGCAGGAGCGGAACCGGGCTTCCATGAGCGGGTCGAGCCCCGCCGTCGGTTCGTCGAGAACGAGGAGCTCGGCGGACGAGGACAGCGCGGCGACGAGTGCGACCTTCTGTCGGTTGCCCTTCGAGTAGGCCCGCGCACGTGTGCCGAGGTCGAGTTCGAACCTCTCGACGAGGTCCGCGCGACGGCGTGGGTTCGCGGTGCCTCGCAGCCGGTCGAGGAGATCCAGGATCTCGCCGCCGGTCAGACCCGGCCACAGCAAGACGTCGCCGGGAACGTACGCAACACGTCGATGGAGTTCGACGGCGTCGCGCCACGGGTCTCCGCCGAGCAGGCGAACGCGGCCCTCGTCGGCTCGAACCAGACCGAGGAGGATACGCAGGGTGGTGCTCTTGCCGGCGCCGTTGGGTCCGAGGAATCCGTGCACCTCACCGGTACGCACCGTCAGGTCCAGACCGTCCAGGGCCACTGCCCGGCCGAACTTCTTGCGCAGACCCGTCACCTCGACGGCGTTCATCGCGTTCGCTCCTCAGATGGCTGTGGTGCTACTACTCGGAACTGTCACGACGGGGAGGTGAGCGCGGTGGATGACCGCGCGGCTCGTCGACCCGAGCAGCAGTGCGCCGAACCCACCACGACCGCGGGTACCCGTGACGATCATCCGAGCACCGTGTGCAGCGCGGACCAGTTCCCGAGCGGGGTTGTCTCGCACGACGACTCGTCGCACCCGCACGTTCGGATAGTCTTCCTGGAAACCGGCCAGGCTCTCGGCCATGGCGGCCTCTTCGTCCACCCGGGTGTCCAGGGGGCTCGGATATGCCTCGAGCAGAGCGCTGACAGTAGCGAGGTCCGCGTGGCTCCAGGCATGGACGGCAACGATGTCGGTGTCGCGCCGCGCCGCTTCGTCGAAGGCCCACCTGATGGCGACCGTGGTTCCGAGGGACCCGGCGAGAGCGCTGGTGAACCCCCCCGTGGCCGCGGGATCCGACGACCACCATGAGCGCCGACGCGGACCGTTCCGTCAATGCTGCTGCCGCGGGACCGTAGACGAATTCGGTTCGCGCCGAGAGCGGCGCCGGGGCTGCGCACCGGAGCGCGTGGTCCATCGCCGTCGCCAGAGCGTGCCTGGTCTCGTTCTCCCGCGCGCCGAACACGATCGCCCGTCGGTCGATGCTGTGGACGAAGCTGTCGGGAGTGAGCAGAGCGGCCGAGACGATGTGCAGTGCAACATGCCGGGACACCGCTTCCGCGGTTGCCCAACGAACCGCGTCCAGAGCCGAGGGTGATCCGTCGATCCCGACGACTATCGGTGGTGCGGGCACGGCGATCTCCTCGGACGTGCGGCGACGAGACTCTGTCGTCGGATCACCGGTCGGACGACACGACCACCTTCAACGCACCGGATTCCTCGGCGTGCGCGAACACGTCGTACGCGAGATCGAACTCCGACATCGCGAAGTGGTGGGTGACCACCGCCGACGGATCGAGTTTGCCGCCCTCGACGAGTGCGATCAGTGTCGGGGTCGAGAACGTGTCGACCAGTCCGGTGGTGATGGTGACGTCTCTCGACCAGATCGCTTCGAGATGGAGGACCGCGGGTCGGCCGTGTACGCCGATGTTGGCGATGTGCCCACCGGGACGGACCGTCGTCACCGCCTGCTCGAACGTTTCGGGAACACCGACCGCCTCGATCGCGACATCGGCGCCCAGTCCGCCGGTGAGCGAGGAGACCACGTCGACGACGTCGTCCGAGGTCGGATCGACGACGACGTCGGCGCCGATCTTCGATGCGGCAGCGAGGCGGCTCCCCACGGTGTCGACCACGACGATGCACAGTGGAGAGTAGAGCGAGGCAGTCATGACGGACGCGAGGCCGATCGGGCCCGCCCCGATGACCACCACGGTGTCACCCGGTCGGACACGGCCGTTGAGCACACCGACCTCGTGGCTGGTGGGGACGATGTCGGCCAGCATGAGCATCTGCTCGTCGCTGACGCCCGGTGGAATGCGATGAGTCGAGCGGTCCGCGAACGGGACGCGGACGATCTCAGCTTGTGTGCCGTCGACGGTGTGCCCGAGCAGCCAGCCGCCGCCGCCGACGCACTGGCCGTACCGGCCTTCCCGGCAGAACCGACACGATCCGCACGCCGAGATGCACGACATGAGGACCCGGTCACCGACCTTCACTTGTCCTACACTGCTGCCGATCTCGATCACCGTGCCGACCGCTTCGTGGCCGAGTACCCGGCCTTCGTCGACCTCGGGGACGTCACCGTGAAGAATGTGCAGGTCCGTGCCGCAGATGGTGACGGAATCGATCTGCACCAGGGCATCGGTGGGGTCGAGAATCGTCGGGTCGGGTACCTCGTCCCAGGACCGTCGGCCGGGGCCGTGAAAGACCATCGCGTGCATGGCAGTTCCCTTCTCGTCGTCGACCGCGTCGCGACATCGCCGTCAGGTCGGACCACCGTAAGCGCGCGCTGAGGGCGATCCGAAGGGTCGGACGAACGACAGGGCCGGGCCGGAAGTCCCTCTCGAGGCCCCGCGTGTCGCGATGCGAGGACGAAGGTCCCTCGAACAGCTGGTGTTGTACCGCATTCCGTTGCGCAGCAGAAGCGTTCGATTGCAGCAATCGACGGCGGCTGTTGTTCGGCGGGCCGCGCGTCGCGGGCGGAGAAGGTGGTGAGATGGGTACGACGTTGGTGGCGTACGCGACGATGCGCGGCTCGACCCGCGGGGTCGCGGAACGGCTCGCGTCGCGGCTCGACGCCGGGGGCGTGGCGGTCACGCTGGTGCAGTTGGTGGATCTCACCGACGTGGGAGCTCACCGGGATCTGGTCCTCGGCTCCGCGATCCACTCCGGTGAATGGCTGAGCGATGCGACGCACGCGCTGGTCCGCATCGCTCCGTCTCGACGGGCAGACGAATCTGGACGTTCTCCGTCGCGACCATCGGTGAGACGAGCTCGCTCCTGCCTCGCACACTGTCGCGGTACCTCTCACGTCGCCGGCCGGAACCGACCGACGTCGTACGGTTGCGGGACAGCGCGGCCACCGTCGTCGATCACCGGTACTTCGCCGGGGTCGTCGCACCCGGAGACTGGCCCGGTCTCGGGCGCATCGCATTTCGAGTCATGGGCGGACGGTACGGGGACGGACGCGACTGGTCGGACATCGATCGGTGGGCCGATTCCATCGGGCGGGAGTGCGGGGACGAGACCGAGTTCGGGCGACATCCATGAGCTCGCCACGCTCGACACATGCGTTTCGCTCTCGGCGCCACAGCTCGGAGGAAGACAGGGGGCAAGGGGACCGTACGGACCTCGGCGTGGACCCACGGGCTGCCGTCGCCGGACTGCTCGAGGAGCTTCGGTCCGGCCCGACCGGATTGTCCGACGTCGAAGCCGAGCGGCGGCGGATCGTGTTTGGCCCCAACACGATCGAGCGCCGTCGCGGGGAGGGGTGGCCGCGACGACTCGTTCGACAGACGACCCATCCGCTGGCTCTGTTGCTGTGGATCGCGGCGGCACTCGCGTGGGTGAGTGGAACTCGTCCCGGGTGACGTCGTGATTCTGGACGAGGGCGACGCGGTGCCGGCGGACGCACGTCTGATCGACGGATCGGTGGACGTCGACATGTCGGCCCTGACAGGGGAATCCGCACCGGGGCGCCGAGAAGCGTCGTCGGCCGACGCGGTGCGTGGGGCTCTGATCACGGCTACCGACATCGTGTTCGGTGGTACGACGGTGTTCGCTGGTCACGCCACCGCCGTGGTCTTCGCCACGGGAATGCACACGGAGCTCGGCCGCATCGCAGCGCTGTCGCAGCGCATCACTCGGGAGAGCAGTCCTCTCGAGCAACAGGTGAAGCGGGTCGCGTGGCTCATCGCTCTCGTGGCGGCGATTCTGGGTCTCGCGTTCATCCCACTCGGGTCGCTCCTCGCGGGTCTGTCTCTGAAGGACTCGGTCACCTTCGCGATCGGGCTACTCGTCGCGAACGTACCCGAGGGCCTCCTCCCCACCATCACCCTCGCACTCGCCATGGGGGTTCGACTTCTGGCCCGCAGCGGTGCCGTCGTGAAAAACTGTCCGCAGTGGAGACGCTGGGGTCGACAACGGTGATCTGCACCGACAAGACCGGTCATGTCTCTACCGTCCGGATCCGCACGGAGGAGCTGTCGGTGGGGGTCGGTGAACAGATCGATTCGGTCCGCAGCGGTGCGCCATCGCCAGGGTTGCGAATTGTGAACGGACGGAGCGCGCAGGGCCGAAGCGACAGCGCGCACGATCGTGTCGTCCTCCAGCAGAGGGTGATTCATGGTTTCTGCTCCGATCGCGTATTCCTCTGCACTGTGCCAGTGCGTGACGACCGAGGTCAGAGCACAAGGACACATGTCGGCAGGGAGACGAGGACCTCTGCCTCTCACCCGTCGGACGGTGCGCGGCGCAGAATTCGATCCCGGAGTGCCGTCCCCGACCCGAGGAGTTCCGATGTCCACCACGTCGATCTGGCTCATCGTCTCGGCGGTCGCCGTCGTGCTGCTGGCTGCACTGTCCATACGTGTCGTCGTGCAGTACGAGCGCGGCGTGCTGATGCGGTTCGGACGAGTGGTCGGTCTCAGGGAACCGGGTCTGCGGTTCATCGTGCCCGTCGTCGATCGCATGGTGAAGGTGTCACTGCGTGTGGTGACCATGCCGATCCAGTCGCAGGGAATCATCACTCGCGACAACGTCAGCGTGGACATCTCGGCGGTCGCCTATTACCGGGTGGTGGATGCGGTCAAGTCCGTCGTCGCGATCGAGAACGTCCGGGCCGCCATCGATCAGATCGCACAGACGACGTTGCGCAAGGTGGTCGGTCTGCATTCTCTGGACCAGGCTCTCGCCGACACCGATGCCATCAACACCGACATACGACGGATGCTCGACACAACGACCCTCGAGTGGGGGATCGACGTCACCTTGGTGGAACTGAAGGACATTCAGCTCCCGGACAGCATGAAGAGGGCCATGGCGCGTGAGGCCGAAGCCGAGCGGGAGAAGCGTGCGAAGATCATCGCCGCCGAGGGGGAGTCCTTGGCCGCAGCCTCCCTCGGAAAGGCCGCGGACACCATGGCAGCGCATCCGATCGCGCTGCAACTACGCAACCTCCAGACACTGATGGAGATCGGGGTGGAGAAGAACACCACCGTGGTGTTCCCCGCTCCATTGATCAGTGCGATCTCGGACATGGAGGCCTTCGTCGCGAAGGAGACGAACGCGGCGGCGCGGTCGGCGAAGGATGCCGGAGCGGTGCCGTCGGAGGAGTACCCGACCGGTCAGCGGTCGTGGGTACCGGAACCGCCCGAGTTGGAGAGAACACGGTGACGTGGGTGGCCCGGCACGGTGCCGGACGTGTGTCACGCTCGGTGGGCGGCGTTGCGTAGTTCGGTCGCATACACCGCGGCCTGAGTGCGTCGCTCCATACCGAGTTTGGCGAGCAACCGCGACACGTAATTCTTGATGGTCTTCTCGGCCAGGAACATTCGCGCGGCGATCTGGCGATTGGTCAGGCCCTCTCCCAGCAGACCCAACAGAACGCGCTCCTGCTCGGTGAGTTGCTCGGCGGGCTCCGGCTCTTCCGGTTCACGAAGCTTGGACATCAGGGCGGCCGCGGCCCGCTCGTCGAGGAGCGAACGCCCGGAACCGACGGCGTTGATTGCCTTGGTCAGTTCCAGGCCCTTGATGTCCTTGACCACGTACCCGCTCGCGCCCGCGAGGATGGCAGCGAGCATCGCCTCGTCCTCGGTGAAGGCCGTCAACATCAGGCACGCGAGACCGGGCATCGCGCTTCTGAGATCGCGGCACAATTCGACTCCGTTGCCATCGGGAAGCCGCACGTCGAGAACGGCGACATCGGGCCGCACGGCCGGAATGCGAGCGAGCGCGTGCGAGCACGAATCGGCCTCGCCGACGACGGTCAGTCGCGGGTCCGTCTCGATCACGTCGATCAGGCCCCGACGGACGATCTCGTGATCATCGACAAGGAAGACGGTCACCATCAACGCACTCCTCGAGTGAGAGATCACCATGTGGCACTCCTCGAGTGAGAGATCACCATGTGATGGGGGCAAGTGTAGGGGTCTGCCCCGGTCTTCGACAGAGGACGCGGCATCTCGGGTCTTTGGTCCTCCGTGTCGGGGGGGGGCGTCGCCCCCCGGCGGCGCTGTCGACGCCGTCGCGGACGAGGGCACAGGTCGATGGCGATGCGGGTACGAAGGCCCTGGTCGGCGTATCGGGCGCCATCGCACGATGGCAGAGCCGAGTGAATGATGGCCGTGGCCGGAGGGTCGACACCCGTCGGTACGACCCGTGGAACGCCCGGCGCCGACCGGACGGAGGATGGCGATGGCTGCACACCATGTCGACAGTGCGATTCGCACGGAACTCGAGGACATCGTGGCAGAGGCGCTCTTCCTGATCGCGGTCGCCGCTGTCGGAGTGACGCTCACCGTCGCGGCCTCGGGACTGCTGCGGGCCGGAGCACTCGTCGGCGGCGCCGCAGTGGTGTTCTTCGCCGGCGCCGCGGTGGCGTATCGAGCAGCGCGGCGATCTACGTGGTCGTGCTGAACCTGTTCGTGGAATATCTCCCGGGCGTGGTCAGCGAGACGTTCACGCTGACCCTGCTGACGGCAGTGCTGCTGAAATGTGTTCTCGACGTGATACTTCTGCTGAAGCAGCCGATCGTGGCGAGGGTCCGTGGTGCGGCCACGACGGCCGCGCGGGGCAGTCACGCAGAATGCCTGACGCCGAGACGACACCGCCCGGGGCCGTCCGACACCCCCGACCCGGGACCTTCGGATGCAGTGCGACCCGCGGCTCCTTCCTAGATTTGGAGGCGATCACGGCGCCGACGGTCCCGGCGCGTGAACCCCGTCAGCCGAGGAGGTCGGCCGTGTCCGTGACGACAGATGACAGTCCGCCGACCACCGAGCGGGAGATGCGCCCGACGCCCCGCACGGCGCCGTCCGCCGAGGGCGACGAGAGGGCCGACCTCCGAGAGACGCCCACTGCGTACGTCGTGGCGTTGGGCAGGACGGTGTACAAGCTCAAGAAGCCCGTCCGCACGGAGTTTCTCGACTTCTCCACTCTCGCATCACGGTGGGAGGCATGCACCCGCGAGGTCGCCCTCAACAGTCGCTTCGCCCCCGATGTCTATCGAGGTGTCGCCGAGGTGACCGATCCCTACGGGGGTATGGGTGAGCCGGTGGTGGTGATGCACCGGCTCCCGGCCGCACGGCGGTTGAGCACATGCGCGCAATCGGGAGACGATCTCACCGATGCCGTGGACGGCATCGCCCACGCGGTCGCAGCCGTTCACGGCGCTTCTGCGCGAACCGAGCGGATCACGTCGTGCGGTCGGCTGGACTCTCTCCGAACTCGGTGGCGGCACAACCTCGCCGAGACGGCCACCCACGCTGCCGGCCTCGTCTCCGACCTCGAGCTCGACGAGGTGGCCTCCCGCGTCGACACGTATCTCGACGGCCGCGGGGCACTGTTCGAGGAACGGCTTCGAGACGGTCGCATCGTCGACGGACACGGTGACCTGCTGGCGGACGACATCTTCGTCCTCGCGGACGGGCCGAGAATCCTCGATTGCCTCGATTTCTCGGACGAATTGCGCTTCGTGGACGGAATCGACGACATCGCTTCGTTGGCAATGGATCTCGAGCTCCACCACCGCCCCGGTCTCGCCGAACGGCTCCTCCGCACCTATCGAGAGATCCGTCGTGACGACGCCCCGCACTCGCTGGTCCATCATTACATCGCCTACCGGGCGTTCATGCGCGCGAAAGTCGACTGCCTCGCGGCCGAGCAGAACGACCCGTCCGCCGCCGCGTCCGTGCACGCCCACCGTGCTCTGGCACTCGATCACCTGCGTGCGGGCACCGTCGGTCTTCTCGTGGTCGGGGGCTTGCCCGGTTCCGGGAAATCCACCGTGGCAACGGGATTGGCCGACCGAATCGACGCGGTCGTCGTCTCGTCCGATGTCGTGCGCAAGGAGCTCGCCGGACTGCCACCCGACGTACCGTGCCGAGCTTCCGTGGGTCTCGGTCTCTACAGCACGAGTTTCACCGCGCGCACCTACGCGGAGATGTTTCGACGGGCCCGAGCACTGCTCGCAGCCGGAACCTCGGTGATCCTGGACGCGACGTTCGTCGAACCCCACTATCTCGCCCGCGCCTCGCAGATCGCCGACCGCACCCACAGCCGGTTCCTGCATCTCGACTGTGCGGTGTCCCGTGACGTCGCACTGGCACGACTCGCGCGCCGCACGGGTGGCCACTCCGATGCGGACGCCGCCGTCTACGAGGACCTGGCCGACCGAGCACGTCGACACGGGGCGCACGACAGGGCCGGCGCTGTCGTGCTCGACACCGACGATTCGCCGTCCGCGGTCGTCGTGCGGGCCCAGGGCCACTGGCTGCACGTGCGCGACGACCCCGGGTACATCCGCCCGCAGGTTTCCGGCACGACCACGAGCGAACGGAGCGAGCCATGACCCCCGCACCCATCACCGTCGGTATCGATGGATCCGACGGCGCCCTCGAGGCTGCACGGTGGGCCGCCGCGTACGCGCGCGTGACGCACACTCCGCTGCGGGTGGTGCATTCCATGCCCGACTCGGAGTGGTATCTCGGCCGCGTGGACTACGTGCCCGAACAGTCCTTGCGCGACGAATTCCACGCTCTGGGTCGGCGCCACCTGGACGCCGCGGTGGACGCGATCGTCGAGGTCGATCCATCGGCGACCGTCGAACGAGTGTGCACCGAAACTCCCGTCGCGAGCTACCTCACCGGGATCGAGTCCTCACTGGTGGTTCTCGGATCGGTCCGCACCGGACCCGTCCGCGACCTCGTACTGGGCGGTCGGACCATCCGCGTCCTGCGGCACGCTCGGTGCCCGGTGATGATCCGCCGACACGAGGGCGACGGGTCGGACGAAGGACTCCCCGTGGTCGTCGGCTACGACGGCTCACCCGAGTCCGACCGCGCAGTGCTCGCCGCCTTCGAGTTCGCCGCGACGGTGCACGTCCACCTCCTGGTCGCCCACTTCTGGGGTGTCGGGGTGACCGTCGGTGCCGGGATGGGGGCCGGCTACGCGGATTGGGAACGCATCGATCGCGAGGAGCGGCGCTGGGTACACGACCGTGTCCGCCCCGTGCAGGACAAGTTTCCCGACGTGCACGTCACCGTCTCGAGTTCGAGCTCGTCGCCTGCGGCGGGACTTCGTTCGCTGTCGAGCTCGTCGCAACTGATCGTGGTGGGAAGCCGGGGCCGAGGAAAGGTGACCGGCATGATCCTCGGGTCGGTCAGTCAGAACGTCGTGCATCACGCGCACTGCAGTGTTCTCGTCGTCCGGTGAGTCGTGCCGTCCCCATTCCACGCGAGCACACACAGGTGGCGCGTGCATGAGCTCGGACCCGCGGATCGAGACGCCGTCGCCGCCTTGTACAGCGGATTGTCGCCGCGCGACAACTATCTTCGGTTCTTCGGCCCCCGACCTGCGCACCTCGACCGATATCTCGACCGCCTGTGTCATCCGACCGCCGATCGGTTCGCTCTGGGCGCGTTCCGCGGACGAACGCTGGTCGGCGTCATCGGGTGCACGTCGACCGACTCCGACGGCGCCCACTCCAGCGCGGAGGTGGCGTTGGTGGTCGACGAACACGAGCGTCGACACGGCGTGGCCACCGAACTTCTCTGCCGGGCTCTGGACGTCGCCGCAGAGCGTGGTATCACTCGCATCGACGCAGAGGTTCTCGCCGAGAACACCATGATGCTGCGCGTGCTGCGGGAGGACGGCCGGGCCCACCTGGTGTTCGACGGGCCCATCGTCGATGTCGACATCGCCGCGGCCACTCCGGTGACCGACGACGACGGTGACTCGACCGGGACGTCGCCGGGCTCGTCCCCGTCGACTGCGCTCTCCTGATCGTGGGGCTTCCGTCCCGCCGGGGATTCTCGGGGGCGATCGTCGGAATTGTTCACGCGCCCGTCAGGACCTCGGATACCGGACGCCGGGGTGTCGGTCCCGCGCCCGACCCGGCAGGAGCAGTACCGATTCGAATCAGGATCTGCGAGAGGGCATCCGAGCCGCTGAGCCGGTCGACGACAGCGCGACTTGCGGTCTCTTCGGTCAGATGTGTCAACGGGCAGGTGGCCAAACCCAGCGCGGTCATCTCCAGGACGACAGCGGACAGAGCACGTCCGCTCTGAACCCACTCGTACCGGTTGTCGGCTGCGGTTCCGATCACCACCACGAGCGCCCGGTCCGGCCCGGACGGCCCCGCGTCGGACGATACTGTCGCACGCCCCGGTGGAAACACCCGCCCCGTCGTCGTGTCCGGCATTTCCGACTCGATCCACCGACTCTCGGCGGGGATGCCGTTGCCGACGAAGGAGTGGCCGGCCCACCAACGCAGTTCGGCCTGATAGGTCCAGTCGTAGCGACGCACTGCCGCACTGTGGTGCGATGCCGCTGCGAGAGCCTCGTGAGTGTCGGCGGGTAACGCGGTGACGACAACCCCGAAGCTCCTCGCGATCTCGCCGATGACGTCCGTCACCGTGCTGTTGTGCGGAACCGCACCGAAGGACCGTCGATCCGACCGACGCCGGGTGACCGCCTCGAGCAATGCGAAATCGGGTGACTGCGGGCGAGCGCCCGGCGTGAACGCCACCCGAGCCAGTGGATCTCCCGCACGCGTCGAGCGTGACACCGCGACAGTGGAGTTCCATCTGAAGGCACGAGCCACTGTCGTGAGATGGTGCAGTGCAGCACCGCAACTGATCACCACTTGTCGTCCGTTCGGGTCGACCACAGGCAGCGCGCGTCCGACATCCGCGTGGAGAGCCAGAGTTCCCCCGTCGAATACCCACCGCCACGGCTGAGTGTTGTGCACGGACGGAGCACGGGATGCCAGGTCGACGAAGGCTCGAATCGAGGAGCGGTCGGGTACCACGTTCATCGTCGTTCTCCATCGCGGGTGCGCCGGCGATCCGACCGAGACGCTGCCCGCTCCGACGTAGTCATGAAAGACATCGTGGTCGCCGTCCGCCGTCGTCGGCGAGGGACTTCGGTCCCGAGGTCGTCGGTCGCAGGTCTCCGGGCGCTCTCGTGCAGCGTCCGCGTGCCGTACGGTCTCGTCGGGCGTCACGCGTCCGAGTGGTCGGCGTCGTCGAAGATCGCCTCGATCGGACACTCGAAGACGCGAGCGAGACGGAATGCCAGGGGAAGCGAGGGGTCGAAGCGCCCCCGCTCGATGGAGATGACGGTCTGGCGCGAGACGCCGAGCACGTCGGCCAACTGCTGCTGCGACCAGGCGCGCTCGCGCCGGAGCTCGGGTAGGCGGTTCCGCACCCCGCGTCAGCCTCGCCGCCGCAGGACGAGGTACCGCAGCCCGAACGAGCCCATGGCCACGACGAGCACCGACGCGAGCGCCACGGAGGCGGGCATGTCGAATCCGGTCAGTGACACCACGGTCGCCGCCGTTCCAGTGACGAGCAAGACGTCGGTGAACGCTCCGCTCGCCGCGCGGTCGTGCCAGACGCTCTCGATCGACCTCTCGGGATCGCGCGGAGCGCCGTCGAGCGTGTTCCGGTCGACCGTCAGCACCCAGGCCAGGCCGGCTGCGGCCCAGCCGAAGGCGAACGCCATGGCGAGCTGTCCGACGCCGGCGGGAGTGCCGATGGAACCGGTGTCCACGACGACGACCGCGACGACCACTGCGACGACGACACCGATGGGAACCGCCAGCCACAGGGCGGACAGGTGATGGGAGCCGACCGTCGTTCGGCCCCAGCGACTTCGCGATGCGTCAGCTGTCGATGCGGTGTCGATTCCCGGATCGTCCACGGCGGTTCCCTTCGCTCGGTGTCACGTGTGCTCGACGCGTGCCGACAGGGTCGCATGTCAAGCGTGCTTGACACAAGGGGACGGCGTCGAGCTCACCGGCCCATCGTGTGGAACTCGGCGTTGGGCACGACCCCGGTCAGATGTGCGAGACGGTTCGACGCGGCGAAGAACGCCGTGATCGCACCCACGTCCCAGATCTCCTCGTTCGAGAGACCGGCTGCGCGAGCGGCGTCGACGTCGTTGTCGGAGAAGCGTTCCGGTGTCCTGGTCAGAGCGAGCGCCACATCGACGATGGCGCGCTCCCGATCGGTCAATCGCGCCTGCTCCGGATTGGTGGCGACCCGGTCGGCGATATGAGGATCCTTCGTCCGTACCCGGAGGATGGCGCCGTGGGCGACCACGCAGTACACGCATCGGTTGGCCCCGGAGGAGGCCACCACGACCAGTTCTCGCTCGGCCTTGGTGAGCGGCCCGGGCTGATCCATCAGAAGATCGTGATAGTCGAAGAATGCTCGCATCTCGTTCGGTCGGTGGCCGAGCGCGCGAAAGATGTTGGGCACGAACCCCGATTTCTCGACGATCGGGTCGATCCGCTCCCGGAGGTCCGCGGGAAGTTCGCCGATCTCGGTCAGGGGGAAACGGCTCTCGTTCATGGGACCTCCGGTGGTGCGACGTCGGGGCACTGTGTCCGTGAACGGTAGAACAGCCGTCTCAGCGCTCGCCGGCATCGTCGCGTTGGCCGGCGGGGATTGCCCGCATGATCAGCCACGCGGCGCCGCCGGCCACGACCATCAGGCATGCCGCGACGGCAGACGTGAGGACCACCCCGCCGGTGAAGGCGTTCGCTGCCGAGTCGAGCAGTCCGTCGGCCAGGGCGGTCGGCAGTCGGTCCGCCACGGTGCGGGCGCCACCGAGAGTCTCACTCGCCGCGGACGTGTCCAGCCCGGCGCTGTCGGGCGTGACGACGTCGGCGCGGTACTTCGCCAACAGGATCGCGCCGAGTACCGATGTGCCGGTGACGGCGCCGATCTCGTAGGCCGTCTCCGAGATCGCGGCCGCTGCACCGGCCTTCTCCGGAGGAGCCGTCGACAGGATCATGTCGTTGGAAATGGTCTCGGCCACTCCGATACCTCCACCGAGGACAGCGAACGCGATCACGAAGGGCCACACCGCTGTCGGCTCGGCGAACACCGCGATCGTTCCGTACCCGAGCGCCGCCAGGGTCATTCCTGCGGAGATGATCACCGCCGGCCGCAGTACCCGCGCCAGGAGCACCGCCAAGAGACCGGCGGCGATCATCGCCAGGATGCCCGGCACCAGGCGAAGCCCTGCCTGCATGGGGCCCAGCCCGACGACGAGCTGGAGGTGTTGCGAAACGAAGTACAGGAATCCGACGAGCGCGAAGATCGAGAGCAGGTTGACCACCACGGCGCCGGCGAACGCGGGCACGGTGAACAGGCGGACGTCGAACATGGGGTCGGGCCGTCGGAGCTGACGGCGGACGAACAGCCACACGGCCAGCGCGCCGATCACTGCGGGCACGGCGGTTCCCGACCAACTTCCGCCGTTCGCCGAGTCCTTGATCGCGTACACGATCGGGGTCAGCGCGAGCAGGGACAGGGCGATGCTGACCGCGTCGACACGTGCGGGGTGCGGATCCTTGGATTCGGGCACCAGAGCGGGTGCGAGCAGCAACAGGGGAACGAGAAGGGGGACCGCGAACAGGAACACCGAGCCCCACCAGAAGTGCTCCAGCAGAAACCCGCCGACGACCGGTCCCATGGCGGCTCCCGCACCGATGGAGGCGGACCAGATCGCGATGGCCAGGCGGCGCTCGGATCGATCGGTGAACAGATTGCGCAGCAGAGACAGGGTCGCGGGCATCAAGGTGGCACCGAACAGGCCGAGGCCGACGCGTGCTGCGATCAGCATCTCGGCGGACTGGGAGTAGGCCGCGACGACGGATACGGCGGCGAAGCCGGTCGCGCCGACGAGAAGCAGTCGTCGCCGTCCGATGCGATCGCCCAGGCTCCCCATCGCGACGAGGAGCCCTGCCAGAACCAGCGGGTAGGCATCGATGATCCAGAGTTGTTGCGTCCCAGTAGGTTGCAGCGATTCTGCAATCGACGGCAGGGCAAAGGACAGCACCGTGTTGTCGATGGCGATGATCAGCACGGGAAGCATCAGGACGGCGAGTGCGGACCATTCGCGCGGTCCGGCTGTTCTGCCCCGGGGTTGCCGGGTCTCGGTCGGGGGATGGGTGAGTTCTGACATGTGCCGTCCTCGGTGAGTGGGTGTGATCGTTACTGTACCGACTGGATGGCGCAGTAACGAGGCCGACTCGATCCGACCCGTACCATCGCCCCGTGCCCCCTCCTCCCGTCGCGCGCGAGAAGTCGCTGAACGCCTTCGTCAAACTCGTCCTCGAACAAGGTGAGAAGGCTGCGACCCTCGACGCGGTCGCGGCGGCGGCCGGCATCTCGAAGGGCGGCCTGATGTACCACTTTCCCAACAAGGAAGCCCTGGTGGACGGACTGATGGGGGTGGTCGAGGAACTGGCGGCCGAGGACGTCCGACGGATGCGAGCGCACCCAGAGGGCGCTGCGGTCTATCACCTCCGCACCTCGACGTTCCACGACACTCCCGTCGACCGCGCCGTGGTGGCCACCATGCGCCTCAGTCAAGGGTCGAATGCGGTCGCGCAGCAGACCCTCGCGCGGATCCGGCAATCTTGGCTCGACGTGTTGAACGAGCAGATCGCCGATCCTGCCGTGGCGGAGGCCGTCCTTCTCATGGGGGACGGCCTCTACTTCGCCGCGGCCTCGACCGGACCGTACGGCCGGCCCCCCGACAACATCGACGCGCTCGTCGAGGTCGCGCAGAGGCTCGTCGACGCTCGATTCTGACGTGTGGAAAGTGGACGGTCAGCTTTCGACCGAGGAGCCGACAGTCCACGACACAGGGCAGTCAGGAGCGGCAGCTGTCGAAGACGTAGGCCTCGTCGTCGGGCTTCACGAGGTCGTGATCGCGCAGGATCACCGAGAGCGCAGGGTCCGTGTCCGCGCACGCCCTGTCGAAGGAGTCACGACCCAGCTCGTCGGTGTACTCGATGTCCAGGACGACGTCGTAGTGCTCGGTGTAGTCGGCGCATTCCTCGAACTCGATGCAGGACTCGGTGATCGCGAAGTCGTATCCCGCGCTGCGGAGCTCGCCCGCCCGGTCGGCCGTGTTCTTCTGGGCGATGGCCAGGCCGGCCCGGTGGGCCGTCGCGGCGAAGAGTCGAGCCAGCGCGAGGTTGTCGTCGACACCGAGCATGTCGTTCGAGCGGGTGTAGGAGTCGAGGTTGTCGATCTCCACCGCCTCGTAGCCGTCGGTCCTGCATCGCTCGATCCACGGTGCGACGACGGCCGCGAGGGCGGAACGCTTGGCGTCGGTGGAGGTGTCGTACAGGTACTCGTCCGGCCACCCCGAGTCCACCAGCGGATCGCCGTCGACGCGCAGCACCAGATCGGGATTCGCGGCGGCGAAGGACGCAGACTCCGCGGGTTGGGTCTGGAAGCCGTTGACGTAGCAGATGTCGTACCCGGCGTCCGCGGGTCTATCGGTGCGGTCGCGGGCGACCACCGTCACGCCGGGCGGCGGGGGATACCCGCCGCCGAGTTGGTAGTCGAACGGGGAACCGGGGAGCGGGAGAACGACGCCGCCGGTGCCGGCAGCAGCAGCCGAGGTGCTGGTGGTTCCCGTCGCGGTGACGGTGTCGTCGTCCGGTGCGGTGTCCGCGTCGACTCCGCGGGAACACCCCGAGACCGCGACGAGCATGCAGGCGGAGACGAGAAGGACAGCACGGGAGAAGGGCCGGAGCACAGCGCCTCGCATTCGGTTCGGATGCCCCGCCTCGAGCTGCTCTCTGGCGACCGATGCAGACGCGCGGTCTGCTGGACCCTCCGATGACGGTGGGAGTCTAATCTCGGGTCGCTGCACTCGCGGGTTCCTGCGGCGACCGGCGCCCGCGATGGGACCGCCTGCGATGTCGCCCAGATCGCCGCCGCGTATCGCCGCAAGTACGGCGTATCGCCTTCGTCGACGCGCCGTGGATGAGATGCGACGGTCGACCGTATGGTCGAGACCGTGAGTGCAGCCGATGTTCTGCGGGGATTGGACGACGTGCGGGCCTGGCAGGAGGATCTCTACCGTGACCTGCACGCCCACCCCGAACTGTCGGGCCGGGAGACCAGGACAGCGGGCCTCGTGGCGGACCGACTCCGCCGCGACGGCCTCGAGGTCACCGAGAACATCGGCGGCACCGGACTGATCGGGGTTCTGCGCAACGGTGACGGCCCGACCGTGCTCCTGCGCGCGGACATGGACGCGCTTCCGGTCCGGGAGGCCACCGGGTTGGACTACGCCAGTTCCGTCACGACGACCGACGACGACGGTGAGTCCGTGCCGGTGATGCACGCCTGCGGTCACGACGTCCACGTCGCCTGTCTGCTGGGTGCGGCGGCGCTGTTCTCGGCCGAGCGGGACGCGTGGAGCGGAACCGTGGTCGCCGTGTTTCAGCCGGCCGAGGAGACCGCCGTCGGTGCGAAGAGCATGGTCGACGGCGGACTGCGGGAGCTGCTTCCGCCGGTGGACGTGGCGCTCGCGCAGCACGTCCTTCCTGCGCCGGCGGGACGGCTGGGCACCCGTCGGGGAGCGGTGCTCTCAGCTGCCGACAGTATGCGCATCACGGTGTACGGCCGCGGGTCCCACGGCTCCATGCCGCAGGCCGCTGTCGATCCCGTCGTGCTCGCGGCGATGATCGTGATCAGGCTGCAGACCATCGTGTCGCGCGAGATCGCACCGACCGAGACGGCGGTGGTCACCGTCGGGAGCGTGCGGGCGGGGTCGAAGAGCAACGTCATCAGCGATCACGCCGTGTTGGAGCTGAACATCCGTACGTACACCGACGCAGTGCGCAGCGCCGTGCTGTCCGCCATCGAGCGGATCGTGGTCGCGGAATGCGAAGCGTCGGGATCGCCGCGTCGGCCGGACTTCGAGCTGTTCGACTCGTTTCCCCTCACCGAGAACGACGACGCGACGACGGACCGCGTCGCGGCGGCGTTCGCGGACCATTTCGGTGACGCTGTGGTCGAGATGGCGCCGCAGTCCGCCAGTGAGGATTTCAGCGACATCCCGGTCGCGCTCGGTGTGCCGTACACCTACTGGGGACTCGGGGGCATCGACGCCGACCTCTACCAGTCCGCCGTGGAGAAAGGGACCGTCGGATCGGACATCCCTGTCAATCACGCCGCGAACTTCGCGCCGGTGATCCAGCCGACGCTGGACACGGGTACGGCTGCACTCGTGGTCGCCGGTCTGGCGTGGCTCGGCGACGCCGACAGGTAGGCGTTCGAGACGAGAACCCTTCCCGTGACGCCGTTTCGGCTCCGTCGACGATGGGTTCGAGGCCGGGGTCGGCGCCGCGGACGGTGGTCGACTACACCTACGTGGATTCGGCGTCGTCGAAGACGGCCTCGATGGGGCACTCGAAGACGCGAGCCAGACGGAACGCCAAGGGAAGGGAGGGGTCGAAGCGCCCGCGCTCGATGGAGATGACGGTCTGGCGCGAGACGCCGAGTACGTCGGCCAACTGCTGCTGCGACCAGGTGCGCTCTCGCCGTAGTTCGGGCAGGCGGTTCCGCACTCCGCGTCAGCCTCGCCGCTGCAGAACGACGTACCGCAGGCCGAACGAGCCCATGGCCAGGGCCACCACCGACGCGAGTGCCACGGCGGTGGGCATCTCGAATCCGGTCAGCGCCACCACCGTCGTCGCCGTACCGGTCACGAGCAGGACGTCCCTGAACGCACCGCTCGCCGCGCGGTCGTGCCAGACGCTCTCGATCGAGCGCTCGGGATCGCGCGGAGCGCCGTCGAGCGTGTTCCGGTCGACCGTCAGCACCCAGGCCAGGGCGGCCGCGGCCCACCCGAAGGCGAATGCCGTCGCGAGCCCTCCGACGACCGCAGGAGTGCCGACGGTGCCGGTGGCCACGACGACAGTCGCGACGACCACCGCCACGACGACGCCGATCGGAATCGCGACCAGCAGGGCGGACACGTTCTTCGTGCCGACAGTCGTTCGGCCCCAACGGCTTCGCGAGACGTCGGCGGTGGACGTCGCGTCGGTTCCCGGATCGTTGTCCACGGCGGCACTCCTCGCTCGGTGTCAAGTGTGCTTGACGCTGGCCGTCAGTGTTGCATGTCAAGCGTGCTTGACACAAGGTCGTTCGGCGACCGGAATCATCCGGAACGCGGGGTCGATCCGTCGGCCGTGACCGCATCGACCACGGCGATGGCGTCGGTCGCGCCCAGCCCGGCGATGACCAGGGCCACGACGGCGACATCGCGCGCCGGGTCGGCCGAGTTCCCGGCGTCCGCGTCGGCGAGCAGCCCGAGCGTCGCCCCGTCGGTCAACGACACGATGGTGCTGGGCGGCAGGTAGGCCGGGAACACCCCCGACCGTTGCCCGGCCTCGACGAGAGCGAGCGACAGGTCGCGGCCGGGAGCCAACAGTTCCAGCACGCGATCGTCGCCCAGTTCCTGGCGCCCGATGCCGAGCAGTGCCCGGTAGCGGCCCGCGACGGGCCAGGTGATCATCGCGAGAGCCGCGACCGCGCGGTCAGGTTCCGCGGGCAGCGCCGCACGGGGAGGAATGATCGCGGTCAGGTCCGCGGCGGCCGATTCTGCGATGCCCACGATCAGATCGTGCCGGGTCGGGAAGTGGCCGTAGATGGTGCGCCGAGCTATTCCTCCCGCGGCCGCGATGTCCGCGATGCTCGCGTCCGGCTGACGCCCGAGGACGTCGATGGCCGTGTCGATCACGATCTGCCGTTTCGACGTGGATCCGCGCCTGGCGGTGCCCGCGGTGGAGTTGTCCGTCACCACCTGATCATCCCTACTTGCACACTGTTGTGCAACCGTCTAACTTGCACACTGTTGTGCAAGTCAATGCGGAGGGAGCGCCGATGTCCACGAATGCGGAAGTCACGAGGGAGGGCCGGGCGGTCGATCCACGCCGGTGGTGGGGCCTGGGGGTGCTGTGCGTCAGCCTGCTGGTGGTGGTCATGGCCAACACGTCGTTGATCGTCGCTCTGCCGTCGATGACGCGTGATCTCGGGCTGAGCAGCAGCGGTATGCAATGGGTCGTCGACGCGTACACCGTGCCCTGTGCTGCGTTGATGCTGCTCTGCGGAGCAATCGGCGATCGCGTCGGCCGCCGCCACGCCCTCGTCGGCGGGCTGACCCTGTTCGGAGCCGGGGCGATCGTCGGTGCCGTCGCCGACACCACCGCAGGTGTCGTCGCGGCCCGTCTGGTCATGGGTGTCGGCGCGGCCGTCATCATGCCGGCGACCCTCGCTCTGCTGGTGGCGATCTTCCCGCGGCACGAACGCGCACGGGCGATCTCGCTCTGGGCGGCGACGTCCGGACTGGCGATCGCCGTGGGTCCGTTGCTGTCCGGCGCGCTGCTCGAGGTCACCGAGTGGGGGAGCACCTTCCTGGTGAACGTGCCGATCGTGGTGGTCGCCGTCCTCGCCGCCTTGTGGCTGCTGCCCGTCAGCCGGTCCACCGCCCGGTCCCCGATCGACTGGGTGGGCGGTGCACTGTCCGTGATCACCGTCGGCTCGCTCGTCTACGCCGTGATCGACGGATTCCATTCCGGCTGGGCAGGATCGCCGACCGTTCTGTCGATCGTGGCGGTGGCCGCGGCGATCGCGTTCGTCGTCTGGGAACGTCGGCACCCTGCGCCCCTGCTGAACATCCGGCGCATCACCGACAGAACCGTCGGTGGCGCGACACTGGCCGTGCTGATGCTGTTCCTCGCGGCGTTCGGTGTCATCTACTTCGTCGCGCAGCACTTCCAGTCGGTGTTCGGGTACGGCGCGCTCGAGACCGGGCTTCGACTGCTTCCGCTGGCGTTCGCGGTCATGATCGGTTCGGTCGTCAGTAGCCCCCTGGCGACGCGAGTCGGGCTTCGCGTCGTGATTCCGGCCGGCATGGCGCTGGCAGCGATCGGTGCGTTCGTGCTGACCACCGTGGACGCGGGGTCGGAGTACGACCACTTCCTCGTCGCCTTGGTGGCGATGGGTCTGGGCATGGGCCTGGCGGACCCGCCGGCGACGGACGCCATCATGGGCGGCTTCGGCGAGTCCGAGCTCGGCGCGGCCGGTGGTGTGACCGACACGTCGATCGAACTGGGTGGGTCGCTCGGCATCGCCGTGATCGGCTCGGTCCTCGCCGCGGAATACCGGAATGGTATGTCCGACAGAGTCACCGCGGTCGCCGACGGGGTCTCGGGGCAGCCGCCCGAGGTCACCGCCGCCATCGCCGAGGCGACGTCGATGGCGTCCGAATCGGTGGGCGCCGGATCCGCCGTCGCGACGGACGTGGCGGCGACCTCCCCGGCACTGGCCGACGATCTGCGGGTTGCCGTCGTCGACTCGTTCGCCGCGGCGGTCGGCACCGCGAGCGCCGTGGCGGGCGCCGTCCTGATCGTCGGCTGCGTCGCTGTCGCGCTGGTGATCCCGGCCCGCCGGCGGCCACCGACGTCGGCGCCCGACCCGACGGAGACCGCGACCGCACCGGTACGCAGCCCGAGTCGGTAGTCGGTGGTCGAGTGCCGGAGCGGCGCGGCGTTCGTGCCGGGTCGCTCCGACACTCGACCGATCGTGGTGTCAGCGAACGGATCGCACGCGGAGGACCGCCAGCCCTCCGGCGACGATGAGCACTCCGGAGACGGCGAACAGGACGTCGAAACTGCCGGCGAACACGGCGACGAGACCGGTGCCGAGCAGCGGGCTGACGGCCGGGGGGACGGTGAGCGCCACGTTCATGATTCCCAACTCCTTACCGCTGTTCTCGGCGTCGGGAAGTACATCGGCCCCGAGTGCCTGATCGACTCCCATGTAGCACCCGTATCCCGCGCCGATCACGGCGATGGCCGCGACCGCCGACATCACGGTGTCGGAGCACATCAGGATGACCGCGGCGGTGGCCTGGACAGCGGCGGAGGCGACGATGAACGGCTTCCGGCGCCCGACTCTGTCGGACAGCCATCCGCACAGCACGGACACGCTGAGGACGCTGGCGATGTACGCGACGGTCATGCTCAGGAGCGCAGTGTTCGGATTCGCCAGGCCCAGGTCGAACTGGATGAAGAAGATCAGCAAGCTCGTGGCCAGAGCGTTCCCGAGATTCACGGTGACACGGCCGATCATGGCCCACCGAAAATCGTGGACCCTCAACAACTGCCGCGTGGTCGGAGCGTTCCGGTCGACCACGACCTGTCGTCGCGGTGCCGCGGGCTCGGTCCTCGACGACAGCACGAACGGCGCCGCGCAGACGCACAGCAGCACGGCGAGGAGCGGATAGGCGACGGGTGCGGTCAAGGTCAGCACCGCCACCGATCCCAGGCCGACGATGAGGCCGACGGCCTGAGCCATCGACATCACCCCCGCGACGGTTCCGCGTTGGCGGTGGGGGACGCGATCCTTGATCAACGCCGTCAGCGCCGCCGTGACGGCGCTGAATCCCAGCATCGCAATGCACCACCACACCGCGATTCCGACGACGCTGCGTTGTCCCGCGAGCATCACGAGCGCCGCGGCGAACACGATGACGCCGATCGCGATCCACGGTCGACGACGACCGAACGGACCGTGAGTGCGGTCGCTGAGTGCTCCGGCGGCGGGCAGTCCCAGTGCCATGCAGAGCGCCGAGATGCCGGACACCGCCCCGAAGTCGACGACGCCGGTCAGCCAGTCGACGTCCGTGCCCGGCGTCGTGGCGGCGGCGATCTGCAAGGGGAGAACGAACTGGAACGGGGTCAGCTGAGCCATCCAGACACCGGTCCACACCAGGCCGAAGGTCCAGCACCACCGAGCGCCCACGCTGCCGGCCGTCCTCGACGGCGTCCGCACCAGATCGGTCATCGTCGGGAGACTTCGTGAGCGGTGGTTCTGCGGTGCAGTTCGGCGATCGCGTCGATCACCTCGTCCCTCGCCGCGCGGGCGCTCGGCACCCCGTCGGCGAGTTCGAGCCAGCCGTGCACCAGGTTCGGGTGCGGGAGGTAGGTCACCGCCACGTCGGACTCGGCGAGTCTGCGGACGTACTCCAGGCCGTCGGGTCGCAGCGGATCGTGGCCGGCGGTGGTCAGCAGAGTCGGCGGCGCCGACAGCGGATGCGGGTTCAGGAGCGGAGCGAGACGCGCATCCGGCGTCCGGTCGCCGCGGTAGACGGCCCAGAAGTAGTCGATGTCGTCGCGATCGAGTCCGCGACCGTCCAGCGATCGGTCGTCCGAATTCGGAACTGCCAGGCCGGGATAGATCAGAACCTGAGCATCGACGGAGGTGGTCGCAGCGATCGATGCGGCGAGGTTTCCTCCTGCGCTGTCGCCGCACAGCGCGATCCACTCGGCCGTCGCGCCGACGTGGCTCACCACGGCGGCACAGTCGTTCCAGGGCGCGGGGTAGGGGTGCTCCGGGGCGAGTCGGTAACCCACCGAGACCACCTCGAGCCCGGTGCGTTCCGCGACGAGACGCGGGAACGCATCGTGCGTGTCGAGATCGCCGAGCACCCACCCCCCACCGTGCAGATACACCAGCACGTGGCCGCGGTGCCGCGGGTCGCTCGGCGTGTACCGCCGGACCGGAACATCGTGCTCGGGCGACGGAACGACCTCGTCGACAACGGTTCCCGTGAAGTCGCCCGGTTCCTGCCGGAACATGGTCACGTAGTCGCGGTAGTCGGCTCGCTGGCGGTCGGGCTCGGTGCTGCTCCGTCGCGCCGGCTCGAGCTGGGGGAGGAGCTCGGCGACATCGGGGGCGATGGGAACCCGTGGTTCGATCATCGGACGGCCGCGGATCGCGGTGCGTCGGTTGCCGCGTCGATCGTCCCCCGAGCCGGCAGCACTCGTGCCGCGGTCTCGATCCACTCCACGACGCGGTGGTACCGGGTGGGAAAGACACGAGCGACGATGTCGGGCACCGTCGCACTCGCGCCGATGAGTACCCGTGGTCGGCGCCGTGCGATTCCCGCCATGACGATGTCCGCGGCTCGCTCCGGGGCGATCGAGAGGACCTTGTCGAATTCGACGTTCGCCTCTGCCGCGCGTGCTCGTTCGTCGTCGGTCATGTTGGTGCCGAGGCGTGCCGACAACGCGATGCCGGTCCTGATGCCACCGGGGTGTACGGACGTCACTCCGATTCCCGCCGGCGCGAGCTCGGCGCCGAGGGCTTCGGTGAAGCCGCGGATGCCGAACTTGCTGGCCGAGTACGCGACATTCCCCGCCGGGGCCACCAATCCGAAGACGCTGGAGACGTTCACGATGTGCGACCCGCTGTTGCGTCGCAGCGTCGGAAGCAACTCTCGCACGAGGTCGATCGGTGCCAGGAGGTTGACGGCGAGAAGCCAGTCGACGTCCTCCTTGGAACACTGCTCGAACGAGCCGCTGAGTGCCACCCCGGCGTTGTTGACCAGCAACCGGATTCCGGGATGCGCCTCGGCCAGTGTTCGACCGAGGCGGTGGACACTGTCCGACTCGCTCAGATCCACCGTGTACGAGGTGATCTCGCGTCCCGGATGGCGAGTGGTCAGTTCCGCCGCCAGCGCATCCAGGCCGGCGGCGTCGCGGTCCACCAACACCAGTGCGCTCCCACGCGAGGCGAGACGGCGAGCGAGTGCTCGTCCGATGCCGCCGGCCGCTCCGGTGACGACGGCAGTTCCTCGGAAATCGAACTCAGACATGGGTTTCCTCCGCAAGGGCGTGGGTCGTGGTGGGGGTGATCGAGGTCGGGCCGCTGCCGAAGTGCAGCGCGGGATCCGCAGCGAAGCCGCGGCGGAAGACGCCGATGTCGCGCAGGTAGTTCTGATGCAGGCGCCACGGCGCGCGGTCACCCTGGTGGGGAAACGCCGCGATGCCTCGCTGGACGTAACCCGACCTCAGATCGACGAAGGGCCGTCGGCGCAGGTCGGCCGGTGCTCGGGGAACCACCCGATCGACGCCGTGGGTGTCGAAGTGCACGAGCAGTCGTGCGACGGTCTTGCTGACCAGGTCGGCCTTGAGGGTCCAGGAGTTGTTCGTGTACCCCATCACGAAGTTCAGATTGGGCACGCCCGAGACCAGCATGCCCTTGTAGACCGCCGAATCGGGTAGTGAGACGGGCCGACCGTCCACCGTGACGTCCAGTCCGCCCCAGGGCATCATCTCCAGACCGGTGGCGGCGACCACGATGTCGGTCTCGATGACCCGACCCGAGGTCGTGAGAATTCCGTCGGGTACGAAGCGCTCGATGGTGTCGGTCACCACGGACGCCCGCTTCTCCCGGATGGCCGTGAACAGGTCGCCGTCCGGTACCACGCACACGCGTTGGTCCCACGGGTCGTACGGGGGTGAGAAGTGCTCGTCGACGTCCAGGTGGCCACCGAGCTGCTTCTCGAGGTCCCGGCGGATCGTCCACTTGGCGAGAGCGGGCCACCGCTGTGCCACTTCGAACGAGAGAACGTTCCCGACGACGTTCTTCCAGAACATGATTCGGCTGACCGCCTTGTCGGGCAGAGGCAGTCGATGCAGGAGCGTCGCCAGCGGATCCGTGCCGGGCAGGGACACGATGTAGGTCGGCGTGCGTTGGAGCATCGTCACGTGCGCCGCGTCGGCGGCGAGAGTGGGGACGAGAGTCACCGCGGTGGCACCGCTGCCGACGACCGTGACCCGGCTGCCCGTCCAGTCGAGATCGGCCGGCCAATGCTGTGGTGAGACGATGCGCCCGGTGAAGACGTCCTCGTCGGCGAAGGTCGGGCGGTGGGCCCGGTCGTAGCGGTAGTAGCCCGTGCACACCGAGAGCCAGCGGCACCGGAACGACACCGTCGTCTCGCTCCCGGTGGGTCCCGTCGTGGTGGCGCGTACGGTCCACAAGCCCGTGACGCTGTCCCACGACGCCGACTGCGCGCGGTGCCCGTACCGAATGTGCTTCTCGACGCCGTACGCCGCGGCGGTGTCCCGCACGTATCGGAGTATGGACGGGCCGTCGGCGATCGTTCGGGGATCGCTCCACGGCCGGAACGAGTACCCCAGGGTGTACATGTCGGAGTCGGATCGCACTCCGGGATAGCGGAACAGATCCCACGTTCCACCCGACGCATCGCGCGCCTCCAGGAGAACGTAGGTACTCCCCGGTCTCTCCCTGGTCAGTTGGCAGGCTGCGCCGACACCGGAAAGACCCGCCCCGATGACGACGACGTCGACCACGGGCGTTCGGTCGATCTCACGGGCAACGAGCGGTGGATTCTCGACGGTCATGAACATGTCCTTTGCGGTGGTCTCGGTCGTGGTGGATGCGGTCACCAGACGTCGCCGACGTAGCGGTGGTCGCGGCGCAGTGCGGCGATCCATTCCGCGGCGGCAGCATCGGTTCTCGCACTGTCGGGGGCGCAGCGGAGGTAGATCGTCCGCAGGGCGTCGTCCACGCCCGCACCGAGTCGGGCGGCGTCTCCGCAGACTCGGAGGTGCGCGCCGCGCTGCAGTTCCGACCACACGTGGTCGGCGTCGGCGACCATGCGGTCCTGGGCGAATCGGTGACCGTCGACCGGGGCGTAGGTGTAGGCGGGCCGCAGGGAGACGACGCCGTCTCGTTCGGCCTCCTCGAGTTCCGTGCGGTGCAGGAAGTCGACATCGGGGTGGTCGCAGCCGAAGTACAGAGTGAGCGGCGCCGAGGGCGGTGTGTCGGCCACCGGGTCGCGGCGGTCGGCGACCATGCCCCGGAACGGCGCCAGTCCCGTCCCGGCGGCGACGACGATCGCGCGCTGGTCGAGAGGTAGGCGGAATCGGTCGTCGCACGGGACCACCCGGGCTGCGATCGTGTCACCGGCCACCAGGCCGGCGAGATGGCAGGACGTGACTCCGCGGTACCGAGTCGCCTCGGGGTCCGCGCGGTGCGGGGAATCGACCACGGACACCATGAGATCGATCGTGTGCGGGTCGGTTCTCGGCGACGACGAGATCGAGTACCGCCGCGGCTCGGCGGCCGGAAGCAGGCCCACGAGCGACTCGACGGTCATCTCGACGGAGCGATACTGCTCCAGCAGATCGAGAACGGTGACGGACCGGGCGGTGACGGTGTCGGCGAAGTCGCCGTCGCTCGACGTCGCGAGTCGGTCCAACGGTGCCCGTTCCGGAGGGCACGGGCACGCCGCTGCGAGGCGCTCGACATCGGCTCGGGAGGCGGGCCGCTGGAGTTCGACGTAGTCGCGCAGCAACACCGCCACCGTGACCGGACGGTCGGTGGGGAGAGAACCGGCGCCCCAACTCGATGTTCGGACCGTCACTTCGGCATCGGGGTCGAGGCCCAGGCGCTCGACCACGCGAGTCACCAGCTCGGGCGGATTGTGGGCCAGGACGGCGAGGTGATCCCCCGTGCGGTACCGCGTGGTGTCCGGAAGCTGCACTCGGAGGAAGTGTTTCGGGCGACCCAGCGGATGTGTCGTGTCCACCATCGGTCGTGATTCGAGCACGGTCATCGTCGCGAGACCGTGGTTGCGTAGACGCAGCTCGGCGAGAGGCGCCACCGGGTGAACGGTGACGAGACCGGCGGATCGACGTTCCTGCTTCTCGTCGTGCGACTGCTCGGCGGAGGCGCCGCCGAGCGCCGCCGTCAACTGCGCGCACCAGTCGCGGACCACGGTGCCGAAATCGCCTCCCACATCGGCTGCGCCGCGCGGCACGAGCTCCGTGGCACCTGCTCGCGCCAGCTCTCGACCGATGGTGGCCGGCACGTACTGGTAGGTGTCGGCGTAGCTGCGGTCACCGATCCCGAGGACGGCGACCGGGAGTCCGTCGATCGACCCGGGCTCGAGCGACTGCATCCAGTCGTAGAACGCGGCCGCGTCGTCGGTCGGTCGACCGTTGTAGGAGGACGCGACGATCACCACGGCGCTGCCGGGTGCGAGGTCGGGGATCGTCGAGATCGCGTCGTCCAGCGGTGCGGTGGCGGTGTCGAAGCCGCGTGCGTCGAGAGCCGCGGACACCTCGCGGGCGATCGAGGCCGACGTCCCCAGGTTGGATCCGTGGAAGACCCGGACGGTCTCGATGTCCGCGCGAGGCGCTGGGGCGGAGGCGGTGTCGCTCGGCGGGGCCGGCGTCGGTGCCGTGGCGGGTGTCCGGTCCGCAGGTCGGCGCAGCCGCGGTGTCAGGCCGAACCCGTCGGGTTTGATGGTGAGCGTGATTCCGATCGTCAATCGGTAGTTCGACGTGTCGTCGAGCGAGAACCGGTGGATGAGCATGCCGAGCACCAGAGTGGCTTCGTGAAGGGCGAATTGGCGGCCGATGCAGGCCCGTTCGCCGTGCCCGAACGGTTTGTAGACGTGGCCCGGGCGGCGTTCGGTGGCCTCCGCCGAGAATCGGTCGGGGTCGAAACCGTGGACGTTCGGACCCCACTCGGGTTGCCTGTGCAGGGCCGGGATGAAGACGGTGACGGCGTCGCCGGGGCGGAGTTCGTGTCCGTCGCCGACGACCACGTCTCGGTCGGGGCTGACGGCGAAACCGGGCGCGGTCGGCCAGAGGCGCAGCGCCTCGTCCAGAACCTGTCGCACGTAGGTGAGACGACCGACGTCCTCGTACGAGGGGTCGATGTCGTCGTCGCGCCCCCAGACGCCGTCGACCTCGCGTTGTGCGCGCTTCAGGACGGCGGGGTGCTTGCTGAGGTAGTACAGGGCGAACGACAGTGCTGCGCCGGTGGTTTCGTGGCCGGCGATCAGGAACGTGACCACCTGGTTGCGGATGTTGAGGTCGTCGAGCAACTCGCCCGTATCGGGATCGGCGGTATTGAGCATGCGGCCGAGCAGGTCGTCGTCACGGGTCGGGTCGGTCCGACGGCGCTGTTCGATCAATTCCGTGATCAACGCCTGCATGGTGTGCAGGTCCTCCGCGTAGCGCCGGTTGCCCGACAGTCGGAGCTTGTTGACGAACGGTGGCAACTCGTTGAGCTTCTGCGCATGTGTGAGCGCGCCGATCATCGCCTCGACGAACGGGTGAACGGCCTCGCCCGTGAACGAATCGAAGTCGTATCCGAAGCCACACATCCCGATCGTGTCGAACGTCAAGCGGGTCATGTCGCGCGAGACATCGACGGGCCGGTCCGACTGCGCCGCACGTGTCCACGACGCGATCAGGTTCCGCGAGGCACCGACCATCTTCTCGTGGTAATTGCGCATGGCCTGGCGAGTGAACGAGGGCATCAGGATGTTGTGCGCCTTGCGCCAGTTCGGTTCCTCGTTGAACGCGGTGAACAGTCCGTCGCCCCCGATGTCACGCAGGGTGACGAGGTCCGTGTGGACGAGTTTCGCGAACGCGTCGTTCCCCAGAATCTCGGCGACGAGGTCGGACCCGGACACGATGATCTGTTCGTCGCCGAAAGCGCGGAGCCGGAAGATCGGACCCATCACCTCGCACTCGTCGAGCAGGTGCTCGATCGCGCCGGAGCTGCGGGCGATCTGCAGGGCATGGCCGATGTAGGGGAGCGACGGACGTTCCGGGATTGGCGTGGGGGTCATGGTCAGCTGCTGGGTCATGAGACGTTCCGATCGACGAGACCGTGTGGATGTGACCACGCTAACAGCAAGTTGTTCACTTGACCATGTCAGTTGATCAAATTTCTGTCGAAGGGGTGTCGGCGGACCTCGAAGGGGTGCGAGGGCGCCCCTATACTGGGCAAATGGCACACGTCCCGGCGGCCGAGCGCCGCACGCAACTGGTCGACGCCGCGATCGACCTCCTCACGCGCAGCGGACCGGCCGCGGGGAGTACGCGGGCGATCGCCAAGGAACTCGGGGTGCCGCAAGCGACGCTGCACTACGTGTTCGGCTCCAAGGAGGAGCTGTACCGAGCGGTCATCACGGCTCTGACGGACGACCTCGTGTCCTACGTACGCGGTGTCGAGGTGCCGGCGGGGGACACGTTCACCGCGAGTGTGCGTGTGTTCACCGATCGGTTGTGGCGCACGGTGATCGAGCAGCCGGGCAAGCACCAACTCCTCACCGAACTCGGATTGGTGGCTCTTCGGTCACCGCAACTGCGCGAGATCATGGAGGAGCACCGCCGGACGGTCGACGCGGTCACCGCAGAGGTCATCGGAAACACCGCCGCGGAGTTCGGTCTGACCCCCGCCACGGACACGACCGTGGTGGCTCGGTTCTATCTGGCCACGATGGACGGACTCATCGCTCAACATCTGACATCGCCGAATGCGGAATCGGAGGAGGCGTGCCTCGCCATCCTCGTCGACTCGCTCCACGGCATGGTGACGCACGGAGCCGTCCTCCCGTCCCCGGCGTGACCCGACATGACCTATGTTGAGGGTCGACGTCGTCCGGGGGGTACGAGATGGATCGGTTCGAGTTCGTCGTCGAGAGCACGGTGTGCCGCGCCGACCTGTACCTACCGGTCGGAGGCGGTTCTCCACACCCCGTGACGGTGGTCGGCCCCGGTTTCGGTGGCACCAAGGAGGTGCTCTACCCGCCCTACTGCCGCGATCTGGCCGACCACGGGATCGCCGTGGTGGCGATCGACTATCCGGGTTTCGGGGACAGCGACGGAACGCCGCGCCAGCACATCGATCCACCGCACCAGGCGCGAGCTCTCTCGGCAGCAATCGACGCGGTGGCGAACGACCCCCGCTTCGCCGCCGACCGAATCGGCGTCTGGGGTTCGAGTCTGGGCGGTGGGCACGCGCTGGTGATGGCGGCGCGTCACCCCCGAGTGGCGGCTGCGTGTGCTCTGGTTCCGTTCATCCGCTATCGGCCGTCCTGGCCGCCTCGCCTCGACCTCGGCGCGGAGATCGTCCGCGACCTGATCGCGCGGATGCTGGGTCGGCCGGCGCGTCACGTGCCCGTCGCCGGTCCCAGCGGCTCGCTCGCGGCGATGGCCACCGATGGCGCCCTCGAATGGATGACCGACATGGCATCGCCGGCAACCACGTTCGTGAACTCGGTGACCTCGGCGTCGCTGGTGAACATGCTGCGGTGGTCGACCGCCGCCGATGCCGCACGCGTTCGCGTTCCGCTTCGAGTGGTGCTGGCGACCGACGACTCCATCACCCCCGCCGCCATGGTGCGTCGCGCACTACGTCGCGTCGACGGAGTCGACTACGTCGAGTTCCCGAACTCTCACTTCGAGGTCTTCACCGACCACGCCGACGAGGTCCGTCACTTACTGGTCTCCTGGTTCGTCCGGACCCTTCTCGACCCGCCGTCGACTCGATCGCGCAACCCGTCGTGACGTGACGACGTCGTGGGGGCGTGCATAGACCGCGCTGCGGGTGCCGTCGATGTCGTGCACGACGAGCACGACGGTGCGCCCCGGTTCGTCGGCCGCGCGTCGGAGATGACTCATCATCGCCACCGAGTGCTTCTGGTCCAGGTTGTTCAACGGTTCGTCGAGCAGAACGTACGGAGTGTCCTGTGCGAGGACCATGGCGACGAACGCGCGCCGGCCGCTGACCACCCGACCCCTGGTCGACGTAGCGCCCGGCGAGGGCATCGAGATGCAGGAAGTCGAGCGCACGGTCGACCTCCGCATGATCCCGAGCGGTGAGTCGGCCACCGCAGTGGGGAAACCTGCCGAACGAGACGAGCTCACGAATGGTGACCCGCGCGGTCAGCGTGTTGTCCTGACGCAGGATCGACACGATGCGGGCGTGGCACGCCGGCCGCCTAGCTGTAGCCGCCGACAGCGTGCGTGCGGTGTCGGATGCGCTCGTCCGCTTCGGCGGCCGCCGCGATGCAGTCGGCGCGCCCGCTCGGGTCGGTCATGTCCCGCTCGCAGGTCTCGGCGAGTCGAGCGAGGTGCATCGACACCCGCGAGGCCACATCCGGTGACGTCGTCGCCGTGCCGATGCGCTCCGCCGCACGGATTCCGGCGCGAACAACCAGGGGGCTGCTCATCGCGTAGAGGCGCACCGCGTCGAGTACGTGGTCGACGCACTCGGTGACGCGGACGTGCGTCGTCACCAGGCGAGGTCGCCTGTCGAAGGTCCGCACCGCGGGGGGCGTCGGTCGGCTCGCGAGGCGGGCCAGTTCGGACGAGAGATCGTCGAACGCGTTGCGTGCGGTGTACGGGTCGTTGGTGCCGGTCGAGAGCGCACGGACCGCGATCTCCGTGAGCTGCTCGACGGCGAAGAGGATGTCCTGGCGGGGCGTCCGATCGTCGCCCAGGTCCACCAGTTCGCGCACCGTCGCCACGACGTCGGAGGTCTCGGCCCCGCCGTGTATGTCGACGACAGGATCGCCGTCCAGCACGTGGTCGCCCGCGCGACAGCGCAGGACGAGGGTCAGGTCGTGACGCGTCGCGAGTGCGACTGCAGCCGTGTCGTCGATACCGAGTACCACCCCCGCCCGAGTCGCGCGGACCGTCGCCCGACGGGGCGGCAGAGTGGCCTCCGCGATGTCGGCGAGACCCGTCGGCGGGTCGTCGGGGTGCAGCAAGTCGACCGCGTCGCGGAGTTCCTGACGCACCCGTGCGGACAGCGTGCCCGCCTGAACGGACTGCGCGATGTGGTGGATGAAATAGACGAGAACCCCCACGTCGACGACGGCGAGCAGGACCGCGACGTTGACCGCGATGTCGGGGACGAAGGTGTCGCCGTCCGCATCGAGCGAACGGATCGACCGCAGGACCGTCAGGGAGTACAGGAACGTGGCTCCGAAGATGCCGAGGACCACCTGATTGCCCTGTCGGCCATGAAATTGCGAACCAGGCGTGGGCCATAGGTGGAGCTGGTGGTGGCGAGAACCGAGATGGTGATCGAGAACGACGTCGCAGCGACACCGAGCAAGGAGCCCCCGATGGCGCCCAGAATGTCCCGGCTCCCGCTGGCCCCGACGTGATACAGCAGCGAGTTGCCGATCACGACGCCGCGATCGAGCAGGGCGCAGTCCAGCCGAAACAGGGCCTGCGCCATCAGGAGTGCGACCACGCCGAGCGCCGCCGGCACGAACCAGAACGTCTCACGCAGCCGAAGCCACCGCTGTCTCATCCGCACAGTCTGCGGCCGCCGTGACCGAGAGCGGCACGCGCCGTGCCGGGAACACGCGGTCCGGTTCGACTGCAATCGATGCGGGGCATCCACCGGTCATGGCAGACAACGGTCGCACCCTCACCCTCCACCTCGGTCACGACGAGCTCGTGATCCGCCGCAAGTGGGAGACCGCCAGCATCGTCAACGACGTCCTGGTCGCGCTGTGGTTCGTGATCGGCAGCGTCCTGTTCTTCTGGGAGTCCACGACGACGGCGGCGACGTGGTTCTTCCTGGTGGGCAGCCTGCAGTTCCTCGCTCGACCGGTCATTCGCCTGAGTCGGCGTCTTCACCTGCGGCGCATCGGCTCCGACGACGGAGGGGCGTCGGCGGACTTCTGACCGCGCGATGAGTTTCGGTCCGCCGACGTGTCTGTCCAGTGACAGGCTCCGGACACGTCGACGAAGGGAAGGCCCATGGCGAAGCGCGACGAACACGTTGCGGCGCTGACCGCGCAGCAGAGGCAGGCGTCGGTGGCGGTACTCGAGGCGTTGTCGGAGACCGGGTGGGACCAGCCGACCCCGTGCGAGGGGTGGACGGTAGCTCACCTCGCCGCACACCTGTCGATGTCGTTCCGGGTGGGCATGCCTGCGGTGATACTCGCGATGCTGCGAGAACGCGGGAGTTTCGATCGGGCGGCAGACCGCCTCGCTCGTCGCGATGTCGCGCGGATGGACCACGTCGAACTGGTGGCCGCCCTTCGAGACAACATCACCACCGCGTGGAGCCCACCGGGCGGAGACCTCGTCGATGCGCTGTGCCACGACGTCGTTCACGGACTCGACCTGACGGACGGACTCGGACTGCCCGCGACCGCCACGGAGGAACACCTCGACATCGTTCTGCGCACTATCGAGTCGAGGAACCGGATGGCCTACTTCGGCGCGGATCTCGCCGGCCACGCACTCCAGGCGTCCGACCTCGATTTCCGTATCGGAGAGGGCGACACCGTCGTTCTGCCGGCAACGGTGATCGTCATGATTCTGACCGCCCGCGAGAGCGTGTACGACCATCTCGAGGAATGACGGGTGTGCCGGCGCCGTACTGGGGAGCGGGACCGTGCAACCGTCGTGGCGTGTACGCGAGCGTGGATTCAGCCGGGTTCGACCGCGGGCGGCAGGGGGCGACGGATCCGATCCATGTCGGTGGGCTCGACGACGTCGAAGGGAACGTCGCGGTCGGTTACCGGGTCCGCAAGTGCAGGAAGGTCGGCCCCAGAGGCAACGCGGTGGCCGGTTCCGTCAGGGATACGTCAAGAAGTGCCGCGGCGTGTCAGGAGTACGTGAAGGCCACGCAGCTACGCGGCGTCCGACGCTAGACATGATGCATGACAACGACTTTCGCTGCCGATCTCGTCGTCGCTCCGTACAGCGATCCGGGACACCGGATGCGCCGCGTCGCCCCCGACGTCGGGTGTGCCGTGTCCGCCCGCGCGCTCGTCGACCGTGACGTACTGCTCTGGGTCCAGCGCAGCGCCACCACCGTTCTCGTGCTCGACGACACCGGTCTCGACCTGGTGCAGTCGGTGAGCGTGCGTCCGAATCAAGTCGTGTTCCGCGCGGGCGACTGCCCGGACTCGATCCGCCGAGCGGTGCATCACGGAATCACGCGGTTCATCGTGGGCAGGCAGGAGCACGTCGATCACCTGGTCGAGTACGCGCGGAGAACGACCTTCGTCTATCTCGGACCCGACCTTCCCTCGGTGTCGCCGACTCGCAGAATCGTCGTGGTCGGCCTGCACGCCGACACCGGCCCGTGCGGCAACTCCGCCGACTGGGCGAACGCTGCCGAGCACGCGCTCTGCCGGACCGCGCAGGCGAGGACCCTGGGCACTCCCGCTCACAGGATCGTGCTGAGCCGGTCCGCCGGCACCGTGGTTCCGCTCTCGGTCGAGCGGCTCGACTCGATCGTCCGCGCGGTGGACGAGGCTCTTCGCCAGGGCTGCGCTCGATGGCGACTGGCGCGCCCCGCGGTGACGATCGCTGCGCTGTAGCCGGATGATTGGGAACTGCGACGACGAGGCATTCCGGTGGGTGACCGCCGTCATCGGCGGGACCACGGGACGACGGGGAGGCGCGCCGAGCGCATGAGCACCACCAACGAGTACGCAGTGCAGGACAAGGTCATCGTCGTCACCGGCGCCGGATCGGGGATCGGACGAGCCATCGCGCGTGCCTTCCTCGCCAACGGCGCGATCGTCGTCGTCACCGGCCGCCGTCGCGAGCCTCTCGAGGAGACCGTCACGGACGCCCACGACGGGCGTGCGCTGGTCGTCGCGGGCGACGTGTCGCGTCGTGAGGACGTCGAGACGCTGGTGGCGACGGTGCTCGAGACCTACGGACGGATCGACATCGTCGTCTCCAATGCGGGAGTCCACGACGGCGGCGGTGACATCACCGAGCTCACCGACGAGGACTGGGCTCTGCTGCGCGGGGTCAACATCGACGGCTTCCTCCACCTCGCTCGGGCGACGCTGCCCGAATTGGTGCGGTCGGGTGGGAATCTCGTCGCGGTCTCGTCGGTATCGGGCATCGCCGGGGACTGGGGGCAGGCTGCCTACAACGCGTCCAAGCATGCGATGACGGGGTTCGTGCGTTCTCTCGCACTCGATTACGGCGGTCGCGGTGTGCGCGTCAACGCGGTACTGCCCGCGTTCACGCTGACCGAGATGACCGCGGGGATGGCGACGGACGAGGAGTCCCTGGCGCCGTTCGTCGACCGAATCGCCCTGGGCCGGCCCGGGGAGCCCGACGACATCGCTCCCGCCGTGCTGTTTCTCGCATCCGACGATGCGCGGTACATCACGGGTGCTCTGCTCGCCGTCGACGGTGGCACCAGCGCATCGACAGGGCAGCCCCACAGGGAGTAGTCGATCTCCGACGCCCCTGTGCGCCCGTCATGTTCAGGGCAGCGGGGGCTGAATGTCTGCCGGTGCGCGTGCGGTGTGTGCGCTACCGTTGTCGTGAGGGAAAAAGTGCTGCAGCTGCAACTCGTCTGGGGGTGGTCGCCGGCGCTCGCCGCTGCCGGAACCGTCGCCCAGGTGGCCGTGCTGCTCGCCACCGGCCGAGTCGTCGCCCCGCTCGTACAGCGACTCGGGGCGACTCGCGCCGCGGAAGCCGGTGCCGTCGCCGTCGTCGCCGGACTCGTGGTGTTCTCGGCCCTGGCGAGGTTCGGCTATCCATTCGTGCTGATCGCCCTGGCGCTCGTCGCAGCCGGGATGCGCGTCGTCGGTACGGTGGCCGGTCACAACGTGCTCGCCGGGCTCCCGGAGAATCGAACGTCCGTCGGTGCGGCACTGGTCGACACGGTAGGAGAACTGGCCACCGCCGTCGGCGTCGGGATCGCCGGCACCGTCCTCGCTGCCATCGCCGGCGGTGCCGTCGACGCGGTGACCTCGACACGCGGTGGGGCGAGTTCGACGCAGGCCGCAACGGAGGTGGCAGGCGCGGTGATCGCCTGCCTCGCAGCCCTTCTGGTCGTCGCAGGGTTCGTGTGTGCGCAGCGGACGGCACCCTCACGACATCGGTGTGCTCGTCGGCGACGACGACGGACGGAGCCGGACTCCGACGACGATGTCACGTCGTCGCCGACGTCCGTGTCGGATCGGTCATCGCGGCGCGATCGAAATGCGTTCGCAGGACGACGTGCGTGGCCGTGTCGCGTACGGCCGGCAACTCGTTCAAACGACGCGTGATCTCCATCAACTCGTCGTTCGAGTCGGCATCGACCAGCAACGCCATGTCCCTCTCCCCGGCGATGGACCAGCAGGCGCGGACCTCCGGCCAGCCTGCGGTGTCGGCCGCGACCTCCGCGTATCGGGGCGTGTGCAGATTGATCGTGACCAATGCGGTCACCTCGGTCCGGCGATCGTCGGTGCGCGACAGGACGGCGGTGTATCCCGCGATGACACCGTCGCGCTCCATCCGGCCGATGCGCTGCTGGACGGCACCGCGGCTCAGGTGTACCTCGCGGGCCAACGCGGTGGCGGAAGCCCTGGCGTCTGCCGACAGCATCGCGAGAATCCGGCGGTCGACTCCATCGAGCTGACGTTTCGCCACATCGACCTCCCGTATCGGCATACTCGGTCCGAGAATACGGCGACGACGGACGTGGTGGGACAGCAGTCTCTTCATTACTTTTCGGATGCACCACGAACCCGAGGAGAAGAAGCCATGATCCACCGTTTCGACAATCGCACCGCTCTGATCGTCATCGACCCCCAGATCGGTGTGGACGAGCTGCAGCACTGGGGGGGCACCGCCGGCCGCCGCAACAACCCCGGCGCCGAGCAGCGCATCGGAGACCTGCTCGACGCGTGGCGCTCCCGCGGGCTGCCGGTCTTCGTCACTCGACACGAGTCGCTCGAGCGCGACTCACCGCTGCACCCGTCGGCGGCCGGCTGCGAGTTCAAGGACGGACTCGGCCCGGCCGACAAGGAGGAACTCGTCGTCAAGTCCGTCAACGGGGCGTTCTTCGGGACCGATCTGGAGGTTCGTCTCCGGCGCCGCGGCGTCGATCGAGTCGTGGTTGCGGGCTTCTTCACGAACATGTGTGTCGAGACCACGGTGCGGACGGCCGGCAACCTCGCATACGACACCTATCTGTCGCACGATGCCTGCTCCACCACCAACAGAATCGGACCCGACGGGGCGGACCACGACGCCGACATCGTCCACGCTCTGAGCGTCGCGTCATTGCACGGGGAGTTCTGCACAGCCCTGCCCACAAGCGATCTCGTGGCGTTGTGCGACGCCGATGCCCCGGCGCTGGCGCGCGTTCAGGGCAACGAGTCGACGGCAGCGTGACCGTCTGGCCGATCGCGTCCCGGTGCGGACCTGCTGACGGAGTCCACGAATTCCGCCGCCACGGTGCGGAGCTTGCGATTGGTTCGCTGGGATTCGGCGGACAGTGCGGCGAACGCGGCGTCGGCGTCGATGTTGCGGAGGGCCATCAGGATTCCCTTGGCCTGTTCGATGGGTGCGCGGTGGTTCATCGCGTCGCGCAGACCGGCCACCGTCTCTTCGAGCGATCGTCGATGGCGGTTCCGCTTCAGCGCGTCGCCCACCGCGTTCGCCACCAGTTCGAGCGCGTGTCCTTCCCGCCCTTCGAGCAACTCCCGGGTTCGGGAGAACAGGGTCAAGGAGCCGATGGATGCGCCGTCGGCATGGATGGGTGCGCACAGCATCGATTGAACGCCGAGCGCCTGCGCGGACGCACCGAAGTCCGGCCAGCGCTCGTCCGTGCCGGTGCAGTCCGCGACCACGACGCGTCCGGTGCGGGCGGCGTGCAGACATGGCCCGTCACCGAGGGCGAACTGCTCCTCGTTGATCGGGGCGATGGTGGGATCCGAGGAGGCGCCGGTGAACGTGAAGCCGGCGAAGGCGATGGCGATACCGCAGTAGTCCGCGCGGTCGACGCACGACCGAAGCTCGTGGGTGAGGCGGTCGAGGAGTTCGGCGACGTGGTCGTCTTCCCCGCCCAGTTGCGCGACCTCGCGCACGACGGCGGCGATTCGCAGGTCGATCGACGCCAGTTCGTCGTGCGCAGACATGGAGCCATTCCACCACGATCGAAGACGGCCGTACGCGTCGAGTCCGAGACGGCCGTTCTGTCAGCGGCCTCGGGCGGAGGATCGCCGCATGACCTCGCGCCGGGCGAATTCGGTGTAGCGGGTGGGGGTGCGGCCGAGCAACGACGGCAGGTGCGACAGATCCCCGACGGGCAGGCCGTGGGAGTCGTAGTAGGTCATCATTTGCACGTAGTTGTCGCGCGCCTGCGGCGACCAGGTCTTGATCCCGCGGGCGTTCTGCGCCTCCATCGCGCCCTTGACCAGGTGGTGTGCTCGGAGCGGTGACAGCGTCGTGATCGCCCGTGCGGCCCCGCGAACGACGGCGCCCGCCGCGGACAGGGGCTCGAGGAGCACGGTCGGTGGCAGCCGGATCGCCGTCACCGGATGGCCGAGTGCGTCCGCGAACGCGTCGGCCATCGCGTTCCGGTCGATGGTCTCCGTCGACAGGTCGTAGGTCTTCCCGATGTGCTCGTCCGGCGCGAGGAAGACCGCGGCGGCGGCCTCGGCGACGTCCTCCACGTCGACGACTCCCATGGGGCTGGTCGTCGACACGGGGTAGGGCATCAATCCACCGCGGATGAATTCCCAGAATTCGAGGTAGTTCTGCATGTAGTGAGACGGACGCAGGATCGTCGTCGGGACGGGCTGGTCGGCCAGCAGCGTCTCGACGTTCTCCTTCTGGGTGTGGTGCGGCAGCTCGGTGATCTCCGGATGGATGACGGAGTGGAAGACCAGGTGCGACAGGCCGTGTCGCGTGCCCAGGTCGACGATGCGCTCGGCGATGGGCCCTTCGTCGATGATCTGCGTGGGTGCCGCGTGGTACATGCTGTCGGCGCCCGTCATCGCCTCGGCGAGGACGGCGTCCCGACGCATGTCGCCCACCCGGATCTCGGTTGCACCGTCGCTCCGCGCGGTCGCTGCCTGGGCCTCGTTCTTGACCAGAGCACGGACGGTGACGCCCTGCGCGGCCAGCGCACGGACGAGTGGGCGGCCGACTCCGCCGGCGGCGCTGGTGACGAGAACGATCGGCATGGCGGTACTCCTTCGCGAGCGGGGATGTCGAGAACTGCAGTGGGTCAGGTGAAGCGGCGCATGGATCGCGCGAGCATCGGCAGCAGAATCCGGTTGGGGACGATGCGCGCTCCCGCGGATGCGAGCGTGTTGCGGCGCCCGGAGACGACGTAGAGCGGGGGACGGCGTCGGTCGAGGGCCGACAGTGCCGTCCGGGCCACCTGATCCGCCGTCTGCATCGAGCCGACGATCGCGGCGTTCTCGCCGATGACGTCGAAGAACTCGGTCTTCGTCGGCCCGGGTGCCAGGGCCATCACCCGGACGCCGTGGGGGCGAGCCTCGCACCACAGCGCCTGCGAGAAGCTGAGTACGAAGGCTTTCGCCGCGGCGTACACCGCGAGCGAGGGCACCGGCTGGAACGCCGTGGTGCTGGAGACGTTGAGAATGGTGCCGGACCTGCGCGCGACCATGTCGGGGAGGAAGGCGTGACACACGTCGACCAGCGCGGCCATGTCGACGGCGATGACGCGGTCGAGAGCCGCGGCATCGGCGTCGACGAAGTCGCCCTGGGTGGCGATGCCGGCGTTGTTCACCACCAGATCGACGTCGCCGCCGATGCGGGAGCGCAGGGTGTGACCGGGACGTTCGCCGATCAGGTCGTGCGCGACGACCTCGCAGCGAATGCCGTGTGTCGCTTCGAGTTCGGCGGCCACGTCCTTCAGGCGGTCCTCGCGTCGCGCGACCAGGACGAGGTCGGACCCGCGCGCGGCAAGGGCGCGGGCCAGTGCCAGCCCGATCCCCGCGCTGGCTCCCGTGATCAGGGAACGCGTCGGCGTGAACACCATGACTGAGCCTCCGGGGGGTCGTCAGCGAGCGGGCGGGACCACTCCATCATGCAAAAGTTGCAGTCGATACGCAACCGATCGCATATAGAGGTGGCGGGATGCGCGCCCGGCTCGTAGGTTGTCGGGCGTGGCTCGACAGTCGCGGTTCACGGCCGCCCAACGGCATTCGGCGGTGCTGCGCGCCTTCGAAGGCTCCGAGGCCGTCGAGTCGGTCGCCGAGGAACTGGGTGTGCACGCGGCGACCCTGTACCGCTGGGCCAAGGAGTCGGAACGGGATTCGGGCGAATCCACCCGCTTGCGGCTGATCCGGACGGCGCAGGACATGCTGCGCGATCACACCTACACGTCGGTCACGGTCGAGGCCGTCGCGGCCCGCAGCGCCGTGGCGCCGCGCACCGCGTTCCACACCTTCGCCGGCAAGGCGGATCTGTTCCGGGCGGCCGTCGACGACGCGGCGACCCGACTGATCGCCGCCATCGCCGCTGCCTCCGCGGAGGAGACCTGGCCGGCCGAGCCGGTCGGCCAACTCGGCGTGTTCCTCACCGTCGCGGCCCGCTCCATCTACGAGACACCGTCCGCCCACGTGCTGTTCCGGGACGTCGGCGTTCCGCGGCAGGGTGGGCCCGCCGAGGACTGGCACTCCGCGTTCGTCGACGCCGTGGCCGCCTTGATCTCGGCGGGCATCGCCGGTGGTGAGATCGCGGCCGACGTCGACGTGCGGGCCACCGCCCGCGTGATCACCGGGGCCATGCGCGGCATCCACGCCGCCGTCTTCGACGGGGCCGATCCCGTGGTGGCCGTTCGATCGGTGGGGCGGCTGGTGGCAATGGTGGACTCGGCGGAGGGGGCGGCCAGGCAAGTGCAAATGTGACATAGTCCGCAAAAGACCCCTACTGTTGTCGAGGTGTCACCAACCCTGAGCCGCCGCGGCGCTCTCCGCGCCGGCGGCTTCGCGTCCCTCCTCGCGGCTGCGATGGCGGCCGGAGGCGGTGCCGCCGTTGCCGAGCCGCTCGGCGGTTATCCCGATCTGCCCCCGTGGGCCGACGCCGTCCTGGATCGCTTGCTGGCGGAATCCACCGACGCGATGCGCGGCGTCGTGGTGATGATGATGCCCGCGGGTGACCCCTACTCGCTGCAGCAGGGCGTCACGGCGACGGGCCCCGGGCCGTTGGACCAGCGGTCGCCCGAGGCCTTCGGCGCACTGATCGACCGCTTCGTCCCCCATGCGGACCAACTGCTGCGTCCCGTCGCGGTCGCGTTGATGGCCACGGCTGCCGACGTGGGTGATCCCGCGGCACGCGCCGCCGGCGGCCTTCCCGACCCCGCCGTCACCGCCGCAGTCGACCGCGCCCTCGGCTACCGCTTTACCGACAGCACGTTCCCCGCGTCGTTGCTCGCCGCCATTCTGCTCGACGTCACGGCGGTGTTGCTGGATCCCCGCACCGTGGCCGGGCCGTTCGCGTCGGCGTTCGCCAACGCGCGGTACGAGACCAAGTGCCGGGTGTTCGAAGCGCTCGAATCACCGCTGCCGGAGCTGATCTCGATCGTCGACGAGGCGCTGCCGCAACCGTTGACGGGAAGCGCGTCCGGCATCCTCCGCTTCTTCGGCGGAATTCTGCTGGACGGGTCCGCCTTCACAGCCTGGAGCGAACACGATCTGTGGGATCGCCGCACTCGCGTGCTCTCCGCCCGACCGGTGGCGTGGGACATCGCTGATTACCGGCCGAACGGGCCGGTGGACGGACACGCGGAGTTCCTCGGGTTCCACCGGGGCATCGACAGCTTCTGACCGCGATCGCGGTCGATTCGACGAGGGGAAGTACGCACTGTGCGTGACGTGATCGTGGTGGGTGCCGGAGGGGGCGGTCCGGTGGTGGCCGCGGAACTGGCGGGACGTGGCCTGGACGTTCTGTTGCTGGAAGGCGGTCCGCGGCACGCGAATCCGGAGTCGGAATGGTCGCACCTCGAGTTCGACGCCAACGATCCGACGTCGGGTTACCTCCGCTTCGGTCCGGAGAACCGTGACAAGCCGGGGTGGTACCGGGAGTGGTCGCAGAACAGTTTCGTGTGGGAATTGTCCGGTGTCGGCGGCACCACACAGCACTACTTCGGTAACTGTCCTCGGCCCTACCCGGGGGTTTTCGCCGGGTACCAGGGGGTGGACGCGGCTCTGTACGACACGGCGTACCGATTCCCCCTCACGTACGCCGAGTTGGTCCCGTACCTCGAATGGGTGGAGGCGACGCTCCCGATCAAGCCGGCTCCGATGGGACGCAAGGAACAGGTGTTCTTCCAGGGCTGTGAGGGGCTGGGTCTCCCGCTCCAGACGTCGAGGGACACCACCGGTTTCGCCTACCGACCGCAACCGAACGCCATTCTTCACCCCGGTGGAAACGCGGGCCGCACCGACGACAGCTCTCTGCTCGTCTACCCCGATGCCACGGGGTGCACCTTCTGCGGGCATTGCTTCCAGGGCTGCTACCTCCCGCTGCGCGCGCCGCGCAACCAGCTCGCGCGCCGGTCCACCGACAACAGTTACGTCCCGCTCGGGCTCGCCGCGGACGCCGTGCACCCGGGCGGACGAGCCATGGAACTGCGGGCCGATTCCTTCGTCACGCAGATCCACCACGAAACGTCCGGCGGACGCACGCGGGCCACCGGAGTGACGTTCCGCGACAACGAAACCGGGGAGACCTTCCGTGAGGACGCGACCGTGGTCGTCCTCGCCGCCGGCGCGGCCGAGTCGCCGCGTCTCTGGTTCAACAGCGCGCTGCCGAACCCCAACGGATGGGTCGGTCGCGGCCACACCGACCACTGGTTCGATTGGGTGGTCGGCCTGTTCGACGACGACACCGGTAATTCCCGCGGCGGCAACTCCTGCGCTCGAGTGGAATACCCGGGATACGGTGGCCTCGAGAACGCCGGGCTGACACCGGGCATCCAGGCGTTCACCATGAACCTGTCCGAGAGCGGCATCCGCGGGCAGTACACGAACGGTCGCGGCAAGACGGGTGCCTGGGACGGCCCCGCCGGGCGCCTCGCCGGCGCCGAACTGCGAGAATTCATGTCACACGGTATCGACCGCATGCTCAACGTCCTGTGTATCACCGACGATCACGTCGATCCGGAGCAGCGCATCGTTCCGTCCTTGTTCCCGGCGGACGAGAACGGCGCCGTCGCCAAGTACGACCTGCAGTCCCGTGGACGACTGCCGGCCACCGAACGCAACCGCGAATTCGTCGCCACGCGGGCAGCCGAACTGTTGCGCGCCGCCGGCGCCCGGTCGATCTACCGCGTCGACTGGGCGCCGCTGCAATTGCACGTCCATTCCTCGATGCGAATGGGCGAGTCCGAGACGAACTCCGTCACCCGACCCACCGGTGAGGCGCGGTTCGTCGACCGACTCTTTCTGGCCGACAATTCGATGCTCGCCAACTCGCTCGGCGGACCGAACCCCACTCTCACCACCCAGGCATTCGCGACTCGGACAGCAGAAACAATTCTTGCCACCTACTTCGGTGGCGAGGGCTGGGTGCACACGGAAGCTCCCGTGGTGACGACGGACCCGCGCATCACGGAGCGCATGGTCTCTCTGGGGCTGTGACGTCGTAGGGCCCGTCAGCCCGTCGCGTTCGCGTCGTCTCCGCGTCGTCCTCGGTGCCCCCGCACGTGGTCGTCCGCGCCGCGCGCCTTGCGACTCTTCGAGTCGTAGAGACGCTTGTCCGCCGCGCGCAGAACCGCCGTCATGGCCTCGGTCACCGCGGCCGGGGAGCGGTCGGGCAGCGGGGTGTCGGCCGCTCCCGCGCTCATCGTGTAGCCGGCCACCATCGCCACCCGCGTCAAGGACACGGCCAGCTCGTCCGCGGTGCGCGACCCGTCGGTGAGACGCACGCAGGCGAACTCGTCCCCGCCGAGCCGCGCGACCACCCAGCGGCCCGCGGTCACGACGGTGAGGTGGCGGGCAAGGTCGGCCAGCACGGTGTCCCCGACGTGATGTCCCCACCTGTCGTTGACCGACTTGAAGTCGTCGACGTCGACCACGACCGTCTCCAGGACGAGGGTGTCGGACTCGGCAGCGTGGGAGTGACGGAGCACGGCGTCCTCCAGTCCGCGGCGATTGAGCAGGCCCGTGAGGGGATCGAGCAGCGACTGCCGCGCCTGGCTGCGAAGTTCGCCGAGGTGTACCAACAGGACGAACGGCGTGAGGAACACCAGCAGCATCGTCAGGGTGTGGGCCGCGATGACCCACAGGCTGGCGGCCTGCCACAGCACGGCGTTGACGGTGATCACCGCGAGGATCACCGTGCTGTAGGCCATGTGCGCCAGGCAGACGCCGAGCGGGGTAGCGATGACGGCGAGTGTGGTGAGCACGGAGAACAGAGCGGTGCCGCCGATGGCGGTGAGCCGTTCCTCCTTGAGCAGCATGCACACGGTGACCGACACGTCGGCCCAGGCGACGAACCCGACGACGGTGCGACCGCGGAACCGGTGGGTGACGCAGATCCACACCCCGACGGGCAGGCTCGTCAGCGAGACGGCCGCCGTCGCGACCGCGCCCCAGCCGCTGTACTCCTCCGAGGGGGCCGACAGCAGGCCGATCACACCGATGACGATGGTGCCGATGCCGACCACGACCCGCGTCAGGGTGTTCGGCCCCGACCGATCGAACGGCACGCCGGCCTTCTCGTATCCGCCGAGCACGCTGCGGAGACGGTCGACCCATGATGTCGAGATGGTTGCCACAGGGCCCCCCGCGCAGCCGGATGAGTGGTAGCGCACACCGTAACAAAACAGGGAAAAGGCTCGGTTCGATTCGCACGAACCGCTCGGTCTTCGCGTCACATCGACCCTCGTGCCGGCCTGCCGGGCGAGGTCGTCAGACGTCGTCGGCGGCGCGGCGGCGCAGCCATCCGACCGACTTCTTCGCGCCGAACGCGACCACGGTGCGTCGACCGTCGGCGTGGTCCCACTCGAGCACCGCGGACGCGTCCGCGAGGGAGCCGTCGACCCTCGTCGGTGCTCCGGCCGGCGGCAGGGGACCGACGATCTTGACCGGCGCGCCGAGGATCTCCGTCCAGAAGTAGTCGTCATGGGGTGCGCACCGGGGCTCGAGCCCCAGCGCGCCGGCCGCCGCCACCTTCGCTTGCGCCACGGCGTGCGACCAGAACGGGCTCCGGCGGACGGTCCCGTCGGCATCGCGGCGGAAGGTCACGTCACCGGCCGCGAAGACACCGGGGACAGCGGTGGCGCACTGCTCGTCCACGGCGACACCGTGATCGTCGGCAATGCCGGTGCCGGACAGCCACTCGCAGTTCGGCACTTCGCCGACGCAGGACACGGTCACGTCGGCCGGGATGGCGACGCCGTCGACCGCGATCCCCTCGATCGGGTCCCCGTACGGCACCACCGGAGCCGTGGCCCGCACGACGTCGACGGATGCCGCGCGCAGGCGATCCGCGACCGCGCTCGACAGGAACGGTCCGAGCACCCGCATCAGCGGCGGCTCGGTGTCCACGACCGTGACGGACAGACCCAGTCGATGCGCGGCGCCGGCGACCTCGAGCCCGAGGAAGCCTGCCCCGACCACGGCCACCGACGACGCGGTCGAGAACCGGTCGCGCAGAGCCGTCGAGTCCTGCATCGTGCGAACCACGAACTCGCCCTCCCGCTCGGGTGCGAGGCGACGAGCCCGAGCGCCGGTGGCCAGGACGAGCGCGTCGTAGTACACGCCGTGCCCGCCTTCGGTGTGCACGATGCGCCGTTCGGTGTCGAGTCGTACCGCGGCGGACCGCGTCACGTCCACGTCGAGATCGGCCAGTGACCACCCCTCCGGGTCACCGGCCGAATCGACGAGGGCCTTCTTCGACAGCGGTGGGCGCGGATAACACCCGTCCGGATCCGCCGCGATCAGGCCGACGGGCCCGGTGTGGCCGAGCGCACGCACTTCTCGCAGTGCAGTGATTCCGGCGACCGAGTCGCCGACGACCACCACACGGCGGTCCCCCTCAGGCACGTTCACGCAGCGCGGCCACCGGGCACGCTGCGATGGCGGAGCGTACTGCCGCCGCCTGATCCTCGGGGATCTCCTCGAACTCCAGGTGCAGATCACCGTCGTCGTCGAGGCGGAACACCTTCGGCGCCTGGTCCTCGCACAGGCCGTGGCCTTCACAGCGGTCGAAGTCGACGTCGACGTTCATGGTGTGTCTCCTTTCGCTGCCACCAGGGTGAGCGGCAGGCGGTCGAATCGATGGATGACGTTGTTGACGGCCCGACGGGGCTCGCCGGCCGGGACGATGCGGGCGACCTTCGCCGCCAGAACGCGCAGCAGCGCCTGAGTCTCGAGGCGCGCCAGACCCTGCCCGGCACACCCGTGCGCGCCGGACCCGAAACCGAGTTGTCGGGCAGCGTCGCGCGTGATGTCGAACTCGTCGGGGCGCTCCCACTCGCGGGGATCGCGGTTCGCGGAGGCGTACACCACCAGGACCCGGGCGCCGCCGGCCACCGGCACACCGTCGATGGCGGTGTCGTGCGCGGTCAGTCGGGAGAACGCGCGGATCGGGGATTCGTACCGGACGACCTCGTTGACCGCGTTGGGGATCAGATCGGGATTCTCGCGAAGCGCGTCCCACTGGTCGGGGTGTCGTGAGAACAGATGCAGCGCACCGGAGATGGCGCCGATCGTGGTGTCGAGCGACGGAGCGAGATAGTCGATCATCAGGGACGGCGCGAGCGACGGATCGATGGTGCCGTCGTCGGCTGCCCGGAGGACGTCGGCTCCCATGCTGCCCGGGCCGACGGACCGGTCGCGGACGACCCGGCGGGAGAAGGCCACCATCTGCGCCGCGCTGCGGACGGCCCGGATCGACTGCCGATTGATCGGACCCAACGAATCGAACGTCGCACCGGCCCAACGCAGCAGATCGTCACGCACGTCGGCGGGCCATCCGACCAGGTCGGGGACGATGGAGAGGGGGAGGGCGCTCGCGAGATCGTCGACGCCGTCGACGGTCCCGGCGGCGAGCGCGGTGTCGACGACCCGTTCGGCCTGCGATTCCACGGCCGTGCGCATGGTGCGCACGGCTTTCGGAGTCAGGCGGTGCGCGAGAACCGACCGCTTGTGCACGTGGTCCTCCCCGTCGCTGCCGAGAGTGGTGCCGTGCCCGAGTCGATTGGCCACCGGGTTCAACGCCACCCCGGCACCCGAGAGGAACGTCTCGTCGTTCTGCAGGACGGACTTGCAGTCCTGGTAACGGGTCACGGCGAGGACTCGGTGTCGACGCAGGCGCACGACGGGGCCCAACTCGCGCAGTGCCGCGTAGTGCGGGTAGGGGTGCACGATCGCGGACCGGGAGTAGAGGTCCGGGGCGTACTCGGGGTAGGTCGTACTACTGCGCATCGGAACCTCCGCCAGGAACGCCGGGAGACATGGGGACTCGGGTGAACAGTGCGGCGAGCGAGCTTCCGGCGGCCATCACCGTGCGGTCCGGCCGCACCAGTACCGCACTCACCCGGCCCCGGGCGAGCCATCGTCCGAGTGGGGACGCCGGAGGTACCACCACCACCACGCATCCACGGCGGTCCAGATCACGGCTCTGCTGAGCGGTCGGCGTCGCGGTCGTGACGATCGAGAACCGGTGCGCCGTCACCGAATCGAGGCGTGCCCCGTCGTCCAGGAGAGCGTTGGGGGCGAGGGTGCCGACGAGCGCGGTGCGGGTCAGGCGGGAGCGCACCGGTCCGGTGCGCACGAACGGTGATGCGGACAGCGCCGGCGTCGTGCTGTCGGTGATCAGGGACGCCAGGCCCGGTAGCTTGGACAGCACCGGGAGGACGCCGCGTCGCACCGCCATCGTGCGCTCGCCGCCGCCGACCATCAGCCGGCCGACCGTCACGGCCAACCCGATCATCGAGCGCGCGTGGGGTTCTCGCTCCTGCTGATAGGTCTCCCACGCCGACTCCGGGAGAAGACCCCGGCGCACACCTGCCACCTTCCACGCGAGGTTGCTCGCGTCACGCAGACCTGCGCCCAGACCCTGCCCGATGAACGGCGGTGTCAGATGGGCGGCGTCGCCGAGCAGGAACACCCGGCGGTCTCGCCACCGATTGACCACCTGCGCGCGAAAGGTGTACTCCGCCGTGCGAATCAGCGTGAGGTCCGCCACCGGTACGCCCGACAACCAGGGCCGCATCAGGGGCTCCAGCGACACGAGGTCGGCGTAGTCGTCGGGCGACTCGCCACCGACCAGTTCGAACTCCCATCGATGGCGAGTCGCGCCGATGCGCATGTAGGTGGCCGCGCGATGTGGGTCGCACAGCTGGTGCACGCCCTCCCAGTGCGCGAGCGGAGCGTCGGTCTCGACGTCGATCACCAACCAGCGCTGCGACGGGCCGAGATCGATCATCGACGACCCGATGGCGGTACGCACGACACTGTTGGCGCCGTCGCACCCGAGAACGACGTCGGCCGTGATCGACTCGCGTCGCCCGGTCTCGACGTCCGTCACGACCACGACGACGTGGTCACCCTCGTGGACGACGTCCTCGACCTCGACCCCGCCACGGAAGGTGACGTTCTCGGCTTTCCCCAATCGTCGACGCAGGATGTGCTCGAGGTCCGGCTGATCGAACATGTTGGCCGGCGGGAAGCCGTGCGGCCGATCGTCCGGGTCGCGATCGAACTGAGCCAGCGTGCGGAGACCGGAATCCACGAGCCGCAGCCCCTTGCCGGGCCGGGAGGCGGCGAGGAAGTCGTCCGCCGCGTCCACGCCGTCGAGGATGCGACATACTTCGTCGTCGAGATGCACCGCGCGCGGCTGCGGGAAGACGTCGTCCCACCGGTCCAGGACGAGGGTGTCGACGCCGAACCGGTCCAGCAGCAGCGCGGCCACGGTACCGGTGGGGCCGGCGCCGACCACGACCACCGGTGGTCGACCGGCCTCGTTCGGAGGGGGTGTCACCTAGGCCTCCCGCACCCGAGTGCGCTGGACACCGAGGTCCACGGCGCCGTCGCCGGTCCCGATCGACAGCTCCAGGACGTCGCCGTCCTTCAGGTACTTCGGGTTTCGCCCCTGCTTGCGGAAGAAGATCTTCCACTTCAGCGCCGGGGGCAGGAACGCGCCCGCGATCTCGATCGGCTTCGGTGGGGCCGTCAGCGCGGTGCCGCCGGGTGTGCCGGTCAGCACGAGGTCGCCGGTGTCGAGCCGCTGGAAGCGGGACAGCGTGCGCAGAGCCTCGAGAGGCGGGTAGATCATGTCCGCCACCGTGCTGTCCTGGCGGATTTCCCCGTTGACACGCAGGGTCAGGCGCAGGTGTCCGAATCGGTGCAGATCGCCGTCCTCGAGCACGCCGAGCACCGGACCGACGGGGGTGAAGGTCGGATACGACTTCGCCTCGTAGAACTGGGTCTTCGGCAGTTGCACGTCACGGGCGGACACGTCGTCGGTGATGACGAGTGCCGCGATGTGGCGGGCCAGGTCGTCCTCGCCGACCGAGGCGCCCACCTCCAGCGGATCGCCGATCACCAGGCCGATCTCCACCTCGTAGTCCAACAGACCGACGTGCGCGGGTTTGACGACGTCGTCCGTCGGTCCGCTGATCGACCCCGATGCCTTGCGAAAGAACGTGAGGGGCACGGTATCCGGGTTCATTCCCGAATCCTTCACGTGCGACCGGTAGTTCGTCATCTGGGCGACGACGCGGCAGGGTGCCGTGACGGGGGAGCGGAGGTCGAGGGTGTGGACCGGTACCCGCTCCGACGACGTCGTCGCGGCACCGAGAGCGGCGCGGTCGGCCAGGAGCTCGGCCGTGGTGGTCGCCGCGGTGTCGATTCGCGAGGCGCCGTCGGCGTGGCGGACCCACCAGGCATCGGCGGTACGGAGGACAGGAATCACGAGGAGGCAACTTTCATCAGACCGCGGAGGCGGTGGAGATCGAATTCGGTGTCGTGACGCAGAGCGGAGAGGATGGAGCGCGCTTCGGCGAGGCCGCGGCGATCGACGGTCACCCCGAGGAAGTCGCGACTGGCCGGTGGTCCCCATTGAGCAAGACCGGACGCGGTCATCGGAGCCCATCCCGGTTCGAGCGAGGCGTCGAAGCGGTCGCCGTCCGCGAAATGCTCCACCAGGAAACCGTCGGGATCGCGCCAGTAGTCGAAGATCTGGCTGCCCTGGATGTGGCGGCCCACGCCCCAGGAGTGCTGATAGCCGCGCTCGGTGAGGTACCGACTTCCCGCGCCGATGGCATCGATGTCGCACACCTGGTACGCCGAGTGGACGTAGCGGTTGGACGGGCCGAGGGCCATGGCGAGGGTGTGGTGGTCGGTGGGCTCGGTTCCCCGGTCGCAGCGGATGAATGCCATGACCGGTCCGCGATCACGCTGGCCGTCGTAGTAGAGGAAATCGCTGACGATCAAGCCGAGATGCTCGAGGTACCACGTGAGGTTCTCGAGGTAGCGGTTCCGCTGGATCACCACGTGCCCGAGTCGCTCCACCATCGCGGGCTCTCGTGGTGGCCGCTGAGTGGCGTTGACACGGCTGATCTTCCACGGATCGAGAGCGCCGAAGTTGTATTCGTGCACGCGCTGCCCGGGGATCTCCGAGGCATCGTCCACCTCGGCCACCACTCGAACGAGTTGCCCGCCGGGGTCGGTGAGGGTCACGCCGATGCCGCCCAGCGTGTCCGGGAGCCGCTCCACGCGGGTGCCGGTGGCCTCGGCGATGGTCATGACGTCGGCGGTCTCGGCGGCGCGGAACGCCGCCGCGGTGAACGCCGTGCGGCGCCCGCGCCGGATCAGCACGCACGGGGAGCCGGCGGCCAGACCGCGAAGATGCAACTCGTCGTCCGTCGCGAGGGTGACCGTGAAGCCGAAGGCCTCGGCGAATGCGCGCGCTCGGGCGAGATCGGGCTTGGTGAACTCGAGCCACGCGATGTCGTGGACCTTGATGATCGGATCCCTGACGCGTCCGGGGTGTTCGCCGGGGCGAGCCCCCTGATCGACGTGCAGGCCCCGGTGCCCGTCCTCGTGACGGTCGGCCCCGTCGGCCCCCGTCGCCGGCTGATCGTGACCGTGTCGTGGTGTGTCGACCACTGCCATGACGATCCCCCCTCCGAAGATTCTGACGAAATCGTCACATACGTTCGGGCTCGTCGTCAACGTTTCTGACGATGTCGTCGGTTCTGCGACGGCGTTACACTTCTCCCGGCTCGACGGACCACGGGGGCGACGGAGGCGACAGGCACCATGGCGGTGGACAGGCTCGAACGGCGCAAGGCGCGGACCCGTGCGGCGCTGGTGAGTGCGGCGCAGACCTTTCTCGCCGAGGGTCGGCTCACGGCGCCCATTCTCGAGATCACGCAGGCGGCGGATGTCGGGATGGGGTCCTTCTACAACCACTTCTCCAGTAAGGAGGAGCTGTTCGAAGCAGCGGTCGACGAGGCACTCGAAGCGCTCGGCGCCTATCTCGACACGCTGACGGTCGGGATGGCCGACCCGGTGGAGAAGTTCACGCAATCATTCCGTTTGACCGGCCGACTCTTCCGGGCCGACCCGAGCCTCAGCCGAGTGTTCGTCAATTCCGCTGCAGCGCAGGCTATCACGACCGAGCGGGGGCTCGCGCCGAGGTCGTTGCGCGACATCGAGGAGGCCGTCCGGTCCGGCAGGTTCGACGTCGAGGACACCGAGTTGGCGCTGGCGCTCGTCGCCGGCACGCTCGTCGCGCTCGGACGGGTGCTGCTCGACCGCCCCGAGCGCAACGCCGACGAGGCCGTCGACCGGACCGCGATGCGGGTGCTGCGTGCACTCGGGGTATCGACGGACGAGGCCGCGGAACTGGTCGCTCGCCCGCTACCCGACACCGACCACGTCTCCGCTGCGACGGTGTTGACCGCGACGTCCTGACGGTCAGAACCCCGGGAGGCTTCGGCGACCCGTCCGACCCTCGAGTGTGGGCACGGCGTCGATCGCAGCCTCCATCATCTCGATCATCCAGTCGACCAGGGCGTGGGCGGGGAGAGTGCCGTCGCTCTCGAGCCACAGCACGGTCGCCTCGTCGAAGGCCGTCGCCATGACCCGTCCGACGAAGATGTTCGCCTCCCGAGACGGGTCGATCCCGAGGACGAGGGCGATCGCGGTCAACACCCGTTCCCGCCCCCGTTCGGACGCGGCGCGCACATCCGGATCCGTGCTGCGGCGGCCTAGAACGAGCCGGGTCGCGAGGCCACGGTGCTGCGCCGCATACATCAGATGCGCACGCAGGCCCCGTCGTACCGAGTCGAGGTCGGCCGCGTCCATGCTGTCGTCGAACGCGGCGTCCATCTCGTCCACGACAGCGTCGAGTACGGCGCGATAGACACCCTTCTTGCTCTCGAAGTGGTGGAAGACCGACCCGTGGGCCACGCCGGCGCGGTCGGCGATCTCGCCGACCGTGACGGCATCGAAGTCCCGATCCTCGAAGAGATCTCGGGCCGCGGCGAGGATCCGTGCCCGCGAGGCGGCCTTGCGGGCAGCACGCGTGGCGGGCACCGCGGAGCGTTCCGTCGCGGTCGAGTCGGTGTGCACACGGTGAGCCTACTGTCACCGAGAATGTTCGGGTCATCGATCTCGAGTCGTTGACTGGCGGTCAATGAAACCTCTACTGTCGGGATCGAGTGACGGATCGAGCAGGGGGGACACAGTGGCCACGTACGTGGGGAGATACGACGACGGAGATCGCGTGCTGTGGGCGGTGTCGTCGGCCCGGGGTCTGACCGCGCTCACCGACTCGTACGCGACGACGGGGGACCTGCTCACGCACGGTCGCGAGGACATCGCGGCCGCCGCCCGTGGTTCGCTGACGCACCGGCCGGAGGCGGTGAGCACGCTCTCGCCGATCACGGTGCCGTGCCGAGTGATGTGTCAGGGTGCGAACTTCCGGCAGCACGCCATCGAGTCCGGGATGGACCCGGACAATCGCGCCTTCAACCTCTTCTTCGACAAGACCGACGCCTCCGTCACGGGTCCGTTCGATTCCGTGACCCGGCCGGCGCACGTCGAACTCCTCGACTACGAGATCGAGTTGGGTCTGGTGATCGGGACGACGATCGACGCGCCGGTCACGATCACCGACTCGACGCTTCCGTCGTACGTCGCCGCGATCACCATCGGCAACGATCTCTCCGCCCGTGACGTGCAGCTGCCCCAGGGGCAGTACCTGAAGGGCAAGAGCTACCGCGGTTTCTGCCCGGTCGGGCCGGTTCTCGCCGTGCTCGATCAGGACGACTACGCGGCGATCGACCGTCTGACGCTGCGTCTCGAGGTCGACGGCGAACTGCGGCAACAGGACTCGACGGCGAACTGGCTCTATCGCCCGGCCGAGACGCTCACCGAGCTCTCCCAGTTCTGCAACCTCGATCCGGGAGACGTCGTACTCACGGGAACGCCGCACGGCACCGCGGCCAAGACCCCGCCGGCGATCCTCCGCCGGTTCGCGACCGCGGTGCTCCCGGAACACGTCCTGTGGAAGCAGTTCGTCCGTCGCAGCCGCGGAGGCCCGTTCCTGCGCCCCGGCAGCATCGTCACGGCGTCGATTCGCACCGAGGACGGGCGTCTCGACCTCGGCACCCAGCGCACGCCCATCGTCGCACCGGGCTCCTGAGCCCGATCCACCCCACCGCCCCGACCACTCGAGGAGTCTCCGCCATGGTGTCCAACGCCGATCCTTCACCGGCCCCGGTGTCCACCGCCCTTCCGCCGGATCTCCTCGCGCACTTCGTGGTCAAGACCGCGCGGGCGCCCGAGATGATCGAGTGGTACCGCACGGTCCTGGGTGCGGGGGTCGTTCACGAGGACGAGCAGATCGCTTTTCTCACGTGGGACGACGAGAGTCATCGCCTCGCCCTCGTCAAGATCCCGCCGCCCGTTCGGTTCCTGTTCCCGCTGGCCCGGTTCAAGCGCAAGGTCTACGGGGTGGACCATCTGGCGTTCACCTACCACTCGCTGGAGCGGCTGCTGCTGAACTACGAGCGGCTTGCCGGCCTCGGTATCGAGCCGGTCTGGTCCATCAACCACGGGCCCACCACCTCCCTGTATTACGAGGACCCGGACGGCATCCGCCTGGAGTTCCAGACCGAGAACTTCCCGACGGCCGAGGAGACCGCTGCCTTCTTCAGCAGCCCCGAGTTCGCCCAGAATCCGATCGGGGTCACGTTCGACCCGTCGTACCTGCTCGAGCGTCTGCGGGCCGGGGCGCCGCTCGAGTCCCTCACGCGCCGGGACGCGGGTGTCCGACCGGGTACGCGCCCGCGGGTGAACCGCCGGGCCATCACCTTCCGCACGCTGTGAGCGCCGCGGTCCCAGCGACGGAGACGGCCCACGTCGACGTTCCCGTCGTCGTCTGTGGCGCCGGTGCCACCGGTGCCACCCTGGCACTGCTGCTCGCCCGGCGCGGAATCCGCAGTGTCGTCCTCGATCGGCGTACGACACCGCTGACCCATCCCGCCGCGCACGTGATCAACGCACGGACCTTCGAGATCTGGCGGGACGTCGATCGGGCACTGTCCGACGAGGTCTTCGCCCTGGCGCCGCCGATCGAGGAGGTCAACCTGATCCGGTGGCAGTCGTCGTTCGCCTCGAGCCCGATCGGGCACATCGACCTCGCGTCCCGGCCCGAACAGCTCGATCGCGTTCGGTCCCACAGCGACTACCTGGTATCCCACGTCGGGCAGCACCTCCTGATGCCGGTGCTGTGGTCGTGGCTCGACCGCGAGCCGCTCGTCGAGGTTCGCTACGGCACCTCGGTCGCCGGGATCTGCGAACGCGACGAGTCCGTCGTCGTCCACACGTCCGGAGCCGGGGGTGACGGTGCCACGCTGCAGGCCCGCTTCGCGATCGGCGCGGACGGGGCGAACAGCGCCGTCCGCGACATCGTGGGTGTCGAGATGCACGGGCCGACGCTGGCCAAGATGGGCAGTGCATTCTTTCGCTGCGACACGCTGTACCCGGCGTCGGAGCGCCCGCTGCTCACCTGGATCTACCAGCCGAGCTTCGCCGGAGTGCTCATCGCTCACGCGGACCGTCACTACGTTCTCATGGGGACGTATCTGCATCCCGCGCAACGAATGTCGCGCGAGCCCGACGCGTACTGGCGGGACACGCTGCCCGCGGTGCTCGGGGCCGACCACGAGTACGACATCGTCTCGACCGGCACCTGGGAGATGACCACCCGGACCGCCGACACCTTCCGCCGCGGTCGAGTACTCCTGGCGGGCGATGCGGCACACCGCTTTCCGCACACCGGTGGGTACGGGCTCAACAGCGGCGTGCAGGACGCGCACAACCTCGCCTGGAAACTCGAGGCGGTGCTCTCCGGGATCGCCGAGCCGACGCTTCTGGACACCTACGAGGTCGAGCGGCGCCCGGTCGTCGACCTCTTCGCGCGGCACAGCGTCGCCAACCACTTCCAGCTCGACGACGTCACCCGACACGTGGGCGCGACCAACCGGATGTTGCAGCGGGCGACCTCCGCGATGTCGCGTCCACCGCTCGCGTGGCTGCCGGACGATCGGGCCGCCGCACTCGCGGATCGCGTCGTGGGCCTCGGTCTCGGTCGCACCCGGGTCATCGCCGGCACGGGGCGTCGTGCGGTCCGGGCGCGGGACAAGATGGCGAGTGACATTCCGGGTCAGCTGGCGCACTTCGTCTCGACGGGGCTGGAATTCGGTTACCGCTACGGCGGACCGCTGACCGACGGCCGGGGAGGGGTGGCGAAGGACGACGGCCTCGACGACGTCGTCGAGTATCGGCCGCGCACCGATCCCGGCGGGCGACTGCCTCATTCGATCCTGCCGGCAACCGGGGAGTCGGTGCTGCGCAGCGTCGGTCGCGATCCGAACGCCCTGACCCTGGTGACGTTCGACGTCGACGCGTGGCGGGCGGCCGTCGACAAGCATCGAGACGACCTGTCGCCGCTGCGGGTCGACGTCCTGGACCTCGGTCCGGCCGCGGACACGGTGGACCTCTATCAGGTGGGCGAGCGGGGGGCCGTGCTGGTACGGGCCGATGGACACATCGTCTGGCGGTCGAATGACGGTGCCGACGACGCCATCGAGGACGTCGTCGGCACCGTGCGCCGGTTGTGGGGGAGCTACTTCCCGCTCGATCGCCGGAGGTGATCGGCTCGCCGCACCGGCTGCGGGGTCACCCGACCAGCGCGGGAACCGCCGGTGCGACGAACAGGTCGGCGGTGGCGATCCGCCGCACCGCGCGGTGGAGCGTCACGCTCTGCAGGATGCCGTGCTCGTCCACCGCGTAGTCGACGTGGAGAACGCCGGCGTCGGTGCCGATGCGCAGCGACCCGGGCCACCCGACGCGTGCGCGCGCGGCGACGACGCTGCCCCGGACGGTGGCCGCGGCGGCCACGGCGACCGCCGAGGTCAGTCCGATGGCCGGGTGGGGCGCCATCATCGAGAGCATGCGCACCGACACGTCGTAGTCGTCCGCGGGGACGAGATCGCCGGTGGCAGTGCGGTAGTCGACCGGGGGTCCCACCACGCCGACCTTCGGTACGGCGTGCGTGATCGGATCGTTCGGTCCGACGAGTCCCATCGCCAGGGCGGCCTGTCGGCGGAGCTCGATGAGCCGCGGCACGGAGGCCCCCAGGTCGGCGACGCTCTCCGCTCCGGTGAGACCGAGGTCCGCAGCGTCGAAGAACGCCGCAGGTGCGCCGGCGCTGACGAAGGTCCCGGAGTACACCGAGTCGCCGAGCGTCACGCGGTCGACGGGCTGACCGGTCGGGAGCAGCGTGACCCGGTCCGTCGCCAGATCGGTGAAGGTCAGACCGACCGGCACGCCCAGCGCGGTGGTGCCGGGGACCGCGGCGGTGCCTTCGGAGGGAACGTGGCCTCCGGGCGTCGGGATCTCCGCTTGGAGCACGGCGCCGGTGTTGCGGTTACGCATGCGCACCACGGTCGTCGTGTCGTCCACGGCGACGAGGCCGGACTGCACCGCGTACAGGCCGATCGCAGTGGCGCAGTTTCCGCAGTCGCTGCCCCACTCGACGGTCGCCTCCTCGATGGCGACCTGGGCGAACAGGTAGTCCACGTCGATGCCGGGGAGGGTCGACCGTCGCACGATCGCTGCCTTGGACGTCGTCGAACTGCCGCCTCCGACGCCGTCGAGCTGACGGGGATCTCCCGACCCGAATGCGGCGGTGAGCACGGCGTCGAGTCCGACGGTGTCGTCGACGTACGGGTCGATGTCGACTGCGTTGAAGAGCCAGCACTTGCTGGTACCGCCACGCATCCAGGTGCCGCGCAGAGTGAACATCGGAAGGGCCTTTCGATCGGGGGTGATGTCTCCAGGTTCGGCGTACGAACCGTCAAGGACAATCGACATTTGCTGGAGGGGTGTTCAGCAGTACTTAAGGTCAGAGCATCTCGGGGACGACCACCAGCAGCAGCCAGCACAGTGCCGGCGCGACGGCGACGACGATGCCCGCGTTGAGCAGCAGCTGGCGGTAGAAGCGGGGCCGCTCGATGTTCTGGGCGTTCGCCAGAACCAGGGCGCCGTTGGTGGAGAAGGGCGAGACGTCCACGACGGTGGCGGAGATGGCGAGGGCGGCGACGACACCGACCACGGGAAGGGCGCCGGTTCCGAGCAGGGGCATCGCGAGGGGGATCACGGCGGCGAGGAGAGCCGTGGAGGACGCGAACGCCGAGGTCACGCCGATGACGTAGCAGAGAACGATGGCGACGACGATCGGTGCGCCGATGGTGATGGCCATTTCGGCGAGGTGATCGATGGTGCCCATTTCCTGCAGGATCGAGATGTAGGTGACCATGCCCGCGACCAGCAGGACAGTCGACCAGCTGATGTCGGCGATGGCTTCGCTCTGCTTGCTCAGGTCCGTGAAGGCCAGGACTGCGCCGGCGGCGATGGCGACGAAGCTGATGGGCAGATGCAGCACGAGGACGAGGACCAGCAGTGCGCCGATGAGGAACAGGGTGAGTTTCTGGACGCGGGTGACGGGCTCGGGCGCCGTGCGGACCGGGGTGACCTGGCGGGTGAGCAGTGCCGTCGTGCTGCCGGCTCCGGACGGGGATCCGGCGGGGCCGCCGTTGCCGCGGGGAGTGCGGGGCGAGCCGGTGGAGCCGGAGCCGGTAGCGGAGAACTCCAGTCCGCGGGTGCGAGCGAGCGCCGCGTAGCCGACCACGGTGAGCACGGAGAGCAGGGTGTTGATGCCGTAGCTGCAGAGGAACAAGGTCCAGGGCGCGAGCGACAGTCCGTTGGATTCGACGATGTCGCGCACCAGGACGCCGGAGACGGAGATGGGGGAGAACGCGCCGGCGTGGGCACCGTTGATGACCATGATGCCCATGACGAGGGGGCTCATGTTGGTGCGCGCTGCGAAGGCCATGGCGGCCGGAACGATCAGCGCGACCGCGGCCGGGCTGAACGTGCCCAGTGCCGTCAGGACCGACGCGGTGAAGAAGAAGACCCAGGGAACCACGGTCACCCGGCCGTTCACGGCGCGAATGCAGCTGTTGACCAGGAGGTCGATCGTGCCGTTCTTCTTGGCCATGCCGAAGAAGTAGGTGACACCGACGATGGTGAGGACGATCGAGCTGGGGAACTCGGCCAGGATCTCCTTGTCGTCGTAGCCGAGAGCGAAGAAGCCGACGACGAAGGCGCCGATGAAGCCGAGGATGCCGATGTTGATCGGGAAGAACGTCGCAATGGCGAACATCGCCACGAGGGCGATGAGGGGGAGTACTTCGATCGAGGTCATGAGGTGTCTCCAGTGAGGGCGGTGAGGACCACACCCGGTGGCGGGAGGTCGTGCAGATCACAGTATGACCGGCACCACTTCAGCACAATGTGCGTTTGCTACTGTTCCCTTCAGCTGAGCTGAAGGGAGCATGGTCGTGCAGCAACCGTTCGACGTCATCACGCTGTTTCTCCTCCTCGACATCGCGGAGGCAGGGTCGCTCACCGGCGGCGCCGAGCGCGCCAACATGACCCCGTCCGCGGCGTCGCAACGCATCTCCAAGCTCGAGAGCAGCATTCGGCAACCCGTGCTCACCCGCCTCCCACGCGGGGTGGAACTGACGGAGGCCGGCGAGTTGCTGACGAGTCGTGCGCGCCTCTTCCGTCGCGAGATGCGTGCCGCCCACGGCGACCTCGAGGCCCTGCGCGGCCTTCGTCACGGGTCCGTCCGACTCGGGTCGTTCCCGACCGTCAGTGCGTCCTTGCTGTCCGACGCGCTGAAGGACTATCACTCCCGCTGGCCGGGCGTCGACGTCCACGTCCGGTCGGCGGTGCGTCCGCAACTGCTGGAGATGCTGCACTCGAGCGAGGTGGACCTGGCCCTCCTCTGGAGTTACGCATGGACCGAGGAAGCCGAGCGCTCTCTGTCGCTCGAGACCTTGATGGTGGACGACACGGTGCTGCTGCTGCCGGTCGACGACGACCGTGCCGGTGACGACGTCGTGCTCGCCGGGCTCCGTCACGACAAGTGGATCATCCGCAGCAACGACCATCCCGCCGGTGAGGCGTTGTATCGCAGTTGTCGGACGGCCGGATTCGAGCCGGACGTCGTCTACGAGGCGCACGACTACCAGGAGATCGAGGCCATGGTGGCCGCCGGAGTCGGTATCGCGATGGTGCCGCGGTTGGCTGTCACTCACCACCGCCCCGACGTCCGGACCGCGACCTTCGCCGCGCGCGACCAGGTGCCGACCCGGGTCATCCACATCGCCTCGCTGGCGCGTCGGCAGTACACCCCCGCCATGTACGCGATCTCGCGTGCACTGCGGGGAGCGGCGGATCGGTTGGCGCCACCGCCGCGAGCGTGACGCGGGGTGGAGGGAGTGTGCCTGGTCGGTGTGACCGTGCTGGAATACCTGCGTCAGGCCCCGAGCCCTGCCCCGGCGCGGGTGATGACGATCCGCGACACCACCGCCCGAGGGGACAGGCGGAGGACGCCGTCGATCAGTTCGACCAGGTCGTTCACCGCGATCATGGTGTCGGGCGGGATGCGGTCGGCAATCCAGGCACTCATGTCGGTGTCGACGTAACCGGGGGCGAGGGCGGTGCCGGTGATGCCGGAGCCGCTCTCCTCGGCGTTCAGGGTGTCGATCAGCGACAGCAGCGCGGCCTTCGTGGCCCCGTACGCGGCGAGTCCGGCCTCGGGGTAGACCCCGGCGAGCGAGGCCAGGGCGATCACCTTCGCGCCACGAGCGGGATCTGCCTCGGCTGCGCTGCGCAGCAACGGCATCGACGCCTGCAGGATGCGGAACGGAGCGCGCAGGTTCACCTCGACCGTCTTGTCGAACCGCGCGGTCGAGTACGACTCGATCGGGCCCGCTGTCCCGACGCCCGCATTGAGGACGAGAGCGTCCATGGTGGGGGACACGTGCGCGAACTCGCGAACCAGAACGTCGGCAACATTGGGATCGGCCATGTCGCAGGCCACGGTGCGGACCTCGGTGGCGCCGTCACCGCGGACGGTGTCCGCCGCGTCGTCGAGCGTGTCCTGGTGGCGCCCGGTGAGCAGCACCGACCAGCCCTGCGACGCCAGCCGGCGCGCGACGGCCAGGCCGATGCCTCGCGATCCGCCGGTGACCAGCGCAGCGCGCGTCATCGCGACACCCCGGTCAGCGCCTGCAGCCCCGCGGCGGCGAACTCGGCCGTGGCCTCGGCTGCGGCCGTGGCGGAATCGTCGGTCCCGCCGTCGGCGAGCGCGCGGTGCGTGATGCCCTCGGCGATGACGGCGATCTTGAAGTTCGCCAGCGCCAGGTAGAACGGCCAGTCGCCGAGGTCCCGACCGGAGAAGGTGGCGTACTCCTCGGCGAGAGCATCGGCGGACGGGTAGCGCGACGACGTCCAGGCGGCGGCCGGAACACCGAGCACGGTGTCGAAGATCGGCCGACGGTACGCGCAGAGAAGGGCGACGTCGGTGATCGGGTCACCGAGCGTGGACATCTCCCAGTCGACCACCGCGGCAACGCGACCGGCGTCCGACGTGTCCAGAATGACGTTGTCGACACGGAAGTCGCCGTGCACGATCGCGGCGTCGGACCGCATCGGCACCGTCTCGGCCAGCACTGCCTGCAGTCGGTCGATGTCGGCCAGGTCGCGGGTCTTCACCCGCTGCCACTGCCGACCCCACGTGGCCACCTGGCGGGCGACGAATCCGTCGGGACGCCCGAACTCGCTCAGTCCGATGGCTCGATGGTCGACGGCGTGGAGGGCCGCCAGAACGCGCACGAGTTCGGTCGCGTTGGCGGCGACCTCGGCGTCGGTGAGGGTGCGTAGGTCGTCTGCCGTCCGCACCACGCGGCCGGGGACGAACTCGACGACGGTCATCGGCGCGCCGAGCACCCGGCCGTCCGGATCGAACGCGACGGTGGCGGCGACGGGGACGTCCGTCGACTGCACTGCGCTGGTGACCGCCCACTCTCGGGCCATGTCGTGCGCGGACGGGGTGAGACCGCTGGTCGGCGGCCTCCGCACGATCCAGGACGACTCGTCGTCGTCCACGCGATAGGTCAGATTGGATCGTCCACCGCTGATGCGGTCGACACGAAGCTCGCCCGCGACGGTGATCCCGTTGTCGCGCAGGAACTCGGCCAGTGCGGCGGTGTCGAGGGTCACGACTGCACCGACGGCGAGGAGGCCGCCGCGGCACGACGCGCGGCCCCGACGGCACGCTTGGCGATGGCCCAGCGGTGCACCTCGGAAGGGCCGTCGTAGACCCGGAACGGGCGCACCTCGCGAGAGAGACGGGCGAGGGGGAGGTCGTCGGACACCCCCATGCCGCCGCACATCTGCATGGCGCGGTCGACGATGCGGAACACGGCCTCGGCGGCGAAGGTCTTGGCGATCGAGGTCTCGTTGCTCGCCGGGTTGCCGCGGTCGAGTTCGAAGCAGGCGTGCGTGAGCAGCGCGCGGGTCGCGGCGATGTCGATCTCGTTGTCCGCGATCATCTTCTGCACCATCCCGAGGTCGCCGAGTCGGTGGCCGAAGCCCTTGCGTTCGGCGACGCGGGCCACAGCGACGTCGTGCCCGCGGCGTGCGGCGCCGAGCCAGCGCATGACGTGGGTCATGCGGGCGGGGCCGAGGCGGACCTGCGCGTAGGTGAATCCCTCGTCGACGGCGCCGAGGACGTTCTCCTCGGGCACGAACACGCCGTCGAAGGTCACCTCGCAGTGACCGCCGATCATGGCGCGATCGAGGGTGCCGATGTGGCGGCCGACCGTGATGCCGGGGGTGTCGGCGGGGACGAGGAACATCGTCGCGCCGCCGCGGTCGCCCGGGGCGCCCGACGTGCGGGCCATGACGATGAAGAACGCGGCACCGTCGGCGCCGGTGATGAACCACTTGTGGCCGTCGACGGTCCAGCCGCCGCCGGTGCGGGTGGCCACGGTGGCCAGGGCCGACGGGTCCGATCCGGCGCCGGGCGCGGGCTCGGTCATCGCGAAGGCCGAGCGCACCTCGCCGCGGGCGAGGGGGGCGAGGAACTGCTCCTTCTGCGGTCCCGACGCCACGTGGGCGAGCAGGTGCACGTTGCCCTCGTCGGGCGCGCCGATGCCGCAGGCGATGGGACCGAACAGCGAGTATCCGGCTTCCTCGAAGACCGGCGACCGGTCGCTCATCGACAACCCGCCACCGCCGTACTCGACGGGGGCGTGCGGGGCGAAGACGCTCGCTTCCCGTGCGGCGCTCTGCATTTCGCGGCGCAGATCGTCGCCGCCTGCTGCGGTGGCGTCGCCGAGGAACTTGTCCTCGATCGGCAGCACGTACTCGCGGGTGAAGGTCCGGGTGCGGTCGATCCAGCCGCGCACGTCGGGGTCGTAGGTCAGGTCGATCGCCACGGTGGGTCGCCTCTCGTCGCGGAACAGGATCCCGACCGATCACTCGCTCGGCACCCGTGAGACTGACAGACACGGTGAACCCGGTCAAGCCTCGGTGGGGTTCAGGGACCGGTCGTCGTCCCCACCGTTCCGCGGGCGAGCTCGGAGTAGACGTCGACCAGAGCGGCGGGATCGAGACGACCACCGGGGCGGTACCAGGTGGCCACCCCGACGCACATCGTCGTCACGGCTCGGCTCGCGTCGAGCGGGTGCGCGGTGCGGAACACGCCCGCCTCGACACCGTCCAGCACGATGCGGTCCAGCATGCGTTGCTGGGCGTCGCGCTGACCCACGTACGCCTCGCGCTCGGCGGGGTGCAAGCTCCTGATCTCCGTCGAGCAGACGAACGCCACGTCACGGCGGTGGACGTGGAAGAGCAGAAGCGACTCGACGACGGCGTCGAACCGGTCCGCCGGCGCCGGGCCGGCCTCGCTCTCGGCGCGCGAGGACCGATCGAGCAACTCGGTCATGGCGCTCGACGTGATTCCGACGAGCATCGCCTGCTTGGAGGGGTAGTGGTGGTACAGGCCGGGGACGGACAGCCCTGCGCGAGAGGCGATCTCGCGTACCGACGTGCCGTGGTAGCCCTGGTCGACGAAGGCGGTGAGGGCGGCGGTCAGCACGGGCGGAAACGCGTCACCCTCGTAGCTGCGCCAGGATCCGTCGGCAGTCATGGCGTCGAGCGTAGAGGGGTCGTGGGCGGGGGAGCTCGGTGAACGGCCGGGTTGACACCTGCGTGTGTGATCCGCGACACTCGGCCCACCGAGCGAGTGATCGGTCGGGATCGGGTGCCGTGCGGCGTCCCGGTCAGCGGAACGTCGAAGGATCGGTGGGTGGATGAGCACGAACGGGACGGTGATCGACGCCTGGCGTCGACGGGTGGACGGGCATCCGGACGCGGCGGCGCTGGCCTGGTTCGACGCCGTGGTCACGGCGCGCGAGGTCGACGACCTCTCCGACGGCGTCGCGGTGGCGCTGGCCGACCGTGGTGTGCAGCACGGCGACCGAGTAGCGATCCACCTCCAGAACGTCCCCCACTACGCGCTTCTGTTCCTCGCGATCTGGAAGCTCGGTGCCGTCGCCGTGCTGGTGAATCCGATGTACCGGGAACGCGAACTGCGGGTGCTGCTGGACGACGCCGAGCCGGTGCTGCTGGTGTGCGCCGACCACGACGCCGACGCCCTGCTCGCGGAGTGCCGAGACACGACCGTGCGAGGCGTCCTCACCGTGAACGCGCGGGACTTCCAGACGCGGGGTGACGAGCGCGTGTTCACCGGGCCGGCAACCGAGCCGCGCGACGACGACCTGCTGACCGCCGTGGCACCGGGCCGGCCGACCGGCCCCGACCCGGCGACGGCGGACGTGGCCCTGCTCGCCTACACCTCCGGCACCACGGGACCGCCCAAGGGGGCCATGGTCTCCCACGCGAACCTGCTCGCGACGGCCACCGACTTCGGAGACCGCGCACGGGTGCGGAACGGCGCGGTGGTCTTCGCCGCCGCGCCGCTGTTCCACATCACCGGTGCCGTCCTGAACGCCGCGGTGGCTCTGGTGCGGGACACGACGCTGGTGTTCGCGGGCAGGTTCGACGCGGGCGTCACCCTCGACGCACTGGTCGAGCACCGCGTGACCTACACGATCGGCTCGATCACCGTCTTCAACGCGCTGTCGGCCCACCCGGCGGCGACGCGATCCCACTTCGACTCCCTCGAGACGCTGTACTCGGGCGGTGCGCCGATCCCGCCCGCCACGGTCGGGGCGTTCGAGGAGCGGTTCGGTCACTACATCCACAACGCGTACGGCATGACCGAGACGACGGCCGGCGTGATCGCGGTACCGCCGGGGGAGCGGGCGCCGGTCGACTCGGGCAGCGGCTCCCTCTCGGTCGGCAAACCCCTGCCCCGAGCCGAGGTCCGGACGGTGGACGACGCCGGCGCACCCACCCCGCCCGGTGTTCCCGGTGAGCTGGAAGTCGCCGGACCGCAGGTGGTCTCGGGATACTGGAACAACCCCGAGGCCACCGCGTCGGCGATGCCCGACGGACGTATGCGCACGGGCGACGTCGCCGTGATCGACGCCGACGGCTGGGTCTACCTGGTGGACCGACTGAAGGACCAGATCAACGTGTCGGGCTACAAGGTGTGGCCGCGCGAGGTGGAGGACGTGCTCTACGAACACCCCGCCGTCTTCGAGGCCGCGGTCGTCGGGCGACCCGACGACTACCAGGGCGAATCCGTCGTCGCCTACGTCTCCCTGAGGGCCGACACCGCCGCGACCGGTGACGAGTTGGTCGACTTCGCCCGGTCCCGACTCGCCGCGTACAAGCGCCCGCGCACCGTGCACGTCGTCACCGATCTCCCCAAGACCCTCACGGGCAAGATCCGCCGGGCCGCACTCGCGGACCGGGCCCTCCCCACCCGCACCGGAAGCGAGTCGTCATGACCGTCAGTTCCTCGGCGCCCCCGGCGCCCACTCTCGCCTCGCGCAAGAAGTCGTTGTTGGCCAGTGCCGTCGGCAACGTGCTCGAGTGGTACGAGTGGAGCGCCTACGCCGTGTTCGCTCCGTTCATCGCCGCCGCGATGTTCGACAAGGGCGATCCGGTCTCGGCGCTGCTGTCCACCCTCGCGGTGTTCGCCGTCGGGTTCCTGATGCGGCCGCTCGGCGGCATCGTCTTCGGGCGTATCGCGGACAGGCGTGGCCGAAAGTTCGTGCTGGTCACCACGATGCTGACCATGGCGGCGGGCAGCCTGCTCATCGGCATCATGCCCACCTACGCCGCCGTCGGCGCGTGGGCGTCGGTGCTGCTGTTGCTCGCTCGCGTGATGCAGGGCTTCGCCCACGGTGGTGAATCCGCCACGGCCTACTCCTACGTCGGGGAGATCGCGCCCGCGAATCGCCGCGGGATGTGGGGCAGCGTCGCCTTCGTCGCGATCTTCGGCGGGTCGGTCATCGCGTACTCGCTGGGCGGTGTCATCACCTCGACCCTGTCGGAATCGGCCGTCGGACAGTGGGGTTGGCGCATTCCGTTCCTCCTCGGCGCCGTGCTCGCCCTCGTCGCGCTGTACCTCCGGCGCAGCATGGACGAGTCCGACGTGTTCCACGGCGAGCAGGCGGCCACCGAGTCGACGCCGATTCCGCGTCGCACCGTGGTGCGAGCCATCGTGCTCATGATCGGCATGACGTCGGGAATCACGGCGGCGCACTACACCTGGACCTCGTACGTCTCGACCTACGCCATCACGCAGAAGGGCATGAACCCCGACACGGCGTACTGGATGTTGGTGATCGCCCAGGTGATCGCGCTGATCTCCCTGCCGTTCTTCGGTCGCCTGTCGGACTCGATCGGGCGCCGGCCGATGCTCGCCGCGTTCGCCGTCGGCATGTTCGCCCTGCAGGTCCCGCTGACGATGATGATCACGGACGCGGGATGGACGCTGCTGCTCGCGACCACCGCCGCCCTGCTGGTGGTCGCCGCGCCCGCCTCGATCCTGTCGTCCACCCTGTCGGAGAGCTTCCCGACGCGATTGCGTACGCAGGCCATCGGTTTCGCGTACTCGTTCTCCGTGGCGGTCTTCGGTGGCACGGCGCCCTACCTCAATCAGCTGCTGTTGAACCTCGACCTGGGCTGGGTCTTCGGCGTCTACATCATGGCGCTCGCCGCGCTGACCGGCGTGGCGGCGTGGTTCATGAAGGAGACCAAGGGGATCGCGCTTGCCGACGTGTGAGGTCTAGAAGCCGCGTGGTCAACTCTACTCTCACGTGAGGGTAGAGTTGCGCCACGTGCCTTTCACTTCCTCCACCACGGACGTGTCCGTCCTCGGCGCGCTGCGCTCTCCCCGCCGCCTCAAGACTGAAATCCTCGGCGGCCTGGTCGTCGCGCTCGCGCTGATTCCCGAAGCCATCTCGTTCTCCATCATCGCCGGTGTCGACCCGCGGGTCGGACTGTTCGCCTCGTTCACCATGGCGGTGACCATCGCCATCGTCGGCGGCCGCCCGGCGATGATCTCGGCGGCCACGGGTGCCATCGCGCTGGTGGTGGCCCCGCTGTCCCGCGAGTACGGACTCGACTACCTCATCGCCGCGGTGATCCTGGGTGGCGTCCTCCAGATCGTGCTGAGCCTGCTCGGCGTCGCCAAACTCATGCGCTTCGTGCCGCGCAGCGTGATGGTCGGCTTCGTCAACGCCCTGGCCATCCTGATCTTCTCGGCCCAGGTTCCCTACCTGCTGGGCGTCCCGGCGCTCGTCTACCCGATGGTGGCCGTCGGCATCGCCGTGATCGTGCTGCTTCCTCGCCTGACGACGGCGGTGCCCGGCCCGTTGGTCGCGATCGTCCTGCTCACGGCGGCCACCGTCGTCTTCGCCTGGCAGGTGCCGGACGTCGGCGACCAGGGCGAGTTGCCGACGTCGTTGCCCGCCTTCCTGATTCCCGACGTGCCGTTCACGACGGCGACGTTGACGATCCTCGCGCCGTACGCGGTGGCGATCGCGTTGGTCGGCCTACTGGAGTCGCTCATGACGGCGACGCTGGTGGACGACATCACCGACACCCGCTCGGACAAGACGCGCGAGGGGTGGGGGCAGGGCGTGGCCAACGTCGTCACCGGCTTCACCGGCGGCATGGGCGGTTGCGCGATGATCGGTCAGACGATGATCAACGTGAAGGTCTCCGGCGCGCGGACCCGCATCTCGACCTTCCTCGCCGGGACGTTCCTGCTGATCCTGGTGGTCGGTCTCGGCGACGTCGTGGCCGTCATACCGATGGCGGCGCTGGTCGCGGTCATGGTGATGGTGTCGGTCGCGACCTTCGACTGGCACAGCATCCGCCCGTCGACCCTGCGCCGCATGCCGCGCAGCGAGACCGCGGTGATGCTGGTGACCGTCGCGGTCACCGTCGCCACCCACAACCTCGCGTACGGCGTGTTCGCCGGCGTCCTCACCGCCACGGTGCTCTTCGCCCGACGCGTCGCTCACCTCACCGAGGTCACGGCGCAGGACACCACGGACGGAACTCGCGTCTACACCGTCACCGGCAACCTGTTCTTCGCGTCGAGCAACGATCTGGTGCACCGGTTCGACTACGCGAACGACCCGGCGGAGGTCGTCATCGACCTGTCCGCCTCGCACATCTGGGACGCCTCCACCGTCGCTGCGCTGGATGCCGTCGAGGCCAAGTACGCCCGCCGCGGCACGACGGTGCGCATCGTCGGCGCGAACGCGGCGTCCGCCCACCGCCACGCCCGGCTGACGGGAACGCTGGGCGGATGAGCGAGCACATGCAGATCGGGGAGGTGGCCCGACGCATCGAGCTGTCCGTGCGCACGGTGCGGCACTGGGACGAGGTGGGCCTGGTGACGCCGTCGGCGCGGTCGGCCGGCGGGTTCCGCCTCTACACCGACGACGACGTCGCCCGCCTGCTGCTCGTGCGCCGCATGAAGCCGCTCGAGTTCACCCTGGCCGAGATGGCCGAGGTGCTGGCGGCGTCCGACACACTCACCGCCGGGACGGGTGACCTCGAGGCGGCCGCGGCCGTCATCACCGCCTTCCGTGAGCGGGCGGACGAACGCTGCGAGACGTTGCGCAAGCGCCTCGCCTACGCCGAGGAGTTCACCGAGCTGCTGGCGCGGCTCGAGTCGCGCTGACCGACACGGTCGACCTGCGGGAGGCTCGTGCGCGGACCCGCGGGCGCATACCCCGCAGGGGTATCCCTTGTTAGGATGGAGCGATGACGGCGACCGGTCGACGACTGCGCGGAACCATCCCGCTCGCAGTTCTGACCGTGCTCACGGTGCTGGGTGTGCTCTCGATGCATTCGGTTCCGATGTTTCCGTCCGCCTCGCATCAGGCGATGGCCGCGGCCACCGCATCGACGGTGGTCACCGGTTCGGACCATCACGGCGACGAGGCGCACGGCCCCGTCGTGTCGTCCTCGGTGGTCGTCGAACCCACGCCGTGTCCCGGTGGCCATCCGATGACGCATCCCTGCATGGCGACGCCGGTGTCCTGGTCCGCTATATCGATGCCCTCGGGTGTCGTCACCGCGTTGCCGGCGTCCGATCCCCTGTCCACGCGCATGGTTGCGGTGATGGGCCGGTCGGGTCGGGCACCGCCATGGGCGGTGTCCGCGTTGGACGAATCGGTACTTCTTCGGGTGTGACAGGGAGACCGGAGCCGTCGTGCTCCGGCGGATCGCACGTCGAGTCACCCTGTCTTGCTTCCACGTACACACCCAGGAGTACTGCAATGAACATCACCACCCGGACTGCCACCGTTGTCGCTGCCGCGGCGATCGGTACCGCCCTCGTCGCCGGTTGTAGCGACGACAGCTCGTCCTCGTCGATGGAGGGCCACTCGATGGGTTCGGCCACGGCGATGGAGTCGGCACAGTCCGCGGATCCCGCCGCGAATTTCTCCGACGCCGACGTCATGTTCGCGACGATGATGTATCCGCACCATGCACAGGCCGTCGAGATGGCCGACATGGTCGAGGGGCGCACGACCGACCCGGACGTGATCGCCTTGGCCGGCGAGATCGCGGCGGCGCAGAAGCCCGAGATGGACCAGTTCTCGGCGTGGCTGTCGCAGTGGGGTCAGCCGGCGCCGTCGTCGGATGCGAGTTCGATGAGCGGCATGGACCACGGGTCGGGGAGCGGCATGATGACCGACCGTGACATGGAGTCCTTGATGGCCGCGTCGGGGTCGGAGTTCGACCGGCAGTGGCTCACGATGATGATCGAGCACCACCGGGGCGCGGTGACCATGGCGGAGAAGGAGATCGCCGACGGTGAGAACCCCGACGCGATCGCGTTGGCGCAGACCATCGTCGAGACCCAGAACGAGGAGATCACTCGTATGCAACAACTGCTGGGCTGACACCCACTACGGGGGTGCGGGTCGTCGCCACGTCCGGGGTCGCCGACGATCTAGGCTCGTCGGGTGCGCACGGGTGATCTGGAGACGACGACCGGACTGACCGACGCGCAGGCCGACGCCCTGCGCGCCGAGGGGAAGTCGAACGACGTCCCGGCGCGCGCGAGTCGGTCGACCCTGGACATCGTGCGCGGCAACGTCTTCACCCGCATCAACGCGATCCTGACCGTGTTGCTGATCATCGTGCTGTCCACGGGGTCGATCGTCGACGCGATGTTCGGCCTGCTCATCGTGGCCAACAGCGGGATCGGCATCGTGCAGGAGATTCGCGCGAAACGCACCCTCGACGCGCTCGCCATCGTCGGTCAGTCGCGCCCGATGGTGCGCCGCGGTGGCGTCGCCCGCGAGATCGCGCCGAACGAGGTGGTGCTGGGCGACATCGTCGAGCTCGGCCCGGGTGATCAGATCGTGGTCGACGGCGACGTGGTCGAGTCGGATTCGCTGGACGTGGACGAATCGCTGCTCACCGGGGAATCCGACTCGATGGCCAAGACGGCGGGCGCACAGGTCTTCTCCGGCACGTACGTGGTGGCCGGAAGCGGTGCCTACCGGGTGACCAAGGTGGGCCGCGAGGCCTACGCGGCCAAGCTCGCCGAGGAAGCCGGCAAGTTCACGCTCGTCCACTCCGAGCTGCGATCCGGCATCGACCGCATCCTCACCTTCGTCACGTGGGTGATGATCCCGGCCGGTGTTCTCATCGTCTACAACCAGCTGTTCTCCTCGGGTCAGTCGATCAGGCCCGCGCTCAACGGGATGGTCGCGGCGCTCGTGCCGATGGTGCCCGAGGGCCTGGTGCTGCTGACGTCGCTGGCGTTCGCGGTGGGTGTCGTGCGATTGGGCAAGCGGCAGTGCCTGGTTCAGGAACTCCCGGCGGTGGAGGGGCTGGCGCGGATCGACGTGGTGTGCGCGGACAAGACCGGAACGCTCACCGAGAACGCGATGGTGTTGTCGGAGCTACGCCCGGTCGGGGACTCCGACACGGACACGGTGCGCCGCGCTCTGGCCGCCGTGGCCGCCGACGATCCCCGCCCGAATGCGAGCGTGCTTGCCGTCGCCGCGGCCCTGGCGGATCCTCCGGCCTGGGAGAAGACGGGCACCGCACCCTTCTCGTCCGAGAAGAAGTGGAGCGGCGTGTCGTTCGCCGGCCACGGTCACTGGATCCTCGGTGCACCCGACATGCTCCTGCCCGCCGACGACGAGACCGCCCGCGCGGCTGCCGACCTCGCGGCGTCGGGACTGCGGGTGCTGGTGTTCGCCGAGTCGGACCTCCCGGTCGACGACGCCGCGGCGCCCGGCCGGATCACGCCGCGCGCCCTGGTGGTGCTCGAGCAGAAGATCCGTCACGACGCCGCGGAGACGTTGGCGTACTTCGCCGGCCAGCACGTGGATCTCAAGATCATCTCCGGTGACAACGCGGCCTCCGTGGGCGCCGTGGCGAGCGGCCTCGACGTCCCGGGCGCGGCGTCCCCCGTCGACGCGCGCACGCTGCCGGCGGCCGGATCGGATGCCCTGGCCGACACCCTCGACACGCACGCGGTGTTCGGCCGGGTGAAGCCGGAACAGAAGCGGGACATGGTGACCGCGCTGCAGAGTCGCGGTCACACCGTCGCCATGACCGGAGACGGCGTCAACGACGTGCTGGCGCTGAAGTCCGCCGACATCGGCGTCGCGATGGGCGCCGGCAGTCCGGCCGCCCGGTCCGTCGCGCAGATCGTGTTGCTGGACAACGCCTTCTCCACCCTGCCGCACGTCGTCGCCGAGGGGCGACGGGTCATCGGCAACATCGAGCGTGTGTCGACGCTGTTCCTCACGAAGACCGTCTACTCGGTCCTGCTGGCGATCCTCGTCGGGGCGTCGGGGGTGCTTTCGCAGGTCGCGTCCGTCGAACCGCTGCCGTACCCGTTCCTGCCGCGCCACGTGACCCTCGCGGCCTGGTTCACGATCGGTATCCCGGCCTTCCTGCTGTCCCTCGCGCCCAACAACGAGCGCGCGCGCTCCGGGTTCGTCGGACGTGTTCTGCGCAAGGCGGTGCCGGCCGGCGTGGTGGTGGGCGCGGCGACGTTCGCCACGTACCTCGCGACGTACGAGGGGCCGAACGCGTCGACGGACCAGGTGGTGCAGTCCAGTACGTCGGCCCTGATCACCCTGATCGTCGTGGCGATGTGGGTTCTCATGACGGTGGCCCGGCCGCTCGAATGGTGGAAGGTGATCCTGCTGGTGGGATCGGTCCTCGGGTACGTCGTGCTGTTCACCGTGCCGGTGCTCGGACAGTTCTTCCAGCTGGACCCGACCAACCTGCCCTACACGGCCGTCGCCTTCGCCTCGGCGGCCGTGGGCATCGTGGTGCTCGAGGTGATCAGGGTGGCGATCAAGCCTCGAGCTTGAACCCGACCTTGAGCGTGACCTGGAAGTGCGCGACGGCACCGTTCTCGATGTGGCCGCGGGTCTCGACCACCTCGAACCAATCGAGTTCGCGCAGCGACTCGTTCGCGCGGGCGATCGCCTTGCGGATGGCGTCGTCGACGCCCTCGGTGGACGTGCCGACGATCTCGGTGACGCGATAGACGTTCTCGCTCATGATGACCTGCCTGCTCGGGTGACGGGGACTCGTCCCATCGTGCGCCACCGGACCCCGCGGCGGGGAGGGTTCGGCGCACCCGGCGCGAAAGTCGTCAGTCCACCAGCAGACCGTGCGCCTGCGCGTAGGCCAGCGCCTGGGCCGGGTCCACCGTGGCGCCCGCGATCTCGGCCCCGGTCCACAGACTCGGATCGACGACGGCCCCGCGAAGATCCGCGCCGACGAGCCGGATGCCGGTGGTGCGCGCCCCGCCCAGATCGGCGCCGCGCAGCGTCGCGCCGCGCAGGTCCGTCCGCGCCAGGTCGGCATCGCGGAACCGACACCCGTCGAGGGTGCTGTCACGGAGGTCGACGCCGGCCACCGACGCCAGCGTGAAGTCGACGTCCTCGAACGTCGCGGGCCGCAGACTCGCCTCGCCCAGCGACGACCCGAGGAGGCTGACGCCACGGAACGTCGAATGCCACAGGCGGGCGCGTCGGAACTCGCAGTTGCGAAACGCGGACCCGGAATGGATCGACTCGGACAGGAGGGCGCCGGTGAAATCGCACCCGTCGAACACCACCGTCTCGGTGACCAGCCCGGTCAGGTCCGCATCGACGAACGAACACGACCTGAAGGTGCGGCCGTGCCAGTGGGTCCCCGGCTCGACCTCGTGGACTCGATCGCCGTCGACGACGGTGCCGTCGCCGTCGATCACGACCCGCTGGGCACCGGGCGCGCCGTCGGACCCACGCGAGGCACCCCCGCGGGCAGGACGGCGTCCACCAGCGCCACCGCCTCCGGATCGATCTCGGCATCGGTCTTGGTGATGAAGGTGGTGGTACTGGTGACCACGTCCTCGCCGTCGGCGGTGACGTGGTTCTCGACCACCATGATGTCGGCGCCCGCGGCCTGGCGGATGGACTGCAACGTCAGAGCCGAGACCAGGCGGTCGCCCGGCACCGGCGGACGGTGGATGACGAACTTCTGATCCGTCTGCAGCACGGCGGTGATCTCGTACTCGACGAGGATGTAGGAGAAAAGGTAGTCCAGCGCCACGGAACCCACGACGCTGACGAAGGTCGCCGGAGCCACCAGCCCCGAGTACCCGAGCTCCGCGGCAGCGTCCTCCCGGTGGTGCGCCGGGTGTCCGTTCTGCAACGCCCGGCTCAGTTCGCGGATCTTCTCGCGCCCGACCTCGTAGTAGTCGGGCATCACGTACACCTGCCCGACCAGCTCGAGGGTGCGGTCGAAACGCTGATCGTTCACAGGGGACCTTTCGCGTGACTGTGAGTGAAGCCTATCGACCGCGGTCCGTCATCCGCCCGCCCCCCGTCCGGACCGGCTGTCTCGGTAGGCCCGCACCCTCAACTCGCGCAGCCACTCGGGGCTCGGCCGCACCGCTCGCGGGGTGTTGACGATCGGGTCGAACGACGGGTCCACCCCGTCCTCCTTCTCGGCGCGATCCAGAATCACCTCGGCCAGGGGCTCCCGCGGCCCCGTGCCCGCCGTCTGCTCGAGGACCACCGTGATCGGTCCCGTCGCCAACCCGGTCGCTGCCTCCGCCGGGTCCAGCGTGTCCGGCCCGCCCGGGAACCGTGCCGACACCCACCACCGGCGACCGCCGTGCGCCAGCGGCATGAGCGAGGAGAACGACGCCGACGCGAACGACGCCGCGGGCAACGGCAGGCTGCGGGTGACGACGTCTCGGCCGGCCCCGGCGAGCAGGACGTCCCAGGACCCGGTGTCCGACCCGGCCGCGGGGATCCGCATCGCGAACCCCGGCACGTCGGGAATCGGCGACGGCAACCCGATCGCCCGCGAGAGCCGGACCAGCACGTCGTCGTCCTCCAGGGGGAGGCCGCGGCCGACCGGCGCGGTCCGGACGAGCCGGCCGTGCAGGACCGCGCCGTCCGGATGGAAGAGCTTGGCGCGACGAAGCGCCGAGCCGACACCGAACGGAACCGCGAGAAGACGAGTGGGGAGGGAGGTCACGACGACCGAGTTCCCGGCCCCGCCGAGCGGAAACGGCCCGGCCCGCGCGCGTCAGCCGGCGTACGCCGCCTCCAGGTCGGCGACGACGATCTTGCGCATCTGCAGCATCGCCTGCATGACGCGGCCCGACTTCTCGGGATCGGGGTCGCTCATCAGTTCCATCAGGCGGGTCGGCACGATCTGCCAGGACAGACCGAACCGGTCCTTGCACCAGGCGCACTGCGACTCGGCGCCCCCGTCGGCCGTGAGCGCGTCCCAGTAGCGGTCCACCTCCTCCTGATCGGCGCAGCTCACCGCCAGCGAGATGGCCTCGGTGAACTGGAAGTGCGGCCCGCCGTTCAGTCCGGTGAATCGCTGTCCGACCAGCTCGAAGTCGACGGTCATGGCGCTCCCGGCCTTCCCCGGGCCGCCGTCGCCGTAGCGGCTGACGTTCAGGATCGATCCGCCGAACAGGTCGACGTAGAACTGCGCGGCTTCCTCGGCCCGATCGTCGAACCACAGGGCGGGGACGATCTTCTGGGTGGTGGTGGAGTCGATCGTGGGCACAGCGGGCTCCTGTCTCGGCCGGGGCCCCGAGTGCCCCGCAGCGGTGAGTATCACCGGTGTCGACCGGAGTGGGGACCGGAATTCATCGCGTGACGGCGCGGGTGAGCAGGTCGGCGAGTTCCCGATAGGCAGTCGCGTCGTCCAACCCGGTCCGGCGGGCCAGAGCGCGGGTCTGGATGGACACCATCACGGACGCGGCGACGTCGGCGACGAAGGTGGCATGGACGTCGCGCACGTCCCCGGCCCGCGCGCCGTCGTCGACGATGGCGCGGACGCGCTCGGCGGCCGCCGCGGTGTTGCGTTCGTAGACCAGGCGGGTGGGCTCGAACGCCGCGAGATCGCTCATGAAGGACTCCGAGGCCGGCGCGAGGGCCTCGCCGACGGCGCCGAGGTAGGCGGCCAGGCGCCGGGCCGTCACTCGCTCACCGCCGGCGTCGGACGCGGTGCGATCCGCCGCGTCGACCCTGTCGGTGGCGGCGCGGAAGAAGTGGCGGACCGCGGCGACGACCAACTCGTCCTTGCTGGGCGCCAGCGTGTAGAGCGTGGACTTCGAGCAGTGCAGCCGTCCGGCGATCTCGTCGAGGGTGAGGCGCGCGAACCCGTCGGCGAGGAAGAGGGCGACGACGGCGTCGAACAGCTCGGCTCGCCTGGCGGTCGCATGAGCGCTGGTCACGGACGCCGATGGTACTGGAAGGCGGTCTGCAGTACTGTCGACAGTACTGAGGCGAGCAATTCAGTACTCCCTGCACCGCTCGCCCTGCCCGCTGTACGCCCCGCCCGCACCGCCCCGAGAGGACCGACCATGGCCGTCGACCGCCTGCTGCCCACCGACGAGGCCCGCGAGCTGATCCAGCTGACCCGCGACATCGCGGACAAGGCGCTGGACCCGATCGTCGACGAGCACGAGAAGGCCGAGACCTATCCCGACGGCCTGTTCGCGACCCTGGGCGAGGCCGGGCTGCTGTCCCTCCCGTATCCCGAGGAGTGGGGCGGCGGCGGGCAGCCCTACGAGGTCTACCTGCAGGTCCTCGAGGAGCTCGCCGCGCGGTGGGCTGCGGTGGCCGTCGCGGTGAGCGTGCACGGCCTGTCCTGCCACCCCCTGTTCACGTTCGGCACCGACGAGCAGAAGCAGCGGTGGCTGCCGGACATGCTGGGCGGCAGCACGATCGGGGCCTACAGCCTGTCCGAGCCCCAGGCCGGCAGCGACGCCGCCGCGCTCACGTGCAAGGCAGTGTCCGGACCGGACGGCTACACGATCACCGGGTCCAAGGCGTGGATCACCCACGGCGGCATCGCCGACTTCTACACCCTCTTCGCCCGGACCGGGGAGGGGTCGAAGGGCATCTCCTGCTTCCTCGTGCCGGGGGACACCCCGGGCCTGAGTTTCGGTGCGCCCGAGGAGAAGATGGGCCTGCACGCGGTCCCCACCGCGGCTGCCCACTACGACGGAGCTCGGGTGGATCGCGACCGTCTGGTCGGGTCGGAGGGACAGGGCCTCGCCATCGCCTTCAGCGCGCTCGACGCCGGTCGCCTGGGCATCGCCGCCGTCGCGGTGGGGATCGCGCAGGCCGCCCTCGACGACGCGGTGCGGTACGCGACGGAGCGAGAGACGTTCGGACGCAGGATCATCGACCATCAGGGTCTCGGTTTCGTCCTGGCGGACATGGCGGCGGCGGTCGATTCCGCCCGCGCGACCTACCTCGACGCCGCACGGCGCCGGGACGCGGGCCTGCCGTACTCGCGGCAGGCGTCCGTCGCCAAGCTGGTCGCGACCGACGCCGCCATGAAGGTCACCACCGACGCGGTCCAGGTGCACGGCGGCTACGGCTACACCCGTGACTTCCGGGTCGAGCGGTACATGCGGGAAGCGAAGATCACGCAGATCTTCGAGGGCACCAACCAGATCCAGCGGCTGGTCATCTCACGGTCCCTCGCGAGGTAGCCGGACCGTAGGCTCTTCGGTCATGGGCACACCGACGTTCGGCGGCATCCCCGAGGCGGCTCTGGACTTCTACGAGGACCTCGAGGCCGACAACAGCAAGACGTTCTGGGTTGCGCACAAGCACGTCTACGACGAGGCGGTGCGGGCTCCCGTGGCGGCCCTCGCCGAGGCTCTCGCGGAGTTCGGTCCGGCGAAGATCTTCCGGCCGCACCGCGACGTCCGCTTCTCGAAGGACAAGACGCCGTACAAGACCCACCAGGGCGTCTTCGTGGCGGTCGGTCCGTCGGCCGGGTGGTACGTGCAGGTCGACGCGGCGGGACTCATGGTGGCCGGTGGCTTCTACGCGGCAACGTCCGAGGCCGTCGCGCAGTACCGAGCGACCGTCGACGACGACGTCCGCGGCTCGGAACTCGTCCGCATCGTCACCGACCTCGAGCGCGCCGGTTACGAGCGGGGTGGGGACCGGCTGAAGACGTCGCCCCGCGGTATCGCGCCGACGCACCCGCGAATCGATCTCCTGCGTCACCGCACGCTCACCGTGAGCCGGCAGTTCGGGTGCCCGCCCTGGCTGTCCACGCCCGACTGCGCCGACCACGTGGCGGCCGCGTGGCGCGAGATGGCACCGCTGGTGGAGTGGTGCCGTCAGGTCCTGTGATCGTCCAGCGCGAGTTGAATGCCGGTCAGCAGACGGGTGTCCGGATCGCTCAGGTCGAGCCCGCTGAGTTCCTGCGCGCGACGGACCCGGTACCGCAACGTGTTCGGGTGCACGTGGACCGCCGCGGCGGCGCGGCGGACGTCGTCGGGACTACGGAGATACGCGGCGACGCTGGCGCACAACTCCGACGACGTCCGACGGTCGTAGTCGACGAGCACGTCCAGTCGAGGGTCGCGCAGCGTCGGTTCGGCCGCGACCACCCTTGCGATCTCGGCCAGTAACACCGGCGTACGCGACGACGCGAGCGTGGTGACGCGGGCAGCCGGGTCGGCTCGACCGGTCGTCCCGTCGAGCACGCGGTCGACCTCGCCGCGGGCCGCCGCGACCTCCGCGAGCCCCTCCACGGGCACGGCGACGGCGGCGCGGAGGCGCACCGCCGATCGCGCGTCCAGCCGGTCCAGCAGCCGCCCCGTCCACGCGGTGACGGTCTCGGCGGCGCCGTCGCCGGTGTGCATGCGGGGGAGCAGCACGTAGATGCGGTCGGCCGATGCCGTCACCAGCGACGATCGGTGAAAGGCGCTGGCGTGCAGTCGAACCGACGAGGCGATCTCAGCGAGCCCCGCGCCCCGGGCAGCGCCGTCGGGGCGCAACGGCGTCAGGCCGATCACCGCGGCGGGTCCACCGTCGGGCAGCGTGAGCGTCGCGGCCAACGACGGCACGTCCACGCCGCCGCCGCGCAGGCCCAGCAGGCGCTGGATCTGCATCGCCTCGGTGGTCGGCGCAGCGCGGCGCCGAGCGATGAGGCGAGCGGCCACCGCTGCCGCACCCCGCACCACAGGTCCGGCGTCGTCGGTCAACGGTCGTCGCCCCTCCTGCACCCACAGGGTCCCCACCAGGGTCGCGCCCGACGTGCCCGGTTCGGTTCCGCCGGAACGGATTCCGGCGACCAGTCGTCGCTCGATCCCCAGGTCGGGGTGGCTCGGCACGTCGACCACCTCGTCGGACCGACGGACCGCGTCGTAGACACCCCACTGCTCGAGGCGGCGAAGGTACTCCGCCGGGCCCTCGCGGCCGAGAATGGACAGCCGCCGCAGCTCGTCGGCCTGATCGTCGGTCGCGGAGTACGCGAGCACGTGGGCGTGCTCGTCCTCGATACTGACCAGCCCGTGCGTGTGGGCGGCGACGGTGCGCGCCAACTCGTACAGGTCGGTGTCGGCTCCGGACGCCACGGTGCGGGCGTCGTCGGACCGGTCGTCGGGGGCGTGGTCGAGCAGACCCCGAATCATGGCGAGCACGCGGTCCGAGCGGGATCCGGGGTGCACGGCGAGCAGCGCGGCGCCGGAGTCCCGTGCGGCGTCCTCGAGCATCGGCGACACCGCCTTGGTGAGGACGGCGACGGGGGCCGGACGGACGCGGCCCAGCCAGGCGGCGGCGGCGTCGGCGGGAACTCCGGCCAGGAGAAGGAGGTCGGCGGCGACGGACTCACCGGCGAGATCGTCCGCGTCCGCCAGCGTCACGACGGCGATCCGGGCACGCGGGTGCGGCGACGGGACGACGACGTCGGCGAAGGCGTGCGCCGTCCGCTGGAGTTCGTCGAGGGTCACGGCCATGGGCCGACGGTACCCGCCGGGTCGGTCCGATCGAACAAGCATGACGCCACGAGTTGGGTCGATCAGCCGAATACAGGGGCGGGGCCCATGCGATGAAGTGGGACACGTCATACCCCCGACCCCTGGAGGCTCATCGTGGACGCCGTCACCGCCGTTCCCGCCCCGACCAACGAGCCGGTGCACACCTACGCACCCGGCTCGCCGGAACGCGACCGGCTCGTCGACCGGCTCGCCCACCTGTCCGCGAACCGCACCGAGATCAAGCAGGTCGTCGGGGGAGTGCATTCCGACGGCGGCGGGGAACGCACGAACGTGGTGCAGCCGCACCGCCACGACGCCGTGCTCGGGACGTTCGCGCACTCCACTGGACAGGACGTCGCCCGCGCGATCGATGCTGCTGCAGCGGCCGCGCCGGCGTGGCGCGACCTGTCCTTCGACGACCGCGCCGCCGTGTTCCTGCGTGCCGCGGACCTGCTCGCCGGACCGTGGCGGGAGACGATCGCCGCCGCCACGATGCTCGGGCAGTCGAAGAGTGCCTATCAGGCCGAGATCGACTCGCCCTGCGAGCTGATCGATTTCTGGCGCTTCAACGTCGCGTTCGCCCGGCAGATCCTCGCGGACCAGCCCGTGTCGAGCCCCGGCGTGTGGAACCGGGTCGAGTATCGGCCGCTCGAAGGGTTCGTCTACGCCATCACGCCCTTCAACTTCACCGCGATCGCCGGGAACCTCCCCACGGCACCCGCCCTCATGGGCAACACCGTGCTGTGGAAGCCGTCCCCCACGCAGTCGGTGGCCGCCTACCTGACCCTGCAATTACTCGAAGCGGCCGGGCTCCCGCCGGGCGTGATCAACCTGGTGCACGGCGACGGTCCCACCGTCTCCGAGGTCGCCCTCCACGATCGGCGACTCGCGGGCATCCACTTCACGGGATCCACCGCCACCTTCCAGCACCTGTGGCGCACGGTCGGCGAGAACATCGCCCACTACGACAGCTACCCGCGACTCGTCGGGGAGACCGGCGGCAAGGACTTCGTCGTCGCCCACGCGTCCGCCGATCCCGACGTGCTGACGACCGCGTTGATCCGTGGTGCGTTCGACTACCAGGGCCAGAAGTGCTCGGCCGCCTCGCGCGCGTTCGTGCCCGCGTCGGTGTGGAAGGTCATGGGCGACCGGCTGATCGAGACGGCGTCCTCGTTGCGCTACGGCGACGTGACCGACCTGTCGAACTTCGGCGGCGCCGTGATCGACCGGAAGTCGTTCGCGCGCAACGCCGCCGCCCTCGAGCGGGCCAAGCAGGTCCCCGGTCTGACCGTCGCCGCCGGCGGAGCCTGCGACGACAGCGAAGGATTCTTCGTCGACCCCACGGTGCTGCTCGGCGACGACCCCACCGACGAGGCGTTCTCCACCGAGTACTTCGGCCCCATCCTTGCCGTCCACGTCTACGACGACGCGAAGCCCGACGCCTTCGCCGACATCCTGCGCACCGTCGACGGCGGCTCGCGCTACGCCCTGACCGGATCGGTCATCGCGACCGACCGCACGGCCGTCGAGAAGGCCTCGCACGCCCTCCGCTTCGCCGCCGGCAACTTCTACGTCAACGACAAGCCCACCGGCGCCGTCGTCGGGCAACAGCCGTTCGGCGGCGCTCGCGCCTCCGGCACCAACGACAAGGCGGGGTCCCCGCAGAACCTCCTGCGCTGGGCATCGGCCCGCACGCTCAAGGAGACCTTCGTCCCACCCACCGATCACACCTACCCCCACCAGGGAGTCCAGTGATGACCACGCATCCGCTGCGCCCGGTCCTGCTCGCCGCCGGCCGTTCACCCCGCCTCGAGCGCGTCGTCTCCACCTCGCGGCTGACCCGCCCGGTAGTCGACCGGTTCGTGCCCGGCAGCACCGAGACCGAGGTGCGGACCGCGGTCCGCGACCTGCTCGATTCCGGCCGCTACGTCAGCGTCGACCACCTCGGCGAGGACACCACCGACGCTGCCGCGGCCACCGCGACCGTCGACGCCTACCTCTCGCTCCTGCAGGCGTTCGGGGGCCTGCCGGTGACGTCGTCGGCACCGATCCGGCCCCTGGAGATCTCGCTGAAGCTGTCCGCGCTGGGTCGCTCGCTGCCCGGCGACGGCCACGCGGTCGCCCTGGCCAACGCGCAGAAGATCTGCGCAGCAGCCGATGCCGCGGGCGTGTGGGTGACCGTCGACGCCGAGGACCACACCACCACCGACGGCGCCCTCGAGATCGTGCGGGAGTTGCGCCGCGACTTCCCGAGCCTCGGCGTGGTGGTGCAGGCCTACCTGCACCGCACGGAACAGGACTGCCGCGACCTCGCGGGGCCCGGCTCCCGCGTGCGGCTGTGCAAGGGTGCGTACCGCGAACCGGCCTCGGTGGCCTACCAGTCCACCGACGAGGTCGACGCGTCCTACGAACGGTGCCTGCGCATCCTGGCCGAGGGTGAGGGCTACCCGATGGTGGCCACCCACGATCCGCGCATGATCGACGCCGCCGCCCGCACGGGGCGCTCGGCGGACCGGATGGAGTACCAGATGCTCTACGGCATCCGGGACGCCGAACAACGACGACTCGTGGAGGCGGGCAACCACGTCCGCGTCTACGTGCCCTTCGGTACGCAGTGGTACGGCTATTTCATGCGGCGGCTCGCCGAGCGTCCGGCCAACCTCACGTTCTTCCTGCGGTCACTCCTCACCCGCAGCTAGACCCGACCCGCCCGACCTCCGGCCTGTCCGTCACATCAGACCGGCCTCCGGCCTGCCCGCCCGTCGAACGTGCCGTCCGTGCACGTCTCACCGAGCGGCGGGGAGAACACGGTGTCACCGCACGTCCGACAGTGGTGGGTGCGGTGATGGCCGATCCCGCACCCACAGGCCCGGGCACCCACCAGGACCGACCGGGCCTGCAGCGCATGACCGTTGGTGCAGGTCCGCGGCGCTTCCTCGTGCCAGGTGCCGTCCGGCATGAGGTGCAGGCGGCGTCGGCGGTTCATCATGACGACTCCTTCGAGGAGCTCGCACGTCACGAGGGAAGGTCTGACGTCGGGCGGCTGCGGACTGCCGCCAGCCTATCAAGAATCGAACCCGTGTTCGAACCGTCAGGTGAGGTCGACGCGGGCGATGGCCGCAGAGGTGGGGAAGGGCGACCCGCCCGTGGGTTCGACCGTTACCGACACGGCGGACGCGCCCGCGACGGGGACGGACGCAGCCTCGTCGACCGTCGTCGCGTCCATCGTTCCGGCCGAGACGGGTCCTCCGTCGATGATCCAGAGCTGGTACACCGACCCGGCGGGGGGAGCGTCCACTCCGTCCATCTGGACGACCGCGCGGTCGGCGCCGGGCGTGTACTCCACTTCGAGCGTGCCGCCGCCGCTCACGGGCGCAGCGAGTGCGGTCACCTGCGCGGGCGCCGACGGATCGGTGCCGGACTGCGCGGCGATCGCACCACCGATGCCGACGCCGAGCACGACGACCGCCGCCGCGGCGGCCCACCGGAGACGGACGGAACGATCGGCACCTCGTCGGCGCCGATCCGACAGCGAGGACAGCGGTACCACCGCGGGATCGGACGTGCCGTCCGGCGCCACCTGGGCGGTGTCGGCCGCCGACTCGAGGATGCGGGTCCGCAGGTCCGGCGGAGCCGGCGTGTCCGTGCCGTAGGCCGAGACGGCCATGGTCTCGCGGATGTCGCGCACGATGTCGTCGAAACGCTGCCGGGTGACGTCGTCGTCACCCAGGCGCGTCATGGTCTCGAAGCGCTCGGATGCGGACATGGCATCGAGCGCGCACAGGTAGGCGAGGTCGATCAGATCCGGATCGGGCTCTCGGGGGCCGGGGGCGGGGCGTCCGTCGGTCCGCGGCGCACGGTCGTTCATCTCGCACGTCCTCCCGGTCACGAGGTCTGGTCAGGTGGAGGCGGCATCCTCGAGGCCCCGGCGTCGTGCCCACGTCTCTCCTGCTGGTCACTCGGTATTCGGAATCCTCGGACGACCGGATGGGACCGCACAGTGTGGTCCCGCGCGCACGAGTCCGTCTCGTCGTTACCCGTCAGCGATCGGACGAGGCCCCACGCGGCATCCCGAGAGCCAGCAGTGCGGCGTCGTCCTGCAGGCCCTCGCCGAATCCGTCGACGAGGGTCGTGACGCGGTCGACGAGGTCGGTGGCCGTGGTGGGTGCGGAATCCGCGACGAAGGTGAGGAGGTCGCCGTCGTCGTCGTAGCGACCGCCGGCGACCCGCGCCTCGGTGACGCCGTCCGAGTAGAGCAGCAGGACGTCGCCCGGAGACAGGACGAGGCGGTGCGAGGTGAAGTGGGGTGTGGGCAGCCCCCCGACCAGCTGTCCGCCGAGCAGATCGTCGACGTAGCGGGCCGTGCCGTCGCCGCGGACGTGCAACGGGGGCGGATGTCCGCCGCCCGCCAGGTCGATCACGGCACCCTCGGCGGACGGGACCACAGTGCCGTAGACGACGGTGCAGAAGCGCGGATCGTCGCCGCGGAACTCAGGCAGCAGGACGGCGTTGAGGTTCTGCAGAACGGAGATCGGATCGCGGTCGAACACCGCGGCAGCCCGCAGCGTGTAGCGGGTGAGGGACGTGACGGCGGCGGCGCCGGCGCCCTTGCCGCTGACATCGCCGAGGAAGAACCCCCAGGCCTCGCCGTCCAGCGGGAACACGTCGTAGAAGTCGCCGCCGACCTCGTCCGGGGACGCGTGGTGGTAGTACGCGGCGGTCTGCATCCCCGGCGGGGAGGCCAGGACGGGCGGCAACAGGGTGCGCTGCAGCACCGTCGCCAACGACCGCACCTGAGCACCTTCGAGGTTCTCGCTGGCCCGCGCCCGCTCCGAGGCGACCAGGGCGTCCCGCGATCGCGACAATGCCGCGGCGGCCGCGGAGCGGTCCGACAACGCGTCGTCCAGGGCGCGGTCCCGCGACCGGTCACTCTCGGACATCACGGCGGCCACGCGGACGGTGCCGTCGCGGCCGACGTTCGCGCTGAGGTGCGTGCTCCGCGCGCCGGACGGAGTGCGAACGCGCGCGGTGGCCACGGCGGGCGACGCGTCCGCGCTGCTCGGGGCGGCGGACAGCAGTGCGGCGAGAACGGGGCCGTCGGCCACGTCGAACAGGTCGCGGAAGGGGGTGCCCGTCACGGTCGCGGGCGGGTCCGCCAGGCGACGCGCGGCGGCGTTGGCCCAGGCGACGGTGCGATCGTCGGCGCGCACGGCGTAGAACGCCAGCGGGGCGGTCTCGAGGTAGTCCGCCAGGTCGGGGTACTCCGTGGGCGACGCGGTCACGATCCGGAACCTCGCGGCCGAGTGTCCCCCAGATCCCAGATCATCGTGACGGTGGTGCCCTGCGGATCGTCGTGCTTCACGGCGACGGAATCGGCGACCGCCCGCAGCAGTCCCAGCCCGTGTCCGCGCAGCGGTCGTTCGGTGGGTTCGCGCCACACGCCCCCGTCGGTCACCGTGACCGTCAGCGCGTCCGCCTCGTGCGTGGCGGTCACCGTGACCGGGCCGGGCTCCGCGCCGTCGTACGCGTGCTCGACGCTGTTGGCGACGGCCTCGTACATCGCCAGGACGATGTCGTTGCGCAGGTCGCCGACCGGTTGCGTCTCGAGCCACTCCGCCATCGTCGTGCGCAGGTGTCGCGCGGTCTCGGCCGTGGCGACGTCGGACCGGGCCAACGACGACGAACCGACCCCGTTCGTGCTCCGGTGGTCGATCCGTGGTCCTCGAGCGCTGTCCATGAAAGTCCTGTACCCCATTGTCGGCCGTCGTCATCGGTCACCGACCGACACGCATCGTCCGCGCCGCGGCGCGACCGATGTAACCTCGCCATCATGACCGACAGCCCGACGCGTGGCGCCTTCGACGCCACCGTGACCGACGAGGACGGGGTCTCCGTCGTCGTCGTCGACGGGGAGGTCGACATGATCTCGTCGCGCCGACTGGCCGACGTCGCGTTCGAGGCCGCCTCCTCGGCGGACGGTGGACTCGTCGTCGATCTGGCCGGGGTGACGTTCCTGTCCTCGAGCGGCATCACCGTGCTCCTGCGCACCCTGGGACACGTGCCGGCGGGTGTCACCGCGGCGTTCGTCGCGCCGCACCCGGCCGCGCGGCGGCCGATCACCCTCAGCGGGCTCGACCGCGAAGCGCAGTCCTGGCCGGACCGGGCGACGGCCGTCGAGGCGGTCCGCTCCGGCAATCCTGTGCAGTAATCCGCGCTGGACGCGGACTACTGCACAGAATTCGACCGACGATCAGCGCCCGACGGCGGGGCCCTTCAACGCGCCGCGCACCTCACCCGTCCGCGGCTCGACGGCGCCCCGCGACTTCACCCATCGACTCGGCAGCTTGCCCACCAACTCGCCCAGCGGATTGACCGCCGCGGCGAGCACGTCGACCGTGTCCTGGAGGATCTCCACGCTCACGCTCATGCGCTCGAGGTTCGGCGCCAGGGAGCTGAGCGATTCGGCGACGGTCACCAACTGATCCAGCGGACCGTTCTTGGCGGTGAGCCGAGCGATGGCGCCGTCGTCGCCGATCAGGGTCTCCACCAGGCCGCCGTCGCGAATCGCTCGATCGACGACGCCGTCCTCCCGCATCAGCGTCTCGATGACGCCGTCCTGCTTGGTGAGCAGTTCGAGGGGGCCCTCGGCGGCGGTGAGGCGCTCGAGGGGACCGTCGGGGGCGGTCATGCGGTCCAGCAGTCCACCCTCGGCCAGTAGCCGATCGAGGGGGCCGTCCTCGGCGAGAATGCGCACCAGCGGGCCGTCCTCCGCCATGATGCGCTCGAGCGGACCGCCCGGCTCGAGCAGTCGATCGAGGGTGCCGCCGCGGCTGGTGAGCCGATCGACCGCACCGCCCGGTTCCAGCAGCCGGTCCAAGGGTCCGCCCGGGCGCAGGGCATGACCGAGCGCGCGATCGTCCGACGTCAGTTCGGCCAGCTGCGCCAGCAGTTGCAGTGGCCCGCCGCGGGGATTCGCCAGCGCCACCGCGTCCAACGATCCGGAGGCGCCCGCGGCGAGGGCCATGCGGGTGGTCGCGACGGCCGACTCGGCAACGCCGACAGCGGATTCGGCGACCGCGAGCCCCACCCGCACCGGCATCGTGACTGCGGACACCCAGTTCATGCGGTCACTGTAACCGCTGGTGCGCATCCCTCGTGCGGGGATCGCGGTGGGGGGTCAGTGGGCCAGCTTCAGCCCGACCACGCACCCGACCAGGCCGACGATCAGCGCGATGCGCAGCAGCGATGCCGACTCGGCGCCCGTGATCATCGCGTAGGCGACGGTGAGCGAGGCACCGATGCCCACCCAGACCGCGTAGGCGGTGCCGGTGGGGATCGACCGCATCGCGACGGCGAGCCCGATCATGCTGAGAATCAGGGCGACACCGAAGATCACGGTGGGGGTGAGGCGGGTGAATCCTGCGGACCGGCCGAGGGCGGTGGCCCACACGGCTTCGAGAACTCCGGACACGAGCAGAACGATCCAGGCCATGACGACTCTCCTGCACCGTCTTGTCGTCTGCCGGGTACGGTGCGCTCGTCCGGGCCCGTCGTCCACGGGCTTGCATCCACGGTAGCAAGTCGGGGCGTCACAGCCCGGTGATCAGCACCACCGCGATCGCGACCATCACCCCGCCGACGGCGACGTCGAGTACGCGCCAGGCGCCGGGCCGGGCGAAGACGGGGGTGAGGAACCGGGCGCCGACGCCGAGGGCCGTGAACCACAGCAGGCTCGCGACGACGGCGCCACCGGCGAACAACCAACGGTCCGAACCGGTTTCGCGGTTGGCGACCGAGCCGAGAAACACCATCGTGTCGAGATACACGTGCGGGTTGAGCCACGTGAGGGCCAGTGCGGTCAGCGCGACGGTGCGTCTCGACGCGACGGCGCTGTCGTCGCCGAGGACGAGGGCGGACGGGCGCAGCGCGCGCCGGAAGGCGAGGGCGCCGTAGGTGAGGAGGAACACCGCCCCCGCCACGGTGACGACGGTGACGAGGACGGGCAGCCGGTCGACCACCGCCCCGACGCCGGCCACCCCCGCGGTGATGAGGACGGCGTCGGACAGCGCGCAGATCGCGACGACCAGCCCGACGTGCCGACGGGCGATGCCCTGGCGCAGCACGAAGGCGTTCTGTGCGCCGATGGCGACGATGAGGGAGAGCCCGATGCCGACACCGAGCGCGAAGGAGGTCATGCGGCCCGCAGGCTCGCGCCGGTCAGCGCGTCGGGACGTGCTGACCGTGGCCGAGGGCCGTCAGCGCGGCCTTGATCCTCTCCTGCGCCTCGTCCAGCGACTCCGCCGTCGGGGACGGGTCGGCGCCGGAGATGTCGAAGTTCCCCATGTCGTAGGCGGGGAACACGTGGAGGTGCAGGTGCGGGACCTCGAGACCGGCGATGAGCAACCCGGCGCGGGGCGCGTCGAACGCCGACCGGACCGCCTTGCCGACGGTCTGGGCAACGCCGGTCAGCGACCCGAACGTCGCGGGGTCGACGTCCTGCCACTGGTCGATCTCGGCGCGGGGGACCACCAACGTGTGCCCCTGCGTGACCGGGGCGATGGTGAGGAACGCGACGACGTCGTCGTCCTCCCAGACGAAGCGACCGGGAATGTCGCCGGCGATGATCGACGAGAAGAGGGTTGCCATGAGCGTGAGCCTAGGCGCTCAGCGCAACTCGCCCGCGATGTCGGCCGACGCCATCATGAGCACCAGGGCGGGAACGACGGTGCGGGGCGCCAGCCGGTAGTCCCCGCGCGCGTGCTGGTCCACGATGCGCGCCCCCGTGAGGGCCTTGAGGTGGTGATAGAGCCGGCCCGCCGACAGCGAATCGAGCGATTCCTGCAGCGCCGTTGCCGACATCGGCCCGCGCAGCAGCGCCCGGACGATCGCGAAGCGCACCGGGTGTCCGAGGGCCGCGAGGACCTCGACGGAGCGGTCGGGCGGCAGGTCGAGCACGCCGTCGGGGGAGTACGTCATGGACCACGAGATGTCCCCGGCGAGGTGCACGTCGCCCGAGTAGCCGACCACGCCGCCGGTCGACGGGTGGGGGTCCGACTCGGACGCCGGAGCGCCGGAGACGCCGGCCGACTCCAGGGCCGCGACACGTGCCTCGAGCGCCGCGAGCCGGTCGGCGAGTTCGCTCACGCCACGCACGCCAACCGGGGCACGACGGCGGGGTCGGTGGCCGCGTCGATCAGCAGCTGTTGATGGGCTGCGAGATTCTCCATGGCCGCACCGTAGTCCGCCGCATCCATACCGTGCGTCAGCCAGACCACGACGGCGGTCCGGCCGTCGTCGCCGCGGAACTCGAACCCGTGGGTGAGCACACCCGGCAGGTTGCCGCCCTTGAATCCCATGGCCGTGAAGGGTTCCGGGGCGGACTGCCACTCGAGCTGACGACGGACGACGTCGACGCCGGCGCCCAGCGACCCGTCGGCGACGGCTCGATACACGCGGGCGAGGTCGTCGGCGGATCCGCGCGGACCGTAGCGGTCGTAGTACTCGAGAATCGCGGCCTCGTCCGGCGGCGTGACGTTCTGCGCGTAGCCGGCGCGGAAGTCGGCGTCGAAGGCGAACCGCTGGGCCAACGACCACAGGTCGTCGCGGTCGACGGTCGGATCGAGGGCGCCGAGGTTCGTGCCGACGAGGGTCGGCGGGGTGAAGTCCGTCCACCCGGCCGCCGACGCCGCGGCGCGGAGAGCGTCGTCGCCGAGTCGATAGCGCAGGTAGTCCGGGACGCCGTTGTCGGATTCGCGGACCATCGCCGAGACCATGTCGTCGAGCCGCACGGTCGCGGCCGGGTCGAGGGGGCTGGTCCCGTCGTTCGGGATGCCGAGACGGTTCAGGGCGGCGATGTGGGCGCCGCCGTCGGTGCCGGGTGCGTACCAGCGCTGCCAGTCGAGCACGGGGACCTGCTCGTCGGGGTTCAGCGTGCCGTCGGCGACGGCGCGGGCGTAGGCGATCAGGTGGACGACCTTGACGGCGCTGGCGAGGGGTTGATCGCGGTCGGAACGCGCCGCCACCGAGGAATCGCCGGTGTCGACGACGAACGCGATGTCCTCGGGGCGCTCCGCGGCCAGGCCGATCCAGCCGTCGGGGGTGTCGAACCCGGCCGCGGGGGGAGTGGGGCAGTCGGCAGCGGGAGCGGCCGGAGCGGCGGATGCGCATCCGGTCGCCACGACAGCGGTGACGGTCAGCGTGGACAGCAACATCGTCGAGCGTCTCATCGGCTTCCTCCGTTATTCCGTAATTCCGGACCAGCGAAGGTTAGCGTCCTCGGGTGACTGCTGTCCAGGAGTGCGCTCGAGTACGCTGCTCGTCGTGCGCGTACTCGTCATCGGCTCCGGAGCCCGTGAACATGCCCTGATCACCGCCCTGCTCGCCGACCCCGGCGTCGACACCGTGGCGTGCGCGCCCGGCAACGCCGGCATCGCCGCCGTCGTGCCCGTGCACGCCGTCGACGTCGCGTCCGGCACCGCCGTCGTCGCGCTCGCGCGCGAACTCGGCGCCGACCTCGTCGTGGTCGGGCCGGAGGTGCCGCTGGTTCTCGGTGTCGCCGACGCCGTCCGCGACGCCGGTATCGCCTGCTTCGGTCCCTCCGCGGCCGCCGCGCGGATCGAGGGCTCCAAGGCCTTCGCCAAGGACGTCATGTCCGCGGCGGGCGTGCGCACCGCGCACAGCGAGGTCGTCGACACCCCGGCCGTGCTCGACGCCGCGCTGAACCGCTTCGGACCCACCTGGGTGGTCAAGGACGACGGGTTGGCCGCCGGCAAGGGCGTCGTCGTCACCGCCGATCGACGGGCGGCGCGCGACCACGCCGCCGAGTTGCTCGAACTGGGACATCCTGTCCTGTTCGAGTCGTTCCTCTCCGGTCCCGAGGTTTCCCTGTTCTGCCTCGTCGACGGCGAGTCCGTGGTCCCGCTGCTGCCCGCCCAGGACCACAAGCGCGTCGGTGACGGCGACACCGGACCCAACACCGGCGGCATGGGCGCCTACACCCCGCTGCCGTGGCTGCCCGCGGACATGGTCACGCGGATCGTCGACGAGGTCGTGGCCCCGGTCGCGGCGGAGATGGTGCGGCGGGGCTGCCCGTTCTCCGGTCTGCTGTACGCCGGCCTGGCCGTCGACGCCGACGGCCCCGCGGTCATCGAATTCAACTGTCGCTTCGGCGATCCCGAGACCCAGGCCGTTCTCGCACTGCTCGAGTCCCCGCTCGGGGCCGCGCTGCACGCCACCGCCACCGGCACGCTCGACGCGCTCCCGCCCCTGCAGTGGAAGGACGGCTCGGCCGTCACCGTCGTCGTCGCCGCCGAGAACTACCCCGGTCGGCCGCGGACCGGGGACGTGATCACCGGTGCGGACGGGCCGGGTGTGCTGCACGCGGGCACGGCGCGCAACGACGCCGGCGCGCTGGTCTCGGCCGGCGGGCGCGTCCTCAGCGTGGTGGGCGTCGGCGCCGACCTCGCGGCCGCACGCACCGAGGCGTACGACGTGCTCTCGCGAGTGTCGTTGCCCGGCGGCCACTTCCGCTCCGACATCGGACTCGCGGCGACCGAGGGCCGGATCGCGATCCCGTGACGGGTGAGTCGGTTCGATCGCGCATCGAGCCCTTCCACGTCATGGACGTGGTCGCCGCCGCGGCGCGACGGCAGCGCACCCACGGCGACGTGGTGTCGTTGGCCGCCGGCCAACCGTCCACGCGCGCACCGCGTCCCGTGCTCGACGCCATGCGGCGCGCGCTCGACGAGAACACGCTGGGGTACTCCGAGACGCTCGGTCTGCGTGACCTCCGCGAGCGCATCGCCACGTACCTCTCGCGGAACGAGGACGTCACGATTCCCGCGGACGACGTCGTCGTGACCACCGGATCCTCGGGGGCCTTCACGCTGCTGTTCCTGGCCGCGTTCGACGCCGGGGACACCGTCGTCGTGGCCCGACCCGGGTATCCTGCGTATCGGAACACGTTGGCCGCGTTGGGTTGCCGAGTGATCGAGCTGGACTGCGACGCGAGCGTGCGCTTCCAGCCGACCGTCGCGATGCTCGACGCGCTGCCCGCCCCGCCCGCCGGGCTGATCGTCGCGAGCCCCGCCAACCCCACGGGCACCGTGATCGACCCGGACGAACTGGCCGCCCTCGCCCGCTGGTGCGACGAGCACGGCACCCTGCTCGTCTCCGACGAGATCTACCACGGCATCACCTACGACGGGGTTCGGTGCCGGAGCGCGCGGGCGTTCTCGGACCGGGCCGTCGTGGTGGGGTCGGTATCGAAGTACTTCTCCATGACGGGATGGCGACTCGGCTGGGCCGTCGTGCCGCCCGACCTGCTCCGGGCGGTCGAACGGCTCGCCTCGAACATGACGGTGTGCTCGCCCACGGTGTCGCAGGTGGCCGCACTCGCCGCGTTCGACGACGAGTCGATCACCGAACTCGACGGGCACGTCGAGCGCTACGCCCGCAACCGTGCGGTGCTGCTGACCGGACTCGCGGACCTCGGGATCACCCGCACCGCGCCCGCCGACGGCGCGTTCTACGTCTACGCCGACCTCGGCCACCTCACCGACGACTCCGCCGCCTGGTGCGCCCGGGTGCTGGACGAGACCGGCGTCGCCGTGGTGCCCGGACTCGACTTCGACACCGCCGTCGGTCGTCGCAGCGTTCGGTTCTCCTTCGCCGGATCCACCGAGGACATGCACGAGGCGCTCACGCGGGTGACGCCGCTCCTGCGTCGGTAGGGAATTCAGCGCACGCGGCCAGCGCGGCGTGGATGTCGTCGGTCGAGATCCCCCGATGGGTCACGAAGCGCACCCGGCCCGCCACCGTCACCGCACCCACACCCGCCGCGGCCAGCGCGCGGACCGTCGCCGCGGGGTCCTCGGTCGTGGCCAGGACGATGTTGGTCTCCGGGTGGTCGACGGCCCACCCACGCTCCCGCAGACCGTCGGCGAGCAGCCGGGCGTGGGCGTGATCGTCGTGCAGTCGATCCCGTGATCGCAACGCCACGAGCCCGGCCGCCGCGAGCACCCCGCCCTGGCGCACCCCGCCGCCGAGCATCTTCCGGATGCGTCGGGCCTCCGCGATCCGCACGGCGTCGGACACGAGGACCGAGCCCACGGGTGCGCCGAGGCCCTTGCTCAGACACACTTGCACCGTCGTCGCCCCGGTGGTCAACTCCGCGGGAGCCACCCCCGACGCCGCGGCGGCGTTCCACAACCGAGCCCCGTCGAGGTGGACCACGAGTCCGCTGTCCGCGGCCGCGGCCGTCAACGCACGCCACTCGCTCACCGGGGTGACGGTCCCACCGGCGAAGTTGTGGGTGTTCTCGAGGCACAGCAGGGTGGTGCGCAGCGAGAAGTAGGGGCCGGGCGCGACATGGGCGCGCACCGCGGCGGGGGTCGGTCGGCCGGGGCCGCCGTCGTGCGGCAGCACCTCCGGCATGCCCTGCGCGAGCCACGCGGCGGAGCCGAGTTCCGAGCCGAGCACGTGCGCGTGCTCCGGAGCGAGGAACTTGTCACCGCGCTGCAGATGCATCATCAGCGCAGCGACGTTGCCCATGGTGCCGCTGGGCATCCACAGGGCAGCCGGCATCCCGAGAACCGCTGCCACCTCCTCCTCGAGCGCCGCCATGGTGGGGTCGTGGTCCAGCACGTCGTCGCCGACGTCCGCCGCGGCCATGGCGCGGCGCATCTCGTCGTCGGGAACGGTGACGGTGTCGGAACGGAGATCGATGCTCGGGAGGGCGGCCACCGATTCACCCTGTCAGACGGTTCGGGGCCCATTTCGCCCGTGCGGACGGCGTCACGGTGGCAGCATGTCGTCCCATGTCGAGCGTCTCCGAACCCCGGTCGACACCCAAAGGACGGCGTCGACGCGAGGCACTGGTGACCGCGGCGGCGGAACTGTTGCTCACCGGAGGGTACGACGCGGTCCGCCATCGCAGCGTCGCCGCCCGCGCCCGGTTGCCGCTGGCGTCGACGACCTACTACTTCGACTCCCTGGACGACCTCGTCGCGCACGCGGCCGAGGTGAACGGCCGCCGCGAACTCGACCTCATCCGTGAGCAGATGCGTGAGCGCGCCGCCGACGGGCAGGACCCCGTGACCCTGGTGACGGACCTGCTGATCGGGCCCGACGACGCCGACGACGAACGGCACGACCTGCTCGTCGCCCGCTACGAGCGCGTGTTGGCGGCCGCCCGTCACCCCCAACTGCAGGGGCTGCACTGCCGCCTGCGCTCGGAACTCGAGGAGATGGTGGCGGACGCGCTCGCCGCGGCCGGTCGCCGGTCCGACCGCGAGCACGTGCGATTGCTGCTCGCCCTGGTGGACGGACTGGTCCTCGGGGCGCTGGGGGAGGAGGGCACCGATCCGCGCGCCCGCATCCGGGACGTGCTGCGCGGCGCCGTCGAGGGTCCCGCACCACTGGAACCGGGCGGGGTGCTCGGACCGTACACTTCCGCCACGTGAGCCGGATCCCGAATGTCCTCGCCAACCGCTACGCCAGCCCCGAGATGGTGCGGCTGTGGTCCCCGGAACACAAGATCGTCCTGGAACGGCAGTTGTGGATCGCGGTGCTGCGCGCGCAGGCGGCGCTGGGCGTCGACGTCCCCGCGGACGCCGTCGCGGACTACGAGCGGGTGCTCGAGCAGGTCGATCTCGAGTCCATCGCGGACCGGGAACGCGTCACCCGGCACGACGTCAAGGCACGCATCGAGGAGTTCAACGCGCTCGCCGGACACGAGCACGTCCACAAGGGTCTGACCAGCCGAGACCTCACCGAGAACGTCGAGCAGCTGCAGATCCTGCGCTCGCTCGAGCACGTGCACGCCCACGGTGTCGCCGTGGCCGCGCGCCTCGCCGAGCACGCCGCGCAGTACAGCGACGTCGTGATGGCGGGCCGCAGCCACAACGTCGCGGCCCAGGCGACCACCCTCGGCAAGCGGTTTGCGTCGGCGGCGGACGAGATGCTCGTCGGGCTCACGCGGCTGCGCGAGCTGATCGACCGCTACCCGCTCCGCGGCATCAAGGGGCCGATGGGGACCGCCCAGGACATGCTCGACCTCCTCGGCGGCGACGCGGGCAAGCTCGACCGACTCGAGAGCGCGGTCGCCGAGCACCTCGGCTTCGCGCACGTCCTCACCAGCGTCGGTCAGGTCTACCCCCGATCGCTGGATCACGACGTCGTCTCCGCCCTGGTCCAGATCGGCGCCGCACAGTCCTCCTTCGCGCACACCGTGCGCCTCATGGCCGGCCACGAGCTGGTCACCGAGGGTTTCCAGCCGGGTCAGGTCGGCTCGTCCGCGATGCCGCACAAGATGAACACCCGCTCGTGCGAGCGGGTCAACGGTCTGCAGGTGGTTCTGCGCGGCTACGCGTCGATGGCCGCCGAACTGGCCGGTGCGCAGTGGAACGAGGGCGACGTCTTCTGCTCCGTCGTCCGCCGCGTCGCGTTGCCCGACGCCTTCTTCGCCGTCGACGGGATGATGGAGACCTTCCTGACGGTGCTGGCGGAGTTCGGGGCCTACCCCGCGGTCATCGCCAACGAGCTCGATCGCTATCTGCCGTTCCTGGCGACGACCAAGGTGCTCATGGCCGCCGTGCGCGCGGGCGTCGGCCGGGAGACCGCCCACGAGGCCATCAAGGACCACGCCGTCGCCGTCGCGCTGGCGATGCGCGAGGAGGGCCGCGAGCCCGACCTGCTGGACCGACTCGCGAACGACGATCGTCTGCCGCTGGATCGCGCCGATCTCGACGCCGCTCTGGCCGACCGCACCGCCTTCGTCGGCGCCGCGCCCGCGCAGGTCTCCGCCGTGGTGGACGCGGTCACGCGGCTCACGGAGGCGTATCCGGAGGCTGCCCGCTACACCCCGGCACCGATTCTCTAGGCACCGCCCGGGAACCGACCGCTCCGGTGGAAAGCCCGGCGCACACCCCTTACGGTTCTCGAGTGAGCACGCGCATCGTCGTCATCGGAACCGGCTACCTGGGGGCGACGCACGCCGCCTGCATGGCCGATCTGGGTCACGACGTCCTGGGGGTCGACGTCGACCCGAGCAAGTTGGCCAAACTCGAAGCGGGCGAGGTCCCCTTCTGGGAGCCGGGGCTGCCGGAGGTCCTGACCCGGAACATCGAGGCGGGACGGCTCCGCTTCACCGCGTCCTATGCCGAGGCGGCGGAGTTCGGTGACGTCTTCTTCCTCGCCGTCGGCACGCCGCAGCGCAAGGGCGAGTTCGCCGCCGACGTCACCTACGTCGATTCGGTGATCGAGAACCTCGCGCCGCTCGTCGACCGCCCGGCCGTGATCTTCGGCAAGTCGACGGTGCCGGTGGGGACGGCCGCACGGCTCGGCGCCCGCGCCCGCGAACTCTCGCCCGCGGGCGAGCAGCTCGAGGTGGCCTGGAATCCCGAGTTCCTGCGGGAGGGCCACGCGGTGCAGGACACGCTGCATCCGGACCGGCTGGTGCTGGGCGTCGATCGCGATCGTCCCGGCCGCGCCGAGGACGTCGCGCGCGAGGTCTACGCGACGCTGCTGGGCGAGGGCATCCCGTTCCTGGTGACGGACCTCGCGACCGCCGAGCTGGTCAAGACCAGCGCCAATGCGTTCCTGGCGACCAAGATCTCCTTCATCAACGCCATCTCCGAGGTGTGCGAGGCGGCCGGTGCCGACGTCACCGTCCTCGCCGACGCGATCGGTCACGACGACCGCATCGGCCGCAAGTTCCTCAACGCGGGCATCGGCTTCGGCGGCGGATGCCTGCCCAAGGACATCCGGGCGTTCATGGCTCGCGCCGGTGAACTCGGTGCCGACCAGGCGCTGACCTTCCTGCGCGAGGTCGACGCCATCAACATGCGTCGTCGGACCGCGATGGTCGACGTGGTGCGCGAGCAGGTCGGGACGCTGCTCGGGACGCGGGTGGCCGTGCTGGGCTGCGCGTTCAAGCCGGACTCCGACGACGTGCGCGACTCACCGGCGCTCAACGTCGCCGGTCAGCTGCAACTGCAGGGTGCCGGCGTCTCGGTGTACGACCCCAAGGCAATGGACAACTCGCGGGCACTGTTTCCCACGCTCGGCTATTCGGCGTCGACGCTCGAGGCGTGCCGTGGAGCGGACGTGGTGCTCGTGCTCACCGAATGGCGCGAGTTCCGCGACCTCGTCCCGGCCGACCTCGACGGCGTCGTCCGTGAGAAGCGCATCGTCGACGGCCGCAACTGCCTCGACCCCGAGCTGTGGCGCAGCGCCGGGTGGACCTATCGCGGTCTGGGTCGTCCGTGACCACGGCGGCGGGACCGAGATCACGCCACGGGGAGCGTGGCCCGCGTCGTCGCGCGCGGTGGTGGATTCTCGTTCTCCTCGCCGTGCTGGTGGCGCTGCTGGCCTGGTTCGCGTGGACGGTGTACTCCGCGTACAGCGGACTGAGCTCGGCGCGGGACGAGGCGCAGCGAGCGAAGACGGCGATCCTGCAGGGGAATCCGGACAAGGGGCGCGTCGCGGCCGATGCCGCCGTCGAGTCGTCGACCGAGGCGGTCGACGCCACGACGTCGCCGATCTGGCGCGTCGTCGCCGCCGTGCCGGGTCTCGGTGAGCCGTTGACGGTGGTCGGCTCGCTCGCCGACTCCGTCCGGGCGCTGACCGCCGACGTGCTGCGTCCGGCGAGCGAGGTCGGGTCCGCCTTGAACCCGAAGGAACTCCGGGCCGACGACGGCACGATCGATCTGGCGGCCCTGCGCACGGCCGCACCGACGCTGGAGTCCATCGCCGCGGCGACGACGCGAGTGAATGCGGATCTGGAGCAGACGCCCACCGACACCTGGGTTCCGCAGATCTCGGACGCCGGGGTGCAACTGAAGGATCAGGTGGCCGATCTCGCGAGCCTCGTCACCAACACCTCGCTCGCCGCGCAGGTACTGCCGACGATGCTGGGCGAGGACGGACCGAAGAACTACTTCTTCGCCTTCCAGACCAACGCGGAGTCACGGGGTACCGGCGGACTCATGGGTGGCTTCGCCATCGTGACGGCCGACCGCGGCAGGGTCTCGCTCGAGGAGTTGGCGCAGAACACCGAACTGCGTGGCCGCTACGAGCCGATCGACCTCGGCCCCGACTTCCAGCGGGCGTACGGCAACCAGTACGACGCGACCACCAACTGGCAGAACGCCAACCTGAGCCCGCATTTCCCCTACGCCGGGCGGATCCTGCAGTCCATCTGGCAGCAGGAATCCGGCCAGGTGGTGGACGGTGTGGTGGCGACCGACCCGGTGGCGCTGAGCTACATCCTCGACGTGGTCGGGCCGGTGACCTTGGCCGACGGCGAACAGATCACCGGCGACAACGTGGTGAACAAGACGCAGTCGGAGGCCTACTTCCGGTTCCAGGACGACAACGCGGCGCGCAAGGAGTACCTGCAGCGGATCGCGGCTCGGGTCTTCGCGAAGCTCGAGGGGTCGGTGTCGAATCCGCAGGCGTTGCTCGACGCGATCGGCCGGGGGGTCAGCGGCGGGCACACCGCCGTGTGGAGCGCCGACGAGCAGGTCCAGCAGGTGCTGTCGGGGACGAAGATCGCCCACGAGGTTCCCGACGACCCCGCGCCGTACGTGTCGGTGGTGGTCAACAACGGCGCCGGCGGCAAGCTCGACTACTACCTGAAGCGCGATGTGAGCTACACCGCCGAAGGCTGCGCGGGCGACCGTCGTCGCACGCGGGTGACCGCGACCGTGACCAACACCGCACCGGCGCAGGACTACCCGGTGTACATCGCGGGTCGCCAGAACGAGACGACGGCGTACGAGGGTCCGCCGGGAACGAACAGGTCGGTGGTGACGATCTACACCACCACCGGGTCCGCCCTGGCGAGAGCGACCATCGACGGCCGTCCGGTGGTGATGCTGACCGGCGCCGAGCGCAACCATCCCGCGTTCTACACCCCGCTGGTGGTCGAGCCCGGACAGACGCGTGAGGTGGTGCTGGAGCTGCTCGAACCGACGGCGCCGGGGGCAGCTCGCGTGCCGATGCAGCCGCAGACGCTCGACGGCACCGTGACGGTGGACGTTCCGGATTGTTCGGAGAACTGACGCGCGGGTAGTCCCCCCGTGAGGGCGCCCCATTGCACGACCCGCCCCGTGATGGTTAGGCTTACCTTGCAGCCGGGTATCCGGTGGGCGAGGCTCGGTAGACGGGGGAGGTGCGATGTCCACAGCGTTGGAGCTCGATGCGATCACCGAGACGGAACCGGGGTGCTACCCGGCGGTCGTCCAGTACGTCGAGCAGCTGTCGCCCTCCATGACCCGCGTGATCTTCGGCGGCCCGGACCTCGAGCAGTACGTCGGCCTGTCCGCTCCCGACGAGTGCGTCACCGTTCACTTCCCGCCCACGGTCGACGACGTCCTGCCGAGGATGACCGAGGTGAGCGGCGTGTGGGGTTACCACGACCTCGCGGTGCGCCCGGAGTGCCGCAACTACACGGTGCGGTCCCGGACCGCGACCACGGTGACCGTCGACTTCGTTCTGCACGAGGTCGGTGTGGCCGCCGACTGGGCCCGCGCAGCCCGGCCCGGCCATCAAGTGGTGCTGTCCCGGCCGCGGTCCTGGTACCGCGTGCCTGCGGACGTCGACTGGCAGCTCCTCGTCGCCGACCAGACCGGCCTGCCGGCCGTCGGCCGCGCGCTCGAACAGCTCGCTCCCGGCGCTCGCGCTCACGTCGTCCTGGAAATCCTCGACGAGGCGGACCGTCAGGACTTCGTGACCCGCGGAGAGGTCACCGTCGAGTGGCTCGTCGGCACGGGCAACGGGGTCACGCCGACCGCGTTGGTGGACGCGGTGTCGTCCTTCGATCGCCCCGACGGCATCGGCTATCTGTGGTTCGCCGGTGAGGCGGGCGCCTCACGTGCCGTGCGCGCGATCGCGCGGAAGCAGTGGGGATTCGACACCCGCCACTGCTCGTCCATCGGCTACTGGCGCGAGCGCGCCGAGGAGTGGCTCGCCAAGTACAAGCGGTACGAGCGCATGGCGATCGCCGGCTACAACCGCGCGCTGCGCGAGGGCCGCACCGAGGCGCAGGCACAGGAGGAGTTCGAAGCACTCCTCGAGCGCGTCGGTCTCTGACGCACCCCGTCAGTCCCGGCTTTCCGGTGACGCGACGCGACCACCCGGCATCGCCGACGCGGCGACGAGCAGCAGGACGGCGCCGCCGACCACGGTCCAGAACACCACGTGCAGACCGTCGGCGAGGACGTCGGGCCGCGGATCGTCGCCCACGGTCGCGTTGACGATGGCCCCGCACACCGCGATTCCCACGGCACTGCCGATGTTGCGGGCGAAGGTATTGGTCGACGTCACCACACCGCGCTCGGCGTAGCCGACCGACGACTGTGCGGCGATCAGCGCTGGGCTCGCGACGAGTCCCATGCCGGTCCCGAGGACGAGGCACCCCGCGGCCACCTCCCAGACCGACGACGACTCCGACCAGCGCAGCGTGAGCACCGAGCCCACCGCGACGACGGACGCGCCGATCACCGACGTGCGACGGAACCCGATACGCAGGTACACGCGGCCCGACTGGGACGACATGGCCGGCCACGCGAGCATCAGCGGCGCGAGGGTGAACCCGCCCGCCAGCGCGCCGAGACCGAGGACGCCCTGAACGAGCGTCGGCACGTACGTGGTGATCACCAGGACGACGGACCCGATGACCGCCGCCACGGCGCTGGTGGCGAGCAGCACTCGCCGGGTCAGCACCCAGAGGGGCAGGACCGGGGACGGGGCCCGACGCTCGACGGCGACGAAGGCGGCGAGCATCACCACCCCGAGTCCGAAGACCGCCACGGACGTGCCCGAGGTCCACGCCCAGGACTGTCCGCCCTCGAGCAACCCGAGGACGATCGCGCCCGCGCCGACGGTGAGCAGCGCCGCGCCGGTGTAGTCGATACGGTGCGCGACGCGGGGCCGCGCGGTCTCGTCGAAGCGCCGAGCGAGGACCACGGCGGCGACGATGCAGAGCGGCACGTTGACGAAGAAGATCCACCGCCACGACAGGAACTCGGAGAAGAGCCCGCCGAGGCTCGGGCCGGCGAGCGAGGCCACGGCCCAGACGCTGGCGAGGTAGCCCTGGGCTTTCGCGCGTTCGCGAACGGTGTAGATGTCACCGGCGATGGTCTGCACCATCGGTTGCACGGCGCCGGCGCCGATTCCCTGAATGGCGCGGAACACGATCAGCGACGGCATGGACCACGCGAGACCGCACAGGATCGACCCGACGAGGAAGACACCGATTCCGAACAGCACGAGTCGTTTTCGGCCGAACAGGTCGGCGAGCTTGCCGTAGAGCGGGACGGTCACCGCCTGCGCGAGCAGATACACCGAGAACAGCCACGGAAACTGTCCGAAGCCGCCGAGTTCGCCGACGATCGTCAGGACCGACGTCGCGATGATCGTGGTGTCCAGAGCAACCAGGAAGTTGCAGAGCATCAGGGCGGCCAGGATCGGTCCACGCTCGGACCGGAATCCGACGTCGGCCGTTCCCGGTTCGCTCGCCACGAGTCGAGAGTGGCAGATGCCCTGGCCGCACTCCCGGCCGACCCGCGACTAGTGTCGGTCCTCGTGCGACCTTCACTGTCGAGTTATCCCCATCTGGCCGCCGGCAAGGTGCGCGAGCTGCACCGGATCGACGACGAGCACCTGCTGCTGATCGCGTCGGACCGCATCTCGGCCTACGACCACGTGCTCCCGACGTCGATTCCGGACAAGGGTCGGGTGCTCACGGCGATGAGCGTGTTCTTCTTCGATCTGTTGGGGGTGCCGAACCACCTGGCCGGTGGTCCGGACGACCCGCGCATTCCGGAGGAGGTCCTCGGCCGCGCACTGGTGGTGCGCTCGCTGGACATGGTGCCGGTGGAGTGTGTCGCCCGCGGGTATCTGACCGGCTCGGGACTGAGCGACTACCGCGCGACCGGCGCCGTCTGCGGTGTGCCGTTGCCCGACGGCCTGGTGGAGTCCAGTGCGCTGCCGGAACCGATCTTCACCCCCGCGGCGAAGGCGGCCCTCGGCGAGCACGACGAGAACGTCGACTTCGACACCGTCGTCGCCACCGTCGGAGCGGAGCGGGCGCACGCTCTCCGCACCGCGACCCTCGACATCTACCGCCGCGCGGCCGACCACGCGGAGTCGCGCGGAATCATTCTCGCGGACACCAAGTTCGAGTTCGGGGTCGACGCCACGGGGACCCTGATCCTGGCCGACGAGGTACTCACGCCGGACTCGTCGCGTTACTGGCCGCGCGAGGGCTACGCACCCGGCCGGACCCAGCCGAGCTTCGACAAGCAGATCGTCCGCGATTGGCTGACCGGCGAATCGGGCTGGGACAGAACGGGTGACGCGCCGCCGCCGCCACTGCCGGACGACGTCGTGCAGCGCACCCGCGCCCGGTACATCGAGGCCTACGAGACCGTCTCGGGCCTGTCCTTCGACGATTGGGTCCGACCGTGACATCCCTGCAGCCGCCGATCGCCGCCACGGTCCCGACCGAACGGCGCCACCACGGCGACGTCGTCGTCGACCCCTACGAGTGGCTGCGCGACAAGTCCGACCCGAAGGTGATCGCCTACCTCGAGGCGGAGAACGCCTACACCGATGCGCAGACCGCGCACCTGCAGCCGCTGCGAGACGCGGTGTTCGAGGAGATCAAGTCGCGGACCAAGGAGACGGATCTGTCCGTCCCGACCCGCCGCGGCGGGTGGTGGTACTACGGCCGCACGGCCGAGGGTCGCAGCTACGGCGTGCAGTGCCGGTGCCCGGTCGCCGCGCCGGACGACTGGAATCCGCCCGTGCTCGAGGTGGGCGTCGACATCCCCGGTGAGGAGATGGTGCTCGACAGCAACGTGCTCGCCGAGGGCCACGACTTCTTCTCCCTCGGGGCGTTCGCGCTCACCCGCGACGGGTCGCTCCTGGCCTACTCGGAGGACACGACGGGCGACGAGCGGTACACGCTGCGGATCAAGGACCTGCGCACCGGCGACCTGCTCCCCGACGTCATCGAGGGGGCGGCGCCCGGCGCGACGTGGTCGGGGGACCGCGAATTCCTCTTCTATCAGACCGTGGACGAGTCCTGGCGGCCCGACCGCGTCTGGCGCCACCGCGTCGGCACCCCGACGTCGGAGGACGTGGTGGTGTTCCACGAGCCCGACGAGGCGTTCTGGGTCTCGTTCGGCGCCACCCGCAGCGAGAAGTACCTGCTGATCTCGGTGGGTTCGAAGATCACCACCGAGATGCACTACCTCGAGGCGGACGACCCCAGTGGCGAGTTCCGAGTGATCCTGCCGCGTCGCACGGGTGTCGAGTACCACGTCGAGCACGCCGTCGTCGCCGGTGAGGACCGGTTCCTCATCCTGCACAACGACGAGGTGGACGGGGCCAAGGCGGACAACTTCGTCCTGGTCGACGCTCCGGTGAGCGATCCGACGTCGACGACGATGCTGGTGCCGCACCGCGACGACGTCCGGCTCGAGGACGTGGACGCCTTCGCCGAGCATCTCGTCCTGTCGTACCGCCGCGGTGCGGTGCCGCGCATGGCGCTGTGGCCGCTCGGTCCGGACGGCTACGGCGAGCCGGCCGAGCTCGAGTTCGACGAGGAACTGTTCTCGGTGGGCCTCGGCGCCAACCCCGAGTGGTCGGCTCCGCTGCTGCGCTTCGGCTACACCTCGTTCATCACGCCCTCGCAGGTGTACGACCTGAACCCCGCAACGGGCGAGCGCATCCTGCGCAAGTCGCAGCCGGTGCTCGGCGACTTCGACCCGACGCGCTACACGCAGAAGCGCGAGTGGGCGACGGCGGCGGACGGCACCCGGATCCCGTTGTCCGTCATCGCTCGTCGCGACGTGACGGGGCCGGCGCCGACCCTGCTCTACGGCTACGGCTCCTACGAGGCCAGCATGGATCCCGGATTCTCGGTCTCACGCCTGTCGCTGCTCGATCGCGGCATCGTCTTCGTCATCGCGCACGTGCGCGGCGGCGGCGAGATGGGTCGCCGGTGGTACGACGACGGCAAGATGCTGCGGAAGAAGAACACTTTCACCGACTTCGTGTCCGCCGCCCACCACCTCATCGACACGGGCGTCACGACGCCGACGCAGTTGGTGGCCGACGGCGGCAGCGCGGGCGGCCTGCTCATGGGCGCGGTGGCCAACATGGCGCCGGAGCTGTTCGCTGGGATTCTCGCCAATGTTCCGTTCGTGGATCCGCTCACGTCGATTCTCGATCCCTCCCTGCCGTTGACGGTGATCGAGTGGGACGAATGGGGTGACCCGCTGCACGACGCCGAGGTCTACCACTACATGAAGTCGTACTCGCCGTACGAGAACGTCGAGGCGAAGGACTACCCGGCCATCCTGGCCGTGACCTCGCTGAACGACACTCGCGTGCTGTACGTCGAGCCGGCCAAGTGGGTGGCGGCGCTGCGAGCGAAGAACACCGGCGGCGAGCCGATTCTGCTCAAGACGGAGATGAACGCGGGCCACGGCGGGGTCAGCGGGCGGTACGAGCAGTGGCGCGAGGTCGCGTTCGAGTACGCCTGGGTGATCTCCCGAACCGGGGCCGAGCAGGTTGCCGAGCGGGTACTCGACGAGTCAAACTGACTCCCGAGTAAGTTCCGATCGGGAGGGTGCTGCAGTGACACGAATCGACGTCGAGTTCCCTTCCGGCGACGATCGGTGCGCCGCCTGGCTCTACCGGCCGGAGGCAGCACCGGACGCGGTCGTCCCCATCGTGGTGCTGGCTCACGGCCTCGGTGGGGTGAAGGAGATGCGCCTCGACGCGTACGCGGAGCGGTTCACCGACGCCGGATACGCGTGCCTGGTGTTCGACTACCGCCACTTCGGCGCCAGCGGGGGCGAGCCGCGGCAACTCCTCGACATCGAGCGGCAACTCGCTGACTGGGCGGCGGCGGTGCGATACGCCCGTCGTCTGGACGGCGTCGACTCGTCCCGCGTGATTCTGTGGGGCTCGTCCTTCAGCGGCGGCCACGTCATCGAGGCGGCCGCTCGAGACGGACGCATCGCCGCCGTCGTCTCGCAGTGCCCGTTCACCGACGGGCTCGCCTCGGCCCTGGCCACACCGTTCGTCTCCACCCTGAAGATCGCCCCGTCCGTGGTGCGCGACGTGGTGGCCGCGGTGCGGAACGCCCCGCCGGTCCGGATCCCGCTCGCCGCCCCGCATCGCGGCAAGGCATTGATGGCCTCGGACGACGCGGACAGCGGCTACCGCGCGCTCCGGCCGGAGGGACTCGACTTCGACGACGCGGTCGCCGCACGCTTCGCCCTGCAGATCACGCGGTACTTCCCGGGCCGGTCGGCCAGGAAGCTCTCGTGCCCGGCTCTGTTCTGCGTGTGCGGCACCGACACCGTGGCTCCCTCGCGCGCCACCCTTCGACACGTGGCGAAGGCGCCGCGGGGCGAAGTGCTGCTCTACCCCTACGGCCACTTCGACATCTATCTCGGCGACGCGTTCGAGACGGTGATCGCGGACCAGCTCGCCTTCCTGCGTCGGGTCGTGCCCGTCTAACGCCAGCGGTAGCGCACCTGCGGGCGCCCCGCCCGGCCGTACTCGGTATGTCGGTCCACCAGACCGTCGTCGGCCAGGCGCTCGAGGTAGCGCCATGCGGTGACCCGCGAGACACCGACCGCCGCGGCGGCATCGGACGCACCCACACCGTCGGGGGTTGCGCGGACCGTGTTCGAGATCTCGGTCAGGGTCTGCGGGGCGATCCCCTTCGGTGTCGACGCCCGCTCGTCCGCGGTCCGCAGCGACGCCATCGCCCGATCGATGTCCCGCTGGCTGACGGCCGTCTCGCCGCCCTGGAGAGCGGAGCGGAACTCCCCGTAGCGCTCGAGCTTGTCCCGGAACGCGGCGAACGTGAAGGGCTTGAGCAGATAGAGCACGATGCCGTGGGCGACGGCCCGACGCACCACGGCGAGATCGCGCTCGGACGTGATGGCGATGACGTCGGGACCGGGCCGCAGGCCACCGAGGGCCGCGGCGACGTCGATTCCGCTCGCGTCGGGCAGCCCGATGTCCAGGAGAACCAGGTCGAACGGATCGCCGTCGGCGATGGCCGTCGTCGCGGCGCGCAGAGCGCCGGCGCCGGAGTGCGCCACCGCGCCCACGGTGAAGCCGGGTACGCGCCCGACGTAGCTCGAGTGAGCCTCCGCGATCAGGGGCTCGTCGTCGACCACCAGGACCTTGACGTCGCGACCGTCGCCGGCGCCGACCGTGCTGCCCTCGCTCACCGCAGCGATCCGAGCGGAATCGTGGCGGTCACGACGGATCCGGCGGAGGCGTCCGAGGACAGGGTGCCGCCGTGGCGGTGGATCACCTGGGAGACCAGAGCCAGGCCGAGGCCGCGGGATCCGGACTTGGTGGAGAAGCCGCGGGTGCGTGCCCGGGCCAGAGCGTCGGCGTCCATTCCGGGTCCGCTGTCGGCCACCTCCACCACCAGATCGGTGTCGGTCTCGCGCACACTCACCTCTACCCACGCCTCGTCGGATTGCTTGGCCGCGTCGATCGCATTGTCTATCAAGTTGCCGGCCAGAGTGACCAATTCCCGGCGTGCGACCACGTCGGTATCGGTGAGTGCCGTGTCCTCCGTGACCGTGAGTTCGACGCCCTGCTCCGCGGCCTGGCTGACCTTCCCGAGCAGCAGCGCCGCCACCGCCGGTTCCTGCACCGTGCTCATGAGACGGTCGATGAGGTTCTGCGACAACGCCAGTTCCTGGGTGGCGAACTCGACGGCCTGCTCGGTGCGGCCGAGCTCGACCATCGTGATCACCGTGTGCAGCCGGTTGGCGGACTCGTGTGCCTGCGATCGCAACGACTCGGCGAACGACGTCATCGAGTCGAGCTCGCCCAGCACGCGCTGCAGCTCGGTGTGGTCGCGGACGGTGGTCACCGTGCCCAGGCGCCGCGAGCCGCGGACCACCGGATTCTGATTGACGACGAGGACCCGGGTGGACGTCAGGTGCATCTCGTCGCGCACGGACGAGTCGCCCAGTCCGCGCAACGACTCCGGCAGGTCCTGGCGGGACACCGTGTCGCTCTCGAGGTCGAGGAGGCGCCGCGCCTCGTCGTTGACCACCTCGGCCTCGTCGCCGTCGCCCCACACCAACAGGCCTTCGCCGATGGAGTGCAGCACGGCGTCGTGATGGTCGTACATGCTGCGGAGTTCGTCCGGAGCGAGACCGAGCGTCTGACTCTTCAGTCGGCGGTTCAGAATCCAGGACGCCCCGACGGCGACGGCCAGTGCCGCTGCCACCACGGCGAGGACGACGGGGAGGCCGGCGACGAAGCGGTCCGAGATGCGGGCGCGGGTGACGCCCGCGGACACCAACCCGACCAGGGTGCCGCCGTCGTCCATCACGGGGGTGACCGCCCTGATCGACGGTCCCAACGATCCCTCGTACGACTCCGTGAACGTCTCGCCCGCCACCGCCCGGTCGATCGATCCGGTGAACTTGCCACCGATGAGTTCCGGGTTGGTATGCGTGAACCGCGTGCGGTCCGGTGCCATGACCACGATGAAGTCCACGGAGGTGGCGCGCCGGATCTCCTCGGTGACGGGTTGGAGGATCGCGGTCGGATCGGGGGACTCGATGGCGTCCGCCGTGGACGGGGACGTCGCGAGCGACTCGACGATCGCGGTCACCTCGTGACGGGTCGCCTCGTCGCTGAGCGCGCGCTCGTCGAGAACGACGGCGATGCCCCCGATCGCCACGAGCAACGTCACCACGGCGAGCTGGCCCAGGAACAATCTCCGGGCGACGCTGCGTGATCGACGCCGACGTCGGGCATTCGTGCTGGTCAAGACGCCCTCTCGGTGGGTCGTCGTTCATCGGTGGGGTTGTGTGCAACCCCGCGCAACGTGAACGTAATGAACAGATTCGTGACTGGGGTCACGCGGTGCACCACAGTTCTCTCCAGACCGCGTGACTCACCTCACGCCTCGATTCTAAGGACGAGAACATGACCACCACGCACGACGTCGAACCCACCTCGCCGACTCCACCGCCGAAGAAGAAGCGGGACAAGACCCACTGGCTCTACAGCGCCGTGATCGTCGCGGTCGTCGGTGGCATCGTCTTCGGACTCGTCGCACCGGACACCGCATCCGAGTTCGGCGTGCTCGGCACCATGTTCGTCTCGCTGATCAAGATGATGATCAGCCCCGTCATCTTCTGCACCATCGTGCTCGGCATCGGCTCGGTCAAGGCCGCCGCCAGCGTCGGCAAGGTCGGTGGCCTGGCCCTCGGCTACTTCATCGCGATGTCCACCTTCGCGCTCGCCATCGGCATGGTGGTCGGCAACCTGATCCAGCCCGGTAACGGTCTGAACATCGAGGCGAACAGCGCGGCGGTCGACAAGCTCGTCGGCCAGAACGAGGCCGCCGGCGGCACCATCGACTTCATCCAGAGCATCATCCCGACCTCGCTGCTGTCGTCGCTCACTGCGGGCAGCGTGCTGCAGACCCTCTTCGTGGCACTGCTCGTCGGCTTCGGTCTGCAGGCCATGGGCAAGCAGGGCGAGGGCATCCTCAAGGGCATCGGCTCGATCCAGAAGCTGGTCTTCCGCATCCTCGCCGGCATCCTGTGGCTCGCCCCGATCGGCGCGTTCGGTGCCATCGCCAAGGTGGTCGGTGACACCGGCATCGACGCGGTCATCCAGCTCGCCACCCTGATGCTGGCCTTCTACCTGACCTGCACCATCTTCGTCTTCGGCATCCTCGGCACGATCCTGCGCTTCGTCTCCGGCGTCTCGATCTTCAAGCTCTGCAAGTACCTGGGCCGTGAGTACCTGCTCATCGTCGCCACCTCGTCCTCCGAGTCCGCTCTGCCCCGCCTCATCGCCAAGATGGAGCACGTCGGTGTCGAGCGCCAGACCGTTGGCGTCGTCGTCCCCACCGGCTACTCGTTCAATCTCGACGGCACCGCGATCTACCTCACGATGGCCTCGATCTTCATCGCCGACGCGATGGGCAACCCGCTCTCCATCGGCGAGCAGGTCTCGCTGCTGCTCTTCATGATCATCGCCTCGAAGGGTGCAGCCGGTGTCTCCGGCGCCGGCCTCGCCACCCTGGCCGGCGGCCTGCAGAGCCACCGCCCCGAGCTGCTCGACGGCATCGGCCTGATCGTCGGTATCGACCGGTTCATGTCCGAGGCTCGCGCCGTCACCAACTTCTCCGGCAACGCCGTCGCCACCATGCTGGTGGGCACCTGGACCAAGACCATCGACAACGGTCGGGTCAAGGACGTGCTCGACGGCAAGCTTCCGTTCGACGAGACCACGATGGTCGACGACGGGCACGGCGAGGCTCGCGATCCGGAGAGCAAGCCGGACCTGGTCAAGAGCTAGGTCCACCTCCCGGCCACGAGCCGGGAACGCACCGAACCACGGCGGGTGCACTCTCGATCAGAGGGTGCACCCGCCGTTTCCACGTGCGCGTACCGCCACCCGCGGTCGTCAGAACGGGGGCGGTTCGTAGTCCGCCGCCTCGGCCGGGGTTGCCGGGAGTCCGAGGTTGCGGAGGCGGTTGCGGTTGCGTTCCTGTCGTCGGCGGGCGTGTTTCTGCTCGGTGCGTGGGGCGGGTCGGGTGCGTTCGGTGAGGCCCGGTCTCGGTGGTCGCGGCGTTGACGTGTCGGGTAAGTCGCCGAAGACGATCGTGTCGAGGCCGGGGTGGACGTCGTGGCCGGTGAACGCGGGGCCGAGGACGGTGCGTCCGTCGGGGATGGTGATGGTGCGGATCAATCGACTGGGGTCGGTGGGGTCGGGGTACTGGTCGTCGACGAAGTCCCCGAACGTCTTCAGTAGGTGGTGGAATCGGCATTTGGCGCCGAGTCCGGTCGCGTCGGTGCGCCCGCCCCGTTCGGGGTGGGTGTGGTCGTATTCGGTGATGTGGTCGAGGTCTGCCTCCCAGGCGGGTCGGTTGCAGCCGGGCCAGGTGCAGAACTGATCCCGCGCCCGCACGTACGCATCGAGTGCCGCCGAGGGGCGGTACGGGTTCGAGGGTTGCGTCGCCGGGAGTGGGGTGTCGGAGCCGTCACCGAGTGGGCGGATGACGGTGCGGGGGTCGGTTGCGAGGTCGCGGACGTGGGCGCCGGAGATGATGCCGATGCCGGCGAGGAATCCGACACCGTCGACGGTGTCGAGACCGATGGGCTCGTCGCATCCGTGCGGGCCCTCCGAGGACTCGTCGACCACCGGCGACTCGGTGGAGGTTGGGTCCGCGGCGGCGTCGGCCAGTGTCGCGGTGCCGGTGCAATCCGGTGTCACCGCCTCTGCTGCAACCACTTCCGTCACAAGAGGGTCCGACACCACGGAATCCGGCGTGGACGGTTCCGGCGCCACCGATTCGGCCGTGACCGCATTCGCGGCGGGTTCGGGTTGAACCTCGGCGTCGCCCTCGGGCGGGGCCGCAGGGGTGGGTTCGGTGTTCGGTCGGGGCAGGTGCTGTGGCGACCTGCAGACCCGGTCGGACTCCGGCGCGGGGACGGGGCCGGTGAGGGTGGTGGTGTCGGTGACCAGGTGGATCACGATCCGCGGCGCCGTCGCCGCGAACCTGCCGACGTCGATGTTCTTGTAGCGGCAGTCGGTGATCGGGCGGTCGCAGTCGCAGCCGAATTCGGTCTGGGTGAGCAACGCGTAGTGCGCATCGGAGGCCCGCGCGGCCTTCGACCGGGTGTCCTTGGGGCACACCTGCGCCGCGAGGCGGTGGACCGCGGCGGCGGCGAGGGCGGTGTCCTCGGCGGGCCGGGTGTCCGTCGTCGTGGCCATCCCGTCCCGCCCGGTCTCGACGGTGAACTCCCGGTTCCGCTTCGCAGCCTCCCGGCGTGCACGGACGGCGTCGGGGTCGCGGCGGTGCACCATCGTGTCGACCATGATCTCCATTCGCGCCGGCGACCACGACCCGGGCTTACGCAGAGCACGAGCGATGTCGGCGTCGACGAGGGCGGCGTAGCACTGCCCCTCGATGAGTTCGGTGCGGGAGACGATGGTGCGGATGTGGTGCGGGGTGACGATTCCGTCGCGTAGGCACTGCGCGACCAGGGGTAGCCGGTCGCGGAGGGCGACGGCGTCGGTGAGCAGGGTGCGGGCGGCGAACGGGGTGATCGACATCGTCGTCGCGATCGTGGCGGCGCAGCGGGTGAACGCGTCGAGTTCGCGGCGGTCCTCGTCCTCGAACGGTTCCACCAGTTCGGCGTGCATGGCGGCGGCGAGCTGATATTCGAACCACTTCAGGTACGCCACCCCGGCAGCCGCGTGCACCAAGGCGTCCAGAGCCCGGGCAGAGGGGAGGTCGGTAGTGACAGGTAGACCGAGGGCGGTGTGATCGAGCGAAGCCCACGGCGTCGCCGCCGTGCTCGCCGCACCTGTCCCCACCTGCACACCAGTCATGTCGCCGACCCCCCAGTCGCTCGTATGTTCGAGTGTACCGGCACCCACCGACAGACTCCATGACACGCACGCACGAATCTGCGGCCGGTCACGGCCCGCGGCACCACCCGGTCGTCCCGGGGGTTACTCATCGGTACTGTGACCGCATGACAGAACTGCAGAACATCGGCATCACCACCCTGGGTGGGGCGCCGACGTCGCTCGACGAGTACAGCGGCCGAGCGGTGCTCGTGGTCAACGTGGCATCGAAGTGCGGCCTGACGCCGCAGTACACCGCCCTCGAGAAGCTGGCCAAGGACTACTCGGATCGCGGTCTCTCCGTGGTGGGATTCCCGTGCAATCAGTTCGGCGGCCAGGAGCCGGGCACGGCCGAGGAGATCGAGACCTTCTGCTCGACCACCTACGGCGTCACCTTCCCGTTGATGGAGAAGATCGACGTCAACGGGGAGAACCGGCACCCGATCTACGAGCAGCTGGTGCAGACGCCGGACGCCGACGGTGAGGCCGGCGACGTCCAGTGGAACTTCGAGAAGTTCCTGGTCTCGCCGGAGGGCGAAGTCGTGGCCCGCTTCCGGCCTCGCACCGAGCCGGACGCTCCCGAGGTGCTGGCCGCGATCGACAAGGTGCTCCCGGTCCCCACGCTCTGACCGGCGTTCGTCGAGAGTTCACGCGTGAGACGAACCGTCGTACACCTCGGTGTGCGACGGTTTTCTCATGACCGCACGTCTGATCGTGTCCGTCTCCGGAATCCGTGACGAGACCCGCGACGCCGCCGCCGAGTTCGCCGCCGAGATGGACCGTCGGAACCTGTCCCTCTCGCTGCTCGTGGCGCCGCGCCTCAAGGACAAGTACCGGCTGACCCGCGACCCCGAGACGCAGGACTGGCTCCGGGCCCGACGCGAGCACGGCGACGCGATCGTGCTGCACGGATACGACCAGGCGGCGACCAAGCGTCGTCGCGCCGAGTTCGCCGCCCTCCCCGCCCACGAGGCGGGTCTCCGCCTCCGCGCTGCCGATCGCGTCATGGAGGAGATCGGCCTGCGCACCCGCGCCTTCGCCCCGCCGCGATGGGTCGCCTCGCCCGGGGCGATCTCCGCACTCCCGGCGGTCGGGTTCCGCCTCTACGCGGGCCTGACCGGCATCTCCGACCTCGACCGCGGCACCGTGGTGCGCAGTCGCGTGTTCGGCATCGGGGAGGGGTTCGGCGCCGGTTCCGGCGGCTACGTGTGGGAGCCGGGGACGTCCGAGCCGTGGTGGTGCCGCGCCCTCGTGATGGGTGCGGGCCGGGTCGCGCGTCGTGGCGGCGTGGTGCGACTGTCCGTCAGCGCCAAGCAGCTCGGCCGGCCGGGACCGCGGACCGCGATGCTCGACGCCGTGGATCTCGCGTGCTTCCACGGCGCCGAATCCGCTCGCTACGAATGGATCTCGCGGTCCCGGTCGTCGGCCGCCTGATCGCGGACCGCCGCGGGGATCACCGCCGCACGGCCACGAGGATCTCGTCGTCCACGTGATGCGCACCCGCTCCGGCGGGCGGCGCGGGACGGGGCCGGGTCTCGTCGACCCGGATGTCCCACTCGGCCGGATCGAGCACGGCGCCCACTTCACTGGGTGACCAGAAGTCCATCGGGTCGAATCCGGCCCACGAATGGCCCTGTACGCGAGCGTGACTCACCATCAGCAGCGTGCCGCCCGGCGCGACGGTCGCGGCCAACCGGCGCACCGCGTCGTCCCCGTCTGAGCGCAGGATGCCGAAGTAGTGCATCGTCACCAGGTCGAACGACGCCTCCGGCAGCGGGTCGTGCACCAGGTCCCGCGTCTCCCAGGTGACGGAATCGTCCAGTGCGCGTGCTCGTTCCACCGCCACCGCCGAGATGTCCACTCCCGTCGTCTCCCAGCCTTGCCGGGCCAGCCACACGGCGTCGGCACCCTCGCCGCAGCCGACGTCGAGAGCTCGGCCGGGGGTCAGCGATGCGGCCACCAGCGTCAACGGCGGGTTCGGGTTTCCGCTCCAGCGTCGGTCCGACTCACGGTAGAGCGCGTCCCAGAACGCCCCGTCGAGCGTCGGCCTCGCGCCGTGGCGAGCGACCGCGGCGTCCGTCTCCTCCATCACGAGCTCGAGATTGGTCTGCGCACCGACGAACGCGCCCTGCGCGGTCGCGGCGATCACGGTGGCCGACGGATCGGACACGTTGCCCGCCACGCGCACTCCGGGGACGGACGTGGCGCCCGTCGGATCCGCCTCGATCACCTCGCCGAGTCCCATCGCATGCGGAACCGGGTGCAGTCCGAGCGACGCGAGCAACTCGCCCCGCGCGCTGAAGCGCAGGCCCACGGCGAGGGCGTCGTCGGTGGTCTCGACCGCGGTCACCGGCGTCGTGACGATGTCGACGCCGCGCGCGCCGAGTCGAGTGCGCTCGTCCTCGGTCGGCTCGGTGCCGTCGGTGAGGTAGACCAGGCGATCGGTCCACTGTCGCCAGAGGGTGGCGTGGTGCAGGCTCATCGGCGACGTCCGGAGGACGGCGATCCGACGGTCCCGTACCTCCCAGCCGTCGCAGTACGGGCACTGGACGACGTCCCGACCCCACCGTTCGGCCAGGCCGGTCACGTCGGGCAGGTGGTCGGTGAGTCCGGTGGTGACGATCACCCGCCGGGCGGAGATCGTCGTGCCGTCGTCGGTGGTGGCGGTGAAGTGGCCGACGTGCCCACCGAGCGCGGTGACGGTGGCGTCGACGACGCGGACGTCGTACCGGTCCAGATCGGCCCGCCCGTGCTTCAGGTAGTCGAGGGGTGAGGTGTGGTCCCGGCCGAGCACGCCGTGCATGTGCGAGGCGGGCGCGTTGCGCGGGGTGCCGTTGTCGAGGACGACGACGCGGCGTCGGGCACGGCCGAGCATGAGGGCTGCGCTCAGGCCCGCGGCGCCGCCGCCGATCACCAGAACGTCGACGGTGGAGTGGGTGTGTGCGGTCATGGCAGCCACTGTGACCGTGAATCCCGGATTTGACAAACATCTTTGCCGAAACTGCAATAGAGGTCATGAACGACGGCGCAGACGACGTGGACACCGTGCTCTCCGCGATCGGTCCGCGGCTGCGAGCGTTGCGACGCAAGGCCGATGTGACCCTGACCGTCGTCGCGGAGCGCACCGGCATTCCGGTGAGCACGCTCTCCCGCCTCGAGTCGGGGCAGCGCAAGCCCAGCCTGGAACTGCTGCTGCCCCTGGCGAAGGTCTACGAGGTGCCGCTCGACGACATCGTCGAGGCCCCCGAGACCGGGGACCCGCGGGTGCACCTGAAGCCGGAGAAGCGCCACAACGGGATGATCGTGGTCCCGCTGACCCGCCGGCCGGGTGGTCTGCAGGCGTTCAAGACGATCGTGCCGGCCGGGCCGCCCGTCGCCGAACCGACGCTCCATTCCCACGAGGGCTACCACTGGCTGTACATCCTCAGCGGGCGCCTGCGCATGATCCTCGGCGATCGGGACTTCGAGTTGACGCCGGGGGAGGTGGCCGAGTTCGACACCCACCTGCCGCACTGGTTCGGCTCCGCGGACGACCGGCCCGTGGAATACCTCGGCATCTTCGGGCCCCAGGGCGAGCGAATGCATCTGACCGCCCAGTACCCGCCGCGATGACGTTCTACGCTGGGTGACATGACACGTGACGCCGACGTCGTGGTGGTGGGAGCCGGACTCGCGGGGCTGGTGGCCACCGCGGAACTGGTGGCCGCCGGCAAGCGGGTGATCCTGGTGGACCAGGAGAACGAGGCGAACCTGGGCGGCCAGGCGTTCTGGTCCTTCGGCGGGCTCTTCCTGGTCGACAGCCCCGAGCAACGACGCCTCGGCATCAAGGATTCCTACGATCTGGCCCTGCAGGACTGGATGGGCGCGGCGACGTTCGATCGCCCGGAGGATCACTGGCCACGGCAATGGGCAGAGGCCTACGTCGCGTTCGCGGCGGGGGAGAAGCGCAGCTGGCTGCGGGAGCGGGGCTGGAAGGTCTTCCCGCTGGTCGGGTGGGCCGAGCGCGGCGGTTACGGGGCGACGGGCCACGGCAACTCCGTCCCGCGTTTCCACCTGACCTGGGGCACCGGACCGGGCCTGGTCGAGGTCTTCGAGCGCATCGTGCGCGAGGGCGTCGAGCGCGGCTCCGTGACGTTCGCGTTCCGGCATCGCGTCGACGAGGTCGTGGTCACCGACGGCGCCGCGACGGGTGTCCGTGGGGCGGTCCTGGAGCCGACGACGGTCGCGCGTGGAGTGTCGTCGTCACGGACCGTGGTGCGCGACTTCGAGATCCGGGCCGACGCCGTCCTGGTCACCTCCGGCGGCATCGGGGGGAACTGGGAGCTGGTGAAGAAGAACTGGCCGACGCGCATGGGTCGGGTGCCGCGGCACATGCTCTCCGGTGTCCCCGCGCACGTCGACGGTCGCATGCTCGAGATCACCGGGCGTGCAGGCGGTCACGTGATCAACGAGGATCGCATGTGGCACTACACCGAGGGCATCACCAACTTCGATTCCGTCTGGCCGAACCACGGCATCCGCATTCTGCCGGGCCCGTCCTCCCTGTGGCTCGACGCGACCGGACACCAGCTGCCCGCGCCGCTCTTCCCCGGATTCGACACGCTCGGCACGCTCGAACACATCGTCTCGACCGACCACGACTACACCTGGTTCGTGCTGGACCAGAAGATCATCGAGAAGGAGTTCGGGCTCTCGGGGCAGGAGCAGAACCCCGATCTCACCGGCCGCGACGTGCGCAAGCTTCTCGAACGGGTGCGACCCGGCGCCCCGGGTCCGGTGGAGGCGTTCAAGACGCGCGGCGAGGACTTCGTGGTGGCCGAGTCCGTCGCCGAACTCGTCGCCGGGATGAACAAGATCGGCGACGTCGAGCTCGATCCCGCAGCGATCGAAGCCCTCCTCGTGGCCCGAGATCGGGAGATGGACAACGACTTCGGCAAGGATCTGTCCGTCTCGGCCATCCACGCCGCGCGCAAGTACCGCGGCGACCGGGTGGCCCGCATCGCCTCGCCGCACAAGATGCTCGATCCCGCGAACGGACCTCTGATCGCCGTCAAACTCCACCTGCTGACCCGAAAGTCGTTGGGCGGTCTCGAGACCAACCTCGACTCGCAGGTCCTGCGCGCGGATGGATCGGTGTTCCCGGGGCTCTACGCGGCCGGTGAGGTGGCAGGGTTCGGCGGCGGCGGCGTGCACGGATACCGCTCCCTCGAGGGGACGTTCCTCGGAGGCTGCATCTTCTCGGGCCGCGCCGCCGGCCGCGCCCTCTCCCGCTAGATGGTGACGCCGGATTCCTCGTCGACGGTGCGGAATTCGGTCTTCTCGGGGGACAACTGGTCGTAGAGGCCGTACCAGAAACCGCGGGCCTCGGCGGAGACGACGGCCTGGTGGATGGGGAACGCCACGCGCGGCGCGACGGCGCGCAGGAAGTCCACGCCCTCGCTGAGTTTCATCCAGGGTGCGGCGGCGGGCAGTGCCAGCGCCTCGACGGCGGTGTCGGGCACGAACAGCGAGTCGCCGGGGTGGTAGAGCTGCCCCGGACGCTCGGCCGACCCGAGCAGGAACGCGATGTTGTCGATCAGCGGGACGTCGGGGTGGATGGTGGCGTGGGTGCCGCCCGCGCCGGTGATCCGCAGGTCGCCCACGGACAGGACGTCGCCCGCGTGCACGGCGGTCCAGCCCTCACCGAGCTGCTCCGCCGTCTGCGGGTCGGCGTACCGGGCGGCGCCCGGGTTCGCCTCGAGCAGCGCCGGCAGCCGGTCGGTGTCCACGTGGTCCGCGTGCTGGTGGGTGATGAGGATGGCGTCCAGCCCGGTGATCCCCTCGAACCCGTGCGAGAACGCGCCGGGGTCGAACAACACGGTGGATCCCTCGAGGGAGACCTGGATGCACGAATGTCCGAAGTGAGTCAGCTCCATCACCCGAGTATGCGCCGGGTCGGGCGCGGCGTACCGCGGACGCGAGGTGGAGTGCGCGGCGGTTAAACTTGCCTGCACGCTCACCCCCGATGTTCAGGAGCACCCACCGTGGCCCGTGTCGTAGTCGACGTCATGCCCAAAGCGGAAATTCTCGACCCCCAGGGGCAGGCCATCGTCGGGGCGCTGCCGCGTCTCGGCTTCGCCGGCGTCTCCGACGTCCGCCAGGGCAAGCGGTTCGAGCTCGAGGTGGGGGACGACGTGGACGACGCCACGCTCGAGTCCATCGCCGAGACGTTCCTGGCCAACACGGTCATCGAGGAGTGGAAGGTGACCCGGCTGTGACCGCGGCGACGGGCGCACGCATCGGCGTCATCACGTTCCCCGGCACGCTCGACGACATCGACGCCGCGCGGGCGGTGACCCTCGCCGGTGGCGAGGCCGTCGCCCTGTGGCACGGGCACGCCGACCTGAAGGGCGTCGACGCCGTCGTCGTGCCCGGTGGTTTCTCGTACGGCGACTATCTGCGCGCCGGTGCCATCGCCCGGTTCGCGCCCGTCATGACCGCGGTGGTCGACGCCGCCCGGGGCGGGCTGCCCGTGCTCGGCATCTGCAACGGGTTCCAGGTTCTGTGCGAGGCCGGGTTGCTGCCCGGTGCCCTGACACGAAACGCCAACCTGCACTTCACCTGTCGCGACCAGTGGCTGACGGTCGAGAACACCGCCACCGCATGGTCGTCGCGGTACGAGGCGGGCGCCGAGATCCTGGTGCCGCTCAAGTCCGGGGAGGGCCGCTTCCAGGCGTCGCAGGCCGTGCTCGACGAGCTCGAGGGTGAAGGCCGCGTGGTATTCCGGTACGCCGGCGACAATCCCAACGGTTCCCAGCGCGCCATCGCCGGCATCGCCTCGGAGAACGGCCGCGTCGTCGGCCTCATGCCGCACCCGGAGCACGCCACCGAGGCCCTCACGGGCCCCAGTGACGATGGGCTCGGGATCTTCTACTCCGCGCTCGACGCGGTGGTGTCGGCCTGAGCTAGTTCTGGACGACCGCCCACGTGTGGGGCGGGAGGGTGTCGCCGACGCCGTCCGCGGCGGCGAGCACCTCGCCGCTCGGGCGCGCCACCGCGTCCTCGCCGAGGTTGAGTGCGAGCCTCAGGGTGGTGCCGTCGTGCGCTGCGCGGAGCGTGAGCGCCGTGTTGGTCAACGTCTCGACGTCGGCGGCCGTGGTGCGCAACCAGGGGAATCGGCGGCGCAGCGAGATCATCGCCTGATGGACGCGATAGCGCGGCAGACCCAGCGGAGACAGCTCGTCCGGCGTGGCCGGGAACGGCGGGCGGATCTCGTCGTCACCGCCGACCCGTTCCTCTTTCGTGCCGCGGAAGCCCTGCTCGTCTCCGTAGTAGACGGTGGGTGTGCCGGGAACGAAGAACAGCAGCGCGGTCGCGATGTCGACGTCCCGGTCGTCGCCGAGGGTCGACGCGATGCGGGTGACGTCGTGATTGCCGACGAACGTGGCGGGCACGAACGTCGGTAGCAGCGCGTCGTGGCGGCCGAGAGCATGGGCGAGCTCGAAGAAGTTGCCGTCGCGGAGTGCGCTCCAGGTGGCCTTCCACAGCTCGTACTGGGTGACCGAGTCCACGCTCGACCGGGCGACGTACGCGGCGTAGTCGCCGTGGATCATCTCCCCGACGAACCAGGCGTCCGGATGCTCGGCGCGCACCCGCGGCAGCACCTCGGCCCAGAACGACGGGTCGACGGCGTACGCCGCGTCGAGTCGCCACCCGTCCGCGCCGCGGTCGAGCCAGTGGGTCATGACGTCGACGACGTGATCGCGCACCTCCGCGTTCGCGTGGTTCAACGCCACCAGGATGTCGTGCCCCTCGAACGAGTCCGGGTGGTCCCCGGCCCACCGGATGCGCTGTCCCGCCGGTGATTCGGGTCCGTCGCGGAGGGCGTCGGCGACCCAGGGGTGGTCTCGACCGACGTGGTTGAAGACGCCGTCGAGAAGGATGCGGACGCCCTTCCCGCGAGCCGCCGCGATCAGGCGGTCGAAGTCGGCGTCGTCGCCCAGGCGGGGATCGACGGCGAGGTGGTCCACGGTGTCGTACCCGTGCGTCGACGAGGCGAAGACCGGGCCGAGTGCGAGGCCGTTGCACCCGAGGTCGACGAGGTAGTCGAGCCACGACTCGACGTGCGGTAGGCGGTGGGTCAGCGGCGCGCTCTCCCGCTCGGCGCCCGTGAAACCCAGCGGGAACACCTGCCACCAGATCGCGTGGGCGACCCAGTCCGGCTCGGTCGACGCGGGCGGTGCCGGGTGGTCGGACACGGGGTGGCTCCTCGGGGTCGGGGCGGGAACTCCCGACGGTAGTCGGTGACCTCGACATGTTGTGAGAGTGAACAGAAGATGCTCCTGTTGCGGCTGCGATCTTCGTGTGACTTACTGACGCAGGCGAGCGTGGTGCTCGCCCCTCACCTCCACAGAAGGAGCCCGCCCGTGTCGTCCTCCCTGACCGACCTCTTCTCGTCCTTCGAAGATCTCTCGGACTTCGTCACCGCGCTCGGCACGATCCTGAAGACGCTGACCGCCTTCAGCTGACCGTTCGGTGGGTCGCGTGGGGCGCTGATCGGCTCATGAGGTGACTCAGGTCACACATGGTCGACACGCGTTCTGTTGCGGGCTCGCCATTCCTGTGAATTACTTATGTGCGGGCACAAGCCCACCGACCTCACAAAGGGAGACATCATGGACCTGAATTCGATCGAGAGCCTCGCCAAGTTCCTCGGCGCCATCTCCGACATCTTCGGCGGCGCCGGCACCTTCCTCGGCGGCCTGGACTTCTTCAGCTGAGCCGTCCCTTCTCGGTGATGCCGGGTCCACCCTCGTGGTGGGCCCGGCATCGTCGTATTCCGGCCCGGCCTCTCTACGATCGGTGACCATGGCGTCCCTCACCTCCGCGACCGCGTCCGGCCTGTGCTCCTTCGTGAACGCGTCGCCCTCGCCCTTCCACGTCGTCGCCACGGTGACGGCCGAGTTGGCCGCGCACGGCTTCGTCGAACTCGCCGAGGCCGACGCCTGGCCCACCGACCCGGGCCGCTACGTCGTGGTGCGCGGTGGCTCGCTGATCGCGTGGTCCACCGAACGGGCGCCCGACGCACCCTTCCGCATCGTCGGCGGCCACACCGACAGCCCCAACCTGCGCGTGAAGCAGCACCCCGACCGCGACTCCGCCGGCTGGCAGATGGTGGCCCTCGAGCCCTACGGCGGCGCGTGGCTGAACTCCTGGTTGGATCGCGATCTCGGGATCTCCGGGCGCCTCGGCGTCCGTGACGGCGCGGGCGTGCGCGAGGTGGCCGTGCGGATCGACCGGCCCATCCTGCGGGTCCCGCAGCTCGCCATCCATCTCTCCGAGGACCGCAAGGGCGTGCATCCCGACCCGCAGAACCACGTCGACGCGGTGTGGGGGACGGGGCGCTCGCCGCGCTCCTTCCTGGCCTTCGTGGCGGACGAGGCGGGGGTGGACGACGCCGACGTGCTCGGCTGGGAGCTCATGACCCACGATCTGAATCCGGCTGCGGTGGTGGGGTTCTCGGAGGACCTGATCAGTTCGCCGCGCCTGGACAACCAGGGCACCTGTTACGCGGGCACGGAGGCGCTGGTGACCGCCGCCGCCGAGGCCGACGACGTGGTGCCGGTTCTCGCGCTCTTCGATCACGAGGAGGTCGGCAGCATGTCCGACCGCGGCGCCCACTCCGATCTGATGAACACCGTCCTCGAGCGAATCGTCCTCGCCCGTGGGGGGTCTCGCGAGGACTTCTTCCGCACCATGGCGGCGTCGATCCACGCGTCCGGCGACATGGCGCACGCCACGCATCCCAATCACGTGGCACGGCACGAGCCGTCGCACCGCATCGAGATCAACGGCGGTCCCGTCCTCAAGGTGAACCAGAACCTGCGCTACGCGACGGACGCCGTGGGGGCGGCAGCGTTCGCGCAGGCGTGCGAGCGCGCCGACGTTCCCCTGCAGCGGTACGTCCACCGGGCGGACCTGCCCTGTGGATCCACCATCGGTCCCATCGCCGCGTCCCGGACCGGGCTGTCGACGGTCGACGTCGGCGCGCCGCAGCTGGCCATGCACTCGGCCCGAGAATTGATGGGTGCGCACGACGTCGAGATGTACTCCGACGCGCTCGCCGCGTTCCTCGGCGTCTGACGGGCTGCGAGACGGTCGGGCCGGGGCCGTAGAATCACCGTCGTTCTCGCGTACCGGCAATTCCTGCCCGAGGGAAGGACCCACCCATCGTGTCTGTCGAGTCGACCCCTCGGGTCGATACCGTCGCCGCCGCTGCCGCCGATCCGGACGTGGCGCAGCCGTACGCCGAGTTGGGCCTGAAGGACGACGAGTACGCCCGCATCAAGGAGATCCTCGGCCGGCGTCCCACGGACGCCGAGCTGGCCATGTACTCGGTGATGTGGAGCGAGCACTGCTCCTACAAGTCCTCCAAGGTGCATCTGAAGTACTTCGGTGAGACCACCACCGACGAGATGCGGGCCGGGATGCTCGCCGGCATCGGCGAGAACGCCGGCGTCGTCGACGTCGGGGACGGCTGGGCCGTCACGTTCAAGGTGGAGAGCCACAACCACCCGTCGTACATCGAGCCGTATCAGGGCGCGGCCACCGGCGTCGGCGGCATCGTCCGCGACATCATGGCCATGGGCGCGCGGCCCATCGCGGTCATGGACCAGCTGCGATTCGGTGCGGCGGACGCGCCGGACACCCGCCGGGTGCTCGAGGGCATCGTGCGCGGCGTCGGCGGGTACGGCAACTCCCTGGGCCTGCCGAACGTCGGCGGCGAGACCGTGTTCGACGCCTCGTACGCCGGCAACCCGCTGCTCAACGCCCTGTGCGCGGGCGTCATGCGGACCGAGGACCTGCATCTGGCGTTCGCGTCGGGTACCGGCAACAAGATCATTCTGTTCGGTGCGCGCACCGGGCTCGACGGCATCGGCGGTGTGTCCGTGCTGGCGTCGGAGACCTTCGAGTCCAGTGGTGGGCGCAAGAAGCTGCCCGCCGTGCAGGTGGGCGATCCGTTCACCGAGAAGGTGCTCATCGAGTGCTGCCTCGAGCTCTACCAGCAGAAGCTGGTCGTCGGCATCCAGGACCTCGGTGGTGCCGGATTGTCCTGCGCCACCTCGGAACTGGCGTCCGCGGGCGACGGCGGCATGCACATCGAGCTCGATCGCGTGCCCCTGCGCGCCACCGGGATGACCCCCGCGGAGGTGCTCTCGAGCGAGTCCCAGGAGCGCATGTGCGCCGTGGTCACGCCCGAGAACGTCGACGCGTTCATGGCCGTGTGCGCCAAGTGGGACGTCCTGGCCACCGTCATCGGTGAGGTCACCGACGGCGAGAACCTGCAGATCACCTGGCACGGCGAGACGGTCGTGGACGTGCCGCCGCGCACCGTGGCGCACGAGGGCCCGGTCTACGAGCGGCCCGTGCAGCGCCCGGCGGCGCAGGACGCGTTGGTGGCGAACACCACCGAGGGGCTGCCGCGCCCGACGACGCCCGTGGAGCTCCGAGAGACGTTGCTGCGCATGATCTCTTCGCCGCAGCTGTGCAGCCGTCGTCTCATCACCGAGCAGTACGACCGCTACGTCCGCGGCAACACCGTCCTGGCCGAGCACGCCGACGCCGGCGTGGTGCGGATCGACGAGAAGACCGGCCGCGGGATCGCTCTCGCGACGGACGCCTCCGGCCGCTACACCGCCCTCGACCCGTACCGCGGCGCCCAGCTGGCGCTCGCGGAGGCGTTCCGCAACGTGGCCACCACCGGTGCGACGCCGAAGGCCGTCACCAACTGCCTGAACTTCGGTTCGCCGGAGGACCCGGGCGTGATGTGGCAGTTCCAGCAGGCGGTGCGCGGCCTCGCCGACGGCTGTGTGGCGCTGGGCATTCCGGTCACGGGCGGCAACGTCAGCTTCTACAACCAGACCGGATCGACGCCGATCCTGCCGACCCCCGTCGTCGGCGTGCTGGGCGTGCTCGACGACGTGCATCGCCGCATTCCCACGGGCCTCGGCCTGGAGCCGGGGGAGACGCTGATTCTCCTCGGCGACACGCACGACGAGTTCGACGGCTCCATCTGGGCGCAGGTGATCCACGATCACCTCGGCGGCGTGCCCCCGCGCGTCGACCTGGCCCGGGAGCAGCTGCTGGCCGACATCCTCACCGCGGCCAGCCGCGACGGCCTGGTCAGCGCCGCGCACGATCTGTCCGAGGGCGGGTTGGCCCAGGCCGTGGTCGAGGCGGCACTGGCCGGCGAGTCGGGATGTCGGATCCTGCTGCCCGAGGACGTCGACCCGTTCGTCACCATGTTCTCGGAATCGTCCGGGCGGGTACTCGTAGCCGTTCCTCGAACCGAGGAGACCCGGTTCACGGGAATGTGCAGTGCGAGGGGGTTGCCGTGGGTGCGGATCGGCGTGGCCGACGAGGGGTCGGACGAGGTGGAGTTCCAGGGGCAGTTCACCGTGCCGTTGGCCGAGCTCCGCGAGGCGTTCGAGGGGACGCTCCCGAGGCTCTTCGGCTGATCGACGGCTCGATCCGAGCCGTCCGGTGACCGACACGACGACGCGGTCACCGGAGCGGGACGGAGCGGACACCGAGGATCCGATTCCCCGGCCGCACTCGTTCGAGGAGCTGCCCGCTTACGTCCTCGCCACGGCGACGCACACCGTGCGGAAGCATCCCGCGGTGGTGTGGGCGTGGGGATTCCTGCGCCTCGACGTCACCGGTATCGCGTTCGGCGCCCTGTTCTTCTGCTGGTCCCTGACGCCGTCGCTGCTGCCGCGCGGCTGGCTCTTCCAGGGCATCGTCAGCGGCATCACCGCCGCGATCGGGTACGGCGTCGGTGTCGCCGTGGGCTGGGTGATGCTGCGGACCGTGCTGCGGCAGCAACCCTGGTGGCCGCTCCCGCCACGTGTCGAGCGCGGCATCGTGGTGGCGGTGCCGATCGTCGGGGCCGTGGCGGGTGCCGTCATGCTCTACGCCTCCGCCGTGTGGCAGCGGCAACTCGCGGCGCTCATGAACGCGGAGGGGCTGACCAGTACCGGGTTCATCCGGACCGGCATCATCAGCCTGGTCGTGGCGAGCGTCCTCATCGGACTCTGGCGGGTGATTCGCGACTTCCGCCGCTTCCTCGTGCGGAACCTGTTGCGTCTGATCCGTCTGCCGCAGTGGGTGGCCAACCTGGTGGGCTTCGTCCTGGTGATCGTGGTCCTCGTGACGCTGGTGCAAGGTGTGCTGCTGCGCGGCACCATGAGCGTCGCGAACTCCGTGTTCAGCACGCAGAACGGCAACACACGGGAGGGCGCCGAGCAGCCGACGGTCCCGGAGCGATCCGGCGGGCCCGGCTCGGTGGTCGACTGGGACACGCTGGGATTCGAGGGGCGCAACTTCGTCTCCGGCGGCCTCGACGCCGACGAGATGCGCCGCGCCACCGGACGCGAGTCGAAGCAGGCCATCCGGGTGTACGCGGGCCTCGAGAGTGCCGAGACGTCCGAGGAGCGCATGGATCTGCTGATCCAGGAACTCGACCGCACCGACGCGTTCTCCCGTCGCGCCGTCGTCGTCATCCCGACCACGGGTACCGGCTGGGTGAACCCGACGGCAGCGCGCGCGGTGGAGTTGATGTACGAGGGCGACGTGGCCCTGGTGGCGTCGCAGTACTCCTACCTGCCGAGTTGGATCTCCTTCCTGGCCGACCGGGAGAAGGCGGCCGCGGCGGGCAAGGACCTCATCGGCCGGGTGCACGCGCGGTGGGAACAGGAACCGGTCGAGACCCGGCCCAAGCTGTACGTCTACGGGGAGAGCCTCGGCACGCAGGCCGGCGAGGGGGCGTTCGCGGACATCGCGGACATCCGCAGCACGGTCGACGGCGTGCTCTGGGTGGGCCCACCCAACTCGAACCGCATCTGGTCGACCTACGTCGATCGTCGCGACCCCGGCACCACCGAGGTCGAGCCCGTCTACGCCGGCGGTCTGCTCATGCGGTTCGCGGACAGCACCCGCGACGTCGAGGCGTTGTCCGGCGAGTGGCCGTTCCCGCGGGTCCTGTACATCCAGCATCCGTCGGATCCGATCGTGTGGTGGACGCCGGACCTGCTGTTCCAACGTCCGGACTGGTTGGCGGAACCTCCCGGCTACGACCGGCTCCCCAGCATGCGGTGGTTCCCGTTCGTCACGTTCTGGCAGGTCAGCGCCGACCTGACCAACGCGGCCGGGGTGCCCGACGGCCACGGGCACAACTACGGCACGACGGTGCTCGACGGGTTCGCGGCCGTCGCGGCGCCGGAGGGCTGGACGCAGGCCGACACCGAACGCATCCGCGCGGTCATGGTCGAGTACGCGGACGCGGACGGTCCGGAGAAGTAGGGGCGGGCGTGACGAGCGCCGGGGCCAGGTCCCTCGCCCGCTGGGTATGGTTCGACATCCCGGTGGGCACGGTGCTGCCGGAGGAGTTCCTGTTCCGCGGCATCGTCGACGAGGTCGCGACGGCCGTGATCGGACCGGACGCCGCACTCGTGGCCGGATCGGTCGCGTTCGGCGTGTGGCACTGGCCGGGGTCGAACCGGTCCGTGCCCGTCGTGCTGGTGACGACGGCCGCGGGCGCGCTGTTCGTCCTCGCGCGGCGGCGCACCGGCACGCTGTTGGCCCCGATGGCCCTGCACTGGGCGGCCAACGCCACCGGGGCGGTGGCGGCGACGTGGTGGCAGCGCCGGGTGGAAGACTGATCGGTGTGGCACCGTCGAAGACCGTGGACCCGGCCGAACTCCGAGCGTCGCTGATCGCGGTGTCCGCCTGGCTGGACGACCCGACCGTCCCGAAGCCGGCCCGCGCCGAGCTCGCGGCCGCCGTGCGGCTGAGTGCCCGCACGCTGGAGCAGACCGCGCCGGGGTCGAGTGTCGAGGTGCGGGTGCCGCCGTTCGTCGCGGTGCAGTGCATCGTCGGCCCCCGCCACACCCGCGGCACCCCGCCCAACGTGGTGGAGTGCGATCCGCGCACCTGGCTGTTGTTGGTGACGGGCCGGACCGAGTTCGCCGACGCCGTGCAGGGTGCGGGCGTGACGGCGTCGGGAGGGCGGGCCGGCGAGGTGGCGCACTGGTTGCCGCTCGTCCGGGTGTGAGCCCGGCGCGTCAGTACTGCTCGGTGATCATGGTCGCGGTGGTGCCCGGCTCGAGGGCTTCGAAGACGTGGGGAACGTCGCCGGGGTAGGAGAGGTAGTCACCGGGGTTCAGCTCGACGGGGTCGTCCACCGGCCCGAGGCGCGCGCGGCCGGTACCGAGCACCACGTGCTCGACGACCCCGTGCATGTGGGGATCGGACAGGCGGGGGCTGCCGGGATCGGCGGCGATGAGGTAGACGTCCCGACGCGCGTTCGGCGGGCAGGACGTCAGGAGCGTGGCGCTGTAGTCGGACGCGTCGGAGGCGATGGCCGGGCCCTCGCCGCGGCGCACGAGTCGCACTTCCTGGCGGGCGGGTTCGACGAGCCGGGCGAACGGGACGTCGAGGGTCACCGACAGGGCCCACAGCGTTTCGACGCTCGGGTTCCCGGTGCCCGACTCCAGTTGCGACAGTGTCGATTTCGCGATCCCGGCGCGGCGGGCGACCTCGGCGAGCGACAGGCCGGTGCGCCGACGCTCGCGCACCAGGGATGCGGCGATGGCGGCGATGGGGGCGCGATCGGACGGCACGGCGTCCATTCTGGCACACCGTTCGGCAGACGCGTCGATCGTTCGTCTTGACGAACCCGGTCGTGACCGTTCATCGTAGGAGTCATGCGTTCGATGATGCGAACGATCCGGCGTGATCCGGACGTCGCGGTACGAGACATCCTGGTGGTGTGCCTGGCCGACGCCCTGGTGGGAGCGTCGCTGGGCGCCATCGCCGTGGCGTCGGGCCTTCCGTGGTGGCTCCCGGTGCTGCTCTCGGTGGTCGTCTTCGCGGGCGCGTCGCAGTTCGTCTTCGTCGGCGTCCTCGCCGCGGGCGGAACCGTCCTCGCCGCCGCCCTCGGTGCGCTGCTGATCAACGGTCGCCTCACGCCGCTGGCGTTCTCGGTCGCCCCCTTGCTGGGGAACAGGGCCGCCACCCGTCTCGTCGGTGCCCATCTGGTGACCGACGAGTCCGTGGCCTTCGCCACCGCGGCGACCACGACGGCGGGGCGACGCCGCACCTACTGGTTCTCCTCGATCGTGCTGTTCGTGCTGTGGAATCTCGGAGTGCTGGTCGGTACCGCGGTGGGGTCCGTCGTCGCCGATTCCGACGCTCTGGGGCTCGACGCCGCCTTCCCCGCCGTGCTCCTCGCCCTGGTCATGCCGGCGCTGCGCGATCGCCTCACGAGACGCGCGGCGCTCGTCGGAGCCCTCGTCGCTCTCGCGGCGAACACGGTGGTGCCCGCCGGGGTGTCCGTGGTGATCGCGCTGGCCGTGGTCGTGCCGATCGTGCTGCGCCGCGAGCGGAGCGTCGCATGAGCACCGCGAGCGCCACGGTCCTGGTCCTCGGCGTGCTCGGGCTCGCGGCCGGCACGTACCTGCTCCGGCTGGGCGGAATCGTGCTGCGCGGCAGGCGAACTCTGACCCCCGCCGCGGAACGCACGCTGGACGTCGCGGTGGCCGTCGTCTTCGTCGCGCTGGTCGCGACCTCCGCGTTCCCGGCCGGGGTCACGGCGTCGGGGCTCGCCCTTCCGGCCGGTGTGCTGGTGGCGGCCGTCCTCGCCTGGCGCCGAGCGCCGTTCGTCGTGGTCGTGGTCGGCGCGGCCGCCGTGACGGCGGTGCTGCGCCTGCTGGGTGCCGCGTGACTACCAGGGACGAACCGGGGGCTTGACCCAGAGAATCTTCTCGTCCCGGTGCGGGCGCGCCTCCTCCGGCCGTCCGGCCGCCCAGGCATCCTTCTCGTCCAGCAGACCCGCGACCACCGTCCAGGTCTCGTCGGTGCTCGGGGGATTGATGTCCGCCGCGCGCGCCAGCTTGCGCCGCGTGGCCGCCGGCATCGCGCCGAGATCGCCGGAGTCGATGCCGCGGTCCCACAGATAGCGCGCGAGCGCGACGGCCTTCTCGCGTCGGGACCGTTCGGCGACGTCGGAGTGCGCGTAGCGGTCGTTCGCGCGGGCCTCGTCGATCGTCACCACCCCCAGCTGCCCGGAATCCCCTTGAAGGGGCCGACCACGTCCGAGGTGATCCACCCGGCGTAGAAGCCGCCCTCCTGCGCCTGCGCGACCTCGCCGTCGAGTTCGCACGTCAGCTGGGCGGGGGAGAAGGACAGGGCGCCGGCGATGTCCGCGAACGCGGCGGTCGGGGTCTCGTAACTCCACCCGCCGGCCTCGAGAACGGCACCGTCGTCACCGAGGACGTCCCAGTAGGTGGCGGCGCCCTTCCACTCGCACATCGTCGATCGCGCGCGCGATCGACGCAGCCGCGAGGAGTCGACGTCGTCACGCGGGATGTACCACGTCGGCGGGTGACTGGTCTCGAGCACGCGATACGCCGACGTGCTGTCGGCGATCACCGCGTCCCCGAAGCGGACCACCAGGTGCCGCGTCGAGGACTCGAGTCGAGGTGGGCGCGGGTAGTCCCACACCGATTCCTGGCCCGCGCCGGGCTGCTCGGGGGTGACGCCGAAGGGAAGTCTGCCGACCATGCCCTCCATCATGCCCTCGGGAACAACCCGAGCGGCGGGGAAGTTGCCCGGAACGAACGCCGTGGACGGTCCACCGGAATCGCTTCTGCGCTGTCCACGTGCGACCATCGTTCCACCCCCTCGCCGGCCCCTAGGGAGAGTTTGTCGTGACGCGTGCCGATCTCTCGGTCCACAGCCCCACCCTGCCGACCCCCGCCGATCTCGAGGGACCGGAGAACGAGCCCCGCGAGGAATGCGGTGTCTTCGGGGTCTGGGCGCCCGGCGAGGACGTCGCCAAGATGACGTACTACGGCCTCTACGCGCTCCAGCATCGCGGGCAGGAGGCGGCCGGCATCGCCGTCGCCGACGGCTCCCAGGTGCTGGTGTTCAAGGATCTCGGCCTGGTCAGCCAGGTGTTCGACGAGCAGACGCTCGCGGCCATGAACGGCCACGTCGCCATCGGGCACTGCCGCTACTCCACCACCGGGTCCACGACGTGGGAGAACGCGCAGCCGATCTTCCGAACCACCGCCGCCGGCAGTGGCGTGGCGCTGGGCCACAACGGCAACCTGGTCAACACCGCGGCCCTGTCCGACCGGGCGCGGGAGGCGGGCATCATGGGCCGCCCGCGCGGGACGGGTGCCACCTCGGACTCCGACGTGGTGGGTGCGCTCCTGGCTCACGGCGCCGCCGACAGCACCATCGAGCAGGCCGCGATGGAGCTGCTGCCCACGCTCGAGGGTGCGTTCTGCCTCACGTTCATGGACGAGAACACCCTGTATGCAGCTCGCGATCCGCACGGCGTGCGCCCGCTCTCGCTCGGCCGCCTCGACCGCGGCTGGGTGGTCGCGTCCGAGACCGCGGCACTCGACATCGTCGGCGCCTCGTTCGTCCGGGACATCGAGCCGGGTGAGTTGCTGGCCATCGACGCCGACGGCGTCCGTTCGTCGCGGTTCGCCGCCCCCGAACCCAAGGGCTGCATCTTCGAATACGTGTACCTCGCGCGCCCCGACAGCGTCATCGGCGGTCGGTCGGTGCATTCGACCCGCGTCGAGATCGGCCGTCGGCTCGCCGAAGAGCACCCGGCCGAGGCCGACCTGGTCATCCCGGTGCCCGAATCCGGCACGCCCGCGGCCGTCGGCTACGCGCAGGGGTCCGGCATTCCCTACGGCCAGGGCCTGATGAAGAACGCCTACGTGGGCCGCACCTTCATCCAACCGTCGCAGACCATCCGTCAGCTCGGCATCCGACTCAAGCTCAATCCGCTGCGCGAGGTCATTCGGGGCAAGCGGCTCGTGGTGGTGGACGATTCGATCGTCCGCGGCAACACCCAGCGCGCCCTCGTCCGCATGCTGCGCGAGGCCGGCGCCCTCGAGATCCACGTGCGCATCGCCTCGCCGCCCGTGCGGTGGCCCTGCTTCTACGGCATCGACTTCGCCTCACCGGCGGAGTTGATCGCCAACGGCATGGACTCCGAGGACGGCATGCTCGAGGGCGTGCGGCAGGCCATCGGCGCCGACTCGCTGGGCTACATCTCCATCGACGGCATGATCGGCGCGTCCGAGCAGCCGTCCACTCGCCTGTGTGCGGCCTGCTTCGACGGCAACTACCCCATCGCGCTCCCGAAGGAGACCGCGATGGGCAAGAGCGTCCTCGAGAAGCTGTTCGCCTCGGCACCGGGCCTGACCGCCCCGGCCGACGACGACAACGTGAGCGCTCTCTCCCGCCCCTGACGCCGTGTTGATCCGTCGCGCCGTCGCCGAGGCCATCGCCGCAGGAACGGTGCGCGTGCAGTACCGGCGTTGGGGCAAGCGTCGCGTCAAGGTCGGGACGTGGATCCACACGCCGGTCGGGGTGATCGTCGTGGACGCGATCACCGAGGTCGACCCCACGACGCTGACCGACGACGACGCTCGGGCGGCCGGGGAGACGTCGGTCGCGCAGCTACGCAAGGGTTTCCGTGGCGCCGACGGTGATCCGGTGTGGCGCATCGAGGTCTCGTACGGCGGCGAGGATCCTCGCATCGCCCTGCGCGAGGACGACGCTCTCACCGACGACGAACTGGCGTCCCTGCGTGCGAAGGTCGACGCGATGGATGCGCGGGCGGACTCGCCCTGGGCGTGGGCGACGCTGGAGCTGATCCGCGATCACCCGGCGGTGCTCGCCGCGGACCTCGGGGCTCGGCTGGGGCTCGAGCGCGACGTGTTCAAGCCGCGGGTGCGGCGCCTGAAGGCGCTCGGCCTCACCGAGAGCCTCCGGGTCGGGTACCGGTTGTCACCGCGGGGGGAGCGGGTGGTGGAGGCTGCTCGTCGGACAGGTGAACAAGCCGACAGCCCTACCGGTCATGACCGGTCATGACTGAAATCGGCATTCGTCACACGATCGTCACACGGCCTCGGTAATCTTCCGTTCACCGAAACGCACCGTCGTACGGCACCCGTCTGCTGTGCGACGACGAACGAAGGATCACCCACCATGAGCGTGCCCTCCCGAGGACGCACCGCGCGCGTGTTCAGCACCCGTACCGCCGCCGTGTCCCTCATGTCCGTCGCCGCCCTCACGGCGGCGGCCTGCGGTTCCGGCCGTACCGACGGCGGCGGCGAGGGCGGTGACGCCGCCGGCGACGCCCTGGTGGTGGGCACCACCGACCAGGTCTACTCGCTGGACCCGGCCGCCTCGTACGACAACGGCTCGTTCACCATCATGAACCAGGTCTATCCGTTCTTGATGAACTACGCGCCCGGCAGCGACGAGCTGCAGCCCGACGCGGCGGAGAGCTGCGAGTTCAGCCAGCCCACCGTGTACACCTGCACGCTGAAGGACGGGCTGACCTTCGCCAACGGCAACGCCCTCACCAGCGAGGACGTGAAATTCTCCTTCGATCGCATCGTCTCCATCGACGACCCCAACGGGCCGTCGTCGCTGCTCGCGAACCTCGACTCCGTGGCCGCTCCGGACGACCGCACGGTCGAGTTCACCCTGAAGGCGCCGAACGATCAGACCTTCCCGCAGGTGCTCGCCACCAACACCGGGCCCATCGTCGACTCGCAGGTGTTCTCGGCCGACGCGATCCTCGACGACGACGCGGTGGTGGCCGGCAAGCCGTTCGCCGGTCCGTACTCGATCGACAGCTACGAGAAGAACTCCCTGGTGAGCTTCTCCGCGTTCGACGGCTACCAGGGTGTGCTCGGCACGCCGAAGACGTCGTCGGTCACGCTGCGCACCTACACCAGCGCCGACAACCTCAAGCTCGACATGCAGAACAAGTCCATCGACGTCGCGTGGCGATCGCTCACCCCGACCGACATCGAGTCGCTCGAGGGGACCGAGGGCCTCACGGTGCACGAGGGTCCCGGCGGTGAGCTGCGCTACGTCGTGTTCAACCTGAACACCATGCCGGGCGGCACCCCCGAGCAGAAGCTGGCGATCCGCAAGGCCGTCGCGGCGTCGGTCGACCGTGACGCGCTGTCCGAGAACGTCTACAAGGGCACCTTCACCCCGGCCTGGTCGGTGGTCCCCAGCGGACTCGAGGGCGCCAACACCGCGTTCAAGGACATCTACGGCGAGTCGCCGAGCAAGGACGAGGCCGCGAAGTTCCTGTCCGACGCCGGGATCCAGACTCCTGTCGCCGTCAACCTGCAGTACAACCCGGACCACTACGGTTCGAGCTCGTCCGAGGAGTACGCCGCGGTGAAGGCGCAGCTCGAGGACACGGGCCTGTTCACGGTGAACCTGCAGTCGACCGAGTGGAACACCTACAACAAGGAACGCGTCGCCGACACCTACCCCGTGTACCAGCTGGGCTGGTTCCCGGACTTCCCGGACGCCGACAACTACCTGACGCCGTTCTTCGCGCCGGACAACTTCCTGCAGAACCACTTCGACAACCCCGAGATCACGGCGTTGATCGACGCCGAGCGCACCGAGACCGACGAGGCTCGTCGCAGCGAGATCATCGGGGAGATCCAGACGAAGATGGCGCAGGATCACGTCTCGACGCTGCCGCTGCTCGAGGGCAAGCAGATCGCGATCTCGACCGACTCCGTCACCGGTGTCGACGAGACCCTCGACGCGTCGTTCAAGTTCCGCTTCACCCCCATCGCGAAGGGCTGAGCATGACCACCACCACGCCGGACGAGGCGTCGGTGGGGAAGCAGTCACGGGCGAGCGCGTCGTCACGCTACGGCGCGCTCGCCCGTTATCTCGTGATCCGGTTCCTGCTGATCGTGCCGACGGCATGGATCCTGGTCACGGTGGTCTTCTTCCTCATGCGCGTCCTCGGAGACCCCATCAGCGCCGCCCTCGGCGGTCGGCTGCCCGCCGACCAGATCGCCGAGCGCCGCGCCGCCGCGGGCTACGACCGGCCCATCCTGGTGCAGTACTGGGAGTACCTCTCCGGCCTGGTGCGCGGTGACTTCGGTCGCGCCGCGACCAACAACCAGGAGATCAGCAGCGTGCTGATCACCAACGGCGCCGCCACCCTCGAACTCGCGTTCTGGGCACTGCTGGTGGCCTTCGCCGTCGGCATCCCGCTCGGGTTCTACGCCGCCACGCGTCGGGACTCGTTCTCCGACGGCACCCTGCGCATCCTCGCGATCCTCTTCTACGCCGCACCCGTGTTCTTCGTCGGCATGCTGCTCAAGCTGGTGTTCGCCGTGAAGCTGGGGTGGCTGCCGGTGGCGGGGCGCGCGAGCACCGACGTCGAACTGGCGCTGCAGAACGTGTCGCCGAAGACCAACATCCTGCTGATCGACTCGATCCTCTACGGCGACACCGGGTACACCGTCGACGTCCTGAAGCACGCCGTACTCCCGGCGATCGCGCTGGGACTGCTCACGGCCGGGGTGTTCCTGCGCCTGGTGCGCGTGAACCTGCTGCAGACCCTGCAGGCCGGCTACGTCGACGCCGCGCGGGCTCGCGGGCTCTCGGCGCGCACCGTCGCTCGTCGACACGCGTTCCGCAACGCGCTCATTCCCGTCGTGACGGTGATGGGCCTGCAGATCGCGATGCTGCTGGGCGGTGCCGTCCTCACCGAGACGACCTTCGAGTGGCAGGGCCTGGGCTACCAGCTCGCCCGCTATCTGCAGGCGCGGGACTTCGTCGCCGTCCAGGGCATCGTGACCTTCCTGGCCATCGTGGTCGCGGTGATCAGCTTCCTCACGGACGCGATCGTGGCCCTCGTCGACCCGCGGGTGAGGTTCTGATGACCATCGAAGTGACCGTCGGCGAGATCGAGGCGCCGAAGCGTCGGCGCGGGGTGCCGGGACTGGCGATCATCCGGTCGAGCGCCGGGCTGCAGAAGGCCACGATCGTCATCGGCCTGATCCTCGTCGCCGCGTTCGTGATCATGGCCGTCTTCGCGCCGCTCATCGCGCCGTTCGGGTTCTCCCAGACCTCGGCCGACGGCGTCGACTTCGCCCGGCAGGCAGGACCGAGCGCCGACCACCTCTTCGGCACCTCGGTCCGCGGAGAGGACGTCTTCTCCCGCGTCGTGTGGGGCGCCCGTACCGCGCTGCTGGTGATCGGGGTGTCCCTCGTGCTCTCCATCGCCGTCGGTGTACCGCTGGGACTGCTGTCCGGCTACATCGGCCGCTGGGTGGACCGCGTGCTCGTGCTGTTCATGGACGCGATGTACGCCTTCCCGAGTCTGCTTCTCGCCGTGGTGGTCTCGATCGTGGTGGCCGGCGGGCAATCGAGCAGCTTCGGCGGCGTGCTGTCGGCCGCCGTCGCGATCACCGCGGTGTTCGTGCCGCAGTACTTCCGGGTGGTGCGCAACGCCACGGTGTCGGTGAAGACCGAGCCCTACGTCGACGCCGCTCGCGTCACCGGGGCGAGCCCGCTGCGCATCATGTTCCGGCACATCCTCGCCAACGTGACACAGACGCTGCCGGTGATCCTCACGCTCAACGGCGCGGAAGCGATTCTCACGCTCGCCGGCCTCGGCTTCCTTGGGTTCGGCATCGAACCGACGTCGGCGTCGGAGTGGGGATACGACCTCAACAAGGCGCTGCCGGACATCTCCAACGGCATCTGGTGGACGTCGATCTTCCCCGGCACGGCCATCGTGCTGGTGGTGCTCGGCATGACCATGGTCGGCGAATCCGTCAGCGAGACACTCAATCCCGTACTGCGTACGCGCCGTCGGGCCAAGGACGGATCATGACCACCCCTGCCCTCACCCTGACGGACCTGTCGGTTACCTTCGCCACCGACGGCGGCGCCGTCCGCGCCGTCTCCGAGGTCTCGTTCGACGTCCATCCGGGCGAAGTCCTCGCCGTGGTGGGCGAGTCCGGGTCCGGCAAGTCCGTCAGTGTCCGGTCCGCCATCGGGTTGCTGCCGGGGACGGCATCGGTGCGCGGCTCGGTCACCCTGGGCGATCGCGAGGTGACCGGGCTCGGCGACAAGCAGTGGGCGCAGTTGCGCGGCCGCGACGTGGCGATGGTGTTCCAGGAACCGGGCAGTGCCCTCGACCCGCTCTTCACCGTCGGCTACCAGATCGTCGAGGCGCTGCGCGCCCATCCCGGTCCCGACGGCAGTCGCATGGACAAGAAGGCCGCCCGCCGCCGTGCGGTCGAGTTGCTCGACCTGGTCGGCCTGCCCGATCCGGAACGACGCTTCGGCTACTACCCGCACGAGCTGTCCGGCGGACAGAAGCAGCGCGTGATGATCGCCATCGCCATCTCCTGCGAGGCGAAGGTGATCATCGCCGACGAGCCCACGACGGCCCTCGACGTCACCGTGCAGGCCGAGATCCTGAACCTCCTGCGCGACCTCAAGGACCGGCTGGGCTGCGCGATCGTCCTCATCACGCACAGCATGGGCGTGGTCGCCGACATCGCCGACCGCGTCGTGGTGATGAAGGACGGCGAGGTGGTCGAGGAGGCCACCGTCCACGACCTCTTCGAGTCCCCGTCGGCCGAGTACACGCGCACGCTGCTCGCCGCGGTCCCGACGCTCGACCCCGTGGTGGCGGACCGGACCGTCTCCGACGAGGTGGTCCTGTCGGTCCGCGATCTGACGGTGCAGTTCCCCGGCGGCCTCGGCCAATCGGTGTTCCGCGCCGTCGACGACGTCTCGTTCGACCTGCACCGCGGCGAGACGCTCGGCCTGGTGGGGGAGTCGGGCTCCGGCAAGTCGACCATCGGCCGGTGCGTCGCTGCCCTGCAGAAACCGACGTCCGGCTCCGTCGAGGTGCTCGGACAGGACGTCGGCCGCCTGCGCGGCAAGGACCTCAAGGCGCTGCGCAAGCGATTCGGCTTCGTGTTCCAGGACCCGTCGACCTCGCTCAACCCGCGGCTCACGGTCGGCAAGGCGGTGGCCGAACCGCTGATCGTGCACGGGGTGGGCAAGGCCGAGATCGAGCGCACCGTGCGGGAGTGGCTCGACGCGGTGAAGCTTCCGTCCGGCACCGACGCCCGGTACCCGCACGAGCTCTCCGGCGGCCAGCGGCAACGCGCCTCCCTCGCCCGCGCGCTGGTGCTGAAGCCGGACCTGCTGGTGGCCGACGAGCCGACCAGCGCCCTCGACGTGTCCGTCCAGGCGGCGGTGTTGGATCTGTTCGAGGAGCTGCAGACCGAGCTGCAGTTCGCCTGCCTCTTCGTCAGCCACGACCTGGCCGTCGTCGATCGCCTGGCCCACCGTGTCGCGGTACTGCGCCACGGCGCAGTGGTGGAACTGGGCACGCCCGCGCGCATCCTGCGCGAGCCCGCCGAGGACTACACCCGTCGCCTGATCGCGGCGATTCCCGAGCCGAGGGTCACGCGGGACCGTCCGTGAGGGTGCTCCGGTACCGTAAGGGCGCATTCGGCTCGGATCCCGGGCCGCACCACGACAGCAGTTACGGAGCGCCACACCCATGACCGACGAGACCCAGCAGCACGGCAGCGCCCCGTCCTCGGGAGGCGCGTCGTACGCGGCAGCGGGGGTGGACATCGAGGCGGGTGACCGCGCCGTCGAGTTGTTCGCGCCGCTGGCCAAGCGGGCGACGCGGCCCGAGGTCATGGGTGGTCTCGGCGGGTTCGCCGGCCTGTTCGCGCTCAAGGGCGGGTACCGCGAGCCGCTGCTCGCCGCCTCCACCGACGGCGTCGGCACCAAGCTCGCGGTCGCGCAGGCCCTGGACAAGCACGACACCGTGGGCATCGACCTCGTCGCCATGGTGGTCGACGACCTCGTGGTGTGCGGGGCCGAGCCGCTGTTCCTGCAGGACTACATCGCGGTCGGCCGCGTCGTGCCCGAGCACGTCGCCCAGCTGGTCGCCGGCATCTCCGACGGCTGCGTGCAGGCCGGCTGCGCCCTCCTCGGCGGTGAGACCGCCGAGCACCCGGGCATGATGGCCGACGGTGAGTACGACCTCTCCGCGACCGGCGTCGGCGTCGTCGAGGCCGACGACGTGCTGGGGCCGGACCGGGTGCGTCCCGGCGACGTGGTGATCGCCATGGGCTCGTCCGGTCTGCACTCCAACGGCTACTCCCTGGCCCGCAAGGTGCTGCTCGAGATCAGCCGGATGTCGCTGACCGGGCACGTCGAGGAGTTCGGCCGCACGCTCGGCGAGGAGATGCTCGAACCCACCCGCATCTACGCGAAGGACTGCCTCGCGCTCGCCGCCGAGACCGACGTGCGCACCTTCTGCCACGTCACCGGTGGCGGCCTGGCCGCCAACCTGGCCCGCGTCATGCCGAAGGGTCTGGTCGCCGAACTCGACCGCGGCACATGGTCGCCCGCCCCGATCTTCGCGATGATCGCCCAGCGCGGCCGCGTCGACCGTGCCGAGATGGACAAGACGTTCAACATGGGCGTCGGCATGGTGGCCGTCGTCGCTCCCGAGGACGTCGACCGCGCCATGGCCGTGCTCACGGCCCGCCACATCGACTGCTGGACCCTCGGCACGGTGCGCAAGGCCGACACCGGGGCGGACGAGCGGGCCGTCCTCGTGGGCAACCACCCGCGCTTCTAGAGGCCGGCCGACGACCCGTCTCACGACGACGTGCGGGGCACCCCTGGACTTCCAGGGAGTGCCCCGCACGTCATGCGTCGTTATGGGGGAGTCAGCGCCGCCAATCTTCGTACTCGTCGTCCTCGTACCGGGACGGCTCCCGGTCGGCGAGTCCGTTCCGGTGCGAGTCGGGGGAGCCTGCGAGCTCTCGCTGGAGAGATTCGAAGTCCGTCGACGGTGAGCTGTACTTGAGCTCACGTGCAACTTTGGTCTGCTTTGCCTTAGCCCGGCCGCGGCCCATGGCTAACCCCCTCGCGAATAGCGGGGCGGCCTGGGATTTTTTGGCGGCCCCGTCTGATTGTGTGTTCTTCCTGCCCCACACCATAGCCTGCAAATGTCCGCGGCGCTCACACCGGATCGAGTGGCGCCGCGCGTCGTCGCGCCCGCGCCGCCATGTCCCGCGCCTCCCGGTACACGGTGGGCGCGACACCCTCGATGTCCAGCAGGGTCTCCATCGCCGCGACCGAACTGCCGACGAACAGATCACGCACCGTCACGCCGTGGTCGGGGACCCCGACGACCTCGATGCGGTCACCCGCGCCGAGGTGCCCGGGGCGGACGACGCGGAGGTAGGTTCCCACGTCCCCACGCTCGGTGAAGCGCCTCACCCAGCGCGGTTCCTCGGTCCAGCGGGCGAACGTCGCGCAGGGCCGACGCGGAATGGTGACTTCCAGCACGGTGGTGCCGACGGCCCACGTCGAGCCGACGACGGCGTCGGTCACCGGCACACCGGACACCCGGAGGTTCTCCCCGAACCAGCCGGCGGGGACCGGACGTCCGAGCTCGCTCGCCCACCGCTGCGCCTCGGCGTCGTCGTACGCGTAGACCGCCTGATCGACTCCACCGTGGAACTTCTCGTCGATCGAGCGGTCGCCCACGAGTCCCCGCTCCGTGACCTCGACCGGTCCCGCGACGGGACGCTTGTCGATGGCCGAATCGACGACGGCCGGGCGTGAGAGCGGATGAAGCGTGTGCACCACGCAGACGTCCAGGACCCGGCCCGCGGGGTCGGGAGTCACCGGCCACGCAGTCGATCGACGGCGGCGCGTCCGGCCTGGATCGCGGTGTCCGGGGTGTACGAGTCCGGATCGATCGACGCCGCGCAGGGGCCCGCGGTCAGCGCGGTGTCCACCGGGACCGCGCGCTTGATCAGGGCCAGCGCGATCGGGCCGAGTTCGAAGTGGTCCACCACCGTGCCGACGCGGCCGACCGTGCGACCCTCGGCGGTGACGTCGTCACCCGTCTCGGGGCGACCGTCCGCGGACCCGTCGAGGTGCAACAGCACCAGGCGACGGGGAGGCTTGCCCAGGTTGTGCACGCGGGCGACGGTCTCCTGGCCGCGATAGCAGCCCTTGTCCAGATGCACCGCACCGAACTCGGTGACGCCGCCGATCCAGCCCACCTCGTGCGGGATGGTCCGCTCGTCGGTGTCGAGGCCCAGGCGGGGGCGGACCGTCTCCACCCGCAACGCCTCGTACGCCCAACTGCCGGCCTCGCGCGCGCCGGCGACGACGAACGTCGCCCACCATTCCTCGAGGCGGTCGCGCGGGACCAGCACGTCGAACGAGTCGGTGCGCGAGGGCCAGGGCATGCGACGGACGAAACCGGGACCGCCCGGCAGCGGCGCTGCTGTGTCACCCGGCAGCGGCGCTGCGTCATAGGGCATCTCGGGCACCGGCGCCCCCACCGCCCGCAACACCGACGGGGCCTGCGGACCGATCAGGGACAGCACGGCCAGTTCGCCGCCGTCCCGGGGCTCCGCTTTCGACCAGAACACCATCTTGGTGAGGAAGGACAGCAGGGCGGGACCGCGCGACGCCTCGGTGTCGATCCACGTGGTGCCGTCGAGGTCGGTGAGGACCAGGTGGTCCTCGACGCGACCGTTGACGTCCAGGCTGAGGTTCTCCGCCGAGCGGCCGTCGGGCAACGACGCGATGTGTTGCGACGAGATGGTGTGCAGCCAGGTGAGGCGTTCCTCGCCGGTGACGGCGATGACCGCTCGGGTGCTGCGATCGACGACCGCGACCGACATCGCGGCAGCACGTTGCTCGCCGAACGGGTCGCCGTAGTGCCAGGCGGTGCCGTGGTCGGGAAGTTCGGCCGGGGAGGCGACGGCCCCCGGGCGGCCGAGAACGGGAGAGGGCTGGAACGGGCGATCGGAAACGGCGGCCACGTCCTCAGTCTAGGAGCGTGTCGCCACGGGGTGCAGGGGGCGTCGGCCGTCCGGCACTACCCTGACGCCATGAGCTCCCGCGTCGTGGTGACCCTGGCAGGCGACGTTCTCGATCCGACCCGTCCGGTGTTGCACGCCGACGACCTGGGAGCCGTGCGTGGCGACGGTGTGTTCGAGACCCTGTTGGTGCGCGCCGGGAAGGTCTGTCGACTGGACGCGCATCTGGCGCGACTGCGGCGGTCGGCCGCGGCCGTGGACCTCGACGAGCCCGACGTCGACGCCTGGACCCGCGCGATCGGCATCGCCGCGAAGGCCTGGGGCACGGCGGAGGAGGGCGCGATGCGGCTCTACCTGAGCCGCGGCCGGGAGTACGGCGACGGCGGCGAGACCGCCCTGGTGACGGTCTCGGCGTTGCCCGCTCGGGTGGCGTCGGCGCGGTCGACGGGGGTGTCGGCGCTGACGCTGGCCCGGGGGTATTCGGTGGACGTGGCGGACGCCGCGCCCTGGACGTTGCTGGGTGCGAAGACGTTGTCCTATGCGGTGAACATGGCCGCGCTGCGACACGCACAGCGTGCGGGGCGGGACGACGTGATTTTCCGCAGCGCCGAGGGCTACGTCCTCGAGGGGCCGCGTTCCACCGTGGTCGCCGTGACCGACCGGGTCATGACCACGCCGCCCCTCGAGCACGGTGTGCTGCCGGGGACCACCGTCGACGCGCTGTACGACTCCGCTGCGTCGGCCGGGTTCACGTGCCGTCGGGCGCCGCTGCGCGTCGCGGATCTCGTTCTGGCGGACAGTGTCTGGCTGGTGTCGTCGATCACGCTGGCCGCGAAGTTGCACACTCTCGACGACACCGTCTACGGCGAGACGGCGCTCGACGCGACCGTGCGCACTCTCGTCGACACGGCCGTCTCGCCCTGACTCGCCCCGACTCGCCCCGACTCGCGCGGCCGGGGTGACGCGGATCGCTCATGACCGCGGACACAGTCCGTCGCTTTACTACTACGCGTAGTAGTAGCGTCCCGAGTGCAGGCCCGACAGCCCTGACCTGCGGTCCGCGCGAGAGAAGTTGGCCATGGACGCACTCGATGTCTCCCGGTGGCAGTTCGGCATCACCACCGTCTATCACTTCCTGTTGGTTCCACTGACCATCGGGCTCGCCCCGCTGGTCGCGGTCATGCAGACCATGTGGGTGATCACGGGCAAGGACTCGTGGTACCGGCTCACCAAGTTCTTCGGCAAACTCTTCCTGGTCAACTTCGCGCTCGGCGTCGCCACCGGCATCGTCCAGGAATTCCAGTTCGGCATGAACTGGTCGGAGTACTCGCGCTTCGTCGGCGACGTCTTCGGGGCACCGCTCGCCCTCGAGGGACTCGTGGCGTTCTTCCTCGAGTCGACCTTCCTGGGGCTGTGGATCTTCGGCTGGAACCGCTTGCCGAAACTCGTGCACCTGGCGACGATCTGGCTGGTCGCGATCGGCGTCAACGCCTCCGCGTACTTCATCATCGCCGCCAACAGCTGGATGCAGCACCCGGTGGGGGCGATCTACAACCCCGACACCGGCCGGGCCGAGCTGGTCGACATCGTCGCCATGCTCACCAACAACACCGCGCTGGCCGCGTTCCCGCACGCCGTCGCCGGATCCTTCCTCACCGCAGCGACCTTCGTCGCCGGGATCGCCGGGTGGTGGATGGTGCGCAGCGCCCGACGCGGTGAGACCGGCCCGGAGTCCGACGCGCGCAGCATGTTCCGGCCCGCCGCGCGCCTGGCCTTCGTCGTCATGATCGTCTCCGGAGCGGCCCTCGCGGTCACCGGTGACATCCAGGGCAAGCTCATGTTCGACCAGCAGCCCATGAAGATGGCCTCGGCGGAATCGTTGTGCCACACCGAGACCGGCGCGTCCTTCTCCATTCTCACCATCGGCACGCACAACGATTGCGACAGCGTGCAGCACATCGTCGCCATCCCGGGTCTGACCTCCTTCCTGGCCGAGAGCGACACCGGCGCCACCGTGCAGGGCGTCACCGAACTGCAGGCGCAGTACGAGCAGATGTACGGACCGGGCAACTACCGCCCCAATCTCTTCGTCACCTACTGGGCGTTCCGCGCCATGATCGGCCTCGCCGCCGGCTCGGCCGCACTGGCGCTCGCCGGACTGTGGGTGACCCGCGGCGGCCGAATTCCATACCAGCGCTGGTTCTCTCGCTTGTCACTGCTCGCGATCCCGACACCCTTCCTGGCCAACAGTGCCGGGTGGATCTTCACCGAGATGGGTCGCCAGCCGTGGATCGTCGCTCCCAACCCGACGGGCGTCGACATGATCCGGCTGACCGTGGACCAGGGCGTCTCCGATCACCCGGTGGGCCTCGTCGTCGCCTCGCTCGCGACCTTCACCGTGGTCTACGCGGCCCTCGGTGCCGTGTGGTTCGGCCTGATGCGGCGCTACGTGCAGGCCGGTCCGCTCGAGCACGATCGCCACCCGCACACCGACGACACCGAGGACACCGACGACACCGACGACGCGGCGCGCCCGCTGTCGTTCGCGTACTAGGAGCGCAGCCATGGCCACCCCCGAGTTCTGGTTCGTCCTCGTCACCGTCCTGTTCGTCGGCTACTTCGTGTTGGAGGGCTTCGACTTCGGCGTCGGCATGCTCATGCCGGTCCTGGGACGTGGCGCGAGGGCGGAGACCACCGAGAAACGACGACGCGTGGTGCTCAACACGATCGGCCCCGTCTGGGACGGCAACGAGGTCTGGCTCATCACCGCGGGCGGCGTCCTGTTCGCCGCCTTCCCCGAGTGGTACGCCACCCTCTTCTCCGGGTTCTACCTGCCACTGCTGCTGATCCTGGTCGCCCTGATTCTGCGGATCTGCGCCATCGAGTACCGTGGGAAGATCGACGACCCGGTCTGGCGCCGACGCTGCGACCTGGGCATCGGCATCGGATCCTGGGTGCCCGCCGTGCTGTGGGGTGTCGCGTTCGCGAACATCGTGCGCGGCGTGGCCGTCGACGAGAACAAGAAGGTCGTGTCCGGACTGCTCGACCTGCTGACGCCGTACGCCCTGCTCGGCGGCGCGACGACGGCACTGCTGTTCCTGTTCCACGGCGCGGTGTTCGTGGCGCTCAAGACGTCCGGCGACGTGCATCGGGACGCCGCCGCGCTCGCCGGGCGACTCGCCCTGCCGGCGACGGCCGCGACGGCCGCATTCGCGCTCTGGACGCAAATGGCCCACGGCAAGACCTGGACCTGGTGGCTGGTCGGCGGCGCGGTGGTCGCGCTGCTCGCCGCCGTCGTCGCCGCGCGCGCCGGTCGGGAGGGATGGGCGTTCCTCGGCACCACCGTCACCATCGTCGGCGCCGTCGTCCTGCTCTTCGCGTCGCTGTTCCCCGCGGTGCTCCCGTCGACCCTCGATCCGGCCTGGTCGTTGACCGTCGAGAACGCATCGTCGTCGGCGTACACGCTCCGGGTGATGGGGTGGGCGACGGTGATCGTCGCGCCGGTGGTGCTCGGGTACCAGGCGTGGACGTACTGGGTTTTCCGGCGCCGACTGTCCGTCGCCGACATCCCCGACTCGATCGGCCTCGCCCGATGACGCGGCGTCGGCGCGGCCCCGTCGACCCGCGCCTGTGGACCAGGTCCGCCGCGGGTCGCCGCTATCTCGTCGCGTCGACGGCACTGTCCCTGGTCACGACCGTCTGCGTCGTGGTGATCGCGATCGCGGTGGGCACGATCCTCGCGGGTGTGGTCACCGATCCGCTCCACCGGACGCCGGGGGCGTGGACCGTCGAACTGTCGATTCTGGGTGTCGCGGTGGTCGGCCGCGTCCTCGCGACGCTGCTGCGGGCGCGCATCGCGCACCGGTCGGCGACGCGGGTGGTGCAGGACCTCACGGCCGAGGCGCTGGACGCGGCGGCGCGGATTCCCGAGCGACGCCTCGCCGACCGACGCGCCGAGTGGACGACCGTGCTCACGCGAGGACTCGACGGCCTGCGCCCCTACCTGATCGACTACGTCCCGTCGCTGCTCCTCGCCGCCACGGTGACTCCGGCGGCGCTGGCGGTGGTGGCGTGGTTCGATCCGCTCTCCGCCGTCGTCGTCGCGGTGACCCTGCCGACGATCCCGGTGTTCATGATCCTCATCGGCCGGCTGACCGAAGGACGCTCGCGTCGCACGCTGGACGCCACCGCCGCGCTGGCCGGGCGGCAGCTCGACCTGCTCGCCGGTGTCCCGACGCTCCGGGCGCTCGGACGGGAGCGAGGCCCGGAGGCCCGCGTCGCCGAGCTCGGCGATCGCCACCGCCGCACCACGATGCGCGCGCTGCGCACCGCGTTCCTGTCCTCGATGGTGCTGGAACTGCTCGCGTCGCTGGGGGTCGCCCTCGTGGCGGTCACCATCGGTCTCCGCCTGGTCCGCGGCGAGATGGAGCTGGCCCCCGGCATCGTCGCGTTGATCCTCGCCCCGGAGATCTACTTCCCGCTGCGCGCGGTGGGCGCGGCCTTCCACGCATCGGAGGACGGCGCGGAGGCCGCCGATCGCGTGTTCGCGCTCCTCGACGAGGATGCGGACCGGCGTCGTACGGGGTCCGTCGATCCGCCTGTGGCGCACCCGCTTCGGTGGCACGACGTGACCGTCGACGGGCGGGACGGACCCGCGCCCGACGGGCTGTCCGCCGAGTGCCGGCCCGGCGAGGTCACCGTGCTGACCGGACCCAACGGGTCCGGCAAGTCGACCGCGCTGGCCGTTGCCCTCGGCCTCACCGATCCCGACCGCGGGCACGTCACGGTCGGCGACGTGAACCTCGCGGACCTCGACCTCGAGCGGTGGTGGGCGTCCGTGGCCTGGCTGCCCCAACGTCCCGCGATCACGGCCGGAACCATCCGCGACAACGTGTGGTGCGACGACGACGAGCTCGTCGCCTCGGCCGCGTCGACGACGGGTCTCGACGCCGTCGTGGCGTCGGCACCGAACGGGTGGGGGACCCGACTGGGCGACGGCGGCGACGGCCTGTCGCTGGGGGAGAGGCAGCGTCTCGCCCTGACGCGGACCCTGGCGTCGTCGGCGCCGGTCCTGCTGCTCGACGAGCCCACCGCCCATCTCGACTCCGACAGCGCCGCCGCCGTTCTCGCCGCGCTGGTGCGGCTCGCGGACGAGGGACGCGCCGTGGTGATCGTGGGTCACACCCCCGACGTGCTGGCCGCCGCGGATCGGATCGTGACCGTGTCGGCTCCGGCCGCACGTGCGGTGAGTTCGCGATGACCGACCTGCGCCGGGTGCTGGGCCTGGCCACCCTGGACCGTCGCCGCATCGCGTGGGCCGTGCTGGCCGGCGTCGCGACGCTCGGCAGCGCGCTCGCCCTCTCGGCGCTGTCCGCGTGGCTGATCCTGCGGGCGTGGCAGATGCCGCCCGTCCTGCACCTGACCGTCGCCGTCGTGGCGGTTCGCGCACTCGGCATCAGCCGCGGCATCTGCCGGTACCTCGAACGTCTCGCGACGCACGACGTCGCATTCCGCGGCACCGTCGCGCTGCGGGCCGCGCTGTACCGCGCTCTTGCACAGAGCAATTCGACGGCGGCCTGGCGGTTCCGGCGCGGAGACCTCGTCGTCCGGACCGGTGAGGACGTCGACGCGATCGGTGACGTCGTGGTGCGCGCGCTCGTGCCCGCGGCGGTGGCCGCTGTCCTCGCCGTCGCGTCGGTGACGCTGCTCGCCGTGTTCTCGCCGACCGCCGCGGTGATCCTCGCCGGGTGTCTCGTCCTCGCGGGGATCGTCGCGCCGATCCTCACCGCCCGTGCACAGACCGACGACGACGCCGATCACGCCCGCGCCCGGGCAGAGGCCGCGGCGTCCACCGTCGTGGCGATCGAGTCCGCCGCGGAGCTGCGCGTCGCCGGTCGGCTGGCGGGTGTCCGTGCTCGCGCCACGGCCGCCCGGCGCGATGTCGCGGCCGCGGAGGATCGCGCTGCGCGCTGGTCCGCTCTCGCCGCCGCGGCGGGCCCGCTCGCGACGGGCATCGCGGTCGTCGGATCCCTGATGGTCGGGACGACCGCCTACGGGTCCGGCACGGCCTTCGCCGGTGGTACGTCCCCGATGTCGCTCGGGATCGTCGTCCTCGTGCCGTTGGCCGCCTTCGAGGCCACGTCGGTCCTCCCCGCCGCCGCGGTCGCCGTGGTGCGAGGCCGACTCGCGGCGCGGCGCATCGTGGGCCTGCTCGACCATGATCCCGCGGACGCGGGGTTGCGCGGAGCCGGTGTGCACCTCACCGCGGCGCGGCCCGAGTTGGTGCTCGACGGCGTCGTCGCCGGGTACGCGAACGGCCGCCGGACCGCGCCGGTGACGGCGACGATCGGCGCCGGGGAGCGCGTGGCCCTGGTGGGCCCCAGCGGGGTGGGGAAGACCTCGATGGCGTTGACGGCGGCCGGGCTGCTGCCCGCGCGGGCCGGCACGGTGCGCCTCGGCGACGCCACCTCCGGTCGGCACGCCCTGTCCGACCTCGACCCGGCCGACGTCCGCGCCGCGGTGACCTGGTTCGCGGAGGATGCGCGGGTCTTCGAGACCACGGTGTTCGAGAACCTCAGGGTGGTGCGGGGTGACCTCACCGCGGAGGAAGCGCTCGCCGCCCTCGACGCGACGGGACTCGGCACGTGGGTGCGCGCACTACCCGCCCGCCTCGACACGGTCCTGGCCGGCGGTGATCGATCCCTGTCGGGAGGTCAACGACGCCGGCTGCTGCTGGCGCGCGTGGTGGTCTCCCGCACGCCCGTCGTGATCGTCGACGAACCCACCGAACACCTCGACGACGCGAGTTCGGCGCGCCTGCTCGGCGCGTTGCTCGACCCGCGGTCCGGACTGCTCGATCCGGCGACCACGGCCCTGGTGATCACCCATCGGCCGGTTCCGGCCGGGGTCCGCACCGTCACGATCGGCGAGGAACGCCGCGATGCCGACGGGGTCGGCGCGGGCCGTGTTCACCCCGAGAAAAAGTCGTTGCCGACCCCGCTCGGTCGGGCGTAGCGTCGTCGGTACACGAGAGAGGAGGTGGTTCGAAGTTGTATGACTTATGGACACGTGAGGTGGCTGCCCGCTAGCCGCACCCGCTGACGGTATTCACCGGAATCTCCGCGCGAGCGGCGGGCGAATACCAGGTAGCTACCCGGCCCCCGAGCCCTCGGTCCGTCCAGACCGAGACCCGGTGGCGCGTCCCTCCGGGACGCCCACCCGGTACGGCTCGGGGGCCGCTTCATGTTTCGGGGTGGTCCCGCTGTGCGCGATCATCGGAGACCGCGCAATCGCCCACCTGCCGTGCGCGGGTGTGTCACGCTCGTCCCATGAGCGCCGACGAGAAGCAGACCCCCGAAGAGACCCCGGAGAAGACCGACGAGACGGTGGGACCCGAACTGTCACAGGAGGATCTGGACCGCGCCGGGGAGAAGATGGACGGCCTCAACGATCGTTACGAGACCGGCGCGCGCGAGACCGTGACGCTGCCGGGGACCAACGGCACGGTGTCGGGGACCGCCTTCGCCGACATGGTCGACGAAGACGGGAATGCGAAGAACGAGAGCGGCGAGCGGACCGAGGACGATCAGCCCGCGTAGCGCTCCAGGCGCGCGGACAGCCGGGGGGCCAGGTCGCCGTCGGGTCCGACGCGCTCCTCGACGTAGGCCAGATCGCCACCCTCGACGATGCCGTACAGCCGCTTGGCTCCGCCCACCAGGGCGGCGGACGTACTGCGAATCACGACGTCGGTGGCCAACTCCCAGGACGACTGGTTCCGAGCGTGACCGTAGTAGAGCTCGACCACACCCGACGAGTGGGTGAGGAGCAGTTCGAGAGTCTCGGGGTTCTCGGCGCCCGCGGCGTCGCTACCGCTGACGCGCCAGAAACCGGACTCCCGCAGATCGGGCGACGCGTACGCACCGTCGTCGGTCAACCGCCAACTGCGGGACTCCCACACGAGGTACGGGCCGCCGTCGTGGCTCACGACGACCTGTTGACCGAACCGGTAGTCACCGTGCTCGTCGTGACCCTCGCCCTCGCCGCGCCACACCCCGACCAGTGGAAGAAGCGCCAGCATTGCCGGCGAGATGTCCTCGCCCAGGCGGAGGTTCGCCGTGTCGTCGGGCGCGGGCAGATCGGGCAGCGACGGAATGTTGCGCGTCGCGGTCTGCTTGGCGCGCTCCTCGGCGCGAGCGACCGCCTCGTCGCCGCTCAGCCGATCGCTCACGACTCGTCGGTGACCAAGCGGTAGACGACGTAGAGCGAGAACCAGGCGATGAGGATCGACGCCAGTACCAGGAGTACCTCGAAGAAGATGACCACGTGTCCAGTGTAGACACCCGTGGTCGGGCCGCCCGGCGGAGGTGGGTCGAGGCGACTCCTCCCCCGAGACGGACGGTTCGAAGCACGAGGCGCGAACGTTGTGTCATCTGACAAATCGGCTCGCATCCGTCGTCCCGTCATCTCTCATAGGGTTCGAACCGATCGGGCAGTACGCCCGGCCGCGGGCCGGTTCGTGCCCGAGGTGAACCCCGGAAAGGACGATCGGTTCGATGCGCGTGACGAGGACGTGGTGGACGGCGGCGGGACGACGAACGGGGGTCGTCGCCGCGACACTGCTGCTGTCGGCGGGGAGCGCGACGGCGCTCGCGGCGCCGGTCACGCCCTCGGATCCCCTGGGCCTCGGCGACGACCCGGTGGAGTCCGTCCTCGACGTCTTCGGCGCCGGGACGAAGGTCGACGTCGATCCCCACAACTACGCCCTCGACTGCCCGGACGTGCTCATCGTCGCCGTCACGGGGGCCACGGACTCGGAGTCGACTCGCAATCCGCTCGACGAGGTGGACCGGCTGCCGTGGTCCAACTGGACCGGCAACGTGACGGTCCCGACGGGGGAGGCCAACGCCGATCACCCGGGGCGCGTCGGATGGGTCTACGTCCCGTACGCCTCGACGTACGGTGTCGACCCCACAGCGATCGTGCCCACGTACCAGGAGTCGGTGCGGGAGGCTCTGGCCGGCACCAACCGGTTCCTCGAGGAGAACAAGGCGAAGTGCGGCACCTCCACCAAGTTCGTGCTGCTCGGGTACAGCGTGGGCGCCGAGGTGATGCAGCGCGTCGCCCTGGACATCGGGTCGCGTCCCGCCACCGCCTCGGTGACCAGCGACGACATCGCGGGCGTCGCTCTGGTGGGTGATCCCTACCGACCCGCCGGCACGCCGTCGCTCGGACAACCGGGACCGTCGGGCGGCGGGTTCATGTCGTCGGAGCCGAAGGACTACGGCACGCTCGCTCCGAAGATGCAGTGGTTCTGTCGGCCGGGGGACATCGCCTGCGACTCCCCGCTGCGGCTCGGCATCCTTCCCCTGGCGATGAACGTCTTCGGACAGATGCACTTCACCTTCGCGGCGCCCGGCCTGCTGGTCACGGACTTCGCCGCCGCGGCCTCCGATCTCGCGGCGCGCACCATCGCCCACGTGTTCACCGATCCGGACTTCGCCACCTCGGACGAGTCGGTCCTCGACGTGATGCTGCGCGTGTCCGACCGGACGGAGGACACCAGCCCCACCCCGCCGTTGCCGTCGCCGCAGGAGGTGTCCGACGCCGTGCAGTGGGCGCTCGGTCCCGGCCGACCGATCGTCGAGGCCAAGCTCGCGGCCGAAGCGAAGGGATTCGCCGAGGACAACGCCGACATCCCGCAGCTGTGGGAGAAGCCGTACCTCGAACTCGGATTCCTCCAGCACCTCTACTACTGGGACAACTTCCCGAACAACGGGCGTGACTGGGAGAGCGAGCGCATGATCCGCTGGATCACCGACCTCGCCCGAGAGCAGAGCGAGGCTCCGCCCGCTCCCGCCGCGCCTCCGGCGCCGGCCGCCCCGTCGGAACCCGCTGCGCCGCGGGTGATTCCGCCGATCAATCCGGGCCACCTCGCGCCGCCGGCGCCGGAGCAGAAGTCCGTTCCGACGACGTTCGACGAGATTCTGAAGTCGCTCGGCATCCCGGCGGAGCCGGGTAAATAGCACGAGCCCGGCGGAGCCGGGTAAATAGCACGAGCCCGGCGGAGCCGGGTAAATAACGCAGCAGCCCCGCCCCGAGATCGGGGCGGGGCTGCTGTGGTGTTCGAGCTGCTGGGGGTTCGGGCTACTTGCTGACGAGCACGTCGGCGCTGTGGACGCCGGCGGACTCGGGGGCGATGCCGGCCGTGCCGTTGCCGGTCGAGGACAGCGCGCGCAGCGTCCACGTGCCGGGGGCCGCGAAGAATCGGAAGTCGCCAGTCCCGGAGGCGACCACCTCGGCGGTGAACTCACCGGACGCGTCGAGCAGTCGCACGTACGCGCCACCGACGGGCTGCTGGTCCTCGGCCGAGAGGACGCGACCGACGATCACGGTCTCCTTCTCGACGTCCACTCCGGCGGGCAGGGTCTGTCCCTGAACGGGTGCTCCGCACATGGTCAGCGCACCTCCAGCTCGATGGGGGCACCGACGAGGGAGCCGTACTCGACCCAGCTGCCGTCGTAGTTCTTCACATCCTGCTTGCCGAGCAGCTCCTTGAGCACGAACCAGGTGTGGCTGGAGCGCTCGCCGATGCGGCAGTAGGCGATGGTCGCCTTCTCGTCGTCGTAGCCCTTCTCCTTGTACAACGCCTCCAGGGCGTCGTCGTCCTTGAAGGTGCCGTCCTCGTTGGCAGTGGTGCTCCACGGGATGTTGATGGCGGTGGGGACGTGGCCGCGCTGCTGCGCCTGCTCCTGCGGAAGGTGTGCGGGGGCGAGGATCTTGCCGGAGAACTCGTCGGGGGAGCGCACGTCGACGAGGTTCTTGGTACCGATGGCGTCGATGACCTCGTCGCGGAACGCGCGGATGGACAGGTCCGGGGTCTGCGCCTCGTAGTGGGTGCGCTCGCGCTCCACGGTGTCCTTGGACAGCGGCCGACCGTCGAGCTCCCACTTCTTGCGGCCGCCGTCGATGAGCTTGACGTCCTGGTGGCCGTAGAGCTTGAAGTACCAGTAGGCGTACGCGGCGAACCAGTTGTTGTTGCCGCCGTAGAGGATCACGGTGTCGTCGTTGGCGATGCCGCGCTCGGAGAGCAGGTCGGAGAACTGCTTCTGGTTGAGGAAGTCGCGACGGACCGGGTCCTGCAGATCCTTCTTCCAGTCGAGGCGCACGGCGCCCTCGAGGTGACCGCCGTCGTAGGCGCTGGTGTCCTCGTCGACCTCGACGAACACGGTCTTCGGGGCGTTCAGGTTCTGCTCGGCCCAGTCGGCAGAGACCAGGACGTCGGAGCGGGCCATGGGTTTCCTTTCGGTGATGCGGTCGGTGCTCGGAAGGTGAAGTCGGGTCAGGACGGAACTGCGGTGGTGCGGGCCGGGAGGATCCGGCTCGCGAGCGGGTAGAGCTTGCAGCCCAGGCAGAGGCCGAAGGCGGCGTTGAGGATGGCCGCGATCAGGGCGAAGCCGGTGGCGACGAAGCCGAGGGCCGGGACGGCGACGGCGAAGCCGACGGTGCCGACGAGGGCGAAGACGAACCCGACGGCCTGGGCGAACTTCAGCGGCGGGACCGGCTCGGTCTCGCTCACGGGACCGAGGCGCGGGGCGACCAGGGCGCGATGCACGACGCCGTAGGGGTGCCCCGCGGGTCCACGGATCGCGCCGACCGCGAAGACGACGGCCTGGATGCCGAGCAGGACGGCTGCGGCGATGGCACTCGCGCCGGCGAGGAGGAGGACGACGGCCAGCACGGCGGTGGTCACCCAGGCGACGGTGCGGGGACCGCGGACGTCGACGCGGGGGACGGGCGAGGTCGAGGCCGACCGGGACGCCGGGTGGGAATCGGAGTGGGAATCGGAGTGGGACGGTTCCGTGTGGTGAAGGGACACTGCGGGATGCTCCTGCGGGATGGGCTGCGAACCGGGAGGGGACACACGGCCGTGCGGCGGGTGTCGGGGGTGGCTCGTCCGTGGGGCGCCGGGCCGTCGCGGGAGGGGCCCGATCGGGGCGCGTCGCACGCGAGTGCGGTCGGCGTGGAGAGCCGGTGATTCAGCGGCAGCGGCAGCAACAGCCGCCGAGGCGGCACAGATCCACTGTGCGGCGTCGGGTGAGCAGAAGCTCGCGGCTGGCGATCACGGCGCCCATCGTACGCACGTCGTCGCCGTTCCGGCAGCGCGGGTGGTGACGACCGTCTCCCGCTCAGCCCTGCTCGGGCGCCGTGGCGGCCAGGACGGCGGCCCGCAGATCGGCCGACCCGGGCACGCCGGAAGCACGGAAACGCTCGCGCAGATCGCCGTCGAGCACGACGGTGGTGGGCAGCGACATGACGCGGAAATCGCGGGCGAGGTCGGGGTTCTCCTCCATGTCGACCTCGACGTCGCGGACGCGGAGGCCGTCGTCGGTGAGGGCCTGCACGCTCGTGGCGACCACGCGGCGCACCGCACTGCAGGGTCCGCACCACTCGGCGGAGAAGTGCAACACGGTCACCGACCCCGCCGCGGCACCCGCGGCCGTCAGGGCCTGTCGACGGGACGCGTCCGGCCCACCGCCGCGGCCCGCGCGGACGGCCCCGTCGCGTCGCCGGACGATCAGCCCGATCAGCACCGCGATCACCACGACCGCGAGGAGCACGAGGATCCCGGTCACGAGGTCCTGATCTCGCTCAGGTCGACCGTGACGTCGTCGGCTTCGCCCTCGATGACGATCTGACCGCCCTCGGCGGTGACCTCGGTGGGGCGCAGACCGAAGGGCAGTTGCTGCTCGTCGATGGTGCGCGTGAAGAGTCCGAGCACGGCCGGTTTCAGGAAGTCGGGGATGGTGTAGTCCGCCCTGCCCTCCGGGCCGAAGTACAGGTCGGTTGCGACGATGGACACACCACGGCCGTCGAGCCGGAGTTCCGCGGTCACGCTGACGGCGGTGTCGACGGGTCCGACCGGGACGGTTCCGGACAGGACCACCGCGCCCGCCGTGGTCTCGCCCGAGCCGCCCGAGCCGCCCGTGCCGTCGGACCGGTCGGCGGGCGGTGCCGAGACCTGCAGATCGGGAATGTCCAGGAACCGACCGAGGTCGGTGGCCTCGATCCGGACCCGGGCGTCGAGTTCGCCCACGGGCACCGTGCGCACGGCACCGTCGACCAGATCGGACGGCGGAATGCGCACGTCACGCAGGGTGGCCTCGATCGTGGTCTTCTCGACGTAGGGCGTCGGGACCTCGCGGGCGCGAATCTCCACGCGGGAGTACCGGCCGTCGGCGAACTGCGTCAGGAACGGGAAACCGTGGACGGTGACGTCGGGATCGGCGACGAGATCGCCGCCGTCGCGCAGCGCCCGCGAGACGCGGTACTCGGCGTAGGCCGCGGCGCCGAAATCGACGGCCAGGAGAACGGCCACCAGGGCAACGAGCCCGACGGTCAGTGTGCGCACTGCGGTCCTTCCTCTTCGGCCGTGCACCCGTCCGGCTCGGGTGGACGGGGCTGCCGTGACCCGGCATCGCCCGTGCCACAGGCTAGTCTGTCCCTCGGCGCACACACCGGGAGAGGAGGGCCGCATGGAGCTGCTGCTGCTGACCTCCGATGCGAACCCGGATTCGGTGTTGCCCTCCCTGTCCCTGCTCGCCCATCACGTGCGCCCCGTGCCGGCCGACGTGTCGTCGCTGCTCGAGGCGGGCAACGCGGACATCGCGGTGGTCGACGCCCGGACCGACCTCGCGGCGGCGCGCGGCCTCTGCCGTCTGCTCGGGGCGGCCGGATCCTCCGTCCCCGTGGTGGCCGTTCTCACCGAGGGCGGTCTCGTGGCCGTCAATTCCGAGTGGGGCGTGGACGACATCCTGTTGCCCACCACGGGTCCCGCCGAGCTCGACGCGCGATTGCGGCTGTCGGCGGGTCGTCACGGCGGCGTCGCGGACACCGAGGCCACCGGCAAGATCACGCTCGGCGAGCTGGTCATCGACGAGGGCACCTACACGGCCCGACTGCGGGGACGACCGCTCGACCTGACGTACAAGGAGTTCGAGCTCCTGAAATACCTGGCCCAGCACGCCGGCCGCGTCTTCACGCGCGCCCAGCTGTTGCAGGAGGTCTGGGGATACGACTTCTTCGGTGGCACCCGCACCGTCGACGTGCACGTACGGCGCCTGCGCGCCAAGCTCGGCTCGGAGTACGAGTCGCTCATCGGCACGGTCCGCAACGTCGGCTACAAGGCGGTGCGTCCGTCGGCCCGCAAGGGCGGCGCCGACGCAGACCCGGCGGACCCGGCCGACTCCACCGATGACACCGGCGGCGCGAATTCCGACGGTGCGAATTCCGACGGTGCGAGTTCCGACGACGCCCGCATCGACCCGAGAAACGAGCTGCTCACGTGACCGTCGTCCTGGCCGATCGACGCCCCACCGACGGCGAGCGTGCCGCGATCCACGACGCGATCGAGCGCGCGATCACCGTGGACGGGACCGCTCCGCTCTCCGAGCAGGGCGTGCGCGCACTCGACGGCCGCGGCGAGGACCGTCACGTCGTCGCCATGGAGAACGACGTGCCGGTCGGCTACGCCGTCGTCACCGCGGCGACCGAGTCGGCGCCACAGATCGCCGAGGTGGTCGTCCACCCCGATCGCCGGGGTCACGGCGTCGGGACGCGTCTGGTCGACCACGTGCTCGACGTCCCGGGGGCGCGGGTGTGGGCGCACGGTCATCTGCCCGCGGCGCAGCGCGTCGCCGAGCGACTAGATCTCGTGATCGCGCGGGAACTGCTGCAGATGCGTCGTCCGTCGTCGGAGGCGCTGCCGGAGTCGACGACGCCCGACGGGATCGTCGTGCGGACCTACCGTCCGGGTGACGATGCCGAGATCCTGCGGGTCAACAACGCCGCGTTCTCCTGGCATCCGGAGCAGGGCGGGTGGACGCAGGCGGACATCGACGAGCGCAAGGCCGAATCGTGGTTCGACCCGGCGGGACTGTTCGTCGCCACCCCGGCCGACGACGACACCCGGCTGCTCGGGTTCCACTGGACCAAGGTGCATGCACCCGCGGGATCCGATCCGGCACTCGGCGAGGTGTACGTCGTGGGGATCGATCCGGCCGAGCAGGGTCGGGGTCTGGGGCGGGTGCTGACACTCGCCGGCGTCCGCCATCTGGTGGACGCGGGTCTGCCCGAGGTGTTGCTCTACGTCGAGGCCGACAACGCCGCGGCGGTGCACACCTACGATCGGCTCGGTTTCACCCGTTTCCACACGGACACCGCGTTCGCTCGTCGCTGAGACGGATATCGCACCGGTAATCGGGCACGGCGTCCGCCTGTTCACCTTCCGTTCACATGCGCGCGGGGATTCGTCCACGCAGGCCCCTTACCTTTCGCTTCGGGCAGCGCGTGTTGTCCGTTGCGGTCACGTCACCGCATCTCTCGCGCCCGCCGGTCGACACGGACCGTTGCGGGCTGGTCTTGGAGGAGACAGGTGAAGCTCGAGCGCAGCATTGCCCTTCTGGGTGTCCTGGCCGCCGGCGGCATGACGCTGGCCGCATGTGGCAGCGACGCGAACGTCGAGGCCGCCGGCGGCAGCGAGTCCGCGGCGACCTGTGAGGGCAAGAGCCCGATCACCGGTGAGGGTTCGTCGGCCCAGCAGAACGCCATGTCCAACTTCACCTCGGTCTACTCCGGTGTCTGCGCCGGCCAGGCCGTGGAGTACACCGTCAGCGGCTCCGGCAACGGCCGGACCCAGTTCGTCGCCGGCCTGGTCGACTTCGCCGGCTCCGACTCCGCCATCAAGGAGCAGCAGGCCGCCGACGCCGCCACGCGCTGCGCCGGCAACCCCGCCTGGAACCTCCCGCTGGTCTTCGGCCCCGTCGCCGTCGCCTACACCCTCGACGGTGTCGACGATCTGGTGCTGACGCCGGATCTGGTCGCCCAGATCTTCACCGGCCGCATCACCACGTGGAACGACCCGGCGATCGCCGCCGTCAACGAGGGCGTGTCCCTGCCGTCCACGCCGATCACCCCGATCTACCGCTCCGACTCCTCGGGTACCAGCGACAACTTCCAGCGCTTCCTCTCCGACGCGGCGCCCGAGTCCTGGACCCTGGACCACAGCTCCGACTGGGCCGGTGGAGTCGGCGAGGGCGCCAACGGTTCGTCCGGTGTCGCCCAGGCCGCCGCCGCGACCCCCGGCTCGATCACCTACGTCGAGAAGGGTTTCGCCGACCAGGAGAACCTCGCCACCGCGCGCCTCGACTTCGGTGCCGGCCCTGTGGAGTTGAGCAGCGAGACCGCCGCCCGCGCCATCGACGCCGTGACCTTCTCGGGCGAGGGCAACGACCTCGTGCTCGACACCGACGCGCTCTTCACCTCGAGCGAGGCCGATTCCTACCCGCTGGTGCTCGCCACCTACGAGATCGTGTGCTCGGCCGGCTACGACGCCGATACGTCGGCTGCGGTCAAGTCGTTCCTGCTCAGCGCCGCCAACGAGGGCCAGGAAGGCCTCGAGGAGGCCGGGTACGTGCCGCTGCCGGACGCCTTCAAGGAGCGTCTGGTGACCGCGATCAACGCCATTTCCTGACACACTGGTTGTCGCCTGCACCATGCCCGACACCACGGATCACGGTGCAGGCGACGCCGTACCCCCACGACACGAGACTGTGAGCGGTATGAGCGACACTCATTCGATCAGCGACATCACTCCGGCCACGGCGACCACGGCCGGCGTCGCTCGAAGGACGGAAGCGCCGACGCCAGTGCCCGACACCAAGAGCAACAAGACGGTCACCCGCCCGGGTGACCGCATCTTCTCCACTCTGGCCACCGGCTCGGGTGTGTTCGTCATCGTTCTCATCGCCTCCATCGGCGCGTTCCTGCTGTGGCGGGCGATTCCCGCGCTGCAGAACAACACGGTCAACTTCTTCACCTACAACGGCCAGTGGTCGACGTCGGACACCTCGGCGATGGTGTTCGGTGTCCGTGACCTCTTCCTGGTCACCGCGACCGTGTCGATCGTCGCCCTCGTGTTGGCGATGCCCGTCGCTCTCGGTATCGCGATCTACCTCACCAACTACGCGCCGAAGCGTCTGGCGGGGCCGCTCGGCTACGTCATCGACCTGCTGGCCGCGGTGCCGTCCATCGTGTTCGGTCTCTGGGGCCTCTACGTGCTGGCCCCGGCCATCTCGCCGGTCGCGGAATGGTTGAACGCGAACCTGTCGTGGATTCCGCTGTTCGCCACCGGCTCGGTGTCCATCGCCGGCGGCGGCACCATCTTCACCGGCGCGATCGTCCTCGCCGTGATGATCCTGCCGATCATCGCCGCGGTGACCCGCGAGGTGTTCGTGCAGACCCCCAAGGGGCAGATCGAGGCCGCGCTGGCCCTGGGTGCCACCCGCTGGGAAGTGGTACGCACCACGGTGATCCCGTTCGGCAAGTCCGGCTTCGTCAGCGGGTCGATGCTCGGCCTGGGCCGCGCGCTCGGCGAGACCATCGCCCTCTACATCATCATTCGCAGCACGCAGCAGACGTTCGGCTGGACGCTCTTCGACGGGGGCAACACCTTCGCCACCAAGATCGCCCTCGCCGCGGCGGAGTTCAACAACGAGCTGCAGGCCGGCGCGTACATCGCCGCCGGACTCGTGCTCTTCGTGTTGACCTTCCTCGTCAACGCCGGCGCCCGCGCCGCCATCGCCGGAAAGAAGGACTGATCGTGGCCGACACGAGCACAGCCGGTGGCACCGCCACCATGGACCGGCCCGTCAAGGAGCCGACCTTCCAGGGCGTGTCCGTCCGTCGCAAGGCGTCCGACGGTGCCGCGACGGTCCTGGTCTCCCTGGCCGTTCTGATCGCCCTCGTTCCGCTGGTGTGGGTGCTCTATACCGTGGTCTCGCGGGGAATCAGTGCCGTCGCGACGGCCGACTGGTGGACGTTCTCGCAGGCCGGTGTCACGCCGTTCCGTGAGGGCGGCGGCGCGTACCACGCGATCGTCGGCACCCTGCTGCAGGGCCTGTTCTGCGCGCTGATCTCCATCCCGATCGGCATCTTCGTCGCGATCTACCTGGTGGAGTACGGGCAGGGCACTCGCCTGGCCCGCGCGACCACCTTCATGGTCGACATCCTCACCGGTGTGCCGTCCATCGTGGCCGCGCTGTTCGTCTACGCGCTGTGGATCGCCACGTTCGGGTTCGATCGCTCCGGCCTGGCGGTGTCTCTCGCGCTCGTGCTCCTCATGATCCCGGTGATCGTGCGCTCCGCCGAGGAGATGCTGCGGATCGTGCCGCAGGATCTGCGTGAGGCCTCGTACGCCCTGGGCGTGCCCAAGTGGAAGACGATCGCCAAGATCGTGCTGCCGACGGCGCTGTCCGGCATCGTCACCGGCATCATGCTCGCGCTGGCGCGCGTGATGGGGGAGACGGCGCCGGTCCTGATCCTCGTGGGATCCGCCACCGCCATCAACTTCAACCTGTTCGCCGGGCCGCAGACCTCGCTGCCGCTCATGATGGTCGACCTGCAGAAGGCCGGTACGGCCGTCCTCACCAGCGAGCGGATGTGGGGCGCAGCGCTGACCCTCATCCTCATCGTCGCGGTGCTGAACATCGGCGCGAAGCTGGTCTCCCGCTTCTTCGCCCCCAAGAGTTTCTGACCGAAGGGCTTCGTCATGGCAAAACGACTCGATCTCGACAACGTCAACATCTACTACGGCAAGTTCCACGCCGTGTCGAACGTGACGCTGTCCGTTCCGCCGCGCAGTGTGACGGCCTTCATCGGTCCGTCCGGCTGCGGCAAGTCGACCGTGCTGCGGTCCCTCAACCGCATGCACGAGGTGACTCCGGGTGCGCGTGTCGAGGGCTCGGTGAAGCTCGACGGCGAGGACATCTACGGCGCCGGCGTCGACCCGGTGGGCGTCCGCCGCACCATCGGCATGGTGTTCCAGCGCCCGAACCCGTTCCCCACCATGTCCATCCGCGACAACGTGGTGGCCGGGCTCAAGCTGCAGGGCGGCCGGAGCAGGAAGGAACTCGACGAGGTCGCCGAGAACTCTCTCAAGGGCGCGAACCTCTGGAACGAGGTCAAGGACCGGCTCGACAAGCCGGGCGGCGGCCTCTCCGGCGGTCAGCAGCAGCGGCTGTGCATCGCGCGCGCGATCGCCGTGCAGCCGGACGTCCTGTTGATGGACGAGCCCTGCTCGGCGCTCGACCCCATCTCGACCCTCGCGATCGAGGATCTGATCGGTGAGCTCAAGAAGGACTTCACCATCGTGATCGTCACGCACAACATGCAGCAGGCGGCCCGCGTCAGCGACCAGACCGGCTTCTTCAACCTCGAGGCCACGGGCAAGCCCGGCAACCTCATCGAGATCGACGACACCGAGAAGATCTTCTCCAACCCCTCGAAGAAGGCCACCGAGGACTACATCTCCGGCCGCTTCGGCTAGAGATCCGACGACGACGACGAAGGGCGCCCCTCTCGCGAGGGGCGCCCTTTCTCGTGCTCGTGGCGGTGGTGCCGGATAGGCGGCTAGTTGACGTGCTGCGCCGGCGGCGTCGGCATGTCGGAGGGGAGTTCACCGGTGACGAGGAAGATCACGCGGCGACCGACCTCCACGGCGTGGTCGGCGAAACGCTCGTAGAACCGGCCGAGCAGCGTCACGTCGACGGCGGCGGCCACACCGTGCTTCCACTCGCGGTCCATCAGGACGCTGAACAGGTGGCGGTGCAGGTCGTCCATCGCCTCGTCCTCCTCGCGGAGTTTCGCGGCCCGCTCGGGATCGCGCGTCTCGAGGACCTCACGTGCCGACCCGCCGAGCGCGACGGCGATGCGGCCCATCTCGGCGAAGTAACCGTTGACCTCTTCCGGGAGGGCGTGGGCCGGATGGCGCCGACGGGCGATCTTGGCAACGTGGAGTGCGAGTGCGCCCATGCGGTCGATGTCCGCGACGATCTGGATGCCGGACACCACGGAGCGGAGATCGCCGGCGACGGGGGCCTGCAGGGCCAGCAGCGCGAACGCACGCTCCTCGGCCTGGGCGCTGAGATCGGTGATGCGCTCGTGGTCGCCGATCACCTGTTCGGCGATGCGAAGATCGGCCTGGAGGAGGGACTGCGTGGCCCGCTCCATGGCCTGACCGGCGAGCCCGGCCATCTCGCCCAGCAGGTCGGCGAGCTCGGTCATCTGTTCGTTGTAAGCCACGCGCATGGACCGATTCTAGGCCCGGGCGGTGATCGGGCCGGGATGCAGCCGGTGAACGGCGAGTGAATGCCGAGCAGCCGACTACATGCAGGTCGCGTCGGCGGCGTTGGTCACCGTGAGGTCGCTCGGCAGCGCCACGTCGGTGGGTGCGCCGGCGACGGCCGTGTCGAAGGTCGGAAGCGTCTCGCCGACCGGGGTGGGCGCGGTCACGGTGCCGGTGTCGGCGCTGCCGAGGACCACCTCGACGATGCCGCCGAGCGACGTCGTCTCCTCGAGGACCGCACCGGGAAGGGTGCTCGCGACCGTGGCGGCCTCCGCGATCGAGCCCGGTCCGTAGCGCACCACCGTCGGACCGGTCGTCGTGGTGTCGGCGTTGCCCGTGCCCACGATCTGGAAGCCGTACGCCGCCAGCGACTCCGCCGTGGTGGCCGCGAGTCCGCCGATCTCGGAACCGTTGGACACCTGCACCGACACCGCGGTGGGGTCGAGGGCGATCTGCGGTGTGGTGGCGACCGCGCGGGTGTCCTCCGGGGTCGGGGAGGTCTCGGGTGCACGTTGCTCACCGGGCAGCGGCTGGTCGTCGATGACCGCGCGGAAGATCGCGTCGATGTCGTCGGTCCGCGGGATCTCGTTGCCGTAGTACGTGGTGCCGGCCGTCGGGACGGTGAGGAACGTGACCGCCCCGGCGTCGACTCCGCGCAGTGACTTGCCGAGCGTGAGGAGGTCGGCCGTCTTCACGTTCTCGACGAAGGTGTCGCGTGTGAACGCGGTGACGAAGCCGTTGAGTTTGCCCGGATCGAAGAGCACGCGGTTGCTCAGCACCGACCGCAGCAACGAGGAGAGGAAGACCTGCTGACGCTTGATGCGGCCGTAGTCGCCCGTCCCCTCGGCCTCGACCTTGCGGGCACGGACGTAGTTCAGCGCGGTGCGGCCGTCCACCCGCTGCTCACCGGTCGTGGGGAGGATGGTGCCGAGCTCGTCGTCGATCAGCGGTTGCGTGGTGCACACGTCGACGCCGCCGACCTCGTCCACCATGGACTCGAAGCCGGCGAAGTCGATGCCGACGAAGTGCCCGATGCGCAGACCGGACATCTTCTGGATCACCTTGACCAGGCACTTCGGGCCGCCGAGCGCGTACGTCGCATTCAGTTTGTCGCCGTCCGCCGCCGGATAGACCTCGTCGGTGTAGTCGCCGGTGGTCGAATCCCAGGCCTGGCACTCGGGCCGGGTCACGTCGAGGTCGCGCGGAAAGGACACCGCGACCACGCGGCTGCGATCGGCCGGGATGTTGATGAGGATCACGGTGTCGGACCGCGCGCCTTCGGCGTCGAGCTCGCTGCCCGCGCCGACCTCGCCGCTGGCGCCGGCGCGGGTGTCGGTCCCGACGATGAGGTAGGTCTCGTCGCCGTACTGCCCCGGCGCGTCGACGACGTCCGTCGATTCGGTGTCCAACGCCGAGACCTGGGCGAAGCCGCGGTCGGTGGCGCGCAGGTAGCCCCAGACGATGCCGGTGAGCAGCAGAGCGAGCACGGAGACCAGGGCGACGGACACCCGGCCGGCGAGCCGCATCCGCGCCCGCTTGCGGGCCTTCGACAGGGCGAGCCGGGTCAGGGCGGGGGGTGCGAGGGGGCCCACCGCTTCGGGTCCCTTGCGCGGGGGCGCCGCGGCGGGCAGCACGACGGTGGGATCGTCCTCGGTCGCCGGTGCGTTCTCGTTCTCGACCGGTGGTGTGGGAGTCGGCGTCGGCGCGGGTGCCGAAGGGGTGGGAGGCGGGGTCGCGGCGGGTGCGTCCTCGCTCCCGCCGTCCCGACGGCGGGAGGTGATGCGGGCGACCTTGTCGACCAGTTCCGCGACGGACAGGCGGGCGTCCGCATCGTCGGTCGGGGCAGGGGTGTCGGCGGGGGCGTTCCGAGGAGTCGACGCCGGGAGGTCGGCGCTCGTCTCGTCGTCGCGGGACGGCTCCGGCGAGAAGTCCGTGGCGGACTCGGGGTCGTGGTCGTGGAGGCGGGAGATCGGACGTTCCCACGGGGCACGTCGGCCGGCGCCGGGTGCGCGCGTCTCGTCGTCGTCACCCACGCGTGCGGTCTCCCTCTCGTGCACCGACCGCAGGTCGCGCGATCGACGCAATCCTAGCGATCATCCGCCGGAGTGCATCAGATCGGCGCCCGCCGGGACGGAACGATCCTCCGGGTCGTCCAACCACCCGTCGGGCAGCGCGACCGACGAGGGCGAACCCTGTCGTCCGCGGGGACCCTCGGCGTCCGGGGGGAACGGAACGGTGGGATCGAGCTGGTCGAGCAGCCCGTCGAGTTCTACCAGCGTGGAGACGGTGGCCATCTTCTGGCGCAGATCCGAGCCCGCGGGGAAGCCCCGCATGTACCAGGCGACGTGCTTGCGCATCTCCCGCAGCCCGCGGTCCTCGCCGTGGTGGTCGGCGAGCAGTTCCGCGTGTCGACGCATGATGTCGGCGACGCGGCCGAGGGTCGGTGGCGTCGGGCGTTCCGTGCCGCGCAGCGCGGCGGACAGTTCGGCGAAGAGCCACGGCCGACCGAGGCACCCACGCCCGACGACGACGCCGTCGCACCCGGTCTCGGCCATCATCCGAGCGGCGTCGTCGGCGTGGAAGATGTCGCCGTTGCCCAGGACGGGGACGTCGCGCACGTGGTCCTTCAGCCGCGCGATCTCGGACCAGTCGGCCGTGCCGGAGTACCGCTGCGCGGCGGTCCGCGCGTGCAGGGCCACCGCCGCCGCGCCCTCGGCCGCCGCGATCCGTCCGGCGTCGAGGTGGGTGTGGTGGGCGTCGTCGATGCCGATGCGGAACTTGACCGTGACGGGGATGTCGGTGCCCTCCGTGGCGCGCACCGCCGCGGCGACGATCGCACCGAACAGAGAACGCTTGTAGGGCAGGGCCGCGCCGCCGCCCTTGCGGGTCACCTTCGGCACGGGGCATCCGAAGTTCATGTCGATGTGATCGGCCATGCCCTCGTCGACGATCATCTTCGCGGCGTCGTAGGTGGTCTGCGGATCGACGGTGTAGAGCTGCAGCGATCGCGGCGTTTCGGTGGGCCCGAACGTGGTCATGTGCAGCGTGGCGGGCTGCCGCTCCACGAGCGCGCGCGCGGTGACCATCTCGCACACGTACAGACCCGACGTGGATCCGGTCAGCTCGTCCTCGAGCTCGCGGCACAGGGTGCGGAACGCGACGTTGGTGACGCCGGCCATGGGGGCGAGGACCACCGGACTGCGCAGCGTCAACGAACCGATCTGCAAAGCCATGGGGACATCACGCACCAAACGCACTCGGGGGCCGACGGGAGAGTCGGCGTGTCGACAGAACGATGCCCGGCCGCCGTCGGACGGGGGGCCGGGCATCATCGAGAATACGGGTCACGGGGCGGTCACGGCCAGTTCGGCCGAGTCGACCCCCGGTGACCGGGTCAGGAGGCCTGAGCAGCCTGCCGCTTCGCCGCTTCGCGGGAGAGCATGCGGTCGCGCTGCTCCTCGAACTTGAGCACCTGTCCCTCGAGCTTCTCGAGGAACGCGGCCAGTTCGTCGCGGGTCTGCTCGCCCGCGGCGCCGAAATCGGTGCGCTCGAAGATCTTCCACTTGCGCAGAACCGGCATGACGACGTCCTCGAGGTGCTGGCGGAGGTCGTAGATGCCGTGCTTGGCCATGAGGACACCGTTGCGCCGGAAGTTCGGCATGCCCGCGCCGGGCATCACGAAGTTCTGCACGATGTCCGACACCCCCTTCAGCGCCTGGTCCGGAGACAGATCGAGCGCTGCGCCGCAGAGGTTGCGGTAGAAGATCATGTGCAGGTTCTCGTCCGCCGCGATGCGCTGGAGCATGCGGTCGGCGATGGGGTCGTTGCAGACCTTGCCGGTGTTGCGGTGGCTGACGCGGGTGGCGAGCTCCTGGAACGTGACGTAGGCGACCGAGTGCAGGAAGCCCATCTGCTCGCCCTCCTCCCCGGCGGGGGAGGCGAAACCGTTGGTCATGTGCTCCATGCGGGCGTTCTCGAGGGCCACGGGATCGACGCCGCGGGTCACCACGAGGTAGTCGCGCATGACGATGCCGTGGCGGTTCTCCTCGGCCGTCCACCGCCCCACCCAGGTGCCCCACGCGCCGTCCTGCGAGAAGTTCTCCGCGATCTCGCGGTGGTACGAGGGCAGGTTGTCCTCGGTGAGCAGGTTCGTGATCATGGCGGCCTTCGCCACCTCGTCCAGCTGCGACTGTTCGGCCGACCAGTCCTCACCGCCGAGGGCGGCGAAGTTCCGCCCCTCGTCCCACGGGACGTAATCGTGCGGGTGCCATTCCTTGGCCATGGAGAGGTGCCGGTTCAAGTTCTCCTCCGCAACCGGCTGCAGCTCGCTGAGCAGCTCGAGCTGGGTCAGATCCCGTGCCATGCCAATCCTCCGTGTCGATGTCGATCCGAGACAGCCTACGGCACCGTAACCGTGATGTGGGGTGTCTCTTCTGGCCTCGCTGTGCGACCTCGGCCGCGCCGGCGACCCCGAACGCGTATCTCGATAACGCCCATCGAACGGGCATCGAGTTCGGTTACGGGCGAGCGTGCCGACCGGTTCGAGTATAGGCCCGGCGGAGCCGCCCGACCGGCTGTGAAATGTCCGTAAGACCGGCGACCGGCACTGTGCGGACGGGGAGTGGCCGGGGGTGTGCGCACCTCGGCCCGGCCGTCGTTCTCGGTGCCCCCACCAGGGCTCGAACCTGGGACCTGCGGATTAAAAGTCCGTAGCTCTACCAACTGAGCTATAGGGGCAGGCGTCGCCGCCGCAGGGGCGGACGTGGCAGAAGTGTACTCATCACCACACGCCGGCCGATGAGCGCCCGCAGCTCGTCCGATCGGCGCCGGCGGGGACGCGGCGCTCGGCATCGCGCGGACGACAGCGACTGCCGGGTCGGCGCGCGTACCCTGGAGTCGGGTACGTGTGCACAGCCGTTCACGCGCATCGGTATTCGGGCTTTCCGGACACGACGAATCGTTCTCGAATGTGACCGCGGAACCGAATGCATCGACCGGGCCGGTCGATCAAATGGCACTCCCGGGCTGTTTTCGGGCGGGTTCGAGGGAGTTCTCAGGATTGTCGGTTACGCTCGCGTCACTTTCACGGCGCCGCGAGGCGCCCAATTCGGAGGCACACGCGCAATGGCACAGCAAGAACGCGCCCGACGGACCCGTGCGGCGATCGTCGAGGCCGCGGCCCACGAGTTCAGCAAGCGCGGGTACACCGCCGCGTCGGTGAACACGATTCTGGAAGGGTCCCGCGCCACCAAGGGCGCGATGTACTTCCATTTCAGTTCCAAGGAAGACCTGGCGCGCGCGGTTCTGCAGACCGCGAGCGAGAAGTACCGCGAGATCATGTCGACCCCACGCCCAGCGGGTGTGGACGCTCTCGAGTGGCTGCATTCCCTCATCGTGGAACTGGCGCGGTCCTTCGACGAGAGTGTCGTCGTGCGCGCGGAATTCCGTCTCATCATCGAGCCGGAGTTCTATGCGACCATCCGTGAAGGTGCCGGGGCGATCTGGGGGCAGGCGGCGTTCGATCTCGCCGCGGAAGCGCACCGCGAGGGGCTGCTGCGTCCGGACATCGATCCCCGACAGTTCACCCGCGTTCTGGTGACCTCGCTCGCCGGCCAGCGGTACATGTCCGACCTGACGGCCGACGAGACCGATCTGGCCACGCTGTTCGAGGAGTCGCTCGAGGTCCTCCTGATGGCCATGGCGTCGCCGGAGTGGCTCGACGGCTGGCGTGCCCGCGGGTGGCGTGACGTGCTCGCCCCGGTGGGCGCGGACGCCTGACGCGCCCGGGGGTCCCGAGCCTCGAATTGCCGTCCGACCTGCAGATTTGGAAGTCGAAGCGGCGGTGTCCTAAGCTATCGAAGCTCCCAACGGCACGCGCCGGAGGGTGAGGCCGGAGCAATCCGGCGGGCCCCCTTCGTTTAGCGGCCTAGGACGCCGCCCTTTCAAGGCGGTAGCGCGGGTTCGAATCCCGTAGGGGGTACGTGTCGGTGTGGTGACAGCGCCGAGATGGTCGGGAACCCCCGACACGGAGCGAATTTGTTCCGGCCGGGAGATGCAGTAAGGTTCTCCGGGCGAGCACGACAGCAGTTCGAGTTCGACAGCAGTACAGCAAGGCCCTGTGGCGCAGTTGGTTAGCGCGCCGCCCTGTCACGGCGGAGGTCGCGGGTTCGAGTCCCGTCAGGGTCGCAAAACATGTGCACAACCGGTGTCCAGTAGTTCGATCGGACATCCTCGGCCAGGTAGCTCAGTTGGTACGAGCGTCCGCCTGAAAAGCGGAAGGTCGCCGGTTCGATCCCGGCTCTGGCCACCACGATCCACGACCACCTGCCCGTGCAGGTGGTCGTTCGTCGTTCGGGGGTTGGATCCGGTTTCGATAGGCGACAGCGCCGGCGGGGTATCGACATCCCATGAGCGACATCGACGCCGACGTCATCGTGGTGGGGGCGGGCATCGCCGGACTTCGCTGCGCCGCCGCCCTGCACCGCCGCGGAATCACCGCCCGCGTTCTCGAGGCCGACACCGCCCCCGGCGGACGGATCCGCACCGACGTCGTCGACGGGTTCCGGTGCGACCGCGGCTTCCAGTTGCTCAACCCGTCGTATCCGGCGGTGCGGCGCCACGTCGACGTCGACGCTCTCGATCTGCGCACCGCCGGTCGGGGAGTGCGGGTGGTCGACGGGTCCGGCCGGGCTCGCAGCCTCGCCGATCCCACTCGCCACCCCGGACTGCTCGCCGCGACGGTGCGCTCGGCCGTCGGCCTGGGGCTCCTGCGCCCCCGGACGGTGGCCGGCGCCGCGCGGTGGGCGCTGCCGGCGCTGGGCTCGGTCCGGCGCCTCGAGTCCGCTCCGGACGCCGCCCTCGCTGCGGACTGGGACCGACTGGGAGTGCGCGGACCCCTCCGCGAGTCGATTCTGGCGCCGTTCCTCAGCGGGGTCCTCGCCGATGGAGTCGGCAACACCTCGGATCGTTACGTCCGATTGGTTCTGCGCAGCTTCCTGCTGGCGACGCCCGGTGTTCCCGACCGCGGCATGCAGGCCTTCCCCGAGCAGCTCGCGCGGGCCGAGGGCGTCGACGTGACGTACTCCACCCGCGTCGAGCGGGTCACCGACGGCCGGGTGCCGGAAGTCGGTGTCGCCGACGGCACGACGCTACGGGCCCGGGCCGTCGTGATCGCGACGGACGCGAGCGACGCCGCCGACCTGACGTCGGCGGCGACGTCGCCGATGCGGGGTCTGTCGACGTGGTGGTTCGAGGCCGACGGGTTGGAGCCCGATGCTTTCCTTCGGATCTCGGGCACCGGGAGTGCCGTGGTGAACACCGCGCAGCTGAGCGCCATCGCCCCGGGCTACGCGCCCCCCGGCCGCACCCTCGTGGAGGCGACGACGCTGCTCGGTGACGCCGGTCCCGCCGAGGAGGCCACCGTGCGCGCCGAACTGGCCCGACTCTGGGCCACCTCGACCGCGTCGTGGCGGGTGATCGTCCGTCACGACGTGACGCGGGCGCTGCCCGTCCAGGCCGCCGGAACGCCGCTCCGACGGCCGCTGCGGACGGGTGAGCGCGTGCTCATGGCGGGCGATCACCGGGACACACCCTCGATTCAGGGCGCCCTGGTCTCCGGTGGGCGGGCGGCGGCCGAGGTGGCCCGGCTGCTGGGCTGACGCGATCCGGGCGAGGGGGTCAGCGCGGCCGCCGGCCCTCGCGCAGGGTGCGCTCGGCCAATTCCCGGAGTGCGCCGGTGAGGGCGGAATCCGGTGTCTCGCATCGGTGTTCGCCGATCTTCAGCGTCCAGGAGTAGGCGTCCCGGACGCGTTGATCGGCCAGCGCGGGCAGGTCGACGATCTGCGGGATCGCCTGTTGCACGAGGTGTTCCCACTCGGAGGCGGCGTCGCCCAGCGTGGCCGTGTCCACCGCTGCGCGCCGGGTCATCCCCGCCACGCCGCCGCTGCGCACCACCACGATGTCCACGTCACGTCCTCCTGCTCACCTCGTCCGAAGCGTCGGATCCGCCCTGCTCGAGGCCGTCACCGAGACCCTGCCCGAGACCCACGGTAGACCACCCCTGCAGGACGGCCCGGTGAACGTCGGACCCGGCCCCGTACCGCGTCGCCGCCGCGGCGACGGTGGCGGCGGCGAAGGCAGAGAAGTCCGCGGTGGGCGTCAAGGTTCCGCCGGTGCAGGTGTCGAACCAGACCTGGCCGAGGCGGTCCCAGGCCGGCCCGCGGAGGGCCACGGCGGCCTCCGCGAACGCGCGGTTGGGGATGCCGGAGTTGATGTGGACGCCGCCGTTGTCCTCGGTGGTCTCGACGTACCCGGCCATGTCCGCGGGCTGGGGGTCTCGGCCCAGGACGTCGTCGTCGTACGCGGTGCCGGGGCGCAGCATCGACCGGAGGGCGGTGCCCTGCACGTCGGGAAGGAACAGGCCCTCGCCGACCAGCCACGACGCGTCCTCGGCGTTCTCGTTCCGCGCACGCTGCTCGGCGAGGACGCCGAAGACGTCCGAGATCGACTCGTTGAGCGCTCCGGACTGGCCGGAGTACTCCAGCTGCGAGGTGTACTGCGTGAACCCGTGTGCGAGTTCGTGCGCGATCACCGACAGCGAGACGGTGAAGCGGGTGAACACCTCGCCGTCCCCGTCGCCGAACACCATGCGGTCGCCGTCCCAGAACGCGTTGTCGTACTGCTCGCCGTAGTGCACGGTGGCGTCGAGGGGCAGTCCGCGACCGTCCAGGCTCGACCAGCCGTACACCTCGTCGAACAACGCGTAGGTGACGCCGAGCCCGTCGTAGCTCTCGTCCGCGGCCGGATCGCCCACCGCGGGCTCGCCTTCCCGACGGACGACGTCGCCGGGCAGGGTCTGCGTTCCCTTCGCGTCGGCGACGGTGCGCTGCAGACGGCCCGCCACCGCGCCGCGGGACCCGGACGCCGCCCCGGCGCGCACCCCGTCACGGCGCAGCCGCAGTTCCGCGTCGAGTGCGAGCGTGCGCTCCGCGACGGACGGCGCGGTGTCGAGCCGCGCGCTGCGCTCGGCGGGTGCGGACGCGAGCCGCTGCAGCAGGTACGGGGGCACGACGCCCGGACACCCGGCGGTCGGGCGGACGGTTCGCGAGGCGGCCGGGCGGGCGGGGCGGGCGGTCATGCTGCGACGCTAACCCGCCCCGCCGACAACCTCGCGGCGACGATCAGGGGCAGGCGAGTTTCGCCTGGTCGAAGATGCGGCCGGCCTCGTCCGCACTGGGGGCGTTGCCGTTGTTGGTGGCCTGCGCCTCGATGTCCGTCTCGATCTCGGCCTCGTCCTTGCCGTCCGAGATCTGCTGGCAGATCCCGCCCAGCAGGGCCTCGATCTCCTCGTCGGACTTGCCTTCGGACAGTGCCGAGAACTGGGCCTTGTACGCGGCGACGAAGGTGGCCCGCTTGGCGTCGTCGAACACCGACCCCGCTCGGTCGCCGAGGCTCTCGGCGCTCGATCCGAGGCCTGGTGCGGCGGAGCGGGCCGAACTCACCGCACCCTCGGCGGCGTTCTGGGCGCTCTCGGCGACGTTGCCCGCCGTGTCCTGCGCGGCTTGCTGGTCTTCGGAACTGCAGCCGGACAGCACGAGGGTGAGGGCGGCTGCGGCGGTGACGACGGTGGCGGCGAGTCTCATCGGCGCAGTCTAACGACCGTCTCTACCGCCCCGGACGGGATGCGCGGGCGTTGGCCGATCTCACACTCCGGAGCCCCCGTCGACGGGCACGATCGCTCCGGTGACGAACGAGGCGCGATCGCTGAGCAGCCATGCGGCCACCTCGGCGACCTCCCGCGGTGTTGCCAGACGGCCCAGAGGAATCGACGCGACGATGCCGTCACGGATGCCAGGGGTCGCACGTTCCCATTCGTCGATCATCGCCGTGTCCGTTCCGCCCGGCATGATCCCGTTGACCCGAATGCCCTGCGGCGCCCAGGTGACCGCCGCGGTCTCGGTGAGGCTGTTGAGCGCTCGCTTCATGGCACCGTAGGCGGGCAGTGTGGGGTTCGCACGCCTGCTTCCGATGCTCGAGGTGTTGACGATCGCGCCGGAGCCGGCCCGTCGCATCGCCTCGGCTTCGACCGTCATCGTCGTCCACTGCGCGCGGAAGTTGAGCGCGAACTGCGTGTCGATGTCGTCGGCGCCGGTCTCGTCGAGGGGCCCCGGCCGTTGGAGGGCGGCGGCGTTGTTGAACGCGACGTCGAGTCGACCGTGCAATTCCTCGACGCGCTCGACCAGCGCCCGCGCACCGGAGGGGTCGCCCAGATCGAAGGCGACGGCAGTCGCGGTGCCGCCCATCGCCCTGATGTCGGCGACGACGGCGTCCAGTGCATCCGTGCTGCGGGCGGCGAGGACGACCGCCGCGCCTTCCGCGGCGAACAGTCGTGCGGCGGCTTCGCCGATGCCGCGACTGGCGCCGGTGACGAGTGCGACCTTCCCGGCGAGCATGCCGATGGGGTGGGTGGTGGGTGCGGTGTCCGATGTCCTTGTCATGAGCCCAGTCTCACGCCGGGAGCGGGCGTCCGACTGGTAGCAGCGGTACCACCCTCGCGGGCGGCGATCGCGGCAGACTCGAGGGCGTGGACACCGCCGAGCTCGCCGCATTCCTGCGCAATCGTCGCGAACGTCTTCGGCCCGAGGACGTCGGCCTGATTCCCGGGTCGTCACGACGGACCCCCGGACTTCGACGCGAGGAAGTGGCCGTTCTCGCACACATCTCCACCGAGTACTACGTCCGCCTCGAGCAAGGTCGCGCGCCGCGTCCCTCGGTGGAGGTGGTCTCCGCACTCGCTCGGGCTCTGCGTCTCACGCCCGGCGAGACCGACCATCTGCACGATCTGACGGACACGGTGCGTCCCCGCGATCCCCTCGTCTGCCGAACGGTCCGGCCCGGCATCCGAACGTTGCTCGATCGACTGCCCGACACCGCCGGGTTCGTCATCTCGGCGGTGTTCGACGTCATCGCCTGGAACGATCTCGCCCGCGCGTTGATGGACGACTTCGCCGGCGTGAGTCCCGCCGATCGGAACCTGGCACGGCAGGCGTTCCTGCCGCGGACGACGGATCGGCCCGCGCTCTACGGAGTGTCGGATCTGCAGGAGTTCCGGCAAGGTGCCGTCATGCAGCTGCGGGTGGCTTCCACCCGGTACCCGAACGACCCGCAGGTGACGACTCTGATCGAGGAACTCCTCGCGGGGAGTTCGGACTTCACTCGGTTGTGGGAACGTCGTGACATCCAACCCCCGACATCGCTGCGCAAGAGCTTCCAGCACCCCGTCGTGGGTGAGGTCACCGTCGACTGCACCGTGCTCGGGATTCCCGAGTCGGATCAACAACTCGTGCTCTACACCGCACCCGCGGGGTCTCGGGACGCCGAGGCGATCCGGCTGCTCGGAGTGCTGGGCCCCGGCGCGACCCTGTGACGACACCGCGGCGCCGGGGCGTACGCGCCCCGAACGTCACCATCACCGACACCCCGCAGGTCCGAACGGCGGGAGGGTCCGCGCGGACTCGAAGCGTCGCGGTGCGCCGGTGATCGGATCGTCGAACGCGATGCTGCGCGCGAGCAGACGCAGTGGATCGCGATAGTCGTCCACGGCCACCTCCCGCGGCACCGGGTACAGGGAATCCCCGACGATCGGCACCCCCGCCGACGCCAGATGCACCCGGAGCTGATGGGTCTTCCCGGTCGACGGACGCAACCGATACAGCGCGAGATCGCCCGCGGAGTCGACGATCTCGACGCGGGTCTCCGCGTTCACCTCGCCGGGCACCTCGCGGGCCTGCAGCGACTCCCTGGTCTTGACGATGCGGCTGCGCATCAGGCTCGGGACGTCGCCGACCGGGGCGACCGCCTCGTACACCTTGGTCACCGCGCGTGCGGCGAACATCTCCTGATAGGCCCGGCGGACGTCCGGACGGGCGGTGAAGACGAGCACGCCGGCGGTGAGTCGATCGAGTCTGTGCGCGGGGGAGAGCTCGTCGTTGCCGAGTGCGCGACGCAGCCGCACCAGCGCGGACTGGACGACGAACCGTCCGCGTGGGGTGGTCGCCAGGAAGTGCGGCTTGTCGACCACCACCAGGTCGCGATCGGCGTGCAGCACCGGCAGCGCGAACGGCACCTCCGGCTCCGCGGGCGGGTCGCGGTGGAGCCACACGTCGGCGCGGGGGACCAGGGGAGTGGTCGCGGTGATCGGGGTGCCCCGCGCATCGACCACCTCGCCGGCGTCGACCTTCGCGGCCAGCGCGTCGGCGTCGTCGGGAAAGCGCGCCCGCAGGTAGGCCACCACCGTCGAATACGACGCCGGTGGGTCGGGCATGCGGATGCGGGTCGGATTCAACCCGTCGCGCACGGGCAACGGAACGGGCACTCGACGACCCTAGGCGGGTCGATCCCGCTCGGGGTCCGCGGCACGGCACTCCCGTCTTGGCTACTGTCGGCACCGCGGCAGCTCCGCCGCGGCGCCGACGAGCAGGGGGACACAGTGACGACGAAGCACAAGTGGGTCGAGACCGACATCCCGAATCAGACGGGACGGACGTTCCTCGTCACCGGTGCGAATTCGGGACTGGGCGCGGAGGCGGCCAAGGCACTCGGCCGCGCGGGCGCCACGGTGATCCTGGCGTGCCGGACGGTCGCCAAGGCCGAGCCGGTGGCCGCCGAGATCGGGGATCGCGCACAGGTGCGCCGCCTCGACCTGGCCGACCTCGCGTCGGTCCGCGAGTTCGCCGAGAACACCGGCGAGGTGGACGTGCTGATCAACAACGCGGGCATCATGGCCGTGCCGTACGGGCGAACGGCCGACGGATTCGAGATGCAGTTCGGGACGAATCATCTGGGCCACTTCGCCCTCACGGGCCTGCTGCTCGATCGTGTGAAGGACCGCGTGGTCACCATGAGCAGCTTCGCCCACCAGATCCCCGGGCTGAAGCTGGACGACCTCAACTTCGAGCAGCGCAAGTACAACCGCTGGGCGGCCTACGGGCAGTCCAAGCTGGCCAACCTGCTGTTCACGTACGAGCTGGATCGTCGCCTGCGTGCGGCCGGATCCACCGTCACCGCCGCGGCGTCGCACCCCGGGTACTCGAAGACCGAGCTGACCGGCCGGACCGAGTCCTACCAGGACTTCTTCTCGAACATCAGCGACAAGCTCTTCGCGCAGAGCGCGTACATGGGATCGCTGCCGGCACTCTTCGCGGCCACGGACCCCTCGGTGACACCGGGTGGGTACTACGGGCCGGACGGACTGCTCGAGGTCGCCGGCCACCCGAAGAAGGTGGGGTCCAACAAGGCGTCCCGCGACGAGCGGACCGCCCGTGAGCTCTGGGAGAGGTCCGAGAAGCTCACGGGCGTGACCTACACCTTCTAGTCGTCGGTGACGGTGACCGTCGCTCAGTCGTCGGTGACGGTGACCGTCACGTCGATGTTGCCGCGGGTGGCGTTGCTGTACGGGCACACCTCGTGCGCCTTGTCGGCGATCGCCTGCGCGGTGTCGTGGTCGAGGTTCGGCAGGGTCACCTCGAGCTCGACGGAGAGCTGGAAGCCGCCGGCGTCGTTCGGGCCGATGTTCACCTTGGCGCCGACGGAGGAGTCGGAGACGTCGGCCTTCTGCTGCCCGGCCACCAAACGGAGTGCCGAGTGGAAGCAGGCCGCGTAGCCGACGGCGAAGAGCTGCTCGGGGTTGGTGCCGTTGCCGGCGCCACCGAGCTCCTTCGGGGTGGCGAGGTCGACGTCGATACGGCCGTCGGTGGTGCGGCCGTGTCCGTTGCGGCCGTCGCCGGTGGCCAGGGCCTCTGCGGTGTAGAGCGTCTTCATCGGGGTTCCTCCGTCGTGTCGGGGTGGAGATCGGGTTTCGGATCGGGCGTGCGGAGCGACGTCGCCACGCGCCGGAGCAGGTGGACGAACTGCTCGCCCTCCTCGGCGGTGAGACCGGACTGCCGGGCGATGCACTCGGGCACGGGCAGGGCCTGCTCGCGCAGGGCCCGTCCCGCGTCGGTGAGGTGGATGCCGACCCGGCGCTCGTCGGCGCTGTCGCGTCGACGCGTGATCAGGCCGAGGCTCTCGATGCGTTTCAGCAGCGGCGACAGGGTGCCGGAGTCGAGGGCCAGGCGGTCGCCGAGCTCCCGAACCGACGCGCCGTCGTGCTCCCAGAGCGCCAGCATGACCACGTACTGCGGGTACGTCAGCCCCATCGGCTCCAGCAGGGGCCGGTAGGCCGCCGTGGTGGCCCGCGACGCCGAGTACAGCGCGAAGCAGAGCTGCGCGTCGAGGGCGAGGACGTCGTTCACACCAACAACGTAGCGCACAATTCAGTTGTGCACAACCGATCCACGAATCCGGCTCCGCCGATCACATCGTGGCGCGCCGCGCGAGCACGAAGGCGTAGAGCCCGTACAGACCGATGCCGAGTCCGGCGAGCACCAGCAGTACCTGCCCGTAGGGCTGCGCGCCGAGGGTCTTCACCGCGCCGTCGAGACCCGTGGACTTGCTCGGGTCCGAGGTGAAGACCGAGACGGCCACCAGCAGACCGGCCCCGGCCAGCGCGAGCCCCTTCGCGGTGTATCCGGCGATGCCGAGCCACGTCACGCCGCGTCCCACGGGCCCGTCGAGATCGTCGCGGAAATTCGTGGAGACCCCCTTGTAGACGTGGTAGACGCCCACCCCCACGATCACCGCGGCGGCGACCAGCAGGACGCCCTTGCCCGGGGTCGACTGCATCAGGCGAGCCGTGATGCCCGCGTTCTGTTCCCCGCTCGATCGGCCCGACCCGCGCGCGAACCCGAACGCGGACCACGCGAACGCCAGGTAGACGACGGCCAGTGCCGCCGCCTTCAGGCGATCGCCCGTGTCCGACCCCGAGTCGCGCTTCTTGCCCACCACCGCCTCGGTCACGCGCCACAGCGCCAACGCCACGAAGGCGACGACGGCGACCCAGAGTGCCGCGCGCCCACCGGGTTTCGACGCGAGCTCGGCCAGTGCGCCGGACTGGTCCGCATTGCCGCCCTGTCCGAACGCGAGGCGGATCGTGATCCACCCGATCAGCAGGTGGAGGACTCCGCTGACGGCGTGACCGGCGCGGGCCGCGCGCTCGAACGCCGTGCTGTGCTGCATGCGGGAAAGCGAGGAGGTGCCCGAGGCCGTCATTCACCGATCCTTCCACGCGCGGTGCCCGTCGACACCCGTCGTGTACTGTCCGATCCGTGCAGCGAGCATATTTTTGGTTCGACAGGCCGGCCCTCGGGGGCACGGTCGGCGAACTGCTGCGCTGACCCCTTCCCACCCGACGAGCCGGCTGAACCGGCTCGCGCTCGGCGTGTGTGATCCGGTTCGTGTCCGGTCCTTTCCCTGAGGACTCCACCGTGACCGTTCTGCTCGACCAGGCCCCGCGCCTGGCCGCCGTGCCCCTGCCCTCTCCCCGCGACCTGCGCCGCGCCGTCCCCCTGTCGGCGGCCGCGGCCGCCCGCGTGGACGACGCTCGGTCCGCTCTGCGTCGGACCCTGCGCGGTGACGACGATCGCCTCGCGGTCGTGGTCGGTCCGTGCTCCGTGCACGACGTCCCCGCCGCCCTCGAGTACGCCGACCGCCTCGCGCCGCTCGCGGCGTCGCTGAGCGACCGTCTGGTGGTGGCGATGCGCGTGTACGTCGAGAAACCGCGCACCACGGTGGGCTGGAAGGGGCTGCTGTCCGATCCGCGACTGGACGGCTCGCACGATCTCGGTGCCGGATTGGCCACGGCCCGTGCGGTGTTCGCCGACGTCGTCGCGCGGGGACTGCCGGTGGCCACGGAATTCCTCGACCCGATGCTCGCCCCGCACCTGACCGACCTCGTGAGCTACGGAGCGATCGGCGCCCGTACCGCGGCGAGTCAGATCCATCGTCAGATGGTGAGCGGGCTCCCTCTCCCCGTCGGCATCAAGAACGCCACCGACGGCGACGTCCAGGTGGCCGTCGACGGCGTCCGGTCGGCGGCGGCTCCGCACGTCCATGCCGGTGTGGACGACGACGGCCGTCTCGCCGTCGTCGACACGGAGGGCAATGCCGACGCCCACGTGATCCTTCGCGGCGGCGCGTCCGGTCCGAACTACGACGCCCACTCGGTCGAGGACGCCGCTCGCCGGCTGATCGCCGCGGGACGACGTCCGCGGGTGGTCGTCGACGCCAGTCACGGCAACAGCGCCAAGGATCACCGTCGCCAGACGGCCGTGCTCGGCGACGTCGCGCGGCGTCTCGCCGCCGGCGATCGCACCGTCGCGGGGGTCATGATCGAGAGCTTCCTGGTGGAGGGGCGTCAGGACCTGATCGGCGACGTGTCGAGTCTCGTTCGCGGCCAATCGATCACGGACGCCTGCCTCGGCTGGTCGGCGACCGAGGACGTACTGCGGACGCTGGCGGACGCGGTCAGCGCACGCCGTGCGGACGGAACTGCACGCTGATCCGCGGGCCGGTGGGCCTGGTGGTCTTGGGGATGCAGTGTTCCCACGTGCGTTGGCAGGAGCCACCCATCACCACCAGGTCGCCGTGGCCCAGCGTGGCCCGCCGTGACGGGCCTCCGCCGCGCGGTCGCAGCATCAGCGGCCGCGCCGCGCCGAGCGAGAGGATCGCGACCATCGTGTCCTCGGTCGCGCCGCGGCCGACGTCGTCGCCGTGCCAGGCCACGCTGTCCCGGCCGTCGCGATAGAAGCAGAGCCCCGCCGTCGCGAAGTCCTCCCCGAGTTCGGCGCCGTAGTGCCGGTCGAGGGCCGTGCGCGCGTCGCGCAGCGCCGGGTGGGGCAGGCGGTCCGGATCGGGGAAGAACGAGACGAGGCGCGGCACGTCCACCACCCGGTCGTACATGGGGCGTCGCTCCGTGCGCCAGGGCACGTCGGCGACCAGTGCGTCGAACACCGAGTCGGACCCGCTCATCCAGCCGGGGAGCAGGTCGATCCAGGCGCCGTCGCCGAGGTGCGTGCGCCGAGCGCCCGCGAGAGGGGCGAGGGACGGGCCCGCCGCGGCGTCGTCGAACAGCGACGCCTGCAGTGCGTACGTCATGCGCTCGATCCTACGCGCTCGATCGAACGAATGTTCGGATCGCGCGATTCCGAGTACCGGGACGGGATGCGGAGTGCAGACTCGACCCATGGTGGACACCACCCGCATCGCGGACTACGTCGTCGTCGGTGCCGGATCCGCGGGCTGCGTGCTGGCGAACCGGCTCAGTGCAGCCTCGGACATCGACGTGGTCGTGCTCGAGGCCGGACCGGAGGACAAGAACAAGTTCGTCCACATTCCCGCGGGCTTCTCCAAACTGTTCCGGTCCGAACTGGATTGGAACTACGACACCGAACCGCAGCCCGGCCTCGCCGGCCGTAGCATCTTCTGGCCACGCGGGAAGATGCTGGGCGGATCGTCGTCCCTCAACGCCATGATGTGGGTGCGCGGGTTCGCCGCCGACTACGACGAGTGGGCCGAGGCGGCCGGCCCGGCATGGTCCTTCGAGTCGGCGGTCGAGGTCTTCCGCCGCATCGAGGACATCGAGGGAGCGACCGAGAGCGACGAGGGGCGCGGCGGTCCGCTGCGGGTGTCCGCCCAGCGCAGCCCACGGTCGATCACCGCGGCGTACCTCGAGGCGGCGTCCGCGCTCGGTCTGTCGACCGAACGCGCCAACCTGCCGACGCCCAAGGGCATGACGCAGACCATGGTGACGCAGAAGCGCGGCGCCCGCTTCAGCTGCGCCGACGCCTACCTGCGGCCGGCGTCGTCCCGACCCAATCTGGACGTCGTCACCGACGCGTTGGTGACCCGCGTGGTGTTCGACGGAACCCGTGCGGTCGGCGTGGAGTACGAGCGCGACGGTCGACGCCAGGTGATCCGTGCCCGGCGCGAGGTGATCCTCTCCGGCGGCGCGGTCAACACCCCCCAGCTGCTCATGCTCTCCGGCGTCGGCGCGGCGGCACACCTGCGCGAGCACGGCATCGACGTGGTGCGCGACGTGCCCGAGGTGGGGGAGAACCTGCTCGATCACCTCGTCTCGGCCCTGGGGTACGGGGTGCAGTCGGACACGCTGTTCGCCGCGGAGAAGGTGCCGTCGCTGGTGAACTACCTCGTGCGGCGCCGCGGCATGCTCACCTCGAACGTCGCGGAGGCCTACGGGTTCGTCCGCAGCCACGACGGACTGGACCTGCCGGACCTGGAACTGCTCTTCGCGCCGGCTCCGTTCTTCGACGAAGGCCTCGTGCCCGCCACCGCCCACGCCGCGATCCTCGGCGCGATCCTGCTGAAGCCGAAGAGCACGGGCACGATCTCGCTGCGGTCCGCCGATCCCGGGGACAAGCCCGTGATCGACCCCCGCTACCTCTCCGATCCCGACGGCGCCGACCATGCCGCGCTCACGGCGGGTCTGCTGCGCAGCGCGGAGATCGCGGCCACCGAGCCCCTCCGGTCACGCCTCGGCGAGCTGGTGCGGCCCGTCGCGCCGGAGGGGGCGAGCATCGAGGAGGTCGTCGAGTTGGCGGTGGCGACGATGTCGCACACGCTCTACCACCCGGTCGGCACCTGCCGGATGGGCACGGACGACCGGTCGGTCGTGGACCCGCAACTGCGGGTGCGCGGACTGGACGGGCTCCGGGTCGCGGACGCGTCGGTCATGCCGTCGATCATCCGCGGGCACACTCACGCCCCGTCGGTGCTGATCGGGGAGAAGGCCGCGGAGTTCGTGCTGTCCGAGCTCACACCGTCCCGGTCCCGGTAGGAGCCGGGAGTCCGGCCGGTCCACCGTTTGAACGCGCGCCGGAACGCGCTCGGCTCGGAGAAGCCGAGCCGCGCGGAGAGTTCCTCGGCGGTCTCCCCACGTTCGAGTCCGGCGATCGCGGCGTCGCGCAGCACGTCCTCGCGCAACCGTCCCAACGACGTCCCCTCCTGACGCAGGACCCGCCGCAGGTGGGGGACGCTGATGGAGAGCATCGCGGCGATGTCCGCCGTGCTCGTCGCCCGGCCCGACGCCCCGAGGGCGAGGGCACGGCGGACCACCGCGGATGCCGACGAGCCGTAATCACGTTCGGAATACAGGAGATTCGGCGACTCGCGGAGGTAGTCCTCGAGATCGGCCTCGTTCCGCACCAGCGGGGACGCCAGGACCGCCTCGTCGAACTCCAGGGCGCCGACCTCCGCGCCGAACGTCACGTGGACGCCGAAGATGTCGTCGTACGTCCGCCACGACGGGTAGCCCGGCTCGGGGAAGGGCAGATGCACCGCCGTGAGCTTGAGGCGACGGCCGATCAGCCACGCCGAGAAGCGATGCCACAGGATGAGGACGAACTCGGCCTGCAGGCGGCTGGCCGCCGCGGCCGACTCCGGCGAGAGCTGCGCCCCGATCATCGGCGCCGTCGGTGTCAGTTCGAGCCGGGCGCGGCCACCGCCCCGCAGCAGTACCGACCGGGGAACACCCGCGAACACCCGGCTCACGTCGACCATGCGCTCGAGCGCCCGTCCGAGATCGGGGCGATGGATCATGGTCAGGCAGATGACGCGAAACGTGCCGCGGCGCACGGGTTCCGCGCCGAGACCCATCAGCTCGTCGCCGGTCGTCTGCCACAGTGCGCGGGTGAGTCGCGTGACCTGGTCGGCCGTCAGCCGGGCGTCGGGTCGATCGAGAATCCGGGGATCGATCTCGGCTGCGCGCAGGCACGACGACAGGTCCACTCCCGTCTCCGCGGCCAGCAGGACGGGAATGCGAACGAACTCGACCGAGACCGTCGGTGCCGCCGGGTTCTCCATCGCGCGCCTAGTCCGCCCGGCGCAGGGAAGCGAGGCGGCGAGCGCCGTCCTGCAGCACCTCGTCCTGCTTGCAGAAGGCGAACCGGACCAGGGTGGACCAGGATTCGCGGTGATCGACGAACGCGTCGACGGGAACGGCGACCACCCCGATGCGCTCGGGCAGCGCGCGGCAGAACGCGTCGGCGTCCGTCTCGCCGAGCGGCTCGATGTCGGCGCACACGAAATACGTTCCTGCGCTGTGTTTCACGCCGAAACCGGCGTCCCGCAATGCGAGGGACAGGACATCGCGTCTGCGCTGCAGGTCCGTGCGCAGCGCCTCCACCCAGTCGTTCTCCTCCGCCAATGCGTGTGCCACCGCGGGCTGGAACGGCGCACCGCCGACGAACGTGAGGAACTGCTTGGCCGTCCTGACCGCCGCGATCAACGGTGCCGGGCCGCACGCCCAGCCCGTCTTCCACCCGGTCGCATTGAACGTCTTGGCCGCGCTCGAGACCGTGATCGTGCGCTCCGCCATCCCCGGCAGCGTCGCCAGCGGGACGTGCTCGGCGTCGTCGAAGACCAGCCGCTCGTACACCTCGTCGGTGAGCACGATCAGGTCGTGCTCGCAGGCCACCTCGGCGATCGCCGTCAGTTCTGCGCGGGAGAAGACCGTACCGGTGGGGTTGTGCGGCGAGTTCACCACGATCACCCGGGTCGCGGGAGTGACCGCCGCGCGGAGCGCGTCGACGTCGAGAACGAAGCGCTCGCCGTCCGGGACCAGCGGCGCCGTCCGCCGGGTCGCCCCGGCGAGCGCGACCGCCGCGGCGTAGGAGTCGTAGTACGGCTCGATCAGCAGGACGTCGTCACCCGGCTCGACGAGCGCGAGCATCGTGGCGCTGATCGCCTCGGTGGCACCGACGGTCACGAGCACCTCGGTGTCCGGGTCGAGGTCCTGCCCGTAGCGGCGTCGGCGGTCGTCGGCGATGGCATGACGCAGCACGGGCATGCCCGGTCCCGGCGGGTACTGGTTGAGTCCCGACGCGATGGCGTCGCGCGCCACCTCGAGCATGCGCGGCGGACCGTCGGTGTCCGGGAAGCCCTGACCCAGGTTGACGGCGTCGTACCGGCCGGCGAGGGCCGTCATCTCGGCGAAGACCGTGGAGGTGAAGGGGCGCAGGCGGGGGACGGCGCGGGACCGTGCGTCGGATGGGGTGGTCATGCGTCGTCGCCCCGCTCGAGGAGCTCGGCGGGCAGGTCGTGGGGATCGATCAGCATCCGCTCGTTCTCGGCGCCGCGCACCTTCTCCGACACGCCCAGATTGCGGCGCAGCAGTTGCCACTCCACCGGGTCGACGGCGTCGACGGCACGCCGCAGCACGCCGCGATCCCGCGTCCCCCACGCGATGGGCATGGGGCTGACCAACTGCCACGTCTCGGCGGTGGAGGCGGTGTTGCGATCACCGAGCACGGCCACCGACGGCACCCGCTCACCCTTGGTGAGGGTGTGTCCCGGCAGGGCGCGGACGTTGCGCACCACCAGGGCGTAGTGCGGCACCGCCGTCTCGGGCTTGGCGATGTCGATCAGGGCGAGGATGGTCGCGCCGCGTGGGCGGGTCTCGGACACCATGGCCGGGACCAGCGGGCCGCGTCGGTACAGATCCTCGATGGATCCGACTTTCCGGGGTGCCCACACCGACACCCACCACGACATCACGGCGGCCACCGCGAGCACGGCGGCCAGGATGTACGACCAGGGGGAGTGCCGCAGGTAGAGCCAGACCGCACCGGCCGCGAAGAGCAATCCGACGACGATCGACGACACCCGGAGCCGCCGGACGTCGCCGAGGGTCTCGTTCACCGCCTTGGCGTGTCCGTGGTCCACCGCAAACTCGAAATGCCGCACTCGATCGCCGTTCCTCGCGCTGTTGGGTCGACAGACGATCCTGCCAGAACGGTCAGATCGCCGGTCCCAGCAAGTCGTCCGCATCGGTGATCCGGTAGGCGTACCCCTGTTCGGCGAGGAAACGCTGCCGATGGGCCGCGTACTCGGCGTCGAGCGTGTCGCGGGAGACCACGGAGTAGAAGTGCGCCTGGCCGCCGTCCTGCTTGGGGCGCAGGAGTCGACCGAGCCGCTGGGCCTCCTCCTGCCGGGATCCGAACGTTCCCGACACCTGGACGGCCACCGAGGCCTCGGGCAGGTCGATGGAGAAGTTGGCCACCTTGCTCACCACGAGACGGCTGATCTCTCCGCGCCGGAACGCGTCGAACAGCACCTCGCGCTCCTTGTTCTTGGTCGACCCCTGGATGACGGGGGCGTCGAGGGCCGCGCCGAGCTCGTCGAGCTGGTCGAGGTACGCACCGATCACCAGCGTCGGCGAGTCCTGATGCTTGTCCAGGATGGACTTCACCACCGCGATCTTGGTGTGCGCGGTGGAGCAGAGCTTGTACCGCTCCTCGGGTTCCGCCACGGCGTACGCCATCCGCTCGGCGTCGGTGAGCGTCACCCGTACCTCGATGCAGTCGGCGGGCGCGATCCAGCCCTGAGCCTCGATGTCCTTCCACGGTGCGTCGTACCGCTTCGGGCCGATGAGCGAGAACACGTCGCCCTCGCGGCCGTCCTCGCGGACCAACGTGGCGGTGAGACCGAGCCGACGGCGGGACTGCAGATCGGCGGTCATCCGGAACACCGGCGCGGGGAGCAGGTGCACCTCGTCGTAGATCACCAGCCCCCAGTCGCGCGAATCGAACAGCTCGAGGTGCTTGTACTCGCCCTTGGTGCGTCGCGTGATCACCTGGTACGTCGCGATGGTGACCGGACGGATCTCCTTGCGCTCGCCCGAGTACTCGCCGATCTCGTCCTCGGTGAGCGAGGTCCGCGCGATCAGTTCGCGCTTCCACTGCCGGCCGGCCACCGTGTTGGTGACGAGGATGAGCGTCGTGGCCTGCGCCTTCGCCATCGCAGCCGCGCCGACCATGGTCTTGCCGGCGCCGCAGGGCAGGACCACCACGCCGGACCCGCCGGCCCAGAAGGAATCCGTGGCCATCTGCTGGTAGTCGCGCAACTCCCAGTGACCACCGGTGAAGTCGAGGTCGATCGGGTGCGCCTCGCCGTCGACGTACCCCGCGAGGTCCTCGGCGGGCCAGCCCACCTTGAGCAGCATCTGCTTGAGGCGGCCACGCTCGCTGGGGTGTACCAGCACGGTGTCGTCGTCGACGCGTCCGCCGAGCATGGGGGCGATCTTCTTGTGGCGCAGGATCTCCTCGAGCACGGCGCGGTCGAGGCTCACCAGGCACAGACCGTGGACGGGCGACTTCACGAGCTGCAGGCGGCCGTAGCGCGCCATGGTGTCGACGACGTCGACCAGCAGCGGCTGGGGCACGGCGTACCGGGAATACGTGACCAGCGCGTCGACGACCTGCTCGGCGTCGTGCCCGGCGGCGCGCGCGTTCCACAGCGCGAGCGGGGTGACGCGGTACGTGTGGACGTGCTCGGGCGCACGCTCGAGTTCGGCGAACGGGGCGATGGCGGCGCGGGCCTGCGGGGCAAGCTCGTGATCCACCTCGAGCAGGAGCGTCTTGTCGGACTGGACGATGAGCGGTCCGTCGGTCACTGATTCACTCTCCTCACACGCGCGACCGGGTTCGGTCGCAGCGCAACCACTCCATTGTGCCCGTCCACGGACGGACGACGACCGTGTGACCGATCACCGATCGACGAGATCGACCGAGGTGATGCGGTGCAGGGTGAACTGCCGCATGGTCCCCGCGTCCTCGTCCCAGGCGTCGAGGCGTCCCCCGCCGACGCTCACCGGGGCGACGACGCGCTGACTGGACACCCCGGCGGCGTCGACGTAGCCGATGGTCACCGCGGCCCGCGCGATCGCGGCGCGCTGGAGCAGGGAGATGGTGGCCGCGCCGCTCGCCCGGGTGCCGTCGGCTCGGACGCCCTCGGTGCGCCGGGCGGTGGCGGCCTTGGTGCCGGCCCGCATCTCGGCGAGCAACCGTCCCCGTTGGTCCGCGGTGGGCACCACCGGAGTGCGGTACGCCGAGCGGTTCCGGCGCACGGGAACTCGGGCGCCGCGCGGACGGAGATCGACGATGGTGCCCGACGAGTCCTCGCCCGCGGGCGCGAAACCACCGCTGCGCAGGGCCTCGAGCACGTCGCCGAGCGGGGCCTGCGACACCGCCACCGTGGGGGCGAGCGCGCGCAGCGCGAGAGCGTCGGCGGCCGGGGACGCGAGCACCTCGGCGAGCAGGGCCGGGTCCTCGCAGCGGACGAACGACGACGCGATACCGACGCGCAGGCGGCCGTGCCGACGGGCGACGTCGTCGATCAGATACGTCAGGGCCTGCGGGACGGGCGTCCGGGACCGTGCGCCGAAGAACCCGTGCAGTTGGGCGGCGGACATTCCGGCGTCCAGCGCGCGGCGCAACGTGCTCTCGTCGACCCGGTACATCGTGGCGGCGCCGGCCGACTCGATGTCCGCCACGGTGGCCATGGTGTGGGCCAGCTCGGGCGTCAACGGGCCGGGCGCGACGACGGTGAGGTCGGCCTGGACCAGGACGTGGTCGATGGGGTCGGGGAGCGCGGACGCCATCGCCGCCGCGGCCGCGTCCCGATCGGTGTCGGCGAGCAGAGCGCGCCCGGGCGTCGAGACCGCACCACGGCCGAGGATCCCCAGAGTGGCGGCCTCGTCGAGATAGCGGGAGACGGCGTGCCGGGTGAGACGGCCGGCCAGGCGCGGACGCCGCCACGTGGCGATGCGCACCACGTCGTCCCGGCCGATGGTGACGCCGGCGTCGAGGTCGGCGAGAACTCCGAGGACGACGCGGCGGTCGCGGGGAGCGGCGACGGACCGGGCCTCGTCGGAGAGCGCGGCGATCGGCTTGTCGTTCGCGTCGCGCATGCCGACCGACCACGGGAGCCGCGGCAGGTCGAGCCAGGCGCCGGCCAGCGCCGCCCAGCGCACCGCGGGCGGGGAGGCAAGCCAGGCGTCGGCGGCGGACGTGGGTGCCCAGTGATCGTCGGTGTCCGACGGCGGCGACGGGTCGGGGGCGCCGGAGGCGAGCAGGCCCGCCGCGGCGAGGAGCTCGACGAGGAACGCGGCCTGCGTCTCGTCGAGGTCGCAGGTCTTGGCGACCCGGCGGAGTTCGCGCACTCCGAGCCCACCCGCCTTCAGCGCGGGAGCGGGCGTGCTGCCGAGCGCCGACAGCACGTTCTCGCACAGCCGCAGCAACTCCAACGCCTCGCCCGCGGCGGCTGCGTCGACGTCGCGGGGGTTCTGGATCTCGCGCTCGGCGGGTGGTGGGGTGAGCCGAGTCGGGTCGGAGACCGGTTCGCCGCGCAGGACCTGGCTCACCTGCTGGGGGAGCTCGACCGTCTCGTGGTCGACGCGACCGAGCAACCCGGCCGCGAGCAGCTGCTGGACGGGACGGTCCGGCGGGGTGCCCGGTGCGGCGTCGCGGGTTCGACCGAGGTTGCTCGACCGCGAGAGGGTGGTGAGCAGCTCACGCCGACGATCGTCGATCTGCTCGAGCGCCGCGGCGACGGAGTCCTCGGTGAGGCCGCGATCGGCGGTCACGAAGCGTCCGACGCGCCACGGCAGCGCGTCCCGAGCGGCGGACACCGTGCGAAGCTCCGTCGTGCCGCGCACCAGCGCGAGGGACCGCAGCGTGACCAGCGCGGCGTCGACGGCCTTCTTGGTCGCCTGCTTGGCCACGAGCGCGTCGAGGCGCTTCCGCGGGACGGCAGCGGTGTCGCCCTGCTCGAAGAGCAGCAGTTCGAGCACCGTGAGGGTGGGGGTGTCGAGGTCCTCGACCGCGCGCAGCACGGATGCGCGCTGCTCCGCGCGCACGGCGAGAATGTCCAACGTCGCCGGGGGTGGGACGCTGAGGTCGGGACGCAGGCGCAGCAGCTCGCTCAGCTCGTCGTCGCTGCGCGCGGCCAGCCAGTCCGCGAGCGAGGGCGCGTCGCCCGAATCGGTGCTCATCGTGGTCGAGCGTAGAACGTGGCTGTGACACACCCGGTCGGGGCCGGGACTCCCCGGTGCGGGAGTGACCGGGTCGTTACCCACGCCGGGACCGGTCGATGCCAGAATGAGGTATGGCGAAGAACGAGAAGAAGCGCTACGTCGATCCGGGCTGGCCGCAGGGCAACGGCGACGACGACCACGCGGTGACGGAACTGACCTCGGCCCGGGCGGGCAATCTCTCTCCCTACGGCGAGGAGATCGAGTTCCCGCTGCCGCCCGAGTCCCTGCCCTACGCGCACCCGCACACCGTCATCAACCGCTGATCCCTAGCCCGACGAGCAGTCGGCACGACGAAGGCCCCGCACCGATCGGTGCGGGGCCTTCGTCGTCGTGTCGCGGGAGATCAGCGCGGCAGCAGGTTCTGGTTCGCCTCGATGAATGCCGAGACCTGGGGGTCGGCGACGGCGGAGCGCACGAACTCGACGACGGCGGGGTCGTCGGTGACGGTCCGGACGAGGTCGGTCAGTCCCTGCAGCGCCTGCTCGGTGGAGGGGACGCTGGTCAGATCGGGCAGCGCGGGGGCCGCGGGCACGGGCGCCGTCTGCGCCGGTGCATCACGCTGGGTGGGGGCGCTCGACAGGCCGAGCTGAGCGGAGCAGGACGGCCAGGCGCCCCAGCCCTGGGACTCGAGGACGCGCTCGGCGACGACGATCTGCTGCTCGCGCGAGGCCTGGTTGGCGGTGGCAGCGAACTCGCCGCCGCCGTGTCCGGTCCAGGTGCTGGGCGAGAACTGCAGTCCGCCCTGGAACCCGTTGCCGGTGTTGATGCCCCAGTTGCCGCCCGCCTCGCACTGTGCGAGTCGGTCCCAGTCGGAGTCGGGTGCCGCGGTGGCGGTGCCGCTGAAGGCGATGCCGGCGGTGCCGACCAGGGCGCCGGTGACGGCGACCTTGGCGACGGTCTTGCCTGCGGTACTCGGCTTGCGGTGACGTCCCATGTTCGTTGTTTCCTCTCCACACGCGCCTGCGAGGTCAGCTGTCGGATTCGGGCTGAGAGGTAGCCCGGCCCCGCGTCGTTCCCGGCTTGGAACGGGCGAGGCTTCACCCCGAGGCCGCGTCGTCTCCCGGTGGGGTGCGACGGTCGGCCGGTCATCTACGAAGGACGTGGTGGGTCCCCCGCCCTCGCCCCTGACTTCGGTCCGTGATGTCCGTTCGATTCCCGCGGGACGAGGTTGAGCGCGGCGGGTCGAACGTGGCCGTGTGTTCCGGCCGAAGGGGACACTATTACGAAACGGGCGGCGATGTCACCGTTCCATAACGTCCGCTGGTCGGCGCGTCGCGCGGGTGTTGTGAGGAGTGGGTACGGGTTCCTGCAGATGAGAGCCCGTGGGGGCGTCGACACCCGTCTCGATATCGGTCCGTGACCGACTCGTGATGTGAGGGAAGTCACAGAAGCGGAGCAGGAGAGCGACCACCACGATCACGAGGACTCCGGTGGTCGGATACACCGTCTGGAAGGCGATGCCCTCGAGCCGCGACGACGGCGGCAGCATGAACGTGCCGATGGCGTAGACGTCGCCGGGGGCGACCCAGAACCACGCGATCTGCGGGAGGGCGGCGACCGCGGGCAGAAGCCAGGCCAGCGGCGACGAGGACCGCAGGGCCACGTCCACGCAGACGAGGAACAGCGGCAGCAGCCACACCCAGTGGTGGCCCCAGGAGAACGGGGAGACCAGCGGCGCCGTCAGCCCGCAGACGATCAGGCCGAGCAACGGCAGTCCCCGGCGGTGGGCGGCGGCCGCGACCAGGAGTCCGGCGATCGCGACGACGGCCGCCACCACGACCCACGCCACCGTGTTCGAGTCGGCGAGGCCGAACCACCGCGGTACCGACGCCCGCAGCGACTGATTGGCGCCCGACGTGATGTCCCCGATCCGCGAGGAATCGGAGATCGCTCCGAACCAGTACGTCGCCGCGTCCGAGAACAGGACGACGAAACCCACGACGACGGTGGCGGCGGCGGTGACCACGGCGGTGATCAGGGCGCGCCACTGCCGCGTCAGTCCCAGGTGGATCAGGAACAGTCCCGGCGTCATCTTGATGCCGGTGGCGATGCCGACGCCGATGCCACGGAGCCGACTCCGCTCACCCCGGCCGAGGTCGAACAGGACGAGGGCCAGCAGCGCCAGGTTGATCTGTCCCAGCCAGATGGTCATGCGCACCGGCTCGAGCCAGGTGACGATCACCGTCAGCGCGCCGGAGACGACGCGCAGGCTGCGGTCGTCCCGAAACCCCAGATGCAGCCAGCAGAACCGCACGATCAGGTAGATCAGGACGAGGTTCCCCAGCCAGAAGATCAGGTGCGTGGTGGCCTCGGACACCAGGCCCAGCGGGGCGAAGACCACGGCGGCGAACGGGGGGTAGGTGAAGGGAAGTTCGCCGATCAGATCGTGCGCGTAGAGCGGCGCGGACGTCCAGACTGTGGCGCCGCCGGCGCGGTAGACCAACGCGTCGATACCGAAGCGGAAGAGGCCGAACTTGGGAACGTCGAACGGGATCAGTCGATCGTGCGCGACGACCGCCACGACCGCGCCGATCAGCGTCGCGGCAACGAAGAGTCGATGTGATTCGAAGGTACGGATCGGCGAGGACTTCGGTATCACGCACAGCACTCTAGACCGTACGTGCGGGTTTTTCCCGCAGCGTCGTGGCGGGTCAGCGCGCGTACGACGGCCCGGGCCGCACCGCGCCGGGTCCGTACGCGTCCGTGTTCACGATGTCCTTGCCGAGCGGCATGAGCGAGACCGGGATCAGCTTGAGGTTCGCCAGCGCCAGTGGGATTCCGATGATCGTGACGGCCATCGCGACGGCGGTGATCACGTGCCCGATGGCGAGCCAGATCCCCGCGACGACGATCCAGACGACGTTGCCGACCAACGACGCCACTCCTGCCGTGGGCCGGTCGACCACCGTGCGGCCGAACGGCCAGAGGGCGTACGCGCCGATGCGGAACGCCGCGAGCCCGAACGGAATGGTGACGATCAGGATGCAGCAGACGATGCCGGCCAGGAAGTAGCCGAGTGCCAGCCACAGTCCACCGAAGATCAGCCAGACGATGTTCAGGAGCAGCCGCATCCGTCCAGTATGCCGCGCGTTCGGCGGGTCGCGGGCGGGTCGGCGGGCGGGTTACCGAGCGCGACGCCCGGAGCGCAGCGCGTGCACCACCCCGAGCAGCAGTCCCAGGGGACACAGCATCGCGGCGAGGTAGAGCCAGATGCCGGGGGAGACGTCGGACACCAGCATGATCACGAACATCGACACGATCGCGAGGACACCCAGGCCGAAGCTGATCAGCGCGGCGAGAAGCAACGGGGGAGTGCGAGTCGGTGCGGTCACGCGGCAGAGCGTAGTCGGGATCGGGGTCGGAGCCGGAGTACCATGATTTGCAGTCGCGTCTTCCCGCCGACCCCGGTCGGCGCGTGAGGCGCGCTTTGTCGTTGCGCCGCAGTCGCACTGCGGACGACGACCACGCCAACACGAACACGACGAACGGGTGAGAACGGTGCCGACCGGCAAGGTGAAGTGGTACGACGTCGACAAGGGCTTCGGCTTCCTTGCGCAGGACGAGGGCGAGGACGTCTACGTCCGCGCGTCCGCGCTGCCGACGGGAGTGGAGTCGCTCAAGGCCGGCCAGCGGGTGGAGTTCGGCATGGCCGCGGGTCGCCGCGGTCCGCAGGCGCTGTCGCTCACGGTGCTCGATCCCGCCCCGTCGCTCCGCCAGAACGCGGCGGCCGCGGCCCGCAAGGACGCGGCGGCCAAGCGGCACACGCCCGACGAGCTGCACGGCATGGTCGAGGACATGATCACGCTGCTCGAGGCGACGGTGCAGCCGGAGCTGCGCAAGGGGCGCTACCCCGACCGCAAGACCGCCCAGAAGATCTCCGAGGTGGTCCGGGCGGTCGCGCGCGAGCTCGACAGCTGAGTCAGCCGCTCACGCCGTCGGGTGTGGTCGCGATCGACCAGATCGCGTGACTGACGATCTCCTCCTGGTTGGTGTCGACGTCGATCACGCCCGACGGCAGGCGCACCTCCACACCCACCAGGTCCAGTCCGTCGCGGGTGGGCTCGACCGTGAGCGTGTTCCGCGTTCCGGGGGCGAAGTAGTCGTCGACCTCGCCGGCCTCGCCCGTCTCGGGATTCTGGTAGACGGCCGCGAATCCCCAGGGGTTGCCGGCGATCTCGGCGGGCAGTGACAGCTGCAGCGGCCGACCCTCACGGACGGGCAGGACGGCCGTGCTGCCCTCGTACTCGCACAGCGGTTCCTGCACCGGGCAGTACCGGAACGGCTCGACCTCCGTGAAGCGCCCGTCGGCGAATGCCGAGATGCGCGGCGGTGTCTCCGGCGCCGTCACGATCGCGCGGCCCACGACGACGACGAAGGCGACACCGACCACGGCCACGAGGGCGCCGACGGCCGCGAGCACGCGCCGGGTGGTCATCGAACGCCGCCGCGATCGGTCGTCGGGTGTGCGGTGTGGTCGGGCCGCGCCACCTCCTGATGCGCGCGCACGGGTCGGTTGCCGCCGAATCCGGGGAGCATCGTCGTCCCCCGGTGGGTCAGGAGTGTCTGCACGAGCCCGATGGTAAGGATCACGGAGACCACCGTGAAGCCGATCCAGTACTCGGTGGGCAACAGCACACCCAGCGTGCCGCCGAGGACCCAGCTGAGCTGGAGGACCGTCTCGCTGCGCCCGAATCCCGACGCGATCGACTCGGGCGGAAGGTCGTTCTGCAGCGACGCGTCCAGCGAGACCTTCGCCAGCGCGCTCGCGGCGGCCGCGACGAGGGCTGCGACGGCCGCGGTGGCGAGGCCGTCGAGCACGGCGGCGAGGACGCCGACGACGGTGACCGCGATGGTGCACCGCACCACCAGCACCGACGGTCGTCCCAGCTGGACCCGCGCGCCGGCGGCGTTGCCGGCGAAGTTCCCCAGGCCGGCCGCGGCACCGACGAGGGCCAGCATGAGGGCCTGCTGCAGGGGTTCGTGTTCGGTCTTCGACTTGGCGACGAACGCGATGTAGAGGGTGAGGAAGCCCGTCAGGACGCGGATGGTGCCGTTGCCCCACAGACCCGTGAGGACCTCGCGGCCCAGGGGCTGGCGTCGCTTCGACGGCGCGGGGACCACGCCGAGGGACTCGGTGTCGGCGTCCGCGTGATAACCCAGGGTGGCGGGCACCTCGCCCTCGGTGACCTCCACCCAGGACGGGATGCGCATCGCGAGCCACGCGCCGAAGAGGGCGAGCGCGAACGTGAACCACAGCGCTCCCGCGGACCCGAGGGCGAACGCGATGGCGGCGGCCACCGCGCCGGCGGTGATGGTGCCGCCCACCAGGCCGAAGACGGTGAGGCGGGAGTTGACCCGCACCAGGTCGATGTCCGGCGGCAGCACGCGCGGCGTCACCGCCGACTTGAGAACCGAGAAGGACTTGCTGAGCACCATCATCCCGAGGGCGGCCGGATACAACAGCCAGGAGTCGAATTCGAAGACGAGGACGACGGCCAGGACCGCGCGCAGGGCGAACGACGTGCTCAACGCGATCCGGCGGCCTCGTTGCAGCCGGTCGAGCATCGGCCCGATCAGCGGCGCGATCACCGCGAACGGCGCGATGGTGATGAGGAGGTAGAGCGCGACCTTGGTCTTGTCCTCGCCCGTGGCGGCGGAGAAGAACAGGGTGTTCGCGAGCGCGACGGCCATGGCGGCGTCGCACGCGAAGTTGGCCATGGTGGCGTACGTGAGGGCGGTCAGGCCCGATTTGTCGGCGCCGTCGGCGGTGGCCGCCCGGCGGAACGTGGCGATGCCCTTCCCGGTGATCTGACGGCTGCGGAGGGCGGCGACGCGGGTGACGGTCAGCTTGCGCGGCATCGCGGGCCGTCGCGGGCCGGCCGCCGTTTCGTCGCGGACCGTGTCCGACTCGGGACGGGTGGGGGTGTCGCCGACGGGGTGCAGAGGCGGCAGCGGGGTGCGCCGCGCGCCGCGAGTCGGTCGCGGCTCGGCGGGCGAATAGTTGTCCCATCCCGGATGTCGCTCCGGGTTCTGCGGGTGGTCACCTCCCTGGCCTGTCACGGGACCCATTGTTCCCCATGCGAGCTCGCGCGGGTCGATGCCCCGGCCGAGTCCGTCACCCGGCGGCGGGGACGAACTGCACCTCGAACAGCGTGGGCCAGAGCTTGCCCGTGACGAGGAACCGATCGGTGCCGTCCACGGCCGCGATCCCGTTGAGAACGTCCACCTCGGCGCCCGGGTCGAGCGATGCGCGCAGCGGCGCGGCGTCGACGACGGCGGTCACCTCGCCCGAGTCGGGGTCGATGCGGACGATCTCGTCGGTTCGCCAGCGGTTGGCCCACACGCCGCCCGGGGTGCACTCGAGTTCGTTGAGCGCGGTGACGGGCTGCCCGCCGGAGGTGACCGAGCGGGTGGAGCGGACGTCGAAGGTGACCGGGTCGCGCACGGTGAGCGTGTCGGACCCGTCGCTGGTGATCAGTGCGTCGTCGGTGGCGCAGATTCCCCAGCCCTCGCCGTCGTAGGGCACCCGCCGCAGTTCCGCCAGGCTGTCCGCATCGCGCACCACGGCGATCCCGTCGCGCCACGTGAGTTGCCAGATCACGTCGCCGGACCGGGTGATGCCCTCGCCGAACAGGGGCGCGGGGAGATCGTCGCGGGCGAGCACCGTACCGGTCGCGCGGTCCGTCGCCGTGATGCGCGACTGCCCCGAGCGTCCCGTGCCCTCGAGCAGTCGGTCGCCGTCGAGCTCGAGGCCCTGGGTGAACGCGGTCGGATCGTGCGGCTCGGTGGCGAGCACGCGGACTTCGAGGCGCTCGGCCTGCCCGACGGTCGTGGCGGGCGTGCTCGCCGGCGCACAGGCGGTCACGCCGAACGAGCTCACCAGGACCGCCGCGACGGCCCGAGCGAGGAGTCGCACCCGGGCGGGGCGAGCGTCGTTGTCGGACCGCATCGGTCCATCCAAGCAGCGATGCTGCAAAATGGTCGACGTGACTGCTCCGTCCGTGACCGAGATCCGCCCGCTGCTCGCCGACGCGGTCGACGTGGCGCGCGCCGCCGCGGTCGACGCCGGCGAGGGCCCCGTGGGAGCGCACCTCGGCGTGGAGGCCGTCGACGAGGACGCCGCGATCCACCGCTTCGCCGCCGACCTGCCCGGGTACGGCGGCTGGCAGTGGGCCGTCGTCGTCGCCGCCCCCGCGGACGCCGAGGCGGTCACGGTCAGCGAGCTCGCGTTGCTGCCCGGCCCCGACGCACTGGTGGCTCCGGGGTGGGTGCCGTGGGACGAGCGCATTCGCCCGGGTGATCTGTCCCCGGGTGATCTGCTGCCGCCGCGGCACGACGACGTGCGCCTGGTTCCGGGCTACCGTGCCACGGGCGACCCGGCGGTCGACGACGTCGCCCTCGAGCTGGGGTTGGGCCGCCCGCAGGTGATGAGCCGCGAGGGTCGGCTGGAGACCGCCGAACGGTGGGCCGAGAGCGAGTTCGGCCCCGAGGCGGCGATGGCTCGATCGGCCCCCGCGCACTGCGGGACGTGCGGGTTCTTCCTGTTGCTCCAGGGTTCGCTGAGCGCAGCGTTCGGGGTGTGCGGCAACGAGCTCGCCGCCGACGGTCGGGTGGTGCACGCCGAGTACGGCTGCGGCGCCCACTCGGACACCGAGATGCCCACCGGCGCAGGCTCTCCCGCGTTCGAGGCGTACGACGACGGTGCGCTCGAGGTGGTGGCCCTGCCGCAGAGCGCACCCTCCGACACCGCGCCCGCCGACACCGCGCCCGCCGACACCGCGCCCGCCGGCGACGAGTCCGACGCAGCCTCCGACGCCGGTACTGCCGCGGAGTGACCGACCCGTTCGGCACGGCCGCGTTGCGTCGCGCCGTGCTGGACGCCTGGGCGGCGTCGCCGACGCGCCTGATCGAGGATGCGGCGGTCGAGCACGATCTGGTGGTCGGCGGCTACCGGGACCGCGCCGTCACCGAACTGATCCAGAACGCGGCCGACGCCGCCCGCCGTGCCGACGTTCCCGGCCGGGTGGCGCTCCGGCTCGAGGGACCGACGCTGCACTGCACCAACGTCGGTGCGCCGCTGACCGTCTCGGGAGTGCGCGCGCTGTCGGCGCTGCGCGCCTCCGACAAGGGCGGCGGCGACGTCGGACGCTACGGGGTCGGGTTCACCGCCGTGCGCGCCCTGACCGCTCGGGTGGAGGTGCGCTCGCTCACCGGATCGATCGTCTTCGATACAGAAGCGACGCGTGGAGCGTTGCGCGAGAACGGGATCGACGACGCGGTCCTCGCCGCACGCGGACTCGACGTGCCGATGTTCCGACTCCCGTGGCCGAGCGACGGGACACCGACCGCGGGGTGGGACACCGAGATCGTCCTCCACCACGTCGCCTACGCCGAGGCGGTCCTGGACACCGCGACGGCGGAGGCGGGTGACCTGCTCCTCGAACTGCCGACGATCGACCGGATCACCGTCGGGGACCACGACATCGGCCGCGTCGAGGCTGCCGGACCGGGCGCCTGGAGCACGGTCACGGTGGGGGAGCGGTCGTACCTTCGCGGCGTCGCACCGCACGCCACCTGGTACCTCCCCGTGGGCGCGGACGGTGAGGTCCTCCCGGTCGAGACCGACGTCCTGCGCGCCCCGACCCGCTCCGACGAGGTCACCACGCTTCCCGCCGTCGTCGTCGCCGACGTGCCGATGCAACCGGACCGTCGCCGGGTCCTCCCCGGTGCCGATCCGGCGCCACTCGCCGACGGGTACGGAGCGTTGGTGGCGGACCTGCCGCCGGCGGCCCGTTACCTCGCCGTCCCTCGCCCCGCAGTCCCCGCGTCGGCCGTCGACGGCGTGCTCCGCGAGGCCCTGACGGCCGAGCTCACCGAGACCGCCTGGGTTCCGGGTGTCGACGGTCGGTCGCATCCCCCTCGGGCGGTCACCGTCGTCGACCGCCTGACGGACGATCTCGCCGCGCTGCTCGCCGACGTGATCCCCGGTCTCGCCGAGCCCGCCGTGTCGGACGGCGACGCCGCGCGCACGCTCGCGCGTCTCGGTGCCCGCGTGCTGCGCCCGGCCGAGACGGTCGAGACACTGTCGGGTCTCGCCCGTCCACCGTCGTGGTGGCGCTCGGTGTACGCCGCGTTCGACGCGCTGCTGCCCGGCAGCGAGGTCGCCGAGTGTGCCGCGATTCCGGTGCCGCTCACCGACGGCCGCACGGTCACCGGCCCCCGCACCGTCGTCGTCGCGGAGGAGCGGGTGGGAGCGGTGAGCTGGGCGCGAGTCGCCCACCCGGACGCCGTGCATCCTCTGCTGCGACGCCTGGGCGCAACCCCCGCGCGGGCCGTCGATCTGCTCGCGGACCCGGTTCTCGCCGAGCGGCTGGTCGATCCCGACGGTGTTCCCGACGCCCTGGTGGACGAGGTGCTCGCCGTGGCGAGCCTGGCGCCCGAACACACGACCGTCCCCGGTCTCGGCGAGCTCCCGCTGCGCGACGAGGCGGGCGCGGACCGTGCTGCGGACGAACTGCTGCTGCCCGACGCGCCCGTCCTGGCGGTGCTGAGCGAGGACCATCCGTTCGGCGTGGTCCATCCGGAGCTTCTCGCGCGGCACGGCGCACACGCCCTCCGGGTGGTGGGCGTCGGCACCACCTTCGGCACCGTCGTCGACGACACGCCGCTGGGCCCCGACCACGATCTCGACGACGAGGACGCCTGGTGGGACTCCGTCGACGGCGAGCCCGCCGACGTCGGGGCCGTTCGGGACCTGGAGTGGGTCGATCCCGACCGGTGGGCCGCAGCCCTCGATCTCCTGGTGGCCGACCCGACGCTCGCGCCGCTGCTGACGGACCGGAACGGCTACACCGCGTGGTGGCTCCGACGTCACGCGGAGATCGACGGCACACCGCTCGGGTTGCTCCGCCGCCCCGACGACGACACCTTCGCGGGGGTCCTCGACGTCGCCCCGGCGCTGCGCGCCGTCACCGTCCCCGCGCTGTGGGCCCGTGACCGCGTCGACGACGCCGTCACCGCCCGCGCCCTGCTCGCTCGCCTCGGCGACGCCGAGCGACCGGTGCGTCCGGGCGTCGTCGTGCGGACTTACGCCGCGCTGGGGGAGGCCGTTGCCGCGGACCGAGTCGACGTGCGGGACGTCGATCCCCCGGACGAGGTCCGCACCCTCGCCGGCCGGGTGGTGCGCGCCGACGACGTCACGGTGCTGGGCGGGTCGTCCTGGATCGCGGTGGTTCCGCCCGACCGCGCCGTTCCCGGTGGCGCGCATCCGGACGAGGTCGCCGATCTGCTCGACCTCGACACCACCGCCGCTCTGACGGTGACCGTCCGGGGAGGCGGTGACGTCGTCGCCGTGGCCGACGATCCGATGCTGGCGGCGTACGCCGCCGCCGTGACCGACGCGCTGCCGTCCCTCGCCCTGCCGTCCGAGATCGTCGTTCACGACGACCTCGTGGTCACCGCATCGGGAATCGGGGAGCGCCGAGTGCCCTACTGGGTCGACCCCGACGGCACGGTGCACCTGGAGAGGATTCGATGACCGACGGCGTGACCGAGCTGGACTCCGCAGTGCTGAGCTGGATGGTCGACCACCGCACTCCGTGGGTGACCGACGTGATGACCGTCGTGACCACGGTCGGCAACACCGTGGGCGTCGCCGTCCTCACCGTCGTCCTCGCGGCGATCGCGTGGCGACGGGGGGAGCGCCGGGCGGCCCTCGCCACCCTCGCGGTGATGCTGCTCGGGTGGGGGCTGATGAACGGCGTCAAGTACGCCGTGCGCCGCGCCCGGCCGCCCGAGCCCTTGCGGCTGGTCGACCTGTCGACCTACTCGTTCCCGTCCGGCCACGCCATGATGTCGGCGATGGTGGCCGCCGTCGTGATCGTGCTGATCCTCCGCGGACTGCTCGGTGACGGGGCCCGGAAACGAGGAAGAGCAGCGGCCGCCGTGGTCACGGCGGCATCGCTGCTCATCGGTGTCTCGCGCCTCTATCTCGGCGCCCACTGGTGCACGGACGTGCTGGCCGGGTGGGCGCTCGGGGCGCTGTGGGGGACTCTCGCCCTCCGGCTGTCGCTCAGCGACGCTGTGCGATGACGAGGAGCTCGTCCCGCATCGAGGGGCTGCCGACGGTGTTGGCGCGGGCGTAGAGATCGCGGAGCGCACGGACGTGGCGTCGGCGGTTGAGGAACGTTTCGATGTACTTCACTTCTGCTGACCTCATGTGTCGGTGTCGTGTGTGGTGGTGCCGGTTCGCTGCTCGGACCGACCAGTCCATTCTGAATGTTTCCGGCAGGTTACTCAAGGCGCGCAGGGGTGAGTTCGCGCACGTCAGAGCATATTTTGCAGTGCCGCCGATCACATGAGGCCGGTCACACCGGCGGAGGAACGAGCCCCTTCTGCGCGGTCCGGCGGCCGCGTCGAGCCGCCCGGCGCTGCAGGGCGAACATCCCGAAACCCAGGGCGCCCAACACCGTTCCCGCCCACGCTGTCGGGGCGATCGACCAGTCGGCCACGGTGGCCGCGACGGCCGTCGCGGCGAACGCCGCCGTGCCCCCGCCGATCACCGGCGCCGGGTCCGTCCACCGGGCGGGCATCGCGGGCGGAGGAGTGAGGCCGTCACCTGGTACCGACACGGCGGCAACGCTACTCGTGCCCTACTCTGCTCTCCATGTCTCGAGCGACCTCCTTCGTCGATTCGTATTTCAAGATCACCGATCGAGGATCGTCGCTCTCGGCGGAGATCCGCGGCGGCGTCGTCACGTTCGTGGCGATGGCGTACATCGTGGTGCTCAATCCGCTGATCCTCGGCAGCTTCTCCGCCGACGACGCCGCGGCGAAGACCGACGTGCTCGGAAACATCCTTCCGGTGCCGCAGGTCGCGGCGGTGACCGCTCTGGTCGCCGGCGTCATGAGCATCCTGTTCGGTGTCATCGCGAACTATCCGTTCGCCATCGCCGCGGGCCTCGGCATCAACACCTTGCTGGCCGTCACCATCGCGCCGCAGGTCACGTGGCCCGAGGCGATGGGCCTGGTGGTCATCGACGGCATCATCATCGTGATCCTGGCCCTCACCGGGTTTCGCACTGCGGTGTTCGAGGCCATTCCTCGCGAACTCAAGGCGGCCATCGCCGCCGGCATCGGCGCGTTCATCGCTCTCATCGGCCTGGTCGACGCAGGCTTCGTCCGCCGTATCCCCGACGCCGCCGGGACCACCGTGCCGGTGGGGCTCGGTATCGACGGGTCCATCGCGTCGTGGCCGACGGTGACGTTCGTCTTCGGCGTGCTGCTCATGGGCATCCTGGTGGCGCGCAAGGTGCGGGGCGGTCTGCTCATCGGCATCGTCGTCACCACCGTCGTCGCCGCGATCATCGAGGCCGTCACCGACACCGGCGCGTCGGCAGGGGTGAACCCCAAGGGATGGAACCTCAGCGTGCCGCAGCTGCCGGACGTGGTGATCGACCTGCCGGACCTGTCGCTGGTGGGCGAGGTCGACCTTCTCGGCGCGTTCACGCGCATCGGGGTGCTGGCCGCGAGCCTGCTGGTGTTCACGCTGGTGCTCGCCAACTTCTTCGACGCCATGGGCACGATGACCGGACTCGGCAAGGAAGCCGGTCTCACCGACGCGGACGGCACGTTGCCGGGTGTCGGCAAGGCCCTCGTCGTCGAGGGCGTCGGCGCGGTCGCGGGCGGTGCGGGATCGGCGTCGTCGAACACGGTCTTCGTCGAGTCGGCGTCGGGCATCGCGGAAGGGGCCCGCACGGGGCTGGCCAACGTGGTCACCGGCGTGCTGTTCCTCGCGGCCATGTTCCTCACGCCGCTCTACTCGGTGGTGCCGATCGAAGCGGCGGCGCCCGCGCTGGTCGTGGTGGGCGCGCTGATGATCGGGCAGGTCGCCGACATCGACTTCACGCAGTTCCACATCGCCCTGCCCGCGTTCCTCACGATCGTCGTCATGCCGTTCACGTACTCCATCGCCAACGGCATCGGCGTCGGTTTCGTCACCTGGGTGGTGCTCGCGATCGGGCGCGGGAAGATCCGCTCGGTGCACCCGCTCATGGCGATCGTCGCCGTGCTGTTCGCCCTGTACTTCGCCGTCGGGCCGATCCGCGACGCTCTGGCCTGACCGTCCCGCTATTCTGTTGCGATGCCTCAGGAACTGCGCCAATTGGCCGGCGACCTCTCCCTGGCCGTGGTGCGCCTGACGCGTCACCTGCGGGGGCGTCGCACCAGTCAGGTGACCTTGACGCAGCTGTCCGCGCTCGCGACGCTCGGGCGGGAAGGGGCGATGACCCCCGGCACGCTCGCGGCGAAGGAACGGGTGCAGCCGCCGTCGATGACGCGGGTGGTGGCCTCGCTGGGCGAGCTGGGTCTGGTCGACCGCATACCCCACCCCACCGACGGTCGGCAGATCATCGTGTCGCTGTCCGATGCCGGTCGACAGGTCATCGAGGACGAGATCAACGCGCGTGAGGCCTGGCTCACCGAGCAACTGCGTGGACTCGACGCCGAACAGCTCGCGGCGGTGCGGCGGACGGTCGACATCATGTCGGCCATCGTCAACGAGTCGGAGTAATATTTAGGGAGTGCAACGATCTCCGCGACTCCGCCTGCGTCGGGGATCGTCGGGGACCACCGACCGCCCGTCGCTCTTCGACGCGTTGCACACCCGGAACTACCGCCTCTGGGCGTCGGGGCAGATCGTCTCGCTCATCGGGACGTGGATGCAGCGCATCGCGCAGGACTGGTTGGTCCTGACGCTGTCCGACGGCAACGCCATCGCCGTCGGCATCGTGATGGCCCTGCAGTTCGGCCCCACCCTGGTGCTGTCCGTGTGGGGCGGCGTGCTGGCCGATCGCTACGACAAGCGTCGGCTGCTCATGGGTACCCAGGCCGCCGCTGCCGTGTTCGGTCTGGTGCTGGGTCTGCTCGACGTCGGCGGCGTGGTCGAACTCTGGCACGTCTACGTGCTCGCCCTGCTGCTCGGGTGCTCGTCCGCCGTCGACGCCCCGGTGCGCCAGTCCTTCACCATCGAGATGGTCGGACCGGACCGCCTGCCCAACGCCATCGGTCTGAACTCGATGACGTTCAATCTCGCCCGCATCGTCGGCCCGGCCATCGCCGGCGTCGCCATCACCGCCGTCGGCACCGGGTGGGTCTTCCTGGCCAACGCGGTGTCCTTCGCCGCCGTCTTCGCCGGGCTCGCCGCCATGCGGACCGGCGAGCTCTTCCGCGTCGACCGCGCACCGCGACAGTCCGGTCAGGTGCGCGAGGGGTTCCGCTACGTCGCGAGCCGACGTGATCTGTGCGTGGTGCTCGCGACCGTGTCCGTCGTGTCGACGTTCGGCATCAACTTCCCCCTCGCGCTGTCGGTGATCACCCGCAACACCTTCGGCCGCGGCGCCGACGCCTACGGGCTGCTCTCGACGGTGCTCGCCGTCGGAACGCTCATCGGCGCCACCCTCGCCGCGCGGCGACGTGGCACGCCAGGACTCCGCCTCTTCGTCGCCTCGGCCATCGTGTTCGGCGTGTTCGAGACCGCGGCGGGGTTGGCCCCCGCCTTCTGGGCGGTGGCAATCCTGCTGATCCCCGCGGGGTTGGTTCAGCTGACGTTCTCCACCGTGGCCATGAACATTTTGCAGGCGACCGTCCCGTCCGCCATGCGCGGACGGGTCATGGGCATCTACATGCTCTGCTTCCTCGGCGGCACCCCGATCGGCAGTCCCATCCTCGGATGGGCCGCGGACGTCCTCGATCCCCGCGCACCGCTGGTCCTCGGTGGCATCGTCTCCGTCGTCGCCGGCACCGTGGCGGCCGTCGTCGTCACCCGCGGGACGCGCGCGGCGGCGCCTGCTCCCACGGCTCCTCCTGCTCCGACGGTCCGGACGTCAGGGGACCCGGTGACCGCACCGGATCAGAAGAACCAACCGATCTCCGGCTGACGCGGGGTTCCGAACGTCAGATCGAACTCGTGCAGCGCCCGCTCGCTGGTCGCCTGCACGCGGTTCGCCGCGGCGAACTGCCGCGCGCGGTGCGCCCCGAGATAGAGGCTGCCCAGTACCGACGAGGACAGGGTGACGTCCGGCTCGCGGTCGGTGCGCACCACCTCGGCGTGACCGTCGCGCACGACCATGCGGAACACGCCGCCGGCGTGGAGGAACGGGTCCTTCACGGCCACGGTGAGGTCCGTGTCCAGGGCGTACGTCCGCGCGGACAGGGCCGCCGGTACGTCCATCAGGCGCACCCAGAGACCGTCCTTCACCGATTGGACCTGCGGCACCCGCCGATCGGTGAGCAGGGTCAGCAGCGGATCGCCGACCGGCAGGGTCACCTCGAACGTCTCCACCAGGTCGATGCCGCACAGCACCTGCCACAACGCCGAGCGGGCCTCGTCGGTCACGGCCCGGAAGTCGACGATGCGCGCGTCCTGCGCGCCCGCCGTCCCCACCCGGTAGCCACGTCGGAACGCCACGTAGCCGTCGGGATGGACCACGAAGAACAGCTTCGAGAACCCGCCGCGGGCGTTCTTGCGGTCCGCGAAGAAGCGCTGCCACCGGGTGGCGGGCATCGGCTGTGCGCCGGGCGTGCGTTGCTGCCAGCGTCGATGGATGTCGGGCAGCAGTTCGCGGGCCTGCTCGCTGGTCACCAGACGGGCGCCGACGGGCGGCGGGAGATCGGGGCGGAACGCGGCGAACCGGCGGTCGATCGAGTACGTGACGCCCTGCGTCGCCGGGCCGTATCCGAATCGCTCGTAGATGGTGGCCTCGCTGGCCGTGAGCACCGACAGCGGCTTGCCGGCCTGCTCGAATCGCTCGTGCTGCGCGGTGAACATCCGGCGCAGGATGCCGCGACGACGGTGGGTGGGCGCGACCGACACCCACGACACGCCCGTCGCGGGCAGCGTGGTGCCGCCGGGAACAGTCACGTCCATGGGGAAGTGCATGGTGACACCGACCGGCAGATCGCCGTCGCACGCCAGGAAGATCTCCGACGACGCGGTGAGCAGCTTGGTCTCCGCCATGTCCTCGCTGTTCTGGTGCTCGCCGAAGGCGTGTGCATCGAGCAGCGCGATGGCGTCCCAGTCGTCCTCGGTGGCCAGGCGGAGGGTGATCGCGTCGTCGGTAGTCATCGAGACGGAACAGTATCGGGCGGACGCGGTCGGCGGGACGGGTGGTGGGACAATACGGTCGTGGTCCACGTCGTCGACATCACCTCGCCCGCCGATCCCCGCCTCGACGACTTCCGGGATCTCAACTCCTCGGACCGGCGGCCGGACCTGCCCGGCGGCAAGGGGCTCGTCATCGCCGAGGGAGTGTTGGTGGTGCAGCGGCTCCTCGCGTCCCGCTTCGAGCCGATCTCGCTGCTCGGGGTGGACCGGCGGCTGACCGAACTGGCGGAGGATCTGGACGGTGTCGACGTGCCGTTCTATCGCACCACCGCCGAGGTCATGGCCGAGGCCGTCGGCTTCCACCTGAATCGGGGCGTGCTCGCCGCGGCGCATCGTCCGCCGCCACTGGACCTGGCGACCGTGCTCGACGGGGCGCGGACCGTGGCCGTGCTCGAGGGCGTCAACGATCACGAGAACCTCGGATCGATGTTCCGGAACGCCGCGGGTCTCGGCGCCGACGCCGTGCTGTTCGGCGGAGCGACGGCGGATCCGTTGTACCGCAGGTCCGTTCGCGTCTCGATGGGTCACGTGCTGCGCGTGCCGTACGCCACCGTGCCGGACTGGCCGCGTGGTCTCGCGCAGGTGCGCGACGCCGGCTTCCAGTTGATCTCGCTGACGCCGAACCCGGAGGCCGTGCCGCTCGCGGAGGCCATGACGGGGGAGAAGGTGGCCCTGCTCCTCGGCGCGGAGGGACCCGGCCTGACCGAACATGCCATGCGCGCCACCGACGTTCGGGCCCGCATCCCCATGGCGCCCGGAACGGACTCGCTCAACGTCGCGACCGCCGCGGCGATGGCGTTCTACGAGCGCGTGCGGACCGGGTAGGTCAGCCCACCAACCGTCGGAACAGCCCGCGCTTCCTGGGCTGGTCGTCCGTCGTCGGCGGCGTACCCGACGACGCGGGCGTCGAGTTCGGCGCGGAGCGTGCCGCCGGGTCGCGCATCACGAAGTCGCACAACAGCACCGACGTGGGATCGACGTCGCCGTCCTGCGCGCCGCCGATCATGCGGACACCGAGCCAGTGCGCACCCGCCGCGTCGGCGAACTCCTGCGGATGGAACGGCAACGCCTGCGGATCCGGGTAGTCGCCGTCGAACCGCAGTGGGTGCTCACCGGACCAGAAGGGGCGCTCCCACGGTTGCGGCAGGCCCTCGTCCTCGAAGATGTACGTGGGCCCGGCGCTGAAGGACCGGCGCAGCGTGCCGTCGGTCCACTGCGCGAACGCACCCCAGGCGTGCTCGCGTTCGGAGGCCAGCAGGTACACCGTGCGGGCAGGGGACAGCGTTCGCCAGGTCTCGGACACGGTCGACGGACGCACGGTGGCGGGTTCCGCCGCACACACCACGGTCACCCCGGGAAAGCAGCCGACCAGGACGCGGTCGGGCTCGGACGCCACCCCGAACGCCGTCAGCGGAGCCATGCCGACCAGGTCGGGTTCGAGACCGGGATGCAGGCGCCGAGCGACGGCCGCCGCGGCGTCGTGACTCGACCGAACCCCCGGTCGCAGGATCGCACTCGGATCCACCGCATCGACGAACCACAACGCTGCTGTACCCACCCCCACCGGGCGCCCCTTCCTCGTCGTCCGATGTTCCGGCGCGTCAGCGACCGTTGCTGCGGACTCCCAGCAACACATCTTCCCACGACGGCATCGACGGCTTACCCCGTTTGTCCTTCGCCGCGGGGTGAGCGGGTGCGGGCTTGGGGCGCGGGGCGCGGTCGGATGCGTCCTCGGCGGTGTCGTCCGCCGTGTCCGTGTCGGCCGGCTCGTCCTCGCTCGGGGCGGGGGCGGCCGCCGCGTCCAGCACCGCCGCGTCCTCACGGTCGCTGTCGGAGTCGACGCCGTAGTAGTCGTCCAGGGTCTGCTGCGACGGCGCATCCTGCACGGCCGCCACCGGGGCGAGACCACGGAGTTGCCGGCCGAAGTCGGGATCGACGAGTTCGGAGGCGGCGTCGTCGAGCGGAGTGACGCTCCCGCCGTGCGCATCCGGCTGGAACCGCCAGTGCGCGGTGTTGACGTGCCGCCCCGCGGGCCAGGTCAGTTGGGCGATCCAGTGACCGTCCTCGTCTCGCCAGGCGTCCCATTCGGCGGACTCCATGGTGTGGCCGCGGCCCCGGAAGGCCTGCGTCACGATCTCGAGGAGGGTCATCACCGCCGGTCCGTCGGGGCGCACCGGGTGGCCCTGCTGGGCCAATTCGGCTGCGCGGGAACGCTCGAGGAGCACGGGGTGGGCGTAGCGCTCGATCTTCGAGGCCGGCATGCCGGATTCCTTGGCCACCTGCTCGATGGAGGCGCCGGACCGGATACGCGCCTGGATCTCGCGCGGTCGCATGAGAGAGTCCATCTCGATCTCGATCTGTCCGAGTCGCGCGGCGTCACCGCGAGCGGCAGCACGCAACTTCTCGTCGGCCGGGAGACGGAACTTCTCGCCGGAGGGATCGGCGCACACGATGAACTTGCCGTCGGACGCCAAGCCGATCACGTGGATCTCTCGCACGATCACTCCTTCGGCTCGGGCCCTCGCACTGCACCTCCCCCCGACTGTAATGCACCTCGGTGCATCCGCCGGGGGGACACGCAGACCCGTCAGGACAGGTGGGAGACCACGTGATCGATGCAGGCCGTCAGGGCGCTGACGTCGTCGGGCTCCACCGCCGGGAACATGCCCACGCGCAGCTGGTTGCGCCCCAACTTGCGGTAGGGCTCGGTGTCGACGATGCCGTTGGCGCGCAACGTCTTCGCCACCGCGGCGGCGTCGATCTTCTCGTCGAAGTCGATGGTGCCGACCACCTGCGAGCGGTGCGCCGGATCGGTGACGAACGGCGTCGCGTACTCGGACTTCTCCGCCCAGTCGTACAGCCGCGAGGACGAGTCGGCGGTGCGCTGCACGGCCCAGTCCAGGCCGCCCTTGCCGTTCAGCCACTCGATCTGGTCGGCGAACAGCAGCAGCGTCGCGACCGCCGGGGTGTTGTAGGTCTGGTTCTTGGTGCTGTTGTCGATCGCGATGGGCAGCGACAGGAAGTCGGGCACCCAGCGTCCGTTGCCGGCGATCTCCTCGACCCGCTGCAGGGCGGCCGGGCTCATCAGCGCGACCCACAGTCCACCGTCGGCGGCGAAGTTCTTCTGCGGCGCGAAGTAGTAGACGTCCGAGTCCGCGACCTTCACGGGCAGACCGCCCGCACCCGACGTCGCGTCGATCGCGATCAGCGCGTTCTCCGACCCGGCGGGGCGCGAGACCGGAATGGCCACACCCGTCGACGTCTCGTTGTGGGCCCAGCCGATCAGGTCGACCGACGGATCCGACGTCGGCTCGGGCGCACTGCCCGGCTCCGCCGACACCACGATCGGGTCACCGATGAACGGGTTGGCCTTGGCCACCGACGCGAACTTGCTGCTGAACTCGCCGTTGGTCAGGTGCAGCGACTTCTCGCGGATCAGGCCGAACGCCGCCGCGTCCCAGAACGCCGTCGTGCCGCCGTTGCCGAGCACCACCTCGTAGCCGTCGGGCAGGGCGAACAGCTCGCGCAGGCCGTCGCGCACGCGTCCCACCACGTCCTTGACCGGCTTCTGGCGGTGGCTGGTGCCGAACACCGACGCCCCCGCGTCGACCAGCGACTGCAGCTGCTCCGGGCGAACCTTCGACGGGCCGCACCCGAAGCGTCCGTCACCGGGCTTGAGGTCGGCAGGAATGGTCAGGTTCTCGGCCATGTGTCGATGCGTCCTTATGGTCGTGGCGGTACCGGCGCTCTCAGGGTAGTCGGTGCAGGTCCGCCGCCCCGGTTCGGTCCGCCCCGCCCCGCCCGAGCGGCGCCCCCGTTGCGATCCGGCGCCTCCGATCGGGTTCGCCGGTCCACAACCGGGGAGCCGTTCCACAGGTCGGGTCGAGCGGGCCCGCCGCGCGACCGCGGCGGCTCAGGCTGGGTCCATGGGAACACGGGACGGCGAGCTGTGGACGCGCCGGGAGCTGCTGGCTCTGGGCACCACCGACGACGGCATCAGGCGCGCAATCGGCGACGGCACCCTGGTCCGTCTTCGGCCCGGTGTCTACGCCGACACCGCTCGTCGGGAGGGGATGTCTCCGGAGCAGAGGCACCTCGACGACATCCGGGCCGCTGTGACGGGCGACCGCGCGGTGGTCAGTCATCAGTCGGCGGCGGTCGTGCACCGTCTCGGTCTGTGGAATCCCGACCTCACGCTGGTGCACACGACCGTCGACCGCCCTCGCGGCGGCAAGCGCACCACGCGACGGCACCTCCATGCTGGTGCGCTGCCCCACCACCACGTGACGACGGTCGACGGCCTCCCGGTCACGACCGTCGCACGCACCGTGGCGGACCTCTGTCGGACCTTGTCGTTCGAAGCGGCGGTCTGCGTCGGCGACTCCGCCGTGCGATCGGGCGCGGTGACGGCTGCCGAGCTGCACGACGCGGTGGCGGTCGGCTCCCGCTCGGGGCGGCGGGCAGCGAATCGGGCCGTGACGTTCCTCGACGGACTCGGTGGGAGCGTCGGTGAGTCGCGCAGCCGGGTGATGCTGCACGCGATGGGGTTCCCGCAGCCGCGGTTGCAGGTGTCGCTGCACGACGAATCGGGTCGCTTCCTCGCCAGACCGGACTTCCTCTGGGACGCGGGCGTCATCGGTGAGTTCGACGGGTTCGTCAAGTACTCGGAGCTGGTCCCGACGGGGAGTACGCCGAGGCGGGTGCTGTTCGAGGAGAAGCGCCGAGAAGACCTGCTGCGGTCGCACGGGTGGGTGGTCGTGCGCTGGGTGTGGGCGGATCTGGCGGCGCCCCATGCTCTGGCCGACCGGATCCGTCGTGCTTTCGAGCTCGCCGCCGAACTGCCCGCGCCTCGAACTCGATGAACGGCTCTCCGGTTCCGGTCGGGCACCCCTGATCCGGGGCGCCCCACCACAACCGGGGAGCCACCGGCCCTACGCGATGGTGGCCCACCCCTCCACGGACTCGGGGGAGCGGGGCTCGGGGCCGGTGTAGATCGCGGCGGGCCGCACCAACCGCCCCAACCGCTTCTGCTCGAGGATGTGCGCGCACCAGCCGGCCGTCCGGCCGCAGGTGAACATGGCGGGCATCATGTGCGCGGGCACCTCGGCGAAGTCGAGGATGACCGCCGCCCAGAACTCGACGTTGGTCTCGATGGCGCGGTCCGGGCGCCGCTCGCGCAGCTCGGCGAGGGCGGCCTGCTCCAGCGCGGCGGCCACCTCGAAGCGCGGGGCGTTCAGTCGCTGGGCGGTGGCGCGCAGGACGCGGGCGCGGGGGTCCTCGGCGCGGTAGACCCGGTGCCCGAAGCCCATCAGCTTCTCCTTGCGGTCGAGGATGCCCTTGACCAGTCCGCGCGGGTCGTCGGTGCGTTCGACCTCCTCGATCATCGGCAGCACGCGGGCCGGGGCGCCGCCGTGGAGGGGCCCGGACATGGCACCGATGGCGCCGGACAGGGACGCGGCGACGTCCGCGCCCGTCGACGCGATCACCCGGGCGGTGAAGGTGGAGGCGTTGAGGCCGTGCTCGGCGGCGGAGACCCAGTAGGCGTCGACGGCCTCGGTGTGCGCGGGGTCGGGGTCGCCCTTCCACCGGGTCATGAATCGCTCGGTGACGGTGGCGCACTGATCGATCCGCGACTGCGGAACGGCGGGCTGGTGGATGCCGCGGGCGGACTGCGCGACGTAGGACAGGGCCATGACGGAGGCGCGGGCGAGGTTCTCGCGCGCGGTGTCGTCGTCGATGTCGAGCAGCGGCTCGTAGCCCCAGATGGGTGCCAGCATCGCGAGACCGGCCTGGACGTCGACGCGGACGTCGCCGGTGTGGATGGGCAGCGGGAACGGCTCGGCGGGCGGCAGCCCGGGGCCGAAGCGACCGTCGACCAACAGCGCCCACACGTTGCCGAACGTCACGCCGCGGGACACGAGATCCTCGATGTCGACGCCGCGGTAGCGCAGCGCGCCACCGTCCTTGTCGGGCTCGGCGATGTCGGTGGTGAAGGCGACGACGCCTTCGAGTCCGGGGGAGAAGTTCTCGGGCACCGTCGGAGCCATCGCGAGACCTCGATTTCTGCGCGGGGGCCGTGGTGGTCGGCCCGTCGAATCGCACCATAGTGCTGCGCCGGCGATGTCCGACGCCGGGAGTACCTTCCGACGAGTGAACGAGAATTCCGAGCGGGTCGACCTGGCCGACATGCGCGTCGCGTACGGCGGCGACGCCGATGTCACCGAGGCGGATCTGGCCGACGGGTGGCTCGCACTCGCGCGGTCGTGGTTGCAGCAGGCGATCGACGCGCAGCTGCCGGAGCCGAACGCGATCGTGCTGGGCACGGTGGACGCGGAGGGACGGCCCGCCACGCGGACGGTGCTGTGCAAGGAGATGCGTGACGACGGCATCGTCTTCTACACCAACCACACCTCGGAGAAGGGTGGTCACCTCGCGGGTCGTCCCGTCGCGTCGGCGACGTTCCCGTGGATCGGGATCCAGCGGCAGGTGACCGTGCGCGGGTCGGTGACGCGGGTGTCCGCGGAGGAGACGGCGGCCTACTGGGCGACGCGCCCCCGCGGTTCGCAACTGGGGGCGTGGGCGTCCGAGCAGTCCCGGCCCATCGCCTCGCGCGCGGATCTGGAACGGCAGCTCGCCGAGGTGACGCGGCGGTTCGAGGGCGCCGACGTCCCCGTTCCGCCGCACTGGGGTGGATACCTGATCGCGGCCGAGACGGTGGAGTTCTGGCAGGGCCGGAACAACCGGCTGCACAACCGGTTACGCGTCACGCCGCGGGACGGCGCCGTGGTCCGCCTGCAGCCGTGAGTCGCGTTCTCGCCGACACCACGCCGCTGAGGAACCGGGATTTCCGGCGGTTGTGGGCGTCCGGTGTGGTCACCGTCATCGGCGCGCAGCTGTCGGTGGTCGCGGTGCCGCAGCAGATCTTCCAGATCACGTCCAGTTCCGCGTACGTGGGGTTGGCGGGCGCCTTCGCGCTGGTGCCCCTCGTCGTGTTCGGTCTCTGGGGCGGCGCGCTGGCCGATGTGATGGACCGCCGAACCCTGCTGGCCATCACCACGGTCGGGGTCGGCACCACGTCGTTCCTGCTGTGGCTGCAGGCGCACCTGGGGACGAACAACGTCTGGGTCGTCCTGGTCCTCCTCGGCGTGCAGCAGGGCTTCTTCGCGGTCAATCAGCCCACGCGCAGTGCGATCATCCCGCGCCTGATCGACGCGAAGGACCTGCCTGCCGCCAACTCGCTGAACATGACCGTCTTCAACTTCGGGGCCATCGCGGGCCCGATGCTGGCGGGCGCGCTCATTCCCGCGTTCGGCCTGCCGACGCTCTACCTGATCGACACGCTCGCGCTGGCCGTGACGCTGTGGGCGGTGCTGCGGCTGCCGCCCATCCCGCCCACCGGCGACGTCCGACGTGCGGGCCTGCGGGAGGTGATCGCCGGCTTCGCCTATCTCGCCACCCAGAAGGTGCTGTTGGCGTCGTTCGTCGTCGACATCGTGGCGATGGTCTTCGGTATGCCCCGCGCGCTGTTCCCGGAGGTGGCCACCGAGACGTTCGGCGATCCCGCGGAGGGTGGGCTGGTGCTGGGCCTGCTGTTCGCGTCGCTCTCGGCCGGGGCGGTGCTGGGCGGGGTGTTCTCGGGCTGGCTCCCGCGGGTCCGACGGCAGGGCGTCGCCGTGATCGCCTGCATCGTCGTGTGGGGCGTCGCGATGATCGGGTTCGGCGTGTCGATCGCGCTGGCCACGGTCGGGGAACGGGGCTGGGCGCTGTACGCGGCGCTGGGGTTCCTCGCCCTCGGCGGCGGGGCGGACATGATCTCCGCGGCGTTCCGGAGCGCGATGCTGCAGTCCGTCGCCACCGACGACATGCGCGGTCGGCTCCAGGGCGTCTTCATCGTGGTGGTCGCGGGCGGGCCGCGGGTGGGCGACGTCCTGCACGGCGCGGCCGCGTTCCTGGTGGGGACCGCGGCCGCGGCGGCGGGCGGCGGCGTGCTGGTGATCGTGGGCGTGGCGGTGGCGGCGTTCGCCATCCCCGCGTTCGTGAAGTACCGGGTGGGCGCGGCGGCCTGACTCAGTGGCCTGTCGATCAGAGGCCCGTCCGGCGGCACACCTCCTCCCACGGTGTCGGGGCGAGGCGGAGCGTCTCCTGCGACCGGGTCGAGTCGATCTCGTAGTGCTGCGTGCGTTGGTAGGACAGCGCGTTCAGCTCGCGCATCATCGGGACGACGAGCCCGCCTGCCCGCGTCACGACGCGCGGGATCACGCGCACCGGCACCGGCGGGAGTCCGGCCGCCTCGAGAACGTCGCCGATCGCGCGGCGCAGGGTCACGGGTGGGTTGGTGGGGGCGTGCCACACCTGCCCCCAGGTCGACGGGTCGTCGACGACGGCGATCAGGGCACGGGCTTCGTCGAGGACGTCGGTGAAGGAGTGCGGCACGTCGGCGGCGTCGACCACCCACGCCGTCCGGCCGGCGCGAGCGGCCGGGAGGACGCGGGTCACATGACCGTTCGGACCCACGCCGGTGCCGACGTAGTCCGACGCGCGCACCTCGACGGCGCGGAGCGTCCCGGCCCGGTGGGCGTCGGCGAGCTCGGCCCACATGGATGCGCGCAGAACGCCTTTGGCGTCGGTGGCGGCGTCCGGCATGCCCTCGCGCATGACGCCGTCGGGCACCGGGCCGTAGGGGTAGAGGCAGCCGGTGACGGCGAGCACGGCGCCGGTGCGCTCGGCGACCGTCCGGAGCGACCGAGCGATCGGCGGCCAGACGCTCTGCCACTGCGTGTAGTCGGCGGGGTTGACGCAGTTGTACAGGGCGACGGCGCCCTCGGTCAGAGCGGTGAGGCCGTCGGTGTCGGCGGCGTCGAGGGCTGCGGCGGTGGCGCCGGGGACGCCGACTCCGCGGCGGCTGACGAGGACCACCTCGGATCCGCGCGCGACGAGCAGGCGGGCGAGGTGGGTGCCGACGGGACCGGCCCCGACGACGACGTGACGATCGGACATGGTGAGCTCCTGTTCGGGAAAGGAGAGCACTGCTCTCGCAATCCAGAATGAGAGCACCGCTCTCGAATGTCAAGAGCGGTGCTCTCGATTAGGGTCGACCCATGACCACGGCACGCGAGAAGGCCCGCGACGAGCTGACCGCCGAGATCCTGGCGTCGGCCCGTCGCCAGCTGGCCGAGGTGGGCCCGGCGGCACTCTCGCTGCGGGCGGTGGCGCGGGACATCGGCAAGGTCTCGTCAGCGGTGTACCGCTACGTGGCGAGCCGCGACGACCTGCTCACGGCGCTGATCGTCCAGTGCTACGACGAGCTGGGTGCCGCCGTCGAAGCCGCAGATCGTCCGGAACAGTCCCCTCGCGCGCGGTGGCGCGCGGCCTGCGCGGCGATCCGCGACTGGTCGGCCGCGCACCCGCACGAGTACGCCCTGCTCTACGGCTCACCCGTCCCCGGCTACGTCGCCCCGCGGGACACCGTCGGCCCGGCGACGCGGCCCACCGCGGTGCTGGTGCGCATCGTCGTGGCGGACCGGCTGACTCGCTCCCGGGCCGCGGAGGGCCGGCGCACCGCGCTGTACGAGCCCGTGCGGGTGTTCGTCCGCGACACCACCGGCGACGCGGGCGCGGCGGTCCTGGACGACGACCTCGTCGAGCGCACCCTGAGCGCCTGGATCACGGTGTTCGGCGCCGTCTCGTTCGAGCGGTTCGGTCATTTGGTGGGCGTCACGGCGGACACCGACCGCTACCTCGACCGGGTCGTCGAGGACCTCGCGGATCGGCTCGACCTGGGCGGCGGATGAACGGCGGGGCGAGGGGTCAGTGCGTCATCTGCCAGACGGTGAGCGCAGCGAGCGCACCGGCGCCGTTGAGCGCCCAGTGCAGCCCGATGGGCGCGAGCACACTGCGCCCACGATGGCGCAGCCAGGTGAACACGAAGCCGGCGACGGTGGTGCCGGCGACCGCGCCGCAGACGCCGACGATCTGACCGAAGAGCCCGGTGCCGAGGACGGCCGAGAACCCGTCGTTGCCCACCGTCAGGCCGAGCGACGACGCGACGTGCCACAGGCCGAACAGCAGGGAACCGATGATCGCCACACCGCGAAAACCGAAGCGGCGGGACAGTTTCGCGTGCAGGACGCCGCGGAAGGCGAGTTCTTCCGGGATCACGGTCTGCAGGGGGATGATGACCAGCGCGGCCACCAGGGTGGCGCCGACGTTGACGCCGTAGCGCTCGTTGAGGAAGGCGCTCTGCGTGAACGGAATCGACGCGGCGATCGCGACGACGGCCAGCGTCACGGCGGCGGCCGCCGCACCGTGGCGAGCGCCGCGGCCGAGATTGCTCAGTCCGAGATCGGCCCAGTGGACCCCGCGGGCACGGGCGAACGCGACGAGCAACAGCGCACCCACCGGTACGGCCGCGACGGCGACGGGGGTGGGTGCGAAGTGGGCGGTGAGGTTGAAGACGACCAGTGCGGCCACGACGACGACGATGTCGACGACGGTGCGGTCGAACCACCGCGGACGCGCGGCCGACGACTCGACCGGAACGGAAGCGGGAAGAGCAGTGGACACCACGTCGACTGTAGCGATCGCGGTAGCGTGCTGCCATGGCACCGGAGGACGCGACCACCGCGTTGGCCCACGGCGAGTACCTCGCCCACGTCGCGCGGCGGGGAGCGGGGTTGCGCCTGCTCGAGCGGTCGGGCCGGGCGTTGACGGAGACCTGGCCCGCGGGCGAGAAGCCGCCGCTCTCGGCCGGTCTGGTCCTCGCGCCGTGGCCCAACCGCACGCGTGACGGTGAGTTCCCCTTCGGCGGCGCGACGCACCGCCTCGAGATCACCGAGCCGGCCCGGAACAACGCCAGTCACGGTCTGGTCCGCCGCCGGGACTGGGACGTCGTCGAGCGCACCGCGTCGTCCGTCACGCACGCGGTCGAGGTGGGCGGGGAGCCGGGCTGGCCGTTCCCGCTGCGCCTGACGGTCCGTCACGCTCTCGCCGACGACGGGCTGACCGTCACCCACACCGCGACCAACCTCGGCGACACCGACGCGCCGTTCGGCCTCGGCGTCCACGCCTTCGCGCGGGCCGGGGACGCGCCGCTCGACGAGTGCACGCTGCAACTGTCGGCGGGCGTGCGTCTGCCGCTCGATCCGGACCGCAACCTCCCGGCGGGCGGCCCGGTCCCCGTGACGGGCACCGACGCCGACTTCGCCGCCCCACGCTCGCTCTCGGGGGTGTGGCTCGACACCCCGTTCAGTGCGCTCGTTCCCGACGCCGACGGCCGGTCGCGCCAGTACCTCACGCCGCCCGACGGTCCGGCCACCGTCGTGTGGACCGACGCGCGGTTCCCGTGGGTACAGGTCTTCACGGCCGACCCGGCGCACGATCAGGCGTATCCGGATCGCGGCCGGGCGCTCGCGATCGAGCCCATGACCTGCCCGCCCGACGCCCTGAACTCGGGGATCGACCTCGTCGTCCTCGCGCCGGGGGAGACGTGGACGGGCACGTGGGGGCTCGGCGTAGCCACCGACGCCACCGACGCGGTCGGGAGCGCCTCGTGACGATCCTGGTGTGCGGCGAGGCCCTGGTCGACCTGGTGCCGCAGGACGGCGGGCCGACGCTGGCGCCGCGTCTGGGCGGCGGACCGTTCAACGTCGCGGTCGCCCTGGGCCGCCTCGGGTCCGACGTGCAGTTCCTCTCGCGCATCTCCACCGACCCGTTCGGGCGGGATCTCGTCGCCTGGCTGGAGGCGTCGCACGTGGGTCTGGACGTCCTCCAGCGCGGACCGGAGCTGACGACGCTGGCGCTGACCACCCTGGCCGCCGACGGCTCGGCCGAGTACTCGTTCTACGCGGAGGGCACGGCGGACCGGCTGGTCGAGGATCCCGCGACGATTCCGGAGTCGGTGACCGCCGCGTCGTTCGGGACGTTGTCGCTGCTCTACGAGCCCGGCGCGTCGGTCTACGCCGCGCTCCTCGCCCGCCTGCACGACGACGGCGTCGTGACCATGCTCGATCCCAACATCCGGCCGGCCGCGATGACCGACGGCGACGGATACCGGCTGCGGTTCCGCGGGTGGCTGCCGTCGGTGGACGTGCTCAAGGTGTCGGTCGAGGACGCGGCGTGGCTCGCGGAGGGCCCGTCCGGCACGACGCCGGCGGACTGGCTGGCGGCGGGGGTCACCGCCGTGGTGATCACCCGCGGCGGCGACGGCATCACCGTGGTGACCGCGCGCGGCGAGGTGTCGGTGGCCGGGGTGGCGGTCGAGGTCGCCGACACCATCGGCGCCGGCGACACGGTGCACGGGGCGTTCCTGCATCACCTCACCGGGCTCGGCGTGGACGGCCCGGACGCGCTGCGCGCGCTGGACGACGACGCGTGGCGACGGGCCGCGGAGTTCGCCGTCCGGGCCGCCGCGATCACCGTTTCGCGGCCGGGGGCGGACCCTCCGTGGGCGTCCGAGGTCACCGACGGCTAGGTTTTATCTCCGACACCACAAGTTCCGTGACCACCGAGCTCGAGAGGGACCCTTCGTGCCCGCTGAGAATGCCGACAACGCCGCCACCGCCAAGCTGATCTACCCCGGTGGCGAACACGAGATGACCATCGCGCGAGCCACCGAAGGCAACGACGGTATCGAGCTGGGCAAGCTGCTCGCGAACACGGGATACACGACGCTGGACGGCGGGTTCGTCAACACCGCGTCCACCAAGTCGGCGATCACCTACATCGACGGTGCCGAGGGCATCCTGCGCTACCGCGGATACCCGATCGAGCAGCTGGCGGAGAAGTCCTCGTTCATCGAGGTCAGCTACCTGCTGATCTACGGCGAGCTCCCCACCACCGAGCAGCTGGACGCGTTCACGGACCGCATCCGTCGGCACACGCTGCTGCACGAGGACCTCAAGCGGTTCTTCGACGGCTTCCCGCGCAACGCGCACCCGATGCCCGTGGTGTCCTCGGCGGTCAACGCCCTGTCCGCGTACTACCAGGATTCGCTGGACCCGGACGATCCCGAGCAGGTCGAGCTGTCCACGATCCGTCTGCTGGCCAAGCTGCCGACCATCGCGGCGTACGCGTACAAGAAGTCGGTGGGCCAGCCGTTCCTGTACCCGGACAACTCGAAGAGCTACGTCGAGAACTTCCTGCGCATGACGTTCGGCTTCCCGGCCGAGCCGTACGAGGCCGACCCGGAGCTGGTCAAGGCTCTCGACATGCTGCTGATCCTGCACGCCGACCACGAGCAGAACTGTTCGACGTCGACGGTGCGCCTGGTGGGGTCCTCGGACGCCAACCTGTTCACGTCCATCTCGGGCGGCATCAACGCGCTGTGGGGCCCGCTGCACGGCGGCGCCAACCAGGCCGTGCTCGAGATGCTCTACCGCATTCAGGGCGAGGGCGGCGACAGCGCCGACTTCCTGAACCGGGTGAAGAACAAGGAGGCGGGGGTCAAGCTCATGGGCTTCGGCCACCGCGTCTACAAGAACTACGACCCGCGCGCGGCCATCGTCCGCAAGACCGCGCACTCGATCCTCGAGAAGCTGGGTTCCGGCGACGAACTGCTCGACATCGCGATGAAGCTCGAGGAGGTCGCGCTGAACGACGACTACTTCGTCGAGCGCAAGCTGTACCCGAACGTCGACTTCTACACCGGCCTGATCTACCGGGCGATGGGCTTCCCGGAGCGCATGTTCACGGTGCTGTTCGCGCTCGGTCGCCTGCCCGGCTGGATCGCGCACTGGCAGGAGATGCACCAGGATCCCCACGGCAAGATCGGCCGTCCGCGCCAGATCTACACCGGCTACACCGAGCGTGCCTACGAGGGCATCGACGGGCGTAGCTGACACCACGCACGAACGACGACGGGGGCACCGGCTTCGGCCGGTGCCCCCGTTGTCGTGTGCGGTGGGTCAGAAGACGCGGTTCGCCAGGACCGGGAGGGTCCGACGGACGCTGTCGAGCTCGGTGACGTCGAGGTCGAGGGTCAGCTCGCCCGGCGCGTCGCCGAGACTGTCCAGAACGTCCCCGGTGGGGGAGACCACCATCGAATGCCCGATCCCGACGGGGGCGGTCCCGCTGATCTCGATGCCCGACGCCGCGGGGTCGGCCTGGCCGCAGGCTGCGACGAACGTCGTCGAGTCCAGTGCGCGGGCGCGGGCGAGCAACGTCCACTGATCGACCTTGCCGGGCCCGCGACCCCACGACGCCGGGACGACGATCAGCTGCGCGCCGCGGTCGGCGAGGGTCTGGAAGAGGCCGGGGAAGCGGATGTCGTAGCACGTCGCGAAGCCGACGCCGACGCCGTCGACGTCGACCACCACGGGGTCCGATCCCGGTGCGACGGTGTCGGATTCGGCGAATCCGAAGGCGTCGAAGAGATGGATCTTGTCGTACGAGGCCTCGACGCCGCCGCCGGTGATCAGCAGGGTGTTGCGTACCCGCTCGGCGGCGTCAGACTCGCCGGACCCACCGGCGGCGGGGGTGAACATGCCCGCCACCACGGTGATGCCGGCGTCGTCGGCCATGGCGCGTACCGCGCTCGCCCACGGGCCGTCGAGGGGTTCGGCGACGTCGACGATGGACCCGCCGAAGCGACGCATGGTGGCCTCGGGGAGCACGCAGAGTCGGGCGCCGGCGTCGGCCGCGCTGCGGACCGCGTCGCGCACGATGTCGAGGTTCTCCTGCGGGTCACGCGAGGTGGTGACCTGGGCGAGGCGGATCTTCATGGAACACTCCTGACTCGAGCGAGGACGATCGGTGGCCGATCGCCAGGTATACATACTGTATGCACGAATTGTCGGGCCGCGAGCGCGCGTACGCCTACCTGCGCGACCAGGTGTTGTCGTCGCCGGCCGCGACGGGGACGTTCCTCAACGAGGGTGAACTCGCGTCGCAGATCGGCGTCTCGCGGACCCCGGTGCGCGAGGCGCTCCTGCTGCTCGTGTCCGAAGGTCTGATCGAGATGGTCCGTGGCCGCGGGGCCTACGTGCCGCCGATGTCCGGCCGTCAGATCGGGGAGCTGATGGACCTGCGCGGCGTGCTCGAGCGGCATGCCGCGGACCTGTGCCTGACGGCGGGAACCGTTCCGGTGGACCGGATGTCGGACACGCTCGATCAGCAGGAGGCGCTGAGCGAGGGCGCCGCCGAGGACCACGCCCGGACGTTCATCGCCCTCGACGGCGCGTTCCACCAACACCTCATCGACGCCGCGGGCAGCGAGCTGCTCTCCCACACGTACGCCGGGCTGCGGGCGCGGCAGCTGCGGGCCGGTCTGTCCGCCTTGTTCGGCGCTCCGGACCGCAAGCATCAGGTGTGCACCGAGCACCGCGCCATCGTCGACGCTCTGCGCGCCGGCGACGCCGCGCGGACCGCGGAGGCGATCGATGCACACCTGACGGTCACGACGCGGATTCTGTTGCGGGGGTGAGGTTCCGCGCGACGTACTGCTCCTCCTCGGCCGGGTCGGGTCCGCGTCCGAGGATCAGGCCCAGCACGGTGAGCACGCCGGTCACCACGATGTAGGAGAACACCGGGACCCAGCTGTCGAAGCGGTCCAGCAGGTAGGTGAACATCAGCGGGGCGATGGCGCCGCCGAAGACGCCGGCGATGGTGTAGGCCAGGGACGCACCCGTCGAGCGCAGGCGCAGCGAGAACTGCTCGGTGACGAAGGCCGCCTGCGGGCCGTACATGAACGAGTGGAACGTCAGCCCCACCACGACGCCGAGGACGAGCATGCCGAACGAGCTGCCGCCGATGAGCAGGAAGAACACGGCGACCCAGACCACGCCGCCGACGGCCGCCACGGCGTAGACCAGGCGGCGGTTGACGAGGTCGCTCACGGCCCCGGCCAGCGGAATGGTGACGAGCTGGAACGCGGACCCGACGAGGATGGCGGTGAGCACCTCGCTACGGACGAATCCGAGCTTGGACACGCCGTACGTGATCGAGAAGACGGTGAAGAGGGCGTAGATCACGTCGGGCGCGATGCGGGAGAGGATCGCCGCGATCAGCGGCCGCGTCTGGGTGCGGAACACCTCGGTGATCGGCGCCTCGGGTCGGTCGCCGCTCTTCTGGATGGCCTTGAAGACGGGGGTGTCCTCGAGCTCGAGGCGGATCCAGAGACCGAAGCCGACCAGCACGGCGGAGAACAGGAACGCCACGCGCCAACCCCAGGACTCGAACTGCTCCTCGGTGAGGGCGAACGTGAGCCCGGCGAGCGCACCGTTGGCCATGAGGTTGCCGGCGGGCGGGCCGATCTGCGCGGCCGAGGACCAGAATCCGCGGCGCCGTGGGTTGCCGTACTCGCTGGAGAGCAGGACCGCGCCGCCCCATTCGCCGCCGACGGCGACACCCTGGGCGAAGCGCAACAGCACCAGGATGATCGGTGCGGCGACGCCGATGGTCGCGTAGCCGGGCAGGAGTCCGATGAGGAACGTGGTGACGCCGATGAGCAGCAAGGTGATCACCAGCAGCTGTTTGCGTCCGATGACGTCGCCGAGTCGGCCGAACACGAACCCGCCGATGGGGCGCGCGACGTAGCCGACGGCGTAGGTGGAGAACGCGAGCAGAGTTCCGGTGAGCGGGTCGGACTCCGGGAAGAAGATGATCGGGAAGATCAGCGCGGCGGAGGCCGAGTAGACCGCGAAGTCGTACCACTCGAGGGCCGTGCCGGTCAGGCTGGCCGCGAAGGCCTTGGTCAGGGACTTACGGTCGGGCCGCCCTGCCTGCCTTCCGTCGTGTGTGGTGGCGTCCATGGGATTCCTTTCGGGGTGTCGTGGGTCATATACTTGCTGTATACAGAACGTATGCGCAAGCCCCTGGCGCAGACGAAACCCAGAGTTTTCACGGACCCCCGGGTCCCACAGACCCCGAGACGGAGACCGCTCATGACCGACGCCACCACCCTCACCTTCGATCTGCCCGACGGCAGTACCCGCGACGTCGTGGTGCACACCCTGCTCAACGCGGGATACGCCGGCCGCAACCAGGAGGAAGTGGCCGCCCACATCGCCGAACTGGCGGAGCTCGGCGTACCCGCCCCCACGACCACGCCCGCGCTCTACCCCGTCTCGCCGTACCTGGCGCAGCAGACGTCGTCCGTGGCGGTCCAGCACGGGCGCACGTCCGGCGAGGCGGAGTGGGCGCTGATCGTCGCCGGCGACACGCGGGACGACGTCCTGCTGACCGTCGCGTGCGATCACACCGACCGCGAGCTCGAGGTCCACGGGGTGGCGTGGAGCAAGAACGCCTCGCCCGACGTCCTCGGGTCCGCCGCATGGAAGCTCACCGAGGTGGCGGACCACCTCGACCGGATCACGCTGCGCGCGTGGGCCGACGACGTCCTCATCCAGGACGCGTCGCTCGCGGACCTGCTGACGCCCGATCACTGGTTGGACGCGCTGGCCGAGCGCGACCTGTTCCGCGCGGGCACGGTGCTGCTGTCCGGCACCGTGCAGATGGCGCCGGGGGTCGAGCAGTTCGCGTCGTCGTGGCGCGTCGAGTTGCACGACCCGGTCCTCGATCGCCGCGTGAGCTGCAGCTACACGGTCGAACGCATGCCGTCGCCGATCGGCTGACGACAACCGCGTTAGGGTGATTCGGTACGAGAAACCGCAGTTCGCGATCGGGCGCCCGCCCGGTCAGACGAGGAGAATGTCGTGACCAAGCCCGAGATCGAGTTCCAGCCCGGCCCGCCGCCCACCGATCTCGTGGTCGAGGACATCACCGTCGGCGACGGTGCGGAGGCGAAGCCCGGCGGCACCGTCGAGGTCCACTACGTGGGCGTCGAGTTCGACACCGGCGAGGAATTCGATTCGTCCTGGAACCGCGGCGAGTCCATCACCTTCCCGCTGCGCGGTCTGATCCAGGGTTGGCAGGACGGCATTCCCGGCATGAAGGTCGGCGGGCGTCGTCGTCTGACCATTCCGCCGGAGCTCGCCTACGGCCCCGCCGGCGCCGGCCACCGGTTGTCCGGCAAGACGCTCGTCTTCGTCATCGATCTCCTGAACGCCTGATCGACCCGGGGTCCTCGCCGACCTCGAGCACCACGCGTGCCCCGCCCAGCGGGCTCTCCTCCACTCGTGCGGTTCCGCCGTGCAGGTGAGCCTGCTGGGCCACCAGCGCCAGCCCCAGTCCCGAGCCACCCGGCGCCGCCCCCGCGCCCCGCTCGAAGCGGCCGAACACCCGCTCGCGCTCGGCCTCCGGGATGCCCGTGCCGTCGTCGTCGACCACGATCCGTGCACCGGTCGACGTGCGCTCGACGCCGATCACCACCGTGCTCGCCCGGCCGTGCCGGGCAGCGTTGCGCACGGCGTTGTCCAGGGCCAGCCGCAGACCGGCCGGATGGCCGTGCAGCGGAACGGGTTCCGTCGCCTCCACCCGCACGGTCACGCCCGGCACAGAACGCGCCGCGTCGCGCGCCACCAGATCCGCCACGTCCACGGCGTCCATCGGGACGCGCTCGGCCGCCGTCGTCAATTCGCCGGAGGCGAGCTTCTCCAGCGCGCCGAGCGTCGTCTCCACCCGTCCCTGGGTGCGCTGCAGGTCGGCGAGGATCTCCCGTCGCTGCTCGTCGGAGAGATCGAGGGTGCGCAGCACCTCGATGTCGGTGCGCATCGCCGTCAGCGGGGTGCGGAGCTCGTGCGCCGACACCGCCGCGAAGTCGCGGGCAGTCTCGAGGGCGCTCTCGGTGCGCGCGCGGGCGTCCTCCACGCGCTGGAGCATGTCCGCCACGGCGGCAGCGAGCTCGTCCGCCTCCCGCACCCCGGTGGATCGCCGGGGCGGGACGGGAGGTTCCCGCGCGACGTCGCGGGTCAGCCGCATCAGCGGCCGCACCGCGCGGCCGCCGAGCAGCCAGCCGAGCACCGTCGACGCGCCGACCGCGAGGACGCCGGCCCGCAGCACCTGCCATTGCTGGTCGTCCGTGATGTCCTGGGCCTCCGACAGCGGCACCGCGATCGAGACCGTCGCGCCTGCGCGGGTGGGGACGTCGGCGGTGTAGACGCGGAACGGCACTCCGTCGACCCCGACCGTCGTCGATCCGGGCCCGAGCGCCGGCAGCTCCGGTTGCGTACTCGCCCGGACGGTGCCGTTCTGCCGGATGGTGATCCCGAACGCCTCGGATTCCCCGAGGAAGCCGAGGAACATCTCGAACGTCTGCGCCCGCGGTACGACGACGTCGGACGCCAGTTCCAGCCGACGGTCCAACTGGAGCACGTTGTTGCGGGAGATCGCCGCGGCCACGTACCAGCCGATGAGCGAGACGATGATGATCGCCCCGAGGGCGGTCGCCGCCGCCACGCGGGCGCGCAGCGAGAACGCGCGCCTCATGCTCCGGGCCGCAGCACGAACCCCACACCGCGGACCGTGTGCAGGACGCGCGGCGTGCCGTCCGCCTCCATTTTCCGGCGCAGGTAGCCGACGAAGACGTCGACGACGTTGGTGTCGGCGACGAAGTCGTAGCCCCACACGAGTTCCAGCAACCGCTCGCGACTGAGGACCACGCCGTGATTGCGGGCCAGCACGGCGAGCAACTCGAACTCCCGCTTCGTCAGGTCGAGGGTGCGCCCCGCGATGACCGCGCGGTGTCCCGGCTCGTCCACGGTGAGCGGTCCGACGACGACGGCGCCGTCGGGCTCCTCGGTCGGGACCGTTCGGCGCCGCAGCATCGCCTTGATGCGGGCGACGAGCTCGGCGAGGACGAACGGCTTGGTCAGGTAGTCGTCCGCGCCGGCCTCGAGGCCGGCGATCCGATCGTCGACCGAACTGCGCGCACTGAGCACGCAGACGGGAACCTCGTTGCCGCGGGCCCGCAACGCGGAGACGACGCCGCTCCCGTCGAGGACGGGCATGTTCATGTCGAGCACCACGACATCGGGACGACGCGCGTCGACCAGGTCGAGCGCCACGGCGCCGTCCGGGGCGGTGATCACCGTGAATCCGCTCAGGCGGAGTCCGCGTTCGAGGGAGGCGAGGACGTCGGCGTCGTCGTCGACGACGAGAACGGTGGCGGAATCGGGCACGAGGCCATTCTGCCGTGTTCGTCGAGCGAGGATTTCGGGTACGAACTCCGATCATGAGCACTACGCCCACCGTCCTGTGGTTCCGACGCGACCTCCGACTGGGCGATCACCCGGCTCTCGCGCACGCCGCGGGGGCCGGTGGCGACGTCCTGGCGCTGTTCGTGCTCGACCCGGCGCTGCTGGATCCCGCCGGCGCGGCGCGACGCGACGTGCTCTTCCGCGCCCTCGAGTCGCTGGACGACGCGTTGAACGGCCGGTTGCTGGTGGTGAAGGGCGACCCGGTGACGGCGGTCCCGAAGGTCGCGACGGCGGTCGGGGCCGAGGCCGTGCACGCGAGCGAGGACTTCGGACCGTACGGACGACGGCGGGACGAGCAGGTGGGGGAGAAGGTGGACCTGGTCTTCACCGGATCTCCGTACACCGTGTCGCCGGGGCGCATCACCAAGGACGACGGCGACCCCTTCAAAGTGTTCACGCCGTTCTACCGGCGGTGGCAGGAGCACGGGTGGCGGGATCCGGCGGACACGTCGGCGTCGAGCGCGTCGTGGATCGACCCCGGCGACGTCTCGGGTGGGCCTCGCCGCGTGAAGGTTCCGAGCGAGAAGCACCACGTCGACGCCGAGATCGGCGAGAAGGAAGCGCTGACGGCGTGGAAGGACTTCGTCGACGATCGGGCGAGCGGCTACGGCGACGAGCGCAACCGGCCCGATCTGGACAGCACCAGCCGCATGTCGGTCTATCTCAAGTACGGCATGATTCATCCGCGGACGTTGCTCGCGGATTTGAAAGGCAAAGCGGCCGAACCGTATCGGCGCGAGCTGTGCTTCCGCGACTTCTACGCCGACGTGCTGTACCAGCGCCCCGACAGCGCCCGCGAGAACTACGACAAGCGGTTCGACAGGATCGAGCTGGACTCCGGCAAGCACGCCGACGAGCTGTTCGACGCCTGGTGCGAGGGACGTACCGGCTACCCGATCGTCGACGCCGGGATGCGCCAGTTGGTGTCGGAGAACTGGATGCACAACCGCGTTCGCATGATCGTCGCGTCGTTCCTGGTCAAGGACCTGCACCTGCCGTGGTGGCGGGGGGCGCGGTTCTTCCTCCAGCACCTCATGGACGGCGACATCGCGAGCAATCAGCACGGGTGGCAGTGGACGGCGGGCACGGGCACCGACGCCTCGCCGTACTTCCGCGTGTTCAACCCCACCACGCAGGGGGAGAAGTTCGACCCGCAGGGTGATTACGTGCGCCGCTGGGTGCCGGAACTGCGCGGCGTCGAGGGCAAGGCGGTCCACGCCCTGAAGGACGGGCGTCCGGAGGACTACCCGGAGCCGATCGTCGACCACAAGCACGAGCGCGAGGAGGCGCTGCGGCGGTTCGCGGCCATCAAGGAGTAGGGGCCGATCGGGTGCAGTAGTCCACGCTGGGCGTGGACTACTGCACCGAACTCACACCCGCCCGCGGAACGCCTCGGCCAGAGCGTCGAGCACGGAGGCGTCCTCGATGGTCGACGGCACCACCACCTCCGCGCCGTCGGCCATCTGCCGCATGGTCTTGCGCAGGATCTTCCCCGAGCGCGTCTTCGGCAGGGCGGCGACGACCGTGACGTCCTTGAACGAGGCGACGGCGCCGATGTCCGCGCGGACGGCCGCGATCAGGTCGGCCCGCAACTGCTCCTCCGTGATGTCGGCACCCGCCTTGAGCACCACGTACGCCGACGGCTTCTGGCCTTTGGTCTCGTCGTGCACGCCGATCACCGCGCACTCCGCGACGGCCGGATGCGTGGCGACGACGGCTTCGATACTGCCCGTGGACAATCGGTGCCCGGCCACGTTGATGACGTCGTCGGTGCGGCCGAGGACGGTCAGGTACCCGTCCTCGTCGATCAGGCCGGAATCACCGGTGAGGTAGTACCCGTCGAACGCCGAGAGGTACGACTCGACGTAGCGCGTCTCGTCGTTCCACAGCCCGGTGAGCGTGCCGGGCGGCAGGGGAAGTTCGACCACGATGGACCCCTCGGTCCCGGCGGGCACGGGGCCACCCGAGGCGTCGACCACGGCGACCCGGAAGCCCGGCACCGGGACGGTGGGGGAGCCGGCTTTGATCGGCATGGGTTCCAGGCCAAGCAGATTGGCGCAGATGGGCCACCCGGTCTCGGTCTGCCACCAGTGATCGACGACGGGTCGGTCCAGCACCCGCGACGCCCACGCGAAGGTGTCCGGGTCGAGGCGCTCGCCGGCGACGAAGAGGGCGTCGAGCTCGCTGGTGTCGTAGGACGCGAGCAACGCGGCATCGGGGTCGACCTTGCGGATCGCGCGCAGCGCGGTCGGAGCCGTGAACAGCACGCGCACATCGTGATCGGCGATCACCCGCCAGAACGCGCCCGCATCGGGAGTGCCGACGGGCTTGCCCTCGTACAGCACCGTCGTGGCGCCGGCGAACAACGGACCGTAGACGATGTAGCTGTGGCCGACGACCCACCCGACGTCGCTCGCGGTCCACATGACCTGCCCCGGGCCGATGTCGTAGATCGCCCGCATCGACCACGTCAGGGCCACGGCGTGACCACCGTTGTCCCGCACGACGCCCTTCGGCTTGCCCGTGGTGCCGGAGGTGTAGAGCACGTAGAGCGGATCGGTGGCCGCCACGGAGACCGGATCGGCGGGCGACGCAGCGGCCAGGGCGTCGTCGAAGTCCACCCAGTCGGCCGGCACCTCGGCGGGAATCTCGGTGCGACGCTTGACGATCACCGCCGACGGCGAGGCCGTGGACAGTGCCAGCGCGGTGCGGACGGGCTCGACGTAGTCGACGGTGCGGCCCGGTTCGAGACCGCCGGTGGCGGTGACGACGGCGACCGGGGCGGCGTCGTCGAGACGGGCGGCGAGTTCCTTGGCGGCGAATCCGCCGAAGACCACGGAGTGCACGGCGCCGAGGCGCGCGCAGGCCAGCATCGCGATCACCGCCTCCGGAATCATCGGCAGGTAGATGACCACGCGGTCGCCGGTGCCCACCCCGTGCTCGCGCAGCACCCCGGCGAAGCGAGCGACGAGGTCCAGCAACTCGGCGTAGGTGTACGACGCCCGGGTGCCGGTCATCGCCGAATCGTGGATGAGGGCGACGCGGTCACCGGCCCCGCTGGCGACGTGGCGATCCAGGGCGTTGACGCAGGTGTTCAGCTCGCCGTCCGGGAACCAGCGGTAGAAGGGCGGCCTCGACGAATCCAGGGCGCGGGTGGGCGGAACGGTCCAGTCGACGGCCCGCGCGGCGTCCAGCCAGAACGCGTCCGGATCGGTGGCGGCGGCGTCGTACGCCCGGCGGTAGGCACCCGATTCGGTCATGACTCCGACTGTAAACGCCGTGGGAGCGCGTGGTTCGATGTTCGGATGACCGGTGTCGGAGAGAGCGCAGCGGGGGCCGAGTTCGCCGCCGCCGACGATCTCGCCGTCGACCTCGCCACCGACACCGATGCTGCCGACGGCACCCCGGAGGGGGCGCCCCCGCGGTCGCTCATCGTCACCGTGTTCGGCCTCTATGTCCGCGAGTTCGGCGGCTGGGTGGGTGTCGGCACGCTGATCCGGTTGCTCGAGCCTCTCGGGGTCGACGCCCAAGCGGTTCGCTCGGCGGTCTCCCGTCTGAAGCGACGCGGCATTCTGGTGGCGGAGAAGCGGGGCACCACCGCCGGCTACGCGCTGTCGGACGTCGCACGCGAAATCCTCGCCCTCGGTGATCGCCGGATCTTCTCGCCGCCCCCCGAGACGGGGGAGGAGTGGGTGATGGTGGTGTTCTCGGTGCCCGAGAGCGAACGCAAGAACCGACACGCACTCCGAACCCGGCTGTCCGGCATGGGTTTCGGCAACGTCACGTCGGGGGTGTGGATCGCCCCCGTCCACCTGGCCGAGGATTGCCGCCTCGTCCTCGCGCGGGCGGGGCTCGACAGCTACGCCGACGTCTTCACCGGCGGCAGTCTGCTGTCCGGTGAGGCCGCCGACCGCGTCGGGCAGTGGTGGAACCTCGACGAGCTCGCGTCGTCGTACGAGCGGTTCGTCGTGCGCGTCGAGCCGCTGGTCGATCGGTGGCGGGCGGCGGATCCGTCGGCCGATCCCGCCGGGGCCTTCGCCGACTACGTCCGCGTGCTCACCGCGTGGCGACGACTGCCCTATCGCGACCCGGGCCTGCCCGCGAGTCTGCTGCCCGAGTCGTGGCCGGGGGTCGCGGCGCGCGATCTCTTCGGCGCGGTCCGGGAACTGCTGGAGAAGCCGGCGCATGCCTACGTGGACGAGGCTCCGACACCGCGCTGAACCGGTGATTTGCCGTCGGCGGATGCGGGGTGGGTCACTGCGTGCCGTGTTCGACAGAAGCTCGTGTTTCCGTTGCTTGATTCGACACAGGGGTCGTTGGCACACCGCCGTAGGTGCAGGACGGTACGTCAGGTCCGGGAGACGTCCGACTACCCGAGCAGCGGCGGCGCCTGCCCCTTGATGCGTCGGCGCGGCAGTAGGCGTTCACCCGTCGGCCAGATCTCGACCAGGTACCGCTCGCGGGTGTAGTCGTCGTCCTCGGACCTACTACGCCCGAGGGCAAGGTGTCGGCCCCGCTCGTATGCTAGTACGCCGTAGTTGCCGGCGCCGTCGGCGGTCAGCGTGTCCGTGAACGCGCCCCGCGCACCCACAACGGGAACGAACTCGCCGGAGGCAATGCGTGTGGACTCACTCAGCGCCCTGAAACCAAGCTCCTCGACGGTGTCCCATTCCTCGGTGTCCACGGTGGCCGGGGGCGTGTCCGAGACGCGGAATGTCACGTGCACCATTCCCCGGAACACACCTGTTGTGATTGCGACAATGCCGGGCGCAGCTGTCAACAGGTCGTGGCCCTCGGGTGGGTCCGGCGGTGGAAGGTAGTCCTCGACATCCTCCACCGGTGCTCCTTCTGGTTGGTCGGTGCCGGCTGACGGGTCATCGATCAGGCAGAAGGATCGAAACTCGACCATCAACCAGTCGCCGACCTCGAGTACGACGTTCCCGGTCATGGCCGGCCTCTCCTCTACGCAGCTCACCGAGCGAAGTATGGGGTGGCGACCTCGACGTCGCCGCTGCTGCATGTCTGCCCATACCCCTTCTCGGCAGCTTCCGCGGCAGATCGCGTAGCGCACGTCCACCCGTCGAACTGTCGGATGTTGGACCGACCGAACTCATCTGTCCGAGGCAGTCCGTTGTAGCGGTCGATGACCGCATAGGCGTCGGTGCACGAGATCGAACCCTTGCGGACCTCGACCACCGGCTGACGTCCGGTTGCGGCCCCGCAGACCGTGCCGGGCCGTACCGAACCGGTCCCGTCCGTGTAGACGCCGTCCGTCCCACCGGACGCGTTCGATGGCGGCGGGTCGTCGACACTCGTCGTCTCGACAACCGGCGGCTTCGACGTCGGCCCCGACGTTCGTAGTTCACCGTCGATGAAGGAGAACCCGGCGACCGAGTTGGCGCATTCGACGCCGCCGTCCACCGCTGTGCAAACGACACCATCGACACTCACCCGAGAATTCACCGGTAGCAGCGGAGCACCGGGCGGGCCACCTTCACTGACGAGCGGATAGAAGCCGTCGGGTGCCAACACGATCGCGTTCGGTGGTCCGTCGAATACCGACCCCTGCACCGGTGCGGCCGATGTGCCGTCGGGCCACGCCACCGAGCACTCCACGTTCGTGCCGGCAGAGGGATAGATGACGCATTCCCGTAGCGGAGTCCCGTCCAGCGCGAAGCGGTAGCGGTCGGCGCCGTACTCGTAGTTTGCGGGGTCGAGGTCGACGACCGCAGGCGTGCTCGTGGAGCTGACCGCCGACGACGGCGTGGAAACCGTCGGTGCTCTGCTGGCCACCGACTCGGCTTTCGTCGGGCCGTCACCACATGCAGCGACGAGGCCGACCATGGCGGCGGCAAGAGCCAGGCCCACTGAGTACGGCTTCGTCATATCGCAGAGTCAACCATCGAGGTCCGACATTTGCAGACCGGCAAGTTTGGTGGCCCCTGCCGACCCGTTCCGAGGTGGTCGACGGTGAGCCCCGAGCACGCCGAAGGTCGTGACCACCCCCCCTTCGTGCCGCCCTCACGGACCCCCAAGGTGCCGAGTGTCAGCTGGTCGGCCGCTGCAGCCGCTCGTCGGGGATGACGGCGGTGCCCATGATCTCGATCAGGGCCTCGGGCTGCCACAGTCCGGTGGTGCCGATGCCCGCCATGGCGGGGTAGACGGGGCCGGCGAGCTCGCGCCACACGCGTCCGATCTCCCGGCCGTGTGCTTGGTAGTCGGGGATGTCGGTGAGGAAGATCGTGATGCTGACGAGGTCCTCGGGCTGTCCGCCCGCCTCGGCGAGGGTGGTGAGGACGTTGCCGAACGCCTGCCGGAACTGCTCGACGATGCCGCCGGGGACGATGCGCATGTCCTTGTCCAGCGCCGTCTGTCCGCCCAGGTAGAGGGTGTTGCCGGCGAGGGTGCCGTGCGAGTAGCCGCTGGGGGTGGGGAGCGCGGCGGGGTTCACGGGCAGGTGCGTCATGACGGTCCTTCGTCTCGGTGGGTGCCTACGGATCGAGCCTAACCGATCTATTGCGTACTTGCGACGGTCGTGCAAAACTCGCTACATGAACCGCCGCGACCCCACCGAACGGGAGACGCCATGACGCTGCCGGTACCGACACCCGCCAAGGTGATCTGCTGCGGACTGAACTACGGCGACCACATCGCCGAGACCGGGCGCGACCGGCCGCAGTACCCCACCCTGTTCGCGAAGTTCGCCGACACGCTGATCGGCCCGACGGACGACATCGTCGTGCCGGACGACGTGCTGGTGGACTGGGAGGCCGAGCTCGCCGTGGTGGTGGGTCGACCGATCCGGCACGCGTCTCGCACCGAGGCCGAGGCCGCGATCCTGGGATACACCGTGGCCAACGACATCTCGATGCGCGACTGGCAGCGCCGCACCCTGCAGTGGTTCCAGGGCAAGGCGTGGGATGCGACGACGCCGGTCGGGCCCGTCGTCGCCACTCCCGACGAGGTCGATCCGGCCGCCGGCCTGACCATCACCTGCCGGGTCAACGACGAGGAGGTGCAACGGGATTCGACGAAGACCCTCGTGTTCGACAGTGCCGACCTCCTGTCGTACGTCTCGACCTTCACCACGCTGCGGCCGGGGGACCTGATCCTCACCGGGACACCGGGCGGCGTGGGCATGTCCCGCGATCCGGCCCGCTACCTCGCCGACGGCGACGTCCTCGAGACGGAGATCGAGGGCATCGGCCTGCTGCGCAACGTCGTTCGCACCATCACCACCCCGAAGAACCTGCCGACAGAAGGAGATCAGTCATGACCGCACAGACCGAGTACGTCCTCGAGGGCGACAACTCGCAGTACGCGAGCGAGGGCGGACGCGTGATCCCCGTGGTCACCCGCGCCGGTGAGGAGGACGGCCGCACCGGTCAGACCGAGGGCGCGACGCGCGTCTCCGGCGTCGGACCGCAGCACACCCCCGCCACCAAGATCTGGTACGGCAAGGTCAGCAACGAGCCGGGCTACCGTTCCCTCGCCCATCACCACGGTGAGGCCGAGACCGGCGGCTACGTCCTCTCCGGCCGCGCCCGCATCTACTTCGGCGAGGACTACCAGGACTACATCGACATGGACGAGGGCGACTGGGTCTTCGTGCCACCGTTCATGCCCCACATCGAGTGCAACCTCTCGCGCACCGAGCCGCTGCACTGGCTCACCACTCGCACCCCCGACAACATCGTGGTGAACCTTCCCGCGGTCGCCGACGAGTCGCTGCCGGACTGGCTGGACCGGCCGTGACCACCGTGGATGGCCCGCCCGTGACCCCGACCTCCGCCGTCGTCACCGACGCGATCACCCTGACGCCGGCGGACCCGGTCGCGGCGGATCTGGCCTTCACCGCGGTGACGCAGCCGTGCCCCTGGCCCAAGGCGTACGGCGGGGACATGGTGGCCGCGGCGGCCGCCGCCGCGATGCGGTCGGTCACGGACGGCAAGACCGTGCACTCCATGCACTCGTACTTCCTGCGCCCGGTCGACATCGGCGCTCCGGTGCACTACGACGTCGAGATCGTCCGCGACGGACGACGATTCGCGACGCGTCAGGTGCGCGCGCTGCAGAACGGCAAGACGGCGTACCTGGCGCTGACCTCGTTCGCGGCCGGCGGCGAGAGCGGGTCGACGGCGAGCGTCGCCCCCGCGGACCTCCCGGCACCCGACGAGCTCCCGTCGTCCGCGCAGTATCTCGCGGACCGCCCCGTGACCGACGACGCGACGATGACCGAGGTGAGCAAGCAGTACTGGAGCGCCGGGCGCGGCGTCGACATGCGTCACGTCCCCGGGCCGATCTACCTCGACGTCGAGGGGGGCCGAGACCCGCAGCAGGCGTTGTGGATCCGCCCGTTCGACGCCCTGCGTCCGGTGTCGGGACTGACCGACGCGCAGCGTGATCTGGCCGCTCTCGCCTATGCCTGCGACTACACGATTCTCGAGCCGGTCCTGCGCGCCCTGGGTCACCCGTGGGCCGAACCGGGCCTGGTCACCGCGAGCCTGGACCACGCCATGTGGTTCCACCGTGCTCCCGCCCCCGGTGTCCTGGACGGGTGGCTGCTCTACACCCAGGAGGCCCTGTCCGCCGACGCCGGTCGCGGTGTGGGACTGGGCCGATTCTTCACTCCCGACGGAATTCACCTGGCCACCGTCGTCCAGGAAGGCATGATCGACCCGACTCGACAAGGAGCCGTGACATGAGCACGGAGACCACAGCGCTGGCACCGACCGGTCCCGACTCGCTCTCGCCGAGCGCGTACGTCGACACCTTCGCCCGCGACAACCTGCCTCCCGCCGAGCTGTGGCCGACGCTCGAGTTCACCACGCCCGAGCTGCAGTTCCCCGACCGGCTCAACGCCGGTGCGGAGCTCCTCGAGCGCGCCGTGGACCGGTTCGGCGAGGACCACCCGGCGCTGCGGACTCCCGACGGCATCGCGTGGACGCTCGGGGACCTGCGTGACCACACCCACCGGATCGCCCGGGTGCTGACCGAGGACCTGCACCTGCAGCCCGGGAACCGCGTTCTTCTCCGATCGCCGAACACCCCTCTGGCCGTGGCGTGTTGGCTGGCGGTGCTCGAAGCGGGCGGTATCGCCGTCGTCGTCATGAGCGCGCTGCGGGCCCGCGAGCTCGCGCCGATCGTCGCGAAGACCCGTCCGTCCGTGGCGCTCGTGGACCACCGCGTGATCGACGACGTGTCGACCGTGCGCGACGAGGGTGCTGCCGATCTGGTGGTGGTCCCGGTCGGCGGCGCCGGCGAGGACGATCTCGTGTCGCGGGCCGCGGGCAAGCCCGGGGACTTCGTGCCGGTCGAGACGGCGGCGGACGACGTCGCCCTGCTCGCCCCGACCTCCGGCAGCACCGGAACGCCCAAGTTCTGCATGCACTTCCATCGCGACGTGCTGGCCATCGACGCCACGTTCGGCGCGGCCGGCCTGCGCCTGCGCAGTGACGACGTGGTGGCCTGCACCGCGCCGTTCGCGTTCACCTTCGGACTCGGCATGTTGGTGGTCTTCCCGTTGCGCGCCGGAGCGTGCGCGCTGCTGACCGACGCCGTCACCCCGCCGGCACTCGCCGACCTGGTGGAGTCGGAGAAGGTCACCGTGCTGGCCACCGCGCCCACCGCGTACCGGCAGATCATCAAGGCCGACAAGCTTCGTCGCCTGGCGGGCCTGCGCGTCGCGGTCAGTGCCGGCGAGCACATCCCCACCGGGGTGTGGACGCGCATTCGCGACGAGATCGGCCTCGAGGTGATCGACGGCATCGGGGCCACCGAGCTGCTGCACATCTTCCTGACGACGGCGGCGGCGGATGCACCCCGACCCGGCTCGACCGGCAGGCCGCTGCCCGGGTACCGCGCCGCAATTCTGGGGGACGACGGTGAGCCCGTGCCGGACGGAACGCCCGGCCGGCTCGCGGTCATCGGTCCCGTCGGGTGCCGGTACCTGGCCGACGAGCGTCAGTTCGAGCGCGTCGAGAACGGGTGGAACATCACCGGTGACACGTTCTACAGGGACGAGGACGGGTACTACTTCTACTGTGCCCGAACCGATTCGATGATCGTCTCGTCCGGCTACAACATCGGGGCACCCGAGGTGGAGGCCTGCATCGACAGCCACTCCGCGGTGCTCGACGCGGCCGTGGTCGCCGAACCGGACCCGGACCGCGGATCCATCGTCAGTGCGTTCGTCGTGCTCCGCGACGGTGTGCCCGCGACCGACGAGACGGTGCGGTCCATCCAGGATCACGTGAAAGCCGAACTGGCGCCGTACAAGTACCCGCGCCGCATTCGCTTCGTCGACACCCTGCCGCGGAACTCCAGCGGCAAACTCCAACACTTCAAGCTCCGGCAGTCCTTCGAGACGCCGGCGGATCAGGAGGCACGGTCATGAGGATCGCCATCGTGGGTGGAGGACCCGGCGGGCTCTACTTCGCCGCCCTCGCCAAGCAGCTCGACCCCACTCACCGCATCGACGTCTGGGAGCGCAACGCCCCCGACGACACGTTCGGGTTCGGTGTGGTGTTCTCCGACGAGACGCTCGGCAGCATCGAGGGCGCGGACCCGGTGGTGCACGACGAGATGGAGCGTCTCTTCGCCCGGTGGACCGACATCGACGTCGAGGTCGACGGCCGGTCCTACACCATCGGCGGCCAGGGCTTCGCGGCGATGAGCCGCAAGGAGCTGCTGAAGGTGCTCCAGCGCCGGGTCGCCGATCTCGGTGTGCAGGTGCAGTACTCGACGGAAGCGCCCGATCCGGATACGCTGCGGCGCACCTACGACCTGGTGATCGCCTCGGACGGTCTGAACTCCGCGGTTCGGACGCGCTACGAGGACGTCTTCCGGCCCACTCTCGATCGCCGGAACAACAAGTACATCTGGTTCGGCACCGACAAGGTGTTCGAGGCGTTCCAGTTCATCGTCGCCCACACCGAGTTCGGCACCATGCAGATCCACGGGTACCCGTACTCCGACCAGGGCTCCACGTTCATCGTCGAGATGCACGACGACGTCTGGCGCCGTGCGGGTCTGGATCGCACCGAGCACGAGCACTTCCCGCCAGGGGTCTCCGACGAGTACGCGGTCGAGCGTATCCGCGAGATCTTCGCCGACACGCTGGACGGGCACGAGATCCTCACCAACAACTCGAAGTGGCTGAACTTCCACACCGTGCGCAACGAGCGGTGGTTCGACGGCAACGTCGTCCTGCTCGGCGACGCTGCTCACACCGCCCACTTCTCCATCGGCTCCGGAACGAAGCTGGCCATGGAGGACGCCCTCGCCCTGGCGGCGTGCGTCCACGAGCACGCGGACATCGAGACCGCCCTCGCCGCGTACCAGGAGGAGCGCAAGCCGGTCGTCGAGAGCACGCAGCGCGCGGCGCAGGCGTCGCTCGAATGGTTCGAGAACATCGGCCTGTACGGCGATCAGGCGGACACGGAGTTCGTGTTCAATCTGCTGACGCGCTCGCGGCGCATCACGTTCGACAACCTGCGCGAGCGGGACGAGGAGTTCGCGGCGCTGGTGCGGTCGCGGTTCGCGGCCGCGAACCGAGTCGAGTCCGCGCCGCCCGCCATGTTCGTCCCCGGCCGGATCGGCGAGCTCGAGCTGGTGAACCGGATCGTGCTCTCGCCCATGGACATGTACGTCGCGACGGACGGAGTGCCGTCCGACTTCCACATGGTGCACCTGGGCTCGAAGGCGCTCGGCGGCGCGGGGCTGGTGATGACGGAGATGACCTGCGTCTCGCCGGAGGGGCGGATCACCCCCGGATGCCCCGGGCTCTGGACCGACGAGCAGCGGGATGCGTGGGCGCGGGTGACGCGGTTCGTTCACGAGAACAGTGCGGCGAAGATCGGTGTGCAGATCGGACATTCGGGCCGCAAGGGCTCGACCAAGCTCATGTGGGACGGCATCGATCAGCCGCTCGAGGAGGACAACTGGGAGGTGATCGGCCCGTCCGCCCTGCCGTACGGCGACGGATGCCACGTGCCGCGGGAGGCGACGCGCGACGATCTGGACGCGGTGGTGCGGGACTTCGTCGCCACGGCCGAGCGGGCCGTCGCGGCCGGCTTCGATCTGATCGAGGTCCATGCGGCGCACGGGTACCTGCTGTCGTCGTTCCTCTCGCCGATCGCCAACCACCGCACCGACTCCTACGGCGGATCGCTCGAGAATCGTCTCCGGTTCCCGCTCGAGGTGTTCGACGCCGTGCGCGCCGCCGTTCCGTCGTCGATCCCGGTGACGGTGCGCGTGTCCGCGACGGACTGGGCGCCGGACGGCAACACCGTCACCGACGCCGTGGAGATCGCGCGCGCGTTCGTCGAGCACGGCGCGGCCGCGATCGACGTCTCCACCGGGCAGGTGACCAAGGACGAGACGCCGGCGTTCGGGCGGTCGTACCAGACGCCGTTCGCGGATCGGATCCGTCACGAGGTGGCCGCGCAGGCCGGGGTGGCGGTGATCGCCGTGGGGGCGATCTCGTCGTACGACGACGTCAATTCCATCCTCCTGGCGGGTCGCGCCGACTTCTGCGCCCTGGGCCGCACGCATCTCTACGACCCCAACTGGACCCTGCACGCGGCGGCCGAGCAGGAGTGGACGGGGGCGGGGGCGTCGTGGCCGCTGCCCTGGAAGGCCGGGCGTCGCCGGCCGCCGACCTCCCGCACCGACAAGGTGCCGCCGCGTCTGTCGCTGCTGCGCGACGGTGGCGAGGACACCACGCACGTGCGGTGGACCCCGAATCGCACGGTGGCCGAGGAGCGAACGGCCGTCCCCGTCGGGTAGGAACGTCCGGTGACCTTCTCCTACCGGTCCCGCGTCGAGTGGATGGACACCGACGCCGCCGGGATCTACCACAACAGCACCGTCGTTCGATTCGTCGAATCCGCCGAGGCCGCACTCGTTCGCGAGTGGGGCCTCGGCTCGGTGTATTTCCCTCGGGTACCGCGCGTGCGCTACGAGGTGGACTTCCTCGCTCCGTTGTACTTCGGGCAGGAGGTGACCACCGAGCTCTCCGTCGCCCGCGTCGGCTCGTCGTCCCTGCGCTTCGAGTTCACGGTGCGGGGCGAGGCGTTCGACGGCCGCGACGCCGTGGTGGCCGCGCGCGGCTCCTACGTCGTGGTGCACATCGATCGCGCGACCGGACAGGCGCGTGACTGGCCGTCCGAGTGGGTGGATCGCTTCCGGGGCTAGCTCGCCAGGGTGCGCGACGGGCTCTCGCCGAACTCGGCACGGTAGGCCTGCGAGAACCGGCCGAGGTGGAAGAAGCCCCAGCGGGCCGCGACCTCGGTGACGCTCTCGGCGCCGGGACCGCCGGCGACGAGGTCGTGGTGGGCCCGGTTCAGCCGGACGCGACGCAGTTCCTCGAGCGGGGTGGTGCCGCGCTCGCGGTGGAACGACGCCTGGAGCGTGCGGGCGCTCACCCCGGCCTCGGCCGCGAGATCCGCCACACGCCAGGACTTCTCGGGATGCTCCTCGATGAGGGCCAGGGCGTGCCGGACCGCGCGGGAGGTGACCACGGTCTCGTCCGGCCGCGGCCCGTGCGCACTGCTGTTGGGCTGGGCGGCCAGCAGCCCGCCGATCACGACCTGTTCGAAGTGCCGCGCGGCGAGGGGTGAGTGCAACAGGCCGGAGTCGCTGTCCACCTCGTCGCAGGCGTAGCGCACCAACCGCATCCAACTCGCCACCGTCGGCGCGGCCAGATCCACCAGCGGGTGGAAGACCACCGGTTCGTCGGTGTCGGCCGCGAACTGCACGGCGTCGCGCGGAATGTGGACCAGCAGTTGCTCGCAGTCGGCGGACCACACCATGTCGACGGGCAGGGTGGGCGAGGGGAGGGACGCGAACCGCCGGTCCGACACCACCTCGGTGTCGCCGACACGGACCCGAGCGCGACCGCTGAGCGGGATCTGGACCAGATAGAACGATCCGAACGTGCCCGGGGTGATGCGCACTTCCTCGCCGTAGCGGAGGTAGTTGATCCCGATGGAGCCGACCGACGCGGCGTTGTGCACGAGTGACAAGGCGCCGCGTCGGTCGGTGACGGTGAGACCGTGCGGACAGAACGTTTCGCCGACCGAGGTGCGGGCCTCGTCCAGGTCGGACGTGGTCAGCACCGGGTGGCGACGCAACAGCGTGGACATGGGCCTCCCTCGAGTCGCTCGAGTGTGACCCCCATCATACCAACTACGTGTTGCGTCGATGTTTCGATCGTCGAAAAACTGTCATAAGCCGCACGGTCAGTGGCCCCGGAATGCCTCCGCGAGCCACCAGGCGCCGCCGTCGGGCGCGATCTTGGCGTCGATGACCAGAACACCCTGCGGGGATCGGAGCCACTCCGCGACCGGCGCGAGGTCCGCCGTCGTCCGCACGGTGACTCCCGTGGCGCCGTAGCCGCGCGCCACCGCGGCGATGTCGACGTCCGGGAACGTGACCGTCGACAGATCGACGTCGTCGGCGTGGTCCGGGCCCGCGAAGTGGTGCACCTCGGCGCCGTACGCGGCGTCGTCGTACACCGCGATCACCAGCGGAGTGCCCAGCCGCACCGCCGTCTCGAGCTCGGCGATCCCCATGAGGAACCCGCCGTCACCGGTGCCGATCACGGGCAGTCGATCGGGGCGGGTGAGCGCCGCGCCGAGTCCGCTGGCCAGGCCCAGGCCGATCGACTGGAAGGCCTGCGTGAAGCAGAACGAGTGGTGATCGGGCACACGCAGGTACGTCGACGGGTACCCCATGAAGTTCCCCGAGTCGATCGCCACCAGTCGTTCCGCCGGCAGCAGCCGGTCCAGTTCGGCCGAGAACACCCGCGGATCGATCGTGTCCGCGGTGGACAGATTCTCGGTGGGGGTGTCGTTCCACCACCGGCGCTCCGCGAGGCGGGCCGACACCTCCGCCGTCCGGTAGCGCTGCGCGGTGTCACCGACGGCAGCCAGGACGTCGGCGGCCGTCGCCCGGCAGTCCCCGTGGATGCCGAGCGTCACCGGGCGGTGGGCGCCGAGGGCCTCGGCGGTGTCGTCGATCTGCACCACCCGGGTGTTCTCCCCGATGAGGGAGCCGTGCCGCATCGTCCACATGTTCAGCGCGCACCCCCACCCCACGATCAGGTCGGCGTTCGAGATCAATTCGGCCGTCAGCGGTGCGGAGAATCCGCCCGAGATGCCGAGATCGAACTCGTGCCCGCGGAAGAGGCCGTTCGCGACGGCCGACGTGGCCACCAGCGCGCCGACGCGATCGGCCAGCGCGGCGATCTCGTCGCCCGCGTTCCGCCCACCGCGGCCGGCGACGAAGACCGGTCGCTCCGACTCGTCGATCAGCCGAACGAGCTCCCGCACGGCCGAGTCCGCCGGCCGCACCGGGGCGGGGGCGACGGGTCGGCGCACCGTCGTCGTCTCGGGGGCCGGCGACGCCTGCACGTCGAGCGGCAGGCTCACCACGACGGTGCGGCGACCGTGCACCGCGGTCTGCCAGGCCCGGGTGACGTCCGCGACCGCCGTCTCGGCGGAGTGCACGCGCTCGGGCACCGCGCCCACGGACAGGGCCAGCGCGTCCTGATCGATGCGGAAGTTCGACAGGCGGCTCGATGCCGCCACGTCCGCGGTGAGCACGATCATCGGCGTTCGACTCTTGGCCGCCTCGCCGATTCCGGTGACGGCGTTGGTCAGTCCGCATCCCTGGTGCAGGGTGAGGACGCCCGGGTGCGCGGAGAAGCGGCTGTAGCCGTCGGCCATCGACGCCGCGCCGCCCTCGTGTCGGGCCGCGGTGAACGGCACGCCGCGTGCGATCAGGGCGTTGGTGACGGCGAAGTTGCCGCTGCCCACCACCCCGAACGCGTGGCCGACACCGAGCTCGGTCAGTACCTGCGCGACGACGTCGGCGACCGTGGCGGTGGGCACCGCGGTGGGCGCAGCGGTGGGCACGGCCGTTGCCGTCGCGGTACTCACGCCGCCCCCGGCACGAACGCGAGCACGCGTGCGGGCGAGCCGGTTCCGCCGACGATCGGCAGCGGGGAGGCCACCAGGACGGCCCCGGTCGCGGGCAGTCGGTCGAGGTTCTGCAGCTGCGTCAGGCCGTACTTGTCGGCGCCGAGCAGGTGGTAGTGCACCGGGAACATCGGGTCCATGCCGCCCGCCTGGCCGGCGTCGACCCCGACGGTCTCGACGGCGAATCCGGTGATCGACGACGCCGCCAGCCACTCGGCGCCGGCCACGGAGACCCCGGGGGTGTGCGGGCCGGAGTCGTCGGCGTTGAGGAACGCGTCGGCGTCGTGGTTGCGGGCACTCCAGCCGGTCCGGAAGACCAACCACGCGCCGTCCGGCAACGGACCGTGCTCGGCGACGTGGGCGTCGAGATGCGCGGGCTCGAGCAGGAAGTCGGGATCGCGGGAGACCTCGTCACGGAAGTCGAGCACCACGGCGGGACCGACCAGGCGGCCGGGCGGAATGGTGTCGACGGTGTGCCCGTCGCGGCCCGTCGCCCAGTGCGCCGGAGCGTCGACGTGGGTGCCGGTGTGCTCGCCGGTGTGGATGTTGTTCCACCCCCAGCCGGGGCCGTCGTCGTCGAAGTTGCTGACCGGTTCCAGCGAGAGCGGAATCGTGTTCGCGAATGGCGCCGGCAACTGCAGGACCGGGGTCGAGGGCGACAGCGGGGCGGTGAGGTCGACGACGTGGACGGCGCCCGAGGCGAGGTCGGAGAGCAGGCTGTCCAGGGTGGTGGTCATGGCCGGAACCTTTCGGTCAGACCGCGCAGCCGGGTGGCCACGCGGGTGGTCGGGGAGGGGGCGATCAGCTGCTGGGCGACGAGATGGCCGGAGCCACCGCCCAATCCGGGACCCGGGTGGGTGAACGCCCCGATGTGGAACAGCCCGTCGATGCCGGTGCGGTGCCCGGTGCCGGTACCCGGCCGCCACAGCAGCGACTGGTCGATCTCGGCGGCGCCGCCGTACGGATCGCCGTGCACGGCATTGGCATTGGCGGCGGCGAGGTCCGTGGGCGTCAGCACCGCCGTGCCGGTGACCGACTCGCGCAGGCCGGGCGCGTACCGCTCGATGCGGGCGAGGACCCGGTCGACGTAGGCGGCGGTGACGGACTCGGTCCAGGACCCGTCGACCGCGATCGCGCCGGCCGCGTCGCCGATCGGCGCCCACGGCACCTCCTGCAGCTGGACCCACAGAGTGGACGCACCCGCGGGAGAGCGGGACGGATCGAGAACGTCCTGTTGTCCGACCACCACGGTGGGGTCGGCCGGCAACAGCCCGGATTCGGCCTGCGCACAGGCGATTCCGGTGCTCCCGGCGCCGTCCCCGACGTGAATCAGCGGGACCTCCCGCAGCCGGGTGTCCGTCCACGACACCGGGCGGTCGAGGGCCAGATGGATCTGCATCGCGGCCCGGCCGGGGCGGTGTCGCGCCGCGGCGCGTCGACCGGCGGGCGGGGCGACGTCGGCGCCCAGCAACTCCTGGTACAGACGCGGCGTGGACGACGACGCGAGCACGGCTCGTCGCGCGGCGATCCGCCGGTCACCGACGCGGACCCCGACGGCCCGACCGTCGGCGACGTCGATGTGCGACACCGGTTCGCCGAGGGCCACGGTGACTCCTCGCTCGGCGAGCAGCGTCCCGAACGCGGCGGTGAATTCCCCGGCGCCGCCGGTGACCACCGGCAGTCCCGCGGCGTGCATGCTGAACGCCATGATCGGCAGCATCAGCCCGCCGGTCGCGTGATCGGGGGACAGGCCTGCGTGCAGGAGCCACGGCGACCACAGCTGGTCGACTTCCCAGCCGCGGAACCGCTCTCGGACGTAGCCGCGTCCGCTCTGCAGCGCGACCCGGACGAAGTCCGTGCTGCCGTCCCGCCCGAGTGCCCGCAGCGCGCCGGCGCCGAGTCGGGCGAGATCGAGCGGTCGCAGTTCCGACCCCAGCGCGCCGAACGCGTGCGGTGCCCACGACTCGAGCTCGGCCAGCATCTCGCCGTACGCGCGCCGATCCTCGTGGTGTTCGAAGGTCTTCGCCGTCACCGTCGGATCGCGATGGGCCACCACCGTGCCCCGGTCGGAGAGTCCCGCGGTGACCGCGCCGTCGGTGTTGGAGTACGCGAGGCCGTGTCGGTGCAGATCGGGTCCGAGGTCCGCGTACGCGCCACCGGTCACGAAGAGCGGATGCCAGGAGCTGAACGTGTCGTGGACGTGCCCGGGACGGGTCAGCTCGTCGGAGGCGACGAAGCCGCCCAACCGATCTCGCTCGTCGACCAGCGCCACGGACCAGCCGGCGCCCGCCAGTTCCGCGGCGGCCACCATGCCGTTGATGCCCGCACCGACGACGACGGCGTCCACCGTCTCCGCCGCGGGGCCCGGGTGAGCTGCTGTCACCGCCGCACTCGCTTCTTCAGCTTCTGCACGAGGTCACGGTAGTCACTCGGGTTGATCGGCAGGAGCCATTCCTTCGCCTTGGTCAGGCGCGAGACACCGAGACCGATGTCGGACAGCGTTTCGTCGATGTTGTGCACCGAGAACGGAATGACGTTGGTGCCGCGCGCGTGGTTCCCGCGAGTGCGTTCGCGCATCCACCGCAGGCGAGTGGCCACCTGCTGACGCATCTCGTCCTCGCTCGGCAGGGTGTGGTTGCCGCCGAGCAGGGAGCCGATCCACAGCGCCGACACCTCGGCGGAGAGCGGGGAGAAGAACGACGAGTTGTAGCCGGCGAAGCTCAGATCGTCCACCCCCACCGGGTGGATCTGGCGGTAGAGCACGTAGTCGCCACGCTCGTCGGTGAACCGGTTCAGCACGTCGTCCGGCAGGAACGGGATGGTCTGTCGCCATCCCGTCGCCGCCAGGATCACGTCGGTGCGGATCACCGAGCCGTCCGAGAGCTCGGCGTGTGGCGTGCCGTCCTTCTCGAGCAGGCGGGTGACGGTGGTGTCGCGACGAACGTCGATGCGCCCGTCGGCGACGCCCTCGAAGAAGCCCTCGCTGACCAACGACACGGTGGCGCGGGCGATGTCGGCGAACGTGCCCAGGGGAATCAGGCCGAGCTTCTCGAGCTGCAACTGCTTGGTGGTCACCGAGCCCACGCTGTCGACCATCCCGTCGGCGATCAGGGAGTTCCGCGCGTGCAGCAGGCGCTCGACGCCGCTCACCGTGTGGTAACGGAAGATGCCCTCACCGAGTCGGGTGAGCATGAGGTACTTGTAGTTCAGGACGCCCTTGATCTTGCGGGGGAGCTTCCACAACAGTTCGCGGGCCACGACGGTGGTCGACGCGGCGACGCCGGCGACCTCGACGGTGATGTCGCAAGCGGACTTTCCGTAGCCCACCACCATCGCGTGCTTGCCGGCCACCTGATCGAGGTGGTGGAGATCGCCCGCGGGCATGATCTCGCCGCCGGCGGCGAGGAAGTCCTCGCGCCCCTCGAACGGCGGGACGAACGGCTCCGAGAAGATGCCGCTCGCGAGCACCAGGTGGTCGACGTGGCGGGTGTCGGTGCCCTTCTCGCTCGCCGTCGTCACGTCCCAGCCGCCGGTCGCCGCGGGGGTCGCGGAGACCACCTCGGTGCTGCACTCGACGGCCGAGAGGATGCCGAACTTCCGGGCGTAGTTCTCCAGGTAGGCCTGAACCTGTTCTCCCGACGGCCATTCCGGGTAGTGCTTCGGCATCGGCATCTCGGACAATGCGTAGGTGCCCTTGTTGTTCTGGGTCTTCAGACCCGGGTAGCGACGCGTGGCGCTCCACACGCCGCCGACGTCGGGGGCCTTCTCCCAGACGACGACGTCGTGGCCGAGTTCGGTGAGGACGCGTGCGGTGGACAGGCCGGCGAAGCCGGCGCCGACGATGCCGACGAGCAGTCGAGGTGTGGTGGTCATGCGGGATCCTGTTCGGCGAGTTGGGGAATGGCGGGCACGGCACGTTCCGGACCCATGGCGGAGTAGCCGCCGTCGGCGGCCCAGTCGGCCCCCGTGACGACGGAGGCGGCGTCGGAGGCGAGGAAGGCGACGACGTCGCCGACTTCTCGCGGATCGCCCACGCGCCCGGTGAGGTGGAAGGGTGCGGCCACGCGGTCGGTCTTCGCGCGGTCGCCGCCCGACAGGCCGTCCATGATCGCGGACCACGTCCACCCGGGGCTGACCGAGTTGACGCGGATACCGTCGGGGGCGAGGTCCATCGCCATCGAGCGCGTCAGCTGCGCGATCGCGGCCTTGCACGCGGGGTAGACCCAGCGTCCGGTCTGCGCGACCGAACTGGAGATCGACGTGAAGTTGACGACGGCGGCATGCGGTGAGGCGACCAGGTGCGGATGGGCGGCCTGGACCAGCGCGACCATCGAGACGACGTTGACGTCGAGGGCGGTCAGCCAGTCGGCCCGCGGGGTGGCGAAGCCGTCGTCGAGGTAGACCGCGGCGAGGTTGACCACGATGTCGAGGCCTCCGTGGGCGTCGACGACGGCCGCGACGAACGCGCGCACCGCTGCGTCGTCGGTGACGTCGAGGTGGCGGAACGTCACCGACTCGCCCGACTCGGCGGCTGCGCGCTCGCCGTTCTCGTCGTCGATGTCGGCGATCACGACGGTCGCTCCCGAGTCGGCCAGGGCAGCGACGACGCCCCGCCCGAGCAGGGTAGCGCCGCCGGTGACGACGGCGGTCCGCCCGGTGAGATCGACTGCTGTCATTCGTCCTCCTCCATCCGTGTGACGCCGCGATCGGGGGCCCGATCACGTGTCGTGGATCACTGATGGCGGCGGACGTTACGGACGGTCCGGCAACGGCACTATCCGTTTCGCGCCGTCGTCGTCCGGATCGCGCCGGCAGGTCCGTCGCGCAGGGCTCTCCCGTTCCGCGTCGGGGGTCCGTAAGGTCGAGCCATGACCCTGATCGCCGAGGATCTGCTGCTGCTCCTGCTGGACGACGGCTCGGGAAAGCCCGTGGTCGACAGCACCAAGCTTCCGCGGGCGGTGGCGGGGGCCGTGATCCTCGAGCTCGCGATGTCCGGCGTGGTCACGGTCGCGCAGGACGGCGAGGACGTGAAGAAGGGGCGCCTCGCCGTGCGGGGTCCACGGCCGGACGAGCCGATCCTGCAGGAGGCCGTGGCCGCGATCGACGGGGCCAAGCGGCCCATGACGCCGAAGAGCGCCGTGGAGAAGCTGCACAAGGCGATGCACGAGAAGGTGCTGGCGCGGGTGATCGACCGCGGTTTCGTCGACGAGCAGAAGGGGCGGGTGCTGGGACTCTTCCCCACGACGTCCTGGCCGGCGCGGGACACCGTGCACGAGGCTCGGGTTCGCGAGACGTTGCAGTGGGTGCTGGTGGACGGGCGGGATCCCGATGCGCGGACCTGCGCGCTGGTGGCGCTGCTGTCGTCCATCGACGCCGTGCCGAAGGTCTTTCCCGGCGCGGACAAGCGGTCCGTCAAGAAGCGGGCGGCGGAGATCGCCGAGGGTCAGTGGGCGTCCGAGGCCGTCCGCAGGGCGGTGGAGGACGTGTGGTCCGCCGTCGCGGTGGCGGTGATGGTTCCGACCATCGTCACCACGTCGTCCTGACCGGGTCCACGACGTCCTGACCTGGTCTACGCCGTCGTGGCCGATCGGACGAGAGTCGCTGTCACGATGCGGTTCTCGCCGCAGTGGCAGCGTTCGTAGATCACGACGCCCTCGCTCGTTCCGTGCCGGGACAGCTCGGTCCAGCGGTGCAGGCAGGCGATGGTGGTGGTCATGACGCCGAGTCTGCTGTAATGGCCTTGTGCACCTCAACCCTTACGGCGAGTACGCGGTGCGGATGGCCGTCGACCTCGTGAACGACCCACCCGCGACGGTCGCCGACTTCGAGCAAACTTGCCTCGACGCCGGCATGTCCGACGACACGGTCTCGGCCCACACCGACCTCGATCGGGCCCGCGCGTTCCTCACCGAATGGATCGGTGTCGTCGACGCCCCGACGGACACCCGGCGCGCCGAGGCGCTCAACGCCCTGCTCGCCCAGACCTCGGCGTACCCGCGTCTGACCGACCACGCCGGCGACGGGTGGCACCTGCACTACCGCGACCCGGACCTCCCGCTCGCCGACGTGGTCCGGGCGCTCGTCAGCGTCGGCACCGCGCTGCATCTGGTGGGCCGCGGGATGCACCGGTTGGGGCGCTGCGCCGCAGCCGACTGCACCAGGGTCTACGCCGACTTCTCGCGCACCGGTCGCCAACGGTACTGCGGCACGGTGTGTTCCAATCGCGACGCCGTCAGGCGCCATCGGGCGCGAGCCTGACGCCGAGCTGACGGAAGCGCCGTCGTCGGGCCGCGGCGCGCGCGTCGTCGTCGAGCTCGCTGATCGCGGCGAGCTCGCGCGCCACCGCGTCGCCCAGTCGGGTGAGGAACGTTCCGGCGGCTGTGCTCTCGTCGACGCGCTCGTCGGTGCCCCCGTCGGTGCCCTCGTCGACGACCGTGTCGACGACGCCGTTCGCCCGCAGGTCGGTGGCTCGAATGCCCTGTGCCTCGGCCAGATCCGCGGCATGGGCGGTGTCCCGGTGGACGATCGCGCTCGCCCCTTCCGGTGGCAGCGGAGCGAGCCAGGCGTGGGCGGCGGCGACGGTGCGGTCCGCCGGCAGCAGGGCGAGGGCTCCGCCGCCCGTGCCCTGCCCGAGCAGAACCGACACCGTCGGCGTGCGGAGCGTGACCAGATCGGCGATGCATCGGGCGATCTCGGGAGCCAGGCCCCGCTCCTCGGCCTCTCGGGACAGCGACGCACCGAGGGTGTCGATCACGGTGACCAAGGGCAGTCGGAGCTCCTCCGCCAACCGCATCGCCCGACGAGCCTCGCGCAATGCCCCCGGCCCCATGGTGCGCTCGGGCGTCTGGCCGGCCCGGTCGTGCCCGAAGACGACGCACGGGTGCCCGCGGAACCGTGCCAGCGCGGACACCACGGTGCTGTCGACGTCGCCGTGGCCGGTGCCGCTGAGCAGGGTCACGTCGTCGGCCGCGACGGCGATCAACTCCCGTAGCCCCGGGCGGTCGGGTCGTCTGCTCTCCAGCACGGACTGCCAGGCGCTCCCGTCCGCGGCGGGCGCGGTCTCGTCGGTCGGGGGTCGTGTCGCCGGGGCCGGTGGGGGCGCGTCCGGCGTCGTCACGGCCAGCACTCGACGGAGGGTGTCGCGGAGCGCCCCCGGTTCGATCACGGCGTCGAGCACGCCCGTCCGGGCCAGGTTCTCCGCCGTCTGCACCCCCTCGGGGAACGGCGCGCCGTACAGCGCCTCGTAGACGCGCGGGCCCAGGAAACCCACCAGCGCACCGGGTTCGGCGAAGGTCAGATGCCCCAGCGATCCCCAGGACGCGAACACCCCGCCGGTGGTCGGGTGACGGAGGTAGACCAGGTACGGCAACCCGGCGGCGCGGTGCGCGGTCACCGCCGCGGACACGGTGATCATCCGGACGAACGCGACCGTGCCCTCCTGCATACGGGTCCCGCCCGACGACGGCGAGGCGATCAGCGGCAGACCCCGGGAGGTGGCGTGCTCGATCGCGGCGGTGATGCGTTCCGCCGCGGCGTGACCGATCGATCCCGCGAGGAAGGAGAACTCGCCGACGATCAGGGTCACCGGCGTCCCGCCGACGGTCGCGTCGCCGGTGAGGACGGACTCGTCGACCCCGCTGCGCTCGCGGGCGCGCGCGAGGTCGGCGCGGTAGGCGTCGGACACCGGCCCGTACGTCGGGGGCTCGTCGAGGGAGACGTAGGTGCCGGGGTCGACCACGAGGTCGATCAGTGCGCGCGCGGAGACCGTCACGGGGAGCAGTATCGCGCGCGCGGCGGCCTCGGCTCCGCCAAGACCCCGCCCGTGTGGGTGACCATCGGGGGAGTGACCGTGCGCGTCCGGATCGGACGGATGGGTGGCGAGAACCTCGTCGGGCTGAACAAGGCCGTGCGGGCGGCGTTCGACGCGCTCGCCCCGTCGGCCCGCAAGGAGCACGCTCGCTCCGTCGCGGACGCGAAGCGGGCCGACACCCGGGCTCGCCGCGTGGCCGCCGTGGTGGCGGCGCTGCGCGGGGCGTGATCAGTCCCTCGGGAGGTCCCTGATCACCCTCGCCGGGGTGCCGACCGCGACCACGTTCGGCGGCAGGTCCGTCGTGACCACCGCCCCGGCTCCCACCACGGTGTTCTCCCCGATGGTGACGCCCGCGCAGACGATGACGCCACCGCCCAGCCACACGTTGTCGCCCAGCGTGATCGGCTCCGCGGACTCCCACTTCGCGCGTCGGGCGGCGGGTTCGAGGGGGTGGGTCGCGGTGAGGAGCTGCACGTTCGGCCCGATCTGGCAGTCCGACCCGATCGTGATGCGGGCGACGTCGAGCATGACCGCTCCGACGTTCACGAACGTTCCCGTCCCGATGCGGATTCCGTACCCGTAGTCGGCGTGCAGAGGTGGCCGGATCTCGACGTCCTCGCCGACCTCGTCGAGCAACTCCTCGAGCAGCGCGCGGCGGCCGGCGGCGTCCCCGGGGGTCGAGTGGTTGTAGGTGTGCAGCAGGTCCGCCGCTCGGAGCGCATCGGCCTGCAGTTCGGGATCGTCGGCGCGGTAGAGCTCGCCGGCGAGCATGCGCGCCTTCTGTCCGGTCATCGGTGCGCGCCTGCGGCGGTGGTGGCGGCTGTCGGGGTCGGCGCATCCCGTCGAACGACATCGGCGAACCGGCGCGCGAGGACCGCCGAACCGGATGCGATCAGCTCGTCGTTCGCCACCAGGTGCTCGAACGCTGCGGTCAAGCGAGCCGCGTCGTCCGGTGCTGTTGCGGGGGAATCGGCGACCCACCGCTCGAAGCGTGTGGGCGAGACCTCCGGGTGGAACTGCACCCCCCACACCGCGCCCCCCACCCGGAACGCCTGATGCTCGTACCGGTCGGACGAGGCCAGCAACCGGGCGCCGTCGGGCAGACGCGCGATGCGGTCGTAGTGGTGTTCGGCCACGAGCAGCGACGCGCCGAGATCGTGGAACAGGGGATCGTCGTCGACGTCGATCAGATCGAGCCGCACCGCCCCGATCTCCGACGGCCCGTCGCCCACCGTCACCCGACCGCCCAGGGCGCCGGCGACCAGTTGACCGCCGAGGCAGATGCCCAGTGTCGGAACGTCGGTCGCCGCCGCGTCACGGATCAGCGCGCGAATGCTCTCCAGCCAGGGGTGGAGCTCGTCGTCGTGGGCGCTCGCGTATCCGCCGAGCACGATGATGCCGTCGTATCGATCGGCGGAGGGGACGTCGTCGCCGTCGTAGGGGCGCACCACGTCGAGGTCGAGGCCCGCGTGCTCCAGCCAGTCCTCGAACCTGTCCGGGCCGACGCGGGGGTCGGGTTGCACCACGAGAACGGTGGGCCTCACACCCTGCCTCCCATCCGGGCGCCGGGTGCGCCCTGAGCTCAGACTGAACCACAGTGGCCGGGGATTGCGAGAACCTGCGCGGGTTCTGGTCACGCGCGCAGGTTGCAACCGGTGAGGGTGGCGGGAACCTGCGCGGGGTGCGGCCGGTGCACCCGACCGCAACCCGACCACCGTCAGCGCCCGAGGGCTTCCTTCCACGACACGGTCCGCCCGATGCGCAGGATGGAGCGCTGGTAGACCTTCGCGGCGACGACGGCGAGGAGGAGGGTCGCGAGGATCATCAGCACGATGGTGCCGACGATCTGCACCGGCTCGGCGACCCCGGCGGCGATGCGGAGCGGCATGAGGATCGCGGAGAACGGCGGGATCCAGGACAGCACGGTCGGCAGGGTGCCGGCGGGGTTGTCGATGGACGAGAACGCCGCGAAGAACATGGCGAGGATGACGATCAGCAACGGCATCGTCGTCGAGTTCACGTCCTCCTGCCGGGAGACCATGGATCCGCCGGCGGCGTAGAGGACGGCGAAGAACGCGTAGCCGAGCACGAACCAGCCGAGGGTGGAGACGAACACGCCGACGGCGGCGCCGGTGACGGTGAGGACGCCGGTGGCGGTGCCGGCGATCAGACCGGCGGCACCGTAGGCGGCCAGCTGCACCAGGCCGACGGCGCCGATGCCGAGCACCTTGCCCCACAACAACTGCAGCGGTCGCACGGTGGACAGCAGCAGTTCGACCACGCGCGAGGACTTCTCCTCGACCACACCCATGGCGACGTACATGCCGAAGGTGATGATCTGCGTGTACAGCAGAATGACGGCCACGAAGCTGAGGGCGAGGCGCTGCCCGCGGTCCTCGTCGGGCGGGTCGAGGGCGTCGACGGTGACGGTGGCTCCGGCGGCCGCCCTGGCGACGGCGGCGGGATCGACGCCCTCGGCGGTGAGTGCGTCGTTCTGCGCCTGCGTGGCGACGGCACTGTCCAGCACGGTCTTCAGGCCGCCGGTCACCTCCTCCTTGGTGATGGCGGTGACCGCGCCGGCCTGTCCGGGGACGACGGCGACGTCGACGGTGCCGTTCTCGACCTGAGCGCGGGCGTCGTCCGCGTCGGTGAGGGTGCGGACGTCGACGGGTGTGCCGAGTTGGTCGCCGACGGCGGTGATGGTGTCGCCGAGGGCGGTGGTGCCGACGACGCCGACGGGGGTGCGCTCGGTGTCGCCGTCGCCTCCGGAGAAGAGGGAGAAGGCGACGATGCCGCCGACGATGACGAGCAGCACGATGGCGTTGGAGATCAGGAAGCTCTTCTTGCGGACCTGGACGTCGAATTCACGACGGGCGACCAGCGCGATGGCGCGGCGCGAGGACAGTTGCTCGGTCATGCGACGACCTCTCGGTACAGATCGGTGAGGGAGGGCAGGGTGCGGGCGAACTCGTGTACGGGGCCGGTGGCCAGCGCGGCGGCGAGGATCGCCTGATCGTCGGCGTTCTCGCCGAGTGCCAGTGCGGTGCGGCCGTTCTCGTGCGAGACGGTGGTGACGCCGGGGAGGTGGTCCGCCCAGCCGGCGGGTGCGTCGGGTGCGTGGACGGTGAGGGTGGTGCCGTCGCGGCCGCGCAGTTCGTCGACGGGTCCGACGGCTTTCATCCGTCCACCGCCGATGATGCCGACGCGGTGGCAGAGGCGTTGCACGAGGTCGAGTTGGTGACTGGAGAACAGCACGGGCACACCGGCGTTCGCCTTCTCGAGCAGCACGTCGCTCATGGTGTCGACGGCCACCGGGTCGAGCCCGGAGAAGGGTTCGTCGAGCACGAGGACGGCCGGGTCGTGGACCAGGGCGGCGGCGAGCTGGACGCGCTGCTGGTTGCCCAGGGACAGCGAGTCGACGGTGTCGTTCACGCGCCCCTCGATGCCGAGGCGCTCGGTCCACCGCTGGACCGCCGCGGTGGCGTCGGACCGGGACAGTCCGTGCAACTCGGCCAGGTAGCGAAGCTGGTTGCCCACCTTCATCTTCGGGTAGAGGCCACGTTCCTCGGGCATGTAGCCGACGGTGCGGCGCACCTCGAGGTCGATGGGACGCCCGTCGATGCGGGCCTCGCCGGCGTCGGCGGAGAGCACGCCCAGGGTGATACGCATCGTCGTGGTCTTGCCCGCGCCGTTGCTGCCGACGAAGCCGAAGACCTCGCCGGGGTGAACGGTGAAGCCGACGCCGTCGAGAGCCACGGTGTCGCCGTAGCGTTTGCGCAGGCCGTCGATCTCGAGGGTGGAGCCGTTCATGCCGTGCCCTTTCGATAGGTGTCCGATTCATCCTCGGGGTCCGGATCGGGTCGTGTCCATGCCAACACGGCGGTGGCGCTGCAACCGCCGATCAACAAGCACGCGAGCACGAGAATCGAGCCCGAGGTCGCGAGGGTCGTGCCGTCCATCCATTCCCAGCGTGATCCGAGGTAGAGGTAGAACGCGGGAACGAGGGTGAGGGTCTGGGTGATCGTCAGAGCGAGGGATCGAGCCTCGTTGCGCTGAGCCAACTCTCGCTCGTCGAGAGCGCCGGTGGGACTGTCCCCCCGCTCGGAGACGATCTGCAGGGCCGTCCACACCGGGGTGAAGATCGCGCACAGTCCGGCGAAGATGAGGACGCCGGGGGTCGGAGCGAACGCCGCGGCCACCCCCGCGGCGATCATGGCGGCGAACACGGCTCCCAACAGGACGACGAGCAGCCGCCGTCGGGCGTGGGTGCGCCACCCGCGCAGCCAGTGCGCGGTCTGCTCCTGACGCTGCAGGTATTTCCGAGTGCGGCGTGCCTGGTAGCGGTCGAACACGGTGTCGCTCATCGTTCACCTTCCGTCGTGGTCGGGCGTCGATAGACCTCGGCCGACAGCGGGCCGAACTCGGTCCGGGAGAAGACGGCTTCCACGGGGAGGTCGAAGACGTCGCAGATGCGTAGGGCGAGGTCCAGGCTCGGGTAGTGATCACCACGCTCGAGCGCGCCGACGGTCTGGGGATTGACCTCCACCAGGTCGGCCAACTGCGCTCGCGTCATGCGCCGTTCGGCGCGTAGGACGCCGATGCGGTTGTGGATGGGGAGAGTTGTTCCCCGCTTGACCGGGCTCATGTATCGAAGTGTTGTAAAAACCCAACGACTTGTCAACCCTACCGACGAAAAGGGTCAGTCCTCCCGCAGCTGCCCCTGGTCGACGGTCCATCGACGCGTGCTGGTCACCGCGTCCAACATGCGGCGGTCGTGGGTCACCAGCAGCAGGGTGCCCTCGTACGTCGCCAGCGCCGCCTCGAGCTGCTCGATCGCGGGCACGTCCAGGTGGTTGGTCGGCTCGTCGAGCACCAACAGGTTGACCCCGCGCGCCTGCAGCAGGGCCAGGCTCGCGCGGGTCCGCAGACCGGGGGAGAGGGTGTGCGCCGGGTGCAGCGCCGCATCCCCGCGCAACCCGAACTTGGCGACGAGCGTGCGGACGTCCGCGTCCGGCCACTCCGGCACCGCGGCAGAGAGCACCTCGGCCACCGACCGATCGCCGGCGAAGGCCGACCGCGCCTGATCCATCTCCCCGATCGCGACGCCCGATCCGAGACTCACCGAGCCCGACGTCGGCGCCACCCGCCCCAGAATCAGGTGCAGCAAAGTCGTTTTCCCGGATCCGTTCGCGCCCGTGACGACGATGCGATCCCCGGCGTCGATCTGCGCGGTGATCGGCCCGAGTCGGAACCGGTCGCGATCGATCACCGCGTCGCGCAGCGTGGCCACCACCGTCCCGCTCCGAGGCGCCGCGGCGATCTCCATCCGCAGCTCCCACTCCTTGCGCGGCTCCTCCACCACCTCGAGTCGCTCGATGCGTCGTTGGGTCTGACGGGCTTTCGCCGCCTGCTTCTCGGTCGACTCGGCTCGGACCTTGCGTCCGGCCTTGTCGTTGTCCGGCGCTTTACGACGGGCGTTGCGCACGCCGTGCTCGAGCCAGTTGCGTTGCATGCGGGCGCGGTCCTCGAGGCCCGCTCGGGTGTCGGCGTACTCCTCGTACTCCTCGCGGGCGTGCCGACGGGCGACGGCGCGTTCGACGAGGTAGGCCTCGTACCCGCCGTCGTACACCGCGATGCGCTGCTGGGCGAGGTCGAGTTCGACGATGCCGGTGACGGTGCGGGCGAGGAACTCTCGGTCGTGGCTGACGATCATCACGGCGCATCGGGCGTCGGTCACGAACCGCTCGAGCCGGTCGAGTCCGGCCAGGTCGAGATCGTTGGTCGGCTCGTCGAGCAGGAGAACGTCGTAGCGGGCGAGCAGGATCGCCGCGAGGGACACCCGAGCGGCCTGACCGCCGGAGAGCGAGGTCATGGGCGCGTCGACGTCGACCGCGAGGCCCAGTTCGGCGAGCACCGCGTCCGTCCGCTCGGCCAGATCCGCGCCGCCGAGGGCGAGCCATCGTTCCAGCGCGGGCGTGTAGGTGTCCGCGCCGTCACCACTGCCCAGTGCTTCGGCGGCGGCGTTCATCGCGTCCTCGGCCCCGCGAACGCCGGTGCGCCGCTGCAGGAACGCGGCGATCGTCTCGTTCGGAACGGTGCCGGGCTCCTGGGCGAGGTACCCCACGGTGGCGTCGGACGGGGTGAGGGTGACGGTGCCGTCGTACTCGGCGTCGGAGACGCCCGCCGCGATGGTCAGCAGGGTCGACTTGCCGGCGCCGTTCGCGCCGACGAGTCCCATCACCTGGCCGGGTCCGACGGTGAGGTCGAGTCCGGAGAAGAGTGTGCGCTCCCCGCGATACGCGGCGAGTCCGTCGAGGCGCAGGACGGCGGTCATCGTGTTCCCAATTCGGTCAGCAGTTCTCGGACGGCGACGCGCCCGGCTCGGTTGGCGCCGATGGTGCTCGCGGACGGACCGTAGCCGATCAGATGGACGGTGGGACGCGCGGCGACCCGGGTGGGCACGGCGCCGTCGAGCACGATCCCGCCGCCCGGCCCGCGCAGGCGCAGCGGCGCGAGATGGTCGAGCGCGCTGCGAAATCCGGTGGCCCACAGGATGACGTCGGCCGCGCGCTCCGCACCGTCGGCCCACCGCACCCCGGTCGGAGTGATCGCGTCGAACATCGGGAACCGGCGCAGCGCACCGCGATCACGGGCCGCACGCAGTGCCGGGGTGAGCAGCAGTCCCGTCACCGACACCACGGATCCGGGCGGCAGACCGGCCCGCACCCGCTCCTCCACGCGGGCGACGGCGGCTCGGCCCTGCTCCGGACCGAACTCGCCCTCCACGAAGTGCGGTTCGCGACGGGTCACCCAGGTGGTGGTGGTCACCTGCGAGATCTCGTCGAGCAACTGCACGGCCGAGATGCCGCCGCCGACCACGACGACGTGCTGTCCGCGGAACTCGTCGGCGGTGGCGTAGTCCCTCGTGTGCAGCTGCCGCCCGCGGAAGGTCGCCGCACCCGGGTAGACGGGGACGAAGGGGTGCTCCCAGGTTCCGGTGGCGTTGATCAGCCCGCGGGCGGAGACCACCCCGCCCTCGGCTTCGACGCGATAGCGGGGACCGCGATCGCAGACCACCGACACCCGGCCGGGCCGACGCACGGGCAGCGCGAAACGGCGTTCGTACTCGGCGTAGTAGTGGGGAACCGCGGTCGACGCGGGCACGGCCGCCGGGTCGTCCTGCGGCGAGAGGGTGTCGGCGAACGCCAGACCGGGTAGGTCGTGCACCCCGTTGACCGTGGCCAGCGTGAGCGACGGCCACCGGAACTGCCACGCCCCACCCGGTCCCGGCGACCCGTCGAGGACGACGTGACCGCCCGGTCCCGTCAGGCCCGCGCGCTGCAGGAAGTACGACGCCGACAGCCCGGCCTGCCCGGCGCCGATCACCGCCACCTCGACCTCGCGCACAGCCTCCTGCATGCGTTCAGTACAGCAGGTAGGTTCGGCACGTGATCGGAACGAGTCGGCGCGCAGGCGTCCTGACGGTGGAGTTGCAACGCCCGGAGCGGCGCAACGCCCTGAACGCCGAGCTGTGCCGGGAATTGCAGGCGGCGGTGGAGGCGGCCCCGGCGGAGGGTGCCCGCGTCGTCGTGATCACCGGTCAGGGCAGCAGTTTCTGCGCCGGAGCGGACCTGACCGGGGACATCGCCGCCACCGAGTTCCCGGACGCGCTGGTGTCGCTGCACCGGTCGATCGAGAACCTGCCGATTCCGGTGGTGGCGGCCGTGAACGGGCCGGCGGTGGGCGCGGGGACCCAACTCGCACTGGCCGCCGACCTCCGGGTGGTCTCGCCCTCGGCGTTCTTCGCGATTCCCTCGACCCGGCTGGCGATCGCGGTCGATTCCTGGACGGTGCGTCGGCTGACGTCGCTGGCCGGCGGAGGCCCCGCGCGCACCGTTCTCCTGGGCGCGGAGCGGCTCACCGCGGAGGAGGCCCTGGCCTGCGGACTCGCCAACCGCCTCGGCGAGCCGAGCGACGCGCAGGAGTGGGCCGATCGCATCGCGACCCTCGCGCCGCTGTCGCTGCGGCATCTCAAGCTCGTGTTCAACGACGACGGCACGCGCGCCCCGGACACCGACGCCCAACAGGAGGCGTACCGGGCCGCCTGGGCCAGCGAGGACGCCGTCGAAGCGCGCACCGCACGCCGGGAGAAGCGTGACCCGGTGTTCCAGGGGAGGTAGCAGTCGAGTGAGGATCTCGAGGGCCGTGGCCGCCGTCGCGGCGGCAGCAGGGGCCGCGTGGGTGGGTTCGGCAGCGCGCGGGGTGCCGTCGTCGCTCGGCGCGAGCCGAGCGGCGGTGCGTCCCTACGCGGCCGCGTCGTCGCACTACCACAACGGCAGGTTCCACAACACCGCGCCGGCGTCCGTCGTCGATCCGGCCGAGCAGGCGAGCATCGGCATGGCGATGCTGCGTCGCGGCGACCGCGGCAAGCCCCCACGCCCGGTTCCGCTGGCCACCCCTCTCGCACCGGCCGACGCCGCGGATCTCGCGGCCACCTGGTTCGGGCATTCGTCGGTGATCGTCGAGATCGACGGCCGCCGCGTGTTGACCGACCCGGTGTGGAGTCGACGCGTGTCCCCGTCGCGCGTGGTGGGACCGTCGCGGCTGCATCCCGTTCCCGTTGCCCTGGAAGCCCTTCCGCCGATCGACGCGATCCTGATATCGCACGACCACTACGACCATCTCGACCGCGACACCGTCGCCACGTTGGTCCGGACCCAGCAGTCGCCGTTCCTCGTCCCGTTGGGCGTGGGTGCCCATCTGCGGCGGTGGGGGGTGCCGGAGGACCGGATCGTGGAGCTGGACTGGAACGACGGCAGCGCCGTCGCCGGGCTGCGGATCACCTGTCTCGAGGCGCGCCACTTCTCGGGCCGTACGTTCGCTCGCGACCTCACGCAGTGGGCGTCGTGGTCGGTGGTCGGCCCGGAGCACCGTGCGTTCTTCGGCGGCGACACCGGATACACCGAGGCGTTCGGCGACATCGGATCCCGTCTCGGGCCGTTCGATCTCACGCTTCTGCCCATCGGGGCCTACGACGTCCGCTGGCCGGACATCCATATGAACCCCGAGGAGGCCGTTCGGGCCCACGCCGCGCTGCAGGGCGGGCGCTCGGACGCCGGTGTCCTTCTCCCCGTGCACTGGGGCACGTTCGATCTGGCGTTCCATTCCTGGGCCGAGCCGGTGGAGCGGCTCCTCGCCGCCGCGGACCCGGTGTCCACGTCGGTGGTGGTCCCGATGGTGGGCCAGCGCGTGGATCTGATTCGGCCGCAGCCCGGCCGCCGATGGTGGACGACGTAAACTGGGCGCCATGGCATTCGCGGACGAGTTGAAGAAGCTGATCGGCAAGGGCAAGCAGGCCGCTGCGCAGAACTCCGACAAGATCGAGCAGGCCGTGGACAAGGCCGCCGACTTCGCGGACAAGAAGACCGGCGGCAAGTACGCCCAGCAGATCGACAAGGTGCAGGACGCCGCGAAGAAGGCGATCCCGGACAAGTGACCCGGTAGATCACCGGCGCTCGGGTAGTCGATCCGTATGGACGGCTGGCTCCTGCTTCTCGTGGTCGCGGGCGCCGTCGTCGTCGCAGGTTTCGCACGTCGGCTCGACCTCCAGGTGCCGTTGGTCCTGGTGGCGGTGGGCTCGGTCGCCTCGTTCGTCCCCGGCCTGCCGCGGCCGGCGCTCGACCCGGAACTGCTTCTGGGCGTGATCCTTCCGCCGTTGCTGTACTCGGCGGCGATCGACTTCTCCTTCGCGTCCTTCCGACGCAACCTGCGGGCGATCGTGCGGCTGGGAGTCGGACTGGTGGTGGTCACGACCGTCGCGGTCGGCTTCTTCTCGTCGTGGTTGGTGCCCGAACTCACCCTCGGCGCCGCCCTGGTTCTGGGGGCCGTGGTCGCGCCGCCCGACGCCGTGTCGGCGGTGGCCGTCGGGCGCCGACTCGGCCTCCCGCACCGCATGATGTCCATCCTGACGGGGGAGTCGCTGGTCAACGACGCCGCCGCCCTCACCCTGTTCACCATTGCGGTGGCGTCGGTGACGGGCAACCGTATCGACCTCGAACCGCCGATCCTGTTCTTCGCCTTCGAGGTGGTCGTCGGTGTCGCGGTCGGCTGGATCATCGGCGTGGCGGTCCGATTCGTCCGGCGTCACCTCGCCGACAGCGCCCTCGAGACCGTCCTCGGCATCATCGTTCCCTTCGCTGCCTACCTCGCGGCGGAGCAGCTGCACTCGTCGGGTGTGCTCGCCGTCGTCACGGCCGGTTTCGTCCTGGGGTCGGCGCGCAGTTCCGACGCGATCCCCACCCGCATCCAGGAACGCCAGGTGTGGCGGACGCTCGACCTGGTCCTCGAGACGTTCGTGTTCTCGTACATGGGCCTGCAACTGAAGTTCGTCGTCGACGATCTGCGGCAGGAGGGACTGCCCGTCCACCACGTCTTCCTGTACGGCCTGCTGGTGTTGCTCCTGGTCATGACGGTGCGGCCGCTCGCGCTGTTCGTCGGCACGACGCTGAGGCGAGTGGGAAATCGGATCCGGTCGAGACCGCACTCCGAGCTGAGCTGGACGCAGACCCTGGTGTTGTCCTGGGCCGGTATGCGCGGTGTGGTCACCCTCGCCGCCGCGGCCGGTGTGCCGTTCGTGACCGCCTCGGGGGCGGATTTCCCCGGCCGCGGCGTCATCTCGGCCATCGCGTTCACCGTGGCGGTGGGGACCCTGCTGATCCAGGGCATCACCCTGCCGATGGTCATCCGACGTCTCGACATCGCCGACCCCGCGGAGATGCGCTACGTCGACGAGCAGCGCGCGCTGGCGCGTCGCATCTCGCGACGAGCCGTCGTCGACTGCCTCGACGAGGCGCGGCGATCCCTGAAGGGCACCGACGCCGAGGGCGTGGTCGACCGCGTGCGTCGTGTCACCCTCGCCCGTCTCGAGGCCGACGAGACGGAGGACGCGCAGCAGCCCGCCGACCGGTTCTCGGCCACCAGCGCCGCATTCGATCGGTGGCGACGGACGGTGCTGGTCCGTCAACGCGAGGCGTTGCTCGACGCGCGTGATCGCGGCGAACTCGACGACGAGGTGTTGCGTACCGTGTTGGACGGGCTCGACATCGAGCAGGCCGCGACCGAGACCCGGTTGCAGCGATTCACCACCGAGAGGGGCTGACGGACAGTGCGGTACCGCCGGACGTTCGGGACGATCGCGGCGGCCGCGGTTCTGGTGGTGTCGGGGTGTGGGACCCCCACGACGTCCTCGTCTCCCACGGGGTCGGCCGCCGGCACGACGACCGCCGTCCCCACCACCCCCGCGCCGCAGGGCGACGAGCGGGGTGCCGTCCTCTCGGACGTGGTGTTGGGACAGGTCGATCAGAGTGTCACGGCCCTCGGTGCCACTGCGCACCGCATCTCCTACCGCTCGACCTCCGGGCTCGACGGCAGCGGAGTGGAGGTCACGGGCACCGTGTTCGTGCCGGGTGGACTGCCGCCCGCGGGCGGCTGGCCGGTGGTGTCCGTGGCCCACGGCACCACCGGAGTGACCGACGAGTGCGCACCGTCGCTGTACCCGAACCTCTTGGGCGCCATCGGCATGGTGACGCCGTTCCTCGAGCGCGGCGCGGTGGTGACCGTGAGCGACTACCAGGGGCTCGGCAGTCCCGGTCCGCACCCGTACCTCGATGCGCCGTCCGCCGGATACGACGTCGTCGACGCGGTCCGCGCGGCTCGGAACGTGGTGCCCGGCACGGGAACCCGGTGGGCTGCGATCGGAGTCTCCCAGGGTGGCCAGGCGACGTGGGCGGCCAACGAGATGGCCGCGGACTACGGCGACGGCCTCGAGCTGGTCGGCACCGCGAACCTCTCGCCTGCCGCCGACCTCCGCGCGATCGCCCCGCCGGAGGGGCTCGGCGACCTCACACTGCCCCAGCGCGGCATCCTCCCGTTCGTGGTCGAGGGCTTCCTGGTCTCGCACCCGCAGTACCGCGACTCCGACTTCCTCTCCGGCGGTCTGCTCGCGGGGAAGGACGTCCTGCTCGCGTGCACCGGTCCGTTGGCCGCGGAGAAACTGACGGCGGTGGCCGCGATCGGTCCCGACGACGTCCGCCCGAGTTCGCCGGAGGCCTACGCCGCGATGCGAGACTGGTTGGGGCAGAACGCGTTCCCCATGACGGGCGCCACCGCCCCGATGATGGTCCTGGTCGGCGGCCGGGACAATCTGGTCGAACCGGAGTGGACCGAGCAGGCGTCGCGCGCCGCGTGCGCCGAGGGCGACCGGCTCGATTTCCGGTTCCGTCCCGAGCAGGGGCATGCCGACGCGGCCGCGACCACGGAAGCCGTCGAGTGGGTGACCGAGCGCTTCCTCGGTGCCCCGTCGGCGAACACGTGTGATCTGCTCTCGTGACCGCGACGACGACGGTGGTCCTCGTCGCGATCGTCGCGATGGTGGTCGCCGCCGTCGTCGTCATCACGCGGCGGGGCACCCGGCCCCTGACCACCCCCACCGAACGGGCGGTGCATGCCGCCCTGTCGACGGCGTCGTCCGCCGCCCGCCCGCTGCGCCGCGGACTCGACGCCGACTCCGCTGCCGACGCGGCGCCCCACCTGCGCACCCTGACGGGCGCCCACGCGGTCGTCGTCGCCGGCCCGGACGGCACGGTGCTCGCGGTCAACGGGCCGGCCGACGAGGAGACCGTGGACTTTCCGACCACCGCGCGTCGGGCGATCGACACCGAACGGCGGGTGCTGGTCCGACGGGCCACCCGCTCCGTCGTCGTCCAACCGGTGCTCACCGAATCCGCCGGGGTGGTCTGCGTGCTCGGTGTGGTGACGGCGGCCGAACCGGGGCCCGGCCTGCTCGGCGTCTGCACCGAGGTGGCGCGGTACGTGGGTGAGCAGCTCGAACTGGCCGAGCTCGATGCCGGCCGTGCGCGTCTCGACCGCGCCGAGGTCCGTGCACTGCGGGCGCAGATCAGCCCGCACTTCATCTACAACGCCCTGACCACGGTGGCATCGTTCGTGCGGACCGATCCGGACCGCGCGCGCGAACTGGTACTCGAGTTCGCCGACTTCACCCGCTATTCCTTCCGCTCCGCCGGCGAGTACACGGTCCTGGCGGACGAGCTGCGCAACATCGACCGGTACCTGACCCTCGAGCGCGCCCGCTTCGGTGATTCGCTCGATGTGACCCTGCAGATCGCGCCGGAGGTCCTGGGCGTGGTGGTGCCGTTCCTGGCTCTGCAGCCGCTGGTGGAGAACGCCGTCCGGCACGGTGTGGCCGGCCGCGGACGAGGACGCATCACGATCGTCGCGGCCGACGCCGGGACCGACGCCGCGATCAGCGTCGAGGACGACGGGGTGGGCATGGATCCCGAACTCCTGCGCTCGGGCGACCTCGGCGCCGCGGAGGGTGTGCACGTGGGGTTGTCCAACGTCGACGACCGGCTGCGCGCCGCGTTCGGCAACGACTACGGCCTGGTCGTGGAGACGGCGCCGGACGCCGGGACGAAGGTGAGCATGCGCGTTCCGAAGTTCCGTCCCGGCATCCGGGCGTGAGATCGGGGTCCACATGGCACGATCGACGCATTGTGACCGACCATCACGGACTTCGCCTGCTCGCCGTCGACGACGAACGGCCCGCCCTCGACGAGTTGCTGTACCTGCTGCGTCGGCACCCGTCGGTCGAGGCCGTGCAGGGTGCGTCCGACGCCACCACCGCGCTGCGCCTCCTGCGGGACGAGCCTGTCGACGCGGTGTTCCTCGACATCGACATGCCCGGTCTCGACGGGCTCGAACTGGCCGGGGTGCTGCGCAATTTCGCGACGCCCCCGGCCGTCGTGTTCGTCACCGCCCACGACGATCGGGCGGTGGCGGCGTTCGAGATCGGCGCCGTGGACTACCTGCTCAAGCCCATCCGTGACGCCCGGTTGGCCGAGGCGGTCGGCCGCATCGTCGACCGAGCGGCGTCGGCGCCCGGGCCCGCGTCGCCGCCGCCCGCCGCCGACGCGGACGACGTCATCCCGGTGGAACTGGGCGGCGTGACCACGATGGTGCCGCGGTCGACGGTGCTGTGGGTGGAGGCCGAGGGCGATTACGCCCGATTGCACACCACGACGGGCACGCATCTGGTGCGCATCGCGCTCTCGGCGCTCGAGGCCCGCTGGGCCGATCACGGGTTTCTACGGGTGCATCGCTCCTATCTGGTCTCCGTGGCCCGCATCGGCGGAACCCGGACGGTCGGCTCCGGTGTGGTGGTCTGTCTACGCGGTCAGGGGGAGTGCCCGCCGGTCGAGTTGCCGGTCAGTCGGCGCCACACCCGGGAGCTGCGCGATCGGGTGGTGCGGGGGCCGCGTGCCGCACTCGTCGGTCGCGGGAGCTGACGTGCCGCCGCCGCGTGAACGCGTCGTGCTCGCCACCCGCCGCGGTGCCCGCATCGTGCGCACCCGGGTGGAGGTCGAGGAGCAGACCGCCGTCGGTGAAGCGATGGTGCGCGGGTTGATTCGTGCCCAGCTCGCGCTCGCCCTCCGCATGGCCGCGGTGGTGGTGCTGCTCGTCGGGCTGATCCCGTTGCTCTGGGTGGTCGCGCCGGCGGCGGGGACCGCGCGGCTGTGGGGTGTGGGAGTGCCCTGGTGGATCCTCGCCGTCGCGGCGTATCCCGTCCTGCTCGCGGTGGGGGTGGCGTTCGTGCGCGCGGCGGGACGCAACGAGCAGGAGTTCGCCGACCTGGTCGACGACCGGTGGCCCTGACGTGGTGAGCGCCGCGACCGTGGCGGCGGTGATCGCGTCGGCCGTCGCCACCGTCGGCGTCGGCGTGTACGGGGTGCGGCTCGCCCGGACGACGTCGGACTTCCTCGTCGCCTCCCGCAGCGTCGGCCCGCGATGGAATGCGGCGGCGGTGTCGGGGGAGTACCTGTCGGCGGCGTCGTTCCTCGGCGTGGCCGGGTTGATCGCGAAGTACGGTGCCGACGCGCTGTGGTACCCACTGGGTTTCACGGCCGGATACCTGGGGCTGTTGCTCTTCGTCTCGGCGCCGCTGCGTCGATCCGGTGCCTACACCGTGCCGGATTTCGCCGAGTTCCGGTTGGAGTCGCGGCGCCTGCGGACGCTGGCGATGTTGGTGGTCGCGGGCATCTGCGCGTTGTATCTGGTCCCGCAGCTCCAGGGCGCGGGTCTGACGCTGAACATCCTTCTGGGCGTGCCGAGTTGGGTGGGGGCGGCTGCGATCGGCCTGATCGTCATCGCCAACGTCGTCGGCGGCGGCATGCGGTCGGTGACGTTCGTGCAGGCGTTCCAGTACTGGCTCAAGCTCACCGCGGTCGCCGTTCCGGCGCTGGTCCTCGCGGTCCACTTCGTGGGGGACGCGCGCGAGATGGGCACGCCCGCACCGCCGTCCGTGGAGACGGCCACGACGGTCGAGATCAGTACCGACGTGGTGGTGCAGGTGCAGGCGGACCTTCCCGTCGTGGTGCGGGGGACCGTGGACGACGCGGCGGTCGACGGCCCGCTCACCCTGACGGCGGGAGACCACACGCTGGCGACGGGCACGTCACTGGAACTGCCGGCGGGGTCACCCGTTCCGGTGGTGGCGGGCGCACCCGTCGAGGGATCGGACTGGATGGCGCCGGGCAACGGCTTCGGCGGGCCGTTCCCGCTGTATCAGGTCTACTCGCTCATCCTCGCGACGTTCCTCGGCACGATGGGTCTGCCGCACGTGCTGGTGCGCTTCTACACCAACCCCGACGGCCCCGCGGCGCGGCGGACGGCCCTCACCGTCGTCGGGTTGCTCTCGCTCTTCTATCTCTTTCCGACACTGCTCGGCGTGTTCTCGCGCCTCTACGTCCCCCAACTCCTCATCACCGGTGCCTCCGACGCCGCCGTGCTGCTCCTGCCGTCCGCCGCGATCGGGGGAGCGGTCGGGACGGCGCTGGCCGCGCTGGTGGCGGCGGGGGCGATGGCGGCGTTCCTGTCGACGTCGTCGGGCCTGTTGGTGACCATCGCCGGCGTGCTCAGCACCGACGTGCTCCGGGGGCGGGTGCGGGATTTCCGGATCGCGGCGATCGTGGCGGGGGCGGGGCCGCTCGCCCTGTCGGTGGGACTGGTGACGCTGGACCTGTCCCGCACCGTCGGGCTCGTCTTCGCGGTGGCGGCCTCGACGCTCTGCCCACTGCTGGTGCTCGGCATCTGGTGGCGGGGACTGACGCCCGCAGGCGCCGCGGCCGGGCTGGTGGTGGGCGGGCTGCTCTCGACGGGAGCGGCCACGGTCGCGGTGCTCGGCGGGGTGCCGGACACCGTGCTGGGAGGCTGGGCACGGGCCGTCGTGGACTATCCCGCGGCGGTCAGCGTGCCCACGGCGTTCGCGGTGATGGTGGCGGTGTCGGTGCTGACGCGACGAACCGTGCCGGCCGGGATCGGTCGCATCATGTCCGCCATGCACGCACCCGAGCGGCTCGGGCTGGGCGAGGAACGACTGCGCGGACGGTGAGGATCGCCGACCGTTCGTCGTCGGTCGACGACCGCTCGGCGCACCGCCTCGCCCTTCGGCGTGTGACAGCGGCCACGCCCTTGTTCGTGTGACGACGGTCTCACTAGGTTCTGCGCAGTAGCTTTCCTCACCCGTAGGAGTCCCCGTGACAACCGCCAATGCCCGACCCGGCGCGACGCCCGAGCGTCGCACCCCCACCCCGCAGGACTTCGTCGAGATGCAGAACTCCCCGGAGTTCCAGCAGCTGCGGAAGCGTCTGCGCGGCTTCGTCTTCCCGATGGCCGCGTTCTTCCTCGTCTGGTACCTCGCCTACGTTCTCCTCGGCGCCTACGCGCACGACTTCATGGCGACCAAGGTCTTCGGCAACGTCAACGTCGGACTGCTGCTCGGTCTGGCCCAGTTCGTCACCACCTTCGTGATCACCGGCATCTACGTCCGCTTCGCGAACCGTGAAATCGATCCCAAGGCGGCCGCCATCCGCGCCGAACTCGAAGGAACCCCCCAGTGACACTCTCCGATCGCGTGAGCCTGCTCGCGCAGGCGCCGGCCGCCGAGACCGTCGGCAGCCCCCTGGTCAACATCTCGATCTTCTCGGTCTTCGTGATCGTCACCATGGTGGTGGTCATCCGGGCCAGTAAGAAGAACTCCACCTCCGCCGAGTTCTTCACCGCCGGTGGCGGATTCTCCGGTCCGCAGAACGGCGTCGCCATCGCCGGTGACTACCTGTCGGCAGCGAGCTTCCTCGGTATCGCGGGAGCCATCGCCGTCTACGGCTACGACGGCTTCCTCTACTCGATCGGCTTCCTCGTCGCGTGGCTGGTGGCCCTGCTGCTCGTCGCCGAGATGCTCCGCAACACCGGCCGCTTCACCATGGCCGACGTGCTCAGCTTCCGTCTGAAGCAGGGTCCCGTCCGCACCGCGGCGGCCCTGTCGACGCTGACCGTGTCGCTGTTCTACCTGCTGGCCCAGATGGCCGGCGCCGGCGGTCTGGTCGCGCTGCTGCTCGACATCTCCGACCGCACCGGACAGTCCATCGTCATCGCCGTCGTCGGCGTGCTCATGATCGTCTACGTCCTGGTCGGCGGCATGAAGGGCACCACCTGGGTGCAGATCATCAAGGCCGCGCTGCTCATCACCGGCGCCGGCTTGATGACGATCCTGGTGCTCGCCAAGTTCGGCTTCAACATCTCCACCATCATCGGCAGTGCGCAGGACATGGTGTCCGGCTCCGCCAGCGAGGCCGTCGCCGCCCGCGACGTCGCCGCTCCCGGCGCCCAGTACGGCGGGTCCGAGACCTCCAAGCTGAACTTCATCTCCCTCGGCCTGGCGCTGGTGCTCGGCACCGCGGGTCTGCCGCACGTGCTCATGCGCTTCTACACCGTGCCCACGGCCAAGGAAGCTCGCCGCAGCGTCGTCTGGGCCATCGCGCTCATCGGTGCGTTCTACCTGTTCACGCTGGTGCTCGGCTACGGCGCCGCGGCCATCGTCGGCCCGGATCGCATCCTCGCCGCGGCCGGTGGACAGAACTCGGCGGCACCGCTGCTCGCGTTCGAGCTCGGCGGCGTGATCCTGCTCGGTGTCATCTCGGCGGTGGCGTTCGCGACCATCCTCGCCGTGGTCGCCGGCCTCACCATCACCGCGTCGGCGTCGTTCGCGCACGACATCTACGCCAGCGTCATCAAGAAGGGCGAGGTCGACGACCGCAAGCAGGTCCAGGTCTCGCGCATCACCGCGGTGGTGATCGGTCTGCTCGCCATCGGCCTGGGCATCCTGGCCAACGGACAGAACATCGCGTTCCTCGTCGCCCTGGCCTTCGCGGTCGCGGCAGCGGCGAACCTGCCGACCATCCTGTACTCGCTCTTCTGGCGACGCTTCACCACCCGCGGCGCCCTGTGGAGCATGTACGGCGGCCTGATCTCGACGATCGTGCTCATCATCTTCTCGCCGGCGGTGTCCGGCTCGAAGACGGCCATGATCCCCGGCTCGGACTTCGCGTGGTTCCCGCTGTCCAACCCCGGCATCGTCTCGATCCCGCTCGCGTTCCTGCTCGGTGCCATCGGCACGCTGACGAGCAAGGACAACGAGAGCAAGGAGAAGGCCGCCGAGATGGAGGTCCGCTCGTTCACGGGTGTCGGTGTGGAGAAGGTCGTGTCGCACTGATCTGACATTCGAGAGGGTTCACGACGCGGGCCACCGCGAGTTCGTTCACCGGCTAGTGTTGCGGCCGTGGCGAAACTCGAGGTGGTCCGCGTCGTTCCGTTGTCCCCCGACGCGGCCTGGGCCGCGGCGTCGGATCTCTCCCGGTACGAGGAGTGGCTCTCCATTCACGACGGCTGGCGCAGCGACATTCCCGACGAGCTGGGTGAGGGCACGCAGATGACGTCCGTGGTCGCGGTGAAGGGTCTGCGCAACCGGGTCACGTGGAGCGTCCAGAAGTACGCACCGCCGCGCGAACTGGCGTTGAAGGGGTCCGGCAAGGGCGGAGTCAAGGTCTCGCTCACGCTGACGGTCGCGGAGAAGAGCGCGGGGACGGAACTGACCATGCGCATCGACCTCGGCGGCGCCCCGCTGTTCGGACCCGTCGGATCGGGTGTGGCGCGAGCGTTGAAGGGCGACATCGAGTCGTCGCTGAACACGTTCGAGCGTCTGTTCGCCTGACCGACGTCGGGACCGATCTCAGGACAGCACGGCACCGGCGACGCAGACCGCGACGACGATCGCCATGGCAGCGGCGTCGCGCAGACCGGGCCGTGCGCGGGTCGCGGTGATCGACCCGGTGCCGCCGCGCACCGCGATCGCTTCGCCCATGTCCGCCGACCGCCGAATCGCCACCGAGACGATCGCCGCCATGATGTCGATCAGGAACGTGTCCTGAGCCTTGCCGTTGCGCGTTCCCTTCCGGGGACGGAGCCGCCGGGCGGCCACCAGCACCTGGACGTCGTCGAGCAGCATCGGTAGAGCCCGCAGCAGCAGAGCCGTCGACACGGCCCAATCGTTCACCGGCGCACCGAGTGTCCGCAGCGGCGCGAGCAGAGTCGCGAAGGCGGGGGCGACGTCGGCCATCGCCGTCGTCCACGCCATCGTGATCGTCGCCCAGAGCAGGACGACGGCGAAGAGGATGCCGCGGACGTAGAGCCAGACCGCGTCGGGGGAGACGACGGCGTTCACCGCCGCACCGAACGCAACGAGTCCCCACAACCACCACGGGGGAATCGGTACGGCGCGCAGCGGAACTCGCGCCACCACCGCCGCGACGAGCAGCAGTCCGGCGACGGCGCCCACCATCGGCCACGTCGGCCACACCAGCAGCGACACCGAGATCACGGCGACGGCGACCAGTTTGGTCCCCGCCCAGAGTCGGTGCATCGGGGTCGAGAGCGGAAGCTCCCGCAGCAGTACGCCTTTCATCGAGGCACCTCCTGATCGAGGGGCCGCAGCACACCCTGCTCCAACACCACCGTGCGGGAGCGCACGGTGTCCAGCATCTCGAGATCGTGCGAGATGATCACCAGGGTCAGTCCGCGATACCGCAGATGAGCCAGCAGCGAGGTGATCTCGCGACGGCCCGGCGGATCCAGTCCGGCCAGGGGCTCGTCGAGAACCAGCACGTCGGGCTTGCCCACCAGCAGGCCGGCGAGCGCGACGCGCCGCATCTGACCGCCACTGAGCTCGTCGACGCGCCGGCCCGCGATCTCCCGCGGCAGGCCCACCGTGTCGAGCACGGCCGAGACGTCGGTTCCGCTGATGCCCGCGCCGCCGGCCGCCTCGATGTCCTCGGCGACCGTGCGACGCTGCAGCTGCAGTCGCGCGTGCTGGAAGGACAGCGCCACCGTCCCCACCGCCTTCGACGTGGCCTTGCCGTTCACCGCGCACGTGCCCTCGGTGGGTGTGGTCAGGCCGGCCAGGATCCAGGCCAACGTCGACTTGCCGGATCCGTTACCGCCCACCACGACCAGTCCCTCGCCCCGTCGCACGGTGAGGCCGACGCCGGCCAGGGCGCGGCGTTGCCACGGAGTGCCGCGGTTGTAGACGTGGCCGATCCCGCGCAGCACCAGCACGTCGGGCCCCAGCACGGGCACGGCGCCGTAGGGCGGTGCGGTGCCGGACATCCAGGTCGGGTCGTGCACGACGCGTCGGCCGCGATGCAGTCGCACCACCTCGTCGGCCAGGGCCGCCTCGCCGGCGCGGTGGGTGATGAGGACGACGGCCAGGTCTCGACGACGCGGCAGATCGGCCAGCAGCGCGACCAGCTCCCGCTGGCCGGCGGGATCGATCATGGCGGTGGCCTCGTCGGCCACCAGGAGTCGCGGTTCGCGGGCCAGGGCCGCGGCCACGGCCAGACGCTGGAGTTCGCCACCCGAGAGCCCGGAGGTGTCGCGATCGCCGTAGCCGGCCAGTCCGACCTCCGCGAGCAGGGCGTCGACACGCTCGCGCGACGGCGCGGACGCCGGGGGAAGTCCCCACACGACGTCGTCGGCCACCCGCGTACCGAGGATCTGCGATTCGGGATGCTGCAGGATCATCGCCGTACCGCCGACCGCACCCAGACCGGTGGACCCCGGCCGGTCGGCACGGCCGCCGGTGGGCACGGCTCCCACGAGGATGCGGGCCAGGGTCGACTTGCCGGAGCCGTTGGCGCCCACCACCGCGTAGAAGCGGCCCGGCACCACGGTGAGATCGAGCGGACCGAGCGCGTCGACGTCGTGGCCGGGATAGCGGTAGGTCGCCCCGGTGAGCCGCAGCGGCACGGGATCGGGAGCAACGTCCGCGGTCGCGACGTCGGGCAGCACTCCGCGTGACTCCAGCTCACCGAGTCGGGTCAGGGTGGTGCGCAGGACCCACCAGGCGACGGCGCCGCTGACGGCGGTGGAGAAGACGGCGGAGGTGAAGACGAAAGCCCACCAGTAGCCGATGCCGACGGCCACCGCGTCGCCGACGATCTCCGACGCCCTCTCGGCCGACAACACCCGGCCGAGAATGTCGGCCGTGCCGCGGATGCTGTTCTCCAGGACCTCGAGGAAGAGCTCGCGCAGCCCGGACAGCAGCAGGAGAAGCAGGACGGAGAGCCCGCCGACCACGGTGCCGGTGACCGTCGACCACAGCAGCACGGTGCCGAACCCCCGACGGCGGCGCACGGCACTGCCCACCACGCCGCCCAGGACGGCGGTCACGGTCATGGTGAGCGCGGAGGAGAACCCGCCGGCGACGAAGGCCACCAGCACCCCGCCGGTTCCCGCGACGGCGAGCGCGCGCAGGCGGTGGCGTTGAGCGACGACGGCCAGCGGCACGATCGCCACGATCTGCAGGGCGCCCGCCACCGGAATCACGGCGCCGATGACGGTGAACGCGACGGCGAGAGCCGTCATGACCGAGCCGGTGGCCGTTTCCTCCGGATGTAGTCTCCTGTCAGCCCGAACCGTCACTCCGTCGAGTGTGCCACCGAGTGTCCGAATCGCCGGAGCTGGAAGGAGCGGTGTGTGACCGTCGTCGCCCGCGGACGCACCGCCCGACGCCTGCATCCCGCATGGATCGTCGCCGCCGTCGCGTTCCTCGCGCTGGTCGGCGCCGCCGGCTTCCGCGCGGCGCCGTCCGTGCTCATGGTGCCGATCACCGAGGAGTTCGGGTGGTCACGCTCGGTCCTGTCCGCGGCGGTCGGCATCAACCTGCTGCTGTTCGGCCTCACGGCGCCGTTCGCGGCCGCCCTCATGGAGCGGTTCGGCATCCGCCGGGTCACGACGATCGCCTTGACGGTCGTCGCCGCCGGCAGCGCGCTGAGCGTGCTGGTCACCTCGCCGTGGCAGATCCTGCTGACCTGGGGACTGCTCATCGGCCTGGGCACCGGGTCCATGGCCCTGGTGTTCGCCGCGATGGTCACCGACCGGTGGTTCGTCGCCCGGCGCGGGTTGGTCTCCGGCATCCTCACCGCCGGCAGCGCGACCGGGCAGCTGATCTTCCTGCCGGTCGTCGCGTGGCTGGCGGAGGGTGCGGGGTGGCGCACCGCGTCGCTCGTCGTGGCCGGCGGTGCGCTCGCCGTCGTCCCGTTGGTGGCACGGTTCCTGCGCGACCGTCCGTCGGACGTCGGGGTGTTGCCCTACGGGGCGACGGAGGAGCCGCCCGCGCGGGCCGTCGTCGGCAACCCGGCCCGACGCGCGGTGCAGGCGTTGCTCGACGCGTCGCGGGTGCGGACGTTCTGGGCGTTGGTCGTGGGGTTCGCGATCTGCGGCGCTACCACCAACGGGCTGGTCGGCGTGCACTTCGTGCCGTCCGCGCACGATCACGGCATGCCACAGACCACCGCGGCGACGCTGCTCGCGGTGGTCGGCATCTTCGACATCGCGGGGACGATCGCGTCGGGATGGCTCACCGACCGGGTCGATCCCCGCCTGCTGCTGGGCGCGTACTACGCGTTCCGCGGGGTGGCGCTGATGTTTCTGCCCACCCTGCTGTCGGACGCGTTGCACCCGTCGATCGTGGTGTTCGTCGTGGTCTACGGACTCGACTGGGTGGCCACGGTGCCGCCCACCATCGCGTTGTGTCGCGAGGTGTTCGGCGACGGTGGGCCCCTGGTGTTCGGGTGGGTCTTCGCCGCGCACCAGATCGGTGCGGGCGTCGCGTCCGTCGCCGCGGGGGCGATTCGGGACGCCACCGGTGAGTACACCGCCGCCTGGTTCGGCGCCGCAGGTCTCTGCGCCGTGGCGGCGGTGCTCAGCGTCGGTATCGCGCGGCGATCAGCCCCGGTAGCCGGCTGACTCGCTGCGCGCTGAGGTCGGACGTCCGCCGCGGCGACCGGAGTTGCCGGCGTGTCCGCCGCGCGCGGAGCGCGAGCGCGGCTGCTGTCCCGTGCGCGGCTGGCCGGAGCGCTGGCCGCCGCCGGTGCGCGGACCCCGAGCCTTCGGCGCGGGAGCCGGCTCCTTGGGGGCCGGTGCGACGTACTCGGCCAGGGGGCCGACGAGCTCCGCCACAGCGGGGGTGTCGACGGTCACGCGCTGCGGCGCGGCGTCGATCTTCGCCTTGCGCAGCAGGACCGCCACATCACGGCGCTGCTCGGGCAGGACGACGGTGACCACGTCACCGGCGCTGCCGGCGCGGGCCGTGCGACCGCTGCGGTGCAGGTAGGCCTTGTGCTCGGCGGGCGGGTCCACGTGGACCACCAGCTCGACGTTGTCGACGTGCACGCCGCGGGCGGCCACGTCGGTGGCGACGAGGACGCGGGCATCGCCGGCCGAGAACGCGGCGAGGTTCCGGTCGCGCGCGGCCTGCGAGAGGTTGCCGTGCAGATCGACGGACGGGATGCCGGACTCGGTCAGCTGCCGTGCGAGCTTGCGCGCCTGGTGCTTGGTGCGCATGAACAGGATGCGGCGGCCCTCACCGGAGGCGAGGCGCTGAACCAGCACCTTCTTCGCGTCGACGCCGCCGACCTCGAAGATGTGGTGCGTCATCGCCGCGACGGGGGAGTTCTCCTCGTCCACCGAATGCTGCACGGGGTTGGACAGGAACTGCTTGACCAGCTTGTCCACGCCGTTGTCGAGCGTGGCGGAGAACAGCAGACGCTGCCCGTGCGACGGCGTCGCCTTGAGGATGCGCGTCACGCCCGGCAGGAAGCCGAGGTCGGCCATGTGGTCCGCCTCGTCGAGCACGGTGATCTCGACCTCGTCGAGGAACACGTGGCGCTGCTTCATCAGATCCTCGAGGCGGCCGGGGCACGCGACGACGATGTCGACGCCGCGATCGAGCGCCGTGACCTGACGGTTCTGCGACACCCCACCGAAGATGGTGGTGACCCGAAGGTTCGACGCGAGCACCAACGGCTCGAGCGTGGCGGCGATCTGGGTGGCCAGCTCGCGAGTGGGAGCGAGGATCAGGCCGCGCGGGCGGTTGGGGGTCCGCGACCGTGACGCGGTCTCCGACAGGCGCGCCACCATGGGGATGGAGAACGCGAGAGTCTTTCCGCTGCCGGTCTTTCCGCGTCCGAGGACGTCGCGACCGTGCAGGGTGTCGGGCAGGGTGTCGGCCTGGATGGGGAACGGTGCGGTAATACCCGCGGCCGTGAGGGCGCGGACGAGGCGGTCGTTCACGCCGAGGTCGGCAAAAGTGACAGTCATGAAGAGTTCGAGTGCCTTTCGGGCATCGGAGCACCCCGCTGACGGGGCACAGAATGGCGAGACTGCCGGTGGGCAGTATCGATCGCCGTAAGAAAAGTTCGTGCTGATTCCACGACGTACGCCGCGAACGAGAGCGCGGCAGCGTGACCCAGTGTAACCCGTCAGTGGATGTGACCGACGTCTCGCCGAACAGCGTCTCGGAGCCGTGCGACGTAACCGGCGAAATCGGGCAGCACCCCGGGGTCCGCCAGGACCCCGATAGTGACGTGCTCGCCGATCACGGCGACGCTGTGCGTCAACACGATTCCGGGCGTCAGCATCGGAAAGCCGGTCGAGAATCGGTAGGCGTGGCCGATCCCGCCCAGTGCCGTGGCGGGACGCACCGCCGAACTGACCACGGTGTGCCCGCCGACCGGCCCGTCCGCCTGCGGTCGGCGGACGCCGCGCCGGATCAGCCGGGACACCACGGCGGGCGGCAGTTCCTCCACCACCTCGTACCGGGCGAGGTACTCGGGCGTGAACATGCGCTTGCGGGTCTCCGACACCGAAGCCCGGATCGCGCGGGCGCGCTCGACGGTGTCCTCGACGTCGGCGTGGAACGGGATGGCCGCGGAGACGAAGCGATTGGTCGACGACCACGGAATCGACGGCGGCAGAACCAATGTCACGTAGGCCGCGAGTGCCGCGCGGGCGTTGGCATCGCCGTGGACGTGGGCATGGTCCGCCATCGCCGACGAGATCGCCGACAGAGTCCGGGACAGCGGGTCGGCCACTCCCGCGCCGTCGACGGCGAGGATCTCCACCGCTCGGTCGCGGTGCGGGACGGCCGTGTAGATCAGGGGCGTCGTGGTTCGCGGGGGATCGACATCGCCGTGCCGGCGGAACGCGATCGCCGCGCGAGCGGACCGGGCCACGTCCGCTGGAATCCGGGCGAGGCCGCGCAGCGCGGCCCGCCGCCGGGACCGTACGTCCGGATCGGGGAGGTCGGGAACCGGCAGGTCGCCGTCGAACAGCACCGTCTGCACCGACAGGGACAGTCCGAAGCCCGCGCACAGGCTGTGCGACGCGTGCACCACCACCAGCATCGTCGTGCCCTCGGGGCCGTCGGTGAAGCCGTCGAGCACCGTCACCTCCCAGAGGTGACGGCGCACGTCCAGCGGCACACGGACGATGTCGCCCACCGCGGACAGAGCGTCCCGCCAGCTGTCGACGCGGCGACCGACCACCCGTGCGGGGTCGAAGGTCGGGTCGACCCGCACCAAAGGATGGCCGAGGTCACCCGGCACCCGTTCCAGACGCCGGTGGAAGAACGGCGCGAGATGGTAGCGGCGGGCGAATTGATCGCGTACCGCATCGGTCCGGCTGCCCCCGTTCTCGGGCCAGGCGAACGCGTACACCAGATGCTGGTCGGTCGAGGACGGCGACCCGTGAAACCAGGGATAGAAGAACGCCGCATCCTTGGCCGACAATGGACTCACCGAGGCATTATGCACGCCGGAACAATCAGGCCACCTGTTTTCCTTCGTCATTCAGCCCGCCCGTTTCCAGGGCGTCGGAAGGGCGGGAGGAACGGATCGGTAGGTATGGCCGGTGGGGGTGCGGAACTCCACCGTGTGCACATCGGGGTTCTCGGTTCTGGCGGTGGTCCAGCCGTCGCCCTGCTTGGCGTGGTTGCAGGCGGCGCACAGGCCGAGGCCGTTGTCGGCGGTGGTGGGTCCGCCGTCCTCGTGCGGGGTGATGTGGTCGTGGTGACGGATCGGGGCGTCGCACCACGGGGTGCGGCAGGTGCGGTCACGCAGGTCGATCAACCGGGCCAGGCCGGTGGGGAAACAGCGAGCGACGGACTCCACCGCCGTGAGCTGCCCGTCGGTGGGGCGGGCGTAGAGCTTCCGCAACGTCACCGCGGCCTCGTCGGAGTCCACGGCGTCGGCGATCCACGCCCGTGCTGCGGCGGCGGGGATCGGACCGTACCCGGGCACCTCGGCGGGTGTCGCCGCCGCCGAGCAGGGCCTCGTCGGAGATCACGACGTGCACCGCCACCGGTGGGCTCGTCACATGGTCGAGGCCGGTGGTGCGTTCGACGAGCAGGTCGGCCATGATCTGGTCGCGGGTGCGGCCGTCGGCGGCGCCGGTGGCGATGAGGGTGTCGGCGTCGCGGCGCAGGGTGGCCCAGACGCACACGGCGCGGTCCATCGGCAGCAGGGCGCCGAGGTGGGCCATGACGTCCGGGGCGGGGCGGACGGTGACGCGGCGGTGCCGGGCGCCGCGGGCTTTGCGGCGGACCACGGCGGCGGCGTCGAGTTCGGCGGCCAGCCGGGCGGCCATGGCGACGACGGTGCTGTCGCCTTTCCCGGTGAGGGTGGTGGGTCGGCGCAGAGGCGTTCGTCGACGAGGCGACGGTCCTCGGCGCTCAAGCAGGCGGTCTCGCGGACCAGCAGGGTGGCCCGCCACTCCGACAACTCCCCACGGCGCAGCTGCCCCAACGTATGCGGCATTTCGGTGGTCAATACGCGGGCAAGGCCGAGGTGGGTGGTGCCGCGGTGGGGTGAGTCGCGTCGGGCGAGACCGATCTGAGTAGCGATGCCGGTGTTCCACCGAGCGGCGGGAATGCCGGCGTCGCGGCGCTGCCCTCGGATGGTGTCTGCGACCCGGGCGGTGAGCACCGCTTGTGCCCCCGCTGCGGCGGCTTTCAACTCCTCCAACGCGGTGATGGTGTCGATCGCCGCGCCGCTGTCGTCAATCGCACTGCTGTCCATCGCACTGTTCACGGCGATGGCCGCGATGCGTGTCAGGAATCGCCGAATGTCGTTCGGCGACAACCCGTCACCGGTAAGCAGTTGGTCCACGTGAATCCCCCCGAATTCGTGTCCCCGACACCATGACACAGGGGTCCGACACGAAACCTCGTCGAGCTGCCTACCGCCCGAGGAACGCCGCGCTCTGGGTCCGCACCAGGTCGACCAGGCTGTCCTGCGCCAGGGTGATGTCGAGCAGATGGAGTCCCCAGGTCGCGTCGGGCACGGTCGGCAGAGCGCCCGTCACCCCGCCCTCCACATGAAGGACGTTGTCCGCGTCGCACTGGGCGCTCACGTCGGGAATCGGACCGCGCAGCGGCGCAGGGGCGGTCGATCCGAGTGCTGCCGGGTTGGTGCACACGGCAGTCGGACCGCCGTAGCGCGCGTCGGCGGGACGCGGGCGGTTGTAGGTGGAGTAGGCCACGAAGCATCCGGTGTCCCCGGGCGCGGAACACGGTGCCACGGTGCGGAAGTCGTCGGGAGTGATCGTCGCGCCGATGAGCAGTGCCGACACCAGCCGATCGCGCGCGGACGTGGTTTCGATGTCCTGCACCAGGTTCCGCAGCATCCGGGTGCCCTGCGAATGGCCGACGAGCACGACGGGTCGGTCGTCGCCCCGGTTCGCCAGGAAGTCGGCCCACGCGGCTTGAATGTCGGTGTACGCGAGGGCGAGCGCGGCATCGCGGGACGGACCGTCGAGCGTCGCCAGGCTGCGCAGCGTCAGTTGTCGGTAGGTCGGCGCCCAGACGTTGCACACGTCGTCGAACGGTCGCGCCTGCAGAGCGGCCACGGCAGCCAGTTCGGGCGACGGCGAGCGGTCGGCGTTGACCGACTGCTGCAGCGAGGCCGTGGGGTAGACGTAGAAGCAGTCGACCGGCTTGTCGCTGCCCCCGCCGCAGGGCCCGGAATCGCCGGGGCGACAGAGCCACGTGGTGCTCGTCGGCTCGGCGGAAGCGAGAGGAGTCCACACGCCGAACAGAACGACCAGGGAAGCGAGGAGAGCGGCGAGACGCGTCACCGCCGCATCGTAAGCACAGAACGTGGTGCCCTCGGCAGGATTCGAACCTGCGACCTACCCTTTAGGAGAGGGTTGCTCTATCCCCTGAGCTACGAGGGCCGACCCGGCGTGCGCATCGCACTCTACCGGGTCGGCGCAGCCTCGATCATGCGCTGGGCGCGATGGCTTCGAGCTTCCGTGCCACGAGTGCGGCCTGCAGGTGGCGCATGCCGGACGGGCGCGTGGGGTCGAACCCGGTGAGGTGAGCGATGCGCTTGAGCCGGTAGTCGACGGTGTTGGTGTGCAGGTGCAACTGGCGCGCCGACCGCTGGCGGTTGAGGTCGTGGTGGATGTGGATCTCGAGGGTCTCGAGTAGTTCGGGCGAGTTGTCGAGGGGGGTGAGCACCCGCGACAGGTAGGCCCGACCCGGTCCGGGGCGGGTGAGCTGGTACTCGAGCACCAGGTCGGTCATGCGGTAGACGCCGGGCGGGCGCCGCAGCTGCTGGGCGAGGTCGAGCAGCTCGTGGACCTGATCGGACGTGGTGGGTACGTCGTTCGCCGCGCTGACGGCGACGGTCGCGGTCACGGGGGCGTCCGCAGCGGCGGACAGGCGGGAGACCAGGGAGGACACCCACTCGTCCTCGTGCTCGCCGGGGATGAGAATGGTGCCGCCCTCGGAGCTCAGCATCGACAGCGGTGAGCGCTCGCAGGCCGTCGCCAGTTCCGCCTGAACCCGCCGCAGCTTGCGACGCGCGACGATGGGTCGGGGGAGCGAGGGATTGGACTCGTCCGCGTGCGCGCCGATCGAGACCGCGAGCACGGTGTAGCAATCGGCCAGCTCGATGCCGGACTGGCGGGCGACCGAGCGTGCGTTGTGGCCGCTGAGGAGTGCGGTGACCACGGTGTGGGCTGCCGTGTGGTGCTCGCTGGCCACGGCCTGCAGCTCGTCGACGTACGCGGCGGACGCGGCGGTGGAGATGCGATCGAAGAGTCCGACGAAGGCCTTGGCCGCCTTGGCCAGCTGCGCGGTGCCGTTGTTCGCGGCCCGTTCGGCCACCAGATCCCAGCCCATCTGGACGCCTTCGTGGTACGCCGCGAGCACCGCCCGCAGCGGGACGCCCTCGCGTGCCCACTGGGCCGCGCGGGCACCGATCTCCGCGATGTCCTGGTCGGTCGGCGCCGTGCTGTCGGCGGCCCCGACGGCGAGCGAGAGGCACGCGGCGGTCAGCTCGGTCACGTCGGCGCGCAGCGACACACCGGCCGACGTGCCACGAGAGGCGGGCGCGGGCGCGGCGGCGCGGCGGGGGGCGTTCTCCAGCGTGTTGTCGACACTCACGTGCGGGGTTCCTTCCGTCGACCGGGATCATCGGCATCCGGGACCGGTGGCGGTCCCGACGGCCTGAAACGGGGCGTTGGTTCAGATTGTAGGGGTAATACCGGGACGGAAAGTGGTTACCGGTCGATTGGCGGGGTGGCTGTGATCGCGTCCAGCTGCCTTGCATGCGTGCTGCGATGTTTCCCAACATCACCGCAAGGTCTCGATCCGCGTCGTCCGGCGCTCCTAGCGTCGTGTGCCGGCGCCTGTTCCCGGCGCCGACGACAATCCGGGGGAGACGACATGCGACCGCTGTCTCAGATCGAACTGCTGCGCGAGCTCGAGCCGGTGGCCGAGGCGAATCTCGAGCGCCACCTGGACCTGGCCAAGCCGTGGAACCCGCACGACTACATCCCGTGGAGCGACGGCCGGAACTTCGCCATGCTGGGCGGGGACGACTGGTCTCCGGAGCAGTCCACCCTGTCGAAGGTGGCCAAGGCGGCGATGGTGACGAACCTGCTCACCGAGGACAACCTGCCGTCCTACCACCGCGGCCTGGCCGAGAACTTCTCGATGGACGGCGCCTGGGGCACTTGGGTGGGGCGCTGGACCGCGGAGGAGAACCGCCACGGCATCGCCATGCGCGACTACCTGGTGGTGACCCGCAGCGTCGATCCCGTCGCACTCGAGCAGGCCCGGATGGAGCACATGACGGTCGGCATCGACTCGCCGATGGAGGGCGCGAACCTGCTGCACGGCGTCGCCTACGTGACGTTCCAGGAGTTGGCGACGCGGGTGAGCCACCGCAACACCGGCAAGGCCTGCAACGATCCCATCGCGGACGCCCTCCTCGGACGCATCGCCGCCGACGAGAACCTGCACATGATCTTCTACCGGAACATGTGCGCGTCGGCGATCGAGCTCGCGCCCGATCAGACCATGAAGGCGATCGCGGACGTGGTCATGAACTTCCAGATGCCGGGGCTGAACCAGCCGGACTTCCGCCGCAACGCGGTGCTGATCGCGAAGTACGGCATCTACGACCTGCGCCAGCACCTCGACGAGGTCATCATGCCCGTGCTGCGCAAGTGGAAGCTGTTCGAGCGCACGGACTTCGGGCCCGAGGGCGAGCGTCTGCGCGAGCTGGTCGCGGACTTCCTGGCCGACCTCGAGAAGCAGGCCGTGAAGTTCGAGGAGTCCCGCGATCGCGCGCTCGCCCGCGAACGCGAGCGCGGCGAGGTGCTGTCGGTCTGAGCCGGAGCGCGATCTACATCGCGACGGTCAACAGGAAGGCGACGTCCTCGACGGCCTCGACGCTGTGCCGCGCGTCGGGGACGACGAGGAGGTCGCCGGCCGACCCCTTCCAGGACTTGTCGCCGCTGCGGAGCTGCAGTTGACCGCTGAGGACCAGGACGGTCGACTCGCCGTTGAGATCGTGCTCGGCGAGCGACTGCCCGGCGGACAGACCCACCACCGTCTGACGCAGGCTGCGCTGGTGACCGCCGTACACCGTCTGCGAACTGCGGCCGCTCGTGGCGGACTGCGCGAGCTTCAGCTGCTGCCGCGCCACGGCGGTCAACGATTTCTTGTCCATACCGTCCGAGTATCACGGACGGGGCGCCGCAATCAGCGAGAACGACGGCGGTAGCGCACGAATCGATATCCGACGCCCGACGTGCTGTCCTGTCGATCGCCGGCGTCGGCGACGAACTCGTCCGGGATTGCGGGAGCAACGGCGTCGCCGCCGTCGACCTCGAGGTCCAGTTCGGTCACCTCGAGCACGTCGGCATGCGGGAGGGCGAGGGCGTAGATCTCGGCACCGCCGATGATCCAGGTGTCGGTGCCGCCGAGGAGTGCCTCGTCGAACGTCGCCGCCCGAGCGGCGCCCTCGGCCGCCCACGACGCGTCCCGGCTGAGGACGATGTTGGTGCGTCCGGGCAGCGGCCGGAAGCGTTCGGGCAGCGAATCCCAGGTGCGTCGTCCCATCACGACGCGGGCACCGGCCGTCACCTCGCGGAAGTGCGCCATGTCCTCCGGCACACGCCAGGGGATGCCGCCGTCGCGGCCGATCACGCCGTGGCGATCCTGCGCCCAGATCAGCCCGACGGTCACACTGCCACCGGGGCCTTGATGGCGGGATGGTGCCGGTACTCCAGCACCTCCACGTCCTCGTAGGTGTAGTCGAAGATCGAATCCCGCGGTGCCAACCGGAGCGTCGGGAGCGGGAACGCCTCGCGGGTGAGCTGCTCGCGCACCTGCTCGACGTGGTTGTCGTAGATGTGGCAGTCCCCGCCGGTCCACACGAACTCGCCCACCTCGAGCGACGTCTGTGCCGCGACCATGTGGGTGAGCAGTGCGTAGCTCGCGATGTTGAACGGCACGCCGAGGAACATGTCGGCGCTGCGCTGGTAGAGCTGGCAGGAGAGCTTGCCGTCGGCGACGTAGAACTGGAAGAACGCGTGGCACGGCGCCAGCGCCATCCGCGGGATGTCCGCGACGTTCCACGCCGAGACCACCATGCGCCGGGAATCCGGATCGCGGCGGATCGTGTCGATCACCTGCGAGATCTGGTCGACGTGCTCGCCCGACGGGGTGGGCCAGCTGCGCCACTGCACGCCGTAGACAGGCCCGAGATCGCCGTCGGCGTCGGCCCATTCGTCCCAGATGGTCACGCCGTGCTCGCGCAGGTACGCCACGCTGGACTCGCCCCGCAGGAACCACAGCAGTTCGTGCACGATCGACTTGAGGTGCACCCGCTTGGTGGTCACCAGCGGGAACCCCTCGGCGAGGTCGAATCGCATCTGATGGCCGAAGACGCTGCGCGTGCCGGTCCCCGTGCGGTCGGACTTCGGGGTGCCGTGGTCGAGAACGTGGCGGAGCAGATCCTCGTAGGGCGTGGCGACCATGCGACCAGACTAGGCGCGCACCGACCCGTCCGGGCGAGCGCCCTAGGCTGGCCCGAATGAGGCTTCTGCACGTCATCGGTATCGGCGCCGGCGATCCGGACCAGGTGACCGTGGCGGCCGTGAAGGCGATGAACGAGGTCGACGTCTTCGTGATGATCGACAAGGGTTCGGCCAAGCAGGAATTGGTCGACGTCCGCACGCGCATCCTCGACGAGCACGTACGTCGTCCGCATCGCGTGGTGGAGTTCGTCGATCCGCCGCGTGACCGCACACCGCAGGACTACGACGTCGCCGTCGACACGTGGCACGACGCGCGGGCCCGGGCTCTCGGCGACCTTCTCGCCGCGGAGCCCGAGGACGCCGTCGGCGGCATGCTCGTCTGGGGCGACCCGTCGCTCTACGACAGCACCCTGCGCGTCGTCGACCGGGTCCGCGGCGGACTCATCGATCCGTTCGAGGTCCGCGTCACCCCCGGTGTGACCAGCCCGTCCGCCCTCGCCGCCGCCCACGGCACGGTCCTCAATCGTGTCGGCGAGCCGGTGCTCACCACCACCGGCCGGCGCCTGCGGGAGGACGGCGTCCCGGACGGTGTCGACGCCGTGGTGGTCATGCTCGACTCGGACTGCGGATTCCTGGCCCTGCCGGATTGGCACGTCCACTGGGGAGCCAACCTCGGGACACCCGACGCGGTGATTCGGGCGGGGCTGGTGTCCGACGTCGGCGACGAGATCGTGCGTCTGCGGGCCGACCTGCGACGACGGGCCGGGTGGGTGATGGACACATACCTGGTCAGGCGGCCGTCGGGTCGTTAACCTCGGGTCGGTGCCGGAATTACCCGAAGTGGAGGCTCTTGCGAGCTTTCTGCGCGACCACGCCCTCGGAGCCGTGATCGGACGCATCGACGTCGCCGCTCTCAGCGTGCTCAAGACGTTCGAGCCGCCGCTCACCGCCCTGCAGGGTCAGGACGTCACCGACGCCGCCCGGTTCGGCAAGCACCTGGGGCTGCAGGCCGGTGGACTGTGGATGATCACCCATCTCTCCCGCGGCGGGTGGCTGCGCTGGACCGACAAGCCGTCGGCGGCCGCGCCCAAGCCGGGCAAGGGCCCGCTCGCGCTGCGCGTGCACCTGTTCACCCCCGAGGGGTCGACACCGGCGTTCGATCTGACGGAGGCGGGTACCCGGAAACGGTTGGCCGTCTGGGTGGTGCGGGATCCGAACGAGGTGCCGGGCGTCGCCCGCCTCGGACCCGACGCCCTCGCGGTGGGCGAGCCGCAGTTCGCAGATCTGCTGCGCGCCAAGAGTTCTCGGCTCAAGACCGTGCTGGTCGACCAGCAGGCGCTGGCCGGGATCGGCAACGCGTACAGCGACGAGATCCTGCACGCCGCGCGACTGTCGCCCTTCGCGACGACCGGATCCCTCACCGACGAGGCCGTGCACGAGCTGTACGAGACCATGCGGCGCATCCTGCTCGACGCGGTCGCGCGGTCCGTGGGTCAGGACGCCGCCCGACTGAAGGGCGAGAAGCGGTCGGGGATGGCCGTGCACGCCCGGACAGGCGAGGCCTGCCCGGTGTGCGGCGACACCGTCCGCGAGGTGTCGTACGTCGACCGCTCGTTCCAGTACTGCCCGACGTGTCAGACCGGCGGCCGCATCCTGGCCGACCGCCGGCTCTCCCGCCTGGTCAAGTAGCTATCCGGCGGAATTGGACCGGAAGTCCTGCGACGACTCATCGGACGCCGCGTCCCAGCCGTCGAAGCCGTCCCACGCCGCACGGCGCTCGCCGAGCGGGTCGTTCTCCATCCGCGAGGTCGTGTCCAGGATGCGGGTGGCACGTCGGGGCACGTCGTACCGCGTCCACTCCGGTCCCGGCTCACCGGTGGTCGCGAACGCGAGCCACTGACGCTGCACCTCGTCGGTGATCCGCCGCGCGCTGCCCCAGTCCCCGAGAATCGTCATCAGCTTCCCGAACCTCGAGCGGTACGCACCGAACACGGCGAGCAACTCCGACCCGTGGGTGGCGTGCAGCTTCAGCAGGTCGAACAGCCGCGGCGCGTAGTCGTAGCGGTAGACCCAGGTGGGCGCGTGCTCGGAATGTGCGTCCGCCAGGTCGAGAGACGGTCGCCAGAACGTGAAGTCGCCGCCGAAATCGACGGCGGACAGACCCTTCGGATACCCGGGGTACTGCGCGAGGATGCGATCCTTCGCCGACGGATCGGTGGCGGCGAAGAAGGAGTCGATACGAGCCGGCTTGGTCAGGAGCGCGTCGAGGAACCGCGAGAACAGGGTGCCCTCGTGCTCGTTGCTGCCGATGATCATCGGCACGTCGTGTGCCGCACCGGACCGGTACGCCTCCACCGGGGCGGTGGGCACGACGTCGCCGTCGACGTTGGGGCCGAAGGGAATCAGGCCCGGCGTCTCCTTCAGCACCTTGGCGTTCAGGCGGCGCGACGCTGTCACCAGATCCTCGGCCGACGCGTTCTGCAGCACGGCGGCCGCGGTTTCGTCGGTCCCGCCGAGCAGTCCGACGAAGTCGCGGGCCCAGCCCTCGCTGCGTTCGCGGGTGGCGACCATGCCGGGTGCGGAACTCTGCGCGATCGCACGGTGGAACAGCCCGCGCGCCGACGGAGTGGCCACCAGCGTGGTGACGGCGTTGCCGCCGGCGGACTCGCCGAAGAGGGTGACGTTGTCCGGATCACCACCGAACGCGGCGATGTTGCGCTGCACCCACTCGAGGGCGGCGATCTGGTCGCGCAGCCCCAGGTTGCCCTCGAACGGCCGATCGGGCGTGGAGAACTGCCCGAAGTCGAGGTATCCGAGCGGTCCGAGTCGGTAGTTCATCGAGACGTAGACGACGTTGCCTCGCCGCACCAGCGACGACCCGTTGTACAGCGACGTCGCGGAGGTCCCCACGAGGTACGCACCGCCGTGGACGAACACCATCACCGGTCGAGGCCGGGTGGATCGCGTCGTCGGTGCCGTGACGTTGAGGGTCAGGCAGTCCTCGCTGGCCTTCTGCCCGCGCACCGGACCGACGGGGGAGCGCGCGGTGTCCTGGATCGACGCGTCGCCGTACCGGGTGGCGTCGCGGACCTCCGTCCACGGCGTCACCGGCCGGGGCGCACGGAATCGCTGCGGTCCCACCGGCGGCGCGGCGTACGGAATGCCGCGGAAGAGCGACAGCGATCCGCGCGTGAGCCCGCGAATCGGCCCGTCGGCGGTGGTCACGATGGTCTCGGTGTCTCCCTGCCCCATTCGGCCGACTGTACGTGATGCTGCGTTACATTCACCGGCGATGACGTTCACCTATCCGCTCGAGATCGTGCAGCTGCTCGTGGCGCCGTCACACGCGTATTTCGGTCGGAGCGCGGACGGCCCCGCCGACGTGCCCACCCTCCACCCGGAGTCCGTCGAGGTCGTCGAGGGCAAGGGCATCCGGGGCGACCGGTTCTTCGGGGTTCGCGCGCACACCGAAGCCGCCGTCAGCTTCCTCGCGATCGAGGCGTGGGAGGCGGCGACCACCGCCGCGAACGGCGCGCCATGGGACGGCGCCGTGTCCGTGGCCCGACGCAACGTCGTGACGCGGGGCCTCGAGCTGGACCCGCTCCGCGGCGAGGACTTCGCGGTCGACACCGGCGACGGTCCCGTGCTCTTCCGCGGCGGGCGCCCCGCGCATCCGTGCGCGTGGATGGACCGCATGGTGGTCGACGGCACCCGCAAGGCCCTGATCGGCCGCGGCGGGCTCCGCGCCGGAGTGCTCGGCTCGGGTGTCCTGCGGGTCGGTCCGGGCGTGGTGCTCTCGCCCGTGCCGCTCGACGCCGCCCGCGCCGCCGATTCCGTGCGGCGCGCCCAGCCGCTGGGGCACTAGCGGGCCTACTGCTCGCGCGCCTCCTCGAGCAGCCGCAACCAGATCTCGCTGGTCGTCGGGTACGACGGGACGGCGTGCCACAGCACGTCCAGAGGAACCGCTCCCACGACGGCGACGGTGGCCGAATGCAGGATCTCGGCCACCCCCTGCCCGACGAACGTCGCGCCGATCACCGTGTCCGACGCCCGGTCGACCACCAGCTTCGCGTGACCGGAGAAGTTGTCCTGTCGCAGCGACGAACCCGCCACCGCGATGTCGGTCTCGACGGTGCGCACGTCTCGTCCCGCCTCGCGGGCCGCCGCCTCCGTCGGCCCGATCGACGCGACCTCCGGCGTCGTGAAGACCACCTGCGGGACCTGACCGTGGTCCGCCGTCGCGCGGTGGCGTCGCGAGTCGGTCGAGCGGCCGTCCGCGCGGGCGGCGATCACGTCACCGCAGACCCGGGCCTGGTACTTGCCCATGTGGGTGAGCAGCGCGCGTCCGTTGACGTCCCCCGCGGCGTACAGCCAGTCCCCGACGGCCGTGAGCGTGTCGTCGACGGGGACGTACTCGCCGGGGGTGAGGCCGACGGTCTCCAGGCCGAGATCACCGGTGGCGGGACGACGTCCCGTGGCCACGAGGATTTCGTCGACCTCGACGGTGTCGGTGCCACCGTCGGTCTCGATCGTCACCGTGGCCGGGCCGCCGTGGACGTGGCCGTAGCCGGTGTCGCGCGCGTCGGGACGCTCGACGTGCGCGATCGACGCGCCGGTTCGAATGTCGACGCCGGCGGCAACGAGCCCCTTCGCCACGGCGGTCCCCGCGAAGCCCTCGGCGTTCCCGAGCAGCCCGCTGCGCACCACCATCGTCACCCGCGATCCCAGCGCCGCCAGCCACGTCGCCGACTCGCAGGCGACGACGCCGCCACCGAGGATCAGCACCCGGCCCGGCACCTCGTGCAGGTTGGTGGAGTCACGCGAGGTCCACGGATGCGACTCCCGGAGACCGGGAATCGGGGGAACGGCGGCGGTGGTCCCGGTGGCGAGCACGACCGCGTGCCGCGCGGTGAGCGTGCGCTCGCCCACGGTGACCGTCCTCTCGCCCGCCAGTCGGCCGTGCCCGCGCACCACGTCGATGCCGGCGCCCTCGGCCCACTCGACCTGGGACGAGTCGTCCAGACCGTGCGTGTACGAGTCGCGTCGGGCGAGCACGGCGTCCACGTCGAGCGTGCGGTCCCCGATCAGCGAGGACACTCCCGGCATGTTCCGCGCCTGGTCCAGCACCGACCCCGGCAGCAGCAGCGCCTTGCTGGGCATGCACGCCCAGTAGGAGCATTCGCCGCCCACCAGCTCGTGCTCCACGATCACGGCCGTGCGGTCCGAGTGCGCGATGGCGTACTGGGCGGCGTTCTCGCCCACCGGTCCACCGCCGAGCACGATCACGTCGTAGGTATCGGTCATGGGTGGGATCCTTCGCATCGATCGAACGGGAAGTCGGGACTGCACGGGCACCGGTATAGGTTCGCCCGATGGGGAGAACGCGAATCGTGATCACGGGAGCCAGTTCGGGACTCGGCGAGGGGATGGCCCGGCGGTTCGCCGCAGAGGGACGCGACCTGGGGTTGTGCGCTCGGCGCCTGGACCGACTGGAGGCGTTGCGCGACGAGCTCGTCCGCGCCCATCCCGGCATCACCGTCGCCGTGGCCGCCGTGGACGTCACCGACCACGCGTCGGTCGTCGACGGAGTCGCCGCGTTGCGACGCGAGCTGGGCGGCATCGATCGCGTGATCGTGAACGCGGGGCTGGGCAAGGGCGCCCGGCTGGGCACGGGACGCGCGGACGCGAACCTCGAGACCGCGCGCACCAACTTCGTCGGTGCCGTCTCGCAGATCGAGGCGGCGCTGGCGGTGTTCCGGGAGCAGAACGCCGGGCATCTGGTCCTGGTGTCCTCCATCAGCGCCGACCGCGGGCTGCCGGGCTCGAAGGCCGTGTACTCGGCCTCGAAGGCCGGGGTCTCGGCACTCGGGGAAGCGTTGGTCGCCGAGCTGCGCGGCACCCCGATTCGCGTCACCACCCTCCTGCCGGGGTACGTCGCGACCGACATGTCGGCGCGCGCAGGGGACACGGGCCGGATGATGTCGACCCTCGACGCCGGGGTGTCCGCGATGGTCGACGCGATCGAGAAGGAAGTCACGCGCGCGGCGCTGCCGGGAATCACCTGGCGCGCCGTCGATGTCGTCCTGCGGGTGTTGCCGCGGCGTCTGACCGATCGGCTGGTCGGGTCCGCCTGACCGGGCGGTCACCGGTCGCTCACCAGAACCGTGGTGACAGGGCGTGCCGGGCGGCCGCCGCAGCCACGGCGCGCCGAACCGTGTCGACGGTGTGCGCCGCCGTGGGGTCGGTGACCACCACCGACACCGTGTAGGTGCCCGCGCATCGGCTGACGTAGGCGGAGAGGACCGTGGGCGACGCGGCGGCCTGCTCCCAGCGCAGACCGGGGTGGATCGCGCGCGTGGCCACCCGCCGCGCGGTGACCCCACCGATGTGCCGTACCGCGTCGGGGAGGTCACCGATGTTGGAACACAACGCATCCCGACGTCCGGTGGACGGCGCCAGCGCTGCGGCCCACCGATCGGGGACGACGTGCAGCAGCTCGTCGGGAAACCCGGCGGGGGCCGTCAGCGGATGGCGGTACGCCGTGCGGGCGGCCGCGCGCACGTCCGTCAGTGGAGTGTCGGGCGCGGCGTGGACGGCCGTGACGGACAGGGCGTTGGCGCCGCCGGCCTCGACCCGCATCGGGACGCCGAGCGTGACCGCCGCGCCGCCCCCGCAGCGCAGCAGATCCACCACACCGGCGACGATCGAGAGGAACAGCACGTTCGGGGTGCCGCCGTCGGCGTGTGCGCGCGACTCGAAGTCGGCCGCCGGCAGGTCCGCGACGACGGAGACGGGCGACCAGTTCGCGGGCCGCGCGCGGGGGGCACTGGGCGCAGTGCGTGACGCGGTCAGGTAGCGCCGCAGGTCCGCACGGCGGGTGGGGTCGACCGCCAGCGACGCCGACGCCGCCGCGGTTCGGCCGATCACCCGCCCGAGCACGGTCGCGGCGTCCCGGAGATCGTCGGACCGGGTCTCGTCCGACCGTCCCTCGTGGAGAAGGGGGCTGGGCTCGGGCGTGGCGTCGGAAACGGCCGCCGTGGCAGCCGCGATCAGACCGCGCGCATCGGCGACCACGTGGGAGCAGACCACGGACACGGCCGCCCCGGTGCCGTACGGGGCTGCGGCGAGTCGCCACCCGGGGCCGAACTCCGGATCGAGCGGAACGTCGGCGCAGTGATCCGCCCAGGCCGCGACGTCGGTGATCGGATCGCTCCACCTCACCCCGGCCGGGTCGGTCGCGCGGACCCAGCGCCGTCGCGCACCGGGAATCCGGGGGCGCACGATGCGGACCCCCAGGGCGCCGTGGCCCAACATATGGTCGGCCCGTTCGAGCGCCGCCCGGTCGATGGGCTCGTCGAACACCCAGATGCCCTGCATCGCAACAGGAATGCCGTAGCCGCGGTGCGTACGCAGGAAGATCTCGTCGACGACGGACAGTCTGGTCACTCGGCGGGCGCTCCGTGCCGTCCGGCCCCGCCGGTGAACCGCTGCACGCCGGCGGCGGCGTCGGCCAGCGAGATCGCCCCGTGCCGGAACTCGGCGACGAGCGCGTCGGCGGTACTCAGTCCGTTCTGCTCGAGGACCGACAGGCGGTCCCGTCGCAGGCAGGTCTGGGGGAACGCGGCGAGCTGTTCCGCGAGTTCCTCGGCCGCGGCGCGGGCGGTGCCCGTCGGGACGACGCGGTTGGCCAGGCCGAACGACTGTGCCTCCGCGGCGTCCACCGAACGCCCGGTGAGAATCATGTCCATCGCGCGGGACTCGCCGATCAGGCGGGGCAGGCGGACCGTGCCGCCGTCGATCAGCGGCACCCCCCACCGGCGGCAGTAGACCCCGAAGACGGCGTCCTCCTCGACCACGCGCAGGTCGCACCACAGCGCCAGTTCGAGACCGCCCGCAACGGCGTGGCCTGCGACCGCGGCGATCACCGGCTTGGACAGCTCCATGCGGGTCGGTCCCATGGGCCCGTCACCGTGCTCGGTGGCGACGTTCGACCGCTCGGTCCCCAGGGCCTTCAGGTCGGCGCCGGCGCAGAAGGTGCCGCCCGCACCGTGGAGGACGGCGACGGCGGCCGTGGGATCGGCGTCGAACTCCTCGAACGCGGCGACCAGTTCCGCGGCGGTCGGCCCGTCGACGGCGTTCCGGACATCGGGACGGTTGAGGATCACCGTGACCACCGGGCCACGGCGTTCGACGGTCACGTTCATGAGACGACCGTACCGCTCACCGTCATTCAACGTGACTGTTCACGAACGGTTTCCGACGTGTTCGCCGCCGGGTGTAACGCGGGACCACGCTGCGACGACATGGTGAGCGAGACCGTGCCGGTCCGTCAGACCCCCGACCCGACGGACCGGCGCGGTCTCGCTGTGTTCAGCGTCCGCGTGCCGCCCGGTACCACCGGACCAGCGTCGCGGTGGAGGAATCGAGGTCGTCGCCCGGCCCCGCCTCGTCGGTGAGGGTGGCGGTGAGCTCCTGCGCCTGCGTCTTGCCCAGCTCGACGCCCCACTGGTCGAACGAGTCGATTCCGTAGACCACACCCTCGACGAACACTTGGTGCTCGTACAGCGCGATGAGCTGGCCGACCACCGACGGCGTCAGCCGCGGCGCGAGGATCGACGTCGACGGCCGGTTGCCGGGCATCACCTTGTGCGGCACCACGTCCGCGGACGTTCCGTCGGCGGCGATCTCCTCCGCCGTCCTGCCGAACGCGAGCACCTTGGTCTGCGCGAAGAAGTTGCTCATCAACAGGTCGTGCATGCTGCCGGTGCCGTCGGCCGTCGGGAGATCGTCGGTGGGTTCGGCGAAGCCGAGGAAGTCGGTGGGGACCAGCCGGGTGCCCTGGTGCAGCAGTTGGTAGAACGCGTGCTGTCCGTTGGTGCCGGGCTCGCCCCAGAAGATCTCGCCGGTGTCGCCGACCACCGGGGATCCGTCGAGCCGCACCGACTTGCCGTTGGACTCCATGGTCAACTGCTGGAGGTAGGCGGGGAAGCGAGCCAGGTCGTTCGAGTAGGGCAGCACCGCCCGCGACTGCGCGCCGAAGTACTCCGAGTACCAGACGCCGAGCATGCCCAGGACGAGCGGCGCGTTCTCCTCGAGCGGAGCCTCTCGGAAATGCGTGTCGACGCGATGGAACCCGTCCAGGAACTCCCGGAACCGGTCGGGGCCGACGGCGATCATCACCGACAGCCCGATCGCCGAGTCCACCGAGTAGCGCCCGCCGACCCAATCCCAGAAGCCGAACATGTTCGCGGTGTCGATGCCGAAGTTCGCGACTTTCTCGGCGTTGGTGGAGACGGCGACGAAGTGCTGCGCCACGGCGTCGTCACCGAGGGCGGCGGTCAGCCACCGCCGCGCGGCCGTCGCGTTGGTCAGCGTCTCGAGCGTGCCGAACGTCTTGGAGGCGACGACGAACAGCGTCGTCGCGGGGTCGAGATCGGCGAGCGTGCCCACCAGATCCGCCGGATCGACGTTGGAGACGAAGCGCGCGGTGATGCCCGCGTCGACGTAGTGGCGCAGCGCCGCGTAGACCATCACCGGGCCGAGATCGGACCCGCCGATGCCGATGTTCACCACGGTGCGGATCCGTTCGCCCGTCGCGCCGGTCCACTCCCCGCTGCGCACGCGGTCGGCGAAGTCGCTCATCCGGTCCAGTACCTCGTGGACGTCGGCGACGACGTCCTGGCCGTCGACCTCGAGCGACGCGTCGCGCGGCAACCGCAGCGCGGTGTGCAGCACGGCCCGATCCTCGGACACGTTGATGTGCTCGCCGGCGAACATCGCGTCGCGACGGCCGGGGACGTCGGCCGCCCGTGCGAGATCGACCAGCGCCGAGAGGGTTTCGCGATCGACGCGATGCTTGCTGTAGTCGACGAACAGGTCACCCACGGTGACGGTGAGATCGGTGCCGCGGGAGGGATCGTCGGCGAAGATGTCGCGGAGATGGCGGTCGGCCAGTGCGGCGTGGTGATCGGCGAGTCGGGCACGGACGGCATCGGTGGGGGTGACGGCGCTCATGGGTCGACCCTAATCGTGTTCGCTGCGAGCGGTCGGGGTATGACTGCGGGACGGGGATGTACCCGCCCGGAACGTGAGGAGAGACCTGTGTCAGCAACGGCCGAGGTGACCGAGGAGCAGAGTCGGCGCGAGCGCGAGGTGATCGCGTCGGTGCCCACCAAGCTGTGGGTGGGGGGCGAGCAGGTCGACGCCGAGAACGGTGCCACGTTCGACGTGCGCGACCCGTCGACGGGCGAGGTGCTCACCTCGGTGGCCGACGCGAGCCCCGCCGACGCCGCCCGCGCGCTCGACGCCGCGGTGGCCGCTCAGAAGGGATGGGCCGCGACGCCCGCCCGCGAGCGCGGGGAGATCCTGCGCGCCGTCTTCGAGTCCATCTCGGCGCACGCGGACGACATCGCGCTCCTGATGACGCTCGAGATGGGCAAGGCCCTGGCCGAGAGCAAGGCCGAGGTGAAGTACGGCGGTGAATTCTTCCGCTGGTTCTCCGAGGAGGCCGTGCGGATCGCGGGGCGCTACACCCCGGCACCGGCCGGGAACGGTCGAATTCTGGTGACCAAGCAGCCCGTCGGTCCGGTGCTCGCGATCACGCCGTGGAACTTCCCCCTGGCGATGGGCACCCGCAAGATCGGCCCCGCTCTCGCGGCCGGCTGCACGATCCTGGTGAAGCCCGCGTCCGAGACGCCGCTCACCATGCTCTACCTCGCGAAGCTGATCCAGGACGCGGGTCTGCCCACCGGCGTCCTGTCCGTCCTGCCCACCTCGAAGTCCTCCGCGGTCACCGGGCCGCTGCTGGAGGATCCGCGGTTGCGGAAGCTGACGTTCACCGGATCCACCGAGGTGGGCCGGATGCTCGTGGAGAAGTCGTCGGCGAACCTGTTGCGGACCTCGATGGAACTCGGTGGGAACGCCCCGTTCGTGGTGTTCGACGACGCCGATCTCGATGCCGCCGTCGAGGGCGCCATGCTGGCGAAGATGCGCAACGGCGGTGAGGCCTGCACGGCCGCCAACCGCTTCCACGTGCAGAACTCGGTGCGCGAGGAGTTCGTCGCGAAGGTCACCGAGAAGATGAAGGCGATGACGCTGGGGCGGGGCGGTGACCCGGACACGAAGCTGGGCCCGCTGATCAACGAGGACCAGCGCGACACGGTCGCGGAGTTGGTCGACGACGCGGCGTCGAAGGGCGCGACGGTGGTTCTCGGCGGCTCGGTGCCCGACGGCCCCGGGTGGTTCTACCCGGCCACCGTCCTGACCGACGTGCCGGACGACGCCCGCATCTTGACCGAGGAAGTCTTCGGGCCGGTGCTCGCGGTGCGCGGGTTCGAGACCGAGGACGACGGAATCGCGGCGGCCAACGACACCGAGTTCGGTCTGGCGTCGTACATCTACACCGAGAGCCTCGACCGTGCGCTGCGGGTGGCGGACGCGGTGGAGACCGGCATGGTGGGCGTCAACCGCGGCGTCATCTCGGACGCGGCCGCGCCGTTCGGCGGCATCAAGGCCTCCGGCTTCGGCCGGGAAGGCGGCAGTGAGGGCATCGAGGAATACCTCGAGACCAAGTACATCGCGCTGCCCTAGGGGGCCGCGCTGCCCCGGGTAGGGGTCAGTGACCCAGGCGACCTCGGCCGAGACGCAGCAGCAGCATCGCGAGGGTATGGCCCTCCTGGCCGAGGTCGCTGAAGCGCTGCAGCACGGCCATCTCGCGGGTGTGGACCAGGCGGGGTCCGCCCTGCGCCATGCGGGTGCGTCCGATGATCTGCGACACCTCCGACCGACGCTTGACGGCGGCGAGGATCTCCGCGTCGAGGCGGTCGATCTCCTTGCGCAGCTCGGTGATCTCGGCCTCGGTGGTGGGGACGTCGACGCCCGTGTCGTGCGTCGTGTGCGAAGTACTCATGGCGACTCCTCCTGTCACGACGTGTGTCGCACGCCCGGACCGATCCGTTACCGGGCCGTGTCCAGTATGCGCCCCGCCGAGGTGTCGGTGGTCGGCGGTAACCTGGACGCACGATGAACACCACGTCTCCTGCGCGCGCACACCGGTCGGCCCCGTCCTCCGAGCACCTCCTCGAGGGCCTCAACCCGCAGCAGCGTGAGGCGGTGGTACACACCGGATCGCCGCTGCTCATCGTGGCCGGTGCCGGCTCGGGCAAGACGGCCGTGCTCACGCGGCGCATCGCCTACCTGCTGGCGGAGCGGGACGTCGCCCCCGGTCAGGTCCTGGCCATCACGTTCACCAACAAGGCCGCGGCGGAGATGCGGGAGCGTGTCGCGCAGTTGGTGGGTCCGCGCGCGCACTACATGTGGGTGAGTACCTTCCACTCGAGTTGCGTGCGCATCCTGCGCGCCCAGGCGGCCCTGCTGCCCGGTGTGAACAGCAACTTCTCGATCTACGACGCCGACGATTCGCGTCGGCTCCTCACCATGATCGGCAAGGACCTCGAGCTCGACCCGAAGAAGTTCTCGGCCCGTCTGCTGGCCACCCAGATCTCCAACCTCAAGAACGAGCTGATCGATCCCGATCGGGCGGTCGCCGACGCGCAGCAGGACACCGCGGAGCTGCCCGCGATCGTGGCCAAGGTCTACACGCACTACCAGCAGCGTCTCCGCTCGGCCAACGCGTTCGACTTCGACGATCTGATCGGCGAGACCGTCGCCCTGCTGCAGTCGCATCCGGACGTGGCGGAGTACTACCGTCGGCGGTTCCGGCACGTACTGGTCGACGAGTACCAGGACACCAACCACGCCCAGTACATGCTGGTGCGGGAGCTGGTGGGCACGGACGGCGAGTCGAGCGAGGGCGTGCCGCCGAGCGAGCTGTGCGTGGTCGGTGACGCGGACCAGTCCATCTACGCCTTCCGCGGCGCCACCATCCGCAACATCGAGGAGTTCGAGCGCGACTACCCGGACGCCCGAACCATCCTGCTCGAACAGAACTACCGGTCCACCCAGACGATCCTGTCGGCAGCCAACGCGGTCATCGCGCGCAACACCGGCCGACGGGAGAAGCGGCTGTGGACCGACACCGGTGAGGGCGAGCAGATCGTCGGGTACGTCGCCGACAACGAGCACGACGAAGCACGGTTCGTCGCGTCGGAGATCGATCGGCTGGTCGACGGCACCGACCTCAAGTACTCCGACGTCGCCGTCTTCTACCGGACCAACAACAATTCGCGTGCGCTCGAGGAGATCTTCGTGCGCCTCGGCCTGCCGTACAAGGTGGTCGGCGGAGTGCGGTTCTACGAGCGCAAGGAGGTCCGGGACATCGTCGCGTACCTGCGGGTGCTCGCCAATCCGGACGACACCGTGAGCATGCGCCGCATCCTCAACACCCCGCGCCGCGGTATCGGGGACCGGGCGGAGGCCTGCGTCGCGGTGCACGCCGAGCGGAAGAACATCAGCTTCAACGCGGCGCTGCTCGACGCCGCGGCGGGGCGGGTGTCGCTGCTGAACACCCGCGCACAGAACGCGATCGGCTCGTTCGTGGAGATGATCGACGAGTTGCGCGCGACCATGAACCAGGTCGACGCGGACGGCAACGACGTCGCCGACATCGGCGACGTGGTGGAGGCGGTCCTGGACCGCACCCGCTACCGCGCCGAGCTCGAGGCCAGCTCCGATCCGCAGGACGGCGCGCGCCTGGACAACCTCAACGAACTCGTCTCCGTCGCACGGGAATTCAGCGCCGATGCGCGCAACGCGGAGGGTCTGGAGGATCTGGACGTCGAGGCGGACACCGACCGCGACACCGAGGGGGTGGCCGAGCCGGGTTCGCTGGCGGCGTTCCTCGAGCGGGTCTCGCTCGTGGCGGACACCGACCAGATCCCCGACAACGGGGACGGCGTGGTCACCCTCATGACCCTGCACACGGCCAAGGGGCTTGAGTTCCCCGTCGTCTTCGTCACCGGGTGGGAGGACGGCCAGTTCCCGCACATGCGCGCGCTCGGCGACCCGGCCGAGCTGTCGGAGGAACGCCGGTTGGCCTACGTGGGCATCACCCGCGCTCGCCATCGGCTGTACCTGACTCGCGCGATCATGCGTTCGGCGTGGGGGCAGCCCATCCAGAACCCGGAATCGCGCTTCCTACAGGAGGTTCCGCAGCACCTGATCGACTGGAAGCGGGAGGATCCCGGTGTCGGTGGTGGCGGCATGGGCGGCGGTTTCGGCTCGGGCCGTCAGCGCGACTGGACGGCCAACCCCCGCGGGGGCTGGTCGGGTGGCTCGTCGCCGTCCTCGACGCCCACCCCCGGCTTCGGCAAGGCGCGGGCCTCGAACACCGTGCTGTCGTTGGCCGTCGGCGATCGCGTGAGCCACGACAAGTACGGGCTGGGCACGGTGGTGGAGTCCGGGGGAACCGGTCAGCGGGCGATGGTGCTCATCGACTTCGGCACGGCCGGCCGGGTGAAGATGATGCTGATCGGCGGCGTGCCGATGATCAAGCTGTAGACGAGGGAGGCGGGCCGGCGATCAGTCGCCGGCCGGGCCCAGGCTGATGCCACGGGTGGCCAGCCAGGGGAGCGGGTCGATCTTGTTCTCGCCGGGCAGGTGCACCTCGAAGTGCAGGTGCGGGCCGGTGGACTGGCCGCGGTTGCCCATCTTGGCGATCTCGTCACCCGCCATGACCGTCTGGCCCACCTGGACCTCGGACGAGTCGATGTGGCCGTACACCGTGATGGTGCCGTCGGCGTGCTGCAGACGGATCCACAGTCCGAAGCCCGCCGCGGGGCCGGAGTCGATCACGGTGCCGTCGGCCACCGCGTAGACGGGCGTGCCGATAGCGTTGGCGATGTCCACGCCGGCGTGCAGGGTGCCCCAGCGGGCGCCGAAGCCGGACGTGTACGTACCGATAGCCGGAAGCGCGAAGAGCGGACGCCGCGCGGCGGCCTCGCGGGCCTCGCGCTCGGCGAGGAAGCGCTGCCCCTTGGCCAGGAGCTGATCGAACTGGCTCAGGTCGACGGGTGCGGCGATGTTGAGGATCTGCGGTGCCGCGGACTTCGACGGCGCCGAAATGGGCGCTCCGGTCGACGTTGCGGTCGGGAGGCTGTCCGAGGTGGGTGCGGCGGTGTCGAGAATTGCGGGCGCGGCGGCGTCGACCACCCCGGCCACGGCGGCGGGAGCCTGGCCGGCGGCGAGCGCGTACTCGGAGACGTCGCTGCGCTCGGCGGGCTGATTGCCCGCCACGGCGGCCTGTCCGGCGGAGACCACGGCGCCGGCGGCGACGGCCACGACGGCGACCCGGCCCTTGAGGGCGGTCGGCGGCGCGGGAATGCGGTGCGCGCCGGTGCGGCGCGGGGCGACCTCGTCGACGGTGTCGGGATCGGTGGACGCCACCAGGAACTGGGTGGCGGGAACGGAACGGCGGCGACGCGGTGCGTCGTCGGCGCGGGTGGCCGCGGTCCAGGCCGGCGCGGTGGCGTCGTAGTCGTCGCCCTCGTGATCGCGATCCCACGGACTGGAGGTGTCGACGGGGGACGGATCGGGAACGCTGGTAACGGTGGAGTCGCTGGTGCCGACGAAGCGGCTGGGTGTGAACGGAGTGCGGTGGTGCTGCAAGAGCTGCCGTCCTCCTGATCGTGAACCCGTGGAATGTCGCGGTGGTCATCCGTGACCTGCTCGTGATGTGAGCCTGGGCGACGGTAACGAAACGGTCGCAGGCTTCGCAAGCCGATCCGCGATCCCGCCCGGATATGTGAGGTGGCTCACAAGGCCACCTGGCGGAACTCGAGAGAACGACCCACGCGATCGGGTCACCGATACCGTCGTCGATCGTGACGAAGCCGCTCGAACCGTCGTCCGCCGCCCTCGTCCTGGTCGGCGCCCTCGCCGTGACCGCCGCGTCCGTCGTGGGCGTCGCGTCGCCCGTACTCGCCGGACCCCCGATCGGCTCGACAGTCTCGACCGCCCTCGGTCACGCACTGGTGGTCGCGCTGGTGCTCGGAAGCCGACGGTCACGGCCCGATCTCGGCCTCGCCGTGACCGCCGCCGTGGGCGCGGTCGCCGCAGGCCTCGCCGTGACCGATCTGCAAGTGTTCGCCCGAGCCCTCGACGCGGACCGACTCGACCTGTTCCGTCCGGCGGCGGCGGCGGCGCCGTCGCCGACGATCGGCGCCGCGGCACTCCTCGCCGGCCACGTCGCGTTCGTGACCGCCGGCCTCCTCGCCGCGGTCGCGCTGGCCCGACGGCCGTCCGTCGTGGACGACGATGCACCCCGTCGTGCGCTGCTGGTGGTTCTCGGTGCGGCGGGTGCTGCGGCGGCCGTCGCGGTGCCGGCCTACGTCAGTACCGACTCCGTCTTCCTGGCGCCGTCCGTTCTCGGCGCCCCGGTGCTCTCGGCCGTCGGCTACGTCCTCGCCGCGCTGGCGGTGCTCGTGGTCGTCGCTCTCGGGGCCACCTCGTCGCGTCGGGACGTCACCCGCGGAGCGCTGGTGGGCGTTGCACTGTCGGTGCTTCTCGTCGTACTCCCGCGCATCCCGGCGGCCGCCGCGGCCGGTGACCGCATCGACGTCGGACCGGGGACCTGGCTCGGCCTCGTGAGCGTGGCGCTGCTCCTCGCCGCCGCGCGGCCGGACCGCACCGGCGAGGGAGCCGGCGAACGCCGACCGTCCACCGCCCGGCCGCGACGCGCCCCGAACGCCCGGCTGGTGGCCGGGTCCCTGCTGCTGCTCTCGGCGGCCGCAGCGGGAGCCGGGTCCGTGCTGCCCGTCCTGGACGCGGGCGGACCGGTTCCGCGCATCTCGGGGGTCGGCGCGGTGGCCGTGTCGGCCGTCGTCGTGGCCACGGTGGGGGTGCTGCTGTGCCTGTCGGAGTTCGCGCCGTCGGTTCGCCCCGCGGCTGCTCCGATCCTCGCCGCCCACGGAGCCCTCGTCTCGGTCGTGCTCCAGGCGGTGGTGCTCGGCGTCGGCGTCGAGGGCGTCCGGCCGGGGCTCGGTGGATGGCTCCTCGGACTGTCCGTGCTCGCCGCCGTCCTCGCCGCGCCGGCGCTCGCCGCGGATCCCGTGGATTCGGACCCAGCGGAGTCGGAGTCCGCGGAGTTCGATCCCGCCGAGCGCGCGCCGCACCTCCGCGCCGTCGCGTGGACGTCGGCCGGTCTGATCGTCCTCGGGTCGGCGCTGCCGGCGCGGTCGGTCGACGGACGACTCGGGGGCTGGGTCGGGACGTGGCCGTGGGGCTGGGACGTCTGGGGCCGCGTCGTGTTCGCGGCCGTGGTGGTGGCGACGACGGCGATCCTGCTGCGCGCGCGTCGTTCTCGCGCGGTGGCTGCGGCCGTCGGCACCACCGTCGGTGCGGGCGGGCTCGCCCTCGCGGCGGTCGTGGACGGCGCCGCGGTCGGCGCCGCGATCACGGGCGTCGGTGCAATAGTGTCGGCCCTGCTCAGTGGCCTCCTCGCTCGTACTGACGAGTAGCATTCGCGCTGGTCGGTGAGATGGAGCACAACGGACACGGGGTGTTGTCCGGGCCTCCGGGCCGGTCGTTATTGTCGTTGGTCGGACCCGCTCCTACCCCTCGAGCGGGCGTCAACGCAGACGAGATGGTGAGCTGATGGATCTCTTCGAATACCAGGCGAAGGAACTCTTCGCCAAGCACGAAGTTCCGACGTCGGCCGGACGTGTCACCGACACGGTGGCCGGTGCCCGCGCGATCGCCGAGGAAATCGGCAAGCCGGTCATGGTCAAGGCGCAGGTCAAGGTCGGTGGCCGCGGCAAGGCCGGTGGTGTCAAGTACTCGAAGGACGTCGCGGAGGCGGAAGCCAATGCCGAGGCGATCCTGGGCCTGGACATCAAGGGTCACGTCGTCAAGAAGCTCCTCGTCGCCGAAGCGAGCGACATCGCGGAGGAGTACTACATCTCCTTCCTGCTCGACCGCACCAACCGCACCTACCTGGCGATGTGCTCCGTCGAGGGTGGCGTCGAGATCGAGGTGACGGCCGAGGAGAACCCGGACGCACTCGCTCGCATCCCGGTCGACGCCGTCAAGGGTGTCGACCTGGCGTTCGCGCGGCAGATCGCCGAGGCCGGCAAGCTGCCCGCCGAGGTCCTGGACGCCGCCGCCAACACCATTCAGAAGCTGTGGGAAGTCTTCATCAAGGAAGACGCCCTCCTCGTCGAGGTCAACCCCCTCGTGCGCACGCCCGACGACCAGATCCTCGCCCTCGACGGCAAGGTCACCCTGGACGCCAACGCGGACTTCCGCCAGGAGGGCCACGCCGAGTTCGAGGACGCCGACGCGGCCGACCCGCTCGAGGCGAAGGCCAAGGCCAACGACCTCAACTACGTCAAGCTCGACGGACAGGTCGGCATCATCGGCAACGGCGCCGGGCTGGTCATGTCGACCCTCGACGTCGTCGCGTACGCCGGTGAGGCCCACGGCGGCGTGAAGCCCGCCAACTTCCTCGACATCGGTGGCGGTGCCTCGGCCGAGGTCATGGCCAACGGTCTCGACGTCATCCTCGGTGACGACCAGGTCAAGAGCGTCTTCGTCAACGTCTTCGGCGGCATCACCGCGTGCGACGCCGTCGCCAACGGCATCGTCGGTGCGCTGAAGAAGCTGGGCGACGACGCCAACAAGCCGCTGGTGGTTCGCCTCGACGGCAACAAGGTCGAGGAAGGCCGCAAGATTCTCGCCGACGCCGCGCACCCGCTGGTGACGCTCGCCGAGACCATGGACGAGGGCGCCGACAAGGCCGCCGAGCTGGCTGCGAAGTAGAGGGCTGAACACACAATGTCGATCTTTCTGAACAAGAACAACAAGGTCATCGTCCAGGGCATCACGGGCGGCGAGGGCACCAAGCACACCGCGCTCATGCTCAAGGCCGGAACGCAGGTCGTGGGCGGCGTCAACGCCCGCAAGGCCGGAACCAGCGTGTCGCACAAGGCCGCCGACGGTTCCGACGTCGAGCTTCCCGTCTTCGGTTCCGTCGCCGAGGCCATGGAGAAGACCGGCGCCGACGTGTCGATCGCGTTCGTGCCGCCGGCGTTCTCCAAGGACGCCATCGTCGAGGCCATCGACGCCGAGATCCCGCTGCTCGTCGTCATCACCGAGGGAATCCCGGTGCAGGACAGCGCGTACGCGTGGGCCTACAACGTCGAGAAGGGCGAGAAGACCCGCATCATCGGGCCGAACTGCCCCGGCATCATCACCCCCGGCGAGGCGCTGGTCGGCATCACCCCGGCCAACATCGCGGGCAAGGGCCCCATCGGCCTGGTCTCCAAGTCGGGCACCCTGACGTACCAGATGATGTTCGAGCTTCGTGACTTCGGCTTCTCCACCGCCATCGGCATCGGCGGCGACCCGGTCATCGGGACCACCCACATCGACGCCATCGAGGCGTTCGAGAAGGACCCCGAGACCGAGATCATCGTCATGATCGGCGAGATCGGTGGCGACGCGGAAGAGCGTGCGGCCGACTACATCAAGGCCAACGTGACCAAGCCGGTCGTCGGCTACGTCGCCGGGTTCACCGCCCCCGAGGGCAAGACCATGGGCCACGCCGGCGCCATCGTCTCCGGCTCCTCGGGCACCGCCCAGGCCAAGAAGGACGCCCTCGAGGCGGCCGGCGTCAAGGTCGGCAAGACGCCGTCCGAGACCGCGGCTCTGGCGCGAGAGATCCTCGAGAAGAAGTAACCCGCTTCACCCGTCTGCGACGCCCGAAGGCCGGTTCCCCAGTGGGGATCGGCCTTCGGCGTATCCGCGAACGGTACGAATCACCCCGATCGCAATGGTGTCGCCGCGCACTCGTTCCCGGTGTACTGCCGAGCATGACGATCACCGAGAACCGACCCAGCGGAACCGGTGCCGGGGGGCGCTGGACCACCACACCGACCACACCCGAGGAATGGATCGATCGCGCACGGGACGTGGCGACGATCCTGGCGGAGGACGCAGTCGCCCTCGACCGCGGTACGGAACCGCCGCACGCCGAGGTGGCCCTGTTGAAGGACTCGGGACTGGCCACGGTGCTGGGACCGGTGGAGTTCGGCGGGGGCGGCCAGAGCTGGGAGACGGCGTACCGACTCATCCGTGAGGTGGCGACGGCCGACGGCTCGATCGGCCAGCTGTACGGCTACCACCTGCTGTGGTTCTGGGCGGCCCGCCTGGTGGGCACCCCCGAGCAGATCGCCGCCGTCGAACAGGCCGCGACGGAGAATCGCTGGTTCTTCGGCGGCGCGGTCAATCCGCGGGACAACGACGTCGAGATCACCGACGAGGGCGACACCCTCGTCTACCACGGCGCCAAGACCTTCTCGACCGGCAGCCGCATCTCGGACGTCACGGTGCTCGAGGGTGTGCTGGCGGGTACGGACACCCACATCTTCGCGATCGTGCCCTCGGACTCCGAGGGCCTGACGTTCCACGACGACTGGGACAACATCGGCCAGCGTCGCACCGAGAGCGGCAGCGTCACCATCGATCACGTACGCACGGAGTGGAGTTCCGCGGCGGGCTTCGTCGACAAGGTGTTCCAGCCGCGGGTCTACAACACGCTGAACGTGCCGATCATCCAGTTGGTGTTCGTGAACTTCTACCTCGGCATCGCGCGCGGCGCGCTCGACAGCGCGGCGGAGTACACCCGCACCACCACGCGGGCGTGGCTGCACTCGACGGTCGACAATGCCCTCGACGAGCCCTACATCATCGACCTGTACGGCGACTACACGGCCAAGCTGTGGGCGGCCGAGGCGCTGGCCGATGCCGTTGCGGCGGAACAGCAACGACTGCACGACGACGCCGATGCGGTCACCGAGACCCAGCGCGGTGAGCACGAGGTCCGCGTCGCGGCGGCCAAGGCGCGCGCGACGGAGGTGGCCCTCGAGATCACCGCCGGCATCTTCGAGGCATTGGGAGCGCGAGCAACCGCCTCGAGCCACGGGTTCGACCGGTTCTGGCGAAACGTCCGCACGCACACGCTGCACGATCCGGTCTTCTACAAGCGTCGAGAGGTGGGCCGTCACGTGTTGACCGGCGAGTTGCCCACGCCCACTTGGTATTCCTGACCGACCCGGCGCAGCACTCGCCCGCAGCCTTTCATCACCGAGAGAACGAGAGACATGAGCACCGAGAAGATCGCCGACGCCGTGAAGTTCGCGTACTGGGTTCCCAACGTCAGTGGGGGACTGGTCACGAGCGACATCGAACAGCGCACCAGCTGGGAGTTCGAGTACAACAAGAAGCTCGCGCAGACCGCGGAGAACAACGGGTTCGAGTACGCGCTCAGCCAGGTTCGGTACGAGGCCAGCTACGGCGCCGAGTATCAGCACGAGTCCACGAGTTTCAGCCTCGCCCTGCTGCTGGCCACCGAACGGCTGAAAGTGATTGCGGCCGTTCACCCCGGCCTGTGGCAGCCGGCGGTCCTGGCCAAGCTGGGCGCGACGGCGGACCACCTGTCCGGCGGGCGCTTCGCAGTCAATGTCGTCAGCGGCTGGTTCAAGGACGAGTTCACCCACCTCGGTGAGCCGTGGCTCGAACACGACGAGCGGTACCGCCGCAGTGCCGAGTTCCTCCAGGTGCTGCGCAAGATCTGGACGGAGGACGACGTGGACTTCCGCGGCGACTTCTACCGAATCCACGATTTCACGTTGAAGCCCAAGCCGCTCAACACGGCCGAGCGTCCGAACCCGGAGCTGTTCCAGGGCGGGAACTCGACGGCGGCCCGGCAGAACGCCGGTCGGTACTCCGACTGGTACTTCTCCAACGGCAAGGACTTCGACGGCATCACGGAGCAAATCGACGACGTCCGAGAGGTGGCCCGGGCGCACGACCGCGAGGTCGAGTTCGGACTCAACGGTTTCATCATCGCGCGCGATTCCGAGAAGGAGGCGCGCGACGTGCTCCGGGAGATCGTGGAGAAGGCCGATCGCCCTGCGGTCGAGGGGTTCCGCGGCGCCGTGCAGCAGGCGGGCAACTCGACCGGCGACAAGAAGGGCATGTGGGCGGACTCCTCCTTCGAGGATCTCGTGCAGTACAACGACGGCTTCAAGACGCAGCTGATCGGAACCCCGGAGCAGGTCGCGGAACGCATCGTCGACTACCGGGACCGCGGTGTCGACCTGATCCTGGGCGGATTCCTGCACTTCCAGGAGGAGATCGAGTACTTCGGAGAGCGGGTGTTGCCGCTGGTCAGGGAGATCGAGGCGGCCCGGTCGACCGATCGCGACCGAGTCGGTGCGGCCTGACCCCGGTTCCGGATGTTCCGTAGGGTGGCGGACGAGATTTCCCGATCCACGGGGCCGCCCCACGAACAGGAGGACGAACTCGGATGAGTCTTCAGCCAGGTGAATCGGACCGCCGACCGGGGGACGAGCCGACCGGCTCGACGCACCCTCCGGCGGGCGCGGAGCCGACGGTGTCGGTGCCCACGGCGTCGGTGCCTGCCACCGATCCGGGTCGGGCCGCCCACACGGACAGCGGAGCGTCCTCGCCGACCTCGCCGTCCGGGCGCCACGACACCGGACACGACCACGACGACGCGACCATGACCGCCGAGAAGAAGGACGCGGCGCTGCGTTCCGTGCGTCGGATCGCGTCGTTCGTGGTGCTCGGAACCGGCGTGCTCGCGTTCGTGCTCGGGCTCGCCGCGCAGTTCACGCTCGAAGGACAGTCGAGCAACTTCTTCGAGCGCGCCACCGGTGACGCGACGTCGGTCGCTCTGTTCCTCGCCGCGGCGGTCGTCGTGGGCCTGTCGCTGCTGCCCAAGCAGGTCGCGCCGTGGCCGGTCGTCGCCGGTCTGTCGGTCGCCGGAGTGGTCACGCTGGTCTTCCAGCTGTTCAATGCCGGCTCGATCGAGACGCCGTTCACCACCGTCGAGGTCGGGGTGGGCATCGGCGCGATCCTCGTGCTGATCCTCGGCCTGGTCCAGGCGGCGTCGTCGGTCGCTCTGGTGCTTCTCGACGCCGGCGTGGTGAGCCTGCCGGACAAGCGGACGCCGAAGCAGTCGCCGTTCGGTGGCGGGTCGGTGTTCGACAAGTCGCGCGGCCAGTCGGAGGGGTACCAGCCGCAGGGCTACGGCCAGCCGCAGGGTGGGTACGGCCAGCCGCAGGGATACGGGCAGCCTCAGGGTGGTTACGGGCAGCCTCAGGGCTACGGCCAGCCGCAGGGCGGTTACGGGCAGCCGCAGGGCGGTTACAACCAGCCGCAGGGCTACGGCCAGCCGCAGGGTGGCTACGGCCACCCGCAGGGCTACAACCAGCCGCAGGCAGGGTACGGCCAGCCGCAGGGATACGGCCAGCCTCAGGGTTACGGCCAGCCGCAGGGCGGATACGGGCAGCCGCAGGGCGGATACGGCCGGCCCCCGGCGTACGGCCAGCCTCCTGTTCACGGTCAGCCGGAGTACGCCCCGGCGCCGCGCCCGACGGAGTCGGGTTCGGCCGGGCCGTCCGACGGGTCGTCCACCGACTCCACTCGGGCGTTCGATCCGGTCGAGGACCGCGACCGCTCCTGACGCTCGACCACCGACGGCGCGCCTGGACCACCCTGGCCGCCGTCGGTGGGATTCTGGTTCGCGATGACTTCGCTACTCGATCGTGACGCCTCCCCGCGCGCCCGCCTGATGCCGTCGCCCGATGATGCCCGCGTCCTCCTGGGGGTCGCGTTCCGGCCGTCGGGCATCCTGCTGGCCGTGGTGTCGGTGGTCGTGGTGCTGACGCTGGTCCTGGCGGGCAGCGATCTGACGGGCACGTTCGGTGCGCTCGCGGGCACGTGGCTCGCGGTGCATCAGGTGCCGCTCGGAATCGCGGGCGCGACGTTGTCGTTGCTGCCGATTCTTCCCACCGCGCTGCTGGTCCGTGGAGTGGCACGTCAGGTGGCGCGTGCGGTGACGCCGTCGTCGTCGCGCCGGGACGTGGTGTGGGTGGTCGCCGCCGCGCTCGCAGGTCCGCTCGCGATGGCGGTGGTGATGCTGGCGATGATCGGTGACGCGTCCACGGTCATCGCGATGAGTACCCCCGGGTTCCTGGCCACGGTCGGCTGGGTCCTGCTGGTGCACGGCCTCGGTGCCGCCCTCGGGTGCGTGCGCGGGACGTGGCCGACGCCGGTGCACCGCCTCGATCTGCCGGCCTGGGCACTGGCCGCCGCGGGTCCTGCCGCGCGCGCCGGAGCGGTTCTGGTGGCGGGTGGAGCCGTGACGGTCGTGGTCTCGCTCGTACTGTCGATGTCCACCATGGGTGCCGTCCTCGACGCCGGAGGCGGCGTCGGCGGGGCTCTCGGACTGACTGCACTGTCCGTCCTCTACCTGCCGAACGTCGTCGTCGCGGCGGCGTCCGTCGTGACCGGGGCATCGGCCTCCGCCGGCGTTGTCTCGGTCAGCGTGTTCGAGTCCACCGGCGGCGACCTTCCTGCGGTGCCCGTTCTGGCGGCGTTGCCGGAGTCGTCGGCGCAGATCTGGTGGCCGGTGCTGCTCGTGGTCCCGGCGGTGGCCGCGATCGTCCTGGGACGGGCGGCCGCACGGGCGACCGCGACGCTCCCGGACGCGCTGCGCGCCGCGTCCCTGGCCGCCGTCCTGGTCGCGCTGGGGTGCGCGGTGGTCTCGGCGGTGTCCGGAGGCGTCGTCGGGACCTTCGGCCACTTCGGGGCGGACATCGCGCTGTTCGCCGTCACGGCCTTCACCTGGTGTCTCGTGGTGGGGGTCGTCGCTGCCGGTGTCGCGGCGTACGTCCTGCGGCGACACGACGTCCACGGGTGGGACGACCCGGTCGACCAAACGGCCGACCGTGACCGTGCCTCCACACCGTCGGACGCGGTTGCCGCGCTGCCCGCCGGGTCGGCCACCGAGCCGACGGACGATGCGGACACCACCGATGTCCCCGAGCCCGCCGACACCACCGAGCCCGCCGACACCACCGAGCCCGCCGACACCACCGAGCCCGCCGACACCACCGAGCCCGCCGAGACCACCGAGACCGAGGTCGACACGGCGGAGACCGTCCCGGCGGAGTCCGACAAGTCAGAATCCGCCACGACCGCAGCATCGGAGACCACCCCCACCGATGTCGTCGATGCCGAGGTGGTCGACCTCCCCGACGAGCCGAAATCGACGGGCGTCTAGGCTTCGGGACGCCCCGTACCCGTCGTTCGAAGCCGAGGAGAAGAGCGCTGTCTGCTCCGCCCGCGACGTCCCACCGAGCCTCCGCGGCTCGGGTGGTGGTGTTGGCATCGGGCGCCGGGTCCCTCCTCCGCTCGCTCGTCGACGCCACGGCCGAGCCCGACTTCTCCGCCGAAGTGGTGGGCGTCGTCGCCGACCGTGAGTGCCCCGCCGAGACCGTTCTGGGTGCGACCCGAATCCGCCCCTGCGACTATGCGGACCGCGCCGAGTGGGACCGTGCGATCACCGCTGCGGTGGCCGACCTCGACCCGGATTACGTCGTGAGCGCAGGATTCATGCGCATTCTGGGCCCGTCGTTCCTTTCCCGTTTCGGTGGTCGGGTTCTCAACACGCATCCCGCGTTGCTGCCGTCGTTTCCCGGGGCGCACGCTGTGCGGGACGCCCTCGCCGCCGGCGTGCGCGTCAGCGGCACCACCGTGCACCTGGTGGACGAGGGAGTCGACACCGGCCCCATCCTCGCGCAGGAAGCCGTGCCGGTGTTCGTGGGTGACGACGAGTCGTCGCTGCACGAGCGCATCAAGATCGTCGAGCGGCGTCTGCTGATCGAGGTGGTCGCCGCCGTCGCCGCCCGCGGAGTCATCATCGATGGACGAAAGGCCCAGATTCCCAGTGACTAGCCCCGAGAACCGCAGAGCCGTCCGACGCGCTCTGGTCAGCGTGTACGACAAGAGCGGCCTCGACGAGCTGGCCGCGGGCCTGCACGCTGCGGGCGTCGAGATCGTGTCCACCGGATCGACCGCCAAGCGCATCGCCGACGCCGGCGTTCCGGTCACCCCGGTCGAAGAACTGACCGGGTTTCCCGAGACGCTCGATGGTCGGGTCAAGACCCTCCACCCGCGGGTGCACGCCGGCATCCTCGCCGACACCCGACGCGGCGAGCACGTGGCGCAGCTCGAGGAACTGGGTGTCGCCGCGTTCGAGCTCGTGGTGGTCAACCTGTACCCGTTCACCGACACCGTGGCGTCGGGTGCGTCGGCGGACGAGTGCATCGAGCAGATCGACATCGGCGGTCCCTCGATGGTGCGCGCGGCGGCGAAGAACCATCCGTCGGTCGCCGTGGTGGTCGACCCCGCTCGGTACGACGACGTCCTCACCGCGGTGACGACGGGCGGCTTCACCCTCGAGCAGCGAATTCGACTGGCGGCACAGGCTTTTCGGCACACAGCTGCGTACGACGTGGCCGTCGCGTCCTGGATGACGGAGTACTCGGCTGCCGACGAGGCGTTCCCGACGTTCACCGGAGCCACCTACCAGCGCGCCGCGGTGCTGCGGTACGGCGAGAACCCGCACCAGGGGGGTGCGCTGTACGTGGATGCGACGTCGGGATCCGGCATCGCGCAGGCCGAGCAGGTGCACGGCAAGGAGATGTCCTACAACAACTACACGGACGGCGACGCCGCGTGGCGTGCGGCGTTCGACCACGACGCGCCCGCCGTCGCGATCATCAAGCACGCCAACCCGTGCGGTATCGCCGTCTCGCACAGCGGGTCCATCGCCGAGGCGCACCGCAACGCGCACGCCTGCGATCCGGTGAGTGCCTACGGCGGCGTCATCGCCGCCAACCGCGAGGTCACCGTCGAGATGGCCGAGCAGGTCGCCGAGATCTTCACCGAGGTGATCATCGCGCCGTCCTACGCCGACGGCGCACTGCCGGTCCTGCAGCGCAAGAAGAACATTCGGGTGCTCATCGCCGAAGTACCCTCGGCAGTCCCGGAGATCCGGCAGATCTCCGGAGGTCTGCTGGTGCAGGACCGCGATCTTCTCGACGCCGAGGGTGACGACCCGTCGAACTGGACCCTTGCCGTCGGTGACGCTGCCGACGAGGCGCAGTTGGCGGATCTGCAGTTCGCGTGGCGCGCATGCCGCGCGGTCAAGTCGAACGCGATCCTGCTCGCCTCGGGCGGGGCGTCGGTCGGTGTGGGTATGGGCCAGGTCAACCGGGTCGACTCGGCCGAACTCGCCGTCCGCCGGGCCGGTGATCGCGCACGCGGCGCCGTTGCTGCCTCCGATGCGTTCTTCCCGTTCCCCGATGGATTCCAGATTCTCGCTGCCGCCGGCGTCACCGCCGTGGTGCAGCCGGGTGGATCCATTCGTGACGACGAGGTCATCGCCGCCGCACGTGATGCGGGCGTGACGATGTACCTCACCGGCTCCCGCCACTTCGCGCACTAGCCGACGCCCGTTCCGACGCGCCGCGTGCAGGCGCGTCGGGACCGCGCCGGTTACGTGCGGAGGCGGGTGGCGAGTTCGGCAACCCGTGCTGCGATGTCGTCGCGAACCAGCCGCATGCGTTCGATGCCCTCGATGCCGCGTTCGGACGGCTCGTCGGTGTCCCAATTCTCCACCGGTGTCCCGGCCTCGGGGTCGACTCCGGCGTCGCGGCCGAGGGTGACGACCAGGTCGACTTCGCGAAGTAGCTGCGGGTCGATCGGAGTCGGGGTCTCGGCGGTGATGTCGACACCGACCTCGAGCAGCACCTCGGCGGACAATGTGTTGACAGCTGCGCCGGGCTTGGTCCCGGCGGAATGGACGTCGACGGTATCGCCGGCGGCGGCGCGCATCAGCCCGGCGGCCATCTGCGACTTGCCGCCGTTCTTCACGCACACGAACAGCACGGACGGCGTGGAGGTCATGTCACGACTCCTTCGTAGCCGCCGGAGCGGCCGTCTCGGGGATGCCTGAGGTGAACCGACGTCGCAGGGCAAGAGAGACGTACACGAGACCTATCAGCACCGGCACCTCGATCAAGGGGCCGACGACCCCGGCGAGGGCTTGCCCGGAGGTGGCGCCGTAAGTGGCGATTGCAACGGCGATGGCGAGCTCGAAGTTGTTGCCGGCGGCGGTGAACGCGAGGGTGGTGGTGCGCTGGTAGCCGAGGCCCATCGCTGCTCCGAGTAGGTAGCCGCCGCTCCACATCAGGGCGAAGTACACCAGCAGCGGGAGCGCGATGCGCACGACGTCGACGGGGTTCGAGGTGATCTGCTCCCCTTGCAGGGCGAACAGGATCACGATGGTGAACAGCAGCCCGTAGAGGGCCCACGGGCCCAGGCGGGGGAGGAACGTCTGCTCGTACCAGTCACGCCCCCTGGCCTTCTCGCCGTAGCGGCGGGTCAGAAATCCGGCGAGCAAGGGGACGCCGAGGAAGATCAGGACCGATTTCGCGATCTGCCACGGGGAGGTGTCGATGGTGGTCTGTTCGAGTCCCAGCCAGCCTGGCAGGACGGAGAGATAGAACCAGCCGAGGACGGCGAACATGACCACCTGGAACACCGAATTGATCGCCACCAACACGGCGGCGGCTTCGCGGTCTCCGCACGCGAGGTCGTTCCAGATGATCACCATGGCGATGCATCGGGCGAGGCCGACGATGATCAGGCCGGTCCGGTACTCGGGCAGGTCCGGGAGGAAGATCCAGGCGAGCGCGAACATCAGTGCCGGTCCGACGATCCAATTCAGCGTCAGTGACCCGGCGAGGAGTCGGCGGTCGCCGGTGACGGTGTCCAGGCGGTCGTAGCGGACCTTCGCCAGCACCGGATACATCATGATCAGCAGGCCGACCGCGATCGGCAGAGAAATTCCATCGATCTCGACCGCGGACAGGGCGTCACCGAGTCCAGGGATGCCTCGTCCGAAGAGCAGGCCCGCGGCCATCGCGACGCCGATCCACACCGGGAGGAATCGGTCGAGGAAGGACAGCTTGCCGACGACTTCGGCGCTGTCGGACATTCGGGTCATCGCGCACCCACCGCCACGTCCGCACCCGTAGGCGCGCAGACGGACGCGCCGAGCACACCGGACTCCGGGGACAACACCGCCGATAACTCGGTCAGTGCGGACGGGATCACTCGGTAGTACACCCAGGTGCCGCGACGTTCGCAGTCGACAAGTCCCGCTTCGCGGAGCACCTTCAAGTGGTGGGAGATCGTCGGCTGCGACAGCTCGAACGAGCCGGAGATGTCACAGACGCACGCCTCGCCGGCGGCGTGCGAGGCCACCAACGACAGCAGTCGCAGGCGCACTGGATCCCCGATCGCCTTGAACATTCGAGCCAGGTCACCGGCCCAGTCCGCGGTCAACGGCTCACGCGTCAGCGGTGAGCAACACGCATTCTGCGCCACACGTTCCTGCTTCGACACCGCTCTATATTGACACACGTCTATGGCGCGGGCAGACGCTCACCCGATAACTCCACCGGTTTCGGGGAAGCGGTATCCGGCGTCGTCGAGGGCCGAGCGCATCATCTCGCCGTCACGCTCGGTCACTCCGCGGGGCCTGTCAGAACGGGGGTGGTGCGTCGTCCGGTTCGGGTGGTCGGATCCCTCTCAGGTTGTTGCGGAGTCGGTTGCGGTGGCGTTCCTGGCGTCGGCGGGCGTGTTTCTGCTCGGTGCGTGGGGCGGGTCGAGTGGGTTCGGGTTCGCCCGATGTCGATGGCTTCTTCGTGCCGGCGCCGGGTGGGTCGCCGAAGACGATCATGTCCAGTCCGGGGTGGGTGTCGTGGCCGGTGTAGGCGGGTCCGAGGACGGTGCGGCCTTCGGGGATGGTGAACGTGCGGATGATCCGCCCGGGGTTGTCGGGGTCGGGGTACTGGTCGTCGACGAAGTCGCCGAACGTTTTCAGTAGGTGATGGAACCGGCATTTCGCGCCCAACCCGGTCGCGGTGGTCTGCCCACCCTGCTCGGGGTGGTGGTGGTCGTATTCGGTGATGTGGTCGAGGTCGCCGTCCCACGCGGGTGTGGTGCAGCCGGGCCAGGTGCAGTACTGGTCTCGGGCGCGGATGTAGGTGTTCAGTGCCGCCGAGGGTCGGTAGGGGTCCGCGGGTTGGGTGGCCGGGAGTGGGGTGTCGGTGCCGTCGCCGAGGGGGCGGATCAGGGTGGCGGGGTCGGCGGCGAGGTCGCGGATGTGGGCGCCGGAGACGATGCCGAGTCCGGCGATGTAGCCGACACCGTCGACCAGTTCAGGCTCCGCCTCGGTCGCATCCTCCACAGCGGAAACGGCGTCGGCCGATGTCTCCTCATCGTGTGTCTCCTCGACCGCGACCTCCTCGACCGCAACCGCGTCGACGGCCGCTGCCTCCTCGGCCACGACCTGCTCGGCCGAAACTTCCTCTGCGGCAGTCGCGGCCGTGTCGGTGTCCCGAGCGTGCGCGTGCGCGGCCGGGTCTGCTGCAGCCTCGGCGGTGCCATTCGCAGCGGCGGGGACAGGTCCGGTGAGGGTGGTGGTGTCGGTGACGACGTGGATGACGATGCGTGCCGCGTTCGCTGCGACCTCGTCCGCATCGACCACCGCGAAGGCACAGTCCGGGCGGGCGCAGTCGCACCCGAACGGGGCGTGCTTGACCAACGCGAACAGCGCATCCGATGCCCGCGCGGTCTTCGTGCGACTGTCGTGCCGGCAGACTTGTGCGGCGAGGAGTTCGACGACGCGGGCGACGATGGCAGCCTGTTCGGCGGACATCGTCGCTCCCACGGTTGCCATGCCGTCGAGTCCGGCTTCGGTGAAGAAGCACCGCCCCTTCAGGGCGTCGTCGCGGCGTTCGCGGACGGCGTCGGGGTCGCGGCGGTAGACCATCTGATCGCACAGGTCTCGCACCCGGCCCGTGGACCACGACCCCGGCTTGCGCAGGGCGTCGGCGATGTCGGCGTCCACCACTCCCTGATACGACCGGCCGTGGATCAACTCGGTGCGGGAGACGATGGTGCGGATGTAACTGGGGGAGACCACCCCGTCCCGCAGGCACTCGAACACCCGCGGCAGACGATCCCGGAGAGCGACGGCGTTGTCGAGGAGGCGTTCGGCGACGTACTGCGACACCGACAACGAGGTGGCGATGCGGGCGGCGCACTGGGCGAACGCATCGACCGCCCGCTCGTCGCGGTCTTCTTCGGCGAGCACCAGGTCGGTGTGCAGGGCGGCGACATGGCGGTAGCGGCGCCATTCCAGGTATCCCGCCCCGGCAGCCAGGTCGGCCAGGGCGTCGAGGTGCCCACCGACGGGGAGGTCGAACGAGACCGGTAGGTCCATGGCGGTGTGGTCACGCGCAGCCCAGGCAACGCCTCCCACCTGCGCCGCGTTCACCGCGCCGACCCCCCGATCGCTCATGTGTTCGATTATAGAGACCGCCACCGACACCCGCCGCTCCATCGACCGGAAACCGGGACGGGATCAGGAATCAGGCGCACTCGACAGGCGATCGGTGCGGAGCTCGACCACCGCCCGGCGCAAGTCGGTGAGGGCCGAGCGGATCATCTCGCCGTAGGCGTCGTCGGGAAGCGCCGACAGACGCTCCTCGGCACGATCGAGGTGGTCGGCGGCTGCCTGAGAGGATCCCAAACGCCGGAGGTTGTCGGCGAGGTTCAGGTGCAGGCTCGGGTAGAACGCCGCCACCTGCAGGCTCGCGTGGTGCTGCCGCGCCCGATCGCCGTCGAGGGCATCGGCCGCGTCGAGAGCGCGAACGTCCCAGATCAGCGCCACGGCGGCGTCGTCGTACAGATCGGCGAGATAATGCGCCAGCGTGCAGCGATGGAACGGATCGCCGCCCACCCCGATCTCGGACCAGAGGGCCTCGAGGTCGGACTGCGCCCCGTCGACGTCCCCACCGCGACCGCGCACGACGGCCGCGGTGATCGCCTCCATCGTCGGATCGGGGGCGGTCATGCTCGGTCCGTCAACACCTTCTCGATCGGGTCGGCGAGCTTCTCGGGCTTGGTGGTGGGTCCGAAGCGGTCCACCACCTGACCGTCGGCGTCCACCAGGAACTTGGTGAAGTTCCACTTGATGCGGTTGCCGAGCACGCCGGACTTCTGCTCCCGCAGCCACTGGTACAGCGGGTGGGCGTCGTCGCCGTTCACGGCAATCTTCTCGTGGAGGGGGAAGGTGACGTCGTAGCGCAGCGAGCAGAAGTTCTTGATCTCCTCGGCGTCACCCGGCTCCTGGTGTCCGAATTGGTCGCACGGGAACCCCAGCACGACGAGCCCGCGAGGTCCGTACGTGCGATGCAGTGCTTCGAGTCCCTCGTATTGCGGGGTGAAGCCGCACTGCGATGCAGTGTTGACGATCAACATCGGCTTGCCGCGGTAGTCCGCGAGGTCGACGGGCTCGCCGTCGATGGTGGTGGCGGTGAAGTCGTAGGCACTGGTCGTGGTCACATCCGACGACGCTACCGAAGAACCGGCGCAGGGGGTTTGGTCCGGTTTTCGCGAGGGTAGACGCGGCGCATGACTCCGGACCGAGTGGCGCCCGACGGCGAGGCCGAGGGAAGCGAGGAGCGCGAACCGCGGGACGACGAACGGACCATGCGCGCCCACGCCGGAGAGGCCATCGCCGACGCGCGGAACTGGCCGGGGTACTTCCTCATCGCTCTGGGTCTGGGGGCGCTGGGTTCCGCTCTGGTGGCGGCCGGGTACGGCTTCTCGGGGTGGGCGATGATCCTCTTCCCCGCGACCGTCGTGTTGTGGGCGGCCGGCCTCGCCCTGGTCCTCCTCGAACGCAAACGCGTCAAGAATGCGGAGGGCAAGGACCTGATGGATCAGACAGGTCATTGAGCGCGGGCGTGCCGGATCGCCGTCCGGCTCGTACGTTGGAGAAGTGACCTCGAGCATCGATCGTCCGACCACACTCGGTGAACTCCGCGCGTCGGGCCACGTCCACAGATCCGTCAAGACCGAACTCCGTGAGAACCTGCTCGCCGCCCTCCGGGACGGGCGCGACGCCTGGCCCGGCATCCTGGGTTTCGAGGACACCGTCCTCCCCCAACTCGAACGTGCCCTGCTCGCCCAGCACGACGTCGTCCTGCTCGGCGAACGCGGTCAGGGCAAGACCCGACTTCTTCGCACCCTCGTGACCCTGCTCGACGAGTGGACTCCCGTCATCGACGGATCCGAGCTCGGCGAGCACCCCTACGAGCCGATCACGCCGGCGTCGGTCCGACGCGCCGCCGAACTCGGCGACGACCTACCCGTTGCCTGGCGCCACCGCAGCGAGCGGTACTCCGAGAAGCTGGCGACGCCGGACACCTCGGTCGCCGACCTCGTCGGTGACGTGGACCCCGTCAAGGTGGCCGAGGGCCGCAGCCTCGGCGATCCCGAGACCATCCACTACGGCCTGGTGCCACGCACGCACCGGGGCATCGTCGCCATCAACGAGCTCCCCGATCTCGCCGAGCGCATCCAGGTGTCGCTGCTGAACGTCATGGAGGAGCGGGACATCCAGATTCGTGGCTACACCGTGCGGCTCCCGCTCGACGTGCTCCTGGTGGCCAGCGCGAACCCCGAGGACTACACCAACCGCGGCCGCATCATCACTCCGCTCAAGGACCGGTTCGGCGCGGAGATTCGTACGCACTACCCGCTGCTGCTCACCGACGAGATCTCCGTGATCGAACAGGAGGCCGACCTGTCCGCCGACGTGCCGCCGCACGTCCTCGAGGTGCTGGCCCGCTTCACCCGGCTGCTGCGTGAATCGCCCTCGGTGGACCAGCGTTCCGGCGTCTCGGCGCGGTTCGCGGTCGCCGCGGCGGAGACGGTGGGCGCTGCCGCGATCCACCGCGCCGCGGTGCTGGGCGAGGACGATCCGGTCGCCCGCCCGGTCGACACGACGACGGTCGTCGACGTCCTGCGCGGCAAGGTCGAGTTCGAGTCCGGCGAGGAGGGCCGCGAGATCGAGGTGCTGACTCACCTGCTGCGTCGCGCCACGGCGGACACGGCGCGAGAGTCGTTGGGCGGCATCGATCTCGGCCCGCTGGTGAACGCGATCGACCAGGGTGAGCCCGTGGTCACCGGTGCCCGCGTGACCGCGAAGGCGTTGCTCGACGCGCTTCCCGACCTCCCGGTGGTCGACGAGGTCGCCCAGCGGCTCGGCGCGGCATCGGTGGGGGAGCGGGCGTCCGCCCTCGAATTGGCCCTGGAGGGTCTGTACCTCGCGCGCCGCATCGGCAAGGACACCGCCGACGACGGGCAGACGGTGTACAGCTGATGGCACGCTCACCCGACCGGCCGCCTCGGTCGACCCGTTACGGCCCGTACGTCGACGGTCCTGATCCGCTGGCGCCGCCGGTGGATCTGCGCGAAGCGCTCGAGGCCATCGGCCGAGACGTGCTCGAGGGGTCGTCGCCGAGGCGGGCGCTGCAGGAAATGCTCCGCCGCGGAACGCGATCGATGCGTGGCCTCGACGACCTCGCGGCGCGCGCGAACCGCAAGCGTCGGGAACTCCTGAAGAACCGCAACCTCGACGGCACCCTCCAGGAGGTCCGCGAACTGCTCGACAAGGCGGTGCTCGAGGAGCGCAAGGCGTTGGCGAGAGCGCTGGACGACGATGCCCGGTTCGCCGAGATGCAGCTCGCCGAGCTGCCGCCGTCGACGGCGCAGGCCGTGCAGGAGCTCGCCGAGTACGACTGGCGCAGCTCGGAGGCCCGCGAGAACTACGAGAAGATCAAGGATCTCCTCGGTCGCGAGGTGCTCGATCAACGCTTCCAGGGCATGAAGCAGGCGCTCGAGGGCGCCACGGAGGAGGACCGCGCCCGGGTGCAGCAGATGCTCTCGGACCTCAACGATCTGCTCGACGCTCACGCGCGCGGGGAGGACACCGACCAGCAGTTCCGTGATTTCATGGCCGAGCACGGCGAGTTCTTTCCGGAGAACCCGCAGAGCGTGGACGAGCTGATCGACGCTCTGGCGCAGCGGTCGGCGGCGGCGCAGCGGCTACGCAACTCTCTGTCGGCGGATCAACGCGCCGAGCTCGATGCGTTGGCGCAGCAGGCATTCGGCAGCCCCGATCTGATGGATCAGTTGGCCCGGCTGGACGCGAATCTGCAGTCCGCCCGGCCCGGTGAGGACTGGGACGGGTCGCAGAACTTCCGTGGGCAGCAGGGCATGGGGCTCGGCGACGGGACCGGCATGCTGCAGGACATCGCCGAGCTCGAGGATCTGGGAGATCAGCTCTCGCAGCAGTACAACGGTGCGGCGCTGGACGACATCGACGCCGACGCGCTCCTGCGGCAACTCGGGCCCGAGGCGGCGGCCGATGCGCGCATGTTGGCCGATCTGGAGAAGGCGTTGCAGCAGGAGGGGTTCCTCGACAAGGGTGCCGACGGCCAGTGGCGCCTGTCCCCGAAAGCCATGCGGCAGTTGGGCCAGGCCGCCCTGCGCGACGTGGCCGGGTCTCTCGCATCGCGACGTGGCGAGCGCGACACGCGACGGGCGGGTGCGATGGGCGAGCCCACGGGCGCGTCCCGTGCGTGGGAGTTCGGCGACACCGAGCCCTGGGACGTGGTGCGGACGGTCACCAACGCCGTCCTGAGGACGGCGGCCGAGCCCCGCTCGGAGACGGATGCCGTCGGTGTGCGCCTGGCGGTGACGGACGTGGAGATCACCGAGACCGAGCAGCGGTCGCAGGCGGCCGTCGCGCTGTTGGTGGACACGTCGTTCTCCATGGTCATGGAGGGACGCTGGGTGCCGATGAAGCAGACGGCACTGGCCCTGAACCATCTGGTGAGTACCAGATTCCGGGGCGATGCGCTGACGATGATCGGGTTCGGCCGGCACGCGCAGACGCTGACCCCGTCGGAACTGGCGGGCCTCGACGGCGCCTGGGACCAGGGCACCAATCTGCACCACGCGTTGATGCTCGCGGTGCGCCATCTGCGCCGGCACCCCAACGCGCAGCCGGTGGTGCTGATCGTCACCGACGGCGAACCGACGGCGCACCTGGAACCGGACGGGCAGGCCGTGTTCGACTACCCGCCCAGCGCGCGCACCCTCGGCCTGACGGTGCGCGAACTCGACACCGTGGCCCGAATCGGCGCTCAGGTCACCATCTTCCGGCTCGGTGACGATCCCGGACTGGCGCGCGTCGTGGACCGCATGGCCCACCGCGTGGGCGGCCGGGTGATCGCCCCGGATCTCGACGGTCTGGGTGCCGCGGTGGTCAGCGACTACCTGTCGTCGCGGAAGCGGCGGTAGGTCAGGTTCCGTTTCGGACGGTGCGGTCGCCCACCGGGGCGGAGAGGTCGAGCTCCATGGTGCCGACGACGGCGATCATGATGCAGGCCTTGTCCTGCGCGGACGCGAGGCGACCGGTGCGGACGGTGATCGTCACGTCCTGCTCGGTCTCGGCGACGGTCGCGTCCGCGCCGTAGCACTCGGGAGAGCCGGTGACGAAGTGGACCGCGATTCGGTTGCCGGACAGGGGCGTCCAGGCCTCGAACGGAGTCGACTGCGCCATCACCAGGTCCGCGTCGGGGCGAAACGCGGTGCCGGACCGGTCGATCGGCACCTCGTGCGGCACGGGCGGGGCGCCGGGCACCGGCACCATGTCGGTGGGACTCGCTCCGGGGCCCTCGGGGTCGGCGGGGTCGGCGGATCCGGAACTGCAGGCGGCGAGCGCGAGGCAGAGCAGCAGTCCGACCGCGAGCGCCTTCATGACCTCCACCGTAGCGCGGCCGCTCGCGGGCGCGTCCGTGCGAGAGCGCGGCCGCGTGCGGGCGCGCCTTCGTCACAGCGCGGAAGACCTTTCGCGCCTCAGGTGAGGAGTGCAGCCACCGCGGCGATGAGGGGGATGGCGAGCACGGTGGTGACGAAGCCGGTGTCGCGGGCGAGGACGACGCCGCGGCCGTAGCGGGAGGCGTAGACGAAGACGTTCTGCGCCGTCGGGAGCGAGGCGATGACGACGACGGCGAAGAGTTGCTCGCCCTCGACTCCCCACACCCACCGCGCCAGGACGTAGGTGAGGACGGGCAGGGCGACGGTCTTGAGTCCGGCTGCGAGCAGGACGTCGGATCGCGCGGTGTCTCCGTCGCGCTGGAGCACGCGTGCACCGCGCAGGGACATGCCGAACGCGAGGAGAGCTCCGGGAACGCTGACGGCGCCGAGGAGGGCGAACGGTTCCGCGACCGGCGCGGGCAGGGTGACCCCGGTGACGGCGAGGGCGAGGCCGGCGAGCCCGGCGAGCACGATGGGATTGGTGAACGGCGCAGCGGCGATCGACAGGGCCGAGGCCCGCCCGGGGGACGTCGTGACGTCGAGAATGCCGAGCGCGACGGGGGAGAGCACCATGATCTGGAAGAGCAGCAACGGGGCGACGAAGGACGCGTCGCCGAGCACGAAGACCGCGATGGGGATGCCGAGGTTGGCCGCGTTGACGTAGCACGCGGAGAGGGCGGCGACCGTGGCCTCGGGGGCTGGGCGTCGCCGCACGAGTGCGACGACGAAGGCGAGCACACCGATCGCCGACGCGCTGGCTGCGGTGATGGCCAGGGTGGACGAGAAGACCACCGACAGGTCGGACGTGGACAGGGTGTCGAACAGCAGCGCCGGGGTGGCGACGAAGAAGACGGTGCGGCCGAGGACGAACTCGCCGTGGGCGCCGAGCACCCCGGTGCGGGCCACGACGTAGCCCACGGCGATCACCACGAAAATGACGGTGAACCCGGCGACTACCCCCGACACGTCGCCGGCCACACCCTCCTACGTCGTCGGTGTCACCGAGTGGTGAACGGCAGCAGCGCCATCTCGCGGGCGTTGCGCACGGCGGTGGCGACCTGCCGCTGCTGCTGCGGGGTGAGGCCGGTGACGCGGCGGCTACGGATCTTGCCGCGGTCGGAGATGAACTGGCGGAGCAGGTTCACGTCCTTGTAGTCGACCTCGGTGATGCCCGCCGCGATGAGCGGGTTCTTCTTGGGCTTGCGGTTCGCCTCGGCGCGGTCCTTCTTGGACGGGCCTCGCTTGACTGCCATGTGGTGCTCCTACTTCCCGGCTCGTGTCGGTGCGTGCGCTGTCACCAGCTGCTCTTGTGGACGCCGGGGAGTTCTCCACGGTGTGCCATCTCGCGAACGCGGATGCGGGACAATCCGAACTGGCGAAGATGCCCGCGAGGGCGTCCGTCCACAGCGTCGCGTCGGCGCAATCGTACCGGACTCGCATCACGCGGCAGACGCTGCAGGGCGGCGAGGGCGGCGGTGCGGTCCGCGTCCGAGGTGGAGGGGCGCCGGATGGTCTCCTTGAGTTCGCGACGACGCTCGGCCCACCGCTCGACGACGACGCTGCGCTGGGCGTTGCGGGCGATCTTGGATTTCTTGGCCATCAGCGCTCCTCGCGGAAATCGACGTGCCGACGCACGACGGGGTCGTACTTCTTCAGCACCAACCGATCGGGGTCGTTGCGTCGGTTCTTGCGGGTGACGTAGGTGTAGCCGGTCCCGGCGGTGGACTTCAGTTTCACGATGGGCCGGATGTCGGTGCTCTTCGCCATCTCAGACCTTCCGTCCGTCGGCGCGCAGCCGAGCGATCACGGCGTCGATGCCGTCGCGGTCGATGGTCTTGATGCCCTTGGCGGACACGGTGAGGGTGACGCGGCGGCCGAGGCTGGGGACGAAGTACGTCTTCTTCTGGATGTTGGGGTTCCAGCGTCGTGAGGTGCGGTGGTGCGAATGCGACACCGACTTTCCGAAGCCGGGTGCGCGTCCGGTGACGTCGCAGTGCGCGGACATGATCGAGCCTCCCTTGTCGACAACGATTGTCGTTTCGGTCTCTGGACTGTACGCTGAACCGACGGTAATGACAATCGTTGTCGAAAGGATGCCATGACGGTCGATCGCACCCCGCTCGTGCTGGTCTGCGGACCGCGCGGGCCGCTCGAGGCCGTGACCACGTCCCTCGCCGAGCCCGGCACCGCCGTCGTCCACCACGATCTGAGCGGCGTCGAGGCCGGCGTCGTCACCCGACGCACCACGCGCGTCGACGCCGACGGGGACGCCCGCGTGCGCGACGTCGCCCTCGGCGTCGCGGGCTGCTGCGTCGACTGCATGCTGCGCATGGACCTGCTGCCGCTGCTGCGCACGCTCGCCGACGACGCCGCGGTGCGCCGCATCGTCGTGCGCCTCGACCCTCTGTTGGAAGCGGAGGCGTTGTGCTGGGCGATCGAGAACACCGTCGTCACGGGCATGGTCGGCCGGGTGGACGCCCCCGCGGGTCACGACGTCCGGATCGAGGCCGTGATCGGATGCGTCGACGCGGCGTCGTTCCTCGGTGACGCGACCGGCGACGAGCCGATGTCGGCGTACGACGACCGCACCGTCGCGCAGGTGACCGTCGGCAACGTCCGGCACGCCGACGTGGTGGTGGTCGCCGACACCGCTCCCGACCGCTGGGCCGCGGCCCGGCTCACCGCCGTCCTCGACCGACTCGCACCCCGCGCCGCGACTGCCTGGATCCTGCCGAGCGAGACCCCGACGGGCCTGCTCGCGCGGGTGCCGGCGTGGTCGCGTCGCGGTGCGGTGGACGACGCGCACGCCCCGCTGCTCGACGGCGCCCCGCCGCTCACCGAGGACTGCGGAGTGCAGTTGCTCGAGATCGCCGACCGCCGTCCGTTCCATCCGGGCCGACTCCACGAGGCGGTCGACGTCCTGCTCGACGACGTCGTCCACGCCCGCGGCCGACTCTGGGTGGCCACGCAGCCCGACGCGGTGCTCTGGCTCGAGTCCGCCGGCGGCGGTCTCCGCATCGCCGCCGCCGGGCGGTGGCTCGCAGCGATGGACCCTACCGAGTACGACGACGTGTCGGTCGCCCGCCGGGCGATGGCCGCGCTGGGGTGGGACGACGAGTACGGCGACCGCGCCCAATCGCTCGTCGTGCTGCTCGCCGGCGCCGACCCCGAGCACGTGCATCGCGTCCTCACCGACGCGCTGCTCACCGATGTCGAACTGGCCGATCCGGAGAGTTGGACCACCTGGGACGACCCGTTCGGCCAGTACCACGAGGACCCGTGCGAGACAGACGACTCCCGCACGAGCACCACCGAATCCACCCTCCCGCGCAACACCGGAAAGGCACGCGAATGAAGAACGGCATCCACCCCGACTACCACCCGGTGGTCTTCCAGGACTCGGGCACCGGCTCGATGTTCCTCACTCGGTCCACCGTGACCAGCGACCGCACCGTCGAGTACACCGACGGCCGCACCTACCCGCTGGTGGTCGTCGACGTCACCAACGAGTCGCACCCGTTCTGGACGGGCGCCGCTCGTGTCATGGACACTCAGGGCCGCGTGGAGAAGTTCGAGCGGCGCTACGGAAAGCGGCGCTGAGCCATGGCCGTTCCGAAGCGGAAGATGTCGCGGTCCAACACCCGCAGCCGACGCGCCCAGTGGAAGGCGACGCCGCCCGACCTGGTGACCGTGACGGTCGACGGGGTGACCCACCGCGTTCCCCGACGGCTGGTCAAGGCCGTTCGGCTGGGGCTGGTCGATCCGCGGTGAGGCCGGTCGATCCACGCTGACGGCGCCGCGGTGAGGGCTAGCATCGCCGCATGAACGTCGACGTCACCCTGCTGCCCGGGATCGGAGTGCGGAAGGACTTCGCGCTGGCCGGTGGTCGGCGCATCGGGGTGATCACCCGCAAGGACGGCACCAACGAGCTGATCGTGTCCAAGCGCGACGATCCGGACACCACGCAGGCGTCGATCACTCTGAGCAACGAGGAGGCGGCGGCACTGGGCAACCTGCTCGGTGCGCCGCAGCTCGTGGCACAGCTCGGCGAGGAACACCGCGAGCTCCCCGGCATCCGGACGCGGCAGCTTCCCGTGCAGGAGGGTTCGCGGTTCGACGGCCGGACCCTGGGGGACACGGCGATGCGCACCCGCACGGGGGTGTCGGTGGTGGCGGTCATGCGGGCCGGGCAGGTGCAGCCGTCGCCCGCTCCGGACTTCACCCTGGTCGCCGGTGACCTGCTGGTGGCCGTCGGCACCACCGACGGGCTCGATCACGCCGCCAAGATTCTCGGCTGCTGACCGTGGGGGAGACCGCGCTGGGGCTCACCGAGCTCGGGGCGGTCTTCTTCGCGCTCGGCCTGCTCGCCCGTCTGGCCTCGCGCATCGGCCTCTCGCCGATCCCGTTCTATCTGGTGGCGGGCCTGTTCTTCGGCGAGGGCGGCTTGATCGACCTCGACGGCATCGACGAGTTCACCGAACTCGCCAGCGAGATCGGCGTGGTCCTGCTGCTCCTGCTCCTCGGTCTCGAGTACACGGCGGCGGAACTGGTGACGGGTCTGCGCCGCTCGTGGATCGCGGGCGTGGTGGACATCGTCCTCAACGCGGGCCCCGGCGCGGTGGTGGCCCTGATGCTCGGGTGGGGTCCGGTCGGCGCCCTGGTGCTCGCGGGCGTCACGTACATCTCGTCGTCGGGCATCGTCGCGAAGGTGCTCACCGACCTCGGTCGCCTCGGAAACCGGGAAACGCCCGTGGTGCTGTCGATCCTCGTCTTCGAGGACCTCACCATGGCGCTCTACCTCCCCGTGCTCACCGCCGTCGTCGGCGGCGTGACGCTCCTCGGAGGTGCCGAGGCCGTCGGGATCTCCTTGCTGGTGGTCTCCGTGGTGCTTCTCGTGGCCCTGCGGTACGGGCGCGTGGTGTCCGCGCTGCTCGCCGGCCCGGACCGAGAAGTGATGCTGCTGAAGGTGTTCGGGGCCGCGCTGCTCGTCGCCGGACTCGCGTCCGCCCTGCAGGTGTCCGCCGCGGTCGGGGCGTTCCTGCTCGGCATCGCGGTGTCCGGCACCACCGCGCAGGCGGCGACCCGCGTCCTGGAACCGCTGCGGGATCTGTTCGCGGCCGTCTTCTTCGTGGTGTTCGGGTTCAACACCGACCCTCGCGCGATTCCACCCGTACTGGGTTACGCGGCCGCCTTGGCCGTGCTGACCGCGGTCACCAAGATGATCACCGGCGCCTGGGCCGCCGGCCGTCTCGGCGTCGGTCCGCTCGGCCGGATGCGCGCCGGAGCCGCCCTGATCGCGCGGGGCGAATTCTCCATCGTCATCGCCGGTCTCGCGGTCGCGGCAGGTGCGGTCCCGCCCGATCTGGCCGCCCTCGCCACCGCCTACGTGTTGATCATGGCCGTCGTCGGCCCCATCGCAGCCCGCTTCGTCGAGCCGGTGACGGAGCGGGTGCTGGCTGCACGCGCCGCGCCTCCGCCCTAGCGCGGGCCAGCGCGTCCCGGTCTCGAACCCACTGCGCGACAACGGCGTCGACGTCGACCCGCGACACCGGGATCACCGGCCCGACGGGGATGCGCAGATAGTCCATGATGCGCCGGTTCAGCTCGCGCACCTCGGCCCGCACGGCGTCCTCGGTGCGGAGACCCGCGACCGTGTCCCGCAGGTTCTCGATCTCCTTGCGCAGCCGCAGCGGGGTGGGGAGCAGCGCGTCGGACGGCAGATTCTCCCGCCGGAGATATCCCCGCACCCAGGCCAACTCGTCGGTACTCGACGCGGGGATCGGCTTGCCCGCCCCGGGCAGGTTCTCGAACGCACCCGCCTCCTGCGCCGACCGGATCTGCCGGTCGACCCAGGTCTCGATCGAGATGTCGTGGGGTTTGCGGTCGGTCATCGGGCCTGCCGGGGTCAGCCCAGCTCGCGCACGAAGTCGTCCACCACCTGCGCGGCGAGGATGCGGGCCTTCACGTTGTCGGTCTGGCTGCGCTTGGCGATGATCTCGAACGCGCGGTCCGGACCCACGTTCTCCTGCGCCATGATCAGGCCCACCGCCTGGCTCAGCACACTGCGACTGTCCAAGGCGATCCGCAGGGACGAGATCTCGCGCTGCGCGTCGCCCAGCAACTGCTCGCGCAGTCGCGCCAGCTCCAGATGCACCCGCACCCGGGCCACGAACTCCGCCGGCTGGAACGGCTTGACCACGTAGTCGTCCGCCCCGATGCGCAGGCCCTCGATCACCTGCGCGGACCCGGTGCGGGCGCTCACGAGCACGATCGGCACGCGGACCAAGCGCCCGTCCGAGCGTGCCTCGTCCACGAGCGACAGTCCGCTGCGTCCCGGCAGCATGATGTCGCTGACGATGATGTCGGGCGGAGTCGCCCGCGCGGTCGCGAGAGCGGTGTCGACTTCGTCGGTCGCAGCGACGTGCCAGCCCTGGTCCTCGAGCAGACCGGTGACGTAGCGGCGCATGTCGGCGTTGTCCTCGACCAGGAGGACCCGTCGTTGCCCGTCCGTCGGCGGGGCCTGCGTCGATCGGGTCCCGTCGGAGTCGATGGGCCGCCACTGCTCGGCCTCGCCGACGTAGCGCGCTCCGAGATCGGTGACCAGGTCGGTCGGCGCCACCGTGTCCGGTTCGGCGTCGGCGGTCGTCGTCGGAACCACGACGGTGAACACCGTTCCGTGCGGGGCATTGTCAGTGACCTCGACGGTGCCGCCCAGGGCTGCGACGATGTCCGACACCAGGGACAGCCCGACACCCGATCCTTCCCGACTGCGGCCGGACACCCCGGCCACCTGGTAGAAGCGCTCGAAGATCTTCCCCCGGTCCGCCTCGGGGACGCCGGGTCCGGTGTCGGCGACCTCGAGGACGAGGCGGCGTGCCCCGTCCACCTCTGCGACGGGGCCGCGCAACGTGACGCGAATGGATCCCCGGGTGGTGAACTTGACGGCGTTGGACACCAGGTTCATCACCAGGTGGGTCCACAGCGTGCGATCGAGATCCAGCAGGGTGCCCCCGGTGTCGCTGTCGATCGTCAACTCCACCCCGGCGCGATCGGTGCTGTCTCGGAACAGGTTGACGGCGTCGCGAATCAGGGCGGCGGCATCCGTCGGTTCCGGGCGGGGTCGCAGTTCCCCGGCGTCCGCGCGAGCGACGTCGAGCAGCGTGTCGACGAGCTTCTGCAGGCGCAGGGCGGACCGACGGGCCGACTGCAGAGCCTGGACGTGGCGGTCGTCGAGGTGGTCGGCCGCCTCGGACAGCACGGCATCGAGCGGCCCGAGCAGGAGGGTCAGGGGTGTGCGGAACTCGTGGCTGACGTTCTCGAAGAAGCGGGTCTTGTCCGCATCCAGCTCCTCGAGCTGCGCGGCGCGGCGGCGCTCGGCCGCGTAGGAGTGGGCATCGGTGAGCGCGGTGGTGATGCGCCCGGCCACGAGTTCGAGGAAGACGCGGTAGTGGTCGTCGACGCGTCGCAGTTCGCTGGTTCCCGTGACGAGCACGCCCGTGGGCGCGTCCGACGACGCCAGCAGCGGCTGTACCAGGGCCGACGTCGGACCGACCGTGACGGTCTCGGCGACCCCCGACGCGGCGACGCGGGACGCAACGTCGCCGAGGTCCGTGGTGCTCAGGACCGCGTCGGCGGTGTCGAACGACGCCACCTCCCGCAACCCGTCGTCGCCGACCAGGTAGGCGGCGGCGAACGGGACGTCGTCCCGGTTCTCCGACAGCCGCGACAGCACCGCGCGGCAGACGCTGTCGACGCCGGCGGCCGCGGTGACGGAGACGGTGCCGAGGTCCCGCAGCGTCGCGAGGCGGCGCTCGGTGAGCACCTCCTGCGTGACGTCCGAGGTGGCCACGAAGACGCCGTTCATGGTGTCGCCCTCGCCGCGAATGGGGCTGTAGGAGAACGTGAAATACGTTTCCTCGGGATAGCCGAAGCGGTCGAGCAGGAACCGCTCGCGACGTCGATGGACGGCCGTACCGCCCAACGCCTCGTCCGCGAGGGGGCCGATGGCGTCCCACGCGAAGTGCCAGCAGTCCTCCGCCCGTTGACCGACTGCCTTGGGAAACAGCTCGCCGGCCATGGGGGTGTAGGCGTGGTTGAAGATCTGGACCAGATCGTCGCCCCACCAGAGCAGCATCCCCACCTCGGAGGGCAACACGGTGCGGATGGCGGAGACGAGGGCCGCAGGCCACTGCTCGACGGGCCCGAGCGAGGTGGAGGACCAGTCGAACTCGCGGTGCGCGGTCGCCGTGGGATCGGTGCCGGGGAACAACTCGTCCCGGGTCGTCATGCTGCGTCGACCGTCATGCGCGGTGCGACCGGTGTGAACATCCCGGCCATGGTTCTGTGCGTTCCCCTCCCGTATCGGTACTCGTACAGTGTAAAGCGTTCGCGGACCCCCGGGTGACGATCCGACGACCGGCCCACGCCTCGGGGTCTGTGGAACCATGTGAGCGGTGACGCCCTCGAGGATCGATCCACCGATGTCCGCGCCCTGCCCGCAGGTGGTCGTTCTGTTCGGAGCCACCGGTGACCTGGCCAAACGCAAGCTGCTGTCGGGCATGATGCACCTGGTTCTGTCCGATCTGGCTCCCCGCCTGCGCATCGTGGGCACCTCGCTCGAGGCGATGACCGACGAGGAGTTCCGGGCGATGGCCGAGACGGCGGTCGAGACGTTCTCGGCGCGGTCGCCGTCACAGGAGGAATGGGACCGGTTCGAGGGACGCCTTACCTACGTCTCGCAGCAGGACGGCCCGGAGGCCCTCGCCGCGGCGGTCGACCGGGCCGAGGAGGCGCTGCGCGCCGACGGTGGGGACGGGAGCGGCGAGACGCGGGTGGAGCGACTGCACTACCTGTCGGTTCCGCCGGCTGCCGCGTTGTCGGTGGTCGAGATGCTCGATCGGGCTCGGCTGGTCGAGCGGTCCCGCATCGTGATGGAGAAGCCGTTCGGTACCGACCTCGCGAGCGCCCGTGAGCTCAACGCCGCGGTGCACGAGACCTTTTCCGAGGACCAGATTTTCCGCATCGATCACTTCCTGGGCAAGGAGCCGGCGCAGAACATCCTGGCGTTCCGCTTCGCCAACGGCCTGTTCGAACCCATCTGGAACCGCACGTTCATCCAACACGTGCAGATCGACGTGCCCGAGACGCTGGGTCTCGACGGCCGCATCGGGTTCTACGAGGCCACCGGCGCGTTCAAGGACATGGTGGTCACCCACCTGTTCCAGGTCCTGGCGTTCGTGGCGATGGAGGCCCCCACCGCCCTGGAACCCGACGCCATCCGCGAGGAGAAGAACAAGGTCTTCCGGTCGATGCTGCCGGTGGAGCCGACCGACGTCGTACGGGGGCAGTACGCCGGGTATCGCGACGAGGAGGGCGTGGCGCCGGACTCGGAGACCGACACCTTCGTGGCGCTGCGGGTGCACATCGACAACTGGCGTTGGGCCGGGGTGCCGTTCTACCTACGGACCGGGAAGAGGTTGGCGGAGGGCCAGCGCATCGTCTCCATCGCGTTCCGGGAACCGCCCAAGTCCATGTTCCCGGCGAATTCCGGTGTGGGAGCTCAGGGTCCGGATCATCTGACCTTCGATTTGACGGACAATTCCAAGGTCTCGCTGTCCTTCTACGGCAAACGTCCGGGCCCCGGTATGCGCCTGGACAAGGCCAGCATGCAGTTCGCGCTCGAGGACACCGAGTCCGCCGACGACGCGCTCGAGGCCTACGAGCGGTTGATCCTCGACGCGATGCTCGGCGACCACACGCTGTTCACCACGGCCGAGGGCATCGAACGGCTGTGGGAGGTCTCCGCGCCACTGGTGGAGAACCCGCCGCCGGTGCGGACGTATCAGCCGGGGTCCTGGGGGCCCAACGCGATTCATGGTCTGGTCGCCCCGCACACCTGGCGCCTGCCCTTCGAGCGGCAGTGGCGCGAGTAGCGACACCATCGGAGCAGTGGCGCGAGTAGCGACACCGGGCGGGTCAGCGCACCTCGGCGCACGACGTCGGCGCCGGCAGTCCGGCGAACCGGTCGCGGAACCACTCGGCCGGAGCCGCGCCGAAGTCGAGAATGCCGTGTCCCTGGCCGGGTGCGCCCCGCAGCAGCACCGTCGACCCCAGCTCGCACGCGTCGCGCGCGGCGTCGATCGTCCACTGCGGCAACGTCAGTCGGTCCTCCTCGCCGTAGCCGACGAACATCGGCGCCGAGGCGGGCGACGTCGGGACCCGGGCCTCGCGCAACCAGCCACGCAGACGGTCCGCCGCAGCGTCGTCCACGGGTGCGTAGTCGGCCGGTGTCGTGCGTGCGGCGATGTCGGCTTGCAGCGCGGTGTTCTCGCCCTCGCACGCGGCGAACACGTCGGTGCGATCCCCGAGTTGCCCACGGAGATAGTCGGATCGGACGAGGTCGGGATGAACCACCTGCATGCCCGTGATCAGGGACGGGAGGACGACGATCTGTTCCTCGGTCAGCGTGCCCGCGACCATCTCGTCGACGATGGGGGACAGGTCGGTGGCCGGTGACGCGCTGAGGGTGCCGAGCAGCGAGAGTTCCCCGGCGTAGTTCGCCGCCGCCTCGTTGGCCGCCCAGACGGCCTGGCCGCCCTGTGAGACGCCGTAGCCCACCCAGCGCGCCCCGGCGTCGGGAGTCACCGCCCGCGCCGCACGCACCGAGTCCAGCACGTTGTACCCGGCCGTGCGGGCGTCGAGGTAGGGATGCTCGTCCGCGGTGCCGAGTCCCTCGTAGTCGGTCATGGTGACGAGGTAACCGTTCGCGAGGAACGGCAGCAACGAGGGCAGGGTGCCCAGCAGGCCCATGTGCGTGGACGGGGCGCACCGACTGGCCGTCCCCGAGGTCGCGTGCCCGATGGCGACCACCGGCCAGCCCGCGTCGGGTGGAGTTCCGTTGGGCACGAACACCACTCCGGTCACGGCCGTCGGCGAGCCGTCCCGCGCGGACGTGGAGCGATAGCGAACCGTGACCGCCGCGGAGGTCAACTCGTCGAGCGCGGAGTACCCGACGAACTCCGTCGGCGGCTCGAGCAGTTCACCGGGGTCCGCGGCGGCCGGGGACACGGTGGTCGGCGTCGGCGGCGATGCCTCCCCACCGGACGAGCAGGACGCCACCAGCACGAGCGTCGCCACCGCGGCGAGCACCCGAACCGGCGACGTCACGGCTCACTCCCCGTGACGCAGCAGTGCGACGGGATCGAGGCACGCTCGACGCAGTGCTCGCGTGACCACGTCCGGATCGATCATGTCGGCGCAGAAGGTCGCGGCGAGCGTCCGTCCCTTGTTCAGGCGGGACACCAGAACGGTGATGCCGTCCGGACCGTCGGGTTCGAGCGTCGCCGTCATCTGCACCGGGCGGTCGTCGTGCTCGAAATCGAGGTGGCGGTAGAGGCCGGTGAGGTTGCCGAGATCGCTGACCGCCAGGCGAAGTCGGTTCGGCACGGTGACGGGGCCGGTGTCGTCCGCCACCGGCGCGATCCGGTGCCGGGTCAGCGCGCTCTTCGCCTCCGAGGCCCCGAGGACGGCCAGAGGCCACCCCGAGTCGATGACGTCCTTCATCACCGTGGCGACCAGACCCGGGGTCGCACCGGCACCGAGCCGCACGGGAATGCCGATCGCGAAGTTGCCGTGGCCTGCCCGGTCCCGCTCGGCGAGGTAGCGCCGGCAGTTGAACAGGATCATCACGTGATCGTCGAGCGCCACCTGCTCGGCCCGCAGCGCCGCGTTCACCAGCGCGACGGTGACGGACGCCGCCGTCGCGCCCGGCGCGTGCTCACGCGCCCAGGCCTCGAGAGCGGCCGAGACCTCGGGGGGCATGAACTCGGCACGGCACGTCTTGGTCTTCACCCAGTTGTCGACGGTGCGGGTGGGCAGGCCCTCGTCGGCGGTGTCGGGACGCGCGTGCTCCGCGCGTACTCGCAGCAGATCACGTGCGGCGCGCGGATTCTCGCGGAAATGCCGCCACAAGGCGCGCCGGGTCGCGTCGGTCGGCAGGGCGGGCGCGAGGGTCGGGGCGAGAGTGCCGTCGGGATCACCGGCGACGACTCCGACGAGCAGCGTGCCGAACTGCCCGTCCCCTACCCCGTGGGAATAGTCCACCGCCACGTAGTCCCCGCACAGGACCACCTCGACGGGCAGTCGCGCGCCGTCGCGCTCGCGGATGCGGTTCATGAGCTCGCCGAGATCGTCGGTCGGCAGATCGGGCCGTGCGGTCACCGCGACCCCACCGGCGATGTCGTCCCGATACGTCCAGATGCGCTGGTCCGCGCGAGGATCGAGCGCGATGCGGGGTGTCGGGGAGGCCGACCGGGCCGCCGTCAGGACGCCGCGCACCGCGTCGACGGTCACTCCCGTGATCGGCCCGAGCACCGCGATGGACCGAGCCGGGACGAACGTGCGATCGAGGGGAGTGGAGGCGTACCGGGGTCGCTCAGAGCGCGGCATCGACGACCTCCTGCATCTTGCGACGGAACTCGGCTCGGGAGAAGCCTTCCGCCCACTGCCGGATGTCGTGGCGATCGAACGTCGCCGGATCGAAGGATCGCATCGCCTCGGCGAACCCGTCGACGATCTTGTCGTCGGAGCCCGGCGCGACATGGATGCCGGTCCGGCCGTCGAGGACGGAGTCGAGGGCGCCGCCCTCGCCGAGAGCGATCACGGGGGTGCCCGTCGCCATCGATTCGACCGGCACGATGCCGAAGTCCTCGATGCCGGGCATGACCAGTGCGCGGCAGCTGCGGTGCAGGTGCAGCAGGGTCTCGTGCGAGACCCGGCCGAGGAACTCGGTGTCCGGGCCCGCGAGGGCGCGGCACTGGTCCATCGCGCGGCCGTCACCCGCGACCACCAGGCGCACACCGGCTTTCGCGGCCGCACGGATGGCGATGTCGGGTCGCTTGTAGGGGACCAGACGGCCGGCGAGAAGGAAGAAGTCCTCCCGCTCGACGGACGGATCCGGGGTGAAGCCCTCGGTGTCGACGGGCGGGTGCACGACGAGCGCGTCGTCACGTCCCCACCAGTTCGCGATGCGCTCGGCGACGGCCGACGAGTTGGCCACCACCGTGCGCAGCCGGGGTGCAGCGCCGATCTCGCAGCGTCGGGCCACGGCGGACAGGCCGGTGAGAATGGCCGCGCCGGCCTTGCCGCCGCCCTCGCCGGCGCGCAGCTCCTTGTCCCAGGCCCACCGCGCCGGGCTGTGCACGTACGCGATCACCGGGGCGTTCGTGGCGTGCACGGTTTGCGTCGCGAACGCGTGGTGGCTGACCACGACGGCATCGACGTCGCGCAGCGGGAGACGTCGGAACGCGAGCGGCATGAGCGGCAGCACCGGAGCGTACGAGCGCTGCCCGATGCCGTCGTAGATGCGGTTGAGCCACGTGGTGTGGGGCGGTGAACTCAGCCCGGCCGGAATGCCTTCCGGGCGCGCGATGGGTGCGTACACCTGCGCCTGCGGCCACTGGATCGACAGTTGTTCCACGACGTGCTCGGAGCCGGCGATCTCGGTGAGCCGCTCGTGGACGACGGCGATTCTACGATCGGTGGGCATTGTCCTCGACCTGTCTGTCGGGGCGTCGCACGGACGCGGGAGCGGGCCGACTCGCGCTGCCGGCTGGTTGGACCACCAGGTGGGTGGGGATCTGGAACTCGGACAGTCGGCGCAGCGCCGCCTCGGCGGCCTTGCGGTCCGACCCTCCCTCCGAGACGAGGACGACGGCGGTGTCGACACTGCTCGCGTCGACGTAGGTCCACCACTGACCCGTGAGGTCGGCACCCACCAGGGCGTCGGGATGGCGGGCGTGCCCGTCCGGGCCCGTCGACAGCGGAGCGGGATACCGGGCATCGTCCCCGACCAGAACGAGGATGGTGGCCGACGAGCTGTGTCGCGCGTGACGTGCGCCGCTGCCGTTGCCGCGTTCCGCTGTGGCGACGGCAGCGGCGACCACCGGCGGGAGGCCCTCGCGGACGGTGGGGTCGAAGCGGGCGCTGTGCTTGCGTGCGACGCGGCGCGCCCAGGCGCGGCCGGGTTTGCGCCCGATGCGGCTGCGCAACAGCACGATCAGTTCGGCCGCCACGATGAACGCGGCGATCGCGGCCACCGAGGCCTCCGAGACCGGCAGCGGCGAGACCGGGGTGTCGCTGGGTTCCGGCACGGCGAGCACCACCAGGCGGTCACCGGTTCCCGTGGTCTGCAGTTGCGTCGCCTGGTCCCGCAGCTGCGTCAGGGACTGCTCGGCGGCCGTCCGCGACGGATCGCCCGGGATCAGCTGGGCGATGCGTGCTTCCTCGGCCGCGATGGAGGCCTGGACCTGTTCGAGGCTGCTCTGGGAATCCCGAGCGGCGTTGGCGCCGGCCGCCTGCGCCACGGTGGTGACCGTGGTGCGGGCGACGTCGAGCGCCTGCTCGGGGGAGTCGGCGGTGACGGTGAAGTCGAGCAGGGCCGGCGACGTCCCCGGGGCGAGCTCGAGGTGCGAGGCCAGTTCCGCTGCGGTCCAGCCGGTGTCGGTCTGGGACACGACCTGCTGCAGGACGTCGTTGTCGGCGGCGAGCCCGATGAACGGCGCGCGGAGCTGCTCGATGAACGCGTCGCCGGGGATGACCTCGCCCGACGGCACGATCTCGGTGGTGATCGTGGCGGCGTACTGCTTCTCGGTGGCGAACGCGCGCAGACCGTAGACGCCGGCGCCGACGAGCAGCGCGATGAGCAGGGCGGGCACCACGGCGCGCCCCAGCTCCTTCATGTGCCCGGCCAGATCGATCGGCGGCGGCACGTCACCGCGGTGAACGGGATCGTCTATGGGCGCCAACCGAATCTCCCGGGGTTGTCCGTCACTGGTCTCCGTGTTGCACGGTGCCGCGCAGCGTCGCACGGTGTCGCGCGGTTGACAACGTGTGCACGGCCGATACTACGCAGCGCCACAGGGCTTCTGCGGGAGGCGAACCGCGTCGCCGGCACGCCGTCGGCGGCCGGTCGGAAACGGTGGGGAAAACGGCCGAGTCGACCGAGTTCGGTACTCGTGCGGCTGATCGTCATCGGGCCACCGCCGTCAGAGCGTCCACCAGATTCGGGAGCGTCGTCGCCACGTCGTGACGGTCGGCGACGGCGGCGCGAGCGCGACCACCGATCGTCGCCCGGCGTTCGTCGTCGGCGAGGAGCGCCGCGATCTCCCGCGCGAGGGCGTCGGCGTCACCCGGCGGAACGAGCACACCCGCACCGTCGGCGAGGAATTCGGTGGGGCCGCCGTGGTCGGAGGCCACCACGGGCAGGCCGTGCGCCATGGCCTCGAGCACGGAGAGCGGACCGGCCTCCGGCAGCACCGAGGACGACACGACCACGTCCCACTCGGCCATCACCGTGTCGGGATCGACGTGCCCGAGGAAGCGCACGCGGCCGGCCAGATCCGGTTGCGCTGCCCGCGAACGCAACTCGTCCGCGTATGCCTGATCGCCGGAGAAGCTGCCGCCGGCCAGTTCCACGATGACGTCGTCCAACCGAGCCACGGCGTCGAGCAGAACTCGGTGTCCCTTCCACGGCGTGAGCAGGGCCAGCATCCCGACGACCGGGGGACGGTGGCGCGCGCCGGAGAAGTCCGCCACCGGCCATCGCACCCCGTACGGCACCACCCGCACGTCGGCGCCCAGGGCCCGGACGGGTGCCGCAGCGGCTTCCGTGCAGGCGACCACGCGGTCGATCCCCGGAAGCCCGAGTCGCATGACCGCACGCTGCCGACCGCCGGGCACCGCGTCGTGCACCAGCCAGGACACCCCGCCGGGAAGTCCGCCGCCGCGACCCGCCAGTCGCGCCGCGGGTAGGGCGAAGAGCGAGTTGATCACGACTACGGGCCGAGTGGCGGATGCGTCCGCACGCGCGGTGCGCCGGAGGACGCGCGCGGCGGTCGCCCACCGCGCGAGCATGCGTCCGGCGGCGGCGATACGCGCGACACCGCCCTGGCCACCGAGGCCGAGGTCGGGGATCGGTACGTGCCGCACCTCGTCGGGCAGGGCGTCGGCGAGGGCGCCCGACGGGCACAGCACCGTCACCGGACGTCCGGCACGGCGGGCTTCGCCGAGAACGGAGAGCAGCATCTTCTCCGCACCGGAGACGTTGGCGGTGTGGGCCACCAGGATCACCGGCGCTGTCACGATTGCCTCCGCAGCAGCAGGAATCCCGTGCCGCCGACGACGGCGGCGCCCACCATCGAGATGGGGAACCACCAGGCGGGAGCGGCGGATTCGAGCAGGGACCCCACCACCGCCACCGCGGCGGTGACGACCGCGACCACGCCGATCGGCGCGACGGGCAGCAACCCGGACACCGGCATCGTCCGGCCGATGACCACCCACAGCGCGACCACGGTCACGGCGAACGTGGCCACCGTGGCGACGGCGGATCCGGTGTACGAGTAGCGGGGAATCAGAATCAGGTTGAGCACCACGTTGAGGACCAGTCCGGCGAGGGCGACGGCCGGGTAGTGGCGTTGCTTCGACGCCGACGCCAGCAGGAACACGCCGAGCAGGATCAGGCTCATCACCGCGGCGCCGAGCACCAGCAACCTCGCGGCATCGGCGCCGGCGACGAAGCGGTCGCCGTACAGCAGGCGGATCAGCGGGTCGGCGGACGGCCAGAACGCCGCCACCGCGACGCCGCCGAACGTCGTGAACGCCAGTGCAGCGGTGCGGGTTCGCTTCCGGAAGGTCGGCAGTTCCGTCGGCCACGCGGCCACGAGCAGCGTGCTCACGGGCGCCACGGCCGCGAGCGTGATGGTGTCCATCATGTCGGAGAACTTGTAGCCGATGGAGTACAGGCCGACGGCGTCGAACGTGTCCAGCAGACTGAGCATGAGCACGTCGATCTTCAGCATCGCGATCGTCAGGGCGAATCCGATCGCGAGCGGAATCGCCTCGCGCAGATAGGGCCCCCACCGGTGGACGTCGAGGTGCCGGGACGGGCGGAGTCCGACGGACCGACGACGCACGGCCAGGCCCTTGGTGACCACGCGGAACGCCTCGTTGGCAACCGCGGGGAGGACGAAGATCAGCAGGGTCGGGGCGAACACCGCGGCCAGCACCGTCAGACCGAGTTGGAGTACCTGGCCGGCCGATTCGGCCACCGCCACCAGCAGCATGCGGTGGCGAGCCTGGAAGAGCACGGACAACGCGTGCGACGGCGTCGCGAACACCACCACCAGGCCGCCGAGCACGGTCGCCAGGATCACCTCGCTCGGATAGCCGAGGACCAGGACGTACCCGACCGCCAGGACGTAGCCGACGAGTCCGAGGACGGTACGCAAGGCGAGGAACGACGATGCGGTGCGGGCGATCTCGTCGGGATCGTCGTCGATCAACTTGGCCAGCACCACACGTCCGACACCGAGGTCGGTCACCACCGACATCAGGCCGAGCAGGGCGAAGACCAAGCTGAACTGGCCCCACTCCTCGGCGCCGAGCGATCGGGCGACGATGACACTGCCGGCCCAGCCCAGACCGGCGACGATCACGCGCGACGCCAGGACGGCAGCGGTGGCGCGCGCCGCGGCCTTCGGGTCGGCGGCGAGCGCGCGGTAGTCCGGGGACGTGCGCTCCGCCTCGGCGGTGACGTCCGGTGGCAGTTGATCGGGATTCTCGTCCATGGCCGTGGTCCTAGGCGATCAGACCGGCGTCGCGGTAGGCCTGGACGGTGCGCTCGGCGGTCCGCTCCCAGGTCAGGTCGGCCATGGCGCGGCCCGCCTCGGCGACGAGGTCGGCGCGGGCGGTCTCGTCGAACAGCAACGGCCCCATCGCTTCCGCCCAGGCGCTGGGGCGTTCGTTCTCGAGCAGCACCGCGCCCTTGCCGACCACCTCGGGCAGGGCACCGACCGCGCTGGCGACGACGGCGCCACCGCAGGCCATCGCTTCCACCGGCGGCAACCCGAAGCCCTCGTAGCGGGAGGCGTAGGCGGTGACCGTCGCCGCGGCGTAGAGCGCGGGCAGATCCTCGACGTCGACGTACCCCAGTCCCGTCGCGTATCGCGGTTTCGAGGGCCCGGTCGACCCGGCCCCGGCCAACAGACACGGCACCCCGAGCTGCTCGGCGGCGTCGGCGACCAGTTGGACGTTCTTGCGGGGCTCGACCGTGCCGACCTGCATCACGAAGGTCTCCGGGAGTCCGTACTTGGCCCGCACCGCCTCCACCGCGGCGGGCGTCGGCGGGGTGGCCCAGGCCGCGGGGGCCAGCTCCACGACGGTGGCGCGACGGCCGGACACGGCCTCGATGCGGTCCGCGGTGAACCGGGACACCGCGATCAGCAGGTCCGCTCGCCGCAGCGACCGACGAACCAAGCGCTGTTCACCTGCGGCGCGTAGCCGGGACGACGCCGACGGCATGTCGATGACGGACACGTCGTGCACCGTCGCCACCGTCGCGCCGCGCGTGCCGAACGGGAGGTCGACGTCGAGACCGTGGACGATGTCGTGCGCCCCGACGGGCAACGCACCCAGGGCGGCTCGGACGACGCCGTCGCTCACCGGCCGCGGCAGCGGCTCGATACCGGCGGGCAGATCGCCGACGGCGTCCTTCTGCACCACCGCCGCGAGCTCGGTGCCCGGCAGCTTGCCGGGCAGCTCGTTCAGGAGCTCGCGAATGTAGGTCTGGACGCCGGAGCCGCCCGGTCGGAGGGCGAGCGCCCCGTAGACGATTCGTGTTGTGCTGCGGCGCATCCCACTACTCCTAACAACAGCCAGAAATACACGTCGATGGGGAAGATCTCGAAGTACGTCGCCACCAGGGACGCGAAGAGCGAGGCCACGATGGACGCTCCGACGCCCAGCGTGAGCGCGCCGTCCTGGCCCGGCAGGGTGCGGGACAGTCGGGTGCACCAGAGCAGCGAGGACAGCAGCAGGGCGATCACGGCCCACAGACCGATCGGTCCCAGCTCGAGCGCCGTCTTCACGTAGTAGTTGTCCGGTTGGTAATTGGTGGACAGCCCGGGGAAGACGGTGCCCTGCGCCGTCGAGATCCGGTCCGCGGCAGCACCGCTCGACCCCAGGCCTTCCCCGAACGGGTGGGTCCGAATCTTCTCGATGACCTCGTTCCACCGGCCGGACCGTTCGTTCAGGCTCGACGAGGAGAAGAAGACGGACGTGATCTTGGGGACGAACGGCAGAATCGCCCCGATGAGCACGGCGACCGCGATCACGGGAGCGGCGAGAGCGCGGAAGCGGATGACGATCATGTAGATCGCGCCGACCGCGAGGCCCAGGAGGGCCGCGCGGACGATCGCGGTGGACATGGCCACCACCATGACCGGGGCGAAGCACAGGAACAGCAGGTTCCGTCGACGCGACGGATTCGCCAGCGCGACCGCACCGCCGACGAGCAGCGAGAGCATCACGTACAGGCCGAACGGGAAGGGCAGGTTGAAGGTGGAGAACACGCGCAGCAACCCGCCGGACGTGCGGACCTGGGTGCCGTACTCGTAGCCGAGCGAGACCAGGAAGGCCGGGCCGGCGAGCAATTGGGCGATGCCGACGAGGGAGGTGAAGGCGCCCATGCCCATGAGGACGCTCACCAGCCGGTCCCGGTCGCGCGCGTCGAACGGCGCGAGCCACAGGACGACGACCAGCAGCAGGTAGAAGAACGTGACCTTGATGCCGACGAACCCGATGACGCCGAACGAGAGCAGGGCCGAGGCGACGCCGAAGACCACGAACACCGCCGCTGCCGGCCACCAGGGCAGCAGGATGGTCGGAGCGGCCGACTCGCCGGCCCGCACGCGACGACGACGGATCCAGGCGCAGATCAGGGTGTAGAGGAGCAGGCCCTCCTTCCACCCGGAGACGAACCCCGGCAGCGGCAGGATCACCAGGAGACCGTTGAGCGGAACGAACGCCGCCAGCAGCAGGACGCCGAGCTGCGGGCGGAAATACACCGCTCTGGCCACGATCACGGCGACGATCGCGACGACCAGGGCGGCGAGGACGGCGATCGCCGTGGTGATCACCGGACCACCGTCAGTCCTCGGCCTTCTTCAACACGGCCGCCACGGTGAGGAACAGGATCTTGACGTCGAGTGCGAGCGACCAGTTCTCGATGTAGTAGTTGTCCCACTCGGCGCGGTCCGCGATCGAGGTCTGCCCGCGGAGGCCGTGCACCTGAGCCCACCCGGTCACACCGGCCTTGACGCGATGCCGCTCGCCGTAGCGGCGGATCTGCATCTCGAACAGGTCGACGTAGGCCGGTCGCTCCGGACGAGGCCCCACCAGGGACATGTCGCCCCGCAGCACGTTCAGCAGCTGAGGCAGCTCGTCCAGGGAGGTCTGACGCATCAGCTTGCCGATCTTCGTGCGCCTGTCCACTCCCTCCACGCCACCGGGAGCGGCCCCCTCGGTCAGCTGGAAGTCGGCGTCGGAGGCGCGCGGCGGTCGCATCGACCGGAACTTCAGGCAGCCGAACGGAACCCCGTCGCGGCCGATGCGCTCCTGCGAGAAGAAGATCGGGCCCGGGGAGCTGAGTTTGACCAGGATCGCCAACGTGAGGAAGACGGGGGAGAGCGCCAGGACTCCCAGGCCGGCCAGAGTGCGGTCCATGGCCCCCTTGACCAGGAACTGCCAGCCCTTGGGGTCGACATGCGGGAGAACCATGAGCGGGAGACCGCCGAGGTGTTCGACGCGGGTGCGCACGCCCACCGTGTCGAACAGACGCGGAACCACCCAGACCCGCATCTTGTGGCGATGCGCCGCCCGGATCGTCTTCACCAACTGCTCCGTCGGAACATCGGCGAAGGCCACGATCAGTTCCTCTGCCCCCGTGGCCTTCACGGCGGCGTCGAGGTCGCTCGGCAGTCCGAGGTAGGGCACGGTGAACTCTGCCGGAGCATCGGACGGGACGCCGTGGACGGGCGCCCTGTCCAGGACGCCGACCGGGTCCAGGCCGTACTCGGGGAACTGCTTCATGCGGGCGGCGAGCTGGTGCACGATCGGCCCGCCACCGACGATCAACGTCGGCGCCTTCGACGCCCCCCGGACGCGGAGATAACGCTGGATCGTCGTCCGCAGGAAGCGGGCCAGGGCCACCAGGACGGCGGCGGCGATCCAGACCCGCACCATGAACGCGCCGGGGCGGTACTCGGTGCCGAGCGTGATGAGGAGAGCCAGGATCAGCAGCACCGAGAGGGCGACCGACGTCTGCACCGGCCCGATCTCGTCGAGGAAGTTCCGCCGCAGGCCGCGGCGGTACATCGAGCGCGACGCGAGGAGGAGCAGCAGGAGCGGGACGAAGAGCCACGGAACCCAGCCGTAGTCGGTGCCGTCGGAGCCCGGCCAGTTCCGCGCGACGAGGATGGCGAGAACGGCGGCCACGACGTCTCCGGCCACCGACAGTGCGGTGTAGGCCGGGTCGGCTCGCAGCCGATCGGCGAGCGAGTGGACTCCCGGCCCGGCCGCCGGAAAGCCGTTGTCCGACAGCGTTTCTCGCGACTCCAGTATGTCGGACACCAGCTGTTCTCCGTCCGGGTTCGACGATGACCTTCGTGCAATTCGTAGCCTATCCCATAAAGGATGGGACACGGATATGAATGGTCACGACGCCATTACGAGAAAAAAACCGACCGACAGACATTCGAGTTCGAATTCGGCTCCGCGTCGAACGGTGCGGTCAGCCGAGGATCCGTTCCCGCACGATCCACGCCAAGTCCTTGAGAATCTGGATATGCCCGGTGGTCCACTGCCGAGGTTCCTGATCCCACACGCAGAGAGTGCCGAGCGCATGGCCGCCGTCGTCGAGCAGGGGAATGCCCAGATACGACACCCAGGTCTTGTCCAGGACACCCGGATGGTCCGCGAACAGTTCGTCGGTGCGAGCGTCCTCCACCACCAGCGGTTGGCCGGACTCCACCGCGTAACGGCACACCGATCGGCCCACGGGCATCTCGGTCAGTCGGTCGTCGCCCTCGCCGAGACCGACTGCCGCCTTGAAGAACTGCCGTTTGTCGTCGACCAGGGAGACGGCCGCGATCGGAACACCGAGTGCGTCCGCCGCCATGGCGACCAGTCGGTCGTATTTCGGATCGGGCGGGGTGTCCAGCAGGCCGGTGTCGCGAAGCGCCTGCAGGCGGCCGGCGTCACGAATGACGGAGTCGAACGGGATGCCGTCGTCGGCGGCGTCCGTGCCGTCCGTGCCGTCGGTGGGATCCGCCTCCTGCGCGTCCCGCATCGACCGCAGCATGCGGCCGAGATCGGAATCGGCGTCGTCCGCCAATTCCTTGACCAAACGCGTGACCACGGCGCGCCGAACGTAGGCGTCCACGGTCTCGCCGCTCTTGTCGGCTTGCTGGGCGAGCACCTCGTTGAGGCGATCGTCGAAGCCGGCCATTCCGGATGTCATTGCTCCGATGCTAATGCAGGCGCCGTGCATTCTGCGGTGAACATTTGCCATGACACGTCGCGGTAGCATCGATGGTGTGAAACCGCGGCGTGGACGCGTGGGGGTCGTCGTCCTCGCAGCAATGCTGGCCGCGTCTGCGCCGTTGTCGCCCGGTCACGCGGGAGTCGCGGCTGCCCAGACCCCGGCCGACTGCACTGCGGCCTCCGGGTCCACGCAGGTGGGGGGATCACCCGGGGCGCTGTTCGGCGGGCTCTCCGACGCCGACCTGGCCCGGGAACTCGATGTGGCGCGGGACGCCGGGATGTTCGCCGTGCGCATCGACGTGGACTGGTCGGTGGTCGAACCCGTTCGCGGCGCACGCGATTGGAGCGTCCCCGACCGCATGGTCGACGCGATCACCTCGCGTGGCATGTGTGTCCTGGGCATCGTGACGTACGCGCCCGAGTGGGCCCGCGTGGCCACTGCCGCAGACGAGGACTACGGGCGACCCGCGGACCCCCGCCTGTTCGCCGACTTCGCGGGGGCGGCCGCCGAGCGCTACCGAGACCGAATCTCGTTGTGGGAGGTGTGGAACGAGCCCAATCTCGCGACCTACTTCCGACCCGCACCGGACCCGGTCGTCTACGCACTGATGCTGCGTGGGGCCTACCGCGAGATCACGCGGTCGAATCCGGACGCGGTGGTGGTGTCGGGCGGCATGGCACCCGGGTCCGCTGCGGCCGGTGGGATCCCGGCCGTGACGTTCGTCCTCGCTCTCTACGAGCTGGGAGCGGTGCGGTACGCCGATGCACTCAATGTGCACCCGTTCACGTTCCCCGGTCTACCGAACGACGCGCCGGGGGCCGGTGATGCGGACGGGAATTCGGCGATGGTGCTGTGGCCGATCCGCGACGTCATGGTTGCCCGCGGCGATGCCGCCAAGCCGGTGTGGATGACGGCGGTCGGAGCGCCGACGGGCACGGGCCGGGGCGCGGTGTCGGAGGAGGCGCAGGCGTCGACCGTGCGCATTCTCCTGAATGCCACCGTCGGGAATTCGTGGTTGGGGCCGTCCTTCGTCTACGCCGTGCGTGACAATGGAACGGACGAGTCGGTTCTGGACGACAACTTCGGCATCGTGCGCCGTGATTTCACGCCGAAACCGGCGCTGGCGGAAGTCCGGGATTTCACCCGTCTGTATCCGCCGAGCGCCGGCCGGTGATCGTCATCGACGGCGATACTGCTCCGCCGTCTGGCGTCCCGCGAAGTCGAGATCGCGTCCACCGGACAGCAGTGCGACGGCCAGCGCGGCCGCACCGAACAGTGCGAATGCGATCATGAGTGCCTCCTGACATGGGGTCGGCGGCGCCGTGGCGGCCACCGCTCTGTTCACATGATTGCCCGCGACGCGGCGCTTTTCACCGAACTGAGGGCGACTCCACCCGGCCTCGGTCGGCATGACGCGCATCACGGTAGGTGTGTCGCCAGGTCACGGTTACTCTCTGCCGAGGCGCCTCGTCACTGCTCCCGCAGTCCGTCCGCCAGTTCGCACACCCGGCCGACGTAGCGCCGCGCGAAGACCTCCAGCGCCGAGTCGGACAGTTCTGCGCAGCCCACCCGTCGGAACCAGTGTTCGAGGTCCACCAGGCGGGCGCCGAGTTCTACCCGATGGTCGTCGAGGGCGCCGAGTTCCGCCGCGACGGCCTGCAGTTCCGCGACCTTCACTGCCACCTGATGCGCTGCCACGTCCATGCCGCCAGCGTACCGAGAATCGAACACATGTTCTAGTACTCGACGAGCCACGAACGGGCCGGCGCGGTTGTACTGTGACGCCGTGCCGAACCGCGTCGCATCCGCCCTGCTCGTCGTCGCTGCGACCGCAGCGCTCGCCGTCCTCCCGGTCTCCGGCGCCGCGGCCGCACCGGTCTCCGCGAACCCGGCCGAACCGACGGCATCGCCCGGCACGCTGGTCTCGGCGTCGCCGTCCCCGGCGCCCATTCCGGGCAGCGCCGACGCGCAGCGCATCACCTACTGGTCCACCGGCCCGCAGGATCGACCGGCCCTGAGCACGGGCGGCGTCTACCTGCCCGCCGGTACACCGCCCGAGGGTGGCTGGCCGGTGCTGGCGTGGGCCCACGGCACGTCCGGTCTCGGGGACGACTGCGCACCGTCCGTCATCGGTCCGACCCTTCCCGACCGGGACTACCCGTACCTGAACCGCTGGCTGGACGAGGGGTACGCGATCGTCGCCACCGACTACGTCGGCCTCGGCACGCCGGGCGTCCATCCGTATCTCGACGGGAGGACCTCCGCCCACAGCGTCGTCGACAGCGTCACCGCGGCTCGCGCGCTGCATCCCGAGCTGTCGAACCGGTGGGCGGTGGTCGGCCAGTCCCAGGGCGGCGGCGCCGCGGTGACCACCGCGCGGTACGCGACGCAGTTCCAGGCCCCCGACCTCGACTTCCGCGGCGCCGTCGGCACCGGCGTGCCCGCCAACATCGAACTCGCTCTCCTGCCGCTGGGGCCCGGCGTGCCGCCGGTCGCGATCTCCGACGGACTGACGGAGTACGTCCTCTACATCCTCGCCGGGCTGCGCAGCGCCCGGCCGGACATCGACCTCGATTCCTACCTGACCCCGCTCGGACGCGAGTGGGTCGACCGCGCGGAGACGGTGTGCGCCGTGCCGTTCGAGGAGGAGGTCCGCGGGCTACGGCTCGGTGACCTGTTCTCCCGGCCCCTCGCGCAGGTGCCGGACCTCTACGGAGTCCTCAACGGTTACATGGGGGTGCCGACGTCCGGTTACGACCGGCCGGTCTTCATCGGCCAGGGTCTCGCGGACGTCGACGTTCCCGCGCCGAGCGCGCTCTCGCTCGTCGCCGCGATGACGGCGAACGGGGAGCCGCTCACCTTCCGGACCTACCCCGGCGACCACAGTGCCGCGTTCCGGGATTCGCAGCCCGACGCCATCGCCTTCGTGAACGGACTCTTCGGCCGGCCCTGAGCGCAGGCCCTCTCAGCACCCTCGTGTTCGGGCGGGGCCCTCTCAGCACCATCTCAGTCGCTCGGGCCACACTGATCACATGCGCATTCTGGTGACCGACGACGATCGTGCGGTGCGCGAGTCGCTGCGCCGCTCGCTGACGTTCAACGGCTACACCGTCGAGCTCGCCTCCGACGGATTCGACGCCTTGGAGAAGGTGGCGTCCGAGCGGCCCGATGCGCTGGTGCTCGACGTGATGATGCCGCGTCTGGACGGTCTCGAGGTGTGTCGGCGCCTGCGCAGCACCGGGGACGACCTGCCGATCCTGGTGCTCACCGCGCGCGACTCGGTGTCCGAGCGCGTCGCCGGCCTCGACGCCGGCGCGGACGACTACCTGCCCAAGCCGTTCGCCCTGGAGGAACTCCTCGCCCGGCTCCGGGCACTGCTGCGCCGGACCGGGGGAGAGCTGGGGCCGGACAGCGAGACCATGACGTTCGCGGACCTCTCGCTGGACCCCGTCACACGCGAGGTGCGCCGCGGTGAGCGGCCGATCAGCCTGACCCGCACCGAGTTCTCCCTGCTCGAGATGTTGCTCGCGAACCCCCGCCGTGTCCTCGGGCGCAGCCGCATCCTCGAGGAGGTCTGGGGATACGACTTCCCGACGTCGGGCAACGCCCTCGAGGTCTACGTCGGGTATCTGCGGCGCAAGACGGAGGCGGACGGCGAACCGCGGCTCATCCACACCGTCCGCGGCGTCGGGTACGTCCTGCGCGAAACGCCGCCGTGAACCTGCGTCCGCCGTTCGGCCGGACCGGTCGCAGCCGGGTCGATGCCGCGTCGCCGCACATGCGCCCGCCGATGCCGCTCACCCGATCGGTCTCGCTGCGGTGGCGCGTCACGCTCCTGGCCGCCTCCGTGGTCGCCGTCGCCGTGGCCGTCATGGCCCTCGCCGCCTACGCGGTGGTCTCGCGAGCCCTCTACGACGACGTCGACAACCAACTCCGGACGCGCGCGGACTCGCTGATCGACACCAACCTGGTCGCCTTCGATCCCCGCTACGTCGCCGGAGCGACGCTCTACAGCACCGATGTCAGTGTCGCCCTGATCTTCTCGGACCTGACCAAGTACATCCCGCCGGGATCGACGGTGCCCATCGGGGAGCCGGAGATGGACGTCGCCCTCGGCCGCACCGACACCTCGCTCCGGACCGTGGCGGGCGCGCGCGTGCTGGCGGACCGCACGCAGGACGGCAGCACCATCGTCATCGCGCAGCGGCTCCAACCCACCGGGGAGGTTCTCGAACGCCTCGCCTGGGTGCTCTTCGTCGTCGGCGGATGCGGCATCGGTCTCGCCGCCGTCGCCGGAACCACGGTGGGCCGCACAGGACTTCGGCCGATCGGCCGACTCACCGCAGCCGCCGAGCGGGTGGCCCGCACCGACGACCTGACGCCGATTCCGGTGACGGGCAACGACGAGTTGGCCAGGCTGACCGAGAGTTTCAACACGATGCTGCGGGCGTTGGCCGAGTCGCGCGCGCGGCAGAGCCGGCTGGTCGCCGACGCCGGGCACGAACTGCGCACCCCGCTGACGTCGCTGCGCACCAACATGGAACTGCTCATCGCCTCCGGGCAGCCCGGGGCGCCGCGCATCCCCGAACAGGACATGGCCGAACTGCGGGCCGACGTCGTCGCGCAGATCGAGGAACTGTCGACGCTGGTGGGGGACCTGGTCGATCTCGCGCGCGAGGACGCTCCCGAGGACGTCTTCGAACGCGTCGACATGGCCGACGTCGTCGAACGCAGCCTCGAACGCGTCCGCCGGCGTCGCAACGAGGTCACGTTCGACGCCGTCGTGACGCCCTGGATCCTCTACGGCGACGGCGCCGGACTGTCGCGCGCCGTGCTGAACGTGCTCGACAACGCGGCCAAGTGGAGCCCGGCCGGAGCGACCGTCGAACTGCAGATGCTCGCGCGGGACGACGGGCTGCTCGAACTCACCGTCGCCGACGCCGGACCGGGCATCGCACCGGACGAGCGCGAATTGGTCTTCGAGCGCTTCTACCGTTCCACCGCGTCACGGTCGATGCCGGGTTCCGGGCTGGGTCTGGCGATCGTCCGCCAGGTGGTCCTCAAGCACGGCGGCACCATCGCCGTCGAGGATTCCCTGTGGGGCGGGACGCTGATTCGGATCGTGCTCCCCGGGGAATCAGCGACCGTGGGGCGGCCGGGCAGGGCCGTGAACTCACAGGACCCCGACAGGGCGGGCTCAGTCCCCTCTCAGGGCGGCCCGGCATCGTCGACTGCAGACGAGGTGAACTGACCGGCCCGCGTCGGCAAGGACGACGACCGGTAGGACGATGGAGTGAGACATGAGCGACGACCGCAACACCGGTGAGGGCAACCGCGAGAACGCGCCCGGCGGCTCCGGTAACTCCGCGCAGGGTGGATCCGACGATCGGACTCCCGGCACGGGATCCCCGCAGCAGCACCCGCAGGGTGGGTGGAGCGGTTACGGGGGGTCCGACCCCCGCACGCAGCAGTACGGCGGGTCGGCCTACGGGCAGCAGCACCCCACCCAGCAGCACCCCACCCAGCAGTTCGGCCCGTACCAGCAGCCGCCGCAGTACTACGGTGCACCCGGTCAGGCCGCGACTCCCCAGTCCTCGCAGCGCAAGCCGGGACGCACCGCGCTGGTCGCCGGCGCCGTCGCGCTGGCCCTGCTGAGCGGCGGCATCGGCGGCGCGGTGGGTGCGCTCGCGACCGGCTCGTCGAACGGCGGCGTGACCAACGCGCTGAATCAGCCCGTCACGCAGGCGAATCAGGCAGCCAACGCACCCGACGGATCGGTGCAGGCGGTCGCCGCGAAGGTCGTGCCGAGCGTCGTGCAGATCCAGGTGACCGGGCGTACCGGCGAGGGCGAGGGTTCCGGCGTCATCCTGTCCTCCGACGGGCTGATCCTCACCAACAACCACGTCGTGTCCGGCGCGGGCGCGGGTGCGCGGCTCGAGGTCAGCTTCAGCGACGGCAGCACGGCCGGCGCCACCGTCGTCGGCACGGACCCGTCCTCCGACATCGCGGTCATCAAGGCGCAGGGCCGCAGCGACCTGCAGCCCATCGAACTCGGAACGTCCGACGGTCTGCAGGTGGGCCAGGGCGTCGTCGCCGTGGGCTCGCCCCTCGGACTCGCCGGCACCGTCACCTCCGGCATCATCTCCTCGCTGAACCGCCCCGTCGCGACGTCCGGGCAGTCGACCGACCAGACGACGGTGATCGACGCGATCCAGACCGACGCCGCCATCAACCCCGGTAACTCCGGCGGCGCGCTGGTGGACATGAGCGGCAAGCTCGTCGGTGTCAACAGCGCGATCGCCACCCTCGGAGCGGGCGCGAGTTCGGCGGAGTCGCAGAGCGGGTCGATCGGTCTCGGCTTCGCGATCCCCGTGGACCAGGCACGTCGCATCGCCGACGAGCTGGTGCAGAGCGGCAAGGCGACGCAGGCGATCATCGGCATCAGCGTGCCGAGCCGCGACGACGCCAACGGTGCCACCGTGCTCGGCGTGACGGACGGGGGGCCCGCGGCACAAGCGGGAATTCCGACCGGCGCCGTGGTGACCAAGGTCGACGACCGCGTCATCTCCAGCGGCGACGCTCTCATCGCGGCCGTGCGCTCCCACGCGCCCGGTGATCAGGTCTCGGTCACCTACGAGCAGGGCGGTCGATCGAACACCGTCTCGGTGACCCTCGGGACCGCTCCGAGCGGGGGCAACTGATGCGGGGGCCGCGCTTCGTCCGCGACAGCGGACACCTGACGACGGTGGTCGGGCACGTGGAGTTCGTCTCGGGTTCTGCGCCCGACGGCCCGGGCATTACGGTGAGCGATATGAACATGGATGCACCCGTCGCCGGTCGTGCCCTGGTGGTGGTCGTCGACGACCGCGCCGCTCACGGTGAGGCGGATCAGACCGGACCGCTGGTGACCGAACTGCTCACCGAAGCCGGCTTCCTGGTCGACGGTGTCGTGGTGGTCAGCAACGACGAGGTCGACGTGCGTAACGCCCTGAACACCGCCGTCATCGGGGGAGTGGACCTGGTGGTCTCGGTGGGCGGGACCGGAATGTCGCCGCGCGACGTCACGCCCGATGCGACGGCCGAGGTCCTGGACCGCGAGCTCCTGGGCATCAGCGAGGCACTGCGGTCCTCCGGTCTGGCGGCCGGCTCGCTCGACGCGGGTCTGTCGCGCGGCCTCGCCGGAGTCTCCGGCAGCACCCTCGTGGTCAACCTCGCGGGCAGCCGCGCTGCGGTCCGCGACGGCATGGCCACCCTCACGCCCCTGGCCGCTCACGTCATCGGTGAGTTGTCGAGCCTGGACGGCTGAGATCTCGGATCACGCGCCGGACGAGATCGGCGACCGGACGAACGACTCGAGCCGGGCCCGCGCACGACGGGCCCGGCTCGATCGTGTCTTCGGGGACGTCCTGCCCGAGCCGACGTCCGACGACGCGCCGGAGGCATCGGAGCGGTCGCGCGGGGGCGACGACTGGTGGCGTTCCCAGCGACCGCCCCACTACGAGTGACCGGATTCTGTGTGATGTGCGTCACTGTGAGGTGCCACAGTGACCCCCGCCCGGTCGGCTCGAGTTCACCGAATGTTTCCCGAAGCCCGTCGTCCGTGGCGGACCTACCCAGCGGTAGAAGTGACGCGTGGGACTCGTGACCGCGGCGTGACGGCACTTCCACTCACTCGTGACCCAAAAAAGTCCCATGTCACGCGCCGTGACCCGAAAGAGACCTCGCGTTTCCTCCGTTCGGCCGCGTTCGGGCGCCCCTCGTTGCGCAACGAAAAGTGTTGTGTCGGGAGTTCACAAGGGCGAAACACACGGGCGTGAGTTCGAACCCCAGCCGCGTCTCGTAAGTGTTGTCAGCCTCCGGTCGGCCCTCTAAGGTTCCGTTCAGGTTCATCGGCCGACGCTGAATCGATACGAGACTGCGTCGGATTCGTGGTCCTGCTCAGACACGACGCGCGAGTCACGAACTCGCCGTCGCCGCCTGATACGGTCTGCTCGCCAGCGGCCGTTCGGGAGGATCCGAGAGCCCGACAGCGCACCCGGCGCACACGCGTGCCGGGACGAACATGATGAGGAAATACATGAGGATTCAGAAGTCCGTGCGTGCAGCAGTGGTTGCCAGCGCCGCAGTCGTCGGTCTGGTCGTCGGCTCCGGTTCGGCCTCGGCGGCTGTCGACGATTCCAACTCGGTGGTCGACGGTGGCGGCAACACCATCACGGTCTCGCAGAGCGACACCTTCATCAACTCCGTCTTCCCGCTGGACGGCAGCCCGCTGACCCGCGAGTGGTTCCACAACGGTCGCGCGATCGTCGACGTCACCGGCCCCGACGCCGAGGACTTCTCCGGCACCGTCACCATCGGCTACCAGGTCGGCTACCCGGCCTCGCTCGGTGGCGAGCTCACCTTCGACTACACGACCCCCGGCCTGGAGCTCGGAATCAGCTCTGCCGGCGCCGTCTCGGGTACCCTCTCCGACGTTCTGCCACAGGCCGGCGTCGGCGTGACCCTGGAGCCGGGCCCCGGCATCGAGACCGTCGAGGTCGCCTCCGGTGCTGCGTCGGGTGCGCACACCGAGATCCAGATCGCGAACCTGCACGGCACCGCCACCAAGATTGCCGGCAATGTCTCGGTTCGCCCCTACGTGCAGGTCGTCTCCGACAACGGTGACGTCGCCACCACGTTCGGCCAGCCGTGGCGCTTCAACTGATCCAGCCTTAACGGCCGGATCGGCTGCCGATCGGCCCGCTGATCGGTAGAACCCGAACACCGCACGAAGCCCCATCCGAATTCTCGGGTGGGGCTTCGTCGTGTTCGAGGAGCGGCTCGAGGGTGGGTGACAACGGCACCGGGCCGTGTCTCGTCGATCGTCACGAGGTGCCCGATCCTGCACCGCCCCAACGTCTTCGGGCCCGAGTCGGTGAGGTTGAATGGGGGACATGACTTCTCTGTCCACTCGTCTTCTCACCGCGAGCGTCGCCTCGGTCGCCGTCCTGGGCCTGGCGGCCTGCGGGGGCGGTGACTCCGGTTCCGGCGGCAACAGCGAGAACGCGTCGGCCTGCAGCGAATTCGAGACCACCTACAACGAGTTCACGGCCCTCGTGAAGGCCGGTCCGGCCGACAGCGATGTGCAGCTGTGGACCGACGCGAAGACCGAGGAACTGCAGAAGTTCCAGCCGCTGGCCGACACCGCCACCGGCAACGTCGAGGGTGCCCTGGGCACGCTCATCGGTGCCCTCCCGCAGGACTCGCTGGAGCTGAGCGAGCCGGACAGCGAGTCGGGCAAGGCCTTCGTCGCCAACTCGACCGCGGTGGCCGACGCCTGCTCCGCAGACGGAACTCCGATCGAGCTGAACGACTTTCCGCTCCTGAGCTTCAACTGAGCTCGAGCCGAACGCACGAAGGCCCGATCCCGCCGCGCGGGATCGGGCCTTCGCTCGTCTCGGGGTCAGCTGGGGGTGCTGCCCGGCGTCGTGCCACCCGTCGACGGTCCGGTGACGCCGTCCTTCGTGGTGGTGACGCCGTCGGCCCGGCCCTCGGCGAGCAAGTCGCGGATCTGGATGAGGATGTCCTGATCGCTGAGCGACTTCTCCTTCTTGGTGGCGAAGCGCTTCTTGGCGGTGTTGACCGGCAGGATCAGCACGAAGTACACCACCGCGGCGATGATGACGAAGTTGATGACCGCGGTGATCACGGCGCCGAGGTTGACGAACGTCGCGTCGTTGCCCGCGCGGATGAAGAAGCCCCATCCGAGATCGCTGCTCGCCCCGATCGACGAGATCAGGGGGTTGACGATGTTGCTGGTGAACGCGGTGACGATCGCGGTGAACGCCGCGCCGACCACCACGGCGACCGCCAGATCCACCACGTTTCCGCGGAGCAGGAAATCCTTGAAACCCTTGAGCATGCACCTCACCCCTCGCTAGGACTGCGTCTGTTAGACCGGGAAGTTCGGACCCGATCCGAACGGCGCGAGAAGCCTAACGCACCACCACGGTGAGGGCGTCGGTCAGCGACGCCGCGGCGACGCGGGTGGCCGCGGCCGCCGGTAGGGCGATCAGTACCACTCGGTCTTGTCGAGTGGTTCCCGTGCCGGCCTCCGAGACCAGGACGACGAGGGCGTGGTCGGCCAGCACGTCGGGGGTCGAGGGCAAGTCGCCACCGGACACGTCACCTGCGCCCCGGACGACGTCGACGACGTCACCGATCCGCAGGACGTCGGCCACCGAAGGATCGGCGAGGCGCACCGGGACGATGCGGGCGTCGTCGTCCCTCGTGCCCGCGGCGGCGAGCTCGGGGCCGAGCAGACGGACGTCGGTGAGAATCTCACCGGCCCGCACCGGTCCGGCGACGGTGCGATCGACCGCGTCGGCGAGGTCGGTCAGGGGAGCGGTCGGTGCGGTGTCGTCCTCGACGGCCGTCATCTGCACCTGATCGGCCGTGACGACGACGCCCGGCATCAGGTCGACGGTCGCGGTGACCACGGTGACCGTCCTCCGGTCGGGATCGGGGCGCACCGCCGCGACCAGAGCGAGGACGACGAGAAGACCGGCGATCACCCGTCGTGACGCGGGCGAGGTCAGCCGCGGGGGCAGAGCCGGGAGGCGATCGAGGAGGCGAGGCGAGAGCGGAGAGCGGGGCGTCACGCGCCGAACGCTAGGAGACGGCCGCGGCCCGACGCGGCCGAGCCGAGGTGCCCGGGGACAACCGACGGCTTGTCCCCGGGGTGCGGAGGATCAGCTTGCGGCGGCGGTGCTGCTCGTGCTGGAGCTGCTGCTCGAACTGCCGGTGCTGCCGCTCGAGCTCGAGGTGGAGGGCGCCGACGACCCCGACGACGACTTGTCGCTGCTCGACGAGGATTCCTTGCTGCTGCTGGAGTCGGACCCGGCGGATTCGCTGCTGCTCGAGCTGCCGCGACTGTCGTTGCGGTAGAAGCCGCTGCCCTTGAAGACGATGCCGACGGTGTTGAACAGCTTGCGCAGCTTCCCGGAGCACTGGGGGCAGACCGTCAACGAGTCGTCGCTGAACGACTGAACGATGTCGAACCGGTTGTCGCACTCGGTGCAGGCGTAAGAGTAGGTAGGCACGTTTCCTCCGTGGTCGGACCTGATTGGCACTCTACAACCGACAGTGCCAACCCCGGCAATCGAGCAACGCTCACCAGGGGCGACGCATTCCGCTCACTCCAGCGGCAGCGGTCGCAGGCCGCCGCCCGGAGTCAGCACGTGGGTCATTCGCACGTCGTGGCCCTCGGTGGGCAGCCGGTCCACCAGGTCGTCGTACACCACGCCCACCAGCCACGCATCGGGCGCCGCGAGGTGGAGGGTGCGGTCGTAGAAGCCGGCGCCGCGGCCGAGTCGACCGCCCCGACGATCCACTGCCAGGGCCGGCACGAGAATCACCGCGGCATCGCCGATCGTGTCCGGCGGCAGGACCGGTCCGGACGGCTCGAGCAGACCGTGTCGAGCGGGAACCAGCGAGTCCGGGCCCGTGTAGTGCGCCCAGGACATCGGACCCGGATCACCCGCGATCGGCAGCAACACGGTGACACCCGCCCGCATCGCGGCGTCGAGCATGGCCGTGGACCCGGGCTCTCGACCGATCGGTACGTACGCTGCCAGGGCTCGGTCACCACAGTCGCGGAGACGAGAGGCCAAAGTCCCGACGGCGTGAGAGAGTGCCTCTGACGCGTCCACGCGGTACCCGTCGTCCAGGCCCCGTCGAGCGGCCCGGGTGCGGTCTCGCCAGGCGCGTTTGTCGTCGTCGGTCACGGGAAAGACCCTAGGGTCCCCGCGAACGGCGTCGCGAGTCACGCTTCGCGGACCGAGTTCGCGTTCTACAAGGATGGGAAACAGGCGCATGAGTGCAGCAGGCAGTGGGTCCGCGACCGGCGAGAAGAACCCGCCCTTCCGGACAGCCGTCGTGCCCGCCGCCGGGATGGGCACGCGCTTCCTGCCCGCCACCAAGACGGTGCCGAAGGAACTGCTGCCCGTGGTGGACACCCCCGGCATCGAGCTGGTCGCCGGCGAGGCCGCCGAGGGTGGGGCCGCGCGGCTGGTCATCGTGACCTCGCCCGGCAAGGACGGCGTGGTCGCCCACTTCGTCGAGGACCTGGTGCTCGAGAACAAGCTCGAGGAGAGCGGCAAGCTCAAGCTGCTCGAGAAGGTGCGCGTCGCGCCCAAGCTGCTCGACGTGAAGTCCGTCGTCCAGCAGAAGCCGCTGGGGCTCGGGCACGCGGTGGCGTGTGCCGAGGAGGCGCTCGACGACGACGAGGACGCCATCGCCGTTCTGCTGCCGGACGATCTGGTGATGCCGCGCGGCGTGCTCGACGTCATGTCGCGGGTGCGGGCGAAGCGCGGCGGCTCGGTGCTGTGCGCCATCGAGGTGCCCGAGGACGCGGTGTCGTCGTACGGCGTCTTCGACACCGAGGTGGTGCCCGACGCGGTGAATCCCAACGTGCTCAAGGTCAACGGCATGGTGGAGAAGCCCGCGAAGGAGGAGGCGCCGTCCAACTTCGCCGCCGCCGGCCGGTACCTGTTGGACCGGGCCATCTTCGACGCATTGCGACGCATCGAGCCCGGCGCCGGCGGCGAACTGCAGCTCACCGACGCCATCGCCCTCCTCATCGAGGAAGGCCACCCGGTCCACGTCGTCGTCCACCGTGGGGTGAGACACGACCTCGGAAATCCCGGGGGATACCTTCGTGCTGCGGTTGACTTCGCGTTGGAACGCGAGGATTACGGCCCGGCACTGCGGGAGTGGCTCCAGGAGCGCTTGAGCGACAGCTGGGCGCCGGAGCTCACCACCTACGAGTGACGCGCCGGTCGACGGATGGAAGGTGCGGATGCGCTCGGTCGAAGAGCAGCAGTCGAGAGTGACGGCTGCGGCAGTGGCCCCTCGCCCGGTGCGAGTCGCCATCTCCGAGGCGCAGGGGTTGCTCTGCGCCGAGGAAGTGGTCACCGAGCGCCCGTTGCCCGGCTTCGATCAGGCCGCCATCGACGGGTACGCCGTTCGTAGCGTCGACATCGCCACCGCCGGATCCGCCGTCGACGAGCACGATCGACCGGTCGACATCACCCTGCCCGTCGTGGGTGAGGTCGCCGCCGGATCCCGCCAGCCCATCCGGCTCCAGCCGCGCCAGGCGGTTCGCGTCGACACCGGGGCTCCGCTGCCCACTCTGGCCGACGCCGTCCTGCCGACCGACCACGCGGACCTCGTTCGCGGACGCATCACGGTTCGGGCGCCCGTTCGGTCGGGCGACTACGTGCGGCGCATCGGTGACGACGTGCAACCCGGCGACGTCGCCGTCCGGTCCGGCACCATCATCGGGGCGGCGCAGGTGGGCCTGCTGGCCGCCGTCGGCCGCGACAAGGTGCTGGTGCATCCCCGTCCGCGACTGTCGGTGATCTCGCTCGGCGGCGAACTCGTCGACATCGAACGCACCCCCGGCCAGGGGCAGGTCTACGACGTCAACAGCTACGCCCTCGCCGCCGCGGCGCGGGACGCGGGTGCCGACGTGAACCGCATCGGCATCGTCTCCTCCGACCCCACCCGGTTGCGAGAAGTGGTGGAGGGCCAGCTCATTCGGTCCGAGATCGTGGTCATCGCCGGTGCGGTCGGTGGTACCGCGTCGGAGACGGTCCGCGCGGCGCTCGAGGATTTCGGGGACATCGAGGTGGGCCGCGTCGCCATGCATCCGGGATCGGTGCAGGGCTTCGGACAGCTCGGCCGGGACGAGGTCCCCACCTTCCTCCTGCCGTCGAACCCCGTCAGTGCGCTGGTGGTCTTCGAGGTGATGGTGCGCCCACTGGTGCGCATCGCCCTCGGCCGTCGGCAACCGATGCGGCGCATCGTCACCGCTCGCACCGTCGGACCGATCACCTCGATCGCCGGACGTCGCGCGTACCTCCGTGGCCAGCTCATGCGCGACGAGGGGACGGGCGAATACCTGGTCCAGGCGCTCGGCGGCGCGCCCGGCAGCTCGTCGCACCTCCTCGCGACTCTCGCCGAGGCCAACTGTCTGGTGATGGTCGACGCCGACGTCACCGAGGTGCGCACCGGCGAAGAAGTCGAGGTCGCCTTCCTCGCACAACGGGGCTGAGCGGTAGCTTTCGGTTCATGGCGCGATCGTGGTCGGCTCACCCCGGGTGGCCGGCGAAACTGGGACCCCTCGTGGTGTCCGCCGGGTCCGTGACGGTGCGACCCGTCCGACTGCGGGATGCGTCGTCCTGGTCCCGGACGCGACTCGAGAATCGCGCGCATCTCGAACCGTGGGAACCCACCGGGGAGGCGCCCTGGGAGGTCCGACACGCGATGTCGTCCTGGCCACCGCTGTATTCGTCGCTGCGGTCGGAGGCCCGGCGCGGCACCATGATGCCGTTCGCGATCGAGCTCGACGGCACCTTCTGCGGCCAACTGACCGTCGGCAACATCGTGCGCGGCGCGCTGCGCTCCGCGTGGATCGGCTACTGGGTGGCCCGCGACGCGGGCGGCGGGGGGGTGGCCACCGCTGCCCTCGCGATGGGCCTGGACCACTGCTTCGGTCCGGCCAAACTGCACCGCATCGAAGCGACCGTGCGGCCGGAGAACCAAGCGTCGCAAGCGGTTCTGCGGAACGTCGGGTTCCGCCAGGAGGGGCTGCTGAAGCGCTACCTCGACGTCGACGGGGCCTGGCGGGACCACCTGCTGGTCGCCATGACCGTCGGCGAGGTGCCGGGGACGGTGTGCGACGTGCTGGTGCGGAGCGGCCGGGCGTCCTGGCCGCGGTAGATGCGGTCGTGGGATTGTGCGGGCCTGTCCTCCCTGTGACTGATGTGACATGAGTGCATTCGGACCCGGCGCGTCGGCGTGGCGTGTCGCGGCGCCCCCACTACGCTGACGAGCGAATCTCACACGAGTGTCATTCGGCGGCAGGAGGTGGTGTACGTGCCCAATTCGGTGATCTGGATCGGCCTCGTCGCCATCTGGCTGTTCGTGCTGGTGCCCATGCTGGTGAAGTCGCGGCCTCGTATCCGCCGCACCACCGACGTCGCGCTGGCCACCCGTGTCCTGCACCGGGGCGGGGCGGTGCTGCGTGGGGAGCGCGGACCCGCCGCCGGCCATCGCAGTGACCCCGACTGGGAACCCACCGACGTGCACTCCAGCGATGTCCGCGTCTCGGACGACCCCACCGACTCGCCCGATCCGGAGGAAGCCATGCAGACCGACGAGCACGAGGCCGAGCACGACGACGAGTACTTCGCCGACGACTTCGTGCCCCGGCGTCGAGGTCGCGGCGGCTTCGATCCCGAGGCCGACGCCATCGCCCGCGCCGCCCGGTACTCGTTCCGCCAGCGCGCGGTCCTCGGATCCGTGTTCGTCATCGTGATGTCCGCTGCGCTGGGTTTCCTTGCGGCACCGCTGTTCTGGTGGGTCTTCGGCGTCACCGTCGTCGGTCTGGGGGCGTACCTGTTCTATCTCCGCCGACAGGTGCGCATCGAGGAAGACATCCGTCGCCGCCGGATGCAGCGCCTGCAGCGTTCCCGCCTCGGCGTCGAGTCCGCCACCGATCCCGAGCTGCGCCTCACCCCCGAGCGCCTGCGTCGTCCCGGCGCCGTGGTGCTCGAGGTCGACGACGAGGATCCGGCCTTCGACCACCTGGACCACTACGACGACGCGGTGGGCGACGAGCACCTCGACGTTCGGATGCGTCGGGCGGCCGGAGAGTAGGCACGCGGTCACCGGCGGCCCAGACGGGCTGCTAGAGTTCTTCACGTCCGGTCCGCCGGGCAGCAGTACCAGGGGCTGTGGCGCAGTTGGTAGCGCGTCTCGTTCGCATCGAGAAGGTCAGGGGTTCGATTCCCCTCAGCTCCACCAGATCGGAGCCGCTGTCCGCGAGTCGGGCAGCGGCTCTTCTCGTCAGCCCCGCTTGCGCGCCCGGTACGCCGCGACGTTGGCGCGGTTGCCGCAGTTTCCCGTGTCGCAGTAGCGCTTCGAGCGATTGCGCGACAGGTCGACGAACACCGCGTCGCAGTCCGGGGACTCGCAGAACCGGAGCCGGCCGAGCTCGTCGGCACGGATGAGGTCGGCGAGGGCGACGGCCAGTTCGGCGTTCATGCGGTCGGCCAACGGGGCGTCGTCGTCGCTGACGTGCAGGTGCCAGCCCCAGTCGCCGTGGCGCGTCAGGCGGGGTCGTGCCCGCGAGCGCTCGAGCAGGTCGTTCACCCGCGGCGCCAGTGTGTCCGGATCGGTCTCCGCCCACAGCTCCCGCCACGCGGGCCGCACCGAGCGCACCGCGTCGAGCTCGGCGACGGTGCCGTCCCGTCGACCGGTCCACTCGTGTTCGTCCAGCACGGCGGTGAGGGCCGCGGTGTTCGGTAGGCCCTCCTCGCCGTTCGCGGCCGTGTTGACCAACGCGGCGGCCCAGACCAGCGCTGCACGGGTGTCATGAGCAAAAAGCATTTGACTCCTGACTGGCGTCGACCGTACTGTCACGACCAATCTACCGGTTCGATCGTGACATGCCCCTGTGGGCTCGAAAGGTCGTCGCATGCTCTCCTCTCGCTCGGGCCTCGCCTTCGCGCTGATCTCCGCCGTCTCGTTCGGGATGTCCGGGCCGATCGCCAAGGGGCTGACCGACGCCGGGTGGTCGCCCGAGTCCGCCGTCCTCGCCCGCATCGTGGGCGGTGCGCTGCTCCTGGTCCCCATCGTCCTGCTGGTGCGCCGCCGCGCCCTGACGGCGATTCGGCGGGCTCCGGCCGTCGTCGTCACCTACGGCGTGATCGCCGTCGCCGGCGCGCAGGTCTGTTACTTCAACGCGATCCAGCACCTCTCGGTGGGGGTGGCGCTCATGCTCGAGTACCTGGGCCCGGTGCTGGTGATCGGGTGGCTGTGGGCGACGACGCGTCGACGTCCGCATCCGACGACGCTGATCGGGGTCGCCCTGGCGTTCGGCGGCGCCCTGGTGGTGCTCGACGTGTTCGAGGGCGCCGTGCTCGACCCGATCGGCGTGGCGTGGGGCCTCGGCGCCGCCGTCTGCCTGGCCTTCTACTTCGTGATCTCCGCGCGCCAGGACGACGCCGTCGACCCGTTGGTGCTGTCGGCGGGCGGTCTCGTCGTCGGCTCGGTCGTCGTGGCCGTCGCCGGGGCGGTCGGCGTGGTTCCCCTCCACGCGTCGACGACGGACGTCTCGCTCGGCGGCCACGTCGCCCCGTGGTGGGTGGCGGCCGCGATCCTGGCCGCGGTGAGCGGTGTACTCGCCTACGTCTTCGGCATCATGGGAACCCGTCGTCTCGGTGCGTCGACGGCCTCGGTCGTGGCCCTTCTCGAGGTGGTCTGCGCCGTCCTCTCGGCCTGGTGGCTGCTGGGGCAGGCCGTCTCCCTCACCCAGATCGCGGGCGGCGCAGCCATTCTCGCGGGCGCCGCGGTCGTGCAGTCGCGCCGTTCGGTGCCGCCCTCGCCCGAGTTGGTTCCGGTCGCCTCGACAATGGCCTGATTCGTAACAGGTGGTCCCTTCTCTCGGGACTCCGCGCGGTATGGTGGGGGCGCGTCGTGATTCCACGGTCTCGGTTCGTCCCGTCGCGCGGGGTCGAAAAGGCGAATCGAACGCCCCAAGCGGGGATCACGGTGCGCGTTGCCACCTCGTCCCCGGGAGTACGTCATGTCAGTCGAATTCGTGGATCTGGAGGAGACGTGGGTCGCGGGACTCCCCGTGCGGAGCCCGAAACGTGCCCTGGGATCGCTCTACGACACGAATCTCGAGCGTGCTTGGTCGGGAATCCTCAACCAGGACATCGGTGAACCACTCGGGTCGATCTATACCGACTACGTTCCGGCGATCGGTTCCTACAGCACCCAGATCGTCGGTTATCGCACCGCGGCCGGGGATGTGCGCGACGGACACGTGGTGGCTCGAATTCCTGCCGGAACGTATGCCAAGTTCTCGGCCGTCGGCAATTTTCCGCGGGTTCTGACAACCATTTGGAAGGACATTTCGCACGCCGAGGACAACCGTTCTTTTCGACGCGCGTTCACCGGTGAATTCGAGGTGTACCCGCACGCGTACAAGATCGAGATGTTCGTCCCCGTCGACACCTCCGGAGTCCGGTGATGGCGTTCCGTCTGGTGGCGCGGCCGACCACGATCGTCGCCGGGTTGGTCGCGCCGGGTGTCGAGCCCGGTCCGGAGAACAGCGCGAGTGATCTGGTGACGTTCCTCCGCGAACGCATTCGTGAGCGCGAGCCGGCGGGGAGCGACATCTGGACGGTGTATCTGCCCGACCAGCGCGGCGTGTTCAACGTGGTGGTCGGTATCCCGCGGGCCGAGGTGGGGGACGTGCCGGTGGGCGACGTGTTCGTCACCGTGCCCGCCGGCGCGTTCGCGGTCTTCGAGGCGTCGATGACCCTGCCCGACCGCACCGAGGACGCATGGTCGCAGGTCGAGGAGGCCGTCGCCGACGGTGGCGTGACGCGCGCCGGCGGGCCGGAATTCGAGTGTCTGGCGGCGGACGGCAACGTGGAGATCTTCGTGTCCGTTCTGTTACGGTAGCCGTCCTTCCGCTCGGAGAACCTCGCTCGATTCGGAATTCGATCGTCGATCCGACGGCGTGTTCGATTTATCGCGATGAATCGGTACGAACGATTGTTTTCCGCCGATCGCCGTTGTGATGCGATCCAGTGTTCCATTCATGATCCGTGATTCTCGGACTGTTGTGCCTAAACTGTCCGAACGCGGCGTCGGGCCGCGAGCAGAACGTTCGCTCCGGGATCGACGCGAGCTTCGCTCTGATGATGGACGCGAGCCCAGTGGGGAGACGGAAGATGGTCAGGCAACTTCGTGCAGAGGCGACACGGTCGGCGGCGCTGCGAGCGGCGGCCGATCTGTTCCTCCGCGTCGGTCACGCCACCGCGACGCTCAGCCAGGTCTCGGCCGAATCGGGAGTGACCAAGGGCGCGCTGTACTTCCACTTCGCCTCCAAGGAAGAGCTGGCCCGCGCGCTGGTCGACGAGGGCCGCGAGCGCGTGACCGCCGCGTGCTCCGGCATGGTCGACAGCCGTTCTCCCGCACTCGAATCCGTCATCGGTATCACGTACTCGGTTCTCGACCTGGCCAACACGGACAACCTGGTCCGCATCATGTACCGACTCCAGCTCGAGGTGGACGCACCGGATCCCAGCCGCGGCAGCGTCTTCGCCACGTGGCAGAACATCTTCTCCCACCTCTTCGAGCGGGCCATCGAGCACGGCGACGTCATCGACTCGCTGGACGCGGAGACAGCGTCGTGCCTCGTGTCCGAGATGCTCAGCGGTGTTCTCATGGTCGCCGAGGGCACGGCCCGCCTGGACGGCGCCGCCGTCCGCATGGAGCAGGTCTGGCACACCATCCTGCCCTCGCTGGTGCCGCCGGCGAAGCTGCCGTACTTCCGTGAGTTCGCTTCGCGCAGCCTGTCGAGCTTCGTCCGTCGCCAGGAAGACGCCCGCGCGGAGGCCGACGCCCGAAGCTGACGTCCTTCGGGTCGTTCGTCACTGGCTCGTCCCGTATGCTGGCGCGCCCTGGTGTGACGGAGGACACTGAAAGCGGACGCCGATCACGGGCGTCTCGGCCCGAGGCCGTCGAACACGCCGTCAGGAGGTCGTCGTGAAAACCACCGTCACCACGAACACCACACACCGAATGTCGGATGCGGAATTGCGCAAAGCCATCGCCGTCATGCAGTCCCGCGCCGACGACGCACGACGTCGCGGCGAGACCGAGGACGCCGACCGCATGGAGGCCACGGTGAACGAGTTCCGCGAGGACATGGCCACCCGGCTCTGACCCCGGGCGCGAGTTGTCAGCTCGGCCCGAAGCGTTCCGTGCGAATTCTGCCGGGGGCGTGCCCGCGGTCGACGAGCATGTCCGCGACCGCGTCGACGAAGCTCGTCGGGCCGCACACGTAGCAGTCGGGCTCGAACTCGGCCGGCCACCCGTGGGCGTCGAGATCCGCCGCCTGGATGCGCCCCACGGGTCGACGGGACGCGACCGGTGCGCGACGGGTGTGGATCAGGGTGACGTCCACTCCCGGGTGCGGGTGCGCCCACTCGTCGGCGTAGTACACCTCCGCCGGTTCGCGGACCGAGTAGAGCACCCGGAACGGCACCGCCGTCGTGCGGGCGCGGACCATCGCGCGCAGCGGGACGATGCCCGATCCGCCGCCCACCAGCAGCACCGGCGGCGACGGCGGCCCGGTGGGCGCCGCGGGACGCCACACGAACCAGCGCCCGATGGGCCCGCGGACCTCGACTCGGTCGCCCGGTTCCAGCGACGACGTGAGATAGGGCGAGACCTCGCCGTCGCCGACGGTCTGCACCGTGAGTTCGATGCGCGGCGTGCCGTCGGGCGCCGAGGCGATCGAGTAGCTGCGTTGCGCGCTGTATCCGTCCTCGGCGGTGAGTTTGACGTCGAGGTGCTGTCCGGCGTGATGACCCGTCCACCCGTCGACGTCGAGCAGGAGGGTGGCGGCGGTGGGTGTTTCCGCGCGTCGTTCGACCACGGTGGCGACCAGCCAGGGCTTGGCGCCGGAGAGAGCAACGGCCATGGGGCGATCAGTCGCCCTGGTAGCGCTGCTCGCGCCAGGGGTCGCCGTAGTCGTGGTAGCCGCCGCGCTCCCAGAACCCCTGTTCGTTCTGCTCGGTGAGTTCGATGCGCGAGACCCACTTGGCCGATTTCCAGAAGTAGAGGTGCGGCACCAGCAGTCGCGCGGGGCCACCGTGCTCGCGCGTGAGGGGCGCGCCGTCGAATTCGGTGACCAGCCAAGCCTTTCCGCCCAGAAGGTCCTCGAGGGGGAGGTTGGTCGTGTACCCGTCGAACCCGTGCACGACGACGTACTGCGCGTCGGTCTCGAGCCCGCCGAGGAGCACGTCGAGGGAGACGCCGGTCCACGTCGTGTCGAGCTTGGACCACTTGGTCACGCAGTGGATGTCGACGGTGGGCCGCTCGTGCGGCAACGCGGCCATCTCGTCCCACGTCCACGTCCGGCTCTCGCCGCGCTCGGTGGTGATCTGGAACGTCCAGGTATCGGTCGCGACGGACGGCGACGGCCCGATCGCGAGCACGGGGAAATCCTTGGTCAGATACTGACCCGGTGGGGTGCGGCCGTCGTCGTCGCGTCGACGCCCGACGAAGCCTTTCGAGACGAGTGCCATGGTGCATCCGAGTTTCGCCCCCTTTGGTGCGTCTGACAAGTCGGCCCGCCGGGACGCGTCGGCTCGGTAGGGTCGATCCGGCCGCCGGCACGCGCGGCGGTGGACGAGGAGGGGTGAACCGGTGGTGGTCCTGGGCAGGCTGCGAGGTCGCGGCGCGACGCGGAAGCGGCGCACGGTGAACGGCCGCCGCGTGCTCGTCACCGGTGCCGCCAGCGGAATCGGGCGGGCCACCGCGCAGGCGGTGGCGCAGCGTGGCGGTCGTCTGATTCTCACCGACATCGACGAGGCCGGCCTGGCCGACACGGTGCGCGACGTCGAGGCGAGTGGTGGCGTCGTCGATTCATCGCGCGCGCTGGACATCTCGCAGTACGACGACGTCGCCGCCTTCGCCGACGACGTCCACGCCGCGCACGGTGCCGTCGACGTCGTGATGAACGTCGCGGGGATCTCGGCGTGGGGAACGGTCGAGACCATGCCGCACGAGCACTGGCGGCAGCTGGTCGAGGTCAACCTCATGGGGCCGATCCACGTCATCCAGACGTTCGTGCCCGCGATGATCGCGGCCGGACGCGGCGGATACCTGGTCAACGTCTCGTCGTCGGCCGGTCTGCTGGCCTTCCCGTGGCACGCGGCGTACAGCGCCGGCAAGTTCGGGCTGCGCGGCGTCTCCGAGGTGCTCCGCTTCGACCTGGCCCGGCACGGCATCGGGGTCTCGCTGGTGGTTCCCGGCGCGGTCCGCACCCCGCTGGTCGAGACCGTGCGCATCGCCGGGGTCGATCGCGCCGACCCGAAGGTGCGACGGCTCGAGAATCACTTCCACGACCGGGCCGCCGAACCGCAGGACGTGGCCCTGGCCATCCTGCGCGGCATGGAGCGGGGGCACTTCCTGGTGTACTCCGGCAACGACATTCGCTTCGCGTTCTGGCTGCAGCGCAAATTCGCTCTGCCGTACGAGATCGCGATGCAGGCGGCGAACGACTACTTCACTCGCCTGCTGAAGTGACGTCCGCCGTGTGAGGACGGCGCCGACGGACTACCGTCGGTGCATGACCGCACCCGACAGGCCGGGCGCCCCACTGGGGGCGGATTCCGAGGTGGGCACGCTGCGGACGGTGCTGCTGCACCGACCCGGTGACGAGCTGCGACGCCTGACCCCGCGGAACAACGATCAGCTGCTCTTCGACGGGCTGCCGTGGGTCGATCGAGCCCGCGACGAGCACGACGCGTTCGCCGAGTTGCTCGCGTCCCGCGGCGTGGAGGTGCTGCTGCTCGGTGACCTGCTCACCGAGACGCTCGACCACAGCGGCGCGGCCCGCGTGCAAGGCGTGGCGGCGGCGGTCGATCCCCGACGGCTCGGGCACGTGCTCGCGCGCGACCTCACCACCTACCTGCGAGGGCTTCCGGCGGCGGAGCTGGCCACGGTTCTCATGGCGGGCATGACCTTCGACGAGTTGCCGGTCGGGGACGGCGCCGGCATCTCGTTGGTGCGGCGGATGCACCACGGCGCCGACTTCGTCATCGAGCCTCTGCCCAATCTGCTCTTCACTCGCGACTCGTCCTTCTGGATCGGCTCGCGGGTGGCCATCACGTCGCTCGCGCTGCGGGCGCGGTCTCGGGAGACGTCGTTGACCGACATCGTCTACGCGTTCCACCCGCGTTTCCTCGGGGTCCGCCGCGCGTACGAGTCGCACACCGCGCCCGTCGAGGGCGGCGACATCCTGCTCCTCGCGCCCGGCGTCGTGGCGGTCGGAGTGGGGGAGAGGACCACTCCCGCCGGTGCGGAAGCGTTGGCGCGCAGTCTCTTCGACGACGACCTCGCGCACACCGTCCTGGTGGTGCCCATCGCCCAGGAGCGTGCGTCGATGCATCTGGACACGGTGTGCACCATGGTCGACACCGACGCCGTGGTGATGTACCCCGCGATTCGAGACTCCCTGTCGGCGTTCACCATTCGCCGGGAGGACGGCGGCGTGCGCATCACCGGTGCCGACCCGTTCCTCGGGGCGGCCGCCGAGGCGATGGGCATCGAGAAGCTGCGCGTCATCGACACCGGCCTCGACAGCGTCACCGCCGAGCGCGAGCAATGGGACGACGGCAACAACACTCTCGCTCTGGCTCCCGGCGTGGTGGTCGCCTACGAACGCAACGTCGAGACCAACGCGCGTCTCGAGGCGTCGGGCATCGAGGTGTTGCGCATCGCCGGATCCGAGCTGGGCTCGGGTCGCGGCGGACCGCGGTGCATGTCGTGTCCGGTGTCGCGCGACAGCCTCCGGACCTGATCCGACCGCTCAGAGAACGCGCGACACCGTGGCCGCCGGCCGGGCGAGGACGGTTCCGGCGTCCGAGACCACGAAGGGGCGCTCGATGAGGATCGGATGGTCGAGCATCGCGCGCAGCACGGTCTCGTCGTCCGCGTCGGCCAGGCCGAGCTCGGCGTAGAGCTTCTCGCGCCGACGGACGGCGGTGCGCGGCGTGAGCCCGGCATCGTCGATGAGGCGTCGGAGGGTGGCCTCGTCCGGCGGAGTCTCGAGATACTTCACCACCGTGGGTTCGACACCGGAGTCCCGCACCGCGGCGAGGACGGTGCGCGAGGTGGAGCAGCGGGGGTTGTGATAGACGGTGACGGTCACCGCACCAGTATGACGCCGGGCCGGGACGCCGGACCGTGACGCCGGACCGTGAGAATGCAGTCGAAGCAGGAGGAGGAGTCGTGACCCAGCGTGAGACCCCGCACGGGGCGAGTCTGCCGATCGACCTGTCGACGGACGACGCCCCCTTCGAGCAGGTGCGCTCGGGCATCGTCCGGGGTGTGCGCTCCGGTGCTCTCATCGCCGGTTCGCGGTTGCCCACGGTGCGGGCCCTCGCGGCCGACCTGGGGCTCGCTCCCAACACCGTGGCCAAGGCGTATCGCGAGCTGGAGCAGGACGGCGTCGTCGTCACGCGGGGTCGGTCGGGCACGTTCGTGGCCGCGGGGGACGACCCCGCGGTGGCCGCCGTGCAGACCGCGGCGACGGAGTACGCGCGGGCCGCGCGTCGGGCCGGGGTGGAGGACGACGAGGCCGTGCGGTGGGTGCGAACGGCCTTCGACGCGGTGCAGACACCCCCGCAGCGGTGATGTCGACCCCAAGTTGACGCTTCAACTCAGCTGTGCCACGGTGAACCCGCTCGCATCCCCGATCCCGAAGGAACTCCCGTGAACAGTCCCGTCGTCAGAGATCTCGCCGCCCTGGTCGCCCGCGTCGCACTCGGCATCGTCTTCGTGGCCCACGGCTGGCAGAAGTTGAACACCAACGGACTCGACGCCACCACGGCCGGGTTCGAGGGCATGGGCATCCCGTTCCCGACGTTCTCCGCGTACTTCGCCACGTTCGTCGAGCTCGTGGGCGGAGGACTGCTCATCGTGGGTCTGCTCACTCCGGTGGTCGGGCTGCTCCTGGTGATCGACATGGTCGGCGCGCTGGTGTTCGTGCACCTCGACAAGGGCGTCTTCGTCACCGACGGCGGCTGGGAGTTGGTGGTCGGACTGGGTGCGGGCGCACTCCTGCTGGCCGTCGTCGGAGCCGGGTCCTTCAGCCTCGACGGGGTGTTCGGGCGCGGTCGTTCCCGGTCACGCGCCGCACGGTGACTTGATTACCGCCGCCGGAACGAGCACCGTGACATGTCATGACCATGTCCAAGGAGACCGACTCGCCCGGTAACGCACCATCGCCGTCCCCGGCCCCCGACGCTCAACCGGTCGACCCGCCCGCCGCGACCGCACCCCGTTTGGACAGAACCGTGTTCGGTGTGACGGCCGTCGTCGTCGCCGCGATCATCGTGTGGGGTCTCGCCGGGCCCGCGAACCTCGAGAGCGTGACCGGATCCGTCCTCGACTGGTTGGTCACGAACCTCGGCTGGCTGTTCATCATCGCCGCCACCGGCTTCGTGCTCTTCTGCCTGTACCTGGCGGTGTCCAAGTACGGCCGGATCCCCCTGGGGAAGGACGGCGAGAAGCCGGAGTTCAAGACCGTCAGCTGGATCGCGATGATGTTCAGCGCCGGCATGGGCATCGGCCTGATGTTCTACGGTGTCGCCGAGCCGCTCGAGCACTTCGTCACCCCGCCGCCCGGAACGGATGGCGGCGTCGGAAACGCCATGGCCACCACCATGTTCCACTGGAGCCTGCATCCGTGGTCCATCTACGCGGTGATGGGCCTCGCCGTGGCCTACAGCACCTACCGCCGCGGTCGTCGGCAGCTGATCTCGTCGGCGTTCTTCCCGCTGCTCGGGCGCCGCTCGGAGGGCCCGATCGGCAAGGTCATCGACATCCTCGCCATCTTCGCCACCCTCTTCGGCACCGCCGCGTCCCTGGGCCTCGGTGCCCTGCAGATCGGCTCCGGCGTCGAGGTGCTCGGCTGGCTCGGTGAGCCCGGCACCCTGCTGCTGGTCGCCGTCATCGCCCTGCTTACCCTGGCGTTCATCGCGTCCGCGGTGTCGGGCGTCGCCAAGGGCATTCAGTGGCTCTCCAACATCAACATGGTGCTCGCCCTCGTGCTCGCGATCTTCGTGTTCGTGCTCGGCCCCACCGTGCTGATCCTGAACCTGATCCCGACGACGATCGGCGACTACGTCAGCCAGCTCTTCCACATGTCGGCCCGCACCGCGGCGTCGAGCAACCCCGAGACCGCGTCGTGGCTGTCGTCGTGGACGATCTTCTACTGGGCCTGGTGGGTGTCCTGGACCCCGTTCGTCGGCATGTTCCTCGCCCGCATCAGCCGCGGACGCACCGTGCGACAGTTCATCGTCGGGGTCATCCTGGTGCCCAGCGTCGTCAGCCTCGTGTGGTTCTCCGTGTTCGGCGGCGCCGGCATCTCCGAGCAACGCGACGGTATCGACCTCGCGGCCCGGGGGTCGAGCGAGTCGCAACTGTTCGGCATGCTCGAGCACCTGCCGCTCTTCGGGCTGTCCGCGGTGGTCGTGATGGTGCTCGTCGCCATCTTCTTCGTCTCCGGCGCCGACGCCGCCTCGATGGTGATGGGCACGCTGAGCCAGCGGGGCACCCTCGAGCCCAGCCGCTGGGTCGTCGTCTTCTGGGGCGCCATCACCGGAGCCACCGCCGCGATCATCCTGTGGACGGGCGGCTCGGACGCGTTGAACGGTCTGCAGACCATGACGATCATCGCGGCCGCGCCGTTCGTGGTCGTCATGATCGGCCTGTCGGTCTCGCTCTACCGCGACCTCTCGCACGATCCCGCGGTGCTCACGCACACCCGTCGGCGTCGACGCAGGGAGAAGGACGGCATGGTCGAACTCTGACGGACCGATTCACCGCCAGCTGGGCAGCCACAACTGCTGCTGCCACAGCGTCTCGGTGATCGGCAGGCCGGTGAGAACCGGCCACAGCCACACGAAGTTCGCGATCGCGACGGCGACGTACCCGGCGGCCAGAGCCAGGCCGAGGGTGCGTCGCCGTCCTGTTCGGGCGCGGCCGATCACGTCGCCGATCACCAACGTCAGGCCCATGACGAGGAACGGTGAGAGCGCGGTCGCGTAGAAGAAGTACATCTGGCGGTCCAGCGACAGGAACCAGGGCAGGATGCCGGCGCCGTAGCCGACCAGCACGGCCGCGTAGCGCCAGTCGCGCCGCGCGACGGTGCTCCACAGCGCCCACGCCAGCATCGGGACGGCGAGCCACCACAGGGCCGGGGTCCCGATCAGCATCACCGCTTTGACGCAGCTGCCCGGCGCACTGCAGCCGGCGACGGTGTCCCCGTCGGCGTAGTAGTACAGCATCGGCCGCAGCCCCATCGGCCACGTCCACGGCTTGGATTCCCACGGATGGCGATTGCCGGCGGAATTGGTCAGTCCGGCATGGAATTCGAGGACGTTGCCGCTGTAGTACCAGAGCGAGCGCAGCGCGTCGGGAACGAAGGAGAACGGTCCGCCCGCGCCGACTTCGGTGCCCACGGCGTGCCGGTCGACGCCCGTCTCGCTGGCGAACCACCCGGCGTAGGTGGCCAGGTAGACGACGACGGGGACGGCCACCAAGGCGTACAGGGCGGGGCCGACGTCGCGGACGGCCGTGCCGCGCCACGGTCGAACCACCCCGTACCGACGCCGGGCGGCGAGGTCGAACGCCACGCTCAGCAGGCCGAAGAAGGCGACGAAGTACAGTCCGGACCACTTCGTGCCGCAGGCCAGGCCGAGCAGGACGCCCGCGCCGAAGCGCCACCACCGCACGCCGAGGCGCGGCCCGAGCGTGCTGACCTCGAGGCGACCCTGCGCGGCGACGCGAGCCAGCCGTTCGCGCACGTCGTCGCGGTCACGGACGAGTGCTCCGAACGCACCCACGACGAACAGGGTCATGAAGATGTCGAGCATGCCCACGCGCGAGGAGACGAAGGCGACGCCGTCGACGACGAGCAGCAGGCCGGCGATCGCGCCCAGAAGGGTCGAGCGCGTCATCCGCCGCACGATGCGGATCACCAGCAGCACGAGCAGGATGCCGAACACGGCCGAGGACAGCCGCCACCCCCACCCCGTGTACCCGAAGACGGCCTCGCCGACGGCGATCAGTTGCTTGCCGACGGGCGGGTGCACCACCAGCCCGTACGCGGGGTTGTCCTCGATCCCGCCTCCGGTGAGCACCTGGTACCCCTGCGGTGCGTAGTGCTTCTCGTCGAAGACGGGCGTCCCGGCGTCGGTGGGGTAGCCCAGCATCACCAGACGGGTGACCGCCGCGATCGCCGTGACGACGACGGTCACCACCCAGCCGCGCACCCGATCGGTGGGGCCGAACGTCTCGACGGGCACGAGGGGGCCGGGGGCGACGGCCGGCGGGGTCGACCGTCGCGCCGGATCGGTGCGCGCGGTCAGCAGGGTCACCGTTCGATCGTAGGCTAGGGGGAACGAGTGTCGCCGGGCCCGACCGGTCGACCGGACGACGAGAGAGGACGGCCGTGCTGATCCTCGGTGCCACCCCCATGGGCGATCCGAACGACGCGTCGCCGCGGCTGCGCGAGGCGCTCGCCACCGCGGACGTCGTCGCGGCGGAGGACACCCGGCGTACCAAGACGCTGGCGTCGGCCCTGGGCGTGCAGATCACCGGGCGGGTGGTGAGTTTCTACGACCAGGTCGAGACCGACCGCATCCCGGGTCTGCTGGAGGAGATTCGCGCCGGATCGCGGGTGCTCCTGGTGACCGACGCCGGAATGCCGTCGGTCAGCGATCCCGGGTACCGCCTGGTGGCGGCGTGCGCGCAGGCCGACCTGCCGGTGACGTGCCTGCCCGGACCGTCGGCAGTGACGACGGCGTTGGCGCTCTCGGGTCTGCCCGTCGAGCGGTTCTGCTTCGACGGATTTCCCCCGCGCAAGCGAGGACCGCGCCAGGCGTGGTTGCGCACGCTGGTCACCGAGCAGCGTGCGGTGGCGTTCTTCGAGGCGCCGCATCGACTGGCCGACACGCTCGCGGACGCCGTGGAGGTCCTCGGGCCGGAGCGGCCCGCCGCCGTCTGCCGTGAACTGACCAAGACCTACGAGGAGGTCCGGCGCGGCACCCTGGCGGATCTGGCCCAGTGGGCGGCGGACGGGGTGCGCGGCGAGATCACCGTGGTGCTCGCGGGCGCGGCCCCGGCCGCCGCCGATCCCGAGGACCTCGTCGACGCGGTGGAGGAGTGGGTGCAGGGCGGTCTGGGCCTGAAGGACGCCTGCGCGCGCGTCGCCGCCGATTCGGACGCGGCGGTGTCGAAACGCGCTCTCTACGAGGCGGTTCTGACCGCCCGGTCGCAGTAGCCGGCGCGGATCAGCCGACGACCTGTTGGCGCAGGCCGTCCGTCGCGGTCTCGAGCACCGTCTTGGTGCCGCGCTTGACGATGAAACCGGGTACCGGAATCTTCGGGTCGAGCGTGATCTCGAAGGTGAGGTGGGTGCCCCGGTCGGTCTCGGTGAGGTCGTAGCGGGCGGACTGGGACTTCTGCTGGGTCGACTCGACGACCTCCCACGACACGGAGGTGTCCGTCCAGGTGAACTCCAGCACCTGCTCGTCCGTGATGCCCATGACGGCCACCGTCATCTCCGCGACGAGGGGACGACCGGCGTCGTCACGCTCGCGAACGGCGACCTTCTTGTGGATGGACGACCACGCGGGCAGCCCCTCCAGATCGGCGATCACGGCGAGCACGTCCGCCGGGGGAGCCTCGATGTCGACTTCTCTGCTGCCACTGACTGCCATGAGCGTGAATGTTACCGACGGTGACCCGTACCGGTGCGCTTATGCGCCCGGACGAATGTCGGACACCCGTCCGGCGGAGGCGACGCGCTCGTCGACGAACGCGGCGATCTCCCGGATGGCACGTCCGCTCTCGGGAACGAAGTCGGCCGCCTGGAAGACGTGAACCTGGTTCTCCCACACCTGGAGTCGGCACTCGACGCCGGCTTCGGCCAGACGATCCGCCATGAGCTCGGAGTCCGCATAGACCATCTCGTTCGAGCCGACCTGCAGCAGAACCGGCGGCATGTCGCTCAGATCGGCGTTCACCGGACAGACGCGAGGTCCTCGCGTGCCCTCGACGACGATGCGGGCTTCCACGCTGTCCGCCAACGCGGTCAACGCCGGAACCGCACCGGCCGGGAAGACCGGGCACCGGGCCGCGTTGGGATGGGCCATCTTTCGGCTCGGATCGAGGTCCGTCAGGGGTGAGAGGGCGATGATGCCGGCCGCCTGCGGCAGTCCCAGCATGGTGATCGCGAGCGAGACCATGAAGGACAGGTAGCCACCGGCGGAGTCACCGGCGATGAAGATCTGCTCCGGCAGGTACCCCGCGTCGAGCAGGTAGCGGTAGCCGTCGACGCCGTCCTCGACGGCGTGCGAGATGGGGTTGCGCGGCATCATGCGGTAGTCGACCGACAGGACGTCGGCGCCCGTGGTGTGGGCGATGCGCGACGTCAGGCGCCGATGGCTGTTGAGTCCGCAGACGACGAAGGCTCCGCCGTGGAGATACAGGATCACCCGATCCCGATCGGCGCGGCGGCGGGGAGTCTCGGAACGACCGGTCGGACCCAGGCGGCGGGGACGGTCGCTGTGGATCCACTCGGCGCGGCAGTTGTCCAGGCGTACCGGGGTGCAGCGCGTGGTTCCCACCGGGGGGAGCAGGCGTCCGGCCTGATCGACCAGCCCGGTGGGCCAGGGGAGCGAGTGAGTATGGGCCCAGAGTCCCAGGAACGGGCGGACGGTGGTGCGCAGATACGTGGCGAGGGCCCGCCCCTGCACGCTGGTGCCGACGAACTCCTGCCGGTCGACGGGGGCGATCCCGTAGCCGTGCGACGCCGTGCGTCCGGCGTTCCGTCGCAGGGACGTGGTCATCTCGGCCGAGGCGATGCTCATCTGGCGGCCCTCCGTCGTCTTCTCATCCGGGCTTCTCGTCGAATCCCTCTTCGCAGTGGGGATCGCACCGGCACGTCAACATGAAACACCTTTCGAGACATCCGTTGTAATCGGGGTCACACCGTGACCGCTCGTTGTCCGGTCCGATGCACGTTCGTTACCTGTGAGTAGCATGGTGAGAATGCAGGTGAGCTGGGCGATCACGCCCTGCCGCCGGGCCGAGAGAGGGTGCGTCGATGCCGTTCATGCCGGTCACCGAATCCATGTTCCTGGTGGCGGAGACGCGAGAGCACCCGATGCACGTGGGCGGGCTGCAACTGTTCGTGCCCCCGGAGGGCGAGGAGGAGACCTTCGGCCAGAAGGTCTACGAGACGTTCGAGGCGGCCACCGACGTCTACGAGTTGTTCCGCAAGCGTCCGGCCCCGCCGGTCAACGTCATGGGCACCGTGCGGTGGATCTTCGACGACGACCTCGACTTCGAACACCACGTCCGCCGCATCATGCTGCCGCGACCCGGGCGCGTGCGGGAACTCCTGCGCTACATCTCCGCCGAGCACGGGGCGCCCCTCGATCGGCACCGGCCCATGTGGGAGCTGCACGTCATCGAAGGGCTGGCGGACGGTCGCCTGGCGCTCTACAGCAAGATCCACCACTCCCTCGTGGACGGGGTGTCGGCACTGAAGCTCTTCGAGAAGACGCTCACGCCCGATCCGGACCGTCGGGACTGCGGTCCCATCTGGGATCCCGCCCTGTTCCGGAAGAAGCGGAGTTCGGAGGTCGCGACGACGGGCAGCGGCACCCTCGCGGCGGTCACGAGCGGCGTGAAGGCGGCCGGTGAGCTCGCGGGAATCGGACCGGCGGCGGCCCGCATCGGGTGGAACAAGCTGCGGGGCAACGACATGGTGTTGCCGCTGTCCGCGCCGCACACCATGCTGAACGTGCCGATCGGCGGCGCTCGCCGATTCGCGTCGCAGCAATGGTCGAAGACGCGGATGAAGGACGTCGCGTCCGCACTCGGCGTCACGCTGAACGACGTCGTGCTCACCATGTGCGCGGGCGCGCTCCGGTCCTACCTCATCGACCGCAACGCACTCCCCGACGAGCCCCTCGTGGCCATGGTGCCCGTGTCGATGCGCGAGGCCGGCGCGGACGCCGCCGGCGGCAACGCGGTGACCACCGTGCTCTGCAACCTCGGAACCGATCAGCCCGACCCCGAACGCCGGCTCGCGGCCGTCGTGCGGTCGATGAACGACTCCAAGGCGATGATGCGGAATCTCAGCCCTCTGCAGGCGCTGGGTTACGGCGCCGCGGTGATGGCCCCGCTGCTGCTCACGCCGGTGCCGGGTTTCGTGCGCAACACCCCGCCGCCGTTCAACGTGATCATCTCCAACGTCCCCGGTCCGAAGACCGAGATGTACTGGAACGGTGCACGTCTCGACGGCGTCTACCCGGCCTCGATCGTGCTCGACGGGCAGGCGCTGAACATCACGCTGGCCACCAACGCCGACAACGTCAACTTCGGTCTCGTGGGAGACCGCCGCAGCGTTCCGTCGTTGCAGCGCATGCTCACGCACCTCGACACGGCTCTCGAGGAGCTCGAGAAGCTCGCCTGATCGGCCGGCGGTGGCGGTGGCTCGGACCTACGCGGGTCTAGTCCACGTCGGGCTCGACGTAGCGCGGGAAGACGCCCGTCGGCTTCGGGAGTTCGACTCCCGGGGTGAGACGAGTGGGGAGAGAAGCGAAGTCGCGGTCGGACACCCCGAGCAGATCGAGCAGGCGTGCGCAGGCATCGGGCATGAACGGTTGGGTGAGGATCACCGCGACGCGCAGGACCTCGAGCGTCACGTAGAGGACCGTGGCCATGCGCTCGGGGTCGGTCTTGCGCAGCACCCACGGTTCCTGCGCGGAGAAGTAGCGGTTGGTCTCGCCCAGCACCGACCAGATGGCCTCCAGCGCGAGGTGCAGTTCCTGCCGATCCATGTGGGCCCGAACGGTATCGGCGAGACCGGCGACATGCCCGAGCATGGCCTCGTCGGCGTCGGTGAAGTCGCCCGGCGTCGGCACTCGCGCGTCGCAGTTCTTCGCCACCATCGACAACGACCGCTGCGCGAGATTGCCGAGCTCGTTGGCGAGGTCGGCGTTGATGCGCGTGACGATGGCCTCGTGGCTGTAGCTGCCGTCCTGCCCGAACGAGACCTCGCGCAGCAGGAAGAACCGCACGGCGTCCAGGCCGTAGTCCGCGATCAGCGCGGCGGGATCGACCACGTTGCCCACCGACTTGGACATCTTCTCGCCCTTGTTGGTCAGGAAGCCGTGCACGAACACGCGTTTCGGCAGTTCGATGCCCGCGGACATGAGGAAGGCGGGCCAGAACACGGCGTGGAAGCGCACGATGTCCTTGCCGATCATGTGCACGTCCGCGGGCCAGAAGGTGCGGAACGCCTCGCCCTCGACGTCCGGATAGCCCACGCCCGTCAGGTAATTGGTGAGGGCGTCGACCCACACGTACATGACGTGGGACTCGTCGCCCGGGACCGGGACACCCCAGTCGAACGTCGACCGGGAGATCGACAGATCCTTCAATCCGCTCGCGACGAAGCTCGCCACCTCGTTGCGCCGGGTGGCGGGGAGCACGAAGTCGGGCCGCTCCTTGTACAGCGCGAGCAGCTTGTCCTGGTACGCCGAGAGCCGGAAGAAGTACGTCGACTCCTCGGTCCACTCCACGGGCGTTCCGGTCTCGGTCGCGATGCGCGACCCGTCCTCGAGCCGCGTGGTCTCGCCTTCGGCGTAGTACGCCTCGTCCCGCACGGAGTACCACCCGCTGTAGGTGTCGAGGTAGATGTCTCCCCGGTCGGCCATGCGCTGCCACAGCGTGCGACTCGCCTCGAGGTGATCCGCATCGGTGGTGCGGATGAAGCGATCGAACGTGATGCCGAGCGATTCCTGCATCGCCTGGAAGGCGTCGGAATTGCGGCGCGCGAGATCCGCCGTGCTCAGCCCCTCCTTCGCCGCGGTCTGCGCCATCTTCAACCCGTGCTCGTCGGTGCCGGTGAGGAACCGGACGTCGTGACCGTCGAGACGCTTGAACCGCGCCAGCACGTCGGTCGCGATGTACTCGTAGGCGTGCCCGATGTGCGGGGTGCCGTTGGGGTACGCGATCGCGGTGGTGATGTAGAACGGCGGGCGGCCGGCGGCGTCCACCGGAGCATCGGGAGTAGCAGTCATGGTGCGCATACTCTATCTTTCGTGCCGAAAGACCGTCCCGCCCCGGATGCCCCTGCCCTGCTGGTCCCGCTGGTGGACGCGCACACCCACCTCGACGCCTGTGGCGCGACGGACGCGGCGGGTGTGGCCGCGGTCCTCGACCGCGCCGAGGCCGTCGGGGTCTCGCGTGTGGTCACCGTGGCCGACGACCTCGCCGCCGCTCGCTTCGCCGTCGAGGCGGCGCACTGGGATTCGCGGGTCTGGGCCGCCGTCGCCATCCACCCCACCCGCGCGAACGTCCTCACCGACGAGGTGAAGGCGGAGGTCGAGTCGCTCGCCCGTGATCGCCGCGTCGTGGCGGTGGGGGAGACGGGGCTGGACTACTACTGGCCGGGCAAGCTCGACGGGTGCGCGTCGGTCGAGGACCAGATCGAAGGGTTCCGCTGGCACATCGACCTCGCGAAGCGGCTGCAGAAGCCGCTGATGATCCACAACCGCGAGGCCGATCACGACCTGCTGGCGGTACTGCTGGACGAGGGCGCCCCGGACACGGTGATCTTCCACTGCTTCAGCTCCGGCCCGGAGATGGCCGAGGCCTGTGTCGAGGCCGGGTACGTGCTGAGCTTCTCCGGCACGGTCAGCTTCCGCAACGCGCGGGAGCTGCGTGAGGCGGCGCAGTTGGTCCCCGACGGGCAGTTCCTCTTCGAGACCGACGCGCCGTTCCTCACCCCGCACCCCTTCCGGGGCGCGCCGAACGAGCCGTACTGCCTGCCCTACACCGCGCGGGCGTTCGCGGAGATCACCGGCCGCGACCCGGAGGCCGCGGCGGCGTCGGCCACGGCGACCGCGGAGCGGGTGTACCGACTGACCTGACGGTCGGTGCGGACGACGACGACCCCGCGTGGTCCGTCGTGATAAAACACCGCGCGGTCTGTCGTGATAGAACACAGCGCGTGATCCCCCTACGACGGCCTCGCCGACCGATGACCGCCACCGTCCTGACGCGCGACGCCCACACCACCGCGGTGCGTCTGGACACCGGGCGCGGGCAGTTCACCGCCGAGACCTCCGCGTCGGTCCCGATCGACACCGGCGCCGCACCGTGGGTCCCCGCCACCTACGCGCTGGCGATGCGCATCGCGTCGTCCCTCGAGATCCGCACAGAGGACGGCGTGCCCGCGAACGTCGACCGCGAGCAGCGGGCCGGCGCGGCGGCCGCGGGCGCGATCTTCGCGTCCTGGTTTCCCGAGGTGGACGCGGTGTCGATGGATGCGGGACTCTTCGGCAACGACGTCGTCCGCGTGCCCGGCGAGGGTCGCGGAGTGGGGTGCTTCTTCAGCCTCGGCGTCGATTCCTTCCACGCCGTGCGCAAGCACCTCGACGAGATCACGCACCTGATCTTCGTCCTGGGCATGGACCTCGACGACCACGACGGGTCGGCGGCGGACCTGGCGGTGGAGCGGGCGCAGGCCGCCGCGACGGACCTGGGCAAGGAGCTGATCGTCGTGCGCACCACGGTGCGCCGGGTCAGCGACCCGCTGCGGGTGCCGTGGCCGCGGCTGTACTTCGGACCGGCCTTGGCCCACGTCGCGCTGTGTCTCGCGCCCACGCTCGCCGCGGTGATCGTGCCCAGCAGTCCGCCGATCACCAGCCGCCACGGCTCGCATCCCTACGTCGATCCCCACTGGTCGTCGTCGCGGGTGCGCCTGGTGCACGACGACGACGACGCCTGGCGGCCCACCAAGATCGCCGAGATCTCGGACTGGGCTCCCGCGATGCGCTACGTCCGGGTCTGCTTCCAGGAGCAGGCCGAGACCTACAACTGCGAACGGTGCTTCAAGTGCGTCAGCACGGCCCTGTGCATCCGCGTGGCGGGCGGATCCAGCGAGGTCCTCTCGCCCGACGTGGACCCCGACACCATCCGCGCGATGCCGCTCGCCCCGGAGCACTCGCACCGCATGGAGTGGATCCGGGACCGCCTGCGGGAGCAGGGGGACGATCCGGCGGTGCTCGCCGCTCTCGACGACTCCATCGCCGGCGCCCACCGACGCAGCCGCCTGCAGGGGGTGGCCGACCGGGTCAACGAGGAGATCTATCTCCGGCTCTGACCGGGGGCGGAACGCCCACCGCCGGGATCGCTCACGGGCGCGGCGGGAACTGTCCGTCCGGCACGATCGTGTTCCCGCCGACCAGGGTGAACGTCACGTACGACTCGTTGGACGGGCAGCAGTTGGCGTCGTCGGGAGAAAGCCAGCGGTACCGCACGGTGACGGTGTCGTCGGTGGCGCCGACCACCGAGGTGTAGCTGTACGCATCCGACGTCGCCGTGCCCAGGTAGGACCCGGTGTTCGTGAAGAACAGGACGTGGGATTGCACGGTGCCGTTCTGGATCCCGGTACCGGTGGCGCGGGCCCACTCGAGCGACGGACATCCGTCGGAACTGATGCCCATCGTGTGATCGTCGATCACGAATCGACCGCCCTGCGAATCGGTTCCGAGGTTCGCGACGGCGGCGCGGACGTTCGCCGACGACGGGTCGACGCACGGCACCGGTCCCGCGGGTGCGGGGGCGGGGACCGTCACGGTCTCGGTGAAGGTGGGCCCCGGCGTCGGGACGTCCGACGCCGACGGCGTCGCGACGGCAGTCGACGACGGCGACGACGCGACGACGGACGTCGTCGGGTCGGCCGGGGCCGGCTGGGCCGTCCCGTCGGTCTGCCCGCCGCAGGCCGCGGCGACGGCGGCACACGCCGCGAGTACAGCGATCCGAGCAGCGAAGGTCGTCGAGGTCATGACCGATGTGTCGCCGGTCACGTACCGATCGTTAGCATCCCGAAGGTCACGATCGGGCCACGGGACGGACTACCGGGCATCCTCCCCGTAGGTCTCGACCAGGCGGTCGAACTCGGCCCGGTCGATCACCTGCGGTTCGCCGATCGCGAGGGCCTGGGCGTACTTGCCGGCCAGGTGGTAATCGCGGCCGAGGGGGCCGCGCTCGCCGTCCTCGTCGTCGGACTGGGCGCTGGCGCCGGGCGGGACCTCGTTCTGCAGGCCCGAGGTCTGCTGACCCAGCCGGGCGTCGATCGTCGCGACGATCTTCTGCATCTGTTCCTGCTCGTCCGTCATGGCGCGCCTTTCGTGGCGCCGATCGGACCACGACGGTCCGCCCGACACCGAGTCGTCAGAGAACCTTGTTGAGGAAGTCCCTGGTGCGGTCGTTCTGCGGGTTGCCGAAGAGTTGATCCGGCGTGCCTTCCTCGACGATGTACCCGTCGGCCATGAAGATCACACGGTCCGAGACCTCGCGGGCGAATCCCATCTCGTGCGTCACCACGACCATGGTCATGCCACCCTTCGCGAGATCGCGCAGCACCTGCAGCACCTCGCCGACCATCTCGGGATCCAGGGCGGACGTGGCCTCGTCGAACAGCATGATGTCGGGGTTCATCGCCAGCGCACGCGCGATCGCGACGCGCTGCTTCTGCCCACCCGAGAGCTGCGCCGGCTTGGCGTTCTCCTTGTCGGCCAGGCCGACCTGGTCCAGCAGACGCACGGCGTTCTCCCGTGCACCCTTCTTGTCGGCCCGTTTGGTCTCGACGGGCGCGAGCATGACGTTCTCCACCACCGACATGTGGGGGAAGAGATTGAAGTGCTGGAACACCATGCCGATGTGCTGACGCACCTCGTCCAGATCGACCTTCGGATCCGTCAGGTCGAATCCGTCGACCACCACGGTGCCGCCGGTGATGTCCTCGAGCTTGTTCAGGCACCGCAGGAACGTGCTCTTGCCCGAGCCCGACGGCCCGATCACGCACACCACCTCGCCGGAGTGGATGTCGACGTCGAGACCCTTGAGGACCTCGAGCTCGCCGAACGCCTTCTTCAGGCCGGTCGCGCGGATCTTGACCTCGGCCGCCGTCGTCTTCTCGGTGCTGGTCACTTGTTGATCCTCTTCTCGAGACGGTTCGACAGCATCGTCAACGCCATGATGATGACGAAGTACATGACGGCGATGATCAGCCACATGTTGAAGGACTGGAAGTTGCGGGCGATGATGATGCGCCCGGACTGCGTGAGCTCGGCCAGACCGATCACGGACAGGATCGAGGTGTCCTTGAGCGTGATGACGAATTGGTTGATGTACGACGGGATCATGGTGCGGATGGCCTGCGGCATGACCACCTTGCGCATCGACGTCAGGTAGGAGATGCCGAGGCTGCGCGAGGCCTCCATCTGACCCTTGTCCACCGACAGGATTCCGCCGCGCACGATCTCCGCCATGTACGCACCGGCGTTGAGCGAGAGCGTGATGATGCCCGCGGTGAAGGCCGTCATCGTGAACCCGAGCGCGGCCGGGATGCCGAAGTAGATGAAGAACGCCTGCACCAGCAGCGGGGTCCCGCGGAAGATCGCGACGTAGGTCGCGCCGATCGCCCGGAGCCAGGCCTTGGTGCTGACGCGGAAGAGGCCGAAGATCGCGCCGAGGATCAGGGCGATCACGATCGAGATCACCGTGAGAACCACGGTGAGCCACAGGCCCTTCAGCAGTTCCCGGTACTCGGACTTGATCAGGCCGGGAATGGAGTTGTCGGTCTCCTCGGCGCCCGCGCCGATGTAGGTGTTCAGGATCTCGTCGTACTGCCCGGACGAGCGGAGATTCGCCAGACCCGTGTCGAACGCGGCGAGCAGGTCGGCGTTCGCGCCCTTGTTGACGGCGAATCCGTAGTTGCTGGGCGCTTCCTTCTCGGTGACCGTCTTCAGCCCGTTGCCCTGCGTGATGCCGTACTGCAGCACCGGGTAGTCGTCGAAGACGGCGACGGAGTTCCCGGTCCGAACCTCGTCGTACATGCTCGCCGAGTCGGCGAAGTACCGCGTGGTGAACCCGTACTGCCCCTTGATGGACTCGGCGAAGTCGGCGCCCTCGGTGCCGTTCTTCACCGCCACCTGCTGGCCCGCGAGGTCCTCGTACGAGGTGATCGACGAGTTCTCGAGGACCGCCATCTGCACGCCGGACTCGAAGTAGGGCTCGGAGAAGTCGAACACCGCTTCGCGCGCCGGGGTGATGGTCATGCCCGCGATCACGCCGTCGGCCTGGCCGGCCTGCACGGCCTGCAGGGCCGCGTCGAAGCCGAGCGGCCGGATGTCGACCGAGAATCCCTGGTCCTCGGCGATCGCACGGATCAGGTCCATGTCGATGCCGACGAACTCGCCGGACGCGTCCTGGAACTCGAACGGCGCGAACGTGATGTCGGTGGCGATCGTGAACGTGCGCCCCTCGACGGGATTCGGCGGCGCCGGCTGCGCCTGCGCGGCGGCCGGGCCCAGCACGAGCGCGAGGAGGGCGACGAGGGCGGCGACCAGGGACAGTCGACGCACGGGTGGGATGGTCGAGTTCACGGGTCGGACACTAAACCCCTCCGGGGCCCCGGCTCTTATTACCGATGGGTAAGGAGCGCCGACGAGTACGCGCACCGTCCGAAGTTGCCGGGGTGACGCACGTCCGTTACCGTATCGTGACCGCAAGCCCCGATTCGCGTCCCCCGCGACGCGAGCGGGATCGTTTCACCGGCAAGGACCTCTCGTGCGTGATCTTCTCGTGACCCCCCGCGATTCCGTGAGCTCATGTCTCACGTAGCCCGCCTGAACTCGGCGCGCTCGCGACTGCTCTACGCCACCGTCGCGGCGCTTCTGCTGACCCTCGTCGTGGGCGCGTCCGTGGCGGTCGTCCGGCACAAGACGGTCACCGTCGACGTCGACGGGCAGCGCATCTCGCTGTCGACCATGAGCACCGACGCCCGCGGCGCGCTCGCCGCGGCCGGGTACGTGCCGGCCGACCGCGACGTCGTCGAACCCGCCGTGGACGCGACCATCACCGACGGGGACACGGTGACCCTGAAGCGCGCCCGCGAGGTCACGTTGCTCGTCGACGGCGCGCCGTCGTCGGTCTGGACCACCGCGAGCACCGTCGCCGAGGCGAAGGGCGAACTCGGCATCGCCCCGGACGTCCACATCGATCAGCCCGAGGATCAGCAGATCCCGCTCGAGGGCGGCACCGTCGAGGTGGTTCTGCCCAAGTCGGTCACCCTCGTCGACGGCGCCGCACAGCCCGCGCCGCTGCGCCTCGCCGCACCGACCGTCGGCGAGTTCCTCGCCGCTGCCGGTGCACCGCTCGAGCAGCAGGACACCGTGGAGCCCCCCGCGGACACCCCGCTGAGCGACGGCCAGCAGATCGCCGTGACCCGCCAACGCACCGAGGTGCGCACCCTCACCGAGGCCGTGCCGCCGCCGGACCAGCGCATCGAGGATCCGACGATGAACATGTCGCGGACCGTCGAGGAATCCGCCGGTGCGCCCGGCGAGCAGAACGCCACCTACGAGGTCACCCTGGTCAACGGCGTCGAGACCGGTCGCACCCTCGTCGACGCCGACGTCACCGTTCCCGCGGTCCCCAAGGTCGTCCGGGTCGGCGCCAAGCCCGGCACCGAGGTGCCGCCCGTGGAGAACGGCGCCACCTGGGACGCGCTCGCGCAGTGCGAGGCCACCGGGAACTGGGCCATCAACACCGGCAACGGCTTCTACGGCGGCGTGCAGTTCGACCAGAACACCTGGGAGCGTCAGGGCGGTCTGAAGTACGCCCCCCGCGCCGACCTCGCCACCCGCGAGGAGCAGATCGCCATCGCCTCCCGCACGCAGCAGACGCAGGGGTGGGGCGCCTGGCCGTCCTGCACCAGCAAGCTCGGTCTGCGCTGACCCGGCGGTACCGAGCCCAGTAGGCTCGGCACCCGTGTCGTCGAGCGAAGTGCGCCTGTTGGGCCCGGCCGAGGTCCGCACCCTGGCCGCCGAGCTGGGTGTGCGGCCCACCAAGACGCTCGGCCAGAACTTCGTGCACGACGCGAACACCGTGCGCCGCATCGTCGCCGCAGCCGGCGTCGGGCCCGACGACACGGTGCTCGAGGTGGGTCCGGGCCTCGGGTCCCTGACGCTGGCTCTCATGGACGTGGTCGATCGCGTCGTCGCCGTCGAGATCGACCCCCTGCTCGCCGCGCGTCTGCCGACCACGGCCGCGGAGCGTGCGGGGTCGCGTGCGGACCGGCTGACGGTGATCGAGGCGGACGCGCTGCGCGTGCGACCGGACGAGGTGCCGGGGAACCCGACCGCGCTGGTGGCCAACCTCCCGTACAACGTGGCCGTGCCGGTGCTGTTGCATCTGCTCTCGACGCTGCCGACCCTGCGCACCGCGCTGGTGATGGTCCAGGCGGAGGTGGCCGACCGCCTCGCCGCCGACCCGGGGTCCAAGATCTACGGCGTGCCGTCGGTGAAGGCGTCGTACTTCGGCGCCGTGCGCCGTGCGGGAGCCGTGGGGCGCAGCGTGTTCTGGCCCGTCCCGCAGGTCGAGTCCGGTCTGGTGCGCATCGACCGCTACGCGACGCCGCCCTGGCCTCAGGACGAGCAGACCCGACGGGCGGTGTTCGCCGTCGTCGACGCGGCCTTCGCGCAGCGCCGCAAGACGCTGCGCGCGGCGTTGGCCGGATGGGCCGGCGGTGCCGCCGCCGCGGAGCGACGCCTCGTCGAGGCCGGGATCGACCCGTCGGCCCGCGGCGAGACCCTCGACGCCGCGGCGTTCGTGCGGCTCGCGGCCACCGCGTCCTGACCGACGACGGTGTCGCGATAGAGTCATTCGTCGTGCTCACCGTCGTCACGCGGCCCGTCCGGGTCCGCGCCCCCGCCAAGGTCAATCTGCACCTGGCCGTCGGTGACCTGCGTCCGGACGGCTACCACGATCTGACCACCGTCTTCCACGCCCTGTCCCTCGTGGACGACGTCTCGGTGGTCGGCGCCCCGGGTATCTCCGTCACGGTGCGGGGGGACGACGCCGCGTCGGTGCCGGTGGATTCGAGCAACCTCGCCTGGCGAGCCGCGGTCATGGTCGCGGAGGCCGTGGGCCGCGCTCCCGGCGTCGCGATCACGATCGACAAGGGCATTCCCGTCGCGGGCGGCATGGCCGGAGGGAGTGCCGACGCCGCCGCCACCCTCGTCGCGCTCGACGAGCTGTGGGAGCTGGGACTGTCCCGCGCCGAGATCATGGGTTTCGCGGCCCGGCTCGGCAGCGACGTGCCGTTCTCCGTCGCCGGTGGAACCGCCGTCGGGACCGGGCGAGGGGAGAAGTTGCTTCCGGTCCTGTCCCGCAACACGTTCCACTGGGTGCTGGCGCTGGCGAAGGACGGGCTGTCGACCCCGTCGGTGTATCGCGAGCTGGACCGCCTGCGCGAGCGCGGCACCCCGCCGCGCGCGGGCGATCCCGACGAGTTGATGCAGGCCCTCGCATCCGGCGACCCCACCCGCGTGGGTCCGCTGCTGGCGAACGATCTGCAGGCGGCCGCGCTGTCGCTGCGTCCGGACCTGCGCCGGACGCTGCGCGCCGGCCTCGACGCGGGTGCGATCGCCGGCATCGTGTCCGGGTCCGGGCCCACCTGCGCGTTCCTGTGCGCATCCGCCGACGACGCCGTCGAGGTCGGGGCCGAACTGTCCGGCGCCGGCGTGTGCCGAACGGTGCGCGTCGCGTCCGGTCCGGTGCCCGGCGCGCGTGTCACCCGAGACGAACGAGGACGTTCCTGATGGCCAATCTCGTCAACCTCGAACAGGTCTCGAAGTCCTTCGGGGTCAAGCCCCTGCTCGAACGCGTGTCGCTGGGCGTTCAGGAGAACGAGCGCATCGGCGTCGTCGGTCTGAACGGCGGCGGCAAGACCACCATGCTCGAGGTCCTGGCCGGCATCGAGGAACCGGACTCGGGCCGCGTCAGCCGGGTCGGCGGCCTCCGTATGGCCGTCGTCACCCAGCGTGGGGTGTTGCCGCCCGGCTCCACCGTCGGAGACGTCGTGCTCGCCCCGCTCGGCGTCGCGGAGCACGAGTGGGCCGGCGACGCCCGCATCCGCAGCGTGCTGGACGGCATCGGCATCACCGGCCTCGGCCTGGACGCGCCCGTCGAGCAACTCTCCGGTGGTGAGCGTCGGCGCACCGCGCTGGCCGCGGCGCTGGTCCGCGACCTCGATCTGCTGGTTCTCGACGAGCCCACCAACCATCTCGACGTGGAGGGCGTCCAGTGGCTGGCCGAGCATCTGGTGAACCGTCGGTCCTCGCTGGTGGTCGTCACGCACGATCGGTGGTTCCTCGACACCGTTGCCACCCGGACGTGGGAGGTCGTCGGCGGAGGGGTCGAGACCTACGAGGGCGGATACGCGGACTGGATCTTCGCCCGCGCCGAACGGTCCCGCCAGGCCGACGCCGCGGAGGACCGTCGCCGGAACCTCGCCCGCAAGGAACTGGCCTGGCTGCGCCGTGGTCCGCCCGCGCGGACGTCCAAGCCGCGCTACCGCATCGAGGCGGCCGAAGCGCTCATCGCCGACGTGCCGGCCCCGCGCGACTCGGTCGCCCTCGCCTCGTTCGCGCGGACGCGCCTCGGTCGCATCGTCATCGAGCTCGAGGACGCCACGTTGACGACGCCCGACGGGCGAGTTCTCGTGAACGATCTGACGTGGCGTCTCGCCCCGGGGGAGCGGATCGGCCTGGTCGGTGTGAACGGATCGGGCAAGACGACATTGCTGCGCACCCTCGCCGGCGAACTCGAGCCGGCGTCGGGACGTCGGGTCGAGGGCAAGACCGTGCGCATCGGCTGGCTCCGCCAGGAACTCGACGACCTCCCGGTCGACATGCGTGTGCTCGAAGCCGTCCAGGACGTCGCGGAGCGGATCCAGCTGGGCGACAAGGAGATCAGTGCGGGTCAGCTCGCCGAGCGGTTGGGCTTCACGCCGGCGCGCCAGCGGACGCCGGTCGGTGACCTGTCCGGTGGCGAGCGTCGACGGTTGCAGCTCACGCGCGTGCTCATGTCCGAGCCGAACGTGCTCCTGCTCGACGAGCCCACCAACGACCTGGACATCGACACCCTCCAGCAACTCGAGGATCTTCTCGATTCCTGGGCGGGGACGCTCGTGGTCATCAGTCACGACCGGTACCTCGTCGAGCGCATCTGCGACTCCACGTGGGCGCTGTTCGGTGACGGTCGCCTGACCAATCTGCCCGGGGGCATCGAGGAGTACCTCCGCCGTCGCGCGCGGCTCGCCGGTGCGGCGGATGCCGCCGGATCGGGGCGATCCATCGGGTCCGCTGCACCCGCCGCGAGCGCGTCGGCGTCGGCGTCGGCGTCGACGGTCAAGGGCAGTGCGGACGAGCGCGCTGCACGCAAGGAGCTGTCCCGGCTCGAGCGGTCCCTGGTCAAGCTCGACGATCGGGAGAAGACGTTGCACGCGGCGTTGGCGGAGGCGGCCACCGATCCCGTGCGGGCGCAGACCCTCGGCGCCGAGCTCGACACCGTCGTCGCCGAGAAGAACGCCGTCGAGGAACGCTGGATGGAACTGGCGGACGAGCTGGGCTGAGCCCCGTGGCTCGCCGTGTCGTGACGGCGCCGTGTCGTTTCCCGCGAGACGGGGTACACCCTTCTCGCGTGCCCCTTCGGTCGCGCGGAGGAGGAATGTGCCGATGCCGTCCGTCGTGTCCGCGGTCATGGGGCCGGAGTTCACGCGCCTGCACCCGAAAGTGCAGTGGCGCTTCGGGTTCGGCTCCGACGACCACGTCGCCCAGTTCGGCACCGGGGTCATGGAACGCATCGAGCACTCCCGGCTGCTGCCGCCGCCGGCGCTGTGGCTGGGCGGCGCCCGGCGCATGGTCCCCGCAAGCGCGGGGGAGAACATCCCCTTCACAATCGCCAACTACGCCTACGAGGACGAGTTGGGCAGGGAGACACTGGCTTTCGTGCGGAGGTTCCAGTTTCCCGGTCGCGAGGTCTCGCTCGACTCGGTGATGGTGCGCGATCCCGAGGGTGACGCACTCGACTACATCGGGGCCGGACCCGACATGGTGGTCTCGACGTCGTGCGCGGCGGACGAGGAGGGTGGACTCCGGTTGATCAGTGGCACACCGCGTTTCCTCGCCCCTCGTGGATCGATCAAGCCGCCCGCCCTGGTGTCGGCGGAAACCTTCGGCCGGGAGTGGTGGGACGAGAAGGAGGGTCGGCACCGGATCGACATCGAGGTGCGCGGGCGCACTCTGGGACGCCTGTTCCACTACAGCGGGTGGTTCACCGCCGTGCAGGAGGACTGCCCGCCGGAGAAGCTTCCCGCCGGGCTCGGACCGAACCGGGTGGATCCCAGAAAATGAGATCGACTGCAGGGGAGGAAAACTGCTTCCACCTGCGGTGATGTATGTCCGACTCGTCCGATTTCGCTCGGCTCGAGTTTTTTCCGACAGATGCACCAATCCCCCCTGTGGGGATGCTCCGAAGAGTAGATGACACAACCGACAGTGACCGAGCACACGGGCCGCTGAGTACTCGGTTCAAACAACGAGAAGGGTTTCGCAATGAGCGTCACGAAGAGCAAGAGCGCAATGGCCGTCGGCTTCGCGGCAGTGGCCGTTCTCGGCCTGTCCGCCTGTTCCTCCGACGACGGCGGCAGCACCACCGACGCCGCCACGTCGTCGATGGCCGAGATGACCTCGTCGGCCTCCTCCATGACCTCGAGCGCGATGTCGTCGGGCTCCGCCGACCCCGCCTCCAACCTGGTCGGACCCGGTTGCGCCTCCTACGCCGAGCAGGTTCCGGACGGTGCCGGCTCCGTGAGCGGCATGGCCGCCGACCCGGTCGCCGTGGCCGCCTCCAACAACCCGCTGCTCAAGACCCTCACGCAGGCCGTCTCCGGCCAGCTGAACCCGCAGGTCAACCTGGTCGACACGCTGAACGGTGACGAGTTCACCGTCTTCGCGCCGACCGACGACGCCTTCGCGAAGATCGACCCGGCCACCATCGAGACGCTGAAGACCGACTCGGCGCTGCTCACCAAGATCCTGACCTACCACGTGGTGCCCGGCCAGATCGCACCGTCCGACATCGACGGCGAGCAGACCACCGTCGAGGGCCAGCAGGTCAACGTCACCGGTGAGGGCGACGCCCTCAAGGTGAACGACGCCAACGTCGTCTGCGGTGGCGTCCAGACCGCCAACGCGACCGTCTACCTCATCGACTCGGTGCTCATGCCCCCGGCCTGATACCCGACGCGATGACGGGTAGCGTTCGGACCCGACTCTCGTAGCAGAACGGCCCCCGGTTCCACTGGAACCGGGGGCCGTTTTCGTGCGGTGACTCCGATGTCAATCGGTTGAGTCGATCGGATCAGCGGAAACCCTTGGCGGGGTTGGTGAGATCCAGGACGACGGTGGTGCCGTTGGACCGCACGTGCAGCTCGGGGCTCGACAGTCCACCGGAGGTGAGGTACTCGCCGAGCAGCTGCAGCAGCTCGTCGGGCCCGTTGGAGGTGTCCATCGGACGCGTGTCACGGCTGGTCAGCTCGTTCTGGGTGAGCCGGCCGGCGATGCGGATGGACGCGATACCCATCGCGGTGCGGCGATCCGGGCTCGGGTGCCGGGACGCGCCGGAGAAGCTGCTCCCGTTCGATCCGCCGTTGGTCGCCGGAGAGCTGCTCGGCAGAGCGTGCTCGGAGATCTGGTCACTGGTGGTCACGTCGGCCTCGCTGGTGTTGGTCGGGGTTGCGGTGGTGGAGGGCGTCCTGGTGGACCTGTGGGCGGGGGCCTTGCCGATCTTGACGCCCGTGAGGGGCCCACCTGATCCGTCGTTCATGCTCGGAGTGCTCCATCGTCGTGAGGTGTGCGGTGTCGCGGGGCGGACGACCACGTGGTCGACCACCGTGTCGACGTAGCAAAACGGACTTCGAGTACGTTCGACACGGCAAAAAGTACCACGAGCGCGTTATTCATCCGAGATATGCAGCCAATGGCTGGTAACCGCACCAACATGCGGGATGTTTCGTGGTGACACCACACGACACCGGTGCCGGTTCCGCGAACGTCACCCTGCCTCGGTGCACACAACACCCTCGGATCGACGGGATCCCGGCGATGTCCCCGTCCTGTGTGCGGTCGAGCACGGCGGATTCTCCCGGCCCCGCGGCGGATCTAGTCGGCGGCGGCCACCAACGGCTCGAGCGTGAGGTGCGGCAGTTCCTTCTCGATGTACTGCAGCCGCCACTTGTCGCTGACCAGGGCGAGCAGGACCCCGTCGCTCCGGGTGAACACCTCGATGCCGCGTTGACGGCCGAGCTCGCCGGCGGACTCGGCGTCGGTCCGGCGGGCCAGCGAGTATCCGAGCGGCTCCATGCGCGCCTCGACGCCGAACTCGGACTTCATCCGCGCCGCGACCACCTCGAACTGCATGGGGCCCACGGCCGCGAGGACGGGAGAGGCGTCGCCGCGCAGGTCGTTGCGCAGGATCTGCACCACACCCTCGGAGTCCATCTGGTCCACCGCGCGGCGGAACTGCTTGTACTTGGCGGCACTCTCCGCGCGGAGGATCGAGAAGTGCTCCGGCGCGAACGAGGGGATGGGCGGGAACTCGACCTTGCGGTCGGCGTAGAGCGTGTGTCCCGGTGCGAGGGCGGTCGCGTTGACCAGACCCACGACGTCCCCGGGATAGGCGTGCTCCACCGTCGTGCGTTCGCGTCCGAAGACGGTCAGCGCGTACTTCGTGGTGAACGGCTTGCCGGTCTGCGCATGAGTGACCACCATCCCGCGCTCGAAGACGCCGGAGACCACGCGCATGAACGCCAGTCGATCGCGGTGCGCGGTGTCCATGCCTGCCTGGACCTTGAACACCACGGCGCTGAACGGGTCGGTGACGTCCCGAGCGCCGCCGGTGACGTCGGGACGCGGGCCGGGCGGCGGGGCGAACGAGACCAGGGTGTCCAGGATCTGATGGACGCCGAAGTTCAGCATGGCGGACGCGAAGATCACCGGGGAGGTGCGCCCGGCGAGGAATGCCTCCTCGTCGTGCTGCTGACCGCTCTCGACCAGCAGCTCGCTCTCCTCCAGAGCGGTGGTCCACTCGTCGCCCTCGCGCGCCGCGGCGGCGTCGGCGTCGAGGAACTCCTCCGGTGCGATGGTGGCGCCGCCGGCGGTCCGCGTGAAGTGGATGTACTCCGTCGTGGTCACGTCCAGCAGGCCGCGGAAGTCGCCTGCGATACCGACCGGCCAGAACAACGGAGTGGGCGTGAGCCCGATGCGCTGCTCGATCTCGTCGAGCAGCTCGAGGGGTGTGCGGCCCGGACGGTCCCACTTGTTGACGACCGTCACCACGGGGATGCCGCGATGACGGCACACCTGGAAGAGCTTGAGGGTCTGGGGCTCGAGGCCCTTCGCGGCGTCGATGAGCATCACCGCCGCGTCCACGGCGGTCAGAACCCGGTAGGTGTCCTCCGAGAAGTCCGCGTGACCGGGAGTGTCGACGAGGTTGATGGTGTGGTCGTCGTAGTCGAACTGCAGGGCGGTGGAGCTGACGGAGATGCCACGGGCCTTCTCCATCTCCATCCAGTCCGACACCGTGGACTTGCGGCCCGCCTTGCCGTGGATGGCGCCGGCCTCGGAGATCTTGCGGGCGTGCAGCGCGAGCGCCTCGGTGAGCGTCGACTTGCCCGCGTCCGGGTGCGAGATGACCGCGAACGTCCGTCGGCGGTCGACCTCCCGACGCAGGTTCTTCGGTGCGGCAGAGGTAGTCTCGGCGGACGGTGACAGGTCGGACGGGGTGCTCACGGGGGCCTTTCTCGATCGGGCGCACGCTGTCGGGGAGACGACGGCGGCATCTGCAGACTACGCGGAACGGACGGGCCGATCAGGGTCCGTGGAGGCGGTTCTGGGCGTCCTCGAGGCCCAGTCGCACCACCAGTTCGACCGCGTCGGCGGCGTCCTCGACGCTCACCGCGATCTCGTCACGCTCGGCGGTGGCGAAAGGTTTCAGGACGAACGAGGCGGGATCCATGCGGCCCGGCGGGCGGCCGATCCCGACGCGCACTCGGACGTAGTCCTTGGTACCCAACGACTTCGAGATCGAGCGCAGCCCGTTGTGGCCGCCCTCGCCGCCGCCGCGCTTGAGTCGGACGACGCCGAAGTCCAGGTCGAGTTCGTCGTGCACCACGATCACGTCGGTCGGGTCCACGGAATGGAACCGAGCCAGGTTGACCACCGGACCTCCGGACTCGTTCATGTACGAGCGGGGTTTGCCCAGCACCACCGCGCGGCAGCCCAGCCGCGCCGACAGGACGTCGCAGTTGCTGCGCTTGTGCGCCGAGAACGATCCGTGCGCCCGGGCCGCGAGGGTGTCCAGCACGACGGCGCCGATGTTGTGGCGGGTCTTCGCGTACTGCGAGCCCGGGTTGCCGAGGCCGATCACCACCAGCGGTCCGGCTGCGGAACTGGTCACGATGTCGCCTCGTCTCGGGTGGGAACGACGCACGGCGCGCTCTCCGTGGGGAGAGCGCGCCGTGCGGGTGGGGCTGGAATCAGTTGTCGGAGTCCGCCGCGGCGGCCTCGTCGGCAGCGGAGGAGTCCTCCACGGCCTCTTCCTCCTCGGCCGCGACGTTCGACGCGAGGTCGCCGGCGCCCTCGGCCTCGAGCTCGGCCTCGGTGGGTGCCTCGACGACGTTGACCAGCAAGGTCTCGCCGTCGGTGACGAGGGTGGCGCCCTTCGGCAGGTCGAGCTGGGACGCGAGGACCTGCGTGCCGATCTCGGCACCCTCCACCGACACCTCGAACTGCTCGGGGATCTGCGTGGCGTCGACCTCGATCTCGACGGCGTTGGTGTCGATCGTGACCAGCGTGCCGGGGGCCGCGTCGCCGGTCGTGGTGACGGTGATTTCCACGGTGACCTTCTCGCCACGGCGGATCACCAGCAGGTCGGCGTGCTCGATGTAGTTCTTGATCGGGTGAACGACGACCGACTTGGTCAGAGCCAGCTGCTTCTCACCGTCGATGTCGAGCTCGAGGACGGCGTTGACGCCGTCGGCACGCAGCACGGCCGCGAACTCACGAGCCGGGAGAGCGAGGTGCTTCGGATCGGTGGAGTGGCCGTACAGGACGGCGGGAACCTGGCCGTCGCGACGGGTCCGGCGGGCAGCGCCCTTGCCGAACTCCGTGCGCAGCGCAGCGGTGAGAACGTTGGTGTCGGCCATGGTGGAACTCCTCGAATGACGGCGTGTGCGGCGGTACGACTTGTCCGGCGCGGACACGGACGAGGACGGCCAGAAGGTGAGCCGTGCCTGCGTCGATCACGGTGTCGGTCCTCGGACGGGTCCGTGGCCCGGACACCCTCGCCGAGACAACCTGCATCACCTTACCGGACGGGTTCGTCGACCACCGAATCCCCCGCCCCGGGTGACGGCGCGGACGACGTGCCGGCGACGGCCCGACCGGCGAGGGCCCGGTCGACGAGAGCCACGGCGGACTGCCGGGCGACCCCGACCGCATCGGTGACGCCGCCGGCGGTCGTCGCGACCACCGCGCCCTCGTGGAGGAGGAACAGGCCGGTGCCGACGGTCTCGGGATCGTCCACCCCGGCGTCGCGGGAGAACTCGACGTACAGCGCACGCGCCCAGGCCTTCTCGGCGTGCACGACGGCCAGGCCGGGGTGGTCGGTGCCGGCGATCTCGGCGTGGGCATTGACGAACCCGCAGCCGCGGTGGGCGTCCGCCAGCCATTCCTCGAGGACGTCGTACATCCGCAGGATGCGCGGCAGTCCCGGCGGAACGCCGTCCAGGCGGTCCAGCACGAACCGCTGCCACCGCAGTCGGCGACGTCCGAGATAGAAGGCCACCAGGCCGTCCTTCGAGCCGAACCGGTCGTAGAGGGTCTTCTTGGTGGTGCCGGCCTCGTCCGCGACGAGATCGACGCCGGTGGCACGGATGCCACGTTCGTAGAAGAGCCGGGCCGCGACGTCGTGGATGCGCTCACCGGCCGGCGTGAGGGCGGCGGCGGGGTCGGGAATCGTGCGCACGGGGAGAGCCTTCCGTCGAGCCTTGGAGCAGGACACTGCGAGTATACAGACCTGTATGGTTACCTCGTGGCGTGAACACACGAGACGCCCCCCTGGCCGCCCTGCTCGTCGTCACCTGGAGCTCGGGATTCGTCGGTACCGAACTCGGCACGCGCACCGCCTCCTCGCACGCGGTGCTGGCGTGGCGCTTCGTCGTCGCCGCCGTCGTCCTCGGGGCCGTGGTCCTCGTCCGGTCCCAGCGCGTGTCCCGCGGGGCCGTCCGCCGCCAGATCGGACTCGGTGTCGTGATGCAGTGCCTCTACCCGGGCGGGATCTACACCGGCGTGCAGTACGGCGTGTCCGCCGGGCTCAGTGCCCTGATCGCCGCGGTGCAGCCGATGGTGGTGGCCGCCCTCGCCGGCGCGTTCCTCGCCCAGCGCATCGGGGCGCGTACCGCGGCGGGGCTGCTCCTCGGCATCGTCGGGGTGGCGGTGGTGGTCGGCGGCAACCTCGGCGGCGACGCGCCGTGGTGGGCCTACGCTCTCACCGTCGGCTGGACCGTCGTGCTCTCGACCTTCCTCGCGATCGGCAGCTACTTCGCCGTCATCGCTCGCCGTGGGGCCACGGCGGCGAGTGCCCTGCTGTACCTGACCCCGCCCGTCACGATGATCGTGGGCCGGCTGATGTTCGGTGACACGCTGGGGCTCGCGACCGTTCCGGGTCTCGCCCTCTGCGCCGTGGCCGTGGTACTGGTGCTGCGCGCCGCGCCGGCCCCGTCGCACGCCCCGGACGCGACCCCTACCGCAGCGCCGACACCGCCGACACCGCCGCGTCCAGTTGATCGGTCCGCAGGAAGCAATGGGGTGACGCGCGGACCACTGCGTCCAGACCACGCGCCGTCATGTCGAGCAGTGTCGACGACCGCGGACTGACGGTGACCGTGACGCCCTGCTCCGCCAGGCGGGTCTTCACTGCAGACGGATCGACGCCGTCCACGGTGAACGTCACGATGCCCGACAGTCGGTCGCGGCGGGTGTCGGGATCCCGGACCGTGACCCGAGGGAGTTCGCGCAGCGCGCCGCGCAGCCGATCGGCGCGGTCCCGGACAGCGGCCTCGACGGCCCGCGGACCCAGGGCGAGAAGGTGATCCACGGCGGCGCCGAGACCGAGACGGGCGGCGACGTCGTGCTCCCAGGTCTCGAATCGTCGTGCGTCGTCGGCGATCTCGTAGGAGGTGGGCCCGGTCCAGGTGGCGCTGTGCAGATCCAGCGAGCGCGGTTCGAGGGTGGCGAGCAGGTGCTCGGCGACGTAGAGCATCCCGGTCCCGCGCGGTCCCCGCAGCCACTTGCGGCCCGTGGCCGAGAGCGCATCGACACCCAGGTCGACCACGTCGAGATCGACCTGCCCCACCGATTGACAGGCGTCGAGCAGCACCCGCGCACCGACGGCGTGAGCCGCGTCGACCACCTCACGCACCGGGTTGATCAGTCCGCTGTTCGTCGGGGCGTGAACCAGCGACACGAGCGCCACCCGCTCGTCCAGCACGCGCTCCAGCGCCGCGACGTCGATCGCACCGGTGTCGTCGGCGGGCATCTGCTCCACCGTCGCTCCGGTGGCGCGGGCGCGCTGCAGGGCGGCGACGGCCCCGGTGGCGTACTCGACCGGGGAGAGGAGGATGCGGTCGCCGGGGGCGAGGGGGACGGCGTAGAAGAAGTCGCACCAGGCGCGGGTCGCGGAATCGGAGAGCGCCACCGTGCGGGCGGGCGCCCCGAGCAGGCGACCGACGGAAGCACGGACGCCGAGGAGATCGTCCGCGCGCTCGGCGGCCGCGGCGTAGCCGCCGATCTCCGCTTCGCGACGGAGGTGGTCGACGACGGTGTCGGTGACCACCCGCGGCGGCAGCGACGAGCCGGCGCTGTCGAGGAACACACCGCGAGCGGCGCCGGGTGTCTCGGCGTGGGCGGTGTCGACCACGGACGACAGGTTCGTTTCCATTGCCTCGAACACTAATGTCGGTCCGGCGCGCTAGCGTCGAGGCATGACCGCGTCGAGCGAACTCGGTTCGCGCCCTGTCGCCGAGGCCTACCTCGAGCGAGTGTGTTTCAAGATCGGCCCGCCCGCTCTGGTCGGTGCCGAACTCGAGTTCTTCACGTCCCTGCCCGACGGATCGCGTCCGTCGCTCGATCTGCTGGCCGCCGCGCTCGGGGATCACACCCCCACCGCGCTGCGTCCGGATTCCCCGGCCTTGCCCCTCCGCTCCGGAAACGTCGTTTCCGTCGAGCCGGGCGGCCAACTCGAACTGTCCTCCGCCCCGGCTGCGTCGGCCGACCTGGTGGTCGACGCCATGCGCCGCGACACCGACCGGCTGCGGGACCTCCTCGCCCCCTACGCCGTGACGCTGACGGCCGGCGGTGCGGACACCGCGCGGGTCCCCGAGCGTCTGCTGACGCTCCCGCGCTACTGCGCGATGGAGTCGCGCTTCGACACGGTCGGTCCGTTCGGGCGCGCGATGATGTGCAACACCGCGGCCGTCCAGATCAGCGTGGACGCGGGGCGCGACCGTGCCGAGATCCGCGATCGTTGGGAGACGCTGCACGCCGTGGGCCCGGCGCTGCTCGCCGCGTTCGCGGCGACGCCCGCGTTGGCCGGGGTGCCCGCCGAACCGTGGGCGTCGCAACGCATGCGGACGTGGTTCGAACTCGACCGGACGCGGACGCGGGTGCCACTCGGCGTCGATCCGGTCGTCGACTACGCACGATGGGCTCTGGACGTGCCGCTGCTCTGCATCCGCGTGGGCAGCCGCCTGCAGTCGCCGCCGGGCGAGACCACGTTCGCGCAGTGGATGGAGGGCGCGCTGGACGACGTGGTGGGCCCTGGAGAGCACCGCCCCACCACGGCCGATCTCGACTACCACCTCACCACACTGTTCCCGCTGGTCCGGGCGGGCGGCCACCTCGAGGTGCGCTACCTCGACGGCCAGCCGGACGGGCTCTGGGACGTGCCGGTCCATGCCGTGGCCGCCCTCGTCGCGGACAGGACCGTCCGCGCGGCGGCGCGCGCGGCCGCGCTGGGCACCGAGAACCGGTGGGAGGACGCCGCCCGGTTCGGGCTGTCCGACGCCGCTCTCGCGGAGGCGGCGTCCGCCGTGCTCGCGGTGGCGGCCGGGGCGTCGGTGGGCCTCGTCGCCGATCGTCTGCGGGCCGCGTCGGAGCGCTGCACTGCCGGACTCGCCCCCGGCGAGTCCCGTTCGTCCACCCGCGCGTACACGAAGGAGGGAGCCCGGTGACCACCACCGACCCCGCGACCCTGCGCCGACGACTGCAGGACATGCTCGATCGCAGCCGCGCCCGCACGCTCGCGCTGACCGACTGCCTGGACGACGACGGTCTGCGCGAGCAGGTGTCGCCGCTGATGAGTCCGTTGGTGTGGGATCTCGCGCACATCGGGAACCAGGAGGAGCTGTGGCTGGCGCGGGACGTCGGTGGGCACGCTCCTGTGCTCGGGGACATCGACGATCTGTACGACGCGTTCCGGCACGCCCGTTCCACGCGACCGGGGCTTCCGCTCCTCACGCCCGACGCGGCGCGGGAGTACGTGGCCCGGGTGCGTGATCTGTCCCGGGAGGCGTTGCAGTCCACGACCTTCGGGGAGCGGCGTCTCACCGAGAACGGGTTCGTCTTCGCCATGGTCGCCCAGCACGAACAGCAGCACGACGAGACCATGCTCGCCACCCACCAACTGCGCACCGGTCCGGCCGTCCTCCGCGCGCCGGACGCACCGCGGGCGGGGGTCCCCACCGACGGCGACCTCGAGGTCATCGTGCCCGGCGGTCCGTTCGAGATGGGCACCGACACCGATCCGTGGGCGCTGGACAACGAGCGCCCGGCCCACACCGTGCAGGTGGAGACCTTCGCGATCGACGCGGTCCCGGTCACCAACGGCGACTACCTGCGGTTCATGGCGGACGGCGGCTACGACCGCGAGGAACTGTGGACCGACCGCGGGTGGCAGCACCGGCGCGAGGCGGAGTTGGTCGCGCCCGGCTTCTGGGAGCAGGATCCGGACGGCACGTGGTGGCGGCGGGTGTTCGGCCGCCGTGTTCCGGTCCGGCCGGCGCAGCCCGTCGTGCACGTGTCGTGGTTCGAGGCCGATGCCTACGCGCGGTGGGCCGGCAAGCGCCTGCCCACCGAGGCCGAGTGGGAGAAGGCTGCCCGCGTCGATCCGGCCGACGGCAGCTCGCGTCGGTTCCCGTGGGGAGAGGACGAGATCGCCTCGCATCACGCCAATCTGGGGCAACGACATCTCGAACCGGCCGACGTGGGCGCGTATCCGGACGGGGCCTCCGCGCTCGGCGTCGAGCAGCTGATGGGCGACGTCTGGGAGTGGACGTCCTCCGACTTCGAGCCGTACCCGGGATTCGAGATGTTCCCGTACCCGGAGTATTCCGAGGTGTTCTTCGGCGGCGACTACAAGGTGCTGCGCGGCGGATCGTTCGGCACCGATCCGACGGCGATCCGGTCGACGTTCCGTAACTGGGACCACCCGATTCGTCGCCAGATCTTCTCGGGATTCCGCTGCGCGCGGGACGTGGGAGTCGTCTGAGTGTGCCGCCACCTGGGATATCTCGGTCCCGCCCGGTCGGTCGGTGACGTCCTCACCGCCGGCACCTCGTCGCTGATGCAGCAGTCGTGGGCGCCGCGCGACATGCGAGGCGGCGGCACCGTCAACGCCGACGGGTTCGGCGCGGCGTGGTGGACGGACGACGGCGTGGGGCACTACCGCAACCCGATGCCGATCTGGACCGACCCCGCCGTGACCGACGCGCTGACGTCGGTGCGGTCCACGGCCGTGGTGGCCGCGATTCGCTCGGCGACGGTCGGGATGCCCGTCGACCGCTCGGCGTGCGCTCCGTTCGTCACCGGGAGGTTCGCGTTCAGCCACAACGGGGTGGTCGGCGGGTGGCCGCACAGCGTCGCCGGCCTGGCCGCCGACGTGCCCGCCGCCGACCTGCTCCGCCTGGCGGCTCCGACCGACGCCGCCGCGCTGTGGGTTCTGCTGCAGCACAGGCTCGATGGGCAGGAGCCGGGGGAGGCCCTCGCGGGGCTCGTGCGGGACGTCGACGCCGCGGCGCCCGGCTCCCGGCTGAACCTGCTGCTCTCCGACGGCCGCACACTGTGGGCCACGGCGGTGCATCACGCGCTGTCGGTGCGCGTCGACGGCGCGTCGGCCGTCGTCGCGTCCGAACCGACCGACGACGATGCCGACTGGCGTTCCGTCCCGGATCGGTCGATCGTGACCGCGGCCGCCGGCTCGCTGGACATCACCCCGCTCGACCGCTGACCCCACCCGCCTCCCACCCGCCTCCCACCGTCTCGACCGACCCGAAGGGCTTCCACCATGGCTGCGCCGACGCTCGACGTTCACCTCACCGACGCCGACGTGCGTGCGTCACTGCGCGCGGACGTACTCCGCGGACTCACCGCCACCCCGAAGTGGTTGCCGCCCAAGTGGTTCTACGATGCCACCGGGAGCGAACTGTTCGAGCTCATCACCGAGCTGGACGAGTACTACCCCACGCGCACCGAGCGTGCCCTGCTCGCCGAGCACGCCGACGAGATCGCTGTGCTCACCCGTGCCGAGGTCCTGGTCGAGCTCGGGTCGGGATCGTCCGACAAGACCCGGCTGCTGCTCTCGGCGGGCACCGCGGAGGGTTCGCTGCGTCGGTACGTTCCACAGGACGTGTCCCCGTCGGCGTTGACCGGGGCCATGGAGGACCTGGTCCGCGACTACCCGGAGCTCGAGATCCACGGGGTGGTCAGCGATTTCACCGACACGTTGCGCTCGCTGCCCGCCGGTGGACGGCGGACCGTCGCCTTCCTGGGCGGCACCCTGGGCAACCTGGTGCCGCAGGAGCGCGCCGAGTTCCTCGCCGAGATCGGTCGTACCGTTCACACCGGGGAGTTCCTGCTGCTCGGCGTGGGACTCGTGGTCGATCCGGCGGTGATGGTCCCGGCGTACGACGACGCCGCGGGCGTGACGGCGCGGTTCAACCGCAACGTGCTGTCAGTCCTGAACGGCTCGCTGGACGCGACGTTCGATCCCGAGTCGTTCGAGCACGTCGCGGTGTGGGACGACCGGCACGAGTGGATCGAGATGCGCTTGAGATCGACTCGCGCACAGGACGTTCGGATCGAGGCGCTCGATCTCGACGTGCACTTCGACGAGGGTGAGGAGATGCGCACCGAGATCTCCGCCAAGTTCCGGGAGGAGTCCATCGCGGGCGAACTTGCGGCGGCCGGGTTCGTGGTCGACCGCTTCTGGACCGATGCCGACCGCCGGTTCGCGCTCGTCGCGGCGCGGCGGGACGGCTGACGCCGCGGCTCGGCGCGAGGGTCGACCTCGCGCCGAACCGCCGACGACCTAGGCGCTGCCGTTGAAGAGGCTGGTGACCGAGCCGTTCTCGAAGACCTCGCGGATGGTGCGGGCCAGCAGCGGTGCGATCGACAGTTCGGTGAGGGTGTCGAAGCGCTTGTCGTCGCTGATCGGCAGGGTGTTGGTCACCACGACCTCCTTCGCGCCGCACGAGGCGAGACGCTCGGCGGCCGGATCGCTGAGGACTCCGTGCGTCGCGGCGATGACGACGTCGCCGGCGCCCGCTTCCTTCAGGACCTTGACCGCTCCGGCGATGGTGCCGCCGGTGTCGATCATGTCGTCGATGAGGATGCAGGTGCGTCCCTCGACGTCGCCGACCACGCGGTTGGACTTGACCTGGTTGGGCACCAACGGGTCACGCGTCTTGTGGATGAACGCGAGGGGAGCGCCGCCCAGGGAGTCGGCCCACTTCTCGGCCACCCGCACGCGTCCGGAGTCGGGCGAGACCACGGTGATGTGCTCGAGGCTGTAGCCCTCGCGGATGTGTTCCGCGAGCTGGCTGTGGGCGTGCATGTGGTCGACCGGGCCGTCGAAGAAGCCCTGGATCTGGTCGGTGTGCAGATCGACGGTGATGATGCGGTCGGCACCGGCGGTCTTGAGCAGGTCGGCCACCAGGCGGGCCGAGATGGGCTCGCGGCCACGGTGCTTCTTGTCCTGCCGGGCGTAGGGGTAGAACGGCAGGATCGCGGTGATGCGCTTGGCGGAGCCGCGCTTGAGCGCGTCGATCATGATGAGCTGCTCCATGAGCCACTGGTTCAGCGGGAACGGGTGGCTCTGCAGGACGAAGGCGTCCGATCCGCGGACGGACTCCTCGAAGCGCACGAAGATCTCGCCGTTGGCGAAGTCGCGCGCCGTCTGCGGGGTGACCTCGATGCCCAGTTCCTTCGCCACCTGCTCGGCGAGCTCGGGATGAGCGCGACCGGAGAAGAGCATCAGGTTCTTCTGATTGTCGGTCCAGTTGGCTGTGGTCACTGCTCTACTCGCCGTCCTTCGATTCGTGCACGTGTGGATCCTCGGTCGAACGGGCGCGTTCGGCGGCCTCGGCCGCCGGCGTTCCCGGACGCTTCTTCTGCACCCAGCCCTCGATGATCCGCTGCGGACCACCGGACACGGCCAGCGCACCTGCGGGTACATCATGGCGTAGCACCGTGCCGGCGCCGGTGTAGGCCCCGTCGCCCACCCGCACCGGGGCGATGAACATCGTGTCCGAACCGGTCCGCACGTGCGATCCGATCTCGGTGCGGGACTTGCCGACGCCGTCGTAGTTCACGAAGACGCTGGAGGCGCCGATGTTCGAGTGCTCGCCGATGGTCGCGTCGCCGACGTAGGTCAGGTGCGGGACCTTCGAGTGAGCGCCGATGGCCGCGTTCTTGGTTTCGACGAACGCCCCCAGCTTGCCGGCGGCGCCCAGTTCGGTCCCCGGTCGCAGGTAGGTGAACGGCCCGACGACGGCGCCCGCTCCGACGGTCGACTCGCTGCCGTGGGTGCGCACCACGCTCGCGCCGGGACCCACCGAGACGTCGGTCAGGGTGGTGTCGGGTCCGACGACGGCGTCCTCGCCGATCTCGGTGGCGCCGTGCAGGTGCGTGCCCGGATGCAGGACGGCGTCGCGCCCGATGGTCACGTCGATGTCGACCCACGTCGACGCCGGATCGATCACGGTGACACCGGCGCGCATGTGCCGGGCCAGGATGTGCTCGTTCAGTGTCCGGGTCACCTCGGCGAGCTGCACGCGGTCGTTGACCCCACGCACCAGGTCGGGATCGGTGAGCTGCGTGCTGAACACCGGCAGCCCGCGGGAGCGGGAGATCTTCAGGACGTCGGTCAGGTACAGCTCGTGCTGAGCGTTGTCGGTGCCGAGGGAGGCCAGCGCCGTCCGGAGTGCGTCGGCGTCGAACGCGTAGACGCCGGAGTTGACCTCGGCGATCCGCAGCTGTTCGGGCGTCGCGTCGGCGTGCTCGACGATCTCGGCGACCCGACCCTCCGCGTCCCGCACGATGCGGCCGTACCCGTTGGCCTCGGCCGGGACGAACGTCAACACCGACACGGCGACGGTCTCGGTGGAGGAGCGATGGTCGTGCAGCAGTGCCCTCAGGGTGTGGGCGTCGAGGAGGGGGACGTCGCCCGCGGTGACGAGCACGGTGCCGGAGAAATCGCGGGGGAGCGAGGCGAGTCCGCACTGCACGGCGTGGCCGGTGCCGTGCTGCTCGTGCTGCACGGCGATGTCGATGGTCCGGCCCAGGGACTCGGCGAGCTCGCCGACCGCGGTGGCGACCTTCTCGCGATCGTGTCCGACGACGGTCACCAGATGATCGGGATCCACGCCGTCCGCGGCGTGCAGGGCGTGGGCGAGCATGGAGCGACCGGCCAGTCGGTGCAGCACCTTGGGTGTCTTCGATCGCATCCGTGTCCCCGCACCTGCGGCGAGCACGACGACGGCGACCTTCGACGACATGAAACTCCTCGGGGATGTTCAGACGGTGAGCTCCGCCGCCAGGACTCGAACCTGAACTATCTGAACCAAAATCAGAGGTGCTGCCATTACACCACGGCGGATCACAGCCTCGGCCGGCGTGCACCGAGCGAGAGGAGTCTCGCACGAAGTGGCCCGACGGGTAAAACCCCGACGCGGCCCGGGTGGTGTATCTGTGAACCCATGACGTCGTCGAACGCCGGGACTCCCGAGCGCGGCCCGCGGGTGCGGATGACCGGGACGCAACGCCGGGCGCAATTGATCGAGATCGGCCGCACGCTGTTCGCCGAACGCGGGTACGAGGCCACCTCGATCGAGGAGATCGCCCAGCGAGCGCAGGTGAGCAAGCCCGTCGTCTACGAACACTTCGGCGGCAAGGAAGGCCTGTACGCCGTCGTCGTCGATCGGGAGATGTCGACGTTGCTGTCGATGATCACCTCGTCGCTGACGGAGAACCGGTCGCGCGTGCGGGTGGAACGGGTCGCGCTGGCGTTGCTCACGTACGTCGAGGATCACACCGACGGTTTCCGCATCCTCGTCCGGGATTCGCCGGTGGCGGCCGCCGAGGGCACGTACTCCTCGCTGCTGAACGACGCCGTGAGCCAGGTGGGTCACATCCTCGCGGGGGATTTCTCCCGCCGTGGCATCGATCCCGACACCGCACCTCTCTACGCCCAGGCCCTCGTGGGCATGGTGTCGATGACGGCGCAGTGGTGGCTCGACGATCGCACCCCGTCGAAGGAGGCAGTGGCCGCCCACATCGTGAACCTGTGCTGGAACGGTCTGACCAATCTGGAGGCGGATCCGCAGTTGGGAGCCTGAACGGGCCGACCGGCGTAAGGCACACGGCGGATCCGAACGCCGAGCACGCTCCGACACGACGGCCGAGACCGGGGGACGAGTGCTCGGGTCCGGTACAGGTGCAGTGGTACCGTTTTCTGGCACCGTTCACAGTTTCGGTGTGCCGACGGGGGCCGAACACGGCGTCCGATCGGACCCACCGTTCGTTGCAGACACTTTCGAGGCGGATCGCATGGTCAGACAGGCACGCGCCGAGATCACCCGGGACACCGTGTTGGCCGGCGCCGCGACGGTGTTCCTGCGCCTCGGATACGCGAACGCCAGTCTCAGCGAGATCATCTCGCAGTCCCAGGTGACCAAGGGTGCGCTCTACTTCCACTTCGGATCCAAGGAAGAGCTGGCCCGCGCGGTCATCGACGAGGGCGTGCGCCGTCTCACGGCGGCCTGCGCGACGCTCGACGACGGCCGGGTGCCGGCCCTCGAAGCCGAGATCGGCGTCTCCTACATCACCGTCGACCTGGCCGTGACCGACCCGATGGTGGCGGCGATGTTCCGGCTCGAGTATCAGATCGGCGACTATCGCGGAACCGGGGAGAACATCCTCGAGACGTGGACCGAGTACCACACCGGACTCGCCCGTCGTGCCCTCGAGGAGGGTGACCTGCTGCCCGATCTCGATGCCGAGACCACCGGAATGCTCTTCCTCGAGGTGATCATCGGGGCCCACATGGTGGCGGTGGCCACCGACAGCACCGACCGCATGTCCAGCCGGATGGAACGGTTGTGGCACTACCTGCTGCCGTCTCTGGTGCCGTCGACCAAGCTCGACTACTTCCGCGAGTTCGCCGCACGCCGGGTGCTGAAGTACGGCAACTGATCGCCGCTGTCTCGAGTACGGCAACCGATCGCCGCTGTCGGGCTGTCGGCAGGGGCTCCTAGAATCGTGGTACCGCCCGACGCAGCACTGCACGCCGCACCGCGTGCTGCGTGCGGCGCGGGCCGCATCTCGTCGATGTCCGTCAGGAGCTCGTTCTTGTCCTCTTCCTCGTCCTCTGCTGCGCTCACCGCTGCGGACACCTCGCCGCCCGTGGCCGACGGTCGGCTGTCCGGACTGGTTCGCCTCGCGCTGTCCGACGAGTCCTTCCGTCGGATCACCGAGCTCGCGGGGCGACCCACAGCCACCGTCGTCGCGCCGACGGCCGCCCGCTCGTTCGTCGCGGCCGCCGTGGCGCACGCCGCGCCGGTGCTCGTGGTCACGGCCACCGGCCGCGAGGCGGACGACCTCACGGCGGAGCTCGGCGAGATGTTCGGCGACGCCGTCGCCCAGTTTCCGTCATGGGAGACGCTGCCGCACGAGCGCCTGTCGCCGGGAGCGGACACGGTCGGCCGCCGCATCGAGGTGCTGCGGCGCCTCGCCCGCCCGCAGGACCCGGACTACGGCGTGCCGTTGCGCGTCGTCGTCACCACCGTGCGGTCGGTCCTGCAGCCGATCGCACGCGGTCTCGGCGAGATCGAGCCGATCGGGCTGCGCGTCGGCACGGAGATCGACTTCGAGGAGTTGCAGACCCGGCTGGTCGAGCTGGCGTACACCCGCGTCGACATGGTGGGCAAGCGCGGCGAGTTCGCGGTCCGCGGCGGCATTCTCGATCTCTTCTCGCCCACGGCGGATCATCCGGTGCGCGTGGAGTTCTGGGGTGACGAGGTCACCGACGTGCGCGCGTTCTCGGTGGCCGACCAACGCTCCATTCCGGACGCTCCGGTCGACTCGGTCATCGCACCGCCGTGCCGCGAGATGATCCTCGACGAGGACGTGCGGCGTCGCGCCGCCCTGCTCGCCGAGAACAACGCGTCCGACGCCGCGCTGGTGGAGATGCTCGACAAGATCTCCGCCGGCATTCCGGTGGAGGGCATGGAGGCGTTGCTGCCCGTGCTGAAGGCGGGCGGACTGGAACTGCTCACCGACGCTCTGCCCGCCGGTGCGCACGTGCTGGTGTGCGACGCGGAGAAGGTCCGGACGCGCGCGACCGATCTGGTGCGGACGGGCCGCGAGTTCCTCGAGGCGTCCTGGACGGCCGCGAGCATCGGCGCCGCGGCGCCGCTCGACACGGAGGCGCTCGACACCAGCGGTCTGCACGGTGACCAGGAGGACGGAGCGCCGGCGACGGGGCTCGACCTGAGCGCGTCGGCGTACCGCTCGCTGCGGCAGGTGCGCGAGTCCGTGGAGGCGACGGGGCGTCCGTGGTGGACGCTCGGCCCGCTGGCGTCGGGGTCGGACGAGGAGATCGTCCTGCCCGTCGACAGCGCACCCGACGTACGCGGGTCGGAGGAGGCCCTGGCTGCGCTGTTCCAGCAGTTCTCGGCCCATCTGGCGACGGGCGGCCGAGTCGCCGTCGTCGTGGCCGGCGCAGGTACGGCGCAGCGCACCGTCGAGCGGCTGCGAGAGGCCGGTGTTCCCGGTACGCACCTCGAGCCCGGGGTGGAGCCGAGTCCGGACACGGTGGCGGTGCTCTGCGGGTCGCTGCAGAGCGGGGTGATCCTGCGTGACGCGGGACTGGTCGTGGTCACCGAGGCCGACCTCACGGGCAATCGGGTGGCCGCGGCGGGCGACGGTCGCCGGCTGCCGGCCAAGCGCCGCAACCAGGTCGATCCGCTGGCGCTGACCGCCGGGGACATGGTGGTGCACGACCAGCACGGCATCGGTCGGTTCGTCGAGATGGTCGAACGCACCGTCGGCGGGGCCCGTCGTGAATACCTCGTGGTGGAGTACGCGCCGTCCAAGCGCGGCCACCCGGGCGACCGGCTGTTCGTCCCCATGGAGTCGCTCGATCAACTCTCCCGCTACGTGGGCGGCGAGATGCCCAGCCTGAGCAAGCTGGGCGGGTCGGACTGGACCAACACCAAACGCAAGGCGCGCAAGGCCGTTCGCGAGATCGCGGGCGAGCTGGTGCAGCTCTACGCCGCCCGCCAGGCGGCACCCGGTCACGCCTACGGTCCGGACACGCCGTGGCAGCAGGAGATGGAGGACGCCTTCGCGTTCACCGAGACCGTCGATCAGATGACGGTCATCGCCGAGGTCAAGGCGGACATGGAGAAGCCGGTGCCGATGGACCGCGTGGTCATCGGCGACGTCGGGTACGGCAAGACGGAGATCGCGGTGCGCGCGGCGTTCAAGGCGGTGCAGGACGGCAAGCAGGTCGCCGTGCTGGTCCCGACGACGCTGCTCGCGCAGCAGCACCTGCAGACGTTCACCGAGCGGATGGCGAACTTCCCCGTCACGGTGCGGGGCCTGTCTCGCTTCACCGACCCGGCGCAGTCCCGCGAGGTCCTCGAGGGGCTGGCGGAGGGCACCGTGGACGTCGTCGTCGGCACGCACCGGTTGTTGCAGACCGGCGTGCGCTGGAAGGACCTCGGCCTGGTGGTGGTGGACGAGGAGCAGCGCTTCGGCGTCGAGCACAAGGAGCACATCAAGGCGCTGCGCACGCACGTCGACGTGCTCACCATGTCGGCGACGCCGATTCCCCGCACGCTCGAGATGAGCATGGCCGGGATCCGCGAGATGTCGACCATCCTCACCCCGCCCGAGGAGCGCCACCCCGTCCTCACCTACGTCGGGGCCTACCAGGACAAGCAGGTGGCCGCGGCCATCCGCCGCGAACTCCTGCGCGACGGCCAGGTGTTCTACGTCCACAACCGGGTCAGCAGCATCGACAAGGCCGCCGCGCGCATTCGGGAGTTGGTGCCGGAGGCGCGTGTGGTGGTCGCGCACGGCCAGATGAACGAGGACACGCTCGAGCAGACCGTGCAGGGGTTCTGGCAGCGGGAGTACGACATCCTGGTGTGCACCACGATCATCGAGACCGGCCTGGACATCTCCAACGCCAACACGTTGATCGTGGAACGGGCCGATGCACTGGGTCTGTCGCAGCTGCATCAGCTCCGCGGCCGAGTGGGGCGCAGCCGGGATCGCGGCTACGCCTATTTCCTCTACCCGCCGGAGAAGCCGCTCACCGAGACGGCGTACGACCGGTTGGCCACCATCTCGCAGAACTCCGACCTCGGTGCCGGTATGGCGGTCGCGATGAAGGACCTCGAGATCCGCGGCGCCGGCAACGTGCTCGGCGCCGAGCAGTCCGGCCACGTCGCGGGCGTCGGGTTCGACCTGTATGTGCGGCTGGTGGGGGAGGCGGTCGAGGCCTACCGCGCGGTGGCCGACGGGCGGCCCGTCACCACCGACGAGGCGCCGAAGGAGATGCGGATCGATCTGCCCGTCGACGCGCATATCCCGCCCGACTACGTCACCAGCGATCGGCTGCGCCTCGAGGCGTACCGGAAGCTCGCGGCGGCGCAGAACGAGGAGGAGATCGGGGCGGTGATCGACGAGCTCACCGACCGATACGGGCCCGTTCCCGACGAGGTCGGACGGCTGGTCGCCGTGGCTCGCCTGCGCATGCTGTGCCGCGAGTACGGCATCGTCGACGTGTCGGTGGCCGGCACGATGGTCAAGATCGCGCCGATGGACCTGCCGGACTCCAAGCAGCTACGGTTGAAACGGCTCTACCCCAGCGCGCAGTACCGCGCCACGACCGGCACGGTGCAGATTCCCATTCCGCGGGTCGCGGGCGGTGGAGTCGGTTCGGCCCGTGTGCGCGACGAGGAATTGCTCCAGTTCGTCGCCGACGCGTTGCTCGCACTCGACGGGCGACCGGCGGGCTCCGTTCGGGTGGAGCAGCCGAGTGGGGTGTGATCGGTGACGGTTCTGCTGCTGGACCCGCTGCGACCCACCCTCGTGCCCGTGCAGGCCATCGCGTTGCTGAACCAGCCCGTGGGGTTCACCGAGGAGGTTCCGGTCTCGGTGCGGTGGCGGTTGGCCGCGCACACGTCCACGACCCCGGACGACCGACCCGAGGTGCTCGTCAGTACCAGCCGCGACAATCCCGACGTGCGCGAGCGCATCGATCGGGGCGAGGACGTCGTCGAGGCCCGTGATCGGCCGTCCGCCGAGCGGCGGCCGGGTGCGCTCGCGGAGGCCGTGGACGTCATGGATCGGCTGCGCACCCTGGGGGGATGGGAGGCGACGCAGACCCACGAGTCCCTGCGCACCTATCTGCTCGAGGAGACCTACGAGCTGCTCGACGCCATCGAGTCGGGCGATGCCGTCGCCGTGCGGGAGGAACTCGGGGACCTGCTGCTGCAGGTGCTGTTCCACGCTCGGATCGCCGCCGACGCCGAGACCGACGCGTTCGACATCGAGGACGTCGCGGCCACGCTGGTGGCCAAGCTGACCCATCGCAGTCCCCATCTGTCCGACACCTCCGGTGCTCCGGTGGACGTCGCGGCGCAGGAACGGGCGTGGGAGGAGCGCAAGGCCGCGGAGAAGGTCCGCGGCTCCTGTCTCGACGGTGTGGCGTTCGGCCAACCGGCGCTCGCGTTGGCGCAGCAGGTAACCACGCGCGCGGTCCGGGCGGGATTACCGACCGAATTGGTTCCCGACGACGTCCTGGCCGTGCGTATCGACGTCTCGCCGGACCACGGCGGCGCCAGTGCCGAGGACGGGTTGCGCCGTCGGGTCACGGCGTTCGCCGCCGACGTGCGCGCCGCCGAGCGCGCCGCCGCGATGGACGGCCTTCGGCCCACGGACCTGGACGTTCCGGCGTGGACCAAGTACTGGCCCGGTGACGTCCCCGGTCACGGCGTGTCAGGCGAGTAGCGAGGCACCCCAGAAATCGTCGTCGCGGCCCTCCGCGACACCGGGTAGGCAGGCGTACACACCGGACGCGACGTGCGAGATGTACTCGTTCAGCGCATCGTGGCGTGCCAACGCCTGTTGCATGGGGACGAACTGCGCGCCGGGGTCGGCGCAGAAGGCCACGAAGAACAGCCCGGCGTCGAGATGCCCGAAGCCGTCGGTGCCGTCGGTGAAGTTGTATCCCCGGCGGAGGATGCGGATCCCGCCCAGTGCGTCGGCCGAGGCGAGCCGAACGTGCGCGTCGCGGTCGATCGTGGTGGACGAGAGGTCGACGGGATCGAACTCGTCGGCGGACCCGAGCGGGGCGCCGGTGCCCTTGCTGCGGCCGATCACGCGTTCCTGCTCGCCGAGGACGGACCGATCCCACGGCTCGATGCGCATGCGGATGCGCCGCGCGACGAGGTAGCTGCCGCCGTCCATGCCGTCGCCCGATCGTGCCCACACGTGCTGCTCGACGGCGGCAGTGTCCTCGGCCTTGATGTTGTTGGTCCCGTCCTTGAAGCCGAACAGGTTCCGTGGGGTCGTCTGGGTGGTCGACGTCGACGACGTGCGTCCGAACCCGAGCTGCGACCACCGCACCGAGGCCGTGCCGAAGGCGACACGCGCGAGGTTGCGGACCGCGTGCACGGCCACCTGCGGATCGTCGGCGCAGGCCTGGATCACCAGGTCACCGCCGCTGCGCGCCGGATCCAGCGCGTCGCCCGGGAAGCGCGGAAGCTCCTGCAGCGCCGCTGGTCTGCGGTCGGCGAGGCCGAGCTTGTCGAACAGGCTCGGTCCGAACCCGATGGTCAGCGTCAGGTGCGCCGCGGCGAGACCGTGGGCTTCGCCGGTGTCGCCCGGCGGGGAGTACGGACCGTCGCCGACGACGCCGCCGGGCTCGGCTTCGGCACCGAGGGTCAGCCGTTCGGCCATCCGTGTCCAGGTGCGCAGCAGGTCGAGCAGGTCCGCGCGCGAGGTGGTGGTGACGTCGAAGGCCGTCATGTGCATCCGATCCTGGGCGGGGGTGACGATGCCGGCCTGATGCGCGCCGCGGAACGGCACGACGCTGTCGGACGCGGCGATCGTCCCGGTGGCCGCCGGGTCCGGGGCCGTCCCGCGTCCCACGGCGATGCCCGCCCCGACGGCGACGGCTCCCAGCCCGGCGCCGGCGAGGACGGAGCGTCGGGACAGCTCAGGCACCGGCGACGACTCCCTGCACCCGGCTCACCGACGCCGACAGCGCGTCGATCTTCTGCGAGAGCTGTTGACGTTGCGGCTCGGTGACGGTGTCGTACGCGACGAACGCCTCGCCCGTGCGGTACCGGGCCAGTTCGGCGTCGAGGTCGGCGAAGCGCGCCGCGATGGTGTCGGCGAGGTCGGCGTCCTTCGCGCGCAGGATGGGGTCGAGGGCCGCGACGGCCGCCTGCGACCCGTCGACGTTGGCCTGGAAGTCGTAGAGGTCGGTGTGCGAGTACACGTCCTCCTCACCGGTGATCTTGGTCTGGGCGACCTCGTCGAGGAGGCCCTGGGCGCCGCCGGCGACGGTGACCGGGTCGAGGACGAAGTCGTCCGAGTCGACGCCGCGCACGAGTTCGTCGACGTCGGACCGCAGCTGCTCGGCGATCTCGGCCGTGTCGGGCTGGAGGCCCTGTGCCCAGAGGTCCTTCTCGAGGCGGTGGAAGCCGGTCCACCGATCGCCTGGCTCGACGTCGGGCTCGCGGAGATCGATGCGCGGGTCGAGGTCGTCGGGGAAGCTCTCGGCGACGGGCTCGATGCGTTCGTAGTAGGTCCGCACCAGCGGGTACTGCGCCTTGGCGGCCTCGACGTCACCGGCGACGACGGCGTCGACGAACCCGCCCGCCGTGTCCCGCAGCGCGGTGGTCTGGGCACGCACGTAGCGCAGGTAGCCGTCGGCGGCCTCGGCGAGTGCGCTGTCGTCGTCGCGGGTCACGGCGTCTCCGGTGACGACGAAGTCGCTGCGAATGCCGTCGCCCACCATGCCGGGCTTGCACGCGGTGCGGTACGTCCCCGGCTCGGGGAGGGACACCACGAGCTGCCGGGACAGGCCGGGGCCGATGTTCTCGACCTCGCCCATGACCCGGTCGCCCTCGCCGTAGACGTAGAACTCGGTGACCGTGGATCCGCTGTTGGTGATGCGGAAGGTGGACGGGCCGGTGGTGGCCTCCGAGCGTGCGACGGTGCACGCGGAGTCGGTGGCCTCGACGGCGATCTCACCGTCGGCGGAGGTGTCCGTGGGCGTCTTGGCGGTGCATCCGGCGATCACGACGGGCAGGGCGAGACAGACCGCGAGGGCGGTCCGTCGACGGGCGGCGTGCATGGGTGCCTTTCGGGCGGGTGCGGGTGGGGGAGCGGTCAGGACGCGACGGGCGCGGGCGAGCCCGACGGGGCCGTGGGTACGGGTGTCGGTCGGAGGAAGAGGGTCAGGACGACGACGAGGTAGGTCGCCCACGCGGCGAGTTGGAGCACCGTCGGATCGGGACGCAGGTTGAGGACGCCGGCGACGAGGGTGCCGTACCAGCTGCTCGCGTCCCACCAGGAGCCGAGGTCGAAGGCCACCGCGTCGCCACCGGGCACGATGCCGCCGATCTGCAGCGCGCGGACGCCGTAGCCGAGGATGCCGGCGGCGACGGCGATCAGCGCGACTCCGGTCCAGCGGAAGAACCGGGCGAGGTCGATGCGGATGGCACCGGCGTAGAGCGCGACCGTGAGGGCTGCAGCGATCGCGATGCCGACGAGGAGTCCGACGAGCGGCCAGGGGCTGCCCGCCGCGTTCTCGGCGTACCCGACCATGAGCAGGGCGGTCTCGATGCCCTCTCGTCCGACGGCCAGGAAGGACAGCGACACGAGCGCGGCGGGGCCGAGGTCGAGGGCGCGGGCGAGCCCGCTGCGCAGCGTGCCGGAGATCGTCGCAGCGGCGCGGCGCATCCAGAGGACCATGGTGGTGACGATGGCGACCGCGACGAGCGACGCGACGCCGGCGACGATCTCGGCCGTCAGGCCGGTCACGGTCGACGTCCCCCAGTGGATGACGGCGAACACGCCGATGACCATGGCGACGGCGGCGATCACTCCGGTCCAGACCCAGCGCAGGGCGTCGCGACGGTTCGACTTGACCAGGAACGCCACGAGAATCGTCACGACGATGCCGGTCTCGAGGCCTTCGCGGAGGCCGATGAGGGCGCTGCCGGTGATCTGCGTGGCGACGCCGGGTGTCGACGCGGCGGCGAGGACGACGGACACGGGCGACTCCCGGTGGATCGGCGGTGGATGATCGGAGGTTGATCGGAGGTAAGGCAAACCTTGTTCGAGCGAGGAAGCTACACGGTCGCATCCGTCGAAAACAGCCCTGGACCTGGTTTTTTGCTTCTCTTTAGGGTCCTATTACCTTTGCTCGGGATGATGGGACCGTGCCCGCATCCCGCCGCTGTGACCGACTCCGTCCTCGCCGACCGAGGGCTGCGCTCGTCGCGGTCGTGACGGGCGCGCTGGTGATGACGGCCTGCGGGGCGACCACCGGACCGCGCATCGAGATTCCCGAGGGTGTCCCGCCCGCACCCGGTGTTCCCGTGCCGGCGATCGACGTCGACGGGCCCGGCCGCACCGCGGACCTGCTGGCCGAATGGGCCGGCCCGATCGCCGACGCGACGGGGGTCGGGCGGACGGCGATCGAGGCCTACGGCCACGCCGCCGCCGTCCTGGCGCGTTCGGTCCCGGGGTGTGGACTGGCGTGGACCACGCTCGCGGGGATCGGGTACGTCGAGTCCCGGCACGGCACCTTCCGCGGATCGAGCGTCGGTCCCGACTCGGTGGTGTCCCCGCCCATCCGCGGCGTCCCGCTGGACGGCACCGGCGGGAACGCGGAGATCCGCGACACGGACGGCGGCGAACTCGACGGCGACCCCGTCCTGGACCGGGCGATGGGTCCGATGCAGTTCATTCCGGAGACGTGGCGCAAGTGGGGGGTCGACGCCAACGGCGACGGCCGGGCCGACCCCGACACCCTCGACGACGCGGCGTTGTCCGCCGGGCGCTACCTCTGCGCCTCGGGCGGCGAGCTGACCACGCCCGAGGGGTGGCAGCGTGCGCTGCTGGCCTACAACCGATCCGGGGCCTACGCGAGGGACGTGCGCGACGCGGCGGCGGCGTACTCGGTCGGGACGTCCCCCTAGCGGGGTCGACGACCCTGCGCGTCGGGCGTCGGACGGGACGACGTGGCGGCTAGTCTGTCTGCGAACCGTGTCAGGTCCGCCCATCGCTTTGCTAGGAGTTCAGTCGTGGCCATCATCGAACAGGTCGGAGCTCGCGAGATTCTCGACTCCCGTGGCAACCCCACGGTCGAGGTCGAGGTCGCGCTCGACGACGGCACGCTCACCCGCGCCGCCGTCCCGTCCGGTGCGTCCACCGGCGAGCACGAGGCCGTCGAGCTGCGTGACGGCGGCGACCGGTACGGCGGCAAGGGTGTGCAGAAGGCCGTGAACGCGGTGCTCGACGACATCGCACCGGCCGTCATCGGTCTCGACGCCATCGAGCAGCGCGCCGTCGACCAGGCTCTGCTGGACCTGGACGGCACCCCCGACAAGTCCCGGCTGGGTGCCAACGCGCTGCTCGGCGTCTCGCTCGCCGTCGCCAAGGGTGCCGCCGAGTCCGCCGGGCTCGAGCTCTTCCGCTACCTCGGTGGACCGAACGCCCACGTCCTGCCGGTGCCGATGATGAACATCATCAACGGTGGCGCGCACGCCGACAGTGGCGTCGACGTCCAGGAGTTCATGATCGCGCCCATCGGTGCGCCCACCTTCAAGGAGTCGCTGCGGTGGGGCGCCGAGGTCTACCACGCCCTGAAGTCGGTGCTGAAGAGCAAGGGGCTCTCGACGGGTCTGGGTGACGAGGGCGGCTTCGCGCCCGACCTCGCCGGCACCACGGCGGCGCTCGACCTGATCGCCGAGGCCATCGGCAAGACGGGCCTGACGCTGGGCTCCGACATCGCGCTGGCGCTCGACGTCGCGGCCACCGAGTTCTACACCGCCGGAACGGGATATGCCTTCGAGGGCACCACCCGCTCGTCGGAGGAGATGTCCGCGTTCTACGCCGGGCTGCTCGATCAGTACCCGCTGGTGTCCATCGAGGATCCGCTGGACGAGAACGACTGGGACGGCTGGGTCGCCCTCACCGACACCATCGGCGAGCGCGTGCAGCTGGTGGGCGACGACCTGTTCGTCACCAATCCCGAGCGTCTCGAGGAGGGCATCGTCAAGGGTGCCGCCAACGCACTGCTGGTGAAGGTCAACCAGATCGGCACCCTCACCGAGACCCTCGACGCCGTCGACCTCGCGCACCGCAGCGGCTACCGCACGATGATGAGCCACCGCAGCGGCGAGACCGAGGACACCACCATCGCCGACCTCGCGGTCGCGGTGGGCAGCGGACAGATCAAGACCGGCGCGCCCGCCCGCAGCGAGCGCGTCGCCAAGTACAACCAGCTCCTGCGCATCGAGGAAGCGCTCGGCGACGCCGCCCGCTACGCCGGGGACCTGGCGTTCCCGCGTCTCGACTTCGCCAAGGACTGATCGCGGTGACGTCCGACCGGAACGGGAACCGTCCCGCGGCGCGGCCCGAGGGCCGATCGTCGCGGCGCGGCGAGCGTCCCGGTCGGTCCACCCGACGGCGTGGTTCGGGTGCCCGAGGTGTGGCCGGGCTGGTCGACGACGTCCTCACCGACGGCGCCGCCCTGGTGGGCCGTCGCGGTCGACGGGGACGCGGTGACGGGGGCGGCGAACGCACGTTCCTCGGCCTCTCGACCGGCAAGGCCGTGATTCTCGCCGTGGTGGTGTGTGCACTGGCGCTGACCCTCGCGTATCCGCTGCGCACGTACGTCTCGCAGCGATCGGATGCGGCCGACGTCGCGGCCGAGCGGGTGGTCCTCGAAGAGCGAGTGCGCGACCTGCAGATTCGCAAGGACCAGAGCGACGACCCCGCGTACATCACCGCCCAGGCGCGAGAGCGGCTCGGTTTCGTGATGCCCGGCGAGACGCCGTACCAGGTGCAGTTGCCCGGGGCGCGGGCACGATCCGACATCGCGAACGACCCGCCGCCGCCTCCTCCCGGCCCGTGGTACAGCGAGTTGTGGTCGACCGCGACCGTGCCTCGCTGACACCGCCGACCGACCAACCGATCGAAGGAAGTTCTGTCGTCATGACCGACGTGTCGCCCGAGGACCTGGCGGTGGTCGCCGAGCAACTGGGCCGTGAACCACGTGGTGTGCTCGCCATCGCCTATCGCACCCCGGACGGTCGACCGGCCGTCGTGACGACGGCGCCGACGTTGCCGGACGGCACGCCGTTCCCCACGCTGTACTACCTGACGGACCCGCGACTCACCGCCGAGGCGTCCCGGCAGGAGTCCGCCGGGGTGATGCGGGAGATGACCGACCGGCTCGGCACCGACCCCGAGCTCGCGGCCGGGTATCGCCGTGCCCACGAGTCGTACCTGGCCGAGCGTGACGCCATCGCCTCGCTCGGCACCACGTTCACCGGGGGCGGCATGCCCGACCGGGTCAAGTGCCTCCACGTACTCATGGCTCACTCGCTGGCGAAGGGGCCGGGTGTGAACCCGCTCGGCGACGAGTCCGTGGCGCTCGCCGCCGAGGGTCCGCTGCGGGGGACCGCGCTGCCGTCGGACTGGCCCACGATCGAGGATCTCCGCTCGTGAGGGTCGCGGCGATCGACTGCGGCACCAATTCGATCCGCCTCCTGGTGGCCGATGTCGAGGCCGGCGGTGCCGGGCTGCGTGACCTGTCGCGGGAGATGCGCGTCGTCCGTCTCGGTCAGGGTGTCGACGCCACGGGCGCATTCGTCCCGGAGGCGATCGACCGCACGCGGGTGGCGCTGGCCGAGTACGTCGACATCATCGGTGGACTCGGCGGGGTCGACGCGGTGCGCATGGTGGCGACGTCCGCCACCCGTGACGCGGCGAATCGAGACCTGTTCTTCGACATGACGTCTCGACTCTTGGAGCCGGTGGCCGCCGGCGCCGTCGCCGAGGTGGTGACGGGTGACGAGGAAGCCCGCTTGTCCTTCGCCGGTGCCGTCGGCGACCTCGATCCGGCGGACGGCCCGTTCCTCGTGGTCGACCTCGGCGGCGGTTCGACCGAACTCGTCCTCGGGGACGGGTCGGGGGTGAGCGCGGCGCACTCGGCCGACATCGGGTGCGTGCGACTGACCGAGCGATGCCTGGCGTCGGACCCACCCACCGCGGCCGAGATCGGTGCGGCGCGGGAGTTCGTCGCCGAGCGTCTGGCACCGGCCTTCGCGGCCGTGCCGGTCGCACAGGCGCGGACCTGGGTCGGTGTGGCCGGCACGATGACCACCATCGCGGCCGTCGCGCAGGATCTCCCGGAGTACGACCCCGACCGAATTCATCTGTCTCGCATCGGCTTCGATGCGCTGCACGACGTATGCGGCCGTCTGGTGGGCATGACGCGGGAGCGCCGTGCGGCCATCGGGTCGATGCATCCGGGACGGGTCGACGTGATCGGCGGTGGGTCGCTGGTCACTGCCGCCCTGGCGGACCACATCGGTGCGGAGTCGGGAATCGATTCGCTGGTGGTCAGCGAGCACGACATTCTCGACGGGATCGCCCTGTCGCTCGCGGTGAGTTAGACGGGCGCGCCGTCAGGTCGACGGCGGTCCGGCTGCGAGCGACTCGCCGTGTGCGGTGCCGTGCCGCGCCCAATGAACGACGTTCCGACGCCAGTGTCCCAGAATGCCGCTGGCGATCTGTCGCAGGAAACGCGCCGTCACCAGTGCATTGCGGACGCGCCCGCGGTGCAGTGCGAAGTCCAGCGCGTGCGCGATCTCGGAGTCGCCCGCTCCGCGCGCTCGGAGATCCTCGAGGTTCTCGGTGGCGTAGATCCGTCCACCGTCGCCGCCGGCCGTGAGGTACATGCGCCGCACTTCCCGCGGGTCGATGTGGTGCGGGAGGGTGTCGCATCGGTCGAGGGCCGACAGGATGTCGAGGCCGATCATCGTGCGGAGGCACTTCTCGCATCGTCCGCAGTTGTAGTCGGTCGACAGATTCCACCAGCACACCCGCAGATGGGCCATGGCCGGGGCGGACTCGGCGAGCAGGGCCAACTTCTGGAGCCGACGGTCCGTGCCGTCGTGCACGATGTCGACGTCCGAGCTCGACCACAGCGGGTCGAGCTCGGGGTGAGTGCCGTAGGGAACGAGTCGGCTGTCGTCCTTCGATGCCGGAATGTAGACGCGGTGAACGTGCGGTGCGAGGACGAGCGCGATGTGTGCCAGAAACGCTCCGTGCGCCCGGTGCTGCCAATTCGGTCCGAGCTTGTGATGCAGCTTCCGGATGTTGGTGCGGACCAGGATCAATTCCTTGCCGAGATCGCGTGCGGCCATGGCGGTTCGGCGCACCGTCTCGTCCCACAACTCGGTGTTGTCGAGACTGATGTCCAGTCCGTGCACCAGGACGACATGGGTGATCTCGTCGATGTTGCGGAGCGTCGAGTAGAAGGAGTCGACGCCACCGGAGAAGAAGCAGGCGACCCCGCGGTTCTCGGGCGGTGGCAGGCCGACCCGACGGCGAACGCCGACGTGAGTCCCGCCGTGGGCATCGGGATACCACGCCGTCAGCAGGTCCAGAGCGCGGCCGGCGCCGTCCAGCGCCTCGCCGTCCACCTCGGTGTCGGCGGGCCACTGCGTGTCGACGTCGTGGTCGGACATCGTGACCGTCAGCGTGGGGAGCCACGGGGTCGCGGTGACGTCGATCGGTACGTTGCTCTCGGTCCAGACGTCCACCGATCGCGATCCCAGTTCGACGGTGAGTTCGGTCCGTCGAGGCGTGGCGCGGACGTTGCGAACCGTGAGCCGTTGTGTCTTGTTGTTGATGTGCTTGCGCGCCACGAGATCCTCGACGAAGTGGGTGATGGGTTCGGAAGTCCGACGTCGTCGGGAACCCGATGTCCCGGTACCGACCGAGGAGTACGGTAACAGAGGTCGGGGGTCGACCCATGACACACCGGCGAACGTGCCCGCGGATCGGCCCGCGGATCAGGCCGGCATGCGGGCGGCGACGGTCGAGTCAGCTTCCGACGATGCGTCGAAGCTCGGCCACGTGCGCGTCGTAGGCGGATTTGCCCTCCGGCGTCATCGAAGCGCTGGTGCGGACGCGGGAGTTGCTGGTGGCCTTGCGGATTCGGATGTGGCCGGCGTCCTCGAGCGTCTTGAGATGCTTGCTCAGCACCGACTCGCTCACGTCGAGATGACCGCGCAGGGTGGCGAACTCCATCGCGGTCACCGGCGCGAGCAGAGCGCAGATCTGGAGCCGGAGCGGTGCGTGGATGACGGGATCGAACGCGGGGGTCGCCGTCACGCCGACTCCCGCAGTTCCTGCTCGTAGGCCGCGTCCCAGCGGAAGCCGAGCCAGGTCATGGTCGGCACGGCGATCACGGCGAGGACCAGGCTCGCGCCGTGGAGGTGCAGTGCCCATTCCGCGGCGAGGGATGCCGCGAACCCGCCGCCGCCGATCGCGCCGGCCGTGACCGAGTAGCGGCGTGCGGGGCGATGGTCGAGTCCGTTGATCCACATGCCCTTCGATCGCTTGTACCAGGTCATCAGACCCCACAGGATCAGGAAGAACGCCACGTAGACCACCGCGACCACCCAGAAGCTGTTCCAGAACGGGGAGGCGATCAGAACGCCGGCCGTCAGCGCCAGGATCAGGTGGTAGCCGCGTGGCGCCGCTGCCTGCTCGGCCAGCTTGTCGCGCTGGGCCTGTACCGCGGCGAGGGCGTCGGCGGGGGAGAAGTCGTCACTCATCGTGCCTCCTCGGTGTCGAACCGTGTCTTTCCGATACGGAAAGTGAACCACTGACTTTCCGACTTGGCAAGTGAACGGTTGCGGCCGCCCTGCGCGCCCTAGGCTCGGGTCCATGACCGATATCCTCGTGAGCGTGTCCGAGCTGGCGTCCTCGCTCGAACGGAACCCACCCGTCCTGCTCGACGTCCGCTGGGCTCTCGGACGGACCGACGGCCGCGAGCGCTACCGCGAGCAGCACATCCCCACCGCGGTGTACGTCGACCTACCCACCGAACTCTCGGGACCGGGTCTGCCCACCGATGGTCGGCACCCCCTTCCCGACATCGCCGACCTGCAGGCGTCGGCGCGTCGCTGGGGCATCGGCACGGACACTCCCGTCGTGGTCTACGACGCCACCGGTAATCAGGCCGCGGCGCGCGCGTGGTGGTTGCTGCGGTGGGCCGGGCACGACGACGTACGCCTGCTCGACGGGGGACTGACCGCCTGGCAGGACGCCGGCCTTCCCGTGCGCTCGGGCGACGAGTCCCCCCGAGCGGAGGGCGATGTCGTCCTGCGCGGCGGCTCGATGCCGACCGTGACCGCCGACGACGCGGCCGAGTTCTCCGGCACCCTGCTCGACGCGCGGGCGGGGGAGCGGTACCGGGGTGAGGTCGAGCCGATGGACCCGCGTGCGGGCCACATTCCGGGCGCAGTCAGCGCCCCGACCGCGGAGAACGTGGGCCCGGACGGGCGGTTCCGATCTCGGGCGGAGCTACGAGACCGATTCACGAGCCTGGGCATTCGGCCCGGCGACAGCGTCGGGGTGTACTGCGGGTCGGGGGTCACGGCGGCGCACGAGGTGGCCGCGCTCGCCCTCGCCGGGATCGACGCCGCACTCTTCCCCGGCTCCTGGTCGGCGTGGTCGTCGGATCCGAACCGCCCGGTGGCCACAGGACCGGAGTGAGGTTCGGACCGGTCCCGGTGGGGCATGCCCATGCGGTACCCCACCCCATCAGGAGGCTCCGATGACCATGCCCAGTGACGCTGCCGACGCCGTCCCGTCGAGCGGGAGCAACGACGGCCCGCGGGACTCGTCGCACGAGGACGAGCGGGGCGCCGTCGTCGACGAGCAGAACGTGCCGCACCCCGACGCCGACTGACTCTCCGTCAGGCCGGAGCCGCCACTGCCCGAGGCGTGGGGGTCAGGCTCGCGGCGGGGAGCCCGAGGTGCTCGCGCAGCGTGGTGCCGGTGTACTCGGTGCGGAACAGTCCGCGTCGACGCAGCTCCGGCACCACCTGATCGACGAAATCGTCGAACGTGCCGGGCGCCTGCGCGGCCGACAGGATGTAGCCGTCCGCCTCGCCGCCCCGGAAGCCCTCCTCGATGAGATCGGCTATGTCGGAGGCGGTTCCGACGAACTGCGGTAGCAACACCCCCTGCGCGTAGAGCTTGCCGACGTCCCGCAGGGTCAGCGAGTCCCGATCGCTCAGACGCCGCGCGAGATCGAACAGGCCTTGACTGCCCGGAACGACGACGTCGGTGACCGGGGCATCGAGGTCGTACTGCGAGAAGTCGTGATCGGTGTGCACCGAGAGGGTGATCAGGCCGGAGATGGGATCGGCCAGGTCGTTGTGGAAGGCCTGCTTCTCCCGGGCGATCGACTCGGTCTCGCCGACGAACGGAACGAACGACGGGAAGATCTTCAGGTGGTCGGGGTTACGGCCGAGGTTCGAGGCGCGGGACTTCACGTCGTCGTAGTACGCCCGTCGTCCCTCGGGAGTCGGGTCGATCTCGAAGATCGCATCCGCCCACCGTGCCGCGAAATCTTTTCCGGTGGAGGACGATCCGGCCTGGAAGATCACCGGCCTGCTCTGCGGTGAGTGCGGCACCGTCAGCGGACCGCGGCTCCGGAAGAACCGCCCGGCGTGGTCGACGGTGTGCACCTTGCTCGGGTCCGCGAAGACACCGGCGCCCTTGTTCTGCACCAGCGCGTCACGATCCCAGCTGCCCCACAGGTCGTAGGCGAGCTCGAGGAACTCGTGCGCACGGTCGTAGCGCTGATCGTGCGGAAGGTGATCGAGCTGCCCGAAGTTCTGTGCTTCGGCCTGGTTCAGGGACGTGACCACGTTCCACCCCGCCCGGCCCCGCGACAGATGGTCGAGCGTCGCGAAGATACGGGCCACTTCGTAGGGGTGGAAGTACGTGGTGGACTTGGTGATAGCGAGTCCGATGCGCTCGGTCACCGAGGCGAGCGTGGCCGCCACCAACGACGGGTCGATGGTCGCCGACGCCTGGGTGCCGCTGCGGAGCGGAACAGCGATGTCGTCGCCGTAGCGGACGGGCGTCGCCAACAGGTCGGCGAAGAAGAGGAAGTCGAAGGTTCCGCGCTCGAGGGTGCGGGCGACGCGGGTGTAGTAGTCCGGGCCGAGGTAGTCGGTTTCCGACGCCGGGTGGCGCCACGCGGCATGAGAATGCGTGACGTGGGAGGCGATGAGGAAGCCGGCGAGGTGCAGTTCGCGGGACACGGATTCTCCTGACGGAAGGGGACGGGCTCCCGTGCAGACTTCTCGACGCCGGTCGACGTGTCAGCGGTTGTACTCGCCGTGAGTTCCATTCACCGCCCGCGTGGGGAGACCTGTACCTCGAACCCCTTCGGCATCAACGTGAGGCGCTCTTCCACGCGCAGTCGGTAGTTCGGGTCGGGTCGCACGTCCACGTTCTGCAACACGGTGCCGAGGACGATCATGGCCTCGTGCAGCGCGAACTGACGGCCGATGCAGGCGCGCTCACCGGTGCCGAAGGGCTTGTACGCCTGCGCGGGGCGGCTGCGCACCGCCGCGGAGAGGAAGCGGTCCGGATCGAACTCGTCGGTGTTCGCACCCCACACCGGATCTCGATGCAGTCCGGGGATGAGCACCATGGCCCACTCGCCTCGACGCATGCGATACCCGTCACCGATCACGGTGTCCGTCAGCGCTTCTCGCGCGTAGCCGGGCGCCGTCGGCCACAGCCGCAGAGCCTCGTCCAGGATACGGCGAACCAACCGCGCCTTGGCGACGCGCTCGAACGTCGGGGGTTCGTCGCCCCACACCTCGTCGATCTCCGCGCGCGCCCGCTCCCACAGCTCCGGATCGCGCGAGAGGTAGTACAGCGCGAACGACAGGGCACCCGAGGTGGTTTCGTGTCCGGCGATGAGAAACGTCAGTATCTGGTGCCGGATGTTGACCTCGTCGAGGGCATTGGGGTCCGCGTCGCGCGCGGCCGTCAGCATGATGTCCAGGAGGTCGTTCTCCGCGCCGACGCCGTGGTCTCGCCGGGTTCGGACGATGTCGTCGATGACGTCGGCCAGGTAGGCCTTGTCCTGCTCGTTGCGGCGGTCGCGGTCACGGAACCACAGGTCGCTCAGCACGGGGACCGTGATCACCGCCCGGCGCTGATTGTGCGTCAGCGTTCGCACCATGGCACCGACGAAGGGGTGCCGTTCGGTGCGGGTGAACGAATCGAAGGAGTAGCTGAAGGCCGTACGCCCGATGGTCTCGAGGGTCAGCTTGGTCATGTCCGCGGAGACGTCGACGTGATCACGGGTTCGCCAGTACGACATCAGTTCTCCGGCCACCTCGACCATCGTGTCGTGGTAGGTCCGCATCGCTGCTTGCGTGAAGGCCGGTCGCAGCAGATCGTGCGCCTTGCGCCAGTTCGGCTCGTCCGAGTACGCGGTGAAGAGACCGTCGCCGCCGATCGACCGCAGGCCCGCCACCGCCGGGGCGAGGTGCTTGGTGAAGCGCCTCTCGTCGTTCAGGTCGGTCACCAGGTCGACCCCGCTGACGACGACGAACCGATTGCCGAGGACCACCCGCTCGAAAATGGGTCCGAGCTCGCGGGCGAGTCGGATGGAGTCCTGCACGGGCGTCGCGACGTGGACGCCGAGGACGTCACCGAGCACCGGCAGGCGGCGCGGCGGGTGCGGGAGCGAGACGTCGGGAGCGAGGGTGGTGGCCACGGCGCGGACCCCTTCGGGGAGGCTTGTTGAAGGTTCGTTCAACAAGCGACGCTACTCACCGGGTGCGCACTGTCAAGGGTTGTCCGGAGCTGTCGAGGGCTGTAGGGGCGGCCGGCCGAGTATGTTCGGAGAACCATGACCAGCGTGCGGAAGCGATTGACGCCGGCCGAACGGCGCACGCAGTTGTTGGCCGTCGGAACCAGGTTGTTCGCGACCCGTCCGTACGACGACGTCGGTATCGACGAGGTCGCCGAGCTCGCCGGCGTATCCCAGGGCTTGATGTACCACTACTTCGCATCGAAGCGGGATTTCTTCGCGGAGATCATCCGCCAGGAGTCGGTGCGGATGGTCGAGATCACCGCGCCCGACACGGCCTTGCCGGTCGCCCGGCAGGTGGGCGACGGCCTACGGGCCTACATCCATCACGTCGACACCCACGAGCACGGCATCCGCGCCATCAACCGGGGTGCCATGTCGGCGGACGACGGAATCCAGTCGATCGTCACCGACGAGTTGCGCGTGCAACAGGAGCGCATTCTCGACGCCCTGGGTACCGACGCGCGCGACGATCCTGCCGTGCGCCTGGCGGTGCGCGGCTGGATCGCGTTCGTCCGCGCCACCTGCCTCGACTGGGTCGACGAGCGGTCGGTCGACGCCGACACCGTCTACGACATCTGTATGCGCGCACTCGACGGTCTGCTGGGTATCGGTCGCCCGACCTGAACCGCCTTGCGGCCGCTAGGGTGGGTGCGCGCGACGGCCCCCATGGCCCAATTGGCAGAGGCAGAGGAATTAAAATCCTTGTGTTGTCGGTTCGAGTCCGACTGGGGGCACGCAGTCGACGACGTTCGGCGGTTGCGTCCGGAGCCATGGCTGTGACGCGAGGGGCTCGATGCCGAACGTGACCCCCGTCTCGTTCGGGAATGGCTGCGCGCGGCGGCAGGGTTGGCCTGAATCGGCGCGCTACGGCGCGCCCGCATTCTGTCGTCGAGGAAAAGAGCCAACCCATGTCGCTGTTCTCCACCGTCACCCTCGGGGACCTCGCCCTGCGCAACCGCCTGGTCATGGCGCCGCTGACGCGGGTGCGGTCCGGTCCCGAGGGAATCCCCGGCCCGCTCGTGGTCGAGCACTACCGCCAGCGCGCCAGCCTCGGGCTCATCGTCAGCGAGGGCACGTACCCGAGCCACGCCGGTCAGGGCTTCCCCGGCCAGCCCGGCTTGGTGACGGACGAGCAGCTCGCCGGCTGGAAAGCCGTGACGGAGGCCGTGCACGCCGAGGGCGGACTCATCGTCGCGCAGGTCATGCATGCGGGTCGGGTGACGCACGAGGCGACGACCGGCGGCCACCAGGTGGTCGGGCCCAGCGCCATCGCGATCGAGGGCGAGACCCGCACGTACGAGGGCAAGAAGCCGTACCCCGTGCCGCATGCGCTGACCACCGACGAGCTGCCGTCCGTGATCGAGGAGTTCGTGCGCGGTTCGCGCAACGCGATCGCCGCCGGATTCGACGGAGTCGAGATCCACTCCGCCAACGGCTACCTGCTGCACGAATTCCTGTCGCCCGCGTCGAACCAGCGTGACGACGCCTACGGCGGCTCCCCCGAGAACCGCGCGCGTTTCGTGGCCGAAGTCGTGGAGGCGGTCGCCGATGCGATCGGCGCCGGACGCGTCGGCATCCGCATCTCGCCCGAGCACAACATCCAGGACGCGCTCGAGACCGATCCCGCCGATGTGCGCGCCACCTACCGCGCGTTGGTCGACCGGATCGCACCTCTCGGCCTGTCGTACCTCAGTGTGCTGCACAAGGATCCGGCGGGCGAGCTCGTCCAGGACCTGCGCTCCGCGTTCGGTGGTCCCTTCCTGGTGAACAGCGGCTTCGGTGAGATCACGACACGCGACGAGGCACTGGCAATCGTCGACGACAACGTCGGCGACGCCGTGGTGGTCGGTCGCCCGGCCATCGCGAACCCGGACCTCGTGTACCGCTGGAAGGAAGACCTGCCGCTGAACACGCCGGACCAGAGCACGTTCTACAGTTCCGGCGCCGAGGGGTACACGGACTACCCGTTCGCCACGGCCGCCCGGTAGCCGCTCACCGGTCGAGGCCGAACAGCGCCGAGAAGTCGGTGACGAATCGGTCCGCCACGTACGCGTAACCCGCGGTGGTCAGGTGGGTTCCGTCGCCCGCCGTGTACTCCGCAGCCGTGTCCGCCGTCATCCATTGCTCCGCAACGGGATTGATGTCGGGCGCGGCTGCGGACGCGGCGGCGTCGGCGATTGCCGTGCTGAGCGGCACCGCCCGCTCGGTGAGACCGAACGGGACCGACGACGAGAACACCACGACCTCGATACCCGGCCACTGTCGTCGGGCCAGCTCGATGGACGACGTCACGGCGGCGCCGACGGTGTCCGGCGTGCTCTGGTAGTCGTTGGCACCACCCTGCAGGACGAGGACGTTCGGCACGAACGAGTCGTCCTGCGCCGCGCGCGCCAACCGTTCGCCGTAGGTGTTCGGCCCGCCTGCGCCGTTCGTCCAGCCCGTGCCCCCCGCCGCGTCGATGCGAGTTTCCCAGCCGAGAGTGGCGAAGTGGTCGGCGGCCAGCCGTGCCCAGTTGTCGGCAGCGGGATCGTCTGCCCCGATGCCTTCGGCGTAGGAGTCGCCGACGACGAGCAGCCGCGGTTCGGCGGGCACGGCCATCGTGCTGCCGTCGTCCGACCCGGAGCCACCCGACGCCGCCACGACGACGATCACCGCTGCCGCGATCAGCACGGCGACCACGCCGATCACCACGAGCCACGTCCGCCGAATTCGCCCCCCGGTCATGGCGTCGATCGTAATGACACGGGTCGGCGTGACGCGCGAGGTCGCTCGTACGTCGACGTTCCCCGTGTGAGAAGTCCTCGTCCTAGAACGGGGGTGGTGCGTCGTCCGGTTCGGGTGGTCGGATCCCTCTCAGGTTGTTGCGGAGTCGATTGCGGTTGCGTTCCTGGCGTCGGCGGGCGTGTTTCTGCTCGATGCGTGGGGCGGGTCGGGTGGGTTCGGGTTCGCCCGGTGTCGGGGTGCGCGGTGTCGGTGGTGTTTTCTTGCCGGCGTCGGGTGGGTCGCCGAAGACGATCATGTCGAGGCCCGGGTGGGTGTCGTGGCCGGTGTAGGCGGGTCCGAGGACGGTGCGGCCTTCGGGGATGGTGAATGTCCGGATGATGCGGCCGGGGTTGTCGGGGTCGGGGTATTGGTCGTCGACGAAGTCGCCGAACGTTTTCAGTAGGTGATGGAAGCGGCATTTCGCGCCGAGCCCGGTCGCGGTGGTCTGTCCGCCTCGCTCGGGGTGGTGGTGGTCGTATTCGGTGATGTGGTCGAGGTCGCCGTCCCACGCCGGCTTGGTGCAGCCGGGCCAGGTGCAGTACTGGTCTCGGGCGCGAATGTAGGTGTTCAGCGCCGCCGAGGGTCGGTAGGGGTCCGCGGGTTGCGTCGCCGGGAGTGGGGTGTCGGTGCCGTCGCCGAGCGGGCGGATGACCGCGGCAGGGTCGGCGGCGAGGTCGCGGATGTGGGCGCCGGAGACGATGCCGAGTCCGGCGATGTAGCCGACACCGTCGACCAGCTCGGGCTCGGCGTCCGCGGCAGACTCGTCGACCGCAATCTCGTCGACCGCTGCAGCCTTATCGACCGCATCCTCGTCGACGGCCGCCGCAGCCTCCTCGGCCACATTCTCGTCGGTCGCGTCCACGACCTGGTCGGTCGAGACCGTCTCGGCGGCAACGGAATCGGCGGTAACGTCATTGGCCGGAGTCTCCACGGCCACGACCTCATCGAGCGCGACCCCCTCGGCCGCATCCTCGTCGACGGCCGCTGCCTCCTCGGCCACGAACTCCTCGGCCGAAAATCCCTCTGCGGCAGTCGCGGTCGTGTCCACGTCTTGGGTCTGGGGGTGCGCTGCCGGCGCCGCAGCCTCGTCGACCGTCGCATCCTCAGCGGCGGCCGTGTTCGTTCCAGCGGTGGTGTCTTTCGCAGCGGCGGGTGCGGGTCCGGTGAGGGTGGTGGTGTCGGTGACGACGTGGATGACGATGCGTGCTGCGTTGGTTGCGACCTCGTCCGCATCGACCACGGTGAACGTGCAGTCGGGGCGGGCGCAGTCGCACCCGAACGGGGCGTGCTTGACGAGCGCGAACAGCGCATCCGATGCCCGCGCTGTCTTGGTGCGGCTGTCGTGTCGGCAGACCTGTGCGGCGAGGCGTTCGACGACGCGGGCGACGATGGCGGCGCGTTCGGCGGACATCGTCGCTCCGACGGTTGCCATGCCGTCGAGTCCGGCTTCGGTGAAGAAGCACCGCCCCTTCAGCGCGTCCTCGCGGCGTTCGCGGACGGCGTCGGGGTCGCGGCGGTAGACCATCTGATCGCACAGGTCTCGCACCCGGCCTGTCGACCACGACCCCGGCTTACGCAACGCCGCAGCGATGTCGGCGTCCACCAGGCCTTGGTAGGGGCGGCCGTGGATCAACTCGGTGCGGGAGACGATGGTGCGGATGTGAGTCGGGGAGACGACCCCGTCGCGGAGGCATTCGAACACCCGCGGCAGACGATCACGGAGAGCGACGGCGCTGTCGAGAATCCGTTCGGCGACGTACTGCGACACCGACAGGGCGGTGGCGATGCGGGCGGCGCACTGGGCGAACGCATCGACCGCCCGCTCGTCGCGGTCTTCTTCGGCGAGCACCAGGTCGGTGTGCAGGGCGGCGACATGTCGGTAGCGGCGCCACTCCAGGTACGCCGCCCCGGCGGCCAGGTCGGCCAGGGCGTCGAGGTGTCCACCGACGGGGAGGTCGAACGAGACGGGCAGGCCCATCGCGGTGTGGTCACGCGCAGCCCAGGCAACGCCCCCCACCTGCGCCGCGTTCACCGCGCCGACCCCCCGATCGCTCATGTGTTCGATTGTATCGACCCCCACCGACACCTGCCACGACAACAGCCGGAAACCGGGACAGCGCCGAACGATTCCCTCGGAGGGGCACTCGGCACGCTGTGATAGACCTCCACCATGGACACGAGCACGGGCCGGTGGTCTCGACGAGCGCTGTGGCTCTCGGTCGCGGTGCTGGTCGCGACGGCGCTGTGGGCACTTGCCACCACGAACGGCCCCGTGGCACTGCGGGTCGATGCGTCGGGTGCGGTGACGCGCGTCGGGTCCGTCTGGACGTTGGTGGGGGTGCTCGGCGGTATCGGTGCTCTGCTGGCCGCGACGTTCCTGGGAGCGCACCGGTTTCTGCCCCACCTCCCCGCGCGGCTGATCAACCTCCCGTCGGCCGAGGCGCACGCCTTCTGGACGGCGCCGGAGAACAGGCGGGAGCTGCACCGACTGCTCGCCGAGGACCTCGAGTGGATCGGCGCGGCCACCCTGGTGCTGTTCTCCTGGCTGATGGCCGTCTGTGTCACGGCGGAGAATTCCGTGGCGGTGTGGGTGTTCGTCGTTCCGGTGGTGGCGTACGTGATCGCCGTCCTCGGGTACTCCGTGTACGTGATGCGCGGAGGCCGGTACCGCCCGCGTTCCTGAGTCGAGGCGGGCTCGCACGGTGAAGCGCCGTGCGAGCCCGCTGCGCTCAGGCGCGTCGCAGGCGGCCCGTCACGACGTCCACGGCGAGGAAGGCGAGCAGCGACACGCCCAGGAGCGGCACGAACCACCCGATGGCGACGGTGGCCACCGCCAGACCGACGACGGCACCGGGGGACAGGCGACGGAGCGCTCCCCGCTGCGGCGGTCGGCCCACCGGCGTACCGCCTGTCCGAGACGGTCTGCGCTGGAACCACATTCGGTACCCACCCACGATCACGGCCACCAACACCACGGCGAGGGCCAGCAGCGCGAGCTGAGTCACGAGCCCGAACAGCACGCCCATGTGCAGGCTGATGCCCCACGTCGTCAGCTTGGCCGCCAGCGGCCAGTCCGCGAACCGCTGCACGTCGACCACGCGGTCGGAGGCGCCGTCGATCGCGATGGAATCGGTGGAGAACACCCAGGGATCGCGCAGCTGCGACACCTGGAACGCCGTGTCGCCGGACGCGGGGATCGACGCCTCGACCGGCCCGGTGACGTCGTTCTCGCGCGCGACGGCGAGGACACCGTCGATCTGCCGCACGTCGACGGGCGCCGTCGACGCCGTCGCGTCCGACGCCCCGTGCCCGACGTGACCGGCGTGCTCGTCGTCGGAGTGCCCGGCATGGCCGGTGAGGTCGGTGTCGAGGGTCGGGGTGGTCCAGCTCAGTGCGCTGCGGACGTCGGTGATGTTCGCACCGGCGTAGGCCGACCACGTCAGACCGGTCGCGGAGAGGAAGACCAGGCCGACGACGATCCAGGCGCCCCCGGCTCCGTGCAGGTTCAGGGTGCGGCGCCGACCGCGGGTGGTGCGATCGACGGTGAACAACCGGGCGTCGGACCGGGACCGCCGTCGCCGGTAGCGCTCCACCCACAGGAACAGTCCGCCGAGCGCGACGACGCCGAGCCAGGAGGCGGCCAGTTCGCTGTAGAGACGTCCGGCTTCCCCGAGGTGCAGGGTGCGGTGCAACTCGCTGAGCCAGGTGCGGAGGGGAAGCGAACCGGACGAGCCGTAGACCGTCGACTCGCCGACGGCCGTCGCGGTGGCGGGGTCGACGAACACGGCGGTGCGCTTCGACTCACCGAGGCTCGGGTCGGTGAACATCACGCGGGTGGTGTCGCCTGCCGCGGTGGCCGGGCGGACGGCGGCGACGGTCAGGTCGGGCCGCTCGGCCTGCGCGGCGAGGACCTGGTCGGAGATCGGCAGCGCGGGGCCGGTGTCGTCGGTGTGGAGCAGGTCGCGGTAGACGACGTTCTCGAGGGTCGGCGCGATGGCGTACAGGCCGCCGGTCACGGCCGCGATCAGGATGAACGGGGCGACGACGACGCCGGCGTAGAAGTGCAGTCGCAGGATGAGCGGGCGCCACCGTCGTGCGGGCGGGGGTGCGAGATCGGCTGTCTGCTCGATCTTCTCGGGTGTGGACACGGGTGTACTCGATTCCGGGGGAGTGCGCGGCGGACGCCGCGACAACGAGGCATCACCCGAACGCACCGGGCGTCGGGTGACAGGTGAAGGGACTCAGCGGAATCGAGTGGGTGGACCGCGGGTGCCCCGGCCCGAATGATCGATCAGACGGCTCGGCGCGTCGAGACGAGCGACGGGCAGAGGTGGACGGACCGCGTCGGTGTCGACCGTGACGGCGGCGAGTACGACGGGGACGATGCGGCGCATCGCGCGGGCGGCCCGCATCGAGCCGGTCTCGGCGCCGCGAACGGCTGCGGTACCCACGGCCACGGCCGTGACGTGGGCGACGGCCATGCGGGGATCGAGCAGGGGCCCGTGCACGTGACCGTCGACGGCGACGAGCGTCAGGTGTCCGAGCGCCTGCGCCGCGACGAGGGCGGCGACCAGACGACCGGTGCCGAGCCGCGTCGACGACGCGATCCACGCCACCCCGAGACACACCGTGAGCAGGGCGACGACGGCGGACTGGGACGGTGCCGACGCCCCACCGAGATCGTGGGCCGCGGCGGTGACGAGAACGGACGAGACGCCGACGACGACGCCGCGCAGTGGCGCGCCGGTCGCCGGGGTGGTCACGGCGACACCCTACCCCCTGCTACGTGCTGTAGTAGTTCGGATCCGGGAACACCCGGCGGTACGCCAACGCCAGCTCGAGCTCGAGGCGCCCCGGTCCGCCGATGGGTCGTCCCAGCTCTTCCTCGGCGCGTCGAACGCGGTAGCGGACCGTGTTCCGGTGCACCCCGAGTCGGCGGGCCGCGGCATCGAGACTGCGATCGTGCCGCAGATAGGCCGCCACCGTGCGGCGCAGTCGATCCGACGCGACGTCCGTTCCGTCGATGCCGCGCAATTCGCGAGCGACGAAGGCGTCGACCGCGTCCGGCCGGCCGGCGAGGAGGTACGCGATCTCGACGTCCGCGTACGCCACGACGGGCGCCGTGCCGGGTGCCGACTCGGCCACGGACTGGGCACGCAGGGCCTCGAGGTGGCTCCTCCGGAACCCGTCCGGCCCGGTCCCGACCGTCCCGACGGCGAGTCGAACGCCGTCGGCAACGCCGTCGGGGGTCACGTCGGCCGAGACGCCGTCGCCGGACACCCACGCCCACAGGGCCCCGGACCCCGCCGACACGGTCAACACGCGGTGCCCGGGCGACGTGCGAAGCGCGTCGCGAAGCGGGGCGTCGAGATCCGTCGTGCCGGAACCCGGTCCGTCGACCCACGCGACCAGGGCGAGGTGCGTCGTCCGGAGCGGGTGGCCGAGACGTGTCGCGGCCACGCCGTCGTCGAGAGGGTCACCGCGCACCAGGGCCTGGACCGTCTCGACCCGGCGGGCGACGTCACCGCGGAGGTCGCGTTCGCGTTGCTCGGCATAGGTGTCGGTGAGAATCTCGAGGGAGACGCTGATCCATCTGCTCGCACGCTCGAGCAGGCGAATCTGGATGCCGGGCACCAGAGTCGGGTCCTGGACACGGTCGGCCGCGACCTCGGCGACGTGACGCACCAGGACCGTCTTCCCGGCCCGGTAGATCTGCATCAGCACTTTCAGGGGGAGTCCGCGGCGAGCGACGGTCCGGGCCAGTTCGTGTGCCGCGGGCGGCGGTGTCACCTCGTCGGAGTCGCTCACGATCCACCCCAGCATCGCCCGCGCCTGGGCGACGTTGCTGGCGTGCAGATCGCGGCGCAGTTCCCGATCGACCGTGAGGGCGGCGACGTCCGCCGCGATCGCGGCGTCGAACCGGGCGACGACGGCCGTCACGGCGTCGTCGGCGAGGGTCTCGGTGACCAGGACGTGGACCCATCGGTCGGCGTCGTCGGGCTCGGTCGTCATGTTGTCCTCCGGGCACGAGAACGGGGTGCCATCTTGACCGACGAGGCCAAGAACGGCGACGTCGTGTTGTGCCACGATGCTAGAACATGGCGCACGTCACAGGCATGCGCCGCCGACAGATTCGAGGAGTACGCGCCCATGACCACCGACCTGACCGGCCGAGTCGTCGCCATCACCGGCGGTGCCCGCGGCATCGGGCACGCCACCGCGGCCGCATTCCTCGCGCGGGGAGCCCGGGTGGCGATCGGCGACATCGACGACGTCGCCGTGAAGGAGGGGGCAGAGCTCCTTCGTCCGGCCTCGGACGTTCATCACGACACCCTCGACGTCACCGACGCGGAGTCGTTCGACCGCTTCCTCGACGGCGTCGAGGCGACCTTCGGACCGATCGACGTGCTGATCAACAACGCCGGCATCATGCCGGTCGGGCGGGTGGTCGACGAGCCGGACGCCGTGACCCGACGTGTGCTCGACATCAACGTGCTCGGCGTGATCACCGGTTCGAAACTGGCTGCGCGACGGATGCTTCCGCGTGGACGCGGGCACATCGTCAACATCGCCTCCGCGGCCGGCGAGACCTACTCGCCGGGACTCGCGACGTACTGCGCCAGCAAGTTCGCGGTGGTCGGCTTCACCGACGCCGCCCGCCTCGAGCATCGCGGAACCGGGGTGGAGTTCTCGCTGGTGATGCCGTCGTTCGTGAACACCGAACTCACGGCGGGCACCTCGGGCGCGCGGGGCTTCCGCAACGCCGAGCCCGAGGAGATCGCCCGCGCCGTGGTGTCCCTGATCGACAAGCCGCGCTCGCGCGTGCGGGTGACCCGCCTGTTCGGGGCGGCCGTCGTGAGTCAGAAGTTCCTCCCGCGGCCGCTCGCGGAGGCGATGTCGCGGGCGCTCGGTGCCGACGACGTCTTCCTCGGCTCGGTCGACCAGGGAGCGCGGCGTGCCTACGAGGAGCGCGCCCGTCACAGCTGAGGTCGCTGTCCGTGGTGACGCCTACGCTGGCGGAATGCTCTTCTTCTTCGGCTACGGCAGCAAGCGCCGACAGGTCGGCGCCGGCGGGGTCCACACCTGTCCGCGCTGCCACAACACCAGCCAGTGGGCGCGCATGCGCCAGTACAACCAGCTGACGGTGTTCTTCGTGCCCGTGCTGCGGTGGAAGCGGGTCACGGTCGAGCAGTGCGGGATCTGCGGACAGACCGCCGCAGCGTAGGGCCTCCTACGATGGGGGCCATGACCACCGCCACGCCGCCGGAGGCGTCGACCGACGCCGGAACCCGCCCGGACGCAGGAACCGCGACGCCGTTTCCCCGTGCGCTGCCGTGGCTGTTGATCGCGGCGGGCGTCGTCGGTCTCGTCGCGTCGTTCGTTCTCACCGTGGAGAAGTTCGCCCTCGCCGCCGACGCGACGTACGTGCCGTCGTGCAGCATCGACGCGGTCGTGAACTGCGGATCGGTGATGGGATCGGCGCAGTCCGCGGTGTTCGGATTTCCCAACTCGTTGCTCGGCATCATCGGGTTCACCGCAGTGGTCGCCAGCGGGGCGGCGTTGCTGTCCGGCGCGCGGTTCGGCCGCTGGTACTGGGCGGGGCTGCAGCTGGGGCTGACCGCGGCCGTCGTCTTCGTGCACTGGCTGATGTTCCAGAGCCTGTACGTCATCGGCGCGCTGTGCCCGTACTGCATGGCCGTGTGGGTGTCCACGGTGACCGTCTTCTGGTTCGTCACGCTCCGCTCGCTGCACCACGGAGTGTTCTCCCGGCCGGTGTCGGCGCACGCGCTGACCGCGCCCGTGAACGCCGTCGTGCCGCCGGTGGCCTGGCTGATCGCCGTCGGTGCACTCGTCTTCTACCGATTCGGTGCCTTCTGGGCCTGAATGCAAAGTGTCTGTAAAGAGTCGCGGACGGTCCGCTGTGCATGACGCGGGTCACACCTAGGGTTCGGTGTCGAGGTCGCCCACCCCGGTGACCTCCTCGGACCGAAAGGCACCCACCATGAGCGCACCGGCGCGTTCCGCAGGGTCTCCCCACCCGGCACCGTCCACCCGACGCGCGGTGTTCAACACCGTGCGCGGCTCGCTCGGCAATCTGGTCGAGTGGTACGACGTCTACGTCTACACCGTGTTCGCCTCGTACCTGCAGTCGAGTTTCTTCGCCGACGGCGAGCCCAACGCCGGCATCTACACCATGGCGATCTTCGCGGTCACCTTCGTGATGCGCCCCATCGGATCCTGGTTCTTCGGCCGCTTCGCGGACCGTCACGGCCGCCGACCCGCGCTGGTGTTCTCGATCTCCGTCATGGCCGGCGCGTCGCTCCTCATCGCGCTCACCCCCACCGCGGAGAGCATCGGCTCGCTCGCCGTGGTGATCCTGGTGCTGTGCCGACTGCTGCAGGGCTTCGCCACCGGCGGTGAGTACGGCACGTCCGCGACGTACATGTCCGAGGCCGCCACTCCGGGGCTGCGCGGCTTCTTCTCCTCGTTCCAGTACGTGACCCTCGTCGGCGGCCACGTGCTCGCCCAGGTCACCCTGCTGGTGCAGCAGGCGTTCCTCACCGACGAGCAGATCCGCGAGTTCGGCTGGCGCATCGCGTTTCTCATCGGCGCCCTCGGCGCCGTGGTGGTGCTCTACCTCCGCCGTGCGATGGACGAGTCGCTGCAGACCGACACCGAGGACAAGCGCCGCGGCTCGATGACCGAGCTGTTCACCGCGTACCCGAAGCAGCTGCTGGTGTGCTTCCTGGTGACCCTCGGCGGCACCGTCGCCTTCTACACCTACAGCGTCAACGGCCCGCTGATCGTCAAGAGCACCTACACCGACCGCGGCATGACCGCCACGTGGATCAACCTCGCCGCGTTGGTGTTCCTCATGCTGATCCAGCCTCTCGGCGGTCTGCTCAGCGACAAGATCGGCCGCAAGCCGCTCCTGGTCGGATTCGGCGTCGCCGGTGTCCTGTGGTCCTGGACCTTCCTGAATCTGTTGCCGAAAGTGGAGACGCCGATGGTGTCGTTCCTCCTGCTGGCCGGCACGTACGTCATCCTCACCGGCTACACCTCGATCAACGCCATCGTGAAGGCCGAGCTGTTCCCCGCGCACATCCGCGCCCTGGGACTGGGCCTCGGCTACGCACTGGCCAACTCCATGTTCGGCGGTACGGCCCCCGTGATCTACGAGGCGGCCAAGGAGAACGACGCCCTCGACGCCTTCGGCATCTACGTCACCGTCGCCATCGGCATCTCGCTCCTGGTCTACGTCTTCGTGCTGAAGAACCGTCAGCAGACCTACCTCGATCGCGAACAACTCGCGCGTCGGGACGAGGCCACGGTGCGCTAGGTTCGGATCCTGGAGGTGGGTCCGTGCAGGTGCTCGTCGTCGAGGACGATCTCGGTGTGGCGGACGCCCTCATCCACGCGCTCCGGCGCCAGGGGTGGTCCGCCCGCCACGCCGCGACCGGCACCGCGGCCCTCGATCTGGTCGCCGATGCGGACATCGTCCTGCTCGACATGGGCCTGCCGGATCACGACGGACTGTGGGTCTGTCGACGGATCCGGGAGACCTCGGCGGTGCCGATCGTCGCCCTCACCGCGCGTCGTCACGAGGACGCCGTGGTGGGGGCGTTGCGGGCGGGGGTCGACGACTACGTCACCAAGCCCTACAGCGTCCCCGTCCTGCTCGCCCGGATGGACGCCGTCGTCCGACGCACGGTGGGGCGGGCCGCGACCCCGGCGACGCCCGACCCCGGATTCCGCTTCGACCCGGGCACCCGCGAGGTCTGGGGCGCCGACGGCGCGCCACGGGCACTGACGGCCAAGGAGAGCGAACTGCTGGTCGCTCTGGCCCGCACGCCCGGCCGACCGGTGAGTCGGGCGGCGCTGATGGAGGAGGTGTGGGACACGACGTGGGTGGGCGCCTCGCGCACCCTCGACGTGCACGTGGCGTCGTTACGCGCGAAACTGCGCGACCTCGCGGCGGTGGAGTCGGTGCGGGGCGTCGGGTACCGCCTCGTGGTGACTCCGGAGTGAACCGAGAGCGAGTATGAGACGACGGCTGCTGATCCTCGCGATCACGTTGACGGCCGCGGTCCTGACGGCGCTGATCGCTCCTCTCGTCACGGCCTACGCGGAGGAACGGGCGGTCACCCTGCACGAGCAGCGGCTCGCTGCCGCCACCCGATTCGCCGCGCTGGTCGACGATTCCGCCTCCGGTGCACCGGATCTGCTCCAACCCGACCTCGAACGGTACGACGCGGTCACCGGCAGCACCCGCAGCGCCGTGATCGGCACGGACGGCAGCACTCTCGCGTCCGGCAGCACTCTCGCGACCGGAGTCGGTACGTCCGAGGCGGGGCCGGCCCCGGGGTACGACGACGCGGTGGACGGCGCGCTGACCGGAACGCCCACCACGTCGCCGTCCGCGTTGTGGCCCTGGCGCACCGACCCGCTGATCGTCGCCACGCCCATCGGACGAGACGCGCAGATCCTCGGTGCGGTGGTGATGGTCGTCGACACCGCCGGGCCGCGTGGCGACGTCGCCACCCGGCTCGCCGTCGCCGTCGCAGGCGGCATCGCCCTGCTCGCGCTGGTGGCGTTCCTGGTGGGAGTTCCGTTGGTGGCGTGGGTAGTTCGGCCGGTGGACCAGCTCACCGAGCGAGTGCAGGCGCTCGCGAGCGGCCGTCGTCCGGGCGCGGCGGGGCACGCCGGACCGCCGGAACTGCGCCGACTGGCCACCTCCTTCGACGAGATGGCCCGCGCCGTCGAGTACTCGCGCAGTCAGCAACGCGACCTCGTCGCCGACGTCTCGCATCAACTGGCCAACCCGTTGACGGCCATGCGGCTCCGGCTCGACGGCCTGGCCGCCGACGATCCCGCCGTGGAACCCGTACTCGCCGAGGCGGATCGCATGGCACGTGCCCTCGAGGGTGTCATCGAGGTCAGCCGCGCTGGTGGGCACGACCGGCGCCGGGTGTCCGTGGACGTGGCGGCGCAGATCGGCGAGCGGATCGCGTTGTGGGAGCCGCTGTTCGACGGTCGGCTGGAGGTGCGCGGAGTCGAGGCCGCGGCTCCGGCCGTGCTCGAGGAGGATCTGGTGCCGACGATCGTCGACACGCTGCTCGACAATGCCGTGAAGTACGCGCCGGACTCGCCCGTCGAGATCACGCTGGATCGCCGCGGACCCGAGGAGGCGCGCCGGTACGTGCTGACGGTGCGCGATCACGGTGGCCCGACCGGTGCCGATCCCACGGAGACCGACCTCACCGACACCGAGGCGGCGGAGCTGGGCGCCCGCTTCCACCGACTGCCGCGTCACGCCGACGTCGACGGCACCGGCCTGGGATTGTCCATCCTCGTGCTGCGCGTGCGCGATGCCGGCGGCTCGGTGCTGATCGAGGCCGCGCACCCGGGGCTGCGGTGCGGCACGACCCTCCCCGCGCGTCCCGGTCCCGGAACCAGCGCAGCGACCCCGGATGCAGCGGTACCGGCGCGGTGAACATCCCGGCGGCGACGGTGGGTTGGCGGACGGTCGGCGCTCGCCTCGCCACCGCGTCCTGACGGTCGAACAGAACCGAGGCCAGCCCGTACACCGTGTCCTCGGGCAGGGTGGGGGCGGCGATCAGGTAGGTCTTGATGCTCACCGTCGTCACGTCCGCGGGCAGACCGTAGGGGCCGCGGGGGAGTGGGCCAGTGACGTAGCTCGGTCCCCACCGTTCCACCAGCGGGTCGACGAGGGCGCCGATGTCCAACGCGCGCAACGGTACCCGCGTGCCGAGTTCGACGAGGGCGGTGATGGGGAAGCCGCTGACGAAGGCCACGGCGTCGGCGTTACCGGACGCGAGGTCCGACGTCGCCTCGGTGAGAGATCGCGGCGTGTAGCGCACGTCGTCGGGTCCGAGGCCGGCCGCACCCAGGCACCGGGACACGGCCAACCTCGTTCCGGACTCGACCTCACCGCCGACGATCCGTCGTCCCACCAGATCGGCCGGGATGCGCACGGGGGAGTCCTGCCGAACCAGGATCTGCAGGAAACTGTCGTACAGGCGCGCCACCGCGACGATCGGCAGGGGTTCGTCGAAGGGGGCGGTTCCGACGACGGCCGACGTGGCGGTGTCACCCAGGCAGAACCCGACGTCCGCGGACCCGTCCAGGACGTCGCGGACGTTCGCCACGGACCCGGCCGTGGTCACTGCGGAGGCGTCCAGGGCCGGCATCGCCACCCGGGCCTCGTCGGCCAGTGCCCGTCCGTACTCGTCGAACACGGCACCCGGGTTGCCGGCCGCGATCCGCAGGGTGCCGGACGCCGCCTGCCACGGCGCCGAGGACGAACAGCCGGAGAGCGCGGCGGCAGCGACCGCGCCGACGCCGGCTCGGAGGAACTGCCTGCGGTCGACCATGGCCCCGCAGTCTAGAACCGAGCCGGGTTCGGCCGGATAGTTCGGCGTGCGCGGGGGTACCCGAACCCGTCCGATCAGGGCCCCCGTCCGATCAGGGGTGACGAAGGAGCGACCACTGTGACCACCCGGAAATCCGCGCTGTACGTCCTCGCGCTGTTCGTCGCGCTGGCCGTGTTCTGGGCTGCGGTCGGCGCGCGCCTGGACGACGCGCATCCGGTGCGCACCATGTTCGTGGTCGGCGGTGCGGTCCTCGCGGTCGGCGTGGTGCTGGTCGGCACGGCGACGGCGATGAAGGTGCGTCGCCTGCAGGCGCGGCGACGCGAGAGCAACGAGGTCGCCGCGTCGACGTGACCGTCGTGTCGGCGCACTAGCGTGGGGCCGTGTCCGTCTCCTCCGCCCGCGCCGCCGCACGGTCGGCGGTGGGTGCGGCGTACCGCCGTCTCGCCGACGCCGGTGACGACGATGCTCTGGCCGCGGCCTGCGCCGACATCGCTCCGGTGATCGTCGGACTCCAGGACGTGCGGACGTCGCCGATCGACGTCGCGGCCGCTCACGCGGACCTGGTGCGTGCGGCGACGGCACGGGCCGTCGCGCTCCGTCCCGAACCGGGGGTGGAGTGGTTCGTGCTCGGCAGCGTCGGGCGTCGTGAATCGCTGCCGTCGTCCGACGTCGAGACGGCCGCGGTGGTCGCCGACGGCGTCGAGGTCGGTCGGGCGACGGCGCACGGTGCCGCGGTCCACCGACTGCTCGACCGCTGCGGTCTGCGGCCCGACCCGAATCACGCCCTGGTGTCCCGGCGACGATTCGTGCGGACCGCAGCGGACTGGTCGGCGGCCGTCGAGCGGTGGGTGAGCGATCCGTTCGACGACCGCGCCGTGATCATGCTGTCCCTCCTGGCGGATTCCACCGCCGTCGGTACCTCGGCGGCGCCGTTCCCGGTGGACGTGCGGGCCGCGCTGTCCGACGACGACCGCGCACGCCGGCTGATGGGCCGCGAGGCCACGCGCGAGTACCCACGACTGCGGTTGCGCGACAGTCTCTTCCGTCGCGTCACCACCGTCGACCCCAAGGTCACGGTGATCTCGGCGATCGTGTCCATCGCGAGGTGGGTCGACCTCGAGAGTGCCGACGTGCCGTCCGACGCCCGGCGCAGCACCCCCGAGCGTCTCTCCCGCGCCGCCGCGTCCGGAGCGTTGGCGGACGACGACGCCAGGACTCTCGCCCACGCCTTCGAGCAGGTGCAACGCATCCGCCTCTCCTACCAGGTGGATCGGCTGCGCGCCTCGCGGCCCGCCGACGACCTCCTTCCCGTCGCCGGCACCACCCCGGTCACCCGCAGCGTGTTGGCGAGCGCGGCCCGCGAGGTCACGGCCGTGCGCCGAGGGCTCGCGATGACATGAGTGGCGACCTTCCTGCCCTGCCGCGTGCGGTCACCGCGGCGGTGGACGCCGTCCGCCTCGAAGGCTGGTCACCGACGTCGGCGGAACTCGATTTCCTCCGTCGTGACGCCGACGCCGACGCCGGCGCCCTACCCGCGGCCGTCGGCACCGCGCCGCCGGGGCGTTCGCCGCGCGCCGGGCGGTGGTACCGGCCGACACGGCGCGACGTGTATCTGCAGGAGTCCGGCACGGTGCTCCGCAACATCCTCGGCATCACCGACGCCGAGGAGTTGCATCGGGCCGAGGCGCTCGCCAGTGCCCGGAGACTGGTGCAGTTCCACTGCGGGCGGACAGCCGTCCCCGGCGCGGGCATCCACGCGTTGCCCGCGCTGCATCGGCATCTGTTCCAGGACGTCTACGCCTGGGCGGGACAGGTGCGTACGGTCGAGATCGGCAAGGGCGGAACGACGTTCGTCCGCTCGTCGGCGATCTGGGACCACCTGATCGACCTGCACGCCGACATTCTGGCCGCCGACTGGGCGGGCGCCGATCACGGTCGACTCGCCTTCCTCCTCGCGCGCACGTACGCCGACCTGAACCAGATCCACCCGTTCCGCGAGGGCAACGGCCGGGCGGCGACGACGTTTCTGCACCACCTGCTGCGCACCACCGACCACCGCCTCGACCTGTCCGGGATCACCCGCGCGGACTGGGTGCAAGCCGCCCGCGATTCGGCACCGTTCCGACCGTCCGGTGCCGCGTCAGCCCGCCCGTTCCTGCCCGTGTTCCTGCGGGCCCTGCGTCCCGTCGCCGGGAACGGTCCGGGCGTCGGCGGTCGCGAGGTCACCGACGAGGGCCGCGGAGCTGCGCCGTAGATCCGGCGGAAGGTCGGCGGCGCCGAGGGCCCGGACGGCCGCGTCGGCCACCGCAACCGCGCCGTTCCCGACGGCGGGATCGTCGTCCCACCGTGCGGCGATGACGGATTCGACGAGGCGGAACGGCATGGTCGGTGCGACGGCGTCGTCGGCGGGCAGTCGGCCGATCACCCGCACCGCGTCGGTGGCGAGGTCGGTGTAGAGCTCACGGAGTTCGCGGCGGCGGGCGCGGAAGGCGTCGAACCGGTCCGCCCGCAGCTCCGGCAGGAGGTAGAGGGCGCCGAGGTTCCACCGTCCGGATGAGAGATGCCGGGCGTCGAACCACGCGAGCGCGTGGACCCGGGTGACCGGATCGGTCGTGCGTTCGCACACGGTCCGCGCGAAGTGCAGCGGTGGTTCCACGGTGCCGGAGAGCAGAGCGGCGAGGATGGCGTCCTTGCTGTCGAAGTGGTTGTACAGCGAGGCCTGCCGCACTCCGACGGCGTCGGCCACGGCGCGCGTGCTGGTCGCGGTGAAACCGCCGACGGTGAACAGTTCCGCTGCGGCGTCGAGGATCTCGTCTCGGGTGGTGGCGCCCGGGCGACGGCGTTCGCCGATGCGGGGACGTCCTGCGCTGGCTGTCACCGGCCCTATCGTGCCACCGCCGAGGCCCCCGGTGAGGGTTCGGTGACACCACCGACACAGCGGTAACACAGACGGAACACGGCGACTCGAAACGGATACATCGCCGTCACCCTCGCGACCCCGGACCTCGCTTGACTGTCACTCGACAGTTACCGGGGCGACGAGGCCGTTCGGTACCGCACCACTCCCGTGAAGGCGCACCATGAGCAGAGCAGTACTCCCACCGGGACGTCAGGACGATTCGGACGACCTGCGCGACTTCGGCTACGACCAGCAATTGCACCGCGGCCTGGGCACGTTCGCGTCCTTCGCCGCCGGCTTCTCCTTCGTCTCGATCCTCACCACCATCTTCCAGCTCTTCGGTCTCGGCTTCTCCTTCGCCGGGCCGGCGTTCTTCTGGACCTGGCCGGTGGTGTTCCTCGGTCAGTTCATGGTCGCGCTCTGCTTCGCGGAACTGGCTGCCCGCTACCCGATCTCGGGCGCGATCTACCAATGGTCCAGGCGGATGGGCGGCGAGATCGTCGGATGGTTCGCCGGCTGGTTCATGGTGATCGCTCAGATCGTGACCGCGGCCGCAGCGGCGATCGCGCTCCAAGTGGTGCTGCCGTCGATCTGGAGCGGATTCCAGATCGTCGGCACGGACACCGCGCTGACCTCGAGCGATGGCGCCGCCAACGCGGTGCTCCTCGGGACGGCGTTGCTGGTGATCACCACGACGATCAACTCCATCGGCGTGAACGTCATGGCTCGCATCAACTCCATCGGCGTGACCTGCGAGATCGTGGGCGTCGTCGCCATCGTCGGCGTGTTCCTCACCCACGCCCAGCGGCCACCGACCGTGGTGTTCGACACCGGCGGTGCCGCCGTCGATTCCGGCTACATCGGGGCGTGGATCGTATCGGGCCTGATGGCCGCCTACGTCATGGTGGGGTTCGGCTCGGCCGGTGAGCTGGCGGAGGAGACGAAGAATCCGCGACGGGTCGCGCCCCGCACGATTCGGCTGGCATTGTCGGCTTCCGCGCTGGGCGGCGGGCTGATGATCGTCGGCGCCCTCATGGCGGCGCCGAGCCTGACCGACGGTCGTCTCGCCACCGAGGGCCTGCCCTACGTCATCGGTTCCGTGCTCTCCTCGCCCTGGGGAACGGTGCTGCTCGTCGACGTGGTCATCGCCATCACCATCTGCACCCTGGCCATTCAGACCGCGGCGACCCGGCTGCTCTTCTCGATGGCGCGCGACGGGCGGCTGCCGGCCTCGCGTCTGCTGTCGACGGTGAACACGACCACCGGAACCCCGATCGCCCCGGCCGTTCTCATCGGTGCGACCTGTGTTCTGGTCCTCGTCCTCAACGTCGGCAATTCCGCGATCTTCACGACGCTCTCCTCCGTCTGCATCGTTCTCATCTACCTCGCCTACATGATGGTGACCGTCCCGCTTCTGCTGCGGCGCCTGCGCGGGTGGCCGCACCCCACGGCGAACGTCGACTCGGCCGGGGCCCCGCTCTTCACACTCGGACGGTTCGGGCTCCCGGTCAATCTCCTGGTCGTCGTCTACGGCGCGGTGATGGTGATCAACCTGTCCTGGCCGCGCGCCGAGATCTTCGACCCCACCGGCGATTACCCCCTGCTGCGGTGGGCCGCGCCGGTGACCGTGGCCGTCGTCGTGGCCGTGGGCGTCGCCTGTTTCCCGCGTGGCCGCACCCACCCCAACCCCGTTCGGATCGGAGCCTGACATGACCGCGACCACCGCCGCCGCCAAGGCGCACGCCCGCGAGCAGGAGGCGCTCGGCACCGGCCCGATGCCCGTGGTGCCCGCTCGGAACTGGCCGACACCACCCGTCGGCGTCGAGCCCGCCGCGTTGACTCGGGCCGAGACGGTGCCGGGTGGCCGGTACACGACCTGCGTGCTCGGCCGCGGCACCCGACTGCGTCTGCGCGACATCGACGGTCGCGCCTGCGCCCACGTGATGCTGCACCGTGCCGATGCGCCGTGGGAACGGCTGAGCACCGCCGACACGGTCAAGGTGCCGTGGCAGGCGTACCTCGGCGTCGGACACCCGTTGCTCAGCGATCAGGGCCGCGTGCTCGCGACCGTCGTCGGTGACACCTCCGGACACCACGACGCGCTGTGCGGCGCGTCGACCCGCCGAGCCAACGACGCGAAATACGGTGCGGGGGAGGTGCACTCGGCCTCGCCCGCCGCGCGGGAGCTGCTGCTGCTCGGGCTGGCGAAGAACGGGTTGTCCCCGCGGGACCTTCCGCCGACCGTGAGCTTCTTCCACGGTGTGCGGGTGGACGACGACGGCCGTCTGATCGACCTCGGCTCCGCCGGTCCCGATCGCACGGTGGAGTTGGTGATCCACCTACCGCTGGTGGTGACCGTCGCCAACGCGGCCCACCCGCTCGATCCGTCGCCCACCTACGACACCACCGATCTCGAGGTGCTCGCCTGGGCCGCTCCCATCGCCGAGGACGACCTGCCCCTCGCCGAACCGGAGTACCGCCGCGCTCTGGCGAACACCGACGCCCTCGTCACCGCCCTGGAGGCCCACGCATGACCGCCACGCTCGACTCCCGCTCGGCCGTCGACCTCGCGCTCGTTCCCGGCGACGTCGTTCGCGACGAGATCGCTCCCGCACGCGGACCCTGGTCGGCCGTCGTCGCGGCGGGGGACGTCCTCACGATCGTCGACCTCGCCGGGAACCAGGCCGTCGACACCCTGATCTACGCCGCCGAGGACCACGCCGTGCGCTACAGTGCGGCGACGACGATCGCAGCGCAACGCAGCATCGTGCTCACCACCGGAAGTGTGCTGCGGGACAGCGAGTCCGAGCCGCTCGTGACGATCGTGGCCGACGAGGTCGGGCGCCACGACACCCTCGGCGGCGCGTGCTCGCAGGAGTCGAACACCCTGCGGTACGGCCACCACACCGCCCACCAGCACGCGTGCGTCGAGAATTTCCTCGCCGAGGGAATGCGGTGGGGGCTCGGCAAGGCCGACCTGGTGCCCAACCTGAACTTCTTCATGAACGTTCCGGTCGATCCGGACGGGGCCCTGGGCATCGTCGACGGCCTGTCGGCCCCCGGGAAGCGACTGGCCCTGCGCGCGGACCGCGACGTTCTGGTGCTGGTGTCCAACTGCCCCCAGATCAACAACCCGTGCAACGGTTTCGACCCCACCCCCGTACGGATGATCGTCACGTCACCGGCGGTGGCACCGTGACCGTCAAGATCACCGTGGAGCGTCCCGGCGTGCTCACCACCGTGCAGGACTGGCCCGGGCGCACCGGGTACTGGCAGGTGGGTGTCCCGCCGTCGGGACCGATGGACGACCTGTCCTTCCGCCTGGCCAACCGGGCCGTCGGAAACGACGCGGGGGCAGCGGGTCTGGAGACCACCATGTCGGGGCCGGCGCTGCGCTTCGACACCACGACCACGGTCTGCGTGACCGGGGCATCGGCGCCCGTCACCGTCGACGGCGCGGCGGTCGACCCGTGGACGCCGGTCACGGTCCCCGCCGGATCGCTGCTCGACGTCGGCACCGCGACGGGCGCGGGTCTGAGGATGTACATCGCCGTCCGCGGCGGCATCGACGGCGACGTCCACCTCGGCAGCGCGTCGACGTTCACGCTGGGCACGTTCGGCGGGCACCGCGGCCGGGTGCTGTCGGCCGGCGACGTGCTCTCCGGTGGGGGCGCCGCGGCCGTCGCGCCGCCCCGGCGGATCCCGTCCGATCACGTTCCCGCCCTGGGACACCGGTGGGAACTGGCCGTGACCGAGGGCCCGCACGGGGCGCCCGAGTTCTTCACCCGGGAGGACATGGCGACCGTCCTGGGGCACGACTACGAGGTGCACTTCAACTCCGACCGCACCGGCGTGCGTCTGATCGGACCGCGGCCCACGTGGGCGCGAGAGGACGGCGGGGAGGCCGGGCTACACCCGTCGAACATCCACGACAACGCCTACTCGGTGGGCGCGCTGGACTTCACCGGGGACACCCCGATCCTGCTCGGACCCGACGGGCCGTCGCTGGGCGGGTTCGTCTGCCCGGTCACCGTCGTCGCCGCCGAACGCTGGAAACTGGGCCAGCTCCGTCCGGGAGACACCGTCCGGTTCGTCGTCGTGCGCGGTGACCACGCGGCGTCGATCCGCGAGCTGGGGGTCGCTCGGCGCGCGTCGTCACCCGCGGTCTTCTCCGCCGGCGGGGACGGCGACGACGGTGTCCTCCTGCGACGGGACGGCGTGGTTCCGGTGACGTACCGGCGGTCGGGCGACGACAACGTCCTCGTCGAATACGGCTCCATGACACTCGATCTCGCGCTGCGCGCCCGGGTGCACGCCCTGCACGAGGCGCTCGTGGCCGAGGGTTCGCGGGGTGTGCTCGATCTGACGCCCGGCATCCGCTCGCTGCAGATCAAGGTCGATCCCGACGTGCTGCCCGTCCCGCGGCTCACCGGTCTGCTCGAGGAGCTCGAGGACTCCCTGCCCGACGCGACCGAGCTGGTGGTGCCGTCCCGCACGGTGCGCCTGCCGCTCTCCTGGGACGACCCGTCCACGCGGGAGGCCACGGAGCGGTACATGCACGGAGTGCGTGCGGACGCGCCGTGGTGCCCGTGGAACATCGAGTTCATCCGTCGCGTCAACGGACTCGACTCCGTGGACGACGTGTATCGCACGGTGTACGACGCGGAGTACATGGTCCTCGGGCTCGGCGACGTGTATCTCGGTGCGCCGGTGGCGACTCCGCTGGACCCCCGGCACCGTCTGGTGACCACCAAGTACAACCCGGCGCGCACCTGGACTCCGGAGAACGCGGTCGGGATCGGCGGGGCGTACCTCTGCATCTACGGCATGGAGGGGCCGGGCGGCTACCAGTTCGTCGGCCGCACCACCCAGGTGTGGAACCACCGACATCCCTCCACCGCACCGGGTTTCGAGGAGGGCACGCCCTGGCTGCTGCGCTTCTTCGACCGAATTTCCTGGTATCCGGTGTCCACCGAGGAACTCGCGGATCTGCGGGCGGACCTCGCGGCCGGGCGGGGACCGGGGGTCGACGTCACCGACGGCACGTTCTCTCTGGCCGAGCACGAGCGGTTCCTCGCCGAGAACGCGGCGCCCATCGACGACTTCCGCGTCCTGCAGTCCGCGGCCTTCGGCGCCGAGCGGGCGGCCTGGGCCGCGGCGGGGGAGTTCGGGTAGCCGGCGCCGTCAGTCGGGAAGCTCGGACACCAGGCGTCGGAGATCCGCGGTGGCGGATGCGTACAGGGCGACGGGGTCGGCCGCCGCGCCGGTCCTGCCACCGTCGACGGCTTCGGCCCAGACGTCGTAGGCCACGCGCGCGGTGGTGCCGGCCACCTCGACGAGCAGCCGGGCGTAGCCCCGGGACGCGGAGTCGCCGAGGATCTCGGCGACCCGGTCGGTGAGTCGACACATCGCCATCGCGTCCGCGGCGTAGGCGACCGAACGCAGATGGGCGTCGTCGGCGAGCAGCCGCCTGACCCGCAGCAGTCGCGCCCGTACCGCCGCCGATTCGCCCGCGAGCCGGTCGAAGGACCGTCGGAAGAGGTTCTCGAGCGCGGCGAGGGTGACGTCCTCGGGCGCCGCGTCGGCGAGCCAGCGATCGAGATCGGCCTCGAAGAGGGAGTCGCCGTGCAGAACCGACTCCTCCTTGGTGGCGTAGTGCCGGAAGAAGGTGCTCGGGGAAACACCGGCCTCACGAGCGATGTCGTCGACCGTGGTCGCCGAGAAGCCGTGCCGCTCGACCAGGGTCAGGGCCGCGTCGGTGATCTCGACGCGCGTGGCTTCGCGGCGTCGTTCGCGGAGGTCCATCGCCACTCCTCGGCAGGAATCGTTCGGGCAGGATCGGTGTTGGTCGATTGTGGGTATCACTTTGACAGTCACTGTCAGGTAGACGCAGACTATCACCGAGCAAGGCGACCCACGAGGATCGCGGCTCGACGACTGGAGAGGGATTGCGCGTGCGCACCACCGAACACGAACCGACACCGGCCGACGGCACGGCAGCCGACACGTCCGACGAGCGGATGGCGCCCGGCAGCGCGCTGCTGATCGGCGTGCTGGTGGTCGCGGCCTTCGTCATGATCCTCAACGAGACGATCATGAGCGTCGCGCTCCCGACTCTCATGACGGATCTGTCGATCGGCGCGTCGACCGCGCAATGGCTCACCACCGCGTTCCTGCTGACGATGGCCGTGGTCATCCCGACCACCGGCTATCTCTTCCAACGCTTCACGGTGCGCCAGGTCTTCACCGCCGCCATGACGTCGTTCGTCACCGGCACCCTGCTCGCCGCCCTCGCTCCGGGCTTCGAGGTGCTCCTGGGGGCGCGCGTCATCCAGGCCGCCGGCACCGCGATCATGTTGCCGCTCCTCATGACCACGGTCCTCTCGCTCGTTCCCGAGGCGCGGCGCGGGCGCATGATGGGCGTCATCTCCATCGTGATCGCCGTGGCGCCCGCCGTCGGACCCACCATCTCCGGGGTGGTGCTCGGCGCGCTGGGGTGGCGGTGGATGTTCTGGCTGGTGCTGCCCATCGGGCTCCTGGCCACCGGCCTCGGACTCGCGTTGGTGCGCAACGTGACCGAGACCAGGCGCGCCCCGCTGGACGTGGTCTCGGTCGTGGCGTCGGCCTTCGCGTTCGGCGGCATCGTCTACGGACTGAGCAGTATCGGTCACTCGGCCGAGGGCGCCGCGGTGCCCGTGTGGATTCCGCTGTCCGTCGGACTGGTCGCGCTGGCGTTCTTCGTGATCCGCCAGCGTCGCCGTCAGGATGCGGGAACCGCGCTGCTCGATCTGCGTCCCTTCGCGACGCCCGCGTTCTCGGTCGGACTCGGCATGATCGCCATCTCGATGATGGCGCTCTTCGGCGCGTTGATCCTCCTCCCGATGTACCTGCAGAACGTGCTCGGCCTCGACACCCTGGCCACCGGGCTGACGCTGCTGCCCGGCGGTCTCGCGATGGGTCTGCTGGCGCCGTTCGTCGGGCGCGCGTTCGACCGCGTCGGTGCTCGGCCGCTGGTGATTCCGGGGTCGATGATCGTGTCCGGCGCACTGTGGGCGATGACGAGCCTCGACGCGCAGTCCGGCCAGAGCACCGTCGTCGGTATCCACGTGGTGATGTCCCTCGGACTCGCGATGATGATGACGCCCCTCATGACGTCGTCGCTCGGAGCGGTTCCGCCGCGGTTCTACTCGCACGGCAGCGCCATCTTCTCGACCGTGCAGCAGTTGGCCGGTGCGGCCGGCACCGCACTGTTCGTCACCGTCATGACGACGACGGCCACGGGCCGGTCGGCCGACGGCGCCGATGCCGTCGCCGCCTCGGCGGCCGGCGTGCACACCGCGTTCCTGTTCGGCGGGGTCGTGTCCCTGGTCGCCGTGGCGGCGTCGTTCTTCGTCGGACGCGCGTCGGGTGTCTCGGCGGCCCCCAGCTCCGCCGAGACACCCGCGCAGGCGCCGGAGTCGGCTGCCGTCAGGTGAGCGCGACCAGTTCGTGCAGCGTGCTGCCCGTTCGGGTCTCCGTCACCCCGTCCAGCGTCACGGTCAACTCGAACGTCGAGGAGAACCGGAAGTACCCGGGGTGGCCCACCATCCTGTTGAGGAGAGGTCGGAACGCCGGGTGCCCGGCGACGGGCACGTCCGTCAGTAGGTTGTGCGCGTGGACCACGCTGGTCACGGTGAGCCGCAGGTCGACGACATCCGGCACCACGATGCGCAGCCACTCCGGGTAGGTGCGATCGGCCGTGGCGTCGAAGACCGCCGGGCCCTCCGTCACCTCGGCCTCGCCGGTGCTCAGGACGATCTCGCCGCCGCGCGCGAGCATGAGCGGCCGACTCTCGTGTCCGGCCCACCGGTCCTGCGTGCGCACCAGCGCGTACAGGAGCGAGTAGTCGTCGTCGTACAACCGCCCCCAGTGCCACCGGTCGATGACGCGCTTCATGTCGCCGGCACCCCAGTTGTGATCGGCATAGCCCCGACCGGTCACGGTGCGCGTGCGTCCGCCGACGGTGACGGTGCCTTCGACCCGTGCCCGCGGCGCGGGGACCACCCAGCCGAACACGTCGGTGTGCCCGAACAGGGTCTCGCCCTCGCCGGGCATCCAGCCCGGCAACTCGTTGTGGAAGCGGAGGTCGACGGTGACGTCCTCCTCGGACAGGTACACGTGGTGGATCGGCAACGAGTCGGCCGGGAACTCCGCGTGGGCGTGACTGCGTCCCACCCGCACGTCGCACTCGCCGATCGCCGCCCGGGCGTCCCGCCGTCGATACCGGGCGAAGACCTGGCGTCGCGTGCCGTCCGGTGCATAGATCAGGATCTCCACGCTCGGCCGCGCGACGAACGCCGGTTCCTCCGGACGTCGGAGGTTGAGGAAGCCGATGACCGTGTGTCCGTCGTCGAGGTGCGCGTCGAAGTACCAGTGTTCGAAACCGGATCGGCTGCCCGGCACGGGATGTGCACCGTTGTGTCGCGGGAGGACCCGGGTGAGCACGCCGTCCCGGCGACCCGGCCCGTTCCAGGTCTCGACGATCTCCGGGGTCGCGTTCCGTCGTGGCGTCGGGTGCCCGGGCGATGTCGTCACAGCACGGCCCCGTCCGCCGCGGCGACGCCGGCATATCCGATGTGGACGGTCTTCTCCTCGGTCTCGCCCTCGAGCCCGGACCGTCCGAGCTCGCGGCCGACGCCGCTTCCGCCGCGTCCGCCCCAGGGCAGGGCCGGGTCCGGCACACCCCATCCGTTCACCCAGACCGTGCCGACCCTGAGCTGCTCGACCACCGTCTGGACCCGAGAGATGTTCTCCGAGTAGACCATCGCGTTCAGGCCGTACCGCGTGTCGTTGGCGAGGGCGACGGCCTCCTCCGTCGTCCGGAACGGGATCACCGTTGCCACCGGCCCGAAGATCTCCTCCTGCGCGATGGTCAGGCGATTGTGCCCGCGGAACACGGTGGGCTCGACGTAGCAACCGGGGGCGTCCACCCGGTGACCGCCGACGACCAGGTCCGCACCCTCGGCGACACCCGCGTCGATGTACCCGGTGATCCGGGCCAGCTGACGTTCGTTCACGATCGTCCCCATGGTGCTGCGCTCGTCGAACGGATCGCCGATCACCGACGCCCGGGCAGCGGCGGCGAGACCGTCGACCACCCGGTCCGCCACCGACTCGTGGACCAGTACTCGCGTCCCCGCCGCACACACCTGCCCCTGGTGATAGAAGCTGCCCATGGCGATCCAGGGCATGGCCGCGTCGAGGTCGGCGTCGTCGAAGATCAGTTGCGGCGCTTTGCCGCCCAGTTCCAGCACGATCTTGCGGTAGGTGGAGCCGGCGAGTGCCGAGATCGTGGCGCCGACGCGCGGGCTCCCTGTGAACGTCACCTTGTCGACGCCGGGGTGCTGCGCGAGCGCGGCGCCGGTGACGTCGCCGATCCCGGTCACGACGTTCACTACCCCGGGCGGAATGCCGGCCTCGGCCACGAGGTCCGCCAGCAGGAGCGTGGAGAGCGAGGCGTCCTCGGCGGGCTTGATCACCACGGTGTTCCCGGCGGCGAGCGCGGGGGCAACCTTCCACGCCGCGATCAGCAGCGGGTTGTTCCACGGCGTGATCGCGGCGACCACGCCCAGCGGTTGCCGGAGCGTGTAGCCGAACCGACGTTGCGGGCCGACGTCCGAGACGATCGCCGCCGTGCCGGCGATCTTGTCGGCCCAGCCGGCGAAGTGGCGGAAGACCGCAGCGGCACAGGGAATGTCGCCGGCCACGGAGTCACGGTAGAGCTTGCCCATCTCCACGGCCTCGAGCGCTGCGAGACGCTCGCACTCCCGATCGATCAGGTCGGCGACCGCGAGCAGCAGCCGGCCACGCTCGGCGCCCGGCACGCGGCTCCACGCTCCGCCGTCGACCTGCGCGCGGGCCGCCCGGACGGCGTCGTCGACGTCCGCGGCGGTCGCGAACGCCACGGAGGCGACGTGATCGCCGGTGGCGGGATCGTGCGACTCGAAGGTTCGTCCGTCGGACGCAGCGCGCGCTCGGCCCCCGATGCGCAGCAGCGGCTCCGGAAGATCGACGACGGGTCGAGCGGTGGTGACGGTCATGACTGCTCCTGTGCCGGAGGGGTGGTGGGGTGGACGAACTGCGCGGCCAGGCCGGCCCACGAGGCGTCGTAGTCGGGCTGGCGGTGCTCCGCGCCGTGCGCGAAGGGAGTGACGACGAGAGGTAGTCGGGTCTCGAACATGAACGGCAACGAGCCCTCGAGCTTCGTGGGAACGAGGTCGGCTCGCGTGGCGAGGTCGAACGTCTCCCGATCGGGTCCGTGAGCGCCCCACATGGTGTGCAGGCTTGCCCCGCCGGGAACGAAGCCCTCGGCCTTCGAGTCGTGCTGTCCGCGAACGAGACCCATGAACTCGGTCATGACGTTGCGGTGGAAGTGCGGCGGGCGGAAGGTGTGCTCGGCGACGTTCCAGCGCGGTGGGAAGACCACCACGTCGACGTTGGCCTGACCGGGACGCTCCGATGCCGAGGTGAGCAGGGTGAAGATCGACGGGTCCGGGTGGTCCCAGTTGAGCGACCCCATCACCGCGAAGTTCGCGATGTCGTACACGTAGGGCAGGTGATTGCCGTGCCACCCCACCACGTCGAGAGGTGACCGGTCGAGTTCGACCGACCACAGGCCGCCGCAGTACTTCTGCACCTTCTCCACCGGCCGCTCCACGTCCTCGAACGCGGCGACGGGACACCGGAAGTCACGTGCATGTGCCAGACCGTTCGCGCCGATGGGCCCGAGCTCCGGCAGCGTCAGGTAATTGCCGTAGTTCTCGAGCACGTAGCCGGTGGCGGAGTCGTCCCGCAGTTCCACCCGGAACGTGATCGCGCGACCGACGACGGCGATCTCTCCCGGCGCGACGTCCAGCACCCCCATCTCGGTGTGGACGCGCAGTCGGCCCTCCTGCGGAACCAGCAGGAGTTCGCCGTCGAGGTCGGCGAAGTATCGGTCGGTCATGGACCGGGTGGCGTGATACAGGTGGACGGCGACGCCGTCGCGGGCTCGGACGTCGCCCGCCGCCCCCAGGGTCCACAAGCCGTCGAGAAAGTCCGCATCCGGCCATGGGCGCGGACGGGGGTTCCAGCGCAGGCGATTCACGTCGAGCACGCCGTCGGTGATCGGTGCCGAGGCGAGCGTGGGGTGCTCGATCGGTCGGTACCGGCCGTGCCGCGCCGTCGGGCTGATCCGGTAGACCCACGTCCGCCGGTTGATCGCCCGTGGCTCGGTGAAGGCCGTGGCGGACAGCTGTTCCGCGTACAGGCCGTGGGCCACTCGCTGGGGTGAATTCTGTCCGCGCGGAACGGTTCCGGGAATTGCCTCCGAGAGCAGGTGATTGCCGAATCCGTGCTGATAGGTCGGGTCGGTCATCGGCGTAACGCTCCGTTCGCGTCGAAGTCGGCCTCCCGGCCGTCCATCTGGGCTCGGTACCACCGCAGGCGATGCGCCACGGCGACGCGCTCGACCACGCCGGCGACTCCGGGGACGGTTCGGCGGGCGATCTCGAGCAGGGTGAGCAGGGGAAAACGAGCCAGGACGAGCAGGATCCACGGGAAGACGGGCGGCATGCGGTACTGCGACCGCGTGGCGGGGTTCATGAACAGGGCGGTGTACGCGCCGTGGATGCCGTGGTTGTACCGGGCCCGGAGGCGGGCGAGTCCGCGCTGACCGGGACGGGGGGCGAAGCTCGCGGGGTAGGACTCGACCAGTTCGCGTCCGTGTTCGCCGGCATCGTGGCTCCGCGACGCGGCCACCATCGCCGTCAGGCGCAACGAGTCGGCGATGGTGGTGGGAAACCGTTCGACGTTCACGCCGAGCAGGTGGCCGAGGAACTTCTGGAAGTGCAGCAGGGCGCGGATCTCGTCCGCGGTGGTCTGCAGGCCGACCAGTCGCAGGGCGAGAGCGGGGACCGTGCTCCCGCCGAGCAACGTCAGCATCTGATAGCCCTGGCTGATGGGGTAGCCCCACTTCTCCCGGTGCCACTCGGGATGCCCGTCGACCTTGCGGCGGACGGCGACGTGCATGACCCGCACCTTCATGGCCGTGGCTCGTCCTTCGGAGCCCGGGCGCAGCAGGGCGCCCGGTTCGGAGGTGTCGATCCAGAACTTGCACGTCTCGAGGAACCGTCGGAGCGCGTTGTCGCCCGCATAACCGCCCGCGAGGGACAGGGGCGTGGCGACGGCGGCCTCGGTGTACATCTCGAGCGTGATCCCGCCCGCGACGGCGAAGAGCATCGTGCCCCACCGGCGCCACACCGCGGCGCCCTGGTCGACCAGGGCCGGATCCACCCACTCCGGTGTGGTCTCGAATTCCGCGAACAAGTCGCGCATCGCGGCGGGAACGGTGTTCGGTGGCGCGCCGTCGGAGCGGTCGAGCTCGGCGGACACCGCGTCGAGCCCGTCGGCGAGCGCGCGGTCGAGCATGGCTCGGGCGCGCGCAGGGTCCGGCGTGTACACCTCGTCGACGAACCGTTCCGCGACGGGATCGCCGTGGAAGAGGCTCTCGCAGAACGCGTCCGCGAGGTCGTCGGGTGGGAAGAGCGAGGTGCCGGTCAGGCGCCGGATCGTGCGGTCGGCGCGCGCCCACCCCGGCCGCCGCCGGGTCTCCCAGTACGTGAACGCCGTCGGGACGCGCGTCGTCGGCGCCGGTCCGCGTCCGTGCACGGCGGTCATGCCGTGCCGCCGGTGCTGCGGAGCGCCACCGGACGAGTCGGAGCGAGGCCGTGCGTGCCCAGCCACGACATCACCGTGTCGGTCACCGTCACGAGCCCGTCGGGGCGGTCCACGAGGTAGTGATCGAGTTCCGGGATCTCGATCAGATCGGCCGCGCGGTGGGCCGCGGCCATCTGCCGGGAGTCCTCCCGGAACGCCGCCTGGTCGCCGAGCAGAGGCGCGACCAGGGTGGGCGCGCCGACGGATCGCAGATCCCCGATGGCATCGGCGTGGGTGTGGTCGACACTCCACGTGCTGAGCCAGCTGCGAGCCGTCACGAAGCGCGCGAGCCCACCGGCGGACGTGTTGGCGGCCCGCGGATCGCCGTACATACTGCCCGGCCGCCGGTCGCTGGGGTCGAGCGTGACGTCGACGAAGCGTGGATCCGCCACGGTCCGGTGAACGACGAAGCCGAGGTCGGAGTCGCCGCGCTCGGTGAGACGGTCCACCGCGGCGAGGGCGACGGCGTCGATGCGGCGCATTCGTGCCAGTTGGGCCTCGCGGTAGCGCGCGACCCACTCGCGATCGAGCGGAACCGTCCGCCCCGGTGCGTAGAGGTCGAGGTCGGGGTCGATCGAGGTCGGGTCCGCTTCGTCGCGGAGCGCGCCGTCGATCCAGTGCCGGAGTACTCGTGCGCGGCCGGGATGGGCGCCGAGCAGCACGAGGGCGTCCGCCGGAATCAAGTCCTCGTCGGCCATCGGCGCGGGATCGCCTGCGGGCGTGTGCGTCACGGTCGGATGCTCCGACTGTGACTGGTAGAAGGCCGCCAGCGACCCGCCGCCGCTGAACCCGAGGAGCACGACCGACTCGAAGCCCAGCTCCTCGCGCATGAACCGCACGCCGGCACCCAGATCGCACGCCGCCCGCTCCATGATCAGTGCTGCCTCGTTGGACGAGTACCGGGTGTTCAGACCCATCGCCGGTATACCGGCGGCGGCGAACGCGCCCAGCAGGAAGTGCGACAGGAAGTCGCTGCTCGGATGAGCGAGCAGCACGCCGACCGAGCGATCGGCGCGCTCGTCCGCCACGAGATTGGCGTGCAGCGTCGGATAGTGCCGGGAGAGTCCGGAGTGCATCTCCACCCGGCCGTCCTGCGCGGGGCGATAGGGAATGCGGTGGAAGTGGTCCTCGATCACGTGCGTTCACCCCTGTTTCGTGCGGAACGACTCCGGCTGAACGTACCGTACTAGAGGGTATGGACAATGCGCCAGGTTTTCTCGAAGTCGTTACCGAACACGACTTTTGGCGCCGTACCGTGTAGTACGGTGCAGACGAGGCCGTGGACGACGAGCGGCCGGGGGAGGGACGACGTGCGAGTCACCGTGACGACCGTGAGCCTGGCCGTGACGTCCGTGATGGCCCTGACGGCCGTGGCGCTGTCCGGGGCGGTGACCGTCGCCGCGCTCGAACGGCAACCCGACGGCTCCGTGTCGACCCCGCACGAGGACTACCTGCAGACCGCGCGCCAGGTCGTTCTCGACCTCACCACGGTGTCGGCGACGACGGTGGACGAGGACGTCGATCGCATCTCCTCCGCGGCCACCGGATCCTTCGCGTCGGAATTCGGCTCTCGTGCCGAGGAATTCGCGGCCGTGGTCCGGGATGCGGCCGTCGAGGCGACCGGGTCGGTGACCGAGGCGGGGGTCGAGACCGCGGACGAGCGCACCGCGTCGGTCCTCGTCGCGGCCACGTCGACGGTGACCAACGCGTCCGGAGCCGTGGCGGAGCCGCGCACCTGGCGGATGCGACTCGGCGTGGTCCGTGAGGGGGACCGAATCGCGGTCGCCAGTGTGGAATTCGTTCCGTGATCGCGGTGCGAGGGCCGTCGCGCCCACCGCGGCGCGCATGCGGACGATCGAGGTGGGCCGTGGTGCTGTCGGCCGTCGTCGGCGCCGCCGCCGTCGCGGTGCCCGTCGCGGTGTCGACCCTGGTGCCCACCGACCCGCCCGAGGATCCGACGGCCGGCGTGCTCGACGCCGCCGCGGCCGGCGTCACCGCCGTTCTCGGCTACCGGTCGGACACCGTCGACGCGGACGTCGCGCGTGCGCAGACGCACCTCACCGGCGACTTCCTCACCTACTATCGCGATGTCGCCGACTCGACGGTGGTGCCGGGGGCTCGAGCGCGGGGACTGACCTCGACGGCGACCGTGAGCGCTCGATCGCTGGTCTCGGCGACCGAATCCGAGGCCGTGACACTGCTGTTCGTCGACCAGACGGTCACGGGCCGCGACCTTCCGGAGCCGCAGACGTCGTCGACGAGCCTGCGCGTTCGACTCGGCCGGGTCGACGGGCAGTGGTTGATCTCGGCCCTCGACCCGATCTGATCACCGACCCGGCGGTACCAGCATCTCGCTCACGCCGGCGGGCGGCGATGCGGACGGGTCGGGGTCGCCCTGACCGGCTCGGCACAGTGCGACGGTGGCGGCGCGCCGACCGGGGAACTCCATGCAGGGCAGGTTGCGTGCCCCACGGATCGAGGTCGGACCGGTCGCCGGCGCACGGCACCAGAGATCGGTCGGCGTCTCCGGCGTGTCCAGGGCGGTGGGTGGCCGCCGCTGATCCGCGGGGAGAAAACCCTCGGTGCACGGCGGTGGATCGTTCAGCTGGGCCGCGAAGAACGTGTTCTGCCCGGGGTCGCCGGCGTCCGCGTTCGGCTTGCCCGTTCCCTGCGTCGCCGCGATCAACGGCGGGTAGAGCACCAGGATCTGTTCGAGGGAGGCGTTGTAGGTGACGGCCACCTGCCCGACTCCCGTGAGGTCCGCGAGCAGGATCGGCAGGGTCGGCTCGAGTGATCGGAAGAGCTCGTCCGACGCGGCGGACAGGCCGGGAGCCGCGTCCACCAGAGACCGCACCGCGGTGTCGCGGTCGGCGACCTGCCCGGTGACCGACGCGAGCGACGCGGCCCATTCCCGGATCGCCGGCGACGACGCGGCGGCGGCGGACAACACCGGCGCGATGTCGGTGATCAACGACGACGTCGCCTCGACGTTGTCGCGGGCGGCCTCGGCCAGCGCGGCGGCCGAGTCGAGCACCTCCCCGGTGGGATCGCCGGACGTGCCGAGTGCGGCCGCCGTCTCGTCCAGCAACGACGAGAGCGTGGCGGGGTCGACGCTGCGGAGCGCGGCGTCGAGCGCATCGATGGTGGGTGCGACGGGTGCGGGCACGGAGGTTCGGGCGCGATCGACGACGTCACCGTCGGCCAGGAACGGGCCCTCATCGGTGTCCGGAACCAGGTCGACGTACTGCTCGCCGACGGCGGACATGCTGTGCACCTCCACCCGGGTGGTTGCGGGAACCGGAGTGTCGGAGTCGAGCGACAGCACCGCCTCGGCGCCGGCCGGAATGGGCCGCACGGACACCACGCGTCCCACCGGGGCGCCGCGGTAGGTGACGTTCGACGACGACGACAGACCGGCCCCCGCGGACAGATGCACCGTGACCTGATAGCGGCCCACGCCGAACGTCTCCGGAAGGCGGGCGTGCAGCACGGCCGTCAGCGACAGGGCCAGCACGGCCACGACGGCGAAGGCCCCGAGTCGACGCCGGACCTCCGGCGTCACGGTGTCCCGCCCGGGGTGGGAGGAGCCGGGGGCGCCGGCGGGATGAGCAGATCCTGCGCCGTCGGCACGGACGGCGCGGGCCACGGTGCGGCGCGGCCCACCGCGCCCTCGGGGCCGGCGAGCATGCCCTGCAGCGGCGTGCCGAGCAGCAGCGCGTTGTCCAGGGTGTCCAGCCGCAGGTCCAGGGTCACCTCGCCGTTGGCGTAGTCGCCCCGAACGGCGTTGCGGTACACGTCGATCGGGAACGGATACGTCAGCAGGTAGCGGAAGCTCTCGGTGAGCGAGTCGCCGGCGTCGGCGAGGGAGGCCAGGACGGGACGCAGATCGGTCAGCACCGCGGTCAGGTCCGCGGTGGTGTCGTCGGTGACGGCACTCGCCGTGGTTCCCAGACGACCGAGCGCCACCGAGAACGCGACCAGGTTCTCCCGCTGGTCGGCGAGGGCCTCGGTGGCGGGAGCGAAGGCCGTCAGTGCCTCGTCGACCACGGCGTTCTCCGTCGCGACGACCGCCGCGAACCGATCGAGGTCCGCTATTGCCGACTCGATCTGCGTGCGATGCCGATCGAGGCCGGCCAGGACGGTGTCCAGATCGTCGAGCAGGGACCGCACCGCGTCCGTGCGGCCGCCCAGAGCCGCATCCACCTCGCCGACGATGTCACCGACGCGGGCCAGGCCACCGCCCTGGAGAACCAGGGACAGAGCCGACAGAGTCTCCTCGGTCGTGGGGTAGGCGCCGGCCCGGTCGAGACCGATCACGGCGCCGTCCGCCAACCGGCCGCGGGCGGGTTCGGCCGTCGGTGGTGACAGGGCGACGTGCGCCGAGCCCAACAGGCTCGTCTGGCCGATAGACGCCACGGCGTTCTCCGGCAACACCACGCCGGCGTCCAGGCGCAGCGTCACCTCCGCGTGGCCGTCGACGAGACGGATGCGGTCCACGTGACCGACGGTCACGTCGTCGACGTGGACCGGCGAGTTCTCCCGCACGGTCGACACGTTCGGCATCTCGACGGTGACGGCCCACGAGCCGGGACCGGTTCCGACGGTCCCCGGCAACGGCAGCGACTCGAGTCCCCGCCACCCGCAGCCGGCCAGGAGCAGCGGAAGGAGTCCGACCGCCAGGGCTCGGCGGCCGGCGCTCACCGGGCACCGCTCTCGACGAGCCGGCCCGGGAGGGCGCCGACGCCGTGGATCGGGTTCGACTGCACGGGCAGGTATTCGAACGCCAAGGTGCGCAGCAGTGGCCCCAGGTAGCGCAGACACAGTTCCGAACCCTCCTGCGCACCGACCTGCTCCGCGGCCGCGATCGCGGAGCAGACGAAATCGGCGGGCGTGGCGAAGTTGTTGGGGGCGAGCGACGAGACGATCGCGTTGTGCGCGGGCTGATAGATGTTGTTCAGATTGGACAGCGCCGTCGGGGCGACGTGCAGGATCTGGGCGATGCCGTCGCGCTGCGCGGCCAATTCGGCCACGACGGACTGCAATTCGGTCGTGGTCCCCGTCAGGTCCGCGGTGGTGGACCGGGCGAACCGGGTCACGTCGGCCACCGCTCCGTCGAGAGCGACCAGCGCCGCGCCGACCTCGTCGCCGTCGTCGGTCAGGGCGGTCGACACCGAGGCGAGGGTGTCGTTGACCTGGACGATCTGCCGATCGCTCGCGGCGAGCGCCGAGGCGAACACCTGCAGGTTGCGCACCACGGCGTAGAGGTCGGTCCGCCCGTCGGAGAGGGTGCGCAGAGCGTCGGACAACGATCGCACCGTCGCGGCGACGGTCTCGCCTCGTCCGTCGAGCGTGGCTTCCGCGGCGTCGACCAGGCTGCCGAGGGGTCGGGGGTCGGTGCCGCCCTCCGGGGCCAGGGCGCGGGAGACACGGTCGAGCTGCTCGGTGATCCGGTCCCACTCCACTGGGATCGCCGTGCGCTCCAGCGGGATACGGTCACCGGTCGCCAACGCGTCGCCCTCGGTCCACGCGGGGGTCAGCTGGACGAAGCGCGCGGTCACCAGGCTCGGTGAGACCAGGACGGCGTCGGCGTCCGCGGGAATCCGGTAGTCGTCGTCGACGGAGAGATCGACCTCCACGCGATCGCCCCGTGGCCTGATCTCGTCCACCGACCCGATGGTGACCCCCATCAGCTTCACGTCGTCACCGGGATAGAGGCCGGTGGTGCGCGCGAACTCCACCGTGATCCGGGTGGTCGTGACGAGGGGGACCATCGTGTAACTGACGACGGCCGCGACGATCAGCAGCACCACGACGGCGAGGGCGCGGGTCGACAGTCGACGTCCGGTGGTCATCGCGGCGCTCCGTTCAGTGCGGACAGGGGATTGACCGACGCCGAATCACCCGGCGCCGCCGGGAGTCCGAGCGTGGCGCGCAGGACCGGGGAGATGATCTGACCCGGAATCAGGTTCTGGATGTACGAATCGAAGAACGGGCCACTCGACACCGCCTCCCCGAGCTGCGTCACGTAGGGGCCGAGTTCGGTGATCGCGGCCGCGATGGCGTCCCGTTGGCCCGACAGCACCGACAGCACCGACTGCAGATCGTCGAGGGCCGGGGCCAACTCGTTCTCGTTCTCCGCGACCAGTGCGCGCAACCGATCGGACAGGCGGGTCACGTTGCCCGCGAGGGTGTCCACGATGCTCCGCCGTTCGTCGAGTGCGGCCAGCACCACGGCGGCGTCCTGCAGGAGCGCGTCGAGCGTGCCGCTGCGCTCGGCCAGCACGGCCGTGACCCGTTCCGCCGACGACAGCAGGTCCCGGAGGGCCTCGTCGCGCGACGCCAGGGTGCGCGACAGCCTGCCCACCCCGTCCAGCACCCGACCGACACTGTCCGGCGTCCGCTGCAGAACGTCGGTGGTGGCGGCCATCGCATCGGTGAGTCGATCGACGTCGATGCCGGCCGCGTCGTCGGTGAGGTCGCCGAGTGCGTCCGTGAGAACGTACGGCGACGTCGTGCGATCGAGCGCCACCGGCGCGGAGGTCGAGAGCCGGCCGTCACCGCGCGACTCGACGCGCAGGCTCTTGGTGCCCAGCACGGTCTCGGTCGCGATGGACAGCCGCGAGTCCGCGCCCGCGGCGACGTCGGTCATCGTGAACCTGACCAGAACGGCGTCACCGTCGACCTCGATGCCGGTGACGGTGCCGACCGTCACCCCGGCCATCTCCACGGAGGCCCCGGTCTCGAGTCCGCCGGCGTCGAGGAAGCGACCGCTGTACGTCGCGCCCGCCGAGAGGTAGGGCAGCGCGGGCACGTTGACGGCGGCGAGGGTGGCGGCGGCCACGAGAGTCGACCCGATCAGGCCGAGCCGGGTCGCATCGCGCGAACGGGAAGTCATGCGGGCGCACACCGTCCCGTGGTCTGCCCGATCAGCGGCGTGGTGAGGCCACGTCCGTCCGGGGTGTCGATCTTCAACCGAATGCCGCACAGGTAGTAATTGAAGAAGTTGCCGTAGGCACCCAATCGCGACAGCGCCGCGTACGTGTCGGGCAGTCGGGACACGACCGATCCGATGGTGTCCTCACCCGCCCGTAATTGTGCTGCGGTGCGGGTCAACTCGTCGACGGCGCCGTCGAGGGGTGGCCCGATGCCCTCGAGTGCACCGGTCAGCGACCCGGCGGACTCGCCGACGGCGGCCACGGCGTTCGCCCACGGGTCGGCGTCGGCGGCGAGGCCGGCCAGGAGCGCCCGGGTGTTCTCCACCGTGTCCGTCAGTTCGGTCTGCCGAGCGGACAGCGTGCCCAGGGTGGTCCGCAGGTTGTCCACGACCCGCCCGATCGCCTCGTCGCGGTCGGCCAACGTCGTGGTGAGCGAGGCGATGCGGTCCAGGACCGCGGCGATGGTCCCGCCCTGTCCCTGCAGAACGGAGATCAGTTGCGCCGTCAGGCGATTCACCTCTGCGGGATCGAGACCGGCGAAGAGCGGGCGGAAGCCGCCGAGGAGCCGGTCGAGATCCAGGGCGGGGGAGGTGCGCTCGACGGGAATGACGCGGTCTCGTGGAGGCGCGGCCGTGCCCGGGCCGTCCTGCAGCTCCAGGAAGCGATCCCCGACGAGGTTCTCGTAACGCACGACGGCCCGCGTGGTGTCGGTGACGCGGTAGTCGTCCTCGAGGTCGAACGACACCCGCGCGTGATCGTCGATCACCGCCACGCCCGACACCGACCCCACCGTGACGCCCGCGACCCGAACGGCGTCCCCGGCCCCCAGCCCGGACGCGCTGGTGAAATTCGCCGTCCAGTCGGTGGTGCGGGCGAAGCGGAACTGCCCGAAGACGGCGACGAGACCGCCCAGCACGGTGGTCGTGACGAGGACGAAAATCAGCAGTCGCACCGTCGTCGCTCGGGTGCTCATCGGGGTGCTCATCGGGTGGACCTCGGTGCGGTCAGTCCTTCGGGGAGAAGGTCGAGGATCGAGTTCGGTTGCAGTACCGGACTGCGGTTACCGGCGCGGAACGGGTTGGATCCGGTGTCGGCCACGACGTACGGCGTGGGGATGGCGCTGTCGGAGACGAGGGGGAGCGCACCGCACCGCGGTCCCCCCGACGCGGCGACCCGCGGCAGATCCGTCTCGTATCGGTACGGGGGCACACCGAACAGGACGGTGCTGTTCAGCAGCATGGTGCGGCCGTTGCCGCCGGACACCTTCTCGGCACCGACGCGGGCGATGTCGGCGCCCTGCAGGAAGCAGGTGAACATCGGCGAATAGCGCTGCAGCAGCGAGCTCGTCGGCCTCGTGGTCGTGAGGGTGGACGACCACCCGTCGGCGTTCGCCGCGATCACGCGGTCCGCCGTGGTCGCGGTCCCGGTGAGCGTCGTCAGTGCCGTCCCGAGCGCGGAACGTCGATCGTCGACGGTGCGTGCTGTCGTCGTCGCCGCGGCGAGGAGTGCGGTCAGGTCGGGGGCCGCGTCGGCGGCCGTGTTCACGACCGAGGCGGCGTCGTCGACGGTCCGTTCGAGAGTCGCGGTCAGCGGAGCGGTCGCGCTCAGGACCGCGGCGGCGTCGTCGAGGGTGGTGCCCAGGGCGTCGCCGCGGCCGGCCAGTGCCGTCGACACGGCGCCGAGTGTGGTGTTGAGCTTGTCCGGTTGCGCCGCAACGAGAACCGACCGCAGCGACTCGAACACCGTGTTCGTCTCGACGGTGACGGAGGACGCCTCGATCACCGAGCCGGAGGAGATCGGGGTCGTCGTCGGGTGCGGGGGGTCGACCAGCGTGACCGTCTTCGCACCGAAGACCGTCGTCGCGGCGATCCTCACGTCGACGTTCGCCGGCACGTCGCGCACCGTCTCGGCGTCGAGCGACACGTGCAGGGTGGCGCCGCCGACGCGGGTACGGACGGCGGTCACCGTGCCGACCTCGACCCCGTGCCAGGTGACCAGAGCGCCCGGATCCATGACCAGTCCGGCACGGTCGGAGTCGACGGTCACGAGAACGGGCGGTGACACCAGGTCTCGAACGGTGCCCCGGTACGCGAGCACCGTGCCGGCGGCCACCCCCACGAGGCCGAGGGCCATGCCGGCGGCGATGCCGCGGTGCACCCACGCTGTTCGGTGCCTCGCCCGCCGCTCCATCTCACGCCGCCCCATGTCACGCCGCCAGGTGGATCGAGCGAGTGGCGCCGTAGAGCGCCAGCGACAGGGACAGCGTGACCAGGACGACCGTGACCAGCGACAGGCGCACGGCGCGGCCGGTGGCGATGCCGACGCCCGCCGGACCACCCGACGCGCGGTAACCGTAGAGGGTGTGGATCGCCATGACGGCGAGACCGATGACGAGCACCTGCAGGAAGGACCACAGCACGTCCGACGGGACGAGGAAGGTCGAGAAGTAGTGGTCGTACACCCCCGAGGACTGGCCCAGGACGACCACCGTGGCGACGCGACTGGCGAGGAAGGAGGTGCTCAGGGAGAGCGCGTACAGCGGAACGACGGCGATCAGTCCGGCGACGATGCGTGTTCCCACCAGGTAGGGCAGGGACCGGATCGCCATCACCTCGAGGGCGTCGATCTCCTCGCTGATGCGCATCGCGCCGAGAGCCGCGGTGGTGCCGGCACCGACGGTCGCGGCCAACCCGACGCCCGCGGTGACCGGCGCGACCACGCGCACGTTGACGTACGCCGCCAGGAAACCGGTGAGAGCGTCGACGCCGATGGAGCCGAGCGAGTCGTATCCCTGGACCGCGACCGTCGCCCCCGCGAACATCGTGAGGAAGCCGAGGACGGCGACGCTCCCGCCCACCGCGGCCAGAACGCCGGTGCCGAAACTGATCTCGGCGAGCACGCGCAGTGTCTCGGTGCGGTACGACCGCACCGCGCGCACGGTCGAGACGAGGGCCCGGAGGACGAAGAGGCCGTCCTCGCCCACGCGGTCGATCCCGTCCGCGACCCGGCGTACGCGTCGTCGGACGCGCACCGTCGTGTCGTACAGGGCTGTCACCATCGGGTGCTCCGTCCCGCGTAGGCCATGTCAGAGCCGACTCACCGAGAGGCCCACCGAGGTGAGGACCAGGTTGACCACGAACAGTGCCGCGAAGGAGAACACGACGGTCTCGTTCACGGCGTCACCGACGCTCTTCGGGCCCCCGCGCACCGTCAGTCCTCGGTGACAGGCCACCAGCGCGGCGAGCAGTCCGAACAGGGCGGCTTTCACCTCGGACAACAGCAGCTCGGGCAGACCGACCAGCAGGGTCACCCCGGCGACGTACGCGCCAGGATCGACGTTCTGCAGGAACACCGAGAACGTGAAACCGCCGGCGAGTCCGATGGCGCACACCACCCCGTTGAGCAGCGCGGCCACCGTGGTGCAGGCGAGGACCCGTGGAACCACGAGCCGATGCACCGGATCGATCCCCAGTACTTCCATGGCGTCGACCTCCTCGCGGATGGTGCGCGAGCCCAGGTCGGCCGTGATCGCGGTGGCCGCGGCACCGGCGACCACGAGAACGGTGACCAGCGGGCCGATCTGGGTCACCGTGCCCAGCCCGGCACCCGCCCCGCTGAGGTCCGACGCTCCGATCTCGATCAGCAGCGAGTTGAGGGTGAACACGACGAGCACGGTGAACGGGACGGACATCGCGATCGTCGGCAGGAGGGACACCCGCGCGATGAACCAGCTCTGGTCGACGAACTCGCGCCACTGGAGCGGCCGGGTGGCCGCGGCGACGGCCGTGTCCACCCCGAGGCCGTAGAACTCACCGACGGCCGTGGTCACCTGTCGCGCCCGGGCGACGATCGCGGTCACGGCACGACTCGATACTTCAGCATCATGTCGTGGTCCTCGTGGTCGAGGATGTGGCAGTGCCAGACGTACCCCTGCAGGGGGCCGGCTGCGCCGTGCCCGGACCCGTGATCGACACCGTTGTGCGCGGGATGTTCGACGCCGTGATGTGTAGGGGCGGACGGCTCCGAGTCGGCTCCGGTGGGTCCGGCGTGATCGGACTCGGGGGAGTCGGGGCGGTCGAACAGGGCGTCCGGGTCGAAACCGAGCTCGTCGGCCGTCGGAAAGCGGACGAGAACCGAGGTCACGGTGCCGCCGTCGGAACGCACGGTGTCCTTCCATCCGGCCTCCCACGGTTCGGGCGGGACCGACGGACCGGCGAGGAACGGGGTCGGGTCCGGCGCCCACCGGATGCCGACCGGCGGCTGCAGGTGGGCCGCTTGGTAGTCGACCGTGCGCAAGGGGGTTCGACCCAGTGTGCGGAAGTGCACGAGGTGGATGTGGATCGGGTGGGGATCGGGGGTGACGTTGACGATGTCCCAGCGCTCGGTCGTACCGGCACGGGGCTTCTCGATGTCGGTGTCGGCGAAGCGAAGATTGTTGAGCGTCATGATCGCCGGCGGATTGCGCAGCGCGTAGGGCTGGCTGACGGTCACGGTGCGCACGACGTCGGGGACCGGGAGCGCCGGGAGCGGGCTGCGTAGCCGACCGCCTCGCAGCGCGGAGGGGACCTGCCCGGTGAAGCCGCGAGCGGAGCCGACGGCGAACCGGCAGAACACCGGCATCAGGACGGCGCCGATGACGGCGGCCTGGAACGGCGGGTGTTCGTCGTTCCGGAGTTCGACGCTCCCCCCGGTGTCCAGCAGGGAGAAATCGACGAGCAGGTCGTACCGCTCGCCGGGGGCGACGCGGAACTGCGTGACCGGAACGGGCGCGTCGAGCAGGCCGCAGTCGTTCCCGATGACCCAGAAGCGCATGCGATTCGAGAAGTGCAGGTTCCACACGCTGTACGAGGCGGCGTTGACCACCCGGAACCGATACAACCCTTTCGCGACGGGGATCTCGGGCCACACGGCGCCGTTGACCAACCCGACGTCGCCGACGGCACCGCCCTCCCACGAGCCCTCGGGAACGATAGGGGTGGACCGGATGCTGAGCGTGCCGTCCTGACGAAAGATCTTTTCCTGCAAGACGAGCGGCATCTCGAATTCGCCGGCGGGGAGCCCGAGCGGATTGTCCGGCCGGCCCGTGTCCCATCGGTCGCGCAGGAGGTACATACCGGCCAGGCCGCTGTAGACGTTGACGCGCGTGATGCCCATCGCGTGGTCGTGGTACCAGAGGTGTGATGCCTCCTGACCGTTCGGAAACCCGTGCACGAGTGAGCGACCCGGACGAGAGACCTGTTCGGGGTGGCCGTCGCTCGCCGGTGGGGTCACCCCGCCGTGCAGGTGCAGCGAGGTAGGGGGTGCGGTTCGGAAGGATTCGGTCACGCCGTGTACCGAGGTGTCCATGTCGACGCCGAGCGGGTGGAAGGCGAGGTCGTTGGTGTAGCGGAGGGTGAGGAGCTCGTCGGCCTGCGCCTCGATGGTCGGCCCGAGGTACCCCGGTCCGACGTCGCCCGCGCGGTACGCGAGGGCGTCGACCTCGGGCAGGTCGGGATGGAAGCGGTGCCGCGAGTTGACCGCGGAGATCGACAGCGACGGTCCGGTCACCACCGGTGGGGGCGACACGGTGCCGCGGAACGGGACCACGTCGGGCGAGTGGAAGAGCAGGGGACTGCCCGGTGGTCCACCCGGTGCGCCGGCCGACCGGGCTCCGACCACGGAGCCGGCGGCCCACGCGGCCGCGCCGACGCCGAGCCCGCGAAGCACCTGTCGGCGCGAGAACCGTTCGGCCACTGTTCGTCCCCCCTTGCAGTCGCACCCTCTTTCCGGACCGTACCGCACTGTATGGTGGCGCCACGGCAAAACGGCGAAGGACGGACGGCGACGATGCGAGCAGGCCGCGAACGTGGTCACCGGTCGACGGCGAGCGGGTGGTACACCGCTCTCGGAGCGATCCTCACGGCGGTGGTCGCCGTGTCCGCGGCGCCCGCCTCGGCGCGCACCGGTCCCGACGACGGTGGGCCGAACGGTGCTGGGCCGCACTGCGCGAGGCCCGTGGTGGCAGTGCACGACCTCGGATCGTCGGCCGCGGAATGGGTCGGCTGGACCGGTCCCTGTGTGATCGCGTTGGAGTACGGGGCCGGTCCGGTGACCCGCGTCCTCGACCCTGCGGTGAGGGTGGGAGGGGTGGCCTCCATCGAGGAGTCGGCGGCCGAGATCGAGGCGAAGATCGCGGCGATACTCGACCGCACCGGGGCCGACGCGGTGGACGTGGTGGCTCGGGGAGTGGGCGCGCTCGTGGTTCATCACGCCCTCACGCATCCGGTGCGCGGCGCGGCGCAGCCCGTGCGCACTCTTGTCTCCCTCGGCCCCCTCTGGGCGGGAACGGAACTGCTCGGTCTCGCGGCGGTGGCCGACGTCAATCGTCGGATCGGGATCTACGACGCCCTCGCTGCGGTGGAACGTCCGCTCGTGGCGCCGTTCTGTGTGTCCTGTGGTCAGGTGGTCGCTCGGTCGTCGTTCCTCCGCGCCGTGTCCCCGAACCCGGCGCCGGGGGTGCGGTACGTCGACATCGTGAGTACGACGGACGGAATCGCGGCGCCCGCGGCGCCCGCGGCGCCCGCGACGGACGCTGCGCCGCACGGTCGACGGGTCGTGGTCCTCCAGGACGTGGACCCGACCTCGACCGTCGACCACGGTGGCCTCACCGGAGACGCGGGCGTCCGACGACTCGCGCTCGACGAGACCCGGAGCGGCGGGCGGTGACCGTGGACGTAGGATCGGCACCTGGTCCGCCGACCGTGCGGCACGACGGGAGCGAGAACGTGGCCGAACGCGCGCGCGACACCTCCGCGCGGAGCCGTTCTCGATCGCCCCGCTCGCGCGGAGGGGCGGCGTCCCCTCGAGCTCCTCGCCTCGGTGTCGACGATTGGCTCGACGCCGCCTTCGCGCTTCTGGTGTCCGACGGTGTCGCCGAAGTGAAGATCACCCGCCTGTGCGAGCAACTCGGCGTCACCAAGGGCAGCTTCTACTGGCATTTCGCCGACATCGACGAGTTGATGACAGCCATCGCCGACCGATGGGTCGAGACCCAGAACGAGGTTCTGCGCGGTCTCATGCAGGTCGAGTCGATGCCCGTGGCGGAACGATTGCAGACCATCTCCGAACTGCTCGTCGAGCACCGCACCCGGACCGTCGAAGCCGCCATACGGGAATGGGCACGGACGAACGCCCGGGTGGCGGACGCCGTGCGGGAACTCGATCAGCGAATCTTCGATCTGGTCCGAAGTGCGTTGCTCGACTGGGGATTCGGTCAGGACGACGCGCGTCTGCGGGCCGGCTTGCTGGTGTACGCCGGCATCGGGTTCGTCCACGCGGGCAACAACCTGCCGACGCCGACCAGGGCCGAGATCCAGGCGCTCTTCCGCCTGGTGGTGGGCGACGAGCCGGCCTGACCACGGCGGCGCCGAGCCAGGAGGTGACGCTCACGTTCGGCGCGCTGCTCGGCGAGATACAGCTCGGGTGGCAGGTAGGTCATGTCGGCACCTCCGTTCGTCGAATGTCGTTGTGTTGCAATCACGTTGTTCGAACGGTGATCGCCCGACGAGAACGATGCTGACAGATCGAGCCTGCTCGGCGCATCCGATTAAAACCGTCGCCGGTGCCGGCGGGGGTGCAGCGGACCCCCTCTTCCGGGGGTAGTGGAGTATGTCGTGGCTCACATACCGTCCTGACCACTTCGCCCGTTCCGTCCCCTCGAGCAGGAGCACCATGACCACAGTGTCACCCGACGACGCCACCGCGCGTTCGGTCACGCCGCCCACCACCCCGCCGACGACCAGCGTCCGCAAGGTGGCCGTGGCCAGCGGCATCGGCACCACGATCGAGTTCTACGACTTCTTCATCTACGGCACCGCGGCAGCCCTGGTGTTCCCGACGGTCTTCTTCCCGGCTCTCGGCGCCACGGCCGGTACCGTGGCGTCCTTCGCCACCTTCGCGGTCGCCTTCATCGCCCGTCCCGCGGGTGCGGTGCTCTTCGGTCACTTCGGCGACCGGATCGGGCGCAAGCGCACGCTCATCTCGACGTTGCTGCTGATGGGTGTCTCGACGTTCGTCATCGGACTGCTGCCCGGCGCGGAGACCATCGGTGTCGCCGCCCCGATCATCCTGGTGCTCCTGCGATTCGGGCAGGGCTTCGCCGTCGGCGGGGAATGGGCCGGCGCCACTCTGCTCACCGCCGAGTACGCCCCGGCGAAGCGTCGCGGCTTCTATGCCATGTTCCCGCAGCTCGGCCCGTCCGCAGCATTCATTCTCTCCAGCGCGACGTTCCTGGTGACCGGCGCCGTGTTCGGTGACACCAACGAGACGTTCCTGAACTACGGCTGGCGAATCCCGTTCCTGTTCAGTGCCGTTCTGGTTCTGATCGGTCTGTACATGCGCCTCGCGATCGAGGAGACCCCCGTGTTCCGTGAGGCCGCGGCCGAGGCGCCCGCCACCGCGGCCCGGCGACTTCCGGTTCTGGACGCCTGGCACGTGCAGAAGCGCGAGGTTCTCCTGGCGGCCGGTGCGCTGGCGTCGCTGTTCTCGCTCTTCTACATGGGCACCGCGTACCTCACGAGCTACGGAACCAAGACCCTGGGCTTCGATCGTCCGTTCGTCCTGATCACCGGCATCGTCGGCGCCGTGGTCTTCGGTATCGCCATCGCGCTGTCGGCGGCGTACTCGGACCGGGTGGGACGACGACGGGTCATTCTCGTCTCCTGCGTCGTCGCGGTCCCATGGACCCTGGCCCTGTTCCCGATCCTCGACACCGGATCCGCCGGACTCTACGTCCTGGCCATGTGCATAACCCTGACGATCTTCGGCATCGCCTACGGCCCTACCGGCGCACTGTTGCCCGAGCTGTTCCAGACCCGATTCCGGTACACCGGAGCGGGATTGGGCTACAACCTGGCCGGCGTGCTCGGCGGCGCGATCCCGCCGTTGCTGGCTGCCCCGCTGACCGCCGCCTACGGCAGCATCTCCGTCGGCGTCATGTTGGCAGTGCTCTCCGTCCTCAGCATCGGGTGCACCCTGAAGCTCACGGAGACGAAGGACGTCAGCATGCGAGCCTGATCGACGACTCGCACCATGCACGACTCCTGCCCCCGAACCGGGGTTTCCGGTTCGGGGGTTCGTCGTGTTCGGTTGTGGTGGTGCGGGTTCCGCCGGTCAGGTACTCCCGGGGTCGGGGTCTGGGTCGCGGAGGAGGTCGCCGGGGTGGAAGTGGTGGTTGACGCGGCCTTCTCTGGTGGGGTCGGCGAGGGCGGGTGGGTGCCAGAGGGTGCGGCCGGCCCAGCGGTGGCCGGGTGGGGCGATGGTGGTGGCCCAGCCGAGGGGTCCGGTGTGGATCTGGCGGTGGTGGCGGTCGCAGGCGTAGGTGAGGTACTCGATGTCGGTGGTGCCGCCGTGGGCCCAGTCGGTGACGTGGTGGACCTGGGTGCGGGTGGCGGGGGCGGTGCAGCCGGGGAAGGTGCAGCCGTGGTCGGTGGCGAACAGCGCGAGGCGTTGGTCGGTGCTGGCGGTGCGGCGGCTGCGTCCGAGGTGCAGGGGCCGATCGTGCAGGTCGGTGATGCACAGCCAGGTGTCGAGGTCGTCGGGGTGGTTGCCGGCGAGGGTGAGCAGGTCCGCGATGGGGAGGGCGGTGCCGCCGGCGGTGAGGGCGAGTCCGGCGCGGGCGGCGAGGTCGGCGACGGTGGTGGTGAGGATGAGGGAGATGGGCAGTCCGCGGTGGGTGGTGCCGAGGTCGCGGCGGGCGAGGGTGCGGGTGATGGCGGTGAAGACGGCGTCGTAGTCGCGTTGGGCGGCGGTGCGGGGATCACGCACCCGCTCCGCCGCCGCCGCCGCCGCAACAGTCTCGGCCTCAGCGCCGATCTCCCCGTCGCCGGTCTTCCCGTCGCCGGACTTCCCGTCGCCGGTCTTCCCGTCGCCGGTCGTCCTGTTGCCGGTCTTCCCGTCGCCGCTGTCACCCACCTCGTTCTCGCTGTCACCGGCTCTGTCGCCGTTGCTGTCGAGGGTGACGCCGGGTGCGCCGAGGGTGTCGCGGACGAGTTCGAGGGTGGCGGCGCCCTCGGCGTCGCAGACGATGACGGCGGTGTACATGCCGTGACGGTCGGGGCCGGAGATGCGGAAGGAGCGGCGTCGGCGGCGGTCGGCGGGGTCGGTGAGGGCGCCGTCGGCGTCGATCCATCCGGCGAGGCGGGTGGCGGCCCGGCGGAGGGTGGCGGGGGTGATCTGCCGGGCGAGGTCGGCCAGCTGCTCTTCGGCGCGCTCGCGGGTCTGCGCGTCGACGGCCGGGGAGAGCTCGCGCAGGAAGGTGTCGATGACGGTGACGTGGGCGAGGGAGATGGCCCCGTCGCGCAGGGCGGCGGCGGTGCCGGGCATGCGGGGTGGGAGGGGGTCGCCGGTGAGGGTGGTCTGCTCGGTGAGCAGCATGGAGCGGCGGAGGCGGGTGCGGGCCTCGGGCAGGTCGATGTGCAGGAGGCCGGAGAGGGCGTCGGCGCAGGTGAGGCCGGTGTCGGTGAACGCCCCGGCCTGGACGGAGCGGTGCAGCCAGGTCTGCCCGAAGCCGGTGAGGGCGCGGGCGGCGTGGTCGGAGTCGATGATCAGGGCGAGGAGGTCCTCGACTCCGGTGGTGCGGGTGTCGAGGGCGGCGAGATCGGCGATCGCCGCGTTCAACGCCGCCCGCGCCGCCGACACCGGCGACGGGTCGGCCTCGGCCGACCCCGGTGCTGGTGCTGTGTGTGCGGGTCCGTTCCCGCCGCCCCCCGACGACATGACCCCAGTATAGGCGGACCCACCGACAGGAATCGATCATACGTTCGAACTGCCGACACGCACGCAAGGCCCGGTCCGGACCCCCGTGAGGAATCCGCGAACGAGCGCTCCGGCGTCGTCTCCGGTTCCGGTGCCGTAGAGGTGGAAGTCCGGGCGAACCAGCACCACGTCGGCCGCCAACCCGTCCAGCCACGCGGTGTAGGTCCCGTCGACGTCGTCGATCACCGTGACCTCGTCGATGGCGGCGGCGGTTCGGTCTCCGGACAGGGCCACCACCGTCACGCGCAGCGCGGCGAGGTCCTCGAGGTCGCGCGTAGACAGCTCCGGTACGTCCTCGGCTCGGCGCAGAATCAGGGCGCCGGGTCCGTCGAGCACATCGTCGAAACGCCCTGTCTCGCCGTCGATGCGCACCCGTCCCTGCCGAGACAACGTGCCCCCGTGCTCGCCGTCGTGCAGGCCGGGGCCGAGGCCCGGGCGCGGCGGTCTCGGCCTGTCCCCGGCGCGGTGCTCGGCCTGCAGCCGCCGATCGCGTTCGGCGGCCTCGTCCGGGTCGGTGATGCAGATGACCTTCCCCAGCGAGACCGAGAAGTCGACGAACGCCCGAGCGTGATGACGTCGTTCGCTGGTGTAGGAATCGAGGAGATCGGGCGACGCGACGCCGCGAAGAACGGCATCGAGCTTCCACGTCAGATTCAGTGCATCCCGAAGGCCGGCGCCGAGGCCCTGACCCGCGAACGGCGGCATGAGATGGGCGGCGTCACCCGCGACGGCAGCGCGACCGCGCCGCCACCGCTCGGCCCAGCACGCCTGGAACGTGTACACGGAATGCCGGACGAGAGAGGCGTTCTCGGGGGTCGGGCCCCAGGGAGCGAGGAGCTCCCATGCGGACTCGGGGGTGTTCAGCGTGTCCGCGTCCTCGCCCGGTAGTCGCATGAACTCCCACCGCCGGCGGCCGGGACCGCCCGGAACCATGGTGGACGGGCGATCGGTGTCGCATCGCTGCGTCGCGCCCGACGGGAACGACGCTCCTGCACCGGGTTCGACGTCGACCACCAACCAGTCGTACGCGTACCCGTCGTCGTGCCAGCCGGCGTCGATGAGGTCGCGCACCGTGCTGTGAGCGCCGTCCGCGCCCACCACGAACTCCGCCCGCACCTCGACGTCCTCGCCGCCGCGGCGGATCGTCACCGTCACGGCGTCGGGCCGGTCGTCCAGCGCCGTCATCTCCGCCCCGCGCACGACCTCGACGCGGGGCCCGGCCGCCATCACCTCGTCGAGGGCCTGTTCGAGAGAGGGCTGATCGAAGAAATACGTGTTGTACCAACCGGACTCGCCGAGACCGCTCCAGTCCACTTCCACCAGGGTCTCGCCGACGCCGTTGGTCCACACGTACATCGCGTCGTACGGCTCGGTGATGTGCGGGATCGTATCGGGCGCGAGGCCGACCGACTGGAGGATGCGGGCGACGTCGGAGCAGTGGGTGACGGCGCGGGGGAGCGGGTACGGCGACTCGGCCCGTTCCACCACGAGCACCCGGTGACCGCGCGCGCCGAGGTGCGCGGCGACCACCTTGCCGACCGGACCGTTGCCGACCACCACCACGTCGTAGTCGGCACGCAGTGGATCGTCGGACGATCGGGTGGCCGCGTCGAGTTCGAGATCGCGAGTGGAGGGAGGCATATCCCGAGGATGGCGAAGCGAACTCGATCGGTCACGGAAGTCGTCCCGGCCGGCGGGACCGCAATGCCGAAGTCCGATCGGACGAACTCAGGAGAGGTCCGGGTTGAGCCGCTCGAGACCCTCGATGGCCCGCGACTGCTTGAGGCGGAAGCGGGACGACGGCATCACCACGGACACGGCCTGCAACGCACCCGTCTGTCCGCGAAACGCGGTGGCGACAGCGCAGATACCGAGATCGTGTTCCTCCCGGTCGACCGCGATCCGCGTGCTCCGCACGTCCTCGATGCGCCGGATCAGGAGATCGGGGTCGGTGACCGTGTGCTCCGTGAAGCGCGTCAGTGGGCCGGACAGCAGCGTCTGCACCGTCTCGTCCGGGAGCAGGGCCATCAGCGCCACGCCCAGGCAACTGGCGTGCAGGGAAAACGCCCGACCCACCTCCGTCGCCGAGCGGACTCGGTCCGGCGACTCCACCTGGTCGACGACGACGACCTCCCGTCCGCTGAACACCGCGAGATCGACGTTCTCCCCGGTGGTTCGCGCCAGCGTCGCCAGTGCGCGGCGATTGCTCGAGACCAGACGCGAGTGCGCGGCCACACCGAACTTCAGCAGTCCCGGTCCCAGCGAGTACCCGCGGCGGCCGAGATCGCGCACGACGTACAGTTCGCCCTCGAGGGCCTGGATCAACCGGTGCACGGTGGACCGGGGCAGCCCGGTACGACGAGCGAGTTCGGTGAGCGACAACATCGTTCGGCTCTCCGCGAGTGTGTCCAGAATCAGGGACGCGCGTCCTATGTCGGCCAGGGGACTCTCCTCACGAGTGTGGCGACGGGCTCTGTCGCCTGTGTCGGACCCACGCCCGGCCGTAGTCGTTGCCATGGGGGACACGGAGAACCGTGTGGACGTGGAACGGTTTCGGTTCGTCGTAGTCGAGGAACACGCCGCAATGATGGTCGACCTCGACCAGGATCACGGGTGACTGGATGCGGGCGTAGAAGACGTCCTGCTCGCCGTGGCCGCCGATCCAGCAGAACCAGGTCTCGTCGAGGTGTGCGGCGATGTCCCGCAACGCGGCACGTCGAGGGCCGTCGGGCAACAGGTGGAGGAACGCCGCGACGGCGTCGAGGGCGGCGTGCTCGGCGGCTTCCGTCGTGTCCGCGACGCGGACGCCCTCGAAGGGGATCACGCGATTGTCCTGGAACGCTCCGGCGAGATGCCTCTCGTCGCCGGGATGCACGCGGCCCGGCGGCATCGCGGGGTCGACCATGGTCCGATAGACGGTGGCGCGGGCGCGCTGGGCGGGGTCGAGCGCCGCCATGACCGTCCGCATCGCCGCCGTGTGCCGTCCGAGGGTGCGGACCCCGGCGTGCGGCCCGGCGTCGATCTCGTCGGGCTCGGCCCCGAGGAACACGGGTCCGATGGTCATGCGTCCGTCGACGACGAGGCAGTTCACCGCCAGGTGGTGACCGAACAGCTGCCACCCCCAGGGCTCGGTGAGGTGCGGTCGGCCGTACAGGGCCACGTTGTAGGACCACTCGCCGAGGATCGTCGGGAGGTCGACCGTCTCGCCCAGGAAACCGTTGATGCGCATGGTGTTCCGCACGGAGTCGTACCCGTCGGACGACAACGACGCCCGGACCAGCTCGAGTACGGCGCCGCGCACGGCATCGGTGGTCCGTTCGAGGCGGATGCCGGTGTCGAACTGCAGGAACTCCGGGTTGGCCCAGGTCTGCCACTCGACGGCGTCGACCTCGTGACACAGTCGCTCCCGGTCGTCGGCGTCGAGGATCGTCAGCAGCGCCTCCGCGGCGTCGACCATCGCCGCGACGGGGGCGGCCTCCGACGGCGCGGCCGGGGTCAGCGGGTGGACGTCGCGCCGGAGCGTCCCGTTCTCGGTGACGCCGCGGAACGGGCGGCGGTACAGCGGTGTCCAGCCGGCGACCAGGCCCCCGGTGAAGGTTCCCGGCCGACTCGCGACCCGCGCGTACTCGGCGGCGGTCAGTCCCCGAACATCGGCCAGGCGCGGATGGTCGCGGGGATAGAGGTAGCGACGGAAGTCCCCGGTCACGACGACCGCACCCGTCCGGACGCGGCCGACGACACGCGGTGCTCGGCCCACCGCCGTAGGGTCCGTCCCCGACGGACGACGAAGCAGGGGGCGGCATGCGCATCGTGGGAATCAGGCGGGCGGGGAACGGTCCGGTGGAGGTCGCGGACCTCCGGAGCACCGGTCGGGGGGAGGTGGTGGTCCCGATCGCCGGTCTCGACGACTTCTGGTCCGACGCGCGTGGCCACCTCGCACGCGGCGGAGGCGACGTCGCGGGGATACCCCGGGCGGACGTCACGCTGGTCCCCCCGGTCCTGCCGGGAGCGCGGGTGTTCTGCGTCGGTCTGAACTACCGGCGGCACCACGCCGAGGGCAGCTATTCCGGCGACCCGATTCCCGAGGTCCCGACGATCTTCGCGCGGTGGACGTCGTCGCTCGCCGTCGGCGACGGTGTCGTGGAGATCCCCGACGACGAGGAAGGTCTGGACTGGGAGGGGGAGGTGATGGCGTGGGTCGGCGCCGATCTCGCCGTCGCGTCGGCCGACGAGGCGCTCGGCGCCGTCGTCGGCTATTCGACGTTCGACGACCTCACGGCCCGCGGTGCCCAGAAGCGCACCTCGCAGTGGACGCTGGGCAAGAACGTGGACGGGTCCGGACCACTCGGCCCGATGGTCCCGGCGGACGAGGTGGGCGACCTGCGCGACGGACTGCGCGTGCGGACGCGAGTCAACGGGGCGACCGTGCAGGACGCGTCGACGGACGAGATGGTCTTCACGGTGGGGGAGACGCTCGCGTACGTCTCGCGGACCGTGACGGTGCGCGCCGGCGATCTGGTGGCGACCGGGACCCCGTCCGGAGTGGGATACGCCCGCGATCCGCAGTGGTTGCTCGGGGACGGCGACCTGGTGGAGGTCGAGGTGGAACGGCTGGGCACGCTGCGCACGACCGTCGTGCGCCGTCGACCGATTCACAGCTCCCCCCGGGGCCTTCACGACTAGTTCTCAACGGAAGTTGAGCACGCGGAGCAAGCTATCACGCCTCTCGGACGGAATGCGGAACAACCGGGCCCGGGTGGTGCGTTCGTAGAGAGGACGGTGCGATCCGCGTACCGCGCAGAAGTGATGCGCACCGAGCAGTCCTTCGAGGGGCCATCGGCAGAAGAGGAGTCACACATGACCGACGCAACGGGCACGACCGAAACGGCCATCCTGGCGGGCGGATGTTTCTGGGGTGTCGAGGAGCTCATCCGCAAGCAGCCCGGCGTGCTGTCGACGCGTGTCGGCTACAGCGGCGGCGACGTGCCGAACGCGACCTACCGCAACCACGGCACGCACGCCGAGGCGGTCGAGATCGTCTTCGACCCCACCCGGACGTCGTTCCGGAATCTGCTGGAGTTCTTCTTCCAGATCCACGACCCGTCGACGAAGAACCGTCAGGGCAACGACGTCGGCCTCAGCTACCGCTCGGCCATCTTCTACACCAGCGAGGAGCAGAAGGAGGTCGCGCTCGACACCATCGCCGACGTGGACGCCTCCGGCATCTGGCCGGGCAAGGTCGTCACGGAAGTGACGGCGGCGGGCGACTTCTGGGAGGCCGAGCCCGAGCACCAGGACTACCTGCAGCGCATTCCGAACGGGTACACCTGCCACTGGGTCCGCCCGGACTGGAAGCTGCCACGGCGCGCGACGGCCTGATCTCGTCGCTCGTCGCCGAACCCCGCGGCCCGACGGTCGCGGGGTTCTGTGCGTCCCGGTCGGGTCAGCGGGCGGAGATCCGGTAGTACTTGATCTTCCGGTAGAGCGTCGCGCGGCTCATCCCGAGGCGCTCGGCCGCGTCGGCCATCGTGGTCCCGCCGGCCAGAACTCGCACTATCTCGCTGCGCTCGAACGCCTCGATCGTCGACAGTCGTCGACCGCCGGAGTCGGAGAGAAGGTCCGCCGGGAGGGCGGGTACGTCGACGACGTCCACCCGGCGGACCGCGTCCTCGACGACGCGGCGGAGGTGGATGCAGTTCTGCGGCCAGGAGAACTGTTGCAGGACCCGGTCCGCCGCGGCCGTGAAGGCAACGTCGCGTCCGCGGACGTTGCGCGCGATCCGGTGGGCCAGGGGCGCGACGTCACCGGGACGGTCGCGGAGCGGGGCGAGGGGCACGGTGTCCGCGATCGCCGAGGCGAACGCGGCCGGAATCGCCGCGAAGTTCTCCGCGGTGACGACCACGGGCATCGCTGCTCCGGGACCGGCGAACAGGACGGTCGCCAGGCGGTCCGCGACGTACGTGGACAAGGAGTCGACGTCACGGACGACGACGACGGTGTCGGTCCGTCCCGCCTCGAAATCCCACAGTGACAACCAGGAATCGGCGTCGTCCGGATCGGGTGCACCCGCGGTGAGAACACGGCGATCGGGCCAGGCGCGCCGAGCGGCGACCTCGGCGGCGGTGGCGCGGCCGGATCCCGGCTCGCCCAGAACGGCCACCACGCGACCGGCGGTCAGGGCTGCTCGGGTGGAGGTGACGGCTGCCGTCCAGTCGGAGCCGAGGTCCTCGACGGCGCGGCCGAGTCCGTGGTCGACTCGGAAGACCGAGCGACGCGGTCGGGTGGGGGCCCGTCCGGTGGTCGAGTGGCGACTGAGCATGGTCGCTGCGATCGTGCCGGCGGTGGCGCGCGCCAGGGTGAGCAGCAATTCGCTGGAGGACCGGGACCAGGTGGTCACGTTGACGGCGCCGTCGAGTCGGCCCGTCGTCGGATCGATGACCGGGGCTGCAGCGCAGGTGAATCCGGACAGACTGCGGGAGTAGTGCTGCTCCGCACGGACCAGGGTGGGTGCGTGGTCGGCGAGCGCGAGTCCGAGGCCGTTGGTGCCGACCTCGCGTTCGGAATAGCCGAACCCGGGGGCGAGGTGGACTGCGTCGAGCGCTCGGAGAAGGGTCCGATCGCCGCTGAGACGGGTGAGGACGACGCCGTGGGCGTCGGTGAGCATCATCCCTACCGGTTCGCTGGTCATCGACCGGTGCAGATCGGCGAGAACGGCGTCGCCGCACTCGTGGAACAGCGATCCCGGAGCCCCGGTTCCCGCGAACGTCGGCTCGACCGCGTCCAGCGGAATGCCGTAGGACCGGCTCCGTTCCCAGGACGCACGCACACGCGGCGGGACGGGAGCGCCGACAACGTCTCGCTCGCCGTCTCGTGCCTCCACCTGCATGTGACCCACATTACAGTTTCGGGTGCCGCGCACCGTCTCAATCTGAGACGCCGACGGCCTGTCCGCGCCCCCTCGCGCCTCCTAGCGTGAATGCCATCAGGTGTGGCGACAGTCACACAGGGAAAGGGAGCCCGGATGTACACCAAGGACGGCACCAGCTACTTCATCGTCGACGCGCACGTGGCGTTGTGGGACGCGCGACCCGAGAACCAGCGCAACGTCCACGGTAAGCAGTTCATCGACTGCTTCTACGACTACCACCGCAACCTGTCTCCGGAGAGCGAGCTCTGGACGTACGAGGAGTACCTCTACCAGGGCGGCGAGCGGTTCATGAAGGACCTGTTCGAGGACGGTTACGTCGACCATGCGATCTTCCAGCCGGCTCGGCTCGGGGAGTTCTACGTCGACGGTTTCGGGCAGACCGAGGAGGCGTGGGCGCTTACGCAGGCCAACCCCGGCAAGCTGACCTACAACCACAATTTCGATCCTCGCAACGGGGAGGCCGGATTGGACCAACTCCGCGCGGACGCGGAACGGTTCGGGCTGAAGGGCGTCAAGCTCTACACCGCCGAATGGCACGGCGATTCCCGTGGATACCGGCTCGACGACGACTGGACGCGGCGCTACCTCGAGGTGTGTCGAGAGGTCGGCATCCGCAACATCCACGTGCACAAGGGCCCGACCATCCGGCCGCTCGATCGGGATGCCTTCGACGTCGCGGATGTCGACCACGTCGCTACCGACTTCACCGACCTGAACTTCGTCGTCGAGCACTGCGGCCTGCCCCGCCTGGAGGACTTCTGCTGGATCGCCACGCAGGAGCCGAACGTGCACGCCGGTCTCGCCGTGGCGATGCCGTTCATGTTCACTCGCCCGAAGTACTTCGGGCAGATTCTCGGTGAGCTGCTGTATTGGGTGGGGGAGGATCGCATCCAGTTCTCCAGCGACTACGCGCTGTGGACGCCTCGGTGGCTGGTCGAGTCCTTCGTCGATTTCGAGATCCCCGAGGAGCTCACCGAGTACCCGGCGCTCACCGAGAACCAGAAGCGGAAGATCCTCGGGCTCAACGCGGCTGCGATGTACGACATCGAGGTGCCGGCCCATCTGAGGGTCGCCGACGCGGACGAGACCGCGACGGGCCCCCGCGGCGCGGATCGCGTCGCCGACGACCTGGTGGGCGCATGACCGCGGACTCCCGGCGCGCGGATGCCCGACGAACGGAGGCGTGGCGGGCCCTGGACAGGGTGATCGACCCCGAACTCGACGAGCCGGTGACCGATCTCGACTTCGTGGCCTCGTTGGAGGTGTCCGACGACGGCGACGTCGCCGTCCACCTGCGCCTCCCCACGTCCTTCTGTGCGCCGAACTTCGCCTACCTGATGGCATCGGACGCGAAAGCGGTGCTGTCGGAACTCGACTGGGCACGATCGGTGTCGGTCGCGCTCGACGACCACCACGATTCGGCGATCATCAACGCCGGCCTCGCGGCGGACGCGGGCTACCGCGGAACGTTCGGGTACGAGGCCGACGACGACCTGGAGGAGCTGCGCACGACGTTCCGACGCAAGGCGCACGTGGCGGCGATGGAACGCAGCCTCACCGCCCTGATGGCGGCCCACCCGTGGCGCAGCCCGCAGGACATGGCCACCGTCGTCCTCGGTGATCTGCCGCCGGGGCGCACCACGGACGACCTGCTCGACCGACGGTCGGCGATCGGCCTGTCGACTCGCCCCGACGCACCGGTCATGGTCGACCACCTGGGCGCGGGGTACGTCGGCCTCGACGTCCAACTGGCTCTGCGCCGGGCGCGTTCCACCCGCATCTCGATCGAAGGGAACGCGCATTTCTGCCGCGGCTTGCTGCGGACGCGGTACGACGACCCCGACCGCACCACCATCTCGGCCTGACCCGGGCCGCACTGTCGAGAGGACACACACCCACCATGAGTTCGATGCGTGCCGTACAGGTCGTGGGATACCACGAGAAACTGCAGATGACGGAACTGCCGATACCCGAGCCGACGGGCCCGTTCGACGTGATAGTCCGGATCGGCGGGGCGGGCGTCTGCCGGACCGATCTGCACATCCTCGAAGGCCAATGGGCCGAGAAGTCGAAGGTGACGCTGCCGTACACCATCGGTCACGAGAACGCCGGGTGGGTACACGCGGTGGGATCGGCGGTCACGACCGTGGCCGAGGGCGACAAGGTGATCGTGCACCCGCTCGTCACCTGCGGCTTCTGTCGCGCCTGCCGATCCGGAGACGACGTCCACTGCGAGCAGAACCAGTTCCCGGGCATCGACACCCACGGCGGGTACGCGGAGTACCTCAGAACGTCGGCGCGCAGCGTCGTGAAGATCGACGACTCGCTCGAACCCGCCGACGTCGCCGCCCTCGCGGACGCCGGACTGACGGCGTACCACGCCGTCGCCAAGGCCTCTCGCACTCTGACGCCGCGTGATCGTGTGGTCGTGATCGGGGCCGGCGGACTGGGGCACATCGGGATTCAGGTGCTCACGGCGCTCACTCCGGCCGAGATCGTGGTGGTCGATCGGAACCCCGACGCAGTGGCGTTGGCGGAGACCATCGGCGCGCACCACGGCGTGGTGGCCGACGGCGGCCAGGTGGAGGCCGTGCAGGACCTCACCGGTGGCCTCGGCGCCGAGGTGGTGATCGACTTCGTCGGCGAGGGCGGTGCGACCGCCGAGGGCGTCGCGATGCTGCGGCAGGCCGGTGACTACTACGTCGTGGGCTACGGCGAGAACATCGACGTCCCCACCATCGACATCGTCTCCGCCGAGTTGAACATCGTCGGTAACCTGGTGGGGTCCTACAACGACCTGTGCGATCTCATGGCTCTCGCCGCGCGCGGCGCGGTGGTGCTGCACACGGCGAAGTACGCCCTCGACGACTTCCAGTCCGCCATCGACGATCTCGACGCCGGCCGGGTGCGCGGCCGGGCCATTCTGACCCCCTGACCGGATCGGCCGAGCAGTGCGCCGGCCGCGAATCCCCTCCAGCCGAGAACCACTCGGACACCGACCCCGCAGGAGCGTTCCGTGATCTTCATCGTCGTCAAGTTCACCACCAAGCCCGACTGGACCGACCGCTGGCCGGACCACGTCGCCGAGTTCACCGCGGCCACCCGTGCCGAGGAGGGCTGCCTGTGGTTCGAGTGGTCCAAGAGCCTCGAGGAACCGAACACCTTCGTGCTCGTGGAGGCCTTCCGTGACGGTGATGCCGGCAGTGCGCACGTGAACAGTGACCACTTCCGGAAGGCGATCGAGGAGCTGCCGAAGGGCTTGGCGTCGACGCCGAAGATCATCAGCGAGTCCATCGAGGCCACCGGGTGGAACGAGATGGGCGAGATGTCGGTCGACTGACCGCCGTCCGATTGCGCACACTGCCGTGGTTCCCGTCGGGGGGTCACGGCAGTGTGCGTCATTCTGCGCAGTCGACGCGGGAACTGTTGTTCCTACTGGCGGGTAATGATCGACTGAGGACTGCGTTCTGCGCAGGCCGTACACGATCAGGGGGATGGGATGACGGACACGATGGACACGACCGACGCCGGCAACGCGATCGAGGTGCGGACGCAGGCGGGGGCTACCTCGTCCGAGCGCGACGTATTGCGGGACGTCGAGGACTCGGTCCTGTGGATCGCGACCGCGATGATCCACCACGCCAACCGGGTTCGGCCGAATCCCTCCGGCATGAAGGTCGGTGGCCACCAGGCGTCCAGTGCCTCGCTGGTGACGATCATGACCGCGCTGTGGTTCGAGCGGCTGCGGCCCGAGGACCGCGTGTCGGTGAAGCCCCACGCCTCGCCCGTCCTGCACGCGATCAACTACCTGCTCGGTGAGCTCGACCAGCGCTACTTGACCACGCTGCGCGAATTCGGCGGACTGCAGTCCTACCCGAGCCGCGCGAAGGATCCCGATCCGGTGGACTATTCGACCGGGTCCGTCGGGATCGGTGCCACCGCCCCGATCTGGGGCGCCATGGCGCGACGCTACGTCGACACCGCGTTCGGCGGACCGGACACCGTGAGCCACGACGTGCCTGCGACCGGACGTCAGTACTCGTTGGTCGGTGACGCGGAACTGGACGAGGGCGCCGTCTGGGAGGCCATCCTCGACCCGGCCGTGGCCGAGCTGGGCGAGATCGTGTGGATCGTCGACCTCAACCGTCAGTCGCTGGATCGGGTGGTGCCGAACATCGCCGCCGGGCGCCTGGAAGCGATGTTCGCCGCCGCTGGATGGCAGGTGCTGACCGTGGCGTTCGGCGCGCTGCTGGAGGCGTTGTTCGCCCGGCCCGGCGGAGATGCCCTGCGCCGCCGCATCGTCGGCATGTCCAATCCCGAATATCAGCGCCTCCTGCGGTGCGACGCGGACGAACTGCGTACCCGACTGCCCGGCGAGGGTGCGGACGGCGAGGCGATCTCGGCCCTGGTCGCGGACGTGGACGACACCGAGCTGGTGCGGGCGTTCCGCAACCTGGGTGGTCACGATCTCGACGCGTTGCGGAACGCCTTCGACGCGATCGACGACACCCGTCCGACAGTGATCATCGCCTACACGATCAAGGGCCACCGCCTCCCGACCGAGGGGCATCCCCAGAACCACTCGGCGCTGCTCACGGTCGAGCAGTTCGAGGACCTCGCGGCGGACATGGGCCGTGATCCGCAGAACCCCTGGGCGCGGCCCCACGTCGATTCCGACGCCGGGCGGCTGTGTGCTCTCACCGCCGATCGACTGCGACGGACGCCGGTGTCCGCCGCGACCCCGCCGACCGTGCCCGCGGACTTCGGCCGGACCCCGGCGGGCACGTCGACGACGCAGGCGGCGCTGGGTCGTGTGTTGCTGGATCTGACCCGTTCCGCGCCGGATGCGGCGGCGCGTGTGGTGACCGTGAGTCCCGACGTCAGCAGCACCACCAACCTCGCGGGGTGGCTCAACAAGGTCGGGGTGTGGTCGCCGCAGGAGCGTCAGGACTGGTTCGCCGACGACCCCGAGACGATCATGCACTGGCGCGAGAAGCCCACCGGCCAGCACATGGAACTCGGCATCGCCGAGACCAACCTGGTGGGACTCATCGGCGAGCTCGGCGCCACGTGGAGCCGCTGGGGTCAGCCGCTGTTCCCCATCGGCGTGCTGTACGACCCGTTCGTCGAGCGGGCCCTCGAACCCTGGTCCTACGGCATCTACGCCGGCGGGCAGTCGATTCTGGTGGGCACGCCGTCCGGCGTCACCCTCGCCGCCGAAGGTGGTGCGCACCAGTCGATCACGACGCCGTCCGTCGGCCTCGAACAGCCCGGGTGCGTGTCCTGGGAGCCGGCCTTCGCCGTCGACGTGGAATGGACGCTGCTCGCCTCGATGGCGCAACTCGGTCGTCCCGACGGGACCTCGTCGTACCTCCGGCTGTCGACCCGCCCGGTCGACCAGTCCCTGGCCGCGGTGCCGACGGATCCGGCCGCGCGCGAGCGTCGACGTCGGCACGTGGTGGCGGGTGCGTACCTGCTGCGCCGGGCCGAGCGCCCGGCGGTCACGCTGGTGGGTATGGGCGCCCTCGTGACCGAGACGCTCGCCGCCGCGGATCGTCTGGCCGACCTCGGCATCGACGCCGACGTCGTCTGTGTCACGAGCCCCGGTCTGCTGTTCGAGGCGGTGCAGGCTCGCCGAGGTGTGCAGGACGGATCGTCCTGGATTCTCGATCGGGTGTTCCCGGCGGACCGCGCCGTGCCGATGGTGACCGTGCTCGACGGGCACCCGCACACGTTGGCCTTCCTCGCCACCGTCAATCGGGTCGAGTCGATCTCGTTGGGCGTCAGCCGGTTCGGACAGGTCGGGTCCCTGGAAGAGGTGTATCGCTGGCACGGCATCGACACCGATTCCGTGGTGCGCGCCGCCCTCGACCTGGTGGGCGACGAACCCGGACGGTCCTGAGTCACGTGCCGGTGCGCAGGGCCAAACCCGCCCATCCCGCCGCGACCACGGCGAGACCGGCGACGTACAGGGCCATCGGGGTCCAGCCGGCGGTCTGGAAGACCAGACCGCCGGTCCACCCGATCACCGACGATCCGGCGTAGTAGAAGAGGTTGTAGAGCGACCCGGACTGCGCGCGGCCCACCGTCGCGCGGTGGCCCGTCCAGCCCGACGCGATGGCGTGCGCGGCGAAGAAGCCCATGGTGAAGACGACGAGCCCGGTGAGGATCACGGCGAGCGCGGACGCCGCGGTGAGGGCGACACCGGCGATCATGACGGCCGTGGATCCCGCGAGCACCGCACGCCGCCCGAGGCGGCCGGCGAGTTGTCCGGCGACCCGAGAGGACACCGTGCCGGACAGGTAGGCCACGAAGAGCAGGCCGATGATCGACTGGGGGAGTCCGAACGGCGGTGCCTCGAGCCGGAATCCGAGGTAGTTGTAGACGGTGACGAATCCGCCCATGAGCAGGAACGCCTGCCCGTAGAGCGCGAGCATGCCGCGGTCGGCCAGATTGGCGCGGATCTTGTCCCACAGCCCGGTGTCGTCGTCACGCGCGGGAAGCGGCCGACGGGGCTTCGGGGCGAGCGCGAGGAACGCGGCCGCGGCGGCCGCCGCCATGATCGAGACGGTGAGCGTGCCCAGTCGCCAATCGACGTGCTCGGCGATGGGGGCGGCAACCACCCGTCCGAGGAGTCCTCCGATCGTGGTGCCGGACACGTAGGTGGCCGCGGCCACCGCGGTGTGCCGTCGATGTACCTCCTCCGAGACGTAGGCGATGGCAATGGCGGGCAGCCCGCCGAGGGCCATGCCCTCGAGGAAGCGAACACCGAGCAGCATCGGCAACGACGGGGACAGTGGGACGATCAGGCCGAGCACGGTCGCGGCGACGACGGACAGGCTCATCGCGCGGACCCGACCGAGGCGATCGGCGACCACCGACCACGGCAGTACGGAGACCGCGACGCCGACCGTCGCGAAGCCGACCGCCAGGGAGGACTGCGACGGGGTGATGCCGAGATCGGATGCGATCAGCGGGAGGATGCCCTGGACCGAGTAGAGCTGCGCGAACGTGGCGATTCCGGCCGCGAGCAGCGCGATCACGAGGCGCCGGTAGGCGCGCGATCCTCGCGGATGTCCGTCCCAGTCCTGGTCCCCGTCCTGATCACCGGCGTGGTCGGGATTCACCTCGGTCGGGGAGAGCGTCGTCCGTTCCGTCACGTCGTCCCACGGTAGGCACCGCCGTCGCATACGTCCAATGCATGAGTGCTCGGTCATTCATTCATCTCGGTATCGTGAGCGCATGCGAATCGAGATCGACGCGGTGCTCCCGCTCGTGCGCACGGTGCTCGCCGTCGCCGAGACCGAACACGTCACCGACGCCGCCCACCTCCTCGGCGTTCCGCAGCCGACGGTGAGCCGCCACCTCGCGCGTGCGTCCGCCGCGCTGGGGGTCGACCTGGTGGAACGGCGGGGCCGCGGCATCGCGCTGACGCCGGCCGGCCGGGCGCTCGTGCCGTATCTCGCCCGCGCCGTCCGTGAGATCGAGTCCGGGCTCGAGGCGATGGTCGACGAGGACGCGCGCGTGCGAGGACGGGTGGCCATCGCCTTCCAGAACACCCTCGGCGAGCGGGTGGTCCCGCGCCTGATCGACAGGTTCCGCCGCGGCCGCCCGGGCGTCACGGTCGAACTCGACCAGGGCGCTCGCGATCACTGCCTCGCCCGGCTGGATCGCGGAGAGAGCGACCTGGCCTTCGTCGCGCTCGGGGCCGAGCACCGCGACCGGTCGGTCGAACTCTTCTCCGAACGGCTGGTCCTGGTGGTTCCCCTCGGCCACCGTCTGGCGGATCGCCCCGATGTCGCGCGTGCGGTGGCCGACGTCGCCGACGAACCCTGGGTCACCATGGCGTACGGGTTCGGAATCCGATCCGTGCACGAAGTCCTGTGGCGCGCCGCGGGACGGACCCCGTCGATCGCGTTCCAAGGGCAGGACATCCACACCGTTCGGGGGCTGGTCGGCGCCGGTCTGGGCGTCAGTGTGCTCCCGCCCGAGGCCCGAACGCCGGAACCGACGCACGCGCACACCGTCGATCTGCCGCTGTCGGACCAACACGCCGAACGTCGGATCGGGATGGTCTGGTCCGACCGCGTCCTCCCACCGCAGGCCTCGGCGTTCCGCGACCTGGTGATCAGCGAGGGGCGCGCGCTGCTGCGGTGAGCCGGCCGTCGGTGGCCATGCCCCGATGCATCGTGCGTTCGCCGACCACGCCGGAGTGGTCCGCGCGGTGCATGACGCACCGGTTGTCCCACAGCACGACGTCGCCGGGTCGCCACGAGTGCCGGTGTACGTTCTCGTCGGCCGTGGAGTGCTCGTAGAGCCGCGCCACCGTCTCCGCGGTCTCGTCCGCGGACAGTCCGCTGATCGCAGCGCAGCGCTTCGGCGTGGACAGGTACAGCGACGACCGGCCCGTGATCGGGTGCACCGTCACCACGGGATGGTCGGCGGACGTCTCCGCGTCCTCGGGGAGGTCGAGACCGGTGACGACGTGGGTGATGGTCCGCGTCGAGAGATCCGCACGCAGGTCCTCCGGCAGGGTGTCCCAGGCTCGGTACTGGTTGCTGAACAGCGTCTGCCCGCCGGACTCGGGCACCGTGACCGCCCGGAGCGCGGTGTAGGCCGGCGGGTCGGCGACGTAGCTGGTGTCGACGTGGAACGTCGACGTCGGGGCGGTCGTGCGCCCGGCGTTGGTGATGACGTTGAGATCCGGGTGACCGTCCACCGGGGTCTCGCCCTGCGTGAACACCGGCGCGCCGAGGCGTCGAAGGAACTGCTCGAACTCGGTGTCGTCGATCTCCTGGTCGCGGAACACCACCACGCCGTATTCGGCGGCGAGGTGACGGACCTCGTCGATGCGGTCGTCGGTGAGGTCCTGGATGCGGGCGTCGGTGACGTCGACCCCCACCGGGTCCAGAGCGTGAGCCTTCATGACGGGGTTCCTTCCTCGGATCGATCGGTGTGGCCGTCGGGGCGGGGCAGTCGAGTTCCGGTGAGCCGCTCCAGTTCCCGCAAGCCGTGGTCGAACAGGGTGCGAGCGTCGATGCCGGCGGCGGCGGCCATGGTGGTCACCACGCTGCCGCGGGCGTAGGAGCAGTAGAGCCCCGCCTCGAGGAACCACGGGGTGCCCTCGGGGTCGATGCGAAAGTCGAACAGGCTGTAGTACCGACAGCCGAGGGCGGCGTGGGCCCGAAGGGCGAGGTCGTGGACGCGGGCCGTCACCGGATCGTCGGTGGGCACGATCCACGCGCGGTCGACGGTCTTCGCCGCGAGGTAGAGCTCCCCGTCGTCGGATCGTCGGAGCTTGTCCTCGCGGGTCCGGATGGGCGCCGTGGCCGCGTCGACCGCGTACTCCTCGAGCGGCAGGCACACCGGCTCGCCGTCCACCACCACGACGCCAGAACGCACTTCGCGGCCCAGCTCGACGTAGTCCTCGACCAGCACGCGCGACGAGAAACGCGACGCCTCCGTCACCGCGGCGTCGAACTCCTCCGGCGTGCGCACGAGAGTCACCCCGACGGAGTTGTCGGAATCGGCCGGCTTGACCACGGCGGGCAGTGGCGGCGCCGACCGGGTCGGACCGGTGCCGGTCAGAACGCGGCCCGTGGGCACGGGGACGCCCGCGTCGGCGACGACGGCGCGTGTCCTCGCCTTGTCCGCGGTCAGCGCCATCAGGTCGGATCCGTTGCCCAACAACGGAATGCCGAGGAGGTCGGCCAACGCCCGGTACGTGGTCATGCCCGGCAGGCAGAACATCTGCGGGAGGATCACGTCGACGCCCAGGGTGTCGATGTGCGCGACGGCGTCGGACAACGCGAGCGGCGCGGCGGCGTCGAGTCCCGCCATGGTCTCGGCGACACGCCACGTGCGGTCCGGATCGACGGACGCGACGATCATCCGGAACCGCGCGGGATCGTCGAGAGTGTCGAGCGCGTCGGCAGCGTAGACGCGGGAGAGATCGGCGTGGAAGGTGTCCACGGCGGAGCCGACGAGGTGCAGCACCGTGGTGCGGCCCTGCGGAGGTGCGTTCACGTCAGTCACCGCCCTGTTCGACCAGCTTGCCGATGTTGAAGTCGATCCGGCTCCACCCACGTCCGGAGCGCAGGTTGGCCACCAACAAGGACGGGACGTGCAGGTGGTGGAGGAGGAACCACGGCCACGGATCCCACCCGGTCAGCACCGCGTCCCGCCCGCCGACGATGGTGCGGAGTCGGGCGAGCCGACGCGGTTCGGTCATCAGTCGCCACACCTCGTGGTACAGCCAGTACGTGGGGCGGGACGAGGGGAGCGGGGTGATCACGTCGCGTTCGGACCCCAGGTACGCCGCCGCGACGTCGGGATGGTCGTGGAACATCGTGATCGCGGAGTGCGTGCGCGGATTGCACTCGATCGCGAACACCTCGCCGTCCCCGTTCTCGATGAAGTCGAACGAGAACTGGCCGGTGGCACCGAGTTCGGCGACGAACGTCTCCACCCACGTCAGGATGTCCGGCTTGTCGACCATCGCGTAGTTGATCTGGAACGCCGACGACTCGCAGCACCCGTAGACCTGCAGTGATCCGTTCCGCACGGTGCCGTGCGTGCAGTACTCGCGGCCGGTGACGAATTCCTGCAGGATCCACGGATCGTCCTCGGCGATGCCCAGCGAGCGCGCGAACGCGAGGTTGGCCTCCGGGGTCTCGCGCCGCAGCGGCGTCAGGTCCATGCGGCCGACGGGGTTGTAGGCGATCCGCTTGAGCACGTAGTCCCGGCCCGGCGGGAGGTCGATCTCGGCGATCTGCCCGGGGTCGGTGATGCGGTGCGAGTCCGGCACCCGCACTCCGAATTCTCGTGCTGCGTCGGCGAATCGGTTCTTGTCGTCGACGCGTCGGATCGTGTCCGGGTCGGCGTGGACCACGTCCACCGACGGGCCCATCGCGGCCCCTGCCTCCGCGTCCGGTACGGACGAGGCGGGGGACGACACGGGAACGAACACGTCGACGTTCTCCGCGCGCGCCACGCGGACGAGCGCGTCGACGTAGCCCGGGTCCGACGCCTCCGGCACGACGTGGAAGACGTCGACCGCGCGGGAGAAACGATGCGCAGTCCACCGGTACTTCGCGGACTCCACCAGCACCACCCGGTGCCCCGCGGCGTGGAAGGACCGGGCCAGCTGCAGCGACTTGGTCATCTTCCCGCCGTTCACCAGCACGGTGCGGGCCACCTGAGGCGACGACGGCGCCGGCGGGGTGCGTCGGCCGAACACCCGCGCACCCGCGACGATCATCAGGTCGAGTGGGGCGGTGAGGGTGAGCGCCGCGAGGACCGAGACCGTCCGGGCCGCGCCGGTCACGACGACCCCGGGACGCGCGCCCGACGGATCAACGTCACCCCGTCACGGATCGGGATCATGACCTGCTCGAGGCGTGGATCGGCGGCGACGGCCTCGTTGAACGACGCGATGGCGCGGCCGTTCGGGGTGGTGGCACCGCAGTAGGGCTCACCTTGCAACAGGGTGTTGTCGACGGCGACCAGACCGCCCGGACGCAGCAGGTCGGTGGTGAGGAGCAGGTCCAGGTACTGCGCGTAGCCGGGCTTGTCGGCGTCGACGAACACCAGGTCGAACGACTCACCGTCGTGGGCGGCGCGGGCCAGGGTGTCGGCCGCCGGACCCACCCGGACGTCGATGCGATCACCAACGGGCGAGGCCGTGAAACAGGTGCGCGCGAACTCGGCCACGGTGTCGTCGACCTCGCAGGCGACCACCCGCCCGCCGTCGGGCAGCTCCTCGGCCATGGCCAGCGCGGAGTACCCGGTGAACATGCCGATCTCGAGCACGTCCCGCGCACGGGTCATGCCGACGAGGAAGCGCAGGAACCACCCTTCGAGGTGACCGGAGAGCATTTCCTGCTCGAGCGGGCCCTCGGACCAGACGTGGCTCCGCGTCCGGTCCTCCAGCGCGGCCAGTGCGGCCGAGGGCGGGGTGGTCATCGCGTCGAGGTACGGGTCGAGGCCGACGGCGAGGTCCCGAACTCGACGCAGACGGCCCGCCGCCTCCGCCCCCACGGCGGCGTCGTCGAGCGTCCGACAGAGGTCGGTGAGCTCGGCGGCGACGAGGGAGACGGGGGTGACGGGCCGGGGCGCGTCGGTCACGAACGTCGGACCGAACCCCGCGCGCCGGTGCCCGCGGTCGCGTCCACGGCGTCCTCGGCGGCGGTGTACATGTCGACGCCGTCGCCGTCCCGGTCGTACTCGAGGCACAGCTTCTTGTGCAGGGTCAGCGCGTCGGTGAGCTCGTCCGTCCCCAGATCGTTGAGGAAGGCGCAGGTCCCGATGGGTGCGGGCACCGCGGCGCGCAGGATGCCGTCGCGCGTCTTGAGGATCGACGCGGTGGCGTCGGTGAGCAGTTCGGGCGTCAGGTGGTCGGAGTCGAGTGCGAGGCCGATGCTGCTCATGACGCCGAGAACGCGGTCGCGGTCCTGCGCCGTGATGTGGCCGCGCTGCTCGGCGATGGTGGTCGAGAGGGCCATGTCGATGTTGATGGCGTGCCCGTGGAAGAACGGCGCCGGCGGCGTCAGCTCCAGGGTGGGACTCCAGGTGTGGCCGAACGCGATCACCCGGTCGAGGTCGATCTCGTGCAGGTTGGGTGCTTCGAGCTCGAGCATGGTCTCGATCGCCTGGTACGTGAGGCGGTGGGCGACGTCCCGCAACTCGGGGGTGCCGTCGACGTGGCCGAACCGGGTGCGCAGCAACTCGGGACCGTACTGCTCGAGCATCTCGAAGATCTCGAGGTTGCCCACCACCGAGATCTTGATGAGCTCGGCCATGCCGTTGCGTACCTGATCCTCGGGCAGCGTGGCCAGGAAACCGAAGTCCAGCAACACTTTCTGCGACGCGTGGTAGGCGCCGAGACGGTTCTTGTGCTTGCCGTAGTTGACCGCCACCTTGATGGACACCGAGGCGTCGATCAGGCCGATCAGCGTGGTGGGGATGCGGATGTACGGCGTGTTGCGGCGGTAGCTGGCGCAGGCGAATCCGGCGACGTCGGTGGTGAGGCCACCGCCGACGACGAGAACCGGCTCGGTGCGCACGAGGCCGAAGGAGTCGAATTCTCCGACGATGCGCTCGAACGTCTCGAGGGACTTGGCGGTCTCCGCGATGTGCACCTCGACGACGGTCAGGTCGATGCCGTGGTGGTCGAAGTAGGCGCGAATCCGGTCGCCGTAGTGCTCGAGCACCGACTCGTCCACCACCATCAGCACCCGGCCGTAGGGCCGGTAGCTGTCCGCCAGTTCGGTGTTCGTGGTGTCGAAGACGCCGTCGACGTACACGAGGTCGTACTCGATCTTCTCGTATCCCTCGACGTGGAAGCTGCGGTCGCTCGAGGTGACCTGTGCCTGCATGTTGCTCACTGCTGATTCTCCTAGGATCGCGCCGATGTCAGGGATTCGAGACGGGCGGGGTCCAAGGACTCGACCTTCTCGGTGGCCGAGGTGAAGGTGCCGTCGGCGGTGTTCTCGTTGGGGAAGGCGACGACGGTGATGCCGGCGGCCGTGGCGGCCGCGACGCCGCCCTCGTTGTCCTCGACGGCGACGCAGGCGTCCGCGGACTCGCCGAGACGCTCCAGCGCGACCTGGTAGGACGCCGGATCGGGCTTGCCCTGCGGGGCGTCGTCGGCGCTGAGCACCACGTCGAAGTGTTCGCGGGCGACCGTCGGGGCCAGCGCCGAGAGCACGGCCTCGACGTTCTCGGCCGAGGTGGTGGTGACGAACCCGAGCTTGGTGCCGGAGGCCCGTGCCGCCTCGACGGTCTCCGCCACGCCGGGACGTGCGGTGGCGCCGCGCTCGGCCAGCAGGCTGCGGAACTTCTCGGACTTGGTGGCGTGGACCGCGGCGGCGTCGACGTCCTCACCGCGGGTCTGCGCGTAGTCGGCGATGCGCTGGGCGCCGCCGTTGGACCCGAGCATCGACCGGTAGTCCTCGCGCGACCAGGACCAGTCCAGGCCGTGCTGGGCGAAGGCGTCGTTGAACGCGGTGCGCTGGAGCTCGGACGTGTCGGCGAGCGTACTGATGGAGCCGAACAGAATGGCGGACATCGAGGACCTTCCTTCGGTGACGCGCCGGTCCCCGGAGGACACCTGCGCGGCGGCGCCGATGCGCCGCGAAACGTGGTGGGGTGGAGACGGTTCGAGTCACGGTCGGTCGATCGTGACTCACAGTACAGTACTGAACCAGCCGTTCAACTGAGAAGGCCGAACCGGCGTCGGCAGGTGATTCGCGTACCTTCGTCTCTCACGAGGCGAGCAGATGAGGGAGGTGACGAACGGCGTGGACGGATCTCCTGACGATCACAGCATCGACGGTCGGGGTCGAAACCAAACCTCTGCCGAGGATGCCCGCGTCGCGCGCACACGTGCGGACGTCTCCGCCGCCGCCCTCGAGGTCCTGACCACCGAGGGGTGGGACGCCGTCACCCACGCGACGGTCGCCCGCGTCGCCGGCTACTCCAAGACCACGCTCTACACCCACTGGCCGTCCCGCGTCGATCTCCTGGGTCTCGCGCTCGACGTGCTGGGGGAGATGCCGCACCACACGCCCACCGGCGATCTGCGAGCCGACCTGATCGGCGAGATGACGGTCTTCCGCGACGCCGTTCTCTCGCTCCGACTCGACCGCATCCTGCTGGCACTCGCGCACTGGGGAGCGACCGAGGACGACATCGCCCGCGTCCGGTCGCGCCTCGTCGCCGACGGCGAGTCCGTGGTGCGCGCGGTGCTCGGGCGCGTCACCTCCGGCACCCGCCTGGACGCGGCGGTCGCCATGTTCTCCGGCGCCGTGGTCTGTCCCGTACTGATGTACGGCGAGACGCCGGCGGACGAGGTGGTGGCCGCCGCCGTCGACATCGTCCTGCACGGCGTGGGCACCGACTGAGCGCCGTCCGTCCCCGTCACTCGTCGAAAGAGGTCGCCGTCCGTGTCCGAGCCCGTGTCCCGGTCCGAGCCCGTGTCCCAGCCCCGCTCCCTGCCCGACCCGCTGACGCTGCCGTGCGGAGCGGTACTGCCGAACCGCACCATGAAGGCGGCGCTCAGCGAGTCGCTCGCGGCGACCACCGGGGCGCCCGACGAGCGGCTGCAGCGGCTGTACCGACGCTGGGGCGCGGGTGGGTACGGACTGATCCTCACCGGCAACGTCATGGTGGATGCGCGTTACCTCGGTGAACCCGGCAACGTCGCCGTCGAGGACGACCGGCACCTCGACGCCCTGCGGTCGTGGGCGTCGGCGGCCGGAGCGCACGGCACCCCCGTCTGGATGCAGATCAATCACCCCGGCCGACAGGGGAATCCGGTCACGACGGAGGGGCGCACGGTGGCGCCGTCGGCCGTCGGTCTCGACATCCCGGGCATCCCGGCGCCCCGAGCGCTGACCGACGCGGAGATCGTCGACATCGTCGAGCGTTTCGCGACGACGGCCGCGATCGCCGAACGCGCCGGATTCGACGGTGTCGAGATACACGGTGCGCACGGCTACCTCATCGGGCAGTTCCTCTCCCCGCACACCAACCGCCGCACGGATCGGTGGGGCGGTTCGATCGAGAACCGGGCACGGTTCCTGCTCGAGGTGGTCGCCCGCGTTCGTGAGCGCGTGAGCCCGACGTTCGCGGTGGGACTGAAACTGAACTCGGCGGATTTCCAGCGTGGGGGGTTCGAGGAGGGGGAGTCCCGCGCGGTGATCGCCATGCTGGCGACGACGGGTCTGGATCTGCTCGAGATCAGCGGCGGCAGCTACGAATCGCCGGCCATGGTGGGCAAGGGCGTCGCATCGTCGACGGTGGCCCGCGAGGCGTACTTCCTCGAGTACGCGGCGACGGTTCGCGAACTGGCCGGGGCCGTGCCGTTGGCGGTCACGGGTGGGTTCCGCACGCGGGCGGCGATGGACGCGGCTCTCGCCTCGGGCGCCTGCGACGTCATCGGTCTCGGCCGTCCGACCGCAACCGACCCCGACGCCGCGCGTGCCCTGCTGGAGGGCACGGTGTCGACGCTGACCAGCGCGAACACCTCGGTGCCCGTGCCGCGTGGTCTCGCCACCCGACGCGCGGTGCGCACGGTCGACGGCGTGCTCGACCTGCAGTGGCACACCGATCAGTTGCACCGCATGGGGGCCGGACTGGACCCGGACCCGCATCACTCGCGAGTCCGGGCCCTGGTGGGCGCCGCCCGGCGCAACGGCATCGACGCCTTCCGCAGTCGACGCCGCCGCTCGGTCAGCTGAGCTGCAGGGAGACGATGTCCAGCGCGCCGAGGTCGCGCACGTACTTGGCGACGAGGTCCGGTCCGAGATGCGGAATGTCGCTCCACCGCGGGGCGAGGGACTCGCGCACCGCCGCGCGGAACCGCTCGGCCGGGATGGGTGAGCCGTCGAGCGGCGGCGTCGGCTCCCGGTAGGCGTGGATCAGCGGCAGCACGGAGTGCGACCGCATCGGCTCGGGCAGCGCGGTCAGCGCGTCGTGGAACCGGCGGTACCACTCGTCGTGGTCGTCGATCCTCTCCACGGACACCCCCGCGTCCTCCAGCCAGTCGATGACCGTGTCCCACGAGATGCCGTCGTGATGCGGATTGACCACGTGGTACGTCCGGTAGCCCCGACGATCGCGATGGCCGAGTTCGGCGATCGCGGCCGCGGTGAAGTCGACCGGTAGCCCGTCGTAGTGGGCTCGCGGCCGCTCGCCCGCCGACGCGGAGTAGAAGGTCCGCGGCGCCAGCGAGCAGGCCGTGACGGACGCGAGGGTGCGCGTGAAGACGTCCGGCACGTTGACCTGGCCACGCCAGCGCGGATGCGCGAGGATCATGTTGGACCGGAAGACAGTGACGGGCAGACCCACCGCGTCGAAGGTGTTGCGCAGCAACACCTCACCCGCCCACTTGGACGTGGCGTACCCGTTCGCGTAGTCCCCGCCCAGCGATCGGCGAGGACTCTCGATCCGGATGTCGCCGTCCTCGGTCAGCGCCTCGACACCCGCCGCGACCGCGACGGTCGAGAGGTAGTCGACCGGCTTGAGGTGGTGGGTGGCCGCCAGACGGATCACCTCGGCGGTGCCGCCGACGTTGGGAGAGAACATCTCTCGGTACGGCAGGGCATGGTTGACCATGGCCGCGGGGTGCACGATGTGATCCACGTCCTGCGCCAGCCGGGTCCACCGCTCGTCGGACAGGCCGAGGCGCGGTCGGGCGACGTCGCCGACCTCGATGTCGAGACGGCGGTTCGCCAGGTCCGTCCACCGGTCGCGGAGCTCCGGGTCGACGGCGTGCTCTCCCGTCACACCGAACGTGGCGTCGAGTCGTCGGCGAGCGTCCTCGGCCGAGCGTGCCCGCACGAGCGTCACCACGCGGCCGTCGACGGCGTCCATGCGTTCCAACCAGTCGAGCAGCAGGAACCGACCCAGATACCCGGTCGCGCCGGTCACCAGGACGGTGCGCACGTCCTCTCGGGGGCCGTCGGCTCGACGCGCGGCGGCCTGGAAATCGGGGCCCAGAACGCGATCCGGGGTGAGATCGTCGGCGACGACCTCGTCCGGGTCCGCGCCGTGGACGCTCTCGAAGGTGAGCGTCGAGTCGGTGTCCCCGGACTGCGCGGTCGCCCGTCCCCGATCGATGGCGGCGGCCACGTCGGCGAGATCGGCGGTGGGCGAGACCACCGCCGTCACGGGCACCTCGACGTCGACGAGGTCGCGCAGCATCGCCCCGAACGTCACGGCCGACAGCGAGTCGCCACCGAGATCGGTGAACCGGTCGGTGGCCGCCACGTCGTCGTCCGGCAGCCCGAGCAGTCCGGCCGCCGCGCGTCGCACCACGTCGACGGTGGGGATCGTCCCGACGGCCTGCCGCAGGGCCTCGAGCCGGTCCCGCCCACCGCCGTCGATCTCCCGGTACCGCGCCTCCAGGGCATCGGCGTACCGCGCCGAGATGGCCGGTCGCAGTTGCTTGTTGGCGCCGGACAGCAATCCGTTGGCCGTGGTGAACGGCTCGTCCGCGACGACGACGTCGCGGGGAACCTCGTAGGACGCCAGCCCCTCGCGGCGGGCGATCTCCTGGAGCGACGTCAGCACGTCACGCGGAGTCCGTCCGGCGGCGGGAACGACGACGGCGAGGACGTAGGAACGGGTGCCGTCACCGTGGACGTGGATCTGGTCCACCGCGTCGGACGCGGCGTAGACGGCGTCGAGATGGGACAGGGCGACGAACTCGCCCTGAGCGAGCTTGACCACGTTCTTGCGGCGGTCCACGTACTGCAGCCGGTCCGGACCGATCTCGGCGAACACGTCGCCGGTGCGGTAGAAGCCGTCGTCGGTCATCACGCCGGCGGTGGCGTCGGCACGGCGGTAGTACCCGGGCGTCAGGGACGCGGTCCGCAGGAGCAGTTCGCCGCGCGGGTGGGGCCGGTCGCCGGTGGAGTAGCCGAGCTCGGGAACGTCCTCGAGGCGGTACTCGAGCACCGGGGGCCGCATGAGCACGCCGTCGATCAGGACGTGTCCGGCCTCGGTGGAGCCGTACATGTCGTGGACCGGCACGCCGAGCACGTCGGAGACCGTGGCGACGGCGTCGGGCGTGGCCGGTGCGGTACCCACGACGGCGGACGCGACCCGTCCGCCGAAGATGCGCTCGCGCAGGTCGGCGTGCACCTCCGCGCGCACGTCGTCGGCGGTGCGCCCGGTCTCGCGGACGCGTCGGTCGACGGCCGCGTCCGCTTCGGACCGCACCAGGTCGCACACTCGGGGGACGAGGAGGACGGTGGTGGGGCGCGCGAGGGCGAAATCCTCGAGCAGGGTCGACAGATCGGATGTCGCGGCGAAGTGCACGGTGCCGCCCGCTGCGAGGGTGGAGGTGACGAGCGCGCGGCCGGCGAGGTGACTCATGGGCAGGTAGTCGAGCGTCACCACCGGACGGGGTTCGGCCTCGGGCGCGCCGAACGGCCCGGTGCCGTCGAGCAGGGTCGCCGCCCACTGCCGAGCGACGAGGGCATCGGTGTGCATGGCGCCCTTGGGGGTTCCGGTGCTGCCGGAGGTGTAGACGAGGGCGGCCAGCCGATCGGGATCCGGGGCGAGGGTCGGCAGGTCGACGGTCGGTGCGTCCGCGCCCGCGGCGCGGTCGAGGACGTCGGTGAGGGGAACGACCTCGACGCCGTCGGGGACGGCGGCGCGGGCCTCGGCCAGGCGGTCGAGATCGTCGTCGACCCGGGCGTCGTGGTTCATGACGATCACGGCGGCGACGTCGGATCGGGTCGCGAGGGCGGCCGCGGTGCGCAGGTGCTCGCTGTCGACGACCAGTGCCGTCGGCCCGGCCTCGGCGGCGATGTCGACGAGCCGGTCCACGCTCGCGCCGGTCTGCAGCGGGAGAGCCACGGCACCGAGTCGCACCGTCGCCAGTTCCGCGACGACGTAGTCACCGCTCGCGAAGCCGAGGGTGGCGAGGGCTCCGCCGGGGGACACGTGGTCGACGAGGTGGCGCGCCAACGCGCCCGCGCGCCACCACAGGTCGGCGTAGGTGAGCGTCGCGACGTCCTCGATCGGTTCGGCATGGCGGCGTCCCGACTCGTCGGTCACCACCCGTCGCGCGCGCACGGCGACGGCGGGACGGTCCGCGTACTCGGTCATGACCGTCTCCACCATGCGGTGCAGGTCGGGCGCGGCGTCGGCGAGGTGCTCGGAGACGGCCGGATCCGGTGCGGCTGTGGTCACGTGCGGTGCGGTGGTGGTCATGTCTTCCCCTCCCAGAAGTCGTTACCTATGCAAACGTATGCCCGTTCCAGCCGGTCGCGCCAAGTGACCTGCGACACGTCGTGCCCGAAATGCGTTGTCTGCGTTGTCTGTCCGGTCGCGACGCCGGGGAGCCTCGTCCCGCGCGATCGCCCGGGCGATACTGGGCCGCGTGTCGGACAAAGTGCCCACGTCACGGGTGGTCAGAGGAGCCGAGGTGGGACGCCTGGTCGCGGGCCGGACCGCCCGAGGCGCGGTCCTGCGTGTGCGCATGGCGGGGCGGACGGACGAGCTCCGCGACGCGCTCGCCGAGAAGGAGGCGGTGCGCGCGGCCGAACGCCTGGTCACGGTGCTCGGAGGGCTGCGCGGTGCCGCGATGAAGCTGGGTCAGATGCTCTCCACGCTCGACCTGGCCTTCGTGCCCGAGGAACATCGGGACCAGTTCCAACGGCGGCTGGCCGACCTGCTGGACCGCGCGCCGAAAGTGGCGTTCGACGACGTCCGCGCGGTGGTCGAGGCCGATCTCGGTGCCCCGCTGTCCGATCTCTTCGCGGAGTTCGACCCCGTACCGATCGCTGCCGCGTCCATCGGTCAGGTGCATCGCGCGGTGCTCTCCGACGGTCGCGTGGTGGCCGTGAAGGTCAAGTACCCGGGTATCGACGCCGCGGTCCGGGCGGACCTGAAGAACCTGTCGTTCTACGTCAAGCTGCTGCCGGCGTCGATGCCGATGCTGTCCTCGAAAGCGGTGGTCGAGGAATTGCGGCGCAATCTGGAGGCGGAGCTCGACTATCCGGCCGAGGCACGCACGCAGAGCCGGGCGGCCGACCTCTTCCGCGACCATCCGCACTTCGCGGTGCCCGACGTGGTCGCCTCGCACTGCGGCGAGGCCGTCCTCACCACGGAGTTCGTCGACGCGGTGCGGTTCGAGCGCATCCGCGAGCTGCCCGACGAGGAGCGGGACCGCATCGGCGAGACGATCTTCCGGTTCTACGTGGGATCGCTTCATACCCTGGGTGAGTTCTGCGGCGATCCGCACCCCGGCAACGTGCTCCTGGCACGGGACGGGCGGGTGACGTTCGTCGACTTCGGTCTCTACATCCACATGAGCGCGTCGGACATCAGGTTCGAGCGCGACTGCCTCCGCGCCGCCGTGGAGGGGCGCGGAGACGATCTGCACCGCCTGCTGGCCGATCGCGGCATTCTCGATCCCGAGGCCCCGACCTCACCGCAGGACTGCCTCGACTACGTGTCCGCGGCAGCGGAGCTCAGCCTGACGGATCGGCGGGTGACGGTCACGCCCGAGATGGCCGGCGCCTGCTTCGTCCTCGCGGTGGACCCGCGCAGTGGCAACTTCGGGGCGATGACCAAGCAGTGGCTGCCGCCCGAGCACGTGTTCTCGCGTCGGACGGACTTCCTGACCTTCGGCATTCTCGGACAGCTCCGCGCGACGGCGAACTGGGGCGCCATCGCACGCGAATGGCTGTACGACACCGAGCCCACGACGCCGATCGGACGTGACATCGAGCAGTGGCGGCAGTCGCGGACACGGTCGCGAGGGCGGTCGCGACCGAGCTGACCTGCAGTGCACCGGCGGCAGTGTCCGTGACGAAGAGTATCTGATAATGTTCGTCACACCTACAGACGACCGGTGCCGTACGGAAGGACGCGTTCATGACCAGCACGCTCGAACCCGCCACCAGAGCCGACCTCGGCCGCGAGCCGGAGGACGTCGCGGCCCGCCTGCTCGATTCCGCTGCCGCCCTGTCGTACGACCCCATGTCGGAGGTGGACTGGGAGGCTCCGCTGGACCCCGACCACTTCGGCCTGAACCCCGAGTGGAGCACGCTCTACGGCACCCCGTTGTGGGACGAGATGACGCACGAGCAGCGCATCACCCTCACCCGGCACGAGGTCGCGTCCATCATGAGCACGGGCATCTGGTTCGAGATGATCCTGCAGCAGATGGTGCTCCGCGATCAGTACTGCGGGAAGTACGCCGAGTCCGACTTCCAGTTCGCTCTCACCGAGATCGCCGACGAGTGCCGTCACTCGCTGATGTTCGCCCGGGCGTGCCGCACGATGGGGATCGAGGCCTACGTCCCCCGCCGCGCCAGCCGTGAGCTGGGCCGCCTCTTCAAGACGATCGCCGTGTCCGAGGCCGCGTACGGCGGCATCCTCGTCGCCGAGGAGGTCCTGGACGTCATGCAGCGGGACTGGATGCGCGGCGAGAACGTCCTGCCGCTCGTGCGCACCACCAGCAAGATCCACGTGGTCGAGGAGTCGCGGCACATGACCTTCGCCCGCGCCCAGATGCGCGAGCACATGGTGGGCACCTCCGCCGTCCGTCGCCGGTCGGCCGCTCTGCTCATCGCCATCGCGGCCCGGGTCATCGTGTCCAACATGGTCAGCCGGGACGTCTACGCCGCAGCCGGGCTGGACGTCGACCGCGCCGTGCGTGCGGCCAAGGCCAACACGCACCACCACGTCATGATGCGGACCTCGAGCCAGCATCTGATGGCGTTCCTCGCCGACTGCGGACTGCTCACCAAGCCGGCGGCGGCGATCTATCGCACCGTGCACATGCTCTGAGGCGCGTCACCCATGGCCTTCGCGATCACCCAGAACTGTTGCAACGACGCCTCCTGCCTGTCGGTGTGTCCGGTCAACTGCATCCATCCGACGCCCGACGAGCCGGACTTCGGCACGACGGACCTGCTCTACATCGATCCGCGATCGTGCATCGACTGTGGGGCGTGCGCCGACGCCTGCCCCGTCGACGCCATCACCCGGGTGAACCGCCTGACCCCCGAGCAGCAGGTGTACGCGGAGCTGAACGCCGACTACTACCGGGATCGGCCGATCGACAACGCGTGGGGCGCACCGCGTTTCCCCTTGCCGACCATCGGCGACGTGCAGTTGGATCGGGTAGCGGTGATCGGGACCGGTCCGGCCGCGTGCTACGCGGCCACGGCCGTCCTGCGTCAGACGAACGCACGCGTGACCTTCTACGAACGGCTCTCGGTGCCGGGCGGACTGGCCCGGTTCGGCGTGGCGCCCGACCATCTCGGCACCCGCCGCATCGGTGAGCACTTCCGACCGCTGTTCGCGCATCCGCGCGTGACGGTCCGGACCGGGGTCGACGTCGGCGTCGAGACGAGTGTCGACGAGATCCGCGCTGCGCACGACGCCGTGATCGTCGCGGTCGGCGCCGATCGTGACCGCACGTTGCCCTGGGTGGACCCGGAGGGCGCGGCTCCCTTCAGTGCCCGCACCCTGGTCGGGTGGTACACCGGGCACCCGGGCGTCGCTGCGGACGCCGTCGACCTGCGCGGGGTGCGCCGAGTCGTGGTGATCGGCAACGGCAACGTCGCGCTCGACGCCGCGCGCATCCTCACCGCGAATCCGGAGTCCCTGGTGGACACCGAGATCGCGCCGCACGCACTGGCGGCCCTGCGGAACGCCGACGTCGCCGAGGTGATCGTGCTCGCCCGGCGCGGACCCGATCACGCCGCGTTCACCCGCCCCGAATGTCAGGCGCTGGTCTCGCGGCGCGAGGTCCCCGTGTTCGTCGCGGGACCCGGCGCCGCCGAATCGGCCGCGGCGCTGCCGTTCTCGGCCTCCGCCGCACCGCTCGCCGGGGTGCCGGCCCTCGATCTCGCCGATCTCGGCAGGCCCGTCGGGTCCGCCGGGTCCGGTCGTCGCATCGTCTTCGCGTTCGGGGTGGACCCCCGAGGTCTGGAGACCACCGACAGTGGTGGCGTACGCCTGACGGCGCGGGCGACGGACGGCTCCTCGGTCGTCGTCGATGCCGACCTCGTCCTGCAGGCGGCCGGCTACCGCGGTGCACCCGTGCCGGGCCTGCCCTTCGACGAGGAACGCGGCACCGTTCGGAACCTGGACGGTCGAGTGACGCGGGAGGACGGCTCCGTCGTGCCGCGTACCTACGTGGTCGGCTGGGCGAAACGCGGTGCCACCGGCGGCATCGGGGACAACAAGGCCGACGCGGAGGCGACCGTCGACGCGGTGATCGCCGACTCCGTGCGCACCCCCGCCGGGTCGGGATCGGGTCGGGTCCGTCGCCGACTGCCTCTGCTCCCGGTGTCCCGTCGGTCCTGACTTCCCCTCGCCGGCACCGGCCGCGCCGCCCTCTCCGACGGACGGCAGGTGGGCTGCGGCGCACCGTCCGTCGTGCACTTCTCGCGCCATTGACGCCACCCCGCCCCGCGGGTTTCGGCGAACCATTCCCACAGGTCGGTACCGTCTCGTGGCTGCCGCTGTTCCGGCGATGAACCATTCCCGCTTTGGTGCTCCAAAACAATCGCTCACCCCGTTTTGTAGGGCATAATCAGCGGGCACCCCGTGATGTCGACGCGATTTCCTGCTTGTTGTGTGGGTCGAGATCGTGACATCTCCCTATGAATCGGTCGATCTTCCGGTCGGCGGGACAATCGGTGTGTGAACCATTCGGGCGCCGTCCGAATTGTTCGGTCGGGCGCCGATGTCGGCGATCCGGCACGTTCGTGCCCGTTGCCGCCAGGAGATCACCATGACCGTTCTCGCTCCCCTCTCAGCGTTGTACGACGACCGGCCTCCGGCCCGCGCCGCGGGATTCACGACCCGCGCGTCGCGGGGAGCGACCCGGCTGGACGACCCTGCCAGCGGCACGACGCTCGTGATGAGCACGCCCGCCATGGACCGCGCTCTGTGGGAGGAGTACCTCGATGCGGCGGATGCCTCCTACTCGCGGCACGGAGTGTCGGTGGCGCTGGACGCAGCACGGGTCCGCGACGGCCGGGACACCGCGGTGTTCTTCGCCGCGATCGATCGGTCCGGAACGGTCGTCGCCGGCGTGCGAGGGCAGGGCCCGTACCTGTCCGCGCAGCAGTCGCACGCGTTGGTCGAGTGGGAGGGCAACGCGGACCGACCGACGGTGGAGGCCCTGATCTCCGACCGGCTGCAGGACGGGGTGGTCGAGATGAAGTCGGCCTTCGTCGGGACGAGCGCCGACTCGCCCGGCGCGCTGTCGGCTCTCCTGTCGCGCACCGCACTGCCCACCATGGTCTTCACCGGAGCGCGCTTCGTCATGGCGACGGCGGCCGACCACGTGCTGCGTCGTTGGGAGTCCGGCGGCGGCCGCGTCGTCGACTCCATCGCGCCCGCGGCCTACCCCGACGATCGCTACCGCACCCGCATGATGTGGTGGGACCGGGACAGCCTCCACCGGGACGTCACCCCCGACGTGTGGAACCGCATCGCCACCGAGACCGAGGTGCTCACCGGGCGGGACATCGTCCGGGCCGCCTGACCGGTCAGTTCCGCTCGAGGGCGTCGACGCGCGTCGCGACCGATCGCAGAATCGCGGCCGCCGCGAGGGGGAGCACGGCGGCGAGCAACCAGGGTGCGGCAGTGCCCATCGCGCTGTCGGGCACCGCGTCGACGACCGCGCCCAGCCCCGCCGACCCCACCAGGACGCCGACGCCGCCGGCCGAGGCGAGGAATCCGTAGTACGCGCCGAGGGTGCGATCACCCGCCAGGACGGGCACGAGGTCGCGGGCGAACGGCATGGCGATCATCTGACCGAGGGTCAGCAGGACGACGAAGAGTGCCGGTCCGATCAACCCGACCCACCCGGTTCCCCCGATCATCGCGGCCACGCCGGCCACACCGAACGCCGCGGCCATGACGACGAACCCGACGGGGAGGATCGCCCGCAGCGGTCGACGACGGGTCGCGCGGGTGAGGGGCATCTGCGCCGCGACCACCAACAGCGACGACGCCGCGAACAACCACCCGAGGGGCGCCTGCGAGCCCCACACCTGGTCGACCCGCAACGGCAACAGCAGATAGAGCTGGTTGTAGGCGATCAGCTGCACGCTGGTCGCGAGCGCGAAGACGAGGAACAGCCGGTTCCGCGCGACGATCCGCCAGTCCTCGAACCACGACGTCGTCGTCTCGGCCGGCCGACGCGCGGGCAGCATCACCGCGTGGGTGACGGTGACGGCCACGAACACCACCGCGGCGCACAGGCACGCCACGCGGAAGTCGACGAGCAGCAGCGCGGACCCGATCAGCGGTCCCGTGAAGGAACCGATCTGACCGCACACCGTGAACAGAGCGAACGCATCCAGTCGGCTCTGCCCACCCGCCTGCTCGCTGACCGACCCCTCCACCGCCACAGCGGATTCCACGGCGGGGGAGAACAGCGCCGCCGCGACTCCGACCAGCACGGTGGCCACCAGGACGGCGACGAGGGAGTCCGCGAAGGCCAACCCGACGAAGCCGACCACGCGAACGGTGCACCCCGTCAGGATCACCGGCCTGATGCCCACCCGATCGGCGAGCGTGCCCCCGAGGAAGAACAAACCCTGCTGCGAGAACGTGCGCACACCGAGGATCAGCCCGACCGTCGCCGCACCGAGTCCGAGATCGCCCGTCAGGTGCACCGACAGGTACGGCAGCACCATGAAGAATCCGACGTTGAACGCGAGCTGCGTGAGCACGAGCAGGCGCACGGTGGCCGACGCGGCACGCAGATCGGCCACGGGAAGTGCACGCGCCCAGCGAGATCGGTGATGCGTGGACGGCACGGTACGAGCGATCACGGCGTCGCGGCAACGGGGGTCGGCACGGCGCCCGACCCTACCGAAGCGCCCCCGCGTCCGGTGAACCACCGGCCGGGCGTTCCGGGCGCGGACGCGAGCGACGACGCGGCCACGGCGGTGACCGACACCAGCATCAACGACACCAGCGGTGCGGCAGCGACCCAGGGTGCGCGCTCGACCGCGGCGACACCGTCCGCGAGGACCAGTCCCCAGTCCGGACTCGGGGGCGTCGGGCCGAGCCCGAGGAAACCGAGGGCCGCGAGTGCCAGCGCCACCCCCGGCAGTCGCAGCAGTGCGTGCCGGACGACGGTCGGGATCACCGCGGGCAGCACCGTCCCCCACAGAATGCGCCTGCGACTCGCCCCGAGCGCGGGCAGGACGGCCACGTACGGGCGGGCGCGGACCTCCGCGACGAGGGCGGCCGTGTGCGCGGCGAGCGGTGCCCAGGACACGAGCAGCACCGCCAGCGCGGCAGCGGCGGCGCTCGGGCCCCAGATGGAGGCGACGAGCACGCCGGTGACGACGGGCGGCGCGGCATTGGAGACCTCGATCGGTCCGACGAACACGCGGGGCGCACAGCCGAGCACCAGTCCGATCACGACGGCGGCCGCGAGCACGGCCAGCGACGTGCCGATCGTGCCGACGGCGCCGTGCGCGACGCGGGCCAGGACGTCGCGACCGGACGCGTCGGTGCCGAACGGGGCCGACGCCGAGGGCGGAGCGTACTTCGCCGTCGACGCGGCATAGGGGTCACGTGACCACCCCGCGACGACGATCGCGAGAACGCCGAGGGCGCCGGCGACGGGGACGACGACGTGGCGCCGTCGGCGCACGAACCGAGCCGTGGGCACGGGGACCGCTGCGTCGTGGATCGACGCTCCGAGCAGAAGCCGCCGGACGACCGCGGCGGTGACGCCGAACGCGACGCTGACGAGGAGGAGCAGTACGACATCGGCCTGCAGGGCGGGCAGGTCCTGCGACCGGGCGTCGCCGAGCATCGTGCGGCCCAGACCGGGAATCGCGAAGACCTGTTCGACGGCGACGGCACCGCCCAGCAGGGCGACGGCCACGAGGGCCATCTGCGACGTGACCGCCGCGGTGGCACGCCGGAGAACGGCACCGGCCGTGCGACGACGCGAGATCCCGGCGGCGGTCCACGTGACCACCCAGTGTTCGGTGCACGCCGAGGACACCGCGTCGGCCAGCAGTCGGCCGAGAAGTCCGCCCGCCGGCAGGCCCAGGGCGAGCGCCGGGAGGATCGCCGACTGCGGTCCGGTCCACCCGTACGGCGGCAGCGCCAGATAGAGACTGCCGACGACCACGCCGACGGAGGCCAGCAGGAACTCCGGCGTCGAGGTCAGCGCGGCGGCGGCGAGGCCGGACGACCGCCGCGGCGCTCCCGTGACCCCGGCGCGCAGAGCCGGGGCGACGAGCGCGGCGGCGACGATCCCGGCGACGAGGGCGGCACACGCCATCAAGGTCGCCGACACGCCGAGGGCGGCGACGGCTCCGGGCAGGACGTCGCGACCGGTGTTCCACGACGTTCCGAAGTCGCCGCGCACGACACCGCCGAGCCACCGCAGCATGATCGCCTCCGGTCCGTCGGCCAGTCCCAGGTCCGCGCGCACCGCGTCGAGCGCTTCCGCAGTGGGTTCCTGTTCCGCCGACCGCGCCCGGAGGATCGACAGAGCGGGGTCGCGATCGGACAGCCACGGCAGAAGGCCCACGACACCGAGGAGCGTCGCGGCGGTCAGGACCCGCGAGAGCGTGGCGATCGGAGCCGTCGCTCCGCGCACGTGTCCGCCGGTCACGACAGGGCGGTCTCGGACGTGATCAGGGCGCGCTCACGGGGGTCGCGGGCCACGTCGGAGACTCGGCTCGACTCGCCCTGCATCACGCGCTCGTGCAGCATCGGCACCGCCGCGTCGCGCTCCAGGATCGACCGCTCGGCCTCGAGGATCGCCGACCGGCGGGCAGGACCGGGCTCGCTGGCGGCGGCGTCGGCAAGAGCGCGATCGACCGCCGGATCGCAGAACTGGGCGATGCCGAACGAGCCGTCACAGGCGAAGTCCGAATACAGGTACGCGGCGGGATCACCGGAGTCGAGGACGGTCGCGCGGGACAGCACGAAGGCGTCGAACGCACCCGCGAGGGCGTCGGCCTCGATGAACTGGTACTCACGAACGACCTGCTCGACGACGAACCCGCGGGCCTCGAGTGCCTGCTGCAGCAGCACCGCTACCTCGGGCAGTTCCGCCCGGTCGGTGAAGGTGGCGAGGGTGATGCGCCGTCCGGCAGGGTCTCCCGCCGGCGCGGGGGTGCGAGCCGGTCGGTCCTCGGACCACGGGATCGCGGGACCGAGCAGCCCGCGGGCGACGTCCGCGCGGCCCTCGTAGACCTGATCGACGATGCGGTCGGCGTCGACGGATTCCCGCGCGGCCGCCCGCATGGCCGGATCGGTGAACACCCCGGCGCGGTTGTTCAGGTACAGCGTGTTGGTCCGCGGCATCGGAACCTCGTGCACCAGAGCGGGATCGACCGACGCGGCCTGCGCCACCGGGACCGCCTCCACCACGTCGGCGGTGCCGCTTCGCAGAGCGGCCACGCGGGCCGTCCCGTCCGGGACGAAGTCGACGTCGATGCCCGCGAGGCGAGCCGGCTCTCCCCAGTAGTCGTCGTTGCGGTCGAGGGTGGCGGTGGACGTTCCGTTCACGGCCGTGAGGACGAACGGGCCCGTGCCGTGACCGACGGGGTCCACCGGTCCGTCTCCGGCGTAGGCGGCGGGGGCGAGCACGGCGAGCTGTGGACTCGACAGTCGTTGCGGCACCAGCGGATCCGGAGTCGCGGTGGTGACCGCCACCGTGTCCTCGTCGACCGCGTCGGCGGTGAGCTCCACCCCGTCGAGGATGCGCGGCTTGGGTGCCGCGGAGGTGGCCGCGCGCAGCATCGTCACCACGGAATCGGACGTGAGCGCGGACCCGTCGTGGAACCGCACGTCGGGGCGCAGGTCGAACGACCAGGTGCGGTCGTCCACCCGGTTCCACGCGACGGCCAGCGCGGGCTGCGCCTCACCGAGATCGTCGAGGGAGACCAGGGTTTCGGCCGTCGACCATCGAGACAGCTTGAACGCGTCGTCACTGAACGGGGACAGCGCCGACCGCGGCGGCTGCATCATGGCCAGCCGCAGACGATCGTCGGAACCCGCCGGGGCGGCGGCCGAGAAGCAGCCCGCGAGCAGGGTTGCCGCGGCGCCGCCGGCGACGGTGGCGAGCAGGGGTCGGCGAAGCCGGACCATGGGTGACTCCTGGTGTCGGAAGGGGTGGTGACGTCGGTGACACAGGTGACGTCGGTGACCTGGACGGGACTGGACGGGTCGAACGAATCGGGTCAGCGGGCGGGAGTCGCGAGATCGAGGCGCGGGACCGCGGCGACGAGGGCGCGGGTGGTCGGGTGAGTCGGTGCGGTCAGCAGATCGGTCACGGGGCCGTCGTCGACGACGCGTCCGTCCGCCATGACGAGCAGGCGCGTCGCGATCCGCGCCGCCACCGCGAGATCGTGCGTGACCAGAAGAATCGCCGTGGCGGGGTCGAGGCGATCAAGAAGGGAGAGGACGACGTCGCGCGTGCCGCCGTCGAGCCCGCTCACGGGTTCGTCCGCCAGCAGGTAGCGCGGGCGGCAGGCGACGGCTCGGGCGAGGGCGACCCGTTGCTTCTGTCCGCCGGACAGCCGATCGATCCGCGCCGTGAGGATCGATCGTTCGAGGCCCACGGACTCCACCGCCTCGCGGGTGCGGGCTCGGCGATCGGTCGGAACGTCGAGCCAGCGCAACGGGGCGGACACCGCCGCGGCCACCGTGCTGCGCGGGTCGAGGGATGCGCCGGGGTCCTGGGGAACGAACTGCACGTCCCGTCGGAACGGCCGCAGTCGGCGTGCCGATCCGGGGCGAACGGGCCGACCGTCCAGCGTGACGGTGCCGGCGTCCGGGGCGCGTAGCGCCAGGAGTGCACGCAGAACACTCGACTTGCCCGAGCCCGACGCGCCGACCACGGCGACACGATCGCCCGGTGCGAGCCGCAGCGTCACGTCGTCGACGGCGATCGTGGTGCCGTAGCGCACGCTCACCCCGGTGGCCGCGAGACCGGTCGTTCGCGGGTTCACGAGGCGAGGGCAGCAGGATCGGGCGACGGTGTCGACAGGGCGCGGGCCCGCTCGACGAGGTCCGCGGTCACGGGGTGCGCCGGACGGGTGAGGACGTCGCGGACGGGGGCGTCCTCGACCACTCGCCCCGCGTCGAGCACCACGACGCGCGAGCAGAGCGCGGCGGCGATCGCGAGGTCGTGGGTGACGAACACGAGGCCGCGGCCTCGATCGGCGGCCGTCCGCACCGCGTCCACGACGATGCGTGCGCTGACGACGTCGAGCGCCGTGGTCGGCTCGTCGGCGACGAGGAGTGGAGTGTCGGAGGCCAGGGCGAGGGCGAGGCAGACGCGTTGGCGTTGGCCACCGGACAGTTCGGCGGGCCGGCGTGGGCCGATCACCGCCGGGTCGAGGTCCACGGCGCGGAGCACGGAATCCGCTGCGGTGGTGCGGATCTCGAAATCCGAATGCCGTGCGCGCAGTGCGAGTTCCAGGTGGCGACGCACGGTGGTCACCGGTTCCAGTGCGGCAGCGGAGTCCTGGACGACCAGGGCGGCGCGCGCCCGCGCGGGTCGTCGGGCGATCGGCACGCCGGCCACCGGGATGTCGTTCACCCGGATCGATCCCCGCACCGTGAGATCGGGGGCGAGGCAGCCGGCGATCGCGGAGGCGGTGAGGGACTTGCCGGATCCGGACCGACCGACCAGAGCGACGCGTTCGCCGGCGGCGAGCGAGAACGTCACGCCGGCCACGAGGGTGGTCCGGCCCGCCGAGACGGTCAGGTCGGTGACGTCCAGCACGGGGAGGTGTCCTTCCGCAGATCGGGGCGAGGTCGGGGAGGTGGACCCACACGACAGTGACAATCGTTGTCGACTGTAGGGTGCGGTCGACGCCCGCGCAAACCAGGACGTGGGCCGGTACTGTGCGTCACGCGTTGTCGAGACCGTGTACGAGGAGGCGCTTGTCATGTTGGGCCCGTTGATCGGCAAGGCGGCATCCACCGTCGTCACCGGCATGGTGGGAGTCGCCGCCTGGAACGGCGTGAAGAAGGCCTACGACCGTGCACCGGTGCGCGAGGCCGCGGTGCGGGTCACCGAGGTCGGGCTGCGCGGCGTCCGCCGAGCCGAGGTGCGCGCCGAATCCGCTCGTCTCGCGATGTCCGACGTGGTCGCCGAGGCCAAGGACCGGATGGGCGAGGACGTGCGTCCGCCGTCGGCCGACGCCCGCGGGCACGGGCACGACCACTGAGGTGATTCTCTCCGACGGCGGTGGGCGACTGCGCCTGCGCGCCGACTGGATCACCGGCAGCGCGGCTCGCGCGATCGCGGTCGAGGACGCGGTCGGGGCGGAGGTCGGGGTCCGGGCGGTTCACGCCTATCCCCGCACCGCGTCGGTGGTCGTCTGGTATTCGCGCACCCGCACCGACCGCGACACCGTCGTGGCGGCGGTCGAGGCGGTCCGTGATCGACCGGAACCCGAGATCGGCTCGCGCACGCCGCGTTCGGCCGACGTGGGGTCCGCCGAGCTGCTGCGGATGGCCGTCGGCGGTGCGGCACTGTTCCTGCTCGGCGTTCGTCGCTACGGGTTGCGCCGACCGCCGATGTTGGGACCCGGGAGTCGTCTGGTCGCCACCGGGGTCACCGTCTTCACCGGCTATCCCTTCCTGAAGGGCGCCGTGCGATCGCTGGCCGGCGAGCGGGCGGCCGGGACCGACGCGCTCGTGTCCGCCGCCACCGTCGCCAGCCTGGTCCTGCGCGAGAACGTGGTGGCCCTGACGGTGCTCTGGCTGCTCAACATCGGCGAGTATCTCCAGGAACTCACGCTCCGCCGCACCCGCCGCGCCATCTCGGAGCTGCTCTCCGGGACGCACGACACCGCGTGGGTCCGTCTCGCCGACGGGTCCGAGGTGTCCGTGGACATCGACACTCTCGAGGTCGGCGACGAGATCGTCGTCCACGACCACGTGGGCGTTCCCGTGGACGGCGTCGTCGTCGACGGGGAGGCGGTGGTCGATCGCTCCGCCATCACGGGGGAGACCTTGCCGGTGACGTGCACCGTCGGCGCCGCCGTGTCCGCGGGCACCGTGGTGGTGCGTGGGCGTCTGGTGGTGCGTGCGTCCGCCGTCGGCCGCGACACGGCGATCGGCCGCATCATCGAGCGCGTGGAGCAGGCACAGGAGGACCGGGCACCCATCCAGACCGTGGGCGACACCTTCTCCCGGCGCTTCGTCCCGGCGTCGTTCCTGCTCTCCGCCGCGACGCTGGTCGTCACCCGCGACGTCCGGCGCGCGATGACGATGCTGTTGATCGCGTGCCCGTGTGCGGTGGGCCTGTCGACGCCCACTGCCATCAGCGCGGCGATCGGCAACGGCGCGCGCCGCGGCATCCTGATCAAGGGCGGCTCGCACCTCGAACTCGCCGGCCGCGTCGACGCGGTGGTCTTCGACAAGACCGGCACGGTCACCGTCGGGCGGCCCGTGGTGACCAACGTGATCGCGTTCTCACCCGCGTGGGAGCCGGAACAGATACTCGCCCACGCGGCGAGCTCCGAGATCCACTCGCGACATCCGTTGGCGGAAGCCGTGATTCGCAGTACCGAGGAGCGGCGCATCGAGATCCCGCCGCACGAGGAGTGCGAGGTGCTGGTGGGGCTGGGCATGCGCACCGTGTCCGACGGACGCACGCTGCTGCTCGGGGGTCCGTCTCTTCTCGAGCGGGAAGGGGTGACCGTCACCGACGACGCCGCGCAGTGGGTCGAACGCCTGCAGAAGCGGGCGGAGACGCCGCTGCTGCTCGCGGTGGACGGCGAGCTGGTGGGCCTGATCAGTCTGCGCGACGAGGTCCGGGCCGATGCTGCTGCCGTGCTGCGGGCTCTGCGCGCGGACGGTGTCCGTCGCATCGTCATGCTCACCGGCGACAACCCCCATACGGCCGCGGCCGTGGCTGCCGAACTGGGCATCGACGAATGGCAGGCCGAGGTCATGCCCGAGGACAAGCTCGAGGTGGTACGCCGATTGCAGGCCGAGGGCCACCTGGTGGCCGTCGTGGGCGACGGGACCAACGACGCGCCCGCGCTGGCGGCGGCCGACATCGGGATCGCCATGGGCGCCGCCGGGACCGACGTCGCCGTCGAGACGGCCGACATCGCGCTGGCCGGTGACGATCTGACGCGCCTGCTGGACGTGCGCGCCCTCGGGCGCGCCTCGGTCGGCGTGATCCGGCAGAACTACGGGTTGGCCATCGCCGTCAACGCCGTCGGGTTGATCCTCGGGGCGGGTGGAGCGTTGTCGCCGGTCCTGGCGGCCGTGCTGCACAACGCGTCGTCGATTCTGGTGGTGGGCAACAGCTCCCGGATGATCGGGGCCACCCTGAACCGGTGACGAGTCGGGTCAGCGGTTCCGGTCGGTCTGCCGACGGTTCTCCTTCTCGATCGCGTCGACCAGTTCGTCCTTCGTCATGCGCGACCGGCCCGTGATGTCGAGCTTCTTCGCAACGTCCTCGAGGTGATCCTTCGTGGCGTTGGCGTCGACGCCCTCCTTGCTCTCCCCGCTGGGGTTCGGGCCGCCGCTCTCGGCCCGCTCGTCGGAGGGACCGTAGTCGTCCTTCTCCTCCCAGTGATCGCCCACCTTCTCGTGGGTGTGCTTCAGTGCGGCGTAGGCCACCCGGTGGGCGCGGGACTCGTCGTCGTACTGCTCCTCGGCGGAGTCGAGAGCCTTGGCGTAGGTCCGTTGTGCCTTCTCGTCCGACTTCTGCAGTGTCGAGGGAAGTTCGGATGTCTTCGCGTGGCCGTCGTCGTCGGTGGCGGGCATGGGGCACTCCTTCGGGTCGTCTCCGTCTGCCGGAGGCCTACCCGCGACGCGGGACGCGAAAACGGCGCGCAGCCCGAGGTGCTGCGCGCCGTTCACGGCCGGCTACTTCGACAGGGTGAACTGCATGACGTCGATGGTGCCGCGGCGGAACTGCTTGGCGCAGCCGCTCAGGTACTTCATGTATCGGTCGTAGACCTCCTGGCCGCCGATCTCGAGTGCCTCGTCCTTGCGGGCCTCGAGGTTCTCGGTCCAGATCTCCAGGGTCCGTGCGTAGTGCTGCTGGAGCGAGTGGACACGGTCGACGGAGAACCCGACGGACTGCGCCCGCTCCTGAACGGTCTTGGGTCGCTCGAGTTCCCCGCCGGGGAAGATCTCGCGGATGATGAAGCGCATGAACACCGCGTCGCGCTTGTCGACGGCGACGCCCATCTCGGCGAGGTCGTCCAACCCGTAGCCGACGATGGTGTGCAGCAGCATCTTTCCGTCGTCGGGCAGCAGGCGGTACGCCTTCTCGAAGAACGGGACGTGGCGTGCCCGTCGGAAATGTTCGAAGGCGCCGATGCTCACGATGCGGTCGACGGGCTCGTCGAACTCCTCCCAGCCCTGCAGTCGCACTTCGGCCTTGCGGTCCCCGTCGAGGCCGTCGAGGCGAGCCTGCACTCGTCCGAACTGGTGCTCGCTGAGCGTCAGGCCGACCACGTCGACGTCGTATTTCTCGCGTGCCCGGATGATGGTGGTGCCCCAACCGCATCCCACGTCGAGCAGCCGCATCCCGGGTTCGAGCCCCAATTTGCCCAGCGCCAGGTCGATCTTGGCCAGCTGAGCCTCCTCGAGAGACATGTCGTCGCGCTCGAAGTACGCACAGCTGTAGGTCCACGTGGGATCGAGGAACAGTGCGAAGAAGTCGTCCGAGAGGTCGTAGTGCGACTGCACGTTCTTGTAGAAGGGCTTCAGATCCGTCATGTACCGCGCCTCGCCTCACTGGTGGGGGTTCGTTCGACGGCCACCCCCCGCGCTCTCGACGGGCCCGTCTCCACGAAATCTAGGCGACGGGAGGGGAGCCTCGCTCGGGTACGGACACAAAGAAACCTGCGGACGGTTCGCGTGGGTCACGACGCGCCGGGGGCCGGTTTTGTACGCCGGCGAACGGGCCGGGGAGCAGGGAGAACAAGGACCGCCCGATGTCAGAACCGGCGAGTGAACCGCAGTCGCCAGGGCCTGCCGTCCGGATCGACCACCACGCGGTAGAGCCAGGAGAACAGCCGTTGCTTCCACACGGGAGGCACCTCGATCGCGTGCCGACGCAGGCGACCGGCGGGCCTCGGTCCGCGACGACCACCGTCGTGCCATGCGTCCAGGGCCGTCACGCTGCGGGTGACGGCGTCGAAGCATTCGTCCGGATCGAGCAGATCCGACGTGTCGTCGAGTCCGTTGCGGGAGAGGTGTTCCGCCAACAATCCGAGCCGCAACTCGCGGGCGTAGACCCGAGCGCCGTCGCCCAGCCCACCCGGGTCGGTCGGCTCCCGCGGGTCGCGCGCGGTGTCGATGACGGCGGCGGTCAGTTCCGAATCATGAGTCCACGAACGACGATTGAAGTTGTCGCTGCCGATCGCGGCCCACACGTCGTCGATCACGCACGCCTTCGAGTGGACGTAGACGGGCACGCTGTCGTCGTTCTCCACGTCGAGAACCAGGACGCGGTCCGCCCCGGCGGAGCGCAGGATGTCCAGCGCCGCAGCGTGACCCACCAGCGACGGCGGAATCGTGACCGCGCTGTCGTCGTCCAGGTGACGGGGGACCACCACGATCATCCGCAGGGTCGGGGAGCGGCGTAGGGCGCCGGCGAACACGCGGGCGACGTCGACCGACCACAGGTACTGGTCCTCGATGTACACCAGCCGCTCCGCCCGCGAGAGGGCCTTCGCGTAGGCCCGAGCGGCGCTGCGCTCGCCGTCGCTCGCGAACGGATACGCCGGGCGACGCCGGGGATAGGTGCGCAGCAGTTGCACGGTGCAGGTTCCGACCGCGGGCGGATCGGGCAGTGGCGTCGGCAGCACCGACGGTTCGCGCCGATGCCGCCTGATCAGGTCCGAGAGGATGTGCCACGGCAGTCGGGACAGCGCCGCCGGGTCCTCCCACCGCTCACGGAACGTGTCCTCGATGTCGCGGACGGCGGGGCCGGTGATCTCGAGTTGAATGTCGTGCCAGGCCGGGGTCTCGCCGTACTCGGGCGGGAACGGGCGGGACAGCGGGTCGCCGCGGTGGCTCGCGTCGTCCCGTCGGGCTCGGGCGAGGTCGATACCGCCCACGTAGGCCACGTTGCCCTCGGGGCGCGTCGACGACCGCAGGACCACCAGCTTCTGATGATGCGACCCGAACGCCAGGACCCGCTGGTCGAGGACACATTCGCCGCCCGCGTCCTCGAGTGTCACCGCCAGCGAGGAGTTCTTGTCTCCCGTGAAGCCGAGCAGACCGCTGTGGGAGCGCCACAGCAGTCCCCGAACCGCGGCGCCCCGGCGGGCGGCGTCGCTCAGGGCGTCCTCGACGGTCGGACCGGACTCGGACAGGACCTGCTCCGGGTCACCGCGCCAGTCGGTGAACAGCACCAGATCGTCCCGGCCCGCCGCGGCGAGATGCTCGCCCAGCACCTCGAAGTACGTGGCGCCGTGCACGAGGGTGCGGCACGCGTTGCCCTCGGTCCACGGTCCGATCCGGGTGTCGGGGTTCCCGCGCTCCTCGGCCGTCAACAGCCAGGGATGCGCGTCGTGGTCGAAGGTGCTGTCGGCCAGGATCGACGACCGGCCCAGGGCATGACTGACCCGGTCGATCGCTCGGAGCAGGACGCTGCCGATGCCGTCGATCACAGGGGTCGCGCTGCCGGCGGCAGCGAGGCCGGATCGCTCGTCGGCCACGACGCGGGATCGGGCCCCAGCAGACGCAACTGACGTACCTGGTCCTGGCACCACGGCGAGAGTTCGCTGCGGCCGCTCGCGACGTCGTCGACGATCTCCGTCCAGCTCTGCCACCGATATTCGGCCACTTCGTCGGGTCGCGGGTCGACGATCGCGGCGTCGTAGCGAACCAGGAAGACCGGGCAGATCTCGTGCTCCACCACGCCGTTGTCCATCACTGCGCGGTACCGGAACCGGGGCAGTACCGGGTCGGCCGCCGCGGCGTCGATGCCGAGCTCGTGGGCGAGACGTCGGAGCACGGCGCGGTCGAGCGGCTCACCGGGAGCGGGATGGCCGCAGCAGGAGTTGGTCCACACACCGGGCCAGGTCACCTTGTCGAGCGCCCGGCGCGTGACGAGCACGCGGCCGTCGGGGTCGACCACGTAGCTCGAGAACGCCAGGTGCAGTGGGGTGTCGGTGTGATGAACCGTGGCCTTCTCCTGCGTTCCCACGGCCATGCCGTCGTCGTCGACGAGAACCACCATCTCCGGTGACGTTGTTCGCACCCGATCCAGGATAGTCACGCGCTCTCGATCACGAACACACCCTCACGGACCAGTCGACGCACCACGACGACGGCGTCCTCCACCGTCAGGCCCGGTAGGTCGGCCACGGGGAGAACCTTCCCGCCGAGTACCGCATCGAGGGCCGGAGCGCACTCGACCGGCAACGAGATCGTGGTCCGGCGGGTTCGGACGTGCACCCGGTCGGACTCGGTGTCGGTGGTCAGGACGAGTCCGGGACGACGTCGGACGAGGGTGGCCGCGCCGAGCGTGGCCAGGGCGTCGACCGTCGCGAGCGGGCGGACCGGCGCCGGCCGGGTCACGTCGGCGAAGCGGCGACGCACGCGATCGGCGACCGACGCCGTCAGCGACGGGTCCGGATCGCCCGCCGCGGCGGCGAGGTCCGACAGGAGCGACTGCACGTGCGGGGCGACCGCGTCGGGATCGGTCGGATCGAAACCGAGGGGGAGCGGGGCGCGGAAGGTGGCGTCGTCGGCGAGCGCGGCGACCGCCTGGCGCAGCAGATCGTGCCGGGTCAGCGCGGACATGCCGACGGTCAGGTGGATCGAGGTCTCGCCCAGTGCCTCCGCGGAATGGATCCAGCCACGCGGAACGTAGAGTGCGTCGCCGGGCCGGAGCACCGTGTCGAGCGTGGGGGGTTCGGCCGCCCGCGCCCCGACCGCCGCACGATGGTCGGTCCACGGCTGATCCGCGAGCGGGTGCTCGTGTACCGGTGGGTGCAGGATCCAGCGTTTCTCGCCGGCGATCTGCAGCACGAACACGTCGTGCACGTCGTGGTGCGGATCGAATCCGCGACTCGACGCGGGGGTGATGTACGAGTTGACCTGGACCGGGTGACCGATCTCCTCGACCAGGTCGTCGGAGAACCGGATGATCGACGGCCACAGCCGATGCAGCCCCTGCAGAACCAGGGTGTGGCCCTCGGCGAACGCGGCGAGGACGCCGGCGGAGTCGAGCTGGTCGGTGACCTCGGCTCCGAATCCGCCCGAGCCGGTGTACCGGGACCGATCGGTGAGCGCGCCGTCCTTGGCCATCCGGACGAACGGCGTGCGCACGCCGCGCTCGGAGATCAACTCGTCGACGGCGTCGGCGGTGAGCAGGTCGTCGAAGGACGACGGAAGGTCGGCCGCGCGGGTCAGCAGCGGCGCACGACCCCAGTGGCGATCCGCGAACGCACGCCGATCGAGAGTGGTGAGACGAGACAGCGCGGACCGGTGATCCGGTCCGCGCTGCTCGTCGTGCTGCAGGCTCAAGCCGTGCCGTCCGCACCGCCGTCGTGGCCGCCGGGGTTGGAGCCGCCGTCGGCCGGGCCTTCGCCCGCCGCTGCGGAGCCGTCGGCGCCGCCGTCGTGGCCGCCGGGGTTCGAGCCGCCGTCGGCCGGGCCCTCGGTGGGCGAGGCCGAACCGTCGGCGCCGCCGTCGTGGCCGCCCGGGTTGGAGCCGCCGTCGGCCGGACCCTCGCCGCCGGCCGAGCCGGAGGTGGTGATGTCGTCGTCGTTGATTGCCATCGCACAGACCTTTCGTCGCTCGAGATGCTTCTCGCGGCTACGAGTTGACGGTTTCCGGGTTTTCCAAACTCCGCCCGCGTCCGCGGCGCGCACCGCGCAGTCCGAGGTGGACCACCGCGCCGACGGCCAGCAGAATGCCCGCGCGCAGCCACGTGTCGGCGGTCTGCTGCGTCGCCAGCACGACACAGCTGATCAGTGCCAACACGGGGAGAACCGCCGGGGTGCGGAAGTGCGGATGCTGAACCCGGTCCCGTCGCAGCACCAGGACGGCGAGGTTGGTGCTGACGAAGACCACCAGGAGCAGCAGGACGACGGTCTCGGCCAGTGCGGCGACGGTGCCGGTGGCGCACAAGATCATCGCGACCGCCGTGGTCGCGACGATGGCCACCCACGGCGTCCGACGTCGCGGCAGGACCCGCGCCCCGGCGCTCGGCAGCAGGCGCTGCCGGGCCATGCCGTAGGTCAGCCGGCTCGCCATGATCATGGTCAGCAATGCGCCGTTGGCGACGGCGACGAGGGCGATGAGGCCGAACAGCCGATCGGGGACGCCGACGTCCGCGGCGGAGACGACGGCCAGGAGCGGGGCCGAGGTCTCGGCGAGTTCCGACGACGGCACGACCGCGCTGACCGCGAGTCCCACGGCGACGTAGACGGCGCCCGCGACGCCGAGCGAGAGGAACAGTGCCCGCGGGTAGACCCGGTGCACGTCCCGCACCTCCTCCGCCATGTTGGCGCTCGTCTCGAACCCGACGAAGGAGTAGAAGGCGAGCAGAGCCGCGGCCAGGACGGTGACCGCCGGACTCGCGGTGTCGGTGAACTCGAGGGTGCGTCCGGGGTCGCCGTCACCGCGACCGACCACGACGGCCGCCAACGCGACCACCAGCACGAGTCCGCTCACCTCGACGACGGTCATCACCACGTTGGCGCGCATCGATTCCTTGATGCCGCGGGCGTTGAGCAGGGCCACGACCCCGAGGAAGACCAGCGCCGCCGGAACGGTGGGCACGTCGAGGAACGTCCCGAGGTAGTCCCCGGCGAACGCGAGCGACAGGCCGGCGGCGCTGGTGACGCCCGCGGCGAGCATCGAGAACCCGACGAGGAAGGAGACGGCCGGCCGGCGGAACGCGCGTTCGGCGAACACCGCGGCGCCGCCCGCCTTCGGGTACTTGGTGACCAGTTCGGCGTACGACGAGGCGGTCAGCAGCGCCATCGCGAGAGCGACGAGCAGCGGCACCCAGACGGCGCCTCCGACCTCACCGGCGATCTCTCCGACGAGGGCGTAGATGCCGGCCCCGAGCACGTCGCCGAGGATGAAGACGAACAGCAGTTTCCCGGTGATCGCGGACTCGAGGGGGGTCCCCCCGTCGGCCGAATCACGGTCGTCCGCAGGGGAATCGGCGTCGCCGGCGGGTTGTGCGTCGGCGCCGGGAGAAGCAGGGTTCATCCTGCGGGTGTACCCGACGATCGGGTCGTTACTCCGGCGCAGTAAACGCTTCCGTGCACCGTTTGCCCGGTTCGGCCTCGGGTAGTCGGCCCGCGTCCGAGAGGCTCGCCTGGATGGAGCACACCCGACAGGCGCAGCACGATCACACGTTCGTCCCACCAGTCGGGAGACACCCATGTTTCGTCACACGGACCACTTGCAGTTCGACGTCGCGCCGGAGAAGCCGGACCCCGTCTACGCCCGCAAGTTGCAGGAACTGATCGGCGGCGCCTACGGCGAGATGACCGTCACCATGCAGTACTTGTTCCAGGGCTGGAACTGCCGCATGAAGGGCAAGTACAAGGACCTCATCATGGACATCGCGACCGAGGAGATCGGTCACGTCGAGATGCTCGCCACCATGGTCGCGCGACTGCTCGAGGGTGCGCCCGCCACCGAGTCCACGAAGAACGCGGCCATGGATCCCGTGGTCGCCGCGGTCATGGGCGGCATGGATCCGCAGCAGGCCATCGTCTCCGGCGGTGGGCCCACGCTCGCCGACAGCAACGGTGTCCCCTGGAACGGTCGCTTCATCGTCGCGAGCGGCAACCTGCTGGCGGACTTCCGCGCCAACGTCGCCGCCGAGGCCCAGGGCCGGGTGCAGACCGCCCGCCTGTGGCACATGACGGACGACCCCGGCGTGAAGGCCATGCTGAAGTTCAACCTCGCCCGCGACACCTACCACCAGAACATGTGGCTGGCGGCGATCGAGGAGCTGCAGGCGGACGGCCTGGAAGGCGTCGTCGCCCCGAACGACCTGTTCGACGAGGAGTACGAGGAGCACGCGAGCACGCTCTGGCACCTCTCGGACGGCACCGAGTCCGACAAGGGTCGGTGGGCACACGGCACCGCACCGGACGGACGCCACGAGAACAGGTTCCTCGCCGACCCCCAGCCGCTCGGCAACGTGCAGGCCGGCCCGCCGCCGGACCCCAAGCTGTACGCAACGTACGACGGCGCGCTGGGTGAGCCGTCCACCGCCGCGCTGGGCACCGAGAAGGGCGTCATGGGCAAGATCAGGGAGACGCTCGACCCCAACGCCGGCTGACGCATCACCCGGCGAACGTCCTGCCGACATACGAAGCCCCCGGTAGCTCGCTACCGGGGGCTTCGCGGTGATCGGATGGTTGTGAATTCTCGTGTTTCAGCGCTGCGTGGAATCGCCGGTCGGCGTCCGGATTGGACGCGGCAGACGATGCGCGACAACGGGTTTCGACTCGTCGATGGGCACCACCAACCTTCGAGGAGAACCAGGTGTACGGGCACCTTCGACGATAAACCCGGCCCCCCGTGTTGTCCAGAGATCGGTCGACCGCAGTTACCGGGACACGACCACGTGCTCGTTCGGGACGCAGTGGGTCATGGTGAGACCGGTGACGTCGCGCGGCCCGTTCTTCCCGAGGTTGGACAAGCGCTCCTCCTCCACGTCCGAGAGCGTCTGCGAGGCCAGGGGCGGCAGTTCCCGCACGTCGTCCGCGGTGATGCCGAGGCCGTCGCCCACCCGTGCGCCGAGTTCGTCGTCGCACATCAGGAAGTGCCACACCATGCGCTCCTGGACCTCGCGGGTGGCCTCGCCGATGTTGGCGGTCAGGTTGGCCACCAGATCGTCCTGCTCCCACGCGTCCATGAGCTGGTATCGCTGACCGGCTTGCTCGTAATCGTCGGTCCGCTCGATCCGCTTACGGGTGAGCCGGCCGCGGATCTCCGGCCCCTGCTCGTCGTGCGTCGGGTGCTGCGACTCGTGCAGTCCGCCGGTGATCGACGGCTCGTAGTTGACGTGCGGGTTCGACCCGACGTCGTCCACCGAGTACTGCATCTGTCCGCCCTGCTGGTTGGTCGCCACCCGCGACTTGGGCTGGTTGACCGGCAGCTGCAGGTAGTTGGGGCCGACCCGGTACCGCTGGGTGTCGGAGTAGGAGAACGTGCGACCGACGAGCATCTTGTCGTCGGAGAAATCGAGTCCGTCGACCAGAACGCCGGTGCCGAAGGAGATCTGCTCGTTCTCGGCGAAGTGGTTGGACACGTTGCGGTCGAGAACCATGCGGCCCACCACCTTCGGCGGGAAGTCGTTCTCCGGCCACACCTTGGTGTCGTCGAGCGGATCGAAGCTCAGCTCCTCGTGCTCGTCGTCGCTCATGAGCTGTACGCGCAGTTCCCATTCCGGGAAGTCGCCGCGCTCGATGTGCTCGTAGAGGTCCTTCGAGGCGTGGCCGAGGTCGGTGGCCTGGGTGGCGGCCGCATCCTCCTCGGTGAACGAGGCAACCCCCGCCGTGGGGATCCAGTGGTACTTCACCAGGTGCGTCTCGCCGTCCGCGTTCACCCACTTGTAGGTGTTGACGCCGAAGCCCTGCTGCGTGCGGTAGTTCGCCGGAATCCCGCGCGGCGAGAAGAGATTGACCAGCATGTGCATCGCCTCGGGGGTCTGCGACATGAAGTCGAAGATCCGCGCCGGCTCCTGCCGGAAGGTCACCGGATCCGGCTTGAGCGCGTGGATCACGTCGGGGAACTTGATCGCGTCGCGGATGAAGAAGACCCCGAGGTTGTTGCCGACGAGGTCCCAGTTGCCATCCTCGGTGTAGAACTTGATCGCGAATCCCCGCGGGTCACGGGCCGCCTCCGACGAGTCCCGGCCGCCGATGACCGTGGAGAAACGGATCGCCAGATCGGTCCGTTTCCCCTTCTCGGAGAACAGCTTCGCGCGGGTGTACGTCGCGATCGGCTCATCGCCCCACGTGCCGGTGGCCTCGAAGTATCCGTAGGCAACCGCGCCGCGGGCGTGCACCACACGCTCCGGGATGCGTTCCCGGTCGAAGTGGCTGATCTTCTCGAGGAAGTGGTAGTTCTCGAGGGTCGCGGGTCCGCGCGATCCCACGGTGCGCTGGTTCTGGTTGTCGTGGATCGGGTGGCCCTGCCGGTCGGTCAGGTGTCCACGGTCGTCGGACGGGGGTGAGCCCTGTGAGGCGACGTCGGTCATGGTCAGCTCCTCGGCTGTCGTCGGTGATCGGTGCTACCGAAGCCGATCTCGTCGGACGAGAATCGGCGCGCGGTCGACCTACCCGTGAGAAGACGCCGAAAACCCGGGGGGTGGCGCACTGACCCCATGGGTGGCCCGTCGACCGGGCCTACGATCGGTCGTATGAAGCACAGCGCCGGAGTCCTGGTTCACCGGCTCGGTGAACGCGGTACGACGGAGGTGTTGCTCGCCCATCCCGGCGGGCCCTTCTGGGCGCACAAGGACGACGGGGCGTGGTCGGTGCCCAAGGGGGAGTTCGACCCTGCCACCGAAGAACCGGCCGTCGCTGCCGCGCGGGAGTTCGAGGAGGAACTGGGCTCGCCCCCGCCGGCCGGACCGTGGCACGACCTGGGGACCGTCGTGCAATCCCGTGCGAAGCACGTCACCGCGTTCGCCGTCGAGGGCGACGTCGATCCCGCGACGCTGCGGTCGAACGACGCGGAGATCGTGTGGCCGCCACGCTCGGGGCGCGTGATCACCGTCCCGGAGATCGACCGGGTCGCGTGGTTCGACCTGGAGACCGCGCGACGCAAGATCCTCGCCGGTCAGGTGCCGCTGCTCGACACGCTCGCGCGGGTGCTGGGGACGAGCGACGGTCAGTCGTCGTCCTGAGCATCCCCGTCCGCGTCCGCGTCCGTGTCTGCGGGTCGGGACTCGTCCGGGTGGGACTCGGCGGGGTGGGACTCGGCAGGGTCCGGGGCCTCCACGGTGGGAGCCTTCTCCGCCGCGCGCCGCGCCTCGTCGATCGTGTCCTGGACCGCGTCGAGGTCGGGGAGATCGGTGCTGTCGCTGCTGTCGCTGCTGTCGGTGCTCATGTCGGTCACCTTTCGTGGGGCGGCTGTGAACCGCAGGGGCCGTTGTGGCAGTGGACCCGCCCGTCTGCTATGGCGTCGACCACACCGGGGTTTTCCCGTTCCTACCGAGAGGTAACCATGGGGCAGATCGATTCGACGCCGCGTCGACGCGCGGCATCCGACGACAAGTCAGGAGTTCGAGCACAACATGGCACAGATCTCGATCGACACCCAGCGCGGAACCCTCGTGGCGCAGCTTCGCGCCCTGCTCCAGCTGACGAACACCGAGGTGCAGGTGGCCGAGACGCGCGTCGTCCAGGCCCGTACCGACGCCGTGCGTCGCGAGCTCGAGGAGAATGCCGCGAACGGACGCACCCGGTCCGAGCGCATCGCCACCGCCATTCGTGACCTCGGGAGCACGCCGGACGTCGTCGCACCCCTGCTCGGTCGTCTCACCGCAGCGCTGAAAGCCGTGGCGGAGCAGGCGCAGCCGTTCGACGAGGCCCTGCTCGGTGACCTCGCGCTCGAGCACCAGCTGCTCGACCGCGCTCGGTACGTCAAGGCGCTCGCCACCGCGACCTCCGACACCGCTGTCGTGTCGTTGGCCGACAGCCTGGTCGATGCGCACTCCGCGACCGTCGACTGGCTCACCACCGTCCTGGCCGAGGATGCCCTCGGCGGACCGGCGGCACTGCGTCGTACGCCGATCCAGGCCGCGACCGGTGCTGCCGTGCGGCTGATCAACACGCCGGTCACGTGGTCCGCCCGCAGCGTCGACCGCGCGGTCGACACGGCCCGGGAGGTGCCCACCAGGGTGGCCGAGCTGCTGGGCCGCGGGCAGAAGGCCGGCGAGCTCACCGTCGACACGCTGGTCGCGAGCCGTGACTCGGCCCTCGAAGCCGCCGAGGAGACCACGCGAGAGGGTGGCGCCGAGGCCGTCGCCGACGCGATCCACAAGGCCCGCGCGGCCACGGGGTCGTTGTCCGCGCACGAGCTTCCCGTTGCCGACTACGACGAGTTGAACGTCTCCGCGGCCGTCGCCGCGATCAAGGACCTCGACGCGCCTGCCGACGTCCGTACGGTCCTTGCCTACGAGGAGCAGCACAAGAACCGCCACAGCGTCGTCTCCGCCGCGCAGACGCGGATCGCCGCCATCGCCAAGGAGGTCGTCGGTATCGAGTGACCGACCCCCCTCACGACGACGAACGCCCCGGATCCGATCGGATCCGGGGCGTTCGTCGTCGTGGTCGATGGTTCAACCGCGATCCGAGGGCGGACGCGGTGCGCGCCGTCGGCGGTCGCGGGGCGGAACGTACGAGGTGCAGCGGGACATGACGCTTTCCCACCAGTCACGCGTGGTTCCGTCGTCCGACCACACCACCGTCTCGACCTCACGGGCGGTCTCGCGTCCCGGCGGTGTGGTCCCCGATTCGCGGGGGCGTCGGATCTTCGATGTGCAGGGTCATGGGGTGAACTCCTGTCGACGTGCCTCGCATCCGTCGGCGGAGGTGCCCGCGAGAGCGCGCGAACAGCGGCAGCCCTCGAACACCCGAGTGACGGATGACTTCGACGCCACGTGTTTCGAGCGCTCACCACGATTGTTACCCGCATCCGGGCGTGTCGACACACGATCCGCGCCGACGACCGCACCCGAATCGGTTCAGTGCGTCTCCCGCCACCAGGTGTCGGACGGGGTGACGGGCATCGCGCGCTTGTGCCGGGTCTTCCGGTACCAGGTCTCGATCGTCGTCGCGGCGTCGTCGGGAACGTCCTCGCCCTCCAGATACGCGTCGATCTGCGCGTAGGTCACCCCGAGTGCCTCTTCGTCGGGAAGAGCGGGGCGGTCGTCCTCGAGGTCCGCCGTCGGCACCTTGCTCCAGGTGCTCTCGGGAGCGCCCAACTCACGCAACAGTGCCGCGCCCTGCCGCTTGGTGAGACCGGTGAGGGGAACGAGGTCGACGCCGCCGTCGCCGTACTTGGTGTAGAAGCCGGTGACGGCCTCCGCGGCGTGGTCGGTCCCGACCACCAGGAGGTTGCGTTCACCGGCCAGGGCGTACTGCGCGACCATGCGTTCACGGGCCTTGATGTTCCCGCGGACGAAATCTCGGAGTCGGTCGACGCCCAACGCGGCGGCGGCTGCCGTGCCCGCGCCGTCGGCGGAGGCCTTGATGTCGACGCGGACCGTCTCGTCGGGCCGGATGAAGTCGAGGGCCACGACGGCATCGTCCTCGTCGGCCTGCTGCCCGTAGGGCAGGCGGACCGCAAGGAAACGGACGTCGTGTCCGGCGTCGCGTGCTCGCTCGGCGGCCAGCTGGCACAGCCGACCCGTCAGGGTGCTGTCCTGGCCGCCGCTGATGCCGAGCACGAAGCCGGCGGTTCCGGTGGCCGCGACGTAGTCCGCGAGAAACGCCACGCGGGAGTCGATTTCGGCGGCCGGGTCGATGGAGGACCGGACGTTCAGTTCGGCGCGAATGGTGTCTCGAAGGCTGTCCATGGTTCAACGCTAGCGCCGTTCGGCACGCTTCGCCGAGGGTGTTTGCGGTCGATCGACCGGGGAAGCCGTGAGCCTCGGGACCTCGACCGGTCCGCCCCGTCCTCGTCGAAGGAGGAACGACCCGCATGTCGACCGAACGCATCGACGGTGACGCCGCCCAACCGGAGGAGCGGGTCGACACCGACGCCGACCTCGAGGACCTGTGTGCGGAGATCGCCGAACTCGCCGACCGCGGCGACCTGCGCATCGCGACGGCCGAGTCCTTGACGGCAGGGAACATCGCCGCCAACCTCGGTCGCGCGCCGTCCGCGGGTCGGTGGTTCCGCGGCGCCGTCGTGGCCTACGCCGAGGAGGTCAAACACGATCTGCTGCTCGTGCCCGAGGGGCCGGTGGTCAGCGAGGCCTCTGCCCGCGCGATGGCAGCCGGGGTGGCCGACCTGACGGGAGCGAATCTGGCGGTCGCCGTGACGGGCGAGGCCGGACCGGAGACCGACGAGGACGTGCCGGCAGGGACGGTGTGGTTCGGCCTCGCCGACCACGGTGCCGTCACCGCCGAACGGGTGGTGTTCGACGGTGATCCGCCCGAGGTGCTCGCGGCGACCATCGAGCACTCGCTCCGACTGCTGCGCGATCACGGACGGGAACGCGCCCGCTCGTGACGCGTCAGGCGCCGAGAGCGAGCAACGCGATGTCGTCGATCGGGCGCAGCCCCGGGATGAGATCGACCAGGTCGTCGACCACCTCGTCGACCGAACGCCCGAGACGCTCCCGCACGAAGTGGACGAGGCCCTCCTCGCCGAACATCGTGCGACCGTCGGGGCGGGCCTCGGTGATGCCGTCCGTGTAGAGCAACAGCGTCTGCCCGGGGGCGAGCCGGAAGCTGCACGCGCTGAAGGTGGCTTTCTCCAGTGCTCCGACGAACATGCCGGTGCTGGACCGGATCTCGTGAACGTCACGGGTGTCCGGATCGAGGAGCAGGGCCGGTGGGTGGCCGCCGGTGGCCAACGTGATGCGGAATCCGCCGCGTGGATCGGGCGTCGCGATGCCGAACAGGACGGTGCAGAACCGCTTCTGTGTCGGGTCGAGCATCAGCACCTGATTGAGTTCGGCGAGTCCCTCCGCGGGGTCGGGCTGATGCAGCGCGGCCGCGCGCAGGGTGTACCGGACCAACGAGGTGACCGACGCTGCTCCGGCCCCGTGGCCTTGAACATCGCCGAGGAAGAACGCCCAGCGGCCGTCGCCCAGCGCGAAGACGTCGTAGAAATCGCCGCCCACCTGCAGCGGAGAGACCGCGTGATAGTGCGACGCGAGAGTCAGGCCGTCGATTCGGGGCAAGGACGGCGGCAGGAGCGTCCGCTGCAGCACGGCGGCATAGTCGGTGATCTCGACGGTGTCCGACTCCGCTCGCGTGCGCAGGGCGCGCTCGTCCCGCACGGTGGTCATCGCGGACAGTCGTAGTTCGAGCTCGTCCACCACGACGGCGGCGAGATCGGCCAGCACGTCGACGTCCCTGATGTCCGCGGGGTCGCGGGCCACGGTGTCGAAGACGTTGACGGTGCCGAGCCGGTGGCCGTCCGCGGTGACGATCGGCGCGCCGGCGTAGAACCGGATGCCTGCCTCACCGTGCACGAGCGAGTTCTCCGCGGCCGGGACGTGGAGTCGGGCATCGGGGACGACGTAGACCCCGTCGTGTGCGATCGCGGAGGAGCACAGACCGTCCTCACGCGGGACGCGTTCCGGGATGCCGTCGCCGTGGCGGGCGGCGAACCAGATGTGGTCCGAATCGACGATCGTGACCGATGCGAACGCCGTCCCCATCCACCGGGCGGCCAGACGGGCGATGCGATCGAACGCGCCGTCGGGTGGGTTGCGCAGAACGTCGTAGCGGGAGATCGCCGCGAGGCGGGCGGCCTCGACCGCAGCGGACAGGGCGAGCGGCACCGACGACGGAACGTCCAGGTCGGGAGGGTCGACGGGGGAGTCGTGCAGAGCGGTCATGATGCCTCCAGGGTGGACAGAGAGCGAAAGCGAGTGCTCTCCCCGGGTCTGGAGGAGGCGGAACCCCGGTCGGTGCGAGTTCGACGTGCTGTCGTACGGGCTCAGTCTACGAGATCGCGAGACCTTTGTGCACCCCGCGCCCCGACGGCGTCGCCTCGGTCCCATCGCATGATCACCTCGGTGCCCGACGCGGCGGACGTGACCGTCACGTCGTCCGACAACGTCTCGATGAGCGGCAGACCGCGCCCGCGAAGAGGGCCGGGTTCGCTGGACTGCCAGGCCCCGTGGTCACGGACGACGATCTCGACGCGACCGGTGTCGCGAGAGTGCTCCGCACGCAGGTCGAACACCCCGCGGTGGGACGTCGAGGTGTACGCGTGCTCGACCACGTTGGCCATCGCCTCGTACACCGCGAGAACGACGTCCGGCACACGATCGGGCTCGACGGCCCCGTCCGACAGCCAGCGCGACAGGACGCCGCGGACGTCGGCGATGCGGTGCGGATCGGCGTCGAGATCGGTCATCACCAGGGGTTCGGGCCCCGGTCGCGGAGTCTCGGCGTCGATCACAGCGTGAGGAGTACCCCCGGATCGCGCGTCCCTCACCTCGAAGCGGCGGTCAGGCGAAATCGGACCGACGGGCTCCGCCCGTGGCCGCGAGGGCGTCCTGCCGGGACGCGTGGATCGGGAAGGTCTCGTCCAGGCCCACCAACTGCAGCGGGCGGGCGGTCGCAGCGCCGGTGGCGACGACGGAGAAGACGACGCCGTCGGGAACGGACTGGTGTGACTGGACGAGCACGGTCATTCCGGCGGAGGCCAGGAAATCGACGCCGGTGAGGTCGACGACCAGTGCCTCGGTGGCCTCGTTCCGCACCGCATCGACCGCGTCCTGCAGGATCGGGGCCGTCGCCAGGTCGAGCTCTCCGACCACCGTGAGGATGGCGGCTCCGTTCTGCAATTCGGTGTCGACACGGAACGAATCCGTGGAGTTCTCGGCGACCGACATCGACATCCTGCCTTTCCCTGCCCGTGCGTACGGGCTCTGCGTTCGACCAACCATTCAAGCAGTCCTCACCGGACGGGGTCGAGTCGGCTGGTCGGGGCCTCGGCGGTGTCCGGTCCGTCGTCGGACTCCGGCGCCGGCATGGCCTCCGCGTAGACACGCTCGGTGTCCACGGCGATGTGCTCGAGCGAATACCGCGCGCGAGCACGGTCCGCCGCCGACATCCCGAATCCGGTGCGACGACCGTCGTCGTCCAGCAACCGACGCACGGCCTCGGCGACCGCGCCCGGGCTGCGCCGCGGAACCAGGACTCCGGTGACGTCGTCGATGACCGTGTCGAGCAAGCCGCCGACGGCCGAGGCGACCACCGGCGTCCCGCAGGCCATGGCCTCGATCGCGGAGATGCCGAACGGCTCGTACGCGGGCGTGAACACGGCCAGGTCCGCGGCGCGCCAGAAGTCCGGCATCCGGTCGCGGGGGATAGGACCGATACGCACGCGATCGGCGACGCCGTGCGTGCGCGCGAGATCGGTCAGTCGTCGAGCCTCCGGGTCGGACGCGACATCGGTGTTCGCGCCCGCGGCGATGCTCAACTCGGCATCGGGGATCGCCGCCAAGGCAGCGATGGTCATGTCGAATCCCTTCCGCGGCACCAGCCGACCCGCTGCGGCGAGACGGTGGCGGCGGGGCGGCCTGCCGGCCGGGGTGATCGGAGCCGGGTGGAACGTGTCGAGGTCGACGCCGGCCGGGATCACGGAGATGGACCGCCGCGGAACGCCGAGACGGACGAGGTCGCCGACATCCTCCGACGCGGTGGCCACGACCCGAGATGCGGTGCGCGCGAGCAGCTTCTCCACTTTGCCGCGGGCGACGGTGTCCGGACTGCGGTCACCGCGATACCGCCGGGCCGCCTCGGCCACCGTGTGGAACGTGATCACGGTCGGTATGGGACGCGATCGGGTGGCGAGTCGCGCGGCGAAGGCGGACGTCCAGTAATGGGCATGCACGACGTCGGGCCGCTCCACCGCCCAGCGGCTCGCGAGTCCGTCGGCGAAGTCGCCGAGGTGGGGAACGAGGGCTTCCTTCGCCAGAGGCCCCGGCGGCCCGGCCGGCACGTACGACACTCGGTAACCGCTCGCGGTGTCGACCTCGGACGGAGCCGTGGGGTCGGCACATCGGGTGTAGACGGTGACACTGTGACCTCGGCCGGTCAGAGCCATCGCCAACGCGTCGACGTGCGCGTTCTGGCCCCCGGAATCGATTCCGCCCAGGGGCGCCCGAGGATCGGCATGCGCGGACACCAACGCAACTCTCATGAGACATCCATCCCTGCTGCAGTCTCGACAACGGACAGCCGCTGGTGGATGAACGGCGAAGCACTGAACCGGAGACGTGGACATCCGGTCGTGGTCGTGGAATTGACCGTATCCGATCTTCGGAAACATCCACAGCCGGGTCGGCTACGAATGCTGAGCCGGGTCGGCTACGAATCCTTCGGCCGGTTCGGCTACGGGAGCCGCGCGTTGCTTGTGAGAGTGGCTGGTAGGGGCCTACTTCAGCGGGTCGTGGCCCCAGTTCATCAACGAGTACCGCCACCGTGAGTTCTCGACGTCCTTCTTCGGCCCTTGAGCGCTGTGCCGGTGGACGTAGCCGACCACTTTCTTCATCGTCGCGGCGTCGTCGTCGGTGAGATCCGCCTTCTTCGTGCCGAGGATGCGCACGATCTCCCGGCCCATGGCGTGCCCGGTGGACTCGCCGTCGGAGGAGTCGCCGACGGACTTCGACTCGTCGGTGTCGAGCCACTCGTCCAGTTGCGTGGCGGTGAGATTGACCGCGTCCTTCCAGTCGTCCCAGACGTCGTCGACCGTGGTGTCGTTGCTCATGGACACCGCGTTCCCGGCGGTCGGGCGGTCGAACCCTCGCGCGTCGGCTGCTGTGCTTCGATGGGGCGATGAGCACTCTGGTGTGTTTTCACGCGCATCCCGACGACGAGGTCTTCGGCACCGGGGGTGTCATGCGATCCGCGTCCGACGCCGGTCACCGGGTGATCCTGGTGACCGCCACCGACGGGGCGCTCGGAGAGGTGCCGGACGGGCTGCTGGACGAGGGCGAGACCCTGGTGCAACGACGGCAGGCCGAGGTGGCGGCATCGGCGGCGGTGCTCGGTGTGCATCGCGTGGTGAATCTGGGTTACGCCGACTCGGGAATGGCCGGGACGGAGGGCAATTCGGCTCCCGGAGCCTTCGCGACGGTGGACGTCGAGGAGGCGGCTGCGGCGTTGGCCGAGGTGCTGCGCGACGAGAACGCGACGGTGCTGACGGTGTACGACCCGAACGGCGGCTACGGGCATCCGGACCACGTGCAGGTCCATCGCGTGGGAACGCGGGCCGGTGCGCTCGCCGAGGTGCCGTACGTCTACGAGGCCACCATGAACCGGGACCACATGCGCATGTTGATGGAGGCCAACCCCGCCTGGAACGACCAGCCGGACGGTGCCGAGGCAGAGGGGTCGGGGCAGCGCCCGGACGTGGAGGCGTTCGGACTCCCGGAGTCGGAGCTGACCACTGCGGTGGACGTGACGGCGGTCCTCGATGCCAAACGCGCCGCGATGCAGGTGCACGAGTCGCAGATCGGCGATTTCGGCCCCTTCCTGGCGATGGAGCGTGACGTCCTGGCCGTGGTGTTCGGCACCGAATGGTTCCGTCGCGTCACGCCACCGGCAGCCGCCGGCGCGGCCAGGGAGACGGAGCTGCCGCTCTAGCCGACGGCCGACCCGTCGACACCGCGCGTCACCTGTAACCCGCCCGTCAGAACGGGGGTGGGGTGTCGTCGGGTGGGTGGAGCTTCATCGCGTTGCGGAGGCGGTTGCGGTTGCGTTCCTGTCGTCGGCGGGCGTGTTTCTGCTCGGTGCGTGGGGCGGGTCGGGGGCGTTCGGTGAGGCCCGGTCTCGGTGGTCGCGGCGTTGACGGGTCGGGTGGGTCGCCGAAGACGACGGTGTCCAGTCCCGGGTGGACGTCGTGGCCGGTGAACGCGGGCCCGAGGACGGTGCGTCCGTCGGGGATGGTGATGGTGCGGATCAGTCGGCTCGGATTATTCGGGTCGGGGTACTGGTCGTCGACGAAATCCCCGAACGTCTTCAGTAGGTGATGGAATCGGCATTTGGCGCCGAGTCCGGTCGCGTCGGTGCGCCCGCCCCGTTCGGGGTGGGTGTGGTCGTATTCGGTGATGTGGTCGAGGTCTGCCTCCCACGCCGGTCGGTTGCAGCCGGGCCAGGTGCAGAACTGATCCCTCGCCCGCACGTACGCATCGAGGGCGGCGGAGGGGCGATACGGGTTCGACGGCTGGGTCGCCGGGAGTGGGGTGTCGGTGCCGTCGCCGAGCGGGCGGATGACGGTGCGGGGGTCGGCGGCGAGGTCGCGGACGTGGGCGCCGGAGATGATGCCGATGCCGGCGAGGAATCCGACGCCGTCGACGGTGTCGAGACCGAGGGGCTCGTCACACCCCCGAATACGGGGTGCCTCGTCCTCGGTACCGGTGATATCCGCCGCGTCGTGCTCGGCGTCCTCGGTGTCGGTGTCGACCACGTCATCGGTCGCATCGGCGTCGGCGGTGACATCGGCTCGATCCTGTGACACCGGTTCCGGCGCAGGCTGTTCGACCGCCGCCGACTCGGTGGAAGTCGGGCCCGCGGCGGAGTCAGCACGGACCTTGGCGTCGCCGTCGACCCGATCCGGTGAGACCCGTCGCTCAGATTCCGTCGCCCCAGAATGTGTCGTCACCGACTCGGCCGTGACCGCATTCGCGGCGGGTTCGGGTTGAACCTCGGCGTCGCCCTCGGGCTGGGCCGCAGGGGTGGGTTCGGTGTTCGGTCGCGGCAGGTGTTGCGGCGACCTGCAGACCCGGTCGGAGTCCGGGGCGGGGACGGGGCCGGTGAGGGTGGTGGTGTCGGTGAGGAGGTGGATCACGATCCGCGGCGCGGTCGCCGCGAACGTCGTCGGGTCGATGTTCTTGTAGCGGCAGTCGGTGATGGGTCGGTCGCAGTCGCAGCCGAATTCGGTCCGGGTGAGCAACGCGTAGTGCGCATCGGAGGCCCGCGCGGCCTTGGAGCGGGTGTCCTTGGGGCACACCTGCGCCGCGAGGCGGTGGACCGCGGCGGCGGCGAGGGCGGTGTCCTCGGCGGGCCGGGTGTCCGTCGTCGTGGCCATCCCGTCCCGTCCGATCTCGACGGTGAACTCCCGGTTCCGCTTCGCTGCCTCTCGGCGTGCACGGACGGCGTCGGGGTCGCGGCGGTGCACCATCGTGTCGACCATGATCTCCATCCGCGCCGGCGACCACGACCCGGGTTTACGGAGGGCGCGGGCGATGTCGGCGTCGACCAACGCCGCGTAGCACTGCCCCTCGATCAACTCGGTGCGGGAGACGATGGTGCGGATGTGATGCGGGGTGACGATTCCGTCCCGCAGGCACTGCGCCACGAGAGGTAGCCGGTCGCGGAGGGCGACGGCGTCGGTGAGCAGGGTGCGGGCGGCGAACGGGGTGATCGACATCGTCGTGGCGATGGTGGCGGCGCAGCGGGTGAACGCGTCGAGTTCGCGGCGGTCCTCGTCCTCGAACGGTTCCACCAGTTCGGCGTGCATGGCGGCGGCGAGTTGGTATTCGAACCACTTCAGGTAGGACACCCCGGCGGCGGTGTGCACCAGGGCGTCCAGTGCCCGGGCAGAGGGGAGGTCGGTGGTGGCGGGCAGACCCAACGCGGCGTGATCCAGCGCCGCCCATGGCGTCGCCGCCGTGCTCGCCGCACCTGCCCCCACCTGCATCCCCACCATGTCGCCGACCCCCCAGTCGCTCGTATGTTCGATTTTACCGGCACCCACCGACACGATCCAGGACACGCACGCACGAACCCGGTGACGGCCGGAAAGTGGCGGACGCCGGGGTGAGTGCGCGATCGGTCCGCGTTCGAGTGGTAGACAAGTCGCACACCGGACATGGACGTGTCGGTGCACCACGACGGTCGGGGAGGCACGTGCGCATCGCTCTGCTGTCGTACCGGAGCAAGCCCCACGTGGGCGGTCAGGGCGTGTACGTCGCTCGGCTCGGCAAGGCGCTCGTCGATGCGGGTCACACCGTCGAGGTGTTCTCCGGGCAGCCCTACCCGGTGCTCGATTCCCGGATCGCGTTGACCCGCGTCCCCAGCCTCGATCTGTATCGCGAACCGGATCCGTTCCGTACGCCGCGGCCCTCCGAGATCCGTGACTGGATCGACGTGCTCGAGGTCCTGACCATGTGGACCGCGGGGTTCCCCGAGCCCCTCACCTTCGGCTTGCGGGCGGCCCGCCGTCTTCGCCGCCGCGCCGCGGATTTCGATGTGGTGCACGACAATCAGTCGCTGAGTTACGGACTGCTCCGGCTCCGGCAACCCTGGGTGGCCACGATTCATCACCCCATCACCCGCGATCGGGACCTGGACCTCGCCGCCGCGCCCTGGCGGCGTCGGATCACGCTGCGGCGGTGGTACGGATTTCTCGCGATGCAGCGGCGGGTCGCGCGTCGTGTCGGACACGTGATCACGGTGTCCCGAAGCTCGGCCGACGACATCGTCGACGCGTTCGGGGTGCGAGAGGACGTGGTGTCGGTGATTCCGCTGGGAGTCGACACCACCGTGTTCCGGCCACGCGGTGAGCGGGTGCCGGGTCGGGTCGTCGCCGTCGCCAGTGCCGACGTCGCCCTCAAGGGCGTCCGGCATCTGCTCGAGGCGGTGGCGAAGCTGCGCACCGAACGTGACGTCACGGTGGATCTGGTGTCGACCATCGACCCGGAAGGGCCGACGCGACGCACCATCGAGCGACTGGGGCTGGACGAGGCGGTGACCGTCCACGCCGGACTGACCGACGAGGAACTCGCGACGGTCCTGGCCGGGGCCGAGGTGGCGTGCGTTCCGTCGTTGTACGAAGGGTTCTCGCTGCCGACCGTCGAGGCCATGTCCTGCGGTACGCCCCTGGTGGTGAGTCGCACGGGTGCGATTCCCGAGGTGGTCGGACCGGACGGTGACTGCGCCGACCTCGTCGAGCCGGGGGACAGCGAGGCGCTCGCCGCCGCTCTGGCGACCATGCTGGACGACCACGATCGTCGCGTCGCCATGGGACAGCGTGGTCGCGCGCGAGCGGAATCGACGTTCTCGTGGCCGGCGGTGGCCGCCGCCACGGTGGAGGTCTATCGCGCGGCGATCGCCGCGCAGCACGAGAGGGAGCGACACCGCACATGTTGACGATGGACTTCGACCGACTCGGCTTCGGCGCCGGTGACCGGGTGATCGACATCGGGTGCGGACTCGGTCGGCACTCGTACGAGCTCTATCGGCGCGGCGCACAGGTCGTGGCGTTCGACCAGAACGCGGCGGAGCTCGACGAGGTGAAGGTCATGTTCGGCGCGATGGACGCCGAAGGGCAGGTGCCCGCGTCCGCCTCCGCGGAGACGGTGGTGGGCGACGCGCTCGCCCTGCCGTTCCCGGACGGTCACTTCGACGGCGTCGTCGTCTCCGAGATGCTCGAACACATTCCGGACGATCGCGCTGCCATCGCCGAGATCGCCCGCGTCGTCCGACCGGGCGGCACGGTGGCCGTCAGCGTGCCCCGGTGGCTGCCCGAGCGCATCTGCTGGGCGCTCTCCGACGAGTACCACGCCAACGAAGGAGGCCACGTCCGCATCTACCGGGCGAGCGACCTGCGCCGGGCGCTGAGTGACGCCGGGTTGGAGGTCACGCACACCCATCACGCCCACGCGCTGCATGCTCCCTACTGGTGGCTCAAGTGTGCGGTGGGGGTGAACGAGAACGACAACCGGTTGGTGCGCTCGTACCACTCGATGCTGGTGTGGGACATGATGAAAGCCCCCGCGGCGACGCGGTGGGCGGAACGACTGCTCGACCCGGTGATCGGCAAGTCGGTGGTGATCTACCTCCGCAAACCGCCGGCCGGCGGAGCCGAGGCGGTGTCGTGAGCCGGCCGACTCCCGACGTTCCGGCCGTCGCCGGAGTGCTCACGGCCGACCAGTGTCGTGCCACCGCCGCATCCATTGCGGCAGTGCAGCTTCGGTCGGGCGTCATCCCGTGGTCGCCCGCGGGACACGAGGACCCGTGGGACCACGTCGAGGCGGCAATGGCCCTGTCGGCGGCAGGTCTCACCGAGGAGGCCGACGCCGCCTACGAATGGTGTCGACGCACGCAGCGTGAGGACGGGTCGTGGCCCCTGCAGACCCGCGCCGGTGTCGTCGAGGACGCGGGCTCGGACACCAACTTCTGCGCCTACGTCGCGGTCGGGGTGTGGCATCACTTCCTGGTGACGGGCGACGACGCGTTCGCGCTCGCGCTGTGGCCGACCGTGCAGCGTGCCGTCGACTTCGTGCTGTCGCTGCAGACCGACCGGGGGGAGATCGGTTGGGCGGACGGGCCGAACGGGCCGAACGTCGACGCCCTGCTCACCGGCAACGCGAGCATCCACCACAGCCTGCGCTGCGCCCTTGCGCTCGCCGCGTACATCGGTGACCCGCAACCGGATTGGGAGGTCGCCGTCGGCCGGCTCGGTCACGTGCTGCGGCACCATCCGGACGCCTTCGTCCCCAAGACGACCTACGCGATGGACTGGTACTACCCGATCCTCGGCGGCGCGGTGCGCGGACCCGAGGCTCGGCGACGCATCGGCGCGCGGTGGTCCGACTTCGTCGTGGAGGGTCTCGGAATCCGGTGCGTCGACGACCGGCCCTGGGTCACCGGGGCCGAGACGTGCGAGCTGGTGCTGACTCTCGACGCGCTCGGCGACGATGCCGCCGCGCTCGAATTGTTCGGCGCCATGCAGCATCTGCGCGACGACGACGGCGCCTACTGGACCGGCCTGGTGTACGCCGACGGCAAGCGTTGGCCGGTCGAGCGGACCACGTGGACCGCGGGCGCAGTCATCCTCGCGGCGGACGCGCTCGCCCGCGCCACACCGGCGTCGGGCATCTTCCGCGGCGACGACCTCCCCACCGGACTGTCCGGGGCCCACCGCCGGTGTGGGTGCGCCGGTGAGTCCTACCCCGCGAGCGTGCCCGGCTGACCCTCGGTGCGGACCAGCACCCGGAGTGACCCGACGGCACGGACGTCGGTGAAATCGCCACCGGCACGGGCACGTTCGTAGATCAGGAACGGCGGACGTCCACCGTCGGCGGGGTCGGGGAAGACGTCGTGGATGACCAGCGCACCGCCCGGCTCCACCCACCGCGCCCATCCCTCGTAGTCGGCCGACGCGGCGGCCTCGGTGTGCCCGCCGTCGACGAACAGGAACGTCAGGGGTGTCCGCCAGAACGACGCCACGTCCGCCGATCGACCGACGACGCCCACCACCACGTCCTCGAGATCGGCGTCGGCGACGGTGCGGCGGAACGCCCCGAGCGTGTCGAGCTTGCCCACGGCCGGATCCACCAACGATCGGTCGTGGTACTCCCACCCCTGCTGATGCTCCTCGGACCCACGGTGGTGGTCCACGGTGACGATGCGCCCACCCGTCGCGCGAGCCGCTGCGCCCAGATAGATCGTCGACTTGCCGCAGTACGTGCCGATCTCGACACCCACACCGGCGCCGAGAAATTCGCGCGCGGCGGCGTGCAGGGCGAGGCCCTCGTCGTCGGGCATGAAACCGCGCGCCTCGCGGGCGTGGTGGAGGAGATCGGACGGCATCTCGGCGTCGGGCGCCGCGGTCGAGGTCACCCGCTCAGCCTATCGATCAGCTCAGCCTATCGATCAGCTCAGCCTATCGATCAGCTCAGCCTGTCGATCAGCGCCGGCACCGCCGACCGGTCCAGCTTTCCTCGCGGTGTTCGGGGCAGCGCGTCGGTCACGACCACTCGGGTCGGCCGCGACGGCACGTCCAACGACGTCCGGAGGTGCCGCCGCAGGGCGGCGCGGTCGACGGGTCCGTCCGTCACGATCGCCGCCACCGGAACCGCGCCCATCCGGGGGTGCGGCGCCCCCACGCAGGCCGCCTCGACGACCCCGGGGTACGACAGCAGCGCCCGCTCGACGTCCGCCGGCTCGACCTTCAGCGCCCCCCGCGAGATGGTGTCCGACACACGACCGGACAGGAACAGCCAGCGGCCTTCGACACGGCCGCGGTCGCCGACGTCGAACCACCCGTCGACGGGACCGTCCACCGGGAGCGACGACTCGTCGGTGAGGTAGCCGTCGAAGAGCATGTCGCTGCGCACGTGGACCACGCCGTCGTCGATCCGCACGTCGACGCCCGAGACCACCCGGCCCGACGACCCCGCGGGCACGGCGTCGTCCGAGGCCGCGACGGACACCAGGGACAGCTCCGACGCCCCGTAGAAGTGCACGACGCGCGCGCCGGGCAGTCGAGCGGCGAGCGACGCGCGCGCCGGTTCGGGCCAGAACGCGCCGGACGACAACACCTCTCGAACCGACTGCAACGGGCCGCCGAGTCCGGCGACGACGTCGACGGCCAACGTGGGCACCGTGTACAGGTGGGTCGGATCGGCCCCCGCGCCGTCCCCGGCGGACAGCGGGCGCAGGTCCACCGCGGCCCCTCGGCCCAGCGCGTGGATCACCCCGTACAGGAAGTGCGTGTGGTCGAGCACGCCGGGCGTCGCGACACGCGCATCGGCATCGATCGTGAACTCCTCGTCACTGCGATCGAGCGTGCGCGACCAGGACGACCGGGACCGCACGAACACCTTCGGTCGACCCGACGTCCCCGACGTCAGCCCCGCCAGCAACTCCGCGCTCTCGTCGACCGAGGGGAGCGCGGCGTCCCGGCCGCGCGCCACGTCCGACGGCGTCACCAGGGGACCGGCGTACCCGAGGTGCCGCAGGCGGGCATGCAGCCGCGGAGCGGCCACCACCTCCCGCGGTCCACCGACGGCCAGCACCGACGCCAGGCGGTCCGCGGTCAGGTGCCGATGCAACAGCAGTACCGAGGACCCGGCCCGGATCGCACCCAGCACGGCCGCCACCGACCCGACATCCGACGACGGCAGGACCGCGGTCCGCCGGTCGCCGACCCACCGCCCCGCGGCACGGCCCGACGCCTCCCACAGCTCGCGGTACGTCGTCGACCTCGTCGCATCCACGAGGGCGACCCCGTCGGGCCGGTCCCGCGCCCACCGCCCGATGCGGGCGTCGATCGGCTCACCGATCACGGTCGTCCCCGTCGTCCGCTTCGTCTCCGTCGTCTCCGTCGTCCACGCCCCTCGCGACGAGGCTGTCGCCCAGGGCGTCGGCCGTCCGCAACGCCCGCACCACGACGGGTGTGGCCAGCGCCGCGACGGACCACTGCAGTCCCCGTGCCTTCCGCGCCTCCGACACCTGCCGGACGATGTCCGTGAGTACCGGCACCAGTCGGATGGTCAGCGCGAGCAGCAGACCCACCCGATCGGGATCGACGCCGACTCGCCGCAGCGGCCCGAGCGCGCGGCCGACGGTGTCGAGCATCGCCGTGACTCTCGTGGTCAGCGTCACCAACCCGGCGGCGCCGACGGTCGCCAGGAGGACGCCGCACACCACCGTCGCGCGGGCGGGAGTGGTCAACCACACCTGGAACGCCGCGATGACGACGATCATCCACAGCAACGGCCGCAGCTGCGCGAGCAGCACGCGCGGACCGAATCCCGCCACGGCGTACGCCGCGGTCACCGCGACGAGCGCGGCGGCGACGTCGACGGGCCGCCGGACGAGGACCAGGATCGCGATCACCGCGGCCATGAGCAGCAGCAGCTTCGCCCCCGCGGGCAGGCGGTGCAGCAGCGACGTCCCCGGTCGGTACAGGCCGATCATTCGAGCAGTGCCCGGTACGCCGGGATCGCCTCCGCGGGGGGTCCGTCGAACGCGATGCCGCCGTCGTGCACGACGACGACGCGATCGACGTCCGCGAGCAGATCGAGGTGATGGGTGACCACGACGAGCTGGAGGTCCAGCTCGGCCAGCACCCGGCCCACCAACCGTGTGTTGCGCAGGTCCAGCAGAGTGGTGGGCTCGTCCGCCACCAGGATCTTCGGGCGGCGAATCACCACGGCACCGATGGCCAACATCTGCTTCTGCCCGCCGGAGAGCAGATGGGCGGGGTGATCCGCGTGTCCGGCCAGGCCGAACCGCTCGAGCGTCTCGGCGACGCGGTCGGCCACCTCTGCCTTCGAGGCGCCGCTGCGGCGTAGCGAGAACGCGAGGTCCTCCGCGACGGTCGGCATGACGATCTGGTTGTCGGGGTCGGTGAAGACGAACCCCACCCGGCGTCGGACCGCCGCCCCCTTCTTCGCCACGTCGAGGCCGTCGACCACCACGCGTCCCGACGTCGGCGTCACCAGACCGTTGATCATGCGGGCCAGCGTCGACTTGCCGGACCCGTTGGATCCGACGATGCCGATGCGCCGCTCGGTGAGCGTCAACGACACCTCGCGCAGCACGGGCCGGTCGCCGTAGCCGTGCCGGACCTTCTCGAACCTGATCTCGCTCACGCCGCGTCCCCCGTCACGCCGAGATCCTCTCGACGACCATGGCGATGCCCTGGCCGCCGCCGATCGCACAGGCCGCCAGCCCGAGCGCCGAGGGGAGTCCGTCGCCACGCGTCATACGAGCAGCCAACCGCACGAGCAACAGCGCCCCGGACGCGCCCCACGGATGACCCAGGGCGATCGCGCCGCCGTCGGGACACACGCGGTCAGGATCGAGGCCCGCCCGATCGATCACCGCGAGGGCGACCGATGCGAAGGCCTCGGTGATCTCGATCGTGCCGAGGTCGCCGACCGTGCAGCCGGCCCGTCGCAACGCCGCGTCGATCGCCGGCACCGGCGCCAGACCGGGCAGCGCCGGGTCCGCACCGGCGACGGCCCACGAGCGCACCGCCAGGCACGGGCCCTCGGCGCGATCGCGCGTCGTCACGGCCAGCACCGCGGCGCCGTCCGAGATCCCGCAGGAGTTGCCCGCCGTCGCCGTCCCGCCGTCACCGAACGCGGCGGGCAGGCGGGCCAGGCGCTCCGCGGTGAGTCCGGCGCGGATGCGGCGGTCCCGCGTCTCGCCGTGCAGCGGCACGATCTCGTCGGTGAAGTCCGCGGCCGCAGCCAGCCGGTGGGAGCGGGCCGCGTAGGCATCCTGCTGCGCGCGGGTGATCCCCAGGGTGCGGGCCAGGTCGTCGGCAGCGGGACCCATGTCGGGGTCCGGGGTGCCGACCGGGGTGAAGGGCGCGCGGGTGTAGCGCGTCGGGGCACCGTCGCCGACCGGGGGCCACGAGCGCCACGGGGCGGTACTCGCCGATTCGACGCCACCGGCGAGGACGAGCTCCGCATCGCCCGCCCGGACCCGCGACGCCGCCTGGCCGACGGCGTCCAGTCCGGACCCGCACTGCCGGTCCACGGTGACGCCGGGAACCTCGTGCCCGAGTCCGGCCTGGAGTGCGGCGACGCGGGCGACGTCGCCCCCGGGACCGAGGCAGTTGCCGAGCACGACGTCGTCGATCGGGCCGAGGTGCGCCACCCGATCGGCTACGTCGGTGAGCACGGCGGCGGCCAGATCGGCCGCGGTGAGGTCGCGGAACCCGTGTCCGGCGGTACCGACGGGGGTGCGGCGGGCGGCGACGAGGACGGTGTCCCTCACACCGCTGTCGTCGTCCGTCGCGGAGCGATCAGGCCGGGGTAGGCGCGGTGCACGCCCTTCGCGACCACGGTGGCGACGACGACCTTGACGAGGTCGCCGGGGATGTAGGCGCCGGTGGAGGCGATGGCCGCGCCGACACCGAGATCGGTGCGCAGGAGCAGTCCGAGAACGCCGAGGACGTAGATGACGAGGATGCCGCCGACGACGTTGATCGCCAGCCCGGCCCACAGCGGGTAGCGGGGAACGATCAGTCGCGTCGCGGCGCCGATGACGGCGGCGCCGGCGACCCAGCCGACGAGGTAACCGACCGTGGGTCCGGCGAAGACGCCCAGTCCACCGCGTCCCCCGGAGAGCAGTGGCAGACCGATGGCGACGAGGGCGAGCAGCACGAGAACGGCGCCGGCGCCCTTGCGTGCGCCGAGGATCGCCCCGGCCAGGATCACGCCGAGCGTCTGCAGCGTGATCGGGACGCCGCTGATGCCGACGGTGATGGCGCCCGGGAGTCCCAGAGCGGCGATGAGGGCGGCGAACACGGCGACCTGCGCGAGGTCGCGAGCGGTCAGGCGGGACGAGGACACCGAGGCTCCTGTGGTGGTCGGACGAGGACTTGAACGGTGTTCAAGTCGGCCCAACCTAACAGGAACGCCTCAGAGCGACGCGACCAGTTCCTCCAACGTGCGCTGCGACGAGTACCGCGGATGCCATCCCAACTCTCGCTTGGCCTTCGAGGTGTCCATGACCACCGACGTCCGCGCGACGTGGATCCACTCGACCAACGACGGGACGAACGGCAGTCGCCGCAGGGTCGCCGAGGCCGCAGTGCCCAGCACCGCCGGGACCCGGACCGGAATCGCGCCGAGCGCTGAGGCCACCGTCGACAACGTCACAGTGCCGTCGCCGGCGATGTTGAAGGCACCCGGTTCCGCGTCGGTGGTGACCGTGACGGCGATCGCCGCGGCGACGTCGTCGTGATGGACCAACTGCAGCGGATGACCCGGATCGGGGAAGACGGGCCCGGGGACCTTGCCGATCAGTGAGCCGAGCGGACCCGGCAGAGCCGACGCGAGCTGACGCCACGGCATCGAGTCCGCCAGTGCCGGCGCCTTCGGGCCCGCGACGATGCACGGCCGCAGCACGAACACCTCGAGGTCCGATCCGCCGGTCACCTCGGTGAGGACCCGCTCCAGTTCGGCCTTCTGCTCGGAGTAGTAGTGCTCCGCCGATCCCCGCGTCGTGGTGTCCTCGGTGAGCGGCGTGCGGTTGTCCGCGTGGTAGCCGTACGCCGCCACCGAGGAGGTGTAGACCAGGCGCGTCGGGCGCTGCGCCGACACCGTCGCCTCGAAGACGTTCCGGGTGCCCTCGAGATTGATGCGGGCGCTCTCCGTCCGCGAACCCATGATGAGGAACGCGAGGTGCACGACGACGTCCGCGTCGGCCACGAAGTCCTCGACCGCCGCACGGTCGAGGATGTCCCCTCGGCGGTACTCCGTCTTGGTCCACCCGTGCGCGGACGGGTCGAACGGTCGACGGGCCATACCCAGGATGCGATCGACCCCCGCGTCGCGCTCGAGAGCGTCGACGGTCGAGATTCCGATCTCGCCGGTCGGTCCGGTGACGGCCACGGTGATTCCCATGTCCGACAGATGCCCCCGAACGGGTCGTCTCAAGCGTCCCGGTGCAAGGATCGACCCATGGCCGACCTCTCCGCGGTGCTCGCCTCACTTCGTCGGGCCCCGGACGTCGAGGCGGACAACCTGACCGCCGTCGACGCGTCGGACCGTCTGATCCTCGCGGAGGCCGACGCCGCGTTGGCCGAGGTGGACGGTGACCGCGTGGCGGTCGTCGGCGACCGGTACGGGGCCCTCACCCTCGGCGCCGCGGCTGCGCACGGGCTGACCGGCATCAGAGTGCACCAGGATCCGATCACCGGTGAACAGGCGACGGCGCGCAACGCCGCTCGGCTGGACCTGGACTCGGTGTACCGCAACCACGACCTCGACGAGGCGCTGCTTCGCGGCGCCCGCGTGGTGCTGCTGCAGTTGCCTCGGGGTCTCGCCGAGCTGACCGAGATCGCGGAAGCCGTGGCGCGCTGGGCCGACCCCGCGGTGACGGTGTACTCCGCCGGCCGGCTCAAGCACATGTCGCGATCGATGAACGACGTCCTCGCGCGCAGTTTCGGCGAGGTGGCCGCCACTCGAGCCGCCCAGAAGTCACGTGGACTGATCGCGCGCGGACCGGTGCGCACCGACCCGCCGACGTTCCCCGCACGCACGACGGTGCCGGAGCTCGAGCTGACCGTCGTCGCCCACGGCGCCGTCTTCGCCGGCGGCGCCCTCGACGTGGGCACTCGCGTGCTCCTGCGACACGTCGACCGCGTCGCGCCGGACGCCCGCCGCATCGTCGACCTCGGATGCGGCACAGGGCTTCTCGCGATCGCCGCCGCCCGCGCCCGGCCGGAGGCGACGGTGGTCGCGAGCGACCGGTCCGCCGCCGCCGTGGCATCCGCGCGAGCGACCGCCGACCTGGCGGGGGTGACCCTCACCGTGCGGCGCGAGGACGCGCTCGCCGACGAGCCCGACGCCGGAGTCGACGTGGTGCTGTGCAACCCGCCGTTCCACGAGCACACGGCCGTCCACACCGGTGGCGCGGAGAAGCTCGTCCGCGCCGCCGCGCGAGTCCTGCGACCGGGTGGCGAGATGTGGACCGTCTACAACGGTCACCTGCACCACCGGGGGTTGCTGGCGCGCACCGTCGGGCCGACCGAGATCGTGGACCGGACCCCGAAATTCGTCGTCACGCGCAGCGTGCGGGTGTGACGGTCACGCGCAGCGTGCGGGTGTGACGGTCTACTCGAAGAAGGACCCGGCGTCCTCGGGGGTGCCGTCGATCTGGCCTCGGTGCGTGGCCGAGTTCTCCACCACGACGCCGTCGACGATCTCGGCCTCCTTGTCGGGGTTCGCTGCGTCCGCACCGTCGACCTCGTCGGCGATGTAGTCGTTCTCGTCCGGACTGTCCACGACGCGGTCGACGAGGTCCTCCGTGAGGTCGTCGTCGGGCGTCGCCGCGACGGGGATCTCGGGGGCGTCCTCGGGTTGGACGTCGGGGACCTCCTCGGCGAGCTTCTGGTCGAGGGACTCGCCTTCGCGCGCCTCGCGTTCCGTGGTGCCGAACTTGTCCGCCTCGGCCCAGGAGTCCGGCGGGGTCACCACGTCGTCGACGTCGTCGGTTCCGCGCACTTCGTCGGAATCCAGGCTCTCGCTCGGATCGAGGGTGTCGCCCGGGCCGTCTTCGATGCCGCCGTCTTCGATACTCATGACCGTTCTGTTGCCGGTCGGTGGAGGGGCGAAACCCGCACTCGACTCGACTTCGACACACGTCGACGGGGCGCGTCCTAGTACAGTCCGTTTTGTCCGATCGATGTCCGGACGCCGGGAACTCTCCGGCGGGGCCGGTCGTTGAACGGTTCGACAGGCGACCGACCCCGCCGCCCACGGCGAGCGAGGGTCGATCCACACACGAAAGGGAGAGACACGGTGCGCACTTCCAGCAACCCGGTGTTCCGCAATCTGCCCAAGCAGACGGGGGGCGGCTACGCCTCCTTCGGTTCGGCCGCCGCCGGTGCCGGAGCGGCCACCCAGCAGTTCGGTCAGCCGGCCCCGCAGCCGTACACGACCGCGGACTCGCAGCGGGCCATGACGATCGACGACGTCGTCACCAAGACCGGTGTCACGCTCGGCGTCCTCACCGTGACGGCGATCATCTCCTACGTCATGGCGAGCAACAATCCGAGCCTCGCCCCGATGTTCGTCATCGGCGGCGGCCTGATCGGCTTCGTCCTGGTCCTCGTGGCCACCTTCGGTCGCAAGATGGACAACCCGGCGATCGTGCTCGCCTACGCGGCATTCGAGGGCGTCTTCCTCGGTGCGCTGTCGCTGCTGTTCACGGGTCCGATGTTCGGTGTGAACGACGGCAGCGGACTGATCGTTCAAGCCGTGCTCGGCACGTTCGGTGTGTTCTTCGGCATGCTGATCGTCTACAAGACGGGTGCCATCCGCGTCACGCCGCGCTTGACCCGCATGGTGATCGGCGCCCTCATCGGTGTCGTCGTGCTCATGCTCGGCAACCTGATCGCGTCGTTCTTCATGGACGGTGGCTTCGGTCTGCGTGACGGCGGACCGATCGCGATCATCTTCAGCCTGGTCTGCATCGGTATCGCCGCGTTCAGCTTCCTGCTGGACTTCGACCAGGCGGACCGGCTCATCCGCGCTCAGGCTCCGGCCAAGGCGGCCTGGGGCGTGGCCCTCGGCCTCACCATCACCCTGGTCTGGCTCTACATCGAGATCCTGCGTCTGCTGAGCTACTTCCAGAACGACTAGCACCACACGCACACCAGCCCCCGACCTCGTGGTCGGGGGCTGGTGTCGTTCGTGGGTGGTGCATCCCGACGAGCCGTGGACCCGTCGACGTCGATGCCCGAGCCGTGGGCTCGACTCGCGCATCGGCGCCGGGTGCTAGCGGGGCACCTGACGCTCACCATTCCCGGTCCCGGGGACGTTCAATCCTGGTCGGGAACCGGGGATGGCGTGCGCGGCCCGTCAGCTGAGGCGCTCGAGCACCATCGCCATGCCCTGACCGCCGCCGACGCACATCGTCTCGAGGCCGAACTGCTTGTCGTGCGCGCGGAGGTTGTTGAGCAGCGTCGCGGTGATGCGCGCGCCCGTCATGCCGAACGGGTGACCCAGCGCGATGGCGCCGCCGGACACGTTGAGCTTGTCCTCGTCGATCTTCAGTTCGCGAGCCGACCCGATGACCTGCACCGCGAACGCCTCGTTGATCTCGACCAGATCGATGTCGTCGATCGTCTTGCCCGCCAACGCCAGAGCCTTCTTCGACGCCTCGATCGGGCCGAGTCCCATGATCTCGGGCGACAGGCCGGAGACGCCGGTGGACACGATGCGCGCGAGCGGGGTCAGGCCCAGCTCCTTCGCCTTGGTGTCGGACATGATCACCAGCGCGGCCGCACCGTCGTTCAGCGGGCACGCGTTGCCGGCGGTGATGGTGCCGTCGGGACGGAAGACGGGCTTCAGGCCCGAGATCTTCTCGTACGTGGTGCCCGCGCGGGGGCCGTCGTCGGTCGACACGACCGTGCCGTCGGGGAGGGTGACCGGGGTGATCTCGTTCTGGAAGTGACCCCGAGCGATGGCCTCCTCGGCGCGGTTCTGGCTCCGCACACCCCAGTGGTCCTGCTCCTCGCGGGTGATGCCGGTGATCTGGGCGACGTTCTCCGCCGTCTGGCCCATGGCGATGTAGGCGTCGGGCAGCAGGCCGTCCTCGCGGGGGTCGGACCAGGTCTGTCCGCCCTGCGCCAGCTTCTCCGTGCGAGCCTGCGCGTCGGCGTAGATCGGGTTGTGGGTGTCCGGGAGCGAGTCCGAGGTGCCCTTGACGAAGCGCGACACCGTCTCGACGCCGGCGGAGACGAACACGTCGCCCTCGCCCGCCTTGATCGCGTGCAGGGCCATACGAGTGGTCTGCAGCGACGACGAGCAGTACCGCGTGATGGTGGTGCCCGGCAGGAAGTCGTAACCCAACTGGATCGCGACGTTGCGGCCCAGGTTGAAGCCCTGCTCGCCGCCGGGGAGGCCCACGCCCATGATCAGGTCGTCGATCTCGGTGGGGTCGAGGGCGGGCACCTGCGCCAGCGCCGCGGCGACCATCTGCGCGGCGAGGTCGTCCGGACGGATGTCCTTGAGCGACCCCTTCATGGCGCGTCCGATGGGGGAGCGGGCGACGGACACGATCACGGCCTCTGGCATGGGATTCCCTTCGTCTTCGAACAGGTCGGTGGTGTAATGCGATAGTGGAACACGGTTCTGTTAGTCGAGACTAACCCGTGGCCCCCACCGCAGGACACGTCTGTTGGCCGCCGCGGTCAGACGGGACACCATCCGGCGCTGTTCCGCGACCTCCGACTTGTCGGGCAGCGTCGGCAGCGGACCACCCGACCACTCGCCCAGGGCGGCGGCGAGGACGGGCAGGATCTGCCGCGCGGCCAGTTCGTACCCGGCCGCCGACGGATGGAATCGGTCCGCGGAGAACAGTCGGTCCGGGGCGGCCAGGAACTCCGGCGCGAGGAGGTCCGCGAGGGCGACGGGGTGGCCACCCGCGGCGAGGGTCGCCGACGTCTGGGCACGCGCGAGCCGGTGGCCCCAGGTGCGGACGACACTGCGGAGCGGCTGCGGAATCGCCGTCACCACGCCGAGATCCGGGCAGGTGCCCACCACGACGACCGTGCCCTCCGCACGCAGTCGGCGCACCGCCGTCCCCAACCGGGCCGCCGACGCCGCGACGGCGTGCTTCTTGGTGACGTCGTTCGCCCCGATGAAGATCACCGCGGCGTCGGGCGGCCTGCCGGCCACCAGCATCGCGTCGACCTGCCCCTCCAGGCCCTTCGACGTCGCGCCGGGAATGGCCTTGGTGGACAGACGGATCCGCTTCCCGGTCTCGTCGGCCAGGCCGCGGGCGACCAGCACGCCGGGCACCTCCTGTGCGGCGGTGCATCCGATGCCGGCGGCGGTGGAATCGCCGAAGATCATCAGGTGCAGGTCGTACGGCACGCCGGGACCGGGGCGTTCGGGGTTCTCGGCGCCGGGCGCGTAGACGCCGTCGGCCTCCGGCGGCTTGCTGGTGGTCCGGCCGATGACGACCCGCGCCGCCGCGGCCTGCGCCATGAGATGGCGGTAGGCCGCCCAGGACAACGTCGTCGCGCCGGACCCGGCCACCACCGTCGCCGCACCGGCCTTCGCCGCGCTACGCCACCCCCCTGATCCGGTTCCCGTCGATCGCCCCGCCTGCCCAGTCACGTGTCCGATTCTAGGTGCGCGCCCGAGTCTGGGAGGATGGCCGCATGCGCATTGCGAACAGCGTCGTCGACCTCATCGGCAACACCCCGCTGGTGAAGCTGAACACCGTCGTGGCCCCGGGATCGGCCCTGCTGGCGGCCAAGATCGAGTACCTCAACCCGGGTGGCAGCTCGAAGGACCGCATCGCGGTGAAGATGATCGACGCCGCGGAGGCGGCGGGCGAGCTGAAGCCCGGCGGCACCATCGTCGAGCCGACGTCGGGCAACACCGGCGTCGGACTCGCCCTCGTCGCGCAGCAACGCGGCTACAAGTGCGTCTTCGTGTGCCCGGACAAGGTCGGCGAGGACAAGCGCAACGTCCTGCGCGCCTACGGCGCCCAGGTGGTCGTGTGCCCCACCGCCGTCGCGCCCGAGGATCCGAACAGCTACTACAGCGTCTCCGATCGCCTGGTGCGCGAGATCGAGGGCGCCTGGAAGCCCAATCAGTACGCGAACCCCGGTGGGCCGCAGAGCCATTACGAGACCACCGGCCCCGAGATCTGGGCCGACACGGACGGGAAGATCACGCACTTCGTGGCGGGCGTCGGCACCGGCGGCACCATCACCGGCACCGGTCGCTACCTGAAGGAGATGTCGGGCGGGAAGGTCAAGATCATCGGCGCCGACCCCGAGGGCTCGGTGTACTCGGGCGGCACGGGCCGGCCCTACCTGGTCGAGGGTGTGGGCGAGGACTTCTGGCCGTCGGCGTACGACCCCTCGATTCCCGACGAGATCATCGCCGTCTCCGACGCCGACTCCTTCGAGATGACGCGTCGCCTCGCCCGTGAGGAAGGTCTGCTGGTCGGCGGATCCTGCGGCATGGCGATGGTGGCGGCCCTGCGGGTCGCGGAGCGTGAGGGCCCCGACGCCCTGGTCGTCGTGCTGCTGCCCGACGGTGGCCGCGGCTACCTCGGCAAGATCTTCAACGACAAGTGGATGAGCTCCTACGGATTCCTCCGCACCCCCCTCGAGGGAGAGAAGGTCGAGCCCACCGTCGGCGACGTGCTGCGCGGCAAGTCCGGCGCGCTGCCCGATCTGGTGCACACCCACCCGTCGGAGACGCTGCGCGACGCCATCGAGATCCTGCGCGAGTACGGGGTCTCCCAGATGCCCGTCGTCGGGGCGGAGCCGCCGGTCATGGCCGGTGAGGTCGCGGGCAGCGTCAGCGAGCGCGACCTGCTCTCGGCCGTGTTCGAGGGCCGCGCGGCCCTCTCCGACGCCGTCTCGGAACACATGAGCGCCCCGTTCCCGTTGATCGGTGCGGGCGAGTCCGTCACCGCGGCCACCAAGCAGCTCGGGGACACCGACGCCGTGATGGTGGTCGAGGACGGCAAGCCCGTCGGGGTCATCACCCGACACGACCTGCTCGGGTTCGTCAGCGCAGGCGCGTAGACACGCCACGAGCGACACACGACGAGGGAGAGACGAGATGACCGACAGCAGCGCGTCGACCGAGCGTGCGGGACAGGGCTTCGCCACCCGCGCCGTGCACGCCGGGTACGAGCCGGACCCCCTGACGGGCGCGGTCAACGTCCCCATCTACGCCTCGAGCACGTTCGCCCAGGACGGTGTCGGTGGGATGCGCAGCGGCTTCGAGTACGCGCGCACCGGCAACCCCACCCGGCGTCCGCTCGAGGCCAACCTCGCCGCACTGGAGGAGGGCCGGTACGGGCGTGCGTTCTCCTCGGGGATGGCCGCGACGGACTGTGCACTGCGCACCGTGCTGCGGCCGGGCGATCACCTGGTGATCCCCAACGACGCGTACGGCGGCACGTTCCGCCTCATCGACAAGGTGTTCACGCAGTGGAACATCGAGTACTCCGTGGCGCCGGTGTCGGACGTCGACGCCGTGCGCGCGGCCGTCCGGCCGAACACCAAGCTGGTCTGGGTCGAGACGCCGACCAACCCGCTGCTCAACGTCGGCGACATCGCCGCGCTGTCCGAGGTGGCGCACGGCGCCGGCGCGAAGCTGCTGGTGGACAACACGTTCGCCTCGCCCTATCTGCAGCAGCCGCTCACCCTCGGTGCCGACATCGTGCTGCACTCGACCACCAAGTACATCGGCGGTCACTCGGACGTCGTCGGAGGCGCGCTCGTCACCGGCGACGAGGAACTCGACGCCGGGTTCGCCTTCCTGCAGAACGGGGCCGGCGGCGTGCCCGGACCGTTCGACGCGTTCCTGACCCTGCGCGGCATCAAGACGCTCGCCCTGCGCATGGAGAAGCACAGCGACAACGCCGAGCGCGTCGTCGACCTGCTCTCGGGGCACCCGGCCGTGGCGTCGGTGATCTACCCGGGCTCGCCGGAGCATCCCTCGCACGCGGTCGCCGCGCGGCAGATGCGCCGCTTCGGCGGCATGGTGTCGGTGCGCCTGACGGGCGGCCGCGAGGCGGCCCTGGACCTGTGCAAGCGCACCGAGGTGTTCACGCTGGCCGAGTCCCTCGGTGGCGTCGAGTCGCTGATCGAGCACCCCGGCGCGATGACCCACGCGTCGACGGCCGGGTCGCTGCTCGAGGTGCCGGACGATCTGGTGCGGCTCTCGGTGGGCATCGAGGACGCGGCGGATCTGGTGGCGGACCTGGAGAACGCGCTGAGCTGACGTGGTCATGGGGTCGGCGGCTCTAGAGTTCGGGGCATGGAACTGTTGACCCGAGAGGAGCTCGACCGCGCCACCGCGCGGCTGGCTCCCGTCATGCGCCGCACACCCCTGGTGGCCTCCCGTGTCCTGTCCGATCGCACGGGCCGTGAGGTGTGGCTCAAGTGCGAGAACCTGCAGCGGACGGGATCGTTCAAACCGCGTGGCGCGTACAACCGCATCGCCGGTCTGACCGACGCCGAACGGGCCCGTGGTGTGGTCGCCGCCAGCGCGGGCAACCACGCGCAGGGGGTGGCCTGGGCGGCCGCCGAACTCGGAGCCACGTCGACGGTGTTCATGCCGGAAGGGGCGCCGCTGCCGAAACTGGTGGCCACCCGCTCCTACGGCGCGCAGATCCATCAGGTCGGCTCCACGGTCGACGACGCCCTGGTGGCGGCACGGGCGTACGCCGAGGAGACCGGGGCGGTTCTGATTCACCCCTTCGACCACCTCGACGTCGTCGCCGGCCAGGCGACCGTGGGGCGGGAGATCCTGGAGCAGATGCCCTCGGTGGGAGCCATCGTGGTGCCCACCGGAGGCGGAGGGCTGGTCGCCGGCATCGCGGCCGCCGTCGCGCTCGACGAGCGGACGGTGCCGGTGGTGGGTGTCCAGGCCGCGCAGGCCGCCGCCTGGCCCGGTTCGCTCGCGGCGGGGACGCCCACACCCGCCGAGCGGATGTCCACGATGGCCGACGGTATCGCCGTCGGTCGGCCGGGCGACGTCCCGTTCGCGCACGTCACCGCACTCGGTGATCGCATGCTCACCGTCAGCGAGGACGCCCTCTCACGAGCATTGCTGCTGTGCATGGAGCGGGCGAAGCTCATCGTCGAAGCCGCCGGCGCCGCCGCGGTGGCCGCCCTGATGGACCATCCGTCGGAGATTCCGGGTGACGGTCCCGTGGTGGCGGTGTTGTCCGGCGGCAACATCGATCCGTTGCTGCTCACGCACGTGGTGGCGCACGGACTTCGCGCCGCCGGTCGCTACCTCACAGTGCGCATCGTGATCCCGGACCGACCCGGCGGACTGGTCGGCGTGCTCGGGGTCGCGCGCGACGCCGCGGCCAGCGTGGTCGACGTCGTGCACGCCCGCACCGCGGGGCGTCTCGCCCTCGACGAGGTCGAAGTGGTGATGACCCTGGAGACGCGGGGACCGGATCACCGCGGTGCGGTGCTCGCCGCGTTCGCGGCAGCCGGCTTCGAGGTCGCCGTCCAGGAGTGACGGCCGCGCCGGGTCAGGCCGCGGCGAACACGGCAGCGGCGGCCTGCTCGGCCACCCGCCGCGCCACGTCGGCGGCCTCGCGGGTGACGGCGACGCTGCCCGACGCGAGGGTGACGGCGCGGCGGTCGGCGCCGTCCGCGACGGTGATCTGCCAACCCTGGACCGGCTCGGGTCCGGCGGCGGCGACGTGATCGGCCATCGAGACCAGGACACCGCATCCGAATCGGCGGGCGACGGTCTCGGCGACTCGGGCCACGGCCACGGCGGGCGCGGTGGCGGTGAGATCGAGGGTGGCGAATCCGGGGAGACGCACTGCGGTGCCGTCGAATTCGAGCTCCCGGAACGAGGCGTCGCGGACCGGATCGACGGCGCCGTCGGTGGACTCGGCGGCGTCGAGGGCGATGCGCAGGTGGTCGGCCAGCGCAGCGCCGACGCGAACGGTGCGGCCGAAGGAGCGGTTCAGCCGCTGCAACTCCGACGTGGGTCGCTCGGTGGAGAACACCTCGCAGGCGGCGTCGAGCTCGGCGCGGGCGAACGCGGCGGCGTCGGTGACGCGGGTGGGATCGGTGACGACCACGCGAACGTGGTGACCGTCCATGTCGAACCCGGCGAAAGCCTTCGTGGCGAGAGTCATGTGTAGTGCACCTCCACAGATCGCATCGCTTCGGCGGTCACCGAGCGTTACACCGTCGGGGCAACTCGTGACTCGTCACAGCCGACGCGCCTCGATTCCTCGGTGCGCGAACAGGATGGGCCCGACGCCCGGGAGATCCCCGGGAACGCCACCGGCCCCGTGTCCGACGGACACGGGGCCGGTGATGCGCCGATCGGTGGTGCGGGATCGGGCGCGACGACGATCAGGAGTGGTAGGGCTCGGCGCTGACGAGCGTGACCTTCATGGTCTTGCCGCTGGGCAGCGTGTACTCCCGGGTGTCTCCGACGGTGGCGTCGATCAGCGCGCCGCCGAGGGGGGAGTTGGGGGAGTAGACCTCGAGCTTGCCGTCGCGGGCGCCCTCCTCGCGCGTGGCGATGAGGAAGGTCTCGGTGTCCGACTCGTCGCCGTCGTAGAAGACCTTCACCACGGAACCGGGCAGCGCCACGCCGGAGCGGGTGGGGGCCTCGCCGACCTTCGCGTTGTTGAGCAGCTCCTGCAGCTGGCGGATGCGCGCCTCCTGCTGACCCTGCTCCTCGCGCGCGGCGTGGTAGCCACCGTTCTCCTTGAGGTCGCCTTCCTCGCGACGCTCGTTGATCTCGGCGGCGATGACCGGCCGGTTGGCGATGAGCTGGTCGAGTTCGCCCTTGAGCCTGTCGTGCGACTCCTGGGTCAGCCAGGTCACCTGGGTCTCGCTCATCTCGATCACTCCTTCGTTGTCGAACGGTGTCGGCCGGCGCCGATGCGGCGTCGGCGGCCGAGGACCGCCCACACGTGAAAAGCGAGCCCGCGCGTCGCGCGGGCTCGTGGTGACGGGTTCCGCCGGTCCTACGCCGACCCCGCTCTCGGCGAGGACGGTGGCCTGCAGGACCCGTCTATGCAGCAATACACGGCTCAACCCGTGAGCCGTGTACGAGACCGAACTTACCACGTATCGGACCCGGGAGTTCCGTCGGCGGACACCGGGCCGTCGCGTCGACGTCACCCGCGGGTGAGGTATCCCGGCACGGTCAGGCTGCATCCGTACAGGTCGGCGAGCCCGGGCGGGGCCGACGTGATCACCTCGGTCCGGAGGTCCTCGGTGCCGTTCGCCGACGCGGGGATCAGGACCTCGCGCCGGCCGGTCTCGGAGCCGTCGCGCGAACGGGAGCGGACGATGCAGACGGCGGGCTGCGACGGGTCGTCCCGCGTGACCGACAGGCGCACGTCCACCCGATCGTCGGACACGATCTCGAAGGACACGAGGGTGCCGTCGACGTCCGGCGTCGTGAACTTGGTGTAGCCCAGGTAGGCGATACCGACGCCGAGGGCGACGACCAGCAGGGTCAGCGTCACCGCGAGCACCCGCGACGGTGTGCGACCGCGGTCCTCGGGGTACCGACCTTCGGGAAGGGCTCGACCGGTCGGGGGCGTGGTGCTCATCGAGGACGAACCTACCGGCCCCGCGCCCCGGACGAATCCGGAGGTGGGGAAGTGGGACAATCGGGGTGTGCGCCGGTCGGGGCACGGACGAATCATCGTGCGAAAGAGAGCTGACGTGAGCGGACTGCGATTGATGGCAGTGCACGCGCATCCGGACGACGAGTCCAGCAAGGGTGCGGCCACGATGGCGCGCTACGCGGCCGAGGGACACGAGGTGCTCGTGGTGACGCTCACCGGCGGTGAGCGCGGAGACATCCTGAACCCCGCGATGGACATTCCGGGTGTCCGCGAGCGGCTCCCGGAGGTGCGCCGCGAGGAGATGGCCGCGGCTGCCGCCGTGCTCGGGGTGCGGCAGACGTGGCTCGGCTTCGTCGACTCCGGGTTGCCCGAGGGCGACCCGCTGCCGCCGCTCCCCGACGGATGCTTCGCCCTGGTCCCGCTCGAGGTGTCGACGGAGGCTCTGGTGAAGGTCGTGCGTGAGTTCCGCCCGCACGTGATGACCACCTACGACGAGAAGGGTGGCTACCCGCACCCCGATCACATCCGGTGCCACGAGGTCTCGGTCGCGGCGTACGAGGCCGCCGCGGATCCCGAGCAGTTCCCGGACGCCGGGCCCGCGTGGGAGGTCTCGAAGCTCTACTACTCGCACGGATTCATCCGCCAGCGCATGCAGCTCTTCCACGACGAACTGCTCGCTCGCGGGGAGGAGAGCCCGTTCGCCGAGTGGCTGGAACAGTGGTCGAAGGACCGCGACGAGATCATGGGCCGGGTGACCACGCAGGTCGAGTGCGCGGACTTCTTCGACGCCCGGGACGACGCGCTGCGCTCGCACCGGACGCAGATCGACCCCAACGGACGGTTCTTCGCCGTTCCCACCGAACTGCAGCGCAAGCTCTGGCCGACGGAGGAGTACGAGCTCGCGCGGACCCGGGTGCGCACGTCGCTGCCGGAGAACGATCTCTTCGCCGGAATCGAGGAGGGAGCGTCGTGACCACCGCTGTGGGGATCGCGATCCTGGCCCAGAACACTCTCTTGGCCCAGAACACCACGGGACCGGAGTTCGGCAAGGCGTCGCCCGTCGGGCTGGTGATCATCGCGCTGCTGCTGGTGGGCACGGCACTGCTGGTGCGGTCGATGAACGGACACATGAAGAAGCTGCCGTCGTCGTTCGAACCGTCCGATCCGACCCCCGACCAGGCGGCCGACGAGGGCACCGACCGCGGCGGAATCGGGCCCGACCCCCGAGGCTGACTCGGTTCGACCGGCCCGCACGGGGAAGACTGGGATCGTGGACCCCCGCGCGCGCAACACGCTGACCGAGTCGACCAGCCCCTACCTCCGCCAGCACGCGGACAACCCGGTGCACTGGCAGCAGTGGACCGACGCGGCCCTGGCGTGGGCGCGCGAACGGGACGTGCCGGTGCTCCTCTCCATCGGGTACTCCGCCTGCCACTGGTGCCATGTCATGGCGCACGAGTCCTTCGAGGACGAGGCGACGGCGACGCTGATGAACGAGCACTTCGTCTGCATCAAGGTCGACCGTGAGGAGCGGCCCGACCTCGACGCGGTCTACATGAACGCCACGGTCGCGATGACCGGCCAGGGCGGGTGGCCCATGACGGTGTTCCTGACCCCGGACGGCGAGCCCTTCTACTGCGGGACGTACTTCCCGCCGACCCCCCGGCAGGGCATGCCGTCGTTCCCGCAGCTGCTCACCGCGATCACCGACACGTGGGTCACCCGCCGCGACGAGGTGACCACGGCGTCCGCGTCGATCGTCGCCGAGCTCCGCCGGGGATCGACGGGCGTGCCGATGGGGGATCGCTCCGTGGACGCCGCGCTGCTCGACCATGCCGTCGCCGGCATCCTCGCCGCGGAGGACACCGAGCGCGGCGGGTTCGGTCCGGCGCCGAAGTTCCCCCCGTCGGCCCTGGCCGAAGCCCTGCTCCGGCACGTCGAGCGGACGGGGTCGGACGCCGCGGCGGCCACGCTCGACCGCACCCTGTCGGCGATGGTGCGCGGTGGGCTGTACGACCAGCTCGGCGGCGGATTCGCCCGCTACTGCGTCGACGCGGACTGGGTGGTCCCGCACTTCGAGAAGATGCTCTACGACAACGGGCTCCTGCTGCGAGTCCTCGCCCACGCGGCGCGGCGCGGCGACGACCTCGCGGCGCGCGCCGCGGCGGAGACGGCGGCGTTCCTCGTCCGCGATCTCGGCACCGACGACGGCTGCTTCGCGTCGGCGCTCGACGCCGACACCGACGGGGTCGAGGGCCTGACCTACGTGTGGACGCCGACGCAGCTGCGGGACGCGCTCGGCGACGCCGACGGTGCGGCGGCCGCAGCGCTGTTCGAGGTGACGGACACCGGGACCTTCGAGCACGGCACGTCGGTTCTGCAACTGCGGTCCGATCCGGCCGACGCGGCGTGGTTCGACGACGTGCGTACCCGCCTGGCGGCCGTTCGCGCGACGCGTCCGCAGCCGGGCCGCGACGACAAGGTGGTGACCGCCTGGAACGCGTTCGCCGTCACCGCGCTCGCGGAAGGTGGTGCCGCTCTGGGCGAGTGGACGTGGGTCGAGTCGGCGGCGCGATGCGCGGAGACGTTGGTGTCGCGGCACGTGGTCGACGGTCGGCTGCGCCGCGCGTCGCTGGGCGGCGAGGTCGGGGCCGCAGCGGGAGTCCTCGAGGACCACGGCGCACTGGCGACGGCCCTGGCCGCGCTGCACCAGGCCACCGGTGAGCAACGCTGGCTCACCGCCGCGCAGGACGTCCTCGACATCGCACTCGAGCACTTCGCCGACCGTGAGCGGCCCGGTGCGTGGTTCGACACCGCCGACGACGCGGAGCAACTGGTGACCCGGCCGTCGGATCCGCTGGACGGAGCGACGCCGTCCGGTGCGTCCCTCGTCACCGAGGCCCTGTTGACGGTGTCCGCGCTGACCGACCCCGAGCGTGCGTCCCGGTACCGCGAGGCGGCGGACCTGTCTCTGGCGCGCGCGTCGATCCTGCTCGAACGGGCTCCGCGGTCCGCCGGTCACTGGCTCGCGGTGGCCGAGGCGGCGGTGGCGGGGCCCCTGCAGGTGGCGGTCGCGTCGAACGCTCCCGGCTCGACGCTCGCGGCGGTCGCCCGGCACCGGGCTCCCGGCGGCACCGTGGTGGTGGCGGGCAGCCCGGGGTCGACGCCGCTGCTCGCGGACCGTCCGACCGTCGACGGTCACGACACCGCCTACGTCTGCCGGGGCTTCGTCTGCGACCGGCCGGTCACCGAGGCGGCGGACCTCACCGCCGCGCTCGGCGTCTGACGTCCGTCAGCGCAGCAGCACCAACCACACCGCGACGTAGTGGCAGATCGCCGCGATCACCGTCGCGGCGTGGAAGAACTCGTGGTGACCGAACGTGGTGGGCCAGGGATCGGGCCACTTGGTGGCGTAGAGGATGCCGCCGACGCTGTAGAAGATGCCGCCGGCCAGCAGCAGGGCCATCGGCGCGAGGCCCACGGTGTCGGTCAGGGTGCCGGCGACGGGCACGATCGCCCAGCCGAGCAGGAGGTAGAGGGGGACGCCGAGCCACCGCGGCGCCGCGGGCCAGACCATCTTGAGTGCGACGCCGGCGACGGCGCCCGCCCACACCACGATCAGCAGGACCTTGCCGGTCGACCAGGGGAGGCCGAGGGCGGCGAAGGGTGTGTAGCTGCCGGCGATGAACAGGAAGATCATCGAGTGGTCGGCGCGTTTCATCCACATGCGGCTCCGTGGCTTCGCCCACTGCACGCGGTGGTAGGTCGCGCTGGTGCCGAACAGTCCGCACGTGGCGAGGGCATAGACGGCCACGGCCGGGCCGGCTCCGGGGGGTCCGGCGGCGAGGGCCACCCAGACCAGCACGATCCCGCAGATCACGGAGACGCCGAAGGCGTACAGATGGATCCAGCCTCGCATGCGCGGCTTGACCGGCAGCTCGTCGATCCCGAATGCAGTCACGAACCTACGCTAACGTAACTTGCCTCGATTCGGCCGTGTCGCCGATCACCGGAGCAGCAGGTCGAGCAGGGCACCGACGGCGCGCCGCCGGATCGCACCGGTCGGACCGGCGTCGGCCAGAGCGGCCTTCGCAGCGGACAGTCCGGGAGCTCCGGACACGCCACCGCCCGGATGGGCGGACGCGCTGCCGAGGTACAGGCGCTGCACCGGCGTCTCGGCACGACCGAGCCCCGGCGACGGGCGGAACACCAGCTGCTGCTGGATCTGTGCCGTGCCGCCGTTGACGGCGCCGCCGAACAGGTTGGCGTCGGAGCGGGTGAGATCCGACGGACGTTGCACGTGCTTGCCGACGATCGAGGCCGAGAACCCCGGCGCGTGCTCCTCGAGCACCGCGTCGACCCGAGCGGCGAGCAGGTCGGCCGAGGCGTCGTCGACCACTCCCCGCGGCAGGTGGGTGTAGGCCCACGCGCTCTCCGTCCCCGCCGGGGAGCGCGTCGGATCGGCCGTCGTCATCTGACCGAACAGCATGAAGGGCCGCTCGGGAATCCGACCGGTGACCAGGTCGGCGTTCCACCGGACCAAGCCGTCGTCGTCGGCGCCGACGTGCACCGTTCCCGCGTCGTTCAGGCCGGCCGACCGCCACGGGATCGGCGCGTCGAGCGCGTAGTTGACCTTGACCACGGGGGTGTCCCACTCGAACGTCTCGAGGTCGCGGTGCACTCGCGCGGGCACGGCGTCGTGCGGGAGAAGTGAGCCGTACAGCGCCGGCGCCGAGACGTCGGCGATCACCGCACGTCGCGCCCGGTAGTGCTCTCCGCCCGCGGTTCGCACCCCGGTGGCCACCCCGCCCGAGACGTCGATCCCGACCACCGGCGCGTCGTACACGACGCGCGCGCCGGGGCGTTCGGCTCGGCGCACCAGGGCGGCCGCCAGCTCGCCCGCGCCGCCCACCGGCACGGGATAGCCGACGTCCTGAGCGAGCATCGTCAGCAGGTAGCCGAGGATGCCGCTGGCCGGCGCGTCCGTCGGGACGTCGGCGTGCATGGCGTTGCCGAGCAGGAGGCACCGCGCCGCCTCGCTGTGGAACAGCTCGTGAGCCATGGCCCGAGCCGGCAGCAGGGCGAAGCGCAGGAATCGCAGCGTCTCCGCCGTTCCCAGCCGCCGGAACAGCTGGGTTGCACCGCGGACCGGGGGGAACGCGCTGCCGAACAGCGAGTGCAGCAGCGGATCGCGGACGCGGTTCCACTGCTCGACCACGTCCATCCACGCGTCGCCGTCCCGCGGATCGTGCCGCGCCAGCATGGCGGCGGTGTCCTCCGGACGGTGATGGATGACGGGCGCGTCCTCGTCGTCGGGCGAGCGTGGGTGCCCGTACGCGCGCGGCGCGTGCGTCCACCGCAGACCGACTCGGTCGAGTTCGAGCGCGAGCATCGCCGGCGAGGAGACCCCCAGCGGATAGAACGCGCTGTAGAGGTCGCTGACGTAGCCCGGCGTGAGCTCCGCGCTGCGGATCGCCCCGCCCGGCGTGGACGACGCCTCGACGACGACGACGTCCCAGCCGGCGTCCGCGAGCGCCGCGGCAGCGACCAGGCCGTTGTGCCCGGCGCCGATCACGACGGCGTCGGCGGTGACGACCGTTTTCACAGCGGCGGTGACGACCGGGCTCACCGGGTCGCGCGTTCGGCGAGGAACGCCAGTCGGCGCAGGGCTTCGGTGTTTCGGGGGTGGACCGCGAGATGTTGCACGCTGTCGGGTACCCAATCGACAGGCGCCGAGGCAGCGTGTTCGATCATCTCGATCCGGCACCCCGTGGGGGTCGGGTGCAGTCGAAGGACGATCTCCGCGCGTCCCGCCGGGAGGGCCCGCGCCTCCAGGACCAGCTCGCGGCGGTCGATCATGCGACGCACCACCGTCACGTCGTCGACCACGAGCGGCCAGAGTCCGAACGAATGGTGGATCCGGGACCCGATGTGCGGCCACCGCGAATCGACTGCCCGGATGCGGGAGGCGCCGACGACCCACATGCCGTAGCTCCACCCGTCGGTCAGAACCGACCACACGGCATCGACATCGGCAGTGGTGTCGCGAACGACGGTCATGCGGATCACGTCCTCGGGGGAGGGAATCTTCCGGTCGACGAACCGACTACCCGGGGACGCCGAGAAGAATCCGGTGCGGGCGTAGGGTGATTCCTCGGTCGTGAGCCACGGGTCGACGGAGACGGTGAGGAGCCGGGTGAAAGCTCGAGGTCTGTTGTACACGCTGTACGAGCGTCGTCTGGTGCGACAGCTCGACGGTGCGCAGCATCCCCGGCACATCGCGGTCATGTGCGACGGCAATCGTCGCTGGGCGCGCGAGAACGGCTTCACCGACGTCAGTCACGGCCACCGAATGGGTGCGCTGAAGATTGCGGAACTGCTCACCTGGTGCGACCTGGCCGGCATCGACATGGCCACCATCTACCTGCTCTCCACCGAGAATCTGCGCCGCGATCCGGAGGAGATCGATTCCCTGCTCGAGATCATCACCGACGTCGTCGAGGAGATCTCCGGGCCGTCGATGAACTGGAGCGTCAAGATCGTCGGCACGCTCGACCTGCTGCCGGCGGACTCGGCTCGGCGTCTGCAGGAGGCCGCCGCCGGCACCGTCGGCCGGTCCGGCACCCACGTCAACGTGGCGGTCGGCTACGGCGGTCGGCAGGAGATCACCGATGCCGTGCGATCCCTCGTCACGGAGAAGCTCGACGCCGGGCTCGACGGTCGTCGGCTGCTGGACTCGATCACCGTCGACGCCATCGACGCGCACCTCTACACGTCGGGACAGCCCGATCCCGATCTGGTGATCCGGACGTCCGGTGAGCAACGGCTGTCGGGATTCCTGCTGTGGCAGAGCGCCTATTCGGAGATCTGGTTCACCGAGGCCTACTGGCCGGAGTTCCGGCGGGTCGACTTCCTGCGGGCGCTGCGGGACTACGCGCGGCGGCACCGCCGGTTCGGCGTCTGAGCCGTCGTCAGAGCTTCCGCAGCCGCAGCCGATTGATCGCGTGATCGGAATCCTTGCGCAGCACCAGCGTCGCGCGCGGCCGGGTCGGGAGAATGTTCTCCACGAGGTTCGGCCGGTTGATCGACTGCCAGATGTCGGCCGCCGCCATGCGGGCGTGCTCGTCGGACAATCCGGAGTAGTGGTGAAAGTGCGACGCGGGGTCGGCGAACGACGTCTTGCGCAGGGCGAGGAAGCGGCTGATGTACCACTGCTCGATGTCCTCGATACGGGCGTCGACGTAGATGGAGAAATCGAACAGGTCCGACACCATGAGCCGGGGTCCGGTCTGGAGGACGTTCAGTCCCTCGATGAGGAGGATGTCCGGCTGACGAACCTCGGTGAACGCGCCGGGCACGATGTCGTAGGAGACATGCGAGTACACCGGTGCGCGCGCCGATTCCGCGCCCGACTTCACCTCGGTGACGAAGCGCAGGAGCTTGCGCCGGTCGTAGGACTCGGGAAAACCCTTGCGGTGCATGATTCCGCGGCGGATGAGCTCGGCCGAGGAGTAGAGGAACCCGTCCGTCGTCACGAGGTCCACCCGCGGGTGATGCTCCCACCGCGACAGGAGCGCCTGCAGGACGCGAGCCGTCGTGGACTTGCCCACCGCGACGCTGCCCGCGATGCCGATCACGAAGGGCACCTGGCGGTCCGGCGTCTGCTCGCCGAGGAACGTCGCGGTGGCGGCGAACAGCCGCTGACGCGCGGCGACCTGCAGGTGGATCAACCGCGACAGCGGGAGGTAGACCTCCGCGACCTCGTCCAGGTCGATCTGCTCGCCCAGGCCGCGCAGCCCGGTCAGCTCGTCCTCGGTCAGGACGAGGGGGGTCGCCTTGCGCAGCGTGCGCCACTGTCGGCGATCGAACTCCACGTACGGACTCGACTCGCTCATCCGGGACACGCTGCCTCCATTCACGAACGGTGCCGAAGGAAATAGTGCCGGGTGTCGGTGGTCGGGCGTAACCCGGGTCGGCCGACGTAGGGTCGATCACCGTGGACGCCGACGAATTCGTGACCGAGTACCTCACGCTGGGACTGTCCTTCGACCGACTCGAAGAGGGCTTCGTCGACGCCTTCACCGGTGATCCCGCGCTGCGCCGCGCCGTCGAGAACGCGCCGACGCCGGACCCGCGCACCCTCGCCCGTCGGGCGGCGGACCTTCGCGCCGCGCTGCCGTCGACCGACCTGTCGGCCGACCGCGCGTCGTTCCTCGACGCTCATCTGCGTGCGCTCGCCTGCTCCGCGCGGAAACTGGCCGGGGACGAGATCGGGTTCGTCGACGAGGTCCGTGCCTACTTCGACGTCGACATCGCCCTCGGCGACCAGGACGACTACCGGGCTGCGCATCGCAGTCTCGACGAGGTGCTCCCCGGATCGGGGCCGTTGGCCGAGCGCATGCGGGCCCACCGCGCGGCGGACGAGATTCCGCCGGAGCGTCTCGCCGAGTGCGTGGAGGCGTTCTCGAGCGCCCTGCGGGACGAGGTGCGACGGCGGTACCCGCTGCCCGACGCCGAGCAGGTGACCTACGAGGTGGTGGGGGACAAGCCGTGGTCGGGCTTCAACTACTACCTCGGCGATTACCGGTCGACGGTGGCGATCAATTCGGACCTGAAGCAGCACATGGCGCATCTGCCGCGCCTGATCGCGCACGAGTCCTACCCCGGCCACCACACCGAGCACTGCCGCAAGGAGGCCGGCCTGGTGGCGACGGCCGGTCAGCAGGAGCAGACCGTCTTCCTGGTCAACACCCCGCAGTGCCTCATGGCGGAGGGACTGGCGGACCTCGCGCTCGAGTCGCTGATCGGACCCGGGTGGGGGACCTGGGCGCAGGAGATCTACGCCGATCTGGGGCTGCGGTTCGACGGTGCGCGCGCCGAGGCCGTGCACGCCGCGTCGGCGGGGCTGCTCGGTGTCCGGCAGGACGCGGCACTGATGCTCCACGACCAGGGGCGGAGTCACGACGACGTCGCGTCGTTCCTCGAGCGGTGGTCGCTGACGACGTCGGACCGGGCCCGTCAGTCGTTGCGATTCCTGACCTCGCCGCTGTGGCGGGCGTACATCTCCACCTACGTCGAGGGCTACCGGCTGCTCGGAGCCTGGCTCGATCGAGCGGACACCGCCGACGAGCGCAGCGCCCGGTTCGCCCGACTTCTCGACGAGCCCCTGATCCCGTCCGGATTGCGGTGATCGGCTGCGCCTAGACTGGGCGCACGCTCGCTCGACCCCGATGACCGCTCGTCCTGCTGCTTGGAGAACCGTCGCGATGACCGCTGCACCTGTGAAGTCCACGATCGAGACCGCGTCCCTCGCGGAGCTCGATCCCGAGGTCGCCGCGGCGATGGCCGGCGAGCTCGGCCGCCAGCGCGACACCCTCGAGATGATCGCGTCGGAGAACTTCGTGCCGCGTGCGATCCTGCAGGCGCAGGGCAGCGTGCTCACCAACAAGTACGCCGAGGGGTACCCCGGCCGCCGCTACTACGGCGGCTGCGAACACGTCGACGTCGTCGAGGACTTGGCGCGGAACCGGGCGAAGGAACTCTTCGGCGCGGAGTTCGCGAACGTCCAGCCGCACGCCGGCGCCCAGGCCAACGCCGCCGTGCTCATGGCGCTCATCTCGCCCGGCGACAAGATCATGGGTCTCGATCTCGCGCACGGCGGCCACCTCACGCACGGCATGAAGCTCAACTTCTCCGGCAAGCTCTACGAGGTCGAGTCCTACGGCGTGAGCAAGGAAGACCACCGCATCGACATGGACGAGGTGCGCAAGCAGGCGCTCCACGCCCGGCCGCAGGTGCTCATCGCCGGCTGGTCCGCCTACCCGCGCCACCAGGACTTCGCCGCGTTCCGGTCGATCGCCGACGAGGTGGGCGCTCTCCTCTGGGTCGACATGGCGCACTTCGCCGGCCTCGTCGCCGCGGGTGTGCACCCGTCGCCCGTGCCGCACGCCGACGTCGTCTCCTCGACCGTCCACAAGACGCTGGGCGGCCCCCGCTCGGGAATCGTCCTGGCCAAGAAGGAGTGGGCGAAGAAGCTCAACTCCGCCGTCTTCCCCGGTCAGCAGGGTGGCCCGCTCATGCATGCCGTCGCGGCCAAGGCCGTGGCCTTCAAGATCGCCGGCACCCCCGAGTTCCGGGAACGCCAGGAGCGCACCCTGCGTGGCGCGTCGATCCTCGCCGAGCGTCTCACCGGTGCCGACGTGGCCGACCAGGGCATCTCGGTGCTCACCGGCGGCACCGACGTGCACCTCGCCCTGGTGGACCTGCGCAACTCCCGCCTGGACGGGCAGCAGGCGGAAGACCTGCTCCACGAGGTCGGCATCACCGTCAACCGCAACGCGGTCCCCTTCGACCCGCGCCCGCCGATGGTGACCTCGGGTCTGCGGATCGGCACCGCCGCACTCGCCACCCGCGGCTTCGGCGACACCGAGTTCACCGAGGTGGCCGACATCATCGCGACGGCACTGGTGACCGGTGAGGCCACCGACGCCCTGCGCGGCCGCGTCACCGCGCTGGCACGCAACTTCCCCCTGTACGACGGTCTCGAGGACTGGGGCCTGCTGGGCTGACCCCTACCGGTTGCGCAGCGGAAGTCCCGCGCCGGCGAGGAAGGCGAGCACGTTCTCCTCGACTTCGTCGCGGTTGGTCTCGTTGAAGATCTCGTGGCGGGCGCCGTCGTACTTCTTCTCCTGGAACGACGCGCCCCGGAGCGACGCCATGGCCGCGGCGGTCGGCTCGTAGGGCACGAGCTGGTCGTCGCCGCCGTGCAACCACAGGGTGGGCTGATCGCCGAGCGTGCCCGACGTCGCCACGGTCTCGACCGCCCGGCCGAAGGTCTCGAGCGTCGCGCGGGCGAAGGGGCCGTGGTGGACGAGCGGATCGGCCTGGTAGGCGGCACCGACGTCGGGGTCGCGGGAGAGCACCGACGGATCGATCGGGATGTCGGGGATCTCGTCGAGATCGAGCAGCGCGGCGAAGACCTCCATCTTCCCCACCAGGGGGCCGGAGAGCACCAGTGCGGCCAGCTCGTCGCGGTGGGTCTGGGCATAGCGCGTGGCCACCAGGCCGCCCATGGAATGACCGATCAGCACGAGCGGCAGGTCGGGGAATTCGGCGCGGGCGCGCTCGGCCACGGTGTGCAGATCCGCCACCACGGCGTCGACGTCGGTCACCACGGCGCGGTCGCCGTCCGAGCGTCCGTGGCCGTGGTGGTCCGGGGCGAACACGGCCGCGCCGGCCGCCACCAGGGTGGAGGCCAGGTGCGCGTAGCGACCGGAGTGCTCTCCGTAGCCGTGCGCGATCAGCACGAGGAACTGCGGCGGTCGTGGCACCGGCCACGATCGGTACGCCACCGTTCCCTGTGCGCCGTCGAATTCCTGCATCTCCTGGGCGTTCTGCACGACGGCGACGCTAACAGCGTCGGCCCGTGTTGCGGGCCGAATACCGAATGCGCCGACTCCGAGGGGAATCCGTCACACGGTGTTCACCGACACGCCCGACGACGGATCGGGTCCCGGGTCACCCGGCGGCAGTAGCGTCGGCAGTGCGGACGGCGGGGAAGCCGTCCGTGCGGGAGGTCTCCGACATGGTCGAATCCAACGACCCGAGAAGGGACCGGATCCTCGGTCTCGTCGACGTTCGGCGGTCGGCATCGGCAGACCCTCCGGTCCAGCGATCGACCACGTCGCGCCCGCGCGGCGTTCGAGGAGTCCGAAGTGACTGCAACTCGCTCCGCCACCACCCGCACGTACGTCCTCGACACCTCGGTGTTGCTCTCCGATCCGTGGGCCGTGACCCGGTTCGCCGAGCATGCCGTCGTGTTGCCCCTCGTGGTCATCGGTGAGCTCGAGGGCAAACGCCACCATCACGAACTGGGATGGTTCGCTCGGGAGTCGTTGCGGATGTTGGACGACCTGCGCATCGAGCACGGTCGTCTCGATCAGCCGGTCCCGATCGGGGTCGACGGCGGCACTCTGCAGGTGGAGCTGAACCACACGGATCCGTCCGTGCTTCCGGTCGGGTTCCGCACCGACACCAACGACGCGCGGATCCTCGCGTGCGCGCTGAACCTCGCCGCCGAGGGCCGGGACGTGGTGCTGGTCAGCAAGGACATCCCGCTGCGGGTCAAGGCGGGTGCGGTGGGCCTGCCGGCCGACGAGTACCACGCTCACGACGTCGTGCCCTCGGGTTGGACGGGAATGGCGGAGCTCGAGGTGTCGCGTGAGGTCGTCGACACCCTGTTCGCGCACGGCGTCGTCGATCTGGACGAAGCGCGAGACCTGCCCTGCCACACCGGCGTTCGCCTGCTCGGCGGGTCGTCGAGTGCGCTCGGGCGCGTGACGCCGGACAAGCAGATCCAGGTGGTGCGCGGCGAGCGGGAGGCCTTCGGGCTGCACGGTCGCTCGGCGGAGCAGCGCGTCGCGCTGGACCTGCTTCTCGACGAGTCCATCGGCATCGTCTCGCTCGGCGGCAAGGCCGGCACCGGCAAGTCGGCGTTGGCCCTGACGGCCGGACTCGACGCGGTGCTCGAACGTCGGACCCATCGCAAGGTGGTGGTGTTCCGCCCGCTCTACGCCGTCGGCGGCCAGGAGCTCGGCTATCTGCCGGGCAGCGAGAGCGACAAGATGGGCCCGTGGGCGCAGGCGGTGTTCGACACCCTCGACGGGCTCGCGAGCCCTGAGGTGATCGAGGAGGTCACCGCGCGCGGCATGCTCGAGGTGCTTCCGCTCACGCACATCCGCGGGCGATCGCTGCACGATTCGTTCGTCATCGTCGACGAGGCGCAGTCTCTCGAGCGCAACGTGCTGCTGACCGTGCTCTCCCGCCTGGGGTCCGGCTCGCGCGTGGTCCTCACCCACGACGTCGCCCAGCGCGACAACCTGCGGGTGGGCCGGCACGACGGTGTGGCCGCGGTGATCGAGAAGCTCAAGGGCCATCCGCTCTTCGCGCACGTCACGCTGACGCGGTCCGAGCGGTCACCCATCGCGGCCCTGGTGACGGACATGCTCGAGGAGTTCGGACCGGCCTAGCAGCACACCTGGCGAGGTGCCGGTGCCCCGGTCACGACGGATGGTGTGACCGGGGCCAGAACCTGGCGGCCGCCGACTGGTAGTCACCCAAAGACGGGGGGAGGAGCGTCAGGATTCCGAGCCGGGCTGGTCCGGCCGTTATTCTCTGGGGCATGGACACCAGCGACCACGACGTGTTGACCGCCCTGGAATCGGACGCCGCGCGAGTCCTCGAGGCTCATATCGAGGTGGCCGACGGGTGGCAACCGCACGATTACGTGCCGTGGGACGCGGGCCGGAACTTCGCGTTCCTGGGTGGCGAGGACTGGTCGCCGGATCAGGTGTCGCTGTCCGACGTCGAGGTGCTGGCGGCCACCGTCGGGGTGCTGCTGGCCGACAACCTCCCCGAGTACCACCGTGACCTCGCGTTCGCGCTGCGGGCGAACGACACGTGGTGGAAGCTGATCGGTCGCTGGACCGCCGAGGAGAACCGGCACGCGATCGTGCTGCGCAACTACCTCATGACCACACGCGCCGTCGACCCCGTCGAGCTCGAGCGCATCCGCGTCGAGCACATGACCACCGGGTACCGGTCGCCGTCGCTGCACGCGGTCCACATCCTCGCCAAGTTCGCGCTCGACGAGCAGGCCGCGGCCGTCCGCCACCGCCGCAGCGCCGACGTCAGCGAGGACGCGTTGCTGTCGGCCATCTTCCATCGCATCGCGACAGACGACGCCCTGCAGGCCGAGCTGTTCGTCGCGCTCGTCGCCGCAGCGTTGCGGCACGACGCGGACAGCACCGTGCGCGCCGTCGCGGACGCCGTCGAGTCGTTCTCGCTGCCGTCCGTGGACCTGCCCGGACGCGGCAACAGCACGGCCCTGCTGGCCGAGGCCGGTCTCTACGACGAGACGGTGCAGACCGAGCAGGTGATTCGGCCGTTGCTCGAGAAGTGGGGCGTCTTCGACCTCGACGGCCTCGGTGACGACGCCGCGGCCGCGCGCGACCGTCTCCGCTCCGCAGTGGGCGTGGCCTGACCTCTCACCGCGTCAGCGTGAAGCCGCCGATCGGGGCCGCGCCGCCGAAGCCGACGAAGTAGACGGTGCCGTTGTACCGGCCGGGGTTCGCCGGGTCGACGGTCATCTCGTCGTGCACCAGGGCGCCCAGCGCGGGCGAGAGTCGGCCGTAGTCGACGTGGATCACGTCTGCTCCCGTGGCGATGGACGGGGCGCTGTAGACGTCCGCCGGTAGTACGTCGGCTCCCAGCACACGGTTGGTGGCCGCGGTGCCGCCACCGGTGATGGTCTTGCCCTGCCAGAACGGGACCGGCGCGCCGGACGGATCCGTTCCGACGTAGACCCCGTCCGGTGGAAGGGGTGCTGCAGACGCCACTGCCGGTGCCGCGAGGGCGGCACCGGCAGCGGTGAGGACGAGCAGTGTGGCGGCGGACGTTCGCTTCATGAGGTGTCCTCACATCGGATGTGATCAGTCACACAAGAATGACCACTTCCGACGCTCCTCACACCACCCTCGCAAGGGTCAGTCGCGCACCTTCGCCATGGCGAGCACATCCAGGCGGGAATCCAGCTCGGCCTCGGACAGCTTCTCCGGCACCAGCCCGCGCTCGACGACGACCTCGCGGATGGTCTTCTTCTCCTTCAGCGCCTGCTTGGCGACGGCCGCGGCCTCTTCGTAGCCGATCGCGCTGTTGAGCGGAGTGACGATCGACGGCGAGGACTCGGCGAGCTGCTTGAGGTGCTCGTCGTTGGCCTCGAGGCCGGCGACGCACTTGTCGACGAACAGCCGGGAGACGTTGGCGAGCAGCTTCAGCGATTCGAGGAGGTTGCGCGCCATCATCGGGATGTAGACGTTGAGCTCGAACGCACCGGCGGCGCCGCCCCACGCGATGGCGGCGTCGTTGCCGACGATCTGGGCCGCGACCTGCGTCGCAGCTTCCGGCAGCACCGGGTTGACCTTGCCCGGCATGATCGAGCTGCCCGGCTGCAGGTCCGGCAGGCGGATCTCGCCGAGACCGGTGAGCGGGCCCGAACCCATCCAGCGAATGTCGTTGGCGATCTTGGTCAGCGACACCGCGATGGTGCGCAGCGCACCGGACGCCTCCACGAGGCCGTCGCGCGCGGCCTGGGCCTCGAAGGAATCCTTCGCCGGGGTCAGCGCGTCGACACCCGTCGACTTGACCAGCTCGGCCACCACCTTCGGGCCGAAGCCGTCGGGCGCGTTCAGGCCGGTTCCGACGGCGGTGCCGCCGATGGGCAGCTCACCGAGGCGGGGGAGGACCGACTGCACGCGCTCGATGCCGGCCTCGATCTGCCGCGCGTAGCCGCCGAATTCCTGGCCGAGAGTGACCGGCACGGCGTCCATGAGGTGGGTGCGACCGGACTTGACGACGGTCTTCCACTCGGTGGCCTTGGCCGCGAGCGCCTCGTGGAGGTACTGCAGTGCCGGGATGAGGTCGGTGACCGCGGCCTCGGTGGCGGCGACGTGCGTGGCCGTCGGGAAGGTGTCGTTGGACGACTGCGACATGTTGACGTGGTCGTTGGGGTGGACCTCGACGCCGTTGGTCTTCGCGATGCTCGCGATGACCTCGTTGGCGTTCATGTTGGAGCTGGTGCCCGATCCGGTCTGGAACACGTCGATGGGGAACTCGCCGTCGTGCTTGCCGTCGGCGATCTCGGTCGCGGCGGCCACGATGGCGTCGGCCTTCTCCGCGTCGAGCAGACCGAGATCCTTGTTGACCTGTGCGCACGCGGCCTTGAGGAGGCCCATCGCACGGATCTGCGTGCGCTCGAGGGGGCGTCCCGAGATGGGGAAGTTCTCGACGGCGCGCTGGGTCTGGGCGCGCCAGAGTGCGTTCACGGGGACGCGGACCTCACCCATGGTGTCGTGCTCGATGCGGAACTGGTCGGAATCAGTCATGAACCTTTGCCTCGTCGGTTGCGGGTCGGTTGCGGGAAATCTCGGGGACGGATCAGAAGGACGGGACGGCGCCGGAGTCACCGTCGAAGTCGACGGACGAGTACTCCCGGAGCTTGTCCAGGCGGTGGTAGGCGTCGATCATGCGGACGGTGCCGGACTTCGATCGCATCACGATCGACTGCGTGTGAGCGCCGCCGCCGGAGTAGCGCACACCCTGCAGCAGGTCGCCGTCGGTGACGCCGGTGGCCGTGAAGAAGACGTTCTCGCCCGACACCAGGTCCTCGGTGACGAGGACACGATCGAGGTCGTGACCGGCGTCGATCGCCTTCTGACGCTCGGCGTCGTCGGTCGGGGCCAGCGCCCCCTGCAGCGTGCCGCCGAGGCACCGCATGGCCGCGGCCGCGATGATGCCCTCGGGCGTGCCGCCGGTCCCGAGCAGGATGTCGATGGGGGAATTGGGGCGGGCCGCCGCGATGGCACCGGCGACGTCGCCGTCCGAGATCAGGCGGATACGGGCGCCGGTGTCGCGCACCTGCTGGATGAGTTCGGCGTGGCGGGGACGGTCGAGGATGCAGACCGTGACGTCGGTGGTCGATCCCTTCTTGACCCGCGCGATGCGCTCGATGTTCTCCCGCACCGGAGCGGTGATGTCCACGACCTCGGCGTAGTCCGGACCGACGGCGAGCTTGCGCATGTAGAACACGGCCGACGGATCGAACATCGCGCCGCGTTCGGCGACCGCGAGGACCGAGATGGCGTTCGGCATGCCCTTCGCCATCAGCGTGGTGCCGTCGACCGGATCCACGGCGAAGTCGACCTCGGGGCCGTTGCCGTTGCCCACCTGCTCGCCGTTGTAGAGCATCGGGGCTTCGTCCTTCTCGCCCTCGCCGATGACCACCACGCCGCGCATCGAGACCGAGGACACCAGCTGCCGCATGGCGTCGACGGCCGCACCGTCGCCACCTTCCTTGTCGCCGCGGCCCACCCAGCGTCCGCTGGCCAGGGCCCCCGCCTCGGTGACACGCACCAGTTCGAGAGCCAGGTTGCGGTCCGGTGCCATCGGGGTGGAGCTGTCGGTGCTGGCCGTCATGTGCGCGGTGCCTCCTCGGGCGGGGATACGTGCCGTGATTGTCGCATCACACCCCGCGCGGCGGCGTCGGCAGGTCGGCAGGTGGGATAGTGGACTGCGTGGCCGAGAAGAAACCCAGGATCCTCCAGAACAACAAGGACATGGCGTGGTCACTGATCCCGCTGCTTCTCGCCTGCGTGGTGATCGCGGCCATCGCCGGGCAGTGCTCGTTGCGCGTCGGCGGCCCGGAGGCCGGACAGGTTCCTCGTATCGATCTGGGCGCGACATTGCAGGCGGACGCCGACTCGGTCGATTTCCCGATCCGCCGCCCCGAGGTTCCCGCGGACTGGATTCCCAACTCGGCGTCTCGCCCCTCGATCGCCGGGTCGGACTCGGCGGTCAGCACCGTCGGCTTCGTCACTCCGTCGGGAAGCTACCTCGGCCTGACGCAGAGCGACGCGAGCGAAGAGGACCTCCTGCGCTTCCGCGCGGACGGCAAGCGCACCGAGGGGCAGGGCGTGGAGTCCGTGGCCGGTTCGGAATGGGTCGTCTATCGCGGTGAGGACACCGAACCCTTCTGGGTCACCGACTTCGGCGGGAGCCGAGTGCTCGTCACCGGGTCGGGAAACCAGGACGAATTCCTGGCTCTCGCCTCGGCCGTGGCGTCGGCACCGGTGCTCGACCCGCGCTGACCGACCCGGACGGCCGAGGGCCGTCAGTCGTCGTCGCGGCCGGCGAGCGCGTCCTCGATGCGGGCGCGGGCACCGGCGAGGTGCTGTTCGCATCGGGCGGCGAGCGCCTCACCGCGTTCCCACAACGCCAACGACGCGTCCAGGTCCAGGCCACCCTGCTCGAGCACCTTCACCACGTCCACCAGCTCGTCGCGGGCGGCCTCGTAGCCGAGTTCGTCGACCGGCGTCTCGCTCATGGGTCCATCCTCTCCGACGCGGTGCTCGGCGCGGCGACCCGCCCCATCCCGACAGCGGTCACGGACCCGTCGGCCACCCGGATGCGCAGCTGCGTGCCCGGTGGGGCGTCCACGACGCTGCGCAGGACCTCGGGATCGTCGCCCGGCACCACCCGCTGCACGACGGCGTAGCCGCGGGCCAGCGTGGCAGCGGGGCCCAGGGTGACCAGCCGGGCGCGGAGGTGGTCGACGGCCGTGCTCTCGGCGGCGAGGGCGCGGCGGACGTCCCGGCGGACGACGCGGCGCATCTCGGCGATCTCCTCGCCGCGGCGGTCGAGTCCCGACACCGGATCCGCGAGAACCGGGCGGTTCCGGAGCGCGTCGAGTCCGCGGGCCTCGCGGGCGACCCAGCCCCGCAGGGCGGCGGAGCTTCGGGCGCGGAGCTCCGCCACCAGGGCCAGTTCCGCCTCGGCGTCGGGAACCACACGCTTGGCCGCGTCGGTGGGTGTCGCGGCGCGGACGTCCGCGACGTGATCGCTGAGCGGGCTGTCCGGCTCGTGACCGATGGCGCTGACGATCGGGGTCCGGGCGGCGACGACCGCGCGGCAGAGTGCCTCGTCGGAGAACGGAAGCAGGTCCTCCACGCTGCCGCCGCCGCGGGCGAGGACGATCACGTCGACGTCGGGATGCTCGTCGAGTTCGGCGATGGCGCGCAGGATGCCGGGCACCGCCGACGGGCCCTGCACCGGAGTGTTGCGAACCTCGAACCGCACGGCGGGCCAGCGTCGTCGGGCGACCGACAGCACGTCCTTCTCCGCGGCGCTCGCGCGAGCCGTGATCAGTCCGACGGCGCGGGGGAGGAACGGCAAGGGGCGTTTCAGGCGGGGATCGAAGAGGCCCTCCGCCGCGAGCATGCCGCGCAGGCGTTCGATCCGCGCGAGCAGTTCGCCCACGCCGATCGCGCGAATCTCGGTGGCGCGCAGCGAGATCGTGCCCCGGCCGGTGAAGAAGGAGAGCTTGCCGTAGAGCACCACCCGCGCGCCCTCGACCACCGGCACGGGGGAGGACTGGATGAGCATCGGCGAACACGTGACCGACAGCGACATGTCCGCCGCCGGATCACGCAGCGTGAGGAACGCCGTGCGCGTGCCCTGCCGCACCGACACCTGGGTGAGCTGACCCTCCACCCAGATGCTGCCGAGCCGGTCGATCCACCCGGCGACCTTCGTGGCGACGCTGCGGACGGGGAGGGGATTCTCCGGCGAACTGACCGGTGGCGAGGTCACTTCGCGCGGGCGGTGGTGATGCGGTTCTCGAGCATGGTCCGGTAGGGGGCGCGGTTCTTGGCGGCGGTCTCGTAGTCGAGCAACTCGGTGAGATCGTCCACGGACAACGACCGCAACCGGGCGCGCAGCTGGGCGAGGGTCAGTGCGTCGTAGTCCAGGTACTCCGCGATCTCCGGTCGGGCGTCGGCAGCCGTGAGCGTCGGAGCGACCACGTGATCGGCGGGCTGCACCTCGGACGGCGGGGTCGAGTAGAGCGCGAACCGGCCGGACGTCGGGGACTCGCCCTCGGTCGAGTCCGCATCCGAGGACGTGACCTTGGTCGGTGCGGGCCGGGCCGGGGCGTCGACGGCGACGTCGGTGTAGCGACCGGGGGTCGGGCCGGCGTCGGACGGGAGCGCCGGGTCGTCGTCGAACGTCGCCCACTCCGGCTGCTCCTCCGGCCGACCGCCGAGCAGGGAGAACACCTGGTCGCCCTTGATCGCGAGCTCGGTGACCGTCTGCTGGAAGCGCATCGCGGTCTGGAGCACCTCGCTCACGGCGGTCATCGGCAGCGAGAACGCCGTGGTGGGGAGTCTCCGAGCCTCTTCCACCACCGTGACGGCGATGCCCAGCGCGACTCGGGCTGCGAAGGGAGGACGAATCATGACGCCCAGAGTGCCCGACGACGCGCCGTTTTCCCAGTCGAGTCCCCGCGCGCGCGGGTGTCGGTCGGGGAGGGCACGTATCCTGGAGCCATGTCCTCGGCTGTGCCCAGTACCCCGTCCACCTCGGCGCCGATCGCGCTCGACCTCGGCATCGCCCGGCGGGCGACGACCGAGGGGGAGTACACCGGGCCCAAGCGCGTGTTGCTGGCCGAACCCCGCGGGTACTGCGCGGGTGTCGACCGCGCCGTCGAGACCGTGGAGAAGGCGCTCGAGAAGCACGGCGCCCCCATCTACGTGCGCAAGGAGATCGTGCACAACCGCCACGTGGTGGAGACGCTGACGGATCAGGGTGTCGTCTTCGTCGAGGAGACCGACGAGGTGCCCGAGGGCGCGCTGCTCGTGTTCTCCGCCCACGGGGTGTCGCCGGCGGTGCATGCCTCGGCCGCCGAGCGGAACCTGCGCACCATCGACGCCACCTGCCCGCTGGTCACCAAGGTGCACCAGGAGGCCAAGCGTTTCGCACGCGACGATTTCGACATCCTGCTCATCGGCCACGAGGGTCACGAGGAGGTCGAGGGCACCGCGGGCGAGGCGCCGGATCGCGTGCAGGTGGTCGACGGACCCGAGAGCGTCGACGCCGTCACCGTGCGGGACGAGAGCAAGGTCATCTGGCTGTCGCAGACCACCCTCAGCGTCGACGAGACCATGGACACCGTCGCACGTCTGCGTGAGAAGTTCCCGCTGCTCCAGGACCCGCCCAGCGACGACATCTGCTACGCCACGCAGAACCGCCAGGTGGCGGTCAAGGCGATGGCGCCCGAGTGCGATCTGGTGATCGTGGTCGGATCGCGGAATTCCTCGAACTCCGTGCGACTGGTCGAGGTCGCGCTGGCCGCGGGCGCTCGCGCGAGCTACCTCGTCGACTACGCGAAGGAGGTCGACACCGCGTGGCTCGAGGGCGTGCGGACGGTCGGCATCACCTCCGGCGCCTCGGTACCCGAGGTGCTCGTGCGCGGCGTCCTGGATCTGCTCGCCGAACACGGCTTCGGCTCCGTCGAGCCCGTCACCACGGCCAACGAGACCCTCGTCTTCGCCCTGCCGCGGGAGCTGCGGACCACCGCTCGCGTCTGACGCCCCCCGGCGGGCGCCTAGTTCTCCCGGTCCCGGTAGCGCACCCGCGGCGTGGGGTGCGGCGTGACGTTCTCCACTCCCGTTCGGCGCTCGGGGTAGGCACGGGCTTCGGGGTAGGGCCGGGCCTCGGGGTAGGGGCGGGGCTCGGAGTACGGGCGGGGTGCGGAGTAGGGCCGGGGGTCCGCCGATCGCCGCGGCTCCCGTTCCCGTCGACGCTCACTCTCCGAGCGCGGCCGACGGCCGGTCTCCGGGGCCGAGTGCGCCTGCTCGTCGTCACGGGGCGTTCCGCGCATCCGCCGGGATGCCGGTGCGTCGGCACGGGCCCGCCGGGTTTCCGCGCGGCCGCCCGCTCGTCGGCCGGTGGTCTCGGGCCGTGCGTCGGCCTTCTCCGGTCGCCGCACGCGGGTCTTGTCGGTCGTACGACCCTCGTTCTTGCGCGGCTCGGCCCTGCGGGACTCGGCTTTGCGGGACTCGGTCGGGCGCGTCGAGGGCCGGGAGGCGGAGCTGCGGGCGCGGGCGGGGTGCGGGCGATCGAGCAGCAGCCGGGCCGCGCCGATGCCGAGCACCAGCATCGTGGTGAGGAACATCAGCGGGAAGCGATCGACGAGCGGGACCGCGACGGTCAGGACGAGGTCCTTGAGCGAGCTGCCGGCATCGTCCCCGGTGGTCTGGTACGCGACGGGGACGGCCACGATCATCAGCAGCGGCGGCTGCACCATCGCGGCGAAGAGTCCTTTGCGGCGCACGGCCACCACGGCGAGGGCGCAGCCCAGAACGTAGAGCACAGCGAAGGTGGCGCCGGGTTCTCCGGCTCGCATCGCGTCGACGGCGAAGCCGAGGACACACGCTCCGGCCGCCAGCGCCACGGCACCCCACGCGGGGATTCCGGGCACGGTGGGGAGCGCCGAACGGTGATCGAGTGGCACTCCCGAGCGTGCGTGTTGGGTGGTCGACACACACCGAGGTTAGCGCCGATCTACCCGGGAGCCTCGGCGGCGTGCCCGTGACGCGGCGGCGCCGTGGTGTGCGTCGCTGCCCGGACCACGCCCCGCGGGCGAACGTCGACGGTGCTCGCGGTGGGCGGATCCCCGTCGAATCGGGACATCTCGTGCAACCGGCGCGCGGTCACGAACACTCGGTTGTCCAGCGAACCGACCGCTGTGTTGAACGCGTCGACGGCCTTGCCGAGATGGTTGCCCACCTTGTCGACGTGGTCGCCGACCGTCCCCAGCCGCTCGTACAGTTCGCGGCCGAGGGCGACCACGGCAGCGGCGTCCTCCGCCAGGCTCTCCTGGCGCCAGGTGAAGGCGACCGTCCGCAGCAGGGCGACGAGGGTGGTCGGGGTCGCCAGCACCACGTTGCGGGTGAAGGCGTGCTCGAGCAGGCCCCGATCCCTGGTGAGCGCGGCGTCGAGGAAAGGATCGCCCGGCACGAACAGCACGACGAATTCCGGCGACGGGTCGAACGCCCGCCAGTACTTCTTGTCCGCCAACGCGTCGACGTGGGTGCGCAGGTGCCGAGCGTGGCGCTCGAGGTGCCGATCGACGGTCTCCGGATCCGTCTCCGCCGCCGCGTCGAGAAACGCCACCAGCGGCACCTTGGCGTCGACCACGATCGAGCGTCCGCCCGCCAGTCGCACCACGAGGTCCGGCCGCACGCCGTCGCCGACGACCTGGGTGTCGAAGTCGCAGTGCCGCGTCATCCCGGCGAGTTCGACCACACGCTCGAGCTGCATCTCGCCCCACCGCCCGCGGATCTGGGGTGCGCGGAGGGCGGTGACCAGCTGATCGGTCTGCGACGCGAGATGCCGGGACGCCCGGTGCATCCCGGCGACCTGCTCGGTCAGTCCCGCGTAGGCGCTCACCCGGTCCCGCTCGGCCACCCGCACGTGGTTCTCCAGGGCGTCCACGGCGTCCCGCAGCGGGTCGACCACCCGGGCGATGCTCTCGCCGATCGCGCCCGAGTGTCGGCGGGCGGCGTCCTCGTTGAGCAGCGCGAGCGAGCGGCGGACCGCCTCCTCGCCGGCGGCGGAGGCGGCCAGACGCTCGCCCGCGCGGGCGAGTTCCACGTCGCCCCTCGCGCTGCGGAGCCACCAGCCCAACGCCATACCCACAGCGAGGGCGACGAGGACGACGAGTGCGGTCACGGCGGTCATGGCGCACAGCATGGCCGATACCACCGACACGTCCGTCCGAGACGGAGATCGAGCTCGGGGGCCTTCCGTGCGTCGACCGCACTCTGTCGGACCCCTCCGTTAGCGTCGGTCGTATGAAGATCCTGCACACCTCGGACTGGCACATCGGGCGCACCTTCCACGGTGTCGACCTGCTGGCCGATCAGCGGCGTGCGCTCGACGCGGTGGCGGACATCGTGCGTGAGCGCGGGGTCGACGTCGTGGTCGTGCCCGGCGACGTCTACGACCGTGCGGTGCCCAGCGCCGACGCGGTTCGGTTGTGCACCAGCGCTTTCGAGCGCATTCGCGCGGCCGGTGCCCGCATCGTCGTGACGTCGGGCAACCACGATTCGCCCGCGCGTCTCGGCGCCGGCGCGTCGTTCTCCGCTGCCGGTGGCCTGCACGTGTTCACCACGGTGTCCGAGGTAGGGGAGCCGGTGGTCGTGGCCGACGAGCACGGCGACGTCGCGTTCTACGGCATTCCCTATCTCGAACCGGACGCCACTGCACGGGAACTCGGGGTGGCGAGTGGGCGTTCGCACGCGAGCGTCCTCGCAGCGGCGATGGGTCGCGTGCGGGCCGATCTCCAGGGGCGGCCGACGCCGACGCGGTCGGTGGTTCTCGCGCACGCGTTCGTGGTCGGCGGCGAGGCGACGGGATCGGAGCGGTCCATCTCGGTCGGCGGCGTGGAGACCGTCGCCGCGGGCGCGTTCGCCGGGGTCGACTACGTGGCGCTGGGACACCTGCACTCGCCGCAGGAAGTCGAGGCGCACGTGCGGTATTCCGGTTCCCCCGTGCCCTATTCGTTCGGCGAGCGGTCGCACCGCAAGGCGGTGTGGCTGATCGATCTCGATGCGCAGGGCCTCGCGGAGGTCACACGTGTCGATCTCCCGGTCGTGCGCGGGCTCTCCGTGCTCGAGGGCACGCTGGACGAGCTGGTGTCCGACGCGCGGTTCGACGCGGCGGAGGAGCACTACGTGTCGGCGGTGCTCACCGATGCGGTGCGGCCGATGGATGCCATGCGTGTTCTGCGCGAGCGGTTTCCGTTCGCCGTGCATCTCGAATGGCACCGTCCGGCGGGCTCGGACCTCGGGCGCTACCGCGACAAGGTGATCGGCCGGACGGACGCGGCCATCGTGCGCAGCTTCGTCACCGACATGCGGAGCGCACCGTCGGACAGCGAGTGCGCCCTGCTCGACGCCGCGGTGGAAGCGGCCGTGGCGCAGCAGGATTCGTCGACGGCGACGACGGCGACGACGGTCACGACGGACGACGAGTCGGTGGCGATGTCGGCGTGAGGCTCCACGCGCTCTCGGTGACGGCGTTCGGCCCGTTCGGGGGTTCGGTCGAGATCGATTTCGACCGGCTGGGTGCCGACGGTCTGTTCCTGCTGCACGGCCCCACGGGTGCCGGCAAGACCTCCGTGCTCGACGCTGTCGCGTTCGCGCTGTACGGGGTGCTCCCCGGGTCCCGCCGGGAGAATCGGCGCCTGCTCTCCGATCACGCCGAGGCGGGGGTCGTGCCGCGGGTCGTGCTCGACGCCACCCTCGGCGGCCGCCGCGTCACCCTCACCCGCACCCCGGAGTACCTGCGCCCCAAGCGCCGGGGCAACGGCGTGACCAAGCAGAACGCGTCCGCCTCGCTCGTGTGGGAGGACGGGGACGGCGAGAACCTCACGCGGATCGACGAGGTCGCGCGCGAGGTCGAGCGCCTCCTCGGCATGCGGGTGGACCAGTTCTTCCAGGTGGTGATGCTGCCGCAGGGCGAGTTCGCGCGGTTCCTGCGGGCGCGCACGGAGGATCGCGGCGCCCTTCTCGAGCAACTGTTCGACACCGACCGATTCACGTCCGTCGAGCAGTGGTTCGCGGAGCGGAGACGGGCTGGTGCCGACGCCTTGGCCGGCCGGACGGGCGCCCTCGACCGCCTCGCCGCCCAGGTGGCCACCGCGGCCGGTGTCGATCACGTCGTCGGCGACGACGTCGTCGACTGGGCCACCGGTCTGGCGGAGGCCGCCCGCGACCGGGTCGTCGTCGAGCAGGCCGGGCTGGCCGCCGCGCGCGCCGACCACGACACCGCCCGCGTCGCGGCCGCCGATGCCCACCGCCGGGCCGACGCGCGTCGTCGCGGCGAGGCCGCCCGGGCGGCCCTGGCCGCGCTGGCGTCCGGTCGTGCCGACCGGGAGCGTCGCGCCGAGGAACTCGCCGCCGCCGGCCGCGCCGAGGCCGTGATCGGTCGCCTCACGGCGTACGACGCAGCCCGACGGCGCGCCGACCGCGCCGAGGAGGCGCTGACGGCGGCGGTCGACACGGCCGCCGGAACCCGCGCCGCGGAGATCGTGGCGGCGTTGTCGTGGCCGCCGTCCGAGGCCGACGCGGCGCGTCTCGACGCGGCCGTGCAGGACTGGAGCGGGGAGATCGCCGTTCTCGACGGCGTCGCGGAGATCGAGCGGCACCGAGCGAGCGCCGACCGTGATCGCCGTGCGGCGTCCGACCGCGTGGCGGAGCTGACGACGACGCTCGCGGCCGCGCGGGCACGCCTGGACGCGGTGCCCGGCGACCGCCGGCGTCTCGACGCCGACCTCGCCGACTGTCTCGACGCCGCGGCGGCTCTGGGACCGGCCGAGTCGCGTCGGTCGGACGCCGCTGCCGCCGTCGACGCCCGGCTGGAGCGTCGTCGGGTCGAGCGTCGTCTGGCGGAGGCCGTCGAGGCGGCCGACGTCGCGCGCCGTCGTGGCGACGAGCTGCGGGCGCAGTGGCTGGACGTCCGAGAACGGCGTCTCGACTCCATGTCGGCGGAGCTCGCGGCGCGGCTGACGGAGGGTGAGCCCTGCACCGTCTGCGGGGCCACCGAACACCCGATGCCGGCGGTGCGCCGGGAGGATCACGTCGATCTCCGGGAGGAGCGCGAGGCGGAGGCCCGGAAGAGTGCCGCCGAGGCCGACGACGCGTCCGCGCGAGCACGGGTGGAGCACCTCCGGGAGATCCTGGCACTCTCGGGTCCCGACGATGGGGCCGAATCCGCCGTGCTCGCCGAGCGTCTCGACTCCGCCACGGCCGAGGTGATGCGGTTGCGGGAGAAGGCCGACCGCCGCGAGACGGTCGCCGCCGCACGGGCGGCCCTCGACCGTGAGGCCGACGAGACGGCTGCCCGCATCACCACCGTGTCGGCGGAGCTGGCGTCCACCCGCGAGCGACTCACCGCGCTCGAGACGCGGATCGCCGAGGACACCGCGCGCGTCGAGGCGGCGATCGGTCCCTCGGCGTCGGTGGCGGATCGCCGACGGGGTGTCGAGCAGGCCATCGAGGCCGCGATCGCCGTACGCGACACCCGTGCCGCCGCCGCTGCTGCCCGCGCCGCGGCGGATCGAGCGGACGCGGACGTGATCGACGCGGTGGCGGCGGCCGGGTTCGCCGGCCGCGCGGAGGCGATCGCCGCCGCGCGCACGGCGGAGGCGCGGGACCGACTGCGTGCCGACCTCGCCCGGGCCGAGCGTGAGGAGGCCGCGGCGGGCGCCGCGCTCGCCGATGCGGACGTCGCGGCGGCGATGGCGGGCGGCCCGGTCGACACCGAGGTCGTCGACGCGGCGGACGCCGCCACGCGCGAGGCACTGGACCGGGCCGTGGCGAGCGCCGACGGGGCCGAACGCAGGTCGCGCCAGCTCGCGGACCTCACGGCACAGCTGTGGTCCGTGGCGGACGCGATCGGACCGCTGCAGCGGCGGCAGCAGGAACTCGAGGGTCTGGCCGACGTCGTCGCCGGCCGCGGTGCCAACGCCCGCAAGATGTCGCTCCGGTCGTACGTCCTCGCAGCGCGGCTGGAGGACGTCGCCGCGGCGGCGTCGCTGCGGTTCCGGCGCATGTCGGAGGGGCGCTTCGAGTTCGTGCATTCCGACGAGGCCGGGCCGCGCGGCACGCGGGGCGGTCTGGGGCTCGACATCAGGGACGACTACACCGGGGTCGTCCGACCCGCCGGCACGCTCTCGGGTGGGGAGGCGTTCTGCGCGTCGCTCTCGCTCGCACTCGGGCTCGCGGACGTGGTCGCGGCGGAGGCCGGGGGAGTCACTCTCGACACGATGTTCGTCGACGAGGGCTTCGGCACCCTCGACGCCGACTCCCTCGACGCCGTGATGGGCGTGCTCGACGACCTTCGGTCCGGCGGTCGCACCGTCGGCATCGTCAGCCACGTCAGCGAACTGCGCGACCGCGTTCCCAGTCGACTCGAAGTGATGCGTGGGCGAACCGGATCGACCGTGCGGGTGCACGCCCCCGCGCTCTGACGGGTCAGTCGCGGGCGTCCGGCCGCGAAGACTCGGTGGGCCGAGAAGTGGCGGGGGCTGTGGAGGGTTCGGTGGGCTCGGGGGCGAAGCGGGTGTCGTGCTCGTGCACCACGACGGGCGCGTCGTCGCCCTCGGTCCCGAGATCGTCGTGCACCTTCTCGGCGATCACGTTGGCCGGCGGGTGTTCGTCCGACCGCAGCTCGATCTGCTCGTTGACGTACCGGACCAGGACGGCCGCCGCGGCGGCGACGGGAACAGCGAGGAACGCGCCGATGATGCCGAAGACGGAGCCGCCGGCGGTGACGGCGAGCAGGACGACGGCAGCGTGCAGTTTCATCGACTTGCTCTGCAGGATCGGCTGCAGCACGTTTCCCTCGATCTGCTGGACCGCGAGGATGATGGCCAACACGATGACGGCGGTCGTGAATCCGTTGGCCACCAACGCGACCAACACGGCCAGGGCACCGGCGACGAACGCACCGACGATCGGGATGAAGCCACCGAGGAACGTCAGCGTCATCAGGACCGGGGTCAGCGGCACCCCGAGAATCAGCAGGCCGATGCCGATGAAGATCGCGTCGATGGCGCTCACGATGGCCTGGGTGCGGATGAATCCGCCCAGCGTGTCCCAGACGCGGCTGAGCACCTCGGCGATGTGCCCGCCCGCCTTGCGTCCGGCGAGACCGTGCAGCCAGGGGAGGAAGCGCGGGCCGTCCTTGATGAAGAAGAAGCTCAGCACCAGCACCAGTCCGAGGGTGACCAGGATCGACCCGGCGGTGGCGACACCGGAGAACACACCGGACGCGATCATCGCGCCGCTGTCCTGCAGCTGATTGCCCACTGCCTGCACGGCGCTGTCGATCTGCTGGTCGTCCAGGTTCACCGGCGGGCCCTCGAGCCACTCCTGGACCTGGACGATGCCCTGCTGGGCACTGTCGGCGAGGTCCGGAGCCTGCTCCACGACGGAGGGGACGATGAACGCGACCACTCCCGCGAGCACCGCGAGGAAGCCCAGCAGCGAGGTCGCCGCGGCCAGCGCCGGGGGAGCCCCGATGCGACGCAGCCAGCGGGTCGGCGGCCACAGCACGGTGGCGACGATCAGCGCGAGCAGGACCGGCAGCACGATGACCCACAGCTGGCCGATCAGCCACCCGCCGACCCACAGCGCTCCGGCGATGACCAGGACCATCGCCGACCACTTGGCGAGCCACGCGCCACCACTGCCGAAGAGCGCGGAGCGGTCGCGGCGAGGGCGGGCGGCCTCGGTATCTGCGGACGAGGTTGCGTCGTTCTCTCCCACGGTGGGGTGTTCCTTCCCGTTGGGGGTGGTCACGAACCGACCCGAGGAGAAAGGTCGCATGCGTCCTGCACTGTACCCGGGCGGGCCGCAGTCACCCCTCATGCCGTGGCGACCGGATAGGCGCCCCGGTCGAGCAGAGCGACTCGCCACAGATGCATCGACGCCGACGAGCGCCACGGCGACCAGCGCCCCGACTCGCGGAGATCCACCCCCAGCAGCGCGGCGCCCTGACGCACGACGAGATCGGTGTCCAGCAGCACGTCGGGGTCTCCCTGAACACGCATGGACACGTACCGGGCGGTCCAGGGGCCGACGCCGCGGAGAGCGAGCAGGTCGGCCTCCTGTTGGGGGGCCGGTCGGCCGCGATGCAGTTCCACGTCGCCGTCGGCGAGTCGACGGGCGGTCTCGGCGATGGCGGTGATCCGCCGCGTCGGGCCGGTCAGAACGGACGCACCGGAATCGGCGACGGCTGCGGGGGTGGGGAAGAGGTGGACGATGCCGTGCTCGGCCGCCCCCTCGTCGTCGCCGACCGGATCGCCGAGCGCCGCGACCAGCCGCGCGGTATGGGTGGCCGCGGCACCGAGCGAGATCTGCTGGCCGATCATGGTGCGCAGCAGGGTCTCCGACGGGTCCACTGATCCGGGGACCCTGATGCCGGGCGCCTGTGCGACCGACGGAGCGAGGGCCGGATCCGCCGCCAACACCGCGTCGGCGTCGGCGGAGTCGACGTCGACGCCGTACAGCAGGCGCATTCGATCCAGGGCATCGGGGACGTTCCGGTCGTCCGCGGTGCGGACGACGACACGCAGCACCGTCCGACCCCCACTCGTACCCCGACGCGGGTGTCGATCGAGCCGACACGACACCACGGCCGGACCGTGCGGCAGACGGAGCGACCGCCGGTAGGTTCCGTCGACCATCGTCTCCATGCCGGGGACGGCATGACCGGCGAGGAACCAGGTCATCCACCCGACGTCGTACGGCTCGGTGACGTCGAGGTCGGCCTCGGTGGTGGTCCAGCGCGGTGCAGTCACCGCCTCATGGTGTCAGCGGAGGCGTCAGCAGCATCGGGCTCCCGGGTTGGCCTCGGCCTCCGCGTGACGACGACGCCAGTACTCCCGTTCGGAGGGAACGGGCGCGTCGGGGTGTCGGCGCTGCAGATGGTCGACGTAGCGGGCGTAGTCGTGGTCTCCCATGACGGAGGTGATCCACCAGTGCACGCCGCGCAGGGACCGGAGAACGATGTCCACGGTCAGTGCCCGCCGTGCCTGGTGCCGGGACGATCCACCACTCCGGACTCGATGAGGCGGTCCCACTCGGCCTGCACCGTCTTCTCCGCCTCGGTGGGGACGAACCCGCTGGGGGCGAACATCTTCGACGGCACATCGGGCTCCTCGGTGCCGGGCAGACCGCCCTGGCGAACCGCCTTGATGCACACCATCGCACCGGCTGCCGCGACCACCAGCACCAACCCGGCGAACACGATGGACAACGTGCCCTGAATGAACGTGTTGCGAATGACGGCATCGATCGCGTCGGGTGACGCTGCGGTGCGGAACTTCTCGAGGCCTTGCGCCTTGGCTTCCTTGAAGTCGCTGTGCTGCGCCCAGTAGCCGATGGCCGGGACCGAGGAGAAGATCTTCTGGTACGAGGCCGTCATGGTGACCACCAGGTCGAACACCAGCGGCACACCCGGAATCCACGCCCACTTGAACAGGCCCTTCTTCATCACGACGGTGAGCACCACGGTGAGAGCGATGGCTGCCAGCAGCTGGTTCGCGATGCCGAAGAGCGGGAAGAGGGTGTTGATGCCGCCGAGCGGGTCGGTGACGCCCATCAGCAGGATGGCGCCCCAGGCGCCGACGACGACGATCGAGCAGACCCACGCGCCCACGCGCCACGACGGGTCGCGGAACTTCTTCGCCGGGCCGCCGAGGTTGCCCAGCGAATCCGAGAGCATGAACCGAGCGACGCGGGTGCCGGCGTCGACGGTGGTGAGGATGAAGAGCGCCTCGAACATGATCGCGAAGTGGTACCAGAAGGATTTGAGGCTCTCGCCGCCGAACACCTGATGCAGGACCTCGGACATGCCGAAGGCGAGGGTGGGCGCACCGCCCGTGCGCGAGATGATCGACTCCTCGCCGACGTCGGCCGCGGCCTGCGACAGCTCGGCGGGGGTGATGTCGCCGCCGGACAGTCCGAGGCCGTTGACGTACTCCGCGGCCGTTTCCGGGGTGCCGCCGGTGAGTGCGGTGGGCGCGTTGAGGGCGAAGTAGATGTGCTGGTCGAGGATGCACGCGGTGACCAGAGCCATGATGGCGACGAACGATTCGGTAAGCATGCCGCCGTAGCCGATCATCCGCATCTGCTTCTCCTTCTCGAGAAGCTTCGGCGTGGTGCCGGACGAGATCAGCGCGTGGAACCCGGACAGCGCGCCGCACGCGATGGTGATGAACAGGAACGGGAAGAGCGAGCCCGCGAACGCCGGACCGTTGCCGGTGCTCGCGAAGGACGTGGTGTCCGGCATCTGCAGGACCGGACGCGCGATGAGGATGCCGACCGCCAGCAGGACGATGGTGCCGATCTTCATGAACGTCGACAGGTAGTCGCGCGGGGCCAGCAACAGCCATACCGGGAGCACCGAGGCGGCGAGGCCGTACGCGATGAGCAGCCACGCCACGGTGACCTTGGACAGCGTGAACCAGTCCGAGCCCCAGTCGGTTTCGGCGACCCAGCCGCCCGCCACGATGGCGAGAAGCAGCAGCACCACACCGATGAGCGAGACCTCGGAGACCTTGCCCGGGCGGAGGTAGCGCAGGTAGACACCCATGAACAATGCGATCGGGATGGTCAACGCAATCGAGAAGACGCCCCACGGACTCTCGGCGAGGGCGTTCACGACCACCAGGGCCAGCACCGCGATGAGGATGATCATGATGACGAACACGGCGACGATGGCGGCGGTTCCGCCGACCACGCCGAGCTCCTCGCGGGCCATCTGGCCGAGGCTGCGGCCGTGGCGGCGAGTGGACAGCCACAACACCAGGTAGTCCTGCACGGCGCCGGCGAAGACGACGCCCACGATGATCCACAGGGTGCCCGGCAGATAGCCCATCTGAGCGGCGAGGACCGGCCCGACCAGGGGACCGGCGCCGGCGATGGCCGCGAAGTGGTGGCCGAACAGCACGCGCCGATCGGTCGGCAGGTAGTCCTTACCGTTCTCGAGGATCTCCGCCGGAGTCGCACGATCGTCCCGCGGCCGCACGACGCGGTTCTCGAGGAGGCGTGCATAGAAGCGGAACGCGAAGATGTAGGTGCACACGGCGGCGATGACGAACCACACCGCGTTGGGATTCTCCCCGCGCACGATGGCGACGATCGTCCAGGCGACACCGCCCAGAATGCCGATGAGGACGAACATGACGCGCTTGGCCGCGGACATCGGAGTCCGGTCGACCACCGCGACCGGGGGCAGATCGTCGTCGTTCTTGACGAACTCGACGTGGGGGTTGTCTCTGTCGGAAACGACGGTCATCTACGGAGCTCCTGCGTCGGAAGGGCGATCATCGTGTGATCGGGGACACTGTAAGCAGGGCCACCGACATTTCGTGGCGGTCTCCACGCGCGCCTGTGTCACGACCTGACAACGCCGCCTGTTTCACCGGGTCGTCCGCGCGCGGGACGGCCTACGATGCTCCTCGTGTCCGATCACCCCGAGTACAAGCCCACCCCCAACCCCGAGTACCGAGCCGACAGCGGCGCGCCGGGCACGGGGTCGACCGCCGGTGGCGGCACCGGGTCCTTCGGGCAGGCGGGATACCAGCAGACGCCGTCCTTCCCGAGCCCCGAGCAGCAGCAACCCGCATACCCGCAGCAGCCGTACGGCCCGCCGCCGTTGCCTCCCACCAACGCCGGGTGGGCCGTCGCCGCACTCGTCTTCTTCTGGCCGCTCGCGTTCTCGGCGTTCAACCATTCGAGTTCGGTCTTCCCGCGGTGGTCGCTCGGCGACTACCAGGGCGCGCACTACGCGTCGGAACGGACGAAGCAGCTGGGCAAGTACTCGCTCTACATCTTCGGTGCGCTCTTCGCGCTGTTCATCCTGTTCTACGTCGTGATCATCGCGGTCGCGGTGTCGGCCGGATCGAGCTACACCTACTGACCGTTAGACTCTTCTCCCTGTGAGCCTCACTCTCGGAATCGTCGGTCTGCCCAACGTCGGCAAGTCCACCCTGTTCAACGCGCTGACGCGGAACGACGTCCTCGCGGCGAACTACCCCTTCGCCACGATCGAGCCCAACGAGGGTGTCGTGCCGCTGCCCGACCCGCGGCTGGACGAGCTGGCCAAGATCTTCGGTTCGGAGCGCATCCTGCCCGCGCCGGTCACGTTCGTCGACATCGCGGGCATCGTGAAGGGCGCCTCCGAGGGTGCGGGCCTCGGCAACAAATTCCTCGCCAACATTCGTGAGGCCGACGCCATCTGCCAGGTGGTGCGCGTGTTCGCCGACGACGACGTGGTGCACGTCGACGGCCGCGTCGACCCCGCCGCCGACATCGAGGTCATCGAGACCGAGCTGATCATCGCGGACATGCAGACGCTGGAGAAGGCCGTGCCGCGGCTCGAGAAGGAGGCGCGGACGCAGAAGGATCGGGCGCCGATGGTGGCCGCGGCCAAGGAAGCGCAGAGCATCCTCGACAGCGGCAAGACCCTGTACTCGGTGAAAAATTCGTTCGACGCGTCGTTGCTCCGCGAGCTCAACCTGCTCACCACCAAGCCGTTCCTCTACGTCTTCAACGCCGACGAGTCGGTCCTGACCGACAAGGCGAAGGTGGCCGAGTTGCGTGCCACCGTCGCACCGGCCGACGCGGTGTTCCTCGACGCGAAGATCGAGTCCGAGCTCATCGAACTCGACGACGAGTCGGCCATGGAGCTGCTCGAGAGCATCGGTCAGTCGGAGCCGGGGCTGCACGCCCTGGCGCGCGCCGGCTTCCACACCCTCGGTCTGCAGACCTATCTCACCGCAGGGCCGAAGGAGTCGCGGGCCTGGACGATCCACCGCGGCGACACCGCCCCCCAGGCCGCGGGCGTCATTCACACCGACTTCGAGAAGGGCTTCATCAAGGCCGAAGTGGTGTCCTACGACGACCTGATCGCCGCCGGATCCATGGCCGCGGCCAAGGCCGCCGGCAAGGTGCGCATGGAGGGCAAGGACTACGTCATGGCCGACGGTGACGTGGTGGAGTTCCGCTTCAACGTGTGACGTACGGGGTCAGTTGATGATCGTGGCCCGTTCGTTCCGCATGACCGCGATGCGATCGCGCCACTGCTGCAACGCGTCCGAGGTGAGGCGCGGCCAGTCGTGGACCTCCTCGATTACGCGTAGCGGGTCGCGGCTGCGGTAGGACCGGGTCGGATTGCCGGGGAACTTCTTGTCGGTGACGTTGGGATCGTTCTCCCACTCGCCCGTCGGCTCGACGCGATAGACGCGGGGTTCGCCCTCGCCCGCGGCCAATTCGGCGGCCAGGCCGGCGCCGCTGATCAGGGCCGTGAAGTAGATGTGGTTCATGACGACCTCGGGCCGATAGTTCGACCGTCGACCGGCGGTGAGCAACTCGCCGGGAGCCAGATCGGCCTTGGTGCCGTGGTAGAACGGGCCGTCGTCGAGCGCCATCGTCACAGCGTACGACGGGTGGGTGTCGGCGTGGAACGATCACGGGATGCCGTCACCGCAAACACTGTCCGACGACGATCGACGCGTGCTGGCGCGGTGGGCGTCCGAGTGTGCGGGTCGAGTGGTCCACCTGTTCGACGCCGACGACGAGTCGGTGCGCGTGGTGCGGGACGCTCTCGGCCGCACGCGCGCCTATGCCCGCGGCGAGAGCACCGCAGCGCGGGAGATCGCCCGACGGATGGAGCCGGTGACAGCCGCGGGTGCCGCGACGACGCCCGCCGGCGCGGCTGCCGCTCGGGTTGTCGCCCAGGCGTCCGCGGTGGCGCACATGGGCGCTCACGCGCTGGGCGCCGCCGGGTACGCAGCCAAGGCCGTGGCCCTGGCACGTCCCGGCGACCCCGATGCGGTCGCGGAGGAGGCCCGGTGGCAGCTCGACCAGCTGACGGACGACGAACGCCGTGCGCTGGCCCGGCTGCCCGCCCTCGGATCGAGCACGTCGGGTCCCCTCGGCGCGGGTCTGCTCACCCGCGGTGTCCCGGGCGACGTGATCCGGGCAATTCAGCGGGACGTCGTGACGGTCTGACTCACCGCCAGCCGAGCTCCGGTGCGACGTGCGTCAGGATCGACTCCATCAGGTGGGCGTTGTACTCGACGCCCAATTGGTTGGGGACGGTGAGCAGCAGCGTGTCGGCGGCGGCGATCGCCTCGTCCTGCGCGAGCTGCTCGATCAGTCGATCCGGGGTGCCGGCGTAGGTCTTGCCGAAGCGAGCCTTGCCGCCGTCGAGGTAACCCACCTGATCGCCGCTGCCACCCTCGCGGCCGAAGTACATGCGGTCGGTCTCGTTCACGATCGGAAAGATGCTGCGGCTGACGGACACTCGCGGCTCGAACGGGTGACCGGCGTCGGACCATGCCTTGCGGAACCGTTCGATCTGCTCGGCCTGCAACTCGTGGAACGGCACGCCCGTGTCCTCGCTCAGGAGCGTCGAACTCATGAGGTTCATGCCCTGCTGGGCGGTCCACTCAGCGGTCGCCCGCGTGCCGGCACCCCACCAGATGCGCTGGCGGAGCCCTTCCGAATGCGGCTCGAGGCGCAGAAGGCCGGGCGGGTTGGGGAACATGGGCGACGGGTTCGGCTGGGCGAACCCCTTGCCCTCCAACAAGTCCAGGAAGATGCGGGTGTGATCACGCGCCATGTCGCCGTGATCCTTGCCCTCGGCGGGGGCGTAACCGAAGTAGCGGTAGCCCTCGACGACCTGCTCGGGCGATCCCCGGCTGACACCGAGCTGCAGGCGGCCACCCGCGATGAGGTCCGCAGACCCCGCGTCCTCGACCATGTAGAACGGGTTCTCGTACCGCATGTCGATGACGCCGGTGCCGATCTCGATCCGGCTGGTCTTGGCACCCACCGCGGCCAGCAGCGGGAACGGCGACGCGAGCTGGTTCGCGAAGTGATGCACCCGGTAGTAGGCGCCGTCCGCCCCGAGATCTTCGGCCGCGACGGCGAGGTCGATCGACTGGTGCAGGACGTCGGCCGCGCTCCGCGTCTGCGAATGCGGCGAGTCGGACCAGTGACCGAACGAGAGGAACCCGATCTTCTTCATGGAAGCTTCAACCTCGGTGTCGTGGGAATTATTTCTGTCGGACACTGGACCCGTGAGTTCCACCGTATTCACCCTCCGCCCACTCCCGGCCGCTGCCCTCGACGACGCCGCGGCGTTGCTCGCGGTCGCATTCGCGGACTACCCCTGGACGCGCTGGGCCGTGCCCGCGCAGGACTACGCGGACCGGCTGACCCGATTGCAGCGTCTCTACCTGCAATACGCCCTCGAGAACGGGGTCGTTCTGGCGGACGCCGACGTCAGCGGTGTGGTGGCGCTGCTTCCGCCGAATCCGCCGGAGCCTCCGTCGTCGATGCAGGACGAGGTCGCGGCACTGCACGGTGATCGCCTCGCGGCCGTCTTCGGCGCGACGACGCCGCCACCTCCGGCCGGGGCGTGGACCCTGGAAACCCTGGGCGTGGACCCTCGTCGTCGTGGGCGCGGTCTCGGTGCAACCTTGGTGCGGGCAGCGCTCGACGCCGTTCCGGCAGGAGTGCCGGTCGCGCTCGACACCTCCGACCCGCGGAATGTCCGCCTGTACGAGCGGTGTGGCTTCGGCGTGACCGAGACGACCGACCTTCCCGACGGTCCGACGGTCGTCTCGATGGTGAGTCCGGCCGCAACCTGAGGGGCCACCCCGGTCAGAAGGGGGGTGGGGTGTCGTCGGGTGGGTGACGCTCCACGGCGTTGCGGAGTCGGTTGCGGTTGCGTTCCTGTCGTCGGCGGGCGTGTTTCTGCTCGGTGCGTGGGGCGGGTCGGGTGCGTTCGGTGAGGACCGGTCTCGATGGCCGCGGCATTGACGTGTCGGGTGGGTCGCCGAAGACGATGGTGTCCAGTCCCGGGTGAACATCGTGGCCGGTGAACGCGGGGCCGAGGACGGTGCGTCCGCCGGGGATGGTGATGGTGCGGATCAGTCGGCTCGGATTATTCGGGTCGGGGTACTGGTCGGGGTACTGGTCGTCGACGAAGTCCCCGAACGTCTTCAAGAGGTGATGGAACCGGCATTTGGCGCCGAGTCCGGCCGCGTCGGTGCGCCCGCCCCGCTCGGGGTCGTGGTGGTCGTATTCGGTGATGTGGTCGAGGTCGGCCTCCCACGCCGGTCGGTTGCAGCCGGGCCAGGTGCAGAACTGATCCCGCGCCCGCACATACGCATCCAGGGCCGCCGAGGGGCGATACGGGTTCGACGGCTGGGTCGCCGGGAGTGGGGTGTCGGTGCCGTCGCCCAGCGGGCGGATGACGGTGCGGGGGTCGGCGGCGAGGTCGCGGACGTGGGCGCCGGAGATGATGCCGATGCCGGCGAGGAATCCGACTCCGTCGACGGTGTCGAGACCGAGGGGCTCGTCGCATCCGTGCGGGTCCTCCGAGGGCTCGTCGACCGCCGGTGACTTGGTGGAAATTGGGTCCGCGGCGGCGTCGGCCAGTATCGCGGTGCCGGTGCAATCCGGTGTCACCGCGTCCGCTGCACCCGGACCTGCTGCACCCGGTTCTGCTGCACCCGGTTCTGCTGCAACCGGTTCTGCTGCAACCGGTTCTGCTGCAACGGAATCCGGCGCCACCGACTCGGCCGTGACCGCCTTCGCGGCGGGTTCGGGCCGGACCTCGGCGTCGCCCTCGGGCTGGGCCGCTGGGGTGGGTTCGGTGGTCGGTCGCGGCAGGTGCTGCGGTGACCTGCAGACCCGCTCGGATTCCGGCGCCGGCACGGGGCCGGTGAGGGTGGTGGTGTCGGTGACCAGGTGGATCACGATCCGCGGCGCCGTCGCCGCGAACCTGCCGACGTCGATGTTCTTGTAGCGGCAGTCGGTGATCGGGCGGTCGCAGTCGCACCCGAACTCGGTCTGGGTGAGCAACGCGTAGTGCGCATCGGAGGCCCGCGCCGCCTTGGAGCGGGTGTCCTTCGGGCACACCTGCGCCGCGAGGCGGTGGACCGCGGCGGCGGCGAGGTCGGTGTCCTCGGCGGGCCGGGTGTCCGTCGTGGTGGCCATTCCGTCCCGCCCGGTCTCGACGGTGAACTCCCGGTTCCGCTTCGCTGCCTCTCGGCGTGCACGGACGGCGTCGGGGTCGCGGCGGTGCACCATCGTGTCGACCATGATCTCCATCCGCGCCGGCGACCACGACCCGGGCTTGCGCAACGCGGCGGCGATGTCGGCGTCGACGAGGGCGGCGTAGCACTGCCCTTCGATCAGCTCCGTCCGGGAGACGATGGTGCGGATGTGATGCGGGGTGACGATCCCGTCCCGCAGACACCGCGCGACCTGAGGTAACCGGTCGCGGAGGGCGACGGCGTCGGTGAGCAGGGTGCGGGCGGCGAACGGGGTGATCGACATCGTCGTGGCGATGGTGGCGGCGCAGCGGGTGAACGCGTCGAGCTCGCGGCGGTCCTCGTCCTCGAACGGTTCCACCAGTTCGGCGTGCATGGCGGCGGCGAGTTGGTATTCGAACCACTTCAGGTAGGACACCCCGGCAGCCGCGTGCACCAGAGCGTCCAGCGCCTGCGGAGACGGAAGGTCGGTGGTGGCGGGCAGACCGAGGGCGGAGTGATCCAATGCAGCCCACGGCGTCGCCGCCGTGCTCGCCGCACCTGTCCCCACCGGTATCCCCGCCATGTCGCCGACCCCCCAGTCGCTCGTATGTTCGAGTGTACCGGCACCCACCGACACGATCCATGACGTGCATGCACGAACTCTCGTCAACCATGAGAACGTCGTGGCATCCTCGACCCACGGAACGCGAGGAGGTCGCCGTGGAGGTCGTCCGCATCACCGCCAACCTGACCGTCGCCGACATCGCGGCCGCGGCGCCGTTCTACCGCGAGGTGCTCGGTCTCCGGGAGGTGGAGTTCGACCTCGGCTGGGTCACGCGCCTCACCGCACCGGACAGCGGTGCGAGCGTCCAGTTGGTGTCGGCCGACGCGACCGCGCCTGCCGTGCCGGCTCTGTCGATCCACGTGGTGGACGTGGACGCCGCGTACGAGGAGGTGACGGCCCTCGGTCTCGACATCGTGCACCCGCTCACCACCGAGGACTGGGGAGTGCGTCGTTTCCTGGTTCGGGCGCCCGACGGCACGGTGGTGAACATCGTCCGGCACGCGCGCTGACCGCACGCACACCGACCGCTCAGCCGATCCCCGTCGCCGCCTCCACGTCGCGCCACAGCGCGGCGCGGACCTCGGGGTCGTCCCGTCGCCACGGAGGGTAGTGCGTCGGGCGCTGGGCTCGGTCGTGCCAGAAGCCGCCCGTGGTCGCCAAGGGTGTGTCGGATGCGGTGAGCCAGACGATGGTGTCGGCACCCTCGTCGGCCGAGCGCAGGAGCGGCCGCATCACCGTGTCGAACAGAGGCAGCGAATCGGTCACTCCGGGTGTCGCCGCCCACCCGGGATGCATGCTGTGCACCACCGGATCGTCGGGTCCGTCGAACCGGGTGCCGAGCAGATCGGCCATCACCACCTGCATGCGTTTGGTGCGGGCATAGGCCGTGGTGCCGGAGTACCGGCCCGTCCGATACTCGAAGTCCGGGTTGGTGAGCGGCACCGCGTACATCCCGCCGCTCGAGACGAACACGACTCGCGACCCGGCGTCGAACAATGGCCGAACGGCATGGGTGAGCAGGGTCGGCCCCAGAACATGCGTCGCGTACGCGCTCTCGTGTCCCTGCGCCGACTCGGTGCGTGATGGTGGCATCACCCCCGCGCAGTGCACCAACGCGTGCAGAGACGTCACCTGTGTCGCGAGGGACGTGCCGAAGGCAGCGACGGCGTCGAGATCGCTGATGTCGCAGACGTGTGTCTCGACGACGGATCCCGGCACCGTGTGCCTGATCTCCGAGGCCGACGCGTCCAGGCGTCGTTCCGTGCGACCCACCAGATGGACGCGGGCCCCGAGTTCGGCCAGACGTCTGGCGGTGGCGGCGCCCAGCCCGGACCCACCACCGGTGACGACCACGTCGACCGGCGCGAGGAAGGGCGCCGCATCCGCGGCCCAGAATCGCCGCCGCACCCAGGAGCCGACTCGGCTGTACCCCGGCACGACCGCGAGGTCGAGCGCGGTGTCCAGCACGCCCCCGAGGCGTCCCCCCGGCGGAACCATTAGGCGGGCGGGGCGTCGCGACGCTCGGAGTTCTTCTCCCCGATGGCGTCCTTGGCCCGGTCGATACCCTGATCGATCTGGGAATCGTGGCCGGCGAACTTCTTCTTCGCCGCGTCGCCGAGCTTGTCCAGGCCCTTCTCGACCTTGTCCTCGTTGGCGTCGAGCTTGCGCTTGATCTCTCCGAAGTTGACCATGCGTCGCAGTACCCCTTCCGCCTCGACCGCCAAACCAGTGACAGAATCCGCCCATGCCGCGCAGCGCCGTTCCGGATGCGATCACCGACCTCGTCGACTCCGCCCTGGCCGACCTGCCGCAGCATCGTCGCGACGCGTTCGCGTCGCGGCTCGAGCGGTGGTGGCCGGACCTGCACGACGCCGTCGCGGCCGTGTATCCCTCGCCCGACGACGTCGCGGCCCGGCTGGTGACGACGGCGGCCGCCGGGTTCGCGGCGCGGCCGGACGATCTGCACGCCCTGGACGACCGTCGGCTGCTGAACCCCGATTGGTTCCGGCGCCCCGACATGGTCGGCTACGCGTGCTACGCCGATCGCTACGCCGGGACGCTGGCGGGGGTGGGGGAGCGCCTCGATCACCTCATCGGCCTCGGCGTGACCTATCTGCATCTCATGCCGCTCCTGGACCCGCGCCCCGGCGACAACGACGGTGGGTACGCCGTCCGGAACTACCGGGCCGTGCGCGAGGACCTCGGCACGATCGACGACCTCCGCGACCTCGCGACCGCCCTGCGATCCCGCGGCATCTCGATCGTCATCGACCTGGTGCTCAATCACGTTGCTCGCGAACACGAGTGGGCCGAACGCGCTCGTTCCGGCGATCCTGCGTACCGCGACTACTTCCTGATCCACCCGGATCGCGACACCCCCGACGCCTACGAACGCACTCTCCCCGAGGTGTTCCCGGACTTCGCGCCCGGCAACTTCACGTTCGACGACGGCGTGAACGGCTGGGTCTGGACGACCTTCAACGCGTGGCAGTGGGATCTGAACTGGGCGAATCCCGCCGTGCTGGTGGAGTTCGCCGAGATCGTGATGGAGCTGGCCAACCTCGGCGTCGAGGTCCTTCGGCTCGATGCCATCGCCTTCCTGTGGAAGCGACTCGGCACGAACTGCCAGAACCAGCCCGAGGTGCACGCGATCACGCAGGCGCTCCGCGCCACGGCCCGACTGGCCGCGCCCGCCGTGCTGTTCAAGGCCGAGGCCATCGTGGGACCGCGGGAGTTGCTGCCCTACCTCGGGCAGGGGCGCCACACGGGCCGCGTGTCGGACGTCGCTTACCACAACAGCCTCATGGTGCAGATCTGGTCGATGCTGGCGTCGGGTTCGACCCGCCTGGCCGAGCACGCGCTCGGTGCGCTGCCACCCACGCCGTCGAGTGGGACGTGGGTGACCTACGTCCGGTGTCACGACGACATCGGGTGGGCGATCGACGACGGCGACGCCGCTGCGGTGGGCCTGACCGGAGCCGGGCATCGTCGGTTCCTGTCCGACTGGTACGCGGGCGAGTTCCCCGGATCCCCGGCGGAAGGCCTGGTCTTCCAACACAATCCGGACACCGGCGATCGACGTGTCAGCGGCACGACGGCGGCGCTCACCGGACTCGGACCGTCGCGTCGCGATCCCGACGGCGCGTTCGCCCGGCTGTTCCTCGCCCACGCGCTGATCGCCGTGTGGGGCGGCATTCCGGTGATCTGGAGCGGGGACGAGGTGGCGTCCCCGGGTGATCCGGCGTGGGCCGACGACCCCGCACACGCCGCGGACAACCGGTGGGTGCATCGACCCGCCGTCACCGACGCGGATCGCGCCGCGTGTCGCGAGCCGGGTTCGGACGCCCAGCGGGCCTACGACGGTGTCGCCCACGTGATGCGCACGCGCGCCGGTCTGCCCATGCTGCACGCGGAAGCACCGGTGGACCTCGTCCCCGGACTCGAAGACGGCGTGCTCGGCGTCCTGCGTCGTCACCCCAGCGGCACCCTGCTCGGCCTGGTCAACGTGACCGGCGAGCACCGGCCGGTCCCGCATCACGTGATCACCCACCACGTCGCCGACCCACGAGAGGTGTTGTCGCACCACACCATCGACCCCGACGACGCCGGACTGTCCTGGATGCCGCCCTACGCGGCCTGGTGGATCACCGAGTTCACCGACGCGTCGAGTCGGTGAATCGCTCGGCCACCCATCGCGTCACGAACGGCAGGCCCGACACCGCGCCCACGAAGTGATCGCCGACGACGCGCCGCACCTCGACGTCGGCATCATGCGCGCGCCAGTCGTCGGCCAGTGTCCGCACGCCGTGTTCGGGAATCCAGCGATCTCGCGCACCGTGATAGAAGGCGAACGGCACGGTCGGCGCGGCGGCTCCGGGGGTGTTTGCGTCGATCACCGCACGGGCGACGGGGGAGTCGAAGACGTTCGGATCGCGCGCGAGTGCCTCCAGGGGCAGTCGCGCCAGTCCGCCGAGCGCGAGCGGCACCACGGACAGGTTCTTGATCCGCGTGGCGAGATAGAGCCCCAGCGGCCCGAACTCGTCGGCCAGGGCCTCGTGTTCGCGGGCCAGACCGATCACCGCGGCGCCGAAGAGACCCGACGCGATCGTGCCGTTCATGGTCTCGCGCAACAACCCGACGTTCGTCGGCGTGCCACCGGCGATCGCCCCGATCAGCGGCAACTCCGGCGCGTAGCTCGGCTGCAGCTGCGCGGCCCACACCGTGGCGATGGCGCCGCCGCTGTAGCCGTACATCACGGCGGGACTGTCGCGGTAGGTCGCGTCGAGAGACGGCAGCCCGCGCAGCCCGTCGAGAACCGCGTGCCCGGCCATCGTGCCCTCCGCGTACGCCATCCGGGGGCCCTCGTGATCGACGATCAGCACGGCGTACCCGCGTTGCAGCCACAGCGGAACCACCGCCGGAAAGTCCTGGCCGAGCCCGTGCACCAGGCGGTACGACGGCGTCGCGGCCGAGCCGAGCGAGTCGATCGCGACGTTGTGGACCAGGACCGGACGTGGCCCCGGCCCCCGCCACGGGCGTCGCGGTTCCATGAGCGAGGCGGTGACCGTGACCGGTCGACTCTGCGCGTCCCGCGACGCGACGGCGAACTGCCGCAGGCGAGTGCGCGGCCTGGGCACGAGGCCGGTGATCTCCCGGCTGCGCAGCACCGTGCCGGGCGCGTCGGTCGGGTAGGGGCCGTCGGCGGGGTCGGCGGGGTCGGCCGGGTCCACGAAGAACGGGTCGGACGTGATCGGGGTCGGGAGGAGGGCCGCGTACGGATCGGCGAGGACCTCCGCGGGCACCCGGTCGGGCAGGCCCAGTCGGGTCAGCACGTCGACGATCGAGGACATGCACGGACCGTAGATCCCGCGGCCGCGGAAAGAATCGGCTCGAGCGCAACGCTGTGACGAGCCACGGCGGGGCGGCATCGTTCCCGCCGTGACCGACAGCAGAACAGCCACCCGCCCGTCCGATGCCGAGCTCACCGCCCGGTTCCGGCCCGTGTTCGATCGCATTGCGGCCGGCGCTCCCGATCGCGAGCGTGACCGCCGCCTGGCGCACGACGAGATCGCCCTGCTCCGCGAGGCCGGTTTCGGAGCGCTGCGCGTCCCCGTGGAGTTCGGGGGTCTCGGGGCCTCGGTGGAGCAGCTCTTCGCGCTCCTCGTCGAGCTGGCGGCGGCGGAATCGAACCTGCCCCAGGCACTCCGAGTGCACTGGAGCTTCGTCGAGGACCAGCTCGCCGCGGACCCGAGCCCGGAGCGCGAGCGGTGGCTGCGGGCCGTGGCCGACGGCACCCTCGTGGGCAACGCCATCACCGAACCAGGGGTGGGCGCGGTGGACCGGTACCGCACCACGGTGACACGCGCCGACGACGGCACTCTGCGGCTGAACGGCGAGAAGGTCTACAGCACCGGCAGCCTGTACTCCGACCACATCCTTGTCGCGGCGGATCTGGACGGCGAGCGGGTGTCGGTCCTGGTCGACGCGGACGCCTCGGGCGTGACGCAACGGGACGACTGGGACGGCTTCGGTCAGCGCCTCACCGTCAGCGGTACCACGGTCTTCACCGACGTCGAGGTGCCGGAGGATCGACTTCTCGGACCCGGTTACGGCGCCCCCGGCCGCACCTACGCGACGGCGTACCTGCAGTTGGTGCAGCTCGCGGTGCTCGCCGGGATCGCGCGGCGCGCCGCCGACGACGTGGTCGGCTGGGTCCGTGGACGCACGCGCAGTTTCACCCACGCCGCCGCCGACCTGCCGCGGCACGACCCGGTGGTCCAGCAGCTGATCGGCCGACTCGAGGCGGCGGCGTGGTCGTCGCGCGCCCTCGTGCTCGCGGCGGCGGCCGACGTCGCGCGGGCGGTCGAGGTGGGTGCGCAGGAGGACGGAGCCGATGCGCTCGACCGCGCCGAGCTGTCGACGGCGCACGCACAGAACACCGTCGTCGACCTCGTGCTGACCACGACGACGCAGCTGTTCGAGGTCGGTGGGGCCTCGATCCTGTCCGAGCGCACGGGATTCGACCGGCACTGGCGCAACGCCCGCACCATCTCGGTGCACAACCCGGTGCTCTACAAGGCCCGATCGGTCGGAGCGCACGTCCTCAACGGCGAGGACCTGCCCTACGCCTGGTCGGCCGGCGCCAAGTCGGCCCGAGCCGAGTCGGCCGCCGGGACCTGATACGGGTTACCGTGGCGAGGTGACGGACGACGCGCGGAGTGAGCACCTGTCGGACCCCGTTCCGTACACCACGGGGGAGCGGGTGTTCGGGCCGCCCGGCGGGACGTTCGATCCCGACTGGGCCGCGACCGCGCTGCGGTCGCACCGGCCGGACCTCACGCATGCCGAGTCGGTCCGGCTGATCGGCCGGGCGTGGGACGTGCTGCGGGAGAAGGGGTTGCGCGACGCCGCGCTGGCCGATGCCGTGGCGGCGACGCTGGAGTCCGACGATCGCGCCCTGGCCGACACGGTTGCGGCCGTCGCCACCGAGACCGCGCGCTTCTACCTCGATCGATGAGCGAACCGACGCGGTGGGAGCTCGAACGCTCCGCCGTCGACTCGCACGCCTACGTGGAGCGGTTCCGCGACCTCGAGCGGTCCGGTGCCGACCTGCACGGTGAGGCCCGGTTCGTCGATGCGGCCGTCGACCGGGACTCGCGCATCCTCGACGCGGGATGCGGCACAGGTCGGCTCGCCGCCGAGTTGGCGCGGCGTGGGCACCGGGTCGTCGGGATCGACCTCGACCCCGTGCTCACAGCCGAGGCGCGGACGCGGGCCGGGATCGAGGTCGTGCTGGGGGACCTCACCACCGTTCCGCTCGAACCGGAATCCTTCGACGCCGTCGTCGCGGCGGGCAACGTCCTGGTCTTCCTCGCTCCCGGCACGGAGGCGAGGGTCCTGCGGCGGTGGTACGACGCCCTCCGGCCCGGTGGTCGGATGATCGCGGGCTTCGCCACCGATCGCGCCTACTCCCCGGACGATGCGCTCCGCGACCTCGCGGCGGTGGGGTTCGTCGCCGTGCAACGGTTCTCCACGTGGTCGCTCGACCCGTGGCGGCCGGACGCCGACTGGATCGTGCTCGACGCGCGACGGCCCGGGGACGACGTCGGGGCCGGTGCAGCCGGCGAATCCCTGATTCGGACCGAGTCCGAACGACCGCGCGTCCCGGCGGATCGCCCGCCCCGTCCCTAGACTCCGGACATGACTGCCGACTCCCCGTCCGCGTCCGGTTCCCCGGCCTCGCGCCCGACGATCGAGATGGACTACACGGTCCTCGACTGCCCGGACCCGCAGGCTCTCGCGCGGTTCTACACCGCGTTGCTGGGCTGGCCGTCCGAGCGGGACGACCCCGACTGGTCGGTGATCCGCGGACCCGGAGGGCAGGGGTTGGCCTTCCAGAAGTCGGACGAATTCGTCCCCCTGTACTGGCCCCGTGAGGGAATTCGCATCCACCTCGACCTGATCGTCGACGACATGGACGCGGCCACCGACCACGCCGTCTCGATCGGTGCGCGCACGGTGGACGACGACGCCGACCACCCCGGCTTCCGGGTCTTCCAGGACCCGGTGGGGCATCTGTTCTGCCTGTGCCGCCGCGACTGACCCGAGCGCGCCTCACCGCGATCGACGCGCGGATGTTCTGGCTGTCACGGCGTCTCCCCAGTGATCAGTTTCTGCTCTTCGCGTTCGACGGGGCCGTCGACGGTCCGTCGGTGGTGCGCGCGCTGCTCGCGCGCGCCCAGACGGTGGCGGATCTCTGCGTGCGCATCCGCGAGACGCCGGCCGCGCTCGACTACCCGTACTGGGTGCCGCGGTCACCGTCCCCGGATCTCGTGCGGGTGGACGACACCCCGGACTGGCAGGGGTGTCTCGACCGCGTCGCGGCGTCGACCGCCGACCAGGTCGACGCCGCCGTGTCACCGTGGCGCCTGCATCTGTTTCCCGCGGTCACGGGCGTCCCCGGCGCGTCCGGCGTCGCTGCCGTGGCCGTGCTGCAGGTGGCGCACGCACTGGCCGACGGCACGCGGGCGTCCGCGACGGCGCGGGCGCTGTTCGCCGTCGACCCGCCGCCGCCGGTGCGGCCACCGGCGGCCCCGACCGCCGTCCTCGCCGCCGCGCTCGGCCTGGCCGAGGTCCCCGTGCGGGTGGTGCGGACGGCCCGACGGGCGCGCGATGCCGCCGCGGCCGACCGGGATCGACGCGAGGCCACTGCGTCGGGCCGGCTCCCGGCGCCCCCGGTCGGACGAACCCCGTGTGTGCTGTCCCGCCCTGCGTCCGGCGACCTCGCGATGCGCTGTCTGGTTCTGCCGACGACCGCCCTCGCCGGTGGGCCGGTCAGCGTCACCGCGGCGGCCCTCACCGCGATCTCGGTCGCTCTCACCGACCATCTCGAGGCCGTGGGTTCGGAGGTCCCCTCGGATCTCGGCGCCGAGGTCACCGTCGGAATCGCGCCTGCGTCGCGAACAACCGAGGCGCGCAACGCATTTCACGTCGCGGGCGTCGATCTGCACCCGGAGGTCGACGATCTCGCTCGGCGTGCGGCGGCCATCGCCGACTCGCTTCGAGAACGACGTCGGCGGCTCGACCATCCGGCGTTCGGGGCGGGGGACCGGGCGACGGAGGCGGTCCCGGCCGCCGTGATTCGCGGGGACGTCGCCCGCGCCGACCTCGCGTCGACTCCCGCGACCGTGGGCGGGCACACCGTCGTGTCGAGCGTGCACCGCGGTCCGGCCGATCTCGTCCTCGGCGGTCACCGGGTCCTGATGACGGCGGGCTTCCCGGCGTTGTCCCCGACGGTCGGACTGACCCACGGCGTCCACGGCATCGGGGACACCGTGACGCTCTCGGTGACGACGAGCTCGGGCGTCGTCGACCCCGACGCCTACGCGACACGCCTGCGACACGCCGTGGAGCGCGTCGTCGAGTGTCTGCAGTGACTGGCGGGCCTCGAGGTGTGTGTGGTGCAATTGCGGCTCGGCGCCACTGGAGTGACCGAAACCGAGAAAACTAGCAGTCCGTCGTCGTCCGCCCGGGGAGGCGCGCCGGGCGAGTCGTGAAGGCAGGTGCTCGTGCACGTATCCCGTCGACAGCTCTTCCGCTACGCCGCCGTCGGCGGCGTCGCCGTCGGCCTCGGGGCGACAGGACGGTCCGTCGCCGCAGCGGACCCCGGCCTCGGCACCATCGTCGACTACGCGGCGGGTGTGCCCTCCGCCGCGGCCATCGCCGCTGCCGGTCACGTGGGAGCGATCCGGTACGTCTCCGACCGCCGACCCGGCGCGGAGTGGATGACCGGTAAGCCGATGACCGCCGCCGAAGCCACCGCCCTCACGGGGGAGGGGCTGCAGGTGGTGTCCTGCTACCAGTTCGGCAAGGGGGCCACTGCCGACTGGCGCGGCGGCTACGACGCCGGTGTTCGGCACGCGACGCGTGGACTCGACTTGCACACGGCCGCAGGCGGACCCGCGAACCGGCCGATCTACGCCGCGATCGACGACAACCCCACGGCCGCGGAATTCGCCTCGATGATCGCGCCCTATCTGCTCGGCTGGCACTCCGTCGTCGGGCGGGAGAACACCGGGGTCTACGCCAACGCCCCCACCATCACCCTGGCCGCCGCGGCCGGGCTGGGATCCTGGTACTGGCAGCACAACTGGGGCACCCCGAAGGGCTTCGTGCACCCCGCCGCGCACCTGCACCAGATCGAGATCGACAAGCGCCGCATCGAGGGCGTCGGCATCGACGTCAACACGGTGCTGAAGGCGGACTACGGCCAGTGGTCGCTCGCGGCCGATGCGGTCACGCCCGACCCGGTCACGCGCGAACCGGACACGTCGGTTCCCACGACGCCGGTCGCCGACCCCGCCGCGCGACCGGACCTCGCATCCACCCTGATTCGCACCCTGGAGGCATTCTCATGACGCTCATCGACGTGCTCTACTCGATCGCCGGCGCGCTCTACACGCAGTTCTCCGCGTACTTCGGTTCCTGACCCCCGACACGAGAAGACCGGTGGCCGTACTCGGCCACCGGTCTTCCGTCGTCGTACGGTCTCGTCGTCAGTTCACCACGAAGGCGCCCACCGTGGGCAGGAAGCTGCACGTGATCCCGGCGTCCGTGGTGATGGAGCCCGAGATCGCCGCGAGAACGCGGCCACGCCCGGTGTCCGCGATGGCCGAGAGGGTGGCGGGGCCGTCGGGGTTGATGTTCGCGGCGCCGGTCAGGACGGTCGCGCCGGTCCTCCCGGTGTCGACGTTGACCCAGTTGGCGGTCAGCGGCGCGGCCTGACGGTCGGCGAGCGGCGCCGTGCCGAGGGCCGTGAAGACGAAGCCCGCAGCGCCCGCAGCGGGTCCGGGCGGCGGCAGATCGGCCGGGCCGGGCACGGCCAGGGCAGCGCCGACGGAATCGGCCGTGGGGGAGATGCACCCGCGTCCGACGGTCGGGTAGAGGAACTGGGCGATGACGGGTCCGTCCTGCGGGATCTCCGGGCCGCCGCCGCGGCTGCCGTCCAGGAACGTGATGATCGAGCTCAGGATGCGCTTGGCGTCCGGCGAGAGCGGCGCGGTGTCGAGGAGTTGCTTCGCCCGCGCGAGGATCTCGTTCTGCGGGTTCGCCGCGTCGATCTCGGCGGCCTGGAGCAGTGTGGGGGCGAGTGCAGCGAGCGCCTCGTAGCCCGGGACCACCTGCGGATCGGTCGGGATCGGCAGTGCCGGCTGCGCCGACGCGACGGTGGGGGCGGCGACGGCGCAGGCCGCGGCCAGGGCGACTCCCGCGACCATGCTGCGCGTGCGTCGACGGGCCTGTCGGCGTGTCGAATCCGTTGTCTGCATGGTGTTCCCGCTTCCTCGTCTGCCGGCTCGAACGACTGCCCACGACCCCCTCCGCCCGTCGTGGACGGGCAGGCGAGGTCACTCTAATGACACCGTTCGACGGTTGTACAGCGTGTGCTCGGGCGCGCGGACCAAGTCGTTGCGTGGATACCCGACGTTAGTCTGTTACAAGAGCGGCTGAAGTGACTGCTGCGAACAGTGATGCGATCGTGACTGCTGAGACACGTGACACGAGACAGCGCGCCGGACGTGACCCCGGGCCGGGTCACCGCACCGACTACCCTCGCGCACGGTCCTGTCCCTCCTTCTCGATCGAGAGAACCCCCTGCCGTGAGTGTTCCGAACCCCGCCCCGCGGCTGCCCGCGCTCCTCCGCGCGGCCCCCGCGCTGCTGGTGGTGACGGTGCTGCTGCGCGTGCTGTGGACGGTGGCCACCCCCAACGGCAGCAACTGGGTGGACCTGCACGTCTACGTGGACGGATCGGCGTCGGCGTTCGACGGGTCGCTCTACGACTTCACCTACTCGGAGGAGACCCCGGACTTCCCACTTCCCTTCACCTACCCCCCGTTCGCGGCCCTCGTCTTCTATCCGCTGCACTTCCTGCCGTTCCCGCTCGTCGGCGCGCTCTGGATGATCGCGACCGGCCTCGCGCTGTACGCCGTCGTCCGTATCGCCCTCCGCATGGTGGGCGGTGACCGGGCGGACACGGCGGAGTGGCGTCGGGCCGCGCTGTTGTGGACCGCCGTCGGCCTGTGGACGGAATCGCTGCGGACCACCCTGGACTACGGCCAGGTGAACGTCTTCCTCGTGCTGATGGCGATGCTCGCCGCGCGCAACGCCCGGTGGTGGGTGTCCGGCGCGCTGGTCGGGCTCGCCGCCGGCGTGAAGCTGACCCCGGCGATCACGGGCCTGTACTTCCTCGCGCGGCGCCGCTGGGCAGCGGCGGCGTTCTCGGCGGTGACCTTCGTCGGCACCGTCGGGATCAGCTTCCTGCTCATGGGGTCCGCCGCCACCGAGTACTTCACCACGCTGCTCGGCGACGCCGACCGCATCGGGCCGGTGGGGTCGGTGTGGAACCAGTCGCTCCGCGGCGCCCTGTCCCGGCTCGTCGGAGACGACGTCGGGCAGGGACCGATCTGGCTTGTCGCCGTGGCGATCCTGCTTCTCGCCGCGCTGGCGGCGTGGCGGGCACTCGGACCGGACGATCGGCTCGGAACCCTGGTCATCGTGGCCTTCGTCGGACTCGCCGTGTCCCCGATCTCGTGGTCCCACCACTGGGTGTGGATCGTGCCGATGCTGATCTGGCTGGTGCACGGGCCGCTGCGCCGTGCGCGCGGGGTTCGCGTGCTGGTCGGCTACTGGCTCGTGGTCACCCTCGTCGGCGTGCCCTGGGTGCTGAGCTTCCAGCAGCCGTCCATCTGGGTGATCGAGCGTCCGCTGATCCTCGCGGTGGCGGGCGCGGCGTACGCGGTGGGCACCCTCGCGTTCTTCCTCGTGGTGGCCGCGCACGGCCGCGCGGTCAGGACACCAGCGAGTCGATCGTCCGCGCCAGCGTGACGTCCTTGTCGGTGATCCCGCCGTCGGAGTGCGTGGAGAGTCGGAACGTGACCGTCGTCCACCGGATGTCGATGTCCGGGTGGTGATCGGCGGCCTCGGCCGCGTCGGCAACCCGACGCACGAGGTCGATGCTGTCGAGGAAGGACGCGCAGGTGACGGTGCGGGTGATCGCGTCGCCGTCCCGCGACCAGTCGGGGAGATCGGCGAGAGCGCGACGGACGTCGTCGTCGGTGAGGAGTTCGGCCATACTGCGATGGTGCCACCGCCGCCCGCCGCCGCGACCGTCGTCGCCGGTGCGGTCATCGAGAACGGTCGCGTCCTGCTCGCCCAGCGCGCCACGCCCCCGGAGCTCGCCGGCCGGTGGGAACTGCCCGGCGGCAAGATCGAGCCGGGGGAGACCCCACAGGACGCCCTGGTCCGCGAACTGCGGGAGGAACTCGGCATCGACGTGACGGTCGACGAGCCCGTCGGGGTCGACGTGCCGCTGCCGTCGGGACACGTCCTGCGGGCCTACGCCGTCCGTCGCGTCGCGGGGACGCCGTCCGCGCTCGACCACGACGCGGTGCGGTGGGTCGGCGCGGCGGAGCTCCACGAGGTGGACTGGGTGCCCGCGGACCGCGAGTGGGTGGCCGATCTGGTGGCGATGCTGGGGTAGGAGGTGGGGTGGAGGCCACGTGAGCATCGGGTCGGAGGGGACCGGAGACCACGTGAGCATCGGGTCGGAGGGGACCGGAGACCACGTGAGCATCGGGTCGGAGGGGACCGGAGACCACGTGAGCGCAGTCACCCGCCCCGAGCGAGTAAACTTTTCCGAGTCGCACGTCTCGTTCGCGACGCAGCGCGCGCTCCGGGAGAGGTAGTCGCCTGCTCTTCACCCGCCGTACGCGCCCCGTACTCGAACCCGATGGAGATTCACGCGTGACCAGCCCCACCACCCCCACGTCGTTCCGCAATGTCGCGATCGTCGCCCACGTCGACCACGGCAAGACGACGCTCGTCGACGCGATGCTCCGCCAGTCGGGCGCGTTCGCCGCGCGTGCCGAACTGGTCGACCGCGTGATGGATTCGGGTGACCTGGAGAAGGAGAAGGGCATCACGATCCTGGCCAAGAACACGGCGGTGCATCGGCACCACGCCGATGGTTCGGTCACGGTCATCAACGTCATCGACACGCCGGGTCACGCCGATTTCGGCGGTGAGGTCGAGCGCGGCCTGTCCATGGTGGACGGTGTGGTGCTGCTCGTCGACGCGTCGGAGGGCCCGCTGCCGCAGACGCGGTTCGTGCTGCGCAAGGCGCTGGCCGCGTCGCTGCCCGTGATTCTCGTGGTCAACAAGACGGACCGTCCCGACGCGCGGATCGAGGAGGTCGTCTCCGAGAGCCACGATCTGCTGCTCGATCTGGCGTCGGATCTCGACGACGAGGCGTCGGAGGCCGCGGAGCTCGCTCTGGACCTGCCGGTGCTGTACGCGTCGGGTCGTGAGGGCAAGGCGTCCACCACGCAGCCCGAGAACGGCCACGCCCCGGATGCGGAGAACCTCGACGAGCTGTTCGAGGTGCTGTTGAGCTACGTTCCGGCACCCAAGGGCAGCAGTGACGCGCCGCTGCAGGCGCACGTGACCAACCTCGACGCGTCCGCCTTCCTCGGCCGTCTCGCCCTGGTGCGGGTGCACAACGGCGAGCTGCGCAAGGGTCAGAACGTCGCGTGGATGAACGAGGACGGCGTGAAGACCGTCAAGATCACCGAGTTGCTCAAGACCGTCGGCGTCGAGCGCAGTCCCGGTGAGGTGGCCGTGGCCGGTGACATCGTCGCCGTGGCCGGCATCCCGGAGATCATGATCGGCGACACGCTGGCGGATCCGGAGAATCCCGTGGCGTTGCACCGCATCACGGTGGACGAGCCGGCGATCTCGGTGACCATCGGCACCAACACCAGCCCCCTCGTCGGCCGCGTGCAGGGCCACAAGCTGACCGCCCGCATGGTGAAGGCTCGCCTGGACCAGGAGCTGGTGGGCAACGTCTCGCTGCGCGTCCTCGACATCGGTCGCCCCGACGCGTGGGAAGTGCAGGGTCGTGGCGAGCTCGCGCTCGCGATCCTCGTGGAGCAGATGCGACGCGAGGGCTTCGAGCTCACCGTCGGCAAGCCGCAGGTGGTGACCAGGCAGGTCGACGGCAAGACGCACGAGCCCTACGAGGAGCTGACCATCGACTGCCCCGAGGAGCACCTCGGCGGCATCACTCAGCTGCTGGCCGCCCGCAAGGGAAAGATGGTCCAGATGACCAACCACGGAGCCGGGTGGGTCCGCATGGAGTTCATCGTCCCCTCGCGCGGCCTGATCGGCTTCCGTACCGACTTCCTCACCGAGACCCGCGGCACCGGCATCGCCAACGCCGTCTTCCACGGGTACGCCCCGTGGGCCGGGGAGATCCGTGCGCGCCACACCGGATCGCTGGTGTCCGATCGACAGGGCACCGTGACGCCGTTCGCGATGATCCAGCTGGCCGACCGCGGCACGTTCTTCGTCGAGCCGGGTGCGGACACGTACGAGGGCATGGTGGTGGGTATCAACCCGCGCCAGGAGGACCTCGACATCAACGTCACGCGCGAGAAGAAGCTGACCAACATGCGTCAGTCCTCGGCGGACGTCATGGAGACGCTGGCCAAGCCGAAGAAGCTCGACCTCGAGATGGCCATGGAGTTCTGTGCCGCCGACGAGTGCGTCGAGGTCACCCCGGAGGTGGTGCGGGTGCGCAAGCTGCATCTGGACTCCAACGAGCGTGCGCGCGAGCGGTCGCGGGCGAAGTCGCGCGACAAGGCTGCTCTCTGACGTGGTCGGCGCGCGCGCGGCGATGCCCGCGGTCCGGGTGCTGGCGGTCACCGCCGCCCTCCTGACCGCGTGCACCGCCGACCCGCCGCCGGCCATCCAGAGCACCGAGACGGCGACGACCACGCCCCCTGCCGCACCGACCGCCACCGGCAACCCGGTGGTCGTGGCCATCGACGACGTCGGAACCGGATTCAATCCGCACCTGATGGCCGATCAGTCCCCGGCGACGACGGCCGTGTCGACGTTGGTGTTCCCGAGTCCGTTCCGTCCGGTGCGCTCCGTCGACGGGGCGCGCACGGAGTGGGTGCCCGACACGTCGCTCCTGGTCTCCGCCGACGTCACCTCGGAGGCGCCGTTCACCGTCACCTACCGGCTCCGGACCGAATCGCAGTGGTCGGACGGTGCCCCCATCGCCGCCGAGGACTTCCGGTACCTGTGGCAGCAGATGATCGAGGCGCCGGGGGTGGTCGACCCGGCGGGTTACGCCGCGATCGAGGACGTCCAGTCCGGTGACGGCGGCAAGACGGTGTCGGTGGTGATGTCGCGCCCGTATCCCGCGTGGCGTGAACTGTTCACCAACCTGGTGCCGTCCCATCTGCTCAAGGATCTGCCCGGCGGGTTCGAGCGGGGGCTGCGCGACAACGTGTCCGTCTCGGGTGGGCACTTCCGGATCGAGACCGTCGATCGGGGTCGCGACGAGATCCTGCTCGAGCGCAACGACCGGTTCTGGGGATCGCCCGCGACGCCGGATCGGATCCTGCTGCGTCGCGGCGGTACCGATGCCCAGGTGGCGGATTCCCTGCGATCCGGTGACGCCCAGCTCGCCGAGGTGCGGGGTGGGCCGTCGCTCACGGCGCAGCTCGACGCCATTCCCAACGTCCGGACCGACGCTCGATTCCGTTCGCGCACACTCGAACTGACGCTCAACGGTCGGGTGCCGGCGTTGGCGGATCCGGCGGTGCGGCAGTCCGTGATGGGTCTGCTCGACGTCGACCTGCTCTCGACCGTGGCATCGGGCGCGAGTGCCGCGACGGCGGCCGCGCGGGCACAGATCGTCTCCCCGTCCCAACCGGGCTACGCGCCGACCCGTCCCACGCCGCTGCCGCGCGAGGAGGCCGTCGCCGGGCTCGCCGCGGCAGGGTTCACCCCGGTTCCGTTGCCGCCCGCCCTGGCGCCGACGTCGGGCGCGAGCACGACACCCACGACCGTGCCGCCGCTCGCCGCGGGCGCGCAGCCGCTGACCCTCACGCTGGGCGCGCCGCAGAACGACGCCATCGCCGTCGCGGTGGCCAACACCGCCGCGGATCAGCTGCGCGACGCGGGCGTCGACGCCCGCGTGACGCCGCTCGATCCGGAGGAGCTCTACGGCACCGCGCTCACGACGGGCGCCGTCGACGCGGTGGTGGGATGGTCACGAGCCGGCGGTGACCCGGCCACGGCGCTCGCCTCGCGGTTCGGCTGCGCCGCCGTGCCGCCCGTGGAGGTGACCGGACCGGATGCCGACGACACCGCCGTCGTCGGCCCGCTGTCCGGCGTCTGCGATCCCGCACTGGGCCCGGCGATCGAGGCGACCGCGACCGCGGCCGATCCGGTCGCCGCGGTGATGGCACTGCAGCCGGGCCTGTGGGCACTGCACACCGTGCTGCCGATCGTCCAGGACTCGTCGGTGGTCGCCGTGGGACCCGGAGTGAGCGGCGCCGCGCTGTCCGGTCCGATCGAGGTGGGCATCTTCGGAGATGCCGACCGCTGGGCGAGAGAGGTTCCGTGACCCGCCGACTGCTCCTGATCCACGCCCACCCCGACGACGAGTCCATCACCACCGGCGGCACGATCGCCCGGGCGCACCGAGACGGCGTGGACGTCACCGTGCTCACCTGCTCGCTCGGCGAGGAGGGTGAGGTCATCGGGGACCGCTGGGCGGGTCTGACCGCGGATCGCGCGGATCAACTGGGCGGCTACCGCATCCACGAGCTCACCGTCGCGCTCGCGGCACTCGGCGCGCGGCCGCCGCGCTTCCTGGGCGGTGCCGGGCGGTGGCGTGACTCGGGCATGGCGGGAACCCCGGCGGCGCTGCATCCTCGGGCCTTCGTCCGAGCGGACGTCGACGAGGCGCTCTCCGCCATGGTCGGCGTGATCCGGGAGATCCGGCCGCAGGTGGTGGTCTTCTACGACCCCGAGGGTGGCTACGGCCATCCCGACCACCAGCAGGCGCACCGCCTCGCCGGGGCGGCCCTGGACCGCGCGGCCGACCCGTCGTCGCTCGATCGGGGCGAGCCGTGGTCGGTGGCCAAGGCGTACTGGACGGTCACCGGCGCCACGCAACTGGCGGACGGCCTGGCCGCTCTGGGGCCCGTGCCGGACACGTGGCGGATGCCCGAACCCGGTGAGCTGCCGAGTGTTCCGGACGGCGAGGTGACCACGAGCATCGACGTTCGGGACGTCCTGGACGCCAAGCGGGCGGCCCTGCGCGCGCACGCGACACAGGTGACCGTCTCCGACGCCGGGACGGCGTACGCGCTGTCGAACGACATCGCGCAGCCGGTGCTGCCCGACGAGCAGTACGTGCTGGTGCGCGGGACCCTCGGCGAGATCGACGCGTCCGGTCACGAGACGGACCTGTTCGCAGGAGTCTCGTGAGCCCCGTCGTCGAAACGGGGAATGTGCCGGGTTATGCTGTGAGCGCTGTCACGGAGCGGGGTCCGGCGTCGGCGCCGACATCTCGCCCCACCGTCATCAGGAGATCGCGTGATTTTCAACTACGACCTGCAGAACGCCGTCGTGGCGTTCGTCGATTCGCTGCGCCCCACCGCCGATCTGCAGCGCGAGATCTACCTCAACGCGGTCTCCGGATTCGCGACCACCGTGAGCAACTTCCTCACCTCCATCGGCTACCCGCCGCGCTGACGGCCGGTCGTCCCGATGACGACGGGATGACGCGGTGAGCGGGCACGCCGGGGAATCGGTGGTGACCGGCATCAAGGCTGCCATCCTCGCCGCGCTCACGCTCGACGGGTTCCTCTGCGCTCTGGGCGCGGTGCTGTTCCTGCCCGCGTATCTCGGCGGTACGCCGTTCCCGGTGAGCGGCCTGATCGCCGGGGCCGTCAACGTCCTGCTCGTCCGGGTGGCGTACTCCGTGTCGCACGACGGTGGGCGCGCGGCACTGCCGGTGGGCGGCTTCGCCCTCGGCCTCCTCCTCGCGATGCTCGGCGGGCCCGGCGGCGACGTGCTCGTGGTCGCCGACTGGCGTCTGCTGGTTCTCCTCGCCGGTGGTCTGCTGCCGCCCGTGGTGCAGCTCTTCGCGTTGCGATTTCGGCGGTTGACCGCCCTCGGGGCGCGCTGAGTCACCTGCCCGGAATCACGTGCGGCGAGACACCCCGGCAGCGTCGGCGGCCCGGGCGAGCACGTCCTCGACCATCGTCGGGGTGAGCCGTCCGGTGAAGGTGTTCTGCTGGCTGACGTGGTAGCACCCGAACACGGTGAGCTCGGGCAGGTCGGGGGCGATCGGGTCGAGCGTCACCTGCGCGCCGTGGCCGAAGCGCGGCCGCGGGCGGGGCACGGTCCACCCCGCACCGGCCAGCACGGGCATCAGGGCCTGCCATCCGAAGCCGCCCAGCACCACGACGGCCCGCACCGTGGGGGCCAACAGGTGCAGTTCGCTCTCGAGCCAGGACCGGCAGCGGTCCCGTTCCGCCGGCGTCGGCTTGTTCTCGGGTGGGGCGCAGTGCACCGGAGACGTGATGCGCGTGCCGACGAGTTCGAGGCCGTCGTCGATGGCGGTCGCGGTGGGTTGCGACGCCAGCCCGACGGCGTGCATGGCGGCGTAGAGCACGTCGCCGCTGCGATCGCCGGTGAACATGCGGCCGGTGCGGTTGGCGCCGTGGGCGGCGGGGGCCAGCCCGACGACGAGCAGCCGAGCGTCGGGCGGTCCGAAGCCGGGAACGGGCCGGCCCCAATAGGTCTCGTCGCGGAACGCGGCCCGCTTCTCCCGAGCGACACGTTCGCGCCACTCCACCAACCGGGGGCATGCGCGGCACTCGGAGACGCGGGCGTCGAGCTCGGCGAGGGTGCCCGTCATCGGTCGCCTCCCCAGACGTCCGTCGCGCCGGGCGCGGCGGTCTCGGCGATGGCCCATGCCCGGTCGACGGGCACGTCGAGAACCCGGTAGGCGCCGGTTCCGGCGGCGGTGGCCGCGACGAGCGTCGCGACGCCGGCCCGTCGCTGGAAGAAGGTCTGGCGCACGGTCCAGGCGACGACGCCGCGCGCGTCGAGCACCACCCGGCGGCGGTCGAGGCTGCCGTGCTCGGTCACCAGCAGTCCGGGGTGGGCACGGTGACCGAGGGCCGCGTACCGGTCCAGCGCCAGGGCGATCGCGGCGACGGCGAGGAATCCGACCGCGATCCACGTCCACCCGGGGACCGGCCGCCCGCTCACCGCCCAGCCGACCGTCGCCGCGGCGATCGCCGCCACCGGCAGGAGGGCGCGGGTCAGGCGTCGTCGTCGGGCAATCGGTCCGTGCGCCACCAGCGGCAGGGTGGCCGCGTCCGCCGCCTCGGGCAGCAGGGTGGCCGCGGTCGACGTCACCGCCGACCGCGGCGCCGGCGGCAGGATCAGTGAGGACTCGTGCTCGGAGGCACTGACTCCGGTCATGACGGCGTCGAGGCGCGCGCCGCCGGCCAGCCGGAGCAGCAGTGGCCGGCGGATCGACGCTCCCCGCAACCGGGCGCGGTCGTAACTGGTGTGACGCGTGGAGATCACACCGTGCTCGACTCGCAGTCGTTCGCCGTCGTCGGTCACGCGCAGATTGCCGTAGACGAGGAGGTAGCGCACGGCAGCGATCGCGCTGGAGACCACCAGGACGGCGACCACGGCGATCGCCACCGCCGCGGAGACGCCGAGGGACACGACGCGGCGGTAGGTGTCGTCGACCACAGCCGACGACGCGACGGCGCCGGCGGCCCCGGACTGTCCGAGCAGACCCGCCGCGGCCCCGACGACGGCGAGACCGGTCAGCGTGAACGGGGCGTATCGCACCCAGGCCGGGTCGACGCGGGCGAGTTCGCGCACCGGGGGAGCGGGGAGGACCGCGCCGCCGTCGACCGAGTCGGGCAGCGGGGCCACGGCCGTCGCCAGCAGTTCCTCGCGCAGCGCGGGTACGACGCGTGCGTCGAGGGCGTTCAGCTCGAACGTCTCGCCCTTGCCGGCGTGCTGACCCGTCCCGACGGTGAGCACCGCCAACCCGAGCAGCCGGTGCAGAGGCTTGGCCTGCACGTCCACGCTACGAATCCGGCCCCGCGGAATCGAGAGCACCTTCTTCTGGAGGACACCCGTGCGCAGCTGCACGTGCACCGGGCCGAGACGGTAGCTCGTGGTCACCCAGCGGGCGATCGCGGCAGCCACCACGACGGCGAGCACGATCGCGCTCCAGAGGTGGTTGCCGCTGGTGCTGCCCACCACCAGGGACACCACGAGGACGGGCAGCAGCCGCACCACCTCCGTGACCGGGTGCACCAGCAGCATGCGGCGGTCGAGACGCGACCAAGGCATCGCCTCCTCGCGCTCCTCGGCGGCAGCCGAGTTCTCGGGCGGGGGAAGGCTCACGTCGCGTCCCCCCGCGAGCGCGCGGCCGCCTCGGTGACCCGGGCGACCACCCGGTCCGCCGTCTCGAGGTCGAGCGCGGCGATCCGCACCGCTCCGGCGGACGACGCCGTGGTCACCGTCACCGTGGCCAGACCCAACGCTCGTTCCAGGGGCCCACGCTCGGTGTCGACGGTCTGGACCCGGTTCAGGGGCGCGATGCGCCGTTCCTGGTCGAACCATCCCGTCCGGGTGTACACGGCGGTGTCGCTGACCTCCCAGCGATGCACCGCGTAGCGCCAGCGGGGTACGACGAGCACGTGGACGGCGGCCACCACGAGCGCGATGGGGGCGAGGATCAGCAGCGGCGTCCACAGCGGGCGTTCCGCGACGGTGGCCAGGAGCACGGCCCACACGACGAGACCGATCAGGATCGGAACCCACAGCAGTGCCGCCGCGACGGTCCAGAGCGTGACGGCGCGGGGGCCCAGTTTCTCTGCGGGGTCGGCCACGGTGAACGGCCGTCGAGGCGTGCTGTCGGACACGTCGCTCACCCCTGCTGTGGCCGGGCCCTACGAGGAGGGCGCATGATCGGACGGTGACGATGTTGCCCGATCCGACCACACCCGCGCGCACCGACACCACCGGACGCGCCGACGCAGGATCTCCGGCCGAGGTTCCCGCCCCGACCCCGTCGGCGATGCGCCGCGCGTTGCGACGCGCCCGCGACGGCGTGGTGATCAGTGTCGACGAGGCCACCACCCTGCTGCACGCGCGCGGGGACGACCTCGTCGATCTGTGTGCCTCGGCCGCGCGGGTCCGCGACGCCGGGCTGCTGGCCGAGGGGCGGCCGGGGACGGTGACGTACTCGCGCAAGGTGTTCGTCCCGTTGACGCGGCTGTGCCGCGACACCTGCCACTACTGCACCTTCGTGACCGTGCCGGGGAAGCTGCGCGCCGAGGGGCGGGGCATGTTCCTCGATCCGGACGAGGTGCTCGACATCGCCCGCCGCGGAGCGGAACTGGGCTGCAAGGAAGCCCTGTTCACGCTCGGGGACCGCCCCGAGGATCGGTGGCCCGAGGCCGCGGAGTGGCTCGAGTCCCGCGGCTACGGATCCACGGTCGACTACCTGCGGGCCATGTCGATCCGGGTGCTGGAGGAAACCGGTCTGCTGCCGCACCTGAATCCGGGTGTCCTGAGCTGGGAGGAGATCTCGCGGCTCAAGCCCGTCGCGCCGTCGATGGGCATGATGCTCGAGACCACGTCGCGCCGGCTGTTCGAGGAGAAGGGGCAGGCGCACTACGGCAGTCCGGACAAGGATCCCGCGGTGCGGCTGCAGGTGCTCACCGACGCGGGCCGCCTCACCGTGCCGTTCACCACCGGCATCCTGGTCGGGATCGGCGAGACCGTGCGGGACCGCGCGGAGTCGATCGTGGCGATCCGCGCGTCGCACAAGCAGTTCGGGCACGTGCAGGAGGTCATCGTGCAGAACTTCCTGGCCAAGCACGACACCGCGATGCGGTCGGCACCGGACGCGGGTCTCGAGGAGTTCCGCGCCACGATCGCCGTCGCCCGGATCCTCCTCGGACCGGCGATGCGCATCCAGGCACCGCCGAACCTGGTCTCGCCGGACGAATGCGCGTCGCTTCTCGCCGCGGGCGTGGACGACTGGGGCGGGGTGTCGCCGCTGACTCCGGACCACGTCAACCCCGAACGGCCCTGGCCGAACCTCGACACCCTCGCCGAGATCAGCGCGGCAGCGGGATACACGTTGACCGAACGCACTGCGGCGCAACCGAAGTACGTCCGCGCCGGGTCGCCGTGGATCGATCCTCGGATCGCCGCCCACGTGCGCGCGGTGTCCGATCCCGCCACCGGCCTCGCGGCCGACGTCCGCCCGACCGGTCTGCCGTGGCAGGAACCGGACGAGGTCTGGGAGTCCACGGGCCGGACCGACCTGCACACCGCCATCGACACCGACGGCCGGAACACCGAGACGCGCAGTGACATCGGGTCGGCGTTCGGTGACTGGGACTCGGTTCGCGAGCAGGTCGCCGCGTTGGCCGACCTCGACGCCACCGCTCCCGAGCGACTCGATCGCGACGTCGCGGCGGCACTGCAGGCGGCCGAGCGCGATCCGGCGGGCCTGTCCGACGAGCAGTACCTCGCGTTGGCGACGGCCGACGGCCCGGCTCTCGACGCGGTGGCCGCGTTCGCCGACGCGCTGCGCCGGGACACCGTGGGCGACGACGTCACGTACGTGATCAACCGGAACATCAACTTCACCAACATCTGCTACACCGGATGCCGGTTCTGCGCGTTCGCGCAGCGCAAGGGGGACGAGGACGCGTTCTCGCTCTCGGCGAGCGAGGTGGCCGACCGGGCCTGGGAGGCACACGTTCTCGGCGCGACCGAGGTCTGCATGCAGGGCGGGATCGACCCCGAACTGCCGGTCACCGGATACGCCGATCTGGTGCGTGCGGTGAAGGCCCGCGTGCCGTCGATGCACGTGCACGCCTTCTCCCCGATGGAGATCGTCAACGGTGCCTCGCGGGGCGGACAGTCGGTGGAGGACTGGCTGATCGCGCTGCGGGAGGCCGGGCTGGACACGATCCCGGGCACCGCCGCGGAGATCCTCGACGACGAGGTGCGGTGGGTGCTCACCAAGGGCAAGCTGCCCGCGCGGACGTGGGTCGACGTGGTGTCCACCGCGCACCGAGTGGGCCTCAAGTCGAGTTCGACGATGATGTACGGACACGTGGACAACCCGTCGCACTGGGTCGGACACCTCAACGTGCTCAAGGGCATTCAGGACCGAACGGGTGGTTTCACCGAGTTCGTCCCGCTGCCGTTCGTGCATCAGTCCTCGCCGCTGTACCTCGCCGGCGCGTCCCGCCCGGGTCCGACGCAACGCGACAATCGGGCGGTCCACGCGCTGGCACGGATCATGCTGCACGGCCGCATCGACAACATCCAGACGAGCTGGGTCAAATTGGGCGTGGCGGGTACACGGGTGATGTTGACCGGCGGCGCCAACGATCTGGGGGGCACGTTGATGGAGGAGACGATCAGCCGGATGGCGGGATCGCAGCACGGATCGGAGAAGACGGTGGCGGAACTGCACGAGATCGCGGCGGGCATCGGACGGCCCGCGGTGCAGCGCACCACCGCCTACGCGGACCGGACCGCGGCGTGAGCCCCGACCGGTTGGGCGATCAGCGCGTCGCCGGAGTACTGCGGGCGGCGGTCCGGGTCATCGACCCGATGCTCGAGCTCCTCGCCGATCGTGATCCGCTCGGCATCAAGCGGCGCACCTTCGCCGACGTCGGCACCGGCGAGTCGAGCGGGTCGGTGGACACGGCCCTGAACGCCGTCGCCAAGGTCTTCGACGCGGCGGACACGCCGGGGACCAAGTCGTGGGAATCCATGACGATCGACCAGCGCGTGAACTGGTGGGTCCGCCGTGTCGGCGGCATCAGCACGGTCGCCGTGGCGTTCCCCGGCATCTTCGGTGTACTGGCCCGCCGACTGCCGCTCGGTGACGTGCTCGGCTTCGCCAACCAGGCCATCGTCCTGGTGGCGGTCGCGCGGGAGTACGGCATCGACGATCGCGACGAACAGGTGCGGCTGCTGGCGTCCGTCCTGTGCAACCGCGAGTTGCCCGTCGGCGCGTCGGAGAACGCCCCTGCTCCGCAGGAAGCCGTCGAGGAGGAGCAGCGCGGCTCCCGCCGACTGTCCCGATCTCCGTTCGCACTGCTCTCCACGCTGTGGTCGGTCACCAAGATCCTCCGCGCGGTGACGGACGAGTTGGACAAGCGACCCCGCAGCCGTACCGTTTACCGATGGCTCGGTAACCTGCCGGTGGTCGGTGCGGTGGCCGGCTACTTCGGCGAGCGCGGCGCACTCGTCCGCGCGGCGAAGTCGGGTCGAACCTGGATCGAGCGGCGCAGCACGTCCGCGCCCGTAGTTCGGAAAGGCTAAAGGAGAACGTCAGTGCCGTACACGATTGCCGAACCCTGCGTCGATGTCCTGGACAAGGCCTGCATCGAGGAGTGCCCGGTCGACTGCATCTACGAGGGTGGCCGGATGCTCTACATCCAGCCCGACGAGTGCGTGGACTGCGGCGCCTGCGAGCCCGTGTGCCCCGTCGAGGCCATCTTCTACGAGGACGACGTCCCCGAGCAGTGGTCCGCCTACATCGCCGCGAACGTCGACTTCTTCGACGATCTCGGATCGCCCGGCGGTGCGGCGAAGGTCGGCAAGACCGACTACGACCCGCCCTTCATCAAGTCGCTCCCGCCGATGGGCGAGAGCTGAGCGTGACCGAGGCGCCGCCGGCCGGACTCGCGCCGCGCGTGTCGCGGCGGCGCGTGTCGGACCGTCTCCCGGTCTTTCCGTGGGACACGATCGCGGAGGCGAAGGCCACCGCGTCGGCGCACCCGCACGGCATCGTCGACCTGTCCGTCGGCACCCCGGTCGATCCGGTGGCGCCCGTCATCCGTGACGCGCTGGCCTCCGTCGCGGAGCAGGCCGGCTACCCGACGACGGCCGGGACGCCCGCGCTCCGGTCCGCCGCGACGGCGGCGCTCCGACGTCGCTACGGCATCGGGGGTGTGGCCGACGATGCCGTGCTCCCCGTCATCGGGACCAAGGAGCTCATCGCATGGTTGCCCACGCTGTTGGCTCTCGGATCCGACGACCTCGTGGTGGTGCCGGAACTGGCCTATCCGACGTACGAGGTGGGCGCGCGGCTCGCCGGGGCGCGCACGCTGCGTGCCGACGGCCTGACCCGCCTCGGTCCGGAGAACCCGGCTCTGATCGTCGTCAATTCGCCGTCGAACCCCAGCGGCCGCGTCCTCGGCGCCGCGCACCTGCGCAAGGTGGTCGAGTTCGCGCGCGAACGCGGCGCGGTGGTGGTGTCCGACGAGTGCTACCTGGGCCTGTCCTGGGACGCCCCGGCGGTCTCGATTCTCGCCGACGAGGTCAGCGGCGGCGATCACACCGGCCTCCTGGCCGTGCACTCCCTGTCCAAGACGTCGAACCTCGCCAGCTACCGGGCCGGGTTCGTGGCCGGTGACGATGCCCTCGTGGCCGAACTGCTCGCGGTGCGCAAGCACGCCGGCATGATGGTGCCGCTCCCGGTGCAGGCGGCCATGACGGCCGCCCTGTCCGACGACGAGCACGAGACCGAGCAGCGCGAGCGGTACCGCGCCCGGCGCACGGCGCTGGCCGCCGCCCTCACCGCCGCGGGATTCCGCATCGAGCACAGCGAGGCCGGCCTGTACCTGTGGGCGACCCGCGGGGAATCGGGGCGCGCCTCGGCGTCCTGGTTCGCCGACCGCGGCATCCTCGTCGCCCCCGGCGAGTTCTACGGTCCGGACGGTGAGCAGCACGTGCGGATCGCGCTCACGGCGACGGACGAGCGGATCGCCGCCGCCGTCGCGCGCCTGACGGTCTGAGGTGAGCCGTGGGCGCCCTCGACCGCGTGCAGGAGGACCTCGCCCGCGGTGAACCGTGGAACGCTCGCAAGCGTCTGGGGGCGGTGCTCGAGCGGGAACCGGCCTCGCAACCAGCGCTGGATCTCCTCGCCTTCGCGTGCCTGGCGATGGACGACGCGGCCGGCGCCGGTGCGGCGTGGTTCCTCACCGACCGCGACGAGTCCGATCCTGTCGTGCGGGACGCCCTGGCCGCGTTCGCCGCGTCGTCCGATCGGTCGGTGGTGCTCGCGCGACGCCTGCCGATGAACGCTCCCTCCCGCGCGTATCCGCCGCGGGCGCGGGAACGTCTGGCTCTGCTCGAGTCCCGCATCCGTGCGGCGGGGGACGACTGGGAGCCGCCGGGCGAGGTGCATTACGTCGCCCAGGACGGCGTCGACGTCGAGGCGTTCGACGAATGGACCGAGCCGACGGTCCGGGATCGGCCCGGCGTGAAACTGGTCGCCGCCGTGCTGGTCCTCGCCATGCTGGGCGGCGTCACCCTCGCGACGCTGCTCACGGTGCTGTTCTGACCGTCACCGCCCGGCCCGCCGTGTCGAACGGCGGTCGTGTCGGAGGCCGGTGGTACTGATGGAGTCATGGACAAGGTCATGAGCGACCCCGTGTTTCACGACCCCGCGTGCCCCGACTGCGCCGGGTCGCTGGATCACTGCCATGGAACCCTCGTCGTCCACACCGACTTCACCGTCGAGTGCACCGACGCGGGCTGTGTGCTCGCGCATCGGGAGCGTCACGCGTTGGTGGTCGACTGCGTCGCGGTCGCGGGTGGGTGTTCGTGCGAGGTCTCCGTCGCCGTCTCGCAGGCGTCGTGACGTGCTGCTCCGATCGCTGAACCCCTACCTGGTTGCGCGCGGTGACGACGTCGAGGACGCCGTCACGGTGGGGGACACCGTCCTCTCGCGCAGTGACCTGATCGGCGCGGCCACGTCCGTGGCCGAGCGCATCGCCGGCGTCGACCGGGTCGCCGTGTGGGCCGAGCCCACGGCGCGCACGGTGGTCGCCGTGGTCGGCGCGCTGATCGCGGGTGTCGCGGTGGTGCCGGTGGCGCCGGATTCCGGTCCCGCCGAACTCGATCACGTGTTGGCCGATTCCGGCGCACGGGCCTGGCTGGGTGTGGCGCCGGAGCACGCCGGCGGACTGCCGACGGTCCCGGTGCGCATGCACGCACGGTCGTGGCACAGCTATCCCGAGCCCGCGGGGGAGAGCACCGCGCTGATTCTCTACACCTCCGGCACCACCGGGCCGCCGAAAGGTGTTCTGCTGAGCCGAGACGCGGTGGCCCGGGGGCTGGACGCCTTGGCCGAGGCGTGGGGATGGACGGCGAACGACACCGTCGTCCACGGACTTCCGCTCTATCACGTGCACGGACTGGTGCTCGGCATCCTCGGCTCGCTGCGCATCGGCAGCCGTGTGGTGCACACCGTGAAGCCCACCCCCGAGCGCTACGCGGCGACGCGCGGCACGGTGTACTTCGGTGTCCCCACGGTGTGGTCGCGCATCGCGGCGGACGAGGGGTCGGCGCGGGCTCTGAGCCGTGCACGGCTGCTCGTGTCCGGCAGTGCGCCTCTTCCGGTCCCGGTGTTCGAGAAGCTCGCCGCACTCACCGGCATCGCGCCGATCGAGCGGTACGGCATGAGCGAGACGCTGATCACCGTCAGCACCCGCGCGGACGGCGAACGGCGGCCCGGCTGGGTCGGCCTTCCGCTGCGCGGCATCGAGACCCGCCTGCGCGCCGAGGACGGGTCCGACGTTCCGTACGACGGCGAGTCCATCGGCTCGTTGCAGCTGCGCGGACGCTTCTTCGACGGTTATCTCGGCAGGCCCGAGGCCACGGCCGCGACGTGGACCGACGACGGCTGGTTCGTCACCGGCGACGTGGCCGCGATCGATGCGGAGGGGTTCCACCGCATCGTCGGACGCGAGTCGACCGACTTGATCAAGACCGGCGGCTACCGGGTGGGTGCGGGCGAGGTGGAGACCGCGATTCTCGGGGTGCCGGGCGTCGGTGAGGTGGCCGTGGTGGGTCTGCCGGACGACGACCTCGGGCAGCGCATCGTCGCGTTCGTCGTCCCGGAGAGCGATGTCGACGTCGCCCCGGACGCGGTGATCGACCATGTGGCGCAGCAACTCTCGGCGCACAAGCGTCCGCGCGAGGTTCGGTTCGTGGAGTCGTTGCCGCGCAACGCCATGGGGAAAGTGCGCAAGGCGCTGCTGGAGTAGCGTCGGTGGCCATGACCACCTCCACACGCATCGTCCTGGCGTCCCGCCCCACCGGAGCCCCGACCGCCGAGAACTTCCGCACCGAGACCGCCGACCTCCCGGAGGTCGATGACGGTCAGGTGCTGCTGAAGGTCCTCTACCTCTCGCTCGACCCCTACATGCGAGGGCGGATGAGCGACGCGGAGTCCTACGCCGAGCCTGTCGCGCTGGACGACGTGATGTGCGGCGGCACCGTCGCCGAGGTCGTCGAGTCGCGCAGCGAGACCCTGCCGGTCGGCGCGGTCGTGCTGTCGTACTCCGGCTGGCAGACCCACGAGGTGGTCGACGCCGCGTCGGTGCGTCGCCTCGACCCCGATCGGGCGCCGATCTCCACGGCCGTCGGTGTGCTCGGCATGCCGGGATTCACCGCCTACGCGGGCATGACCGTGATCGGGCAGCCGAAGGAGGGGGAGACCGTGGTGGTCGCGGCGGCCAGTGGGCCGGTCGGCTCGGCGGTGGGACAGTTCGCGAAGATCAAGGGTGCCCGCGCCGTGGGCATCGCGGGTGGACCGGAGAAGTGCGCCTATCTGATCGACGAACTCGGTTTCGACGCCGCGATCGACCACCGCGCCGACGACTTCCGTGAGCAGCTCGCCGCAGCGACACCGGACGGCATCGACGTGTACTTCGAGAACGTGGGCGGCGCGGTCGCGCGTGCCGTGCTGCCGCGCCTCAACCTCTACGCGCGCGTCCCCGTGTGCGGGTTGATCGCGCAGTACAACGACACGCAGGCTCCCGAGGGACCGGACCGGCTGCCGGGCTTCTTCACCCGCGTGCTCACCAAGAGCCTGACGGTGCGCGGGTTCATCCAGAGCGAGTTCGTCGGCGAGCACTACAAGAATTTCCAGCGCGAGGTCTCGGAGTGGATCGCGGACGGCCGCTTCCGGTACCGGGAGGACGTGGTGGAGGGGCTCGAGAACGCCCCCGACGCGTTCGTCGGGCTGCTCGAGGGACGCAACTTCGGCAAGCTCGTGGTGAAGGTCGCCGACGGCGATTAGAGTACACGTGTGCACTCGAATCGCCCCCGCGCCCGCCGCCGCAACGAGGTGGCCGGCGCGGCGACCGTCCTGGCCTCGGCCGTCGACATCCTGTCCCGGCCGGTTCAGGGCACGCACCGCGCGGTGAACGACGTCGTATTCGGGGTGCTCGGGCGTCCGGCCGCCCCGATCCGCGCGGTGAACGACGGCATCGCGGACGTCGTGTACGCCGCGGTGCGGGGTGGCAGCGCCGCGCTCGCGAAGGCGGTGGCCACGGGGTCCGAGCTGCTGCCGGACGAGACCGTCTCGCACGCGGTGACGTCGTCGGCCACCGGATCGGTCCTGGTGGGTGCGGTGAACGGGTTGCTCGGCGACCGCTTGGTCGCCGAGGCCAACGACCTCGCCGTCGAGTTGGGCCCGCATCACCGACGTCGCGTCGTCGCGAACGAGACGGCCGAGCTCACGACGGCGTTCCCGTTCGCCACCGGACACCTCGCGATACTCGTTCACGGCCTCGGCGAGACGGAACAGGCGTGGTACTACCGCCACGACGGTCGCGGGAGCTACGGCGAGACGTTGGCGGCCCACGGCATCTCCGCGGTGTGCCTGCGGTACAACACGGGGACCGGCATCGTCGACAACGGCGCAGCGCTCGCCGACCTGCTCGACCGCGTCGTCACGGCCTGGCCGGTCCCGGTCGAGCGCATCGATCTGGTGGGCCACTCCATGGGCGGACTGGTGCTGCGCCGGGCCTGCGGGGTCGAGGCGAGCCGAGCCACCTGGTTGCCCTTGGTGCACACGGCCTGCTACCTGGGCACACCGCACGAGGGCGCCCCGCTGGCCACCGGCGTGTACCACCTGTCGCGGGCGCTACGGCGGGTGAAGCAGACCGCCGTGTGGTCGGACCTGCTGGACGTGCGCAGCCGAGGCGTGGACGATCTCCGCCTGGCCACCGACGTTCCGCTGGCGCCGGGAATCCGGCACGTCGCCGTGCAGGCGACACTCGCCGAGGATCCGCACGCCTGGTGGGCCGACGCGGTCGGCGACGGGCTGGTGACCCTGCGCAGCGCGCGCGGTCCGGTGTCCGAGGTGTACACCCTGCCCGGCACGGGTCACCTGGCGTTGCTGTCCGACCCGCGGGTCTCCCGCGTGCTCGTCGACCTCATGACCGACGCCTCGCCGCGACGGATCTCTCAGGTGGCCGACGGCGCCTGACCCTTCGCGTCACCGAAGGGCTCATCGCGTTCGCGGACGGCCTCACGGAACCCGACGGTCGCCGCGCGGGTCTGGAAGGCGTACCCCTCGCGCGTGTGCCGGGAGATGCCGTCGAACACCGTCGAGATCATCGTCGACGTCGCCACCCCCGACGCGAGCAACGCGCTGTTCAGGGCGAGCTTGACCATCATCAGCTGATTGATCGGCATCTGCGCGATACGCCCGACGAAGTCCTCGGTCCGCGCGTCGAGTTCGTCGGCCGGGTGCGACTCGACGGCGAGGCCCCACTCGACGGCCTGGCGCCCGGTCAGGCAGTCACCGGTGAGCAGCAGACGCTTCGCCCGCTGGTCGCCGAGGCGGTGCGCCCACATCCCGGCGGCCGGGATGCCCCACACGCGCGTCGGCGGATAGCCGATCCGGGCGTCGTCGGCGCAGACGATCTGGTCGGTGTAGAGGGCGATGTCGGTGCCGCCGGCGATGGCGAAGCCGTGCACCTTGGCCACCACGGGCTTGGTGGCGTGCAGCAGGCTCGCGAAGCCGCGGTTGAAGCGGCTCATCATCGCGTAGTCCAGCATCGGATCCCACGTCCGCGAGGGGTCGTGGTTGCGGGCCTGCACGGTCGGATCGAGGGCGCTGCCCGTGGTGTCCGGCCGGTCGGCCGGACGCGCGCCGTTCTCGGCGAAGACGGACAGGTCGTATCCGCCGCAGAAGCCTTTGCCGCGGCCGGACAGCAGGATCACGTGGACCCGCGGATCGAGGTCGGCACGTTCGACCGCGTGCGCCAGGTCCAGCGGGGTGTCGGCCGTGATGGCGTTCCCGCGTTCGGGACGGTCGAAGGTGATCCGCGCGATGCGGCCGGTGACCTCGTACGTCAGGGTCGCGTAGCGGTGGTCGTCCGTCCCCGCCGGGTCTCGGCCCGCGAACGCGCTGTCCTCGCCCTCGTCCCACCCGTCGCGCCACGCGGCCGGGCGCTCGCTCACGCGCCCACCTTCGGGGTGTTGCGCGCGATGATCGCCGCGGTGTCGACCCCGGTGGGCAGAGTGCCGAAGACGGTGCCCCAGTCGCCGCCGAGCCGGGTGGCGGTGAACGCGTCCGCCACCGCGGGATGACCGTGGCGTACCAGCAGCGATCCCTGCAGGGCCAGCGCGAGATCACCGACCACCCGACGGGCGCGGTGCTCGAGCGTCGCGACGTCGGTGAACGCGGACTTCACCCGCCGGACGGCCGCGTCGAGAGCGTCGTCGGCGCCGGCGGCGCTGTCGAGTTCGTCGAACAGGACGGTCAGGGTCTCCGGTTGGCGGGCCACGGCGCGCAGCGTGTCGAGCGCCGCGACGTTGCCGGAGCCCTCCCAGATGGAGAGCAACGGCGCCTCCCGGTACAGCTTGGGCATGCCCGACTCCTCGGCGTACCCGTTGCCGCCCAGGCACTCCAACGCCTCGGCCGCGTGCGCCGGGCCGCGCTTGCACACGTAGTACTTGCTCACCGCCAACCCGATCCGGCGGAGCAACGCGGCACGCTCGTCGCCGGCCGCGGCGCGGTCGGTGAGGGCCGCCAGCCACAGTGCCACCGTCGTCGAGGCCTCCGACTCGACGGCGAGGTCCGCGAGCACGTTGCGCATCGCCGGCTGATCCACCAACTGCTTGCCGAACGCGGCCCGGTGCGTCGCGTGATGGATCGCCCGCGCCGTGGCGTCGCGCATCCCCGTCGCGCTGCCCAGCGTGCAGTCCAGCCGGGTCATGTTGACCATCTCGATGATGGTCCGCACACCGCGACCCTCCTCGCCGAGCAGCCAGGCCGTGGCACCGTCGTACTCGACCTCGCTCGAGGCGTTGGAGTGGTTGCCCAGCTTGTCCTTCAGGCGCTGGATCGCCATGGCGTTGCGTGTGCCGTCCGGCAGAATCCGCGGCAGCAGAAAACAGGACAACCCGTGGTTTCCCGACCGGCCTCCGGCCTGCCCGTTCTCGCTCTGGGCCAGGACCAGCAGGATGTCCGACATCGGGGCCGAGGTGAACCACTTGTGGCCGGTCAACGACCACGTGCCGTCGGGCCGCGGTACGGCCGTGGTGGTGTTGGCGCGCACGTCGGAGCCGCCCTGCTTCTCCGTCATCGACATGCCCGCGATCAACCCGCCCTTCTCCCGCGGCGGCCGGAACGTCGGGTCGTACACGCGGGTGGTGAGCAGGGGCTCGTACTGCGCGGCGAGGTCGGGGTTCGCGCGCAGTGCCGGCACCACCGCGTACGTCATCGAGATCGGACACCCGTGCCCGGCATCGACCACGCTCCACACGCTCGACGTCGCGGCCCGAATCAGGTGGGCGTGCGGCGACGGATCGGCCCACGGGGCGCCGTGCAGACCGAGACCGACTGCGGTGCGCATCAATTCGTGGTAGGCGGGGTCGTAGATCACCTCGTCCACGCGGTTGCCGTAGCGATCGTGGGTGTGCAGGACCGGCGGGTGAGCCTCGGCCAGCTCTCCCCACCGCTGCGCCTGCGCGCTCCCGGCCAGTCGACCCACCCGATGCAGCTCCGCCTCGGCGTCGCCCGCCCCCTCGCGGTGCAGCGCTTCGAGCAGCACGGGCTGATCCGCGACGTCGTACTCGACCAGCGGCGGAACCTGGTTGGTGACGGTGTGGGTGGGGGTCATGTGGTGCTCCTGACGTCGGGGTCCGGTGCGCCGAGCGCACGGAGGGCGAAGGTCTCGAGGGCGTCGAGCACGCGGGCGTCGACGTCCCCGCGCGCGAGGGGGACCACCAGCGCCTCGCCGATGGCGCCGACGAGGCAGGCCGCGGTCAGGGACGCGTCCTGATCGGGGAGTTCGCCGTCCTGCACGGCGGCGCGGATGGCGGCGGCGAGGGCGTCGGCGAACGACCGCCGGAAGGCGAGGCGTTCGGTCTCGACGAGGGCGTCGATGGGCTCGGCCAGGAGGGCATAGGCGAGAGTCGGTGCGCGGCAGGCGCGTTCGCAGAAGGTGCGGACCGAGGCGAGTAGCGAGTCGGTGTGCGTACCGGTCGCGGCCGCGCGTACTCCCGCCGCGGTCGCGGCGGCCACCTCACGGGTGCAGGCGTCACGGAAGACTTCGGCGAGCAGGTCACCCTTGCCGGGAAAGTAGCGGTAGACGGTGCCCACTCCGATGCCGGCACGGGCGGCGACGTCGGCCACCCCGCACGCGGAGTAGCCGCGTTCGGCCACGAGGGACAGCGCGGCCGTGACGATGCGGGAGCGGGCGGCGTCGAGCCGTTCCTGGACCGCAGGGGTTCGTCGGTACACCACGGCAAGAAGTGAACGCCCGTTCCGCGGGCGTGTCAAGGATGGAACGGTGGTTCGGTGCTTGGCGTGCGCCCGCGAACTACCAGCGCGGACCCACGCGGTTGTTGACGCACAAGGTGCCCTCGACGTCGATGCTGCTCGGCGGTCGGAACACCATGACGTTCTCGTCGTCGGCCGGTGGCCGGGGGTCCTCGCCGTTCCCGACCACCCCGAGCAGGCCACGCCACCGCACCCACCCGCGGCCCTCCCAGAACCCGACGGCGTCGGGCAGCGAGTTGAGCACGCCCAGGGCACCCTCGTCGTCGATCACCGCCTCGAGACGGTCGAGGACGATGCGGCCGAGTCCGGTGCCGCGGCGGTCCGAGTCGACCGCCACGGCCTCGACGTAGCGGCCGTCGATCTCCTTGCCGTCGTGGACGAGCAGCCGGGGGACCGCCGCGGCGTGCGCGACCACCAGACCGTCGAGCCGGGCCAGCACGTGCGTCCCACCCAGGCCGTGCACCCAATCGTGCGGGGCGAACTCGCTACCGAACATGGCGCGCACCAAGGCTTCCGCCTGGTGCGCGTCGTGTTCCGTCAGGTCCTCGGTCGCAACGGTCTCGAGTCGCGGTTCGGTCATGGTCCCCCCGGATCTGCCGACCGCGGCGCCGCGATCAGTCGTTGGCGTGCAGGATGGAGTTCAGTTCGACTCCGGTGCCCTTCCACGGAACCACCTCGACGGCCCCGGAGACGGAGTTTCGGCGGAACAGCAGGTTCGACCGCCCGCTGAGGGCCGCGGCCTTGACCACCGTGCCGTCGGGTCCGGTCACCTTGGTGCCGGCGGTGATGTAGAGCCCGGCCTCGACCACGCAGTCGTCGCCGAGCGAGATGCCCAGGCCCGCGTTGGCGCCGAGCAGGCACCGCTCGCCGACGGAGATGACCTCCTTGCCGCCACCCGAGAGGGTGCCCATGATCGACGCGCCGCCGCCGACGTCCGAGCCGTCGCCGACCACGACGCCGGCGGAGATGCGCCCCTCGACCATCGACGAGCCGAGCGTGCCGGCGTTGAAGTTGACGAAGCCCTCGTGCATGACGGTGGTGCCCGACGCGAGATGCGCGCCCAGGCGCACGCGGTCGGCGTCGCCGATGCGTACGCCCGTCGGGACCACGTAGTCCACGAGGCGGGGGAACTTGTCCACGCCGTAGACCGTGACGGGGCCGCGCGCTCGGAGCTTCGCGCGGGTGACCTCGAACCCGTCGACGGCGGCCGGGCCGTGGTTGGTCCAGACCACGTTGGCGAGCAGGCCGAACTGGCCGTCGAGGTTCACGCCGTGCGGCGCGACCAGGCGGTGCGAGAGCAGGTGCAGGCGGAGGTAGACGTCGTGCGCGTCGGTGGGCGCGTCGTCCAGCGAGGCGATGGTGGTGCGCACGGCGACGACGTCGACGCCGCGCGCGTCGTCCGCACCGACCAGCGACGCCAGGTCCTCGGGGACGTCCGCGCCCTGGAGGCGGGTGGTGCCGGTCTCGGTGACCTCGCCCAGTTCGGGGGCGGGGTACCAGGTGTCGAGCACCGTGCCCGAGGTGGTGATGGTTGCGAGTCCTGTTGCCGATGCGCCTGTGGTCACGGTGCCCGAGCCTAGAGCACGGCAGTAGGGTCGACGATCGTGAGCGCACCCGTGGTCCTGGACCTGCATGCCGACCCGATCGACCTCACCGCCGCCCTCGTGGACGTCCCGAGCGTGTCCCGCGACGAGGCCACGCTCGCGGCCGCCGTCGAGCAGGCCCTGCGGGAGCAGACCACCGGCTTCGAGGTCATCCGCTCGGGCAACGCGGTGCTGGCGCGCACCCACCGTGGGCTGCCGACGCGGGTGATCCTGGCCGGTCACCTCGACACCGTCCCGATCGCCGACAACGTGCCGTCGCGGCGCGAGCGCGGGGGGCCCGAAGGCGATGTCCTGCACGGCTGCGGCACCGTCGACATGAAGTCGGGCGACGCGGTGTTCCTCCACCTCGCGGCCACCGTGGCCGACCCCGTCGCGGACCTCACGCTGATCTTCTACGACTGCGAGGAGATCGAGGCCACCGCCAACGGACTCGGCCGGATCGAACGCGAGCTGCCGGACTGGCTGCACGGTGACGTCGCGATCCTCGGGGAGCCGTCGGGTGGGTTCATCGAGGCCGGGTGTCAGGGGACGCTCCGCATCCGCGTGACGACGACGGGCGTGCGCGCGCACTCGGCGCGGTCCTGGTTGGGCGACAACGCCATTCATCGGCTGGGCGCGGTGCTGACGCGACTCGCGGCGTACGAGCCGCGGACCGTCGAGATCGACGGGTGCGTGTATCGCGAAGGACTGCAAGCGGTTCGAGTGGTCGGGGGAGTGGCGGGCAACGTGGTGCCGGACGAGGCGGCCGTCGACGTCAACTTCCGCTTCGCTCCCGACCGCTCGGTGGACGACGCCGTGGCGCACGCCTCGGAGGTGCTCGCCGGCGACGGCGTGCGACTCGAGGTGACCGACCGGTCGCCCGGGGCGCTGCCGGGTCTCGCCGCGCCCGCCGCGGCCGCGCTGGTGGAGGCGGCCGGTGGCCGGTTCCGGGCCAAGTACGGGTGGACCGACGTCTCCCGCTTCTCCGCGCTCGGCATTCCGGCCGTGAACTACGGCCCCGGCGACCCCAACCTGGCCCACAAGCGCGACGAGCGGGTGCCCACCGAACAGATCACTCGAGTGGCCGACGTCCTGCGGCGCTACCTCACCACCGGACGCGGTCCGTCGGGCCGTTAACCTCACCCCCATGACGCAGGATCGACAGGCCGCGCGCTACCGCGGCCCGATACTGGACCGCCGCACCCGGGCGAACTCGACGACGGACCAACGGCTGCTCGACTACCGGGGCCCCTCGGACTGGGTGCACACCGACCCGTGGCGGGTGCTACGCATCCAGAGCGAGTTCGTCGAGGGTTTCGGTGCGCTCGCCGAACTGCCCCGTGCCGTCACCGTGTTCGGATCCGCGCGCACGCCGTCGGGATCGCCGGTGTACGAGTCGGGCGTCCGATTGGGTGCCGCGCTCGCCGAGGCGGGCTACGCGGTGGTGACGGGGGGCGGACCGGGAACGATGGAGGCCGCCAACAAGGGTGCGTGCGAGGCGGGCGGACTCTCGGTCGGTCTCGGTATCGAGCTGCCGTTCGAGCAGTCCCTCAACCCGTGGGTCGACCTCGGGGTGAACTTCCGCTACTTCTTCGTGCGCAAGACGATGTTCGTGAAGTACTCGCAGGCGTTCGTCTGTCTGCCGGGTGGATTCGGCACGCTCGACGAGATGTTCGAGGCGTTGACGCTGGTCCAGACACGCAAGATCACCCGCTTTCCGATCATTCTGTTCGGCACGAAATTCTGGGGTGGCTTGTTGGAGTGGATCACGACGACGTTGGTCGAGGCCGGCACCGTCTCGGAGTCCGACGTGGCCTTGATCCGGTGCACCGACGACGTCGACGAGGTCGTCCGGTGGATCGACGAGAGCGCGCAGCAGTGACGACGGTGTGCGTCTACTGCGCGTCGGGTCCGGTGGAGCAACGGCACCTCGATCTCGCCACCGCGCTCGGCACCGAGATCGGCCGGCGCGGCGGCTCGCTCGTCTCGGGCGGCGGCAACGTCTCGATGATGGGCGCGGTCGCCCGAGCCACCCGGGCCGCGGGTGGTCGAACCGTGGGTGTCATCCCCCGTGCGCTGGTCGAACGGGAGGTCGCGGACGTCGAGGCCGACGAGTTGGTGGTCACCGAGACCATGCGCGAGCGCAAGCGCATCATGGACGATCGCGCGGACGCCTTCGTGACTCTCCCGGGGGGAATCGGCACGCTCGAGGAGCTGTTCGAGACCTGGACCTCCGGCTACCTCGGCATGCACACCAAGCCGGTCGTGCTGTTGGACCCGACGGGGCACTTCTCGCCTCTGCTCGACTGGCTCGACGGACTGTCGGGAACCGGCTTCGTCTCCCCGTCGTCCCTCGCTCGGCTGATCCGGGTGACCACCGTCGGCGCCGCCCTCGACGCCTGCAATCTCGACGTGTGACGTGTGGTGAAACTTACCAATCGGTAAGGTAAGCATCGTCACAAGCCGGACACAGACGAAGGCCGGCTCGTCAGGGAGGAAACGTATGGCTGCCGACGCTCGTCACAAGATCGGACTGCTGGATCTCGCCACCGCGACCGCGAAGATGGCCCCGGCTCTGCCGACGGTGATCCGGGGCGTGCCTGGGTTCCTGCGCAAGCCGACGGACAAGGAGTCCATCGGGTTCATCTTCCAGCGCGCGGCCGCCAAGCACCCCGAGCGGCCCTTCGTCCGCTTCGAGGGCGACACCCTGACGTACGGACAGGCCAACGATCTGGTCAACCGCTACGCGTCGGTGCTCGTCGACCGGGGGGTCCAGCGCGGCGACGTGGTGGGCGTGCTGGCCAAGAACTCGATGCGCACGTTGCTCGTCGCCCTGGCCACGGTGAAGCTCGGTGCCACCGCGGGCATGTTGAACTTCAACCAGCGCGGCGACGTGCTCGAGCACAGCCTCGGCATCCTCGACGCCCGGGTGGTCGTCGTCGACGAGGACTGCCTCGAGGCCCTCGACTCGCTGGACGAGGCCCTGCCGGAGAAGGTGGTGCTGCACGCCGAGGAGCTGGACCGGCTGGCCGAGTCCGCCAGTGCGGAGAACCCCGCTGTCACGGCCGAGATCCAGGCCAAGGAGAAGGCGTACTACATCTTCACCTCCGGCACGACGGGCATGCCGAAGGCCAGCCTCATGAGCCACTTCCGGTGGCTCAAGTCGATGTCCGGCCTGGGCAGCATGGGTGTGCGGCTCCGCAAGGACGACGTGCTGTACTGCTGCCTCCCGCTCTACCACAACAACGCGCTCACGGTGTCGCTGTCGTCCGTCCTCGCCTCCGGCGCCGCCATCGCGATCGGCAAGCAGTTCTCGGTCTCCCGGTTCTGGGACGACGTCCGGGCCAACGAGGCCACGGCGTTCACCTACATCGGCGAACTCTGCCGGTACCTGCTCACGCAGGACGAGAAGCCGTCCGACAAGGACAACACGATCCGGCTCATCGTCGGAAACGGTCTGCGACCGGAGATCTGGCACGAGTTCACCGAGCGCTTCGGCATCTCGCGCGTCGCCGAGTTCTACGGTGCCAGCGAGTGCAACATCGCGTTCATCAACGCGTTCAACCTCGACCGCACGGCCGGCTTCTGCCCGCTGCCGTACGCCGTGGTGGAGTACGACGACGAGACCGGCAAGGCCAAGCGCGACAGCAACGGTCGGCTCACCAAGGTCTCGGCCGGCGGGGTCGGTCTGCTGCTGTCGAAGATCACCGACCGCGCGCCGTTCGACGGCTACTCCGACGAGGACGCCACCAAGAAGAAGCTCCTGCAGGACGGCTTCAAGGACGGCGACTGCTGGTTCGACACCGGAGACCTGGTGCGCCAGCAGGGCTTCCGGCACGTCGCGTTCGTCGACCGGCTCGGCGACACGTTCCGCTGGAAGGGCGAGAACGTCGCCACCACGCAGGTCGAGGGCGCTCTCGGATCGCACCCGGACGTGGACCAGGCCGTGGTGTTCGGCGTCGAGGTCCCGGGCGCCGACGGCAAGGCCGGCATGGCGGCGCTGACGATGCGCAGCGGGAAGAAGTTCGACGGCGCCTCGGTCGCCACCCATGCGTACGAGTCGCTGCCCAGCTACGCGGTGCCGCTCTTCGTCCGCGTGGTCGACTCCCTCGAGGCCACCTCGACGTTCAAGAGCAAGAAGGTCGAACTCCGGAAGACCGGCTACGGGGACGGCGACGGCGATCTGTACGTGCTCAAGGGCAAGGCCGACGGCTACGTCGAGTTCTACGACGGCTACGCCGACGAGGTCGGCGGCGGCAAGCTGCCCAAGGGCTGAGCAGGGCCGGCGCGGCGGGAAGGCAAGATGGTCGGGTGCATCCGTTCCCGACCTTCTGCGGCCGTCCCGTCGCGACCGACCGTGCGCTGGTGATGGCGATCGTCAACCGCACCCCGGACAGCTTCTACGACCGGGGAGCGACGTTCTCCGACGAGGCCGCGATGGCCGCCGTCCATCGCGCCGTCGACGAGGGTGCCGACGTCCTCGACATCGGCGGGGTCAAAGCCGGTCCCGGTGCGACGGTGGACGTCGAGGAGGAGACCCGCCGGGTCGTGCCCTTCGTCGCGGCCATCCGGTCGGCGTACCCGGACGTGGTGATCAGCGTCGACACGTGGCGCGCGGAGGTGGCACGGCGGGCGTGCGCCGAGGGTGCCGACCTCGTCAACGACACCTGGGCCGGAGCCGATCCCGATCTGGTCGGCGTGGCCGCCGAGGTCGGGGCCGGCATCGTGTGTTCGCACACCGGGGGCGCGGTGCCGCGTACTCGCCCGCACCGGGTGCGGTACGCCGACGTGGTGAGCGACGTGGTGACCGAGGTGACGCGCGCCGCCGAGGCCGCTGCCGCGGCCGGCGTCCGCGAGGACGGCATCCTGGTGGACCCGACTCACGACTTCGGCAAGAACACCCACCACGGGCTCGCCTTGTTACGGCACGTCGACAGTCTGGTCAACAGCGGATGGCCGGTCCTGATGGCGCTGAGCAACAAGGATTTCGTGGGGGAGACTCTGGGAGTCGGACTTGCCGAACGCTTGGAGGGAACCTTGGCTGCGACAGCACTGAGCGCCGAACGGGGAGCGCGCATGTTCCGGGTCCACGAGGTCGGACCCACCCGACGCGTCGTCGACATGGTCGCGGCGATCGCCGGCACGCGTCCGCCCGCTCGCACCGTGCGAGGTCTCGCGTGACGTCGTCGGCCGTGTCCGCCGTGTCGGCCGCCCTCGCCGACGTCGGTACCACCTGGTCCGACCCGCGCTGGACCGTCGACGAACTCGTCGCGGCGAAGGGCGCTCGGACCGTCTCGGTGGTGCTGCCGGCCCTCGACGAGGAAGCGACCGTCGGCGACGTCGTCGCCTCCATCTCGCCGCTGGTCGGCGGACTGGTCGACGAACTGGTGGTCCTGGACTCGGGGTCCACCGACGCGACCGCCGCCCGCGCGCGGGAGGCCGGGGCGGACGTCGTCACGCGGGAGGAGGCCGTCCCCGAGGTCGCGACGGCTCCCGGCAAGGGCGAGGTGCTGTGGCGGTCCCTGGCCGCCACGACGGGCGACATCGTGGTCTTCGTCGACTCCGATCTCATCGACCCGGACCCGGGCTTCGTCCCGAAACTGCTCGGCCCATTGCTCACCCGGCGCGGCCTGCACCTCGTGAAGGGGTTCTATCGTCGTCCGCTCGCCGGGTCGAGCGAGGCCCACAGCGGCGGTCGGGTCACCGAACTCGTCGCGCGTCCCCTGCTCGCCGCGCTGCGACCGGAGCTGGGGGGCATCGTGCAGCCGCTCGGCGGGGAGTACGCCGGCACCCGCGAGCTGTTGACGGCGGTGCCGTTCGCGCCGGGGTACGGCGTGGAGATCGGGCTGCTCATGGACACCTACGACCGCTACGGCCTCGACGCGATCGGGCAGGTGGATCTCGGTGTTCGACGGCATCGGAACCGTCCCCTCGATCAGTTGGGGGCCATGAGTCGGCAGATCGTCGGCACCATGCTCGGTCGCGCAGGAATCGCCGATTCCGGCGCCGGTATCACCCAGTTCCGGCCGGAGGGCGGCGAATTCGTCGCCTCGGTCACCGACGTCTCCCTCGTCGACCGTCCACCGATGCGCACGGTCCGACCCTGGGCCGACCGCACGCGGTGACCCGTGTGGACTCCGCCGGGGCGGCGCCGACCGTGTCCGCCGTGACAGGATCGGCCCCATGGTGACGATCCTGCTCTACGTCGTCTCGATCGCGGTCGTGGCCGTCGTGCTGTTCCTGCTCGCGTCGGTGGTGTTCGGGCGGGGCGAGGAGATGGAACCGCTCCCGCCCGAGACCACCGCCACGGCGCTGCCGGCGCAGGGTGTCACGGGGCGGGACGTCCGCGCCCTGCGGTTCCGACTGCGCCCACGCGGCTACGACTGCGGCGAGGTCGACTGGGCCCTCGATCGTCTCGCCGACGAGATCGACGGTCTGCGAACACGTCTCGCCGAGCGGGATGCCGCCGCGCCCCCGTCGGAGCCGGTCGAACCGTGATGCACAGCGACGGCCGCGTCCGCTGCACGTGGTCTCCCGACCCGGCGGAGAACGCCCTGTACGCGCGGTACCACGACGAGGAGTGGGGGCAGCCGGTGCACGGCACGCGTGCACTGTTCGAGCGCGTGAGCCTCGAGGCGTTCCAATCGGGTCTGTCCTGGATCACGGTGCTCCGCAAGCGGGATGCCTTCCGGTCCGCGTTCGCGGACTTCGATCCGGACGCCGTCGCCGCATTCGACGACGACGACGTCGAGCGGCTGCTCGCCGACCCCGGCATCGTCCGCAACCGCGCGAAGATTCTCGCGACGGTCGCCAACGCGCGGCTCGTGGTGTCGGAGAACGTCGATCTCGACGCTCTGCTGTGGTCCCACGCGCCCCCGCCGCGCCCGCGGCCGGTCACCGCCGCGGACGTCCCGGCGGTGACCGCCGAGTCGACCGCGATGGCGACCGCGCTGAAGAAGCGGGGTTTCCGCTTCGTCGGCCCCACGACGGCCTACGCCCTCATGCAGGCGACCGGAATGGTCGACGACCACCTGCAGGACTGCTGGGTTCCCCCGACGCGCTGAGGGGCGTTCCCGGGGCCGTCGCAGGGGTGTGCGCAGGGCCGGGACGGGGTGTGCGCTGGGCGCCGAAGGGGGTGTCCGTTTCCCGTCGTTCCGTTCGATAGGGAACAATATGGTGCACGCACCTCGCCGGACCCCGGCGGAGCGCGAGAGGAACATGTCATGCGCGGAGCAGGTCGGCGCAGATCTGGAGGGAGCAGAGGATGGCGGCCATGAAGCCCCGGACCGGCGACGGTCCGCTCGAGGCGACCAAGGAAGGACGAGGAATCGTCATGCGGGTTCCACTCGAGGGCGGAGGACGTCTGGTCGTCGAGCTCACTCCCGACGAGGCGGCCGCACTGGGCGACGAGCTCAAGGGCGTCACCGGCTGAGAAGCGAACTGCACTCGCGCACGGCCCCGTCGGTTGTTCCGGCGGGGCTGTCGCCGTCCCGGGGGCCGTCGTCGTCCCGGGTTCCACCCTCACAGGGCCCGTCACGAGCGGAGAAGAGGCTGCACCGATGATCGACGAGGCCGTGGCCCTGCTGGCCTGCCCGCACTGCGGCGCGGGCCTCGACGCCGATCCGCCGACGCTGCTGTGCGAGAGCGGGCACACCTTCGACGTCGCGCGAGGCGGACACGTGAGCCTGCTGTCCGGCGGTGGCGGCAAGTTCACCGGCGACAGCACGGACATGGTGGCCGCCCGGGATCGGTTCCTCGGCTCGGGCCGCTACGACTCGATCATGGACGCCGTCGCGGACGTCGCGGACGGCCACCGAATCCTCGACGTCGGGGTCGGGACGGGTCACTATCTCGCGCGCGTCCTCGACGCCGTCGGCGAGAGTGCGGTGGGGGTCGGCGTCGACGTGTCCAAGGCGGCCGCGCGGCGGGCCGCCCGAGCGCATCCGCGGGCCGCATCCGTCGTCGCCGACGTGTGGACGGCGCTCCCCGTGCGCACGGGCGTGATCGACACGGCGCTGTCCATCTTCTCCCCGCGCAACGTGCCCGAACTGGCGCGGGTGCTGGCTCCGGGCGGTCGACTGGTGGTGGTCACTCCCACCGAGCGGCACCTCGGGGAGTTGGTGACGGCGCTGGACCTGATCCGCGTGGACGAGAACAAGACGCGTCGACTCGGCGACTCCCTCGCGGGCACCTTCGACCGGATCGATCGACGCGCGGTCGGCTACACCATGTCCCTGACCCCGGAGGACGTCGGCGCCGTCGTCGGCATGGGCCCGTCGGCGCGCCACGTCACCCCCGCCGAGTTGGCGGCCCGCGTGACGGCCCTCCCGACCCCGATCGAGGTCACCGTGGCCGTCACCGTCTCGGTCTACCGACCCGCGGCCGAATGATCTGTCGGCCTGCGGCCGAGTGAGCTATCGGCCTGCGGCCGTGTAGACCTCCAGCGTCTGCTGCGCGATCGACTCCCACGCGAACTCGGCCACCGCTCGCTCGCGGCCCGCGACGCCGTAGGCCCGGTTGCGCTCCTCGTCCGCCACCAGGGCGTTGACGGCCGCCGCGAGGTCGGCCTCGAAGGCGCCGGTGTCGGCGGCGTCGTAGTGCACCAGGGTTCCGGTGCGGCCGTCGGCGACCACCTCGGGGATGCCGCCGACGTCGGACGCGACCACGGCCGTCTCGCACGCCATCGCCTCGAGATTGACGATGCCGAGCGGCTCGTACACCGACGGACAGACGAACACCGCGGCGGCGGTGAGGATCTGGCGGATCTGCTCCGTCGGCAACATCTCGCGCACCCAGAAGACGTTGCCGCGCTTCTCCGAGAGCTCGGCCACGGCGCGCTCGGTCTCGACGGCGATCTCGGGGGTGTCGGGTGCGCCGGCGCAGAGCACCAGCTGGATCGACGGGTCGAACGCGTGGGCGGCGGCGACCAGATGCCCGACGCCCTTCTGTCGGGTGATGCGGCCGACGAACGCGACGATCGGCCGGTCGGTCCGGACGCCGAGGGCCGTCAGGGCGGGCTCGTCGCTCGCCTCGGGAGGGCCGGGGTGCCACACGGCGGTGTCGATCCCGTTGCGCACCACGTGGATTCGGGCGGGGTCGAGGCGGGGGTAGCAGTCCAGCACGTCGGCCTTCATCCCGTCGCTCACCGCGATGACGGCATCGGCGTACTCGACGGCGTTGCGTTCGGACCACGACGAGACGCGGTACCCACCGCCGAGTTGCTCGGCCTTCCAGGGGCGGCGGGGTTCGAGCGAGTGCGCGGTGAGCACGTGCGGGATGCCGTGGAGTTCCGCCGCCAGGTGACCGGCGAGCCCGGTGTACCACGTGTGCGAGTGGGCGACGTCCGCGTCGGCGGCGGCCGCGGCCATGCGCAGCCCGCTCGACAGGGTGGTCAGTGCCGGGTTTGCATCGGCCAGCGCCGGATCGGGGGAGTGGACGATCGCGGTGTCGCGCGGTGCGCCCGTGCAGTGGACGTCGACCTCGCAGAGGTCGCGCAGGCGTCGGACCAATTCGGTGACGTGCACACCGGCGCCGCCGTAGATCTCCGGGGGATATTCCTTGGTCATCATCGCGACGCGCATGAGAGAAACGTAACGCGTCGGCGTCCATTCGATCCATATCCGGCGCTGCTCCGTCACAACCCGATAGGTTGGTACTCGTGAGGACCCAGCCGCATGTACTCGGAATCGTGCTCGCCGGCGGCGAGGGCAAACGGCTCTTCCCGATGACGGCGGACCGCGCGAAACCCGCGGTGCCGTTCGGCGGCGCCTACCGCCTCATCGACTTCGTGCTGAGCAACCTGGTCAACGCCGGGTATCTGCGATTGTGCGTGCTGACGCAGTACAAGTCGCACTCGCTCGACCGGCACATCTCCCAGACGTGGCGTCTGTCCGGATTCGGCGGCGAGTACATCACCCCGGTGCCGGCGCAGCAGCGTCTCGGGCCGCGGTGGTACACCGGCAGCGCGGACGCGATCTTCCAGTCGCTCAACCTGGTGTACGACGAGGACCCCGAATACATCGTCGTGTTCGGTGCGGACCACGTCTACCGCATGGACCCGGAGCAGATGGTGCAGCAGCACATCGATTCCGGAGCCGGGGTGACCGTCGCCGGCATCCGCGTGCCGCGCAGCGAGGCAACGGCTTTCGGATGCATCGACAGCGACGCGGCGGGCAACATCACCGAGTTCCTCGAGAAGCCGGCCGATCCGCCGGGCACGCCGGACGACCCGGACAGCACGTTCGCCTCGATGGGCAACTACGTCTTCACCACGAAGGTGCTCGTGGACGCCATCAAGGCCGACGCGGAGAACACCGACTCCGACCACGACATGGGCGGCGACATCATCCCCGCGTTGGTCGCCGCCGGTATGGCGTCGGTGTACGACTTCAAGGACAACGTCGTTCCCGGGGCGACCGAACGGGACAAGGGATACTGGCGCGACGTCGGCACCATCGACGCCTTCTACGACGCCCACATGGACCTGGTGTCGGTGCACCCCGTCTTCAATCTCTACAACAAGCGATGGCCGATTCGCGGGACGGCCGAGAACCTCCCGCCCGCCAAGTTCGTCCAGGGCGGCCTGGCGCAGGAGTCCATCGTCGGCGCCGGGAGCATCCTGTCCGCCGCGACGGTCCGCAACTCCGTCCTGAGCTCGTCGGTAATGATCGACGCCGGAGCCACGGTCGAGGGCAGCGTCATCATGCCGGGCGTCCGCATCGGTCGGAACGCCGTGGTGCGCAACGCCATCCTCGACAAGAACGTCGTGGTGAACCCCGGCGAGATCATCGGCGTGGATCGCGATCGCGACAAGGAGCGGTTCACCGTCTCGGCCGGCGGTGTCGTCGCCGTCGGCAAGGGCGTCTGGATCTAGACCCGATCCCGGCCCGTCACTCGGGCAGGCGCGAGGCGCAGAGCAGACCGTCTCCGATGGGCAGGACGACGGCGGTGAGCGCCTCGTTCTCGGCGATCGCCCGCGCCGCGGCCCGGACCGCCACGGTGGCCTCGTCGCGCGCGGCCGCATCGGCCACCCGACCGCCCAGCAACGCGTTGTGCAGGACGAGCGCTCCGCCGGGACGCAGCATGCGCACGCCCTCGGTCATGATGCCGACGTGGTCCCGCGGCGTGGCGTCGACGAAGACGAGGTCGTAGGACGCGTCGGCGAGGCGGGGGAGGACGTCCATCGCCCGACCGTTGATCAGCCGCGTCCGCGACGGGGCGATTCCGCCGGCTCGGAACGATTCCCGCGCCGCGCGCTGGTGCTCGGGCTCGCTGTCGATGGTGGTCAGGACGCCGTCGGCACGCATCCCGTCGAGCAGCCACAGTCCGCTGACTCCGGCGCCGGTGCCGACCTCCACCACCGTGCGAGCCCCGGACAGTTGCGCGATCATGCTCAGCGCGGCGCCGACTGACGGCGGGACCGGGGCCGCGCCGAGATCGACGGCGCGCTCGCGGGCGGCCACCAGCACGTCGTCCTCGACGACGGAGTTCTCGGCGTAGGTCAGCATCGTCGCGGCGTCGACAGTCACAGCGCAGACAGTAGCGAACGAGCACGGGGCTTCGGCCGTCATGCCGAGGAACCGGGCGCGGCCCGCCGGGACGGCGCGGTCCGGACTCTCAGGGGGAGCTCAGCTTTATCACACGGGCCGCACACCCGCGGCGGTCATGCTTCTTCTACGCGAGTTCGCCGGAACGCACGCACGGCGTCGGCCGCGGGAGAAACGGGTACGGGAACAATCGGATGCCAGTCCGAGTTGTCCGCATCACCGAATCACCCCTGAGCCGACGGCCGATCGTCGATCCCCCGACCAGGAGGACCCAGAGGATCACATGAACCCGATTGCCCGCGAACACGCCGCCGAGACCGCGTCCGACCACTCCGTGCCCCAGAACGCCTCGTTCGATACTCCGCTGTCCGGAACCGCGGTCTTCGACGCCACCGGGGACGCTACGTCCATGCCGTCCTGGGACGAGTTGGTCCGCGAGCACGGCGACCGGGTCTATCGCCTCGCCTACCGGCTCTCGGGCAACGCGCAGGACGCCGAGGACCTCACCCAGGACACTTTCATCCGGGTGTTCCGCTCTCTGCAGAACTATCAGCCCGGCACGTTCGAGGGCTGGCTGCACCGCATCACCACCAACCTCTTCCTGGACATGGTGCGCCGCCGGAGCCGCATCCGGATGGAAGCCCTGCCCGAGGACTACGAGCGGGTGCCGTCGGATCGGCCGGATCCCGAGCAGATCTACCACGACGCCCGCCTCGACCCCGACCTGCAGGCCGCCCTCGATTCGCTGGCGCCGGAGTTCCGCGCGGCTATCGTCCTGTGCGACATCGAAGGACTGTCGTACGAGGAGATCGGCGCGACCCTCGGCGTCAAGCTCGGCACGGTCCGCAGCCGCATCCACCGGGGTCGGCAGGCGCTGCGAGACCACCTCGCCGCCACCCGCACCGAGAACGGTGCGCGTGCCGGGTCGCGCGGGAACTGATCGGGCCCGCCGTCCGTTCAGTATCTTCGTAAGGGAGCGTCACCACACCGGCAGTCACCGCGCACAGCAGTGGAGGAGAACCATGACTCGCGAGCGTCGTCAGTTCAACCCCACCGATCACCTCGCCAGCGAGGCCGTGGCGGCCTACGTCGACGGTGAGCTGCGGATGAACGCATACCTGCGCGCCGCCCACCATGTGTCGCAATGCCCCGACTGCGCGGCGGAAGTGGATGCGCAGCAGCAGGCGCGCATCGCGCTCCGTTCGTCCGAGCAGGTGACCATGCCGAGTTCGCTCATGGGTCTTCTCCACCAGATACCCGACCGTCACCCCTGCACTCCCGGCGACAGCCGCCCCGGCGCCCTGCCGTCGTTCCGTGGGGGGATCGCGTCCGGCCTGTCCGGCCGATTCCGGCGACGGTAGCCTGCGCGAGTGGAGCCTGACGGAACGGACGCCCCGGCCGAGGGGACCGACGCCGAGCGTCGGTTGCCGCCGCGCCCCCTCTATCGACCCGTCGTCGATCCCCACACGTCGCGCGCATTCGGTCGGCCCGACGGTGTCGACGGCTCGTTCCCGGTGCCCGCGGATCGCACCTCGGCGGATCTGCGGTCGTCGCCACCACCCGACCCGATGCTCGCCGAGGCGTTCGGTCGTCCGCCGGGGGCGACCGAGTCCCTGATGCGGGAGCCGGACGACGGCGATCCGGTCGACGAGGTGCCCGCACCGGTCGATCCCTGGCGTGACCCGGCCGCACCGGTGACCTCGGTGGCCCCGGCCGCGGTGACCCCCGATCCCGTCCCCCTGGCGCCGGGGGAGAAGCTGGGTGTCCGGGACGTACTGTTCGGTCGCCGTGTCGGCGCACGCGCGCTCGCCGCCCTCGCCGCGGTGGCGCTGGTCATCGGCCTGCTGGGCGGTGTGGTGGGCACCGTCGCCGCTGATCTCGGGGGATCGCTGACCAGTTCACGCGTGACTCTCGCGCAGGAAGGGAGCGACCTTCCTCCGGGTCAGGTCGCTCGGGTGGCCGAGGCCGTGCTGCCGTCGGTGGTGTCGGTGCAGGAGACGTTCGGGGAGAACGCCGGCACCGGGTCCGGCGTCGTCGTCGACGGCGCCGGGTACATCGTCACCAACAATCACGTGGTCTCGATGGCCGCCACCAATCCGGACGCCACCCTGTCGGTCACCTTCTCCGACGGAACCAAGGTGCCGGCGCGCATCGTCGGCCGTGACACCAAGACCGACCTCGCCGTCCTCTCGACCGACGTCACCGGACTCACCGTCGCGCAGCTGGGTCGCTCCGAGGACGTCCAGGTGGGCGACGACGTCGTCGCGGTCGGATCGCCGTTGGGTCTGAGCAAGACCGTCACCCGAGGAATCGTGAGCGCGCTCGATCGACCGGTGCGGCTCTCCGGCGAGGGGACCGACACCGACGCGGTCATCGACGCCGTGCAGACCGACGCCGCCATCAACCCGGGCAACTCCGGAGGCCCGCTCATCGATGCCGAGGGACGGGTCATCGGTATCAACTCCGCGATCCGCAGCGAGAGCGGTGGGTCCGTCGGGCTGGGGTTCGCGATCCCGATCGACGACGTCACCGAGGTGGTGCAGTCGCTCATCCGCACCGGGTCGATGATCCATCCCGACATCGGGGTCACGGCGCGCACCGTCGTCAACGACGCTCTCAGCGGTGCCCGGGTGGCCAACGTGACGGCCGGCGGGCCGGCGCAGCAGGCGGGCATCGTCGAGGGCGACGTCATCGTGCGAGTGGGGAACCGGTCCGTCTCCGGCGCCGACGAGCTCGTGGTGGCCGTGCAGGAGCAGCAGATCGGCCAGTCCATCCCGGTGCAGGTGGTGCGATCGGGTCGCACCGTGGACATCACCGTCACGCCCACGTCGGACGCATGACCGTGGCTCTGCCCCGTAGGCTGTAGCGGTGTTCGCGAACATCGGTTGGGGCGAGATGCTCGTCCTCCTCATCGCCGCACTCGTCGTCCTCGGGCCCGAGCGTCTGCCCGGTGCCGTCACCTGGGTGACCAAGTCGCTGCGGCAGGTGCGTGACTACGCGTCCGGCGCCAGTGCTCAGCTGAAGAACGAGTTGGGAACCGATTTCGACGACCTGCGCAAGCCTCTCGCGGACCTCAATCAGCTCCGGAAGATGACCCCGCGTGCCGTGGTGACCAAGCACCTCCTCGACGGTGACGACTCGATCTTCACCGGCAACTTCGACAAGCCCGGCGGGGGAACGGCCGCCACCGGATCGCAGTCCGCGTCTCCGTCGTCGCGTCCGTCGTTGTCGAAGGATCCCGCGCGCGACTCCCTGGCCGGCAACGAGCGACCCCCGATCGACCCCGACGCCACGTAGATCGCGCCGCCACCTGATTCCCCGGCCGCCGCCGAATCCGTGCGTGCGTGTCATGGAGTCTGTCGGTGGGTGCCGGTACGCTCGAACATACGAGCGACTGGGGGTCGGCAGTATGGCTGCAGTGCAGGTGGGGGCACGGACTACGGCGACGCCGTGGGCTGCATTGGATCACGCCGCGTTGGGTCTGCCCGCCACCACCGACCTTCCGTCTCCGCAGGCGCTGGACGCTCTGGTGCACGCGGCTGCCGGGGTGTCCTACCTGAAGTGGTTCGAATATCAGCTCGCCGCCGCCATGCACGCCGAACTGGTGGAGCCGTTCGAGGACGAGGACCGGCGTGAGCTCGACGCGTTCACTCGCTGCGCCGCGACGATCGCGACGACGATGTCGATCACCCCGTTCGCCGCCCGGACCCTGCTCACCGACGCCGTCGCCCTCCGCGACCGGCTACCCCTGGTCGCACGGTGCCTACGGGACGGGATCGTCACCCCGCACCACATCCGCACCATCGTCTCCCGCACCGAGTTGATCGAGGGTCAGTGCTACGCGGCGTTGGTCGACGCCGACATCGCCGCCGCGTTGCGTAAACCCGGGTCGTGGTCGCCGGCGCGGATGGAGATCATGGTCGACACGATGGTGCACCGCCGCGACCCCGACGCCGTCCGCGCCCGCCGCGAGGCAGCGAAGCGGAACCGGGCGTTCACCGTCGAGACCGGGCGGGACGGGATGGCCACGACGACGGACACCCGGCCCGCCGAGGACACTGCCCTCGCCGCCGCCGCGGTCCACCGCCTCGCGGCGCAGGTGTGCCCGAAGGACACCCGGTCGAAGGCCGCGCGGGCATCGGATGCGCATTACGCGTTGCTCACCCGGACCGAATTCGGCTGCGACTGCGACCGCCCGATCACCGACTGCCGCTACAAGAATGTCGACGTCGGTACGTTCGCGGCGACGGCGCCGCGGATCGTGATCCACCTGGTCACCGACACCACCACCCTCACCGGCCCCGTCCGCGCCCCGGAATCCGAGCGGGTCTGCAGGTCGCCGCAGCACCTGCCGCGACCCGACACCGAACCCACCCCTGCGGCCCAGCCCGATGCGACGGAACCGGTTTCGACAGATTCCGTTGCGGTGGAACCGGGTGCAGCAGAATCGGTCGCAGCAGGACCGGGTGCAGCAGAACCTGTTGCAGCAGAACCGACTGCAGCACGACCTGTCGCAGCGGATCCGTCCGGCACAGCGATACTGGCCGACGCCGCCGCGGACCCAATTTTCACCAAGTCACCGGCGGTCGACGAGTCCTCGGAGGGCCCGCACGGATGCGACGAGCCCCTCGGTCTCGACACCGTCGACGGTGTCGGATTTCTCGCCGGCATCGGCATCATCTCCGGCGCCCACGTCCGCGACCTCGCCGCCGACCCCCGAACCGTCATCCGCCCCCTCGGGGACGGCACCGACACCCCACTCCCGGCCACGCAACCATCGAACCCGTACCGCCCCTCCGCCGCACTCGATGCCTATGTGCGGGCGCGGGACCAGTTCTGCACCTGGCCCGGCTGCAACCGACCGGCGTGGGAGGCAGACCTCGACCACATCACCGAATACGACCACCACGACCCCACCCGCGGCGGCACGACGTCGGCCGGCGGGTTGGGAGCGAAGTGCCGGTTCCATCACCTACTGAAGACGTTCGGGGATTTCGTCGACGACCAGTACCCCGACCCGAATAATCCGAGCCGACTGATTCGCACCATCACCATCCCCGGCGGACGCACCGTCCTCGGCCCCGCGTTCACGGGCCACGACGTCCACCCCGGACTCGACATGATCGTCTTCGGCGCCCCACCCGACCCGTCAACGGCCCGGCCATCGAGACCGGTCCTCACCGAACGCCTCCGACCCGCCCCACGCACCGAGCAGAAACACGCCCGCCGACGACAGGAACGCAACCGCAACCGACTCCGCAACGCGATGAAGCTCCACCCACCCGACGACACCCCGCCCCCGTTCTGAGAGGGGTCAGAGGTGACGCGTGGTGTCGATGCCGAGGCTCATGCCGGCCAGCCCACGACTGCGAACGGACAGCTTCTCTGCGACCTCGGTGAGGGCACGAGCGGCCGGAGTCTCCGGGGCGCCGAGGACGATCGGTACGCCCTCGTCCCCGCCCTCGCGCACTGCGGTGTCCAAGGGGATCTGCCCGAGCAGCGGAACCTTCGCGCCGACGGCGGTGGTGAGGCGGTCGGCCACGGCCTGCCCGCCACCGGTGCCGAAGACGTCCATGCGCGTGCCGTCGGGCAGCTCGAGCCAGGACATGTTCTCCACGACACCGACCACTCGCTGGCGGGTCTGCAGGGCAATGGCGCCCGCACGCTCGGCCACCTCGGCTGCCGCCTGCTGCGGGGTGGTGACCACGAGGATCTCCGCGCCGGGGATGAGCTGCGCCACCGAGATCGCGACGTCACCGGTGCCCGGCGGCAGGTCCAGCAGCAGGATGTCGAGATCGCCCCAGAACACGTCGGCGAGGAACTGCTGCAGTGCACGGTGCAGCATGGGGCCTCGCCACACGACCGGAGTGTTGCCCTGGGTGAACTGGGCGATCGAGATCATCTTCACCTCGTGCGCCACGGGCGGCATGATCATCCGCTCGACCTGCGTCGGGCGCGCATCGGTTCCGAGCATGCGGGGCACCGAGTGGCCGTAGATGTCCGCGTCGAGCACTCCGACGGACAAGCCCTTCGCAGCCATCGCCGCCGCGAGATTGACGGTGACGGAGGACTTTCCGACTCCGCCCTTCCCCGAGGCGACCGCGTAGACGCGTGTCAGCGAACCCGGCTGGGCGAACGGAATGACCGGCTCCGCCGAATCGCCGCGCAACGACTTCCGCAGTTCGGTGCGCTGCTCGTCGTTCATCACGTCGAGCTCGACGCGGATCTCGCCGACGCCGGCGACGTCGGCGACGGCGGTCCGCACTCGATCGCTGATCTCGGTCTTCATCGGGCAGCCGGCGGTGGTGAGGTAGATGCCGACGTCGACCGACCCGTCGTCACCGACAGCGACGCTCTTGACCATGCCGAGTTCGGTGATGGGCTTGCGAATCTCGGGGTCGTTCACACGCGCGAGCGCGCTGCGGACGTCCGATTCGATGACTGCGGGCATGACCCGATGGTATGCGTGACTAGTGGATGCGAGGCAGGTCGCCCTCGGCCGGAGCGATTCCGGTGGAGTAGGCGACGGACCACGCCACCACGTTGGCGACGTACGCCATCGAGTTGTTGTAGCGCAGGACGGCCTGCGTGACCTGGACGGGATCGGCCATGTTCAGGCCCCCGTCGCAGAGATACTTCCCGGTGGTGGCAGCGCTGTCGAAGAGATTCTGCGGGTCTGCCTTGCCGTCGCCGTTGCCGTCGGTGGCGTACCGCTTCCACGTCTCGGGCAGGAACTGCATGGGTCCGACCGCCCGGTCGTAGACAGGGTCACCGTCGAGCGCGCCGCCGTCGGTGTCGTAGATCACGTTGTTGCCGGCCAGGCTGCCGTCGAGACGCGGTCCGAGGATGGGTTCGAGCAAGGTGCCGTCCGGGGCGACCTTGCCGTCGTTGGCGTGAGTCGACTCGACGCGGCCGATGCCGGCGAGGAGGGACCAGGACATGTTGCACCCCGGAAGCGTCTCGTGCAGGAGCCGCTCCGCGTTGCGGTAGGCCTCGACGTTGACGGCCGGCACGCCCAGCGGGGATGCGACGACGCTCTCCGGCAACGCGGGGCCGGGATCGACGACGGGTGCAGGCGCGGGCTCGGGCGCCGGCGGCGGTGTCTCCGAGCTGGTGGGGGCGGCGATCGGAGTGGCCTCGATGCGGCTCGCGTCCAACGGCACCTCGTGGGATGCGGCGCGAGTCTGCAGGAACGGGATGTCGGCGCCGGCCGCGTAACTGCTGGCGACGGCAATGCCGCCGGCGGGGAGCAGGCCGGTCAACGCGATCACCGAATTCCTGCGTAGTGCGGAAGTCGATTTCTTGCGATGCCGACCCACTGATGTACCTCCTCGCCGCTCACCGGACTCGTGATCCGCGAGCGACTGCTCCGACGTGTAACTGCCGGGAGCGAGGGTACCGTATCCGTTGCCGTTCTGTTATCCGGCCGTTATGGAGTGGGTGCGGTGCTGTCCGTGACGGGCGGTGCGGTCGCGGCCTCGGCGGGCGGAGCCGGTGGGCAGAGCAGGCACGGGATGACCGGAAGCTCGAACGTGGGCAGCGGCGGCAACCCCTCGATCCCGAACGCCGGCGGCGCCGTGGTGGTGGCAGGAGTCAAGGTCGTCGGCAGCGCGCTCGTCGTGGTCGGGTCGGTACCCGGCGCGACGTCGGCGGCTCCGGGCGCGGCCGCGGCGATCGCGAGCGCGTCCACCGGCGACGGGATCGGCGTCGCGTCCCCGATGCGTCCGGGAACCGGGCTGGCACCGCCGGAGTAGGCGGCCGACCAGGACAGCACGTTCGCGGTGTACGCGGCCGAGTTGTTGTAGCGCATGACGGCCGCCGTCGCGTCGGCGGCCTTGGTCATGTCGAGGCCGCCCGAACACAGATACTTGCCCGCGGCCGCGGCGGCGTCGAACACGTTGTTGGGGTCGGCCTTGCCGTCGTCGTTGCCGTCGGTGGCGTAGCCCGCCCACGTCGACGGGATGAACTGCATCGGTCCGACGGCGCGATCGTGCGTCGAATTGCCGTCCAGCGCACCGCCGTCCGAGTCGGTGATGACCGCGTCGGCTGCAGACCGGCCGTCGAGGGGCGGTCCGAGGATCGGCGTCAGGGTGGTGCCGGCGACATCGGTGCGGCCACCGCCCGCGTGACCGGACTCGATGCGGCCGATGGCGGCGAGCAGGTGCCACGGAAGCTTGCATCCGGGCGTCGTGACCGCCGTGCGGGCCTCGGCGGCGCGGTACGCCTGAAGAACGAGTTCCGGAATGCCGAGGGCTCCGACCAGAATGTTCGGCGCCGGTGCCCCGGCCGCCGTCACCGGAGCGCCGGCGGCTGCGGCCGGAGCCGGGGAACGGAACGTGGTCGCCGACCGCTCGGGCGGGTCGACGAGGCCCACGGCGGTGTCGCGCGAGGGCACGGGTGCTGCGGCGACGACAGCCGTCGGGGGTGCCGCGAAGCGGTTCGCGGAGCTGGGCGTGGCCGCACCGGCCGCCACGGTGACCGCTCCGAGCAGGAGCACGGACGCACTCACGACGCCGCCGACTCGCATACGCACCAACCCCCACCGATCACCGTGCGCGCGTTCGGCAGGACCCGATGCGCACTGTGACCGAGGTTACCGTCGCGTGTCCTCGCTGTGGTCGAAACGAGTCTGTTCGTCCGGTTCCTCGACACGACGTCGCGACTTCTTGCGCGGGCGATCGTCCGCGAGCGACGGATCGGCGAGCACGGCCTTGAGATCGTCGAGCTCGCGACGGAGATAGTCGCGCGTGGCCACCTCGCCCACGGCGATTCGGAGGGCCGCCAGCTCGCGAGCGAGGAACTCGGTGTCCGCCTTGGTCTGCGCGGCGCGGGCGCGGTCCTCCTCGAGCGAGACACGGTCGCGGTCGTCCTGTCGGTTCTGCGCGAGCAGGATCAGCGGCGCGGCGTACGCGGCCTGCGTCGAGAACGCCAGATTCAACAGGATGAACGGATACGGATCCCATTGGAGGCTGAGCGCGAAGACGTTCAGCAGAATCCAGACCACCACGATGATGGTCTGGATCGCCAGGTACCGGCCCGTGCCGAGGAACCGTGCGACGTTCTCGCCCGTCCGACCGATCGCGTCGACGTCGATGTCCACCCGGAATCGGCGAGAACCGCGCGGGGTGTCCAGCCGCTGCCGCGCGGAGATGCCCCCGTCAGTCATGGCCCACGTGCTCCTGTTCGCGCCAGTCGTCCGGCAGTAGATGGTCGAGGACGTCGTCGACGGTCACGGCGCCGATGAGGTGCTCCTGTTCGTCGACCACCGGACCGCAGACGAGGTTGTACGCGGCGAAGTAGCGAGTCACCGCGCCCAGGCCGTCGTCGGGAGACAGGCTCGAGAGCGTGGTGTCGATGACCCCGCCGACCAAGGATGCCGGGGGTTCTCGCAGCAGCTGTTGCAGATGCACGCACCCGAGATAGCGGCCGGTGGGCGTCGCGGTGGGCGGACGGACCACGAAGACCAACGACGCGAGGGCGGGCGTCAGGTCCGGATTGCGCACGCGGGCGAGTGCCTCGGCCACCGTCGCCGAGGCGTTGAGCACCACCGGCTCCGGGGTCATGAGACCGCCGGCGGTGTCGGGGGAGTGCTCGAGCAGCCGTCGGACCGGCTCGGAGTCCTGCGGATCCATCAGTCGCAGCAGCGCTTCGGCCTCGGGTTCGGGCAGCTCGCCCAGGAGATCGGCCGCGTCGTCCGGATCCATGGCCTCGAGGACGTCGGCCGCGCGGCCGGGCTCGAGGGTCTGCACCAGATCGATCTGATCGTCGTCGGGCATCTCCTGGATGACGTCCGCGAGCCGCTGGTCGTCGAGCGCGAACGCGACCTCGAGGCGCCGCTTCTCCGGCAGGTCGCGGATCGCGTCCGCCACGTCCGCCGGCCGCAACCCGTCGAACTGGGCGAGAAGCTGCGAGACGCCCTGGCCCGGCTGGGACAGGTCCATCTGCGTCAGCCCCTGGACGTTCTGCCAGTCGATGACGTGCATGCTGCCGCGTCGGCCCAGGCGTGTCCGGTGCGGTCGGACCGCGACGCGCGAGACCACCCAGTCGCGCGAGCGGGTCTGCTCGATCCCCAGATCGACGACGACGGCGTCCACGCCGTGCAGGTCCTCGGCGTCCGGATCGTCGGTGCGCACCTTCGAGTCCAGGACCTGGGCGAGAGCGAGGACCTCGCCGGTGCGTTGCGTGAAGCGCCGCATACTGACGTTCCCCGTGGTCAGCGTGACCGACGTCGGTTCGATCGCGGTGACGCGCAGCATGGGCACGAAAATCTTTCGCCGGGTGGCCAGCTCCACCACCAGGCCCAGGACACGCGGCTGTTGTCGGCCGATGCGCACGGTGATCACGATGTCGCGGACACGACCGATCGACTCACCGTCGGGTCCGAGCACCACCAGACCCGCGAGTCGAGCAGCGAACACCTTGTTCACAGCAGCCATGGAACGCAAGAGTAGACGGACCGTCCGACCTGCCCGACGGGTGACTAGGGTCGGCGCCGTGACCCTTCCCTCCGACCGGTCGACGCTGCTCCGGCGGTCCGTCCTGGCCGTACCCGGCAGCAACCCGTCGATGATGAGCAAGGCGCGCGGTCTGCCCGCCGACGCGGTGTTCCTCGATCTCGAGGATGCGGTGGCGCCGGCGGCCAAGGTCGCGGCGCGCGCCTCGGTGGTGGAGGCCCTGCGTGCCGACGACTGGGGGTCGCAGCGCCGGATGGTGCGCGTCAACGACTGGACCACCGCGCACACCCTGCGGGACCTGACCGACGTGGTCGGACCCGCGGGCGGTCGGGTCGAGGTGATCGTGCTGCCGAAGGTCCGCTCGGCCGGCGAGGTGCAGGCCGTGGACCTGATCCTCACCCAACTCGAGCGCGAACACGACCTGCCCGTCGGGGCCATCGGCATCGACGCCCAGATCGAGGACGCGCGCGGACTCCTGCACGTCGACGCGATCGCCGGCGCGTCCCCGCGGGTCGAGGCGTTGGTCTTCGGCCCCGGCGACTTCATGGCGGACATCGGCATGCGCACTCTCACCGTGGGTGCGCAGCCGCCGGGCCTCGCGCACGGCGACGCCTATCACCACGTCCTGATGTCCATCCTCGTCGCGGCGCGCTCGCACGGGATCGCCGCCGTCGACGGGCCGTGGGTCCAGGTGCGCGATGCGGAGGGCTTCGCGGCCTCGGCACGGCACGCGGCGGCTCTCGGCTACGACGGCAAGTGGGTGCTGCACCCGACCCAGATCGCCGCCGCCAACGAGATCTTCGCGCCGCGGCAGGACGATTTCGACCGTGCGGTGGCGATCGTGGAGGCGTACGCGCGACACCTCTCGGCCGAGGGTGGGCATCGCGGTGCGGTCATGGTCGGCGACGAGATGGTCGACGAGGCCGGCCACCGCATCGCCCGGGCGGTCGCCGCGGCGGGGCGGGCCGCAGGGATGTCGGTCACGGCCGAGGGCACGCCCGACGCTGACCGGGCACAATGACGGTATGACGAATCCTCTGTCGCAGCCGGGTCGGCCCGGTCAGGGACTGCCCACACCGCCGTCGGGATGGCCCATCGGGTCCTACCCCACGTACGCCGAGGCGCAGCGCGCCGTCGACTACCTGTCCGATCAGGAGTTCTCGGTCCAGGACGTCACGATCGTCGGTGTGGACCTGATGCAGGTCGAGCGCGTCATCGGCCGACTCACCTGGCCGAAAGTCATTGGTGGGGGCATTCTCTCGGGTGCCTGGCTGGGCGTGTTCCTCGGTCTGATCCTGGCGATCATCACCAACACGAACTACGTCAGCGCCCTGCTCGTCGGCGTCCTCGGCGGCGTGGTGTTCGGCCTGATCTCGGCCTCCATCCCGTACGCCGCGACGAAGGGTCAGCGCGACTTCGCCTCGACCATGCAGTTGGTCGCCGGTCGGTACGACGTCCTCTGCGAGCCGAAGACCGCCGAGAAGGCGCGGGATCTGTTGGCGCGACTGGCCATTTGACGGTCGGGGCGGCCCGCCCCGACGGTCCGTGTACCGAATGGGTCACGGACTTGTTCCAAGCCCCGATTTTCCGTGCTGCTGTGGACTAGGTTCCCCTTCGCAGGGAATGCGTGTCCAACGAAGCACACGCTGCGGAGTCGGGGCCCCGTCCGGTGCCTTCCTTCTGCGGCAGAGGAGGCGGTCGTGCCGAAGAGGTACAGGGCGAGGAAACTCGCGGCGACGAGCGCCGCGGTGGTGGTGGCAGGCGGGCTGTTGGCGGGGTGTGGATCCTCGGACGACGGCGTCGTTCTCAGCTTCTACACCGCGGCCGACGGCGCCGAACAGTACGCCGCGGCAGCGCAGGCGTGCACCGAGCAGTCCGGCGGTCGGTATCGCGTGCAGCAGATGACGCTGCCCAAGAGCGCGAACGATCAACGGCTGCAGTTGGCCCGGCGACTGGCCGGCAACGATCGCTCCCTCGATCTGATGACGCTCGACGTGGTGTGGACCGCGGAGTTCGCCGAGGCGGGGTGGGCTCTGCCCGTGCCCGACGATCTGTCGGCGAAGCTGCAGGACGGATCGGTGCTCGAGGGCCCGCTGGAGACGGCGCGGTGGTTGGACCCGGCGACCGGTGAGCGCACCAAGCTCTTCGCCGTTCCGCTGAACTCCAACACCCAGTTGCTGTGGTACCGGCCGGATCTCGTGCCGAACGGTCAGCCGCCCGCCACGTGGGACGACCTCATCGCCGTCGCCGGCGAGAACGCCGCGGCCGGCAAGCCCGCCGCGCTCGGTGTGCAGGCGAAGCAGTACGAGGGCTTCATGGTGTGGTTCAACACCCTCCTCGAGAGTGCCGGCGGTCAGGTGGTCGCCGAGGACGGCGTCACCCAGAACCTCAACGACACCCCCGAGCACCGGGCCGCGACCGAGAAGGCGCTGTCGATCATCAAGGCGGTCGCCACCGCGCCCGGCGCCGACCCGTCGGTCTCGCAGAGCGACGAGGGCACCGCTCGCCTCGGGGTCGAGGCCGGGAGCATGTTCGCCGAGGTCAACTACCCCTTCGTGCTCCCCGGTCTGAAGGAGAACGCCGCCGCCGGCGGCGTGTCCTTCCTCGACCTGTCGTCGGTGCCGGCGGATCAGCAGGACGCCGCGGTGAACGAGGTCTTCCGTAGCGCGCCGTACCCGGCTGTGCTCCCGGACAAGGACGCCGAGGTGACCATCGGTGGGTTCAACATCGGTGTCGCGAAGACCACGGAGCATCCCGACGAGGCGTGGGACGCGGTGGAGTGCTTGACCAACCGCGAGAACCAGCGCAACAACGCCGTCGAGGGCGGCGTGCCCCCGGTGATTCGCGAGCTCTACGACGATCCGGACTTCCAGGCCGCCTACCCGGCGTGGGAGGGCGTGCTCGACTCGATCAACAAGGCGGCCGTGCGGCCGGTGTCGCCTGCCTACCAGGCGATCTCGATCCTCTTGACCGACGCGATGCATCCGCCGCAGTCCATCGACCCGGTGGGTGACGTCGATCGTCTCGCCGACCTGGTGACGCAGGCCGTGAACTCGGAAGGGCTGATCCCGTGACCGCTACCGCCGACACCGCGCGGCCGCACAAGCACTCCAAGAAGGCCGAGGAGGCACGCTCGGAGGGCAAGAAGGCCGAGCGGCGACTGGGACTGCTGCTGGTGGCGCCCGCCGCCATCATGATGCTGGCGGTCACTGCCTACCCGATCATCTACGCGTTCTGGTTGTCCCTGCAGAAGTACAACCTGGCGTTCCCCGACGAGCGCGAATTCGTGGGTCTGTCCAACTACGCCGCCGTGCTCACCGACGGCTACTGGTGGACGGCGTTCACCATCACCGTGGTCATCACGGTCATCTCGGTGGCCATCGAGTTCGTGCTCGGTCTCGCGGTCGCTCTGATCATGCACCGCACCATCTTCGGGCGCGGACTGGTCCGCACCGTGGTGTTGATCCCGTACGGCATCGTGACCGTGGCCGCGGCCTACAGCTGGTACTACGCCTGGACGCCCGAGACGGGCTACCTGGCCAACCTGCTGCCCGACGGCAGTGCGCCGCTCACGCAACAGATTCCGTCGCTCGCCATCGTGGTCCTGGCCGAGGTGTGGAAGACCACCCCGTTCATGGCGCTGCTGCTCCTGGCAGGACTCGCCTTGGTCCCGGACGACCTGCTCAAGGCCGCCCAGGTCGACGGGGCCGGAGCGTGGACCCGGTTGGTGCGCATCATCATTCCGCTGATGAAGCCGGCCATTCTGGTGGCGCTGCTGTTCCGCACGCTGGACGCGTTCCGCATCTTCGACAACATCTACGTGCTCACCCGAGGCAGCAATCAGACGGGGTCGGTCTCGATCCTGGGCTACAACAACCTGTTCGGGGCGTTCAACCTCGGACTCGGGTCGGCGATCAGCGTGTTGATCTTCTTCTGCGTCGCGATCATCGCCTTCGTCTTCATCAAACTGTTCGGGGCCTCCGCACCCGGCTCGGACACGGAAGGGCGCTGACCCATGGCCGCAACCACCAAGACGAAAGCCGGCTGGTCCATCGTCAACCTGCTGGTCCTGCTGTACGCGTTGATTCCGTTGGTGTGGATCATCTCGCTGTCCTTCAAGCCGGTGGCGAACATCGCGGACGGCAAGTTCATCCCCACCACTTGGACGCTGGACAACTACAAGGGCATCTTCCAGACCTCGCAGTTCACCAGCGCCCTGATCAACTCCATCGGTATCGGACTGATCACCACGGCGATCGCCGTCGTCATCGGCACCATGGCCGCCTACGCGGTCGCGCGCCTGGACTTCCCCGGCAAGAAGCTGCTGGTGGGGTCGGCTCTGCTGATCGCGATGTTCCCCCAGATCTCGCTGGTGACACCGCTGTTCGACATCGAGCGCGCGCTCGGACTGTTCGACACGTGGCCCGGCCTGATCCTGCCGTACATCACGTTCGCCCTGCCGCTGGCGATCTACACGCTCTCGGCGTTCTTCCGGGAAATTCCGTGGGAGCTCGAGAAGGCGGCCAAGATGGACGGCGCGACCCCGGGTCAGGCGTTCCGCAAGGTCATCGCACCGCTGGCCGCGCCCGGCATCGTCACCGCCGCCATCCTCGTGTTCATCTTCGCCTGGAACGACCTGCTGCTGGCCATCTCCCTCACGGCCACCGAGCGCTCGGTCACCGTGCCGGCAGCCATCTCTCAGTTCACCGGCAGTTCCCAGTTCGAGGAACCGACGGGATCCATTGCCGCTGCCGCAGTGGTCATCACGATCCCGATCATCATCTTCGTGCTCTTCTTCCAACGTCGTATCGTGGCGGGCCTGACGTCCGGCGCAGTGAAGGGATAGACCCATGGCCGAAATCGTTCTCGACAAGGTGACCAAGCTGTACCCGGACGGCGCCGCTGCGGTCAGCGACGTCGACATCACGATCGCCGACGGGGAGTTCATCATCCTCGTCGGACCGTCGGGATGCGGAAAGTCCACGACTCTCAACATGATCGCCGGACTGGAGGACATCTCCAGTGGTGAGCTGCGGATCGCGGGGGAGCGTGTCAACGAGCGCGCACCCAAGGACCGGGACATCGCGATGGTGTTCCAGTCCTACGCGCTGTACCCGCACATGACGGTGCGCGACAACATCGCGTTCCCGCTCACGCTCGCGAAGATGAGCAAGTCGGAGATCAACCAGAAGGTCGAGGAGGCCGCGAAGATCCTCGACCTCGGTCAGCATCTGGACCGCAAGCCCTCCAACCTCTCCGGCGGTCAGCGTCAGCGCGTGGCCATGGGGCGCGCGATCGTCCGCAGCCCCAAGGCCTTCCTCATGGACGAGCCGCTGTCCAATCTCGACGCCAAGCTGCGTGTGCAGATGCGCACCGAGATCGCGCAGCTGCAGAACCGGCTGGGCACCACCACCGTCTACGTCACCCACGACCAGACCGAGGCCATGACCCTCGGCGACCGGGTCGTGGTCCTGCGCGGCGGTCTGGTGCAGCAGATCGGCTCGCCGCAGGAGCTCTACGACCGCCCCCGCAATCTGTTCGTCGCCGGCTTCATCGGCTCGCCGTCGATGAACTTCCTCCCCGGCACGCTCACCGACGCCGGGGTGCGCACCCCGCTCGGCGACATCGCGCTGGACGGCGAAGCGCGCCAGAAGGTGGCGGGCAAGAACGCGAAGGGCGAGGTGGTCGTCGGTATCCGGCCCGAGCACCTCGAGGACGCCGCACTGATGGAGTCCTACCAGCGCATCGACGGCAGCACGTTCTCCGCGCGCGTCGACGTGCTCGAGTCGATGGGGTCGGACAAGTACGTCTACTTCTCCGCCGAGGGCCCCGGCGTCAGCTCGCGCGAGCTCGACGAGCTCGCCGCGGACGCCGGCACGGACGTCACCGGTCAGCTCGTCGCCCGGGTGGCCGCCGAGTCGCGGGCCCGCATCGGCGAGAAGATCGACCTCTGGTTCGACCCGCGCCGCGTGCAGGTCTTCGACACCGAGTCCGGGGCCAACCTGACGCTCTGATCGATCGAACCAGGACGACGCGCCCCGCTCGATCAGCGGGGCGCGTTGTCCTTCAACTGGGCCAGGATCTCGTCGTTCCAGATGTGGCTGCGCACCAGGCGATACCGCTCACGTGCCACCCACATGTACGCCTCGGCGTCGGTGTGCCGGGTCAGCATCCCGCCCACCGAACGCACCATGCGGACCACCGGCAGGAACTCCTCGCCGAACCATCGGCGTGCCACCGTGCGCCGGTCGACGAACTCGCCGAGTTCCTGCATCAGGCGAAAACCCCACGCCTCCACCGCATCACTGAGCTCCGCGTACTGCCACGGGTCGGTGAACTCGATCGCGTCGCGGGACTTGCCCGTCAACGGCACCCGGCTGAAGAAGATGCGGCGGTGGTCCTTGACCAGCAGATCGCCACGGCTCGAGATGCCGTCGGGGGAGATGCGGGTGACGATCTCCGTCACGTACGCCTCGATGGTGCTGTGGTGCATGGCGCACGCGATCGACACGCGGTGGTGACCGTCGATGACGAAGTGCATCGGGCCCACCCGGTAGACCTGGATCGGGGGCATCGACTCACCGCGACGCCACGCCGTCGCCAAGCGTTGCCATCGTTCCCGTGTCCGTGCCGACGTCGGGCGGAAGTAGCGGTCGAAGTCGCGGGTGCGATCGACGCTGCCGACGATCGAATCGACCCGAATCACCTCCAGTCCGAGACGTCGTTCGCCCATCCGGCCGAGTGCGGCGACCACTTCGTCGAACGGCAGGATCGTGTTGACGTCGTCGGGCTGCCGACGGAGCCACCCGACCAGGCGCGCCACGTCGGCGCGGCGACGCTGACGCGAGAAGTCGTTCTGCGCATCGGCGGCGGGGAATCCGGTGTCACGAACCATGGCGGCGTCTTTCGATCACGGGCGGCTCCGCGCCGCCGGGGGTGAGGGTGAACAGGGCGTAGCCCACGGTGTTGAGCACCAGCGCGCCGTGCAGTTCGTGGTCGACGGGCCGGGTTCCGTGCGGGTGGACGTGACCGTGGACCAGCAGCTGCGGCCGCAACTTCTCGGTCAGCGTGTGCAGGCAGCGGAAACCGCGATGCGGCGCGTCGTCGCCGTCGCCGACGTCCGCCGGCGGGCTGTGGGTGAGCAGGATGTCCACTCCGCGGGAGGACCCGTCGGCGTCGGTGGTCCGGCGTAGTCGCGGATGCCAGGCGTCGGTGCGCAGCAGCGTGCCCGACCGCCGCCGCTGTTGCTTCTCGGTCCACTGGTTCGGCCCGTTGCGGTAGCGAATCGACCCGCCCAGGCCGGCGATGCGCAGGCCGGCGGCGGCGACGATGCGCCGATCGGCGTTGATCGCCCCGCTCGGGCCCGGCCACGACGTGGGCAGTCCGGCCCGCATCCAGCCGACCCGGCCCGCCGAGTAGCCGGTGAGATCGGCGTCGTGGTTCCCCGGAACGAACACGCAGGGCGCGTTCGACACGTTGGTCAGGTGCTCGAGGTACGCGAACGGCAGATCGCCGGCGCCCAGCACCAGGTCGACCTCGAAGGGCAGCCGGCGGGCGTTCCACAGTCCCTCGACGACCTCGTCGGACACAGTCAGGACTCGCACCACGCAGACGACCGTACCGGGCGCGTCCCCGACCGGGTGGTTGTATGGAGCGGTGGTGGACGACGCGAGACGCAACCCGATCGAGGCAGTACGAGCACACGTCTCACCCCGGTGGGGCGGCGCACCGGTGACGGCGTCGCGGACCTTCCTCGGTCTCGAACCCGTCGACGTCCTGCTCTTCGGTCACGCATCCGACGGGCTGCTGCGCCTGGTCAGCGTCGGCTGTTCCCGACACCCGATGACCGACCCGACGGCGGCGTTGGCCGACCCGGTCCGCGGACCGCGGGCGGAATTGGTGCTGACGCTGCGCATGGCTCATCCGTCCGTCACCGAGGTCTGGAAGACCCTCGCCGTGTTCGCCGCCGCTCCCGCGGTGGAGGGGGTCGTCCTCACTGCCGACGCGCTTCTCGATGCCGGGGAACCGCTGTGGCCGGGCGCCCCGTTCACCGCCGTGTTGTTGGGAGCGTCGGACCCCGACGACCTCGACGACCTTCCGCTGCCCGATCCGATGGACCCCGTGCAGTTCCTCGCCGCCGTGCCGGTCACCGCCACCGAGGCCGCCTGGGTCCGACTGCGAGGAGCCGATGCGTTGCGCGACGCGTGGGCGGAGGCCGATATCGACGTGCGCGACCCCACTCGGACCGCGGCCAGCCTCGGTCCGGCGGGCTGACAGACTGGTCTCCGTGTCCGACTGCATCGACCTGCACACCCACAGCACCGAGTCCGACGGCACCGACAGTCCGACCGGTGTGGTCGAGGCCGCGATCGACGCCGGGGTCACGGTGCTCGCGCTGACCGACCACGACACCACCACGGGGTGGGCCGAGGCCGAGCGAGTCGTGCGCAGCAGACCGGACGCGCCGACGTTGGTGCGGGGCATGGAGATGTCCTGCACCGGCCGTGGCGAGGACGGTGACCCCGTCACGGTGCATCTGCTCGCGTACTTGTTCGACGCCGACGATCGGGCGCTGAAGGAGGAACGGCGACGTCTGCGTGCGGAGCGAGACACGCGGCTGCGCAGCATGATCGGGAAGATGGCGGCCGCCGGGTACGCCGTCGACGCGGACGAGATCCTCGCCGAGGCGGGAGGCAGCGCCGGGCGCCCCCACCTCGCCCGAGCCCTCGTGAAGCTCGGCGTGGTGTCGACGGTCGGCGACGCGTTCGAGGACCTGCTGAAGACCGGCGGACGCTTCTACGTCGAGAAGGCCGACACCCCACTCGACGACGCCGTCGCCATGATCGCCGCCGCCGGCGGCGTCTCCGTGATCGCGCACGCCCGGGCGCGTCGCCGCGGGCGACTGCTGCACCTCGACCACATCCTCGACCTCGCGCGGGGCGGTCTGCTCGGCGGACTCGAGGTCGACCACCCCGACCACGACCCGGCCGACGCCGAGCTGTTGCGCGGCATCGCCCGCGAGCACGGGCTGATCGTCACCGGATCCAGCGACTACCACGGCACCAACAAGACCACCCCCATCGCCGCGCGCACCACCGACCCCGACCAGTACGCCGCCCTCGTGGACCGGGCGACGGGCATCGACGTGGTGCTCCCGGGGAGCAGCCGATGAGGGCGCTCAGCGGATCCGTCACCGCCGGACTGGTGATCCTTGCCGCCGTCGTGGTCGCCGCCGCCGTCATCGGCGGTGACCGGGGATTCCCGGGCCCCGGCACCGCGACGGTCGCCTGGCACGTGGTCGCCGTCGTCGCCGCCCTCGTCCTCCAGCACCTCGCCGACCACCGGACCCGCGTTCTGTCCGTCCTCGGTTCCCTCGGCGTCCTCGCCGTCGCCGGGGCCCTGCTGTGGACGCAGTGGTGGAACTGACGCGCAGCGTCGCGGTGGAACTGACGCGCAGCGTCGCGGCGGAACTGACTCTCGAGTAACCACGCCGTCGGGAATCTGGCACACTGGACCCACTCGTAGCGCCGCCACCCGCGGCGTGACAGCGCGCGGCCACCGCCGCGCCGCCCCGCTCGACACCCGCCGCCAGGGTTACCGATCACCGGTGTGCGCCTCGATGCCGATCACGTTCCGTGTTCCGAACACGCTTCCGCGAGGAGTTCGCCATGACCGCTGCGCCCGAATCCGCCGGTACCTCCACCGCCGACATCACCGACGAGGAGATCTTCCTCGGCCATGTCGGCGGCAAGCTCGAGGTGGGGCTCACCGCACCCCTCGAGACGGTCCGCGACCTGTCCATCGCGTACACCCCCGGTGTCGCGAAGGTCAGCCGCGCCATCGCCGCCGACCGCGACCTGGTGAATCGATACACCTGGACCGAGCGGCTCGTGGTGGTCGTCAGCGACGGCTCCGCCGTCCTCGGACTCGGCGACATCGGGCCGCGGGCCTCGCTTCCGGTCATGGAGGGCAAGGCCGCCCTGTTCAAGAAGTTCGGCGGGCTCAACTCCATCCCGCTGGTGCTCGACACCGGCGACGTCGACGAGATCGTCGAGACCCTCGTGCGGTTGCGCCCGAGCTTCGGCGCGGTGAACCTCGAGGACGTCTCCGCGCCCCGCTGCTTCGACCTCGAGCGCAAGCTCGTCGAGGCCCTCGACTGCCCCGTGATGCACGACGATCAGCACGGCACGGCCATCGTGGTGCTCGCGGCTCTGCAGGGGGCGGCGCGTGTGCAGGGCCGCGGCCTCGCTCCGCTGCGGGTGGTCATCTCGGGTGCGGGCGCCGCCGGCGTCGCCTGCGCGAACATCCTGCTGGCCGCGGGTGTCTTCGACATCGTGGTCCTCGACTCGCGCGGCATCGTCGAGTCCGGCCGGGACGATCTGACGCCCGTCAAGACCGACCTCGCCGCCCGCACCAACCCGCGCGGCCTGCGCGGTGGGACCGCGGATGCCCTCGCCGATGCCGACGTGTTCATCGGCGTCTCCGCCGGCACCGTCGCCCACGAGGCGATCGCCTCGATGGCCCCCGACTCCATCGTCTTCGCCCTCTCCAACCCGGACCCCGAGATCCATCCGGAGGACGCGCGTCGCCACGCGGCGATCGTCGCCACCGGACGGAGCGACTTCGCGAACCAGATCAACAACGTGCTCGCATTCCCGGGGGTGTTCCGCGGTGCGCTGGACGCCGGTGCGCGACGCATCACCGAGAACATGAAGCTCGCTGCGGCCGGCGCGATCCTGTCGGTGGTGGGCGACGACCTCGCGGCGGATCGCATCGTGCCCAGCCCCCTCGACCCCCGGGTGGCCCCGGCCGTGGCCGCCGCCGTCGCCGAGGCGGCTCGACGGGACGGCGTGGTCTGACCCGCGCCGACCCCGCGCGTCAGACGCGCGGGGTGCGGCGCAGGCGTCCCGTTCCGGGCTGCGACGCCCACACGGCGAGCGCCCACAGGCCGTCCGCCACGAGCGCCAGCACGGCCACGAGGATGGCGCCGACGACGACCCGGTCGTAGCTGTAGAGCGCCAGTCCGTCGAAGATGTAGCGGCCGAGGCCGCCCAGGTTGACGAAGGCCGCGACCGTCGCCGTCGCGATGACCTGCAGGGTGGCATTGCGGAGGCCGCCGAGGATCAGGGGCAGCGCCACCGGCACCTCCACCCGGAAGAGCACCTGACGCTCGCGCATCCCCATCGCGCGGGCGGCGTCGACGACGGTGGCCGGTGCGTTGGCGACCCCGGCGTAGGTGCCGGCGAGGATGGGCGGAATACCCAGCAGGACGAGGGCGAGAATCGGGGGGACCAGGCCGAGCCCGAGTGCGAGGACCGCGAAGGTCAGCACGCCCAGCGTGGGCAGGGACCGCAGGCTGTTGACCAGGCCCACGACGACGACCTCGCCGCGGCGTCGGTGGCCGATGGCGAGACCGAGCGGCACTGCGACGGCCGCCGAGATCACGACGGCGAGCAGGCTGTACCAGGCGTGCTCGAGCAGGCGGGTGCCGATGCCGACACCACCCGACCAGTTGGCGCCGTCGAGGATGTACGCGACGGCGTCGGACACGATGCTCATGTGGGCTCTCCCGCGGCGGACCGTTCGGTGACCACTCGGCTGCCACCGCTGCGCCGGGTCCGAGTCCACGGTGTCAGCAGCCGCCCCACGAGGTAGAGCGCCGCATCGAAGAACAAAGCCAGGACCACGATCGCGATGATGCCCGCGAGGATCTGGTCCGGGAAGTTGCGCTGATATCCCTGGGTGAACAGCTGGCCGAGTCCACCGATGCCGATCACCGATCCGACCGAGACGAGCGAGATGTTGGTGACGGCGACGACGCGTACACCCGCCGTGAGAACCGGCAGCGCCAGAGGAAGTTCGACGGTCACGGTGCGCCGAAACCGGCCGAATCCCATGGCCGTCGCAGCGTCCACGACGTCCGGCGGTACGGAATCGAGTGCTTCGGGCACGGCGCGGATCAACAGCGCGGTGGAGTACACGGTGAGGGCGATGACGACGTTGAGCGGATCGAGGATGCGCAGGCCGGCGATCAGCGGCACCGTCACGAACAGGGCGAGCGACGGAATGGTGAATGCGATGCTGGCGACCACGAGCGTCAGCCGTCGCGCCCACCGCGACGCCCTGATGATCGAGCCGACCGGGACCGCGATGACCAACCCGATCAGCAGCGGCAGCAGTGACAGGTAGAGATGCGTCCCGGTCAGGTCCAGGACGGTGTCGAAGTTGTCGACCAGCCAGCGCATCAGCCGGCGGCCGGCCCGGACTCGGTGAACGCCCGGCTGCGCTCGCTCGCTTCGGTGCCGCGCTGCGCAGCGAGCACAGCGAGAACCTCGGTGGCGTCGATGCCGCCGAGCACCGACCCGTCGCGGCGGACCGCGACCCCGATGCCGGACGGCGACGAGATGGCCGCGTCCAGGGCCTGACGCAGATCACCGCCCTCCGGGAACAGTGAACCGCCCGCCGCCGTGGACTCGTCGATCGAGTGGCCGGCACGCACGCCCTCGAGGCCGGTGACGTCCATCCACCCGCGGGGCCGATCGGCCTCGTCGACCACGAGCACCCACTCACTCGGCTCGAGCCGGACCTCGGTGGCCGACTCGGCGCGGGTGGTGGAGAGCGGATGCAGGGGCACCGAGGATCCGTCCCGGAAGGACAGGCCGCGATACCCGCGATCCCGGCCGACGAACGACGCCACGAAATCGGTGGCGGGGGAGGACAGGACTCGATCGGGGGTGTCGTACTGCTGCAGGACACCACCCGTGCCGAACACCGCGATGCGGTCGCCGAGACGCACGGCCTCGTCGATGTCGTGCGTGACGAAGACGATGGTCTTCTCGAGGTCGGCCTGCAGACGGAGCATCTCCTTCTGCAGGTCCTCCCGCACCACGGGGTCGACCGCACTGAAGGGCTCGTCCATCAACAGGATCGGCGGATCGGCGGCCAGCGCGCGAGCGACCCCGACACGCTGCTGCTGTCCGCCCGACAGCTGCGCCGGATAGCGCGTGGCGAGCGACGCGTCCAGGCCGACGCGCTCCAGTACGGCCATCGCCTCACGGCGTGCCTGGCGACGGGACGTGCCCGTCAGCACCGGCACCGTGGCGACGTTGTCCACGACCGTGCGATGCGGCAGCAGACCGGCGCTCTGGATGACGTAGCCGATCCCGCGGCGCAGAGCCACCGGGTCGACGGACGCGACGTCACGGCCGTCGACCTCGATCCGGCCCGACGACGGGGCGATCATCCGATTGATCATGCGCATCGAAGTGGTCTTGCCGCACCCGGACGGGCCGACGAACACCGTGAACGCACCCTCGACGATCTCGAGATCGAGACGATCGACCGCCGTCGTGCCGTCCGGGAACTGTTTGGTGACCCCGTCGAAGCGGATCACTGGACGGGCTTGTCCAATCCCTGCTCGGCGACCCACGCGCTGGCGGCGGCAGCGGGCTCGGTCTTGTTCTCGCCCGAAACCTCCTGGTTCAGGGCGAGCAGCTCGACGGTGGTGAGCTTCTCCGACACCGCGTTCAGCACCGCGGTCAACTTGTCCGAGGCCTTGGACGAGTTGTAGACCGGGACCACGTTCTGGGCCGGGAAGTTGTTGTCCGGGTCCGCGAGCGCCACGAGGTCGTTCTCCACGATGGCCGGTGTGGTGGTGAAGAGGTTCGCGGCCGTGATCTCACCGGACACCAGCGCCGCCACCGTGGCCGGCCCGCCGCCGTCGGAGATCGGGACGAAGTTGGCCGCGGGGATGTCGACCCCGTACTTGTCGCGCAGGCCGGGCAGGCCGACCGGACGCTCGGCGAACTCCGGCGGACCACCGAACCGAACCTCGCCGGCGTAGGGCGCGAGGTCGCTGATGTTGGTCAGGTTCCACCGCTCGGCGGTCTCGCGCGTGACGACGACCGCGTCCTTGTCCTCGGCCGGAGCCGGGGTCGAGGCGGACAGATTCTCCGGCAGGGCCTCGGTCAGCGCCGCGGCGACCTCGTCCGACGCCGTGGCCGTCGCCTCGGGGTCCAAGTAGAGGAGCAGGTTGCCGGTGTAGTCCGGAATGAGGTCGATCGAGCCGTCCTGCACCGCCGGGATGTACGCCTCGCGGCTGCCGATGGACAGGCGCGTGCTGGCGTCGAAACCGTTGGCGCGCAACGCATCCGCGTAGATGTTGGCGATGATCTCCGACTCGGTGAAGTTTGCCGAACCGACCACGATCGCGTTGGTGTCACCACCACTGCCGCCCTCGCCACCACTGCTCAGCGGATTCGACTCGCCTCCGCCGCAGGCCGACAGCGCGAGCGCGGCGGACGCGACGAGGGCGGTGGTGGCCATGCGCACCGATCCGCGACGAGGGTGACGGGTGCGACGTGTCGTGTTCACCGGGCGAGTGTAACGATAGAGACCGACAAGCACAGGCGTCGGCGCATATTCGCCCGCGACGGCGAAGGAGCCCGAAGTGAAGCGACACGCAGCGGCGGTGGCCGCCGTCCTGGCCGTCGGTCCGGCCGCGGTGGCCGGCTGCGGCACCGGGGAGCCGCAGAGCGGCGCGGCTGTGCTCGCCGCGACGCCGATCACGGTGGCGGACACGGGTTCTCCCGTCGGGACCACCCTTGCCGCCATCTACCGGGCCGCGTTCGCGCGCGCGGGTGTCGACGCGGTCGTGGTGCCCACCCGCGGACTGCCGGACGGTCTCGCCGCGCTCGACGACACGCGGGTGTCGGTGCTGCCCACCTTCTCCGGTGACGCCCTCGCGCTGCTGGACCGCTCCTCGGACGCGCGCTCGTCGGAGGACGTGCACGAGGCGCTGGCGCGGTCGCTGCCGGACTGGCTCACGGTCGCCGACTCCGCCACCGCCGCCGACGACGTCGTCGTACGCACGTCGTCGACGGTGACCGGCGCGGCGACGCTGTCCGCGTTCGCGCCGTCGTGCGCCGACGCGACGGTCCGGGTGATCGGCGAGTCCGACGTCGCGGGCAGTGACGCGACGCTGGCGACGCTGGCCGACGTGTACGGATGTCGGTTCCGTGCGCGGGTGGGCGAGAACGCCGGGGTGCTCGTGGGTCGCGCGCTCACCGCGCCGCTCCCGGAGACGGCGGCCGACGCGACGACCCTCGCCGACGACCGGACGGCGTTCCCCGCGCAGGAGGTCGTCCCGATCGTGCGCAAGGGCGCGCTCGACGAGTCCGCCGGGTCCGCGCTCGAGACCGTCGCGGGAGAACTCACCACCGCCGACCTCGCCGCCTCCGTCGAACGGGTGGCGGCCGGCGAGTCCGCGGACGCCGTCGCCCAGCGGTGGGTGGACGAGGCCGGCGGGCGCTGACGCACCGACGTCAGGTGCGGGAGAGATGCTCCCGGACGAACACTCCGATCTCCCGTACCGCGTCGCGGGCCGGTTCGGTGATCGTCGCCTGCAGATGGGCCACGTGCCACAGATCCGGGTACTCGGTGAGCGTGGTCGGAACGTCCGCCGCACGCAGCGCCTCGACGTAGCGGAGCACCTGCGGGTGGAGGATCTCCGCCGTGCCGACGTGGACCAGCGTGGGCGGGAAGCCCACGGGCGGGCGGTGCGCGGGCGCATAGCCGGGATCGGCGGCGCCACCGTGACCGCGGTAGTCGGCAGCCGACCGTTCGAGCCACCGTCGATCGAGCAGCAGATCACGGTCGGCGGGGAAGTTCCGGTCGGCGGGGTCGGTCCAGGGTGAGATCAGGGCCAGGCACGCCGGGGTCAGATCGCGGTCGACCAGTGCTCCGGTGACGGCCGCGGCCAATCCGCCGCCCGCCGAATCGCCGGCGACGGCGAGCGACGACGGCGCCAGGCCCTCGGCGAGGAGCGCGTCGACGACGGCGAGAGCATCGTCGACCGCGGCGGGATACGGATGTTCCGGCGCGAGGCGGTAGTCGACGGCGACGACCCGTGCCCCGCTGTCCTGCGCGAGCGTCGCGGTGAGCGCCCGATGAGTCCGTGGCGACCCGGCGACGTACGCGCCGCCGTGCAGGTAGAGCACCGTCGTCGGTCGCACGGTGGCACCCACCGTCACGTACTCGACCGGTACTCCGCCGAGCCGACCGCTGCGCGTCACCGTGCCCTCGGGCAGGGGCAGCCCCGCGGCGAGGACCTCGAGGACGCGGCGGTGCACCGCGGTGGGGAAGTGCGGTGACAGGGCGAGACGGAAGATCGCCCCCACTGCCCGCGAGACCACGGGCAGGGGGAGAGACATCGGGCGTGGCGGCATGCGTCAGGCCACGGGCTTGGGCATGACGCGACCGGACAGCTTGGCCACCACGTCCTGGTAGTACGGACCGGCCACCCGAACGAGGACGTCGAGCGCGCGCGCGTCCGCTCCGATGAGCACCCTGGCCTTGTCCTTCTGCACCCCCGTGAGGATGGTGCGCGCCGCGGCTTCCGGCGACGTGCGAGCGAGCTTGCGATCGAAGAACTCGGCGACCGACCTCTGATCGTGGTCCCCGGTGACCGTGGCGTTGCGGGCGATCGCGGTCTTGATGCCGCCCGGGTGCACGCAGGTCACGCGCACCGGGTGGTGGGCGATCAACATCTCCTGGCGCAGGGCCTCGGTGAAGCCGCGGACGGCGAACTTCGCCGCGTTGTACGCGGACTGCGACGGGATCGCGAGGAGACCGAACAGGCTCGAGACGTTGACGACGTGGCCGTCGCCGGACTCGATCAGGTGGGGGAGGAACGCCTTGGTGCCGTTGACCACGCCCCAGAAGTCGACGTCGATGATGCGCTCGAAATCCTTGAATTCGGTGCGCTCGACGTCGCCGTGGTGCGCGATGCCGGCGTTGTTGTAGATCTGGTTGACCACGCCGAAGTGGCCGCGCACCGTCTCCGCGTAGTCGAGGACGCCCCCGCGCTCGCTGACGTCGAGGTGGTCGCTGCGGACCTCCGCACCGCGCGCCGTCACGGCGCTCACGGTCTCGGCCAGGCCGACCGAGTCGACGTCGGACAGTGCGAGACGAGCACCGCGGGACGCGAGGTCGAGGGCCAGGGCGCGGCCGATGCCCGATCCGGCGCCGGTGACGACGGCCACGCGTCCTGAGAATTCGCTCATCGTGCAGTCGCTTTCGAGGTGAGGTCGGCGGGATCGTCGGGGTTCCGGGTGGTGTCCGGGGCCGGCGTGCCGACGGCGGTCGGGATGGGGTCGGCCTTCGTCGAGGTCAGGTCCGCGGCTGCCACCGCATCGTAGGCCTCGAGGTCGAACTGCTTGGTGATGCGGCGGAACTCGAACGTGAAGTCCGGCCAGAGCGTGGTGTTGTTGCCGTGCTTGTCGAGGTACCAGCTGGCGCAGCCACCGGTGAGCCAGACGGACTTGCCGAGCTTCTGCTGCAGGTCGGCGTTGTACCGGTCCTGCACGTCCCGCCGCACCTCGACCACGCCGAGATCGTGACGATTCATGGTGTTCAGCGCGTCGACCACGTAGTTCAACTGCGACTCGATCATGAACACCATCGAGGTGTGGCCGAGGCCGGTGTTCGGGCCGACGAGGAAGAACAGGTTGGGGAACCCGGCCACGGCCGCGCCCTTGTATCCCTGCTGGCCGCGCTCGTCGAAGACCTCGGCGAGCGAGCGCCCGTCCCGACCGAAGATGCCCTGGAAGGTCGGCGAGTCGGTGACGTGGAACCCGGTGGCCACCACCAGGGCGTCGATCTCCCGCTCCGTGCCGTCCTTCGTCACGATGGAGTGCTCGCGCACCTCCGCGATCCCGTCGGTGACGAGGTCCACGTTGGGGCGGCTGAGCGCCGGGTAATAGTTGTTCGAGATGAGCATGCGCTTGCACCCGATGCGGAAGTTCGGCATGACCTTGCGACGCAGCTCCGGATCGCTGATGCCACGGGCGATCTGGCGACGCGCGATGAACTCGAAGACCTTCATCAGGGCGGGCGCCTTGGCCAGACCCACGACCTGCGTCTCGCGCGCGGCGTAAATACCCGTCCGCGAGAGGCGCTGGAAGCCGGGCACGTACTTGAACGCGGCGCGCTCGAGGGCGGTGTACTCGCGGTCGAAACGGGGGAGCACCCACGGGGCGGTGCGCTGGTAGACGTCGAGGTGCGCGACCTCGGGGGCGATGGCCGGCACGATCTGGATGGCCGACGCGCCGGTGCCGATGATCGCGACGCGCTTGCCGCGCAGGCTGGTCTCGTGATCCCACTGGGCGGAGTGGAAGATGTCGCCGCGGAAGTCCCGGATGCCGGGGATGTCCGGCAGGTTCGGCTCGCTCAGCGCGCCGACGGCGGACACCAGCTTGGACGCGGTGAAGCGGCCCTGCGTGGTCTCGAGGTCCCACTGCGCCGTGGACTCGTTCCACCGCGCCGACTCGACGTGGCAGTCGAAGACGTGCCGGTCGTACACGCGGTGCTCGCGGGCGACCTTCTCGATGTAGCGCTGGATCTCCGGCTGACGCGAGAACGACCGCGTCCAGTCGGGATTGAGCGCGAACGAGTAGGAGTAGAGGTGCGACGGCACGTCGCAGGCGGCACCGGGGTAGGTGTTGTCGCGCCACGTACCGCCGACGTCCGAGCCCCGCTCGAGCACCAGATAGTCGGAGTTGCCCTGCTGGCTGAGCTTGATCGCAGCGCCCAAACCGGCGAAGCCGCTGCCGATGATGATGGTGTCGACGTACCGTGCAGCGACCGCGTCGGTATCTGTTACTGGATGACTCATGCACCGAAGATTAGAGCCTTGTTGAGCAATGGTCAACAGTTGTTGACCAACATTCAGTAGTATGGCGATCATGAAGCGGACCAGACTGAGCCCCGACGAGCGTCGGTCGCAGCTCATCGAGCTGGGCGTGTCCATGCTCTCCGGTCGCCCGCTGTCGCAGATCTCCGTCGACGAGATCGCCGGTCAGGCCGGGGTGTCGCGGGGCCTGCTCTTCCACTACTTCTCGTCGAAGGACGAGTACCACCTGGCCATCGTCGAGCACATCAGCCAGGAGATGCTCGAGTCCACCGCGCCCCCGGACGGCCTCGGACCGATCGAGACGCTCATGTCCACCCTCACCGCCTACGTGGACTACGTGTCCGCCAACCGCACCACCTACGTCTCCCTCCTGCGCGGGACCGCCAGCGGCGACCCGGCCACGCGCGCGGTCTTCGAACGCACGCGGGACGCGATGGTCGATCGCACGCTCGCGCAGCTGCCGCTCGTCGGCATCGAGCCGACCCCGCTGATCCATCTCGCCATCCGCGGATGGATCGCTTTCTGCGAGGAAGCGACCGTCCACTGGTTGCGAGACGAGTTGCTCTCCCGCGAGGAACTGATCGCGCTGCTCACCCGAGCGCTGCCGGCGGTGGCGCTCGGGCCAGACGACGCGGCGGCACTGCTGGCGGAACGATCGACCGCGCCGTAGCGATACTCGAACGAGAACTCGCCACGGCTCTTTCGTGGCGTCGGTGCACCGCGCGCCTTACAGCGGAAGTACCGTGAGACCCACTACGAGCTCCGGCGTCCACGCCGAAGACCGATGAGGAGAGGACGGCCGTCGATGGGCGCGCAGATCACAGTTCCGAGCGAGACGCGGCACTCGGGGATTCTCGGGATCGGCGCGTTCCGACCCGAACGTGTGGTGACCAACGAGGAGATCTGTCGCACCATCGACTCCTCCGACGAGTGGATCCGGACGCGTACCGGCATCGAGTCCCGCCGCTTCGCCGCGGAGAACGAGAACGTCGTGTACATGTCCATCGAGGCAGGTCGCCGCGCGTTGGAGAACTCGGGCGTCGATCCCTCCGAGATCGGCTGCATCATCGTCGCGACGTCCACCCACCTGCTGCTGAGCCCGCCGGCCGCCCCGATCGTCGCCGACGCGCTCGGCCTCGACGGTCCCGGCGCGTTCGACCTCGGAGCAGGCTGCGCCGGGTTCTGCTACGGCCTCGCCACGGCGTCCGACATGGTGCGCAGCGGAACCGCGAACAAGGTGCTCGTCATCGGCGTCGAGCAGCTGTCCGTCACCACCCGGCCCGACGACCGCGGCACGCGCATGATCTTCGGTGACGGCGCCGGTGCCATGGTCATCGGCCTGACCGACGAGCCCGCCATCGGCCCGGTCGTCTGGGGCTCCGACGGATCGCAGTGGGAAGCCATCCGCCAGGACAAGGACTGGCTGCAGTACTTCGCCGACCTGAAGGAGGATCCCACCGCGGATCGTCCGTGGATCGCGATGACGGGTATCGCCGTGTTCCGCTGGGCCGCGTTCGAGATGGCCAAGGTGGCACGCGAGGCGCTCGACAAGGCGGGTATCACGGCCGCCGATCTCGACGTGTTCGTTCCCCACCAGGCCAACTCGCGCATCACCGACCTGCTGGCGAAGAGCCTCGAGCTCGCCGAGGACATCCCGGTGGCGAACGACATCGCCGAGGCCGGCAACACGTCCGCTGCGTCCATTCCGCTGGCCGTCGAGGAACTGCTCCGCACCGGCAAGGCGAAGAAGGGCGACACCGCGCTGTTGCTCGGCTTCGGCGCCGGACTCTCGTTCGCCGGACAGGTCGTCACGTTGCCGGACGCGCCCGCGAACTGACGCGTCACCAGCGACCACCACGAGAAAGGGCCGCACCCCCGACGGGGGTGCGGCCCTTTCTCGACTGCGGGGAGATCAGCCGTTGAAGGCGGTCTCGATGATCTCCTGCTGCTCCACGGCGTGGACCTTGCTCGAGCCCGACGACGGCGCCGACATCGGACGACGCGAGACCCGCTTGATGCCCGACAGACGCTCGGGCAGCAGTTCCGGGAACGCGAGACCGAAGGTCGGCCACGCGCCCTGGTTGGCCGGCTCCTCCTGGACCCACCGGTAGTCGGTGGCGTTCGGGTAGCCGTCCAGAGCCTCGGCGATGCGACGGTTCGGGATCGGGTAGAGCTGCTCGACGCGCACGATGGCGACGTCGTCCCGCTTGTTCTTCTGCTTGTACGCCAGCAGCTCGTAGTAGAGCTTGCCGCTGACCATGAGCACACGGTCGACCTTCGAGCGATCGCCGTCGCCCGACTCGTAGGTGGGCTCGTCGAACACCGAGTGGAACTTGCCGTCGGTGAAGTCCTCGATGTTGCTCACCGCGGCCTTGTTGCGCAGCATCGACTTCGGCGTGAACACCACCAGCGGACGCTGGATGCCGTCACGTGCGTGACGACGCAGCAGGTGGAAGTAGTTCGCCGGCGTCGACGGCACCGCGACGGTCATCGACCCCTCCGCACACAGCTGGAGGAAGCGCTCGATGCGACCGGACGTGTGGTCCGGACCCTGACCCTCGTGGCCGTGCGGCAGCAGCAGCACGACGTCCGAGAGCTGACCCCACTTGGCCTCACCGGACGAGATGAACTCGTCGATGATGGACTGCGCGCCGTTGACGAAGTCACCGAACTGCGCCTCCCACAGCACCAGCGCGTCGGGGTTGCCCACCGAGTAGCCGTACTCGAAGCCCACCGCCGCGTACTCGCTCAGGGCGGAGTCGTAGACCAGGAACTTGCCGGGGTTGTCGCTGCCGATGTTGTGCAGCGGGGTGTACTCCTCGCCCGTCTTGCGGTCGATGATCACCGAGTGCCGCTGGGTGAAGGTGCCGCGGCGGGTGTCCTGGCCGGACATCCGGACGAGCTTGCCCTCGTCGATCAACGTGCCCAGGGCGAGCAGCTCGCCGAACGCCCAGTCGACCTTGCCCTCGTAGGCCATCTCGCGACGCTTGTCCAGCACCGGCTGCACACGCGGGTGCACGGTGAAGCCGTCGGGCACGTTCACGAAGGCGTCGCCGATGCGGTGCAAGATCGACTTGTCGACGGCCGTCGTGAGCTTGTGCGGGATCTGCTGATCCATCTCGACCGACTCGCTGGGCTCCGGGGCGTACTTCTCGAGCTCGCGCACCTCGTTGAAGACACGCTCGAGCTGGCCCTGGTAGTCGCGGAGAGCGTCCTCCGCCTCCTTGAGCGAGATGTCGCCGCGGCCGATGAGCGCCTCGGTGTAGCTCTTGCGGACGCTGCGCTTGGTGTCGATCACGTCGTACATCGCCGGCTGGGTCATCGAGGGGTCGTCGCCCTCGTTGTGGCCGCGGCGGCGGTAGCAGATCATGTCGATCACGACGTCCTTGTGGAACTTCTGACGGAAGTCCACCGCGAGACGCGCGACCCAGGCGCAGGCCTCGGGATCGTCACCGTTGACGTGGAAGATCGGTGCGCCGATCATCTTGGCCACGTCGGTGCAGTACTCGCTCGAGCGCGAGAACTCCGGTGCCGTCGTGAAGCCGACCTGGTTGTTGACCACGATGTGCACGGTGCCGCCGGTGCGGTACCCGCGCAGCAGCGCGAGGTTCAGCGTCTCGGCCACCACGCCCTGACCCGCGAACGCGGCATCGCCGTGGAGCATCAGCGGCAGCACCGAGAAGCCGTCGCGGCCGTCGCCCTTGTCCAGCAGGTCCTGCTTGGCGCGGACCAGGCCCTCGAGCACCGGGTCGACCGCCTCGAGGTGCGAGGGGTTGGCGGTGAGCGAGACCTTGATGTCGTTCTCGCCGAACATCTGGATGTAGTTGCCCTCGGCACCCAGGTGGTACTTCACGTCGCCGGAGCCGTGCGCGGCCGCCGGGTTCATGTTGCCCTCGAACTCGGTGAAGATCTTCGAGTACGGCTTGCCCACGATGTTCGCGAGCACGTTCAGCCGGCCACGGTGGGGCATACCGATGACGACCTCGTCGAGCGTGTGCTCGGCGGACTGGTCGATCACGGAATCCATCATCGGGATGACCGACTCGGCGCCCTCGAGCGAGAAACGCTTCTGGCCGACGTACTTGGTCTGCAGGAACGTCTCGAAGGCCTCTGCCGCGTTGAGCTTGCTCAGGATGTACTTCTGCTGCGCGACGGTCGGCTTGACGTGCTTGGCCTCCACCCGCTCCTGCAGCCAGGCCACCTGGTCGGTCTCGAGGATGTGGGTGTACTCCACGCCGACGTGGCGGCAGTACGAGTCGCGCAGGACACTCAGCACGTCCCGCAGCTTCATCCGGTCCTCGCCGTGGAAGCCGCCGACCGCGAACTCGCGATCGAGGTCCCACAGCGTCAGGCCGTGGCTGATGACGTCGAGGTCCGGATGCATCCGGAACTTGTCCTTGGTGAACATGAGCGGATCGGTGTCCGCCATGAGGTGACCGCGGTTGCGGTACGCCGCGATCAGTTCCAGGACGCGGGTGTTCTTGTCGACGGTGCCCGTGGGCAGGTCACGACGCCAGCGAATCGGCTCGTAGGGAATGGCGAGACCGTGGAAGATCTCGTCGTAGAACTCGTCGCTGATCAGCAGGTTGTGGATCGTGCGCAGGAAGTCGCCCGACTCCGCACCCTGGATGATGCGATGGTCGTACGTCGAGGTCAGCGTCATCAGCTTGCCGACGCCCAACTCCGCCAGACGCTCGTCGCTGGACCCCTGGAACTCCGCGGGGTACTCCATCGCACCGGCACCGATGATCGCGCCCTGACCGTTCATCAGGCGCGGCACGGAGTGCACCGTGCCGATGGTGCCCGGGTTGGTCAGCGAGATGGTGACGCCGGAGAAGTCGGCAGCCGTGAGCTTGCCGTCGCGCGCGCGGCGCACGATGTCCTCGTACGCGGTGTGGAACTGGGTGAAGGACATGCCCTCGCAGCCCTTGATCGCCGCGACCACCAGCGAACGGGATCCGTCCTTGCCGGGGAGGTCGATCGCGAGACCGAGGTTGGTGTGTGCCGGCGTCACCGCGTTCGGCTTGCCGTCCACCTCGGCGAAGTGCCGGTTCATGTTGGGGAACGCCTTCACGGCCTGCACGATCGCGTACCCCAGCAGGTGGGTGAACGAGATCTTGCCGCCGCGCGTGCGCGCGAGGTGGTTGTTGATGACGAGGCGGTTGTCGATCATCAGCTTCGCCGGGATCGCGCGCACGGACGTCGCCGTGGGGATCTGCAGCGACGCCGACATGTTCTTCGCGACGGCAGCCGCCGCGCCGCGCAGAACCTTCGAGGTGTCCTCGGCGGGCGCATCGTCGGCAGGCTTGTCCGCGGGCTTCCCGGGCTTGTCGGCCTTCGGGGCCGCGGGCTTGGCCGACGTGGTCGGCTCGGCCTTCGGCTTCTCGGCCGGCTTCTGGGCCGGCGGCTTGTCCGCCTTCTCGGCCTTCTCGGCCTTCGGGGCAGGCTTCTCGGCGGGCTTCTCGGCCTTCGGAGCGGGAGCTGCAGTGCTGCCGTTACCGGAAGATGCTGCACCGCTGGTGGACTCGCGTCCGGTCGCGGGATCGCCGCCACCGTTCTGTTCGGGGGTGTAGTCGGCGAGGAACTCGTGCCAGCTCTCGTCGACCGAGGAGGGGTCGGTCTTGAAACGTTGGTACATTTCGTCGACCAGCCACTGGTTCTGTCCGAACTGTGTAGTAGAACTGCTGCTCACGGCAGGTGTTCGCCTCGTTTCCTTCTTGTTCTCGCTCAGCGCACGGCCACTCCAGGTTAGACCTTCCGGTCGGTGCTCGCGCCGCCGCGTCGACCGTGTGACGGGCTTCACCGCTGTGTGGTCGAGTCATCGTCGCCGATGTCGATGTGGTCTGCATCACTTATCGCTGTTCCGCGTCCTTCGGTGATGTCCCACAGGCGGGCGTAGAAACCTCCGGAGCGGATCAACATCGCGTGCGGACCGTTCTCGACGATGCGCCCGTCGTGCACCACCACCACGGTGTCGGCCCGGGCGGCCGTCGCCAGTCGGTGGGCCACCACCACGGCCGTGCGCCGCCGGGTGATCGTGCGGCTCGCATCCAGCACCGCGCGCTCGGTGGCGGGATCGAGGGTGGCGGTGGCCTCGTCGAGCAGCAGGATGTCCGGGTCCACCAGTTCGGCGCGCGCCAGAGCGACGAGTTGTCGGGCGCCGGCGGACAGTCCCCGTCCGCGCTCACCGACCGGAGTGTTCATGCCCGACGGCAGCGCCGCGATCATCGGCAGCGCCCCCACCGACCGTGCGGCCGCCTCGACGTCCGCGCGGCTCGCATCGGGCCGCCCGAACGCGATGTTCGACGCCACCGTGCCGCCGAACAGGTGCGCCTCCTGCGGCACCACCCCGAGACGCTGCCGATAGGCGGTCAGAGGCCGCGACCGCAGGTCCGCCCCGTCGACGAGGACCGCACCCGAGGTCGGGTCGTAGAACCGGGCGATGAGCTTGACCACCGTCGACTTCCCGGCGCCGGTGCGTCCGACCAGGGCCACCGTCGACCCCGCCGGGATCGACAACCGCACGTCGCTCAGCGCGTCGCGGTCGGCCCCCTCGTAGCGGAACCCCACGTCGCGTAGCTCGACGTCGCCGACGAGTCGTGTCGGCGGAGTCGGTCGGCCGTCCTCGTCCGGGCCGGACCCGTCGGGACCCGATTCGAGGGAACTCGACGTCGCGAGCAGGGACGCGATGCGCCGGAGTCCCACGGTGGCCTGCTGATAGCTGTCGAACACCTGCGACAGCTGCTGGATGGGTCCGAAGAGCAGTCCGAGGTACAGGACGAAGGCGACCAGTGTCCCCGGCGTCGCGCTGCCCTCGGCGACCCGGTGAGCTCCCACCAGCACGACTGCGGCGAGAGCGATGTCCGACAGGGCGGTGATGAACGGGAAGTAGATCGAGATGGCGCGTTGGGACCGCATGCGGCTCGAGCGGTACGACCACGACCGCGCCCGGAACGCCGCGCGGGCCTCGTCCTCGTACCGTGCCGCCTGCGCCACGCGCAGGCCCGACACGTTCTCCTGGAAGTCGGCGTTCACCGAGGAGATCCGCTCGCGCGACGTGGCGTAGGCGCGCGAGGAGATGCGGCGGAAGATCACCGTCGCGACGGTCAGCACCGGCACCACCGACAACGTGACCGCCGCGAGCACCCCGTCCGTCAGGACGAGCGCGATCGACACCCCGACCACGGTCAACACGGCGACGATCGCCGTGGAGAGTCCGGTCTGCAGGAACGACGACAGCGCGTCGACGTCCGTGGTCATCCGCGTCATGATGCGACCGGACAGCTCGCGTTCGTAGTAGTCGAGGCCGAGCCGCTGCAGGTGGGCGTAACTGCGGATGCGCAGCGAGAACAGCACCGTCTCGCCGGCTCGCGCGGTGGTCACGGTGAGTGCGCGGACCACCAGCCAGTCGACCGCGACCAACACCAGCGCCGCCGCGGACACCCCGACGAGGACCGCGGTGTTCCGTTCCGCGGCACCGTGGTCGACGGCGAAGCGCACGATCGACGGGAACGCGACGGTGACGAACGAATCGAAGGCCAGGAACGTCGCGACGAGGGCGAGCAGGCCGGCCACCGGCGCCAGCGTGCGGCGCAGGGTGAAGGTCGACTCGTCGGTGCGGGCGGCCGTCTCGTCGACCTCGGGACGATCCTGCGCTGCGGGCAGGGTCGCGACCGCCGCGGCGATCTCGTCGCCGGCCATCGCGCCCCCGAGCGCGGAGCCCGGGCCGTGCGCACCGGGGCCGGCACCGCCTGCCGGCGCGGCCGCGGCCGTCGGACGGTCGGGTGCCGCGGCGTCCGGCCACAGATTCACCTCGGGGGCCGCGCCGGGAGTACCGGCACGATCGGCGGGGACGTCTCCGGACATCAGCGTCCGGAACAGCGCACACCGTCCGTCGAGTTCCGCCTCCGTGCCGGAATCGATCACCCGGCCGCCGTCGATCACGACGATGCGATCGGCCAACGTGAGCGTCGACCGCCGGTGGGCCAGCACCAGCATCGTCGGTGCGGATCCATCGGACTCGGCACCCCGGAGTCGCGCGTAGACCGTCGCCTCGGTGTGGGCGTCGACGGCCGACGTCGCGTCGTCGAGCACCAGGACGCGGGGACGGGCCAGCAGGACGCGAGCGAGCGCGAGGCGCTGCCGCTGACCGCCGGACAGGGTCAGCCCGCGCTCGCCGACGCGCGCGTCGAGACCGTCGGGGACCTTCTCGAGCACGTCCTCGGCCGCCGCCCGACGGATCGCGTCGAGGACGTCGTCGTCGCTCGCGTCCGGCCGTGCGAGGGCCACGTTCTCGCGGATCGTCCGCGAGAACAGGAACGGCTCGTCGAAGGCGACGCCGACCGCTCCGCGCAGAGCCGCTGCATCGACGTGCGCGACGTCCACCGTCCCCGCCGGAGACGTCAGCTCGATCGACCCGGCCGTCGGTCGGTAGAAGCGGGGGATCAGCATCGACAGCGTCGACTTCCCGCTTCCCGACGGGCCCACCACGGCCACCGTCTCCCCGGGGGCGACCTCGAGGTCCACCCCGGCGAGCACCGGGGGACCGCCCGGGTAACCGAAGTGGACGTCCCGCAGGCGGAGTCCGAGGGGACCGTCCGGAACAGGCGCCGGCGGGGTGTCGCGGGCCCCGTCGTCGCTGGGACGGGTGTCGATGACGTCGTACACCCGCTCCACCGCGGCGCGCGTGAGTTGGGCCATCACCACGACCGACGTGACGGTGCGGGTCACCGCGGCGAGAGTGATCACGTAGCTGGCGAACGCGAGGAACGTGCCGACCGTGATGGCCCCGGACAGGGTGAACCATCCGCCGAGGGCGATCACCCCCACCAGGCCGAGTTGGGGGAGCGCGGCCATGCCCGGGGCGAACCGGGCGTTGACGCGGGCGGCTCGCAGGCGTTCGGCGAACAGCCGTCGGCCGATGCCGACCAGGAGGTCGACCGCCCGATTCTCCTGGCCGAAGCCCTTCACCACCCGCACCCCGGTGACCGTCTCCTCGACGTGACCGGCCAGTTCCGCGGCGCGCTGCTGGGCGGACCAGGTGGCCGCGTAGAGCTGCGGCCGACGGCGCACCACGAGGATCGACATGGCCGGCACCACCGCCAGCGCGACCAGGGTCAGGGCGGGGGACAGGGTCAGCATGATCCCCAGCGCCAGGACGAACTGCAGCACCGCACCGGCGGACAGCGGCACCATCGCGAGCAGACCCTGCACCAGCTGCAGGTCGCTGATCGAGCGCGACACCACCTGACCGACCGCGATCTGGTCCTGGCGGGGGCCGTCGAGCCGCAGGAGCGTTCCCATCAGCCGTTGGCGCAGGTCGTGCTGGACGTCGACGGACAGTGCACCTGCCAGCAGCCGCCGTCCGAACTGACACGCGAACCGCACCACGCCGAGACCCACGATCGCAGCGGCGACCGTCCCGAGCGTCTCCGTCCGAGACGCCGCGGCGTCGTCCACCGCGATGCGGGTGAGCAGCGGGAAACAGACGTCGATCCCCGCGGCCACGAAGGTCACGAGCAGGGCGCCCACCGCCGTGCGGCGATGGGTGAGGCACTGCGCCGTGAGCCGGCGGATCCACCCGCCGGAGTCAGTCGTGATGGCCGAACCCGCTCACTGTCATTCGACGTCCCGTGTCGCCGCGCGCCACCATCCGACCCCGGCCATCCCGCACGCCCACAGCAGCAGGCACACGATCGCGGCACCGAAGGGAAGCAGCAGGTCGGTCGGCCCGCGCCCGAGCGTGATCATGCCGACGGTCGCCAGCCCCGGCAGGAGGCGCACCGCGGCGTCCGCGCCGAGTCCGCTCGCGACGACGGCGACCACCGACTCGCCGAGCGGGAGCCACGCGACCAGAGCCACCGCACTCCACGTGGGAGATCCGGTGAGCAGGCCGAGCCCGCATCCGACGGCGCTCCAGAGCACACCCGCCACCACGGCGGCGGGCAGCAGGCCCGCGACGAGGGATCCCGACACGGCGACGGCATCGCCGCCGACGACGGTGAGCGAGAAGAGCGCCGCGACGATCGACAGCAGGGCGTACGCCGCTCCGACCCCGGCGCAGACCGTGAGCTGCGCGGACACGACGCGCCCACGGCGAGGAACGGCGACCAGCGACGTGGCCCACGCGCCGTGACGCAGGTCGCCCGCGACGTGCACCGCCCCGAAGACGGCAGCGAACAACACGACGGCACCCACCGTCACCGCGGCCGCCAGGGTGACGGCCACGACGTCGGCATCCGTGGCTCCGGCCAGGACGTCCGACGAGGCGATCGCGCCGTAGATCGCGCCCGACAGCAGGCCGATCACGATCGGCGGCAGACCCAACGCCCACCACGTGCGCAGCGAGAACGCCTTCCGGAATTCCGATCGCAGCAGCTCGGCTGCACCCACGCTCATCGCCGCGCTCCCGCAGGGGGAGCCGCGATCGGGACCGGCGGGGGAGCGCCCGTCATCGACAGGAAGATCTGTTCCAGGTCCGCCGTCGCCGTGACGATGCCGAACACGGACACTCCGGCGGTTCGCGCGACGGAGGCGACGCCGTCGGCGGTCGTCCCGGTGACGACGAGCCGACCGTCGGTCCCCAGGATCGCGTCGGTGTGCCCCGCGGCGGCCAGCGCCAGGGCCAGCGCTGCGGGGTCGGCGCAGGCGACGAGCGTGCGTGGCGGGTAGAGCGCGGCCAGCTCGGCCAGGCTGCCGTGGAAGGCGACGTGCCCCGCCGACATGATCACGAGGTGGTCGACCGTCTGCTCGAGTTCGCGCACGAGATGACTGGACACGAGGACCGACCGACCCGACCGGGCATGAGCGGTCAGGACGTCGCGAAGCCACACGATGCCCTGTGGGTCGAGTCCGTTGGCCGGTTCGTCGAGCACGAGAACTGCCGGGTCACCCAGCAGGGCGGTCGCCAGGGCCAACCGCTGCCGCATCCCGAGGGAGTAGGTGCCGGTCCGCCGGTGAGCGACGTCGCGGAGGCCGACCGACGCGAGCACCTCCTCGACCCGGGTGTCGGACGCTCCCACGACCGGGGCGAGGCACCGGAGGTGCGCGCGGGCCGTGCGCCGGGGATGCGCGCCACGTCCGTCGAGGACCGCGCCGACGACGCGACCGGGAATCTCGTGCTCGGCGAGCGGGCGGCCGGCCACCTCGGCCTCGCCGGCGTCGGGATGGACCAGACCGAGCAGCATGCGCAGAGTGGTCGACTTGCCCGAGCCGTTGGGGCCGAGCAGGCCCGTGATCGACCCGGTGGGCACGACGAACGACACGTCGCGGACGGCGTCGACCCCCGCGAAGGCCTTGCTCAACCCGCGCGCGACCAGGGCGGGCGGGGACGAGTACGGACCGCTCACCGTGGCTCGGCGACCACGGGCGGACTGTCCGCCGGCCAGTCCGGCGGAGGCGGTCCGAACGCGTCACGCGCGTTGCCGACGACGGTCTTGCCGAGGGCGCGATTACCGGCGCCGCCCACCGCGGCACCGATGCCCGCGGGCAGGAGCGTCCCGAGCATCACCGCACCGCGTCGCGCCGCGAACTTGCGCACGAACGAGCTGATCAGTCGCTTGTTCAAGCCGGACAGGTTCGCCCCGCCGGGGATGCCGGCGGACAGCATCTTCCCGACGTTGCCGGTGCGCCCCAGGCTGCGCTGCACGATCTCCTTGCCGGAGTCCCCGAGCGCGACGGCCAGCACGAGGGCCTTGCGACGCTCGTGGTCCGTCACCGAGATCCCATGGACGGACGCGACGGAGAGAGTGAGCAGGGCGGCGGCCTCGAGGAAGAACGCGGTCTCCCCGCCGATCGCGGCGACCGACGCCACGGTGCCCACACCGGGGATCGCGGCGGTGGCACCGGCGGCTCCGCCGCTCGACGTCACGGCGTTCAGGAACATCTTCTCGAGACGCGTGACGATCTGCTCGGGCGACTCCTCGGGGTGAGCCCGGCGGAGTCGCCACACGTACTTCTCGACGGCCGGCGCCTGCAGCCGACTCGCGTTGTCCAGGACGGACGACACCGCCCGCTCGACCCGGCCCGGTTGCTCAGCCATCGACCACGCCCATCGTTCACGCTCCGTCTCGATCCGCACTTCCGTCGCCGTCGACACCGTTCTACCGTGAGGCGGTGACAACCGCGGCCGGTGGTGCGCACGTCGGACTCTCCGACGGTGCCGCGCGGCGCCCGGCGCCGACGCTCCGGCCCTACGTTCGCTCCTATCAGGGCTACCGCCTCAGCGGTTTCGACGCCGGTGAGCACGTGGGGTTGCCGTCCGATTCGATCACGGTGATCCTGCCGTTCGACCGTCCGCTGCGCGTCGTGCGCACGGCTGTGCCCGAGCAGGCGCCGGGGACCTTCGACGCCATGGCGTCCGGGTTGGGAACCGCACCCGTCGTCATGGCGCACGACGGCGCCGAACACGGCATTCAGATCTCGTTCACCCCGGCCGGCGCCCGCGCCGTTCTCGGCGTACCGCCTGCGGCGCTCGGCCAGTGGATGGTGCCGCTCGTCGACCTCCTCGGTCCCGACGCGGCCGAGATCACCTCCGAGTGCGAGTCGGCCTCGACCTGGGCGGATCGGTTCGCCCTGCTCGACCGCGTCCTCACGCGACGCCTCTCGCGGGCTCCGGGCGGCGCCGACCGTCGGCTCGCCGCCGCCTGGACGATGGCGACGGGCCCCGACGGTGCCACCGTCGCCTCGGTCGCGACCGCGGTGGGGTGGTCCACGCGGCACCTCGAGCAGCGCTTCCACTCGGAGTTCGGAGTGACCCCCCGCGATGCGGGCAGGCTCGCCCGGTTCGCCCGCTCCCACGCCCTCGTCCGGCAGGCCGATCCGCCGCGGTTGGCGGACGTGGCCGCCCGGTGCGGCTTCTACGACCAGGCCCATCTGGCTCGGGAGTGGCGTGCCCTCGCCGGGTCCGCGCCGTCGGTGTGGCGCCGTGACGAGAAGTTCGCATTCGTCCAAGACGAAGGCCTCGCGTTCGAGTCAGGATCGCTGTCATGACCGACACGACAGCGAACGACACGACAGCGACCGACACGACGGCGAACGACACGACGGCGAACGACACGACGGATCCCGGCTTCTCGACGTGGCCGGCCCTGCGCTATCGGGACGCGCGCGGCGCCATCGCCTACTTGACCGACGTTCTCGGATTCGAGGCCGTCGCGGTGTACGGCGAGGGCGACCGCGTCGAGCACGCCGAACTCCGGTGGACCGGGTCCGGGGGAGCCCCCGGCGGGGTGATGCTCGGTTCGGTGCGCGAGGACAGCACCATCGCGGGCCTGCCGGCCGGGGTCGGCGCCGTCTATCTCGCGGTGGACGACGACACGATCGAGACGATCTTCGACCGCGCACGGCAGTCGGCCGGGCGGATCGTCGAGGCCCTGCGTGAGGAGGACCACGGCGGGCGCGGCTTCACCGTGATCGATCCGGAGGGTGTGCACTGGTCGCTCGGGACCTACGTGGGGCACGTGGGCTGATCGGACTCGTCGATCGGCGCAGGGCGGCAGCGGGTGGCGCGGGTCGGTCGCATTTGGTAGGCCCGCGACCGACCCGGTAGTATCGAACGTCGGTGCGCTCACGCGTGCCTGCACGAGTCGGAGACGACGAAGTCAATTCTAGGTGTGACACGCCAGGATCGCGGAGGACATGGCAAAGAAGGACGGCGCAATCGAGGTCGAGGGTCGAGTGGTCGAGCCCCTGCCCAATGCGATGTTTCGCATCGAGCTGGAAAACGGTCACAAGGTGCTCGCTCACATCAGCGGCAAGATGCGGCAGCACTACATCCGCATCCTCCCCGAGGATCGCGTCGTGGTCGAGCTCTCCCCGTACGACCTGACGCGTGGACGAATCGTCTACCGCTACAAGTAACAGCAGTCCCCGGTTCCTCGCGGGCCGGGGATCAACCATGTCCGAAGCTCGTCACCGGTTCGCCGGTCACGGGGGCCGGGCACGACCAGGAGATCGAACAGACGTGAAGGTCAACCCGAGCGTCAAGCCGATCTGCGAGAAGTGCAAAGTGATCCGCCGCAACGGCCGGGTCATGGTCATCTGCGACAACCTGCGCCACAAGCAGCGTCAGGGCTGATCGACCCCCTCTCGAAGATCTACTTGGCACCACCGCCAGAAGAAGACCTCCCAGCACCAGCCACCCACACGCGGGTGGTGCACCCTCGGCCGCGGAGGCCGAGGCCCCGAGCACACACGTATGGGGACGGACCGGGAGCAGACCTCCGCACGAATGAAGGAACCGCCACATGGCACGTCTAGCCGGTGTGGATCTTCCGCGCGAGAAGCGCATGGAGATCGCACTCACCTACATCTACGGCATCGGCCGTACCCGGTCGCACGAGATCCTCGCGGCCACCGGCGTCAGCCCGGACCTGCGCAGCAAGGACCTCACCGACGAGGACCTGACCAAGCTCCGCGAGTACATCGAGGAGTCGCTCAAGGTCGAGGGTGACCTGCGCCGCGAGGTGCAGGCCGACATCCGACGCAAGATCGAGATCGGCTGCTACCAGGGCCTTCGCCACCGTCGTGGTCTGCCCGTCCGTGGACAGCGCACGAAGACCAATGCGCGCACCCGCAAGGGACCGAAGCGCACCATTGCCGGCAAGAAGAAGGCGAAGTAATGCCCCCGAAGTCACGCACCTCCGGTCCGAAGAAGACCCAGAAGACGCGCCGCAGGGACAAGAAGAACGTCCCGCACGGCAGCGCACACATCAAGAGCACGTTCAACAACACGATCGTGTCGATCACCGATCCGAGCGGCAACGTCATCTCGTGGGCGTCGTCGGGTCACGTGGGCTTCAAGGGCTCGCGCAAGTCGACTCCGTTCGCTGCTCAGCTCGCGGCCGAGAACGCTGCGCGCAAGGCGCAGGAGCACGGCGTGAAGAAGGTCGACGTGTTCGTGAAGGGTCCCGGCTCCGGCCGCGAGACCGCGATCCGTTCGCTCCAGGCGGCAGGCCTCGAGGTCGGCACCATCTCCGATGTCACCCCCCAGCCGCACAACGGCTGCCGTCCGCCCAAGCGCCGTCGCGTCTAGCGGGAAGGAAGTAACAGAACATGGCTCGTTATACCGGACCCATCACCCGCAAGTCGCGTCGTCTGCGCGTCGACCTCGTCGGAGGCGACCAGGCCTTCGAGCGTCGCCCCTACCCGCCCGGCCAGCACGGCCGCGCGCGCATCAAGGAGAGCGAGTACCTGCTCCAGCTGCAGGAGAAGCAGAAGGCACGCTTCACCTACGGCGTCATGGAGAAGCAGTTCTCCCTGTACTACAAGGAAGCCAACCGCCTCAAGGGCAAGACGGGTGAGAACCTGCTGCGCATCCTCGAGACGCGTCTGGACAACGTCGTCTACCGTGCGGGTCTCGCCCGGACGCGTCGTCAGGCACGCCAGCTGGTCACGCACGGCCACTTCTTGGTCAACAACAAGAAGGTCGACATCCCCAGCTACCGCGTCTCGCAGTACGACATCATCGACGTCCGCGAGAAGTCGCTGAGCACCCTCCCGTTCCAGATCGCCCGTGAGACCTACGGCGAGCGTCCGGTTCCGGGGTGGCTGCAGGTCGTGCCGAACCGCCTCCGCATCCTGGTCCACCAGGAGCCCGAGCGCGCGCAGATCGACATCCCGCTGCAGGAGCAGCTCATCGTCGAGTACTACTCGAAGTAAGACGTGCCCGTCCTGTGAGCCTTGCGCGCATCCCCGTGATGCGCGCAAGGCTCGCAGGCGGTTCGTCGCCCCCACCACGAGCGTCAAATAGCGGACGCTCATCCCAGGAGGACATCAATGCTCATTTCTCAGCGACCCACGCTGACCGAAGAGGTCATCGCTGACAACCGCTCGAAGTTCGTCATCGAGCCCCTCGAGCCTGGCTTCGGGTACACCCTCGGCAACTCGCTCCGCCGCACCCTGCTCTCGTCGATCCCCGGCGCTGCTGTCACCAGCATCCGCATCGACGGCGTCCTGCACGAGTTCACCACCGTCCCCGGAGTGAAGGAAGACGTCACCGACATCATCCTGAACCTCAAGGGACTCGTCGTGAGCTCCGACGAGGACGAGCCCGTCACCATGTACGTCCGCAAGCAGGGCCCGGGCACCGTCACCGCCGGCGACATCGTGCCGCCGGCCGGCGTCACCGTGAACAACCCGGACCTGCACATCGCGACCCTGAACGACAAGGGCAAGCTCGAGATCGAGCTCGTCGTCGAGCGGGGCCGTGGCTACGTGCCGGCCGTGCAGAACAAGGCCTCGGGCGCCGAGATCGGCCGTATCCCGGTCGACTCGATCTACTCGCCCGTGCTCAAGGTGACCTACAAGGTGGAGGCCACTCGCGTCGAGCAGCGCACCGACTTCGATCGGCTCGTGCTGGACGTCGAGACCAAGAACTCCATCACCGCTCGGGACGCGCTCGCTTCGGCGGGCAAGACCCTGGTCGAGCTGTTCGGGCTGGCCCGTGAGCTCAACGTCGAAGCAGAAGGCATCGAGATCGGACCCTCGCCCGCCGAGGCCGATCACATCGCCTCCTTCGGTCTGCCGATCGAGGACCTGGACCTCACCGTCCGGTCCTACAACTGCCTCAAGCGCGAGGGTGTGCACACCGTCGGCGAGTTGGTCGGTCGCACCGAGTCGGACTTGCTGGACATCCGCAACTTCGGACAGAAGTCCATCGACGAGGTCAAGGTCAAGCTGCACTCGCTCGGCCTCTCGCTCAAGGACAGCCCGGCGACCTTCGACCCCAGCACCGTTGCCGGGTACGACGCCGCCACCGGAACCTGGAGCGACACCGACGGCAGCGTGAGCGACGCCGACGGAGCCGAGCAGGACTACGCCGAGACCGAACAGCTCTGACGCGTACGCGTTCCGAGCACCTGATCAGGAGAATTTGACATGCCCAAGCCCACCAAGGGTCGCCGTCTCGGCGGTTCGGCATCGCACCAGAAGGCGATCCTGGCCAACCTGGCCACGGCGCTCTTCGAGCACGGCCGGATCACCACCACCGAGTCGAAGGCCAAGCGCCTGCGTCCGTACGCGGAGAAGATCATCACCCACGCCAAGGCCGGCACGCTGGCTCACCGTCGTGAGGTCATGAAGGACATCCGCAACAAGGACGTCGTCCACACGTTGTTCGCCGAGATCGGTCCGCACTTCGCGGAGCGCAACGGCGGCTACACCCGCATCATCAAGACCGTCCCCCGCAAGGGTGACAACGCCCCGCAGGCCATCATCGAGCTCGTCCGCGAGCAGACGGTGTCCTCCGAGGCCGATCGCGCTCGTCGCGTGCAGGCATCGCAGGCCGCTCCGGCTGCTGCCGCTACCAACGACGAGACGGCTGCCGACGAGGCCGCCGCCGAGCAGAACGTCGTGGAGGCCGTCGAGGCCGACGCCACGGACGCTCAGGTCGAGAACGCCGACGCGGTCATCGAGGGTGTCGAGGCGGAGGACGCCCACGCGTCCAACGCCGACGAGGCCGACAAGAAGTAAGTGTCCGTTTCGGACTCTGCGCACGAGCCCGCCACCGATTCCGGTGGCGGGCTCGTCCGTTTGCGTCTCGACATCGCGTACGACGGAGCGGGTTTCGCGGGGTGGGCAACCCAGCGCGATCAGCGCACGGTGTGCGGGGTGCTCGAGGACAAGCTGAGCACCATCGTCGGTCGGCCCGTCCGCTTGGTCGTCGCGGGGCGCACCGACGCCGGGGTGCATGCCGAAGGGCAGGTGGCGCATCTCGATCTGCCGCGGGAGGCGTTGTCGCGCATCGACTCCCATCGCCCCGGTGTGACGCCCGATCTCGGGGTGCTGGTGCGCCGCCTCTCCCGGTTCCTGCCGCCGGACGTGCGCGTGACGGACGTGACGGAGGTGTCGACGGACTTCGACGCGCGATTCTCCGCGTTGCGACGTCACTACGAGTATCGGCTGTCGACGGCGCGGTTCGGTGTCGCGCCGATGCGGCGGGGCTTCGTGGTCGGGTGGCCGCGGTCGGTGGACGTGGCGGCGATGAACGACGCGTCGGCGCGGCTGCTGGGTCTGCGCGACTTCGCGGCGTTCTGCCGGCGGCGCGACGGGGCGACGACGATCCGCGATCTGCAGCGTTTCGAGTGGGTGCAGGACGGCGACGAGTTGACGGCGTTCGTCAGCGCGGACGCCTTCTGTTGGTCGATGGTGCGCTCTCTCGTGGGCGCGGTGTTGGCGGTCGGAGAGGGTCGACGCGCGGTGGCGTGGCCGGCGTCGTTGCTCGAGGAGTCGGCCCGGTCCAGTGCGATCACGGTGGCTCCGGCGCACGGGTTGTCCCTGGTCCGCGTGGACTATCCCGCCGCGTCGGAGTTGGCGGAGCGGAACGCGACGACGCGGGCGGTGCGGCCGTCGGCGCCCGGGTGCTGCGGCTAGGGTCCTGTCATGGTTCCGGTTCTGGGCGTGATCGTCGGCAGTGTCCGCGCGGGGCGTATCGGTCCGACGGTGGCGCAGTGGTTCGTGCGGCACGCGGAGGCCGACGGCACTTTCGACGTCCGCGTGCTCGATCTCGCGGATGTGGTTCTGCCGCTGGACTTGTCGGGTGGTGACGGGCCCGACGCGGTCGCCGCCTGGGCGGGGGAATGCGACGCGTTCGTGCTGGTGACTCCCGAGTACAACCACGGCTATCCGGCGTCGCTGAAGCTCGCCTTGGATTCGGTGAAGCACGAGTGGCGTGGCAAGCCGGTGGGATTCGTGTCCTACGGCGGCATGGCCGGGGGCGTGCGTGCGGTGGAGCAGCTCCGGCAGGTGGTGGCCGAGCTGCACATGGTGTCGGTACGTGATGCCGTGTCCTTCGGGCGAGTCAAGCGCGCGTTCGAGGTGGACGGGACCACGCGGGACGAGGTGGCTCCCGATGCGGCCGACCGGATGGTGGGACAGCTCGCCGCCTGGGTCAGGCGAGTCTGATACCGCCTGGGTCAGGCGAGTCTGATACCGCCTGGGTCAGGCGAATTTGATACTGCCTGGGTCAGGCGAGTCCGATATCGGAGTCTCCGTCACCACGCCGACCGGCCGATCGATTCGGCTTCCGCGGCCGTGGACACCAGGCGCACTGTCGTCGTGCGGGTACCGACGCGGCACCGAATACGGTCGGACGCCCCCTCCTGGACGAGGGCGATGTCCGCGGTGTCGTCGTCGCCGGTGGTGGTGAGGACGCAGGGACGGTCGTCGGGTCGGCCGGCGCCGGCGTGATCGCGGACCAGTAGATCCGCCCCCGTGTCCGTCGGATCGTGTGGCGCCCCGACCGACAGTCGAGAGGCGTCACCGGCGGCGGCGATCACGGACCTCCAGACCGCGGGACGGTCGGTGAGCACGAGGACGCGCGCACCCGTGGCCACGGCCCGCCACACGAGTTGGAACAGCACGACGGTGTCGACCGCGACGGCGATGCGGCGCACTCCTGGTCCCCACAGGCGGACTGCCACGCCACGCCCGTCGTCCTGCACCCCGATCAGTTGTCCACAGCCGGCCACCGGAACGGTCACGGTGTCGAGCGCGTTCGGGTGCAGTGGGCGTAGCTGGGCGGGGCGTCCTCCCCGAACCCGGTATGCGGGCCCGCCGGTCCGGGCCGGCACGCGAACTCGGCGCGCGCCGAGCAGGTTCCGGACAGAGTCGTCGGTGCCGACGAGGAGGCAGCCGTGCGGTGACGACCCTGCCGAGGTGAGCCACCACGATGCGGCGTCGGCTCGCGCGACGGCAGTGGACGTGGTGGGTGTCGCGCTGCGGTGCAGCGGGCCGGTCCACCATCGCGACGGCGCGGATGCGGCATCGGGGTGATCGAGGTCGTCGACGTCGAGCCGTCGGACGGTGATGTGGTGCTCCGCCGCCACCTGTTCGAGTCGACCCAGGTGGAGGTCCAGAACGGCGGCGAGGCCGACGGATCCGCCTCCGCGACGGGCAATGGCCGGTGCCGCATGCGCCACGTCGAGGACCAGGGTCAAGCGCGTCGTCCGCACGGCGACCGCCCCGGCAGCACTCGTCATCGGTACGTAGGTGGCGCCGGGACGGGTGGTGGTGTCGGGACGGCGGGCAACGGTGTCGACCACGAGGTCGACGGGAGCCTCGTCTCCGTCGGTGGTGCGAGCGAGCAGAGCGGACAGGGGAACCTCGACGTCCGGTTCGACGGCGTCGCCGTGCAGGACGGTCCATCCCTCCGCGCGGGTCGGTGCCAGAGCCACCGTCGCGGCTGCCGTCGCGCCGTCCCACACGACGGCCATCGACCGCCCGCCGACGTCCAGGGAGAGCGTGGTGGTGGTCCGCGCGCGAGACCACGGCGGCAGGATCGTGACCAGGGCGAGCAGGACCGCGGCGGTGACCGCTGCACCGAGTGCGAACGACGCCCAGACCGGAGCGCCGAGTGCGGCGGACCCGAGGCCGACGAGGGTGCCCACCGCAGTCGCCGTCGTCGCCCTCGCGTGATCGGCCGGCCGAGCATCGGCCGCCCCGGCGGCGTCGTCGGCGGCCGGTGAGCCGATGTACTGTGCCCTCAACACGGACGGCCTCGGGGGGCGTCCGCGGGCGGCCGGGGGGCCGGTGAGGTGGGGGAAACATGGGACGAGAGCCGGTCACGAAGTGGCAGGTCGGCGCGCATCGGTTCGCGAGTCGACGAGTCGATGTCGCCCTGCTGCAGGGAGATTCGACACTCCGTCACGATCCGTTGCGAGCATCGTCGCGCGCCACGGCCGTGGGAGCAGTGGTCGCGGTTCTGTTGCTCGCCGGGTGCGGGATTCTCGCCTTCCTCCGCCCCGCGCCCACCATCGGTGACGCCGACATCGTGCGCGACGACGACACGGGCGCGCTGTACGTCGTGCTCGACGGAGTACTGCATCCCACGTTCGGGCTCGCCTCCGCGCGTCTCGTCGTCGGTCGGCCCGACGATCCCGTCGGGGTCCCGACCGAACGGATCGCCGAACGACCCCGCGGGGCGGCTGTCGGCATCGTCGATGCCCCGCACTCCATCTCGGTACGCCCCGATGCCACCGTGTGGTCCGTGTGCGATCGCGGCGCGACGTCGAGCGAGGCAGGGGTGACCACGATCGGGGTGAGTTCCGATCCGGCTACGTCCCGTCCCGGGCAGTCCGGGGGAGCGGTGCTCTGGCAACGCGAAGGGATCACCTACCTTCTGCACGACGGCGTGCGGTCCCGTCTCGATCCGACGGACACTGTGCTCATGCGCGCGCTCGGACTCGACGACGCGGTGCCCGTACGCGTGTCCGCGGCGCTGCTCGATTCGGTGCCCGAGTCGCGGCCGCTCGAGGTTCCCCGCATCGACGGTGTCGGCACGCCGGTGGCGTATGCACTGGGGGACCGACGGGTCGGCTCGGTGGTCACGGTCGACCTCGGTGATCGCAGTAGCCACTACGTGGCACTCGCCGACGGGATCCAGTCGATCGGTCCGGCGGTGGCGCAGGTCCTGCGCTTCTCGGATTCCGCGGGGCGTGTCGGACTCGACGCCATCGCTCCGGACGTCATCGCGCGGGCACCGCGAACGGAACGCCCTCTGGACGTGTCGGCCTTCCCCGACGCCCCGCCCGCACTCGTCACCGTCGGAAACGCCTGCGCCGCGTGGTCGTCGCCGACGTCCGGTCCGGTCACCGTGACCACGGGGGACGAGGTTCCGGCCGTGCGAGCCGACGCGGTGGTGCAGCCGGGATCCGACGGGGGTGGAGACGCCGTCGATCTCGTCGAACTCGACGCCGGCGCCGGGGCCTTCGTGGTCGCGACCGATCCCGTGGTCGCCGAGACTCGGCGCGACAGTCGGTTCTACGTGTCGGACACCGGGGTTCGCTACGGCGTGCCCACGGACGAGGATGCGACGGCACTGGGCCTCGGCGAACCCGTACCCGTGCCGTGGTCCATGATCGCGCGACTCCCGGCGGGCCCGACTCTCGACGCGGACGACGCTCGACGCACTCACGACGGACCTCCGCTCAAGGCCGTATCCGCCGGGCGCTGACGCCGGACGGCGTCCCTCGACCGCTGACGCCGGACGGCGCGCAGCGCGGCGACGACGGCGACGAGCAGGGCGCAGGCCCCGGCCGCGGAGACGGCGAGCACAGCCGATCGACGGTCGGGCGATGGATCCACGGGTGCCGGGGGGAGCGGGCGGAACGCGGCTCGGTGTGTGACGTCCGCCGCGGTGGCCGTCACTGCGGCGACCGGGTCGAGCGTGCCGTATCCGACCGCGGTGTCGACCCCGCCGGCCGGCGCATGCGCCGTGCGAACGATGCGGTCGATCACGTCCGACGCGGTGAGCGACGGGAACCGCGCCCGGACGAGAGCCGCCGTCGCGGACGCGAACGGGGCCGCGAAGCTGGTGCCGTCGAACGGCAGGACTCGCCCCTCGGCGTCGAGGGTGCCGGTGGCCAGCCCACGCCCGGTGGGGGAGAGCGAGACGATTCCGGTGCCGGGGGCCGCGACGTCCACCCAGGGGCCACCGAGGCTGAACGCGGACGGACGACCGTCCGGGTCGACCGACGCGACGGTGAGAACGTAGTCGTCGAACCAGGCGGGCGAGGCGGTGGTGCGCACCGGGGCGTCGTCCGCCCGTGGGCCACGGACCACGTCGTTTCGGTCACGGCATCGTCGGCCGTCGAGATTGCCCGCTGCCGCGACCACGACGACGTCCCGCTCCACCGCGGCGTACCGAACGGCGGCCCCCAACGCGGAGTCGCCCAGTGGTGATCCTGCGCGCGCACAGGCCACTTCGGAGATGTTCACGACCGTGGCACCGGCGTCCGCAGCAGACACGACGGCGCGGGCCATCGTGTCCACGTTGCCGTACCCGCTGGACGTCGATCCGTCCGCGGCCTCGGGGTCCGAGCCCACGGCGGCGAAGGCGGAACTCGATTGACGGATGGAGAGCACGCGGGCGTCCGGTGCCCCGCCGACGAATCCGGACGACGCATCGTCGCGTGCCGCGATCAGGCCGGCCACGACGGTGCCGTGCCCATCGCAGTCCTGCGTGCCGTCTCCCGACGCATCGACGTAGTCGCCACCGGCGCGCAGACCGGGCAACGACGGGTGACGCGCGACTCCGGTGTCGATGACGGCCACGACCTGGTCTGCGCCGCGGGTCAGGTGCCAGACGTCCGCGAACCGGAGGTCCCGCTGGGCGGGCGGCGGAACCGTGGGCAGCGCCGATTCTGCGACCGCGGCACACGCCGTGCGCTGTTCGGTCGGCTCGTCGGGACCGATGGGGTCCGCGCTCGGCAAAGCCCGCGGATCGATGGGAGGCGTGGCCGCCGCCGGCGCGGTGGCCGGAACGGTCACCAGGACGGCTACCAGGACGGCCGTCGCGACCGATCGTCGTCGACCGCGAGTCGTCACAGGCCGCGCACCGCAGAGAGGGCCCCGACGATCGCCACCGTCAGGGGGACCAGCGCGCCGGTCGCGGCGTACTCCGCCCAGTCCGCTGCCCGTCGTACCGGTGGCGAGAATCGTCGTCGCGGCGCGACGAGCCCACAGAAGACGAGCGCAGCGGCGGCGGGTGCCGTCGCGCCGAGCCACACGAAAGAGAGCTCCGGACGCAGGATCACGCCGACCACGCACACCGCCGGAACGACACAGCCGCCGCACACGGCCGTGACCGCGGCGCGCGTGCGGTCGCCGTGACCGCGGCTCTGTGCGCAGAACACCGCACCGACGAGGGCGGCGAACGTCAGCCGGGCCGCGTCGACCTCACGGCCGAGGTCCGCCGTTGCCGTGATCACGGCAGCGGTGGTGGCGGCCACGGACAAGGCGGTGACGTACCCGGTCAGATAGGCGCGCGCGGTGGCGGCGCGGGCGGCGACGAGGTCGATGTCGGTGTCGACGGTCACGGCGGCCGCGGCCCTGGTGACAGGTGTGTGGCGGTGTACGACGCGCCCGGATTCGCCGACGGGTCCCGCGGCGGCGTCACCGAGCGGAACGGGGGGAATGCGGATGCCGGCCCTCGTGGCCGCGAGGCGCGGGGCACGGGTGATCGCGACGGAGCACGCCAATGCGGTCACGGCCGCCACGGACGACGCCGGAAACGTCGTGAACGCGACGACGGCACCGACGACCGTGCCGATCACGGCCACGGTGGTGATCGTCGTGAAGGTTGCCCGTCCCACCGGACCCGCGGCCACGGAGGTCAGGACGCAGACGGTGACCACCGCGGCGAACCCGAGAACCGCGTCGGCACCGATATCGCGACCGGGTACGGCCGCGGCTCCCGCTCCGAAGGCGAGCAGACACGCCGATCCCCGGGCGCAGCAGATCAGGCTCGGGTCCCTGGTCACCGTGGCGCAGACGTGGGCGGCGATCGCGGTGAGAACGGCGATCGCGACGCCCGCTGCGGTCAGGGCGACACCGTCGCCGACTGCCACCACACTCGCCGCCGCGGCCGCCAGCATCGTCCCGATCGGTCCCACCACCGCTGTGGGCCGTGGTTCCCGATCCGCGCGGAGAGGCTCCGAGACCGCGGTGGCGAGATCGTCCACCACCGGTGCGGAGATCGTGTCGGACCGGCGCAGCACGAGGACGTCCCCGTCTCGAATGCCGTTGTCCGTCAACGACGACGACCGGTCCAGTCGTCGACCCGACAGGGTCCACAACTCGTGGGCGGCGGGCGTGGCGCCTGCGCTTCGGGGCGGGCCCTCGTCGGGCGCAGGGCCGTGCGGGCGCAGAATGTCGAGCACCGCAGGGATCACCGCGGCCACCGCCAGGCCTGCCGGCATGCTCACGTCCGCCTCGACGCCGAATCCCACCACCGTCGCCCTGACGGAATCGTGCACGACTCCCGCCGCGACCTCGGACGCTGTCGCGGCCCCGACCCCCGCCGCGGTCGACCCCCGCGCGATCGTTCCCGTTCCGTGTTCCCCACTCATCGACCTGTCCCCCCGAACGGTCTCGTTCCTCCGGCGGCCCGAACGCCGCCGGCCGGAACCCGACAGCACTATAGGACACGGCTCGGACATGGTCCGGTCGGTCGGTTCCGGGGCGCCGAACCATCCCCGGGTCCGTGACGACTGCCGAACTCGTGTCGGACGGTCGGGTTAGTGTCGTGCCGATTCGTCGACGGGGCGACGGATCTCGAGGGGGGAATGCATGTCGATCGACTCGGAACGATTCGGTGCCCGGTTACGACCGGACGGTGGGCGGGTGGCCTTCGCTCGGCCGCCGTCGAGGGTGACGGGGCCGCCCGTGCCTACCGGTGACGTCGTCGTGGAAGCGCCACCCGACGTCCCCCGGGTGACACCGGCGAGCCCCATGACGAGGTTGATCCCGGTGGTGATGGTGGTGGCGATGGTCGGCACGGTCGTCTTCATGGTGACGTCCGGTGCGGCCGCCAATCCGACGGCGCTGCTCTTCCCGATCATGATGGCCGTGTCGATGCTCGCGATGTTCGCGAGCGGAGGGCGAGGCGGTTCGTCCCGCGTGGCCGAGTTGGCCGAGTCACGTCGTGACTACGCCGTCTACCTCGATCGCACCCGCGCGGAGATCGAGCGCACTGCCCGCGCGCAGCGAGACGCCCTCGACCATGCACACCCCGAGCCGGCGTCCCTGATCGCACTCGCCGGGTCTCCCCGCATGTGGGAGCGTCGTGCCGCCGACCCCGACTTCCTCCACGTCCGGGTGGGACTGGGTGATCAACGACTGGTGACTCGGCTCGTCCCGCCGGAGACCGGCCCGGCGGAGGACGTCGACCCCGCGTGCGCGTCCATGCTGCGAGAGCTCGTTCGTGCGCGGGCCATCGTCCCGATGCTGCCCACCGCCGTGTCGCTGTCGGCCTTCTCGGCGGTGACGGTCCCCTCGTCGGAGCGGGGACGGGCGGTGATGCGCGCGGTGGTCGTTCAGGCGGTGGCCTTCCACGGGCCCGACGATCTGCTCGTCGTCGTGGTCGCGCCGGTCGAGAACGATGCGTGGGACTGGGTCAAGTGGGTTCCGCACCACCGGCAGTCGATCGAGGGTGTGACCCGAGAGACGCTTCGATTCGAGTCCGTGACCGAGGCCGTCGAGGCGGTGTCCCGGATTCCGGCAGCGGTCCGGGTCCTGCTCGTCGTGGACGGGTGGGATGACGATGCCGACGTCCGGCGAGGTGTGCTCGGCCGACGCGGGGTGACCGTCCTGGCGTCGGTCGCGGGCACCGGCGACAGCGACCCGGTGGCCGACGAGGAGTCCACCCGCACACTCGAACTCGTGTTGGACGGTGATCGTCTCGGTGCGCGCAGCAGCGTCGGCGTCGAGATGTTCGGCCGTGCCGACACCGTCGACCTGGCGACGGCGACCTGCCTGGCCCGCGCGATGGCACGCTACCGGCTCGTGTCGCCCGCCGTCGTCGACTCGACTCGTCGGCGGTCGGGTGCCTGGGTGGACCTCCCCGGCATGACGCGACCGGAGGTCCTCGATCCGGACCTCGCCTGGCGCGGTCGATCGGGGAGCGCCCGGCTGAAGGTGCCGTTCGGTCTCGACGAGAACGGCGGCGTGGTCGAGTTGGATCTCAAGGAGGCCGCCGAAGGCGGTATGGGTCCACACGGTCTGTGCATCGGTGCCACCGGCTCGGGCAAGTCGGAACTGTTGCGCACGCTCGTGCTGGGCCTGATCGCCACGCACTCTCCGGACGTCCTCAATTTGGTCCTCGTCGACTTCAAGGGTGGTGCGACGTTCCTCGGCCTGGAGGAGGCGCCGCAGGTCGCGGCGGTGATCACCAACCTGGCCGAGGAAGCGCACATGGTGGAGCGCATGCGCGACGCGCTGGCCGGGGAGATGAACCGTCGCCAGGAGTTGCTCCGGTCCGCAGGAAACTTCGCCAACGTGACCGACTATGCGGCAGCGCGGGCCCGCGGTGCCGCGCTGGATCCATTGCCCGCGTTGTTCGTCGTCGTCGACGAGTTCTCCGAACTGCTCAGCCGTGTCCCGGAATTCGCGGACCTGTTCGTCGCGATCGGCCGATTGGGTCGATCACTCCACATTCATCTCCTGCTGGCGAGTCAACGGCTCGACGAAGGACGACTGCGCGGCCTCGATTCCCATCTGTCCTACCGCATCGGTCTCAAGACCTTCTCGCCCGGTGAATCCCGCTCGGTTCTGGGTGTGCCCGACGCCTATCACCTGACGGGCGGACCCGGCGCCGGATTTCTCAAGAGCGACGCCGGTGACCCGGTGCGCTTCACCGCATCGTTCGTGTCCGGCCCCGTCGAGCAGGCCTCCGGTGCACCGGCTGCCGCCACGGCATTCCGTGCACACCCGCCGGTGCAGCTGTTCTCCGCGACGGACCGGGCGGTGGCGCGGGTCGCGACCTCGTCTCTCGACCGGGACGCGACTCCATCCTCGGTCGGCACCCCCGCCACCGGTCCTGCCCGAACGCTCCTCGCCGCCGTGGTCGACCGTGTTCGCGGTCGGGGCCGCCCCGCCCATCGTGTGTGGTTGCCCCCGTTGGACCGGCCGGTTCCGCTCGATGCCCTACCCGACTCGGCGGCGGACTCCACGATCGGCTCGGTGGCGGCGACGATCGGCGTCGTCGACCGGCCGTTCGACCAACGCCGCGATCCGCTTCGGGTGGACCTGACCGGTGCGGCCGGCCACGTGGCCGTCGTCGGCGGCCCGCACTCGGGCAAGTCCACCGCGGTGGCCACCGTCCTTCTCGCTCTCGCACGACGGTATCCACCGGGTGAGTGCCGGTTCGTCGCGCTCGACTTCGGTGGCGGCACGGTGTCCTTGCTTCGGGGTCTGCCCCACGTGGCCGCGGTTGCGGGCCGGACGGACGACGAGGTGGTTCGGCGGATCGTCGCGGACACCGCAGCGGTCGTCCGGCGCCGCGAGGAGCTGTTCCGTCGGCTGGGCATCGCATCCATGGCGGAGCTGCGGGCCTCTCGGCATGCCCTGCCCGATGTCGACACAGCCGACCTGATCCTGGTGGTCGACGGGTGGTCGACGGTCCGGTCCGATTTCGAGTCCCACGAGGCCACGCTCACCCGCATCGCGACGACCGGCCTGTCCTACGGAGTACATCTCGTCCTCACGGCCGGTCGGTGGGCGGACATCAGGCCCGCGGTGAAGGACGCGATCGGAACGCGGGTGGAGCTTCGGCTGGTCGACCCGCTGGACTCCGACATCGGTCGGGCTCAGGCATCGAAGGTCCCTGCCCGGCCGGGGCGCGGTGTCACCTCGAACGGTCTCCACCTGCTGATCGCTCTGCCCCGAACCGACGGCCGACAGACGGTCGCCGGTCTGACCGGTGCCGTCGGCGACGCAGTCGACGGGGTGCGGGCACGGTGGGCGGACGTTCCCGCCGCGCCGGCGCTGCGGTTGTTGCCGCACCGACTGCCGCGCGCCGAGTTCCTCGCGCGGGCGTTCGGGAGCGAGTCGGGATGCTCGTGGCCGCCGTCGACCGTAGGGGCCGGGTTCCACGGGCAGATCCCGCTCGGGGTGGACGAGGACGACCTGGCCCCGGTTCATCTCGATCTCACGGAGAACCCGCACTTCCTCGTCCTCGGCGACGGGCGATGTGGAAAGACGGCGGTTCTGCGCGCACTGTGCGCAGGACTGGTCGACGCGAACGACGCGGCATCGCTGCGTGTCCTCGTGATCGACTATCGCCGAACACTTCTCGACGTCGTCCCGGAGGACCGGCTCGCCGGACGGGCGTCGTCCGCCGAGGAGGCCGGTCCGATGGTGGTCGAACTCGCGCGGCATCTCCGCACGCGTCGGCCCGGACCCGACACCACGAAGGAACAACTCGCGGCGCGGTCGTGGTGGACCGGACCCGACGTCGTCGTGGTGGTGGACGACTACGACCTCGTGGTCACGCCCACCGGCAATCCTCTGGCGGAACTGCTCGACCTGCTGTCGGTGGCCAGGGACGTCGGACTTCACCTCGTGGTCGCCCGTCGGGCCGGCGGTGCGGCCCGTGCGCTCTACGAGCCGGTGCTGGCGCGGCTCCGGGACCTGGCGAGCCCGGGCCTGATCATGAGCGGCAACCGAGACGAGGGCGTGCTGCTCGGCGCGGTGCGCCCGTCCGATCAGCCGCCGGGGCGCGGAACCCTCGTCGACCGCTCGTCGGCCAGGGTCGTCCAGACGGCGTTCGCGGAGGAGTCGTGATCGGCCTGGTCGTCGGCGTGGCTGCCGTGTGGTGGGCCGACGGCTTCACGGTCCGGTCGATGTCGACCGGTCTGACGCGCTACGCGGGGGTCGTCGTCGCCGACGAGGATGCGCCGGCGGTCGACGTGCTCGGCCGGGTGGACGGCACGGTGTCGCTGGACGGGCACGATGTGCCGGCTTCGGAGGCACTGAGCGCGCTGATCGAGCGTGCCTCTCGCCCCGAAGGGCCGTCGGGCTCGGTGTCCGACACCGTGGTGATCGTGCACCCGCCGCACTGGGGGCCCGTGCGCTGCGGGGTGCTGTCGGCGGCCGGCAGGCCCCACGCGCGCGAGGTGGTCCTGGTCGACAGTGCCGTCGGCGCGGTGACGGCGGCGACCGGGACCCCGCCCTGTGATCACGACGATGGTTGTCGTGCAGCCGTTCTCGACAGAACGCCGGGCAGGGTGACCCTGTCGACGGTGGTGGGTGAGTCGACATCCGCGGCCGGTCCGGTGCTCACGGACTGTCGCCTGCTGGTGCCGGCGGTCGTCGTCGACGAGGTGGATGTCGACGCTGCCCTGACGGGAGCGTTGCAGGACATCACCGCGACGCTGCCGATCTGTCGGGTCGTCGTGCACGGACCCGCGGAGCTGCTCTCCACGGCCTCGGTGGCCGAACTCGCGGCGGTGCCCGTGATCGAGGTCGAGGACGGGTCGCTCGCGAGCGCCGCCCGGAGCATGCTCGCGGGCAACCGTCGCGCCGGGGTTCTCGCGACGAATCCGACGGGAGCTGCGGCCGGGTGGAACGGGGAACTGCCGAACGCCGCTGCGATCGGCTGGGAGGACGATCTCGACGCTGCCACACCGCGTCGGGGTGCCTGGCTCGCGGACCGGGTCGCGGCGGCAAGGCCGGCGAACCGCCACCGTCGTCTTCTGCGGATCGGGGCCGGGGCGCTCGCTCTGCTCGTCGCAGCCGCGGCCACGTGCGCGCTGGTGGTGCTGTGGCCGGTGGGTGCGCCGTCGGCCGTCGATCGGGTGGCGTCGGCAGCCGCACCCGAGCCGACGGCCGCGCCCGAGTCGACAGCGTCGCCAGAGGATCCGGCGGCCCCGACGGGCGGCCCACCTCCGGCCGGCGATTCGCCGCGGCCGATCGAGCCGCTGCCACCGACGGGGATGCCGTTCCGCGTGGGAGCTCTCGGCGTGGCGGTTCCGGTCGGCTGGCACCTGCAGCCCGGTCCCGATCGTGTCGAATTGCGGCCCGACGACGGCGCACCGATGCGCATCCTTCTCGTCGTCCGTGAGATCGACGGCGGCCTCGGTCTCGACGAGATCGAGGGGGAGCTCACCGCCGCGTCCGAGGGTTCTCGACGCGTCCACGGTCTGCACCGGACCGAAGGCCATGGCCGCCAGCAGCTCGAGTATCTCGAATCGGCGCCCGACGGGACGACGGTCGGATGGACCGTCTTCGCCGCGCGAGGCGAGCAGATCAGTGTCGGCTGCCAGGGCGGACCGGGCACCTATCCGGTGCTCTCGCCGGTGTGCGACGACCTGCTGGCCGGCCTGTCGGTGCAGTGACCGCGGGCCGACCGATTCGCGCGCACGCGAATCGATCCGGGACCGAGGGAACCGTTCGACGGTGGGCGGCGTCCATACAGATGCAGGGGGGTGCGACACCGCGGAACCCACGCCATCGAGGGGGAGTACATGTCACAGATGAGGACCACCGTCGAGACCATGCAGGTCACGGCAGGCAAGGTCGATCAGCTCACGCTGGAGGTCAAGGCGCTGCTCGACCAGCTTCGCGGCGACGTCGCGAGCGTCGGGGGCAGTTGGGAGGGCGCGGCCGCAGTCGCGTTCCAGAGCGTGATGAACAGCTGGGACACCAGCGCCAACAAGTTGCAGGTCGCTCTGGGAGCCATCGGCGATTCCATCAAGGCGTCCGGCACCGCGTACGCCGCGGCCGAGGACGACAACACACGGGCGGTCAGCGTCGCCGGGTCGCTGAACCTCTGACGCGTTCCGTTCACCAACGAGAAAGGATTCGACATGAGGTACGTCTTCGGAGCCATCGACCAGGTCAGTGCGCAGATCGATGCGAAGCAGGCCGCGCTCAACGCCAAACTCGACGAGCTGCGGCAGATCATCACTCCGCTCGTCGCCGACTGGGAGGGCGCCGCGTCGGAGTCCTACCAGGACAAGCAGCGGCAGTGGGATGCCGCGGCGCTCGAACTCAATCAGGTGCTCGAGCAGGTCGGGACGGCCGTGAGTCGCGGCAACGCCGACATGCAGGCACGTGAGGCGGCCAATCGGGGGATGTTCGTCTAGCTGCTGCCCACCCGTTCCCGCCGTTCGGGAACCCCGGTCGTCCGTATGGGCGTTCTCGGGCCCGGTCGGCGGGAACGGTCGTGTCGGGGGCGGGGCCGGTCACGGAGGCGATCCTTTGGTCCGTGCGGGCACACTCACCGACATGACCGTCGATCTCGCCGTGGCCCGGACCCGGCTCGCGGACGCCCGCGCCGAGGCGACGGCGCGTGCCGCGTCCCTCGAGGACCAGCATCGGGCGATCGTCGAGGGGTCACGGTGGACCACCGACGACGACGAGCACGATCCGGAGGGCTCCACCATCGCGTTCGAACGCGCCGCCGTCGCGTCGATGCTGCGGGACGCCCGGCAGGAACTCCGGGACCTCGACGAGGCGGAGGGGCGCGTGGACGCCGGCACCTACGGGGTGTGCGAGAAGTGCGGACGCGAGATCGCGGACGCGCGGCTGGATGCACTTCCCGCTGCCCGTCGGTGCATCGAGTGCAACTCCCTCCGGCGTTGACAGCGTTTTGACCTGCGATCCAGCGGGCCGGTAAGGTACCCCGTTGGCGTTCGATACATGCAGTCACCTCGATGCGTGTCTGCCGGTCTCTCGGGTCTCCACTGGCCGCCGAGAACCACCGATCGGACGTCGGCCAGCACATCGACGATGAGACAAGGAAGTCATTCGTGTCCACGTATGCGCCCAAGGCCGGGGATACCACCCGGACCTGGCACGTGATCGACGCCACCGACGTCGTTCTCGGCCGCCTTGCCGTCCAGGCAGCGAACTTGCTGCGCGGCAAGCACAAGCCCACCTACGCCCCGAATGTCGACGGCGGTGACTTCGTTGTCATCATCAACGCCGACAAGGTCGCCATCTCCGGCAACAAGCGGACGGACAAGTTCCACTACCACCACTCCGGCCACCCGGGCGGTCTGCGTGCGCGCAGCATCGGTGAGGTCATGGACAAGAACCCGGACCGCGTCGTGGAGAAGGCCGTCAAGGGCATGATCCCCAAGAACAAGCTGGGCAGCGCCATCGCCAGCAAGCTCAAGGTGTACGCCGGCCCCGACCATCCCCACGCGGCTCAGCAGCCCGTTCCGTTCGAGATCAAGCAGGTGGCCCAGTGACCTCCCCCGAGCAGACCCCCGAGCAGTCGGTCGACGAGAACGTCGTCACCGAGACCGCCGAGTTCGCCCCCGAGGAGAACGTCGAGATCGCCGACGAGTTCGTCTCCGTCGAGGATCCCGAGGTTGCCTCGGACATCGAGGCCGCGGCCCGTCCCGCCGTCTACATCGACCGCCCCATCACCACGGTCGGTCGCCGCAAGGAAGCCGTCGTCCGCGTGCGTCTGACCCCGGGTACCGGGCAGTTCACGCTGAACGGCCGCACCCTCGAGGACTACTTCCCGAACAAGGTGCACCAGCAGCTCATCAAGAGCCCGTTCGTGTTGGTCGAGCGCGCCGAGAACTTCGACGTGACCGGTCTCCTGCACGGCGGCGGCCCCTCCGGCCAGGCCGGCGCACTGCGTCTCGCGATCGCCCGTGCCCTCATCGAGGCCACCCCGGACGACCGCCCGGCCCTGAAGAAGGCCGGCTTCCTCACGCGTGACCCGCGTGCGGTCGAGCGCAAGAAGTACGGCCTGAAGAAGGCCCGCAAGGCATCGCAGTACTCGAAGCGCTGATCCCTCGGCACTTCACCCGACGCAGGCGCTCCGGCCGATCCCTCACGGGACGGCTGCGGGCGCCTGCGTCGTGTCGGAACCGTTCTCACATCACTCGCAGCACCCGTACCACCGCTCGAAAGAGGTAACCGCCATGGGCCGACTGTTCGGAACCGACGGGGTTCGAGGCCTCGCCAACGCGGACGTCACCGCGGATCTCGCTCTCCGCCTCGGCCGTGCGGGTGCCGCCGTCCTGGGTGCCTCGGCCCCGAGCACGGCTCCTGACGGGTCCGCGTCCCGTCCCGTCGCCGTCGTCGGCCGCGACCCTCGGGCGAGCGGGGAGATGCTCGAGGCGGCCATCGTGGCGGGCCTGTCGTCCGCCGGCATGGACGTCCTCACCGTCGGCGTCGTGCCCACCCCGGCGCTGGCCTACCTCACCGACGCCTACGACGCCGCACTCGGCGTCATGATCAGCGCGTCGCACAACGCCATGCCGGACAACGGCATCAAGTTCTTCGCGGCCGGCGGAGTCAAGCTGGCCGACGAGCAGGAGGACCGGATCGAGGCCCTGCTCGACGCCGCGTCCGCCGGGCCCACCGGGGCCGACATCGGTCGCGTGCGCACCGCTCCCGACGGGCTGTCCCGCTACGAGGAGCACCTCGCCAAGACCGTTCCCACCACGCTCGACGGCATCACCGTGGTGGTCGACTGCGCCCACGGCGCGGCCTCCTCGGCGGCGCCCGATGCCTACCGCGCCGCCGGCGCCACCGTCGTCGCCATCAACGCCGAGCCGACGGGGCTGAACATCAACGACGGCTGCGGGTCCACGCACCTCGACGTCCTGCAGCGCGCCGTGCTCGACCACGGCGCGGATCTGGGCCTCGCCCACGACGGGGACGCGGACCGGTGCCTCGCGGTAGACGCGGCCGGCGACGTCGTCGACGGGGACGCGATCATGGCGATCCTCGCCCTGGCCATGAAGGACGCCGGCACGCTGCCGGAGAACACGCTGGTCGCGACGGTCATGAGCAACCTCGGTCTGCACATCGCCATGCGCGAGGCCGGCATCACGGTCCGCACGACCGCCGTGGGCGACCGATACGTTCTCGAGGAGTTGCGCGCCGGCGACTACGGTCTCGGCGGCGAACAGTCGGGCCACATCGTGATCCCGGCGTTCGGCAGCACGGGCGACGGCGTCCTGACCGGCCTGCAGGTGATGAGTCGCATGGCGTCCAGCGGGCGGTCGCTGCGCGAACTCGCCTCCGTGATGCGGACCCTGCCGCAGACGCTGATCAACGTGCGGGTCGAGGACAAGCAGGCCGCGACCGCCGCGGTCGCGGTGACCGAGGCGGTCGACGCCGCCGTGCGCGAACTCGGCGACGAGGGCCGGGTGCTGCTGCGTCCGTCGGGCACCGAGCAGCTGGTGCGCGTGATGGTCGAAGCGGCCGACACCGCCACCGCCGAGCGGCTCGCCGGCCACATCGCCGAGCAGGTCGCCGCCGTCGGTCGGTAGTCGACCGACGGCGGCGCAGGCCGTCGTACCCGCGTCAGCCGATGAGTGACTTGAGCAGCTCGACCTGCTTCACCCGCCCCGCGCTGTCGGACGCGATGGGGTGGATGTTCAGGGTGGTCGCGCCGGCGGCTCGGAACGCGGCCAGCCGCTCCGTGACGAAGCTCTCGGTGCCGATCAGCGAGATGGACCGCACCAGCTCGTCGGGCACCGCCGCCGTGGCCTCCTCCTTCTTGCCCGCGAGGTAGAGGTCCTGAATCTTCTCCGCCTCCTCCTCGTACCCGTAGCGCACGGCCAGATCGTTGTAGAAGTTCTTGCCCTTGGCGCCCATGCCGCCGATGTAGAGCGCGAGCTGCGGCTTGATCCAGGGGAGGAACTGATCGGCGTCGTCCCCGATCGCGACGGCGGGGCTCGCATAGACGTCGAGCTCGCCCAGCGCGGGATCGCGCTTCGCCTTGCCCTCGGCCAGCGAGTCGCCCCAGACCGACGCCGCCTTCTCCGGGTGGAAGAAGATCGGCTCCCAGCCCTGTGCGATTTCGGCGGTCAACGCGACGTTCTTGGGGCCGAGGGAGGCAATGACGATCGGAATCGAGTCGCGCACAGGGTGATTGATCAGCTTGAGCGGCTTGCCCAGGCCGGTGCCCTTGTCCGCCGGAAGCGGAATCTGGTAGTACTTGCCGTCGAATTGCACCTTCTCGCGGCGCCAGACCTGCCGGCAGATGTCGACGATCTCGCGGGTGCGCCCGAGCGGAGCGTCGTACTTGACGCCGTGGAAGCCCTCGATGACCTGCGGTCCCGACGCGCCGATACCCATCACGAAGCGGCCACCCGAGACGTAGTCCAGCCCGGCCGCGGTCATGGCGAGCAGCGACGGGGTCCGGGTGTAGATCTGGAAGATGCCGGACGCCAGCTCGATGGTGGAGGTCTTGGCGGCGAGGAAGCCGATCTGGCTGACCGCGTCGAACGAGTACGCCTCGGGAACGAACGCGATGTCCATCCCGGCCCGTTCGAGCGCGCCGACTTCCTCGACGGTCTCCTCGAAGCCGCCCGAGTAGTTGAGTTGCATCCCGATTCGCATGAGTCTCCTCGACATCTCTTGCCGGTGTCGGTCACCCGCTGTGCGTCGGACGTTACCGCTCGGTAGCACGACGGTGCGGTGGCGGTAGGAGAGCCGTGGAACCGAGGAGGTGCCTCCGCGCGTCCAAGTCGGGTGGGGCACGAGGGTGTCGGCGACGACGGGGGACGCGAATGAGCGACGAGACGACGATGGATCCGGCGGCGGCGACGGCCGCGGTGCGCACGATCGCGGAGTCGGTGGACCGGGCCGAGAGTGCGCTGGGCGGGTTGTCGAGCCGGGCGTTCGACGCGGCGCACGCCGGTCGCGACCACGGCGCGCGCGCCGCGTACATCGACGCCCGACTGCGCGAACTCGAGGACGGTCTCGCGTCGTGGAATCGCGTGACGCGGTCGGCGGCGGAGGCGATCGGGACGGCGGTGACGACGACCGAGGCGGGTGATGCTCTGGGTGCGGCGTCGGTGACCGCGGCGGGCGGCGATCGATGAGCGGCCCGCTCGACGATTACATGAGCGGCCCGCTCGACGCGATTCTCGACGAGGGGGCGTCCGGGTTGCGCTTCTTCGACCGCGTGCTGCCCTGGCGGGACGACGCCGGCGGGACCGGTCCGTCGTACCTGGACCTATGCGCCCGGTACGACGGTCAACGCGGACTCGACACCGACGTGCTGCGTGCCGACGCCGCCCGGTGTCGCGACGTTGCGACGACCCTGCGCGCGGAACTCGCCGTGCGCACCGAGGCGGCCACGGAGTTGTCGACGGCCTGGACCGGAGCCGCGGCGACCGCGGCCGGTGACGTGCTCGCGGCGCAGTCGGCCAGGGCCACACTCGACCTCGACCACCTCGACCTCGCGGCGAGCACGCTCGACCGCGCCGCCGAGGGGCTCCGAGCGATCGTGCAGGACAAGGCGGTCGCGGCCGCCGACCACCATCGCAGCGACGTCGGTGGCCGAGATCTGGACGACGCACAGGCCACCGTGGTGGGGGCGACGCAGGACCCGTCGACGTGGTCGGTCGACACCGTGTCCCGGCTCACCGCGCTCGTTCCGGAGTTGCGCGCTGCCGTGGCAGGGGGTGCGGTGGCCCTGTGGGAACGGCCCGATGTGGTCGACGCCGTGATCAGGGCGTGCCGGGACTGGGTCGACGGGGTGTTCATCCCGGCGGTCGAGGAGGCCACCACGAGCTTCGACGACCTCTGCTCGGACAGTCACGCTGCAGTCGAGCGGATCTTCGACGTGGTCGACTCGGCGCTCGGCGACCTCTGCACCGACCCCTACCCGACGGCGTCCGACCCGGTGCCCCCGCCGACCCCGCCGGCCGCGCCCGCGCCGACCGCACCCGCGGCGGCGCCGAGCTGTGCGAACTCGCCGGGAACCGGGTCACCGTCGGCACCACCCGTCGCGACCCCGGACGTACCAGGGCCGGCGGCGCCGACCGCACCCGCCGTGCCGACCGTGCCAGCCGTCTCCGCTGTGCCGGTGCCGGACGCGCCGGTGACCGTCGTGCCCGATCTTCGCGTAACCGACGTCGTGCGTGCAGCCGTGGTCGAGGCCGTGACCGCGGTGCTGTCCGGCGCCGACGGGGCGGTGATCGAGTCGGCGGGGGCACGGGACCCGGTCCAGTCCGGAATCGACTCGGGGATCGAGGCTCGATGCGAGTCGTCCGAGGCCGGGCTCGCGTCGGAGCCGTCGGCGAACACGACGAGTCCGGTCGACGCGACGCCCGCGCCGGAGGTCGGCCGGGTGGAGGTGAAGTGGGCCGGTGGTGAGGTCGGGCTGGTGCTGCGCGCCGACGGGTCGATCGATCTCGAGGCGGGCCCCGCGTCCGGGTCGGGATCCGCACCGACAGGAACCGTCCCGTCGTCGCCCGCGGAGCCGGAGACGCCCGGGGGGTCGGTGCCGTCCGTGGACCCGGCACCGCCCGTGGACCCGGCACCATCCGCCGACCCGGCGCCGGCCGTGGACCCGGCACCATCCGCCGACCCGGCGCCGGCCGTGGACCCGCCGCCGGCCGATTGCGTCCCGGACGTGCCGGTCGCGGCCGTGGCCCCGTCCGCGCCTGCCGAGCCCGGATCTCTGCCGGCCCTCGAGCCGACCCCGGCAGCGGGCCCCCGACCGGCACTGGCCGAGGCGGGACCGCTGTGAACGACCGGACCGTCGCAGCCTTGATCGACGAGGTGGTCGCCGAGCACCGTCGTTCCACCGCGCGTCTGCGGGAACGGTTACGGCGCGACGCCGCTCGCGACGCCACTGCCCGTGAGGCGGACGCTCGCAGCGAGAATCTCCGTGCAGCGAAGGACGCCGGCGGACACCGAGCAGGGATCGAGCCGATCATGCGCTCGGTGCGTGACCGCGCCACGCCCGTCGAGGCGGACGGGGCCGGACAGCAGGAGTCGGCGCCTCAGCGACCGGCGAGGTGGCTGAGCTGACGCAGGGCGCCGCCCTTGCTGGGCACGTCGGCCGTCGGCTCGTTCGGGTCCAGCACCCGCGTGCCCTTGAATTCGACCTCGGGGTCGGAGAAGGCCTCGTAGTCGTCGTGCCGCGCGAGGCGGTGCAGCAGGAAGCCGGTGAGGAGTGCTCGGACCGCCTTGCGGGTCTTGGGCTGCGCGTTTCCGACGCCGAAGAAGCTCAGGAGCTTGCGGCTCTCGACGATGCCGTCGCCGACGGACTTGTCGATCACCCGGAGCACGGTCGGCCCGCCGAGTGCGCCGGCGAGGGCCACCGGTTCGGCCGTGAGGGAGTTGAGCTCCGTCGGCGCGCCGACCACCAGAGCCGGCGCGGTCACGGCGTCGGCGATGCCGTCGGTGAGAACGCGCGGGCTGGTGGGGGCGGGGTAGAGAGCGCCGACCGCCCGGATGTCGGACCGCTGCGAGGCCGCGAGTACTGCCGCGCCGGCACCCATGGCGTGGCCGACGACGGCGAGTTTGTCGGGATGCACGGAGATGTCCCCGGTGCCGAGACGAATGCCCGTGCAGATGTCGAGCGCGACGGACAGATCGTGGGCGAGGGCGGCGTGGGACGGCACCGGACCGCGCTGGGTGTTCGGCGCGGCCACGACGAAGCCCCACGAGGCCAGGTGCTTCAGGGTCGACTCGTAGTTCTTCGACGACGACATCCAGCCGTGACCGAAGGCGACGGCCGGAAGGGAGGTGCCCTCCTTGGGTGCGTAGATCACACCGGGAAGGCCGGCCAGCGCCAGGTCACCCCGGACCACGCGATGCGGACCGGTTTTGGCGAGGTCGGTGACCAGCTTCTGCGTCTTCGGCACGTGGTCAACCGTATCCGAGCCCGTCGGATGCGGGGGAGGGACTCGCGGTGGGTGGCCGGAGGGGGGTCCGTGCCGACGTAGGCTGTCGCCCATGTGCGGAATCGTCGGGTACGTCGGACACAGGCCTGCGCTGCCCATCGTGGTGGAGGCGCTGCGGCGGATGGAGTACCGGGGATACGACTCCGCCGGTGTGGCCGTCCTGGACGGTGCGGGCGGCATGGCCGTCGAGCGCAAGGCGGGCAAACTGTCCAATCTCGACGCCGAGCTGGACGATCTGGGTCGCGACACCTTCGTCGGCACCGCCGGCATGGGACACACCCGTTGGGCCACCCACGGTCGCCCCACCGACCGCAACGCCCACCCGCATCGCAACGCCGACGCCACGGTCGCCGTGGTGCACAACGGCATCATCGAGAACTTCGCCCCGCTGCGCGCCGAGCTGGAGGCGGAGGGTGTCGAGTTCGCGTCCGATACCGACACCGAGGTGGCCGTCCACCTGGTGGCCCGCGCGTACGCGGAAGGGCCGACGGCCGGGGAGTTCGTCGAGAGCGCCCTGGCGGTCCTGCGTCGTCTCGAAGGGGCGTTCACCCTCGTCTTCACGCACGTCGATCACCCGGACACCATCGTCGCCGCCCGCCGGTCGACACCGCTGGTGGTGGGTGTCGGGCAGGACGAGATGTTCGTCGGCTCCGACGTGGCCGCGTTCATCGAGCACACCCGCGACGCCGTCGAGCTCGGTCAGGACCAGGTGGTGGTGATCACCGCCGACGGGTACTCGATCATGCACTTCGACGGGACCGAGGCGCAGGGTCGTCCGTTCCGCATCGACTGGGACCTCGCGGCCGCCGAGAAGGGCGGCCACGACTACTTCATGCTCAAGGAGATCCAGGAGCAGCCCGCGGCGGTCGCGGACACGCTGCTCGGGCACTTCGACAAGGGCCGGATCACCCTCGACGAGCAACGACTGTCGGACCAGGAACTGCGCGACGTCGACAAGGTCTTCGTGGTGGCGTGCGGCAGCGCGTACCACTCGGGGTTGGTGGCCAAGTACGCGATCGAGCACTGGACCCGCCTCCCCGTGGAGGTCGAACTGGCCAGCGAGTTCCGGTACCGCGACCCGGTGCTGGACCGGTCGACGCTGGTGGTGGCCATCTCGCAGTCGGGCGAGACGGCGGACACCCTCGAGGCCGTGCGGCACGCCAAGGAGCAGAAGGCCCGCGTGCTGGCGGTGTGCAACACCAACGGCTCGCAAATTCCCCGCGAGGCCGACGCCGTTCTCTACACGCGGGCGGGACCGGAGATCGGCGTCGCGTCCACCAAGGCGTTCCTGGCACAGGTCACCGCCAACTACCTGGTGGGGCTGGCGCTGGCGCAGGCGCGCGGAACCAAGTACCCGGACGAGGTCGCACGGGAGTACCGCGACCTCGAGGCCATGCCGGCTCTCGTCGCGGCAGTCCTCGAGACCGTGGAGCCGGTGCGGGCGCTCGCGCGCGAGCTGGCGACGTCGCCGACGGTGCTGTTCCTCGGTCGGCACGTGGGCTACCCGGTGGCGCTCGAGGGTGCGCTCAAGCTGAAGGAACTCGCGTACATGCACGCGGAGGGCTTCGCGGCGGGCGAGCTCAAGCACGGGCCGATCGCGCTGATCGAGGACGGCCTGCCGGTGATCGTGGTGATGCCGTCGCCGAAGGGTCGCGCGGTGCTGCATTCGAAGCTGCTGAGCAACATTCGGGAGATCCAGGCTCGCGGGGCGCGCACGGTGGTCATCGCCGAGGAGGGCGACGAGACGGTGCGGCCGTACGCCGACCATCTGATCGAGATCCCGGCCGCGCCGACGCTGCTGCAGCCGCTGCTGTCGACGATCCCGCTGCAGGTGTTCGCTGCGGAGGTCGCGCAGGCGCGGGGGTACGACGTGGACAAGCCGCGGAACCTCGCCAAGTCCGTGACCGTCGAGTAGCGGAGCGGATCGACGCGAGAGCACCGTCGAGTAGCGGAGCGGATCGACGCGAGAGCACCGTCGAGTAGCGGAGCGGGGCTCAGCGGACGATGACGACCCCGGTCATGTTGGGGTGGACGGTGCAGAAGTAGTTGTAGGTGCCGGGGTCGTCGAAGGTCTGACTGAACTGGCCGGCCGCGATCATCGGGCTGTGCAGCAGGGACGACGCGTTGTCGATGCCGACGACGTTGTGGGCCATGCGGTCGTCGTCGAAGAACCAGGTGACGGTGTCGCCGGGGGAGATGGTGACGGTGGCGGGGCTGTAGGCCATGTCGGCGACGGTGACGACGTTCGGTCCGGTGGGTCGTTCGGCAGGCGTCGGGTCCTCGGTGCAGGCGGTGAGCGAGATCGCCAGCGCCGCCGCGGTTCCGACGAGGGCGAGGCGACGGTGGGGCATCTCGAAGCGGGCCATGTCTCCACGCTAGACCTCGTTACGGTGGGGTCATGGAGTACGTGTTCACCGCGGACGAGGCCCGGTCGTTGGAACGTCCCGTCGTCGCGGCGGCGCCCGAGTACGCGGTGATGAGGCGCGCGGCGTTCGGCCTGGCGGGGGCGATCGCGGCCGAGTTGCGGGCGCGGTGCGGTGCCGTCGCGGGGTGCGCGGTGGGACTGCTGGTGGGCTCGGGCGACAACGGCGGTGACGCCCTGTTCGCCGGGGCGATGCTGCGACGCCGTGGGGTGGCGGTCACCGCGGTCCTGCTCGCTCCGGACCGTACTCATCGGGGCGGTCTCTCGGCGTTCGAGGCGTCCGGGGGCCGGGTGGTCGCTCGGCTCGGTGAGGTGGATCTGGTGGTCGACGGCATCGTCGGCCTGTCGGGCCGCGGTGCGCTACGACCGGATGCGGCGGAGCACGTCCGGGCGGTGACCGCGCCGATCGTGTCGGTGGACCTTCCGTCGGGGGTGGATGTCGACACCGGGGCGGTGGACGGCCCTGCGGTCTCGGCGGCGGTGACGGTGACGTTCGGAGTGCGCAAGCCGGTGCACGTGCTCGCGGCTCCCCGGTGCGGCCGGGTCGTCGTGGTCGACATCGGGTTGCCGGCCGCGACGACGGAGTTGGCCTGCGCGGACGACGCCGAGGTGGGGGCGGTGTGGCCGGTGCCCGGCCCGCACGACGACAAGTACAGCCAGGGCGTCGTGGGTGTCATGGCGGGCAGCGAGAAGTATCCGGGCGCGGGCGTGCTGTGCACCGGCGCGGCGGTGGCGGCGACGGCGGGAATGGTGCGCTACGTCGGGACCGGGGGGGCCGAGGTGCTCCATCACTACCCGGAGGTGGTGACGGCCCGGTCCGTCGACGAGGCGGGGCGCGTCCAGGCGTGGGTGGTGGGTCCGGGCTTCGGTACGGACGACGACGCCGCGGAGCGCCTCGCGGGCATCCTCGCCACCGACCTGCCGGTGCTGGTCGACGCGGACGGCCTGACGGTCCTGGCCGCGCGGCCCGAGTTGCTCGACGGGCGCAGCGCACCCACGCTGCTCACGCCGCACGCGGGCGAGTTCGCGCGCCTGACGGGTTCGGACCCCGGACCGGATCGCGTGTCGTCCGTGCGTGCGCTGGCCGCGGACCGCGGGGTGACCGTTCTCCTCAAGGGACGCGCGACGCTGATCGCACATGCGGACGGCCGGGTGATGGTCGACCAGGCGGGGTCGTCGTGGTCGTCGACGGCGGGATCGGGGGACGTCCTCGCCGGCATGGCCGGGGCTCTGCTCGCCGCGGGCCTGTCCCCGCTGGTGGCGGCCACGTCCGCCGCCCGCGCGCATTCGCTCGCCGCGATGCTGGCGGCCGGTGGACCGTCCCGGCCCGCACCGGCGCCGATCTCGGCGTCGGTGCTGCTGAGCGCGGTACGCGATGCCGTGGGCACCTTGCGGGCACGAGCGGGCGAGGCCGGAATGGCAGAATCGGCCCGGTGAGCACCGCGACCCCGACGGCCGGCACGACGGCCCGTCCTCAGGCCGAGGCGGTGATCGACCTCGACGCCGTGGCCCACAACGTGCGGGTGTTGACCGCGCGGGCGGGATCGGCGGACGTGATGGCCGTGGTGAAGGCGGACGGCTACAACCACGGTGCGGTTCCCGTGGCACGAGCGGCTCTGGGCGCGGGTGCGGCGGAGTTGGGCGTGGCCACCGTGCAGGAGGCCCTGGCGCTGCGCGCGGCCGGGGTGGACGCCCCGGTGCTGTGCTGGCTGCACGCCCCGGGGGCGGACTTCCGTGCGGCGATCGAGGCCGACGTGGAGATCGGGGTGTCGACGCCGCGTCAGATCGCCGAGGTGGTGGACGCGGCGCGCACGGCCGGTCGTCGGGCGACGGTGAGCGTCAAGCTGGACACGGGGATGAACCGCGGAGGCCTGGCGCCCGACATGGTCGACGAGGCCCTGGATCTGCTCTCGCGCGAGCGCGGTGCGCTCGACGTGCGCGGGGCGTTCTCCCACCTGGTCGCGGCCGACGATCCCGAGGATCCGGTGACCGATCTGCAGAAGCGGCGGTTCGACGCCCTGGTCGACGCCATGACGAGGGCGGGTGTCGCGCCGCGGACGCGTCATCTGGCCAACTCGGCGGCGACGTTGCTCCGTCCCGACCTCGCCTACGACCTGGTGCGTCCGGGTATCGCGGTCTACGGACTGTCGCCGGCCCCCGACCTCGGTTCGTTCGACCTGCGCCCGGTGATGACGGTGCGCGCGACCGTCGTGCTGCTCAAGAACGTCCCGGCGGGCGGCGGCGTCGGGTACGGACATCAGTGGATCGCGCCGCGGGACACGGTGGTCGCCCTGATTCCCCTCGGCTACGCGGACGGCGTCGTCCGCGGATTGACCGGCCGCTACGAGGTTGCGGTGCGCGGCCGTCGTCACCGTGCGGTGGGCCGGGTGTCGATGGACCAGGTGGTGATCGACGTGGGTCCGGACGGCGACGTCGAGGTCGGCGACGACGCGTACTTCTTCGGCCCGGGCGACCACGGGGAGTCCTCCGCTCAGGACTGGGCCGAGGTGCTGGGCACGATCAACTACGAGGTGGTCACGGGCGTCCGTGGGCGGGTCGAGCGCACGTACCGGGGCGGTGTCGCGTGATCGGCCCACGTCTGGTCGGCATCGTGGGCGGTGCGGCCAGCGTCGCCGCGGTGGCGGCCGTCGCCGGCATCGCGGCCGTCCGTCGCCGTGTCGGGGATCCGGTGCCCGACGTGGAGCGACCCGCGGACTTCGCGACGGTCGAGTTCGATCGCGGCAGCATCGTCGCGGCGAGCGACGGCGTCCCGTTGGCGGTGCGGGAGGTCGGGCCGACGACGGCTCCGCTGACGGTGGTCTTCGTCCACGGCTACTGCTTGCGCATGGAGTGCTGGTACTTCCAGCGTCGCGACCTCGCGGCGCGCTGGGGCGACGACGTGCGGATGGTGTTCTACGACCAGCGCGGTCACGGACGGTCCGGTGACGTCGCGCCCGAGGACTGCGACATTCCTCGGCTCGGTGCCGACCTCGCGGACGTGATCCGCGCGGTGGCGCCGACGGGTCCGGTGGTCCTGGTGGGTCATTCCATGGGCGGGATGTCGGTCCTCGCGGCCTGCCGCCTCTTCCCCGACGCGGTGGCCGATCGCGTGGTGGGTGTCGCGCTCGTGTCGACGACGGCGGCGGGCATCGCGACCACCGGTCTGGGCCGGAATCTGCAGAACCCGGCCGTGGACGCATTCCGACTCGCGGTGCGCTCCGCGCCCGGTGTGGTGCAGATCGGTCGCGGCGCCGTGCGGTCGGTCATCGCGCCGGTCCTGCGGGCGGCGTCCTTCGGGACCACCGTCTCGCCGGCACTGGATGCGTTCGCGGAACAGATGATCCACGACACGTCGGTCACCACGATGGTGAACTTCCTGAAGGCGCTCGAACTGCACGACGAGCAGGCGGCGCTCCCGGTGATCGCCGATGTGGCGACTTCAGTGCTGTGCGGGGACGACGACTGGGTGATCCCGTTCGACAAGTCCCGCGAGCTGTCCGAGATGCTGCCGCACGCGGAGATGGTGCGGGTACGGCGCGCCGGCCACCTGGTGCAGCTCGAGTTCCCGGACGAGGTGAACGACGCCCTCGACCGACTGGTCCAGCGAGTGCGCACGGGCCGGATCGATGCGTCGCCGAGGAGGGTCACGGTTGGCTGAGCAGGAGACGGCCGTCCTCTCGACCGCCGCGGACACCGAGCAGCTCGGCGAACGGCTGGCCGCCGATCTCGTCGCGGGGGACGTCGTGGTGCTCGACGGGCCGTTGGGCGCGGGCAAGACGACGTTCACGAAGGGTCTCGCGCGGGGTCTCGGCGTGCTCGGTCGGGTCAGTTCGCCGACGTTCATGATCGCGCGTACCCACCGGCCGGGATCCGATACCGGCCCGGGTCTGGTGCACGTCGACGCGTACCGCTTGGGCCTGGGCACCGGTGCGTCGGCGACCGACGAACTCGACGCGCTGGATCTGGACACCGAGCTGGCCGATTCCGTGGTGGTGGTCGAGTGGGGCGAGGGGCTGGCCGAGGCGCTCGCCGATCGTCACCTGCTGATCCGCCTGCGTCGCGAACCGGAGTCGGACGTCCGCACGGCCACCTGGCACTGGAACCGCGGTTCGAGCGAGTAACCTGGACATCCGTGCTTGTTCTCGCCGTCGACACGTCCACACCCGCGGTGACCGCCGGCCTCGTGCGGCTCGCTGCCGACCCGGCCGCAGCCCCCGTCGCCCTGGCCACGCGGGTGACGGTCGACGCCCGCCTGCACGCCGAGGTGTTGACCCCACAGATCGTCGAGTGTTTGGCCGAGGCCGGGGTGGGCCCTGCCGACATCGACGCGGTGGTGGTGGGGACCGGTCCCGGCCCGTTCACGGGTCTGCGCGTGGGCATGGCCACGGGGATGGCGTTCGCGGATGCGGTGGGGGTGCCGATCCACGGGGTCGGAAGTCTGGACGCGATCGCGGCGGCGGTGCCGGGTGAGCGGGAGGTGTTGGTGCTGACCGACGCTCGACGCAAGGAGGTCTACTGGGCACGGTTCGCCGGGGGTCGCGCGGTGGCGGGTCCCGCGGTGTCCGCGCCGGGCGACGTGGAGGTGGGCGCGGCGGAGGTGGTCGCCGGGTCGGCGTCGCACGTCGACATGGTGGACCTGCCCGTGGAGCCGGTCGAGAGCCCGTCGCCGGAGTCGCTGGTCGCGGTGGCGGCGGCGGCGCTGCGCCGTGGTGATCGGCCGGGTGAGCCGGTGCCGCAGTACCTTCGCCGGCCGGACGCAGTGGCCACTGCCGATCGCGCAGCAGTGGCCACTGCCGATCGCGCAGCAGTGGCCACTGCCGATCGTGCACAGCGCCCGTGACGGTGATCGAGCCGATGGTTCCGGCGGATGCGGCGGGGTGTGCCCGGCTCGAGCGGGTCCTGTTCCCGGGCGACGGGCCCTGGCCCGAGGACGCGTTCCTCGAGGAGCTGCGGAGCCCGCACGTGCGGTACCGCGTCGTCCGTGACGACGACGGTGTGGTGGGGTATGCCGGAATCGCGTTGCTGGGCACGGGGTCCGGAGCCGAGGCGGAGATCCACACGATCGGTGTCGATCCGTCGGCGCAGCGCCGGGGGATCGGCCGGGCGTTGTTGACCGACGCGCTGGCGGCGGCCGACGCGCACGGCGGTCCGGTGTTCCTCGAGGTCCGCACGGACAACGAGGCCGCTCTGGCCCTGTATCGGTCGACGGGGTTCGAGATCGTCGGAACTCGACGCAACTACTACCGCCCCTCGGGGGCGGACGCGTACACGATGCGCCGCGAACCCGGTGGCCGCACGCAGACGGAAGGAATGTCCTCGTGATCGTCCTGGGTATCGAAAGCTCCTGCGACGAAACAGGAGTCGGCATCGTGCGGTATCACGAGAGCGGTCCGGCGGCAGGGACGTGCGACCTGCTGGCCGACGAGGTGGCCTCGAGCGTCGACGAGCACGCGCGGTTCGGGGGCGTGGTGCCCGAGATCGCGTCGCGTGCGCATCTCGAAGCGATCGTGCCGACGATGCGGCGCGCGCTCGCGGCGGCGGGGATCGAGCGTCCGGACGCCGTGGCGGTGACCATCGGTCCCGGTCTCGCGGGGGCACTGCTCGTGGGTGTCGCGGCGGCCAAGGCGTACGCGGCGGCGTGGGGGGTGCCGTTCTACGCGGTCAATCATCTGGGCGGTCACGTCGCCGTCGACACGCTCGAGCACGGCCCGATGCCCGAGTGCGTCGCGCTGCTCGTCTCCGGCGGCCACACACATCTGCTCGAGGTGTCCTCGTTGGCGGAGCCCATCGTCGAACTCGGCAGCACCGTCGACGACGCGGCGGGAGAGGCCTTCGACAAGGTCGCTCGCCTGCTCGGCCTCGGTTATCCCGGTGGGCCGGTGCTGGATCGACTGGCCGCACAGGGCGATCCGACTGCCATCGCCTTTCCACGGGGGATGACCGGACCGCGCGACGCGCGGTACGACTTCTCGTTCTCCGGTCTGAAGACGGCCGTCGCTCGGTACGTCGAGAAGTCGGAGCGGTCCGGGACGCCGGTGGTCGTGGCCGACGTCGCGGCGTCCTTCCAGGAGGCCGTGGCGGACGTGTTGACGCTGAAGGCGATCCGAGCGTTGGAGGATCGCGGGATCGACACCCTCGTGTTGGGCGGCGGAGCGACGGCGAACTCCCGGATTCGCTCGCTCGCCGAGGAGCGTTGTGCCGCAGCAGGTGTGACGCTGCGGGTACCGACGCCGCGGCGATGCACCGACAACGGCGTCATGATCGCCACGCTGGGCGCGCACATCGCGGCCTCCGGGGCGTCGCCGTCCGCGCTGACGTCGGCGACGGATCCGGGTCTGCCGGTGTCCACCTCGCTCGTGCCGTGACGGCTGCGGGGGTCACGGAGCGGGCGGAGACTCCGAGGTGGCGGGGGGCACCGTCGCCGTGTTCGGTTGGGGGACCGGCACCGTCGTGACGACGTCCGGAACCGCCGGGAGGGTGGTGACGGCGGTCGGTGCGGAGGACGACGGCGCGGGGTTCGCCGGGGTCGGGTCGACCGGGGCGGTGCTCGGCGGCGTGGCCCACCACGGCGGCAGACCCGGCAGGCCGGGGATCTCGATGATCGGCAGGTCCGGTGCCGGTCGCAGGCTGGGAGTGGTGGGCGTGGGCGGCGGCGTCCCCGTGGTCTCGGTGCTCGTGGAGGTCGCCGGGGCGGGCGTCGACGGGCGCGGCCGGGGCGCCGTGTAGTCGTACGTCGTGGTGGGCAGCGGGGTGTAGTCGAACCGTGAGGTCGGGGGCGCGGCGGCCGCGCCCGGATCGTCCCAGCCGCCGGTGAGGGCGGGCGGGGGAGCGGGCAACGCGTCCACGGTGGTGGTCGTGGTGACGGCGGCCTCGTCCGTCAGGTCGGTGGCGGCGCTGGCGGTGACGGTCGGGTCGTCGATCGGCGTGAGCGCCTGGACCCCGTAGGCGAGGACCACCGCCAGCACGGCGCAGGCAGCGGCCACCGCGCCGGCGGTTCGCACGCCGGACGTCGACGGCGCGGTCGACCGGGCCGGGTGAGCCAGAGTGCGCGCGAGCAGGGCCGCGCCCTTGGCGACGGCGGCGTCGGGTTCGGTGGTGGTGACGAGGGGGACGTCGACGGCATCGGCGACGGCGTCGACGACGGCGGGAACGAAGGCACCTCCGCCGATCACGGCGGCAGCGTCCGGTCGCGCCGACTCGCCGTGGAGGACGATCGCGGTCCCGACGAGGTCGGTGATCGCGGAGCGGAACGCGCGCAGCGGCGCGGCGAGCGCGTCGTCGAGATCGGCTCGCGTTACGGTGACGGTCTCGCCGCCGGGCAGGTCGACGCTGCTGCTCTCGGCGGAGGAGAGCTGTTCCTTCGCAGTGGTCAGGCGGGCGGCCACCAGTGCGCGATCGAGCATGTGCACCGTGGGCAACCGGGACTCGACCGTCGCGGCGAGGGCGCGTTCGACGACGCGTCCGCTCATCACGTCGGTCCGGGTGCTCGCGCGTACGGTCCCGTCGGTCTGGTCGACGACGCTGACGGAAGTGCCGCTCGCGCCGACGTCGACGAGCAGGACGTGGCCGAAGCGGGCCACCTCACCGGTGTGCCGGAGCCAGCAGAGGGCGGCGTCGGTGTCGGTCACCAGGTTGTCGGCGGTGAGGGCGTGGTCGTGCCGCCGAAGCGCCGCGAGCAGAGGACGCGTCCGGGACGACGGGCGGTGGGCCACGCCGACGCGGGGCCGCTCGGCCGCACCGTCGCGCAGAAGATGGTCCGTGGCCAGAGCGAGCGAGGTGGTGACCAGCTCGGCGGGGTCCGCGCGGAGACCGTCGACCGTGAGGGTGCGGTAGTCGAAGACCTCGCGGCCGGTGTCGGTGGTCGTGAGGACGGCGCAGCACACCACCTCGGAACCGGCCGAGACGCCGAGGGTGGTCGCGGGACGATCCGCCGGGTCGGGTCGGGTATTGGTGTGGGGCACGGGTGTGAGCACCTCCTTCGATCGCTCGGCGGGGGCAGTGACAGGACAGGGACAGGGACAGGGTGACGGGCACGCCGACGAGACGTCGCGAGCGCCGTTATGGGAACGTTACCGAACTTGGCGCGAAATAGCGCGCCCATATCCCGACGTTGTCGGTGTCGACGGCGGGAGAACCCGCTCCGACGAGCGACTTCGTCGCGACGAGAAAAGGATGTGAGACCCGCGTGTCAGGAGCGTCGGACCACCGGAACGTCGATCCCACCCCCTTCGAGGTGGGCATCACGACCTTCGCCGAGACCTACCCCGAGGTCGGGGTCGACACCGTCCGCGGCCACGGGCAGCGGCTCCGCGAGGTGGTCGAGGAAGCAGAGGTGGCCGATCGAGTCGGCCTCGACGTCTACGGCGTGGGCGAGCACCACCGAGCGGACTTCGCAGCGTCCGCGCCGGCCGTCGTGCTCGCCGCCATCGCGGCCCGGACGTCCCGCATTCGACTCACCAGCGCGGTGACCGTGCTCAGCTCCGACGACCCGGTGCGTGTCTACCAGGACTTCGCGACGCTCGATCAGCTCTCGTCCGGCCGGGCCGAGATCATCGCGGGCCGTGGGTCCTTCACCGAATCCTTCCCGCTGTTCGGTTACCGGCTCGAGGACTACGACGAGCTCTTCGCCGAGAAGCTCGACCTGCTGGTGGCGATCGCGAACTCCGACCGTGTCACCTGGAGCGGACGCCACCGTCCCGCCCTGGCCGACCAGGCCGTCCACCCCCGTGCGCAGCAGGACCCGCTGCCGGTCTGGGTGGGTGTGGGGGGCAACCCGCAGTCGGTGGTCCGCGCGGCGTCCTACGGACTGCCCGTCGCGCTGGCGATCATCGGGGGCGAGCCGGCCCGGTTCGCGCCGTTCGGTGACCTCTACCGCCGGGCGCTCGACGAATTCGGCAAGCCGCGCACGCCGCTCGCCGTGCACGCGCACGGCTACGTCGGCGAGTCCGACGACGCCGCGGCGGACGAGTTCTTCGATCCGTATCGCACCGCGATGTCGCACATCGGACGTGAGCGCGGGTGGCCGCCGATCGGCCGCGGTCAGTTCGACGCGGCCCGCTCGCCGCAGGGTTCACTGGTGCTGGGGTCGCCGGACACGGTGGCGGAGAAGATCGTCTCGATGTCCCGCCTGTTGGGCCTGGACCGGTTCATGCTGCACATCAGCGTGGGCACGCTGCCGCACGAGAAGGTGCTGCGCAGCATCGAGTTCCTGGGCACCGAGGTGGCCCCGCGCGTGCGGGCGGCGATGGCCGAGACATCGGGCAGTCGAAGAGGTTGAGTGCTGGCACTCGCATGTATAGAGTGCTAGACGACGCCAGGGTCGACGGCCCGGCACCCGCGACGACGGGACGTCGATCTACAGCGTCACGGCAAGTGATCCTGCTCGCGCAGGTGGACATGAAGACACGACGGCCGAGGACGACCCTCGGCCGCGACACCGAACGTGTGAAAGTGGAGGGCTCATCGTGGCAGGCGTGAACATCAAGCCGCTCGAGGACAAGATCCTCGTCCAGGCCGTCGAGGCCGAGACGACGACCGCCTCCGGTCTGGTCATCCCCGACACGGCCAAGGAGAAGCCCCAGGAGGGCACCGTGGTCGCCGTCGGCGAAGGCCGCGTGACCGACAAGGGGAACCGCATCCCGGTCGACGTCAAGGAGGGTGACACGGTCATCTACTCCAAGTACGGCGGCACCGAGATCAAGTACGCCGGCGAGGAGTACCTGATCCTGTCCGCACGCGACGTGCTGGCAGTCATCTCCAAGTAAGCCCCACGCTCTCCGCCCCGGTGTCCCTCAGTGGCCCGGGGCGGCTTGCGTTACGTCCGACCGACGAGGAGCCGTCAGCCGTATGGCCAAGCAACTGGAATTCAACGAGGCTGCCCGGCGCAGCCTGGAGAAGGGCGTCGACAAGCTCGCCGACGCCGTCAAGGTCACACTCGGACCCCGCGGCCGCCACGTGGTGCTCGCGAAGGCGTTCGGGGGACCGACCGTCACCAACGACGGTGTCTCGATCGCCCGCGAGGTGGAGCTCGAGGACCCGTTCGAGAACCTTGGCGCGCAGCTCGTCAAGAGCGTCGCCACCAAGACCAACGACGTCGCCGGCGACGGCACCACCACCGCGACGGTGCTGGCCCAGGCCCTGGTGCGTCAGGGCCTGAAGAACGTCGCCGCCGGTGCGAACCCCATCGCGCTCGGCGTCGGCATCAGCAAGGCCGTCGACCACGTCACCGAGGCGCTGCGCGCCGCGGCGGTGCCGGTCGAGGGCGAGACGTCCGTCGCCCAGGTCGCGACCGTGTCCTCGCGCGACGAGGTCATCGGACAGATGGTCGGCGAGGCCCTCTCCCGGGTCGGCACCGACGGCGTCGTCACCGTCGAGGAGTCCAGCTCGCTGGTCTCCGAGCTCGTCGTGACCGAGGGCGTGCAGTTCGACAAGGGTTACCTCTCGCCCTACTTCGTCACCGACGCCGACAGTCAGGAAGCGGTGCTCGAGGACGCGCGCGTCCTGCTCTACCGCGACAAGATCGGGTCGCTGCCCGACTTCCTGCCGCTGCTCGAGAAGATCGCCGAGGCCGGCAAGCCCGTCCTCATCGTCGCCGAGGACGTCGAGGGCGAAGCCCTCTCCACCCTGGTGGTCAACTCGATCCGCAAGACGGTCAAGGCCGTCGCCGTCAAGGCGCCGTTCTTCGGCGACCGCCGCAAGGCGTTCCTCGAGGATTTGGCCGTCGTCACCGGCGGCACCGTGATCAACGCCGATCTGGGCCTGACGCTCAAGGACGCCGGCCTCGACCTGCTCGGCACCGCTCGGCGCGTCGTCGTCTCGAAGGACGAGACCACGATCGTCGAGGGCGCGGGCACCGCGGAGGCCATCGCCGACCGTGTCGCGCAGCTGCGACGCGAGATCGAGGCCACCGACTCGGATTGGGATCGCGAGAAGCTCGAGGAGCGGCTGGCCAAGCTCGCCGGCGGTGTCGCGGTGATCAAGGTCGGCGCCGCCACCGAGACCGACCTCAAGGAACGCAAGTTCCGGGTCGAGGACGCCGTGAACGCCGCGAAGGCGGCCGTCGAGGAGGGCATCGTCCCCGGCGGCGGTGCCGCTTTGGTTCACGCTTCGCGTGGACTGGTCGGCGGCCTGGGGCTCACCGGTGACGAGGCCATCGGCGTCGAGGCCGTCCGTCTCGCCCTGCGGGCGCCGATGTTCTGGATCGCCTCGAATGCGGGGGTCGACGGGTCCGTCGTGGTCGGCAAGCTCGCCGACGCCGAGGACAGCACCGGCTTCAACGCCGCGACGCTCACGTACGGCGACCTGGTGGCCGACGGTGTCATCGACCCCGTCAAGGTCACTCGCTCCGCCGTCGTGAATGCGGCGTCGGTGGCCAAGATGATTCTCACCACCGAGTCCACCATCGTCGACAAGCCCGTCGAGGACGAGGGCGACGAGGGTCACGGACACGGCCACAGCCACTGATCGAGCGCCCCGCTCGGCCCGAACACGACGAGACCCCACCGGATCGATCCGGTGGGGTCTCGTCGTCGGGTGGGTCGGCAGGAAGACCGCCGGTCAGGACGCGATGCGCCGCCGCGTGCGGCGGGCCAGGGCGTCGCGTTCGGCCTCGCTGAGCCCACCCCAGATGCCGTAGGGCTCGTTCACCGCCAGAGCGTGCGAGCGGCACTGTCGCAGCACCGGGCATTCTCGGCACATTTCCTTCGCACGTGCCTCCCGCTGCGCGCGGGCGCGTCCTCGCTCGCCGTCCGGGTGGAAGAAGACGGACGAGTCGACGCCGCGGCACGCACCGTGCATCTGCCAGTCCCAGATGTCGGCGTTCGGTCCGGGAAGGTTCTCGGGCTGGGGCATGACGTCCTCCTGCGTTCGGGTGGCAACCGGTGGTGTGCGGATCTCGCGGGGGCGACGGTCACCGGCTCCGGTGAGGCCTCTCACCAGGAGCAGAGCAACCGTACGAAGGGGTCCGAAAGAGCGTCAACAGTCCGGATTCGTGGTGATTTCCACAGTCCGCGGCCGAATTTGTAACGTGACCGTCACGTGGGTCTGGTGCGGCGCACACCGCACCCCACCCGTAACACCGGCGTCACACCGGTGACCACGGTGCGTTACTGCACGGCCCCCGACGCTCCGTGTGAACACTGGGAAAACTCTCCTCGAGCGGACTCGTTAGCGTGGCACGGGTGACGGATCTCGAGGCCTGGCGACGTGCGGCGGAGGTCGGGGGTCGGGGGTGGTACGCCCGCGCCCACAGCGAGGCCGCTGCGTTGCGGGTCTCGCCCGACCCGGTCGTCCGGTCGTCGGCCTGGTGTCTCGAGGCGTCACTCGTGCGTCAGGGCGGCGATCACCGCCTGGCCGCCGTCCTCGACGGCCGCGCTCTGGCCGAGGTGGGGGTGCGTCGGGCCACGGTCACCGCGGTCGACGCCGTGGTGGGTCTCGCCGCCGACGCTCTCGGACCCGGCCGGTATCGACGAGCCGAGGTGCTCCTCGACCGAGCAGCGACGATTCTCGACCGCTGCGTCCCGGACCGGGAGGCGCACCGCGCCGCCGTGCGCTACCGCTGGGTGCGCGCCGAACTGGCGATGGCGTCCGGTGACGGCGGTGCGGCAGAGCGCTGGGCCGACGACGCCGCTCGCCTGGCCGTGGATCTCGCGTCGGCGCGGCACCGGGTGAAGTCCGCCGTGGTCGGCACGGCGGCCGCACTGGTCGCGGGGCGGGACGGGGTGGCGCTCCGGGCCGAGCAGGTTCGGCGCGAGGCCGTCGACGGCGATTTTCTGCCCCTGGCCTGGGCGGCGGCGGCGATCGGGGACGCGGTGGGGGACCCGATCGCCGCCGCGGACCGTGCCCGCTTCGCCGCGGTCCTCCGTGCGCGGGGAGGGCCGTTCCGGTGAGCGACGGCGCAGAAGCGGACTGTTCGGTCACACGAACTTCTGCGCCGACTATCCTGAGTCTGTTCCCGACCGGCGGTGTCGGCCGGGAAGCACGTCCGGTCGACGGGCGGGTCGGGAGCGGCGTCGCGGGGGTGAGTTCATGACCGTCATCGACGAGCGGCTGGACGCGGCCGTCGCCGCGGCGGCCCGCGGCGATCGCAACGCCCTGGCGATCGTGCTCGAGACCGTCCGCCCGCTGGTCGTCCGCTATTGCAGGGCTCGCGTGGGCGCCGGTGACCGCGGGCAGATGTCGGCCGACGACGTCGCCCAGGAGGTGTGCATCGCCGTCATGACGGCGCTGCCCCGCTACGAGGATCAAGGCCGTCCGTTCATGGCGTTCGTCTACGGAATCGCCTCTCACAAGGTCGCCGACGCCCATCGGAGTACGTCGCGTAACAAATCCGAACCCATGGCCGATGTTCCGGATGTCATGTCCACCGAGGAAGGCCCCGAGCAACGGGCGCTGGACTCGGAGGCAGGACGCCGCATGACCGAGCTGCTCTCGACTCTGCCGGACAAGCACCGCGAAATCCTGGTGCTTCGCCTGGTGGTCGGGTTGTCGGCGGAGGAGACGGCTGCCGCGGTGGGAAGCACCGCGGGCGCCGTTCGTGTGGCGCAACACCGGGCATTGGCGAAGCTGAAGACGGCTGTAGTGGGAGCAGGTGACAGGTATGGCCCGTGACACGGGGCGCGGCGCGGACCGCGACCGGTCGCTCGACGACGAGAACGATCCCGTCGATCTGATGGCCGTGCGGCGAGACGACGCCCTCATCGAGGCGATCGCCGGGAACGGTCCGGTCGCCACGGCGGATGCGGACGAGTATCGACTGGCCGCGTTGCTGGCGGAGTGGCGCGAGGACATCGTCTCCGCGCCCATGCCGGCCGGCCCGTCGCTCGACGAGATCGTGGCCGCCATGGACCGCGATCGGGACAGCGCGGCCGATCGTGGTCGCGCCCGGAGCCGACTTCGATTCCTGCGTCCCGTCGTCGGGGCCGCCGCGGCCGTGGCGTTCCTGGCGGGCGGAGTGTCCGCGGTGTCCTTCGGGGCCGAGCCGGGCGACCCGCTGTGGAAGGTCAAGGAAGTCGTCTTCACTCAGGAGGCGCAGTCCACCGCGGCCCGCGTGGAGACGACGTCGGCGCTGCAGAACGTCGAGACGGCACTTGCTCGTGGCGACGCGGATCAGGCACGCACGCTGCTGGCGGAGGCCGCCACCCGCACCCCGGCCGTGCGGGACGAGCAGCAGCGCGCCGAGCTCCTCGGGTGGTGGACGCGGCTGAACCAGCAGCTGTCCACGCTGACACCGCCGACCATTCCGGTGCCGCCCGCAGCCCCGGTCGCGCCGGACACCACGGTGCCGGAGACCCCGCAGCTGCCCGAGGATCTGTCGCCCCTGCCCAGTGACATCCCGGTCCCGACGGATCTCCCGTCGCTGCCGGCGATTCCGCTGCCGTCGAACTTCCCGACTCTGCCGTTCCCCGTGCCCACGGCGCTGCCGGGACTGCCCGTGCCCACCACGACGGTGACGGTGCCGCCGGAGATCCTCCGGCTCCCGATCGCGCCCAGCACCGCCCCGGTCCTGCCCACGGCCGCCGCACCGGACGCGGGCAACCAGACGCCGAACTAGGGTCACCCCGTACGACGAACGCCCACCGACCGCGAGGTCGGCGGGCGTTCGTCGTCGTCAGGGGAAGAGACTCAGGCGTCGAAGCCGTCGCCGTGCAGTGCGTCGTTCATCGAGGCGTCCGCGTACCCGCGGCAGTAGTCCCACGTGACGTAGGCGTCGGGAATGGGGTCGTACGCCGGCTCGTGCGGTCGAACGGTCCCGTCGACCAGCAGTTGCAGCAGGTTCGCGCGGAGCATGTCCCAGTCGTGGAAGTGGTCCTGCTGGCAGTCCTCGCAGCACACCACCAGACCGCGCACGCCACGGTGGGCCAGCAGAGCCTCGTAGACCGCGAGATCCGCGAGATCCTCCTCGACGGCCAGTCGCTCCTGCGGGTCCAGGGGTTGACCGGGCTCGATCGCGTCGAGAGCCGCCGACGGGTCGGCGGGATCACCGGCGAACGGGTCCGGTGGGAGACCGGGGGGCAATTGATCACGCACGTCGACCACGGTACGCAGCGAGGCCCTGTCCGCGCCACCGCTACGGACCGATGCGGGTCGTTCCGTGACATGGGCGGCGGATACGATCGGGACCGGCCGGAACGGCACGTCGTCACTTCAGGAGGGGCCGCTCACATGACCACACCCGACATCTCGAGCACGGCGGGGTCCGGTGTCGCCGACCACGTCGCCCCGGCGGTCCGGACCGGCGGCGACGATCCGAACAAGGTGGCCATGCTCGGACTCACCTTCGACGACGTGCTGCTGATTCCGGCCGCGTCGGACCTCATTCCCAGCAAGGTCGACACCTCCAGCCAGCTGACCCGCGACATTCGACTGCGCGTGCCGCTCGTGTCCAGCGCCATGGACACCGTCACCGAGGCGCGTATGGCCATCGCCATGGCCCGCGCCGGTGGCATGGGCGTCCTGCACCGCAACCTCTCCGCGCAGGATCAGGCCGCGCAGGTGGAGGTGGTCAAGCGGTCCGAGGCCGGGATGGTCACCGATCCGGTCACCTGCAAGCCCACCGACACGCTCGCCGAGGTCGACGCCCTGTGCGCGAAGTTCCGCATCTCCGGGCTGCCGGTCACCGACGAGCGCGGGGAACTGGTCGGCATCATCACCAACCGGGACATGCGCTTCGAGGTGGATCAGTCCCGCACCGTGGCGGAGGTGATGACCAAGGCGCCGCTGGTGACCGCGCGCGAGGGAGTGACCGCGGACGCCGCGCTGGGCCTGCTGCGTCGGCACAAGATCGAGAAGCTGCCCATCGTCGACGGCAAGGGCATGCTGACCGGACTCATCACCGTCAAGGACTTCGTCAAGACGGAGCAGCATCCGCTGGCGACGAAGGACCGTGACGGCCGCCTGCTCGTCGGTGCCGCCGTGGGAGTCGGGGACGATTCCTGGTCCCGCGCCATGCTCCTGGCCGATGCGGGCGTCGACGTGCTGGTGGTCGACACCGCCCACGGCCACAACTCGCAGGTCCTGCAGATGGTGAGCAAGGTCAAGGCCGAGGTCGGGGACCGGGTGCAGGTGGTCGGCGGCAACATCGCCACCCGCGCCGGGGCCCGCGCGCTGGTCGAGGCCGGCGCCGACGCGGTCAAGGTGGGCGTCGGACCCGGCTCGATCTGCACGACGCGCGTCGTCGCCGGTGTCGGCGCTCCGCAGATCACCGCCATTCTCGAGGCCGTCGCGGTGTGCAAGCCGGCCGGGGTGCCGGTGATCGCGGACGGTGGCCTGCAGTTCTCGGGCGACATCGCCAAGGCGCTGGCCGCCGGCGCGTCGACCGCGATGCTGGGATCGCTGCTCGCCGGCACCGCCGAGTCGCCGGGTGAGCTGATCCTCGTGGGCGGCAAGCAGTTCAAGAGCTACCGCGGCATGGGTTCGCTCGGTGCGATGCAGGGGCGCGGCGCCGCGAAGTCCTTCTCCAAGGACCGCTACTTCCAGGACGACGTGCTGGCCGAGGACAAGCTCGTCCCGGAGGGCATCGAGGGCCGGGTGCCGTTCCGCGGGCCGCTCTCGCAGGTCATCCACCAGCTGACCGGCGGGCTGCGGGCCGCGATGGGCTACACCGGGTCGACGTCGGTCGAGCACCTGCAGGAAGCGCAGTTCGTGCAGATCACCTCCGCTGGACTCAAGGAGAGCCATCCGCACGACATCACCATGACCGTCGAGGCTCCCAACTACACCGCTCGCTGACCCGGCTGCATCCGGTCACCGGCACCGACAACCTCCGAAGCAAGTACCGAGAAAGAAGGCACGCGCGTGCGCGACCTGGTGGAGATCGGCATGGGCCGCACGGCCCGTCGCACCTACGAACTCGAGGACGTCGACATCGTCCCGTCGCGGCGGACGCGGTCGTCGAAGGACGTCTCGACCGCCTGGCAACTCGACGCCTACCGGTTCGACATCCCCGTCGTCGCCCACCCGACGGACGCGCTGGTCTCGCCGTCGTTCGCGATCGAACTCGGCAAGCGTGGTGGCCTCGGCGTCGTCAACGGCGAGGGACTGTGGGCACGTCACGCGGACGTCGATGCGGCGATCGAGCGGCTCACCGACATCGCGTCCCGCGAGGTCGACGCGGACGCCGCGGTGGCGTTCCTGCAGGAACTGCACGCCGCGCCCCTGCAGCCGGACCTGCTGGCCGCCGCCGTCGCCCGCGTGCGCGAGGCGGGAGTCACCGTCGCCGTGCGGGTCAGTCCGCAGAACGCGCTCGCGCTCACCCCGGGCCTCGTCGCCGCGGGTGTCGATCTGCTGGTGGTGCAGGGCACCATCATCTCGGCCGAGCACGTCTCCGCCGGTGGCGAGGAGCCGCTGAACCTCAAGACCTTCATCGCCGAGCTCGACGTGCCCGTCGTCGCCGGTGGCGTGAGCGATCACCGCACCGCGCTGCACCTCATGCGAACCGGTGCGGCGGGCGTGATCGTCGGCTACGGCTCGACCGAGGGTGCGACCACCACCGGTGAGGTCCTCGGCATCGGTGTGCCCATGGCCACGGCCATCGCCGACGCCGCCGCGGCGCGTCGGGACTACCTGGACGAGACCGGCGGCCGGTACGTCCACGTGCTCGCCGACGGCGACATCACGACGTCGGGCCACGTGGCGAAGGCCATCGCGTGCGGCGCCGACGCCGTCGTGCTCGGCGCTCCGCTCGCCGTGGCCGAGGAGGCCCCCGGCCGCGGGTGGTACTGGCCGTCGGCCGCCGCGCACCCGTCCATGCCGCGGGGCGCGCTGCTCGAGGCCGCGTTCGGCGAGGACCGGCCGAGCCTGGATCGGGTGCTCTTCGGGCCGTCGACGGATCCGTTCGGCTCGCTCGACCTGGTGGGCGGACTGCGACGGTCCATGGCCAAGTCGGGTTACTCCGATCTCAAGGAGTTCCAGAAGGTGGGACTGAACATCCGCGGCTGAGCTCGCCGCGGGAACACCGCCGGTTTCTGTCACCGGCGTTCACACCTACGCTAGGATCAGTGGCGTTCCTCACCGATCCCGGCGAAAGGTGCCCGCATGCGTGGCCAGTCGACCCCCACACGTGATTACGACGTTCTCGTCGTCGGATCCGGCTTCGGCGGCAGCGTGACCGCGCTGCGGCTCGTGGAGAAGGGCTACCGGGTCGGTGTGCTCGAGGCGGGTCGGCGGTTCGAGGACCACGAGTTCGCGGAGACCAGCTGGGATCTGAAGAAGTTCCTCTGGGCACCGGCCCTCGGGTGCTTCGGCATCCAGCGCGTCCACCTGCTGCGGGACTGCTTGATCCTCGCCGGCGCCGGCGTCGGCGGCGGGTCGCTCAACTACGCCAACACGCTCTACCAGCCGCCGCGGTCGTTCTTCCAGGATCAGCAGTGGGCGCACATCACCGACTGGCACGACGAGCTGACCCCGTTCTACGAGCAGGCGCAGAAGATGCTCGGCGTGGTGCAGAACCCGCACATGACCCCGGCCGACGAGGTCATGAAGTCGGTGGCCGAGGACATGGGCGTGGGGGAGACGTTCATCCAGACCCCGGTCGGCGTGTTCTTCGGCGACGAGCCCGGCAAGACCGTCCCGGACCCCTATTTCGGCGGGGTGGGCCCGGACCGGCGTGGCTGCATCGAGTGCGGCGAGTGCATGACCGGGTGTCGACACAACGCGAAGAACACGCTGCTCAAGAACTACCTCGGCCTGGCCGAGCGCGGTGGGGCCGAGGTGATCTCGATGACGACGGTGACCGACCTCGCCCCGCAGTCCGACGGCTCGTGGGTGGTGTCCACCCAGCGGACCGGGGCCCGCGTGCGCAAGGACCGCACGCAGTACACCGCACGGCACGTGGTGCTGGCCGCCGGCACGTGGGGCACGCAGCAGTTGCTGCACGCGCACAAGGACTCCGGCGCGCTGCCGAAGCTCTCGCCCACGGTGGGCCGGTTGACCCGGACCAACTCGGAGTCCATCGTCGGCGCGGGCAAGCTGACCCACGATCCCTCGGTGGACCTCACCCGCGGCGTGGCCATCACGTCGTCGTTCCATCCGACGCCGGACACGCACATCGAGCCGTGCCGTTACGGCAAGGGCTCCAACGCGATGGGTCTGCTGCAGACGCTGATGACCGACGGCGGCGGACGGACCCCGCGCTGGGCGAAGTTCCTCGGCGAGGTGGGCCGCAACCCGCGCCGGTTCGTGCGCATGATGAACACCCGGCACTGGAGCGAGCGCACCATCATCGCCTTGGTCATGCAGAACCTCGACAACTCGATCACCACCTACACCAAGCGTGGGCCGTTCGGTCGCCGCGTCACCAGCAAGCAGGGTCACGGCGAGCCGAACCCCACCTGGATCCCGGTGGGCAACGAGGCCACTCGCCGCATCGCGAAGAAGATCGACGGCGTCGCCGGGGGCACCTGGGGCGAGATCTTCAACATCCCGCTCACCGCGCACTTCCTGGGCGGGGCCGTGATCTCCGAGGACGCGAAGGACGGCGTCATCGACCCGTACCACCGGGTGCACGGCTACCCGACGCTGAGCATCGTCGACGGCTCGTCCGTGTCGGCGAACCTCGGCGTCAACCCGTCGTTGACCATCTCGGCCCAGGCGGAGCGGGCGGCGTCGTTGTGGCCAAACAAGGGCGAGGAGGACCTGCGCCCCGCCCAGGGCGAGGCGTACCGCCGGCTCCAGCCGATCGCCCCGCACAGCCCCGTCGTGCCCGAGCACGCGCCGGCGGCACTGCGGTTGCCCATCGTCGCGATCACGAGTGGGTCCCGCACCCCGGCGGTGCAGCAGGAGGACACCCGGGTCCCCAGCAGCACCGGCGCGGCGTGAGCGCGGCGGCGCTCTCTAGACTGACCGCGTGAGCGAGACGGACGAGACACGTCAGACGGAAGCGGTCGCCGCGGCCACCGGGAACGCGAACCCGGTGCTGGTGGTCGATTTCGGTGCCCAGTACGCGCAGTTGATCGCCCGTCGCGTCCGCGAGGCCCGGGTCTTCTCGGAGGTGGTGCCGCACACCACGTCCGTCGAGGAGATCGCCGCGAAGAAGCCGTCGGCCATCGTCCTCTCGGGCGGCCCGTCCAGCGTGTACGCCGAGGGCGCACCGCAACTGGACCCGGCAATCTTCGACCTCGACGTTCCCGTGTTCGGCATCTGCTACGGCTTCCAGGCCATGGCCGGTGCTCTGGGCGGCACCGTCAGCCACACCGGCACCCGTGAGTACGGCCGCACCGACCTCACCGTCTCCGGCGGCACCCTGCACGACGGACTTCCCGGCACGCAGCCGGTGTGGATGAGCCACGGCGATGCGGTCACCGCGGCGCCCGAAGGCTTCGAGGTGGTGGCCACCAGCGCCGGAGCGCCGGTCGCCGCGTTCGAGAACCGCGCCCGCCGACTCGCGGGGGTCCAGTACCACCCGGAGGTGCTGCATTCCCCGCACGGCCAGCAGGTGCTCTCGCGCTTCCTGCACGACATCGCCGGCATCGCCCCCGCCTGGACCGCCGCCAACATCGCCGACGCCCTGGTCGAGCAGGTCCGCGAGCAGGTCGGGGACGGACGCGCGATCTGCGGTCTGTCCGGTGGTGTGGACTCGGCCGTGGCCGCCGCGCTGGTGCAGCGTGCTATCGGTGACCGACTGACCTGCGTGTTCGTCGACCACGGTCTGCTGCGGGCGGGCGAGCGCGAGCAGGTGCAGCAGGACTTCGTCGCCGCGACGGGCGCACGCCTGGTGACCGTCGACGCCGTCGAGACCTTCCTGCGCGAGTTGGACGGGGTCTCCGATCCCGAGACCAAGCGCAAGATCATCGGCCGTGAGTTCATCCGGTCCTTCGAGGGCGCCGTGTCCGCCGAGCTCGGCGACAGCGCCGCGCACGGGGAGAGCATCGACTTCCTCGTCCAGGGCACCCTGTATCCCGACGTCGTGGAGTCCGGCGGCGGGACGGGGACGGCCAACATCAAGAGCCACCACAACGTCGGCGGCCTCCCCGAGGACCTGCAGTTCTCCCTGGTCGAACCGCTGCGACTGCTGTTCAAGGACGAGGTACGCGCCGTCGGCCGCGAGCTGGGGCTGCCGGAGGAGATCGTCGCTCGCCAGCCGTTCCCCGGCCCCGGCCTCGCGATCCGCATCATCGGCTCGGTCACCCCGGATCGGCTCGAGACCCTGCGTCACGCCGACGCGATCGCTCGCGAGGAACTGACCACCGCGGGGCTCGACGCGCAGATCTGGCAGTGCCCGGTGGTGCTGCTGGCGGACGTGCGCAGCGTCGGCGTCCAGGGTGACGGCCGAACCTACGGCCACCCGATCGTGCTGCGTCCGGTCTCGAGCGAGGACGCGATGACGGCCGACTGGACCCGCCTGCCCTACGACGTCCTCGAACGCATCTCCACGCGCATCACCAACGAGGTCCGCGAGGTCAACCGCGTGGTACTCGACGTGACCAGCAAGCCCCCCGGCACCATCGAGTGGGAGTGAGTCCCGCTCGGTCCCGGTCGGACCGGGTCACCACTCACTGAAACCACGGGGTCGGGTCGACTCCGGCCAGGACGACGGCCGCGAGGGCCGTCGTCGCCAGGCCGGAGACCAACAGCACGAGCGACGGACCGCGCCGACGGTCGTCGGTCGCGTCGGTCGCGTCCCGGGTTCCGTCGGCGTCGATGCGGGGCGTGTACTCATCCACGGGTGACCTCCACGTTGCCGAGGGTGGTGGTCGCGTCGAGGGTGAGCACCGGGGCGTCCGGGCCGGCGGTCCCGTCGACGCGCACACCGGGGCTGCCGATGCAGTCCCTGTTCCCGACGTTCGAGTTGCAGGTCACCACCACGTTCATCGACGACGGCACGGTGACCTCGGCATTGCCCACCGTCGTGTCGACGCTGATCCGGCGATCCTCGGTCAACTCGAGTCCGCGCAGGTCGAGTTCGACGTTGCCCATGGAGGTCGAGTAGGAGTCGGCCAGGGCCGTCATGGTCGTCGGTGCCGCCGTCACGTTGCCCATCCGCGGGGCGCCGGCGTCGACGCCGACCAGGGCGGACACGACGACGAATCCGGCGAGCGGACCGGCGACCACGAGCAGTCCGTAGCCGCGTCGTCGGAACGCGCCGACGACGAGTCCCAGTCCGATCACGGCGAGGGCCACGGCGCCGACGGTGGTCGCGGAGACCCACGAACTTCCGAACACGGTGCCGAGCGCGACCGTCACGGCCGACGCGACGACCGCGATGCCGATCGTGGTCGACGTCAGGTGCGACGACCGTGGTGCGGCGACGGCCGGGGCGGCCGCGCGGCGGGGCTCGGGCAGATCCCACGCGAAGGGCGCGACACCCAGCGGGTCCCAGGCGGGCGGCGCGGCCGGTGCGAAACCGGTTCCGTCCGTGCCGTTCCCGCCGTTCCCGCCGTTCCCACCGTTGTCGGAGTTCTCGCCGTTCCTGCCGTCCTTGCTCAGCGAGACCGGAGCGTTCCCGGTCGCGGACGCCGGCTGCGGATCGGGCACGTAGCGCTCGGGGAGTCGGGTGTAGGGGGACCACTGCTGCGGCGCCGAATGCGGCCAATGCTGTTCCGGCAGCGGCGTTCCCGGTCCGGGCGGTGTCACGGGCCACGGCGCACCGGGGTCGCCGAGCGCGCCGACGGGGGCCGGCGGTTCCGGCGTGCGGCGGTGGAGGAGGTACCACCCGCCGAGCATGGCGATCGTCGAGACGAGGCCCGATCCGGCGCCGATCGGGCCGGTGCTGACCAGGGCGATCGCGAGCACCACGGCGAGGACGACGGCAGTGGTCTGCGACTCGGAGCTGCGGCCGCGACCGAGCAGCGACTCCGCGGCGGACGTGGTCTCGCCCGCTCGGGGGAACGTCAGCCACGCGGCGAGGTACAGCACGAGTCCGGACCCGCCGAACAGGGTGGAGACGACGAACGCGACGCGCACCAGCACCGGATCGACCCGGTACCGGTGTGCGACACCCGCGGCGACGCCCGCGCCGGGCCCGGCATCGGGGAGCCGGGACGGTCGGGTTCGCCAGATCTCGGACAGCTGCACGGAAGCGGTGGACGTGGTCATGGCATTCATCCTGCTGATCGTCGGCCGTCGGCACATCGGGGCGAACCCTGAATTCGGGACCACGCGTCGGCGGCCGCGACATGGGGGTGAACCCCGATACCGTTCCGCCCCTCGTCGTGTCAGGATCGAGGGCGTGTCCACGCTGCCCGCCGTCGAGTCCGCGCCCGGGTCGGCCCGTGTGCAGACGGGGTCGGCGCGCCCGGATGCGGCGCCGCCGGAGTTGCGGCGTCGTGCCGGTGGCCGGGTCATCGCCGGCGTGGCCGGCGGGCTCGCCGACCACCTGTCGGTGGACGTCGGCCGCGTGCGGATCGCCTTCGCGGTGTTGTGCGCCATGGCCGGCGCCGGCATCGTCGCCTATGCCCTGCTGTGGGTGTTCACCTCCGCGGGTGACGACACCGCGAAACCCACCCGCCGGGAACGCCGTCGAGCGTGGGGACTCGCCGGGCTCGGCATCCTCGGTGCGCTGGTGCTGGGATCCGGCCCCATCGGTCTGTCCTCGGCGTTCGTCGTCCCGGTGGTCGTCGTGGCGATCGGCGCGACGGTGGTCTGGCGCGAACTCGACTCGGCCGGAACGAGATCGGCGTCGCAGCGGGGACAGCGCACGACGGTCCTCGGGTGGGCGCGCATCGTCGCCGGTGCCACGCTCGTGGTGGTCGGGCTGTGTGTCGTCGTCCTCTCCCGCGCCGACATGGCAGCGCTGCAGTCCTCGTTCGTCGCCGTGGCCGTCACGGTCGTGGGCATCGTGCTGCTGACCGTGCCGTTGTGGATGCGGCTCTGGCGCGCCCTCGCCGACGAGCGGGCGGCGCGCATCCGCACCGAGGAACGCGAGGACATCGCGTCGCATCTCCACGATTCGGTGCTGCAGACGCTGGCCCTGATCCAGAAGCAGTCGCACGATTCGGCCGAGGTGATGCGGCTCGCGCGCAGCCAGGAACGCGAGCTGCGGAAGTGGTTGTTCGGTGGCGGTCGGGAGGATCACGCGAGTCTCGTGCGGGCACTGACCACCATCGCCGGAGAGGTCGAGGACCACTACGGCATCACCGTCGACCCGGTGACGGTGGGCGACCTCCCTCTCGACGACGCCCCCGAGGCCGGCGGGCTCGGGCGGGAAGCCGCCACCGCCGTGTTGGGGGCGACCCGCGAGGCACTGGTGAACGCCGCGAAGCACGCCGAGGTCGCCTCGGTGGACCTCTACGCGGAGGTGACCCCGGAGTCCGTGGAGGTCTACGTGCGCGATCGCGGGTGCGGGTTCGACCCGGCCGCGGTGGCACCGGACCGCCAGGGACTCGCCAAGAGCGTGCGAGGGCGCATCGAGCGCCGTGGCGGCACCGTGCAGGTGCGCTCGACTCCCGGCCGCGGCACCGAGATCGGCATCGTCGTGCCGCGGGGTCTCGGCCGGAAGGACACCGTCGAGAACCACCGCGACGTCCACGACGCCCGCGACCGAGAGGACCGATCCGCGTGACCGAGCCGGCCACCCGCACCTTCACCGTCTTCCTCGTCGACGATCACGCGGTGTTCCGCTCCGGGGTCCGTGCCGAACTCGGGCGAGTCGACGACATCACCGTGGTGGGCGAGGCGGGCGGCGTCGCGGACGCGGTGCGCGGCATCGCCGCGGCCAAGCCGGACGTCGTCTTGCTCGACGTCCACATGCCCGACGGGGGCGGCGTCGCGGTCCTGCACGCGATCGACGACGGCCCGGTGTGCCTCGCGCTGTCGGTCTCCGATGCCGCCGAGGACGTCATCGCCGTCATCCGGGCGGGGGCGCGCGGCTACGTGACCAAGTCGATCTCAGGGGCAGATCTGGCGGACGCCGTCCGCCGCGTCGCGGGCGGCGACGCCGTGTTCGGTCCGCGACTGGCGGGGTTCGTCCTCGACTCCTTCACCGGCCGGTCCGCGACTCCGGAACCGGCGCTGGACCCCGAATTGGACTCGCTGACGCCGCGCGAGCTGGAGGTGCTGCGCCTCCTCGCGCGCGGCTACACCTACCGGGAGATCGCGGAGACGCTCTTCATCTCGGTCAAGACCGTCGAGACCCACGCATCCAACGTGCTGCGAAAGACGCAGCAGTCCAACCGCAACGCGTTGACCCGGTGGGCCCACCGGCGTCGGATCGAATGAGGCGACTGCGCCCGGTCGCGACCGTGCTCGGTGCGCTCGGCCTGCTCGCCGGTGTCGTGGCCGTCGTGACGTCGTGGGTCGACGTCCCCCGCTTGATCGTCGTGGGACCGGCGTCGTTCGCGCCGATCCTGCTGTGCTGCACCGTCGTCGGGACGATCCTCGCGCTGACGGCGCGGCGCTGGTGGATCGCGGGAGCCTCCGCACTGGTGTTGGCGATCGCCGCGACGGTCGTGGTGCCGCTGTACGTCGCGGACGCCGACTCGCCGACCGGGACGCCGATCACCCTCATGCAGGCCAATGTCATGCTGGGGGACGCGGATCCGGCGGCGCTGGTGGCGTCCGTGCGGGATCGCGGTGTCGACGTGCTGACGGCGCAGGAACTCACCCCGGAGTTCGTCGACGCCCTCGACGACGCGGGAATGGGCGACGTCCTGCCCTACCGGTTCGTCATGCCCTACCCCGGCGGGGCCGGTGCGGGCATCTACAGCCGCGTTCCGGTGACCGACGGCCGGGAACTGGACGGCTACCTGCTCTCGAGCGTCACCGCGCGCGTGGACCTCGGGACCGGTCCGGTCCGCGTCTACGCCGTACACCCCGTGCCGCCGTATCCGACGCCGACGGCCGTGTGGGCGCAGGAAATGTCGATGCTGCGCGACGAACTGCGCACGGCCGCACGCTCTCCCGAGCCGGTGATCGTGGGCGGTGACTTCAACGCCACCCACGCCCACGCACGGTTCCGGGCGCTCGTGTCCGACGGTTGGTCCGACGTCGGCGACGTCGTCGGGGCGGGCATCGTCCCGACCTATCCGACGGACAAGAGCTACCCACCCGTCGTGGGAATCGACCACGTCCTGGTGCGCGAGGTGGGGGCCACGTCCTCGACGGCCGTCGACATCGCGGGGTCCGACCACCGGGGGCTGGTGGTGGACCTGGTGCTCCGCTAGGTGCCGGGTCCGGCCCGGACGTACGTCAGAGCACCAGCACGAGCACGAGGATCAGCACCAGGACGCCCGCGCCGACCCCGAGCCAGAGCACCAGGTTCTCCGGCGGTCCCGACCGCCGGGTCGGCGGCTCGAAGGGGGGCGGCGCGTACGTGGGCCGGGGTGCTTCCCGGTCGGAGACCGTCCCGTCGGCGCTCGGTCGCGGAACCCGGTCCAGCGGCACGGCGGTGGGGGCGGCCGGCAGGCCCGTCATGGTGCGGCCGTGGATGCGTTCGGCGCGGCGGGTGGACGTCGGGACGCGGGCGCCGCGGGACGCCCAGAACGGAACCTGACCGTCCTGCGCGCGCAGCGGCGTGTTCAGCACCGCGGAGGGGCTGCCGTTCTTGCCGACGGCGAGGCGGACGAAGCGGTCGCGCACCTCGGCCATCGACGGACGCCGCGAGGGGTCCGGCTCGAGCATGTGCAGCAGGGTGGCCGTCATGGGACCGCTGCGACGCGGCGGGGTGATCCGCCCGCCGGCGACCCGATGCAGCAGGGCGATGGAATCGGCGTCGATGCCGAACGGCGGTTGCCCCTCGGTGGCCGTGTACAGGGTGGCGCCGAGAGAGAAGACGTCGCTGGCCTCGGTGGGGTCCGCGCCGCGTGCGACCTCGGGAGCGAAGTACGCCGGGGTGCCGGTGATGACGGCGCTGTTCTCCTCGTGCGTGTCGGTCTTGGCGCGGGAGATGCCGAAGTCGCTGATCTTGACCATGCCGAGGGCCCCGCCGCGGTCGGCCACCAGGATGTTGCCGGGCTTGACGTCGCGGTGCAGGATGCCGGCGGCGTGCGCGGCGGTGAGGGCGTCGGCGATCTGGGCGCCGATCTGGATCACCTCGGTCGGCGGCAGCGTCTCGGTGATGTTGAGGGCCATGGCGAGGCTGCGGGCGGGCAGGTACTCCATGATCAGCCACGGCTCGCCGCTGTCGATCGCGACGTCGTGCATCGCGATGGCGTGAGGATGGTTCAGTTGCGCGGCCATCCGGCCCTCGCGGAGCGCGCGGTCGCGGACCTCGCGCGCCGCCTCGGGCTCGAGGTCGATGGTGGAGGTGGCCTGTTTCACCGCCACCTTGCGGCGGAGCAGGGTGTCGTTCGCGAGCCAGACGGCGCCCATCCCGCCGCCGCCGATCTTGCTGTCCAGGCGGTATCGACCGGCCAGGAGATAGTCGGGTCCGACGGCCGGGCGGGTGCGGCGAGCGGGGGTCGCGGCGTCACCGGAGGGCTGGGGATCCGTCACGGCGTCGAGGTTATCCGACAGCGGCCCTCGGTCCCGATCGAGGCGTCCGACCAGGCGTTTCCGGGTCACCTTGACGTTCGAACGGCGGACGGCTTTACTGGAGATCGTTCGAAAACATGTTCGAATTCTCGGTCTTCCCCCGAGTCTCGATCCGGGGAGTGAGTATGCCTGTTTCCGTCGATCTGGACGGTCTCGACGGTCTGTCGCGCAGCGAGCGGATCGCGGTGCTGCGGCGCCGCATCAGCGGTGCGGCCGGCCCCGCTGCTGCATCCCCTGCCGTCCCTGCCACGGCTGCCGTCCCTGCCACGTCGGGGGCCACCGCCCCGGTGCTCGAGCCCGTCCCCACCGCGGCGCAGCGCCCCACCGCGGCGCAGCGCCCCACCCGGCCCGTCCTTCCCGTCCCGAGCGCGTTGTCGGCGCTGCTGCCGGAGGGCGGACTGGCCCGCGGCTCGGTGGTGGCGGTGTCCGGGGCCGGATCGCTGCTCACCGGCATCCTGGCGTCGGTCACGGCGTCCGGGCGACACGCGGCGGTGATCGGCATGCCGCGGCTCGGTCTGCTCGCGGCGGCGGAGATGGGCGCCCAGCTCCACCGGCTGGCGTTGGTGCCGGATCCCGGGTCGGACCCGGTGGAGGTGGCGGCCGTGTTGCTGGACGGCCTCGATCTGGTGGTCCTCGGCCTGGGGGGTTCCGCCGTGCCGCCGTCCCGGGCGCGTGCGGTGGTGGCGCGGGCCCGCGCCAAGGGCGCCACGCTCGTCGTCACCGACGGTCGGTGGGACGGTGCGGAACTCACGTTGTCCGCGCATGTCGACGGGTACGACGGCCCGGGGTCCGGGGATCGCCGCGGTCGCGGGCGGGTGCGGGCGGTGCGGTTGGGCGTCGAGGTCCAGGGCCGGGCGATCCGGCCGCGCACGGGCCGCCTCGTCGTCGCGTCGGCGGGCGAGGGCGTCGAGTGGTCGACCGCTCGGGAGAGCGGTCCGACGGTGACGGCGTTGTCGTCGTGACCGGTTCGCAGAAGCGTCGCGCCCGGGTGCTCGCGGTGTGGTGTCCCGACTGGCCGGCGGTCGCGGCGGCGGCCGCGGCGAACGTCCCCGCGTCCGCTCCGGTGGCCGTGGTCTCGGCCAATCGGGTGGTCGCCTGCTCCGCCACGGCTCGGACGGCCGGGGTCCGGCGCGGCGGGACACGCCGAGAGTCGCAGGCGCGGTGCCCGGAACTGCATGTGGCACGGGCGGATCCGGACCGCGACGCGCGATCGTTCGAGCCGGTGGCCGCCGCGGTGGACGAGCTGATTCCGGGAATCGAGGTGCTGCGTCCGGGTCTGCTGCTGCTCTCGGCGCGCGGTGCGGCGCGGTACTTCGGTTCGGAGGAGAGTGCGGCCGAACGCCTCGTCGACGCGGTCGCCGCGGTCGGAGTGGAGTGCCAGGTGGGCGTCGCCGACGAGGTCTCCACGGCGGTGATCGCCGCGCGGCACGGCATGATCGTGCCCGCCGGCGACGGCGCCGGTTTTCTCGCGCCGCTGCCGGTGGCGGAGCTGTCGGCGGAACCGTCGCTCGCGGCGCCGGATCGGGTGGATCTGGTGGACCTGCTGGTGCGGTTGGGGTTGCGCTCGATCGGGGATTTCGCGGCGCTCTCTCCGGTCGACGTGGCGTCGCGGTTCGGGACCGATGCCGTGGCGGCGCATCGCAGCGCGCGGGGAGAACCGGAACGTCCGCCGTCGGCGCGGGTGGTGCCGCCGGATCTCGACGTCGAGTACCACTGCGACCCACCGCTGGACCGGGTGGACGCCGCCGCGTTCGCCGGGCGCGCGCTGGCGGAGAAGTTGCACGTCGCGCTGTCGGCGGCCGCGGTCGCCTGCACCCGGCTGCTGGTGCAGGCCCGCACCGCGAACGGCGAGCACCTCTCCCGCACCTGGCGGTGCGCCGAGCCGCTCACCCCGGAAGGCACCGCGGATCGGGTGCGGTGGCAACTCGACGGGTGGCTCACCGGCCGCAGCGGGAACAAGCCCACCGCCGGGGTGGTGCTGCTGCGGCTCGAGCCGGTCGAGGTGGTCACCGCCGGAGCGTTGCAGCTCGGACTGTGGGGTGGGGTCGGCGACGAGGACGAGCGCGCCCGACGCGCGTTGGTGCGGGTGCAGGGCCTGCTCGGTGGGGAGGCGGTGCAGGTGGGGGTGCTCAGCGGCGGCCGTGGTCCGGCCGAGCGGGTGACGGTGGTGCCGTGGGGCGACGAGCCGGTTCCCGACGCCGATCCGGCCGCACCCTGGCCGGGTCGACTGCCGTCGCCGTCACCCACCGCTCTCGTCACCACGCGTCCGGAGATCACGCTGGTGGGCGCGGCGGGGGAGCCGGTCGGGGTGACCGAGCGGGGGATGTTCGACCGGGACCCGGCGGTGCTGACGTGGGGGTCGAGCTCGTGGTCGCTGCACGGGTGGGCGGGCCCGTGGTGCGTCGACGAACGGTGGTGGGATCCGGGTGCGACGTCCACGGCGCGGCAGGTGGCGCGGGCGCAGATGATGCTCGAGGACGCGCGCGCGGTGCTGGTCCTGCACGACGGAGGACGATGGTTCGTGGAGGGCATCTACGAATGAGCGACAGCAGTATCGACACCGGCTCCGGTCGTGCCCGCGACCGCGTGCACGAGGCGACCGTCCTGCACGCGGATCTGGACTCGTTCTACGCCTCGGTGGAGCAGCGGGACGACCCGTCGCTGCGTGGGCGTCCGGTGATCGTCGGCGGCGGCGTGGTGCTCGCGGCGAGCTACGAGGCCAAGGCGTACGGGGTGAAGACCGCGATGGGAGGTCGGCAGGCCCGCGCCCTCTGCCCGCAGGCCGCCGTGGTGCCCCCGCGCATGCACGCCTACTCGCAGGCGAGCAAGGACGTCTTCGAGGTGTTCGAGAACGTCACCCCGCTGGTGGAGGGCATCTCCATCGACGAGGCATTCCTCGACGTGACCGGTCTGGCGCGGCTGTCCGGGTCACCGGCCGACATCGCGGCGGACCTCCGCCGCACCGTCGCCGAGGACGTCGGGCTCCCGATCACCGTGGGAGTGGCGCGGACGAAGTTCCTGGCCAAGATCGCCAGTGCCGTCGCCAAGCCGGACGGGTTGCTCGTGGTCGATCCGGGCCGCGAACTGGAGTTCCTGCATCCGCTGCCCGTCGAACGCATGTGGGGCGTCGGCAAGGTCACCGCCCGCAAGCTGCACGCGCAGGGGATCCGCACCATCGGCGAGCTCGCCGCGGAGCGGGAGGGCGCGCTGGCCGCGGTGCTGGGGTCCGCCGCCGGTCGCCACCTCCATGCGTTGTCCAACGGGGTCGACAGCCGCCGGGTCACCACCGGCCGGAGTCGACGGTCGGTGGGCGCGCAGCACGCGCTCGGGCGACGTCACAAGGATCCCGCCGAGATCGACGCCGCCCTCACCGCGTTGGTGGACCGGGTGACCTACCGGATGCGCAAGGGCCACCGCGCCGGGCGGACGGTGACCCTCCGGCTGCGCTTCGACGATTTCAGCCGTGCCACCCGGTCGACCACCCTCGGTCGCGCCACCGCCGACACGCACGTCGTGCTCACGGCCGCGCGGTCCCTCCTCGATGCGGCGATGTCCACCATCACCATGCAGGGGCTCACCCTGGTCGGTGTGGCCGTCTCGAACCTCGAGGACGGCTCGGCCCTGCAGTTAGAACTGCCCTACGACACGCCGCCCGACGAGCCCGAGAACGGCCGGGAGCGCAGCCACGAGCACGGCCACGAGCACATCGACCGGGCGGCCCTCGACGCGGCGCTCGACGGCGTCCACCGGCGGTTCGGCTCCGCCGCCGTCACCCGGGGGGGGGGCTCCTCGGACGCCGGGAGCTGCCGTCGGTGCCGCTGCTCGGCGACTGAGTCGGCATCCCGTCCCCGGGTACAGTGGCGCTCGGTGAGTACCGACGACGCCCCGCGCGAGAACATCCCGACCGGCTCCGGTCCGACCCGGCCGCATCTGTACTACCGCGACTCCGGCGGCGAGGACGCCCTGGACTCGCCGGTGATCCTGATCCACGGCATGGGCGGGGACGGTGCCACGTGGAACCGGTTCGCGCAGAGCCTGATTCGCCGTGGTCGGCGGGTGGTCGTGCCCGACCTCCGCGGGCACGGCCGCAGTGGCCGCGCCGCGGACTACTCCTTCGCCACGTTCGCGGACGATCTCGAGGCGCTGCTCGACCGCCTTCACCTGACGCGTGTGGACCTGGTCGGGCATTCGCTCGGCGGACACACGGCCACCCTCGTCGCGCAACGCCGGGGCGACGCGGTGCGCAAGCTGGTGGTCGAGGAAGCTCCGCTGCCGCTGCGTCCCGGTGACCCGCCGCCGGTCATGGGCGGAGCGCCGTCGCCGCGGGAGCTGCTGCACGCGCTGTCGTCGATCGTGCGCCATCCGCGTGCGGTGCTGGCGTTCGATCGGTCGATGACGGGGCCCGCGCTCACGCAGTTCCGGACGCCGGACCCGGCGTGGTGGTCGGCGTTGGCCTCGGTGACCGCGGACGTCCTCCTGGTGGTGGGTGGGCCCACCGGCATGGTCGACCGGGAGCGGCTCGCGGCAGCGGTCGCCGGACTCGCGCGCAGTCGGGTGGTCGCAGTCGACAGCGGCCACAGCGTTCATCGAGATCGCTTCGACGAGTTCAGGACTGCGGTGGAGCCGTTCCTTCTGGCGCTGTGACCCGTCCAGAGTCGTCGTCGACGCCTCGTCTCGGTGACGCGTGCGCCGTTACGGTCGGCGCCATGCTGCTGCCCGCTCGGTCGACCGAGCCGTTCACTCCCACCGCTCTCGACGCTCGACTGGCCGGTCGCGCGGCCATGTACGGCGTGTCGGAACTGAGCCTGATCACCGTCACGGGATCCGGCGGCCCCGCCTACGTGCAGTTGCAGGTGTGTCCGTCGGGGGCGCGCTACCGCTCGGTCATCGAGAACCTGAGTCCGCGTGCGGCCCGCGACCTCAAGAAGGGCTACATCGCCAACTTCCATCACCCCGTGCTGTACGCGAAGGCGCTGCGGCTCGCCGCCGTGCGTCTGTCCGAATTGCTGCCGATCTCACCGACCACCCGCTCGGTGCTCCTCGCCGCACCCGCGGTCGCCGCGACCGCCGACATCGCGGAGAACGTGGTGAACCTGTGGATGCACGAGGACACCCGGCGGATCACCGACGCCACCGCCACGACGTCGAGCGTGTTGGCCGCGGTCAAGTGGACGGGCACGATCGGCCCGCTGCTCTACCTCTCCCGCGGCTTCCTGCCCCTGTGGTTCGGGGCCGTCCGGGACCGAGTGCCAGGATGGACACGGAAGTCCTGACATCTCAGCACTCACGGAGGAATCGTCGATGGCCGTCACCGCTCTGCTCGACCTCAGCCTCGATCCCGATCGCCTTCCCGAGGCGCATCGCGTCCTCGCCGAGACGCTCGTCGCCACGCGCGGCTTCGACGGCTGCCTGGACGTCCGCGTGACCGCGGACGTCGACGATCCCGCGCACGTCGTCGTCGTCGAGACGTGGGAGAGCCGCGAGCACGACGCCGCCTACCGCGCCTTCCGTGCCTCGCCCGAGGGGCGCAGCGAACTCGGCACCGTACTGGTCGCCGCGCCGTCCCTCACCGTGCTCGAGCACCTCGACATCTGATCACCCCGTCGCGTTCGCCCGCACGGATCGCAGTTTCTCGGGGGTTCGGATCAAGTCGATGCGCACCACCCGACCGGTCGTGTCCGCGACGATCGACATGACGCCGAGCACCGTCTCGTCGTCGACGACGACCAGTCCGGCCGAGCCGTTGATGCGCCGCGGGTCGACGCGGAAGCCCGGGCCGACCTTCGCGGCGATCCCGAGCAGGAATCGGGCGACGTGGTCCGCTCCGACCACCGGACGACGCGCCGCGGAGACGAGGCCGCCGCCGTCGCTGACCAGGCGGACGGCCGGGTCGAGCACCGCGATCAGCGACGCCAGGTCGCCCGTGCCGGCGGCGTGGACGAATGCGTCGACGGCGCGGCGGTGGTCGCGGGGATCGACGTCGACTCGCGGTGCGCGCGCCGCGACGTGTCGGCGCGCCCGCGACGCGAGTTGCCGTACCGCCGCCGGCGTCCGCCCGAGCGTCTCGGCGACCTCGTCGAACGGCACGGCGAACAGATCGTGCAGAACCCACGCCGTGCGCTCGGCCGGCGTCAGTGCTTCCAGCGCGACCAGCAGGGCGTAGGACACCGTGTCGTCCAGCGTGACGCGGTCCGCCGGGCCGTCGGCGGCGTGCGCGGCCACGTGCGGCTCCGGCAACCACGGTCCGACGTAGGACTCCCGGCGCACCCGCGCGGACCGCAGCGCGTCCAGAGCGGCGCGGGCGACGACCACCGTCGTCCATGCGTCGACGTCCTCGATCGGCCGCTCACGATGGGCCGCGTCGAGCCGAAACCAGCAGTCCGACACGACGTCCTCCGCATCGGCCAGGGTGCCCAGGACGGCGTAGGCGACGCGCACCAGGCGTGGCCGGGCGCGCAGGAACGCCTCGGCCAGGTCGGTCGCGGATCCGGATCCGGTCACGCGGTCTCGGCGAGCCAGGATGCGAAATCCTGCTCGCCGCGGCGGAACTCGCCGGTCGGCAGCAGCGCACCCGTGGCCATGCCGCGGCCGGCGGACCCCGGCATGCGCACGGGCAACACCAGACGGCGCGATCCTCGGGCGCGCAGAACTCGACGGGCCAGGTCCACCTGTGATTCCGGTGCCGGACCGGCGATCTCGACGACGGCCCGGCGCGGGGTGGCCGCGGCCACCTCGACGAGGAACGCCGCGACCTCGTCGACGGCGACCGGCCGACTCCGCATCACCGGGACCACGGCGATCGGGCCTCGCGTCATGGCCAGGGTCTGGTCGGTGAACTCGTGGAACTGGGTGGCGCGGACCACGGTCCACGGCACGTCGGACTCGCGGACCAGCTTCTCCTGCAACCGTTTCCCGGCGTAGTACCCGGAGTCGACGCGGTCCGACCCGACGATGGACAACGCCACGTGATGACCCACCCCGACTCGAGATTCCGCGTCCAGCAGCGTGCGGGTGACGGCACCGAAGAACCGTTCCGACGTCGACCGGGACAGGGTGGGGACGTTGCTCGCATCGATCACCGCCGCGGCGCCGGTGAGGGCGTCGTCGAGAGCCCCCGAGGGGGCCGTCAGATCGATCCCGGCGGACCGGGACAGCACCACGGCCTCGTGTCCTGCGTCCCGGACGTGGTCCACGACCCGTCGTCCCGTCGTTCCCGTTCCGCCTGCCACTGCGATTCTCACGATGGTCGCTCCTCTCCGATGTGCCGACATATCAGAGACGAGATGCGGCGTCGGTTCGTGACATCGAGAAGAAATCTAGTGCCCGATCCCGACCTTCGCGTGCACCCGCTTCATCCACGCCGGCGCCCACCAGTTGGCCTCGCCCATGAGTTTGACCAGGGACGGCACCAGCAGCATGCGGATGATGGTCGCGTCGATGATCAACGCGAGGATCATGCCGACTCCGACGAACCGCATGATCGACAGGCCGGAGACCGCGAAGGCGCCGGTGACGATGATGAGGATGAGGGCGGCGGCCGTCACGATGCGTCCGGTGCGCTGCGCGCCCACCAGCACGGCCTCCTCGGTGGTGGCGCCGGCGGTGCGGGCCTCGACCATGCGCGACATGAGGAAGACCTCGTAGTCGGTGGACAGCCCGAAGACGACGGCGAGGATGAGCACGACGAACGTCGCCTCCAGGGGCGCCGGGGTCACGCCGAGCAGGGACGCGCCGTTGCCCTCCTGGAAGATGAACGTGAGCGCGCCGAACGTCGCGGCCATGCTCAGGGCCGCCATCGCCACCGCCTTGACCGGCAGGACCACCGACCCGAACGCGAGGAACAACAGCACCAGCGTCGAGCCGACCATGATGGCGAGCATCACCGGCAGCCAGTTCATGATCGCGGTGTTGCCGTCGAGCACCAGCGCCGCGGCGCCGCCCACGGTCAGCGTGGTGCCGTCCGGTTGAGGGATCGCGCGGATCTCCTTCACCAGCTCCTGCTGTTCGGTCGAGTCGACCCCGGAGGCGAAGGTCGCGTCGATGACCACGAAGTTGCCGCTGGCCGTGCCGAACCGGACGTCGGCCACGCCGTCGACGGCGCGGGCGGCGGTGATCACCGAGTTGATCGCGGGTCCGTCGGGACGTGCGGTGTCACCGGTGAGCACCAGGGTGGCACTGTCGCCGGTGCTGCGGAAATCGTCGGTGAGCGTCTCGTACGCGACGCGTGCCGGATCGTCCGCCGGCAGGGCGGTGTAGGAGACCTCGCCGAGCGTCGTCTTCAGGAGGGGACTCGCCATGATCAGCAGACCGCCGGTGATGACCGCGGCGACGACCACCGGCCGACGCATGACGCGAGTGACGATGCCGCCCCACAGCCGGTGCGCGCGTTCCTCGCCGCGGTCCGACGCCGTTCGGGACCAGGTGATCGCGTTGATGCGCGGTCCGAGGATGGCGAGGACGGCGGGTACCGCGGTCAGGGACAGGATCGCGGCGCAGCCGACGGCGGCCATGGCGCCGTAGCCGAGCGAGCGGATGATCGCCTGAGGGAACACCAACATGCCGGCGAATGCGCAGATCAGCAGCAGGCCCGAGAACGCGATGGTGCGTCCGGCGGTGAGGACCGTGCGCCGCGCGGCCTCGTGACCGTCGCTGCCCTTGCGGAGTTCCTCCCGGAACCGGCTGACGACGAAGAGGCCGTAGTCGATGGCGAGCCCGAGTCCCAGCAGCGACGCGACGTTGATGGCGAAGGACGAGATGTCGGTGAACTCGGTGAGGATCCGCAGCACCGTCAGGGCTCCCGCGACGGCAAGGGCACCCACGGTGACCGGCACCGCGGCGGCCACGACGCCGCCGAAGATGAAGACCAGCAGGATCAACGTGACCGGGATGGCGATGATCTCGGCACGGACCAGGTCTCGCTGGAGTTGGTTGTTGAAGGAGATGCCGGCGACGGACGCACCCGCGAACTGCGTCTCGATACCCTGCGCCTCGAGCTTGGGCAACAGGTCCGCGAACGACGTGAGCGTCACGCCCGTACCGCCACCCAGCGACACGGTGGCCAGGGCCTTCGTGCCGTCGGTGGATTCCAGGAACTGCTTCTGCGGAGCGGGGGCGGTCCAGTAGGACGTGACGTTCTCCGGCTGCACCTCCGCCTCGAACGCGTCGAGAACGCCCGTGACCTCGGGGGCGATGTCGTCGAGGGTGCGGCCCTCCGGGGCGGTGTAGATCGCGATGATGTCCGGCGCGGCCGTCCCCAGGCCCTGGATCTGGCGCGCCACCGCGACCGCTTCACTGCCCGGGTCCTCGTAACCACCCTGGCTCAGCTTGCCGAACACCCCGAGGCCCCAGGTGGCGCCGGTGAGCACGATCAGCACGGCGGCGATCAACACCCACCACGGCCGGGACACGACGAACGATGCCCAACGTGTCACAGCAGTTCTCCCTCTCGAGGTGGTACTCCGTCTGACCCCCGGGAGCGACTGTAGTGAACCGACTCGAGGGAACTCTGTGAGCAGTTCGGACCGGACGGTCAGTCGGACAGGTCGGAGGTGTCGACGGTCACTGCGGTGGGCGGGCACAGAGCGGTGATCGTGGCCCAGCCGTGCGCGACGAGACTCGCGTCGCTGTCGTCGTCGTTCTCGGTATGGATCTCGTCGAATCGCACCGTGACGAATTCGTCGTCACGATCGCCGATCTCGGCCTGGACTGCGCCGAAGGTCGCGAGCCGGGCGGCGCGAATGCCGCGCAGATCCGACGGTGGCACCGCGGGCACGTTGACGTTGACGACGTGGCTCGGGTCGAGATGGTCCAGGAACCAGCGCAGGGCGCGGTCGGTGACCTCGGCCGCGGTGTCCCAGGATCGGCCGGGTGCGTCCGTGCCGACGCGAGGATCGTCCCGGGGGTCGACGCGCGAGCGGTCCGGTGACCCCGCCAACGAGACGGCGAACCCGGGGATGCCGTGGGTGACGGCGGTCAGCGCCGCACCCACGGTGCCGGAGTGCAGGACCGCCGAGCCGGTGTTCGGGCCGTGGTTGATACCCGAGAGCACGACGTCGGGCCGTGGTCCGAACGCGCCGCGCGAGGCGACGAAGGCGATGAGGGCAGGGGAGGCGTGCACCGCGAACGCGTCGACGTCCAGGTCCTCGACGACGGTGCGCGTGCTGCGCAGCCGACCACCGTCCTCGAGACCCGACAGTGCGGCGGACGCGCCGCTGCGTTCCTCGTGCGGCGCGGCGACCACGACGTCGAGTCCGGCGGCGAGAGCCACCCGCGTCAGGACGGCGATCCCGCGACTCGACACGCCGTCGTCGTTGGTGATCAGGGCACGCACGGTGGCCTCCCGGTCCGTTCGTCGGTTCTCGTCACGGTCGGAACGGCCGCACCTCCACCGATCGCGCGACCGTGTCGATCAGTCCTCGCTGTCCTGTACCCAGTCCGCGGCGCGTCACGTTCGCGGTTCCGGCGGCCCCGCCGAGACGCAGGGCGTCCTCCATCGAGGCGCCGTGGGCCAGGGCGGTGGCGATGCCGGCACTCATGGAATCGCCGGCGCCGTGGTGATCCGTTTGCTCCAGTGGGGGAGTGAGCACCTCGAGGACCGTGCCGTCGACGAGGGCGAGGGCCGGTTCGGCGGCGCGGGAGAGCACGACGGTCTGCGCGCCCTCCTCGTGCAGGGATCGCATCGCCTCGATCAGCGCGTCCGGGTCCTCGGAGTCGGCTCGGCCGTCCTCGATCAGATCCTCGTGGCTCATCTTCAGCACCGTGAGACCGCCGGTCAGGGCGGCGGTGGCCGTGTCCCCGGAGAGATCGGCGACGACCGGAGTCCCGAGGGAGCGAAGGTCGCTGCAGAGGCGTCGGTAGAAGTCGGGCGGAACGACGCGGTCGGTGTGCGGACCGCCGAGAAGGGCGATGTCGGACCCGGCGCCGCACTCGAGGGCGAGGCCGAAGAGGTCGTCGAGCGCGTGCCGCGCGAGCGGAGGGGGGTCGATGGTGGCGACCTCCGTACGCTCCCCGTCGCGACGATCGTGCACGTAGGACCCGGATTCGGTGCCGAGGTCGACGGCGCGGACCGTGATGTTCTCGCGCGCGATCAGGTCACGTAGCACGGCACCGCTCTCGCCGCCGAACGCGCCGGTGAGCGTGACGTCGAGGCCGAGATTGACGGCCATCCGGGCGATCCAGTGCCCCTGACCGCCGGCGTGGACGTGTAACTCGGTGGTGCCGCCCGGCGCGGTGTCGAGCGTGATCGTCAGCAGTGGTGACGGCGCGAACACCATCGCCGTGGGGGTCTTCGCGGTGGTGGCCATCGTGCCTCTTTGCCCGTTTCGTCCCGTTGTGAAACGGGTTTGCGACGTGTCGGTGAGCCGTGCTGCAATGGTCTCATCGGTACGAACACGTGTTCGAACGAGTCGAGCGCGACGGTGAGAAGGGAGGGCGGGCGTGGGATGGAACGACGGTCCGCCCACCTGGACGGAGATGGAACGGCTGCTCTCCGGACGTCCCGGTCCACGGTCCAGGGTGATCGATCCTCTCGTGGGCGACGGCGGGGACAGTCCCGCGTGGTCCCGCAAGCGGTCGCCGTACGAGGGCGAGGTGCGTCGTCCGGCCACGACGGTGCCGTACGCGGAGTTGCACGCGCACTCGTCCTTCAGCTTCCTCGACGGCGCCTCGCAGCCGGAGGAGATGGTCGAGGAGGCCGTCCGGCTGGGGTTGGACGCGATCGCCCTCACCGATCACGACGGCATGTACGGGGTGGTGCGCTTCGCCGAGGCAGCGAAGGAACTCGGCATGAAGACCGTGTTCGGGTCCGAGCTGTCCCTCTCCGGCGGCGCGGCTCCGGCGGAGTCGCGCGCGGGCACCGTCGACCCCGACGGCGTCCACCTGCTGGTGCTCGCCCGCGGACAGGAGGGGTACCGGCGGCTGTCCCGGCAGATCGCCGCCGCGCATCTCGCCGGTGGGGAAAAGGGGCGACCGCGGTACGACCTCGACGCACTCACCGAGGCCGCCGGTGGCCACTGGCAGATACTCACGGGGTGCCGCAAGGGCAGTGTGCGTGCGGGCCTGGCCCGCGACGGCCTCGCGGGGGCCGACGTCGCGCTGCGGGACCTGATCGACCGCTTCGGCTCGGACCGGGTGAGCGTCGAGCTCACCGCACAGGGGGTTCCGGAGGACGACGAGCGCAACGACGCGCTGGCCGGCCTCGCGGCTCGGTACGGGCTCGGTGTCGTCGCCACCACGGCCGCGCACTTCGCCCGTCCGGACCGTCGCCGGTTGGCCATGGCGATGGCGGCCGTTCGTGCCCGGCGCAGTCTCGACGAGGCGTCCGGGTGGCTGCCGCCCCTCGGGGGCGCACACCTGCGGTCGGGGGCGGAGATGGACCGGATGTTCGCGCCGTATCCGACGGCGGTGTCCGGCGCGGCGGCACTGGGGCAGGAGTGCGCGTTCGATCTGCACCTCATCGCGCCGCAGCTGCCCCCGTTCGACGTACCGGACGGGCACACCGAGATCTCCTGGCTGCGCGAGCTGACCTACCGCGGCGCGGCGCGGCGCTACGGCCGGCCGGAGGAGGATCCGGCCGCCTACGCTCAGATCGAGCACGAGCTCACCGTGATCGAGCAACTGAACTTCCCCGGGTACTTCCTCGTGGTCCACGACATCGTGGCGTTCTGCAAGCAGGCCGACATCCTGTGCCAGGGACGAGGATCGGCGGCCAACTCCGCCGTCTGCTACGCCATCGGCATCACGCACGTCGACCCGGTGCGCAACGGGCTGCTGTTCGAGCGGTTTCTCTCCGTGGAACGCGACGGCCCACCGGACATCGACGTCGACATCGAATCCGACCGCCGCGAGGAGGCCATCCAACACGTCTACGCCAAGTACGGCCGGGACTACGCGGCGCAGGTGGCCAACGTCATCACCTACCGCGGCAAGTCCTCGGTGCGGGACATGGCGCGAGCACTGGGTGCCTCGCAGGGACAGCAGGATGCCTGGAGCAAGCAGATCACCCGATGGTCCGGCGTGGGAGCGACCGATCTCGCCGCCGAATCGCGTGAGACGACCATCCCCGTTCCCGTCCTCGAGCTGGCGGCGCAGATCGAGAACTTCCCGCGTCATCTCGGCATCCATTCCGGCGGCATGGTGATCTGCGATCGCCCCATCGCCGACGTGTGTCCGGTGGAGTGGGCGCGCATGGCGGGGCGGACGGTCCTGCAGTGGGACAAGGACGACTGCGCCGCCGTCGGCCTGGTGAAGTTCGACATGCTCGGTCTCGGTATGCTCTCCGCGCTGCACTACATGATCGACCTGGTCAAGGAGCACAAGGGAATTCACGTGGATCTCGCCGAGCTGGACCTCGGTGAGGCGGCGGTGTACGAGATGCTCCAGCGGGCGGATTCGGTGGGGGTGTTCCAGGTGGAGTCGCGCGCGCAGATGGCCACCCTGCCTCGGCTGAAGCCGCGGGAGTTCTACGACCTGGTGGTGGAGGTCGCGTTGATCCGTCCCGGTCCCATCCAGGGCCACTCGGTGCACCCGTACGTCCGGCGCCGCAACGGGCTCGAGCCCGTGACGTTCGACCATCCGTCGCTCGAACGCGCCCTCGAACGCACGCTCGGCGTCCCGCTGTTCCAGGAACAACTCATGCAGATGGCCGTCGACGTGGCGGGGTTCTCCGCCACCGAGGCCGATCAGTTGCGCCGGGCCATGGGCTCCAAGCGCAGCCCGGAGAAGATGGACCGGATGCGCGAGCGGTTCTACGACGGCATGCGCGAGCTGCACGGCATCACCGGGCCGAAGGCGGACCGCATCTTCGACAAGCTCTACGCCTTCGCCAACTTCGGGTTCCCCGAGAGTCATTCGCAGAGCTTCGCGTCGCTGGTGTTCTACTCGTCGTGGTTCAAGCTCCATCACCCGGCCGCGTTCTGCGCGGGACTGCTACGGGCACAGCCGATGGGCTTCTACTCACCGCAGTCCCTGGTGGCCGACGCGCGCCGCCACGGCGTGGTGGTGCACGGGCCGGACGTACAGGCCTCGCTCGCCCACGCCACCGTCGAGAACGCGGGCCTCGAGGTCCGGCTCGGCCTCGCCGAGGTGCGCGGCATCGGCACCGACCTGGCCGAGAAGATCGTCGCGGCCCGGGCCGGCGGGCGGTTCCGCACGCTGCTCGACCTCACCGGCCGGGTGGAACTGACGGTGACGCAAGCGGAATCGCTCGCCACGGCCGGTGCGTTGGCGTGCTTCGGGATCACCCGTCGTGAGGCGCTGTGGGCCGCGGGCGCCGCCGCGGCGGAGCGCCCCGATCGCCTGCCCGCCGTGGGGGCGTCGATCCGAGCGCCGTCGCTGCCCGGCATGAGCGCCTGGGAACTCGCCGCCGCCGACATCTGGGCCACCGGCGTCTCCCCGGACAGCTACCCCACGCAGTTCCTCCGGGAGCGGCTGGACGAGTTGCAGGTGATCCCGGCGAACCGCCTCCTGTCGGTGACCGACGGTGACCGGGTCCTGGTGGCCGGAGCCGTCACGCATCGGCAACGGCCGGCGACGGCCGCCGGCGTCACGTTCGTCAACCTCGAGGACGAGACCGGCATGATCAACGTGGTCTGCTCGGTGGGGGTGTGGCACAAGTACAAACAGGCCGCCCAGCTCTCACAGGCGCTCTACGTCCGCGGCATCGTGCAGAACGCCGAGGGTGTGGTCACCCTGGTGGCGGACAAGCTCGAGCCTCTCGACCTCCGGGTGTTGCTGCGCAGTCGTGACTTCCGCTGAGCCGGAGGCGGACCGCCTCGACGGACCCGGTCCCGTGCCTACGATGCGCCCATGAGAACAGCGCGCCCGAGAACGGCGCCCACGAGAAGGCTGGCGGCCGTCCTGTGCATCGCGGGCATGCTCGCGGCAGCCGGCTGCGCCACCCGTGAGCCGGACCTCGGGCCGGGCGGCGAATCCCCGGACGCCGGTGCCGTCACCGCCCCCGGGACCGACTCGGGCATCGCCCTCGCCGAGGCCGCACCCGCACGCTCGCAGGTCACGCCGACCCGCCAGGACGTCGTGAACGCCACCGTGTCCCTCGACGCGGACGATCCGATCGGGGCGGCCGACCGCGCACAGGCGCTCGCCGAGCAGCGCGGCGGCCGGGTCGACTCGCGCACCGACTCGCCGTCCGTCGACGACGGACCCGCCTCCGCCGCGCTGACCCTGCGAGTTCCGGCCGCCGAGGTGGACGCCGCACTCGACGAGTTCGGCACGATCGGCCGCGTCACCGCCGTCGGCGTGGACCGGACGGACGTCACCGACCAGGTGATCGACGTCGACGCCCGCATCGCCGCCCTCGACGCCACCGTGACCCGACTCCGCGACCTGCTCGCGACCGCGTCGTCGACCGCCGACCTGCTCGCCGCCGAGACGGCCCTCGCGGATCGCCAGGGCGAGCTGGACAGCCTGCGCGGGCAGCAGCAGTCCCTGCGCGAGCAGATCGACCTCGCCACGGTGTCGGTTCGGATCACCGAGACCGAGACCGCGAGCCGCGGCGGCATCGGGGGCGCGTTCGCCGATGGTTGGCATGCCCTCCTGCGGTCGCTGACCGCGGTGGGACTCTTCCTCGTCGCCGCGGTGCCGTGGGCGGTACTCGTCGCGGTGGTCGTCGCCCTCGTGGTCGGGGTGCTCCGACTGCGTCGCCGCCGCACCCGCCGCTCCTGAGCACGACCGAACGGCCGGCTCAGACGCTGCCCTCGAACCCGAGCTGGCGCCACGCCTCGTAGACCACCACCGACGCGGCGTTGGTGATGTTCATCGACCGGCGCCCCGCCAGCATGGGGATGCGAAGCCGGTCCGTGACGTGCGGATCGGCGAGCACCTCGGGCGCGAGACCCGTGGGTTCGGGACCGAGCAGGAAGACGTCGCCCGCCCGGTACTGCACCGACGCGTAGGACGTCGTGGCGTGCGCGGTGAGCGCGAAGACGCGGTCGGGCGCCAGCGACTCCCACGCGGACTCCAGGTCGGGATGCACCGTGACCGACGCCAGGTCGTGGTAGTCCAGTCCCGCACGCTTGAGCTTCGGCTCGGACAGATCGAAGCCGAGGGGTTCGACCAGATGCAGCTCGCACCCGGTGCCGGCCACCAGGCGGATGGCGTTGCCGGTGTTCTGCGGGATGCGGGGCTCGTGGAACATCAGACGAAACACCGGATCAGCCTGCCACGTCGCGTCCTCCCGTCGTCGCGTGGGAAACTGAACGTCGTGACCGCGACGCGACTGGACGGCAAACTCACCCGCGACGAGATCTTCGTCGACCTCACCGCCCGCGTGTCGGCTCTGCGCGACCGCGGCATCGTCCCGGGGCTCGGCACGGTCCTCGTGGGTGACGATCCCGGATCGGCCGCGTACGTCCGCGGCAAGCACAACGACTGCGCCAAGGTCGGAATCGCGTCGATTCGTCGAGACCTGCCCGCGGACATCACGCAGGACGAGCTGGACGCCGTCATCGACGACCTCAACGCCGACCCGGCCTGCACCGGCTACATCGTGCAGTTGCCGCTGCCGAAGCACCTCGACGAGAACCGCGCGCTCGAGCGGGTCGATCCGGACAAGGACGCGGACGGCCTGCATCCGGTCAACCTCGGGCGACTCGTGCTCGGCGAGGAATCGACGCTGCCCTGTACCCCGCGCGGCATCGTCCACCTGCTCCGTCGCTACGACGTGCCGCTCGCTGGCGCCCACGTCGTGGTGGTCGGTCGCGGCGTCACCGTCGGCCGACCGCTGGGACTCATCCTCACGCGGCGATCCGAGAACGCCACCGTGACGCTGTGCCACACCGGAACCCGTGACCTGGCCGCCGAGGTGCGCCGCGCCGACATCGTCGTCGCCGGCGCCGGCGTGGTCGGGCTCATCACGCCGGACATGGTCAAGCCGGGTGCGGCCGTCGTCGACGTCGGCGTCTCCCGCACCGAGGACGGCCTGCGCGGCGACGTCGCGGCAGGCGTGGAGGACGTCGCCGGGTTCCTCTCGCCGAACCCCGGCGGGGTCGGTCCCCTCACGCGGGCGTTCCTGCTGTCCAACGTGGTCGAACGCGCCGAGCGCACCGCCGACGACTCGTGACCGCGCTGCGCCGTCAGATCCCCGTCCTCGTGGTGGTCGGGGTCATCGTTGCGGCGGTGGTCCTGGTGCTCGCGGACCGCTGGCGTCGCGGCGCCTTCGTCTTCGGCATCGCCGCGCTGGTCGCCGCCGGATTGCGGCTTCTGCTCACCGAGGACCGGGTGGGCATCCTCGCGGTGCGGTCACGCGCGTTCGACACCTTCTCCCTGGCGCTGGTCGGCGGCGCGGTGGTGTGGTTGGCCGTCTCCATCGATCCGCTGGGGACCGACTGAGCGCCCGCTCGCTCAGCCGTCCGAGGACCGCGACACCCGCAGCGCCACAGGGACGAGAATCGCCAACACCGCCACCGACACCAGGATCGAGTAGATCGTCGGGTGCGTCGACGCCCAGTTGATCGGTTCACGTACGGCCGGCGAGGGCGACACCGGATTCCCGAAGGCCTCGCGCGTCGATCTGGCCACCGAGGTGATGGGATTCCACTGGGCGAATGCGCGGAGCGGCCCCGGCAGCGTGGACGACGGAATGAACGCCGACGAGATGAACGTGATGGGGAACAGCACGATCATCAGCGCACTCTGGGCGCTCTCGGCCGTGCCGGCCACCAGCCCCACCACGGCGCCCAGCCACGACATCGCGAAGCCGAAGAACATGAGCAGCAGGACCGCGCCGAGGGCATCGACGACCGAGGACCGGATCCGCCACCCGACGGCGTACCCCGCCGAGATCATGACGGCGATCGAGACCACCGAGACGAGCGTGTCGGACAACGTGCGCCCCAACACGATCGACACCCGCGACATCGGCAGCGAGTGGAAGCGGTCGACGATGCCCTCCTTGCTGTCCGTCGCGAGGCCGATGGCGGTGAAGGCCGCGCTGAACACCACCGTCTGGGTGAAGATGCCGCCCATCAGGAATTCGCGGTAGGTCGGTCCGCCGAGAGCGCCGCCGAACACGTAGGAGAACAGCAACACGAACATCAGGGGCTGCACCGTCGCCCCGAGCAGCAGTTGCGGCACCCGCAGGATCGTGAGCAGGTTCCGCTGCGTCATGGTCAGGCAGTCCACGAGGAAGCTGCGGACGTTCTGCGGACGCATCGAGGGGATGAGGGGCTCCGGATCCGCCCGGCGGGCGTGCCGGGGCTCGCCGCCGGCGGCGACGGGGGTGCGAGGCTCGGCCCGGTGAACGGTCACGTCGGCCTCCCGGACCCGACCGCCTCGACGGCGCCCATCGGTTCGGCGGCCCTGCCGGTGGATTCGAAGAACACGTCGTCGAGGTCCGGGACGTTCATCCGCGCGTCGCGCACGTCCACTCCGGTGCGGTGCAGGCGGGCGAGCACCTCGACCAGCGACGCACTGGCGTGCCGACCGTCCACGGTGAACCATCCGTCCGCGACAGTGCTGCGATGAACGCGAAAGTTCATGTTGGGCAGCAGGTCCGCAGCCAGTCGGAGATCGTCCGGCCGGCTCAGGCGGACGTCGACGGTCGGGGGGCGCACGCGTTCCTTCAGTTCGGTCGGGGTGCCGCGGGCGACGACGACGCCGCGGTCGACGACGACGATCGCGTCCGCCAGCCGATCCGCCTCCTCGAGGTACTGCGTGGTGAGCAGGATGGCGGTGCCCTCGGCCTTCAGTTCGGCGACGATGTCCCACATGTCGTTGCGGCTCCGTGGATCCAGCCCGGTGGTCGGCTCGTCGAGGATGATCAGTGGCGGACGCGCGACGACCGCCCCCGCGAGGTCGAGGCGGCGCCGCATGCCACCCGAGTAGGTGGACACGGGCCGCGATCCGACGTCGTCCAGGCGGAACCTCTCGAGCAGTTGACGAGCTCGGGCGCGGGCGTCGCGAGCGCCCGCCCCGTAGAGGCGAGCGAGCATCCGCAGGTTCTCGTACCCGGTGAGTTTGTTGTCCACCGCGGCGTACTGGCCGGAGAGCCCGATCAGCCCCCGCACCCGACGGGGATCGCGGACGGCGTCCACTCCCGCGACGGTGACGGTGCCCGCGGTGGGCCGGGACAGCGTGCCGACGATGCGGACGGTGGTGGTCTTGCCGGCCCCGTTGGGACCCAGCACCGCGGTGACCTCCCCGGCCGCGGCGGTGAGGTCGATCCCGTCGAGCGCCCGGTGGGAGCCGCGCCGCGAGGTGTAGTCCTTGACCAGACCCCTGACCTCGACCGCCGCGTCGGAGGGCCGGCGCGCGTCGACGGCCGTCATCGAGTGCCGACGGTGGCGGATCGGAATCCGCCGAGCCGACGCGCGACCACGGCCAACGCCTCGGCCGATCCCATCGCGTTGTGGGCCACGTCGACGGGCGTGTCGGTGATGGAGCCCGCGACGTGCGGCCGCCACGCCCAGGGACCGAGGCCGGTGTCGGCCCCCGAGGACGTCACGGAGGTCACGGACGCCGAGAACACCTGCAGGTCACCGCCGAAACGATCCGGGGTGTGCGCGTGTCCGAGGTCGACGAACAGTCGGTACCGGGCGTGCAGACGACGCATCCGGTCCGCGTCCAGGTGTGCGGTGGGGCCGCCCACGCCGCGGATCAGCTCGATCGCACCCTCCACGTCGAGGTCGTCCGGCACCTCCGCGTCGAGCGGAACGAAGTCGCGGACCAGCGCGGCGACGGTCATCTCGGTGCGCGGCATGTCGGCCGGGATCGGATACGCGTCGAGCACGATCAGATCGACGTCCTCGCCGAGCTTCTCGAACTCCACGGCCATCGCGTGGGCCAGGAGACCACCGAGGGACCAACCCAACAGACGGTAGGGGCCCGAGGGGAACTCGCTGCGCACGACGTTGACGTAGTCACGGGCCATCTCGCCGAGGGACGCGGGTTCCGGTGCCGGCGTGGCGATTCCGCGCGCCTGGAGACCCATCACCGGCACCGAGGGATCCAGATGCGGCAGCAGTCCCGCGTAGCTCCAGGACAGGCCCACGGCCGGGTGCACGCAGACGAGCGGTGCCACGTCGTCCGCCCCGGACCGCAAGGGCAGCACCACGTCCCACGATGTGCCCGCCGGCGCGGACCGAGAGGCACGCCGCGGCGCACGGTGGTGGGAGCCGGCGGCGGGTCCCGGCGTCGGCTGCGGTGTGACGGCCGCCGGTACCGGCGGCGGTGTGACGGCCTCCCGCTCCCGGGTGTCGATTCCGTCGTCGAGCACGATCGCCTCCTGTAGTCGAGCGGACAGCGATGCCGGTGTCGCGGCATCGAAGAACCATGTGACGTCCACGGCGTCGGGGTTCACCCGGTCGCCGATGCGGTCGCGCACCAGGTCGAGGACCCGGACCGCGGCCAGCGAATTGCCGCCCAGCGCGAAGAAATCGGCGTCCGCGGGGACGTCGTCCACCCCGAGCACCTCCGCGAACGCGGCCCGGAGCATCGATTCCAGACCGAGCCCGTCGTCGGACACCGGCGCGGACACCGGCGCGGACACCGACGCGGACACCGGCGCGGGGACGGTCACCGAGACCTCGTCCGGTACCGACTTCTCCGGCACCGCCGCACCCACCGCGCGCAGAGCGACGCGGTCGACCTTGCCGTGGGTGGTCAGCGGCAGCCGGTCGTGCAGAACGATTCGGCCGGGCAGGTGCGTGCGGGGCAGCGCGGCGGCCGCGTGGTCCCGGATCGAGGTCTCGTCGGCCCCGGGTGCGCAGACGTGGGCGACGAGAACCGATCCGTCGGCGCCGGCCTCCACCAGCACCGCGGCGCCGAGGACGGCGGGGTGGCCGGTGAGCACGGCCTCGACCTCGGCGGGTTCGATACGGACACCGCGGATCTTGGTCTGCGCGTCCGAGCGTCCCAGGATCTCGAGGACGCGGGGCGCGCGGCCGACGGCGGGTCGGGTCCGCACCAGGTCGCCGGTGCGGTACATCCGGCTGCCGGATGGCCCCGCCGGGTCGGCGACGAACCGCGCCGCAGTGGCGCCGGGGCGACCGGGATAGCCGCGGGCGAGGCCGGGGCCGGCCACGTACAGCTCACCCGTCTCTCCGTCCGTCACCGCGGCCAGGGTGGGCCCGAGCACCCGGGTCTCCGTGCCCGCCACCGGCGTGCCGATGTGCGGGGCGGCACCGGGTCGCTGGACCCCCATCGTGGCGGCGACCGTCGTCTCGCTCGGTCCGTACGCGTTGACCAAGCGGTGTGTCGCGGCCCAGGTCTCGGCCACGGCGGCAGGCAGCGCCTCGCCGCCGGTGCCCACGGTGCGCACGGTGGGCACCGAGGCCGGATCGAGCAGGGCCAGGGCGGCGGGCGTCAGGAAGACCGTGTCCACCCGTTCCCGATCGATCGCCGTAGCCAGGGCCGACCCGGCGAACGCGTAGGGCGGGGCGACCACCGTTGCCGCGCCGCTGCCCACCGCGAGCAGCAGTTCGAGCACTGCGGCGTCGAAGCCGGGAGACGCGACGTGCAGGACCCGGGAGCGGTGATCGGTGTCGAACGTGGTCCGGAGAGTGGCGGCGAACCGATCCAGACCTCGGTGCGGCACCGCGACCGGCTTGGGGCGGCCGGTCGTGCCCGAGGTGTAGATCAGATACGCGACGTCGTCCATGCGAGCGGGTCGAGCCGACACCGCGGCGGGAACCGACCCGTCCCCGTCCACGGGGACGCCGGACGAGTCCAGTGACCACCACGTCACGGAGTCGGGCAACGACACCGCGTCGACCGCTCGGGTCAGGCCGAGGACGGGCGACGCGTCGCCGAGCACGTACTGCAGGCGCTCGCGCGGGTAGGTGGGATCGACCGGAAGGACGGCGGCGCCGGAGAGCGCCACACCCCAGAACGCGGTGACGGACGCAGCGGACCGGCCCATCGCGACGGCCACCACCTCGCCGGGACCGGCCCCGGCCGCCCGCAACCGGGCGGCGAGCGCATCGGCGGAGGCGAGCAGTTCGGCGTAGGTCCGGTGGCCGTCCGATGCGGAGACCGCCGGTCGGTGCGGCCGGTCCGAGGCTGCGGCCACCAGGAGGTCCGCCAGGGTGGACCCACGCTCGACGGGCGCGGCCGCGAGCTCGCCCACCGCGGTTGCCGGTGTGCTCGTTCCCCGGACCAGGACGTCGCGCACCGCGGCGGCCAGGCGACCCGCCGTGGCGGGCAGGAAGAGCTCACGGGAGAACGTCACCTCGACGTCGGCGCCTCCGTCGCGGCGCGCAATCACCGTGACGACCAGATCGAACGCCGAGAACCTCGGCGCGATCGGGAGCGCCGAGACGGTCTGCTCCCCGAGCTCGACGTGGACGGGAGGATCGGGTCGCACCGAGAGCATGATCTGCACGACGGGGTGACGCGCCGGATGACGGGGCGGATCGAGCGCGGCGACCACGTCGTCGAACGACGTCTCGGCGTGATCGAGAGCGTCGAGGTCGGCGTCGCGGACCGCGTCCACCGTCTCGGCGAACGACGACGTCCGGTCGACGGCGGTGCGCAGGACGACCGTCTCGACGGCCATACCCACCATGGTCTCCAGACCGGCGGCGTGCCGTCCGGCGTGCGGGGTGCCGATCACCACGTCGACGTGTCCGGTCTCGGTGTCGGTGCGGCTCTCCGCGGCGACGACCGCGGCGAGCGCCGCGTGGATCACCATGAACTCCGTGGCGCGGTGCTGTGTCGCGAGCGCCTGCACCGCGCGACGAGTCGACGCCGAGAGTGTGACGGTCACCGACTCCGCTCGCCCCGACGTCCGGTCGGGACGGGGGAGGTCCGGCCGGACGGCGTGTTCCGGGGCGATGCCGGCCAGACGCGTCCGCCACCAGTCGAGCGAGGCGGCCGCTCGGGTGGGCTCGAGCGCGGCGCGCCGGGCGAGGAGGTGGTCGATGTACTGGACCGGAGGACGCGTCCACTGCGGCGCGGTACCGGACGTGCGAGCCGCGTAGGCCTGCATCAGATCGCCGGTGAGGGGCACGATCGATTCACCGTCCGCAGCGATGTGGTGCACCGCGACGCCCACCACGTGTCGGTCGGCCGCCAGGTGGACGATGCAGGCGCGGACCACGGGCCCGTCGGCGAGGTCGAGGGGACGCTCGCTCAGGGCGGTGAGCGCGGCGTGCACGTCGGGATGCTCGCCGAGCGGACCCGACTCGATCTCGGGACCACCGGAGACGTCGACGACGCGCACCGGGACGTCGACGGCGTCGAGCACACGGTGGGTCGGCACGCCGCCCACCGTGGGGTAGACCGTGCGCAGCGACTCGTGACGGGCGACGACGTCGTTCAGCGACGCGATGACGGCACGGTCGTCGAGCGGTCCGGTCACGGCCAGTCCGGAGACGATGACGTACGCGGACGCGGCCGGGGTGCGGTTCGCGAACCACATCGCCAGCTGCGCCGACGACAGCGGCACCGATGCCGGTCGGTCGGGTGGATCGAGCACGGGCCGGGTCGCCGTCGTGCTGCCGATCCCGGCGAGCTCGTCGAGGGCGGCGAGACCCGCCACGGTGGGGTGCTCGAACACGGCGCGCACCGGGACGCGCACGCCGGTCCGTTCGGTGAGGGCGGCGGTGAACACGGTCGCGGACAGCGACGTCCCGCCGAGGGCGAAGAAGTCGTCGTCGACCCCGATGCGGTCGCGGCCGAGCACGGTGGCGAGGACGTCGGCGACGACCTTCTCGTCCGGCGTCGCCGGGTCGCGGTGAACGGTGGCCGCGTCGAGTGCGTCCGGCATCGGGAGGGCGGCCCGGTCGACCTTGCCGACGGGAGTCAGCGGCAGTGCGTCGACGGGAACCACGGCCGTGGGGACCATGTGTCGCGGAAGGCCCCGGCGGGCGACGGCGACGACCTGCGCGACGTCGATGTCGGCGGCGGACCCGCCGGGCGCCGGATGCACGAAGGAGACGAGCACGGTTTCGCCGGCGGGTCCCGGCGCGGTGACGGTGACGGCTCCGGCCACTCCGGGTGCCTCGGTGAGCACGGCGTCGATCTCGCCCGGCTCGATGCGCTGACCGCGGATCTTGACCTGGAAGTCGCTGCGGCCCGTGATGCGGACGTCGGGACGGCCGTGCTCGGTCGATCGCCACACGGCGAGGTCGCCGGTGCGGTACATCCGCGACCCGGGTGGGCCGAAGGGGTCGGCGACGAACCGTGCGGCCGTGAGGGCGGGACGATCGAGGTAGCCGCGGGCCAACTGCACTCCGGCCAGGTGCAGCTCGCCCTCGGTCCCCGGCGGCACGGGCACGAGGTCGCGTCCGAGCACGGTGGCCCGTACGCCGGAGACGGGGAGGCCGATGGAGACCTCGGTCCCCGCGAGATGCGGGGCGTGCGAGCAGATGGTGCTCTCGGTGGGGCCGTAGATGTCGACGATGCGGCGTCCGGGTCCCCACTCCGCGAGCAGGTCGGCCCCGAAGTTCTCCCCGCCGATGCCCAGCACGACGGGCCGGCGCAGCGGGCCGTCCCCGGCGGGCAGCGTCGACAGCACGGACGGGGTGAGGAAGGCATGCGTGACCGCGTGCTCGTCGATGATCGACGCCAGCTCGTCGCCGCCGACGACCCCGGCAGGGACGATCACCAGAGCGGCACCGGCACCGAAGGCGAGGCCCAGTTCGAGCATCGACGCGTCGAAGCTGGGGGAGGCGAACGCCAGGACACGCGCGGCGGCGTCAGCTCGGTACGCGCGCACCAGTTCCCGCGTGATGTTGGCGAAGGCGCGTCGGGTGACCTGTACGCCCTTGGGTCGGCCGGTGGTCCCCGAGGTGTAGGTGACGTAGGCGGTGCAGTCCAGGGGCACCGTCACGGCACCCCGCGCCGCCGGGACCGCGTCGGCGGACAGCAGCCCCTCGGTGGTGGTCCAGAGGAACCCGTCGCTCGGGACGTCGGCCGGATCGGAGCAGACCGCGTGGAGGGTCTTGCTGTCGCGCACCATGAAGGCCCGCCGGTCCGCGGGGTAGTCGGGATCGACGGGGACGATGCCGCCGCCGGCGCGGGCGACCGCGAGCACGGCCGCGACCGATTCGGTGGACCGGCGAACCAGGCCGATGACTCGACTGTCCGCGGAGACGCCGTTGTCCAGCAGGCGAGCCGCGCCACGCTGCACCATCGCGTCCAACTCGGCGTAGGTGGTGCGGCGGGAACCCTCGACCACGGCGATCGCGTCCGGGGTCAGCGCCGCGTGCCGCCGCACCAGTGCATCCAGCGTCCACTCGACCCCGACGGGTCGGGGTTCACGCTCCGGGGATCGCATCGGCACCGTCGCCGCGATCTCGTGCGGCAGCAGAACCGGCACGCGACCGACCGGGACGGTGAGGTCGCCCGCCATCGCGTCGACGACGGCGACGACCCGCTCGAGCAGCGCGGTCGCCGTGGCGCGGTCGTAGAGGTCGACGGCATAGGTGAGGTCCAGGCGCAGGGGTGCGCCGGGGGACTCGTCGATCACCAGCTCGAGGTCGTACTTGGCGCGGCCGGCGTCGAGGGGGAACGGTTCGAGGACGACGTCACCGACGGCCGTGCGCAGGTCGGGGGTGGTGCGCGTGGTGATCATGACGTCGAAGAGTGGGTGTCGGCCCGGCAGCCGCGGCGGGTCGACGGCGTCGATGAGCGTCTCGAACGGCAGGTCGGCCCGGGTGAGGGCGTCGAGGTCGGTCGCGCGGACGGCGGCGAGGTGCTCGCCGAGGGTGCGGTCGCCGGAGGTGGCGGTGCGCAACACCACCGAGTTGACGAACATGCCCAGGACGCCGTCGAGGTCCGCGTGGCCGCGTCCGGCGACGGCGGTGCCGACGGCGACGTCGTCCCCGGCGCCGAGTCCACGCAGAACGAGGACCAGGGCGGCGTGCACGACCATGAACCGCGAGGTGCCGGTGCGGGTGGTGAGGGCGTCGAGTGCTGCGAGTCGCCGATCCCCCATCGGGGCGGACACCACGCTGCCGCGACCGGTCGGGACGAGGGGACGGGGCCGATCGGCACCGAGTCCGGACGGCGTCGGGAGGTCGGCCACCGTGCGGGTCCACCAGGTGAGCAACGACGAGATGCGGGAGGTGGGATCGTCCGTCGATCCGAGTTCCCGTCGCTGCCACGCCGAGGCGTCGGCGTACTGCACGGCCGGAGCCGGCCATGCGGGAGCGGTGCCGACGACGCGCGCGAGGTACGCCGTCGCCAGGTCGGCGGCGAGGACGCCGAGCGACCACCCGTCGACGCAGATGTGGTGCAGCACCACGGCGAGAACGTGTCGGTCGGGCTCGGACCGGACGCGGACGATGCGTGCGCGCAACGGCAGATCCGCCGCGAGGTCGAAGGGCGTGGCCGTGGCGGGCCCCAGGGCGGCGGTGACCTCGGCGGCACGGTCCACCTCGACGTCGTCGATGTCGAGCAGGTCGGTGATCTCGGCAGCGTCTCGCACGACCTGCATCGGTCCGGTCTCGCCGTCGGCGGGAGCTCGGAACACGGTACGCAGGGATTCGTGCCGCGCGACCACGTCTCGCAGCGCCTCGCGGGCCGCGTCGGCGTCGAACGGTCCGGTGATCTGCAGGGCCAGGGGAACGTGGTACGTCGACGACGGGTGGAACTGCTCGATCCACCACAGACCGCGCTGCGCGGCCGACGCCGGTGTCGGATTTTCCCGGTCGCCGCGGCGCGGGCCCGGTCGCCGGTCGTCCGTGACGGGCTCGTCGTCGAGCCGCCGCGCGAGGCGCTCGACCGTGGCGAGGGTGAAGACGTCGCGGACGCCGACGGTGCGGCCCGACCGTTCCGTCAACTGCGCCGCGAGTCGCGTCGCCAGCAGCGAGTTCCCGCCCAGTTCGAAGAAGTGATCGGTGGCGGCCACGTCCTTCAGGTCCAGGATCTCGCCGACCACCTCGGCGACCAGAATCTCTCGCTGTGTCTCGGGCTGCCTCGTCACCGCGGTGTCGCGGGCGCGCGGCGCGGGGAGTCGCTTGCGGTCGATCTTGCCGTTCACGCCCAACGGCATGCGGTCCAGCACCGTCACCCGGTTGGGCAGCATGTACGGCGGCAGGATGCGGGCGACGGCGTCGAGGACGACGTCGGGATCGGGGTGCTCCGGACCCGCCGGACTGACGTAGGCCTCGAGCGTGCGGCGCGCTCCGACGCCGTGGACGATCGCCGCGGAGTCGCCCACGTGCGGGGCCGTCCTCAGGGCCTCCTCGATCTCGCCGAGTTCGATCCGGAAGCCGCGGACCTTGACCTGGTGGTCCCGGCGGCCGAGGTGGACGAGCGTGTCGCGGGCGGTGCGCCGCACCAGATCACCGGTGCGGTAGAGGCGGGCGCCGGATTCGAACGGGTCGGCGACGAAGCGCTCGGCGGTCAGCGCCGACCGCCCCAGATAGCCACGGGCCACCCCACCGCCGCCGATGTACAGCTCACCGACGCAGCCGGGGGCGACCGGACGGAGTGCGGCGTCGAGGACCACCGCCCGAACACCGGGGAACGGGGCGCCCAGCTCGACCTCGCGGCCGGCCTGCAACTCGCCGAAGGTGACGGCGACCGTGGTCTCCGTCGGCCCGTAGACGTTCACCATGCGGCGACCGGGACTCCACTCGTCCACCAGACTGCCCGGCACGGCGTCGCCGCCGACCCCGACGGCCGTCAGGACGCGCTGGTCCGTCATCGGCACGGTGGCCAGGGCCGACGGGGTGACGAAACCGGCGTCGACGTGGCCGGTCCGCAGGATTTCCGCCAGTTCCGTGCCCCCGTGGACTCCCGGGGGCACCACGACGAGCGTGCCGCCGGAGCCGAAGGCGAGGACCAGCTCGAGCACGGACGCGTCGAAGCCGGGGGAGACGAAGTGCATGACCCGTCGACCGGGTCGCAGACCGTGCGCGGCGATCGCTGCCGTCGCCATCGCGGCGAGGCCGCGGTGCGTCACGCCCACACCCTTGGGAGTGCCGGTGCTGCCCGAGGTGTAGACGACGTAGGCCAGATGGTCGGGCCCCGGCCGCGTGGCGTCGGACAGGTCGGGTGCGCCCGCGGCCGTGGGCGTGGCCGCGGGGACGGTCACCCACTGCACCCCGGAGGGCAGTTCGTCGACGAGGTCGGGCGAGGTGATGCCCACCGCGGCGCCGCAGTCGGCGACGATGGTGGCGATGCGATCGGCGGGCAGCGAGGGATCGACGGGAACGTGCACACCGCCGGACCGGGCCACGGCATGCACGGCGGTCACCGACAGGTGCGACCGTGGCAGGACCGACACCACCGGCACGTCGGGACCGACGCCCAGATCGAGCAGCGTGCGGGCCAGTGCATCGGACCGGCTCCGCAACTCGAGGCGGGTCAGCGAGACCCGGCCGTCGACGACGGCGAGGCCGCGGGCGTCCACGGTGTCGGCGCGGGAGAGCAGATCCGCGAACGTCGCGAACGCGGGTGGGACCGCCCGCGGCGTCGACCACGCGAGGGCGACGGGCTCCCCGTCGCCGAGCATGGGCAGCGAGCGCACCTCGGTCTCGGCGTCGCTCGTGCAGAACTCCACGAGGAACCGCGCGAAGCGCTCGCTGTGCAGCACCAGGTCGTCCGCCGTGTACAGCGCCGGGTTGGCCTCGAGGTCGACGCGCAGCCGCCCGGTGGCGCGGTTCTCGTGCACGGTGACGGCGATGTCGGCCGTCGGCCCGGACGTGAGCAGGTCGAGATCGGCCGGTACGTCCCCGAGCACGATGCGCTCGCCGAACAGCATGAGATTGATGGTGGGTCCGAGCGTCACCCCCGTGAGGCCGAGCAGATCCGCGATCTCGGAAGCGGGGAGCAGTTGGTGCCGCAGGGCGCCGCTGACCCGGTGTCCGGTCTCGGTGATCACCTCGCCCACGGTGCGTCCACCGCCGCACGTCACCCCGACGGGAACCGCGTTGGCCGTCATGCACGCGGACTCCCGCATCCACGACGTCACCCGTGCCGCCATCGGCAGGGTCACCACCACGTCCGCGGAGTCCGTCGCGCGGGCCAGGAACGTCGCGAACGCCGCCGTCACGACGACGCCGAGCGTGGTGGAGAAGCGGTTCACCGCGTCGCGAACCGCGCGGTCGGCCGCGGTGCCCAGGAGGGTGTCGCACCGGTGGTTGTAGGCCGACGGCGGCGCGGTGCGACCGGCGAGCGACACCGGATCGCCCAGGGTGGGTCCGACGCCGGCCCAGTAGGTCCGGTCCTTCGCGTGTCGAGGCGAGGATCGGTAGGCCCGTTCGGCCTCGACGAACGCACGGGGGTGGCGGGCGCGGGACGGGGGTGGCGTCCGTCCCGCGAGGAGGGCGTTGTAGACCTCCGACGTGCGCGCGGCGGCCACGGTGGCGCCGTACCCGTCGATGGCGACGTGATGACCGCGGGCGTACCAGTAGTGGTGGTTCGGGCCGAGGGTGATGATCGCCGTGTAGCCGAGCGATTCGGTGTACATGTCCACCGGGCGGGTGAACTCGGTCATCAGCTCCGCCGCCGCCTCGGCGGGATCGGGCTCGTCGCGGACGTCGATGTGATCGAGATCCATGTCCATGACCGCATGGTCGAGGCGTTGACGCACCGTGGGAGTGGGTGGGTTCGTGCCGTCGGACCCGGAAGCCCCGGAAGCGTCACCGTCGGTGACGAGCGTGGTGAGCATCGACCCCGTGTCGACGGTGGCGATGCGCATGGCGCGCTCGAGCAGCTCGATGTCGACGGCGCCACGGATCTCCATGTAGTGCGCGACCGCGAAGGTGACGTCGGGGTTGAGCTCCTGCAGCAACCACATGTCGCGCTGTGCCGTCGTCAGTTCGAAGGTCTCCTCGAACTCGGCGTCGGGCTCGTCGGGCCACTCGCTCGGCGCGCGGTCGACTCCCGGCCCACCCTCCGTCATCGACTTCCCCCCGGCGCTCGCGATCGACACAGCACGGCGGGCGCGCTGCGAACCTCACGCTAACAAACCGGAAGACTGCTTCATGGACAATAAGACTGTCCCGGAGTACGGTCTGTGACGTGTGACAGATCGGTACGACCGGAACGGGACGTCGATGTCGGCGCGGTGCCGATGAACCGAGTGAATCCGCCGATGAACCGAGTGAATCCGCCGATGGACCGAGTGAATACTCAGCGGGGCGACGGTGCGGAGGACAGCGCCTCGTCCGCCAACGCCATCGTGGCGATCAACAACGTGGAGACCGCGTCCGGCTCGGTGAGGAATCCGTCGTGGCCGTCGCGCGACTCGATGATGCGCAGCCCGTCGCACGACGGGATCAGGTCGGCGATCTCCTGCTGCTGGCGAAGCGGGTAGAGCCGGTCGGAGTCGACGCCGGCCACCACGACCGGTGTTCGTACGGAGCGCAGGGCGGCGTCCACTCCGCCGCGCCCGCGGCCGACGTCGTGACGATTCATGGCCTCGGTGAGCACCGCGTAGCTTCCGGCGTCGAATCGACGGACCAGTTTGTCGGCCTGATGCTCGAGATAGCTCTGCACCGCGTAGCGCCCCCCGTCGCGCGCGTCCTCGTTGCTCTGCGAGGAGTTGCCGAAGCGCGTGTCGAGTTCGTGTTCCGTCCGGTAGGTCAGATGGGCGATGCGCCGCGCGATCGCGAGGCCGTGCTCGGGCGCGGTGCCCGCGGCGAGGTAGTCGCCGCCGTGCCAGTCGCGATCCCCGGTGATCGCGGCGATCTGGGTGGTCTGGGTGCCGATCTGGTCCGCCGAGGCACGGGCGCCGACGGCGAGAACGAGAGCGGCGGCGACGCGGTCCGGATGCCCGACCACCCATTCGAGCGTCCGCATTCCGCCCATCGAGCCACCGACCACCGCGGCGAAGCGGTCGACGCCGACCACGTCCGCGAAGAGGCGCTCCGCCTCGACCTGGTCACGGATCGAGATCGCCGGGAAGCGTGACCCCCAGAAGCCGCCGTCGGGATGCGGAGACGACGGGCCGGTGCTGCCCGAACAGCCACCGAGAACGTTGGTGGCGACGACGCACCACCGGTCGGTGTCCAGCGGCGCACCCGGCCCGACCATCCCGGTCCACCACCCGGGGGACAGGTGACCGTCGCCGGCCGGCCCGGTGACGTGGGAGTCGCCGGTCAGCGCGTGCTCGACCAGGACGACGTTGGACCGGTCGGCGTTCGTCTCGCCCCATCGCTGGACGGCGAGAACCACGTCGGGAACGACGGTCCCGCTCTCGAGGACGACGTCGCCGACGGGAACGAGACCCACCTGCCCGTCCGGCGGCGGCAGGGTCGCCGCCGGACGAGCAGGTGATCGAACATCGAGTGTCAAGAGGCGGCCCGGAAACCCTTCTCCAGATCGGCGAGGATGTCGTCCAGCCCCTCGATACCCACGGCCAGGCGAACCAGGCCGGGCGTGACGCCGGACGCCAGCTGCTCCTCGGGAGTCAGCTGCGAGTGCGTCGTCGACGCCGGGTGGATGACGAGGGAGCGCACGTCACCGATGTTAGCGACATGGCTGTGCAGTTCCAGCGCGTCGACGAAGCGCTTGCCCGCGTCGATCCCGCCGGCCAACTCGAAGGCCACGATGGCGCCGGCGCCGCGCGGCGCCAGTTCGCGGCCTCGCTGGTACCAGGGGGACGACTCGAGGCCGGCGTAGGCCACCGAGGTGACCTCGGAGCGACCCTCCAGGAACGTCGCGACGGCGGTCGCGTTCTGCACGTGCCGTTCCATCCGAAGGCTCAGCGTCTCGATGCCCTGCCCGATGAGGAAGGCGTTGAACGGCGAGACGGCCGCCCCGAGATCGCGGAGCAACTGCACGCGGGCCTTGAGGGCGTACGCGGGCGCGCCCAGATCGGCGAAGACCACGCCGTGGTAGCTGGGGTCGGGCGTCGTGAAGTTCGCGAACCGGCCCTGCGTCCAGTCGAAGGTGCCGCCGTCGACGATGACGCCGGCGATGGCGGTGCCGTGGCCGCCGAGGTACTTCGTCGCGGAGTGGACGACGATGTCCGCGCCGTGCTTCAGCGGCTGGATGAGATACGGGGTCGCGACGGTGTTGTCGACGATCAGCGGGATGCCGTGCCGGTGCGCGACCTCGGAAACGCCGGGGATGTCGAAGATGTCGTTCTTCGGGTTCGAGATGGTCTCCCCGTAGAACGCCTTGGTCTCCGGCCGAACCTCGCGTTCCCAGGAGGCGGGGTCGTCCGGATCCTCCACGAAGGACACGGTGATACCGAGCTTCGGGAGGGTGTAGTGGAAGAGGTTGTACGTCCCGCCGTACAGGCGGGGGCTCGACACCACGTGATCGCCGGACTCGGCGATGTTGAGGATCGCGAGGGATTCCGCGGCCTGACCCGAGGACACGAGCAGTGCCGCGACGCCGCCCTCGAGGGACGCGATGCGCTGCTCGACGACGTCCTGCGTCGGGTTCATGATGCGGGTGTAGATGTTGCCGGGCTCGGCCAGGCCGAACAGCGCCGCGGCGTGGTCGGTGCTGTCGAAGGTGTACGACGTGGTCTGGTAGATCGGCAGGGCACGGGCGTGGGTGGTGACGTCGGGGACCTGGCCGACGTGGACCTGCTTGGTCTCGAAGCTCCAGTTCAGAGCCGGATCCTCGACGGGGGCGCCGGTGGCGTCGACGACGTCGGTACCGGTGGCATCGGGAGTCTGGTCGGTCATGTGTTCTCGTGCTCCTCGTGAAGGACGTGCTGGGTGGGCGACTCGCCTCGGCAGACACTGCGGCCGCGGGGCGAATCGGGCACCCGTGAGCAGACCGCGGAGGCGAACCGAATTCGTGGGAACGAAAAGTCGGGGCCTATCGCGGACTACGACACATGGGAGTACCTCCGAGGGGCCACCGTGCTCGGTGGCCGGTCGCGGACCGGCGGTGCCGGCCCTTGTCGGTGGGCCCGAGAACACGGACCCGCGCTTGCCATCGACCGTCGCGCGTGTTGCGCGGGGCCGAGTAACCCGGTCATCACCCGGGGCACCCCACCGCGGCTGGAGGGTTGCCGGCCAGCTAGCCGGGGCTGACAGCTGGCGCTCATGACCTTGTCGCAAATCGTAGCGGGTGTGCCGGTGCGGTGTCCCGCACCACCCCCGCTGCGGTGAGGGTGCGCCATCTCACGGTCCTTCGACTGGCGAACGACCGGAGTCGGCGAGCACACTGGTCGCTTCCGATCCACACGGTCGTGAGGGTCGTTCTGAATCGATCCAGCACCCGGTTCGGTCGACCCCGTTCACCCGACCCCGTCGAGAAGGACCGCTGCCATGACACCCCCCTCCGTCGCCGTGCTGACGGCCGACGCGTTCCCGACGACCGACGTGGAGGCCGCGCGCTTCCGGCGGCGTCGCCGCACCGGCGCGATGCTCGCGTTGGCGCTCGGCGGGTTCGGCATCGGCACGACGGAGTTCGTGTCGATGGGCCTGCTTCCCGAGATGGCCACCAGCATGGCGGTGTCCGAGCCGACGGCGGGCCACCTCGTCTCCGCGTACGCGCTCGGGGTGGTGGTCGGAGCGCCGCTCATCGCCGCGCTGGCCGCGCGGGTGCCGCGCCGGCTGCTGCTGCTCGCGCTGATGGTGGCGTTCACGGCGGGCAACCTCGGCACCGTCTTCGCGCCGAGCTTCCACGAACTGATGGCGTCCCGATTCGTCGCCGGCCTCCCGCACGGGGCCTACTTCGGCGTCGCCGCCCTGGTGGCCGCGCACCTCGCGGAGCCGGGCAAGCGCGCGCGGTCCGTCGCACTGGTGATGATGGGACTGTCGGTGGCCAACGTCGTGGGCGTGCCCGCGGCCACGTGGATGGGACAAGCCGTCGGGTGGCGCAGCGCGTTCGCCGTCGTCGCCGTGATCGGCGTGCTCACCGTCGCGGCGCTCGCCGTGTGGTTGCCGCGGCTCGATGCCATGCCGACCACCGACACCCGCACCGAGCTCGGGGCGTTCCGTCGCCCGCAGGTGCTGTTGACGCTGCTGGTGGGGATGGTCGGCTTCGGCGGCATGTTCGCCGTCTACACCTACATCGCGACGACGCTGACCGACGTGACCGGTCTGAGCAAGGCTGCGGTGCCTCTCGGCCTCGCGATCTACGGACTCGGCATGGTGGTGGGCAACTACCTCGGTGGGTGGTTGGCCGACCGCATGCTCGTGCGCGGACTGTTCGTCGCCATGACGGCGGTGGCGGTCGTGCTCGCAGGCTTCGTCGTGACCGCTCACCACCCGGTGACGGCCCTCGTCACGGTGTTCCTCATCGCCGCGGCCGGGTCGTCGATCGTGCCGGGGCTGCAGACGCGGCTGATGGACGTCGCCGCCGACGCACAGACGCTGGCGGCGTCGATGAACCACGCGGCGTTCAACTTCGCCAACGCCCTCGGCGCGGCCGTGGGCGGCGCCGTCATCGGAGCCGGACTGGGCTACACCGCGCCCGCCGCGGTCGGAGCGGGTCTCGCGGTGGCAGGACTGGTCGTCCTGAGCGTGTCGGTGACGCTGGACAAGCGCGCACGACCGGCCGCGGTCGTGTCCCCGGCCGCCCGTTAACCTCGTCGCCGTGTCTCGCACCGTCACCACCGTCAACGTCAACGGCGTTCGCGCCGCCGTCCGCAAGGGCATGCTCGACTGGCTCGCGACCTCGTCCGCGGACGTGGTCTGCCTACAGGAGACGCGGGCGACGGATGCGGAACTGCGTGCGTGCCTCGACGGCATCGCCGACGTCTGGTCCATCGTGTCGGCAGAGCCGTCGGCGAAGGGCCGCAACGGCGTCGCGATTCTCTCGCGGGTTCCGTCCGTGTCGTCCCGGATCGGCTTCGACGAGGAGTTCGCGGAGTCGGGTCGCTACCTCGAGGCGCGGTTCGCGGCCACCGACGTCGACCCGGCGCTGACCGTCGCCAGCCTGTATCTCCCGTCGGGCGAGGTGAACACCGAACGGCAGGACGTGAAGGAACGGTTCATGGCGTCGTTCGCGCACCACCTGGCCGACCTCGCGAAGTCGGGCGAGCACGTGATCGTCGGTGGGGACTGGAACATCGCCCACACCGAGCGAGATCTGAAGAATTGGAAGGGCAACCGCACCAAGTCGGGGTTCCTGCCGTCGGAGCGGGAGTGGCTCGACGCCCTCGTCGGTGACGACGGAGCGTGGGTGGACGTGGTGCGCACCCTGCATCCGGACGTCGACGGCCCGTACAGCTGGTGGTCGTACCGCGGCAAGGCGTTCGACAACGACGCCGGGTGGCGCATCGACTATCAGATGGCCACCCGCGACGTCGCGGACCGAGCGAAGGACGCCGTCGTCGAGCGCGCGGAGACCTACGACCAGCGGTGGTCCGACCACGCGCCGGTCACCGTCGTCTACCGCTGACCCCCGTTCCGTCGACTCGGCCGTCTGATTGAATCTGTAGACCATGACCACCGCACTCGGGACCGACGCCCCCACCCGGAAGGACCGTGTCCTGTCGGGCATCCAGCCCACCGCGGACTCCTTCCATCTGGGGAACTACCTCGGCGCCGTCCGTCAGTGGGTCGACCTGCAGGACGAGTACGACGCGTTCTACTTCATTCCGGACCTGCACGCCATCACGCTGCCGCAGGATCCGAAGGACCTGCGCACGCGCACGCGTCGCGCGGCGGCGCAGCTCCTCGCGGTCGGTATCGACCCCGCGCGGTCCACGCTGTTCGTGCAGTCGCACGTGCCGGAGCACGCGCAGTTGGCGTGGGTGCTCAACTGCCTCACCGGGTTCGGCGAGGCCGGCCGGATGACCCAGTTCAAGGACAAGTCCGCGCGTCAGGGCAGCGACCACACGTCGGTGGGACTGTTCACCTACCCGATTCTGCAGGCGGCGGACATCCTGCTCTATCGCCCCCAGCGGGTGCCCGTCGGCGAGGACCAGCGTCAGCATCTCGAGCTGACGCGAGATCTGGCGCAGCGCTTCAACTCTCGGTACAAGAAGACGTTCGTCGTGCCCGAGGCGCACATCGTCACCGGCATCGCGAAGATCTACGACCTGCAGGAACCCACCGCCAAGATGAGCAAGTCCGCGGCCACGCCGGCGGGGCGCATCGAGATTCTGGACGATCCGGCGGTGTCCGCCAAGCGTATTCGGTCGGCGGTCACCGACACCGAGCGCGAGATCGTGTACGACGTGGCGCGCAAGCCCGGAGTGAGCAATCTGTTGGTGATCCAGTCCGCGCTCACCGGGACCCCGATCCCGACGTTGGTGGACGGGTACGTCGGCAAGGGGTACGGAGACCTCAAGTCCGACACGGCGGATGCGGTGGCGGAGTTCGTCACGCCGGTTCGTCGAGCCTTCGACGAGTACGTCGGTGACCCGGCAGAACTCGATCGAATCCTGGCCGTGGGCGCGGAGCGCGCTCGGGAGATCGCTGCGAAGACGCTGGCGCAGGTGTACGACAGAGTGGGATTCCTACCACCGAGAGGCTGACCATGCCCGACGTTGCGGCGATCGTCGAACGGCGACGAGCGGAGTGGCCCTGGTTCGACCACCTCGCCCGCGCGGGTGCGGTCTACCAGAAGCAGAAGGGCGACTACTACGCCGCGGGCATCACGTACTTCAGTGTGCTGTCGCTGTTCCCGCTGCTCATGGTGGCGTTCGCGGTGGTGGGCTTCGTCCTGAGCGCGCGGCCCGATCTGCTGACGGAACTGCAGTCGCAGATCGCGGAGAACGTCCCGGGAAGCTTCGGCGACACGATCAACGATCTCGTGGCGACGGCCGTCGAGTCGCGGACCAGTGTGGGTGTGCTGGGCCTGCTCGGTGCGCTGTACGCCGGTCTCGGGTGGACCGCGAACCTGCGGGACGCGCTCACGGCCATGTGGGAGACGACGCACGACGGCGGGTCGTTCCTGGGCACCAAGATTCGCGATCTGGGGGCCCTGGTGGGGCTGGGTGTCGCGCTGGTGGTCTCGCTCGGGCTGTCGGCGATCGCCAGCGGCTCCGTCGTTCCGGCTTTGTTGGCGGCGGTCGGCCTCGACCACGTTCCCGGCGTCGGGGTCGCCGTGCAGATCGTGTCGATTTTGCTGGCGGTCGCGGCCACGTGGGCACTCTTCGTGTGGGTGATCGCCAGGCTGCCGCGAGAGCCGGTGACGGTGCGCAGCGCCGCGCGTGCCGCCCTCATGGCGGCAGTGGTGTTCGAGGTGTTCAAGCAACTCGGAGCCGTGTACCTGGAGCGCGTGACATCCGGGCCGGCCGGGGTGACGTTCGGTCCGATCATCGGCATTCTCGTGTTCGCCTTCGTCACCTCGCGGTTCCTGCTGTTCTCGACGGCATGGGCGGCGACCAGTCGGGACAACCGCGCTCTCGCGCCCGCCCCGGTGCCCGAGGCGGCGGTCATCGCGCCGACCGTCGTCGTCCGCGAGGGCGTCTCGCCCGTCGGAGTCGCGGCCGTGGTCGGCGCCGCAGTCGTCGCGGTGCTCGGTCTGGGCCGGCGCCGGCGCTGACCGTTCAGCGTCGAGAGAGCCTGCGCGCCAACAGAATCAACCCCACCACGACGATGCCCCCGAGCACGCCCACTCCGAGGCGAACGGTGCCGTCGGCCGAATCGTCGACGCCCGGATAGGAGCCTCCGGAGGGTGCGGCGAGGGCACTGTCGGCTCCGTCGTCGGCCGGATCCGATGGTGCCGCCCGCGTCGCCGACGGGTCGCCGGCGTCGTCCGGTGCCGCGTCCGTGCCCCCGCTCAGGGTGCCGACGGTCGCGTCCGGTTGGGCGAAGCCGAAGTCGAGCAGCCGTGCCGCCTGCTCCCATGGACGGATCGGCAGGACGTCGGCGGCCATCAACGAGACCACGAGGCGCCGACCGTCTCGTTCGGCCGCCCCGACGAACGTCTGGCGGGCGTCGTCGGTGTAGCCGTTCTTGCCGCCGAGCGTGCCGGGGTAGCGGAACAGCAAGGCGTTGTCGCTGGCCAGGGTGAACCCGGGGCGGTCCTCGTTCAGCGGGAGGTCGGGGTTCACCGGTACCCCGGGCTGGTCGGGTCGCGACGGGTTGTCCGGCTTGGCCGGGTCCTTCGGATACCCCGGGAACGGGACTTCCTCCGCCGCGAGCAGTTCGGCGAAGCGCGGGTCCGCCATGGCGGCCCGGAAGATCACGGCCAGGTCGTAGGCGGAGCTGGACATACCGGGTCCGTCCAGACCCGACGGTGTCGCGGTCCGAGTGTCCAGGGCGCCGAGGTCGCGGGCTCGATCGTTCATCGCTTCCACCGCACGGGCGGTGCCGCCGAGTTGCCCGGCGATGGCGTGGGCGGCGTCGTTGCCCGACGCCATCACCAGGCCCTGCAGCAACTGGCGCACGGTGTAGACGCCGCCCTTGCCCAGTCCGACCGCGCTGCCCTCGGTCTCGGCGTCCTCCGCGGTCGCCGTCACACGCGTGTCGAGGTCCAGAGTGTCGAGCGCCACGAGTGCGAGGAGAACCTTGATGGTGCTCGCCGGTCGATAGCGACCGTGGGGATCCTTGGCGGCGATGACCGCCCCGGTGTCCAGGTCGGAGACCGTCCAGGCCGTCGCCGAGATGTCGGCGGGGACGGGTGGTGCGCCGTCGGCGACGATCACGCCGCAGTCGCCCAGGGAGTTTCCTCCGACGGGGGTGTTCGGCACCGGCACCGGGGCGGGTGCGGTCGACCCCGGAGCCGGGACCTCGGACGCGTCGATGGCGGGCGGCGGCGTCTCGCGGTGGGGGCACGAGTCTGTACCGGGGGTGGCGAACGGTGTGGTGGTCGGCGGGGCCACCGGTTGGGCCGCTGCGGGCTGGGCCGCTACGGGTGTGCCGAGCGCCGTGAGGGCGCCGAGTGCGAGTGCCGCGATCAGCCGTCGATACGTGGTCATCGTCGTCGAGCGTAGGTGCCGATCCCGCGCGTCCGGGGGAGGTGTCCCCGGTCGAGTTCGTGCGTGCGTGTCCTGGGTCGTGTCGGTGGGTGCCGGTACACTCGAACATACGAGCGACTGGGGGGTCGGCGACATGGTTACGACGCAGGTGGGGGCACGGACTACGGCGACGCCGTGGGCTGCACTGGATCACGCTGCCCTCGGTCTGCCCGCCACCACCGACCTTCCGTCTCCGCGGGCACTGGACGCACTTGTGCACACTGCCGCCGGGGTCGCGTACTTGAAGTGGTTCGAATACCAGCTCGCCGCCGCCATGCACGCCGAACTGGTGGAACCGTTCGAGGACGAGGACCGCCGCGAGCTCGACGCGTTCACCCGCTGCGCCGCCACCATCGCCACGACGATGTCGATCACCCCGTTCGCCGCCCGCACCCTGCTCACCGACGCCGTCGCCCTCCGCGACCGGCTACCCCTGGTCGCGCAGTGCCTACGCGACGGAATCGTCACCCCGCACCACATCCGCACCATCGTCTCCCGCACCGAACTCATCGAGGGGCAGTGCTACGCCGCCCTCGTCGACGCCGACATCGCCGCCGCGTTGCGTAAACCCGGGTCGTGGTCGCCGGCGCGGATGGAGGTCATGGTCGACACGATGGTGCACCGCCGTGACCCCGACGCCGTCCGCGCCCGCCGGGAGGCTGCGAAGCGGAACCGGGCGTTCACCGTGGAGGTCGGGCGGGACGGGATGGCCACGACGACGGACACCCGGCCCGCCGAGGACACTGCCCTCGCCGCCGCCGCGGTCCACCGCCTCGCGGCGCAGGTGTGCCCCAAGGACACCCGGTCGAAGGCGGCGCGGGCATCGGATGCGCACTACGCGTTGGTCACCCGGACCGAATTCGGGTGCGACTGCGACCGCCCGATCACCGACTGCCGCTACAAGAATGTCGACGTCGGTACGTTCGCGGCGACGGCGCCGCGGATCGTGATCCACCTGGTCACCGACACCACCACCCTCACCGGCCCCGTCCCCGCCCCGGACTCCGACCGGGTCTGCAGGTCGCCGCAACACCTGCCGCGACCGAACACCGAGCCCACCCCTGCGGCCGAGTCGGTGGCGCCGGAACCGTCCGCGCCGGGTTCCGTTGCGACGGAACCGGGTGCAGCAGAACCGGTCGCAGCAGAACCTGTTGCGGCGGACGCGGTGACACCGGATTGCACCGGCACCGCGATACTGGCCGACGCCGCCGCGGACGCGACCTCCACCGATCCGTCCGCGAGGGAACAGCCTGCGGCGGAGGGCCCGCACGGGTGCGACGAGCCCCTCGGTCTCGACACCGTCGACGGTGTCGGATTCCTCGCCGGCATCGGCATCATCTCCGGCGCCCACGTCCGCGACCTCGCAACCGACCCCCGCACCGTCATCCGCCCACTCGGTGACGGCACCGACACCCCACTCCCGGCGACCCAACCCTCGAACCCGTACCGCCCCTCCGCGGCCCTCGATGCGTACGTGCGGGCGCGGGATCAGTTCTGCACCTGGCCCGGCTGCAACCGACCCGCCTGGGAGGCAGACCTCGACCACATCACCGAATACGACCACACCCACCCCGAGCAGGGCGGGCGCACCGACGCGGCCGGACTCGGCGCCAAATGCCGGTTCCATCACCTACTGAAAACGTTCGGGGATTTCGTCGACGACCAGTACCCCGACCCGAATGATCCGAGCCGACTGATTCGCACCATCACCATCCCCGGCGGACGCACCGTCCTCGGCCCCGCGTTCACGGGCCACGACGTCCACCCCGGCCTCGACATGATCGTCTTCGGCGACCCACCCGACACGTCAACGCCGCGGCCATCGAGACCGGGCCTCACCGAACGCCTCCGACCCGCCCCACGCACCGAGCAGAAACACGCCCGCCGACGACAGGAACGCAACCGCAACCGCCTCCGCAACGCGATGAAGCTCCACCCACCCGACGACACCCCACCCCCGTTCTGAGGGGCTGCCGGTGATGCTGTCCTGCGGGTGGCGCTGTGATGTCAGTGGTGCTGCGGCTCAGTCGTTCTGAGGGAAGCCGAGATTGATGCCGCCGTGGCTGGGGTCGAGCCAGCGGGCGGTGACGGCTTTGGCGCGGGTGAAGAAGTGAACTCCCTCGGTGCCGTGAGCATGGGTGTCGCCGAAGAGGCTGTTCTTCCAGCCGCCGAAGCTGTAGTACGCCATGGGAACCGGGATGGGGACGTTGATGCCGACCATGCCGACCTCCACCTCGTTCTGGAACCGTCGGGCGGCGCCGCCGTCGTTGGTGAAGATGGCGGTGCCGTTGCCGTAGGGATTGTCGTTGATCAGCTGCAGTGCGTCGTCGTACGTGTCGACGCGCACCACGGACAGGACGGGTCCGAAGATCTCGTCGGTGTAGACACTCATCTCGGGGGTGACGTGGTCCAGAAGGGTCGGGCCGAGCCAGAATCCGTGGGGATCGCCGTCGGCCTGCACTCCGCGCCCGTCGACGACGACGGTGGCGCCCTCCTTCTCGCCGGCGTCGACGTAGGAGGCGACCTTGTCGCGATGTGCCTTGGTCACCAGGGGGCCCATGTCGGCGCCGCGGGTGCCGTCGCCGGTGCGCAGGGGGGTGGTGCGGTCGACGATCTTGGCGACGAGGTCGTCCGCGATGTCCCCGACGGCGACGAGAGCCGAGATGGCCATGCAGCGCTCACCGGCGGAGCCGAAGCCGGCGTTGACCATGGCGTCGGCGGCGAGGTCGAGGTCGGCGTCGGGCAGGACGATGGCGTGGTTCTTCGCACCGCCCAGGGCTTGAACGCGCTTTCCGTGTGCGGTGCCGGTGGAGTAGACGTACTGGGCGATGGGCGTGGACCCGACGAAGCTGATCGACTTGATCGCACGGCTGGCGAGCAACTCGTCGACGGCGAGCTTGTCGCCCTGCAGGACGTTGAAGACGCCGTCGGGCAGGCCCGCTTCCTTCCACAGTTCGGCGAGCCAGATGCTGGCGGTGGGGTCCTTCTCGCTGGGCTTGAGGACGACGGTGTTGCCGGCGGCGATGGCGACGGGGAAGAACCACATCGGCACCATGGCGGGGAAGTTGAAGGGGGAGATGATGCCGACGGGGCCGAGGGGCTGGCGGATGGAGAAGACGTCGACCTTGGAGGAGGCGTTCTCGGTGAAGCCGCCCTTGAGCAGGTGGGGGATGCCGCAGGCGAATTCGACGACTTCCTGACCGCGGGAGATCTCGCCGAGGGCGTCGGAGAGGACCTTGCCGTGCTCGGCGGTGATGATGGCGGCGAGTTCGTCCTTGCGGGAGTTGAGCAGCTCGCGGAAGGCGAAGAGAATCGACGTGCGCTTGGCCAGCGAGGTGTCGCGCCAGGCGGGGAACGCGGATGCGGCGGCGGCGATGACGGCGCGGGCGTCGTCGAGGTCGGCCAGGGCGACCTGCCCGGTGACCTCACCGGTGGCGGGGTTGGTGACCTCGGCGGTGCGGTCGGACGTGCCGGCGAATGGCTTGCCGTCCACCCAGTGCCCGATGATGTTCGTGGTCATGACAATTCCTACTTTCCGTACTTCGCGACGTGGTCGGTCATCGTCTGCAGTTGATAGCGGGAGACCTCCCGCGCGTTCTCGTTCTCGGCGAAGACGCTCGACACCATGACGGTGTCGCGGTCGTAGAACCCGATGCGGTCGAGACCGCCGAAGAACCGGTCCCAATCGACGTCGCCGTCGCCGATCTTCAGATGTTGGTGCACCCGAACGGGATTGCCGGGCGGGTTGGTGATGTAGCGCAGGCCGTGGGAGCGGTGGTGGTCCATGGTGTCCGCGACGTGGACCAGGCGAACCATGTCGCCGGCCTCGTCGAGGATCCGATCCAGGTCGCCGCCCATGTGGAACTGGTGGCAGGCGACCACCACCATGCCCAGGTTCGGCGAGTTGACTCCGCGGATCACCCGCATCGCCGCGAGCCCGTCCTCGACGAAGTCGTCGGGGTGCGGATCGATCAGGACGTCGAGTCCCTCACGTTCGATGATCGGCAGCAGCTCTTCCATCGACCGGTAGAAGGCCCGCTCGGACTCCTCCGCCTTCTCGGGCCGGCCGCTGAACTCGGTGTTCATCCGCTGCACCCCGAGGTCGACGGTGATCTGGATGGCGCGCTTCCAGTACCGCACCGCCGCTTCCCGCGCGTCCTCGTCGGGTCCGGACCACCGCAGCACCGGCAGCACCGACGCGATGCCGACACCGGCGTCGTCGCAGGCTCGCCGGAATCGTCGGACCAGATGGTCGTTCGCCTTGGGGTGGTTGAAGAACGGGATCATGTCGACGTGCGGGGTGAGCTGCAGCCACTCGTACCCCAGCTCGGCGACGACGCCCGGCAGCTCCAGCAGCGAGTGCTCGTGATGGAACGGGGTGGGATCGAGAGCGACCTTCATCGTCAGGCTCCCGAGATGTCCGCGCGGGCGACCATGTCGACCGCCACGGGCTCACCGGACTCGAGGGAGAGCACACCGGCTTCGCAGACCGCGGCGGCGGCGTACCCGTCCCAGGCGCCGGGACCGTCGACGTAGTTGCCCGTCTCGGCGCCTGCGTGCACGGCGTCGACCCACCGCTGGATCTCCACGTCGTACGCCTGGCCGAACCGCTCGATGAAGCCGGGGGTGATGGTGCCGCCGCGGACGCCGGGTGCGGACGTCCGCACCAGGCCGACGTCGAGGCCGATCATGGCGCTGCCGCGTTCGGCGACCACCTCGGTTCGCACCTCGTAGGCGACGCCGGTGGTGACGAAGACCTCCGCGTCGACGTGCCGGCCGGACTCCGTGGTGAAGATCGCGATCTGCGGATCACGAAGTCCCTTCGGCGCAGCGGGATTGGCCGACGGCGCGATGATCTGGATCTTCGTGATCTCCTCGTCCAGCAGGAAACGGGCGACGTCGACCTCGTGGACCAGCGAGTCGCGCACGATCATGGCGCTGTCGAAGTGCGACGGGACGTCGGGATTGCGGTGCGCGCAGTGCACCACGAGGGCGCGGCCCAGGTCGCCGGAGTCGAGGAGCGCCTTGAGCTGCTCGTACTCACGGTCGAATCGGCGCATGAAACCGACCTGGATCAGCTTCTTGCCGGTGGCGGCCTCCGCCCGGACCACCTCGAGCGACGTCTCGACGGACGTGGTCAGCGGCTTCTCGCACATGACGGGCTTGCCGTGCTCGAGGCACGCCAGCAACTGCTTCTCGTGCGTGGGGCCGGGGGTGGCGAGGACGACGGCGTCGACCTCGGGATCGGCGATGGCGTCGAGGGGGTCCTCGACCACACGGGCACCGGGGACGGTGCCGGCGATCTCGTGGGCCCGCTCGGTGACGTAGTCGTTGACGACGGCGACGCGAGCGCCGGAGATGGTCCGGGTGATGCGCTGGACGTGGTCGGCGCCCATGCGCCCGACACCGAGGACGGCGATGCGGAGTTCGGAATTCACTTCGGGGACGTCCGTTCTGGAGGGAGGAGTCAGGAGAAGGTGACGGCGGGAACGCCGCAGGAGCCGAGGTACTGTCGGGTGCGTCGCGCGATGGGCAGGGGAGCGTCGACCTCGCAGGGGTACATGTCCTGCTCGACGATCGCGAAGAGATCGGCGGTCAGCCGGCCCTCGGTCGCGAGCCGCTCGACGGTCTCGAGCAGCGGCGGCATCGCCGGAATGCCCAGGGGCGGTTCGGTCATCGCGCCCAGCCGGACCGCTTCGCCGAACGGCAGGTCCTCGGCGAGCACCTTGTCGCGCACCGCTTCGTCGACCTGCTTGAGATGGAGGTACCCGATGCGTTCGGGCGCCCGCTCGATGATGGCGATGTTGTCGCCGCCGCAGTAGCTGATGTGGCCGGTGTCGAGGCAGAGGTTCACGAACTCGCTCGAGGTGCCGTCGAGGAAGCGGTAGACGTTCTCCTCGGTGTCGACGTGGCTGTCGGCGTGCGGGTGGTACTGCGCCTTGACGCCGTACTGCTCGAACATCCGCCTGCCGAGCGCGTTCATGCCCTCGGTCTTCTTGCGCCACTGGTCGGCGGTGAGGGTCCGATCCTCCAGGACGGCGCCCGTGGACGGGTCGCGCCACATCTCGGGGATGACGACGACGTGCTTGCCGCCGACGGCGGCGGTCAACTTGGCGACGTCCTCGATCTGCGTCCAGACCGCGTCCCACGCGTCGTCCTGGTGCAGGTGCTCGAACACCGTGCCGGCGGACAGCTTCAGGTTCCGAGCCTCGAGCTCGGCGGTGAGCTTCTGCGGGTCGGTGGGCAGATAGCCGAAGGGGCCGAGTTCGATCCACTCGTAACCGGACGCGGAGACCTCGTCGAGAAATCGCTCGTACGGGGTCTGCTGCGGATCCTCGGGGAACCACACGCCCCAGGAGTCCGGGGCGGAGCCGACGCGGATGACGCTCATGGACAAGCCTTTCGATGATCTCACTCGGACGGGCGGAGGTACGGACGTTGGATGCGCTTCCACCGCTCGTACGTGGCGTAGGCGGTCTGCGTGGAGTCCAGGGTCGACGTCTCCGACACCGGAACGTCCCACCACGACTCGGAATCCGGTGCGGCGATACGCGGGTCGGTCTCGACGTGGACGACGGTCGACGTCTCGCTCGCCTTGGCAGCCTTGACGGCGTCGGTGAACTCCGCGGCGGTGGTCACGCGGACGACGTCGACGCCGAGGCTGGCGGCGTTGGCCGCCAGATCGACCGGAAGCAGGTCCCCGTCGAGCCGACCCTGGCCGCCCCGGTAGCGGTAGGCCGTGCCGAACCGCTGGCTGCCGAGCTGCTCCGAGAGTGAGCCGATGGACGCGAAACCGTGGTTCTGCACCAGGATCACGATGATCTTGACGGCCTCCTGCACGGCGGTGACCAGCTCGGTCGCCATCATCAGGTAGGAGCCGTCGCCGACCAGGACGAACACGTCTCGGTCCGGCTCGGCCATCTTGGCCCCGATGCCGCCGGCGATCTCGTAGCCCATGCAGGAGTAGCCGTACTCGACGTGGTAGCCCTTGGGATCGCGGCTGCGCCACAGCTTGTGGAGGTCGCCGGGCATGGAGCCGGCGGCGCAGACCACGACGTCGCGCGGATCGGAGAGGGTGTTGGCCAGGCCGATCACCTGGTTCTGGTTCAGCGGAGCCGAGGTGTCCTCCACGGCGAACACCGACGACACGGTGTCCTCCCACTGCGCGGCGAGTTCCGCGGTGCGCGTGCGGTAGTCGGCGTCGACGGACCAGTCGCCGAGCGCGGCGGTCAGAGCGCTCAGCGCCTCGCGCGCGTCGGCGACGACGGACACCCCGCCCTGCTTGACCGTGTCGAGCGTGGCGACGTTGACGTTGACGAAACGCACGCTCGGGTCGGTGAATGCGGTACGGGAGGCGGTGGTGAAATCGCTGTAGCGCGTGCCGATTCCGATGACCACGTCGGCCTCGGTGGCCAGGGCGTTCGCGGCCGTCGTCCCGGTGGACCCGATCGCACCCACGGACTGCGGGTGGTCGTAGGGGAGTGCGCCCTTGCCGGCCTGACTCTGTCCCACCGGGATGCCGGTCCGCTCGCAGAACGCGGCCAGGGCATCGGTGGCGCCGGAGTAGATCACGCCGCCGCCCGCCACGATCAGCGGACGACGCGCGCTGCGGATCACGGCCGCGGCGCGCTCGATGGCGTCGCTCTGGGGCAGCGTGCGGCCGACGTGCCACGTGCGCTCGGCGAACAGCGATTCCGGCCAGTCGTACGCCTCGGCCTGCACGTCCTGCGGGATGGCGACGGTGGCGGCGCCCGTCTCCACGGGATCGGTGAGCACGCGCATCGCGCCGATCAGCGCGGCGGGGAGCTGCTCGGGTCGCCACACCCGATCGAAGTAGCGCGACAGGGGCTTGAACGCGTCGTTGACGGTGACGTCGCCGCTCGAGGGGAGTTCGAGCTCCTGCAGCACCGGCGCGCTCACCCGGGTGGCGAACGTGTCCGCCGGCAGCAGGAGCACCGGCAGCCGGTTGATGGTGGCGAGGGCGGCGCCGGTGAGCATGTTGGTCGAGCCGGGGCCGACGCTCGCGGTGACGGCCCACGTCTGCAGCCGGTCCTTCTGCCGTGCGTAGGCGACCGCGCTGTGCACCATGGCCTGCTCGTTGCGGCCGAGGACGTACGGCAGCGCCGGCACGGTGCCGGACTCGTGCGCGTCGGTCTCCGCCTGCAGCAGAGCCTGGCCCAGGCCGGCGACGTTGCCGTGTCCGAAGATGCCGAAGGCGCCCGCGAAGAACCGTCCACGCTCGCCGTCCCGTTCGACGTACTGCGCCGCCAGGAATCTCACGACCGCCTGCGAGACCGTCAGGCGAACGGTCGATTCGGCGTTCTCGGTCTTGCTCGCCGAGAGGGGTGCGGTGGAGACCACGGTCATGCTCCTCGAGGTGGGGTGGTGGGGGTCCGATGCGGCTAGAGCGGGAGGCGGGGGTCGATCTCCAGATCGGTCCAGGTGCCGCGGATCCAGGTGTGCTCGGGGTCGTCGACGATGTTCCAGGCGCGGTCGACGCCCGGTCCGGCCATGACGTTCAGGTAGTACATGTGGTAGCCCGGCGCGGCCACGGACGGACCGTGATAGCCGTGGGGCACGAGGACCACGTCGCCCGTCCGGACCTCCTCGAGTACCTCGATGGGTCGCTCGGGGGTGCCGTACACGCGGTGGTAGCCGAAACCGGCGGAACCGTCGGGGCCGTCGGCGATCTCGAAGTAGTAGATCTCCTCGAGGGCTGACTCGTGCTCGGTGTTCTCGTCGTGCTTGTGCCCGGGGTACGAGGACCAGTTGCCGCCCGGCGTGATCACCTCGCAGGCGATGAGCGAGTCCGCCTCGAACGTGTCCGCGGTCCCGAAGTTGTGGACCTCGCGGCTGCAATTGCCCGCTCCGCGCAGCTCGACCGCGACGTCGCTCGCCGGCACGTATCGGAACGGCAACCGCGTTCGCGCACGGGCACCGCACAGGGCGAAGCGACCACCCGAGGCGCTGGCGACGGTGTACGACGAGTCCCGCCCGACGTAGGCGAAATCGGACGGACCGTCGAACACCGTGGCGCGGCCGGCCAACTCGACCGTCTCGCCGTCGCACGTGACCGTGGCCGAGCCGGACAGCGGCACCACCATGATTTCGTCGTCACCGGACGCCAGGTCCGCGGACTCGCCGGCCGCGAGGCGCAGCGTGCGCAGGCTCGATTCGCTCCACCCGGCCGATTCGGGGGTGACGACCACATCGAACGGGGCGTCGGCGGAGGCGCCGACCGGGATGTAGTACTCGGAGTTCACGGCCGTCACCGCACCATCGTCACGGCGGTGTCGACGGCCGCGGCCACGTCGCCGTCGCGGGGGTAGAGCAGGGTGCGCCCGACGATGAGTCCGCGCACGGCCGGGATCTCCAGCGCGCGTGACCAGCTGGCGAACGTCTCCTCGGGTGCCTCCTGCGGATCGCCACCGAGCAGCAACGTCGGCAGGGTGGTCGCGTCCATGACGCGCTCCATGTCGGCGACGACGGGCAGCTTCAACCAGGTGTGCGACGAGGTCGATCCGAGACCCTGAGCGACGTGCATGCTCTTGATCACGGCGTCGGTGGACAGGTCGTTGACCACCTTGCCGCCCTCACGACGGCTGAGGAACGGCTCGAGCATCGCGATCAGGCCGTGGGCGGCGAGCTCGTCGATGGCCCGGGCAGTGGCGGTCATCATCGACAGCGTTCCCGGGTCGTCCAGCGCGACGCGGTTGAGCATCTTGGCGCCGTTCATCCGGGCCTTGGCGGTCGACGCCGCCGTGGCGCCGGTCATGCGGTCGTCGAGCTCGAACGAGGAGCCGGCCAGCCCGCCGCGGTTCATCGACGAGAACACGACCTTGTCCTCGAGTGCACCGAGGAGCACGAGGTCGTCGAGGATGTCGGCCGTCGCGAGCACGCCGTCGACGCCGGGGTTCGCGAGCGCCGTCCGCAGCCGGTCGAGCAGGTCGGTGCGGCTGTTCATCGCGGTGGCGTTCGAGCCGACCGACAGCGCGCCGCGCGCCGGGTGGTCGGCGGCGACGATCATCAGTCGACCGTTGCCGCGGACGGTGGGCCGCGTGGTGCGGGTGGCCCAGGCGCGCTCGATGGCGCCGGGGTCGGTCGCGCGCACGGCGGTCACGTCGGCGTAGGTCCGGGCGGCGGGCGTGGCGGCGAGAGTCGGTGCTGCCGAATCGGTCTCGTGAGGAGCGGTGCCGGTGAGGACGGTGTCAGACATGAGCGGGCTCCGTCGGGTCGGCTGCGGACGCGTCCGCGAGTGCGGCGACTTCGTCCGCGGTGGGCATGGCGGTGGAGCATTCGAGCCGGGAGGCGACGATGGCGCCGGCGGCGTTGGCGTGACGGAGGATCTTCTCGAGCGGCCATCCGGCGAGCAGGCCGTGGCAGAGCGATCCACCGAAACTGTCGCCGGCGCCGAGTCCGTTGACCACCTCGACGGGGTTCGGCGGCACCTCGACCCGCTCGGTACGGGTCTTGCCGAGCACGCCGCGCGGACCCTGCTTGACGACGGCCAGATCCAGACCGAGATCGAGGAGCGCGTCGGCCGCGCGATCGGGATCGGTCTCGCCGACGGCCACCTCGCATTCCTCGCGATTGCCGACGGCGACGGTGACCTGTGCCAGGGCGCGCCGGACCTGCTCGGTCGCGGCGGCGGGGGAGTCCCAGAACATGGGCCGGTAGTCGAGGTCGAGCACGGTGAGCGGCGCCCGACCGCGCGCGTCCCACGCCGCGAAGTGCGCACTGCGGCTGGGCTCCTCGGACAGGCCGGTGACCGTGGACCAGTAGAGCGTCGCCGCGCGCACCGCGTCGGTGTCGATGTCGGTGGGGCGAATCTGCAGGTCCGGGGCCGTCGGCTTGCGGTAGAAGTACAGCGGGAAGTCGTCCGGCGGGAAGATCTCGCAGAAGGTGATCGGCGTGGCGTGGGCGGGATCGGTGACGACGAGGGACGCGTCGACACCGAGGCGCTCGAGCTCGGCGCGCACGTATCGTCCGAAGGGGTCGTGGCCGGCCCCGGAGATCAGGGCGCTGCGCCGGCCGAGGCGCGCCGCGGCCACGGCGACGTTGGCGGCGCTACCGCCGAGGAACTTGCCGAACGTGGTCACGTCCTCGAGCCCGACCCCGGTCTGCAGCGGGTAGAGGTCGACACCGCTGCGCCCGATGGCCAGGACGTCGAATCCGGCGTGCGGCGTGTCGGGTGCGGCTGTGGTCACGTGATCTCCCGGGTGTGGGTCGGCGGTGTCGGTGGGGGTGAGCGGCTACGGCCCGCGACTACTGTGCGCCGCACTACACCGGAATGTCAACAGTTTGTCCTGACATTCTAACTTGATGTCATACGGTCCTTCATCGCCTACACTCACACCACTCGACGGTGCGCTGCGTCACGGTCGAGATCGGAACCCGAGGCGAGAATCGCCTCGTCTCGCTGTCGATCGGAGATCGAGTGAACCAACCGCTCAGCGCGCCGCAGCTGGCCGTGGAGTTGGACCGATCCAGCCCCGTTCCGCTGTACTACCAACTCGCCCGCGCCATCGAGGAGGCCGTTCTCTCCGGTCAGCTCGCGCCCGGTGACCGCTTCGAGAACGAGTTGGCCCTCGCGGAACGGCTCAACCTGTCCCGTCCGACCACCCGCCGGGCGATCCAGGAGTTGGTGGACAAGGGCCTGCTCGTCCGCAAGCGCGGCGTCGGAACGCAGGTGGTGCAGAGTCCCGTGCACCGTCCGGTCGAGCTCACGTCGCTGTTCGACGACCTGGCTCGCGCGGGACAGCACCCGAGCACCAAGCTTCTCGAGTACTCCGTCGGTTTGCCGGGGGAGGAGGTGGCGCGCGAACTCAACATCGGCCCCGAGGAAACCGTGGTCACGATCGCGCGTCTGCGCAGCACGCAGGGCGAGCCGCTCGCCCTGATGACGAATTATCTTCCGCTCGACCTCGCTCCGGAGCCCGCCGAACTCGAGGCGCAGGGGCTGTATCAGTCGCTGCGCACCAAGGGGGTGCACGTGCGCCTCGCCCGGCAACGGATCGGCGCCAAGTCGGCCGGCCGTGAGGAGGCCGAGTTGCTCGACGAGAAGCTCCGCGCGCCGCTGCTCACCATGAACCGCACCGCCTTCGACGATTCCGGCAAGGTCGTCGAGTACGGCGTCCACGTCTACCGCGCTTCCCGCTACAACTTCGAGACCACCCTCGTCGACCGCTGACCCGGTCGGCCCCACCCCGTCGCGTCCCGACGGGCACTCGGCCGTACCCGGGACGTCCCGTGCGCCGACACCCTCGATCCCCGAAAGGTGTTCTCCACCATGTCCTCTCGACCACTAGGTGTCGGTGTGATCGGCTTCGGCTGGATGGGTCGCGTGCACACGCAGGCCTACGCCCGAGTGCGCCACCACTTCCCCGAGCTGCCGCTGAGGCCGATCCTCGCCGCCGTGGCCGACGACGTGCCCGGCCGTGCGGCCGAGGCCGCCGAGAACTACGGATTCGCCGGACACACCACCGACTGGCGCGACGTCGTCGCCGACCCTGCGGTGGAGGCGGTGTCGGTCACCGCGCCGAACTTCCTGCACCGGGAGATCGGCACCGCCGTCGCTCGCGCGGGTAAGCACCTGTGGATCGAGAAGCCCGTCGGCCTGACCCGCGACGACGCCGTGGCCGTGGCCGAGGCGGCTGCCGCAGCGGACGTGCGGACCGCCGTCGGCTTCAACTATCGCCACGCTCCGGCCGTCGTGCAGGCGCGCGAGATGATCGCTGCGGGTGAGCTGGGCACGGTGACCCACGCACGCGTCCGGTTCTTCAGCGATTACGCCGCACACCCGGACGGCGCGCTCAGCTGGCGCTTCGACCGTGCCCGGGGAGGCAACGGTGTCCTCGGTGACCTCGCTTCGCACGCAGCGGATCTCGTGTGGTTCCTGCTCGGCGACATCGCGAGTCTGGTCGCCGACACCGCCGTCTTCGTTCCCGAGCGTCCCCGGCCCGCCGGGGCCACCAGTGGGCACAGCCGTGCCACCGGCGGCGAGCGAGGTCCGGTCGAGAACGAGGACTACGCGAGCGCGCAGCTGCGTCTGGTCTCCGGAGCGCGGGCGACCCTCGAGGCCAGCCGCGTCGCGGTCGGCGAGCAGAACGCCTACGGATTCGAGATCCACGGCACGGCCGGCGCCGTGACGTGGGACTTCCGCCGCATGAACGAGCTCGTCGTCGGCCGCGGCACCGCCTATCAGGATCAGCCGATGTCCACGGTGTTCGTCGGCCCGGGCGCGGGGGACTACGCCGCGTTCCAGCCCGGATCGGCCTCCGCGATGGGATACGACGATCTCAAGGTGATCGAGGCCCGCAACTTCCTGCAGTCCGTCCACGACGCTCGACCGGTGGGTGCGACGATCGTCGACGCGGTGCGCAGTGCGGCGGTGCTCGACGCGATGGTCGAATCGGTCGATTCGGGTGCGTGGACGGCCCCGCGCATGTGAGCTGCTGCAGTCCTAATGTCCGAACAAAGTATTGACAATCGTGTGTGACCGGTATTACATCTACCCAGGCGAGTGAGCCAGGCTCCTTCTCAGAGAGCGAGCCGACCCGCATTTTCCGAGAGGACAGTCAATGAAGGTTCGTCAGGGTACGACCAGTGGCGGCCGGGCCGTCGGGCGTCGGGGTGCCGCGCTGGCGCTCGGCGCCGTCGTCGCCGTGTCCGTCGCTGCGTGCTCGAGCACGGGGGGCGCACCGGAATCCAGTGGCGGCGGCGAAGGTGGGGGCGGCACCGTCGACACCCCCCGCGCCACCATCGCCATGATCACCCACGAGGTTCCGGGTGACACGTTCTGGGATCTCATCCGCAAGGGTGCCGAGGCCGCCGCGGCGAAGGACAACATCGAGCTGCGCTACTCCGCCGATCCCGAGGCGCCCAACCAGGCGAACCTGGTCCAGAGCGCCATCGACTCGGACGTCGACGGCATCGCGGTCACCCTGGCCAAGCCCGACGCCATGGCTCCCGCCGTGCAGGCCGCCGAGGCCGCCGGAATCCCGGTGGTGGCCTTCAACTCCGGGTACGACGACTGGAAGGCGCAGGGCGTCGGCCAGTACTTCGGTCAGGACGAGACCATCGCCGGTCGGGCCGTGGGTGAGCGCCTGACCACCGAAGGTGCCAAGAAGACGCTCTGCATCATCCAGGAGCAGGGCCAGGTCGCGCTCGAATCCCGCTGCGCCGGTGTGACCCAGGGCTTCACGGGCGGCTCCACCGAGATCCTCAACGTCAACAGCAAGGACATGCCGTCCGTCGAGGCGACCATCACCGCCAAGCTGCAGCAGGATCCGTCCATCGACCACGTGGTCGCCCTCGGCGCTCCCATCGCGCTCACCGCGGTGCAGTCCAAGGCCAACGCCGGCAGCAACGCCACCGTGGTCACCTTCGACACCAACTCCGCCCTGGTCGACGCCATCGAAGCCGGCGACGTGGCATGGGCCGTCGACCAGCAGCCCTACCTCCAGGGCTACCTCGCCGTCGACTCCCTCTGGCTCTACCTGAACAACGGCAACACCATCGGTGGCGGCACCCCGGTCCTGACCGGTCCCGCGTTCATCGATTCCTCCAACATCGACGCCGTCGCCGAGTACGCCCGGAACGGCACTCGCTGATACCCGACACCCGGCGGCAGACCCCCGTCGCCGCCGGGTGTCGCCCAGCACGGAAGGACCCTCCCATGACCACCCAGGCCGATCTGGATCTGTCGAAACGCACCGTCGTGACCGACGAGCGCGTGCGGAAGCAGAAGCCGTTCCAACGCTTGCTCGTTCGTCCCGAGATCGGCGCCCTGTTCGGTGCGATCATCATCTTCGTCTTCTTCGCGATCGTGGCTCCGCCGTTCCGTTCGCCGGAGGCCCTCGCCACGGTGCTGTACGCCTCCTCCACGATCGGCATCATGGCCATCGGTGTCTCGCTGCTGATGATCGGTGGGGAGTTCGACCTCTCCACCGGTGTGGCCGTGACGTTCTCCTCCATCGCCGCCTCGATGCTGGCCTACAACCTGCACCTCAACGTCTGGCTGGGTTCGCTGCTCGCTCTCGCTCTCGCCCTCGGCGTCGGCTTCCTCAACGGCTACCTGGTGATGAAGACGAAGATCCCGTCCTTCCTCATCACCCTCTCGACCTTCCTCATGCTCACCGGCATCAACCTCGCCGTCACCAAGCTGGTCACCGGACAGGTTGCCACGCAGTCGATCTCGAACATGCAGGGCTTCGATTCGGCCAAGGCCGTCTTCGCCTCGTCCTTCACCGTCGGTGGCGTCTCCATCCGGGTCACCGTCCTGTGGTGGGTGCTGTTCACCCTGATCTCGACATTCGTGCTCATGAAGACGCGGATCGGCAACTGGATCTTCGCCGTGGGCGGTAACCAGGACTCCGCGCGGGCGATCGGCGTCCCGGTGACGAAGGTCAAGATCGGCCTGTTCATGTTCGTCGCGTTCTGTGCCTGGTTCGTCGGCATGCACCTGCTGTTCGCGTTCAACACCGTGCAGTCCGGTCAGGGCGTGGGCAACGAGTTCCTCTACATCATCGCCGCCGTCATCGGTGGCTGCCTGCTCACCGGCGGCTTCGGCACCACGGTCGGTGCCATGATCGGCGCGTTCATCTTCGGCATGACCAACCAGGGCATCGTCTATGCCGGCTGGAACCCCGACTGGTTCAAGTTCTTCCTCGGTGCGATGCTGCTGTTCGCGGTCGTGGCCAACAACTCCTTCCGCTCCTACGCAGCCAAGAGGTGACCTAAGATGACCACCATCTCCGAAACCCCCACTCGGGAGCCGTCGGATCACGGCGACGGCGGCAAGACCCCGCTGATCGAGCTGAAGGACGTCGGCAAGTCCTACGGCAACATCATCGCGCTGTCCGGCATCAACCTCCGGGTCGGTGCCGGTGAGGTCACCGGTGTCCTCGGCGACAATGGTGCCGGCAAGTCCACCCTGATCAAGATCATGGCCGGACTGCACCAGCAGAGCGAGGGGCAGTTGCTCGTCGACGGCGAGGAGACGCGCTTCGACTCGCCCAAGGACGCGCTGAAGAAGGGCATCGCGACGGTCTACCAGGACCTCGCCGTGGTCTCGCTGATGCCGGTGTGGCGCAACTTCTTCCTCGGCCAGGAACTGCGCAAGGGCCCGTTCCGCGCCCTCGATGCCGCGGCGATGCGCGCCACCACCAAGGAAGAGCTGCACAAGATGGGCATCGACCTGCCCGACGTCGACGCCCCCATCGGGTCCCTGTCCGGTGGCCAGCGACAGTGTGTGGCCATCGCCCGCGCCATCTTCTTCGGCGCTCGCGTGCTGATTCTCGACGAGCCCACCGCCGCCCTGGGTGTCAAGCAGTCCGGCATGGTGCTGCGGTACATCTCCGCGGCGAAGGAGCAGGGCTTCGGCGTCGTGTTCATCACCCACAACCCGCACCACGCGTACATGGTCGGCGATCACTTCGTCCTGCTCAACCGTGGTCGGCAGAAGCTCGATTGCACCTACGACGAGATCAGCCTCGACGATCTCACCAAGGAGATGGCCGGCGGCGACGAGCTCGAGACGCTCACGCACGAGCTGCGCCGCTGACACCCGCGCACCGCACGGCGAACGCCCCGCACCGAATCCAGGTGCGGGGCGTCCGTCGTTCGGCGATCAGCGTGGAGCGAGTCCCGCCGCACGGTAGGCGGCGTCGACCAGCTCCATGGTGGCCACGGCGTCGTCGACGTCCAGGGGGTAGGGCGACCCCGTCTCCAGATGTGCTGCGAGAGCGTCTAATTGGTAGTGGTACGTCGGTCGGGTGCTCAGCCGCTCCACGTGCACGCCGGACGCATCGGTGACCGACACCCGCCCGTCGAGATTGGGGCGGATGAAGTCGTGCGCGAACACCTCGCCGCCGGTGAAGAGCAGTCGCATCGTGAACTCGAAGCGCGGATGCACCATGGAGTTCACGCTGCGAGCCGGGACGCCGCTGGGGAACTCGAGATCGATCGTCGTCGCCGCGTCGACCCCCGGGTCGCGCTCGTCGGCCTGCGCCGACACCACCCGCGGTGCGCCGCCGGCGCCGGCCGCATCGGCCAGCATGCGGCACACGTGCAGGCCGTAGCAGCCGAGATCCATGATCGCCCCGCCCGCCATCTCGAGGGACCACCGCGGATCCCCGGCGTCGGGCTCCGGCATCGCCATGACCACCTCGACCCCGGTGAGGTCGCCGAGCTCGCCGGACCGGGCGATCTCGAACACCCGCTGGGTCACCGGGTGGAAGAGGTAGTGGAACGCCTCGACGATTCGCCCGCCCGTCCGCAGAGCGACGGCCGCGACCTCGCGCGCCTCGGCGGCGCCCCGCGCGAACGGCTTCTCGGTCAGAACGGTCCTGCCCGCCTCGAGGGCGCGGATGTTCCACGGTGCGTGCAGCGCGTTCGCGAGGGGGTTGTAGACGAGGTCCACCTCCGGATCGGCGAGCACCGCGGCGTAGTCGTCGGACACCCGCTCCACCCCGTGCCGCTGCGCGAACTCCTCGGCCCGTGCCCGGTCGCGTGCGGCGACGGTGACCAGCCGGTGCCCGAGGGCGTGCGCCGGTGCGACGATCGCGGACTCCGCGATGCGGGAGGCGCCCAGGACGCCGATTCTCATACGGTCACGACGCGGGCGTCGGTCACCGAGCGCAGGTACGCCACGCTGGCCTTCACATCGAGCACCGGACCCCCGTCGGCCGCGGGATCGTCGGCCAGGATGGTGTCCTGCTCGAGCACGAACCAGCCGTCGTACCCGGCGTCGAGCAGGGTGCCCACGACACCGCCGATGCCGACGTCGCCGGTGCCTAGCGGGGTGTACATCCCGGCCTGCACCGCGTCGGTGTAGGTCAGGTCGCCGGCCTGCACCCGCGCCGCGAGCGCCGCGTCGACGTCCTTGAGATGCGCGTGGGTGATGCGTGACGACGCCTGACGCGCCAGCTCGGCGGGGTCGGTTCCGCCGATCATCAGGTGTCCGGTGTCCAGACACAGGGGGATCGAGGACCCGTCGAGCACACGGTGGACCTCGTCCCGCTGCTCGATCATGGTGCCGACGTGGGGATGGAGCACGGCGCGGATGCCGCGCTCCGCGGACGCCGCGGCGAGGCGATCGAGGTTGCGCAGCAACGTCGTCCACTCGTCGTCGGTCGGCACCGGGCGCGCGTCGTATCCGTCGCGACCGCTCACGGCCGCCAGCACGATCACGTCCGCGTGCGCGGCGACGAATCCGTCCAGCAGGCCGGAGATCCCGGGCACGGGATCGTGTCCGCTCTCGTGCAGGAGCACCGGAGCGAATCCGCCGACCGAGGTGAGGCCGTGGTCCGCGAGCGTTCGGGCCAGCTCCTGCGGATCGGACGGCAGAAAGCCGTCGGGTCCGTTCTCGGTCGCGGTCAGTCCCGCCTCGCGCATCTCGCGCAGCACGCGGTCGACGCTGATCTGGTGGCCCCAGCCGGGGACCTCGCAGACACCCCACGAGATGGGGGCTCCGGCGATACGAACGGTCATGAACGAACCTCTTCCAGGGTGACGGGGGCGGAGCGGTGGAGCGACGCGGCGGCGGCCTCCGCGATCCAGGCCACCTCCAGCGCGTCGGCGGGAGTGCAGGGCGACGGACGCCGACCGGCGACGACCTCGAGGAACGCGGCGAGTTCGGCGCGGTAGGACTCGGCGAATCGGTCCATGAAGAACGAGTGCGGTGTCGCGGACGGGAACGGGTGCCGTCCCCGCTCGTCGTGTGCGGGATCGAGATTGCGGACGGGCGCGGCGTCGTCCCATCCCGCGACGACGGTGTCGGTGCGTCCGTGCACCTCGAGTCGGCAGTCGTAGCCGCGGCCGTTGAACCGGGAGTTCGACACGACGCCGAGGGTGCCGTCGTCGAACGTGAGCAGCGTCGTCGCGGTGTGCACGTCGCCCGCGGCGACGAAGCGGGGATCGTCGGACGCGGTCCCCGCCGCGAACACCGACACGACCTCACGGCCCACGATCCACCGAACGGTGTCGAAGTCGTGCACGCTGCAGTCGCGGAACAGACCCCCCGACGCCGCGATGTAGTCCGCCGGAGGCGGTGCGGGGTCGAGGGTGGTGGAGCGGACGGTGTGCAGTGCCCCGAGCTCGCCGGCCCGCACGGCCCGATACGCTGCGGCGACGGCCGGATCGAACCGGCGGTTGAACCCGATCTGCACCGGCACGTCGGAGCCCGCGAGCCCCGCCACCACGGCGGCGCTCTCGACCGCGGTGGACGCCAACGGCTTCTCGCAGAAGACGGGAATGCCCGCAGCGACGGCGGTGAGCAGCACCGGCGCGTGGGCGGGGGTCGCGGCGGCGACCACCACCCCGTCGACGCCGGCGCTCAGCAGGTCCTCGAGCGTGGTGACCGCGGTGGCGCCGTGACGGTCCGCGACGGACGCGGTGACGTCCGGACGGTCGTCGAGCACCACGAGCGAGGACACCCCGTCGAGCCCCGCGAGCGTGTCGCAGTGGAAGGCGCCGATCCGGCCGAGGCCGACGACACCGAGGCGCGCGCCCATCAGTCCTGGCCTCCGACGACCTGCTGGTCCCACTCGATCACCGATCCGGTCACGACGCCGCTGCGCGCCGACAGCAGGAACACGACGGCGTCGGCGATCTCGTCCGGGCGCCCGAGGGTGCCCATCGGTTGCCGCGCCGCGGCCTGCTCGGCCCAGTCGTCCGGTGCGTCGTGGAATCGCTTCTGCGTCAGCGCCTCTCCCTCGGTCTCGGTCCAGCCGATGTCGAGGGTGTTGATGCGAATCCGGTCGAACCGATGCGCGTGCGCGGCGTTCTTCGTCAGTCCGGCGAGCCCGGCCTTCGCGGCGACGTAGGGGGCGAGGTAGGGCTGGCCACCACGAGCGGAGATCGACCCGATGCACACGATCGTGCCCGGTGCACCGCGGCGCACCATGTCGCGGACGGCGGCCTGCATGACGAAGAACGGTCCGCGCAGATTGACGGCGACGTGCTGATCGAACAGCTCGGGCGTGGTGTCCAGCAGGGATCCGCGGGTGGTCAGCCCGGCGCTGATGCAGACCGCGTCCACGCGCCCGTAGTGCTCGGCGGTGCGCTCGACCGAAGCCCGCGCGTCGGCCGGATCGGCGACGTCCGCCTGGACGTAGAGGACGTCGTGGCCGGCGGCACGCAGCTCGCGCTCGAGCGCCGTGCCGACGTCGGTGCGGCGCCCCGAGAACGCCACGCGCGCACCGTGCGCCAGGGCGCTCCGGACCACCGCCGCACCCACGCCGGCCGTTCCGCCGCTCACCAGGACCACCCGGTCCGTCAGAAGATCTCGCACCCGTCGAGTCTTGCGGTCGAGCGCTGTGCAGACAACACTGCGGAGCACATCAAAAACACCTCGAGGAGAGTGCGCGTGGCCCATCGCTACAAGGTGCGCGAGATTGCCCAGCAGGCCGGACTCAGCGAGGCCACCGTCGATCGCGTCCTGCACGGGCGGCCGGGGGTGCGCGAGGACACGCGCGCCGAGGTGCAGCAGGCGATCGAGGACCTCGACAAGCAGCGCACGCAACTGCGCCTGAACGGCCGCAAGTTCTTCGTCGACATCGTGATGCAGGCCCCGGAGCGGTTCTGCGCCGAGGTCCGCGCCGCGCTCGAAGCCGAATTGCCCACGCTCGCACCGGCCCTCGTACGCGCTCGCTTCCATTTCCGCGAAACCGAGTCCGTGGACGACGCGGTGGCCACCCTCGCGGGCATCCGCACTCGGGGGTCGCACGGCGTGATCCTCAAGGCGCCCGACCGGCCGGAGGTGGCGGCGGCGGTCGACGACCTCGTCGCCGGCGGCATCCCCGTCGTCACGTACGTGTCCGACATTCCCGCCAGCACGCGCGTCGCCTACGTCGGGATCGACGATCGGGCAGCCGGGGCGACGGCCGGGTACCTGGTGGACCGCTTCTTCGGTCGCGGCAGCGGCGACGGTGACGGCGAGGACGCCGCCGTCCTGGTGACGCTCAGTCACGACTCGTTCCGCGCCGAGGGCGAGCGCGAAGCCGGGTTCCGCCGGGCGCTCCGCGATCTCGCCGCAGCCGAGCAGCGGCCGCCGCGGCGCGTGGTCGACATCGCGCAGAGCAGCGGATTGGACGACACCGTCGAGGACCTGGTGACGGAGGCGCTCCAGCGCGACCCCGCGGTGGCCGGCGTCTACTCGATCGGCGGAGGCAACGCCGCGACGGTCCGCGCGTTCGCGCGATCGGGCCGTCCGTGCCGGGTCTTCGTGGCGCACGATCTCGACACCGACAATCGACGCCTGCTCGCCGAAGGGGCGTTGTCGGCGGTGCTGCACCACGACCTCCGAGCAGACGTGCACCGCGCCTGCCGGCTGCTGATGCAGGCGGCAGGCGCGGTGACGGGGGTACGCACCGGATCCTCCCCGGTGCACGTGGTGACGCCCTACAACGTGCCCGGGTGACCGGCCCGAGCGATCAGGGCGTGTGCCGGATCGTGAGAGCGCGAACCTCCTCGGCGAACTGCTCCGGGGACATCGATTCGTGCAGGGCCCGGTGCACCAGCTCGGCCTGGGTCTCCCCGGCCATGCCGGTCACGGGCGGGTCGCGGTCGAGGTTGGTCGGGAAGGCGTAGCCCTCGGCGGACGCCGCGACCACCGCGCGCACGTCGTCGTCGCGTCCGGCGTCGGCGAGGGCCCGCAACTCGGGGTAGAGCGAGCACACCATCGCGTCGCGGTCCACGCTGTCGATCGCGCGCCCGAACGCGGACGACACCTGCAGGAGGTTGGCCATGCGGTGGACGTCCGCGGTGGTGTTGTGGCCCGCCGCGTGGAACAGCGCCGGGTTGAAGAACACCGCGTCACCGGCCTCGAGCGGAAGCTGGACGTAGTGCTGCGCGAAGAAGTCGCGGAACTCGGGCAGCCCGAAGGCGATGTACCCGGGCTCGTACTGCTGGGAGTACGGCAGGTACATGGTGGGGCCGGACTCGATCGGCATCGCGCAGTGCGCCACCGCGCCCTGGAGCGTGAGGGCGGGGGAGAGGCGGTGCACGTGGGCTCGGAAGGCCGTCGCGGTCTCGGTGGACATGAACCCCAGGTGGTAGTCGCGGTGCGGATTCTGCGCCGCGCCACCGGGGTTGACCACGTTGATCGACGACGTCACCTGATACATCGGACCGAGCCAGGCCTCGGACACCAGGGCGAGGACGTCGTCGGCGTAGTACCGGACGAACAGGTCCGGCCGGTCGACGGCCAGTTTCTGCAACGCCGACCAGACGCGGTCGTTGGCGCCGGGCTTCGCGAAGTGGTCCCCACCGGCGACACCGTCGGCGTGCTGGCGCGCGATGGTGTCGGTGAAGTAGGTCGTGGTGTCGGTGAGGGCGTGCTCCTCGGTGAACGCTCCGCGGAAGACGGCGATGCCGGGCCCGTCGAGGAGGGCGCGGGCGATCTCGTCCTGGACCTCGGCGCGGGTGGACTCGTCGGTGATGCGGCTGCGGAGGCGGGCGGCGTCGTAGACGAGCACACCGCGCTCGGTGTCGTCGGCGAACGGGTAGTCCGCGAGGTCGGTGGCGCGCTCGACGAGGGCGCGGAGGTCGTCGAGTCGGCACTCGGCTGCGGACAGCCGACCGGCCCGGGCGGGCAGGCCGGAGACCGCTCGGGTCGGCCGTCCGGCGATGGGGGCGGTGGAGGTCATGACCTCAGCGTGGCTCGTCACGGGCCCTCCCACAAGAGCGCGAACACCTCGAGTTCCCCTCGAGACCGTCCCCGTCGACCGGTCCTCGGTGCATCGGCGGCTACGGGACGGCGCCGGCGGGGTACCCACGACCCATGAGCACTCACGAGCCTCTCGGACCGTTGGACACGAGCTTCCTTGCCGCCGACTTGTACGGCTACCAGGGCTTGCTCACCGACGAGGAGAACGCCGCCGTCCTGCGCACTCGCCGGTTCCTCGAGGACGAGGTCCGTCCCCGCGCCAACGAGTTCTGGGAGAAGGCGGAGTCGCCCCGTCACCTGCTGCCGCGCCTCGCCGAGCTCGACATCGTGGGCCTGGACTACGAATTCGACGGCAACCCGGCGTCCCGCAAGATCCTCAGCGGCTGGCTCTCCCTGGAATTCTCCCGCGTCGACCCGTCCACCGGAACGATGTTCACCGTGCACAGCGGGCTCGCGATGAGCAGCATCGCCATCCTCGGCTCGGACGAGCAGAAGGACCGGTGGCTGCCGGCGATGAAGCGCATGGAGAAGATCGGCGCGTTCGGGCTCTCCGAGCCCCGCGGCGGGTCCGATGTCGCGGGCGGTCTCGAGACCACCGCCCGGCGCGAGGGCGACGAGTGGGTGCTCAACGGCAGCAAGCGATGGATCGGCAACGCCACGTTCGCCGACCTGATCGTCGTCTTCGCCAAGGACGAGGCCGACGGGGAGGTGAAGGGGTTCGTTCTGGAGAAGGGCGAGAACGGATTTCCCGACGGGTTCCGTGCCGAGAAGATCGAGCGGAAGTACTCGCTGCGCGCGGTGGAGAACGCCGACCTGTACTTCGAGGACTGCCGCATCCCGGCCGCCGACAAACTGGAGAACGCCGATTCCTTCGCCGACACCGCGAAGGTGCTGTCGCTGACGCGTGGGGGAGTGGCCTGGGGTGCGGTGGGCATCATGATCGGCGCGTTCGAGCGGGCCGTCGACTACGCCCGCGAGCGTGAGCAGTTCGGCGCACCCATCGCGTCGTTCCAGCTGATCTCGGATCTGATCGCTCGGATGGCCGGGAACATCACCGCGAGTCTGGGGATGGCGCTCCGGGTCTCGCAACTGCAGGACTCCGGCGTGCGGCACGACGAACACGCGGCCCTGTCGAAGGCGTACTGCACGACGCGCTTGCGCGAGGTGGTCGGCTGGGCGCGAGAGATCCTCGGTGGCAACGGCATCGTCCTCGACTACGACGTGATCCGGTACTTCGCCGACGCGGAAGCCGTGTACTCCTACGAGGGCACGTCCCAGATGAACAATCTCATCGTCGGGCGCGGAGTGACGGGGTACTCGGCGTTCGTCTGACACAGGACGACGCCCGCCCCTGCCATGCAGGGGCGGGCGTCGTCGTGCGGAGCGGGGGGTCAGCGGGCGAAGAGCAACGCGCGCTTGACCTCCTGGATCGCCTTGGTCACCTGGATGCCGCGAGGGCAGGCGTCGGTGCAGTTGAACGTGGTGCGGCAGCGCCACACACCCTCGACGTCGTTGAGGATGTCGAGACGCTCCGGAGCACCCTCGTCACGGCTGTCGAAGATGAACCGGTGTGCGTTGACGATCGCGGCGGGGCCGAAGTAGCTGCCGTCGGACCAGTACACCGGACACGAGGTGGTGCAGCACGCGCACAGGATGCACTTGGTGGTGTCGTCGAAGCGGGCGCGGTCGGCGGCCGACTGGATGCGCTCGCGGGTGGGCTCGTTGCCCGACACCATCAGGTACGGCTTCACGGCGCGGTACGCGTCGAAGAAGGGCTCCATGTCGACGATGAGGTCCTTCTCCACCGGCAGACCGCGGATCGGCTCGACCGTGATGGTCAGCGTCTTCGACGAGTCCTTCGGCAGCATGTCGCGCATGAGCACCTTGCACGCCAGACGGTTCACGCCGTTGACCCGCATGGCGTCGGAGCCGCACACGCCGTGCGCGCAGGAGCGACGGAAGGACAGCGTGCCGTCCAGGTAGCTCTTCACGTACAGCATGAGGTTGAGCAGCCGGTCCGTCGGCAGCGTCGGGACCTGGAAGCTGTCCCAGTGCGCACCGAGATCGTTCTCGGGGTTGAAGCGAGCGATCTTCAGGGTGACCATGACGGCGCCTTCCGGCACCTCCGGCAGGTCGCTCCGGTCTTCGCTCTTGTCGATAGCGGGTGCGCTCATCAGTACTTACGCTCCATCGGTTCGTAACGGGTCTGCACCACGGGCTTCCAGTCGAGGCGGATGTCCGACAGCAACCCGTCGCCCACCTTGTAGGCCATGGTGTGGCGCATGTAGTTCACGTCGTCGCGCTCCGGGTAGTCCTCGCGCGCGTGTCCGCCGCGGGTCTCCTTGCGGTTGAGCGCGCCGGCGACGGTGACCTCGGCCATCTCGAGCAGGAAGCCGAGCTCGATGGCCTCGAGCAGGTCGCTGTTGTAGCGCTTGCCCTTGTCCTGCACCGTGATGCGGCCGTACCGCTCCTTCAGGCCCTGGATGTCCGTGAGGGCCTGCTTGAGCGTGTCCTCCGTGCGGAAGACGGACGCGTTGTTGTCCATCGACTGCTGGAGCTCGGTCCGGATGGTGGCGACCTTCTCGTGTCCGTGATCGGACAGGATCAGCTCGAGCCACTCCTGCACCATCTTCGCCGGCTCCTCCGGAAGCGGAACGAACTCGGTGGAGTTGGCGTACTCGGCCGCGGCGATGCCGGCACGACGGCCGAACACGTTGATGTCGAGCAGGGAGTTGGTGCCCAGACGGTTCGATCCGTGCACCGAGACGCACGCGCACTCGCCGGCGGCGTACAGGCCGGGGACGATGTCGTCGTTGTTGCGGAGGACCTCACCGCGGATCTTGGTGGGGATGCCGCCCATGACGTAGTGGCACGTCGGGTACACCGGGACCAGCTCCGTCACCGGGTCGACACCGAGGTAGGTGCGCGAGAACTCGGTGATGTCGGGGAGCTTCTCCTCGAGCACGTCCTCACCGAGGTGCGTGACGTCGATGTACACGTAGTCCTTGTTCGGACCGGCACCGCGGCCCTCGAGGACCTCGAGCACCATCGAGCGGGCGACGATGTCGCGAGGCGCGAGGTCCTTGATGGTGGGCGCATAGCGCTCCATGAACCGCTCGCCGTCGGCGTTGCGGAGGATGCCGCCCTCGCCGCGGACCGCCTCGGAGATGAGGATGCCCAGGCCCGCCAGGCCCGTCGGGTGGAACTGGTGGAACTCCATGTCCTCGAGCGGCAGACCCTTGCGGAAGATGATGGACATGCCGTCACCGGTGAGGGTGTGCGCGTTGGACGTCGTCTTGTAGATGCGTCCCGAGCCGCCGGTCGCGAAGACGATCGACTTGGCGTGGAACACGTGGAGCTCGCCGGTGGCCAGCTCATAGGCGATGACGCCGGTGGCGACGGGACCGTTCTCGGTCTCGGTCAGCGCGACGTCGAGGGCGTAGAACTCGTTGAAGAATTCCACGTCGTGCTTGACGCACTGCTGGTACAGCGTCTGCAGGATCATGTGGCCGGTGCGGTCCGCGGCGTAACACGCACGGCGCACGGGCGCCTTGCCGTGGTCACGGGTGTGACCGCCGAAGCGACGCTGGTCGATCTTGCCCTCGGGGGTGCGGTTGAACGGCAGCCCCATCTTCTCGAGGTCGAGAACCGCGTCGATGGCCTCCTTGGCCATGATCTCGGCGGCGTCCTGGTCGACCAGGTAGTCACCACCCTTGACGGTGTCGAAGGTGTGCCACTCCCAGTTGTCCTCCTCGACGTTGGCGAGGGCGGCGCACATGCCGCCCTGCGCCGCGCCGGTGTGGCTGCGGGTGGGGTAGAGCTTGGTCAGCACCGCGGTGCGGGCGCGCGGCCCGGCCTCGATGGCGGCGCGCATACCCGCGCCACCGGCACCGACGATGAGCACGTCGTAACGATGTTCCTGCATGTGCCTGCCCCCTTAGCCTGCGGAGATGTTGGGGTCGAAGGTGAAGATCACGTAGGTGCCCAGGCCCATGATCAGAATCATGGACAGCACCAGCAGCGTCGTCAGCCAGAACCGGGTGGAGTCCTTGCGCGAGTAGTCGTTGATGACCGTGCGCAGACCGTTGCCGCCGTGCAGCTGCGCGAGCCACAGCATGGTCAGGTCCCACACCTGCCAGAACGGGCTGGCCCAGCGGCCGGCCACGAAGGCGAAGTTGATGCGGTGCACGCCGTCGTCGAGCAGCAGCATGATCGACATGTGCCCGAGGACCAGGATCACCAGGGCCAGGCCGGAGAAGCGCATGAACAGCCAGGCGTAGAGCTCGAAGTTTCCGCGGTTCTTGCGGCGCGGCGAGCGAGGGTTGTCCAGACCGGCGGGCCGGTCGTGGGAGGTCCCCAGCGTGATGGCGCGCGCGGAACCGGCGTCGGTGGTCGCCATGGTCAGTGCCCCCCGGTGAAGGTGTTGTAGAGGATGCGGCCGGCGGCGGGAACCATCAGCACGAACCAGAGGCCGAGGATGACCCACAGCATCAGGCGCTGGTACTGCGTCCCCTTCGACCAGAAGTCGACGAGCATGACGCGGATGCCGTTGAGCGCGTGGTAGAGCACGGCGGCCAGCAGGCCCAGCTCCATCAGGCCGACGATGGGCGTCTTGTAGGTGTCGATCACCTCGTTGTAGGCCTGCGGATCGACCCGCACGAGGGCGGTGTCGAGCACGTGGACGAACAAGAAGAAGAACGTGACGACGCCGGTGATCCGGTGCAGAACCCAGGACCACATGCCCGGATCTCCGCGGTAGAGAGACCGCGTGCGCTCCCGCGCGGGCGCGGTCTCGGTCGTGGTAGCCATCGAGTGCAGTGCCTCCAACATCGGTGATGGACGCGACGAGCGCAGACTCCCCGTGGACACCGGAAACATCCAGCTCGATCGTGTATGTGAAACGACTGAGAACGACTGTAATCCCCTTCTCGGAGAGGGAACCAATTCGCCTCGCGTTCCCGTTTCGCGTCGCTCGTTTAGTTAGGTTTGCCTGTCCAACAGGCAGGTCGGCTCCTCGGGAGTGCCTGCGGTGGGCGGCGGGACGTGACAGGATCGGCGATCGTGCAGGACATCGACTGGAAATCCTTGCGAGACAGTGCCCGTGACGCCATGAGCCACGCCTACGCGCCCTATTCGAACTACCCCGTCGGAGCGGCCGCCCTGGTGGACGACGGCCGGGTGGTGACCGGGTGCAATGTGGAAAATGTCTCATACGGTCTGGGGCTCTGCGCGGAGTGCGGACTGGTGTCCGCGCTGAATGCGTCCGGCGGAGGTCGGCTGGTGGCGTTCGCTTGTTGTGATGCGCGCGGAGAAATTCTGCTGCCGTGCGGACGGTGCCGTCAGGTGCTGTTCGAGTTCGGTGGTGCCGCACTGATCGTCGACACCACGTCCGGACCACGACCACTGGGCGACCTCCTCCCCGATGCGTTCGGACCCGACGACCTCGCCACGGGCCAGGCCCACACGGCCGCCTCGACCCCCCGGGCGGTGCAGCATGGCTGACGCCGTCTCCGTCATCGCAGCCAAGCGCGACGGCAACATTCTCGATTCGGGCCAGATCGCGTGGATGGTCGACGCCTACACCCGCGGTGAGGTCGCCGACGAGCAGATGTCCGCCCTCACCATGGCGATCCTGCTGCGCGGCATGAACCGTCGTGAGATCGCGGACTGGACGGCGGCCATGATCGCCTCCGGACGCCGGATGGACTTCTCGACGCTCGCGCGCCCCACCGTCGACAAGCACTCGACCGGCGGTATCGGCGACAAGATCACGCTCCCGCTGGCACCGCTGGTCGCCGCATGCGGTGCGGCCGTCCCGCAACTGTCCGGTCGCGGCCTCGGCTACACGGGCGGGACACTGGACAAGCTGGAATCCGTTCCGGGCTGGCGCGCCGACCTCTCCGCCGAGGAGATGACGCGCATCCTCGACGACCCGGCCGTCGGGGCGGTCGTCTGCGCCGCCGGAGCGGACCTCGCGCCCGCGGACAAGAAGCTCTACGCCCTCCGTGACGTGACGGCCACCGTCGAGTCGATTCCCATGATCGCCGCCTCGATCATGAGCAAGAAGATCGCCGAGGGCACCGGAGCGCTGGTCCTCGACGTCAAGTGCGGCTCCGGGGCGTTCATGTCCACCCTGGACGACGCCCGGGAACTCGCGCGCACCATGGTCGACCTCGGCACCGACGCCGGGGTCCGCACCGTCGCACTGGTCACCGACATGGACACCCCGCTCGGTCGCACCGCCGGCAACGCCCTCGAGGTCGAGGAATCCGTGGAGGTGCTCGCCGGCGGCGGTCCGGCCGACGTCGTCGAGCTGACGCTCGCCCTCGCCCGCGAGATGGTCGCCGCGGCGGGCCTCGACGTCGACCCGGCCGACAAGCTGGCCGACGGCACCGCGATGGACCGCTGGCGCGCGATGATCGCCGCGCAGGGCGGTGATCCCGACGCCACGCTTCCCGTCGCGCGCCACACGCACGTGGTGACGGCGGACCGCTCGGGAGTGCTCACCCGTCTCGATGCCCGCGCCGTCGGCATCGCGGCGTGGCGGCTCGGTGCCGGACGTGAACGGCAGGGGCAGCCCGTCCAGGCGGGCGCGGGCGTGCGATGGCACGCCGCCCCGGGTGACACCGTCACGGCCGGCGAGCCACTGCTCACGCTGTGCACGGACACACCCGAGCGGTTCGAGCGCGCACTGGACGCACTCGGCGGTGGTTGGACCGTCGAGGACGGGACCGCGCAGGAGCGTCGGCTGATCCTGGATCGGATCGGATGATCGCCGGGAGGCGGAGAGTCGGCGCGGTTGTCGCGGCGCTCGCCGCCGTGCTCGCCCTCCTCGGGGTGGCCGGCTGCTCGTCGGGCAGCGGTGCGTCCGACCTCGACGACGGGGTGCTCGTCGTCGGCACCGAGGGCACGTACAGCCCCTTCAGCTTCCAGGGCGACGACGGACAGCTGACCGGATACGACGTCGACGTGGTGCGGGCGGTCGGGGAGCGGCTCGGCGTCCGCGTCGACTTCGTCCAGACTCCGTTCGACTCCATCTTCGCCGGGTTGCAGAGCGGCCGGTTCGACCTGATCGCCAACCAGGTCACCGTCAACGACGAGCGCCGCGAACGCTACGACCTCTCCCGGCCCTACACGGTGTCCGAAGGCGAGATCCTCGCCCGGACGGGGGACACGTCGATCACGTCCCTCGCCGATCTGGCCGGGCGCACCACCGCGCAGTCGTCCACGAGCAACTGGGCCGAGGTGGCGGCCGACGCCGGAGCTCGCGTCGAGGCCGTCGAAGGGTTCGTCCAGGCCGTCCAACTGGTCAAGGACGGGCGCGTCGACGCCACCGTCAACGATTCCCTCGCCGTCGCCGAGTACTTCGCGCAGACCGGCGACACGGGCGTCGCCGTCGCGGCGCAGACGGGCGACACCAGCCTCCAGGCCTTCGCCGCGCGCCGGGACAGCGGCCTGATGGACCGCGTGAACGAGGCTCTGCAGGGCCTGTACGACGACGGCACGCTGGCGCGGATCTCGGAGCAGTACTTCGGGTCCGACGTCGCGGTGCCCGACGAGGCCGAGTTCGCGGCGACCGAGGAGGCGACCGGCGGCTCGGGGACGTCGACCGGCGACCTGATCGCGCGCAACCTCGTGCCGATGCTGAAGGCGACGGTCACGATGACGTTGCCGCTCACCGCGATCAGCTTCGTGATCGGTCTGGCGATCGCACTGGCCGTCGCGCTGGCGCGCATCTCGTCGATCCGGCCGCTCGCCCTGGCGGCCCGGTTCTACGTCTCGATCGTGCGCGGGACGCCGCTGCTGCTGCAGCTGTTCATCGTGTTCTACGCGCTGCCCCAGTTCGGCATCGTCATCTCCCCGTTCCCCGCGGCGATCGTCGCGTTCAGCATCAACGTGGGTGGATACGCCGCGGAGATCATCCGCGCGGCGATCCTGTCGGTGCCCAAGGGGCAGTGGGAGGCGGCGCAGACCATCGGCATGGGCTACCGCACCACCCTGCAGCGGATCGTGTTGCCGCAGGCCCTGCGGACCGCCGTTCCGCCGCTGTCGAACACGCTGATCTCGCTGGTGAAGGACACCTCGCTGGCGTCGACCATCCTCGTGACCGAGCTCCTGCGCACCGCGCAGTTGGCGGCAGCCCCGACGTTCGACTTCTTCGCTCTGTATTCCGTTGCTGCACTGTACTACTGGGTGATCTGCATTGCCCTGTCGTTCGTGCAGGGGCGGCTCGAGACCCGACTGGACAGGTACGTGGCGCGATGACCCCACCCTTGATCGAGGTGACCGGACTGCGACGCGCGTTCGGCGACCGCACCGTCCTGGACGGCATCGACTTCACCGCCGAGCGGGGGTGCGTCACCGTCGTCATCGGCCCGTCGGGATCCGGGAAGACGACGTTGCTGCGCGGTCTCAATGCGCTCGACGCGCCGGATGCGGGGCAGGTGCGCATCGGGGACGCCGCCGTCGATTTCGGTGCGTTGCCGTCGGGTCGAGGTGAGGCTCGTCGGGCGATCGCGCGGCTGCGCGCGCAGAGCGGCATGGTCTTCCAGAACCACAACCTCTTCCCGCACCGCACGGTGTTGCAGAACGTCACCGAGGGCCCGGTCGTGGTGCAGGGGCACGCGCGCGCCGACGCCGAGCGCGAGGCGAAGGAGTTGCTCGACCGCGTCGGACTCGCCGGTACCGAGGACCGCTTCCCGTTCCAGCTGTCCGGCGGTCAGCAGCAGCGCGTCGGCATCGCTCGGGCGCTCGCGCTGCATCCGGAGATCGTGCTGTTCGACGAGCCGACGTCGGCGTTGGACCCGGAACTGGTCGGCGAGGTGCTCGCGGTGATGAAGCAGCTCGCGGGTGAGGGCTGGACGATGGTGGTGGTCACCCACGAGATCCGGTTCGCCCGGCAGGTGGCCGATCAGGTGCTCTTCCTCGACGGTGGGGTGGTGGCCGAGCGGGGGAGCGCCGAGCAGGTGCTCGAGCATCCGACGCAGGAACGCACGCAGAGGTTCCTCACTCGGATTCTCGACCCGCAGTAGGGTCGGAGTCATGGCTGCGGTGGACGAGACCGGGACGAACGCGACGACCACGGGCGGCCCTGCGCCGCTCGATCTGCGCAGCATCGCGCAGGCGCCGAAGGCCCTCCTGCACGACCACCTCGACGGTGGACTCCGTCCGTCGACCGTGGTGGAGCTCGCTGCCGACTGCGGGTACGACGGGCTCCCCGCGGCCGACGCCGACAGTCTCGGTCGGTGGTTCCGCGACGCGGCCGACAGCGGGTCGTTGGAGCTGTACCTGGAGACGTTCGCGCACACCGTCGCGGTGATGCAGACCGCGGAGGGCCTGCAGCGGGTGGCGCGCGAGTGCGCCGAGGACCTGGCGGCCGACGGCGTGATCTACGCCGAGGTGCGGTACGCCCCCGAGCAGCACCTCGAGAAGGGGCTGACACTCGACGAGGTGGTGCAGCACACCCTGGAGGGGTTCCGGCAGGGCGAGAGCGCGGCGCGGGCGGCGGGCAAGCAGATCCGCGTCGGGTGCCTGCTCACCGCGATGCGTCACGCCGCGCGGTCGCGAGAGATCGCGGAACTGGCCGTGCGCTACCGGGATCAGGGTGTGGTCGGCTTCGACATCGCCGGCAAGGAAGCGGGGTTCCCGCCCAGCCGTCACCTCGACGCGTTCGAGTACATGCGAGCCAACAACGCGCACTTCACCATTCACGCGGGCGAAGCGTTCGGGCTGCCCTCCATTCACGAGGCGATCGCGTTCTGCGGCACCGACCGTCTCGGGCACGGTGTGCGCATCGTCGACGACATCCACACCGGCGACGACGGCACCCCGCAGCTCGGCCGGTTGGCGGCGTACGTGCGCGACAAGCGCATCCCGCTCGAACTGTGTCCCAGCTCGAACGTCCAGACGGGCGCGGTGGCGAGCATCGCCGAGCACCCCTTCGACGTGTTGGCGCGCTTGCGGTTCCGCGTCACCGTCAACACCGACAACCGGCTGATGAGCGACACGTCGATGAGCCGCGAGATGAAGGCCCTCGTCGACGCCTTCGGCTACGGGTGGTCGGACCTGGAGCGGTTCACGATCAACGCGCTGAAGTCGTCGTTCCTGCCGTTCGACGAGCGCCTCGCCCTCATCGACGACGTCGTGAAGCCGGGGTATGCGGTGTTGCTCGGATAGACGCCGGGACCGCCCGATCCGCTTCTGTTCCAGCGATCCGCGTCGGTTGCAGTAGACGCGGATCCCTGGAAGTCGCGCGGATCGGGACCGGTTCGGCCGCCCGCTGAGAGTCGAGCGAATCGGTCGGGGTGCCGGGACCGCCCGATCCGCTTCTGTTCCAGGGATTCGCGTCGGTTGCAGTGGGCGCGGATCCTTGGAAGTCGCGCGGATCGGGACCGGTCCACGCCGAGTTGCTTCATCGGGCAGCAACCTCGCCCAGGGCGGAGTTTGCACCGAACGCTGGATCGGTGGACATAGGCGTAGAAGAAATCGTCGTCCACCCGAACCGACTCGCAGCCGACGACTTCGTGGGAGACCACGGACACGGTGACAGTTGCGACCGCAGGTCGAGCTGAACCCGCGACGGTCTCGGTCTCTTCGTCATGAACTCGATGCATTGGAGGTGTAGAACATCAGGTCAACAACTCGTCGATCAGTCGCTTGATGCGAGTGCGTTCCTTGCCCAGTTCGGACATCGTGCGCCTGTCCGGGATCGAGCCGGAATTCAGAGTGTGGAGCACGCGATCGATCTCTTGTATCCGTCGGCGCAACCGGACCAACTTCTCGGTCGGCGGAAGTTTGATCAGTCCATCGCGCTTGCGGGACTGACGAGCGAGCGACCGTTTCGTCGGTGTGACGACCTTCTTCGACTGGACTGCCGGGGTATTTCGGACCGCGCTCTTCCCATTCTTGCGCTGCGTTTTCACGGAATCGAGTTTGCGTCTGGCTGCGGCCGCGCCGACACGGGCAGCGCGTTCGTCCTCGGAATCCGATGTCAGCGACGCTCCGAGGGGCCGCAGACCGTGGGTCTCGATGTATCGCCGCGCGGCGTTGATCGTGTTGTGAAGCTGAGTGCAGCGGTTGCAATGACGAGTGGACCGCACCGTGTCGGGGGCACCGCACCAAGCGCAGCCTCGAGGTTTCGGCCGGGCCGGTCGGCGCTCGGACTTGAATAGCTCCGGGTCGGTTCCCTTGACGTCCCGAGCTCCACGCGGAGGGACTATGTTGCCGGTGGGATTGCCCGTGTGGAGACGAACTCGGCCTCGGCTCATGACCGTCTTCTCCCGACCTTTGGCGCCGTGGCGCTTCCTCTGCGGATGCGTCATCGTGGCACGGACTTCCTGTTCGTACCCGCAGAATCGCAACAGGGTGCCGCGGGCATCGGTGCAGTAGTCCACCTCGGAGGTGGACCACTGCACCGAAACTCGTCAGGCCGTCAGGTCGTACACCTGCACCCCGTCGATCGTCTGCGCGGTGAAGGTGGCTTCCACCCAGGCCGCGATCTCGGCGGCGGGCCCGGAGTTCCGGCCGCCCTGGCCGCCGGCGAGGAAGTAGTGGATCCGCCCCTCGGCGACGTACTGCTGGAACTGCTCCAGCGTCGGCGACGGGTCGGATCCGTTGAACCCGCCGATGGGCATGACCGGATCCTCCGTCGCCAGTTGGTAGCCCGAGGCGGCGTTCGATCCGACGGTGGCGGCCACCCAGGTGTACGTCCCGGCGTCCTGCTCGAGCAGTGCGGTCAGCTCGGCGCCCGGGGTGCTGCCGTTCAGCAGTCCACCCGCGCCGCCGCCTGCCGGGGCACCGTCCGACGCGGCGGCGCCGGGCGGGGGACCACCGGCGGGGCCGCCCGCCGGAACGCCGCCGGCCGGGCCGCCTCCGGTCGGAGCACCCGGG
>NZ_BCWV01000003.1 GCF_001894765.1 Rhodococcoides corynebacterioides NBRC 14404
ACGTCCCTGGGCCGCTGGGCCCGTGTTGATCTATAGGCCCACCGTCCTCGTCGCGGGTGCCCATCAGTCGCCGACGGCGGTGGCGCCGTCGGTGGTGGTCTCGATGAGCGCATTCTGTTCGATGTGGTACCACCTCTCGGCGGCGCGGGGCCACCGGCTTTCCAACCCCGCGATTGCTCGCCGCTCGTCCGCTTCGAACCGCGATTGCAAAGCCGGCGCTATCGATGACTGGGCTATGAGCCGAGTCTCGATCCTCCGAGTGCGCCGTGCAATTTCTCCGCCGAACCCAGTTGCGTAATGACGCATGTAACGCCGAAAGCTCGTGATTCCGTGCGGGTTCTTCTCGTACTCCAGGTGCGCGAATTCGTACATGGCAGCCTGCAGGTGCCTGAACATGAACTCAGCCTCGTGAGACTGTGCGTTCGCCCCGTATACATACAAAGAAATATCTCCACCCGCCGGGTCACGCGAGAAGGCGCCCACCATGTGGCGCGCGTGCGCGAGATGCAAGTAGAGCCGAGTCGACGCGAACGCCCGCGCTCCGCGAAGCGATACGACCCTTTCGGTCACGGGCGCCGGAAGTGGTTGGCGCGCAATTCTGCTTTCGAGCCGACGAATGCTGCGGCTCAACAGCACTGAGAGCGCGTCCTCCAACTTCGGTGCGCCGTCCGCGCGGCCCCGTGCGGCATAGGCGTCCAAAAGACGCCCTGCCTCCGTCATGTCAGCGTCCCGTGATCCGGTCGGCGTCAACGCTCGCCCCTCGGTGATCCGCCCCCCAAAAAATGTCACCTCTGCTCGGAAGGATCTTCGACGGGACGACCGGATGCGAAGCGCCACATCGCATGGTCCAGGTCTATGACGTCGACGCCCATCGACGACGCCGCCCCCGAGACAAGCGCGGCCGCCTCGGTCGCCGTCACGGTGCGGCCGAGTGCGTCGCTGACGAACTTCAAAACCATCCGATCCGCCTTGACGCCTGGAATCCCGATCAGCATCAGAGCGTAATTCCAGGTGATTCCGGACGACTGAGCCTCTACGGACGTCCATGCGTTCTTGACTCGCGCATATCGATCACCCCCGTCCCCTCTGTCCGCCACCGCGTCTCGGAGGTCTTCCGCGGTCCGCACACCCACCGCCGTGAGCGCGCGTGCGACCTGCTCGATGACAGTCGCCTTCAATGACGCACCCGCCCGTGTGGACGCCGGCTTCCGGTTTCCGATGGTCGTCGCCCACTGGTCAGCGCCTCCTGCAGGATCGAACGTCTCGAGGAGTTCTTCGGTGCCATCGGTAGCTGCAGCGTCGCCGCGCACGGCGCGATACCGGTCGAGCACGTTCCGCACGCTGGTGTAGTGCGCACCGGTCGACTGAATCGAGTCGATGATGGCCAACGCAAGACCATCTCGGTAACGCAAAGGCCGGAACCAGTGAGCAGGATCGCCCAGGTTCCGACATGCCGCGACCAGCCGACCCTCATCGGTCGATGGCGCGGGCTCGACGTCCTCGAATGTGCCCGACGACGTAGGTACGACGCACCGCACTCGATGCTCCGCGAGGAGCTCGACAAGGTCAGCGCTCGGTCGATCGGGAAGCAGTACAGCCAGTTCGGGATCCTCGATGACGAAACGTCGGTAATCCATCAGTTGACCGAGGGCCATTCTCACGGCCTCACGCGAGGAGGACGCCTTGGCTTCGTAAAGGACGTTGTTCGTTCTGTCGTACAAGTCCGCCAGAAGTGGGGCGTGGCCGGGTCCCGGCACCATTCGGTACCCATTCGGCTCCGCACCACTCTGTCTCAGGAACTCCGCGAGCCGTTCCACCGCTTCGGCTTCCGCACGCGCAGCAGAACCGCCGGCGAAGCCGGTCACATCGTAATGACGCACATGACTCCGTTGAAGCGGAATCGGCCCCGACGGTCGCTCGACGGTGGTCGGTCGGCCACCGAGCCACGGATTGCCGGTCTTGCGCGACAGGTCGGACAGGTGCTGTTCCCACAGCTCGGCGAGGTCGGAGGCCGATGGTTCTTTGACCCTCGTTCCGGAAGCCTGCACCGGGAAGTGCTGCTCGGGCAGTGCCGCGTCGAGGACGTCGGTGGGGATGCGGTCTTCGTCGTCGAGCATCACGTCCCAGAGCAGCTCGACGTAGTACGCCACGCCCTCCCCCGACCAGTGGTGGTCCTCGTAGACACCGTCTTCCATGATGGTGGCACTGCCGATGAGGCCACGATCGTTACCCGTCCGGAGAAGGTAGACACGATCGCCGCGCTCGGGGTCTCCGTAACCTCTGCCGAAACTCCAGCTACCGGGTTCCGCGAAGCCGTTCGCGGTGGCGTCGATGAGCGACTCCCGCTCGTCCCGTGGCATCGTGTCGTCGCTTCCGTTCCACAGAACGAAGAAGCTCTTGGCTTCTGATGTCAACGTAGCGATCCTCTCCTCGTCCTACCGGCCCGTCGGCTGCCGGCCACGGCAGCCGTCAGCCCCACAGGTGCTCGAATTTCGTAAAGGCCAGCTTCTGATCGAAGTTGGTGATGTTGTCGGCCACGTCGAGGATGAGGCAGGTGTCCTTGCCCCCGTTGCGTATACCTCGAAGCCCGCGCCCGACCATCTGCTGGTAGATGTTGGCGCTGTACACCGGTCGGGCCACGATGACGACTCGGGTGGCCGGCGCGTCGAAACCCTGCGACAGCACGCCGTAATTCGTGATCACGCGTACGTCGCCACGTCGGAACTTTTCGATGCTCTGACGTCGGTCGGCTGCGCTGGTACCGGAATCGATGGCAACAGACCGAATTCGGCGCTCGTTGAGACGGGCGGCAAGGACCTTGGCGTGATCGACCGACGTGGCGAACACGAGTACCGGCCAACTCGGGTCCAACGCCGCGATCTCGTTGAGCAGATCCGAGTTCCTCGCCTCGTCACGCGCCAGTCGCTGCTCTGCGCTTCGCGGCAACATCCCGTTCATCTGCTCCGCTTGGCGAAGTTCGTCGGGGTGCAACGACATGCGTGTCCCCTTCATCTGGCGATGTTCGACGCGCGACAGAACCCCCATGTCCTGCAACGCCTCGATCGGATCGTCGCCCAGGAGTCCCTTGTCGAGTCGTCGGTCACCGAAGCGCTGCACCAATCGGCGCGTCAGCTCGGTGTCGTTCCTGAAGGGCGTCGCCGTCAGTCCGATCAGCGGCCTACTCGTCGTTCGGTGGGTCAAGCCGAACAGATCCAGGATTCTCGTGTATTCCTTCGAGATCGCGACGTGCGCTTCATCGACGATGACCAGCGATGCGGCACGCAGCCATTCGTACTCCTCTGCATCCAGGCACGACGCGAGTTTTGCATCGGTCGCGACGACGAGCTGGTTCCGGCCCGCAGTCGGAGTCGCACTGTTGGACGACCAGAGTCGATCGATCACGAGGTCCTCGTCGGCCCCCACCTTCTCCCACACGAACTTCCAGGACTGCACCGCTTGCTCACAGAGTTCAGCGGTCTGCGCTATCCACACGATCGGTCCCCGTGGGGCCCCGTTCTGCCTGACCCAGCGGATGACGCCTTCGGCGGCCACGCGTGTCTTGCCGGCGCCGGTGGGCAGGCTCAGCATCGCTCGTCCCGCGGGGCGCTCCTGCAGCAGGTTGACGAAACGCTCCGCGATGGCTTCCTGGTAGGAGTGCAGAGCGGGGTAGTCGGTCGGGCCCGCGACCGCTATCCGTGCGGGCGGGGCCTTGACTCGAGTCCCACCGAAGGTGTCGGGGAACCCCATTCGGGTGACGAATCGGAGTGCGGCGTGGCTGCCGTCCAGCCGTTGGGGCGCATCGGGAATGACGGATCGAATGACAGCCAGGTATTCGCGCAGCACACGATCGTCGTACGAGTTGTACGCCATCTCTGCTGCGCGTTCTGCGGACACGTCATCCAGCGCCTCCACCCCCTGGTCGTTGAGTCCCGGGGGCAAGCCTCGTAACAGCTCGGTACGGCCGACGAGGCGCGCCAGCTTCGTGGTGATGGAGTCGGCCTGGCGCACGCTGTCGATGCGGCCTCGGACCTCGCGATCGGCCATTTGTCGGTGGTGCTCCGAGATGACGCGCTCACATCCGGAACGTCCGAGGTCGAGACCCAACTCGTAGTCCACGACCATCAATTCCGCGAGCGCATCCAGGCCCTCCGGAACCAGAATCGTCGACCCGTCGCAGGCACTGTGCAGGGCTTCGGCACTCGTGCCGTTCGGTGTGCGAAAGACTTCCTCGATCTGCTGGCATCGCTGGAGCTCGTATCCGCTCACGTGGCCGGCGAAGCGGGCTCGAAGCGACGGATGTGCGGACAGCACGTCCACCGACGGGCCTACCGGGACATGCCGCAGCTCACGTGCGATGACATCAGCTTTCTCGTACATCCCCCATTCGGCGACCATGTAGTCCGCTTGCGTTTGGTCCTCGGGCCGATCGACGAGCAGCGCGGGATGCTTCTCGCGTATCAATTCGTCGTAGTCGCCGCGACTACGCGCGACCGCGACCTCGCGGTCCGGACGCATCTCCCAGACCCCGCCGACACGGCATCGGACGCTGACCGCTGCGTTCACGATGTCGGGCGCCACGCGAATCAACAGCGCATAGGTGCGGCCGACGAACACGTCGTCCTCGCTCAGTTCCAGGGCACGCAGGAGATCGGCCCACATGGCAGCCGGCACATCGTCGACCGCACCCGGGATCTCGAGCCGTACAGCCAACGGGCTGGATATCTGCGCAACGGGCAGATAGTCGGCGAATTCGGCAAGCTGGGGACCCACAACCTCGGCAACCGCTTTGACGCCCTGCGACGTCCGCACCGTGCCGCGGTCTCGGATGAGCCAACAAATCGGCGAGGGAATGTGGACTCTGGTACTGGTCTGATTGCCGACCTGCCGTGTCCACGATCTCGGAACGTCATCCACACTCAACGTCTCGAGGAACCGAGCCCGCCCTTCGGCGCTGAGACGAACGAACAAGTCCAATTTCCCCGCCATCGGTGCTCCGTCGTACTTGAGCGTTCCGAAGTTCACTCTACGGTCCGTGCGAGAAAGCGCAGCGCAGTAGTCCTCGTACATGGCTGTCTGATATTCGATGAACCACTTGTCGTGGAGGGGCTTGCTGCTCTTGTCCGGTCTGTCGGACACGCCGAGCGCCCTGAGCACGGACAAGTCGTCGGAATGGAAAGTGGTGTCGACGGCTGTCCCGGAGTCGCGCGAACCATCGGCAGGAACAACGGGGCCAGGGAGGAGTGCGTTCTCCAACGTCACCCACAGTCCGCGAACTGTCCGCAACCGCAGTGTCGACGCGTATTGCGGCACCGTTCGTTGAATCAACGAGGTCTGCGCGGCCCCGCCGGACGAGCGCAACAGCTCCCAGAACCGTTGCCAGGATTCCGGCGTGTAGTCCTCGAAACCCTGATCGAGAACGCCCTTGAACCGTCCTTCGGCATCGGCCTCTCGAATACCCAGGCTTTCCAACAGTTGGGCGGTGGCCCTGTCGCTGGACAGCAAACCGTGGACGTAGACGAGGTCGTCGGCAAGCCCGTCGTTGGACGATCGCCGATATACCTGGCCGGGCGTCGCCGACACGAAAGCGCCGCCCTCCACCATGACTATCCGGGCTTGTAGTGCCGCGGCCTTCTGCTTGTCGTCCAACGCCCCGCTGGTGAGCAGGTGCGCGAGCAGGCCCAAGGCGGCACACGACGATTCTGCGGATCGGCTGGTCACCAGCGCTTCCAACCACGTCGTCACAGTCTCCGACTCACGGTTCGGACCGGCGTCGAGGACATGGGACAGCTTTCCTCGACGCAGCTTCGTCGAGTCCACGCTCGGGTGAAGCCAGTCGACCGGAGCGTCGTCGCAGTTGGACCACATCTCCAGTGCCGAGTAGGGCAGTCCCTCGGGCCGAATGCGCAACTCGGATGGGCGTCGTAATCGACCACTCTGATCGGGGAGCGACGGAGATTGCGCCATGAGCCTCCAAATGGAGGCGGTGAGTTCGCCGCACGCCCAGTTCGGCGACTCCTTCGCACGGCCGGGGAGGAGTTGTAGATACGCCGCGGGATCGTCGGCGGGAGACAGGTCGGCAAGTGACGCCACCACGAGTTCCGCTGCAACGGAGAGCAGCTCACGGTTCAGATCGCTGCTGTCCAGCAGGTTCTGGCGGTCCTCGTTGGTCTTCCACGCCGCATTCACAACCCCGCTGAGGGTGGTCGGGTACTTGGTCGGAAAATAGGACCAGAACGTGCCCCGTCCGACCGGAACGGTGTAGACGTCACGGCCGGTCGATCTGTCGATCGCGTAACACGGCACCGCCCACGAGACATCAATGGTGGCGCGGTCGTGAAGCTCACCGGCCTGCGCACGGACTCTGTCGGACACCTCGTGTGCACGGACGAACACGCGGTGGGCCTCTTCGAAGGCTCGGTCCCCGGTCCGCGTCTGATGAATGACGACCTCACCGTCGGCGCGCACCTCGCTGCGCATGGTGCGGCGCAGTACCGGCATGAGCCGGCGGTCCTCGAGGACCACGTGCCCGACGTGTGGGGAAAACAGGAGAAAGAGGTGCGGAAACTCTCGATTGGAACTGGACGGGGTAGCCGACCGGTCGATGTCTCCGGCGAGCGAATCCGCCGTATTCTCTCGGAGAGGTAGTCGGACCACGGTGGCTGCCCACTTCGACAGGTCGGACAACACGGCATCAGCGGCGCACTCGCGGGCCCAGTCCAGCGGCCGCGCCAGACGCAACACCGGTGTATCGCCGGCGATGCCCACGGTGGGCTCACCACGTTTCTGTTGTCCGTCCTTCACAGCGCGGTCGATCTCGACACGAGACCACTGCGCGTCGAAACCGAACGAGCCGCTGGTGCTGAAGAATTGGGGTGCGGTGCTGATGGACAGTACCGACTTGATTCCGACACCGAATCGGCCGATCTGCCCCGACCGCTTCTTGGACACGCCCATTCGCAAAATGGTGTCCGCGCCGTCCGCGGTGATCGGCGCCCCTTCGTTGGCGCAATACAAGGCAGTGTCCGTGAGCACTACCTGGATGCGACCACCGGAATGTTCGGGGCCACGTAGCTCATCGGCGGCGTTCTGCACCAACTCGAAGACTTGCCTGTCGCCGTAGCCCCCTTGGTGGATGCGGCGCTCCCCGTTGGCGTCCTCTTCGACGCGACCGGGGTTGTAGGCGTAGGTCCCCAACGCCAACTCCGACAATCGAGCCACGGTGGCGAGCACTTCGCTCGTCGGCGTGTCGGACACGAGGCAACCTCCCGAAATGAAGGAAAGACGACCCCGACACCGTCCACTCCTGGCTTACCTCCATGTCTACTAGTCGACGTGCACGCCGAGGCGCGATTCCGGCAATTCGTATCGAATCCTCATCCGACGAAAAGTATTGCGCCTGTGCCTCGACGTGCGGCACACCGTCACGACGTACTGTCCGGATCCGGCATCGGTACCAGGCTGCTCGGCTCACCCACCCACATGAGCGCAAGTCTGTCGCGCGCACGGGTAGCCGCGACGTAGACGAGTGACCGTTCTCGTTGCACTGCGTCTTCTCGGTCGCCCTCGGGCAATTGCGCGATGACGTAGTCGCGCGGCATCGAGGCGGCGCTGGCGCCGACCAGGATCACGTCCGCGAATTCCATGCCTTTGGCTCGGTACATCGTCATCGTCTGGACACCGGTCGACGCAGCTGTGCCCGCATTGTCGACGAACGTCGCCGTGATGCCGCGTTCTCCGAGAACTCGTGGCAGCGTCGATGCCTCTTTGTTCGCGGGCGTGAGCAATCCGATGGACGACGTCTTCCCGCCACCCCATTCGTCTATCTGTTCGGCGAGCTTGTCGTAGAGGTCCGTCACGCTACTTGCGCGAATCATCGACGGCGACGGGCCCGTTCGGGCGGATCGGTATCCGGTGGCGTTCTCGGGCTCGCCGTCGAGGTCGACGAAGTCGTCTCCGCTCAGGACGGCGAGCGCGTAGTGCAGGTTCTGTTGCGTGGTGCGGTAATTGAGCGTGAGACGGCGCGAGCGACCGACGATGGCGATTCCGACGTTCTTGAGCACGATCTTCTGCCCGTAGATTCGCTGATGCGCGTCCTCGGCGAGGAAGAGATCGTTGGGTCCGGGCTCGACCAGAGCACGCAACAATTGGAACCGCGTCGAGGTCAGATCCTGTGCCTCGTCCACGAGAACGTGATCGGCGACGCTGCGGCCCTCGCTGGTGAGGACTTCGGCGGCGATGGCGGCTTTCTCTTCGAAATCCGCGCTGCCGGCGGCTGCGGCAGCAGCCCGGTAGCTTTCGACGACATCCCACACGGCGTTGCGACGGGCACGATTCAGCGCGACTCCTCGGCCTCCCCGGCGTACTCGGAGGTACTCGTCACGCTCGCGAATGCGCTGGGGTAGCACCACCATGCTGTACTCGGTCTCGAAGAAGGACGGGACGGCCAGGTCCGGCGGGAGCGCGTCCCCGCCCACCGCGATGGCGTTCTTCCACGCGTCGTCGACTCGGCGGCCGAACACCTCCGAAGTCCGCGGACCCAGAACGCGGCCCACCGGTCCGACCTGGTCTGCGGTGCTGTCGAGACTGGACCGATGGCGGTGGAGCAAGCGGGCGGCGATGCTGTCGACGCTGGCCACGAAGACGCCGGGCTCCCCGACATCCGACGCCAGAGCGAGAGTCGGGTCGAGGAGGCGAAGCTGCTCCGTCAGGCTGTCGGCGAGCGTCCGGTTGAACGTCGTCAGCACCACGCGTGCTGTCGGGTTCTGCTTCATCAGATGACGCGCCCGGTGAACGAGAACGACGGTCTTGCCCGTTCCCGCACCCCCGGTCAATCGGAACGATCCTCCGGCTTGGTTCTTCTCCACCCACTTGCGCTGTTCCGGATGCAGGAAGACCCGCCAGGCCGCGAAGTCCGCAGCTTCGATCGCTGCTCGCAGTTCTTCGTTGTCGTCCACGAACGCGAATTGCATTCGGGCGGCCGGATGCTTCAGAGCCGCGATCAGCTGCTCGTCATCTGTTCCCTCGGTGGGCACCTCGTCGCGGAGTGCGTAACGCTCCCGGACGGTGGACAGACCGGTGCCGGTGGCCAGGTCCATGAACGCTTCGCCCTGCCAGGTGGCGGGCGCGGTCTGCGCGTACGCAATGACCTGGTCCTCGTCGCCCACATCCAGTGCGCCGCCGGCGAAGTCCGCATCCATTCCGATGTCGGTGAGATCGTCGAGGGTGAAACCCCGAGCTCGCAGGCTGCGCGGATCCTCACTGGCGGGAGCCTCGCGAACGGCCGCGGGCGGAACCTGATTCGCCACCGCGGCAGGGGCGTGGGAGAGCTCGGCGACGCCGTTGCGGGGATTGATCGTCAAACGACGCGTGCGCGCGATCTCGATCGCCTCGTCATGCGGGTACGCACCGACGAACACGAAAATGCGATCCCGGTCCGGATCGGTGATCTCGAACAGGACGGCTCGCCAGAAACTGTCGACGCGGCCGGTTCGGGCGCGGGAGTCGGCGGACCCGACCATGGGCTCGATGTGTAGGCCCGATCGCTCATGGGACTGCATCAACTTCTGCAGAAAAGCGAAAACCTTTCTCTGCACACTTCCGTCGATGTTGTTGATGTCGCCCAACACGATTTGCGGCACTAGCTTCCCCTGTTCTTGGACGAATCGAGATCGAGTGCAGCGATGGCGGATTCGCGATCGGGCGCACACACGGTCCAGCCGGCAGTCTGCAGACTCTCGCGGTCGGAGTCGGTCAATTCGACATCGCAGACGACCCGCACGGCCGGCCACGACAGCTCGACAGGAAGACCGTCCACCTCTTCGCCGACCACGGGAGCGGGCAGACCCGCATCCGCGAGTCGGACGACGACACCCTTGACTGCGTCGGTCACCTCGTCGAACACGGTCTGCCAGTCCGCGGAAAGACTCACCGCACCGTCCGTACTCCCCGTGGACGGGGCCGCGGCGGGAGTCGGGGCTGCCACGCTCATCGACGCGGACTCCAGATGGCGACGTGTGGTGAGCACGGCCGGTCGCTGCCGGAGCTGGAGGAGGTTCGACCACAGTAGCCATTCGCGCCACGCATCGGCGGCGTTGTCACCCAACGCCTCGTCGGCGTCGTCCAGCACGACCGCGATCTCGCAGTCGTGGAATTCCGACGATGGAACTCGCACGGCGACAGCAACGGTCGACGACCTCCAGACCACCGTGTCGGCGTTCTCCACGTGCGTCGTCGCCCCATCGAGCGCGGCGAGCGCCAGCGATTCCACTGGCGCTCCGCCTGTTCGCACACCGGACGCCGCCAGGACAGGCAGAGCCAGGACGGGGAGGAAGTGAGCGAGGGACTGCCGGGGAACAGCCGTGGGTGCCTGAACCCACGCGACGAGGAGGTCGAGAGCTGTGCCGAAGACGAGGTCGAGCGAACTTTTCGCGAGACCGTCGCCGGCGAAGCCGAGCACGCTCGGGACGTGCTCGCGTCCGAGCGCCGCGCTGTCGACCGGTGTTCCGAGCAGATCCTGGTGGGTCACCGCCACCACCTGGTAGCCGCCGTCGCGCAGGTTGCGGCGCTTCTCGGCATCGTCCGCGAGACGGTTGTGCGCCGGTGTGGCATGCCACCGGCGCCCGTCGGTAAAGATGGCCGTGGGCGGAACGCCCGGGTTGACCGAGGTCAGCAGGAAATCCGGTTTCGAGCCCAGGATGTTCTCCTGGGGCCGCATCGTCCATCGGTTCGTGGGACCGAGCGCGATGCCGAGGACGATGCCGCGATCCGACGGAGCTTGTGTGACGTGTGCCCCCAGCGCCTCGAGACGACGGGTGAACTCGGCCCGAAAGCGTCTCTCCAGTGCGGACTCCGGATCGTCGTCGACAGGCTCGTCGTCCACGATCGTCCAGGTCATCTCTGCCGGCAGATCACCGTCGTCGGTCGGCGTTTCCTGCCCGGTCAGAATCGTCCGCAGGTGCCGCTCGGCGGCACTCCGAGAGGTGTACCGCACCTCGGCCGGCGCGGCAAAGGGGAGAAGGCATTTGTCGCAGGCGAGTTTGCCATCACCTGCACAGGGGCACGTTGCCACCACCCGATAGGCACGAGCCAGTACGTCCCAGATGTTCTCCGGTCTCGCGAGATCGGCGAGGTATCCCGTGCCCCCCGGTACGACATCGTGGACGAGAAGGCTCGGCACCGTGGTCCCCGATGACGTCGGGTCGTGCACGACGACCACCTGAAGGTGGTCGGGGTCGCCGCCGATGCGCTCGCGGAGACCGACCAGAAGCGCGGACGAGAGTGAGGGAATGGCGAACGCGTCACCCCAGGTCACCGACGCGGGAAGACGCAACACCAGCCCCTCCGTGGTCAGCGAGCGTGCCAGGGCGATGGACACGGTCGACTCGGTGGGCGCCTTGCGCAGTGAGCACCATGGCCGATGCTCCTGGGGATGGTTGCGCCGCGTGTCGGTATCGAGCTTTCCGCACTCCGAGCACACTCTGAACATGGTGGCTTCGACGTCGTGACCCGCCAGCTGCCGCGTCGACCCACCCACGCGGCTACCTCCGGTGTTGATCCACCGGATGGTCATGTCGCGGCGGTGGGTGACGCCGAATCCGAGCGACTCGACGAACCACCGTGTGACGAAACGCGTCGGGTCGATGTCCGCGGCAGTCACGATCGTGAACGGAGTCCGTTGCCGCTCGTCTCGCGCGTCGTCGATGACCGCCTCATCCCGGCGAATGACAGCGGACACACTGGTCAATTCGACGACGGACAACGCTTGGCCTGTGTCGGCGAGTGCCGCTGTGCCGCACCGAGGGCACGAGCTCGGCGCGGTGGGACCGCCGGCGGGCTCCGCGACGTAACCGCATGCAGGGCAACACGTCCACGTTCGGACGGCGTCGTTGTCGATACCGAGGTCGACGGCGTCGATGTCGATCGCGTAACCCCCCGCGTAGAACGTCGAACCGGGGGCGAAGTCACGCAGCGCCTGAGCCGACGAGCGCGTCAACTCGAAGTCCGTCTGGCGCCAGTCCGCCGACGTCGGATCGATCCAATGGACGGCGACTGCAAGCGTGACCGAGTCGTCGAGCAAGGTGTAGTTCGGTAGAAGGCCAAACGTCTCGAGCGCGCTGATCCAGTACTGCGACCGCAGAGACGCGAGTTGCTTGGCGACCAATCCGACCGCGACCCGGGCAGTACGATCGGCGGCCTTGTCATCCTCGGTAGCTGCGCTGGACCGAGCCCGCGCCCCGAGTTCGGGGAGGCTCGCCTGAATGGCGGCGCTGCGGTGCACGAGCGTCTCGACGCGGTGCTTCCACTCGGCGGACGCCCGGTGGCACCGCATGGCCAGGTCGCTGGTCCCGGGGCCGTCGACGGGGCGGGGGAACGCCTCGAGGCGCTCCGTCACCTGCGCATCGAGGCCAGAGAAGCCGGCCAGGAACTCCGCCACGTACGCGTCACCGTTCTCCTCGGCATCCGCGATGAGCTGTCCGAGGTACGAGTCGGGGCCGGTCGCGGCGAGCGCCTCCGAAATGCTTCGAGGGTGGACGCGGTCTGAGCGACGCGCCGACCGGTCGGCCACCGACGCCACGAACTGTCGGCGGAGTATTTCCTCCGCGTCGAGGTAGGTCGCCGGCGGCCGGACTGCGCCGTTGATGGTGGTGGTCGGCCTGCTGAACCGAGGCAGCTGATCGCCCCGTCCCGTCACGAACGCCAGAGCCACGGCGTTACCGGTGAGACGCCCGGCACGCCCCACGCGCTGGACGTAGGACGCCACCGATCGCGGGAGTGACGACAACATGACGGCCGAAAGGTCACCGATGTCGATACCCATCTCGAGCGTGGGTGTCGCGACGAGCACATTCGGCGCGTCAGGCTCCGGGTCGCGCGACTTGAACTCCGATTCGTAGGTCAACCGGGTTTCGTCGTCGAGCAACGACGTGTGCTCGCGGGCGACGACACGTCGAACGTCGTTGTCGCGATACATGTCTCGGTAGAAATTGTCGGCGATCGCGTGCGGCTGCATCGTGCCGACACATCGGTCGAGGAAACACGGCCCGTGGGCGAGTTGCTCCGTTGCCGTTCGACCCAGGACGGTGACGTCCCCGCACAGCGAACACACCAACGAGGCCGAGGGCGTCGCAATCGCACTGTCCGACAGAGGAAACACGACGACGGCGCTGGGTGCGAGTGCAAAAGTCCTGTTGCCGCTTTCGGTCGCCGACTCCCCGATCCACCCGTCGCGCGCGAGGCGTTCCATCACCGTCCTGGCCGCCACCGCACCTTCGGCACGCGTCAGTCCGAGGTTCTTCGCGGCCCACTGCGCATGCCATCCTCGCTGAGACGCCACCGGTTCGAGGTCGGAATCCGACTTGCTCAGAGTCCCGATCAAGGGGAAACCGGGGGCGGAGTTTCCGCGGCCGAAGGCGGGCATGCCCTCACTGCGCGGGCGTCCGCCGGTCACCCGCCAACGCGAGCCGTCCTCGAAGCGGAATTTGTCGAACCAGACGTGGGCAATGGCCCCGCGCAGCCGCATGTGCTCGAGCACTCCACGAACCCACCTGACGACTTGCTCGTCCGAGGCGGCATCCCCGAACGCCAGCTGGATGCCGGCCGATTCGGTTGCCGCGCGGCCGACAGTGCGCAACGCGGCCACCGGGACGGCGACTTCGGCCACGGCCGTACCGGTTCGGCTCAGGGTGCGTCCGACGGTCGACCGGAGGCCGAACTCGAGGAACAGGTCGAGTAGAAGCCGTTTCGCCACGCGGGCACGGGAGTCCCCCACCTGGTGGAGCCGCGGCCGGCTCCAGAACGTGGAGAACTCGGGTCGATCCGCCAGATCCGGCGGCAGCAGGCGGTACCGGGCATGCTTGTCGTCTCCGGCGTCGGAGATCATGCTCTGTGAGAGGGATTCGAGATCGATGCCGGACCCTGGGATCGATTGTCGAATGAGTGCCCGCAGCGTGAGCGACCGTGACCGAGCTTGGACGAAGCCGGCCCGGTGCGCGGCGTCCTGGACGCTGTCGGTGAAAACGAGGGCGCGCTTCTCCGCCGAGTCGAGATCGGGGGTACCGAACATCGTCGACAGCGAGACGGACAGCATCGTGGCGATCGCAGAACCGAGAAACCGGATGCCGTCCCTCTGGCCGCACGACGGACAGACGTCACGTACGGAGTTCGTGCCCGCGTCTGCACCGAGGTCGACGAGTACCGGTACGGCCCCACCCTCGGCGATGGTGGTGTCATCGGGTCGCTGAGTGACGATGCGCCGCTCGGCAATCACGAGCCACGCCACCCGTGCGTCACCGGGGGCGTCGGCTGCGGCTTCTGCGTCGACCGATTCGAGCGGGAGGTCTCCCTCCGCCGGAGCATGAATGAGGGCTCGGAAGCGATCGTCGTTCGCGGCCCGACGACGACGGATGGTGGTTTCGTCGCCGTCGAGGTCGGCGCCGGTCGGCGCCAGGACGACGCCCCATCCCGACCGGTTGCACAGCCGGCAGTACACGGCGGGGAGTGTCGGTGGCGCGTCCGATTCGCCGTCGAGCGGGTCGACCGCGACGCCGTCGTCGCTCCACACGAAGGACGGCGCGCCGGCTACGGCTCGGTCGAGTCGGGTGAGTTCGCGGACCCAGAGGTGCACGTCGACGGAGACGGCATCGCGGTTGGGTCCGTCCGCGCGGATGTGGCTGAGGGCCGTGATCACAGCGCCGAGGGCCAAGCGTCGACGGCGACGATCGTTCCCGTCCGGGCCACGGGTGACGGGATCGGCGGGCGACCGGAGCTCGGTCGAGCCCTCGAGGGCAGTGGGCTCGAAGACTCCCGAGTCGACCAGCTCGTCGAGAGCCGTCGCGTTCGTCGTCGAGGCGACGAGTCGTGCTATCAGCGGGTGGGAGCGGACGATGTCGAGTGGTGTTACGTCCGCGCTGGATCCCCCCGGTCCCGACAGGGCGGCGCAGACGCGGGAGGTGACGTCTGCGGGGCCGTCACCCTCGGCGGCCTCGGCAAGCGCGGACACCAAGTCGTCGTCGATGGGTGCTCGGGTCACGGGTGGGTGGTCGGCGGTGACGTCACCCGGTAGTGCCCATTCGTCGATGCCGAGACGGGATTCCGTGACGACACAGTCCGGCCCGAACGCTTCGCCGAAGACGGTCTCGGCGAAGTCCAGCATGGCAGTCGGATCGCCACCATCGCCCAGCGTGGCCGAGGTTGCGACGGGGGTGACTGTGCCCAGCGGGCCCGATCCGGTCGTGACAACAGCATTCGCGCGGTTGGCTCGAAGCGTCATGCCCAGGCGACGCAGCAGCATGGACACGTCGGTGCCCTGCGCGCCGTCGTAGGTGTGGAATTCGTCGAGGACGAGATATTGCAGGCTATCGGCGCTCTGCTTCCACAGTCCCGCGTCCGCGCTGCGGAGCAGAAGTTGGTCGAGCATCTTGTAGTTGGTGAGGAGTATGTCCGGGGCGACGCTACGAATGACCTCACGGTCGGTGATGAGACCGTCCGCCGTGACGATCGTCCGCTTCTCACCGCTCTCGCCCGTGTAGAGGGCGGCGGTCACGCCGGCGAGAGCCGAACTCGACGCGATCAGCCGCGCGAGCCTGCCGGCCTGGTCATTGGCCAGCGCATTCATTGGATACAGAACGATGGCCTTCGTGCCGGTGACGCCTCGCCTCTTGGCGCGCTGCACGTGGTCGAGAATCGGGTACAGAAACGCTTCCGTCTTGCCGGAACCGGTGCCCGTGGTGACGAGTGTCGGTTGTGGCCGCACGTCTCCCCCGTCGGGACCGCGGGAGTTGAGCCGCTCGAACGCGGCGGCCTGGTGCCCGTAGGGCGTGAACCCCTCGTACCACTCCAGGTGATTGCGCCACCCCTCCGCCGCCGGACGGAACGGAAGACGCAGCCGCACATAGGGTCCCCGGAACATTCCGTGCTCCGAGTCCGACAGGAAGTCGTCGAGTGCCCGCCGCGCATCCGGGTCGGACAACGCGAACGTCGTCCCGAGGTAATCGATCAGACTCGCCGAGATCCGATCTGCCTGCGCCAGAGGCAACAACTCCGCCATCAGCGCGCTCCGGTGCCGGTAGTACTCCGCCCCGGCGGAGTCCCGCCGACGATGCCGAAGCGGCGTTCGAATTCGGCGTAGGCCTCGCGCATATCCTTCTCGCGATCCAGGAACTGGAAGGGCAGCTCGTACACGTAAGTATTCCCAGACGCATTCGTCGCCGTCCGCTGGTCGACCGTCAAACGGTCGCCCTTCTTCCGCCACTCGACGAGGACTGACTGAGGCACTAGGCGTCCGTTGGCGTCGTACAGGTAAGTCTTGCGGTCGTAGCCGTAAAGAACCGGGAACTGCGTGCGGTAGATGGTGCACAGCTCGTCGGCGGTGAGGCCGAGGCCCAGCGCCACCAGGGCATCGATTTCGACCTGGGCCTGGCGCCTCGTGACCGCCAGACGGAGGGGAGTCGACGTGGTCCAGGTGCTACTAAGGTCGTCAGGATCAGCGTTGAGTTTCACCAGAACATCACGCTCGAAGCCTGGACGGAAGGCATCCCGCCACAAATCCGCATAGGCGGAAGTGAGGCACTGCAGCCTCAACGAGCGCAGAGCAAGGGCGTTCACGATGTCAGTGTTTTGCACCCAGGGCGTGCGTGAGATTGCTCCGAACGACAGTGTCGCTCTGGGTGCGGCACGCATCGCAAAATCGGCAACCAGGGATGCTAATACTGCTGAGCAAGCGGCCATCACAGTTCGCCCGAGAGACACCCAAATTGCCGAAATCCCGTGGATATGCGCCGCTCCCGGCGGGGTTATCGAGGGGATCGTCGTGCGTTCACCCGTATTGGCCGCCATGTATCGCCACACAATCCGATAACAATCTCGCGCCCGTACGGTACGCAGAACACCGTTCTCGTCGCGAACCTCCCAGGTCGTGTAAGCCGCGTCGTAGCGCGCCCGGTCGCCCGCAGGCTTGTAGGACGTGGCGGGAATCCAGTCGGGCGGCAGGGCCTCCAAATCGACCGGCGACCAATCCTGGTTGTTGCGCATGGTGGGGTTGGGCGTTTTGTACGCGGGGTTGCCAACGTGGATGTGCGGGCCCTGCAGGATGACGTCATCCCACGAATCGGGAACACCCCACCCGGAGTCGAAATAGCCCTTCCTGCGATCGGTGGTCTCGTTCCAACCAGCGGAAAACAGAAGACCCAGGTCGCCTAGCCGAGGTGCTTCGGCCAACTTCGCCAAAACCGTGTTCGCGACGGAGTTCACTGTGTAGACCATGCGGGTTCTTCGCGCCGGGACGGCATCGTCTTCGAGCACGATTTTCCACGAAGCCAGAATCTCGTCGTCGACAGCAATGATGCGGCCTGCATGCGGCCGAAGATCCCAATTTCCGTCGGAATCCTTTAGACCGGGCTCGGCTCCGCTGCCGTCGTGGACCAGGGAGCGTTCGACAGTGTCCGGATGATAGAGCGACGCGGCTGACAGGAAATGCGGATCGCCAGGCGCCCCATATGTGTGTATCCCGTAGGTCACTTGGTCGTGCACCTCATACAAAAAAAGTGCGTTCGTGAATTGCCAGTGCCGCCGGAGCCGCTCGTAAGTGGCCTGACGCAGGGCACCAGCTTTCTCGTCGGTGAAGTGCGACTCAGGATGTACGAGAGTAACCACACCGGTAGCCGCCCGATGCTGCCACGTGCGTTCCATGAAGCATCGGTACAGATCGGAACGGAGCCCAGACAAATGCGGATACTGCCTGGGGTCACCGACGAATGCGGAAACCGCGAGGATCTCGGACGTGCCCGACACAACAAGGTCTCGAATGCGGGACTGTTGCAGAACATTGTCGCGGCGAATCGTATATTCCGCTTGCGTCGATTTTCCAGTCAGCGAAAACCACGGGTCGCCCTCAGACAACAGGGCGTCGACGTCAGTGTCAGGTCGAACCCACGGCGGGTTCCCTACCTGCAAGTCGAAGCCGCCGCGACGGAAGACGGAAGCGAAGTCGAGCTCCCAATGGAAAAACCCTTGCCGTTCAGCGATTCGCTCAGCCACAATGAGCCAGGGGTGGTCCTTCTTGACGTCCTGCGTCGACTTCGCACCCGACAGCGTGCGATCGAATCCCTCTGCGGTCTCCAGGTCGTTCCAGCTGCGGATGTCGAACAGGTCCAATTGACCGTCTCGCATCTCGCGGGCAGTCCGATTGATCGGGCTGCCGAGAAGGTCGGTCAGGGTGGCGATCCACTCCGCCGTCGTGGGCGGTGCAACAACTTCGCCATCGACCATGGCGTCACTATCGACCAGGGGCCAGAACCACAACGCGCACCACGCGTCCATGACGCGCCGGAGCCGTCGATACGCGCCGTCCGGGTCGGCGAGACTGGCCTCGATCTCGGACCTTGTGACCACGGCGTCGCGGTCCGTCGCACGGGGTTCTGCGCCCCACAGATCGAGATTGCGCGCGACCTGCGCCTCTGCTATTTCGAAGCGCCGCGTGGCCAGTAGCCACAACGTTTCCACCCGCGCTGCGAGACCGGCCAGCACCGACACCTGCGCCGCGGTGTGTGCCGGCCGGAGCGATTTTCTCCACTCGGTCACCCGAGCGAGCTGCGTCGGCGCAAGGTCTTTCGCGTCCTTCGCCCCAGTGGTCGATCCCCACCCACTCGTTGGCACGAGGAAGTGGTGGATGCCGTTCTTGGGGGCACTCATCGGGTAGCCCGGTGCGACCTCGTCCAGGCGGACGTCGACCGGGGTAGCGTCCAACCATCCCCGCGCTCGTAGCTCTGCCCCCGGGATGAGCGACCGTCGAGCACCGATCAAGGAGTTTCCCCGTCGCAACCGCAGACCAAACCACGGCGCTTCGAGATCACGCACCATCGTGTCGAGCCACAGCGAAATCTCGGCGAACTCCACGGCCGTCGCGTTGAGGTCGACCCCGTAGACCTGGTGGAGTGCGATCGACGCCTTCACCTTCTGCAACTCGATGGGGTAGCGCTCGGGGTCTATCTTCTCACCGCGTTCCTTCTCACTCCGCGTCAAGTATTCGCGGGCGAGTTGACGTACGGCCTCGATCGCGAACGCACCCGAACCCAGAGCAGGCTCGCACACCGTCAGCCGCAGAATGTCGGCAGCGGAGGTGGTTTCGCCGTCCTGATCGAGGAGCTCGGCGAGAGCCTGCCCCACCGTGAATCGCGTGAGGACCTCCGGCGTGTAGTACGACGCCGACTGCTGACGCTCGCGGCCGGCCAACCGGAAGACGAATGTGCCCGTCTCGTGACGGACGGGCACCGATTCGCCGGTCCTCTCGTCGACAGTGCGTACGTAGTCCGCGGCCGACACTCCCCCGATACGGCGCTCCGGCACCACCCATGTTCCCTTGGACGGGTCACCGTTCTTCGCCACCTCGTAGAGAGGTTCCTCGGCGAGGGTTCCGGTGTAACTCATCAACCCCTCGTACACCGCACCGAGCTGGTTGATGCCGAGTTCTGCGTACGAGATGAACCCGCGGTCTCGGCCTTTCGCTTCCTTGCTGAGCAGCAAGTGTCGCAGGACGCGCTGCATCGCGAGGTTGCTCAACCGCACCTCGTCGATCAGCGCAACGGCCCGTGGCGAGAACAGGTCTGCTTCGAGGCGACGGAACACCAGACCCTCTGCAGCGCTCGGACCCTCGCCGCGACCGTCGTACCCCTGGTCGACCCGCCGGCACAACAGGCCGAGCGAATCGAACAGGTGGGTTCCGCTCTCGGACCGCGGTGTCACCAGGTCGACGAGTAGCAGTTCGCGAAGTCGGTCGAGGCTGTATCCGGCCGAGTAAGTCGGATCGCCCACCGGGAGTACGCCCAGCTCGGGCTTGGCCTCTGCATAGAGCAGAAAGAGGACGCGATAGAGCAGGCGGAGCGACTGACTTCCGAGTTCCCGTGCCTGATCCGACGTCAGTGCCGGGAGTCCGGCGTCGGCCCGACGCTTCACCACGTCGTTGGCAATGATCTCGATGGACAGTCGCACCCCCTCGCGGAGGTCTTTCGACACCCCGACCGTGTGCTTGGCCGACTCGTCGATGACGGACACCCACCACACGTCGCCCTCGGCATTCGGAGCGAGCGTATCCGCGGAGAGACAGGCAAGTGCGCGGTCGGTCTCACCGCCTCGCTTGTCATCGGCGCGCTCGGCAACCAGTCGAAGGTCCACGACGAGATAACGGCCTTCGGGCCAGCGGCCACGTTCGGTCAGCAGCGCCAGTGAGCCCGACAGCACCAAGGCGAACCGGGGTCCGTCGTCGTCGGTGAACAGCCGCGAGAGCACCCGCGCCACGGATTCGAAGGAGTCCGACCCCTCCGGGTCCGGCCGGAACGTCGAGAACAAGGTCTTCTCGTCGCGCGAGAGCAATTGCTCGATGGTCAGATTCGGCGCTGCTTCGATGATCGCCAACGGTGCGGGTCCCATGAGCCCGCGTGAGGTGACCGTCCGCACGGGCCCGGGGTCATCGATCGTCGAGCCGACACGGTCGATCTCGAACCGGCCCGAACCGGCACCGGTGTAACCGAGAACGTCGAGCAGATCAATGTACAAGCCCCTGAGAATCGAGGCATCCGAGTTCTCGCCGAGCTGCAACATGGTGCGCAGCAGCGCACCTCGGTGATCGGAGAACCGCGTACGAGCCGTACCGTGACCCTCCGCACGCTGCGCGTCCCACTCCTTGCGCATGCCGAGGACGCGAGCGTGAAACGACTGCGATGTCGCGTCCGTGGTGAAGTAGTGCTCGCTGACGAACTCCTCGCCGAGGACGAATGCGTCTGTTGCGGAACTCATCAGGCGGGTGTCCCGTCGTCGGAGGGTAGGACGACCAGCAGCGGGCGCACGAGTCGTCTATCCGGATTCATACTGAGCGCCGTTTCCTTCTCACGCGAGACAGCCGTTGTTCGCGCCACGAGGTCGCCGACAGTTCGGACGCCTCGACGCTCCGCCTCCCAGTCGTCCATGCGCATCACCCACTCGTCCACACGCGCTCGTGTGTCGTCCCGGATGGCCTGCGACTGTAGTTCCGCCGCCGCGTCAGCAGCCCTCACTGCCGCGGCCACCACAGGCTGTAGGGACGACACGTCACCAAGATCACCTGCATTGACCTGTGACAGACCGATTGCCGCAACGACGTCCGAGAACGTGGGGTGCGGCGCCGTCATGGCGGCATCGAGCATCGTCGTGTCACCGAAGCCGACCGTGTACCACGACGCTCCCACCACCTGACCTCGGTTGTTGGTCAGCGTGCTCTGCACGACCACGGTCACCCAGGGGACGTCACCGCGGACGGCATAGATGCTCCGTCGACCGAGTTCAGCCAGCACACGGTCGGCGGCCCACTCGAGCACCGGGTGCAACGGCGCGAGGTAATGAGCTTCCGGCCAGTCCGACGTGGACGTACCCGAGCGCGCTGCCAGCAACTCGTCCTCGGCCTTGGCTGCGGTGAGTGCCAACCGGAATTTCTCGTCCACTCGCCGTGCCCGCAGGTAGGACTGTGGCAGCACCCGGAGGCGCTGCGTCAGGTCGGTCGGGGGCACCAGGCTCGCCACGGTCACCGACTGCAGGTCCCAGGACACCCCGTTCGGCGGTGGCTTGCCGGGGGTCGACAACACCTGTTCGAGGGCGGACGACAGGAAGTCCACGTCGCGGTCGAAGAGTCCCGACGTCCCGTCCGTCGCTTCGTCCGGTCGCGTCGCCGAGTCGACGTCGGTCCTCGCGGCACCGGCCGCCAATTGCGCGAGGAGACCATCGATGCCGCCACCCTGCGTGACCGCGTCGACCGTCTTCACTGCGTCCTCGAGTGCGATCTCGCCGGCCAGGACCCGTCGGATCTCGTCCTCCTCGGCTTTCACGTCGTATCGGCCCATGAGGGAGGAAGATTCGCCCAATGCTCGGTGGGCCTCGTGCTCCCGCTCCACCAGACGGGTCAACACCCGCAGGTCGCCCGCGAAATGCGGCGTCGACGGTGTCAGCAGCAGGGTCACGATCTGCGGCCGTTCGCGTTGTCCGAACCGATCGATTCGACCGTTGCGTTGCTCGATGCGAATGAGGCTCCACGGGATGTCGAAGTGCACCAGGTGGTGGCACTGCGAATGAAGATTGACGCCTTCCGACGCGACGTCACCCGTGACGAGCACCCGCACGGGCGACGAGGCCAGCTTGAAGGCCCCCACGATCCGCTGCTGATCGACATCGCTGAGACCGCCGTGGAGCACGGCGACCTGACCGATGTCGTCACCGTTCGACGTCGTCATCGACAAGTCGGCCGCCAGTGCCGCCTGCAACGCATTCAGCGTGGCCACTCGCTCGGCGAACACGACCACTCGTGTGCTCGACGATGCGGATACTCCGATCTCGCGTAAGTGCTTGAGCAGCGCCTGATACTTCGACGAGGTGCGCACCGTGTGGTGCTCGGTCAGCGCGAGAAGGGAATCCAGGGCCGCCGCTTCTCGCGTGGCGGACGGATCGGTGGTGTCGACGTTCCGGCGCCGTTGCCCCACCGACTGCCGGAATGCTTCCGGGGAGGACAGAAACGCCTTGGCGAGCACCCACGGGAACAACCGCGACCGGTTCGACGACGGTGATCCGCCTTCACCCGGCCAGAGCCACACGTCCTCCAGCTCTTGCGCGACAGCGTCTTCCTCCGGAGTCGCCGGCACCGTGATGTTGCGCGGCTTCATGCGCTCTGCCCAATCGGACCCCACCTCGGCAGCGACATCGGGGTGGTGACGATGACGTCGGATCACGAGCTTCTCGACCTGGGCCAGATCCAGTTCACCCGTGGGAGACACCGCGCTCGGGTCCAGCATGCGGACCAATTCCGCGAACGACTCCGCGCGCCCGTTGTGGGGCGTCGCGGACGCGAGGATGAGGGCATCGGTGCGCGACGCCAGCAAGCGAGCCAATCGATTGTTCTGAGCCGCCGTGTTGGTCACGTTGTGCGACTCGTCGATGACCACTGCATCCCAGTCCTGGGAGCGAAGATGTTCCAGGTAGCGATCGCTCTTCAGAGTGTCGATGGAAATGATGACCCGCTTGTAGTACGTGAAGGGATTGCGGGTCGCGGGGAGTATTTGGCGGATGCGCTGAATGCCCGCCGAATCCAGCCGGACGAACGGCAGCGCGAAGCGCGTCCATAGTTCCATCTGCATCTGCTCGAGAACGTGCTTCGGGGTGACCACAAGGATGCGGTCGCCGCGGCCGCGTCGGGCCAGCTCCGAGAGGATCATGCCGATTTCCAGCGTTTTTCCCAGGCCCACAGCGTCGGCCAACAGGATGCGCGGCCTCAGCTTGTCGGGGTTCAGGGCCTGCCGAACAGCTTTGTGCTGGTACGCCAGTGGGCGCGCCACACCACGATGCGCCGTGGTCAACGCGGGCTCCGAGATGGGGACAGGTGTCTTGCGCACCATCGCATCGAGCCACACGCGCGACCGCCGAAACTTCTCCGACGTATCGGCGACCACCGTGACGTCGGTCGGCGCGACCTCCACGATGTCGTCCAGACCCGTCGCGAACCGCGCCGACGTGTCGCGAACCAGTTCACTCAGACCGATGACGTCCACGATGAACCCGTCGGAGGCCGGCTCGACTCTCGTCACCAGCCATTCTTCGTCTCGCACCTCGACGATCGACCCGGGGGCCGCGGTGAAAGGAGTGGTGGAACCGTCAACGCTCGCTGTCACACACCGATCCTGTCATCACGTCGCCGTTCTCGGCGCGGAAGCCCCGCACCCACCCGATCACCGTAACGGCCACGCGCATCCGGGATGACCGTTCGGTACGGTCGATGCACTGCCCCCGCGAACCACCAGGATCACCAATGACCCAGTACTTCACCGTCAGTGGATCGGATGCCGTTCCGCAGCGCTCGACCACCATGCAGGCCGAAGGCTTGCGCGAAGTGGACCACCTCGAGCAGTGGATCGTGGCGCACCCGGAAATCCTGGGCGACGACGTGATGATCGTTTCGACGCAGTTCGCGCGATGGCAATCGGCTGCGGGGGATCTCGCGTCCGAGCGATTGGACATCCTCGGGCTCGATTCGCAGGGCACGCCTGTCGTCGTGGAGCTGAAGCGGGGAGGCGACAAACGGGTGCATCTGCAAGCCCTCACGTATGCAGCCTTGGTGGCGCGATTTACAGCCGAGGACCTCGGAGCGGTCCACGCTGCCTACTTGAGAACGTCGGAATCAGAACCCACACCCGCCGAGGGATATGCACCGTGTCGTGGCTGAACGACCGCTCAGCCGGCCTCGTCACCGTCGAGTGCGTCCAGTACTCGCTCTTCACCAGCGGCGCACCGTCGAACACTCTGTCGGTGGGTTTTTCCCGCATCTGGCCGGTCGACGACTTGGACGACCGGCTGCTGGCGCCCCGCATCGCCGAGGAACGTGAGGCGCGCGAGGACATTGCGGAGCGGAGTCGCGGGCCGCGCGTGGCATCGATCGCCGTTCGGAACTCGCTTATTCCGGTCGGCGCAAAATTGACACTCGATTTGACCGGCTACATCAGCGGCACCGTCGTCTCCGCAGTCGAAGAATGGAAGAGCACGAACCCCGACCTGAGTCACGCCGTCTGGGGAGAAGATCACGCTCGCCCGCTCACGTGGCCGGGCGACCCCGACAAGAGATTCTCCCTGAGCAGACTGGCCAAACACATCATCACGCTGGCCGGTCAACCGGAACCTGTGTCCCTACCCAGCGGGGATGTGTGGGTCTATCAGAGCCGCAGTGTGTCGGCCATCGCGAAGGCCTTCACCGAGGGGACCTAGGACACCCCGATCGCAACCTGGCTCCGTTCGACCGCGTCCAGGTCGACGGCTTCTCGACCGCGGACCACCCAGGGTCGACTTGCTTCGGTGTCGAGAACGGCCGAATCGAGGGAATACCCGAGCGCCCCAGCGAGAAGGTGGGCACCCAAACGCGGCGGTACCGCGTTCCCCACCTGTTGCGCCCACCCGGCCGACGCCCACGGGTAGTTCGCGGGGAACGTTTGCAGAATCCCGGCTTCCCGTTCGGTGAACCTGGACAGGAAGTCGCCGCGCGCGTTCACGATTCGATTACGCGAGACCTTTCCCGTCACCGTGGCTGAAGGTTCGGACGACCTACGCCGTCCGCGGAGCGACGGATCGCCACCGGTGCCGTAGTTGGAGATGACCTCGAACGGCTCCGGTCGCGACAGCACGTCCCCCATCGACACCCACGGTCGCGGATCGCTGCCGGTGGACAGCCGCGCGACACCCCGTCGGTAGCGCTGATGGGTGGGCGTCGGCATCTGCGGCGGCCTGACCCGATTCGCCAGCAGAACTGCTCGTCGACGGGTCTGGGGAACACCGAACTCCTCGGTGCGCAGGACCGCACACTTCACGTGGTAGCCCACTGCGGTGAGGACCGGTTCCATCGCCCGCCACACCGGGAGTGCCGCTTGCACCTGCTCCAACACCACGGCCTCGAACGGGCGCTCTTCACGCAGGGCCTCGAGTATCCAACGCAGCGGTTCGAGCACCAGCCCCGACCGCTCGTCTTCCAGCATCGTCAACGACGCACTGACGTCCTCCTGCTCGGCCATGCGGCCGACCAGAGCCCGGAGCTCGGTCAGGGCAGCCCGCCCGCTACCCGAGCCGGCCACCGTGAAGGTCTGACAAGGGGGGCCACCGGTCAGGATGGTCGCGCCGGGAAACCGTGCCGGACCGTGATCGCGCACGTCCCCTTCGGAGGTATCGAGACCGGCGTTCCGGCGGGTGGCATTGGCGTTGGCGTCCCACTCGATACCGTGTACCGGCAGCCCGAGCCAGGTCGCGGCCACATCCAGTCCGCCGGGGCCGGCGAATAGATCCACCACCGCATGACCCGCACCATCGAATGCTTCGTGGATGGTGTCGGTCATGATGGCGGAGTCTACGACACCGTCGGAGCCCCGCCGGGTGACTCCGACTCGTCCTGACACGGAAACATCAGGCCGGTCCACGGACCGCCGACGCTGCTGCACCGAACACCGATCGCACCCGGTCGTCGAGCTGATCGTCCGACAGGGTGGCGAAGTCGACGAACGCCATCAGTCTCCGCAGCCGCGGGACCGCTTCGCGGAAAACCGCACGTCGGCTGTCGGTCGAACCCAGGTCGAGTGCGACGCGGGCAATGGATCGAGCGAGGGGTGTGACCCCGGCGATGGACCGTCGCTCGGTGATCTGATTGAGGTCGCTTTCCGAGAGGCTTCGCAGAAGCGAGTAGTCATGCCCGGCCTCGGTGACCACCATGAAAGTCGTCGCTTGCCACCACAATCGGGCGAACATGTGCCGGGTCAGGTCCGTGGCGATCCATCGCTCGACGTTCCGGTTCGGGAACCGCCACTGTGTGATGTCCGGCATCGCGACCACCGACAGGAACGACCACACGCCGCGGGTCCCGGCCTCCACTGCCGTGATGTTCATCGTCTTGTGAACGGTCTCCGCAGCAACCCGGTCGAACCGAACCAGATCGGCGGTGTCGACCTCGTACGGGTACCCGAAGTCCTCGGCGTTGGCACGCACCGCCTCCGCCAACTGCCGGACCCCGGTTTCGCCGATGCGTCGACCACCCGTCGCCGCGTACGTCATCTGAGGATGCTTGGTCCGGGCCGCGACAGCCAGCTGTGCAGGCTCGCCCTCCAGCGCGCGGTAAGCCACCGTCGCGGGCGCGAGACCGAGGCGTGGCCACAGCTCCGTCACGACAGCGACCTCCCGAAGCCGATGGCGCGTGTACCGGCGGCGATGGAGCTCCGGAGATCCATGGACGACCGCAGCACAGCGTCGGATGCCCATGCTGCAGGCTCGTCGAGAACACGTGAGGTCAGGGTGCGCGCCGCCGCACCGAACGATTCGGGATCGCACTCTCCCAGCTCGTCCCAGTGTGCCAACGACCACCGCACCATCTCGTCGACCACGCCCTCCTCCATACCCTCGATCAGAGCCAACTGCTCGTCCGAATGGTTCTTGACCCGTTGCACTGCCTTCACCAGCTTGGTGTCGAGAGGGTTCAGCAGGAGAAGCAGCGCGCCCATGGCCGGCTCGTCCGGGGACGCAGGCATCACGAGGTGCCAGCTCGCCCCGGGATCGATCCCGAAGGCTTCGAAGTCCACCACCTCGGTGGGAAACAACGCCTCCGGACCCATCAGTCGGAGCGGCTGCTCATGGCTCCACAGGATCGACCCGGCACGGGAGGCTTCCCCGGCGCGAGGACTGAACCGATCGCGCTCGAGGACCAGCCGACGGGTCAGGACGATCGACGCTCCGGCGAACTGGGGATCGATCTCGATCTCGACGTCGAATTGTCTGTTCACCAGGGGAACCCGCGTGCTGGGTCCGACGAGATACGTATCGGATGCACGCCAACCGAAGTGAAATGCCAGAGGAGAGCCATCGGTCAGATGCGTGTCTGCCCTGATGCGAGCGACGTCGGCCTCGACCGCGCAGCGAAGACGGAGATCTGTGCGGTAATCCCAGTTCTCGACCTCCTCTCCGAGCGACTCCCACGTACCGTCCACGAGCTGCGACCAGTCCGACACCGTCACGGCATCGGCGCCGGGAACGAAATACGGCCGCACATCGGTCATCTCGTCACCCCCCCTTGGCCACCGAGACGGCAAGACGAACGACGGCATCGTGCGGAGGCTGCACCGAGACGACCCACAGACGTTCGTCCCGCGGACTCACTCTCAGATCCTCGCCCCGTCGGAATTCGTTCGTGCCTGAGCTCGTCCAGCCGACCACGACGGGCGCGTCCAACAACCCGTGACTCTCGACCCCGCCGTCGATCACCACGGACGGTTCGGCGGTCACCGTCGTGGTGGTGGACCACGCCGGCATTTCGACGGTCGCCTTCACCAGGGCGACACCATCCTCGACAACCAGTGCGGGACCGTCGACCACCTTCGGCCGCGACATCCGGGAACCGGGCGACCGGCCGGCGCGATGACCTCCCTCACGACCCGACCCGCCGGACGCCGAGCGACCCTCCGCGACGCCACCGACAAGGCCGGCCAATCGACCCGCCAAGGGCGCGAGCGCGGCGTCGTGTTGCGACTCGGGACCGGCCTCCACGGAGATCGGCTTGAGATTGGCGTTCACGAAGCGGGCTGCCAAGCGGATGACACCTAATGCCGTTCCGTGCAGCCCACTGGTGACCCAATCGTCGTGCGTCGGCGGTTCGGCGTCCGCGAAGTACCGGTCCGCCTCGACCGCCGACTTGAACACGGCGCCGTACTGGACCGCCTCGTTCGAGTGTGGTTCCCCGGCAACGTAGTCGACGACGAGGTTCGCTTGCCGCATCCGCGCGCAGTGACGTGCCGACCCGGTGAACGGCGCGGCCAGCGCGAGCAGCGAATGCCGTGACAGCGGAGCCATCGTCTCCACTTTCGCGAATCGTCCGATCTCGGTCGGTTTCGCACGACGCGGAGGAACATCATACTCACCGTCGCGGGACAGTTTGCGAAACGCGTCGACGAACGGTCTCAACTCGATGGTGGACTCCGGCGCGGGAAGTTCGACCGCGAAGCCCTCGAACTTCACCGAGCATCGCAGCCGGTTCTCCACACCGTCCAGCATCTTGGGCCAGAGATTCCACATCATCGTCGACGCCATGTACTCCGCGGCCGCCTGAGGTGTGCGGGGCTCCTCGGACTCTCCCGTCCTCACCGCCCCCAGGTCGGCAGCGATGATGGCCACGGTCGTGCCCGTCTGTCCTTCGGCGAATTTGGGCAAACCGAGAGCATTCGCCATGTCCTCGGCGTCGCGGTCGATCAGCGCCTGCGCGATATCCCCGTCCCGTACTCCCAGCCAGTGACGACCGGTGAAGCGCACGCCCTTGTGCTCGAATCCGTCGCCCATGGCGGCGCCGATCAGTCGGCGTTGCATCTTGCCCCGAAACATACACTGGCTGTCCGCGACGATGACGTGGCACTTGCTCACGTTGTAGAGGATCCCCTTGCCGAAACCGTAGGAGCCTCCGCCGAGGTCGACACCCTTCCGCTCCCCCACGTTCCGTATGAACTTGACGAAATCACCCCGCTCACCGTCGAGCGGAGGCTCATCCGCTCGGAGCGGTCCCCCGAGGCCGGTCGTGCCCCGATCGGAAATGATGAGCACGGTCGGATCGGAGGTCATGGCCTGGGACAATCCCAGGTCGGCACCGTCGGGACCGGGCAGCAGGAAGTTCCGCCAGCCCTCGAGCCTCCTACCGGACAACTGACGGATCTGGACGTTGAACTCGACATCGTGGCCGGGCAGCGCTGCGTCGCAACTGTTCTGCGCCGCCTCGCGAACCAGCACCGTCAGCGGATCGAGCTTGGGCTTTCCCAATTGACGACGAATGCCCTCGGATGCGGTCGATCCCTCGGCAGCAACACGCTGCGACCACCAGGTGGCCCCGGTCGAGACGGTCATCGAACTCACCCGTCGGATCCGGTCAGCGCAGCCAACTCGCCGTCGTCGGATTCGATCTCGGCATCCGTGAGATCGACGCTCACCAAGGTATGGCTGACTTTGCTGTCGTCGTTCGCCGATCCTGGAAACACGAGCGCAAGGCCGATCACGTCGGCAGCCGCGTTCAGTGGATTCCTCGAGTCCTTGTTCGCCTTGTCCGGCTCCGACGTGGGGTCGATGGGATACAGGAGTATCAGCCCCTTCGACTTGACCTCCGCATGTTTGTCACGCGCGTCCATCAGCGCGTTCTCACTCATTTTCCTGGCCACTGATTGGTCGAGGAAATCGACCGCACGATGATCCTTCGACATCAATGTCTTGATGTCGGCGCGTTCGACCCCGTCCATCTTTAGTTGCGATCGCGCTATGCGGCCGAACTCCATTCCGCCGAGCCGCACGGTCCCCCGCTCCGAGCCTGGCTCCGCTGCCATCACGGCGAGGTTCCACGTGTCGAGACTCCCCCGACGGCGTTGCTTGGCAACGTACTTGCCGATCAAGTCTGCATCGAGATCCGGCGAATCGGGATGCACAACATAGCTATTCAGGAAGCTCATCACGTCGTCGGCGTCGACACCCTCGAACAACACAGCCCCCGAGTCGACTGTTCTGGGCTCGATCCCCTTGGTCCTGACTCGGGACAGAAGACCGTCAGCAGCGTCGACGTTGCGCAGCAACCAGTCTTCGTCCTGCGTGCGGAAGTATCGGGTCTGCACCCGCCGCCCGCCGTAGGACGCGTACGCCGGAATGGCGGCACCCAACTTGGCAGTGATCCGCAGGGTGGGATGCGTCCGGATGCGCACACCGAATTCGGTTGGCGTCAGGTCCTCCGACTCGTATCGTTCGATGTCGAGACGAATCTCCCGTTCGACGGTCGCCAGATGCCGGAACCATTGGCGCAGTTCCTCGGTCATCCATATTCTGGGCAGATCCTCGTACCCGAACCGGAAGCCGAACCACCGAGCCATCTGCAACAGGGTGTCGTATGCGCCGGCAGCCCGGACGAAGTAACTGACGGTCAGTCCCTCGAGGGTCAGCCCTCGACTCAGGGTGTTGCCTCCCACCGCGATCGCCACCTGACCGTCCTCGGAATAGTCCAGACGGTCGTCGCTGCGGAAGTTGTCGATGACGACGCGGCATCGACCGAGGACGTCACCGACGAACGGACGAAGATCGTCGAACACCAGCGGTACCAGCCCGAACGTTCCCGCCGTCACCAGCGCAGTTTCCTTGTCCCACTGAGACGCCAGTCGTTCCACGGTGGCGGAATCTCCGGTCTCCCACTTTCTGGCTAGACCGGAAACGAAGGCGCCGAGCGGTCCCCGGAACTGATCGTGGATGTCGGCCTTCACCGACGTGTGGATCAGCATCGTTGCGTGACCCTCGTCGCCGCGGGCACGTCGGGCGGCGGTCGCCAGGACGAACCACGTCAGGGCGTCGTCGAGAGTGGGCGGTATCGACGGGATGAACGCCTTCGCAGCACTCTTGCCCGACGGGCGGACGTCGTCGACATCCTCGTCCGGGATGATTCGGACCATATTGGACCCGTCGAGTTCGACCCCATTCGCCTCGTCGCCTTCGACCACGTCTCTGCCGAAGATTCTCTCGGTACCGAAATAGCCGTCCGGCTCGGGCAGATTGAGGATGAAGTCCTTCGGGTAGAGATCGCCGGCACCGGGGTCGATCAGCACGTTGGCAAACGGTGTCGCCGTGTATCCGATGTAGGTGCTCTTCGGTAGCTTGGCGATGATTCCCCTGATGAGCGGGTTGATAATGCGAGTCTCGACGCTCGCCTGATCCGCCTCGTCGTCGATAACCAGAGTCGGCACATCGCCGAGTGCGCGTTGCTTCACGGCGGGCTGGAGCCACTTGTCCAGGCGCTTCAGCACCGCGGCGTTCTTCTTCACCACGGCCAGGATCACACCGCTGTCGTCGACGTGCAGCAGCGACGTGGACTGCATCGTCGGAGCCTTGAAGTCCCCGTCCGCGTTGGTCAGTTGCTTCCACTTGGAGGGTGTCAGCTGGTGGAGCTGCTCGTCCAAGCGTTCCTGCGTCTGTTTGCGGAGACCATTGTGGATGCCGGAGAGAACGATGACGAACTTGTAGCCGACGTCGGCGGCCTTGGCGATCACCGCGGTGAAGTTCGTGGTCTTGCCCGACTGGACGTACCCGACGACCAGTCCCTTCGAGTCCCAGTCCGTCGCGTTGGGGCGCGGAGTGTAGGCAATCACTTTGTTCGACGACCGGTCCAACGTGGTGACCCGCTTCTCGGGCCAAGCGAGATCCGTGCGGATGTACCGCTCGAGGGCCGGCCAGTACGTGTCGGCGGACGCATTCGGTCCGGCGTACCACGGCTCGCGCGGCCCGTGAATGATGGGTGGTCCCTCGTTGATGACCGTGGCCACCTCGTTGCGGTACTCCTCGACGAAACTTTCGAGCTCGTCGGGCCTCAGCCGACCGGTGAAACTCTTGATGGCGGAGTCGAGCGAGGTCTTTCTCGCCCAGCCCGCGAACACTTCGTAGAACGGGTCCACTGCGCATGTCCTTGTCGTAGCCGGCCCGTCGCCGGACTCGGTCGTAGGCACGGAGGACCGTCGGTGCGCGCCGCTCGACGGCACGATCCGCTGGTCCGGAGGTTCTGCCTCAGACGTTGATTCCGTAGTCCCGCGCGATACCTGCCAGACCCGAGGCGTAGCCCTGTCCGATGGCGCGGAACTTCCACTCGTCGTCGCGACGATAGAGCTCGCCGAACACCATGGCCGTCTCGGTCGACGCGTCCTCACTGAGGTCGAAACGGGCGAGTTCCCGGCCGTCGGATTTGTCCACGACCCGGATGAACGCGTTCACCACCTGGCCGAAATTCTGACGAAGCGCCTCGGCGTCGTGAATGGACACCGGGAACACGATGGAGTCGACGGTGGGCGACAGAGCAGCCAAGTCGACGTCGATGCTCTCGTCGTCGCCGTCACCTTCGCCGGTCCGGTTGTCGCCGGTGTGCTCGATCGCGCCGTCCGGCGATCGAAGATTGTTGTAGAACACGAAGAACTCGTCACTCAGCACGCGACGAGACGAGTCGAGCGCAATCGCGCTGGCATCCAGGTCGTAGGCGCCACCGCTGGTCGTTCGAACGTCCCAGCCCAGCCCAATCGTGACTGCCGTCAGGCTGGGCGCTTCCTTGCTGAGTGAGACATTCCCACCCTTGGCCAGTGTCACTGACATGTCTCGATTCCCATCCTCGTGTCACCCGGTCTCGATTCAATCTAGCCATGACGGCCGTGCAAGTGGGCGGAATGGCCGCGCCGTTCTTCACCGTGGCTGCGTTCGACGATGGGACTCTCGGCGTAGCCCGGACGCAACGCGCGACGCCCTCCACACAGCCTTGTCGGTCGACCATCGTAGAGTCGGAGAGTCCACGAACCGCTCGGTCCGCGGTGAGTTCAGAGCGAGAGGGACAGCACCGCCATGGTCACCGCAATTGCCACGATCAACCTCAAGGGTGGAGTCGGCAAGTCGACGATGACGGCGGCGATGGCCGAGATCATGGCCGGCAGCTTCGAGAAGCGGGTGCTGCTCATCGACCTCGATCCGCAGACGAACCTCACCACCATGATGATCGGCAGTGATCGCTGGCACGAGTTGAACGGCTCGCACCGGACCATCAAGGCGCTGTTCGAGCAGGCCTTGGACTCGCGGGCTCCCGCGTTCGACATCGACAGGGCCATTCAGCGTGACGTCTCGCCGCTCCGAAGCGTCACCGGTATCGATCTCCTTGCCTCGTCTCTCGACATGATCGATATCTCCGAGGAGGTCGCCGCGTGGCAATACGACGAGCCCGACTCGCTGGAACCACTGTCGGTCCTGAAGAACGCCGTCGACCCGGTGGCAGACGACTACGACTACATACTCATCGACTGCCCGCCCAATATGGGCATCGTGACCCGCAACGGTCTGATGGTGGCCGACGCATATGTCATCCCGACCATCCCGGATGTTCTGTCCACCTATGGAATCCCGCAGATCCAGAAACGGGTCGCGGCGTTCGCGGAGAAGTCCGGCCACAGCCTCAAGGCCCTCGGGCTCATCATCACGAAGTATCGGAAGAGCACCAACCTCCACCGCACGACCATTCAACGGCTGCAGAACGCCGCACTGGACTTCGACGCCCAGCGACCGGAAGATCGCAGTACCACCGAGCGTCCCCCGAACGTGATCCCGTTCTGGGTTCCCGACGCCATCGCGATCGCCGGTGCGGCCGACTTCGGCTCGGGTAGTAGCGGCACGCTGGCCAAACGGTACGGCGGGGGCGAGGTCTTCGAAACGTTGGAAGACCTGACCGAACACGTGATGATGAATGCGAAGATCTACATATGAATCAACCCGGACCGGTCTCCGAAGCGCGGGCGCAGTTCGACGCCGGCATCGACCAGTTGGCAGCGGTCGATCCGGACGCCGCGGTCGTCGTCCTCACCATGGCGCGGCTGGCCGCCGACGCCATGCGCGGCGAGAACACCCAGTTCGTCAGTGCCGCTGCGCGAGTGGTCGATTCGGGGCGGACGTCGTCGCCGACGCGCGCTCGGTCCGCGGCGACGCGTACGCGATCGGCCCGCACTCCCGCCGTCCTCGACCCGTTCGACGTCTTTCGGTCGGACGGACGAGATGCCTTGCGGTCCCGGCTGGCCGAGCTTTCGCTCGACCAGCTGCGCGACGTCATCCATCAGTACGGCATGGATCCCGACAAGCGAGCCATGAAGTGGAAAACGGTGTCGAGGCTCCGTGACCGCATCCTCGAAAGCACCGAGGCGACACGCAACAGAGACCGCGCTTTCCACTGATCAGACGTCGAACACCACGTCGCTGAACAGTCCGTCGTTCTCGTGGCCGCCCTCCGGGGTTCCGAAGAGCAAGGCGCGATCGAGGTAACGATTGCCGCATTCGCAGGACGTCTCCGGGACGAGGACGCACGCGTGACACGCCGCGAGGTTCATGGCGTCGACTCCAGCTCCGCGCGATTCGATACACACCGGGTCGGCGGAGCACCACGACAAACGACGCAGCCCTTCGAGGAGAGCGGGGCCCAGTCGGTCCGACTCCGCCTGCGAGGCAACGCCGCCGAGGCTCCCAGCTGAATCGGAACTCGCTGTGTAGACGAGAAAACCGGCCATCTCGTCGTCGACGTACAGCCGCTCGCGCAGCGACGCGGCCGGATAACCGGCGGTCAACGCCATCTGGTCGATGATCACGTGCGCGAAGGTATGCAGCGCCACTGCGATCACACCGGAGACGTCCCCCAGCTGCTGCCACGGAGAGCGGCCCTTGGTCGCAGAGGTGAACAGAGTCCACCGTTCCTGTGCGAAGGACTTCCCCGCCCACCGCTCGAGCTCGTCTCGGTGGAACGTGAGGAAGACCCCTTCACCGATCACCTCGACGGCCGGAAGCCAGTGGACGCGGTCCGGGGTCAACGCGCACAGATTCTCCTCGCCGGTCTCCTCGGACAGTCGAGTGAAACCGTAGAGAGCCCGCACCTCACGCAGACGAGTCACTTTGCGAACGTCGGCGATCACGTGTTCGAGATCGACCGGAACCTCGCGCGCCAGGCAGACGAAGTCGTCGTCCAAGCCGTCCTGCTCCCGACCCTCGACAAGCGCACGATATTCCTGCCTTCGCAGCGCCTCCTCGGTGAGCAGGTCGTCGACCTGCTCACCCCGTCGACGCTCGACCTCGGACTCGATTTGCTGTGCGGTGAATCGAGAATGTCTCGCCAGGCTCGCCAGCAATGCCGGCGTCACGGCCGCCGGGTCCTCCAACGCCGCCCAGTGTCTCGTGACGAACTTCGCCAGCGCCTGCGAATAGGGCGGGATCGAAATAGCGGACCGAACCGCCGGCAACCAGACATTCGACGCACCGCGCTGCACGGCCCGTGGGATTTCGTCGCAGGGCTGCGTCGCGTCGGGCCCCAACCACGGGCGACGACCGCTGCAGGTTCCGAACTCCGCCAGGGCCTTCGGACCCACCGATCCATCCAGGGACCGCGGGTCGACACCACACGTACAGGTGAGCTCGAGGTCGGCCAGCGACGATGTGCGGCCGCCCGCCCTCAGGTGCATCTTCTGGCCCTTGCAGGAGTCCTGACCCTTGTGCAGCCACCTGTAATACGGGAACTCGTCGATGTGGCCGCGGGTGCAGGCGACCACCAATCGAAACGGGCTCAGTTCCGCCTTTTTCTCGCAGGTGCACTGAGTCTTCGCCGGGTCCTTCGACAGTTCTCGTATCGAGTCGATGCGGCGGCAGGACGGGCAGACCTGAGTGATCGGGAAGCGAATGACCGGGACGTCCCTCTTGGTCTTCGAACCCGCCGGCGGGGACTTCAGCTCGGACACGTTGAGACTGCGCGCCAGACGCGGCTCCGAAATCGTGTCGGCATCGCGAGGCTTCCATTCGTGAATCCCGGCGATCATGTAGCTCGTCGTATCGGAAGGGAACAGGCTTCCCACTCCGTAGGTGCTGAGCAGCTGGGTGCGTCGAGCGTTGGCCACGCTCATGTGTGACTCCTCATCTTGATCGGGTAGAGCGCACTTTCGGCGTCCACATCACGCAAGCTCATCAACGTGGGCCACGGTGTCTCGGTCTGCGTGTACTCGATGTCGACGTCCGTCAAGGCCGCGCCGGGCTCGACCAGTAACGCCTCGGTGGGCGCCTTCGTGTCACGGAACTTGAACGCGCTACGGCCGCCGGCTTCGTCCATCCACACCTGCAGCATCGCGTTCAACTGTTCGACGGTGTCCTCGACCTCCTCCGGCGCGGTCGCTTGCACGCGCCGCTCGATGGCGTCGATCAATTCCCGGAGCTTGTGCTCCTCCGCGGGAGCAGCCGCAGCGCCGCCTTCTCCCGACATGGCATCGATCATCAACCGCGCCATGGACACGAAGACACCGTGCAGTCCGCGGTCACGAGCGCGAGCGGCGAACGGGGTTGCGCTCGTGGCCTCGACGGCCCGGTACATCGCCTGGTGGAAGGGAACGAAGTTCTCGAAGTGCGAACGGTCCCTGGATCGTGCGGAGTTGAGAATCGTCACCACCAGCCCCGGGTACTTCCGGCCCACCCGGCTCGTGGCCTGAATGTACTCGGAGCTCGACTGCGGCTGACCCATCACCGTCATCAAACCCAGCCGGTCGATGTCGACACCGACCGAGATCATGTTCGTCGCGAGCACGACGTCATCGGCCGAGCCGGAACCGTACTGCTGCTCCAAGCTTTTGAGACGCCGAGGGATTTCGGCGGACGCAACTCGGCTGGTCAGCTCGTTCGACGGTTGCAGGGTGCGGGCAGTCGATCCCGACCGACGAGCAACCACACCCAGCCGCTCGCGGACGTCACCTTCGACCTGCAGCAAGGCGCTGCCCAGAACACGAAGACTGTTGAAGTATCCCAACAGAGTCCAATAGGGATCCCGAACGGCCGGGTCGGCATCGACGTCCTGGCCCGCCTGCAGGAGGGCTCCGTAGGTTCGGACCATCAGCGTCGCATGACTCGTTCCCGGGCTCATCACACCGACGTACATTCGAGTGCCGGCCATCTCGCGCGGAGCGGGCTCGGCGAAGAACGACTGATCGGGGTCGATGCCGGGCGGCGGGAATTGTCGGGAGTCTCGGTCGAACACACTCTTGATCTGCGAGCTCGACCGTCGAATGGTTGCCGTCGACGCGACGATCTTCGGGCGTGATCGTCGTTCGGTCCCGTCGATCGGCGACGAGCACGCGGCGTCGACAGCGGTCTCGTACAGACCGACCATCGACCCCAACGGACCCGAGATCAAGTGCAGCTCGTCCTGAATGATCAGGTCGGGTGGAATGCCTACACCGTCGCGCGCGAAGAGTTTCCGCACCTCCGGTCGCCAGGCCATCATGGCGAACTTGTCGACAGTTCCGAGGACGAGTTCCGGGCGGTACTCGTAGATGTCCTGATCGACGACGTACACAGGCAGGCCCGAGGAGAACTCGCACGAGGAATTCCCGCACGCAATCCGCAGCCTGGCGCCGGGACCGACCACCAGCGAGTACTTCGTGTGATCGAGCGCTCTGCCGCACCACGGGCACTGCGTCAGCTGAACGGGATTCGACTCGGTGATTTCCGTTCCGGACCGAAGCGCTCGAAGAGCCTTCTTGGCGTCGTCATGCGTGTTGGGCGTTCCCCCACGTCCGACCCAGAGACCGATGGCGAACGGCCTCGAACCGAGTTCACCGCGGTCGGCGCGCACCCGTTCCAACGCGCACATCAACATCGTCGCGCGCTCGAACTGCTGAATGGTCAACAGACGCAGTGTGTATCGCATGATGACCGCCACCCCGATGGCGCCGTCGTCTCGGATACGACGGAGCAGCAAGATGAACGCGACCAGACCGAGATACGCCTCGGTCTTACCGCCGCCGGTGGGGAACCACAGCAGATCCGCCACATCGCGGTCCGAGTGGGCGGGGTCGGCCAGACCAGGCAAATTGAGCAGGACGAAGGCAATCTGGAACGGGTACCACGTCTGGTCCGCGCCATCGTCAACCGGGCCGGTAGCACCCGCCCGCACCCAGACCTGTCGCGCCCGCTGTGCTTGCATCGCGCGGTTGGCCAGCTGAAATGCGGCGAAGACGTCGTTGTCGGTGGACAGGAGACGGATACCGGCCTCGATCCGATCGGCGGCTTCGCGCGCCTGCTCGAAGTGTCGGTCGGCCGTGGGCTTGAGTTCGTAGGCGACATCGGCCCGGTCTGCACTCACCGCCGCATGACGTTCGTCGATCCACGCGCGGTAGGACTCGACCAACAAACCCAGGTTGTGAACGACGGTCGCTGCGTCCTTCCGGCCCAGGGTCGACATCCGCAGATCGATCCCGTCCGCTGGGCCGGGACGCGCCCGCGACACCTCGAATGCCGGCAGCTGCGTCGTCCGGATCCGATCGGTCGCCGCCCGCGGCGAGGCGTCCCAGGTGACCGCACAACCATGACCGATGCCGAATGTTCTCGCGTTGCGATACATCAGGTCGGCACTCTGCAGATCGGGGTCGTCGCCAAGGCGGTTGGGAGCACCACGGTCGAGCAGCGCCGCCGGGGCGGTGCTCACCAAGATTTCGGCTTGAAACCATGCATGCGCGTCACGAAGTTCGCCCTTGCCGGTTCTGGCGGTGTTCCGAAGAATTGCGGAGATCGTGACCGTGCCGTTCCGCGGTGTGCGCGTGAGCGTGTACAGCTGAAGTCCGGGTGCCACGTCTCGCGTCATGGTGCCCACCGTCGCGATCGGGTGGACGACCGTATCGATCTGCGCTGCAGCGCGGGTCCACGATGACGGCTTCGTCCGGCCTCGTCGGCGTCCTGTTGTGTCCTCCGGAGGCTCGTCCACGTCGACGGACGGCACGTACCGGGCTGCGGCGATGTCGATGCTCACGGACTCCACCGAGTTCGCGTCCACGGTGAACGTCAAACCCATCGACGACGGATACCGCATCATCGACTGAGCAACGGGCGTGTCGCCGGCGCTGTCCTCGGAGTCGGACTCGGCGCTGTCCGGCTCGGGTTCTTCCTGGAGCTCGTCTTCCGTCGGCCACAGCACGCCCACCACGTATCGGTCCAATGGCAGCTCGTCCAGGACCTCGTCGTCACCGAGCCCCGGACCGAACAGATCCTTCGTCAGTTGGTCGACCATCTCTGCCCGGAAGGCGTACATCGACTCGAGCTGGTCATTCGTGTTCGTCATGCTCTTCCGTCCCACTTCGAGTCCCATTGCGGACGCACCAACCCCGACAGTCGGGGTGCCAGCCAGATGCCGGATTCACCCAATCCCGCTTCGGCGCAGACCTCGGGCGAACCCGTCACGGACTCCACCGTCATCACGGTCGCCCCGTTCATCACCATCGGAAAAGCGGAGTTTCTGATGCCGAAGAGTTTCCTGACGCTGCGTCCGAACTCCTCGTCGGTGCGGGCGAAGGCCGCGCCCTCGGACTCGTGAACGAGGTAGATCGGAGCGTCACGCGTGCTCCACCCCGTATCCAGAGTCAGCGTCACGGGCGCGCCGGCCAACCGACCCGACGCGAGGAGGGCCTGCGCGGCATGCACCGAGTCGACCTCGTCGGTATAGAACGGAACATCCGTCGTGACGTCGTCGTTGCGGAACTCGATGGCGCGGACGCGCAGTCCGCCTCGGCCGTAAACTCTCTCCATCCACCGCCCGGGCGGCGCATCCTGCTTCTTCATCCGGGCATTCCCGGGCTTCGGACTGCAGCGACGAACTTCGTCGCGAGCTCGACTCAACGCCACGTAATTACGCCGCGCTATCGCGAAGTCGTCCTGGTCCGACTCCCAGTCGGTGTCGAGAAAGAACACGCGGTCGAACTCGAGGCCTTTCGCTCGATGCACGGTCGACACCACGACGTCCTCCGTGTTGTCGGCCAACAGTGCCGTCGGTATTCCGTAACCCCCGATAGCGCGTCGTATGCGAGACATGTCGAGCTCGTCCGGTGACCGGAACACACCTTCCGCGTCTTTCAGGACGCTCCACGCCGTATCCGGATCGGCCACGGACGTCGACCGGAGCGCCGCAACGACCTCGTCGCGACGAGTCACCGCACGCGGCAACAACCGCGCCAGTTCGGATACCCAGGCGCTCGCGCCTTGCTCCTGTGAGGGTCGACGCAGCGTGTGACGAATTCTGAGCGCGGTGAGCATCTGCGATACCCGGAGCGCATCGCCGTTGGTCTTGGTGAGTACGGCGGTTGTCCGCCCGGCGCGGTAGACATCGGCCAGCCATACTTCCGGGTCGACGGGCGTGAGTTCTGCGATGAACGCATCGACGACCGCCCGCGCCTTCGTGCCGTCGTTCATGGTCCGCAGACGGTGACCGAGATCGACAACCGCGAGTGGAACTTCACCGCGTGCACGGAAATTCCGGGTGAGCGACGTGATCCGCGTGTCGTCGAAGCGTTCGAATTCCGTGAGAATCTCCGTGTGGCCGACGCGCTCGGCGTCCGTCAACTGGAAGTCGTACAGTGCCTGGTTCGGGTCGCCGAGAGCGGTGAATCCGACCTCCGATCCCACGCGTTCGATCAGTGCCAGCGCCAGGCGCGCCCGCTTCCCGACGAGGTCTTGGACCTCGTCCAGGATGATGTGGCCGAGTTCGTCGAGCATGGGCAACTCGGTCTCATCGTCCTCGAGCAACCGGGTTGCCTGTTCGATCCGTCTGTCGAACGTCCCCGACGGGTCCAATCCGGCATCGATGATGACACGGCTCGCGAAGGAGTCGAAGGTTCGGATCTCCGCGCCGGCCAGCCCCCGGGTCGCGAGTCGTCTACGCACGGCGGCGACGGCCGCGCGCGAGAAGCTCAAGACCAGAACTTCCGTGGACAGTGAGAACTCGTGCTCGGTCGCGAAAAACTCCAGCCGGGCCGCCACAACCTCGGTCTTACCCTGACCTGCTCCGGCGACGACCACCAACCGGTCGGACGGAGCCGCCTCGGCCACCGATTTCTGACGTGGGTCGAGAGCGAGAGCGCCATCCGGTTCAGCGGGAGCGGTGGGGGCTGCGGCCGAGACGTCCACCACCATGGTGTTGTTCGCAGAAACCGTGTCGTGCGCTGCGTTTCCGACGCCGGCCGCGGCTGGCTCGGCCGCATCCGCGGCCGCGCGGCGACGGTCCCGGAACCGCACCAGGGGATCCACCGCACCGAGTCGCGCACGCATTCGGTCCCTGAACTTGCCGCCGGTCACCGGCGGTAACGAGCCGGAGCCCGTCGACGACAGCGGCGAATCGGAACCGATGTCGGGTGTCTGAATGCCGAGTGACGACATCGCGCGAGCAAGCCGCGCTTCCAGAACACTCAGTGCTTCGCGATCTCCCCGGATGAGCAGATCGCTTGCATCCACGATGTCGGGCCATTGGTCGAGGCGACTGCGCAGAGCTCTCACGTCCCGTAGCGGGTCCTCCTCTGTCGACGGCGGAGCATCCCGCACCAGTAACGCGGGGCTCATCGTCAACGACCATTCGACGTTGTCGTTCCTCCGCGCCCGTAACGCGGAAGCAAGCGCCGGTCGCACATCTGCCAGAACCCGCTGTCGAACGTGCGAGCCGAATGGAAGGTCGTTGCGCTCGAACAAGTTCGGGCGGATAGCCGTTTGCGTGTCCGGTTGGTCGAGGAGCCCACTCACGGATTCTGTGTCGAAGTACAACGACGACGCCAGATCAACCCGAAGCAGAAGACCCCGCTCGTCGGACCTCGGATTTCCCCCATCGACGGGGTCGTCGGTCGCGACCGCCCGCGACGTGCTCGCCTCGACCGACCGAAGCTGTACTCGACGACGAACCACGTGCGAGTCGATTCCCAGTTCCGGCACGTACAGACGCCACGCAGCGAGGTACAGCTCCTTGCTCGATGTCGCCCCGGACTGAAGAAGCTCGTCCAGAGCGTCGAACAGCTCGGCACTCTCGGCGGTTCGACTCTGACGCCTCGCCCAGGAGTTCCACTCCTGCCGGTAGCCGGTGAACAGTCGCTCTACATCGACGCCGTACTCACGACGGTAGAACTCCGCCTCGTGCCGTAGTTCGGAGAGGTCGACAGCCAGAGGTTGCGATCGCCAGTCCATCAGCTCGCCTGCGTCGACGAGGCTGTCCAGCGGCCAGAGCATCTCCGGCGGTACATCGTTCGCGGTGACATCGGGCCGTAGAAACTGCAGCCCCTCGGACGTCGGGGCCACGCCCATCGGGAGTTCCCCGTACGCATCGGCGAGATCGGCGAGGACCGTCGGCTGCGAAGCCGGAGCGTTGACCGCGGACGCGCGAAGCGCCTTGACACTCGACTCCAGCGACCTGAGCACAGCAAGCCCATCCAGCGTGTCCAACGGTCTCCGTTCGTCTGTTCGGGCAGTCGCACCCCGACGCTACCGGGAGGTCGGTCGGTTCACGTCGCAATGATCGACGCGGTCACGTCGTCGGATGGCGCCGGGTTCTTGATCTCGGCAACTCGGGCCCTAATCGTGTCTTTCGCTCCGTCGCTCATCTGCACCGAAATGAAGTCGTTGAGCAGGGCCGGATCGGTGGTCACGCGTGATGCACGTTGCTTGACCCGCCAGGTCTTGGCGTCGCGCGGATCACCGAACGTGACGACTCCGACACCGTTCTCCCCGGCGACGGCGCACACCTCGAATACCTGCGCTTCGGTCGCCGTTTCGAGATGTGGTGGTACGTAGAAGAATACCCACGCGCGCGTTGCGGCGCGGCGGTGAGCCAAGGCCTCGTACACCGCGGCGATGTCGATCGACACGAACGACTTCACTTCGATACTGGAGACGTCCATCGACAGTTGCGGAACGAACTCGAAAGTCGCAAGACCGACGGTGACCAGGTCCGGGCGCGTCCATCGACCACCAGTAAGTCGACCACCTTGCATGGCGGTGTTGTCGACCGCGATGGGAACGAGTCCCAGCGTCTCTTTCCAGTCCTCGACGGGAACGTCGCACAACGGCGCGTACAGGAGCGATTCCTTCACCTTCGCGGATGCGAGCGCCCGGCCTTCGTCGGTCAGTTTCAGCGACCCTCGCCCGCCGGCCACGCTGACTACCAGCTTCTTTGCGGTCAGATTCTTTCGCGACGCGTCGTAGCGGTTATCGCTGAACTTGCACCGCTGCTGCAGCGTCTTGTGACCGACAGCGTCGCCCGCCTTGTGCAACTGGTCGAGAACTTCGTTGTCGTCCACCGTGATTTGCGGAACCCTGGCCATTGTCGAGCCCACCCCCTTTGTCGTCGCTCCGGAGAGCCGGTCCTGTCAGTACCCGCTTGCTCGGTTCACCATGGCGTCGTCACGGGTGCATGTCCAGCCATAGGGTCGGAGTGCCTCGAGAACCTCGTGTTCGTCGGCGGCATCGAGGTGCAGGTACGAGCCGTTGTGCACGCTGTCTTCCACCCGGCCGAACTTCTCACGCACCGACGCCGGCACGTCCCGAAGCATGTCGCGGGCAGGCCACGCCGGCCAGTCGCCATCGGCATGGCCCGGAACGGCATCGAGATCGTAGGCCTCGTCGTCTGCAGGCACATCGGCCTCGCCCGCGTCGAATTGCTCGACGACGCCGGCCCAGGTGTCCGGACTCAGATTCCGCTTTGCATCGCCCCAGGTCGCGAAATCCGACCGCAGAATCGAAAGATGTTCGGCGCGAGCCTTCGGTATGAAGACCAGCGCACCATCGACATCACCGTAGACATAGTCGGTCATGCAACGAGCCTGTCACGGACTGACGGTCGACGGCTGAGATTCGAGCTGATTCGCGGCGCACCCATGCGGCGGCGAGTTCTGCTACGTCGTGCGGCCTCAGATCCCTAGTCGCACAGCCAACTCCGCCCCACCGACGTCGCGGATGTAGTCCGGATCCCCGCACACCACCAACTGGTCTCGCGCCCTCGACAGTCCGACATACAGACGCTCCCGTGACCGATCCCGCCCGCCGGACTCGTTCACCGCGAGCACGACCGCTCGCCGTTCCAAGCCCTTGAACCCGAGAACGTGACCGTAGAACACCTGGTCGTGGTCCCAGAAGCTGTCCCAGTACGCGGCCTGCCCCTCTGCCTGCCGCGAAACCTGCTCGGGGTGCCGAGTACCGGTCGTCAGCAGCGCGACATCCTGCTCTCGCCATCCCGACTCCAACAACACGTCGATCTGGTCGTCCGCGTGGTCCAGCGCCTCCGCCGCCGAGCACGCCACCATCGTCACCGCGGGTCCGTCCCCACCCAGCAGTCGCATGCGCTGTCCGGCAAGCGGACCGAAGCACGTCGCGATCTGCTTGGTGTTCCGGATGTTCTGATCGAGGACAATCGGCACGAGGTCCAACGGCGGAGTGCCGTGCCGGTCGAACACTCGCTGCGCCTCGTCGCTGAAGAGGTAGATGGAGCCGTCCTCTGCACTCCGGAGGGATTCGACCACAGGACTCCACCACGCGTCGGCGAAATCCTGTGCCTCGTCGACGACCACGGCGTCGAATTTGTGGCCCGGGGCGAGAGCGGCGGCCAAGTCGGCCATCTGGGCAGGCAGGTCCTCCTCCCAGAACTTCACGCTCTCGGCGGTCCGGACCGACTCGTCGGGGCCCGTCGCCGCGCCCCACTGCATGCCCAATGCGTGGAATTCACCGACGTACGCGGGTCGTTCCTTGCGCGGCCACGTCCCGGTCAGCCGCTTGAGATATGACGCCAGGCCGTGCGAGTAGCACAGGAGCGCAACGCGCTTCCCGTCCTTCTGCAGGCGGCGGGTCTGCTCGAGCGCGAGAAACGTCTTCCCGCTGCCGGCGCCGCCACGAATCTCGACACGCTTCAGCAGCCTGGTGGCCTGCAGGATGACCGCTTGCTGCGCGGTCAACGTCTCCGCGGCGTCCTCGTTCGCGATGGCTCGCGAGAGGACGTCCTTCTGCGGCAACCCTCGCCCACCGAGCACCGCCAGCAATTGTTCACCGGACCGTGGATCGAGGGTGCCGTCCGACTTGTGTCGCAGGATGGCACGCAGCGAGTGCCCGAGCTGAGACAGCCCGGCCCGATCGACGACGCTCCACCGTGGGCAGTCGGGGAGCGAGAAGTCCTGGTCCAGTTCGGTGTTCGGCAGGACGACAACGTGGGTCCACGGGAATCCCTTGCCCAGCGTCCATCGTGGGTCGTCCTCCACGTAGGTCCGGAGCGCGTACTTCGCATCTCGCACCTGTGCGACAGGGTCGATCGCGTGGTCCGTGCCTTGACGCGTCTGCACCCAGGTCGAGCCGTTGTGCGAGACCTGTCCGCCCTTGACCTCCACACACACGACACCGAGACCGTCGAGGTGGACGACGAAGTCGATCTCGTAGTCCTTGTGGTGGTCGGTGACCGTCGGTTCGACAGAACGATGTCGTGCTCGCCGAGCTGGTCGACGAGCGCTTCGTAAACGATTTTCTCAGCGCCGTTCACGAGCGCGGGGGGACTCTCCGGAACGCGAGGCATAGGACGAGGGTGCCATCTCGTCACATCAGTGATCGGTTTTTCGCTCATGGGATTGTGTTCAACCGCAGCAGAACACATCGAACGGCCCGCGCCCTCATCCGCCGACCTCTACCCCAGGGCCGCTATAGATTCCTTGTGCAAAGCCGGAGAATGGTAACGCCCGTAGGGTGATCGAGAGCCTCGAAGTGCATCGACCAGAACGCCCGACGCAAACCGCCACGGCACGTCGCCCACGCCCCCCAATGGCCAGGTCAGCGAGATGTCGTCACCCGCCGCGGCTACATAACCGTGGGTCGTGAAGCTGACCGAGGGATACTTTTGCGCCAATTCGTCGATCGACAACCCGGAGTCCGCCTCGAGCGCGGAACGTGACACAACCACAGTGACGGTCGGGTTCTCCCCCGCGGGCTTGGTAGCAGCACGAACGTACGCCACCTCCATCGCACCCACATTCACCGTGAATAGCCGCTGCGAACCGGGCCCCGACTTCGTCGACGGCAGGCATGTCACGCCCCAGTTCACTCCGGCGTCCGTGAAGGAGTCCGGGACAGCCGATTCGATGAATTCGCCGAGCCAGCGCAGCACGGTTCCATCCGAATCGAGTCGGAGGAACTTGTCCACTTTCGTCTGCTGTTGGGAACTGTCAACTGCGTCGGCACCGACGTTAGGCACCACGTCAGCGACAGTGTCTTCGAGTCCATCGTCGAGAATGACGTCTGCAGTCGGCCTCTCGACGGCCACCTGCGCCGGAACGGGAGAGATATTGCGATGGTCCGCCGACACGGACACCGCCGCCGCGAGTTGGGGGCAGTGCGAAGGCTTGTAGCCGGACTGCCGCTTCCGCATCACGGCAAGAGCGTGGTGAGCCGCCGCGTCCGCAACGCCGGCTATCTCGAGTGCCGCCGTCATCCTCGATACGTCATCGATCACGATGACCCGTTCATGCACTCCCGCAGACCTGTGCGCACGCGGGCCCAGCTTCACCCCCTGGGCGAGTTTTCGCCAGGTCCTGTCGAGCGTCAACCGGCTCTTCGGTATCCGACTTCCGTCGACGAACAGTCGGATTTCGAGCCGGTCCTCGTCTGGTGGGGACCACACATAGAACGTCTCGAGCATCGCCATGGAGATGCACGTCAGGCGTGCCCGAGAGGAGCCCGGATAGCAGCTGATCGTCCAGAAGGTGCCCTCGGTCCGAACCGGGACGGGAACACAGGCGCGCAGGTAGGCGCCAACTGCATCAATAACCTCATTGCTGCGGGGATGCTGTTGCAAGCGTGCGAACGATGATGCATGAGCAGCCAGGTGGTTGCTGTCGTACGGAGGCGGTGACGACAAATCCGCCGCGTTGACGCCGGCCGGATCTCGCAACCACGCGGATTGCTCCGTCGGAGCCACCACGTCATCGAAGACGCTCTCGCCGGTCAAGGTCATGGCGTGTTCGCGATTGCGCAGGATGAAACTGTTCTTCTGGGCGTCGTGCACCAGCATTCGCTCGACGGTCCGCAGTTCCATCGGGTTGCCGGCCATCTCGCGCACTCGGAAAGCTCGAATGTCACCGTGGAGCCGGGAATGCTGCCCCAGCCGCGCACGCAGGTCGGTGGAGATGCCGATGTACGCCTCGTGATTCTTGGCTTCGAAGATGTACAGGCCACTGGTTTTCGGCGTCAGCTCGTCGAGCCGGTCACGGCTGTACTCCCGCTCGACTCCGAAGCCGTTGTCGGCCGACCACCTCGCCAGGCGCGCGTCTCCACACCACATCGCAAATCCTCCCTCACACCGATCGAGAACATAGCCGGTCTCGGCACCGCAGACCGACCTTACGGTCGATTTGTCGTGATCATGTGGTCGGTCACCGTTGGGCCGGCGTCTCTGTGTCACCGACCCGCCCGACGCCGATCGTCGTCGGAAAACCCTGCGGCCTTGCGCATCCCGTACGTCCGCTTCCGATCCTGGTAACCGGACACCGCAGAGAAGGCCGCGTTCACCCCTTCGGACGACGCGGCATAGGTGAGCGACTTGTCCCTCGTGAAGCCCATCTGCGCCCCGGTTTCGACCGCGTCCATGTTGGCGCCCAGGAACACGAAATCCCACCCGTACTGCGATTCCTGCTGCTCGATCAAAGCGCGCACCTTCTGATGCGACCACTCGCGACTGGAGTTCTCGTGGCCGTCCGTCATGACGAGCACCGTGACCGATCCCGGTCGCCGCTCCTCCGGCAGCGCCGCGAGTGCCGCCCCGACCTCGGTGACGAAGGTGCCCACCGCGTCGTACAGCGCCGTCATCCCCCGCGGCAGCAGTTCGAGCCCGCCCACTTCGTCGATCGGTTTCGACTCGTAGACCATCTCGTATCGGTCGTCGAACTGCGCGAGCGTGACCACCGTCGAGCCGTCGTGTCCGCGCTCGGACTGGATGAAGCTGTCGAAACCGCCGCGGGTGTCGTCGGCGATCGACGCCATCGACCCGGAGCGATCGAGGAGGGCGGCCACGAGGGAGAGGGACGGATCGGTCATGAGGGCTCCTGACACGCGGTGCGATCGAATGCGGGGACTGTAGAGGATGGGTCCGACATCGAATCCCTGGTCACCCGAGAGCGACGGTGACGCCACCCGAGAACAGGGAATCGTGCAGCTCGATCTCCGACGGAGAGACCCCGGTCGGGATGTCGAACACCAGGGTTGCGACCAGCGAGTTCCCCGGATTGATCTGCGAGAAGCCGAGATTCGGATCCTCGGTCACCGTGGCCACGGTGTCGGTCGAGTACTCGCGCCCCTGCGCGTCGAGCAACTTCTGCGACGTGGTGTCGAACAACTGCTGCTCGTTGCCGATATTAGCGACATTCGCCGTGACCAGCACGTACTCACCCTGCGGCGTCTGAGACGTGAATTGGTCCCCCACCGACGTGACACCGCGTTCGACGTTCTGGACCACGAACTCGAACTTGCCGTCCCGTACCGCGGCCCCGATCCCCGGTGCCTGACCGCCCTCCGCGGGCGCCTCGGCGTTCGGCGCAGCCTGAGAGGTCGTGGTGTCGACACCACCGCCCGACCCGCTCTCACCGCCACCGCCGGCCAGGTTGACGACGACGCCGATCACGATGAGCGCGCCGAGGACGGTGAGGATCTTGTGGCGCAGGAACCAATTCTTCTTGGCGGGCGGCTGCTGCGGCTGGGGCTGCGGGTACGGGTTCTGCGGAGGATGAGTCACGGTGGTTCCTTTCGGCACGTCGAGCACCGGTCGATGCTTCTCGACGAGCACACCGCACCCGGCCCGTCCTCCACCTCGTCGAACCGGTCGACCCTTCTCGTCCTTTCGGGCGGATTCCGCGACCGAAGAACGGACGACCGTGTCGGACGATCCCCGTAACGTCGGCGACGTGACCACGACTGCAGCCACGGTTAGGCGTCGCGCCTGGACCATCGGCGCGGTGACGCTCAGCCTGTCCTGCACGATCATGACGGTGGGCTTGGCCGGCATATCCGGAACCCCCGCATGGAACGCGGGGCTGGGGTTCGTCCTCAACGTCGCGGCGGCGGTGGCGCTGGTCTGGCGGCACGACAAGCCCTGGATCGTCCTGGCCATGTCGGTTGCCGGGCCGCTGTTCTTCGCGACCGATGCCACGGCGGCGCTCATCACGTTGTACGCAGTCGGTGCCAGAGCGGCTGGTCGTCGCCTGGTCGGCGCGGCGGTGGCCGTGTACCTGGCGTGCGCAGTCTCGCTGACCTACGACGCGTCCCGACGACGTGACTATTCGGTGCTGACCCTCGGCGTGAAGCAGATCGAGGGTCAGCCCCCTCCGACCTGGTCGCTCCCGTGGTGGCTACCGCTGCTCGTCGCCGCGGTGCTCGTCGCCGTGGTCGTGGGCCTCTCGCAACTCCGCAGAACGAAGTCCGACCTCGACGTTGCGGTTCGGTCGAGGAACGAAGCAACCGCGCAGTCTCGGCGTCTGCACGAAGACATGCTGATTCAGCAGGAGCGTGCGCGCATCGCGCGCGACATGCACGACACGCTCGCAGCCGGCCTCAGCCGGATCTCGCTGCTCGCCGGCGGATTACAAGTCGGAAGTGCGGACGGACCGGAGAAGATCTCGAACACCTCGGCGCTGATCCGTGCCACTGCGCACGACTCCCTGGACGAGCTCAAACGCATCATCGGCGTTCTCCGTGGATCGGAGACCGGTGGCGCCGACGCCGGTCGGCGGAGCCTTGCGGGTATCGGCGACCTGGTCGACGCAGCGCGTTCGGCGGGATGCCGGGTGACCTTGATCCAGGACATCTACCCGGGGACCGTCGGTGACCTGACCAGTCACACCGCGTATCGCATCGTCCAAGAGGCCCTCACCAACAGCCAAAAGCACGCACCCGGTTCGCCGCTGCAGATCACTGTCAGCGGTGCCGACACCGACGGCATCAGCCTGATCGTGCGAAACCCGGCGACGTCCGGGAGTCCAGGGCCGGGATCGCGGAGCGGACTGCTCGGTCTGGCCGAACAAGCGCACACCGCCGGTGGATGGGTGCGGTGGGATGTCCACGGTGGGGAGTTCGTCCTGTCGGCATGGTTGCCCTGGTACTCGTGACCCGGCTCAGTTCGACTCGTCGTCCACGACGGAATCTCTAGATCCAATGGGTCGGCCGTGTCGGTGACGTTCGCTACGGTCGACGCATCATGGGTTCCGAAGCGCCTATTTCCGTTCTCGTTGTCGACGACGACGCCTTCGTGCGGCGAGGAATGACAGACATCTTTGCGGCGACCACGGACATCGTGGTCGTGGGATCGGTGTCCGACGGCGACGAGGTCCCAGCTGCTGTGGCGGCAACGCGCCCGCACGTGGTGCTGATGGACCTGATGATGGGACGTGTCGGTGGGCTCGACGCCACGCGGACATTGATGACGATGCCGGAGCCGCCGAAGGTCGTCGCGATGACGGCGATGGATGTCGACGACCTGGTGGTGGAAGCCGTCAAAGCCGGCGCCCACAGCTTCCTCAGCAAATCCGAGCCGCCCGAGACCTATCACCAATCGGTCCGGGCCGTGGCGGCCGGCAACACCCTCTTCTCCGAGGACTCGTTACGCCGCATCGTTCGGCACTCGCCGTCGCAGCGACCGACGGTCGCTCTGGACTCGCTGACGGATCGCGAGCGGGAAGTGCTGACCGTCATGGCGTCCGGTGCCACGAATGCCGACATCGCGCAGCGGTTGTTCATGTCGGAGACGACGGTCAAGTCCCACCTGGCGGCGGTGAATCACAAGCTCCAGGTGTCCAACCGAGTCGGAGCCGCACTCGTGGCCTTTCGGTGCGGACTGGTCGAGTAGCTCGTGAGCACGTAGTCGTTGGTCCGCGCCACGGCTGCCGACCGCGATCAATCGGGGCCGGCACCTGTCTCGATCCCCGGCGGCACGCTGACGCGACCTCGCTGTTCAGCGACGTCGCCTCGACACGGCACCGAAGCGTCGACACGCGCGCCGACGATTCTCGTCGGAGAACCCCGCGATTCCTGGTGTACCAGCCTCCTGCTTTCGCATCTGATTGTGCGACACAGCGGAGAATGCCGAATCGATACCCGCAGACGACGCGTCGAACGTGAGTGACGTGCATCGGGCGAAGCCCATCTTCGCCCCCGTCTCGACCGCGTCCATGTTGGCGCCCAGAAGGACGAAGTCCCAGCCGAACTTTGCTTCCTGCCGCTCGATGAGTCGGCGCACGTCGTCAAGCGACCATTGACGGCCAGCAACGGCATGCCCGGCCGTCAGAACCACAACGGTGACCGCCCCCGGCCGCGGCCCCCGCAGGCAGTATCGCGTGAAGCGCATCCACCGCAGTGACCCAGTTGCCCAATTCGTCGCACAACGTGGCCGGCCTGGGCGGAGGCCCCAGAAGCCTCGAGAGTCCGCCCCCGCCGAGCGATCCCGCCTCGTAGTCCATCTCGAGGTGACCCGGCCCGTAGTCCGGCTCGTCAGGGTCGTCGAGCTGCGCGAGTTCGACGATGGTCGAGCTCGATCGACGGCGCTCTGCCTGGGCGAAGCGGCTGAAGCCGCCGTACGTGGCATCGACGGTCGACGACGTCGACCCCGAGTGGTGAAGCAGAACAGAGACGAGCGAGTTCGAAAGGCCGGTCATCGTGACTCCTGGGCTGCGGCGCGTCTAGGTGCACGGAACGTAGAGGATTGGTCCGACATCACGGACGGTCGTCGGCTTCGCGCCACGGCGGCACTGTATGAGCGATGCGCAGATGCGGGACCTCGGACCAGGGGTCACCGTATTTGTCGTACGGGTCCCCGGGTTCGGACAGTCGCTCCTCCCCCAGCGCGGTCAGGTTCGCCCTGAACACTTCGGTTCGGCCGGGGACCCCTGTATCCCCGTTCAGATACCCGGCCTCCCCCTGGAACCCGTGCGCAATGCGGTGGAGCGCCTCGTCGACGGACACGTCCCACACCTCGAAACGGCCGTCGTCGGACCAGCCGCCCAGCTCGATCAACCCACGTGTTGCCAGATCTCGAACGACCTCTGCGACGTCGGCCGCAGTCGACACCCGAGGTGTAATTCGCGTGGCGAAGAAGAGAAAATCTCCCAACGACATCCAGTCCTCGGCCAGGGATGATAAGAGGAAATTCTCGAGCCGCAAATGGGTCACTGGGCAGCCCTCAGATTGTCAATTTTTGATACCCGAGCTCGATGTTCGATGCAAACCGGCGTTTCGGGGCAACTCTTCACGGTACCCACGGCGGGAAGTCCCCCTCTGCTCTGTGCGAGCGAATCGATTCCCACGGGTCGCCGTACTTCTCGTAGGGTGACCCCAATTCGTCGAGTCGACGCCGGCCCACTTCAGTGATCTCGCCGCGGAAAACCTCCGTCGTTGCCAGTTCCTCCTCATTGGCCCCGACATACCCGGCCAGCCCGTCGTAACCCTCCGCGATCCGAGCCATGGCCTCCTCCACCGGGACGCACCACGGCTCCCATGTTCCTGTGTCCTTCGACCAACCGCCAGGAATCATCCACTGCTTGCGTATGAAATCCTCGATGATCGCGGCCACGCGCTCGATCGAGCAATCTTGCGGAGTAACTTGTCTCACGGTTCCGACGAATGCGGCGAGGGGCATCCAATCGTCGTCGAGCTCGTACAGCAAGAAGTGCTCCAGACGTTGATCGATCATTCGTCGTCTCCATCCTTGCGATCGCGCGTCTCGAACGACCCCACCGTGCTCCCGTATGTCATCCCGCGGGCTTCCAGCTCCGCGAGTCGCAGTTCCCCCTTTCGGGTCAGGTTGGCTCGGACCACTTCGGTTCCCATCAACGCATTGGCGTCTGCCCCGTCATATCCCACCTCGCCGCGATAGCCCTCGGCAATCCGTCTCATCGCCTCGTCGAGACTGACGTCCCATCTCTCCCAACCGACCTCGTTGTCGGCCAGCGATCCCAGTTCGATCAAACCCGAGTCAGCGAGTTGGCGGATGAGGCCGGCAACATCGACATTCGTCATAGTCGGCCCCAGGAACTTGCGGCCGATCACGTAGAACGTGTGAAAGTCTGCCCAGTCGTCATCCAGGTCGTAGAGCAGACGGAACTCGAGACTCACGTTCATCATCGGATGTGCACCTTGATCCTTTCGGTCGGCGTCTTGATATCGATTGCGGAGCCGCCGGACTTACTTTCGGCGCGCAAGCGTATTTGCGTGCCGTCGGGTAGGACGTAACTCTCCAGAATTTTCTGGTCGGTGCCCGCGTCGACGCGCTTGGCGTCAGAGGTGATGCGGGCTAACACCTCACGCAGGTCGCCTTCATTCGCTACCTGCCGGTTGGGGGACCGGCGACCTGCTTCAGTATCGTCACGCAGCACATCCTTGACACCCTCGGCGTCCACCGGGCCGGCGTCCTCGAAGAACGTGTCCGGAATGGCCTCGCGGATCGTCTCCCACGCATCGACCCCGAACCTGTCGACCAACGCGAATGCGATTGCTCCGGCCGACAGAACCCCCGCCGCGATCATGGCACTCACGGCCGCGTCCACAGCCCACGCGAGACCGATCGCGACCGGCAAGAAGGTCCGCGCACGAGTATCGCCCAAGGTCCGCGACGCATCGTCGATCGATCGAGCGACCGCCTCGTCCGCGGCGATCAAGACCCGCAGCCGTGACGAGACCATCGCGGCGTGCACCTCGAGAGCGTCGGGTGGACCAGCCACCGACCAATCGGAACTGACCGTGCAGCCAGCTGCCTCCGCGGCCAGAACGGCGTCCAGGAGTTGCGTCCGCGCGTGGTCGAGGAGCGCCTCGCCGTCTCTGACCGCGCGTTCGAGCGCACGAGCTCCACGAGAGAGCTGCCGAGCAGCATCGACGTGCCGCTGCAGGCTGCGAACTGCGGCATCACCGGCCTCGCCGCTCCAGGAACCTCGCAGTTGGCCCAGACCGGTGTCGAAGACCGCGCCACGGAACTCCACGGAGAGCGCGACGTCGGCGATCCCGGTCGCGTCGGTCAGCATCGCCGCCGGCTCCCAGGTCGTCACGGCCTCTCTGTCGAGAAGAGCCTCAGAGACCGCCATTCGTGACCCCACCGAGTCGGGCCGCATTCGCTGAGTCCACGGCGTCGTAACCGACCGCGGATGCCGCCACCGACCGGGCCGTCGCTGTGACGCCGGCGGCTAGTGCCTTGATCGCGGACGACAGACGCTTGTCCGCCCTTGCCATCGCCGCTGCGGTGGCCGCGCCCGGCAACGCGACCGCGGCGCGCGCTGCGGGCACCGCGGTGAGTCGTTCCGCCTCGATGAGAACGGTACGACTGACGGCCTGCATGGCCTCGACGTCAACATCGACGAGCATCTCGCCTCACCCCCGAGGGGTAGGACGCAGCACGGCACCCGTCGGTTCCGCCGATCTACGCGAGCGGACATCAGCCCGCGCGCAGCACCTCGCGCAACGTCATCGCCCGCCGCCCCGTCACCCGCTCCACGTCCTCGCTCACCCGGCTCAGCTCCCCCGACGCGATGGCGGTGTACGTCGACACCCACGCGTCGTTCTGCCAGTCCGGCACGTTCCACCGTGCACGCGACGCGTACGCCTCGTCGAGCGTCTCGTCGTGGAACGTCACCGCCCGCCCCCGCACCTCGGCGATCGCGGCGGCCACCTCGGCCATGGACAACGCCTCGGGTCCGGTGAGGTCGTAGGACCTGCCGGCGTGCGACGCGGGGTCGGTCAGCACCACCGCGGCCACCCGTGCCACGTCCGCTCGGGCCACCAGCGAGACCCGACCGTCGCCGGCCGGCCCACGAATCACACCGTCCTCGCCGGCGAAGTGCTCCATCACGTCGGCGTAGAAGTTGTCACGCAGAAACGTATGGTCCATCCCCGACGCTGCGACGTGCTGTTCGGTGTGAAAGTGGTCCCGCGCCAACGTGAACGTCGCGTCCGGGGCCGCGCCGAAGAACGACGTGTACACCACGTGCGTTACCCCTGCCGCGGCCGCGGCGTCGACGAACGTTCGGTGCTCGCCGAGTCGGGTCGCACTCTCCGCCCCGGACACCATGAACAGCACGTCGACACCGCGCAATGCCCGCATCGATGCATCTGCGTCGTCGTACGAACACTGCGCGACAGCGCTGTTCGGTATCACCGGCGCCCGCCCCACGTCACGAACCAGCAATCGAATCGGCGTTCCGGAGTCCGCGAGGAGTGCCGCTACCGCACCCCCGACAGCGCCGGTGGAACCCGTGACAGCAATTGTCGGCGTCATGGGCCGAGCGTACGGCGGCGCAAGCTCAGTAGGTTTGATTCGCGTCCCGCGAGAGCACGAATGCGTTCGAGTTCGCGAGGAGGCACGAGATGCCCTCCTCTCGTGACACGCAGCTGGCGTCACCGACGGTGAGGATTTGGCCGTACTTCAACACGGGCGCGTTCTGCGCGGTGTAGATGCCCTGCGTCGTGCAAAAATGCACCGCACCAGTGGGTTCCACGCGCACGGCGTACTTGTCGTTGTCCGCGTTGCTGCACGTCGGACCGGAGTCCGGCGGCACGCTCGTCACCGCCTGACATCCGACGAACCCGGCAGTCGACCCGTTCGGGAACAGTCCGCACGACACGTTCCCGCTCGGCGAGGTCAGGAAGTACCCCTCCCCCGCCCCACCGGTGTTGCGGAACCCTGCCGGATCGACGGGCACCTCGGCGGAGCCCGGCCGGGCCGGCGTCGTCGCCGCCTCCGTCGCTGTCGACGGCGACGTCGAACCCGACGCTCCGCCGGACGCGGGCACCTCGACGGACGGACTCGACGCGGGAGGGCTCGCCACCGCTGAACTGGACGGGGCGGCCGCTGACGCGGACACCGCTGACGTCGAGTCGCTCTCGGCCCCGTTGCCACATCCCGCGAGCGCGAGGGACGCACCGGCGACAATCACGACACATCGAAACATGCGCATACAAGCCCACTTTCATGGATTCCGCGTCGACCCGGACGGCGGAGCCGTCGTGAATCCATCGTCCCGGCGCTGGACCGCGTTACGGCCGGTCAGCCCAAGACTCGGACCTCGACCGCCGGGGCGGCCACATGATGCAGCGACCCGGTGTTGACGGTGAACACCACTCGGCCCGGCTTGGTGGCGATCTCGAAGAAGTCCCCCGTCGACTCCGACGGTTGGAACGACGATCGCGTGAACGTCACCACGCGTGACGTTGCCGTTCCGCGTTCGCCCGTGTCCAGGTTGTGCCAATTCACCTGCAGCTCAACCGCACACGGCGCAGTGAAGAACGGGAAGAACGTGGTCCCGAACAGCGCTACACCGGGTCGGTAGTCGGGCGTCTGAATGCCGCTGGTCAGCTGGCCGGCGCACTGGATACCGTTGAACTCGCCCAGCGTGTAGGTGTGGCCGGGAATCATGGTGTACGGCCGGTATTCAGTGGCTGCAGCCGTTCCCGCCGATCCCCACACCATCGCGGCGATGGCGGCGACCACGGTTGCCAGTCGTACTGCGCCCGTTCGTTTCCCGTTCATGTTCATCAATCCCACCCAATTCGATGTCCAGTTGGTCTGTTTCGGACGGTAGCAAGATGTCGGCATTGGCGCTCGGGTTACGACGAGACGGTGTCGGCCAAGCGGCCGGCCATCGTCCGCATCGCGTCGACCAGCTCGGGGGGTTCGACGTCGGACAACGCGGCGTCGAACCGCAGCATCGACGCCGCCACCCCGGCCCAGGACCACGCGCCGAGCCGGACGCGGCAGCGGTCGTCGTCCAGGCTCTCGACGGCGCCGTCACCGACGAACGGCGCGACGGCCGACGCGGGCAGGGCGACCGTCGCCTCTCCTGTACACGCCCATTCGCCGGATGTGGTCCCGCGGAAATGGCGACGGACGAATTCCGCTGCGGACCCACCGGGAACGTCGCGCGCCGTGAACATCACGCCGGTGCGCATCTTGGGCCGAACGCGGTCGACGCGGAACAGACGCCAGCCGTCCCGATCGAGATCGAAACCGACCACGTACCAACGCGACCCGGCCCCGACGACGCCGTGCGGTTCCACCCGGCGGGGCGGTCCCATCGAAGAGACAAGGTCGTCGACAACGTAATCGAAGCGCACCAACTCCCGCGCCCGTACCGCCTCGCCCATCACCCGGAGGACCTCTGCATCGACGGACTGGACCGTCGTCGGCATCGAGGCGAACTCGACGGCGTCGATGCGGCGTCGTACCCGGTCGGGCATGACCCGTCGCAACGTGGCCAGGGCGCGCTCGGCGGCGTCACCGACGTCGACACCCATCGCCGGGACCATCTGCAGTGCGACCGTCAAGGCGATCACCTGCTCGTCGTCGAGCAACAGGGGCGGCACCGCGTCGCCCGCGTCGAGTCGGTACCCGCCCTCGGAGCCCCGCACCGCCGACACCGAATAGCCGAGCTCACGGAGCCGGTCGACATCGCGCCGAATGGTGCGCGGGGTGACGCCGAGGCGGTCGGCCAGCACGGTCCCCGACCACTCCCGACGCAGCTGCAGGAGCGAGAGCAAGGCGAGCATTCGCGACGACGGTTCCGACATACGTCCCACTATCGCGCACCACTAGGACAGGATTTGACCTATATCGCTGAGAACGTGGTCTGCAGCGGCCACCTAGGCCGGAACGACGACAGCAAGGACTCACCATGACCATCATCAGCGCGCTGCACGTCAACCTCCGCGGCAACGCCCGCGAGGCGCTCGAGTTCTACCAGTCGGTGTTCGGCGGCGAGCTGACGGCCTTTCCGTACGGCGACACCCCGTCGGGCCAGGGTCCGAACCAGGCCGACCAGGTGGCGTGGGGCGAAGTGAGCACGCCCGACGGGTTCCGCATCATGGCGTACGACATTCAGGACTCGCTCGAGTATCACCCCGGCGAGAACGCGTTCTACAGCGCGCTGCGCAGCCCCGATGCCGGCGTCATCACCGCGGCGTTCACTGGATTGTCTGCCGGGGCAACGGTCCTGGTGCCGCTGGGCCCGGTCGGCTTCTCACCGCTGTACGGCAAGCTGGTCGACAAGTTCGGTGTCGTGTGGATTCTGGACGTCATCCCGCAGTGGTGACCCCGGTGCACCCGGCTTCGACCGATCAGTCGTCGACCTCCACGCCGTACCGGACGGCCAACGCGCCCAAGCCGTCGTCGTAACCCTGTCCGATCGCGCGGAGGCGCCACCCGGTCCCCCGGCGGTACACCTCCGTGAGCAGCAGGGTCCGCTCCGTGGTCGCCGCATCGAGAACGGCTGTGGCAATCGATCTTTCGGGACCCGCGACCGACAGGGACACCGCACCGACGTCGCCGAACGTGTTCTCGCCGTCGACCGCGGCGGCGACCACAATGCGCTCGATGTCGTCGGGTACGAGCCCGAGGTCGAGACGCACTCCCTGCTCGCAATCGCCGTCGACCGTCAGAGCGACGGCACCATCGGAGGTTGCGGGGGCGTTGTAGAACACGAAGTCCTCGTCCTCGGACACCACGTCGTCGCGGGTGAGCAGGAACGCCACCACGTCGACCGGCAGTGTCGGACCCGACGCGTTCCATGAGGCGTCGATGGTGAATGCGGTCGTCGACGCGTCGAGGTCGATGACGGCCCCGCGTGAAAGCTGTGGCGCACCAGTCGTCTCGGACGCGCGCGGGGTCAGCGGTGACGCGGAGGGGACGTCCAGGTTCAGGGCGCGGTCGACATCCTCGGCAGCGAGAACCGTCAGACCCCGCTCGACGACGCGTGGCATTCTGGGGTCCCCGTCACCGCCGTCGAGGATCAACACCGCCGAGACGCTCGCATGGAGATTGACGGCAGGCCGCGCGCCGAGCTGTACGAGACGCGAGCGCATCACGACGGCCTCACCGTGCGTACCGCCCATCACCAGGACGCGGCGGTCTGCCCACGGACCGACGACGGGCGCCGGCTTCGGTGGAGCGACGACCACCGGTGTCCGCTCCGCCTTCGGCGTTCCCGGCCGAATTGTGCTGATCAAATCGAAGATTTGCTCCTCGGAGACCACCGGGAGCCCGTGTTCACGGGCTCGACGCACCTTGACGCTGTCCGACGACGGATCCGAACAGACCACGACACTGGTGTAGCGACTGACCGAATTCATCACGTCGAGACCAGCCGCGGTGAGTTGTTCGGCGAGTCGGAGACGCGGAACACGGGTGTCGCCACTGATGACCACGCGCATGCCCTGCACCAGGCCGACCGCTGGGTCCAACGGGCCGGGGTTCCTCCACGGGCTTGGAGTGCGCGGAATGGAGTCGGGGTAGACCGATATGCGTTCGGTGCAGGCGACCACGGGTAGCGGGAGATCGAGCGAGCGCGCCAATCGCGCACTGTGCGTGAAGATCTGGGCAAGTACGCGTGCGTCGTCGTACGCGTCGTGGGCCCGAGACTGCCGAACCTTCCACCGCCGCGCCAGCGTGGACAGCGTGTGATTCTCGAGGTCGGGCTGCAGACGACGGGACAGGGCGAGGGTGCACAGCCGGTGTTCCGTCGGCATCGTCACCTTGGCACGGAGGTGTTCACGGTGGAGGAACCCGTGATCGAAACTGGCGTTGTGCGCCACCAAGGTGCGGCCGGCGAGCAGGGTCATCAGGTGCGGCGCCACCTCGTCGAAACGCGGCGCTCCACGCAGACGCTCCCTCGTCAGACCGTGGATGTGAACAGGACCGGGATCGCACCCCGGGTCGATCAGGGTGGACAGTTCCTGACCGACTCTGCCGTCGTCGTCCAGCGTGATCGCTGCAACGCTGAGGACACGGTCCCGGTGTGCCTTCAGGCCGGACGTCTCGACGTCGACCACCACCCAACGATCGGCGCTGGCCGCCGGCGTCCTGAACATCACGCGACCACTCTCGCACGGAAACGGACCGAACCGTCGCGTTCAGCGGAACCTCCGTCAGTGCAATTCCTCGCTGGGACAGCGCTGCCAGTAGAGCCGCGCCCATCGTGTCGCAGATCGGGCCACGGCGTCAGTCCTTGACCAACCCGCCGTCCACGACGAGGTTCTGCCCGGTCACTGCCCGCGCCCAGGGGGAAGCGAAGAACAAGACGGCGTCGGCGAACTCGGCCGGCGTCGTCACCCGGCGCAGCGGGGTGCTCTCGGCGATCATGTCGAACACGGCAGAGGGGGTGGCGGCGCTGGCGTCCGTCGTTCGCAGAAGGCCGCCGGACACCATGTTGACGGTGATTCCGTCGGGACCGAGATCGGCTGAGAGCGTGCGCGTGAGTGCCAACAGAGCCGCCTTCGCAGCCGTGTAATCGTGATACGGGACGACGGGGTTCTGCACGAGATTCGTTCCGATGGTGACGATTCGACCGAACCCTGCCTCCTTCATGCCTGCCAACACGGCCTTGGTCGTGTTGAGCGCGCCGCGGACGGAACCCCTGAACTGCTGATCGAACGCGTCCCACGCGATGGTGTCCACCGAGGCGCGCGCATCACCGTCGAACACGAAGTCGACGAGAGCGTTGTTGACGACGGTCGTGACCGGTGCGTCGAAGTGGTCCCGTGCCGCCTCGATCATGTCGACGACGTCGGATTCGACGGTGACGTCGGCCCGGACAGCGAACGCCCGTTCACGTCCGAACTCGGTCACGAACGCCTGCGCCGACTCCGCGCTGCGACGGTAGTTCACGACAACGCGGGCGCCCTGGGCCAAGAACGCCCGACTGATCGACGCACCCAGGCCGCGAGCGCCACCGGTCACGAGCACCACCTGATCAGCGATCGCTGTCGCCATCTCGACATCCCTCCGCCGGCATGACCCGGTCAGGTTCGACGGGTGTGTTCTCAGCCGGCTGCCCGGCACCCCGTGTCGAGTCCATGCAACCACGGCGCGAGCGAGAGAGAGCGGCGGGCCCCGCTCCGCGATGGTGGAGACAGTCGTAGTCGGCCTACCGCAACCCGTTCGGCCGCAGCATCGCATTCATGCAACGGCGATGGACGGATCGGCGCGGTGGATCGGGGACGCCGTCACTCGCTGGTGACGCTGGGCGTCGTCAGCTTCCGGACGACGTCGTCGAGCCTGTCGGCGACGACGTCCGGGCGTGCGAACGCCGGCGTCAGCACGCCCTCCTCGCGCGAACACCACCCGGTGCGCATGCCGACCCGACCGGCGCCGTGCAGATCCCAGCTGTGGACGGCGATCATGGCCATCGACGACGCCGGCACCCCGGCCCTCTCGACGGCCAATCGATAGGGCGCGGGCGACGGCTTCCAGGCGCGGACGTCGTCGATCGACAGGACCTGCTCCACCCGGTCACGGATGCCCGCCCGATCCAGGAAACCGTCGGTCGACGACGCCGCGCCGTTGGACAGCGCGATCACCCGCGCTCCGCTCTCCAGCGCGGCGTCGACGGCGGGCACGGCGTCGGGGTGGGGTCGAGTCTCGGAGAAGCCGCCCAGGATCGACTCGACGTCGTCGTCGGACAGTGCGCCGCAGGTGTGGCTGCGCAACGCGGACGCGGCGACCTCCGCGAACGGGAGGTAGTCGCCCGCCAACGTGAGGGCCATCGCGTCGCGCAGCATGTGGCGGAACCACGGATCGAGCGAGCCGGCGAGGAGTCCGCGGGCCTGCATGCGGTCCTCCACGGGCTGTAGGTCGGCCAGGGTTCCGACCACGTCGAAGACGAAGACCTCGGGGGCGGCTGGAATGGTCATACTCGCGGCTACCCGACTGCGAGCTGTTGGAAAAGCGACGGCACGCTGGCACCCGCTCAAACAGATGCCGACGCCGTTCTCCCTCGTGTGATGATGCGTCCGTGGCCGAGATGAAGACCCAGCCGACCGATGCCAGTGTTGCCGACTTCCTTGCTGCGGCGACCCCTGCTCGCCGACGGGATGACGGCCTGCGGCTGGCCGACCTGTTCCGCGAGGTGACCGGCACCGACCCGGTCATGTGGGGACCGTCGATGGTCGGGTACGGCAGCTACCGCTACGCCTCACCGGCGAACCCGCGGACGCGTGGCATCTGGCCGCGGGTTGCGTTCTCGCCACGAAAGGCGCAGCTTTCGCTCTACGGGCTGAAGGACCTTCCCGACGGGGCTGCTCTACTCCCGTCGCTGGGTACGTACACCGAAGGAGCGGGCTGCGTGTACGTCATGTCGCTCGATCAGATCGACCTCGACGTGTTGCGGCACCTCGTCGTGATCGCGTGGGCGCGCCCGGACGAGTACTGACACCCCACGACACCGGAGCCTGCGAACGCAAGCTCAACGACGACTACTCCAACTCGGGCTACCGAGAATTCACTCCATGCTTGCGTCAGCAAGCTTAAGCCTTGAATGACAGAGATCGACGCCGTACTGTCCTTCCAACGCTTCCGAACGCAAGCACAGGGGGACCCATGGCGACACCCCGTCGATCGCGACGCCCGGACAACGGACCGCTTGCGCGCTCGTTCGTCGCTCGTCGACACCAGCTCGGATTGACTCAATCGGAACTCGCCCTGCTGGCCGGGGTCGGCCGGTCGACCGTTCAGGCTGTGGAGGGTGGCAAGGACTCCGCCCAGATCGACGGTGTCCAAGCCATTGCCGACGCGTTGGGGTGCGACCTGGTCCTCATGACGCGCGCCGGCACTGTCGTCGACGGCCGGAACCCATGACCGTGCAGGTCGACCTCCGGCACGTTGCCAGCGCCGACGTCTACAAGGGCGACGTCCTTGCCGGCACCTTGGCACGATCGGGCGACGACGTCGTGTTCTCGTACGACGACGCCTACCGAGACGACCCGAACACGGACGCCGTAGCGTGGACCATCCCGAAAACGATGACTCAGCTGAGTGCGAGTGCAGGCAGTGTGCCCCCGTTCTTCGCCGGCCTTCTCCCCGAAGGGATTCGCCTGTCCGGCATCGTCGCCGGAACGAAAACCTCCGAGGACGATCACCTCACGATCCTCCTGGCGGTCGGTTCCGACACCATCGGCGACGTTCGGGTCGTGCCGCAGGCGACCCGTCCACACCTGCGGAGCAGCACCGTCGACCCCAGTGATCGCGTCCCCGACCTTCGCGCGCTCTTCGACAAATTGTCCGGGCCCGAGTCCGTCACCGTCGATCGAGTGAGCCTGCCGGGGGTGCAGGGCAAAGTGTCGGCCCAGATGCACACGTCCCCCGTGTCGACCACGCGCGGCGCAGCGATCCTGAAACTCGCTCCTCCCAACAGGTTTCCGCACTTGGTCGAGAACGAACACTTCTTCATGGCGGTCGCCGAGACGTGCGGGGTGACCGTTCCGCGGACCCAGATGATCACCGACGACCGCGGAGTCACCGGACTGCTCGTCCAGAGATTCGACCGGGACGGAGATTCCGCGCTGGCGCAGGAAGACGCATGCCAGATCAACGCCCTGTATCCCTCGGCGAAGTATCGAATGAAGAGCGAGACGGTGTTCGACTCGTTGTCGTCCGTCGTCGAGCGCGGCGGCGGTTCCGCTCGCGCGGCCACGCTCGACTTGCTGAGACTGACCGTCTACTCGTACGCCATCGGAAACGGCGATCTGCACGGTAAGAACTACTCCGTTCGCCGACACCCTCGCGGGCACTGGGAAGTCACTCCTGCCTACGACCTTCTGTGCACGCAGCCTTACATGGGGTGGGACGACCCGATGGCCCTGACCTTCTACGGGCGCAACAACCGATGGAATCGTCGGCACGTCCTGGACGGTGCGGCCCGGCACTCCATTCCTGCCAAAGCAACGGGAAGGGTTCTCGACGACGTCGTACACGGGGTTCGTGCCGCTGTGGACGGTCTCGGCGCGATCGGCTTCGACGACAAGACAGCAGCGCGGATGGCCCGTGTCATCCGTCGGCGTTGCGACGACCTGAGTTCTTGACCGGACATGCCAACGGGCTGACCTCGGCACCTCCTACGTGAGCCGGCGCGTCACAGCAGCGTCGCAACCGCTGCACAGAGGTGACGAACCTCGGCGACGGTCGGCGACAGTTCGAAGGCGTGGTGATGGCACACGCTGCTGAGTCGGTTCCAGGCCAAAGCGGCAGCGTCGGCACGCTCCTGGGTGTCGAGAGAGCGCAGGATGACGAGTTTCGAGCGCATCGTCGCGGCGGGAACCGTTGCACCGAGACCTGCGCACCGCGAAGTGACGAGTTCCTCCAACGCCTGGCGCGCCAACACCGCCGCCAGACGGGCCGAGTGCGGCGTCGCGACACCGCTGCTGTCGAGGAGTCGCTCGGCGTGGGCGAGCGCCAGGGCCGGCTGTGTGGTCACGGGTTCAAGATTCCCTTGACCATGCTGCGCAGGTCCTTGACCGCCATCTCATCCACGACGACGTCGGTGCCATGTGTTCCGGCGTTCGCGATGCGCAACGTGGGGTGACGCTCCGTCCGCCACGACAACCATCCGTTGAGGTCACGCTCCGCGTCCCCATGTGCGGCCAGGGCGAGACGCTTGCGGGTCGAGCCGACCTCGCTCCACCGCTTCTCGGTCTCCACGCGGCCCGCGCCGGCTTTGTACTGCTCCGCGTAGAACACCTGTTGCGCAGCCGATTCGAGAGCCAACCGGAAGAGCCCCGGGCAGGCACGACGCTTGACGACGTCCGGCACGTTCTCGTCTCGAACCAGAGCGAACACGTCGTCGACGTAGCGCGTCGCGGGGTTCGACGCTTCGCTCACCGTCACCGCCGAACCGGCAGCCCTGGTGACCTCGATCAGGCGGGCATCGACGGCAAGGTGCCGGATCGCCGTGGCCAGCCGGTCGTCGTGCGAGAAGACCACCACCTGCCTAGTCGCGGCGAGCCGGGACAGCACACGTACGAACCCGTCGACCTTCGCCGGGTCCATGGCCTGGATGGGGTCGTCGAGCACGATGAAGCGGAACGGACTGGTGGGCGTGGTCGCCCGCGGAATGAACAACGCAAGCGCCAGAGCATGCAATTCGCCCTGACTCATCACGGCCAGCGCTTCGGACGGCGTGCCGTCGACCGAGCCGGTGAGCACGGCTTTTCGACGGGTGTTACTGCCCTGGAGGCTGATCGATCCGATGTCGACGTTGCTCTCCTGGCGCAGCTCGGACCAGATCTCGCGCGCTTGCGCTGCGATGGGTTCGAGGCGACGATTGCGCAACTCCGCGGCGTGGGAGGTGATCCACTTCTTCGCGGCGTCGAGGTTGTCCACGTCGGCGTCCCGCGTCCGAGCGTCGGCCTCGAGCGTGACCCACGCCCCGATACGACCGGCGACCGGAGCCCACCGGTCCTCGCGTGCCGTCAGAGCGGCAGTAGCGGCGGCGCGCACGGCGTGACCCGCCTCCACGACAGGGGGCACGGCCGACCTGAGGTGATCCGGGAGTTCCGCTGCTTTCGTCGGGACGGCGCGCGCTGCACCGACCGCGTCGCGATACGCGTTCACCACGACCGGGTCGAGACCGTCGTCGTCCACGACGTCGACGAGCTGGTCGATCAGAGCGCGAGCCGACCGACGGGCGTCGTCGAGGTCTCGTCGACGACGTTGATAGTCGGCCATCGCCTCGATCTCGTCGGCCAACGCGGTCCGCGTGCGCGTTGCCCAGGCCTCGTCGAGTTCCCCGACACCACACACCGGGCAGGGCCCGTCGCCGGATTCGTCGTGCAGCGCAAGCGCGGCCTCGACGACGTCGTGCCGCCGTGCGACGGCAGCAGACAAATCGTCAGCGCCGTCGACGGCGGCAGTGATGGCCGCCTGCAGCATCGTTGCAACCGACTCCGCTCGCGCCGGCTCGGGGACGGGCAGCTCCGCGACCGCCCGAAGACCCGAGAGTGATTGTGCTGCGGCGTTGTCGGACCCACTGGCCAGGGAGAGCAGCGCGTCGAGGTCCGGGGCTCGTTTCTTGAGCAGGGTGGCCGCCGACCGGGCGCGGTCGTCGTCGATGTCGGCGACCAACGCCTTGAGTTCACGCAGTCCGGCGGACGCGTCCGACCGTGGCACCTTCGCCGCCTTGAGTGCTCCGGCGAGACGCTTCTCGGCGTCCGTGATTTCTTCGAGGCCGAGCAGGGTGGCCAGCGCGTCGTACAACGCGGAGGGACTGTCCTCGACCAGTCCCCCGATCTCGTCGTAGGACAGGATGGGCCGGTGCAGTTCGACCGCGGCGTTCCACCCGAGGTCGTCGGTGCCGCTGCGCCGCTTGCCTTTCCCCTGCTGTGTCCAGGTGACCGCATCGGTGAGCTGCGCGTCGTCGGCCCAGTCCACCCCGACGACGGTGGGGTCGGCCCCCTCGACGGTGAGACCGACCCGAACCTCGCACGGGGTTGCCTCATGCAAATTTCGCCAGGAATCCCGCCACAGCTTGGCCTTGTTCTCCCACCGATAGCTCTTCCCCGTGACGGCGTACTCGAGCGCTTCGGCGAAGCTGGATTTCCCGGAGCCGTTGCGGCCGCTGACGATCGTGATCCCCGGCGCCGGGTGCAGGTGCAGGACGGCTTTCGGTCCGATTCCGCGGAACCCCGCGACGCTGATCGAGGTCAGGAAGGCCCCCACTGGTTCCGACGTCTCTATGTCGGACGGGGCCCTGGGTTGCGGCGTCGAGGTGCCGTCGAGAAGGCCGGCCAGGGCGTCGTCGCCCTCCAATGCCGCCATGACCAGGTACTTGGCGGCGTCCGCCAGACCGGTGTCGGCATCGATGGCTTCCAGCACATCGTCCGTCAACGGTCTGTCCATTACGGGTTCGGTCACGGACACCCCTCCACGTTCCGGTTCGAGTTCCGGACCACCGTGACACAGAGGTGCGACAAACGACCGGGATTCCGGCCCGGCGGTCCGAGCCCCTACCTCCTCGCCGGCGCTGTCACCCCACGCTGGTCGAGGATCGGCCGCACCCCCTCCGCGAAGTGGTACGCCTCTTCGAGGTGGGGATAGCCGGACAGGATGAACTCGTCGAACCCGGCGTCGTGGTACTCGCCGATGAGGTTCGCGACCTCCTCGTGCGAACCCACCAGCGCGGTGCCCGCCCCACCCCGGATGAGGCCGACCCCCGCCCACAGGTTCGGGTAGATCTCCAGCGAGTCCTTGCTGCCGCCGTGCAGGGCTGCCATGCGACGTTGCCCCTCGGACTGCGACGCCGCGTGCAGCTGGTGGGCCTTGTCGACCGCGTCGTCGGGCAGCTCGTCGAGCAGACGCTGCGCGACGCCCCACGCCTCCTCGGAGGTGTCGCGGCTGATGGTGTGCAGCCGGATGCCGTACGTCAGCTTGCGACCCTCCGCATCGGCGAGGGCACGCACCCGCTCGATCTTCGCTTTCGCGGCGGCGGGCGGCTCGCCCCACGTCAGGTAGGTCTGCACCCGCTTGGCGGCGACGGCCAGGGCGGGGTCCGACGACCCGCCGAACCAGAACTCGGGCAACGGATCCGGTGCCTCGGACACTCGCGCATCCTCGACGCGGTAGAACTCGCCGTCGTGGTCGACGGACTCCTCCGTCCAGATGCGGTGCACGAGGTCGAGGAACTCGTCGGTGCGGGCGTAGCGACGGTCGTGGTCCACCCAGTCGCCGAACCGCCGCTGCTCCGCATCGTCACCACCGGTCACGATGTTGAACAGCACCCGACCCTCCGAAAAGCGTTGCAGCGTCGCGGCTTGCTGCGCGGCGAGCGTCGGCGGAGTCAGGCCCGGCCGAAACGCGACGAGGAACTTCAGCCGCCGCGTCGCCTGCAGCAACGCGGCCGTCGTGAGCCACGCGTCCTCGCACCAGGTTCCTGTCGGCGTCAACACCCCCTCGTAGTCGAGACGGTCGGCCGCCTGCGCCACCTCGGTGAGGTAGCGGAGCGAGGGCCGTCGGAACCCGGCCGGCTCGACGCGATGGGACGACGCGTGCGACGCCCCCACGATCGAGCGGCCGTCACCGGCGGTGGGAAGGAACCAGAAGATGCGTGCGGTCACGAGTGAGAACTCCTGCGATCAGTTGGAGGTGGTCGCCGCAGCGACCGCGTCGTTGTAGCGGGTGTCGACGAAGTCGGCGAACCGGTTCCCGCCGGGGATCGCGCCGCCCTCGACGAAGGCGTCGTACAGCGTCTGCTCGTCCTCGACGACGCTGTCGTCCACCGCGATGGCCGGACGCTGGCTGCGGCCCTGCGCCAGTTCGCCGGCCTTCGGGTCGATGCCGACGGCCGCGGAGTAGGCCGCTGCCCACTCGGCCGGGTTGGCCTCGGCCCACGCCGACGCCTTGGCGAGGCGAACGACGAAGTCCTGCAACGCCGTGTTGGTCGCGGCATCGTCCAGTGCCTGCAGGGAGGCGACGCCGAAGCCGTAGCCGTTGGCGACGCCCTTCGCGGTGGTCAGGGTCTTGGATCCGTTCTGCACCTGCGCGATCGCCGTGTACGGGTCCCAGATGGCCCACGCATCGACGTCCCCGGAGGAGAACGCCGTCGACGCGTCGGCCGGCTGCAGGAAGACGAGTTGGACATCGTCGAGGGTCAGACCGGCCTTCTGCAGCTGCAGCAGGACGTGGCCGTGGGCGGACGAGCCCTTGCCGACGGCGATCTTCTTGCCCTTCAGATCCGCGAACGTCGTCGCGGTCGAGGTGGGCGGCACCAGGATCTGATCGCCACTGGCGTCGTTGGTGTACGCCGAGACGATCTTGATGCGAGCGTTGGCCGCCACGCCGAAGACCGGCGGCGTGTTGCCCGTGACGGCGAAGTCGATCTGTCCGGCGGTGGCCGCCTCCACCTGCGGCGGGCCGGACGTGAAGGTGGAGAACGCCACAGCGTACGGCGTGCCGTCCAGTTCACCGGACGCACGAAGCAGCGCCTCGGTGCCGCCCTTCTGATCACCCACATCGAGTGTGACGGTGCTCAATTGGTCGTTCGGGACCAAAGCGGGCGCGTCCGACGACGCGGACGCACTCTCCCGCGAGACGCACCCGGCGAGACCGGCCACGCTCAGGGCCAGGACGGCGACGGCAGCGACGGTCCGCGTGGAGCGCGCACGGAGGGACGACGACATGGGGGCTACTTTCGGGATCGGTGAACAGGAACGGTCAGTGCACGCCGAGCGCGCCGAGCAGGCGGCTACGGATGCGGGAGAACTCGGCGGTCCCACGGTCACGGGGACGATCGAGCGAGACGGGGACGGAGTCGATGACGGCGCCGTCCTCCAGGACCAGTACGCGGTCGGCGAGCGCGACGGCCTCGTCGACGTCGTGCGTCACCAGCAGGATGCCGAACCGGTGCCGAGACCACAGGTCGAGCAGCAGGGACTGCATCGACAGCCGGGTCAGCGCGTCGAGTGCGCCGAACGGCTCGTCGAGCAGCAGCAGTTCGGGCTCGCCGACGAGAGCGCGGGCCAACGCGGCGCGCTGCGCCTGCCCGCCGGACAGGGTGAGCGGCCAGGCGTTCAGCTTGTCCCCGAGTCCGACCTCGGCGAGCGTGGCATCGGCGGCGGTCAGCGCCGGTTCCCGCGTCACCCCGGCGGTGTTCAGCCCGTAGGAGACGTTCTGGCGCAGACTCTTCCACGGGAACAGCCGCGGTTCCTGGAACGCGACGGCGGGATGACCGGCGACGTCGCGTCGTCCGGTGTGGTCGGTGGACAGTCCGGCGAGCACCCGCAGAATCGTCGACTTGCCGGAACCGGATCGGCCGACGAGCGCGACGATCTCGCCGCGACCGACCTCGAGGTCCACCGAGCGCAACACGTGAGAGTCGCCGTACCACTTGTCTATTCCGGACAGCGTCGCCACGGACGTGGTGGTCGTCATGCTCACGCCTCCGACCGGTAGCGCAGCGACCGCTTCTCGAGAATGCGGACGATGCCGTCCGTCGCGATGCCCATCAGCGCGTAGACCACGAGACCGAAGATGATGACGTCGATACGCAGGAAGTCGCGGGCGTTGTTGATGATGTACCCGAGCCCGGACTCGGCGTTGATCTGCTCGGCGACGATGAGGGAGAGCCACGCGATCGCGAGGGACTGACGTAGTCCGACCAGCAACTGCGGGGCGATGCTCGGCGCGATGATGACGGTGAACCGCTGCCACCACGAGAAGCCCAGCACCACAGCGGTGTCGAGGAACTTGCGGTCGATCTGCCGGATGGCCGAGAACGTGTTGAGGTACAGCGGGAACGCCACACCGAGGGCGACGAGCAGGATCTTCGGTGTCTCCCCGATCCCGAACCACAGGATGAACAGCGGGATCAGTCCCAGGTGCGGCAGCGCGCGCAGCATCTGCAGGGGCGGGTCGACTGTGGCCTCGGCGAACCGCGACAGTCCCACCACCGTGCCGAGCAGGACACCGATGATGCCTCCGAGCAGAAGCCCCTGCACCACACGGGTTCCGGAGACGGCCAACGCGTGGGCCAGCTCACCGCTGATCGTGAGCTGCCAGCCGGCGTCGAGAATCAGCGACGGAGCGGGCAGCACCCGCTCGGACAGCACACCCGCGGCGCTCGCCGCCTGCCAGATCAGCAGGATCGCTACCGGCGACAGCGCACGCAACACAGTCCACCGGCGGCGCTGCCACCAGGACGGCGCACGCGTGGGTTCCGACGCCGCGGTCCCGCGCACGGTTCCGGTGGGAACCGCGTAGGACGTGACAACCATGAGTCGTGCCTTCCGATCGACCGAACACCGACCCGACGACGATCGGCGCAATCGGGAGGAAACGCCACAGTTGGAATCGCGGTGAATCGATCTCGGTCCACCTGCCTGCGTGCACGCAGGTCGCCCGAAGCGGCGGGATCCCGTCGGTTCGGGCGACTCGTGTGCAGCCAGGCAGGTCGAGAGGCAGCGGCCCGGGGCCCGATCCGCTGTCGACCACACCCGTTCGCGGTGGGGGTTCCGCAGAAAAGTCGACGTCCGCCTTGTGGTCCTGCCCCGAATCGCCGACGCCGCGCTACGCCCCGCTCGATCGCGGGTACCGACGCCACCATGCGTCCACGCCTCGTCTCCGCGCTCGGCCTCCTGCTGACCCTGCTCGCGTCGGTGCTGATCACCGCACCGTCGGCCTCGGCCGCGCCGACCGTCACCGCGTTCTCGTTCCCCGTGGAGGGCACGGACGTCTCGGCATTCCGCTACTCCGAGCCGAGCCCGACCCCGCGGCCCGTGCTCGTGATGGCGCTCGGCCTGGGCAGCACGCAGAACCGCATCCTCCCGGAGGTGGCACCCGAGTTCGTCGCCGCCGGGTACGACGTGGTGACGTTCGACTACCGCTACTGGGGTTCGAGCGCCGGCCTGCCGCGCAACCTCATCGACATCGACTCCCAGCTCGAGGACTGGCGTGCGGCCATCGCCGCCGCCCGCTCACTGCCGGGTGTCGACGGGAACGCGGTGGCGCTCTGGGGCACGTCACTGTCTGGCGGCCACGTCCTGTCGATCGGCTCGGAGAACATCCCCGGCGTCCGGGCGATCATCGCGCAGGCACCGCACGTCAACGGCATCGCCACGGTGTCGACGATCCCGGTCCCCGCCCTCGCGCAGCTGACGGCCGTCGGCACCGCCGATCTGGCGGGTTCCGCGGTCGGCGCCCAGCCGACGTACATCCCGCTCGCGTCCGAGCCGGAGACCCTCGGGCTGCTCCCCCAGCCCGGCGCGCTGGACGGTTACCAGCGGGTGCTGGGCGCGGACTTCGACAACCGTGCGACGGCCCGCACGGCGCTGCAGATTCCGTTCTACTCGCCGAACCTCGTGGCACAGACGGGCCGTGCGCCGACCTTCATCGGCACGGGGGTGGCCGACAACATCACGCCGGGATTCGCCGCACGGGAGCTGGCGAACCGTATGGTCGCAGCCGGGCGGGACTACCCCGGTGGGCACTTCGACGTCTACCCCGGCGGGGCGGCGTACCCGGAGCTCATCCGCGACGAGGTCGCGTTTCTGCAGCAGCACGTGCCGACGCCCTGACTGCTGCGCAAGCGCACACAGGTCGCCCGGGTCGGCGGGATCCCGCCGATCCGGGCGTTCCGTGTGCAGCGAGGCAGGGGGACGGGCCTCAGCGCATCGCCCGCCCCGCGGACCCGAGCATCTGCGTCGCCTCCACCACCCGCGCGGCCATGGCGTGCTCGGCGGGCTTGCCCCAGGACCGCGGGTCGTAGGCCTTCTTGTTGCCGTAGGCGCCGTCGACCTTGAGCACCTGGTCGTACTTGCTCAGCATGTGGCCGGCGATGGACCGCGTGAAGGCGTACTGGGTGTCGGTGTCGATGTTCATCTTCACGACGCCGGCTCGCACGGCCGCCGCGATGTCCTCGGCCGACGAGCCCGATCCACCGTGGAACACGAGATCGAACGGCTTGTCCCGCCCCGTCTCGGCGCCGACGACGGTCTGGATCTCGTCGAGCAACTCCGGCCGCAGGTGCACCGACTCGGGGTTGTAGACCCCGTGGACGTTGCCGAACGTCAGCGCCGTCAGGTACCGACCCCGCTCCCCCGCACCCAGCGCGGCGACAGTGGCGCGGGCGTCGTCGACGGTGGAGTACAGCTTCTCGTCGATCTCGTGGCTCACCCCGTCCTCCTCGCCGCCGATGACACCGACCTCGATCTCGAGCAGCGTGTTCGCCTCGACCGAGCGGTCCAGCAGTTCCCCTGCGATGGAGAGGTTCTCGTCGAGCGGCACGGCGGACCCGTCCCACATGTGCGACTGGTACAGCGGGTCGAGACCACGACTGCGCCGCTCGACGGAGTCGGCCAGGAGCGGGCGCACCCAGTCGTCGAGGTTCTCGGCGGGGCAGTGATCGGTGTGCAGCGCCACGGTCACCGGATAGTGCGCCGCCACCTCGTGGGCGTAGAGCGCCAACGCCTTCGAGCCGGCGAACCGGTTCTGCACGCGGTTACCCGAGAGATACAGCGCCGTCCCCACCGACACCTGGATGATGCCGTCGCTCTCCGCGTCGGCGAAGCCCTGCAGCGCGGCATTCAGCGTCTGCGAGCTGGTGACGTTGATGGACGGGTAGGCGAACCCGTTCTCCTTGGCGCGGTCGAGCATGGCGACGTACTGGTCCGGAGTCGCGATCGGCATGGGAATCCTGTTCTGGTCGAGAGTGGTTCAGCACCCGCAGGAATTGCGGTGATGAAAGCTGGTGGGCACCTGCACGCGGCGCGCCGGCCCGTCGTACCCGTCGATCCGTTCGAGCAGCATGTCGACGGCAGCGCGGCCCATGGTGCCGACGTCCTGCCCCGCGGCGGTCAGGCGCGGCTCGAACAGGTCCGACCACTCGAAGTCGTCATAGCTGACGAGCGCGACGTCGGACGGGATGTCGAGTCCCAGTGCTCGTGTGGCTTTCACGGTGCCGATGGTCATCGAGTTGTTGAGGCTGACGATGGCGGTGGGCCGATCGGGTGCGGACAACACCTCGCGCACAGCGTGTTCCGCGGCGTCGACCCGGGAATGCCCGTCGAGCACGTAGCGAGGATCGACGTCGACCCCTCGATCGGCCATGGCGCGGAGGAACCCGTCGGCCCGCTCGGTGGAGGAGGTGATGCCGGCCAGACCGCGCACCACCGCGATGCGGCGATGACCGAGGTCGAGCAGGTGATCGGTGAGCCGCACGGCGGACTCGACGTTCTCCGGAGCGACCTGGTCACAGGGGATCTCGACGCCACGGTCGATGAGGACGAACGGCGTTCCGTTGGCCTGGATCGTCGGGATGGTCTTGCGCTCGGCCTCAGCCGACGGCGCGACGATGATGCCGTCGACCTGCCGATCGAGCAGCGAGTCGACGACGCGTCGTTCCGCCGCCGGGTCGTCGTGCGAATCCCCCAGGAACATCACCAGTCCGGCGGCCGAGAGACGCTCCTCGATCGCGTGGACCAGGCTGCCGAAGTACGGGTTGGTGAGCGCGGAGATCGACAGGCCGATGGTGTGCGTGCGCCCCGCCGCGAGAGACCGCGCGACGACGTTGCGACGGTAGCCGGTCTGGGCGATCGCGGACTCGACGCGTTCACGCGTGGTCGCGTTGACCTTGCGAGTCTCGTTGAGCACGTGGGACACCGTCGACACCGACACCCCGGCGAGACGCGCGACATCGCCCATGGTGGCCATGTCAGGCCACCCCGGTCGACATCGAGTTCGCGGCGATCATGGCAAGCGCAGAACGCGATCGGCGTGCACCGCGGTGGAGGTGATGAGTTCGGCGTTGCGCTCGTCGGACCCGAGCGTCCAGAACGACGCCTCCTGCGGCGTCTTGCCGTAGGACAGGTGACGACGGAGGAGGCGATCGTGCCGAATGTCGTTGTCGGGGGCCAGGAACCACACCTCGTCGACGTGACGACGGGCGCGCGGCCACGCGTCGACGTCGAGAAGAAGGTAGTTCCCCTCGGTGACCACCAGTGGCACGTCGCCGCGCACCGGGACGGCCGAGCCGATGGACTCCTCGAGGTCCCGGTCGAAGCGCGGCGCGTAGACCAGCGGCGCGTCGGTGGGCTGAGCGCGGAGCGTCTCGATCAGCCGGGCGTACCCGTCGTCGTCGAAGGTGTCGTGCGCGCCCTTGCGGTCCCGACGCCCGAGGTCGATCAACACCTCGTTGGCCAGATGGAAGCCGTCCATGGGGACGAGGACGGCGAGGTCGGGGCCGAGGGCCGCCACGAGTTCGGCGGCCACCGTGGACTTGCCCGCGCCCGGCGCACCCGTGAGGCCGAGGATGCGGCGCTGTCCCGGCACCGCCAGCGCACTCGCCCACGCGACGAGCTCGTCGAACGAGGCGTCCTGCACGTCCTGGCCGCTCATGACGGTCACCGCTTTCGAAAGTCGAGGGAGGGAACGTGCTCGATCCAGGACCGCGGTCCCACCATCGAGCACCGTAGGGCAGCCACGCGCGCCGAACACGCGAGGCGATCGGTGAGGTTGCTCTCACCGTCGGTCGAGAACCAGGCGTGCGCACCGTGGAAGACGTCGCCCGCGCCGAGCGTGTCGACAGCGGTGACAGCGGGCACGTCGACCGACCCGGATTCCGTCCCCACCCGCCACCGGATGGGATCGCCGCCGTGGGTGGTGACGACCGTCGGAACGCCGTCGCCGATCAGCGACGATGCCGTCGAGTCGGAGTCGTCGGCACCGGGGGTACGAAAGTCGGCCGAACACACCATGTCCGACGCCCACGGGACGAGGTCCGCCATGACCGGCTTCCACCGTCCGGCGTCGACGACGACGCGAACACCGTTCCGCGACGCCGATTCGGCGGCGGCGCGGGCGATGCGGGGATGGTGGCCGTCGACGAGGACGACGTCGGCACCCGCGAGGACACCATCGAGATCCGCCGGCGGCATCGCCTCGGACGCCACCGCGTCGAGCGAGACGACGGACCGATCCCCGGTCGTCTCGACCACCGACACCGCCGAGACGGGCACGGGTCGCACCGTGCCCGCCGCGGCGTCGCGCACCTCGACCCCGTGGCGCGCCAGATCGGCACGCACCAGATCGGCCACCGGCTCGTCGCCGAGCGCCGTGACGAGCACGGCGTGCCCACCCAACGCGGCGAACGTGACCGCCGCGTTGGCGGCCGGTCCACCGGCCGCGACGAACTGCGCACTCGACGTGATCTTCTGGTTCACCGCGGGCGGTGCCGCGATGCGATGGATCACGTCGAGCGTCGCGAGTCCGACGAAGACGCCGCGGGAAGGTGTCACTACAGGCCGGCGCGTTCCGAGTCGGTGGGTTCGGTGGCACCGGTCATGAGTGCCACCACCTCGGACATACTGCGCTGCTTCGGATCCACCACGCCGGCGCGCTTGCCGAGGCGGTGAATGTGGATGCGATCGGCCACCTCGAACACGTGCGGCATGTCGTGGCTGATGAGCACCACGGGGATGCCGCGGTCGCGGATGGACCGGATGAGGTCGATGACCATCCCCGATTCCCGCACGCCGAGGGCCGCCGTCGGCTCGTCCATGATGATGACGCCGCGGCCGAACGCCGCCGCACGTGCCACCGCCACACCCTGACGCTGGCCACCCGAGAGGGTCTCCACCGCCTGGTTCACCGACTTGATGCCGATCTTCAGATCGGCCAGATGCTGCGACGCCTCCTGCCGCATCCGCGGCATGTCGAGACGACGGAACACACTGCCCATGACGCCTTTTCGCTTGATCTCACGTCCGAGGTACAGGTTGGACGCGATGTCGAGCGCAGGGATGACCGCGAGGTCCTGGTACACGGTTTCGATACCGGCGGCCCGCGCGTCACGCGTGTTCTTGAACGACTGCACCGCACCGTTCATGAGGATCTCGCCCGAGTCCGGGATCACCGCACCGGCGAGAGCCTTGATGAGACTGGACTTTCCGGCGCCGTTGTCCCCGATGACGGCCAGGACCTCGCCGGCACGGAGCTCGAAGTCTGCGCCGTTGATGGCGGTGACGTTGCCGTACCGCTTGACCAGGCCGCGCGCCTCGAGGACGGGCGCACCCGCCGCTGCACTCCCGGACGTGGTGCCGGGGTTCTCCACCGTCGTCACTGAGACCTCCTGCGGGCGAACTGATCCACGGCCACCGCGACGATGACGAGGATGCCGGTGGCGATGTTCTGGTAGAGGCTGTCGACGCCGGCCTGGGTGAGACCGTTGCGCAGCACGCCGACGATCAGGGTGCCGACGAGCGTGCCGATAACACCGCCGCGACCACCGAAGAGGCTGGTCCCGCCGATGACCACTGCGGTGATCGTCTCGAGGTTGGCGTTCTGGTACGCGTTCGGATCGGCATTCGGGATGCGTCCCAACGCCGCCCACGCGGCGATGGCCGCGATGACCCCGGTGACGATGTAGACGGAGAACAGCACGCGCCCGGACTTGATACCGGAGAGGTTGGACGCCTGCGGGTTACCGCCCACCGCGTAGATGTGCTTGCCCCACGAGGTCTGGGACAGGGCGTACCACATCACCAGGTAGACCAGCAGCATCGCGACGACGCCGTACGTCGTCGAGAAGGAGCCGATCTTGAACGAGGTGCCGAGGAACGTCAGCGGGCCCTGCTCCACCCGGTAGGTCTCCGACCCCGCGAGCAGGCGGGTCGCCGCCTGGATCGCGGTGAAGGTACCGAGCGTGACGATGAACGGCGGTAGCCGCAGCACCGTCACCAGACCGCCGTTGATCGCACCGAACGCGAGGCACACGGCCAGCGTCGACCCGAGCGCGACCATCGGTCCGTTGGCCCCCGCCGTCTGCGCCATCACGATGGTGCCGAAGACGGCGACCGCACCGATCGACAGATCGATGCCGGACGTCAGGATGATCAAAGTCTGTCCGACGGCGAGGATTCCGACGACGACCGACTGCTGCAGGATCAGCGAGACGTTCTGCGGGTTGAGGAACGAGTCCGAGATCGCGCTGAACACGATGACGGCCAGAACCAGGGCCACCATGGGGCCGAGGAGCGGTTCACGGAGGATGTTGCCCACCGTGAACCGGCTCGACACCGGTGGCTTCTCCGTCGCCGGGGCAGCGGCGGTGTTGGCGGTGCTCATGTGACCGATCAGCCCCAGCAGTTCTCTTCGCCCCAGGCGGTGTCCTGGGACTCGAGGCCGGAGACGGGCTTGTCGGTGATGAGGACCGAGCCGGTGTCGTTGAAGCCGCTGGGCTTGGTGCCGTCCTGCGCGAACTTCACGACGGCCTGCACGCCCTGCTCCGCCATCTTGGCCGGGAACTGCATGACGGTGGCGCCGATCTTGCCGGCCTTGACGTCGGCGACGCCGGTGCAGCTGCCGTCGATGGACCCGATGGTGACCTGGTCGGCCTTACCGGCGGCCTGGATGGCCTGGTAGGCGCCGGCCGCGGCGGGCTCGTTGATCGTGTAGAGCGCGTTGGTCTGCGGTGCGCGCTGGATCAGGTTCTCCATGGCGGTCTGCGCCTTGGTCTGATCGCCGTTGGTGTTCTCCTGGCCGACGATCTGCGGCGCACCCTCGGCGAGACCCATGCCCTCGAGGAAGCCCTCGTGGCGGAAGGAGTCGACGGTGCCGCCGGCGGTGCCGTCGAGCATGACGAGCTGGGGAGCGGTGCTGCCCAGGGCCGCCTTGACCCACTGGCCCTGGCTGACGCCGGCCGCGCGGTTGTCGGTGGCGAAGGTGGCGTCGACCGCGTCCTCGGGGTCGGTCGCGGTGTCGAGCGCGATCACGACGACGCCCGCGTCACGCGCGTTCTGGATGGCGTCGAGCACGCCGGTGGACGAGTTCGGCGTGATGAGAATGCCCTTCACGCCCTGGCCGACCATGTTCTCGATGGCGGAGACCTGGCCCTCGTTGTCGCCGTCGAACGCGCCGGCGAGCGCAACGAGCTCGGCGCCGTCCTTGTCGGCCTGCGCCTGAGCGGCCTCGCGCAGCTTGACGAAGTACGGGTTGGAATCGGTCTTGGTGATCAGACCGACCTTGACGCTGTCCGAGTCGGAGCTGCTGCAGGCCGTGAGGCCGAGCGCCAACGAACCGGCCATCAGGACCGCGCCGATGGTGAGCGTGGACCTGCTGCGAGTTTCGAACATGTGGACTCCCTTGTCCGACGGGCGCGACGCCGACCGCATCGCGTGACCGGGGGAGCGTAAGACGGGCGCAAGCGTTTGCGTAAGCGTTTGCGCGAAGATGTCCGATTCGAGTTTCCGTGGGCGTTGCTGCCTGGTTGCACACAGGACACGTCGATGGGTGGGATCCCGGCGATCGGGGCGAGTTGTGTGCGCTGGGGCAGGAGGGTGGGCGAGCCCGGGGCGGTGCTGCACGGGCGCACACAGGACGAGGGAACGGACGGGATCCCGGCGATCGGCGCGAGTTGTGTGCGCGGAGGCATGCGACGGGCATGGGGCCCGGGGCGGTGCTGCACGGGCGCACACAGGACGAGGGAACGGACGGGATCCCGGCGATCGGGGCGAGTTGTGTGCGCGGAGGCAGGTCAGGTGGGCCGCGGCACGGGGCGGGACGCACGGGCCCCGGAGACAGCAGTGCGCCCCGAGCGACGGATCGCTCGGGGCGCACTGGAGACGCCGAACTCAGGCCACGGGCACCCGCACGTCCGGCGCACCGAGCCGCGCGGCGTCCGCGGTCTCGTCGTCCGGCTGCATCTGCGATTCCCGTTCCGCCGCAACGCGCTTGCGGTAGTGCTCGATCTCGTCGGCCACGTGCTGCTCATCCCAGTCCAGGATGGGCGCGACCAGCGCGGCGACCTCGGACGCGGCGGCCTCACCGCGGTCGTCGAGCTCGATGGACACCCGAATACGACGGGTGAGGATGTCGTCGAGATGCTGCGCACCCTCGTGGCTGGCGGCGTAGATCGCCTCGGCCTTGAGGTACGCCGGCGCCGTCTCCAGGGGCTGCCCCAGCTCGGGCCGCTCGTCGATCAACGCCAGCACCTCGTGGACCAGGGAGCCGTAACGACCGAGCAGATGCTCCATCCGACCCACCCGAATCCCGGCGCGCTGGGCGGCGAGTTCGCGGGAGTTCCACAACCCGTAGTACCCCTCGGCCCCGAGCAGCGGGATCTTCTCGGTCACGCACTCGGGCACCCGGCGCTCGAGACCGTGCACCGCGGAATCCACGGCGTCCTTGGCCATCACGCGGTACGTGGTGTACTTGCCGCCCGCGATGACCGTGAGGCCGCGGACCGGGCTGGACACCGCGTGCTCGCGCGAGAGAGTGCTGGTGGAGTCCGACTCGCCGTAGAGCAGCGGGCGCAGTCCGGCGTAGACGCCGACGACGTCCTCGTGGTCCAGCGGATCCTGCAGGAGCCGGTTGACCTCGGTGAGGATGTAGTCGATGTCGCTCTTGCTCGCCGCGGGATGCGCGAGGTCGAGCTTCCAGTCGGTGTCGGTGGTGCCGATGATCCAGTGGCTGCCCCACGGAATCACGAACAGCAGCGACTTCGACGTGCGGGTGATGATGCCCGCCGCCGCGTTGATCCGGTTGCGCGGTACGACCAGGTGGACGCCCTTGGAGGCACGCACCTGGAATTGCCCACGGCCGCCGAGCATCTCCTGGATCTCGTCGGTCCAGACGCCGGCCGCGTTGATGACGTGCTTGGCCGCGATCTCGAACGACTCCCCCGTCTCGAGGTCCGTGGCGACGACGCCGATCACCCGGTCGCCGTCGCGCAGGAACCCGGTGACGCGAGTGCTGTTGACACACAACGCCCCGTAGGCCGCCGCGGTCCGCGCGATCATCATGGTGTGCCGGGCGTCGTCGACCTGGCCCTCGTAGAACTTGATGGCGCCGCGCAGCGCGGAGCGCTTCCCGGAGGGAAAGGCCTCGAGCGTCTTCTTCTTCCCCAGGTGGCGATGATGCGACGGCACACCGCGACCCGCGCCCATGACGTCGTACACCCCGATGCCGAGCCCTGCGTACGGGCGGTCGATCACCTTGAGCAGCGGGTAGAGGAACGGCACCGGGCGCGCGAGGTGCGGGCACAGGTCGTTGAGCACGAGCGACCGTTCCTTGAGCGCCTCGAACACCAACGAGAAGTTGAACTGTTCGAGGTAGCGCAGACCGCCGTGGAAGAGCTTGGACGACCGGCTCGAGGTGCCCGCGGCATAGTCCCGCGCCTCGACGAGACCGACTTTCAGGCCGCGGGTGACGGCATCGAGCGCCGCCCCGGTCCCGACGACACCGCCGCCGATGACCAGGACGTCCATCTCCTCGGAGGCGAGGCGGCGCAACGCCTCACGACGCGCGTCGGGACTCAGTGCTGTGCTGGTGGTTGTCATTCGTCATCGACCCAATCGAGTGTTCTCGTCACGGCTTTCTTCCACCCGGCGTAGAGCTTGGCTCGCTCCGCGTCGTCCATGGACGGTGTCCATGTCTTGTCCTCGGCCCAGTTCTCGCGGATCTCGTCCTCGCTCGCCCAGAAACCCACCGCCAGTCCGGCGGCGTAGGCGGCGCCCAGCGCGGTGGTCTCGGCGACCACGGGTCGCACCACGTCGACACCCAGGATGTCCGATTGGAACTGCATCAGAAGCTCGTTCACCACCATACCGCCGTCGACCTTGAGCACTTCGAGGTCGACGCCGGAGTCGGCGTTCATCGCCTCGATGACCTCGCGCGACTGATACGCAGTGGCTTCCAACACAGCTCGCGCCAGATGGCCCTTGTTGACGAATCGAGTGAGGCCGACGATGGCGCCGCGCGCATCGGACCGCCAGTGCGGCGCGAAGAGTCCGGAGAACGCCGGCACGAAGTAGGCGCCGCCGTTGTCGTCGACCGACTTCGCGTCCTTCTCGATGTCGGCGGCGGTCGCGATCATGCCGAGGTTGTCGCGCAGCCACTGCACGAGCGAGCCGGTGACGGCGATCGAACCCTCGAGCGCGTAGACCGTCGGCTGGTCGCCGATCTTGTAGCAGACGGTGGTGAGCAGACCGTTCTTGCTCATCACCTTGTCGGTACCGGTGTTGAGGAGCACGAAATTGCCGGTGCCGTAGGTGTTCTTGGCTTCACCCGGCGACAGGCAGGCCTGGCCGAAGGTGGCGGCCTGCTGATCGCCGAGGATGCCGGCGATGGGAACACCGCGCAGGGAACCGCGCTCGCGCACGTTGCCGTACACCTCGGAGGAACTCTTGATCTCGGGCAGCATCGACATCGGGATACCCATGTCGGCGCAGATGCTCTCGTCCCAGGACAGGGAATCGAGATCCATGAGCAGGGTGCGCGAGGCGTTGGTGGGGTCGGTGTAGTGCAGACCGCCGTCGGTGCCGCCGGTCATGTTCCACAGCACCCAGGTGTCCATGGTGCCGAAGCAGAGGTCGCCCGCCTCGGCCCGCTTCCGGGCACCCTCGACGTTCTCGAGGATCCACATGACCTTGGGCCCCGAGAAGTACGTGGCCAGGGGCAGACCGGTCGTGGCGGTGTATTTGGTCGCGTCGCCGCCGCCGAGCTTGGTGACGATGCGGTCGGTGCGCGTGTCCTGCCAGACGATGGCGTTGTAGACGGGCTCGCCGGTCTTCCGGTCCCACACGAGCGCGGTCTCGCGCTGGTTGGTGATGCCCACGGACACGATGTCCGCCGGTGTCAGGTCGGCCTTGGCGAGCGCACCGGCGGTGACGGTGCGGACGTTCTCCCAGATCTCGACGGCGTCGTGCTCGACCCACCCGGCCTGCGGGAAGATCTGCCGGTGTTCCTTCTGGTCGACGGACACGACGGTGCCCGCGTGGTCGAAGATCATGCACCGGGTCGACGTGGTGCCCTGGTCGATCGCGGCGACGTAGCGCTGCTCGGTCATCGGTTCTCCATCTCGGCAGGGGTGGCGGGGTGAACGGTGGTCATGCGGTCTTGTCGCTCTCGGGGAGACGTCCGGGCTCGAGGGCACCCTCGTCGTCGGCGGGCGGGAGGTGCTTGCCGACCAGACGGTCGTAGAGGAACACCCCGATGGGCCCGCCGATCAGCGGTCCCACGATGGGGACCCAGAAGTAGAGGCTGCCGTACTGATCGCGCCATGCCCCACCGTATCCCGTGATGTACGACGCGAGGCGGGGTCCGAGATCGCGGGCCGGGTTGATCGCGTAGCCGGCGTTGGTGCCCCAGGCGAAGCCGATGGCGACGACGATCAGGCCGATCACGAACGGGGCGATGTTCGCCATGGGCGGGCTGTTGCGCTTGTCGGTGACGGCGACGATGAGGAACAGCAGGATCGCCGTGCCGATGATCTGGTCGATCAGGGCGGACTGCAGGCTCACAGGCAGCGTGCCGTTGCCGGGGAGCGTGGAGAAGATGGTCTGCGTCGCCGTGGTGTGCTCCGGGTCGATCGCGGTGATCATGTCGTTGTAGTTCCAGCGCACGATCAGCGCCGCGACGAACGCGCCGAGCATCTGCGCGGCGACGTAGGGGCCGACCTTCGCCCACGAGAAGTCGCGGAACAGCGCGAACGACACCGTCACTGCGGGATTGAGGTGCGCACCCGTCGCGCGACCGGCGACGTAGACGCCGAACATGACGCCGAGGCCCCAGGCCCACGCGATCGAGTCGTGGTCGCCGAGGCTGCCCGCCTCACCGCCCGACACCACCTGGGCGACGACGCCCACGCCGAACAGAATGAGAATCATCGTTCCGGCGAACTCGGCCGCCATCTCCGCACCCAGGCCCCACTTGGCCCGCTTTTCCGTCATCGTCGTCCCTCCGCATTTGTGATGCGCGCCATAGAAGCGCTCGGTGAGGTCAGACTAGAACCAACGACGCCGAAACTGCACGTCGTCACACCTCCTCTGCACATATGTGCAAATCGGACTACGGTGACCGTCGTGGCATCCGACCTCGCTCCGTCCTCGACGACCGATCCGCGCACGTCCGACGCCGTGCGGGCGGCGCGGCTCTACTACTTCCAGGACCTCACGATGGCGGCCATCGGCCGCGAACTGGGCGTCTCGCGGTCGACGGTCTCGCGCCTGATCACCTTCGCCCGCGACTCCGGCCTCGTGGAGATCAAGATCAGCACCGCTCTGGGCCAGGGACCGAGCCTCGAGCGCGCGTTCGCCGACCGGTACGCGGTGCGGGCCCACGTGGTTCCCGTGCCGGAGTCGGTCAGCGACGTCGATCGACTCGATCGCGTGGCGATGTTCGCCGGCCGCCTGCTGACGACGTTCGTCACCTCGGACATGGTGGTCGGCATCGCGTGGGGCACGACGGTCAGCGCCGTGAGCCGGCACGTCGCCCCGAAGCGCACCCACAACACGCACGTGGTCCAACTGAACGGGGCTGCGAACACCCGCACCACCGGCGTCTCCTACGCCACGGACATCGTCCGAACCATCGGGGACGCGTACGGCGCTGTGGCCCAGGGATTTCCGGTGCCCGCGCTGTTCGACTACCCGGAGACGCGCCGGTTGTTGTGGCGGGAGCGATCGATCCGCCGCGTCCTGGATCTGCGGGATCGGATGGACCTGGCGCTGTTCGGCATCGGCGTGCACGGAGGTGCAGTGCCGAGCCACGTCTACAGCGCCGGGTACCTCGAGAAGTCGGACCTGGCCGAACTGGACCGGGACGGCGTGGTGGGCGATATCGCCACCGTGTTCTTCCGGTCGGACGGAAGCTACGACCGCATCGCGCTCAACGACCGGGCGAGCGGGCCGACGCTGGACGCCCTGAAGAGCGTGCCGCGACGGCTGTGCGTCGTGGCCGGCGAGGACAAACTCCGCGCCCTGCACGCCGCGCTCACCGGCGGGCTGATCACGGACCTGGTGATCGACGACCTCAGCGCCGCAGCCCTTCTCGCCCGTTCGGCCTGACGCGATCCGCCGCGGTCAGGCCTTCTTCTTCGTCCCCGGCAGGAACCCCGCTGCGATGACGGCCTTGACGTAGGGACGCGCGGAGGTCAGGAGGTCCTCCGCGTCCGGGACGTCGCTCCAGATCGACGCGGCCAGACGGTCGGTGCGCTCCTCGATGCGGCGATCGAGCTCGACGCCGCCCTCGGACAACGCCTCCGCATCGGGCTGCAGCAGCCCGCGCGAGCGCAGTCGCTCGATCGCGGCGCCCCACTGCTCGTCGGACCACCCGCGCGTGATCTGCGTGATGCGGCGCCCGAGCGTGCGGCGCCCTGCCGGATCGGGATGCTGCGCCTCGTGGAACACCACGGCCTCGGTCGGATCCAGCTCGGCGTCGACCAGTGCGGCCAGGTGACCGTCGCCGCGCCACTCCCGCAGGACCGCGATGGCGTGCCACAACGCGAGGTGCGGCGCGTCGGGATGGCTCGCGTCGTGCCAGGCCGCCGAGAGCGGTCGACCGGCGAAGTCGGCCCTGTCCCCGATCTCGTGCAACCGGCGGGCGAGATCCACGAGGTGCGGATCCCCGGCCCGCTCCCCCAACGCGTCCGCCAGCACCGTGTCCAGCGCCGCCCAGCGGCGATCCGACACCCGTTCCAACCCGGCCTCGACCGCCGCCGGCCACGCGGCGGCGATCAGAGCGGGCGAGAAGTTGTAGAACGTCGACGACACCACCGCCGGCGCGCACGGGCCCAGCGGCGCACCACGAGCCCCCACGTAGAACGCGTGCCCGTCGAGTCCGGTATCCGTGTACGCGTTCGGCAGATCCGGATTGAAGTACGCCGCCACGTGATACGGCTCGAGCGTCGAGTAGGCCAGGCGGGCGAGGGCGGACGTCATGGCCCCGACGGTAGCGGTCACGGTGTGACCACGTCTCGCCGATCGAGAACTCGCACCGCTGTCGCTACGACGGCAGTGCCGAGCACCACCGTCGCCGCGAGGACCGCGGCGACGGAACCGGCGGTGAGCGCGCCGGAATCGCCGAACGCGCCCGAGGCGAGCTGGCCGGCCCGCGTCGCGAGCGCGTAGGGCAGGACGGCGATGGCCGCGTGCACCTTCGCCGTCATCAGCACCACGGCGAGGCCCGCGCCGACCAGCGCGACCCCGATGGGCGCCGCGAACGAGCGCATGATCATCGAGAGCAGTGACTGCAGCGCGGCCAGGGGGATCACCGCCGCGGCCGTCACCGCCGCCACCACGAGGTACCGCGGAGGAAGGGCGCCGTCCAGACCGAAGAACGCCGCGCCGAGCACCCACACGGCGGCGAGTTGCACGGCCAGCATGGCGATTCCGAGCCCGGCAACCACGGCCGTCTTGGCCACCACGATGCGCGCCGAGGACACCGGACCGGACATCAACGCGGTCCAGTTGCCGCCACGATGCTCCGGCCGCCAGACGAGCGACGCCAGGACGGCGACCCCCAGGGCCAGCGGGAACAGACCGAAGAACACGGCGGTACGCAGCCACAGCGTGTCCCATCCTTCGGCCAGTCCGGTGCCGAACGCCGCAGTATTGACGACCCCCAGCGCGGACATGACGAGAGGAAGGACCACCACGACGGCCCACACCTGAGAACGCTTCAGCTTGAGCACTTCTGCGGACAGCATGTTCAGACCTCCTGTCGATCGAGTCGCCGGGTCGCCACGACGACGCCGGCGGTGGCCAGCAGCGCCAGCGCGACGACGCTGACGTAGGACGGCTGCAGGGTCACCACCGATTCGCCCGCGTAGTCGGCGGCGGCGATCAGCGACCAGTAACCCCACGGCGTCAGATGTGCTGCCCACCCGGGCAATCCGGACGAGCAGATCGCGACCACCGTGCCGACGATGCCCACCCCCAGCGGGATCAGCTGATTGTCGATGCGGGCCGAGATCAGCACCTGCACGGCCAGGACCACCAGGGAGACCACGATCGCGGCCACGGTGTAGCCGAGCCACAGCGACACCGGGACGGGGCCCGTGGCCCCCGGGGCCCGGGTCAGGAGCGCCACGACGACGGACGCGCCGCCGGTGCCGACGGCGACCGCCGCGGCGAGCACCCCCAGCTTGGCGCGGCAGAGCCGGCCCGGTGCGACTCCCGTGGTGCGGCCCAGCAGCCATCCTCCGCCCTGGTGCTCGATGTCGACGGCACGGCTGGCGAGGATCGCCAGGATCACCGGGGACGCGACGGGAACGGCCAACGACAGTCCCGCCAAGGGCAGGGCAGCCGGGAGGTCGCCGTCGGTGGACGCTCCCGCGAGCGTGCCGACGAGGGTGAGCCCCACGATGCCGACGGCGAGCAGCGCGGTCACGAGGCCGATCCGGAGATGCCGGCACTTCGCGATCTCGTTGCGCAGCAACGTCGCCGCGCCGGGTTCGAGGCGGACGGAGTGCACGCTGCGTGTCTCGGTGGTCACGGTCGACCTCCACTCGTCAGGGACATGAAGACGTCCTCGAGGGACTGCTCGTCGCGCCGGACGCCGAACACGCCCGCGCCGGCGCCGACCAGGTCCTCCACCACCCGCGCCGTCGTGCGATCGTCGATGCCCGACACCCGCACGGTGTGACCGTCCACCCGAGCCGGAAGATCCTTCCGCAGAACGGGTCCGACGCGGGAGGGATCGACCGTGTCGATGAGGACGTCGGGGGTGACGGCGCTGGTGAGGTCGGTCCGCGAGCCCTGGAAGATCATCCGGCCGCCGCTGAGGATGCCGAGGACGTCGGCAGTCCTGTCGATCTCGCCCAGCAGGTGACTCGAGACCATCACGGTGACGCCGTTCGACGCCAGGTGGCGGAGCAGTCCGCGGATCTCCTCGATGCCGGCGGGATCGAGACCGTTGGTGGGCTCGTCGAGGATCAGCAGTCGGGGTTCGCGGGCCAGCGCCATGGCGATACCGAGGCGCTGCTTCATCCCCAGGGAGTAGTGCCGCACCTTCTTGTCCATCTGGTCCTGCAGGCGAACGGTGCGCACGGCGCGCTCGACCTGATCGTTCCGCAGACCCAGACTGCGCTGCACGATCCGGAGGTTCTCCGCCCCGGTGAGATGGCCGTAGCCGGGCGGCGCCTCGATGAGCGACCCCACGCCCGCGAGCAGGTCGCGACGGGTCTCCCGCGTCATGGGGCGACCGAACAGCTCGATGCGGCCACTGGTCGGGGCGATCAGGGACAGCAGCATCTTCATGGTCGTCGACTTGCCCGACCCGTTGGGTCCGAGGAAGCCGTAGACGCAGCCCTCGGGAATCCGCAGGTGCAGGTCGTCGACCACGGTCGTGGAGCCGTACCGTTTGCCGAGTGCCTGTGTGCTGACGATGTCCATGCCGCCACTCTGCTCGGTGGCGGCGCCGACATCGTCAGCCCGAGGACGGAACTTCGGGGGTATACCTGAGTAGGAGGTCGGGCCTCAGGACCGATCCATCAGACCGTTCTCGTACGCCGCGATGACCGCCTGCGTGCGGTCGCGGAGACCGAGTTTCGCCAGGATGCGGCCGACGTGCGCCTTGACCGTCACCTCCGAGACCTCCAGCGCCGCGCCGATCTCGGCGTTGGACAAGCCCGATGCGATCGCCCGGAGAACCTCGAGCTCGCGGGGGGTGAGGTCGACCAGCTTTTTGCCGGTCGCGGGCGGGGGTACGCCGCGGGTGAAGTGGTCCACCAACCGCCGCGTGGTCGACGGAGCGACCACCGCGTCACCGTCCCGCACGTGACCCAGGGCGGCGACCAACTCGTCGACCGGGCCGTCCTTGAGGAGGAAACCGCTGGCTCCGCCCCGCAGGGCGTCGAACGCGTACTCGTCGAGGTCGAAGGTGGTCAGGATCAACACCTTCGGTGCGCCCGGGTGCCGACACAGTTCACGGGTGGCCGCCACCCCGTCCATCACCGGCATCCGCACGTCCATCACGACGACGTCGGGACTCGTCTCCCGCACCACGTCGAGGGCCGTGCGCCCGTCCGCGGCCTCGCCGACCACCTCGACGCCGCGGGCCTCGAGCACCATGCGCAGGCCCGTGCGCACCAGGTCCTGATCGTCGACCAGCACCACCCGAATGCTCATGCGGGCACCGGGATCCACGCGTGGACGACGAATCCGTGATCGGCCGGTTCGGCGGTCAGGCTGCCGCCCACCGCCTCGACGCGCTCGCGCATTCCGATCACCCCCAGTCCACCGGTGGCGGTGTCACGGCCCCGCCCGTCGTCGGTCACGGACACGGCGACTCCGTCGCCGGTCCACCGCATGCCCACCTCGACAGTCTCGACGGGCCCGGCGTGCTTCCGGACGTTGGTCAGTGCTTCCTGGACCACACGGTAGATCACGAGTTCCGTTCCCGCCGTGAGACTGCGCGGCGTCCCCTCCACGCGCAACGTGACGGGAACCCCGACCGTCCGCGACAGGTTCAGCAGGTCCTCGAGGCCGGCGAGGGTCGGCTGCGGATCCGACGCTTCGTCCTCCGACCGGAGAACCGACAGCATCGACCGCATCTCCGTCATCGCGTGGCGGCCGGTGTCCCGCACCGACAGCATCGCCCTGCGCGCGCGGTCCGGGTCGGTGTCGGCCATCGACGCCGCCCCCTCGGACAGCAGAACGATGGCGCTCAGACCGTGGGAGACGACGTCGTGCAACTCGCGGGTGATCCGCGCCCGCTCGTCCAGAACGGCGATGCGCGTACCGGTTTCGCGCTCACGCTCGGCCTGCAGCGCCCGCTCCTCGAGGCTCTCGACGTAGAGCCGACGGGTCCGCGTCAGGGCGCCGACCAGCCACGCGACCAGCACGATGGCCACGAACAGTCCGATGTCCCCCGGAGTCAGACCATCCGTGTGACGCGTGGGGACCGTGACCGCGAGAGTCCATGCCGCAGCCACCGTCGCCGCGGGGATCGAGACGGTCCACGGACGCGCGGCCGCCACCCGGACGAGCGTGAGAACCACCACCACGTCGGCCACAAGCAGGCCGAGCCCGACGAGGGGCTGCACGAACGCCACCGCCACGACGAGGACGAAAGCGAGACCCGGCCGGTGGCGACTGAGCAGGTACGCCAGACACAACCCGATCGGAACGAGCAGGGCCGCAGGGGAGGCCGTGCCCTGGATCGGCAGGTTGTAGGCGAAGACGGCCACGGCGACAGCGATGTCGAAGGTGCGCCGCACGGCCGGAGACATCCGTGAGGGGTTCGGGAACGCCATCGCGGTCACCGTAGCTCAGGTCGGGGGCCGCGGCGTCTCGTCGCCGCGAACCGCGTGGGGCAGGTCCACTCGTCGCGGGCCGTCGACTCCGTCGACCAGGATCGACGCCGCGGAATCGCGGTCGGGTGGCAGGAGTCGGACGGTCACCGCCTCCACCGCCGGGTTCTCGAGGGCGGCGACCACCGCGTCCACGATCGCGTCGTCGACAGTCTCGGTGTTCTCGTGTCCGCGGTCGTCGAGCAGCAGGACGTCCACCCCGCGGCTGCGTGCGGCGCGCACGGCGCTGCTGACGTCGACCAGCCCCCGCGCCCGGAAGGAGTCGCGGAGCTGGCTCTCCAGGAGTCGGCAGGCGAGCCGCTCGTCGTCGGCCAGCGGCTCCCCCGAGGCGATACGGGTGAGCAGCGGGCGCGCCAACTCGTCGAGCCGGGTCAGCTGGACGTCCCGTTCGTGCAGCGACGCGGCGGCGGCCGCTTCCTCCGCGGCCCGGACGGTGGTCTGCGCGCGGAGTTCGAAGATGTCCGCGACGGGTGTCCGGATCGCATGGGCGAAGAAGGACCCCATGAGAACCAGTGCGACACTGGGCAACACGAGCGGACCGGCGATCGTCCACCCCTGGCCGGTGTCGGTGGCCCACGCGAGGGTGACCACGACGACCGCGGCGTACTCGGCCCACCCCCACCACGGCCGACCGCGAACGCACAGGAATGTCACCACGCCGGCGCAGACCCCGATGGGCCAGGTCTGCAGGGGGTTGTCGAGGGGAACGGGAAGCGACCACAGGACGAGCGCACACGACGCCGGCCCCGCGAGACCGATGGCGAGGGTCGCGGGGAGCGGGAGGGGGTCGCCGTGCACGCACACCAGGGCGACGACGCAGGCCGCGTGCACCGCGAGGGCCAGCACCGGTGCACCGATCGGCTCGACGCCGCCGAGTGCGCCGAGTGCCGCGACGGCGACTCCGATCAGGTGGAGGGCCACCACGATCGCCGCGGCGCGGGTGCGCATACCGAGCAGCGTGGTCACGTCAGCGTCGCGACCGTCGAGCCGATCGGGAGCGAGCGACCAGATCACCGACGCCACCACAGATCCACCCTCGTACCCGCTCCCGGCGCCGATCGCAGCTCGGCGGAACCGCCGGACAACCGGGCCATCCGGTCGACGATGCTGACCCGCACACCCAGTCGATGGGCCGGAACGGAGTCGGTGTCGAACCCGATGCCGTCGTCCCGCACCACGACGTGCACCTCGTCCGCCGCCACGGTCACCTCCACCTCACGCCGCGCTTCTCCGGCATGCCGCACGCTGTTGCGCACCGCCTCCGCGAGCGCGGCACCGACGGTCCTGATCGCCTCGGCCGGATACCGAGTCACCGCCGCGTCGGATGCGTGCACCGTCATCGGAATCGACCCGTCGACCGCCGTCGCCGCGGCACGCAGGTGGGCGAGGACGTCGTCACCCGAGAAGTCGTCGGCCGATCCGGCGTCGTCACGCAACGCGTCGAGTTCCGCGAGAGTCGTTCTCGCCTGGCGCGCGACCGCGTCTCCGGCGTCGGGACGTGACGCCGCGAGCAGCGTCGACATCACGCCGTCGTGAATCAGTCCGTCGAATCGCCTGCGTTCGACCGACCGCGCCTCCAGCGTGGCCGATCGCGCGGCCTGGGCGTACGACGACGCCCGCGTGCGGTCCAGCAAGCGCCCGGTGCGGGCCGCCATGACGGCCGCGCCGACGAAGATGATGCCGAAACCGAAGCCGTACACCACATCCGGCACCAGCGGGCTGCGGTCGACGGGCTCACGCACCGTGTAGTTGACCGTCTGCGCTCCCACGGTGACCACCGCGAGGTAGAGGAAGACGCGCGCGGGCGTCGTCGTGATCGCCGCACCCAGGGCGGCGAGGGCGGGAAAGAAGGAGAACCACACCGGCTCGGACTCCACGAACGACGCGCCCGTCCACCCGAGTGGCCAGGTCGCCAGACCGACGAGGTAGCCCACCATGCACGCGACCGCCAGCATCGTGATCGCCCGAATCGACCCGACGAACGCCACCACCGCCAAGGCGAGTCCCGGGCCGAAGAACAGGACCAGAGCGACGGGCGTCCACCACGGCCGGGTGATGGACGCCGTCTGCACGATGGCCGGGATCGACACGAGGACGTAGAAGACGTAGCCGGCGCCGATGAAGCGGCCGAACATCCGCATGATCCGATCGGCGGCACTGGTGTCCGCGCCGGGCGTCATTTCTTGCGTCGACGCGGGAAGGGTAGCCACCCGTCCTCCAGGGCGCGCTTGTAGAGCTCGGATTTGGTCGGGGCGGGTCGGCCGGCGTCGGCGTACTTGGTGCGGATGCGCCGGAGGTAGTCGTTGACGGTCTCCCGCGAGATCTTCAGGTCCGACGCGACGCGCGTGGCGGTCTCACCCGCGGCGTAGAGCTCGAGCACCTTGCGGTGTTGCGGGCTCAGGTCGACGAGGTCGATCTCGGGATCGCCGTCGATGGCCGCAGCCCAATCCGTCGTCGGCACGACCTCGCCACGCACCGCCGTGCGAATGGCGTCGACGATGTCCTCCGGACTGCGCGACTTGCGGATCACGCCGAGGACGCCTGCTCGCGCGGCTTCCCGCACGAGGTACGGATCCTCGCCGGAGGTGAGCACGAGGACCGGTACGCCACGTTGCCGAATGGCCTCGACGTTTCCCGTGGGCGAGGACCCTTCTCGCAGGCGCAGATCGAGGACCACCAGATCCAACGCCGGGAGGTCGGCGACGAGGTCCGCGACGGTGGACGCGTGGGCCACCAACTCGAGGTCGGCGCAGTCCGCCAGACGAACTCGCAGGCCATCGATGGTGAACTGATGGTCGTCGACCATGCCGATACGTGCTGCCACCCCACCCCCCCGGTCACTCGGAGCGTCAGACTATCCCGACAGCGTCCATTTCGGAGTGGTCGGTTCAGTTTTCTCCTGCGAGCCGATGACGGCGCACCTCGTCCCGTATCGCATCCATTCCCGTCACCAATTCCTGGAACGAGGTACTGAGCGGGCTCGGTCCGAGTCGGAGGCCGTGTGGCGCTCGGAAATCGGGCACGACACCGCGGGACCACAGTCGCGGCGTGATGTCGCGGAAGCCGGGGTGATCGAGAGTGACGTGGCCTCCGCGCCTGGCCGGGTCCTCGGGGGAGGCGATCTCGACGCCGAGCGGCGTCAACTCGGCGTGGGCGTGATCGAGCGCCAGGGCGGTGAGGGCGACGGACTTGGCGCGAAGTGCGTCGATACCCACCTCGTCGATCATCTGCAGCGTGTCCTGCATGGCGATCATGGCCAGGATCGGCGGTGTGCCGCTGAGCAGTCGACGGATTCCGTCCGCCGGGACCCAGCCCTGCTCCATCGCGAACGAGTCCGCGCGACCGGCCCACCCGTGGATCGGATGATCGAGCCCGTCGTGATGCTCGTGGCGCACGTAGGCGAAGGCCGGGGACCCCGGCCCGCCGTTCAGGTACTTGTAGGTGCAGCCGGTGGCGAGGTCGACGCCCCAGTCGTCGAGGTGGAGCGGAACCGACCCCACCGAATGCGAGAGGTCGAGCAGCAGGAGCGCACCCCGGCCGTGAGCCGTCTCGGCCGCCGCAGCGGCGTCGAGCAGAAAACCGGAGCGATAGGCGACGTGGCTGAGCACCACCACGGCGGTCCGGTCGGTCACGGCGGCGGCGAGCTGGTCGGCCTCGACGCCCCCGCGCGGGTCGGAGTCGATCCACCGCACGGTGAGACCGCGGTCCTGAGCGATGGACTCGACGACGTACCGGTCCGTGGGGAAATTGTCGCGATCGACGACGATCTCGGTGCGCTCCGGCCGGAGTGAGAGTGCTCCCCGGATGAGCTTGTAGAGCAGGACGGTGGTGGAATCGGCGATCACGGTCTGCCCCTCGGCCGCGCCGAGAACGACACGACCGAGGGTGTCGCCCTGCGTGATCGGCAGATCCCACCACTGTTCGTCCCAGCCGCGGATGAGCCGCCCGCCCCACGCGTCGGTCATGAAGCGGGTGACCTTCTCGATGCTCGCGGCCGTGGGTCGGCCCAGCGAATTCCCGTCGAGATACGAGACGACGGCATCCGTGGGGGCGGAGTGGAAGCGGTCTCGGTAGTGGCGCAGGGGATCGGTCGCGTCGGCCTCGGCCGCTCGGGTCAGGTGGTCCACGCGGGGCTCCCTCGATGCTGTGGCTGTCGGCGATGTCCGACGGTCGCCCCGAGCGTAGGACGTAGCGTGAGGTCCATGGCCGACACCCGGATCGACGTCCTCCTGCATCCCGACTCCGTCCTCGACGTGCGCACGGCGACGGACCTGGCGCAGCGCGCTCTCGACGCGCGCGGCGTGGCCGGGGACGTCGTGGTGACCGACGACGTCTCGACGGCAGCCGGTGACGCGGTGGTACTCCCGGCACCGGGCGGCGCGGTCGATCTCGGAGGCGACGGGCGGTGCGTCGTACGGGTGGACCTCGGGCTCGCCGAGCCCGATCGATCGTCGAACCTGTTCGCGCACATCCGCGGTCGCGGACTCGACGGGCTGCGCTATGCCGTCGACCGGGTGTACCACCACCGGCTACACCCGGCCGAGGTGGTGCGCTACGGCGAGCATTGGGAGCAGCGGGTGGAGGTCCGCCGGTGCGGCCGGGCGGATGCTCCGGCCGCGGCGCTGGTCCACGGCGGGTACTGGCGGGAAGCGTTCGAGCTGGACTCGCTCGACGCGATCGCGATCGACCTGCTGTCACAGGGGTTCGACACCTGGAACATCGAGTACCGCCGACCCGCCGCGCACGGCTGGTCGACGACGACCGCCGACGTCGAGGCCGCCCTGAGCGTGGTCGACGCCGGAACGGTGGTGGCCCTGGGCCATTCGGCCGGTGGCCAGCTGGCCCTGCGGTGGGCCGCCGACCATCGTCCCGCCGTGGTGGTGAGCCTGGCCGGCGTCCTCGATCTCGCCGTCGCCCGCACCCGGCTGCTCGGCAACGGCGCTGCCGACGTCATCGACGAAGCCGACAGTGCGGCGTCGCCACGCGCGCGTCTGCCGCTCGGAGTGCCCACCGTCGTCGCGTGCGCGACGGAGGACGATCCGAATCTCAACGACATCGGACGGGAGTACGTCGACGCCGCCCGGACGGCCGGGGACGACGTCGACCACGTCGAAGGACCCGGTGGGCACTTCGCGGTGGTCGACCCCGGCTCCGCGGTGTGGGCGGACGTCGTCCGTGCAGTGCAGGATCGCCTGCGATAGAACTACTTCCGGCTGGGCGGCTGCAGCAGCTTCATGGCTCCGCGCAGGACCGGCTCGGGGACCTTGTCCTTCGCTTCCATCGCCTTGTTCATCATCTTGGTTCGCGTCTCGGTGCCGCGGCCGAAGGCCTTGTTCAGCGGACCGCCGTCGGGCTCCATCTCCGCGTGCAGCGGGACGTCGCCGTCCTTCTGTGCGATGGCGTTGCTGATGACGACGCGCTGGATCTCGCTGGTGCCCTCGAAGATGGTGTAGAGCTTGGCATCCCGGTACCACTTCTCCACGGGGTGGTCGGTGATGTACCCCCACCCACCCATGGTCTGGATCGCGCGTTCGGTTGCCGCCACGGCGACCTCCGTCGCGGCCAACTTGGACATCGAGCCCTCGCCGCGCTCGAAGTGGATCTTGTTGGCCGCCATCCAGCTTGCCCGCCACGTCAACAATCGGGCGGCGTCGATCCGCATCGCCAGATCGGCGAGGGGGAACGCGATGCCCTGGTTGTCGATGATGGGTGAGCCGAACGCCTCGCGCTCGTTGGCGTACTGCGTGGCGTACTCGAGGGAGGCGCGGGCGATACCCAGGGCCTGAGCCGCCACCATCGGGCGAGTCTGCTCGAGGGCGCCCAGCGTGGCCGACCGGCCGCGAATGCCCGTCTTCTCCGCCTCCCTGGCCTTGGCCAGCTTGTGCTCGAGTTTGTCCGCGCCGCCCAGCAGGTTGGCCTTGGGGATGCGAACGCCGTCGAACTTCAGCTCCGCCGTGTGCGACGCCCGGCATCCGAGCTTGTCCAGCTTGCGGACGAGTTCGAGGCCCTTGGTGCCGCCGGGGACGATGAACAGCGCCTGACCCTTGTGGCCGAGTTCCGGGTCGACGTTGGCGTTGACGACGTGGACGTCGGCGATGCCGCCGTTGCCGATCCACATCTTGTGGCCGTCGATGACCCAGTCGTCGCCGTCCTGGCGGGCCGTCGTGCGAAGATTTCGCACGTCGCTTCCGCCCTCCGGTTCGGAGATGGCGAGGGCCGCGAGCTTGATGTCGTCGGGAGTGCCGAAGCACTGCGGCGCCCACTCGAGCATCTGCTCCGGGGTGGCCGCCTGACCGATCGCCGACAGCGCCAGAGCCGGCATGACCACCGCGAGACCGATACCGGCGCAGCCCCAGAACAGTTCTTCCATGAACACCGGCAACGACAGTCCCGTCGGATCACCGATCAGGTCGCGGTAGAACAGCGGCGAATAGAACCCGGCCCGCGCCGCTTCCTGCAGCACCGGCCACGGGAACTCCTGCTGCTGGTCGTAGTGCTGCGCGACGGGCCGGACCACGTTCTCCGCGAAGTCGTGCGTGCGCGCCACCAGATCGTGCTGGGCCTGTGTGAGCGTCAGATCGAAAGCCATGGTGTCCCCCCATGAGATGTCGGTTCGCTCGGGTGGTACCCCCTGTCACCGTCTGTTACACACATCACATGGGGTGTGGGGGGAACCGCCCGCGGCCCGGGGGCGTCCAACGGGTCGTGAGAACCGTCGGGGTGGGGTTGGCATGCGCGCTGGTCGCGGGCTGCGGTGGGGGTGTCGCGGGTGAGCCGGTGGCGGAGCTGTGGGATCCGTGCAGCCTGCCGGCCGAGGCGTTGGAGGGGGTTGGGGTGGAGCCGGGGGTGGTGGATTCGACCGATGAAGTTCTGGAACCGTCCGCGAGGTGGCGGACATGCTCCTTCCGCGGTTCGAACTCCGTCCGATGGACGATCTACTCGACCGATACGAGCTACGCCGATGTGCGAACCAGTCCGTCTGCACGAGAGCCTCGTGACACGAATATCGGCGACCGCGACGCGGTCATCTACAAGGGGCCTGCGGATCCTGTTCTCGCCGAATGCTTCGTCGCCCTGCCCACGTCGACCGGTGCGGTCGAGCTGAAGATCGCGGACACCGACGGCGAGGCGGATTGGCTTGAACTGTGCACTCGAGCCGAGAGCACTGCTCGGGCGCTTCTTCCCTACTTGCCGAGGTGACAACCATGTCCGATGAACGAGTCGTAGTCGATGCTCAGGCTGCGGAGGACTGTGCCCGCGCTTGCGAGACGTTCGCATCATCGATGCGGGACATCGTCAACACAGTCGGCGACGTGGGCCATTACAGAGGCTTCGGCACGTTGCCATCGGGCGTCGCACTGGCAGCGAAATATGCAGAGTCGACCCGAGGCGGACCCGGAAGCCTGACATTCACACTAGATCGGCACGCCGAGGTTGCCATGAAACTCGCCGACACCTTCCGCCGCATGGGTGATCAGTACGTCGAGACGGACGATGCCGTGGCGGCGTCGCTGCGGCCGTCGGATACGGGCGGTCGGTAGTGCCGACTACACGTTTACGAATTACCGGCGTCGTCGGCGCCGTCGCACTGCTCCTCGGTGGGTGCGGTGGGGGTGTCGAAGGGACGCCGGTCGCGGAGTTATGGGATCCGTGCAGCATTTCCCCGCAGCCGATCGCGGATCTGACCCTCAGACCGGCCCCCGTGTCAGCGGACGACTTCCTCCCGCAGGGATCTGAATGGAAGACCTGTACATGGCGCAACGACTGGTACTTCCTCACAGCCTTTTCGGCAACCGTGTCCGCGAAGGATCTCGGCAATGACGCCAGGATGTCGCAACGCATCCAGTACACAATCGACGGCCGGACAGTTTTTTCCTTCGTCGACCGGAACTCACCCGAATCCAGTTGTTCCGGCGCGATCGATGTACGGAGGGGGGCCGTGGAACTGAATGTCAGAACGGCGTTGGGAGAGGCCGCCCGCCGGCCATTGTGCGACGTCGCAAAAGAAGCCGTCGTGGCATTTCTGCCCTACCTACCGAAGTGAGTATCCATGGCTGACGAGCAACTGATCGTGACGTGGGAAGCTGCCAAGCACTGTGCATCAGCGCTGGGCCGGTTCGCAGAGGATCTGCAAACCATCGCCTCCGATGTGCAACGCAACGGCAGAGTCTCGGGCTTCGGCACCCTCCCCTCCGGCATCGCGCTGAACGCGAAGTACACGGAGCTCACGTCGGGCGGATCAGGCTCGCTCACGGCGATGTTGCAGGGCCACATCGACATCGCCACGAAGCTGGCCGACACCTTTCGCCGCATGGGTGAGCAGTACATGACGACGGACGACGCCGTCGCTGCGTCGCTGCGCCCGACCGAACCTCGGTGATCAGCGCAGGGCGTCGAGGTTCGTGCGCAGCAGCATGACGTTGTAGTCCGACCAGCGGGACGCCGTGAAGTACAGGTCGCGGCCCGACGAGCTCGGGTGGATGTACGGCGCGTACACCCCGCCGATCGTCTCGCCCCGGCCGAGCAGCGTGCGCGGTGCGCTCCACGGGCCCTGCGGCTCCGTGGCGGTACGGGCCACGATCGAGCCCTGCGTCTCGTCGCCGTAAAGCATCACGTACTTCTGCAGATACTCGTTCCACGCGACGCTCATCTCCGACACGGGTTCCTGGACCACCTTGATCGAGTCCTCGACCCGTGGCGACCAGGGCGCCTCCGGCTTCCCCGTCGAGTACTCGTACTTGGTGAGGTCCAGGATGTCCGCCGGCCGCACACGCGCCAGGAAGGCCGCGCCGAAACGACCGTTCGGCGTGCCGAACTGGTACAGCCAGCCGTCGTTCCCCCTCGCGTACGCATTCATCTGGAATCTGCCGTTGGCTTCGTTGACCTGCGCGACGCCGGGGATGGTGACCCCCTTGTTCACCCTGATGGTCAACGGGTCGGTGGTCCACGTCTGACCGTTGTCACGAGAGGTGGCGATGGCCGAGAAATTGGTGACCCACCGGCCGGGCGCGCCCCACGACTGCACCGACATGTAATTCAGGTACTGCACCCCGTCGATGGCGATGGCCGCGGTCGGGATGGTGGTCGCCTCGATCTCGGGCAGGCCGAGCGTCGGGACGATCTGGCGCGCGAAACGCGGCGCGTCGGGCGTCACGACGGAGCCCGAGCCGCTGTCCCCCGGCACGGCGTCGGGAATGGAGATGCCGTCCGCCAAGGCGGTGTCCCCGGATCGCAACAGCACGTTGTTGCGCCATTGCCCGCCGCCCACGGAGCAGTTCCCGAAAGTGTCACCGAAGGCGTAGAGCACCTGGCCGGCGCCGTTGTCCCAGGCAATGCCCAGATCGGTTCCCGAGATACCGAAACGGTCGTACGTGCTGTTCGGGCCGGCGGGCCCCGTCACCCATCCGACGGACTGGGTGTTCGACGACCGGATGGGCGCCAACGGGCCCTGCGGACCACGGGGGTTGGTGCCCCCGCCGCCCGAGCTGCCGAACATCGACGATCCCGGTCCCATGCGGCCACCGCACGGCTCGGCCGACGCGACGGACGTCGTCGCCACGCTCAGACCACTGATGGCAAGAGCCAGGATCGCCCCGTGAACGGCAGATCGACCGATTGCGCGCATACCCAGAACCCACCCGTCGTGGTGTTACTCAAGTGATTGTTGTGACGAGTGTTACTGAGGAGGCAACAGCGCGCAACCGCAGCTCCGGGCGAATAGTGAACTACATCAGTGTGATTCGAGCTGGCGAGCGTGCACCGAATCGAGCACCAGCAGGGCCGCACCCTGCACGACGACGGCCGCACCATGGCCCCACGACCGATCGCGGGTGAGCCGTCCGCCGAAGGACGGTCGGTGATACATCATGTGGGCACCGCCCGCGACGTAGCCGACGTCGAGAGCCGTGTTGATCCAGAGAGTGCGGCGCAGCGACGGGCTGGTCACCGGCTTGGAGCGGGCGGCCCCGATGCCGGCGATGGCCAGGTCGATCGCGCCCCACCCGGCACTCTGCAGACCGAACGCGCGCAGGCGTTCCGAGCTCGACACGGCGAGGGCGAGTCCGCCGACCACACTGCCCCCTCCCCACCAGGCGAGGCGGCGTCCGAGGGTGTCAGCGATGCTCTGGGCCGAAGTCATGAGTCCAGTGTGCCGGGTGGATGGTCCACGGCGGTCCGACGGCAACGGCCGGGGGCGGGGGTCACCGCAACCGGGGACGGGGGTCAGACCGCCCCGACCTCCCGGAGCCGAGCGATGTCCTCGGCGGAGTAACCGGACTCGGCGAGAATCCCGTCCGTGTCCGCCCCGTGCCCGCGTCCGGTGTGCCGGATGCTGCCGGGGCTCTCCCCCATGCGCCACATGACGTTCTGCATGCGCACGGGTCCCAGGTCTTCGTCCTCGACGGTGGTGACCATCTCGATGGCGGTGACCTGGGGGTCGTCGAGCAGTTCCGACGGCTTGTAGACCGGGGCGACCGCGGCGCCCGCGTCCTCGAACGCCGCGATCACCTCGTCCCGCGTGCGCTCCCCGATCCACCCGCCGACGTAGTCGTCGAGCAGGTCGGCGTGCGCGGCCCGTTGGCGGCCGGTGGCGAACCACGGCTCGTCGAGCACCTCGGGATGTCCGACGAGGCGCAGCACGCGCTCGGCGATGGAGTTCGCACTGGTGGAGATGGCCAGCCAGTGACCGTCCTTGGTGCGGTACAGATTGCGGGGCGCGTTGTTGCTGGACCGGTTGCCGGTGCGCTCCTGATCGATGCCGAGCTGGTCGGCGTAGATCACGCCCGGCCCGACCGCGGTCATGATGGGGCTGAGCAGGTCCAGGTCGATCTCCTGACCGCGACCGGTCTTGTGCCGGTGCAGCAACGCCATCGACACCGCGGACGATCCGGCGATCCCCGCGAGGGAATCGGCCAGACCGAAGGCGGGCAGGGTGGGCGGACCGTCGGCTTCGCCGGTGAGGTGGGCGAACCCGCTCATCGACTCCACCAGGGTGCCGAACGCCGGCCGCGTCGAGTACGGCCCGGTCTGGCCGAAACCGGTGACCCGCAACAGGATCAGGCCGGGGTTGATGGCCGACAGCACGTCGTACCCCAGCCCCCACCGCTCGAACGTGCCCGGCCGGAAGTTCTCGACCACCACGTCGACGTCGGCGACGAGCCGCTTGAACACCTCGGCGCCGTCCGGGTTGCCGAGGTTCAGGGTCAGCCCACGCTTGTTGCGGCTGACCATGGTCCACCACAGCGGGTGCCCGTCCTTGTCCAGGCCGTGGCCGCGCATCCCGTCCGGCTTGGTGGGGTGCTCGATCTTGACGACGTCGGCACCGAAGTCCCCGAGGATCTGCGCGACCAGCGGCCCGGCCAGGATGGTCGAGACGTCGAGGACGCGGATCCCCTCGAGCGGACCCGTCACTTGTAGGGCCGGTGCAGGTAGCGGCCGGCCGGGGCGCCGGAGACGGCGCCGTCGGCCAGGACCCGCTGTCCGCGGACGAACGTGTCGGTCACCTTGGCGCCGAGCTCGAAGCCCTCGAACGGCGTGTACTCCTGGGTGGACTCGGAATCCTCCGGACGCACGGTCCAGGTGTGGTCCGGATCGACGAGAGCGAGGTCGGCGTCCATGCCCACGGCGATCGAGCCCTTGCCCGGAAGTCCGTAGCGCTCCGCCGGATTGAGCGAGGTGAGCTCGGCGATGCGACGCCAGCTCAGGCCGCGCTTGCGACCCTCGCTGACCAGACCGGGCAGCAGGTACTCGGCACCGCCGAAGCCCGACTTGGCCGCGAAGATGTCGCCGCGATCCTCCGCGAACTTCTTCTCGTCCTTGCAGCAGGCGTGGTCGCTGACGACCCAGTCCACGTCGCCGGCGATGAGGTGCTCCCACAGGGCCTCGACGTCCTCGCGCGGGCGCAGCGGCGGGTTGACCTTGCCGCCGAGTCCGTAGGCCGTGTCGATGTCCGCGAGCAGGTGCCCGATGGTGACCTCGCGCCGGAAGTTCACGTGCGGGAACGCCTTCGCCATCCGCATCGCGGCGGTGAGCGCCTTGCGCGAGGACAGGTGCAGCAGGTTGATGTTCGGCAGCTGCGTCTCGTCGGCGAGGAACGACGCGATGGTGACGGCCAGACCTTCGGAGTGCGGCGGGCGCGACGCGCTGTAGGCGGCGAGGCCGGTGAGCGTGCCCTCCTCCTCCACCATCTTGGTGTAGGCGCTCATGATCTCGGCGGTCTCGCAGTGCAGCGAGAGCGAGATGTGATCGGCCATCTCCGGAAGCTGTTCGCGGGCAGCCTGAATGCCGCGCATGACGAATTCGAAGTGCGCCAGGTCGTACCGCTCGCCCTCGGGGGTCATGAGGAACTCGCTCTGGTCGGTGGACCGGCCGTGCAGACCGTGGCTGCCGTAGAACATGAAGATCTTGAACGACGTGACACCGTGATCGGTGATGAGCGAGGGGATCTCGCCGATGTGCTCCTTCGACATCGGTGCGAGGTGGTACGCGTAGTCGACGTACGGACGGCCCTCGGTGGCCTCGAGCACCGTGGGGAAGACGTCCGCGTAGGACCCACCGGTGTTCATGTAGTACTGCCCGGTGCGCATGTAGGACAGCGAGGTGGTGACGCCGCCCTGCACACAGGCCCGCGATTCGGTCTCGGCGTCCTCGCCCAGCGGGTTGTAGATGCCCCAGTGCTGATGTGCGTCGACCACTCCGGGGAAGGCGACCTTGCCCGCAGCATCGATGACGGTGTCGGCCCCCGACGGATCGATACCGGCAGCGATCTGCGTGAACTTGCCGTCCTCGATCAGCAGATCGAGGAACTCCCCCTCCTCGGGGTTGTCCGCACCGGGACGAACGACGCGGGCGTTGGTGATGAGCAGTGTCGTCATGACGAGGTCCTTTGCATATCGAGAGAATCGGCCGCAGCGTCCGCGGCCAGGAAGGACAATCCGAGGGCGGGCAACAAGCCGTTGCCCGCGAGGTAACCCGAGGCGCCGTGACCGGAGATGCCCATGGCGGCACCACCGGCGGCGAAGAGACCGTCGATCGGCGAGCCGTCGGTGCGCAGAACGCGCGCCCGGCCGTCGACCACCAAGCCACCCTGGGTGTGGAAGAGCGCCGGCACGATGGCGACGGCCGCGTACGGTCCGGCCATCTCGTGCTCGAACGATGTGCGCCCGAACGGATCCGAGCTCTCACCGCGAGCGTAGCGACCGACCGCGGCCAGCTCGTCGACGACCGCGTCGACCGGCAGGCCGGTGGCGGCAGCGACGCCGGCGGCGTCGTCGGCCCAGACCGCAGCACCGGACTCGACGGTCTGCCGGAAGTCCGTGAACGCCAGGCACCGATCGTGGATCTCCCGATCGATGATCAGCCAGCCCTCCGACCCCGGACGGGCCGCGAGGTGCGCTGCGTACTCCGAGTACCCGGTGGTCTCGTCACCGAACCGGCGACCCGTGGTGTCGAGCACGACGCCGCCGTGCATCACCGTCGCCCAGCCGACCAGCGTCGCCGCCTTCTTCGACAGGGCCGCGTGGCCCTGGTAGGCGTCGAGGAACCGGGCCTCCGCGCCGAGGCGCGTGCCGATGGCGAGCGCGTCGCCCGTCGAGTACTCGCTGCCGTGATAGACGGCCGACGCGATCTCGGGAGCGTGCTCGGCGACGGCCGCCCGGTCCGCCCCGTACCCGTTGGTGGCCAACAGGACTGCGGGCGTCGGGATCTCGTCCGTGGTGCCGTCGGGCAACGTCACCACGACGGCGCTCACCCGTCCGTCCTCGGTGCGGACGTCGGTGACCCGCGCGGGGGCGTAGACGTCGATGTTCGGGTGCTCGGCGACGGCTCGGGTCAGGTGATCGAGCAGCACGCTGCCGTGCCGGCCCTCGACGGTGTGGCAGCGCAGCGCGGAGTGACCGGGGTAGGCGAAATCGGTGACCAGCGACAGCGGGATGTCGAGGTGATCGGCCATCCATTCCACCAGGGGCGCACTGACGTCGGCGAGGGCGGTCGCCAGCCCGACGTCCGCGGTCCCCTTGGTCTTGCGGACCACGTCCTCGACGAAACGTGACGGGGAGTCCTCGACCCCCGCCGCACGCTGCCAGCGCGACCCCGCACCCGGGATCATCGCCGTCGACATCGCGGTGTTGTTGCCGCGCTTGGCATGTTCGCTCGCCTCGACCACCACGACGTCGAGACCCCGCTCCGCCGCGCGGAGCGCCCCGACGAGGCCACCGCCCGCACCGGCGACCACCAGGTCCGGGCCGTGCTCGCTCACGCCGCGACCTCGAGGTCGGCCCGCAGTGCCAACAAGCGCAGCGCGGTGGCCGTGGGATCGACCACGACGGGGTCGGTGCGCCGTTCGGCGAGGTCCACCGCCGAACACGCGTTGATAGCGACGGAGGACGTGAGGGACGGCGCGTAGCGAGCGACGGCTGCGGTCCAGGCGTGCGAGTCCGCGATGTCGTCGAAGGACAGGTTCATGACCGTCGTCGGCTCCGCGGTGATGCCGTAGCCGGCCAGGCGGCGATCGAGTTCCGCGGCGATGGCGTCGTTGCGCGCCAACGCCCCGACGCGGTGTCCCTGGGAGGCGTAGAACGACGCCGTCAGCCGCGTCAGCCCGTACAGCGGACGCGCGAAATCCCCGGCCTGCTCGGCGCAGGGATCGAGAACACAATCCGGCAGGAAGCCGTCGTACCCGGTGGGGTCGGCCGCCGCGAAGGCGGCCGCGACGGCATCCTCCGATGCCCGGACGTCGACCTCGGTGTCGAGGGCACGCGGGGCGTCGGGGCCGAGGTCATGCAGATCGACGACGAGTCCGGTGGGACTCAGGGCGTCGTACCGTGCCTGCCGACGGGCCAGTTCGGCGTCGTCGACATGGACGGGAGTGAAAGCGAGCACACGCACGAGGGTCTCCTGTGGTCAGATGCCGAGATACGCGGACTTGACGCGATCGTCGTGGGCGAGTTCCGTTCCGGTGCCCGTGAGCACGATCGACCCGCTCTCGATGACGTAGGCGCGATCGGAGATCGCCAGGGCCTGCGCGGCATTCTGTTCGACGATGAGGACGGTGACTCCGTCGTCACGAATGCGCACGATGGCCTCGAGCACCTCGGCGGCGAGCTTGGGCGCAAGGCCCACCGACGGCTCGTCGAGCGTGAGCACGCGGGGCTGAGACATCATGGCCCGGCCGATGGCGAGCATCTGCTGCTGGCCGCCGGACATGGTGTCCGCCCGCTGGTTCCGCCGCTCGGCGAGGATCGGGAAGAGCTCGTACACGCGGTCGAGCGACTCCTTCGTCGCGCCGCGCTTGCGGGTGTAGGCGCCCATCTCGAGGTTCTCGGAGACGGGCAGGCTGCCGAACAGCGCACGGTCCTGAGCGACGTGCACCAGGCCCGATCGCACGATGCGATCCGCCCGGCGACCGCAGATGTCCTCGCCGTCGAGCATCACCCGACCACGATGCGGCGCCACGAGTCCCGAGAGCGCCCGCAGCGTCGTCGTCTTGCCGGCGCCGTTGGCCCCGATGAGGGAGACGATCTCGTTCTTCTCGAGGTGCATGGTGACCCCGTGCAGGATCTCGAGCCGCCGGTAACCGGCGTGCAGATCGTCGATCTCGAGCATCATGCGGTCTCCTCGCCCAGGTAGGCCTCGACGACGCGCGGATCCTCGACGACGGTGCGCGGGTCACCGGAGGTGAGCACGGCACCCTCGTGCATGACGACGAGTCGTTCGGACAGCGCCATCACGGCCGCCATGATGTGCTCGACGAAGAGCACGGTCTGCCCCGCGGTGTGCAGGGATCGGAGCAGGTCGATCATCGGAGCACGTTCGGCGGGAACGAGTCCCGCGAGAACCTCGTCGAGCAGCACGACACGCGGCTCCATCGCGAGGGCGCGGGCGAGTTCGAGTCGCTTGAGGCCGGCCGTGGACATCGTCGAGACGACGCCGCCCACCTGATCGGACAGCTGCACCCGATCGAGCACCTCGAGCGCATGCCGACGGGCGTCCTTGCGCGACTTGCGCACCGACAGCGCGGCGATGGTGACGTTCTCGAGCACGGTCATCGACTCGAACGGACGCATCAGCTGGAACGTGCGAACCAGACCGGCGCGCGCGGTGCGGTCGGCCGGCCAGCCCGTGATGTCCGTGCCGTCGAAGATCACCCGTCCCGACGTGGGCGGCTGCTCGCCGGACAGCAGCGAGAAGAGCGTGGTCTTGCCGGCGCCGTTGGGGCCGATGATGCCGAGGAACTCCCGATCGGCGACGTCGAGGTCGACGTCACGGACCGCGTGCAGTCCGGAGAAGGACTTGCTGAGCCCTTCGACGCTGAGGACGCTCACTTGCGCCACCTCTCTCGCACGGTGCCGAAGATGCCCTTCGGCAGGAAGATCACGATGAGGATCAGGATCACGGAGTACACCGCGACATCGAGACCGATGGAGCCCTGCAGGAATTCGAGGAACGCCGGCGGGCGGCGGAGGATCTCGTTGATCACCTCGGACAGCGGACCGATGACAGCCGCGCCGAGCACCGGGCCCCAGATGGTGCCGATACCGCCGATGACCGCGGGCACGATGGCCTCGACCGAGACCGCCGAGCCGAAGGCCTGCTCCGGGCCGACGAAGAAGTAGTACTGCACGTAGTACACCCCGGCGACGGCGGTGAGGGCGCAGCTGGCGGCGACGGCGACGAGCCGATACTTCATGGTGTCGATGCCCAACGACGCTGCGGCCGTGGCGTCGTCACGAATCGCCTGGACGTACTGACCCGCCCGCGACCGGACGTAGAAGATCGTGCCGAGGACGGCCAGCGCGAGGATCACCAACGGGATCCACAGGTAGTTGGCGCTGCCCTTCTCGAACTGCAGCATCGACCACGAATCCCGCGGCAGGATCGGCACGTTGAATCCCTCGGTCTTGTTGAAGACCTCGAGGTTCTGTACGAGCAGCAGGAACATCTGCGCGAACGCGAACGTGGCGAGAGCGAAGTACGAGCCGGCCAATCGGTACCGCAGGCACAGGTACGCGATGGTGGTACCGACGGCGGCGGAGATCACGGCGGCGACGATCATCGACAACCACGGCGAGATGCCGTGCTCCACCAGCAGATAGGCCCCCGTGTAGGCGCCGATGCCGAAGAACGCGGCGTGACCGAAGCTGAACATGCCGCCGAAGCCGCTCATGATGTTCCAGCCGACGGCCATGATCGCGAAGATCAGCGTGCGGACGGCGACCGTCTGCGCCTGCTCGCCGAGCAGGAACGGCAGCAGCGCGACCACGACGAAACCGATGACGAGCGTGAGCAACTGGCGAGTCAGCCAGGTGTCCTTCAGTCGCGGGTCCGCCGTGGTGGCCGACTCCGCGGTGGGTGCGGTGGTGGTCATCGACGTCCTCCGTACAGACCTTCGGGCTTGAGGAAGAGCACCATCACGAACACGGCGAACACCAGGATCAGCGACCCGGTGCCCGGCAGGTAGAGCGCACCGACGGTCTGCACCAGACCGATGATCAACCCGCCGACCATGGCGCCGACGATGCTGCCGAGACCGCCGAGCACGACGATGACGAACGCGAGGATGGTGAACTGCTCACCGACCGAGGGGGTCAGCGAGGTGAAGGGCGTCATGAGCCCACCGGCGACGGCGACGCACGCGGCGCCGATACCGAAGGTCAGGGCGTAGACGCGGCCGATGTCGACTCCGACGAGCTTGGCGCCCTCCGAGTTCGACGCCACGGCGCGGATGGACAGTCCCAGCTTGGTGCGGTCGAGCACGGCCTTGAGCGCGACGGCCACGACGGCGGCACCGAGAAACGCGATGACGCGCGGCCACGAGGCGACCGTGCCGAGGATGGAGAGCGAGCCGTCGACCGGCGCCGCCACGGCCTTCGGCCGACCGCCGAACACCATCAGCAGGACGTTGATGATGAGCAGGGACAACCCGAGGGTGACCAGCAGCGGTCCCTCGTGGCTGCCGCCGATCGTGAGCTTGGTCAGCAACGTCGCCTGGACGACCATGCCGAACAGGAACATCACCGGCACGGCCAGGATCGTGGCCAGGTAGACCGGCAAACCGGCCGTCGACAACGCGTAGACGATGTACATCGCCAGCGTCAGCATGGCGCCCTGCGCGAAGTTCACGATGCCGAGCACACCGAAGATGAGCGTCAACCCGACCGAGATCAGCGCGTAGACGCCGCCGAGCAGCAGACCGGAGACGATGGCCTGGCCGACCAGGCCCTGGTCCTTGCCGCCGACGAAGAACACGACGGCGAGGACGATCACGACGGCGCCGGCCACCGGGACACCGGGGTCGAGCCTGCGGCGGGACGTCGTCGTGGCCTCGGTGTCCGCCGCGGCGACGGTCACTGCCCGCCGCCCGCGGGGAACTGGATCTGCTCCTGCGCGAACTCTTCGGGGAACACCTGGGTGACCGCGCCGTCGCGTACCTGCATGACGATGACGGCGGCGTTGCTGTTCTGGCCGGTCTCGTCGAACGTGATGGGGCCGGAGAACGCGAGCAGCGGCTCGTCGATCGAGACGCCGGAGATGGCTTCCCGCAACGCTTCCGGATCGGCGTCGGCACCGTCCTCGAGGCCGGCGGCGATCACCTCGACCGCCTGGTAGGACAGCATGGCCGCGGTCTCCATGGGACGACCGAACTTCTCCTGGAAGCGCGACCGGATCTCGGTCACCCGGTCGTCGGTGGCGTCGAAGTGGTAGTTGGCCGACAGCACACCCTCACCGGCGGGACCCGCCGCGCCGGGGAACGAGCTGTCGTCGAAGGCGCCGTTGGCGATGCCGTAGAGGCCCTTGACGTTCACGTTCAACTGCTGCACGGCGTTGGCGATCAGCAGGCCGTCCGGGTAGTACCCGGTGGCGACGATGACGTCGGGGTTGGAGACGGCCGCCTCGCGCACCTGCGTGGTGGCGTCGGAGAAGTTGGTGGCCGGGTAGGTGATCTCCTGCACCGACGAGATGCCCTGGTTCGCGGCTTCCTTCTCGAAGGCGTCGAAGACACTGTCGCCGAACGAGCCCTCGATGTGGAGATAGGAGACGCGGTCGATGGCCTGGCCGGTCTGCTCCTCGATGGCGGCCAGCGCCTTCGCGCCGTCCGTCCCCATCGACGACGCGTTGGGCTGGATGCGGAACGTGTACTGGTAGCCCTGGTCGAGGATCTTGTCGTCGACAGCGACGTCGATGACCAGCGGCACGCGAGAGCGCTCGGCGACCGAGGCGACGTTCTGCGTGACGTCGGACTGGTAGGTGCCGACCAACGCGACCGCGCCGTCGTCGATCAGCCGCTGCGCTTCGCTCTGTCCGACTTCGGCTTTGCCCTGGCTGTCACCGGAGACCAGCTCGAGGGTGCGTCCGTCCATCGAGGAGATACCGCCCGCCGCGTTGATGTCCTCGACGGCCATCGCGGCGCCGTCGTTCATCAGTCCGCCCACACCGGCGAGCGCACCGGTGGTGGGGTGCACGGAGCCGATCTTGATCGGTCCCGATCCGTCCGACCCGGACGACGATCCGCACGCGGCGGTGCCGACGAGGGCGACCGCTGCCACAACGCCTACGACTTTTCTCATGATTGGATCTGCCTTTCGCGCCCGAATGGGGGCGTCGAGTCCGAGGTGACCGACAGGCCATGCGACTGGCTCTGTGTTCCGCTCAGCGCACCACGTGATGGTGACCACTGCGCACTGCGATCGAGTATTGCACGGGCTTTGGGGCGAGAACAGGTCTTTTCATGACTTTCTTGTTACGAGTATGGTTCGCTCAGCGGAACGCAGGTCAGCGGCCGTCGTCAGTGTGTGTGCCGTGTGTGCCAGTGGATGCCGCGCCTGCAGCGCCCGACTGTGGAAGGTTTGAATTCATGCCCGTCTCTCCCCCGATCGCGACCACCGAGCCGTCCGCCGGTACCGAATCGGCCGATCGAGTCGCCGACGTGTTGATCGCCTTCGCGCAGTCGGACACGCCGCTCGGCGTCTCCGAGCTCGCTCGTCGGCTGTCGCTGAGCAAGGCCGTCGTGCATCGCATCCTGCAGTCCCTCTCCTCGCGAGCACTGGTCCAGCCGGTCCACGGCGACACCACCTATTCGCTCGGACCCGCCGCCATCGGCCTGGGCACCAAGGCGTGGAGCCAGTTGGACGTGCGCACCGTCGCCGCCCCCGTGCTGCGACGCCTGCGTGATCGGACTCGGGAGACGGCCACCCTGTCCGTGCTGGTCGGACACCGGCGCGTCTACCTCGACCAGTACGAGAGCCCACAGGAGGTGAAGATGGTGGTCGAGATCGGACCGCAGTACCCGCTGCACTCCGGCGCGTCGAGTCGCGCGATCCTCGCCTTCCTGCCCGAGCACTTCGTCGGCGAAGCGACCCAGGAACTGCGTGTCGCCCGGCCCGACGCCGACCTCGACGCGTTCCTGGCCTCACTCGACGAACTCCGCACCCTGGGCTACGGCACCTCGATCAACGAGCGCAACACCGGCGCCGCGTCCATCGCCGCCCCCTTCTTCGACTCGGCCGGCCACGTGATCGGCTCGGTCAGCTCGTCCGGCCCGGCGTTCCGCTACTCCTCCACCGCCGACGACGATCACGCCGCCCACGCCGCGCTGGTCGTATCGGCAGCCGAGGACATCACGCGCGGACTGGCGGGACCGGCATGATCGACGCGCGCTCGTTCCTCTACGTCCCGGCGGTCAAGCCGACTCTCTTCGACAAGGCCGCGAGCGGACCCGCCGACGCGATCATCCTCGACCTCGAGGACGCGGTTCCCCTGCAGCACAAGGACACCGCGCGCCGTGACGTGGCGGCGTGGCTCGACGGCCGCACCGACGACTCGACGGCACAGGTCTGGATCCGCGTGAGCCCCGACTTCCTCGACGCCGACCTCGACGTCGCGGTGCATCCGTCGGTCACCGGCATCGTCGTCGCGAAATGCTCGCAGGACAGCCTCGAGCGCACGGTCGACGAGATCACCGACCGCGGTACCGACACCCTCGTGGTGGGGCTGATCGAAACCGCCGCTGCCCTGCGGCACCTGGACCGGTTGGCGACCGTGCCGAGGGTGGCGACCTTCGGCATCGGCGAGGTGGATCTGCTCGCGGACCTGCGCATCACCCGCAGCTCGGGAACGCAGCACGTCGTCGACGCGCTACGTCTCGACGTCGTGATCGGCTGTGCTGCCGCGGGTCTCGCGGCACCGATCGCCCCCACGTCGACGAACTTCCGCGATCTCGACGAGTTCGCCCGCACCACCGCGGCGTTCGTCGAACTCGGCTTCCGCGCGCGCACCGCGGTGCATCCGGGTCAGGTGTCGGTGATCAACGACGCGTTCACCCCGTCCGACGAGCAACTCGCCGGTGCCCGCCGCCTGGTGGACCTCTTCGATCGAGCAGCCGGCGGGCCCACCGTGGACGACGACGGCCGCTTCGTCGACGAGGCCGTGGTGCGCGGGGCGAGGGAACTCCTCGCCCGCGCGCACCGGCCGGCCTGACGGGGCGGCCTCGGCGCCTACCGACCGCGCGGGGCGCGCCTCAGCGCTTGACCGTCCGCAACGGCGCGAGCAGCGTCTCGACGCTGTCCAGCTCGCCGAGGGCGCGGCAGCGCTCCGCGAACTGCGTCGCCGTGTCCGCATCGAGCAGTGAGCCCACGTTCGCGGTGAACTTCGCCGTCACCTCGTCGAAGGAGAGCGGACGCTCCGGACCACCGCGTGTCGTGAGGACCTCCTCGACGACGGTCGAGCCGTCCCGCAGCTCGGCGGTGAGGATCGCGGGGAATTGGTACGGAAAGATGTTGTCGCAGGTGCTGTTCGGGACGACATCGACCTTCGCCATGATGGACCGGCGTTCCGGAGAGGTCGCCTTCTCGTCCGAGTAGTCGTCGAACGACGCGCCGAGTCCCCCACCGCCGAGCAGACCGACGGCCACCGCGTACGGCCCGGAGAATTGCGCCATGTAGCCCGTCTCGGGGGCGCGCTTGACCTCGATGGGCTCACCGATCGTGCGCAGATTGGCGGCCGGGACACCGAGCTCGAGGCGCGTGATGTCGTCGGGACCGAGTCCCCGTGCGCGCAGCGCGGCGGCGGCGTCGACGGCCGCATGGGTGAAATGGTTGGCCGGGTAGGGCTTGACGAACAACGACGGCGCCGCCCAGGTCTCGCCGAGTCCCTCGGTGATCTCCGCGGCCCGCGGGGCGTCGTGCAGCCACGCCTGGAAGAAGCCGAACCGGCCCTCCAGCACGGTCGGCGGTCCGGTGAGACCGTGGCGAGCGAGGCCCGCCGCGGACACCGCGGCGTGCGCGGCCCAGCCGCAGTGCAGCCGTTTGACGGTGCCGCCCGTGCGGTTGGCCTCGATGATGCCGGCGGCCATCGACGCGGCGATACCCAGCGTGTCGACGATTCGGTCGGCGTCCGCGCCCGCGATCACGGCGGCGGCGACTGCGCCGCCCATGGCCCCGCAGATCGACGTCGCGTGCTGGCCGTGCTCGAAGAACACCGAGTTGCGAGTGGCGGGATCGAACCCGGCCATCCCCAGCCGCACGCACACCTCGAGGCCGAGCGCGATGCCGCGCACCAGGTCTCGGCCGTGCGCGCCGTGCTGCTGTGCCGCGGCCAGCGCCGCCGGGATCACGCTCGCGCTCGGGTGGAGCACGGAGGGCAGATGGGTGTCGTCGAAATCCAGGGAGTGCGCGAGGACGCCGTTGACGAACGCCGCCAACGCCGGCGACAGGTTCTCCGGCACACCGACGGCGGAGGCCACCGGCGTCCCGCCTTCCTCGCGCGCCCAGGCGACCGCCGCGGCGCTCGTATCGAGTTGCGTGGCGGCGACGGCGATGCCGAGGGTGTCGAGCACCCGGACTCCCACGCTGTCGACGACGTCGGTCGGCAGATCGTCGTACGTCGTGCGGTCGGCGAACCGGGCGAGGGCGTAGGCAAGAGTGTCGGTCATGCGGACACCACCGCGAGCGGGCGCACGGGAGAGCCGGTGGCACCGAAGATGTTGAGCGGCACCAGGACGAACGTGAACTCGTGGACCGCCTCGGCGGCCAACTGCTCGAGGTCGAGGGCCTCGATGATGTAGATCCCGCTCTCGACCAACAGAACGCGGTGGGCCGGGAGCAGGCCGTGGCCCTTGCCGGGCGCCAGTCGCTCGAACGCGATCGTGTCCGCGCCCGCAGCGTGAATGCGGCGCTCTGCCAACCAGATCGCACCGGCCTCGCTCACCCCGGGCACGCCCGACGGACCGCCCACGTAGGGCTGGCCCTGCTCGAACAGCTGCGACCACCCACTGCGGATCAGCACGACGTCGCCCGGTTCGATGGCGACGCCCTGACGAGCCACCGTCGCGTCCAGGTCGGCGACCGTGATCTCGTACCCGCCGTCGAGCCGTTCCACCCCGAGGGTCGCCGGAACGTCCAGCAGCACACCGCGACACACCATCGGGGCGATCGTGTGCACGCCGTGCTCGACGTACTTGCCGCCGATGCAGGAATCGGTCGCGTCGGCGTCGCCGTGCAGCCGCCCGTCCTGGGAGACGTGAGCCAGCGCGTCGATGTGGGTGCCCACGTGCGTTCCGGTGGTGATCATGTCGTTCGCGGCGCTGCCGCCGTCGGCCCGCACCATGTCGCCGTGGCGCCGTGGCAGCGTGTGCCAGAACTGCGGGTGGTTCGGCGACTGCGGCATGCCGACGCGCAGTTGGCGTCCGAGATCGACATGCCGCACCCCCGCCGTGACCGCCTCGAGAAGCCTGTCCGCCATACCCGTCTCCTGTGTGTCGTTCCGCTGAGCGAACCTGTCCCGTTCGAGTCGGACCGGCGCGCGTCGTGTGGTGACGACGCTAGCAGGCGTGTTGACGCTCTGCGGGTGGGTTGACCACCTTCGTCCGGTCGCGTTCACTCCCGTTATGCCCGAAGTGCCGTCGTTTCGCTTAGCGGAACGCACTCGCAATGCCGTCCATACCCTCGTCGTCGACGCCCTGACCGCCGCCGAGGCCCGCGGCCCGTCCCGCATCGAGACCGTGCTCGTCGACCTTTGGGGAGTCGGCGTCGCCGGCGCCCGCACGCCCGAGGTCGCTGCCCTGATGGCGTCCCGCCGTCGCGACCCGGGGCCGTGGCGCACCGTCGGGGGCAAGGCCACCGGATCCGCCGACACCGTTGCTCTGCTCGACGCCGTGGCGTCGTGCTGCCTCGAACTCGACGAGGGGAACAAGCACGCCGCCGGCCACCCCGCGGCGCACGTCGTGCCCGCCGCCGTCGCCGCCGCGCGTCTCGCGGACGAACCGGTCACGGGTGCCACGTTCCTCACCGCCGTCGTCGCCGGCTACGAGGTGGCCACCCGGTTCGGCCACGCGCTCGACCGCGACCCGCGCTGGCACACCCACGGCCACTGGGGCGCAACCGGAGCCGCCATGGCCGCCGCCGTCGTGTGGGGTCTGAGCGCCGACCGCACGGCCGCCGCGGTGGACGCCTCGACCTCCCTCGTCTCGATCGCTCCGTGGGAGGTGGTGCTGCAGGGGCAGTTCGGCCGAAACCTCTGGATGGGCAACGCTGTTCGTGCCGGTCTCGACGCCGCACGCCTGGCCGAGGCCGGACTGGTGGACAACGTCGGCATCGCGTCGTCCACGCTCGGTGGGGTGGTGGGGACCCTGCACCCGGAGCGGCTCGCCGTCGAGCCGGGCGTGCTCTCCGTCGACCGCGGCTACGCCAAACGCCACGCCAGCTGTTCCTACACCCACGCCGCCGTGGACGTGGTGCAGCAACTCCGCCGCACCCACGACCTGTCCGCCGACGACGTCACCGCGGTGCGGGTGCGCATTCACGGACTGGCCGAGCCACTGTTCGGGCGCGCTCCGACGAGTCGCCTGCAGGCGATGTTCTCGCTCCCCGTCGTCGTCGCCGCAGCGCTGGTCTCCGACGAGATCGGCGTCGACTCCCTCGATCCCGACGGCGCCACGTTCGCGCGCGCGACGGCGGTGGTGGACCGGGTCGAGGTCGAGGTGGCCGACCACCTGACCGCGCTGCTCCCCGACCGCCGAGCCGTCGAAGTGGACCTGACGATGCGGTCCGGGGAGATGCTGGCCGCCGGCGCACCCAACCCTGTCGGCGACAGCGACCATTTTCCGCTCGACCGAGACGCCGTCGTCGCCAAGATCGCCGGGTTGGTCGGGGTCGCCGATGCGAGACGGGTCGTCGACGTGGTCGACGGGCTGGCCGGGGCCGCAAGCGTGGTGGAGGTGCTGCAGGGGCTGCCGTGACACTCCCTGCGGTGAGCAGGGTGTGCGGCTCGGCAGGCTCTGCGGCGGACACCCGTCTGCACCCGCACCGAGACGCGCGTTCTGCTCGGGGCCGCGTGCCGACCCATGCGGTCCGTAACGTTCGCCCCGTTTCGCACGACGTGTGCTGTGACCTGTCACGTCCGTAGTCGGAGATTCGATGCCCAGCTCGTACCCGCCCCCGTTCCAGCCGCCCGTCGTCGCCACGACGAAGAAGAAGAGCCGGAAGGGTCGCATCGGCATCGCCGCCGGCATTCTCGTCGGCCTGTCCGCGGTCGGGATGGCCATGGGCGGTGAGACCGAGCCCGTGGCCGCGAGCACCGAAACACCCATCACGACGACGGTTGCGCCGACCACCGCCGCACCGACCACCACCCGCACCACGACTGCGCCGACCACCACTCGGGCCACCACGACGGCGCCGACCACCACCACCGTCGCGCCCACCACCGAGACCGTGACCGTCTACGCCCCGCCGCCGACCGTGCAGACGCCGTACGTGGATCCGGACGTCGACCGCGCCTACGTTCCCGCGCCGGTTCCCGCCCCGGTGCCGTTCGTGGCGCCTGCTCCTGCGCCCGCTCCCTACGTCGCGCCCGCCCCGGCTGCGGCGGAGGAGTCGGCCTACTACAAGAACTGCTCGGCGGCCCGAGCCGCGGGCGCCGCGCCCGTGTACGCCGGTGATCCCGGATACGGCTCCCACCTGGACCGCGACGGGGACGGGGTGGGCTGCGAGAGCTGACCCCCCAGCTGCGGCGCGGGTCAGCGGACGGACTGCAACACCGCGACGGCGGGCTTGGCGAAGCCGTTGTTGCGGTAGACCCCGAAGTAGTTCTCCTTGTCGGGATCCACCGTGGTGAGGGCCGCGCGGTCGGTGGTCTCGTAGAAGAAGATCGGACCGGCCCAGGTGTAGGACAGGCGCAGGTCGACCGCTTGGCGATAGGCGGTGGCCTGGGCCTGCTCGGTGAGGCTGGGGTCGCCCGCGGTGGCGGCGCCGGCCTCGGTCATCACGATCAGCTTTCCGGCGTCACCGTTCTCGGTCATGATCGTGCGCGCGCTCTTCTGATAGATCGTGCCGTCGGGGTTCCGGAAGTCGATGCTCATCTGCGACCAGGCGTTCCAGTCCGCGACATCGTTGGGCAGAGCAGGTGCGGTGTACGGGTGCCAGCCGACGGCGTCGAACGACCCACCCGCCCCGAGGTCGTACATCTGATCGAGGTAGGTGAGGGGTGCGACCGCGTGCCCCTCCGGCGACTGCCCGGTGGTCCCCCACGGCGACAGTCCCGCCGCGACGACGGTGATGGGGTACGGCGTCGCCGCCTTCATGGCCGGATACGCCGCACGCAGGAGATCGACGTACCCCTGGACGTTGGGCTTTCCGGTGAGGGGATCCGCCCAGAACATCCAGAGGTTGGGCTCGTTCCAGACCTCGTAGGCCCGGATTCCCTGCGGCGAGTAGCGGGCGACGGTGGTGGCGGCGAACCGCGCGTAGGCGGCGGGGTCGGTCGGCGGAGTGCTGCCGTTCGTCGTGGTGCGAGCCCAGGGTGGCGTCTTCTGGATCAGCAGCAGGATCTTCAGTCCGCGGGCGCGCGCCGCAGCGACGGCGCCGTCGGGCCCGGCCCAGTTGTACGACGTCGGGCCGCCGTCCTGCACCCACCACCAGTCGATCTCGATCCGCACCCAGGCGGCGCCGGTGCCGGCGATGCGGGCGGCCTGGGCTCGCTGCACCGTCGACGACGCGCGGAAATCGATGCCGTTGAGCCCGATTCCCTGCCTGCCGACGTAGGAACTGGCGGCGGATGCGGGCGTGACCGTGAGCGTCATGAGCATCACCGCCAGCAGAAGAAGAATTCGTGTGACGACCGCACGGACCATGGTGACTCCCACCCGACGCGCGGGTGCGGGTGCACCCGACCATATGGAGTCACATCTGTAGCATAGGTCACATCAGTCACAGCAGTACCAACCGAACGGTACTGGCTACTTCGTGATCCTCGGAGCAAGCGCTGCCCACTCCCGCAGCGTCAGGAACGACGGGTTGGACTGCTGCGGCGACCGCAGCACCTCCAGGCCGGCCAGGTCCGCCGATGCGCGGCACTCGTCCGCGGTGACCGGGTGAGGCACAGCGGCGATGCGCGTGGGGACGTGCAGGCGACGGTCGGCGGGATCGATACCGACCGTCGGCGCTCCCGTCACCTCACCCACGCCCCACACCCCGCGCCCAGGACCGGCACCCCCACCGGCCGACACCCAGAGGACGATCGGATCGCCGTACGCCATCAGGGCCGTCCGATAGTTCGGCGCGACGCACCAATCCCCGCCGAGGTCCCCCGTCGCGATCATCGAGACGACGTCCGTCAGCCGCGGGTTCACCGTGATCAGCCAGGCGCCCAGATCCGCACGCGATACCGCAGCCATCGGCGCGCCCTCCGTTCCATGATGTGAGATCGACGTAACATTTCACTCGATCTTGGGTATAAGTCAGCGTCCGAACCCCGCACGGAAGACTCGACATGCCTGCTCACCGCCGCCCGACCAGCATCCGTCGACGCGTTCTGTGGGCCGCTGTCGCCGTCACGGCGGTAGCGCTCCCCGCGGCCGTCCTTCCGACGCTCGTCGACACTCAGTCTGCCGTGGCCGCGAGCGACGTCGCGCCCGCGCCGGCCGGTCGGCCCGCCCTGTTCGAGCCGTTCACCGCGCCCACCGCCCCCTCGGCGGCCACGCTGTCGGCGGTCGACGTCGCTGCACCCGCGTCGGCGGCGTCCGGATCGGATCCGGGCACCACCCTGACGCAGGTCCTGACCTCGGCCGGCTACCCAGCCGACCCCGACACCCTCGGATTCATCGACCGCACGGCCACCGACATCTGCCGAGACCTCGCCGTCGGTCGGGCCGGCATCGACGTGCTCGAGGACGTGTCCGGACGCACCGCGCCCCTCGGCTGGAGCGACGCGCAGTCCGACGGCCTGGTCTACATCGGTGTGGCGGCCGAATGCTCGGCCTACTCGCACCTGCTGCCCTGACAGCTCACCCGAGGGCCTGCACCGCACCGTCCCAGCCCGGCGGGGCGGGCGACGTCGACTGCCAGCGCGCACCCTCCGCGAGCCATCGCCGTCGCCACTCGTTCTCGGAGATGCCCCGATCGTCGTCGGTGACACCGAATTCGAAGCCACACGACGGGCACATCTCGTACGACGGACCCGCGTCCGTTCGAGGCGGCTCCGCGAGTTCGGGGTAGCGACAGACCGGGCAGACGAACGCGCTCATCGAGGAACTCCTGGTTGACGGTCCCAGTAGGCGGCACCGGACCCCGGTCGGAAGAAGGTCTTGGTGATGCCGTCGGGAGTGTAGGCGGCGAAGGTGTTCGTCGCCGGGTCGTACATGCGCAGGGTGCCGTCGGGCCCGATCTTCACCAGGCGCGACGGGTCGTCACGGAACCGGGCGGCGAGCTCGGCGTAGTCCCGAGCCGACCGTGCACCGACGTCGGCGCCGTGCCGCGCGAAGTGATCGTCCAGCGCGCGCGACGACGACCATCCCGGCGCCGCGGGCCGCGTCTGCCCCGGAACGACGTCGTCCCACCGCACCGGGACGCGGGTGGTCACCTCCTCCACGTCGTCGACGACGCGATCGAGGGTGGCCATCGCCGTCTCGTTGCGACGCATCCGCGCGAAGGCCCCGAGCGCGGCCACCACCGCGCGGACCCGCGACGCGGTGCGGGCGAACCGGCCGGCCGCCACCGCCGCACCCGCGGCTGCGGACAGCCCGGCCGAGACGAACGCCAACCCGATCCCGACGGCGACGGCCGCCGCCTCCTCGATCGCGAACTGCTCGATCAGGTCGCGGATCTGCGCCCGCGTGTCCGCGAGCCGGTCCGCGAAATCGCGACACAGGGCCGCGAGACCCGAGCACGCCCCGGCCGCCGCCTCGACCGCATTGAGAACACGACGCACGTCGTCCTGCATGGCGTCGATCTCGGGACTCGTCGACACGCGCAGCCCGTCGGCGACACCCAGCAGACGGCTCCGGACGTCGAGCAACTCGCGGCCGACCACGATCCAGGCCTCGGACGCCGCCCGCAACCGATCGGTGTCGCCGTTCGGACACGGCACACCCACCGCGTCGGCGATCTCGATCGCGCCCTGCAGACCGGGTCCCGAGTCCCCCACGGCGCTGGGCAGCAGCACGTCCTCGAGCGTGGTCGGCGTCCCGGCCGACAGGTCCGGCGGCGGCGCGGACGCCGCGATCGAGTCCGCCGTCGCGTGATTGACGGCGGACTGCTCGATCAGCACACCCAGGGACGACAGCGCCGACACCACGGTGCGCAGCGCACCCGACACCGCGGCGACGTCCTCGTCGTACGCCGTGCCCCACCGCCGACCGGCCTCGTCGCTGCCGGCCATTCCACCCCAGTCCGCCGCGCGGCGCTGCTGCGCGCGCACCGCGGTCGCCACCGTGTCCGCCTCGCCGTACATCGCGCGGGCGGCCGCGGTCAACGCGTCGGGTGCGAGATCGACGACGATCGGCGCCATCAGCGGGGCCCGAACATGCGCACGTTCGCCGCGACCGCAGCGGAATAGGCGGCATGGGCGGAGTGCGCCGCCTCGGCCATCGCGGCGAGACCGTCGGCCATCTCCCGCGCCCCGGCCGCGGCCGCGTCGTGTGACCGACGGTGCGCGGCCGCTGCCTCGCCGGTCCACACCACCTCGAGGTCGGCCACGCGCGCGTCGAGGTCGGCGCGGTGCCGATCCGTCGTGACCGCCACGGCCCGCAGCCGCGTGACGACCTCCAGGAGTGGATCGAGCTCCACCCGGAACGCGGTCATGTCAGCGCCAGCCGGGTCGCGGCGACGGTGTCCTCGTGCGCGTAGCCCGCGGCGGCGGTCTCGAGCGCGCGGGCCTGCTCACCGAGCGCGGCGACGACGCGTCGACCGCCCGCGTCCACCCGATCCCACCCTGCGGCGAACGCCGCCGCGGCGGCGCCGTGCCACCCGGCCGTCCCGGACCGGACGATCGCGGCCACGTCCGCGAGTTCCGACCCCAGCAGGTCCGCCGCGCTCGCGATTGCCCTGCTGGTGGCCCGAACGCCCTCCACCTCGACGTCGATGCGTTCCATCTCGCTCCCCCCGGTCGATGTTGCTGTCCGCTGGGTTGGACGACGGCGCCGGTCGAACGGTTCCGTTCACGTTGAAGCGGGGCGAGCACATCGGGTGGGATGTGCTCGCCCCGCTCCTCGTACGGTGCTCTCTCGGCGACCCGACGCGGCCCCCTCGCCCTCGCGGTTCCCGCGTCGGTCGTCGTGTCGAGAGGAGGATGGTCAGCGCTTGCGCGCCTGCTTCACCGTCTCGGCCAGATCGTGGCCGAAGCCCTGTGCGTTCTTGCGCGCCTTCTTCAGACGACGCTCGGCGACCCGGCGCGGGTCGTTGCGTCGGCGACGAACCACGACGAGCGCGACGACCGCGCCCACGACGGCGGCGATGACCGGGGCGCTGACCGCGCCGGCCTTGGCGACGTCCTTGGCATCGGCGTCGAAGTTCTTCACCGCGCCGGCGACCTCGTCGGCCGCGTGCTTGGCCTTGCCCGCTACCTGCGACGCCGCGTCCTGGGCGGTGTCGGCAGCCTTCTTGACGGCGTCGGGAGCGTCGGACTGCTTGACCTTGTCGGCGGCGTCGGAGACGGTCTTCTCCGCCTTGTCCGCGGCGTCCGAGGCCGTGTCCTTGGCCTTGTCCGCGGCGTCGGATGCCTTGTCCTGCGCCGCGTTCGCGGCCTGGTCGACCTTCTTCTCGGCCTTGTCCGCGACGTCGCCCGCCTTGTCGGCGAGGTCCTCGGCCTTGTCCTGTGCGGCGCCGGCCGCGTCCTTCGCGGCGTCGCCGGCCTTCTGTGCGGCCTGCTTGCCGTCGGCCTTGCTCTGCTGCGCCGCACCCTCGGTGCGCAGGCTGTCGTCGCCGGTGGCCTCGCCGACCTTCTTCTTCGCGGCGCCCGCGGCCTCCTCGGCCTTGCTCTGTGCCTTGTCGACGAAATCAGCCATGGTTCGCTCCTTTCGGCGCCGCCCGGTCCGGGCGCGCTCGGTGTCTGAGGTCAGTCGTACGAAGAACGCGGAAGCGCACGCCGTCGTCACATGATCTACGTCACACCCGTGCCGGTGCGCAGGGGGTCTCCACCGGTCCGTCGGCGTCGCCGGCTGCCCGTAAGGTCGTCACCCATGGGTGCACAGCGACCGTTGTCCCGCGGGCAGAAGCGCGCCGCCAAGTCCGCCGCCCGCCGTCGCAAACGCGGCGGCGCGCCGACACCGTCGACCATCGACAAGGCGCTCGGGCGGTTCTCCGACTGGCTCGACCAGGCCGAGGAGCCGGACACGGATCCGCGGGCCACCGTGCGGGTGATCGAGTCCCTGCTTCGCGAGTTGGACCGGGTGCGGCCGCAGTTCTCGGCGACGGGGTGGGTTCCGGACGACGCCCACCTGGTGCTCGACGCCGCGGAATCGGTGCTGGCGCAGGACACGGACGAGGCCGACGACGCCGCACTGCACCTGGTGTTCTCGGCGCTCACCTATCTGGCGTTCCTCGACGAGTCCGACCTCTGGAGCGGCACCGACGCCGACTTCGAGCACTGTATGGACGACCTGACGTCCTTCGTCGACTCCATGCCCGACACCCTCACCGCCGACGACGTGGAACTACCGGACGTGCCGGCCGAGGAGGAAGCGGCGGCCCTGGCGGACCTGCCGATGATCCCGCGGTGGGATGCGCTGATCGAGTGGTCTCGCAGCGGCGACGCCGTCAACGCGGCGACGGTGGGCGCGGCCCTGCGGGTGACCGTGCCGACCTCGACGTTCCAGGGGCCCGCGGACGTTCCCGAGATCGCCGACCTCTGGTCCGGGGCTCTGCTCGGCGGCCTGGTCACGGCCGTGAACGGCGTGGCCGCCCCGGGACCGCAGGCCGACGCGTTCACCGCGCGCGACGTGCCGGCGTTGCGGGCCGCCGTGGCGGGGTACGTGAGCTCGACTCTCTCCGCCGGCTCGGAGGTGGACGTCTCGGCGTCCGTCGCCGCGTCGTTCGTGGCCCAGACCGTGCTGGCGGCCATGACACCGGATCCGCCGGAGGGCAACCTCGACGAGGACTACGGCAGTCTCGAGGGCGAGGACCGCCGGACCGCCGAACTGGTGACCGCGCACCTGAAGTCCCTCGTCGACGACGGCCTGCTGGTCGACGGCGAGGTGGTGCTGGTGCCGCCGCAGCTGCAACACGCCGTGCGTGACGGGGTGGCGGAGGCCGACGTGTTCGGCAATCGCGATCTCGACTGAGCTCGCCCGACCGGGCCGCCGAGTGCGGCGGCCCGGCGTCGAGACACCGGGCCGCCACCACCTCAGCCCGCCACCACCTCAGCCCGCCACCACCTCAGCCCGCCACCACCTCAGCCCGCCGGCGGCGTGTCCGGAATCCCGCTCTCCGGCGGCGTCGCCCGCTCGCCGGTGTACTCCTCGACCGGGGCATCACCGATGTCGGTCACGAGCACCGGCGTCAGGTTCTCCGGCACACCGTTCCGGATGCGGTAGACGTTGGCCCCGGAGATGCCGAGATGGCTCTCGGGCGAATAGCGGAAGGGCGCGAGCTGCGGCCCCTCGAACGACTTGCCGTCCGATTGCAGTGCGCTGACGATCGATTCGCGGGTCGGGTTCTCCCCGGCGGCCTGCAACGCCTGCACGAACGCGTAGGCGTGACTCATGCCGTAGATGCGGTAGTTCGTCAGCGGCTCGTCCGTTCCGTTCTGCTCCCACACGCGCTGCCAGAGCTGGGTCCAGGGACTCTCCGCGTCGTCGGTGCCGTCGATGTACTGCAGCGAGAGAATGTTCTCCAGCGACGACGCGCCGTCGGTCACCGCTCCCTGCGAGAAGCGGCCCAGCAGGGAGCCGACGAGATCGACGTCGGACCCGATCGAGGAGTAGAACCACTCCGGCGTGTAGTTCAGACGACGCGAGACCAGCTGGCTCAGCGCCGTGTACGACGGCACGTTGAACCCGAGCACCAGGTCTGCACCGGATGCCTGCAATTGGGCGATCTGCGGTGCGACGTCGGTGTTACCGGACGTGTAGCGCGCGACGCCGACGATCCGGTCTCCGAGGTACTGGCGAACGGCCTCCTCGCTGTCGCGGCCCAGATCGTCGTCCTGGAGGAAGAGACCGACCTTCGCGTCGGGGCGGTTCTCGAGGACCCAGTCCCCGATGATCTTGCCCTCGACCTGGTAGTCCGGCTGCCATCCGAAGGTGTTGGGGTACTTCTCCGGATCGTTGCCCCACATGATCGCGCCCGACGAGGCGAAGAGGTCCGGCACGCCCTCCTCGTTGAGGAAGTCGATCACCGCGCTGTGCGTCGCCGTGCCGAGTCCACCCACCATCGCGAACACCTCGTCCTGGAGGACGAGTTCGTTGACCACCTGCGTCGTCGTGGTCGGGTCGTAGGAATCGTCACGCACCACGTACTCGATCTGCCGACCGTTCACCCCGCCGGCGGCGTTGACGAAGTCGAAGTACGCCTTGGCGCCGGTGGGGATCTCGCTGTAGCCCGGTGCCGCCACGCCGGTCAGCGGATAGTGGGCGCCGATCTTGACCGTCGTGTCGGTGATCCCGACGGTGGACCCTTCCGACGAGGTCTCGCCCTCCTCGCGGCCGCCGGCGCCGCAGGACACGGCCATCAGTGCGGCCGCCGCGAGTGCCGTGGACCGCAGGGCCCAGCGCCGCGGACCCGTTCTCCTCGGTTGCTTCTCGTGTGTCATCGCGTCCCTTCCTTCTCGGGGTCGTTCGGGTCGTGCGGGTCGGGGCCGGTCCGCGTGGCTCTGCTCAGCCGGTAGCGCAGGTAGCGCGTCCGCACGGTGCCGACCAGCCCGAGCGGAGCGAACAGGATCACCAGGACGGTGAAGATGCCCGTCACCAGGGGCGCCAGTTCGGCCGCCTGCAAGCTGGTCAGTCCACCGTCGAGGCCGAGGTTGGTGACCACGGGCGGGATGTACGTCAACAGCGCCGCGCCGAGCAGCGCACCGCTGAGGGTGCCCAGCCCGCCGATGACCACCGCCGAGAGCAACGTCAGCGACAGCACCAGCGTGAACCCACTGGGCGCGGCGATCCTCGACGCCATGGCCATCACCGCCCCGGCCGCACCGGCGCACGCGGCACTGACGACGAACGCCAGAATCCTGCTGCGCGCCAGGTCGATTCCCGCGATCTCCGCCGCGACGTCGTCGTCACGCACCGCGCGCCACTGGCGCCCGACGCGGCCGACCGAGAGGTTGGCGAGGACGACGAACACGACGACGAGCAGGAACCACGACACGTAGGCGACGAACTTGGTGGAGGTGAGCTCGTTCCCGGTGACGAAGTACGCGATGTCGTCGAGCGCGCGCGGCACGTCCGGGGACGGCACGATCAGTCCCTGTTCCCCGCCGAGGTACTCCGAGAAGTACAGCGCGAGGCCGGGAACGGCCACCGCCAGGGCGAGAGTCGCGCCGGCGAGGTACGGCCCGTGCAGCCGGGCCGCGGCCAGACCGACGACGACGCCGACCACCCCGGCCGTGACGGTCGCCGCCAGCAGCACCAGGGGAACGGACCATCCGGATGCGTTCGCGCGCAACATCAGTGCGGCGGTGTAGGCGCCGATGGCCATGAACGCCCCGTGGCCCAGGGACAACTGCCCGTTGAGCCCGGTGAGCACGGTCAGCCCGCCGGCCGCCACCGCCAGGTAGGCGACGGACGTGAGTTGGCTCTGGCGGAAGGTGCTCACGCTCTCGAGCACGAGGACGATCACGACGACGGCCAGCAGGGCCCCGAGCAGGTGCCGGCGCACCGGGGTGGCGACGAGGCGACCGAGGCGACCGAGGCGTCCGGTCTCCGCCGTCGAGGACGACGACGGGCGGGATCGGGTGGGTGCGCTCATGTCAGACCCTCCTGGCCGAGGCGGCGGCGAACAATCCGTTGGGGCGCACCAGCAGAACGACGATGAGGATCACCAGGGCCGCGAACGACACCAGGTCCTGGCCGACGTACCCGCTGACCGCGGACAGCCCGACTCCCATGAGTAGTCCCCCGACGACCGCGCCGACGGGACTGTCGAGACCTCCGAGCACGGCCGCGACGAAGCCGAACACGACCACCGAATCCATGTAACCGGGGTGGACCAGCGACCCGCCCGCGATGAGCAGGCCGGCCACCGATCCCACGGCCGCGGCCAGGGCCCAGCCGAGGGTCAGCATGCGACCCACCCGCACCCCGAGCAGACGCGACACCTCCTGACTGAAAGCACTGGCGCGCATGGTCAGGCCGAGGTCGGTGAAGCGGAACAGGGCCACCAACGCGGCGAGCACCACCAGGACCGCGACGACGGTGTAGACGTCGTTCCCCGTCAGCGCGACGTCGACGGACCCGATGCGTTGTCCGTCGAGCCCGAACGGCGCCGGGAACGAACGGAACTGGTTGCCGAAGACCAACGCCGCCACGGCGTGGATCACGATGAACAACCCGAGGGTGAGGATCACCGGATTGATGTGCGACGCACTGTCGACGTACCGAATGATCAGGCGCTCGACGAGTGCGCCCAGGATCAGGCCGGACAGGAGCGCCACGCCGAACCCGATCCAGTAGGAGTAGCCGGCGTCGATGACGGTCAGGGCGACGTAGGTGGTAATCATGGCCATCGGCGCCTGCGCGAAGTTGACGATGCGGGTGGACCGCCAGATGAGCACCAACGCGAGGGCGAACGCGGCGTAGATCATCCCGTTGGTGATGCCGTTGATGACGATGGTGAGGAGTTGCTGCACCGCTTGGCCTTTCGAGATCGGGAGGGCCGTCGTGGCCATGAGGTCCGGAGTGCGCTCGCGGGGATCAGAAACCGAGATAGGCGTGTCGCAGCTCCTCGTCGCCCTGCAGATCCGCGGCCGGGCCCTCGCGCACGACGCGCCCCAGCGAGAGCACGACCGCGTGCTCGGCGATGGACAGGGCACTGCGGGCGTTCTGCTCCACCAGCACCACCGTGAGCCCGTCCGCGTCGACGGCCTCGCGCAGTTGCCGGAAGATCTGGGCGACCACGCGGGGAGCCAGACCCAACGACGGCTCGTCGAGCAGCAGCACCGACGGGGTGGCCAGCAGCGCCCGCGCGATCACGAGCATCTGCCGCTCGCCGCCCGAGAGCGTGTGGGCGGTCGCCTGCCGCCGCTGCGCGAGCGGCGGAAACATCTCCCAGACGCGGCTCATGTCCATCCGTGGCCGAGAGGTGTTGCGGCCCAACAGTCCCAGGCGAAGGTTCTCCTCGACCGTGAGCTCGACGATCACGCCGCGCCCCTCGGGGACGTGGGACAGTCCGCGGCGCGACATGCGCTCCGCCCCGGCGCCGACCAGGTCGTGGTCGCCCATCGTGATGCTGCCGGAGACCGGGCTCTGCACCGCGGACACGGTGCGCAGCAGGGTGGTCTTTCCGGCGCCGTTGGCCCCGAGTACCGCCGTCACGGCGCCGGCGGGAACGGTCATCGACACCGCGTCCAACGCCGTCACCGCGCCGTACCGCACGGTGAGATCGCGGATCGTCAGCGCCGCCGTGTCCGTTGCCGCGGTGTCCGTTGCCGCGGTGTCCGTTGCCGCCCTGTCCGTTGCCGCCCTGTCCGTTGCAGCGCTGCCCCTGTCACCCTTCACGGTCCACCTCGTCTCCCAGGTACGCGGCGAGCACCGCGGGGTCCCGACGCACCCGGTCGGGTGTCCCGCGAGCGATGACCTTGCCGAAATCGAGCACCACCAGGTGGTCGCAGACGCTCATGACCAGATCCATGTGGTGCTCGACCAGCAGGATGGACATGCGCGTGGTCAACGACCGCATCGTCTCGGCGAGGTCGTCCATCTCCGCGTCGGACAGTCCCGACGCGGGTTCGTCGAGCAGCAGCAAAGTCGGTTCAGACACGAGCGCGCGAGCGAGCGCAACCTTTTTGCGGACCGCGTACGGCAGGCTGGGCGGATACCGCGACGCATGACCGTCGATGCCGAGCTCGACGAGCACGGCCAGTGCGCGATCCCGGAGCGCCGCGGTGTCCCGGCCCGCCGATCGCAGCCCCAGGAGGGCGCTCACGACCCCGGTGGTGGAGAGATGGTCCGCGCCGACCATGACGTTGTCCAGGACGGTCATGCGGTCGAACAGCCCGAGGCCCTGCAGGGTGCGGCTCATGCCCAGTCGAGGCAGATCCTTCGGCCGGAGGCGCGCGATCGACTCGCCGCTGCGGACCACCGAGCCCGCCTGCGGCCGCACCAGCCCGCAGGCCACGTTGAACAGCGTGGTCTTGCCGGCCCCGTTGGGCCCGATCACGCCGAGGATCTCGCCCGAGCCGACCGACAGACTTACGTCGGACAGGGCCGTGATGCCGCCGAACTCGACCGTGACGTCGGTCAGGGCGAAGACGGATTCGGTCGTGATGGGTGACGGTTCGGTCAGCGGCACAGTGGTCCACCTCACAGTTCGGGTGGCACTCACTATGGACGCTGCGCACAGTCCTGGATATGGGCGGAGCGCACAAATCTGATGGGTTCGGGGGCACTGTTTTCGGTCATTTCACCCCGTTCTCCGGGCGCGGTGCGCAAAGCTCTGCTCATGGGCTCGCCGTCGCACGGCCCGGCGACACCGCCGTACGGACCCGCCGGACCCCCGTCCGGCCGAGGTGACGTCGGCCGTGTCCGCACCCGCACGACGGGCGTGCTCGCGCGCCTGTCCCCGGCGGAACGCGACGCGGTGCGACGGGCCTGGGCGACCCTGCTCCCCGAGTCCGACGCCCTCGCGGACTCCATCACCCTGGCCCTGTTCGAGCAGGACCCGGAGTACATGGCGGCCGGCTCGGACATCCCGTCGATCGTGCGCTCCAGCACGCGCGAACACATCCGGCTCGGGCTCCGTCGCCTGAGCGGCATGCCGGATTCACCCGAGGCGACGACGGACGTGTGGCGACGGACGGGGCGCGAGCGCGCACGCCAGGGCATTCCGATGGAGCTGGTGCTCAAGGCCTACACCCTGGGGTCCCGGACGCTGTGGGAGGAGTTGGCCGCCGCGGTGGCCGAGAAGCCGTCGTTGCTCGAGGCGCGGCTGCTTCTGGTTGCGGGACAACGTCTCTGGCAGGCGCTCGACACCCAGAACACCATTCTGGTGGACGCGTACCGGCGCGAGACCGCGCGCATGCAGCAGCGCGACCTGTCGAAGATCCTCTCGGTGCTCGACGGTCTGCGCGACGGCCGCGGCGCGGACCCGCAGTTCGCCGCCGACGCCCGAGCGACGTTGGGGCTCGCCCCATCTCAGGCGATCGCCTGCGCCGTCGGCGCGGTGTCGGACCTGGGCGAGCCTCCGCTGGCCGCACCCGAGGACACGGTCGACGCCGTGACCACGTCGTCCTTCTGGCACGTGCGCGACGGGGTGCAGTTCGGCCTCCTCGGCCTCGGGCCGGGCGGCGCATCCGCCGTGGCGGACGCCGTGGCTCCCCGCGCGACCGGCGCGGTGGGCATCGCGGCGTCGACGGACGGGCTGGCGTCGTTCGCCTCCGCGTATCGCACCGCGGCCCGCGCCGCCGCGACCGTCGCGGCCGGCGACCGCCTCGCCGTCGTCGCCACCGACCGACTGCCCGCCATCGTCGTCTCCGCGGACGACGAGATCGCCGAACTGATCGAAGGGCACGCGTTCGGCGACCTGCTGCACCAACCTGCGGCCACGCGGGACACGCTGCTGCGCACGCTCGCGCACGTCCTGGTGGCGGACGGCTCCCCCACCAATGCGGCCAAACTGCTCTACTGCCACCGCAACACCGTCATCTACCGGATGCGGCAGGTGGAGGACTTGACCGGCCGCAGTGCGGCCGATCCCGACGATCGACTGATCCTGACGCTCGCTCTGGTGCGGTCGGGCCACTGGGCGGATGCGGTGGGTGCGGCCGAGTCGCGCTGAATGGAACCGCGCGGACCCGCGCTGGGATGGAACCGCGCGGACCCGCGCTGAATGGAACCGCGCGGACCCGCGCTGGGATGGAACCGCGCGGACCCGCGCTGCGTCGAACCTCCGCAGGGGATCGGTGACCCCGTCACCGCGGACAGCCGGAGGGGATACGCATGAGCGGCATGGACACGCTCGGGGTACTGGTGGACACGGCTCGGGACGTCGGGGCGCACGCGATCGACCGGGCGAGGGTCGCCCTGCACGATCTGGTGACCGGTGACGACAGCGAGCGCCTCGCCGCCGGGGAACGCGCCCTCGCCCGATACCGGGACCTCGCGGGCAGCGTCACCGGGCCGTCGGGTGCCCCCGGCGGTGTGGTGCCCGAGGCCTTCGAGGCCATGTCGCACCCCGCGATCTGGGGACACGCCGCGGAGCTGACGCCGGCGATGCTCGACGCGGGGGCGGAGACCTGGCGCATGGCACACGAGCGCCTCGCCGCAGCGGTGACCACGCTGTGGCGCGACCTCGAGGCCGTCCTCGGCTCCGACTGGGAGGGCATGACGGCCGACGCCGCCCTCGCGGCGGTGGCGGCCTACCGCGATCGATCGCTGACCTCGGTGGACCTGATGGGCGTGGTGTCCGCCGAACTCGACGTGGCTCGTCACGGCCTGGCCGCCACCCGGGAGAGCGTGCCGCCTCCGCAGTCCTTCACGCCCTCGGACTTCGCCCGCGTCGCCGTCAGCACGCTGTCCCTGAACCCGATGGCGTCGGCGCACAGCGTGACCGCGCTCTTCGCCGAGGAGGAGGAACGACGCGCCGAGGCCGTCGCGGTGATGAAGAGCGTGTACGTCCCGACGGTCCTGCGGGCCGACAGTTCCGTCCCCGCCCTGCCGCCACCGGTCGACCCGGCACCGGGCAGCACCGTCGACGGCGGTGGTGGCAGCGGCGGTGCCGGCGGTCCGAGCGCCGGGACGGCGTTCGGCGCGGGGTCGGCCGTCACACCCGTCGGGACCGCGCCGGCCTTCGCCGACACGGTCGCCGCGTCGGCCGCCGCACCCGAATCGCCCGGCGGCGCTGCGGCCGGGGACCGCGCGGCCGCAGTGTCTCCCGCGGGGGCGGACCGCTCCGGCGCCGCATCCGCGGGCTCGGCTGCGGGCACGGTGCCCGGTGGCGTGACGTCGGCCGGGTCGTCGGTGCCGGCTCCGGCGTCGTCGGCGCCCGCGTCGGCCGGATCCGCGCGGGCGGGGACGTCGGGATCCGGGACGTCTCGCGGCGCGGCACGGTCGGGCTCCGGCGGGGTCGGTCGCGGTGGATCCGGCGGCGCGCCGGGACACGCTCGCGGTCCGGCCGACGGGGCGGGGACGCGGATCCTCGGGGAGCGCGCCGTCGCGCCCGCCGGGTCGCTCGGGTCGGCGGCGTCCGGAACCGGCGGCGGCGCGGTCGCTCGGGGCGGAATGATGGGCCCGGCCGCGATGATGCCCGGCCGCGGCGGAGGCGACGACAGCGAGCATCGCCCGGCCCGCTACCTCGTCACCGCGGACAACGGCGATGCGCTGGTGGGAGATCTGCCGCTGGTCGCCCCGCCGGTCATCGGATGACGACCGCGGAACTGTCCCCGGTGGCCGTCGAGGTGCTCGCGGGGGTACTCGGGTGCGCGGGTCCCCCGTTCCCGATCGCGGTCGCCGGACACGGCACGGTCGTGGACGCGCATGCTCTCGCCGCCGAACGACGCCGGGCGGTACTCACCCTGAGCGGGTCCGACGTCGTCGCCGCGGCGGCCACGGTGAACCCGGCCGCCCTGCACGTCACGGTCTGCGGCGTCCACGTCGACGGGACACGAGTTCGCGTCCGGGCTGCCCTGACGGCGGAACCGGCCGGCACCCACGCCCCGGCCGTGACGATGGTGCAGCACCCGGACGGCGTCGTCACCCTGGACGCGATGGCCGCCGCGGCGCTGCCGGACGCACTCGCGGCGGTGATCGGCGGCGCCGCGGGCGACCTGCCCGCCGGGACGGCCGCGCGTGCGGACGTCGAGGCACCTCGATCGGTCGTGCGGCACACGGACGACGAGGTCGCGCGCGTCCTTGCGGTGCTGGACCGGCCGCGCACCGGCGTCGGCGACGTCGTCGTCGGGCAGCTGGGGCCCGAGGCGGACGGACCGCTGGTGGCCACCGACGGGTTCCGGTGGATCGACACCGACCGCGGTCGCTACCTGGTCACCACGACCGATGCCCGGGTGTCGGTGCGGCCGGCGGGCCGCGCCGCCGCGGCCACGGCCCTCGCGCACCTGCTGGTGGTCTCCACCGCGTCGGCGTCGGTGTGATGACCGCGTCCGACCGGGTACGCGGCTAGGGTTGGCCCGGCAGGACAGTCGGGTCGGGCGAGGAAGGGACGGGGCGGATGAGCGATCGGTACCGCGACGAGTACCAGGGCGGCTACCAGGGCGGGTACGACGACCGCACGCGCGCCTACGGCCGTCAGGACCCCTATGCCGCGCCGAGCCCCGGTCCGAAGCCGGGGTCGGGCCTGAAGTTCGACGTCGGTCCGTTCGTGGGCGGAGTGGTCGCCACCGCGATCACCACGTTCCTCGCCGGGTGGGTGGCCACGGCGATCGTGCAGGCCGTCTACAACCGCACCGACACCCGCGTCTTCTGGATGTACGGACTGTCCGACCCGTGGATCGCAGGCATCTACGGTGCCCTCGCGGCGGTCCTCGCGGGCGCGTTCATGCTACTGCTGTTCCAGGCCGTGCCGTCCCCGACCACGTTCTTCTCCTGGATCGCGGGCCTGATCGTGGTGGCGGTGATCGTGCTCCCGTTCCTCGCGGCCGGGGCGATCACGGCGGCGATCGGAGCGGCCATCGTGAACGGTCTGATGGGCTTCGTCATCGTCGCCCTGCTGTCGACCACCGCCGCCAAGACGTACCACGGGCGGCCCTGAGCACGCGTCAGGCGATCCAGTAGCCCTGCGCCTTGAGCGCCCCGCGCGGAACGCCGTACTCGGACTTCAGCACCGACGCGACCGCGCGGGTGGTCACGGTGTCGCACGCGACCCAGGCGGCGTGATCGGCGGCGTCGAACACCCCGGCCCGCACCGCGTCCACCATCGAGGCACCGCCGTCGCGCCGCGGGATGTGCTGGACGGTGGTCGCGGGCGTCGAGACCAGCGGCAGGTCGTGATCCAACTCGTGGACGGTCTCGAGCCAGAGGGTGACCGGGAGCGTGTCCGGCAGCGCCGCGAGCAGGGACCGGATCGCCGGCACCGACGCCGAGTCCCCGGCAACGAGGTAGCCCGCGGGCAGCGGGTCGGGCACGGCGTACTTCGATCCCTGGAACGTCGCGTCGAGGGTGTCGCCGGGACGGGCGCGCCGCGCCCAGTTCGACGCCGCCCCTGCGTGCAGGGCGAACTCGACCGTGAACTCGTCGGCCTCCGGATCCGGGTCGACGACGGTGTAGGCGCGGTGGTGCAGCGTCGACGACCCGTCGTCGGTGGGAAACCAGCACCGCAGCCACATCGTCGGGTGGTAGGTCTTGCGACCGAACAGCCCGCCCGCGTTCACCCGCACGCGCCGGTAGTGCGGCGTGACGTCCTCGGTGTGCAGGACGGTCAGGCGAACGTCGGCCCCGCCCATCAGCTTGAGAACGGTGCCCTGCCAGCCCTTCGTCTGTGCGCTCACGAGAAGTGAGGGTAACCTAAGTCCCGTCGGTGCGGGTGAGCTCCTCCAGGTAGACCGCGACCCCGTCGTCGTCGTTGCTCGGCACGATGCGGTCCGCGATCGCCCGCACCTCGGCGATGGCGTTCTCCGGCACCACGGCGGTTCCGGCCCACGCCAGCATCTCCAGATCGTTGCGCGCATCGCCCGCCGCCGCCACGTCGACCGCGTCGATCCCCCGTTCTCCGCAGAGCGCGGCGAGGGCGGCGGCCTTGGAGACCCCGCGTGCGGCCATCTCGACGTAGGGCGCACCCGAATGCGTCACGGCCAGATCGAGCCGGGCATCGGCCGCCGCCCGGTAGAGATCGACACTCTCCATCTCGGGATGTCGCGCGACGATCTTGACGACGTCCTCCGTCAGCGCCGGGAAGCGCTCGTCGGCCCGGACCATCGACTCGGGCTCCCGGTGATGATCGGAGAACACGCACAGGGCGGCGTAGCCGGGCTCCGCGACGAACGTCGTCGGGCCCACGGCGGCGAAGACCGTGCCCGGCACGGCCCGTCGTACCGCGTCGACGGCGGCGACGCCCGCCGCCGGGTCCAGTCCCACGGTGCTGCGAATCACCGGCGTTCCGTCCGCCAGATCGATGACGACGGCGCCGTTGGCGCACAACGCAATTCCGCGAAAACCACACATCGCGGCGAACTCGTGGACGGAGTGCCGCGCCCGCGCCGTCGCCCACACCACCTCGATGCCCGATTCGGCGGCGGAGCGCAGTGCGGCCGCGATGCGCGGGGACACGGTGCGATCCGAACGCAGGAGAGTGCCGTCGAGGTCCGTCGCGAACAGCTTCACACCGGCCACTCTTCCAGGTGGCTACCGTGGAGGTATGAGCACTCCGACGATCACCTTGAATTCCGGAACGTCGATCCCTGCACTGGGACTGGGCGTCTGGCAGGCCACGAACGACGAGACCGAGAAGGCTGTGCGGTACGCGATCGACGAGGCCGGGTACCGGCACATCGACACCGCCGCCGCGTACGGCAACGAGGAGGGCGTGGGCCGGGCTCTGGCAGCGTCGTCGGTGCCGCGCGAGGACGTCTTCGTGACGACGAAACTGTGGAACTCCGACCAGGGCTACGACTCCGCGCTGGCGGCATTCGACGAGAGTCTGCGCAAGCTGGGCCTCGACTACGTGGACCTGTACCTGATCCACTGGCCGCTGCAGAACGACGAGCGACTGCTGCGCACGTGGGACGCGTTCGAGAAGATCTCCGAGTCCGGCCGGGCGAAGGCCGTGGGAGTCTGCAACTTCGAGCCGCGCCACCTCGGTTTGTTGGTCGACCGCGGCGGCCTGCTGCCCGCCGTCGACCAGGTGGAACTGCATCCGCGGTTGGTGCAGAAGGAGATTCGGCACGTCGCGGGCGATCACGGCATCACCGTCGAGTCGTGGAGCCCGCTCGGCGGTACCAGCAACTCGGGGTGGGGCCGCGACTCGAAGCCGAACACGCTGCTCACCGACGACACGCTGACCGACATCGGCGCCGCGTACGGCAAGTCGGCCGCGCAGGTGATGATCCGGTGGCACCTGCAGAACGGCCTGGTGGTCATCCCCAAGTCGGTGCACGAGGAGCGGATCGCGCAGAACATCGACGTCTTCGACTTCGAACTGTCCGATCAGGACCTGCAGCGCATCGACGCCCTGGACACCGGTGAGCGGGTGGGGGCGCACCCGAACGACCTGAACATCGGCGCACCGGACTGACGGCTCCCGTGCGCCGCAGGGACACGCCTGCGGCGCACGCTCGGCGTCAGGCCAGCGCGTCGGCGATCGGGGTGTCGCCCTGGTCGAACTCGATCATGCGACGTGACGTCGACGGCGTGTCCAGCGCGGCGGCGAGCACGGCGGCGACGTCGTCGCGGCTGACGGTCTCCCCTGTCGCGCCCTGCTCCTTGGTGCGGATGGAGCCGGTGCCGGCGTCGTCGGTCAGGCTCGACGGGGCGACGATGGTCCAGTCGAGGTCGCTGTTCTTCAGGTGCTGGTCCGCCTCCGCCTTGGCCTCGGCGTACGCGTAGAACGAGTTGTCCGGTTCCACACCGTGGTCGGGTCCGGCGCCGAAGTAGGACACCAGCAGGAACCGGGACACCCCGGCCGACTGGGCGGCGTCGACGGTGCGGATGGCGGCATCGCGGTCGACGGCGTAGGTGCGGTCCGGGTTGCCGCCGCCTGCTCCGGCGGCGAAGACGACGGCGTCGTGATCGGCGATGGTGCCGGCGATCTGCACGGTGGTCTGGTTCTCGACGTCCGCGACGACGGCGGTGGCACCGACCTTCTCGATGTCCGGCGTCTGGTCGGGGTTGCGGATCAGCGACGACACCTCGTGGCCGCTCTCGGTGAGCAGCTTCGCGAGCTTCAGCGCGATCTTTCCGTGGCCGCCGACGATGGCGATGCGAGACATGGTGTTCCCTTCGAGTGCGCGTCGAGCGGGGTGCGAGGCCCCGCTCCTACCAGCGCTCGGGATGCCCGGAGCGCAGGCGACCACAAACATCGTGCGGGAGCGACCACGAACATCGTGCGGGAGCGACCACGAAGATCGAGCGACTAGCGGTAGGGCTTGCCCGCGGCTGCCGGCCCGCGCACCTTCCCCACCAACCCGGCGACGGCGAGGATGGTGACCACGTACGGCAGCATCAGCATGAACTCGCTGGGCACGGGCGAGCCGATGATGCCGAGCACGTTCTGCAGGTTGGACGCGAAGCCGAAGAGCAGTGCCGCGAGGGTCGCGCGCACCGGATCCCATCGCCCGAAGATGACGGCGGCGAGGGCGATGTAGCCGGCGCCGGCGGTCATCTCCTTGCCGAACGCTCCGACCGAGCCGAGCGTGAAGTACGCCCCGCCCAGGCCCGCGATCGCACCGGCGAGGCAGACGTTCCAGAACCGGGTGCGGCGCACGTCGATCCCCACCGAATCCGCGGCCCGCGGGTGTTCGCCCACGGCGCGCAGCCGCAGACCCCAGCGGGTCTTGAACAGTCCGACGAAGACCGCGATCACGGCGACGAACATGACGTACTCGATGACGGTCTGACGGAACAGCAGCGGGCCCAGCACGGGAATCTGGGACAGAACCGGGACCTCGAGCCGGGGGAATCGAGGCGGGGAGTTCAGCGTGGCGCCGCTGGGCACCAAAACCTTCGAGTACAGGAAGCTGGTGAGGCCGACGACCAGGACGTTGAGCACCACGCCCACGATGATCTGGTCGACGAAGTACCGGATGGCGAACACCGCCAGCACGCTGCCGACCAGCGCTCCGGCGATGAGGGCCGACGCCAGGCCGAGGTAGGCGGATCCGGTGACCGACGCGACGACGGCGCTGACGAACGCGCCCCCGAGCAGCTGGCCCTCGATCGCGATGTTGACGACGCCGACGCGCTCGGAGATCACGCCGCCGAGCGCGCCGAAGATGAGGGGTGTGCTGAGGGCGACGGTGCCGAGGAGCAGGCCCGGCACCGGGATGGTCTCCCCGGCCGCGGACCACGTGAGGAAGGTGAGGACGAAGGCGACGGCGAAGAGGACCGTGACCGCGAGCGGGGTGTGACGACCGGCTCGTGTCAGCGCCGCGGCGAGGGCCGTCAGGGCGAACAGCACCACGACGAGGACGACGCACGTGGCCCGGGCGGGCACCCCGACGTCCGGCAGGGCCACGACGTCACCGTCGGAGGCGAGGCGGAAGGTGCTGGTACCGCTGTCTCCCCGTAGGCCGAACACGACGAGGGCGAGCACGGAGACGACGCCGAAGACGATCGGCAGCTTCCACGACACACCCGGCCGCACCTCGGGGGCGCGCTCGGCGACGACCGTGCTCATCTGGCTGCCGCCTTCGTTCGGGAGTCGGGTAATCGGAAGATGGCCCGCACCAGGGGCGGAGCGGCGATGAACAGCACGATCACCGACTGCACCACCAGGACGATGTCGACCGGGATGGACTCGGCGGCCTGCATGGCGAAGCCGCCCGCCTTGAACGCGCCGAACAGGATGCCCGCGGCGAACACACCCCACGGGCGGGAGCGTCCGAGCAACGCCACGGTGATCGCGTCGAACCCGATGCCGGCGTCGATGTCCGCGGTGAAGCCGGTGGTCACCGTGCCGAGCACCTGCGCGACGCCGGCGAGTCCGACGAGCGCACCCGACAGCACCATGGCCCACACGTAGGTGCGCTCGACTCTGATCCCGGCGACGCGCGCGGCCGCGGCGTTCTCGCCGACCACCCGGAACCGGTAGCCGACGGCGGAGCGCTCCATGAGCCACCACACCGCCGCCGTGACGACCACGACCAGCACGAAGCCCCAGTGCAGCGAGTACCGCGATCCGAACAGCGAGGGCAGGACCGCGGTGTCGGCCATGGCGGGCGTCTTCGGGTTGTTCGACCCCGGCGCCTGCAGGGCTCCGGGCGTCCGCAGCAGGTACGAGATGAGGTAGAACGCGACGTAGTTGAGCATGATCGTGACGATCACCTCGTGTGCGCCGGTGCGGGCGCGGAGGAGACCGGCGATGCCGCCCCACAGCGCGCCGCCCACCACGCCCGCGACGATCGCGGCGATCAGGTGGACCACCGGCGGCAGGTCGTAGGTGAAGCCCACGTACCCGGCGCACGCAGCAGCGATCAGCATCTGGCCGCGTCCACCGATGTTGAACATGCCGACCCGGAATGCCAGCGCCACACCGAGACCCGCCGCGATGAGCGGCGTCGCGAAGGTGAGGGTCTCGGTCAGCGGTCGGATGCCGTCGACGAACCGCGGACGGCGGAAGTTGTAGACGCTGCCCTGGAACAGCGAGGAGTAGGCGCCGAACACCGCATCCCAGATGGCCGACAGGGTGTCGGTCGGCCGGGAGAAGAAGTAGCCCGACGCGGTGCGGACCTCGGGATCGGTGACGGCGATGAGCACCGCCCCGACCACCAGCGCCATGACGACGGACAGGAACGAGAGCAGCACGCTGCCGGTCGCGATGCGGCGCAGCACCGATTCGGTCTCGGTGGCCGCGGGCGGCGTCGAGCCGGTGGGAGCGGTGTCGGTGGCGGTCACGCCGACGTCTCCCCTCGACCTGCTCGGGCAGTATCGGCCGTTCCACCGGCCACGGCAGCAGCGTCGGCGGGTCCACCGGCCATGAGAATTCCCAACTCCTCACGGGAGGCGTCGCCCGGCACGATGCCGACGATCCTCCCTCGATACATCACGGCGATGCGGTCGGCGAGCGCCGCGACCTCGTCGAGTTCGGACGACACCACGACGACGGGCGTGCCCGCGTCGCGCGTCGCGACGATGCGCTTGTGCACGAACTCGATGGAGCCGACGTCGATGCCGCGCGTCGGCTGCGAGGCGATGAGCAGGCGCAACTCGCGGCCGAGTTCGCGCGCCAGCACCACCTTCTGCTGGTTGCCGCCGGACAGGCGACCGACGGGCGTGTCGACGTCGGGCGTCCGGACGTCGAACTCCGCCACCTTCTCGGTGGCGAATCGACGCAGGAACGACCGCACGACGCCGCCCCGACGGGTGAACGGTTCCCCGTGGGACCGATCGAGCATGAGGTTCTCCGCCACCGAGAACTCGGCGACCAGGCCGTCGTGCGAGCGATCCTCCGGGACGAACCCGACGCCGGCGTCGAGCACCTCGCGCACCGATCGTCCGACCAGCTCGCGCCCGTCGAGTTCGACGCTGCCGGTGACCGGGGGACGCAGGCCGAGCAGCGCCTCGGTGAGCTCGGTCTGACCGTTGCCCTGGACGCCCGCGATGGCGAGGATCTCACCGGAGCGGACCTCGAAGGACACCGCGTCGACGACCGGGCCCGTGGGTCCGAGCACGGTGAGGTCGCGCACCACCAGCGCCGGATCACCGAACAGCCCGTCCTGCTTGCCGACTCGCAACTGCACGTCACGGCCGACCATCAACGACGCCAACTCGGCGTCGGTGGCGGTGGGTTGCGCCTCGCCGACCACCTTGCCGAGCCGGATCACGGTGATGCGGTCCGCGACCGCGCGCACCTCGCGCAGCTTGTGGGTGATGAACACGATGGCGGTGCCCGCGTCCGCGAGCTGCCGCATGATGACCATCAGCTCGTCGGTCTCCTGCGGTGTCAGGACGGCCGTGGGCTCGTCGAAGACGAGGATGTCCGCGTCCCGGGAGAGCGCCTTGATGATCTCGACGCGCTGCTGCACCCCGACCGGCAGATCGCCGACGATCGCGTCCGGATCGACGTCGAAGCCGAACCGGCCGGACACCTCGCGCACCAGGGCTCGCGCGGCGTCGAGGTCGAGCCGACCGCCGACGGACGTCTTCTCGTTCCCCAGCACGATGTTCTCGGCGACGCTGAAGACCGGGATGAGCATGAAGTGCTGGTGCACCATGCCGATGCCGGCGGTCATCGCGGCACCCGGTCCGGCGAAGGCCTGCGGGACACCGTCGAGCAGGATCTCACCCTCCTCGGCCCGGTAGAGGCCGGAGAGGACGTTCATCAGGGTCGACTTGCCGGCCCCGTTCTCCCCGAGGAGACAGTGGATCTGCCCCGCCTCCACGGTGAGATCGATGGAGTCGTTGGCCACCAGCGACCCGAATCGTTTGGTGATACCGCGAAGTTCGAGCGTGGGCGGCTGCTGAGACGTCATGGAGCGGTGGGTCAGTTGGGCGACGAGGGCGAGACGACCTCGATGGACCCGTCGACGATGCCCGCGCGGATGGCGTCGAGCTCACCCTGCAGCGCCGGATCGACCCGCGACTCGAAGTCGTGGAACGGCGCGATGCCCACGCCCTCGTTCTCGAGGGTGCCGACGTAGGGGGTGTTGTCGAACGAGCCGTCGGCCGCGGTGGTGACGACCTCTTCGGTACTGGTGGCCAGTCCCTTGGTGACCGAGGTCAGCACCAGATCGGCGACCGTGGGATCGGAGACGTAGACGTCGGCGTCCGCGCCAATCAGGGCGACGGGCCGGTTGGTGTCGCGGATGGCCTGTGCGGCCGACTGATAGATCGGACCACCGACGGGGAAGATCACGTCGGCGTTCTGGTCGATGAGACCCTGCGCGGTGTTCTTGGCGACCTCGTTGGCCTCGAATCCGCCGGTGAACGAGCCGTTCTGCGCGGCGACGTCCCAGCCGATGACTCGCACGTCGCGGTTCTTCTGCTCGTTGAAGTACCGGACGCCGTCGGCGAAGCCGTCCATGAAGATGGTGACCGTGGGGAACTGCGAGCCACCGAAGGTGCCGACGACACCCGTGGTGCTGAAGCTGGCCGCGGCGTACCCGGCGAGGAACGCGGACTGCGCCATGTCGTAGGTCAGGGGCTTGACGTTGTCCAGCTCGATCGAGTTGTCGTCGACGATGGCGAAGTTCACGTCCGGGTTCTGCTCCGCGGCCTGCTTGGTCGCGTCGGCGAGCGCGAAGCCGACCGTGACGATCAGGCCGCAGCCCTGGTCGACGAGGTTGTTGATGTTGGGGGTGTAGTCGGTGGGCGAGTTGGACTGCACCGTGATGGGCTCGAGCCCGGCGTCGTCACTGGCCTTCTGCAGGCCCTCGAAGCTCAGCTGATTGAACGAGCGGTCGTCGAAGCCGCCGGAGTCCGACACCATGCAGGGCTTGAAGTCGCCCGAGGCGGATCCGCCGTCGCCGTTCTCCTCCGGGGCCGCGCCACAGGCGGCGGCGAGCAGCGAGAGTGCGGACACTCCGGCCAGTGCGGGCGCCCACGAGCGGGCGGAGCGAGTGGACAGGGTCTTCGGCACGGGAGTACTCCGTTTCGGACGGGGAGCCGACGCCGGGATGTGCCCGCGCCGGGAGGCTGTGAAGGAACATTAACCCGAGCCACCGACGTCCGCCGCGCACCTGCCCGAAAAAGACCGACGGGGCCGGCCACCGCACTGCGGTGGACGACCCCGTCGGGGTGACGACAGATCAGAGAGCGCGAACGCTGCTGGCCTGCGGGCCCTTGGGTCCGGTGGTGACCTCGAACTCGACGCGCTGGTTCTCGTCGAGGCTCTTGAAGCCGGAGCCCTGGATCTCGGAGAAGTGGACGAACACGTCCGGGCCGTCTTCCTGAGCGATGAAGCCGAAGCCCTTTTCGGCGTTGAACCACTTGACGGTTCCCTGAGTCATGATGAGCTCCCTACAGCTGACGTACATCGGGTACCGCACTGTGCGATGCCCGGGCCGGCTCTTCAAGCGGGGCGAGACTCCGAGAACCTCGGGTGAGGCTCCTGGGTTACGACCACGCTCGCAACGACAAGTTCCCAGCGAGCGTGCGGATACACGAACACACAAAAACTACGACCATTCAGCTACCGACGAGGCTACCGCATGGAGCCCGGTGGTGGCGATTCGGCCGCCTCGCGTGAGCAACTCGGTGTCGGGTACACCGGGGTCATGAGTCCCGCTTCGATCACCGCCGAGACCCTGGCCGACGCTCTCACCGCGCTGCGCGACCGCGCTCCCCTGGTGCACGCCGTCACCAACTACGTCACCGCCGGATTCACCGCGAACGTGCTGCTGGCCGCCGGGGCGAGCGCCGCGATGGTCGACAATCGGGACGAGGCAGCACTTTTCGCCGGTGTCGCCGACGCCGTCCTGATCAATCTCGGCACCCCGCACGACACGGCCGACGTCTATCACGCGACCGCCCGCGGTGCGCGGGAGGCGGGCACCCCGTGGGTGCTCGATCCCATCGGTGCGGGCGGTCTGCCCTGGCGTGGCGCTCTCGCGGCGGAGCTGCTGCAGTACCGACCGGCGGCCGTGCGCGGCAACGCGTCCGAGATCATCGGGCTCAGCGGCCTCACCGGCGACGGTGGATCCGGCGGGAGAGGACGGGGCGTGGACTCCTCCGACGATCCGGCCGACGCCGTCCCCGCGGCCCTCGGCCTGCTGGAGTGGGCAGGGGCCGTGTCGGCCTCGGGTGCCGTGGACCACGTCGTCTCCGCGTCCGGAACCACCCGAATCACCGGCGGTTCCGTCCTGCTCACCCGCGTCACCGGCACCGGCTGCTCGCTCGGGGCGCTGGTGGCGGCCTACTGCGCGGCGGTGCCCGACGTCGGGCTCGCCGTCGCCGCGGCCCACACCCACGTCACGGTGGCGGCCGACGTCGCCGCCGAGCGGGCGTCGTCACCCGGCAGTTTCGCCGTCGCGTATCTCGATGCGCTGCACGAGGTCTCGCCGGACGACGTCCGCCGTCGAGCCCGGATCGAGCACGACGCGTGAGAAGTCCGATCACCGACTACCTGGAGGACGTCGTCGCGTCCTGCACGGGGGACGACGACTCGCCGCTGTCCGTCGCCGTCGTCACCGTCGAGGGCACGCGGTACGGCGCGGGCGACACCGAGGTGTCCTTCCCCATCCAGTCCATCTCGAAGGCGCTGACCTACGCCCTGGCTCTGGACGACCACGGCCTGGACGCGGTCCACGAGAAGATCGACGTCGAGCCGTCCGGCGACGCCTTCAACGAGATCTCGCTCGAGGCCGAGACGGGCCGACCACGCAACGCGATGATCAACGCCGGTGCCATCGCCGCACACTCGCTGGTCCACGGAGCCGATGCGACCGAGCGCGCCGACCGGATCCTCGCGTTGCACTCGGCCTTCGTCGGGCGGGAGCTCGCCGTCGACGAGAGCGTCGTCGACGACGAGATGGCGGGGGCGCACCGCAATCTCGCGTTGGCGCACATGCTCGCGTCGGTGGGTGTGCTGGCGTGCGACCCGCACGAGGTGGTCGAGGGGTACGCCCGGCAGTGCAGCATCGACGTGACGAGTGTCGACCTCGCGGTTCTCGCGGCCACCATGGCCAACGGCGGGGTGCATCCCGACAGCGGGGACCGCGTCGCGTCGAGTGCCGTGATGCGCCAGGTGCTCTCGACGATGACGACGTGCGGGATGTACGACGGCACCGGCGACTGGATCGCCACCGTCGGGATTCCCGCGAAGAGCGGGGTGTCCGGAGCCGTCATCGGGGTGCTGCCGGGGCAACTCGGCATCGCCGTGCACTCACCCGGTCTCGACGACCGCGGCAACAGCATCCGCGGAGTGCGCGTCTTCGAACGCCTCTCGCGCGACATGGATCTGCACATGATGGACATCGCCCCGTCCGGACACTCGGCCGTGCGCGCGACGCGCACCGACGGCGACGGCACCACCTACGAACTGCAGGGCGACATCCGGTTCGCCGGCGCCGAGAACATCATGAGCCGGGTGCTCGACGACGGCACCGACGACGGCGACCCCGTCACGTTCGACCTCGAGCCGGCCCGCGCGATCAACGGGGCGGCGATTCGCCTGCTGACCGAGTTGATCGAGCGACTGCGGCGCGACGGGCGCGACGTCCACCTCGCGGACCCGAACGGACTCATGGACCACCGGTCGGCGGACGCCGGCTGACGAACTCCCGCCGCACCCCGGTGAGCGGATCGTCGAACTCCAGCCGGCGCGCGACGAGTTGCAACGGCGTCGAGAAGTCGTCCGCGGGCACGGAGACGAACTCCGGGTAGAAGGGATCGCCCACGATGGGGATGCCCAACGACGACAGGTGGATTCGGAGCTGGTGGGTGCGCCCGGTCCGTGGGCGCAGCCGGTAGCGAGCGTGCTCGCCGCGCCGATCGAGCAGGTCGATCAGGGTTTCGCTGTTCGGCTCGCCCGGCACCTCGACGGCCGTCATCACCCCGTGCTCCTTGAGGATGCGCGACCGCACGGTGCGGGGGAACTCCAGCGCGGGGTCGTACCCCGCGAGCGCCTCGTACTCCTTGACGGCGCCGCCGCCGGGGACGAAGAGGTCCTGGTACGCGCGTCGGAAGCGCGGTGCGGTGGTGAAGAGCAGCACCCCGGCCGTCGCCCGGTCCAGCCGGTGCGCGGGCGTGAGGTCGGGGTCGTCCAACAACCGCCGCAGCCGCACCGTCGCCGTCTCGGTGACGTGCCGCCCCCGCGGGATGGTCGCGAGGAAGTGCGGCTTGTCCACCACGACGATCGCCTCGTCGCGGTGGAGGATCTCGAGCTCGAACGGCACCGGCACCTCGGGCGCCGGGGTGCGGTGGAACCACACGAATGCGCCGGGGCGATAGTCGGTCTCGGGCGTCCAGGGGCGGCCCCGCTCGTCCACCACCTCGCCCGCCACCATGCGGTCGGCCCACGGTTCGGGTGGCTCGAGGGCGGCGAGGTAGTCGAGCGTGGTGGGCGGGTGCGCCCCGTGCGGCAACCGAATCCGCAACGGCGGCAGGCCGTCGCGGAACGGGAGCGGCGTCACGCCGGGGCGCACTCGGTGCAGCGCAACGTCAGGGAGCGCCCGCTCCCGTCGTCGAGGTCGACGTACCGTGACGTCGGATGGCCGCAGCCCGAACAGGTTCCGATGACCGCCGGGTCCGGCGAGAACGCAACCGTCCGCCGCTCGTCGAACACGAAGAGCGATCCCCGCCACAGCCCGTCGTCACCGAATCTCTCGCCGTAGCGCACGATGCCGCCGTCGAGCTGGTAGACCTCCTCGAATCCGCGCTCGCGCATGAGGGCCGAGAGCACCTCGCACCGCACCCCGCCCGTGCAGTACGTGACGACGGGGGTCGACCGCAGATGGTCGTAGACCCCGGCGTCGAGTTGGGCGACGAAATCGCGCGTCGTCTCCACGTCCGGCACCACCGCACCGTCGAATCGGCCGACGGCCGCCTCGAAGGCGTTGCGGCCGTCGAAGAACACGACGTCGTCGCCGCGCTCGGCGACCAACGCGTGGACCTCGTCGGGCGTGAGCGGCGTCCCGCCGCCGACCACCCCGTCCGCGGTGACCCGTACGCGATCGGGCACGCCGAACGTGACGATCTCGGGCCGGACCTTGACGCTCAGCTTCGGGAAGTCGTCGCCGTGCCCGTCGGACCACTTGACGTCGGCACCGGCGAACGGGGGGTACTCCCGGGTTCCGCGCACGTAACGCTTGACCGCCCGTACGTCTCCCCCGACGGTGGCGTTGATGCCGTGCGGGGAGATCACGATGCGCCCCGTCAGACCGTGCGACGACGCCAGCGCGAGCTGCCACAGCCGGATCGCCTCCGGGTCCGGCAGCGGCGTGAACACGTAGAACAGCACGATCTTGGGGGTCGCCACGGACGCCCAGAATACCGGCCGGCGTTCAGCCCAACGGTGCGGCCGGCGACACGGCCTGCGTTCCGCTGGGCACCCGGTAGCCCGCTCCGACGTAGGCGGCGGTGTTCGGGTCCTCCTTGTCGACCAGGTACCAGTGGTCCATCTGCACCGCCGCGGGCGTGACCTCGAGGACCCCGAACCCGTGGGTGTCGAGGTCGACGTACTTCACGTGGTGGTTCAGTCCGCGGAACGCGCCCTCGGCGACGCGGCCGACAGTGTGTTCCGGCACTCGCAGGAAATCGTCGATGTTGGCCGACGTCACGGAGGTGACCACCAGTTCCGTCGCCACGGTCCCCGCACCGGGGTAGTTCGCGGCGTCGACCGGGATGTCGCATGCCCAGGACGAGTGGATGTCACCGGTGACGAAGACGGTGTTGTCCACGCCGTTCGTCCGCAGCGCGTCGAGCAGGCGTGCCCGGTCGGCGGTGTAGCCGTCCCACGGGTCGGCGTTGTAGGACACCCCGCCGGCCGGGAGGCCGAGCAGTTGCGTGACGGCGCGGGTGGTCTCCGGCTCGAGCGGTGGGATCAGCGTGGGGGTGATCATCACCGGGTTGCCGATGACGCGCCACTGCGTCGAGGAGGTCACGAGGGAGTCGGTGAGCCAGGCCATCTGCCCGGCGCCGGTGATGGTGCGGTTCGGCGAATCCACCGCGGCGCCCTGGAACGGCAGCACCTGCTGTGACCGGTAGGTGCGCAGATCCAGCATCGACAGTTCCATGAGCGTGCCGAAGCGCAGGCGGCGGTAGAGGTGGCGGTTGTCCGGCGTTCCGGCCGCGCGCACGGGCATCCATTCGTAGTACGCCCGAACGGAATTCGCCTTGCGGGTGGCCCAGTCGCCTTCCGTGGCCGGCTGGTGGTTCTGCGCGCCGGTGTCGTACGCGTCGTTCGCCGACTCGTGGTCGTCCCACGTGCAGATCCACGGCACGCCGAGATGCGCGGCCTGCAGATCGGGGTCGGTCTTGTACTGGCCGTGGCGGATTCGATAATCGGCGAGGGTGACGATCTCGTGCACCGGGTCGTGGACGCGCACCACCCCGTTCTTGCCTTCGAAGCCGCCGGTCTCGTACTCGTAGATGTAGTCGCCGAGATGCACGATCGCGTCGAGATCGGAGCGGGCCGCGAGGTGGCGGTACGCGCCGAAGTAGCCCGACTCCCAGTTCGAGCACGACACCACACCGAAGCGCAGGCGGGCGACCTCGGCGGACGTCGCCGGCGCCGTGCGCGTCGTCCCCGTCGGCGAGGTCTGCCCGGCCGCGGTGAAGCCGTAGTGGTACGACGTCGCGGGCGCCAGACCCGAGACGTCGACCTTCACGGTGTGGTCGGCGTCGGCGGACGTCGTGACGGACCCCGAGCGCACCACGTCCGTCAGGCCGGCGTCGCGCGCGACGACCCAGGAGACGACGACGGCCGGTCCCCGGCCGGAGCCCGGCAGCGCGTCCGGCATCGGGGTCACGCGGGTCCAGAGGATCACCGCGTCGGGCAGCGGATCGCCGGAGGCCACCCCGTGCCGGAAGACCCCGGCCGGATCGGCCGCCGCGGCGCGGGCGGTGAGCACGGACGCGGCCCCCACTCCGGCGGCGACGGCGGTGGACTCGAGGAAGCGGCGGCGGGTCACGGGCACGCAAGCAAGTTCAGGGCACGGACGCCCCGCGGTCAAGTGAACTCGTGGATTCGCCGCACGTCGGTTCCCAGTGGTTTCCCGGGAGGCCACGGCACCGTACGCCCAGCACCGGATCTCCCCGACCGGTCCCACCCGATGCTCTGCCGACTCGAAGGACACGACCATGACCGCTCCGTCCCGCACCACCGGCCCCACCCGTCTCGTCACGACGCGCCCGGACACCGCGCCCGCGTCGACCGTGCGCAGCACCGGCGCCCTGCTGGCCGTCGGCACCGTCGCCTGGGCCGTCGGCATGGCGATCGCCGGCGAGCACGAGGGTTTCGGGTGGCAGTCGCTGCTCGGCGGCGCCACCGCCCTGCTGTTCCAGGCCGGCATCGCCCGACTCCTGCTGCTGCAGTACCGGACCGCCGCCATGGGGCGAGGGACCCCTCGCCCGCGGCGTGTACCGCCTGCAGTCCGTCTTTCTCGCCGGCGCGGTGGTCTCGACGCTGCTGGACGCCTTCTGGTTGCTGCACGGCACCCCCGTGTGGATGGCGTTCGACCTCTGCTGGCCGCTGTCCGTGGCGACGATGGTCGGCATCGGCGTCCGCGTGGCGATCGCGGGCCGCTGGACCGGCAGCATCCGGTGGACGACGCTGTGGGCGCAGTCCTGGTTCGTCACCTCGATCCCGGTGGTTCTGATCGTGCGCGACGCGGGCCTGTGGGTCGCCTCCGCTCAGCTGATCTCCGGGTACGCCGTGCTCGGTCTGCTCCTCGTCCGCCACGAGACGGTCCGACCGACCCGCTGATCCGGCCGCCAGGAACACAGACCCGGGTCACGGTGGTTGGGACCGAACATGAAGGCAATCGTCTACACCGAAACCGGTGACCCCTCCGTCCTGACCGCCGTCGACCGCCCGGTCGCCGACCCCGGTGCCGGCGAGGTGCGCGTGCGCCTCGCCGTCGCCGGGGTCAACCCGACGGACTGGAAGTCCCGCACCGGTGCTGGGCCCGGACAGAAGCCCGCGTTCGACGAGGTGGTTCCCGGCCAGGACGGCGCCGGCGTCGTCGACGCCGTGGGGCCCGAGGTGGCCGGCCTCGGCGTCGGTGACCGCGTCTGGCTCCTGCTCGCCCAGCACGAGCGCCCCACCGGAACCGCCGCCGAGTACACCGTGGTCCCGTCCGATCGGGTGGTCCGCCTCCCCGACGACGCCTCCTTCGACCTCGGTGCCTCGCTCGGCGTCCCGGCCGTCACCGCCCACCGGGCGCTGACCGTCGCCGAGGACGGCCCCGACCGGCTGCACCCCGGCGCCCTGTCCGGAAAGACCGTGCTGGTCGCCGGCGGCGCCGGTGCCGTCGGCCACGCCGCGATCCAGCTGGCGCGCTGGGCGGGCGGCACCGTGATCACCACCGTCAGCGGACCCGAGAAGGGCGAGTTGGCCACCGCCGCCGGCGCACACCACGTGGTGAACTACCGCACCGACGACGCCGCGAGCCGCATCCGCGAGATCGCGCCGGACGGGGTCGATCTGATCGTCGAGGTCGCACCCGCCCAGAACGCCGAACTGAACGTGGCCGTCGCGGCACCACGAGCGTCGATCGCGATCTACGCGAACAACGGCGGCGACGCCGTCACCCTGGACATCCGTCCCAGCATGGTCGGCAACCTGCGCTACCAGTTCGTGCTGCTCTACACCGTCGGCACCGCGGCCCTCGAGGCGGCGAAGCACGACGTCGCGAATGCCGTTGCAGCGGGTGCACTCCCGGTCGGCGAGGAGCACGGTCTGCCGCTTCACCGCTACCCGCTGGACCGCACCGCCGACGCCCACGCCGCCGTGGAGAACGGCGCCACCGGCAAGGTGCTCGTCGACATCGCCTCCATCTGACGGCGTCCGCCCGACCTGCACGGCTCACGTGACCTGTGCGGTCAGGCCCACTCCACCGACTCGGCAGCCGCGACGTCGCTCAGCACGGCGGTGATCACCGGCGCGAGTGGAGTACCGACCCGCTCGGCCAGCACGACCGCGACCGCGGACCCGACGCGCAGGGCGATGTCCGGCGCCATGCGGTCGACCGTGACGGGGGCCGGCACATCGTCGGGATCCTGGCTGCCCGGATCCTGGACGTCGACGTCGACGTCGCGACGCTCCGGCTCCGGGTGCACGCCCAACGTCCCGAGCACCACGGCGACGACGTCCGTCGGGTCGAGCGCCGGGCTCCGGTGCGCCACCTGCCGGACCAGGGCCGAGACGCCGTCCGAGTCCACCCCGTCCGCGAACGCCGCCTCGAGCAGCAGCCGCAACATCCCGGCAACGACGTCCTCGACCCGCACGGGCAAGGCCACCAACGCGGCGATCGCGGGCTCGACGTCGTCGGCGTCGCAGGCCGTCGCCTCGGTCAGACGCAGCACGGCGTCCGCGAGATCGTGGGCAGCGGGTGGCCAGGACGCGGGCCAGGAGGTCATGAGGAGGGTCCCTTCGTGGTGGGGCGGGCGGCCCACCCGGGCCGCGAGGGCACACCCTCGCACGGCCCACCGACAGCGGCCCGGCTACCGGCGTTCCAGGACCCCGCGCACGTAGGCCGCCTGCCCGACGTGCTGCAGATCGTCGGACAGGACGCTCACCAGGCGCACCGCGAGGGTCACGGGCGGGTCCCAGTTCTCGTCGACGACGCGGTCGAGATCCTCGGCGGACACACCGCCCAGGTACTGCGCCGTGCGGTCGTGCACCGCGTCGACGTACTCCAGCAGCAGTGCGGCGGGCGGGGTGACCTCGGCGACGTCGTCGCTCGACTGGCCGTAGCCGATGTCGCCGTCGTCGAAGGGTAGGCCGAACCGGGATGCGAAGCCGGCCGAGGTGTACACCTGCTCGGATCCCGCGACACCGGCGACGTGATCGTCCTGCACGCGCGCCAGATGCCAGATCAGCCAGGCGATGGTGTTGGCCTCGGGGTCCAGCCGCGCGGTCATGGCCTCGTCGCTCAGCCCGTCGAGGGTGGCGTGCACCGTCTCCTTCACCCGCTCGAATCCGTCGATCAGGACACCTCTGTGGTCCACCGCTGACTCCGTCCTGCATGCGCGGGCGCGCATGCTCCCCGTTCGGAATGCCCGAGGAGCCGCGGACTCACACGCCCCGCCGGTTTTCCGACAGCCCCCGGCGGGAACCCTCGGGCCACCCGCCGCACGAACACCGGAGACACTCGATGACCACGCAGACCACCCGGCCCGGACGATCCGCGACCACGCCCGACCGCCCCGGTGTGATCCTCGTGATCGTCAGCGCCCTCGTCGCCGTCGTCGGCGGCTTCCTCGGCTCCGGCGCCGTGATCGGCACCCCGATCGCCGAGGCCGCGGACGGCGCCTTGAGCGCGACGGCGACGCTCGTCGCTCCGGCCGGTCCGGCCTTCTCGATCTGGTCCGTGATCTACCTCGGCCTGCTCGCCTACGCCGTGTGGCAGGCACTCCCCGCGCAGCAACGGTCGGCGCGGCAGCGAATCCTGCGCCGCCCGATCGCCGCGACGATGCTCCTCAACGCCGCGTGGATCCTGGTGGTGCAGTGGGGCCAGGTGTTCCTCAGCGTGGTGGTCATCGTCGCCCTCCTCGCCTCCCTCGCCGTGGTGTTCGCACTGCTGATCCGGCATCCCGTCGAGCGAACCTCCACCGCGGCGACCGCCGTCGACACCGTGGTGACCGACGGGACGTTCGGCCTCTACCTCGGCTGGGTGACCATCGCGACCGTCGCCAACGCCAGTGCGTGGCTCGCGTCGATCGGCTGGACGGGAGGCGCCACCCTGTGGGCCGTCGTCGTCCTCGTCGTCGCCGCGCTCGTCGGACTGTTCCTCGCCCGCGTGTCGGGCGGCCGGATCGCCCAGGCCCTGTCGCTGTCCTGGGGACTGGCGTGGGTGGCGCAGGGGCGACTGGCCGGGGAGAACGTCGACACGGTGGTCGGATGGACGGCGGCCCTCGCGGCCGCGGTGGTGCTGGTGGGCACGCTCGCCCTGCGCGTCACCGCGCGACACCGTCGCTGACCGTGGACGCCGATGCCCTGACCGCGCCCCTGGCCGGCGTGATGACCGTCGCCGGCGCGACCCGACGCGGCGCCGGCGAGTCCGTCCACGGACGCAACCCCGCCACGGGCGAGACGTTGTCCCCCGCCTACCGCTACGGCGGCGCGGCCGACGTCGCCGATGCCTGCGCGGCCGCGGAGGACGCCGTCGACCTCGTTCGCGCCACCCCGACGGATCGTCGCGCACGGTTCCTGGAGGCCCTCGCCGAGCACCTCGAGGCGCTCGGCGAGACGCTGATCGACCGGGCGGCCGCCGAGTCGGGCCTGCCCGTCGTGCGCCTCACCGGCGAGCTGAGCCGCACCACCGGGCAACTCCGACTGTTCGCCGACGTGGTGCGCGAGGGCAGCTGGGCCGACGCCCATCTCGATCCGGCTCTGCCCCATCGCACTCCGCTCCCCCGACCCGACATCCGCCGGCGAGCCGTTCCGCTCGGCCCCGTGGCGGTGTTCGGGTCGAGCAACTTTCCGCTCGCGTTCTCGGTGGCCGGCGGCGACACCGCGTCCGCACTCGCCGCCGGATGTCCGGTCGTCGTCAAGGCGCACGACGCCCACCCGGGCACGTCGGAATACGTCGCCCGCGCCGTCGTCGCCGCCGCGGACGCGACCGGCATGCCTCCGGGCGTGTTCTCCCTGCTCTACGGCGACGGCCCCGGGCTCGGCACAGCGCTGGTCACGGATCCGCGTATCGCCGCCGTCGGCTTCACCGGATCACGTTCCGCCGGAACGGCTCTGATGCGCGCGGCGGCCGGACGCAGGGTCCCGATCCCGGTCTACGCGGAGATGAGCGCGGTCAACCCCGTGTTCCTGCTCCCGGGCGCCCTCGCAGCACGAGGGGCGGAGCTCGGCCGCGCCTTCGTGGACTCGCTCACCCTCGGGGTCGGGCAGTTCTGCACCAACCCGGGGCTGATCGTGGCCGAGAACGGGCCCGGGCTCGACGCCTTCCTCGCCGCCGCGGCCGACGCGATCGCGGCCACCGAGCCGGCCCCGATGCTGACGCCGGCCATCGCACGAAACTACGCCGTCGGCGTGGAGGCCCTGACGACGGTCGCCACCGAGATCGCCCGCGGCCCGGAGACCGACGCGCCGAACGCCGGACGCGCGGCGCTGTTCACCGTCGACGCCGGCACCTTTCTCTCGGACCCGACGCTGCACGACGAGGTGTTCGGCGCGTCGGCCCTGGTGGTGCGGTGCGCCGATGCGACCGAGACCGAGCGGGTGGCCCGCGCGCTGGAGGGTCAGCTGACGGCCACCGTCCATGCCGACGACCGCGACCGGCCGACGGCCGGGCGGTTGCTCGGCATTCTCGAACGCACGGCCGGTCGCATCCTGTTCGACGGGTGGCCGACGGGCGTCGAGGTCGGCCACGCGATGGTGCACGGCGGCCCGTATCCGGCGACGTCGGACGGCCGCTCGACGTCCGTGGGCGCCCGAGCGATGGACCGGTTCCTGCGCCCCGTCGCCTACCAGAACGTGCCCGCGGATCTGCTGCCGAGCGCGATCGCCGACGGCAATCCCGACGGCATCGTGCGTCGCGTCGACGGCCGGTTCACGCGCGACTGACGCGACACGCCCCGAACGCACGAGCGGCCGGCGACCCCCGTGGGGATCGCCGGCCGACGTCGTGGCGCAGGTGTCAGGACACCCCGAGCATCTCGTGGTCCTTGACCACGCCGGTGATGACCCGGAGGTGGTCGTCGACCCCACCGAGAGTGTGCTCGATGGCGGTCAGACGCGAGAAGTAGTGCCCGACAGGGTATTCGTCGGTCACGCCGATTCCGCCGTGCAGCTGGATGGACTCCTGGCCGATCTGCCGGGCGGACCGCCCGATCTGCAGCTTCGCGCGGGAGGCCACGACGGGGTCCGCGGTGCCGTCGGCCAGCGACATGGTGGCGTAGAGCGCCATGCTGCGGGCCAGTTCCAGCTGGACGTACATGTCCGCCGCGCGGAACGTCAGAGCCTGGAACTTCGACAGCGGGACACCGAACTGCTTGCGCTGCTTGAGGTACTCGGTGGTCAGGCGCAGCGACTCCTCCATCGCACCCAACGCCTCGGCTGCGAGCGCGGCCTGTGCGCGGACGTTCGAGGCGACGATCGCGGCGGTGGCGTCCCCGCCGTCACCGAGCGGCTCGGCCGCGGCGTCGGTGAACACGATCGAGGCGCCGCGCAGTCCGTCGTGCGTGCGGTACGGCGTGCGCGCGACCCCGTCGGCGTCGGCGTCGACGAGGAACAGCCCCACGCCGCCGGACGGCAGTGCCGCACTGACGACGAGGTGGTTCGCCGAGTTGCCGTGCAGCACGGGGTTCTTGGTGCCCGAGACGGTGAACGAGCCACCCGACTCGCTCGCCGTGGTGGACACCTCGGCCGCGGGCCACCGGCGACCGGGTTCGGTGTGAGCGAAGGCCAACAGCGTCTGCCCCTCGGCGACCGAGGGCAGGATCCGCTGACGCTGCTCCGCGGAGCCGACCTCGGAGATCAGACCACCGGGGATCAACACGCCGTCGAGCAGCGGCTCGGGGGCGAGGCGCCGACCGATCTCGGTCATCACCGCGAAGGTCTCCACGGGACCGGCGCCCATGCCGCCGTCCTCCTCGGCGAAGCTCAACCCGAGCAGGCCGAGTTCGGCGAACTGCTTCCAGACCGACTCGGTCCAGCCGCGCTCGCTCTCCACGGCGGCCTTGCGCTTCTCGTTGTCGTAGCTGCGGCTCAGGACCTCACGGACGGTGTCCCGCAACAACTTCTGCTCGTCGTCCAGTTCGAATTGCATGTGACGTTCTCCTGCGTGAGGTCTAGAGGCCGAGGATGCCGGAGGCGATGATGGTGCGCTGCACCTCGTTCGAGCCGCCGTAGATGGAGGTCTTGCGGAAGTTCAGGTACGTCGGAGTGGCGCGCTGCGCCCACACCGGCGTCGGAATGTCCTCGCCCGCCTCGAAGGGCAGCGAGTCCGGTCCCGCGACGTCCGTGAGGATCTCGGTGGCGAGCTGCTGCAGCTCGCTGCCGCGCAACTTGAGCACGGACGACGCCGGGTTCTCCTTGCCCTCGACGTAGCTCGACACGATGCGCAGCTGCGTCAGTTCCAGGGCGAGAACCTGGTTCTCGATCTCCGCGAACCGTGCGGCGAAGACCGGATCGTCGAGCAGGGTGCCGTCACCGACGGCGGTCTGCGCGGCGAGTTCCTTGGCGCGAGCCAGCTTGGTCTTGGTGAAGCCGAGCCGGGTGATGCCGGTGCGCTCGTTGCTGAGCAGGAACTTGGCGTAGGTCCAGCCCGCGTTCTCCTCGCCGACGAGGTTCTCGGCGGGCACGCGCACGTTCTCGAACCACACCTCGTTGACCTCGTGGCCACCGTCGATGAGCTTGATGGGGCGCACGGTGATGCCGGGGGTCTTCAGATCCACCAGGATGAAGGAGATGCCGGCCTGCTTCTTCGGCGCATCGGGGTTGGTGCGCGCGAGCACGAAGATCCAGTCGGCGTACTGCCCGAGCGTGGTCCACGTCTTCTGCCCGTTGATGACGTACTCGTCGCCGTCGCGGATGGCGACGGTGCGCAGCGAGGCGAGGTCCGACCCGGCTTCCGGCTCGGAGAATCCCTGGCACCACCAGATGTCCAGGTTCTGCGTCGGCGGCAGGAACTTCTGCTTCTGCTCCTCGCTGCCGAACGTCGCGATCACCGGCCCGACCATCGAGATGTTGAAGGCCAGCGGCTCCGGCACCGACGCGAGCTGCAGCTCGTCGAGCCAGATGTGGTGCTGCATGGGGGTCCAGTCCTTGCCGCCCCACTCGAGCGGCCAGTGCGGGCTGGCCATCCCGTGCTTGTTGAGGATCTGCAGCGTGGTGACCATGTCCTCGCGGGACAGTTCCTCGCCGGCGGCGTTCCGCTCGCGGATGTCGGCCGGGATCTCGGTCCGGAAGAAGTTCCGCATCTCGTCGCGGAACGCGGCTTCGTCCTCGGTGAGTGCCAGGTTCATGAGTGACCTTTCACAGTCGGCATGTCGTCTGCTCTGCACCGTACTCCCCGGTAACTCCGGGGCGAAGGGGCGGTGACCAGGCATGCGGCCCGCACCTCCGGTGACCCCGTCCGCCCCCGATACGCTGGGCCGACCATGCCCGAGACCCCGTCTTACGACTCGACCTCGAACCACGTCACGGTCGCCCTGGTCCGCCACGGCGAAACCGACTGGAACCTCGAGGGCCGCTTGCAGGGCTCGTCGGACATCCCGCTGAACGACGAGGGCCGCCGCCAGGCCCGCGACGCGGGCATCACGCTCTCCGCCGGGTCGTGGGACGTCCTGGTGAGTTCGCCGCTGGTGCGCGCGGCGGAGACGGCGGACATCATCGGCCACGTCGTCGGGCTTTCCCGTTCGGCGGACCACGACGACCTGGTCGAACGTCGGTTCGGCCACGCCGAGGGACTCACCGGCTACGAGGCGTGGGCCTACTGGCCCGACGGCCGTTACCCCGGCGGGGAGAGCCGCGCAGACCTGGCCGAACGCGGTCGCCGACGACTGGACCTGCTCGCCGAGGAGCATCGCGGCCGGTCGGTGGTCGCCGTCGCGCACGGCGGCGTCATCCGCGCGATCCTCGAGACGATCATCGGCCACCCGCCGCCGCGCATCTCCAACGCCGGCATCTCCGTCGTCGAGACCGATGGTGCGGGATGGACGGTGCGGACGATCGATTCGGTCCCGGTGCGCCGCCGGCGGTGACGGGCCCGAGTACGTGTTCGCCGACGCCGCGACGGAGGATTCCGGCAAGGCAGGCGACGACATCGGCACGGTTCGGACGCACTGCAGGTGAGAGCACCGGCAGTCGTTCGCACGGGTCACGATGGCGTAACGAAGGTGGCCGCCGCCCCTCTCGATGCCACGATTCCGACCCCGGTTGGGTAGGCACGACGGGTGACTTCCCCGGATACGACCCCTGACCGAAGTCCCGACCGACCGGCCGGTGCCGCCGACCCCCGCGCTCCCCACGACCCACCGGACGGCGTGCTGCGCCGCGCGATCGGCGCCTCGGCGATGGGCAACGCCACCGAGTGGTTCGACTACGGCGTCTACGCCTACACCGCCACCTACATCTCCCGGGCGTTCTTCCCGGAGGACCTCGAATCCGCCACCCTCTTCACCCTCGGCATCTTCGCGGTCTCCTTCCTGGTCCGCCCGCTCGGCGGGCTGGTGTGGGGCCCGCTGGGCGACCGCCTCGGCCGCAAACACATCCTGGCCCTGACGATCGTGCTCATGGGTACCGCCACGTTCCTCATCGGTGTGATCCCGAGCTACGACTCGATCGGCTTCTGGGCGCCCGTGCTGCTGGTGATCCTGCGCATGATCCAGGGCTTCTCCACCGGCGGCGAATACGGCGGCGCGGCGACGTTCATGGCCGAGTACTCCCCCGACCGCAAGCGCGGATTCTTCGGCAGCTTCCTCGAATTCGGCACGCTCGGCGGGTTCTCGCTGGGCGCCCTCGTCGTCCTCGCCGTCGATCTCGCGTCGACCGACGCGTTCATGGACACGTGGGGCTGGCGGCTGCCGTTCTTCGTCGCCGGCCCGCTGGCCCTGATCGGCCTCTACATGCGCTCCAAGCTCGAGGACACCCCGGTGTTCCGCGAGCTCGAGCAGTCGAACGAGGTCGAGCACGAGACGCGCACGCAGTTCCGCGAGCTGATCGCGCAGTACTGGCGGCCGATCCTCACCCTCATGGGTCTGGTGGTGGCGCTCAATGTCTGCAACTACACCCTGCTGAGCTACATGCCGACCTACCTCGAACAACGCATCGGGTTGACCAGCACGTCGTCGTTGTTCCTGGTGGTGATCGGTCAGCTCGCCATGATGGCCGTGATTCCGTTCGCCGGGTCGCTCTCCGACAAGGTCGGCCGCAAGCCCCTCTGGCTGGTCTCGATGGTGGGCCTGTTCGTCTTCGCCATCCCGATGTACCTGCTGATGGCGGTGAACTTCGCCTGGGCGATCGTCGCGTTCACCGTGCTGGGGCTGCTGTACGTGCTGCAGCTGTCGACCATCTCGGCGACGTTCCCGGCGATGTTCCCCACCCACGTGCGGTTCGCCGGCTTCGCCATCGCCTACAACGTGTCGACGTCTCTCTTCGGCGGCACGGCACCCGCCGCCAACGAGTGGTTGGTCGAACGCACGGGCAACGACCTGGTGCCCGCGTTCTACATGATGGGCGCGTGCGTCGTCGGGCTGATCGCCCTGCTGTTCGTCGCCGAGACGGCGGGCGCGTCGCTACGCGGCCGCGCCGTCCCGGGGGTGGACACCGAAGCGCACCCGACCGCGCGCTGAGCCGGCGGCGGCGCCGTCGCCGACACCGTTCAGCGGCGGCGCGGCCCCGTGTCCCGCTGCAGCTGAATCAACTGTCCGCTGATCCTGGTGCGGCGCAACGCTTCCAGCGTTTCGTCCGCCAGGTCGGCGGGCAGTTCGACCAGGCTGTGGTCGGGGCGGATGCTGATGTGCCCGAAGTCGCTGCGGCGCAGACCGCCCTCGTTGGCGATGGCGCCGACGATCGCACCCGGCACCACCTTGTGTCGCTTGCCGACGCTGATCCGGTAGACCGCCATGTCCTGGTCGGTCCGACGCGACTTGCGCACGGGCGGCGCGTTCCGATCGTCGAACGTCCGCTCGGGGCGCTCACGCTTCTCCCGCGGCGCCGGGGGCGGCTCGGGCGCCATGAGGAACGCCTCGCCGTCGCGGGACTGCGTGGCCAGCGCCGCGGCGATGTCGGCCAACGGCACGTCGTGCTCGCGTTCGTAGTCCTCGATCAGCCGGCGGAACAAATGCAGCGACGGCGACTGCAGCGACGTGGTGATCGAGTCGGCGAACTTGGCGACGCGCTGCGCGTTGACGTCGTCGACGCTCGGCAGCTGCATCTCGGTGATCGGCTGGCGCGTGGCCTTCTCGATCGCCCGGAGCAGATGACGCTCGCGCGGCGCGACGAAGAGCAGCGCCTGGCCGGCGCGTCCGGCGCGTCCGGTGCGGCCGATGCGGTGGACGTACGACTCGGTGTCGTGCGGGATGTCGTAGTTGACGACGTGCGAGATGCGGTCGACGTCGAGTCCGCGCGCGGCGACGTCGGTGGCGACGAGAACGTCGAGGGCACCGCTCTTGAGCTGGCCGATGGTCCGCTCGCGCTGCGCCTGCACGATGTCGCCGTTGATCGCGGCCGCCGAGAAACCCCGGGCCCGCAGCTTCTCCGCGAGGTCCTCCGTGGCCTGCTTGGTGCGGACGAAAATGATCATCGCCTCGAAGTCCTCGACCTCGAAGATGCGCGTGAGGGCGTCGAGCTTGCGCTGGTGAGCGACCTGCACGTACCGCTGCGTGATGTTCGGCGCGGTGGAGGTCGCGGTCTTCACCGTGATCTCGACCGGATCGTGCATGTACTGCTTGCTCATCTTGCGGATCGAGCTCGGCATGGTGGCCGAGAACAGCGCGACCTGCTTGTACTCCGGGGTGTCGGCGAGGATGCGCTCGACGTCCTCCTGGAAGCCCATCTTGAGCATCTCGTCGGCCTCGTCGAGCACCAGGTACTCGAGGTGCGACAGGTCCAGCGCGCCCTTCTCGAGGTGGTCGATGACGCGGCCCGGGGTGCCGACGATGATCTGGGCACCGCGTCGCAGACCCGACAGCTGCACGCCGTACGCCTGGCCGCCGTAGATCGGCAGGATGTGCAGGCCCGGGATCTTGGCGGCGTACTTGCCGAAGGCCTCGGCCACCTGCAACGCCAGCTCGCGCGTCGGGGCGAGGACGAGTGCCTGCGGGACACGGTTGGCGACGTCGAGACGCGAGAGGATGGGAACGGCGAACGCCGCCGTCTTGCCCGTGCCCGTCTGCGCGAGTCCGACGACGTCCTTGCCCGCCATCAACGGCGGAATGGTGGCCGCCTGAATGGGCGACGGGGACTCGTACCCCACGTCGGAGAGCGCCGCGAGGACGCGATCGTCGATGCCGAGATCGGCGAAGGTCTGCTCGGGGGCCGCGTCGCGGGGTGCCTCTGGGGTGGGCTCTGGGGTGGGCTCGGACGCGGTCGACGCCGGGCGATCGCCGGTGGATTCACCGTCGGGAGTGCTCATGTGCACCAGAGTCTAGTCCCGATCGGCCCCCGCGGTTCCCACCCGACGCTCGACTCATTCGATTCGGACAAACGGGATACCGGGGAGACCGCCCGCTTCGGCCCGACCTGTGATCCAATACACAGCACATCGAGTGCTACTGGAAGGTAATCACGACCGTGCGCGAATACTCCGTCCCCGCGTCCTATCAAGTTCCCGACGACGTCTCCATGGCGGACAGCGTCTTCACGTACGCGCAGGACACCCCGAGCTGGGTTCCCTTCCAGCGTCGAAGCGGATCCGCGTTCGTCGACGTCACCGCGAAGCAGTTCGCGGACGAGGTCGCCGCTGCCGCGAAGGGCCTCATGGCCTCGGGCATCGAGTTCGGCGACCGCGTCGCCATCCTGTCCGCGACCCGGTACGAGTGGGTCGTCCTCGACTACGCGATCTGGACCGCCGGCGCCTGCACCGTGTCGATCTACGAGACCTCGGCGGCCGATCAGGCGTCGTGGATCCTCGAGGATTCGGCGACGAAGCTGCTGATCGTCGAGACCAACGATCACCTCGAGCGGGTCAAGGAGGTCACCGAGAAAGCGGAGGCGCTCCGCGAGACGCTGGTGATCGACGGCGGTGCGGTGGACGAGTTGGTCACCCGCGGCCGGTCGGTCTCCGACGAGGATCTGCACGCTCGCCGCAAGCAGGTCACGGCCTCCTCCGCGGCGACGCTCATCTACACCTCGGGAACCACGGGTCGCCCGAAGGGTGTGCAGCTCACCCACGGCAACTTCTACGCCGAGACCTCGGCGACGCAGGTGGCCCTCCACGATCAGATGACCGAGGGCAAGCGCACGCTGCTGTTCCTGCCGATGGCGCACGTGTTCGCTCGCGCGGTGTCCTTCGGTGCGTTCGAGGCCAAGGTCACCGTCGCCCACACCTCGGACACGACGACGCTGGTGGAGCAGTTCGCGGAGTTCCAGCCGGACTTCATCCTCTCGGTGCCCCGCGTGTTCGAGAAGGTCTACAACTCGGCCAAACAGAAGGCGCACGACGGCGGCAAGGGCAAGATCTTCGACCAGGCCGCCGAGGTCGCCATCGAGTGGAGCACGGCGCAGGACACCGGCGGCGCCGGTCTGGGGCTCAAGCTCAAGCACGCGCTCTTCGACAAGCTGGTCTACTCCAAGCTGCGCGCCGCTCTCGGCGGGAAGTGCCAGAGCGCGCTGTCCGGCGGCGGTCCCCTCGGCGCCCGGCTCGGACACTTCTTCCGCGGCATCGGTGTTCCGGTCCGCGAGGGCTACGGCCTGACCGAGACCAGTGCGGCCGTCACGGTCAACACCACCGACAAGCAGCGCATCGGCTCGGTGGGTCGCCCCCTCGCGGGCCATGCCGTGAAGATCGCGGAGGACGGCGAGGTGCTGGTCCAGGGGCCGGTGGTCTTCTCCGGGTACTGGCACAACGACAAGGCCACCGAGGAGTCCATCCGCGACGGCTGGTTCCACACCGGCGACATCGGATCGCTGGACGACGAGGGCTTCCTCTCGATCACCGGCCGCAAGAAGGAGATCATCGTGACGGCCGGCGGCAAGAACGTCGCCCCCGCCGGTCTCGAGGACGCCATCCGCTCGCACCCGCTGGTGAGCCAGTGCCTCGTGGTGGGCGACGCGAAGCCCTTCATCGGCGCGCTGATCACCCTCGACCCGGAGGCGCTGCCGGGGTGGTTGGAGCGGCACGGGCTCGACAAGGAGACCCCGGCGTCCGAGCTGACCACCAACAGCGACCTGGTCGCGGAAATCGACGCCGCCGTCGCGTCCGCCAATTCCAAGGTGTCCAACGCCGAGCAGATCAAGAAGTACACGATCCTGCCCGGCGACTTCACCATCGAATCCGGTGAACTCACCCCGACGATGAAGCTGAAGCGCAACGTCATTCTCGAATCGCACGCCAAGGAAGTCTCCGAGATCTACGGCTGACCCACGCGGGCGTCGGGGCCGTTCTCCCAAGCCATTCCACGAACGGCCCCGAATACCGCACATGACCACCGCGCCCACCGTCGACACCCCGCTGGACGACGCCCGCACCCGCATCCACCCGTTCTCCCGGATGCTCGCGGGCGTCATCGCCGCCGGCATGGTGTTGGCGGTGGGCGAAGTACTGTCGCTGTTCTTCTCGCCGGCCTCGTCCCCGTTCCTCGCCGTCGGATCGACCACCGTGGACCGGACGCCGGCGTGGGCACGCGAGTTCGCGATCGACACGTTCGGCACCAACGACAAGGTCGCGCTCTTCGTCGGCATGAGCGTGCTGATCGTGGTGATCTCCGCGATCGCCGGTCTGCTCGAGCGACCGTCCCGACCGATCGGGTCCCTGATCCTGGCCGTCCTCGGCGCGGTGGGCGTGTTCGCGGTGACCCAGCGGCCCACGGCCGACACGGTCGACGTCATCCCCACCGTCGTCGGCGTGATCGTCGGCATCGTCGTGCTGCGCCTGCTGGTGCGCGCGCTCGTCCCCCCGCCCGGTGTCCGGGACGGTGCGATGCCGCGCCGGAAGTTCCTCGTCCTCGCGGGCGCCGCTGCGGCCGTGGCCGTGGCCGCCGGTGCCGTCGGCCGCTACGTCGGCGAGCGCGCCGCGGGGCTCGCCGACGACATGCGCAACTTCCGCATTCCGACGGTGCCCGCCGGAAACGCCGCGCCCGCCATTCCCGCCGGGACGGACATCGGGGTCGACGGCGCCACCACCTTCGTCACCGCCAACGACACCTTCTACCGCATCGACACCGCCCTCCAGGTGCCGCAGCTGACCACCGCGGAATGGCAACTCCGGATCCACGGAATGGTCGATCGCGAGATCACCCTGTCGTGGGACGACCTCATGGCGCGGACACCCGTGGAGCGCGTCATCACGCTCACGTGCGTGTCCAACGAGGTCGGCGGGCCACTGGCCGGCAACGCCACCTGGGTCGGGTTCCCGATGAAGGACATCCTCGACGAGGCCGGGGTGCAGGCGGATGCCGACATGCTGCTCTCGACCTCCATCGACGGCATGACCATCGGCACGCCCGTCGAGGCGCTGCGGGACGGCCGCGACGCCATGCTGGCGGTGTCGATGAACGGGCAACCCCTGCCCCTCGAGCACGGCTACCCGGTACGTCAGGTGGTGCCCGGCCTGTACGGCTACGTCTCCGCCACCAAGTGGGTGGTCGACTGGGAGCTGACTCGATTCGACCGTGCGAAGGCGTACTGGACCGATCGCGGGTGGGGTGAACGCGGACCGATCAAGACGGCGTCGCGGATCGACGTGCCGGCAGCGTTCGCGCCGGTCTCGCCCGGCCCGGTGCGCGTCGCCGGCACCGCGTGGGCCCAGCAGGTCGGCATCGACCGCGTCGAGGTCCGGGTGGACAACGGGCCCTGGCAGGACGCCACCCTCGCCGAGGAGTACTCCGTGGACACGTGGCGTCAGTGGTACTGGGACTGGGAGGCCACCGCCGGCAACCACAACATCCAGGTCCGGGCGACGGACCGCACCGGTGCCACCCAGACCGAGGAGCGCACGCCGCCGATTCCGGGTGGATCCACCGGCTGGCACACCCGCACGATCATCGTCAGCTGACGAACGCGGCCGCCTCGTCGGTCACGACGCGGTGGACCTTCTCGTGCAGCAGATCGTGGCCGGCGTCGTCGTACTCGCGCAGCGTCACCGTCGTGCCGCGCACCAGGTCACGGACCCCGTCGATCGGCACCATGCGGTCGTCGACGCCGTGCATCGCCAGTGTGGGGATGCGGGCGGCCCGAATCAGCTCGTCGCGCGTGACCAGGCGACTCGGCACGGCGATCAGCACGGCCGCGGTGACGCCACTGTCGACCCAGCCCGAGACCCCGCCCGCCAGCATCCGCACCGCGGTCGCCGACCCCAGCGAATGCCCCATCACCGCGACGCCACCCGCGGACTCGCGGACCAGGTCGACGAGCAGACGGGCGTTCTCGGCCAGGGCGTCGAGGTACGACGCGTCGTCACCGATGTCGCCCTCCGACAGCCCGTGGCCGATGTGGTCGAGCGCCGTCGTCTCGATTCCGTGCGCGGCCATGGCCGCGCCGAAGCGGTGGTACTGCCCCGAGTGCTGACCGCGCCCGTGCAGGAAGACCACGTGCGCACGGGGCGACTCGGCCGGCCAGCGGCGGTAGTGGACGCGTCCACGTGATCCCTCGAAGAACGGCATGGGGACCATTCTGATCCGTTTCGACGGGGCCGGGAATCGTGACGGAGCCGTGACGGCATCGTGGCGCGACCGACTCCGCCCGCGCGGCATCGTCTGACACGATCGGACCATGAAGTACGTTTCGTCCCGCCGTGCCGTCTCCCGTCTCGCGTCGGGGATCACCGCCGCCCTGGTCGCCGCTCTCGCCGTGTCCGTGCTGGTGGTCCCGACCGCCGCGGCACAGGACGGCCCGCGCGTGGTCGGCGTCCGCGACCTGTCACCGACGCACTCGGTGGTCGACGTCTTCTCCCCGGCCATGAACAGGGTGATCTCGAACGACGTGCTGCGGCCGCGCGGCGGCGGCGCCGCGCCGACGCTGTACCTGCTGAACGGCGCGCTCGGCAACGAGGACGGAGTGGGCTGGATCAACAACTCCGGCGCGGTCGGGTTCTTCGCCGACAAGGCCGTGAACGTGGTGCTCCCCATCGGCGGCCGGCTGTCGTTCTACACCGACTGGCTGGCCGACGACGCGCTGATCGGCCGGAACAGGTGGCAGACCTACCTCACCGCGGAACTGCCCGCCGTGATGGACCGCCACCTCGACAGCACGCGTCGCAACGCGGTCGCCGGGGTCTCGATGAGCGGCGGACCCGCCCTCGATCTCGCGATCCAGGCACCCGGCCTCTACCGTGCCGCCGCGTCCCTCAGCGGCTGCCCGGCGTCGTCGAACCCGCTGGCGCAGGCCGCGATCTCGGTGATGATCGGCGGCGCGCTCACCAACCCGTTCGCCATGTGGGGCGTCCCGGGGGCGCCGGGATGGACGCAGCACGACCCGTCGCAGAACGCGCACCGACTGCGTGGCACCGCGGTCTACGCCGCGTCGGCGTCGGGCATGCCGGGGCCGGTGGACGGCATCCCTCCGGGCAGCATCTTCCCGGTGGGCGGCGCGGCCGTGGAGGCGATGGTGAACGTGTGCACCGGCATCTTCGCCGACGCCGTGCGCGCGGCGGGCGTACCCGCGACGATCTCGATGCGCGACCAGGGCTCGCACAGCTGGGCGCTGTTCGAGGACGAACTGCGGGACGCGTGGTTCTCCACGATCGCCCCGGCGCTCGGCACCCGCTGACGGACCCTCTCACTACGCTGGCGGTCGTGTTCGTTCTCGACGACGACCTGATCCACAGTGCGGGTGACCTCGCCCTCGCCGCGCGGTGCGAGTTCGCGGTGCTGCGCACTCTCGACGCGCATCTCGGACGCCTCGACGCCGACGCGGTCGCGGGGACGGACGACGCGATGCTCGCGCGGCTGTCCCGGCTGGGTTCCCAGCACGAGGCGCGGCAATGGGCGGCGTATCGGCGGCAGTTCGGCGACGACGCGATCACCGTGGAGCGGCCGGGGCGGATGCGGTCGGAGCTCGCGGCCGCCGCGGCCGTCACACTCGACGCGGCGGCGCGGCGAGCGCCGGTGATCTACCAGGGCACGTTCTTCGGCGACGGATTCCTCGGGTTCAGCGACTTCCTGGTGTACGACGAGGACGTCGACGCCTACGAGGTGCAGGACACGAAACTGTCGCGGACCGAACGGGTTCCGTCGATCCTGCAGCTTGCGGCGTACGCGGAGGCGCTGACCGCCGCGGGTATCCCGGTGTCGAACACCGCCCGCCTCGTGCTCGGCGACGGCACGCGCACGGCTGTCCACCTTCCCGACGTCCTGCCGGTCCACCGGCGGGCGCGGGCCGAATTGGTGGCGCTGCTCGATGCGCACCGCACCCAACTGCTGCCCGCCGACTGGGCCGACGCGGACGTGCGAGCCTGCTTCCGATGCGAGCACTGCGCGCCGGAGGTCGAGGCAAGCCGCGATCTGCTGCTGGTCGCCGGGATGCGGGTGTCGCAGCGGGCCGCTCTGCTCGCCGCGGACATCACGACGATCGACGCGCTGGCCGCGTCGTCGGGCCCGGTGCCCGATCTGTCCGCCCGCAGCCTCGCCGGGCTGCGCGACCAGGCACGCGTGCAGGTCCGGCAGGAGTCCACCGGATCGCCCGTCGTCGAGTTCCACACAGCGTCGGCGCTCGGGGCCCTCCCCGGGCCCGACGACGGCGACATCTTCTTCGACTTCGAAGGCGACCCGCTGCACACCGAGAACGGGTCCACGGAGTGGGGACTCGAGTACCTGTTCGGCGTACTCGAGACCGATCGCGCGTTCCGCCCGTTCTGGGCTCATGATCGCGAGGAGGAGCGACGAGCGTTCACGGCGTTCGTCGACTACGTGCGGGAACGACGACGGCAGTACCCCGCCATGCACGTGTATCACTATGCGGCGTACGAGAAGTCGGCCCTGCTCCGGCTGGCGGCGCGCCACGGCGTGTACGAGGACGAAGTCGACGATCTGCTGCGCGAGCAGGTGCTGGTGGACCTCTATCCCGTGGTGCGCAGCGCGCTGCGGATCGGTGCCCGTAGCTACAGCATCAAGAAGCTCGAGCCGGCGTACATGTCCGAGGTGCGCGGCGACGTGGCCGACGCGGTCGCGTCCATCACCGAGTACGCCCGCTGGCGGGACCTGCGCGATCGCGGCGAGCTCGACGAGGCCGAGTCGGTGCTGGCCGAGATCGCGGACTACAACCGCTACGACTGCGAGTCGACCCTCGAGCTGCGGAACTGGTTGCTGGCGCACGCCGCCGAGGCGGGGGTCACGCCCCGCGGTCCGATCGAGTCGGCCCCACCGACCGACGACGACGAGTCGCCGAACCCGGCGCGAGATGCTCTGCGCGAGTTCGCCGGAGCACCCGGTGACCGCACGCCCGAACGGCAGACGGCCGCCCTGCTCGCCGCTGCGGTGGACTACCACCGCCGGGAGGACAAGCCGTTCTGGTGGGCGCACTTCGATCGCCTCTCGTCGCCGGTGGACGAGTGGGGCGACACCCGGGACGTCTTCGTCGTCGAGAGCGTCGAGTCGATGTCGGAGTGGGTGAAGCCCTCGCCTCGGCACAACGTCCGTCGCACCTCGGTGCTGCGCGGTGAATTCGGCCCCGGCAGCGCCGTTCGGGGCGCGAAGGTCGCAGTGCTGTACGCGCCCCCGGCGCCGGAGTGGATCAAGCCGGAGCTCCGGGCCAATCCGCAGTACCGGTGGACCGCCACCGGGACCATCGTGGCCGTCTCCGAGGACGGGGCCTCCGTGACACTCGAGGAGTCGATCCCGAAGGGCGCGGACCCGCACGATCTCGAACCCGTGGCCACCGCGCCCACGCCCGGACCCGCCACGACCACCGTGCGCGCCGCCATCGCCGCCACGGCGGTCGAGGTCGCCGACGCACTCCCCCACGTGCCCGAGTCGGCCGTCCTCGACCTGCTCCTGCGTCGCCGTCCGCGCACCCGGTCCGGTTCCCCGCTGCGGACCGACGACCCCTCCGTCGCCGGGATCACCGCCGCGCTGCTCGACCTCGACGGGTCCTACGTCGCCGTCCAGGGCCCACCGGGAACAGGCAAGACGTACACGGGCTCTCGCGTCGTGGCCGCGCTCGTCCGCGACCACGGATGGCGCGTCGGCGTCGTGGGCCAATCGCACGCCGTCGTCGAGAACTTCCTCGACGCCGTCGTCGATGCCGGACTGGACGGAACACGCGTCCACAAGAAACCCGTATCCGACCGGCCGCGCCGATGGACGGCGTCGGCCAAGGACGTCGATGTCACCGCTCTCGACGGCGGCTGCGTGGTCGGGGGCACGGCGTGGACGATGACCAACCGCAAGAACATCGCCGAGAACGCGTTCGACCTGCTGGTGATCGACGAGGCCGGCCAGTTCTGTCTGGCCAACACCGTGGCCGTCGGCCGTGCCGCGCGGAACCTCCTCCTGCTCGGCGATCCACAGCAACTCCCCCAGGTGAGCCAGGGCAGTCACCCGGAACCGGTCGACGCCTCCGCGCTCGGATGGCTGGCCGACGGAGCGGACACGCTCCCGGCGGATCGGGGTTGGTTCCTCGCCACCACCCGACGCATGCATCCCGACGTCTGCCGCGTGGTGTCCGACCTGTCCTACGAGGGCCGGCTCCGCGCGCACGAGAGCGTGGACGACAGGTCCCTCGACGGCGTCGCGCCGGGTGTCCACACGACGTTCGTCGATCACGTCGGGAACGCGACGTCGTCGCGCGAGGAGGCCGACGAGGTGGTGCGGCTCGCGCGATCCGTGATCGGACGGACGTGGCGGACCGGCGCCGAGTCGCGACCGCTGGAGTCGGCCGACGTGCTCGTGGTCGCCGCGTACAACGCCCAGGTGGCGGTGATCCGCGCGGCACTCGACGCCGCGGGACTCACGGACACCGCGTGCGGCACGGTGGACCGCTTCCAGGGGCGGGAGGCCGCCGTCGTCATCGTGTCGATGGCGGCGTCGGCTCCGGAGGACGTACCGCGAGGAATGCCGTTCCTGCTGTCGCGCAACAGGATCAACGTCGCGCTCTCGCGCGGGCAGTGGGTGTCGTACGTGGTGCGCTCACCCGCGCTGACGCACTACCTGCCCGGTACGCCGGTCGAGCTCTCGCTGCTGGGCGCGTTCATGCGGGTGAGCCCGGACCTCGTTCAGCCGAAGGTGCGGCCCTCGCCGCGGTAGGTGGGGACGGTCGTGCGGGCACCGTTCTCCACGAGATGGACCACGTCGAACCGCTCGCACACCTCGCCGGCCTTGGCATGCCGGAACCACACCCGGTCCCCCAGTGATGCACCGGATCCCACGATCGGGGTCTGCACCTCACCGACGCCCTCGGTGCGGAGCAGGCGGCCGGGTCCGACGATGCTCGGCACGCGCGATCGTCCGGTCGGTCCGGACGCGATGTACCCGCCCGAGAAGGCCGTGGCGATGCGGGACGTGGGCGTCCGCACGACGGGAAGGGCGAAGAACAGCGCGGGGGTGGGGGTGAAGGCGTCGTACCCGTCGAAGAGTGTGGGCGCGAAGATGCCGGACCCGGCGGTGACCTCGGTGACCGACGGATCGGCCGCGGAGATCTCGAGGGACCCCGTACCGCCACTGTTGACGATGCGCAGCGGGCCGACGGCGTCCCGTAGGGCGTCGACCACCGCGGCGCGACGATAGGCCAACTCGCCGGCCGAGCGCCGCTTCATCCACCGCACTGCTCGGCCCGAATCGGGAAGTCCCGCGATCTGCGCCTCGTAGAACATCACGCCCTGGACAGCCATCCCCCGGCGCGACGCCTCGCGTCCGAGCCGGACGACGTCGTCCGGCGTGCGCAGCGGGGACCGACGGACGCCGATGTGCGCGGGTCCGAGCCGCAGTGACGCGTCGACGTCGAGGCAGACCCGCGGCGGCGACGCCCACGGGCCCACCGACTCGAGCAGCTCGAGGTGGGCCGTGGAGTCGACCATCAGTGTGATGCGCTGCGCCGCAGCGGAGTCGGACGCGAGCTGCGCGAGCGCGCCGCGGTCCACGGTGGGATAGCCCATCAGCACGTCGTCGCACGCCGACCACAGAGCCTCGCGCAGCGACCACGCCATGATCCCGGCGAAGCCCGGAGTGGCCAGCGCGCGATCCAGAACGGCCCGGACCCGGACGGACTTCGAGGCGACCCGAATCGGAGTCCCGCCCGCGCGCCGCACCAGCGCGGCCAGATTGGCGTCGATGGCGGCGACGTCGGCCGCGAGCAGCGGCGGATCGAGGTCGGCCGTGGCGGAGTTCAGGCGGTCGATCGGGGCGTCGGTAGCCGTCATCGGACTGCCGCCCAGTTGGCGACGCGGTCGGCCAGCACGTCGAGTTCCATTGCTGCGGAACCGGAGTCGCGGTCGACCAACCACCGGAGAACCACGCCGTCGAGAGTGGCGAGGATCGAGCGGACCATCACGGGCACGGGCACGCTCCAGGTGGTGGCGGTGGCCTCGGCCACGTCGACGAGGAAGGGAGCGGTGGCGTCGTCCATTGCGCGGTACTGGCGCTCGGCGATGGTGCGATGCGAGCCGGCGGCGCGCACCGCGTACGCGGTGATCTCGTAGGTGAGGATCTGGCGTTCCGGTGTCGCCTCGATCGCCGCCCACAGCGCGCCGAGGCCGCGTCGCACCGTCTCCCGGACGGCCGGGGGTCCGACGCCGGTGCGTGGCACCGCGTCGAGTGCGGCGCGGACGGCCTCGCCGAGTTCTGCGATGAGGAGGTCCGCCATCGCCCCGACGACGGCATCCTTGTTCTCGAAGCAGTAGTGCACGACACCGAGTGACACCTCCGCACGCTCCGCGATTCCGCGGACCGTCACGGCGGCGATGCCGTGGTCCACGGCGAGAGCGAGTCCGGCGTCGGCGAGGTGTCGACGTCGGTCGTCGACGGAGAGTCGAGTAGGCACGTCGCCGACCCTAGGTCTTGACTTGGACGCTTGTCCAGTATTTGATCCGAGCATGACATGGTCGAACTGGGCCGGTAACCAGGAGGCGAACCCCCATCGGGTGACCCGTCCACGCAGCGACGCGGACGTGCGCGACGTCGTCCGTCGGGCGCCGGGACGCGTCAAGGCCGTCGGCGCAGGCCACTCCTTCACCGGCGCCGCGGTGACCGACGGGACGATGGTCTCGCTCGACCTGCTCACGGGGATCGAGTCGACGACGCCGGGCCCGGACGGCACCACCGACGTGACCGTTCGCGCCGGCACTCGACTCGGCGCGCTGTGCGCGATGCTCGACGACCGCGGTCTGGCGTTGACCAACATGGGCGACATCGACGTGCAGTCGGTGGCCGGCGCGATCTCGACCGGAACCCACGGCACCGGGGCTCGGTTCACCGGGCTGGCCGGTCAGGTGGTGGGGGTGCGGTTGGTCCTCGCCGACGGGACGGAACGGACCGTGTCGGAGGGGCCACTGTTCGAGTGTGCCCGGCTCGGGCTCGGCGCGTTCGGCATCCTCACCGCCGTGACGCTCCGCTGCGTGCCGGCGTTCCTGCTCCGAGCCGAGGAGACGCCGGGCCGACTCGGTGAGGCGCTCGATCGGTTCCCGCACGACACCGCCACGATCGATCACCCCGAGTTCTACTGGTTCCCGCACACCGATCGTGTTCTGGTGAAACGCAACACGCGCCTGCCCGCCGACGCCACGCCGGCGCCGCTGAGCCGAGTCCGGCGGTGGTTCGACGACGACGTGATGGCCAACGGCGCCTTCGAGGTTCTCAACCGTGCGAGCACCCGGGTGCCGGCGGTCATCCCGCGTCTCAACCGCGTCTCGGCGGCGGCGTGGTCCGGGCGAACGATGACCGACCGCAGCCATCGGGTGTTCGCATCCAGTCGGCGAGTGCGGTTCCGGGAGACCGAGTACGCGATCCCTTCCGACGCCGTGCCCACGGTGGTCCGCGAACTCGACGCCTGGATCCGGCGCACCGACTACCGCGTGACCTTCCCGGTCGAGATACGGTGCGCCGCTGCGGACGACGTGTGGCTGTCCACCGCTCACGGCCGACCCAGCGCATACGTGGCCGTGCACCAGTACCACCGCCGACCGGACGGCGGGTACTTCACCGCGTTCGAGGCGATCGCGCGCAGCGTCGGAGGTCGGCCGCACTGGGGCAAGCTGCACAGCCTGGGCGCCGACGAGCTCCGCACGCTCTATCCGCGATACGACGACGCACTCGCCGTCCGCGCGGAGGTCGACCCGACCGGCGTGTTCGACAACGACTATCTCCGGCGGGTCCTTCCTCTCGGCTGATCGGGCACGGTGAATCGCCGCCCGTCAGAACGGGGGTGGTGCGTCGTCCGGTTCGGGTGGTCGGATCCCTTTCAAGTTGTTGCGGAGTCGGTTGCGGTGGCGTTCCTGGCGTCGGCGGGCGTGTTTCTGCTCCGTGCGTGGGGCTGGTCGAGTGGGTTCGGGTTCGCCCGGTGTCGGGGTGCGCGGTGTCGATGGCTTCTTCTTGCCGGCGCCGGGTGGGTCGCCGAAGACGATCATGTCGAGTCCGGGGTGGGCGTCGAACCCGGTGTAGGCGGGGCCGAGGACGGTGCGGCCTTCGGGGATGGTGAACGTCCGGATGATCCGGCCGGGGTGGTCGGGGTCGGGGTACTGGTCGTCGACGAAGTCACCGAACGTTTTCAGCAGGTGGTGAAACCGGCATTTCGCGCCCAACCCGGTCGCAGTGGTCTGTCCGCCCCGCTCGGGGTGGGCGTGGTCGTATTCGGTGATGTGGTCGAGGTCGCCGTCCCACGCCGGCTTGGTGCAGCCGGGCCAGGTGCAGTACTGGTCTCGGGCGCGGATGTAGGTGTTCAGTGCCGCGGAGGGCCGGTAGGGGTCGGCGGGTTGGGTGGCCGGGAGTGGGGTGTCGGTGCCGTCGCCGAGGGGGCGGATGATCGCGGCGGGGTCGGCGGCGAGGTCGCGGATGTGGGCGCCGGAGACGATGCCGAGTCCGGCGATGTAGCCGACACCGTCCACCAGTTCGGACTCTTCCGCAACCGCCTCGACCGCGATCTCGTCGATCGCTGCAGCCTCATCGACCGCAACGTCGTCGACGGCCGCCGCAGCCTCCTCGGCCACGTTATCGTCGGTCGATACCGCCTCCGCCGCGACGGCATCAGCCTCTGCAGCCTCGGCTGTAGTCTCCGCGAGCGCGACCTCGTCGGCCGCAACAGCGTCGGCGGCAACGGCATCGGACGTCACCTCATCGGCCGCTGTCTTCTCGGCGGCGGCGTCCTCGACCGACACTCCGTCTGCCGGAGCCGCGGTCGTACCGGTAACCCGAGTCTGTGCCTGCGCTGTTGGCTCTGTCGCAGCCTCGGCGGCGGTGGTCGCGGCAGGGGTGGTCGCGGGTGCGGGTCCGGTGAGGGTGGTGGTGTCGGTGACCACATGGATGACGATGCGTGCCGCGTTCGCTGCGACCTCGTCCGCATCGACCACGGTGAACGTGCAGTCGGGGCGGGCGCAGTCGCACCCGAACGGGGCGTGCTTGACCAACGCGAACAGCGCATCCGATGCCCGCGCTGTTTTGGTGCGGCTGTCGTGTCGGCAGACCTGTGCGGCGAGGCGTTCGACGACGCGGGCGACGATGGCCGCGCGTTCGGCGGACATCGTCGCCCCCACGGTCGCCATGCCGTCGAGTCCGGCTTCGGTGAAGAAGCACCGCCCCTTCAGGGCGTCCTCGCGGCGTTCGCGGACGGCGTCGGGGTCGCGGCGGTAGACCATCTGATCGCACAGATCCCGCACCCGCCCCGTCGACCACGACCCCGGCTTGCGCAACGCGGCGGCGATGTCGGCGTCCACCAGTCCCTGATACGACCGGCCGTGGATCAACTCGGTGCGGGAGACGATGGTGCGGATGTAACTGGGCGAGACCACCCCGTCCCGGAGGCATTCGAACACCCGCGGCAGACGGTCCCGGAGGGCGACGGCGTTGTCGAGGATCCGTTCGGCGACGTACTGGGAGACCGACAGGGCGGTGGCGATGCGGGCGGCGCACTGAGCGAACGCATCGACCGCCCGCTCGTCGCGGTCTTCTTCGGCGAGCACCAGGTCGGTGTGCAGGGCAGCGGCATGTTGGTAGCGGCGCCACTCCAGGTACGCCGCCCCCGCAGCCAGGTCGGCCAGGGCGTCGAGATGCCCGCCGACGGGGAGGTCGAACGAGGCGGGCAGGCCCATCGCGGCATGGTCACGCGCAGCCCAGGCAACGCCCCCCACCTGCGGCGCGTCCACCGCGCCGACCCCCCGATCGCTCATGTGTTCGATTGTAGAGACCGCCACCGACACTCGCCGCTCTATCGACCGGGAACCGGGACAGCACAACGCCCCGCCCCATCCGACGGGATGGAGCGGGGCGTTCTGGACCGGTGATCAGTTGGTGGCGTACCGACCAGCGTCGTCGGGAACGTGCACGTCACCGAGAACGCGCGCGATCTGGTCCTCGCTCAGTCCCAGACGACGCAGTCGCTCGCACACCGCGTCGAATCCGAGCATCTTGGCGTCGAGACGCTGCTGCAGATCGGCGACCTCGGCGCGCAGCGCCTCCGCCTCCTCGAGAGCCTCGAGCGTTTCCGTCGGACGCGGCAGGAGCAGCGACAGGAGACGGTCACGAGCGTCGGTGCTCAGTCCGTCGAACGGAGCCTGGCCGGGGGCGGCCTCGTGCCGGCCGGACGGAGCCGAGACCGAGACCCGACCCTCGGTGCGCCCGTTCGGCAGAGCCTCGGTGTGCGTGCTCGGCATAGCCTCGTCCGGCGCGGGACGCACGGTCATCGCGGTCGGAGCAGCTGCGGTTCCGACCTCCGGCGCACCTTGCGCGTCGGGCTGGACAGCGGCAGCGGAGTCCGCCTTCAGGTCGATCGTGGTGCGCAGCGGGCGGTTCGGGATGAACAGCACGGCGAGCACGGTCACCAGGGCCACCGCACCGGCGATGAGGAAGATGCGACCGGTGGCGTCACCGTAGGCAGTACGAATGACCGCGGCGACGGGCGCCGGCAGCGATCCGAAGTCGAGCGATCCACCGCCGCTGGACGATCCGGCGGGCACACCCAGTGCGGCGAGGCCCGATGCGGAGTTCTCCGCGACACGGGTGGCGAGCACCGAACCCAGGACGGAGACGCCGATCGCGCCACCGAAGGTGCGGAAGAACGCGACCGTGGAGGACGCCGCACCGATGTTCTGCACCGACACGGTGTTCTGCACCGCGAGCACCAGGTTCTGCATCAGCATGCCGGTACCCAGACCGACGACCGCGATGAAGATGCCGACCAACCACAGCTCGGTCGCGTGGTCGATGCTGCCGAGGAGGCCGAAGCCGACCACGAGGAGCACCGAACCGGTGACGATGAACGGCTTCCACTTGCCGAAGCGCGAGATCAGCTGGCCCGAGCCCACCGAGGACACCAGCATGCCGGCGACCAGCGGGATGGTGAGCAGACCGGCGGCGGTCGGCGAGTAGCCCCGTGCGGTCTGGAAGTACTGCCCCAGGAACGTGGTGGCGCCGAACAGGCCGACACCGACGGCGACCGACGCGATGATCGCGAGACCGGTGGTGCGCTCGGTGACGATCTTCAGCGGGATGATCGGGCTCTTCACGCGAGCCTCGACGATCACGGTCAGCACCAGCAACGCCACACCGGCGCCGACGTACATCGCGGTTTCGCGGGAGAGCCACTCGTAGTAGCCGGCCTTCCCGGCGAACGAGACCCAGATGAGCAGGATCGAGACACCGGCGGTGAGGAGCAGCGCACCGAGCCAGTCGATCGAGACGTCGTCCTTGCGCTCCGTGGTGATGTGCAGCGTGCGCTGCAGCAGGAACAGAGCGATGACGGCGAGCGGGATGCAGACGAAGAAGCACCAGCGCCACCCGAGGGGGCTGTCGACGATCACGCCGCCGAGGATGGGGCCGCCGGACATCGAGACGGCCATGACGGCGCCCATGTACCCGGAGTAGCGGCCGCGCTCACGCGGGGAGACGATGCTGCCGATGATGGCGACGACCAGCGCGGTCAGACCGCCCATGCCGATGCCCTGGACGACGCGGGCGGCGAGCAGGATCGGCACGTTGTGCGCGAATCCGGCCATCACCGATCCGGCGACGAAGATGACCAGGGAGGTCTGGACCAGCACCTTCTTGTTGAACAGGTCGGCGAGCTTGCCCCAGATGGGGGTGGAGGCCGCGTTGGCGAGCAGGGCCGTCGTGATGACCCAGGCGTACGCCGTCTGCGACCCCTTCAGGTCGCCGATGATGGTGGGCAGCGCGGTCGAGACGATGGTGGTGCTGAGGAGCGCGGTGAACAGACCCGCGAGCAGCCCGACCAGCGCTTCGAGAATCTGACGGTGGGTCATCGCGCGGGGATCCGCGGAGGAGTCGGGCGTCGGGGTCCGCTGGTCCCGTTCGGCCCGGGACGGCGGCGCGTCGTAGGTGGTAGCCATGGGAGTTCTCTCTTCGGTCGTATCTCGGATAGTCAGTTGCCGGCGAGCACGCGTGAACCCGAGTGCCGGGTCTGCGCGTCGACGGTGAAGGTGGTGGTCAACCGGGTGATGGACTCGAGGGCGGCGTGCGCCTCGTCCTCGTCCCAGTCGGCGAGCAGTTCCGACAGTCGCTGCACCCGTTGCGCCTTGATGCGGTCCAGGCAGGCGATTCCCTGGTCGGACACGCGAACGCGGGTGGCGCGGCCGTCGGCCGGATCCGGCGTACGGACGACGTGTCCGGCGTCCGTCAGCTCGGCGAGCTGACGACTGAGCACGGACTGGCTCGTGCACATGACCACGGCGAGCTCCGACTGACGGCATTCGCCGTGCGTCGCGAGCGTGCCGAGGACGCCGACGAGCGCCGGCGCGAGTTCGAGCCGGTCGTCACTGCGGGCCACGGCGACGCGCAGCGCCCGGCCGAATCGGAAGACCTCTTCGACGAGCGATGCGGCGGTGTCGGTGCGTACGGCCACTGCCCTCACCCCTTCCAGTTGCTTACTGTCGGCAACTATATAGATAGATGCTGTAGGTAAACAACTGTCAAAGGCAGTGATTCCCGAGACACCCCGGCGAGTCACGAGACACCCCGACGAGTCCCGAGACACCCCGACGTGCCACTCACACCGGACCGGAGCGACCTTGTGAGGTGTCCAGAAAGCCCGTCGCCGCTGGCTGTCGATCGACCGATCGACCTACGTTGTCGGAGTGACCGGGCCCCCCACGTCGCGCGGCACACCACTCAGCGCGGCCCAGACTCCGCTGTGGTTCGCGCACCACCTCGCGCCCGACGTCGCGCTCACCGTCGCACTCCACGTCCGTCTCGACGGCCCGATCGACCGACGGCGCCTGCACGACGCGTTGTACCGCGTCGGGTCCGAGTCCGGTCTCCGCCAGAGCCGACTGGTTCCCGACGCGACGGCGCCCGCGGACCCCGCCCGCGCCCGTCTCGTTCTGGTCGACGACGCGCCGATGAACTACTCCGTCGTCGACCTGTCCGGCACCGGCGATCGCGCCGACGACGACGAGCGCTCCGACCCCTACGCCGCCGCCGAGGCGTGGGCCGCCGCCGAACACCGACGTCCGGTCGACGTGGCCGGGACCGACCTGGTCCGCGTCGCACTGCTGATCGTCGACGACACCCCGGGCCGCGAACGGGCACTGCTCTATCTGCGCGCCCACCACCTCGTGCTCGACGGTCACGGCGCCTTCACCCTCCTCGGTCGCATCGCCGACGCCTACTCCGGTCGACCCACCCCGGAACCGCCCCTGAGTCCGGACGTCGCCGACCGCATCCAGGCCTCGGAAACCGCCTATGCGACGTCGACGCGGCGCGCCGCCGACGAGCGACACTGGCGCGACCGACTGATCGACTTCGTTGCGCCACAGTCCTTCTCCGGTGAACCGCCGAGTCGACCGCGTACACCCGAGCGCACCGACGTGACCGAGGGCGGGACCGACGTCGACCCGTCGACGGCCGTGGCGGCGGTCGCCGTCCACGTGGCGCGCACGCTCGACGTCACCGACGTCGTGCTCGGCTTCCCGGTGTCGGTGCGGACCACCGCCGCCCTCCGCGCCGCCGGCGGCATGATGTCCGGCCTCGTTCCCCTGCGCCTGCGGGTCGACGACGACACCACGGTCGCCGAGCTCACCGCCCGAGTCGGTCTCGAGATCCGATCCGCGTTGCGCCACCAGCGTTTCCGGGACTGGGACGCTGTCGTCCCCACGGACGCCTGCCCGTACGGCACCACCTTCGGGCCGGTGGTCAACATCATGCCGTTCGCCGCGCCCCTCGTCTTCACCACCGACGGGGTCGATGTCGCGGCGCCCGTGAGCATCCTGTCCAGCGGCCCGATCCACGACGTCGCGGTCACCATCTCCGCCGGCGGCGCGCTGGATCTGCAATGGAACCCGGACCGCTACCGCGACATCGACGTTCGGCGTCACGTCCACCGACTCGGCGCCACGCTGGACGCCCTGCGATCCGCGTCGCCGACGACGTCGGTGGGCTCGCTGACCGTCGCGCCGGACCCGGAGACCGTGATCCTCAGAACCCGCAGGCCCCCGCCCACGCCGCAGCCCCGCGTCGCGGCCGCACTCCTGGCGGACGTCGTCCGTGAGCGACCGGACGCGCCCGCACTCGACGACGGGCGCACCCGACTCACCTACGCCGAGATGGACCGGTGGACAGCAACGTTCGCAGGACGGTTGCGGTCGGTGGGCGCACGGTCCGGCGTGACGATCGCGCTCGCCATTCCCCGCAGCGCCGAGTTCGTCCTCGCCTGGTGGGCGACCACCCGCACCGGAGCGACGATCCTCGCCGTCGACCCGACCGACCCGGAGGAGCGGCGCGCGACACTGGTGGACCGCGTCGGCGCCGTCGCCGTGGTGGTGGCCGCGGACCGGCCGGTGGCACTGCCCGACGGCCTCCCCGTTCTGACGATCTCGGCGCGCGACTGCCGTCCCGCCACCGAGCCGATCGGCCCCGAGCCCGTCCTGGATCCGCGGCTGCCGGCGTACATCCTCTTCACGTCGGGATCGACCGGGATCCCGAAGGGCGTCACCGTCTCCCACGCCGGCCTGCACGCCGTCCTCTCGGCCCACCGCGACCGCGTCGGCGACGCCGTCGACGCGCGGGTGTCGGCCGTCGCCGCCCCGACGGTGGACGCCTCGGTCAGCGAGATGCTGCTCGCGCTGGCGACGCGCGGCTGCCTCGTCATCGCGGGGGACGACGCCGTGGCGGGCGACGCCCTGCAGTCCCTGATGACGACGCGCGGCGTGACCCACGCCATCCTCACTCCCCGAGTGCTCGACACGCTCGATCCCGACGCCGGAGTCCTCGAGGTCGTCTGCTGCGTCGGGGAGGCCTGCCCGCCCGACGTCGCGGCACGGTGGTCCTCCCGCGTCGCGTTCCACGACGACTACGGCCCCACCGAGACCACCGTCTGGGCCACCGGTTTCGGCCCGATGCGCCCGGGTGACGACGTCCTGATCGGATCACCGATCCCCGGAACCACGGCGGCCGTGCGGGATCGGCGCCTGCGCGACGTCCCGGTGGGCGTCGCCGGCGAGCTGTACCTCGGCGGCGTCGGTCTCGCCATGGGATACCTGAACGACGCGGCCCGCACCGCGGAGCGCTTCGTCGCCGCGGCGGGCGGGCAGCGGGTCTACCGCACGGGTGACCGGGTTCGGTGGGCGACGGCGGACCACCTCGAGTTCCTCGGCCGCACAGATCGACAGATCTCGTTGCGCGGCAGGCGTATCGAGCCCGGCGAGATCGACGCGGCGCTCCGCGACTGCCCGGGAGTGCGCGCCGCCGCGACGGTGCTGCGGGCGGTGGCCGGCACCGATCACCTGGTGAGTTACGTGGTCGGTGCCGATCCGGCCGCGGTGGAGGCCCACGCGGCCCGCGTCCTCCCCGCCGGCCTCCGGCCCACGCACGTCGTGCGTCTCGACGCTCTCCCCCTGACCGTGTCGGGCAAACTCGACGCCGCCGCCCTCCCCGATCCGACTCCGCGACCGGCATCGGCGGCACGCGCGCCGGTGGGTGAACTCGAGACCGTCCTCCACGCGACGGCGGTGGCAGCACTCGGGGACACCGTCGGTGCGGCGACTCCGGGCGTGGACGACGACTTCTTCGCGGTGGGTGGCGACAGCATCTCCGCCCTGCGGTGGATCACGTTGGCCGCGGCCGCCGGCGTGCACACCACTGCGGCGGAGGTGTTCGAGCAGCGCACACCCGCACGGGTGGCACAGGTCGCGGTCCTCCGTGACCGGGCGGCGGACGACCCGGGACCCGACGACGGAGTCGGACTCGCGCCCGCACTCCCGATGATCCACCAGCTCCTCGCCCGCGGGGGTGACCTCCGGCGGTACGCCCAGACCGTGACACTCGTTCTACCGCAGTCGATCTCCGACGATCGGCTCCGGCGCACGGTGTCCGCCGTGCTGGAGCGACACCCGCACCTGCGCGCTCGCCTCGTGATCGACGACGACGTCCGCCTCGACGTCCCGTCGCCGACCGGCAGGGGGGTGAGCATCCCGAACGCCCCCGATGCGGACACGGCCGCCGAAGATGCGGTGGCCGAGCTCGACCCCCTGTCCGGCCGCACGATCGCCCTCCGCCGGGTGCGCGGCGACGGCGGGGCCTCCCTCCTCGTGGTGGCGGTCCACCACATCGTCGTCGACATCGTGTCCTGGTCGGTGATCGTCGGTGACCTCGCCGCGGCGTGGCAGCTGGTGGCCGACGACCGACGACCCTCGCTCGCACCGGTTCCCACGACGCTGCGTGCCTACGCGACGGACCTGGCCGCCTCGGCACGACGTCTCGCGACCCCCGAGCGGGTCGAGGCGTGGCGACGCATCGTCGGGGCCGAGCGTCCGGGCCTCGCCCGCCGCCCGATCGACCCGAGCCGAGATCGCCTCCGGGACAACGTGGTGCGCGTCGCCACGCTGGGACGCGACGCGACGAACGCCCTCACCGACCTGGCGCCGACGCGACTGCACTGCGGTCCCGACGAGCCCCTCGTCGCCGCCGTGGCCCTCGCACTCGCCGAGCTGGGCACCTCGGGGACTCGACCCGGCCGCGGACCCGTCGTGATCGGGCTGGAACGACACGGACGTCCCACGGCCGGTGCGGATCTCGCGCGCACCGTCGGCTGGCTCACCGCGCTGGTGCCCGTAACGCTGGACCTCGGAGGTATCGACCTCACCGACGCCGCCTCCGGCGGAGCAGCTCTCGGTGACGTGGTGGCGGCGGTGAAGGAAGCACCGGCCTCGACGTCCGACGACGACGCCACCTACGGGGTTCTCCGGTATCTCGGACCGCCCGACGTGCGCCGCGACCTCGAGTGGTCGCCCGAGGTGACCGTCGCGCACCTGGGACGCCTGTCCGTCGGCACCGGCGACTGGCTGCCGGTGCCGGGCTCGCCGTGGGATGCCCCCGCCGCGCCGGATCTCGCGCCCGTCGCGCCGATCGAGATCGAGGCCGCCGTCGTGGACGGCGGCTTGACCGTACGGCTGACCGTCCTGCCGGACGCCGTGAGCGACGAGGTCGCCGACGGGCTCCTCGACGCCGTGTCCCGGGCGCTGCTGACGCTCGCCGCGTGGTCCACGACGGCCGGGGCGGAAGCCCTGACCGCACGGGACTTCCCGGACGTCGACGTCACCCGAGCGGACCTGCGCCGGTGGCACGAGACCCACGGTCCGGCGGTCGACGTCCTCCCGCTCGCGCCGCTGCACGCCGGCATGCTCCACCACGCCCGCCTGGCCGGCGAGACGCGGCACGACCGCCCCGCGGACACCGGCGTCGACCCCTACGTGGTGCAGTCGACGCTGACGATCGACGGACACCTCGACCTCCCCCGCCTGCGGCGCGCCGTCGAGACGGTTCTGGACCGTCACGACGCCCTGCGCGTCGCGTTCCTCACCACCGCCGACGGCGTCGACGTCCAGTACGTGCGACCGCACGCCGAGCTGCCGTGGGCCGTCGCCGACGTGGCCGGGGACCCCGATCCGGACGCGGTGCTGGCGGCGTTCCTCGACCACGATCGACTGGTCGGATTCGATCCGGCCGATCCGGTGCGAGCGCTGGTGCGGGTCGGAGTCGTTCGGCTCGACCGGGCCCGCCACGTCGTCGTGGTCACCCACCACCATCTGGTGCTCGACGGGTGGTCGGCGGCGCGTGTCACGAGCGAACTGCTCGCGAGCTACCACGGGCTCGCACTCCCCGCGCACGTCTCCCCCCGCACCTGGTTGCGCTCGCACACCGCGGAGCGCACCGCCGCGGCGGTCGAGACCGTGGCGCGAGAATTCGTGGGCGCGGAGCCGTCGTTCCTCGTTCCGACCGGGACGCGGTCGCCGGCGCAGCGCCCGGTGCTGTTCCGGCATGCCGTCCTGGATCGTGCGCAGACGGACGCGATTCGGGAGCGAGCCCGGGGCCTGGGTGTCACCACCGCGGCCCTGATCCAGACGGCGTGGGCGATCACCCTCGGCCGGGCGACGGGACGGACCGACGTGGTGTTCGGCGTCGTGGTGTCCGGGCGGCGACCGGACGTGCCGCAGGTCGACGACGTCGTCGGGCTGCTGGCGACGACGGTCCCCACTCGCGTCGACCTGCATCCCACGCGGACGCCGGCGGAGGTGGCGCGGCGGGTCCAGGCCCAGCGGGCCGAACTCCTGGGCCACGCCTGGCCGGACCCCGCGACGCTGCGCCGCGCGGCCGGCCCGGGAGCCGAGTACGACACGGTGCTGGCCATCGAGTCGTATCCGATTCCCGAACTCCCCGTCACCGGGGGCATCGAGGTGATCGACCGAACCGCCCGCGACGCCACGCACCACCCCCTGTCGATGATCGTCGACCTCGGCGACACCCTCGTCGTCCGCGCCGGCTATCGCGGCGACCTGCTGACGGCGGACGCGGTGGACCGGCTCGTCGACGAGGTGCTGAGGGTGCTGCAGGACGGGGCGGGCGACCCCGAGCACGCTGCTGCCGAGACGATCACGGCGACCGCGACCCCGCCGGACACCCTGCCGGCCCTGCTGGCGGACGCGGGCGGCCGCTTCGCCGATCACGTCGCCCTGGTCGACGACGCAGGATCCCTCACCTACGCCCAACTCGCCGCCCGCCGCGACCGACTGGCCGCGGGGTTGCGTGCCCGCGGGGTCGGGCCGGAGACGGTGGTGGCCGTCGCGCTGCCGCGGAGCGTGGACGCCGTGATCGCCACCCACGCCGTGTGGGCCGCGGGCGGTGCCGTGCTCCCGCTCGACGTCGACGCGCCCGCCGACCGGTCCCGCGCTGCCCGCGACGACGCCGGATGCGCGCTCGCGATCGGTGCCGGGCCCGACGACGTCGCCCTGGCCGATCTCCTCGCACCGACCGACCCGCGGCCGAGTGCACCCGTGCGTCCCGACTCCGCCGCCTACGTGCTGTTCACCTCCGGATCCACCGGCCGACCGAAGGGCGTGGTGGTCTCCCACGCCGCCGTCGTCGGCCAGATGTGCTGGCGGGTCGACGCTTTCGAGCTGGGACCGGCCGACACGGTGCTGCACAAGACCCCCGCCACCTTCGACGTGTCGATGTGGGAGCTGATCGCCCCGTTCGTCGCGGGCGCGCGAGTGGTGGTGGCGCCGCCGGGTGCCCACCGGGACGCCGCGGCACTGGTCGATCTCGTGATCCGCCACGGGGTGACCGTGCTGCACCTGGTGCCCTCGTTCCTGCCGGCGTTCACCGAGTCCGTCACTCGGGCCGTCGGCGACACCCCGGCGACCACGGGCACTCGGCTGCGTCTGATCGCCGCGTCCGGCGAGGTCCTCCCACCGGACGACGCCCACCGCGTCGCGGCGATCACCGGGGCCGACGTGATCAACCTGTACGGCCCCACCGAGGCCACCGTGGACGTGACGGCCCACCGCGTTCGCGCGGACGACACCGACGTCGTCCCGCTGGGTGAGCCCGTACCGGGCACGACCGCCCGAGTCCTCGATGCTGCCCTGCGCCCGGTACCCACCGACGTGGTCGGTGAGCTGTACCTGGCGGGACCGCAACTCGCCCGCGGGTACGTCGGGCGGCCCGGGCTCACCGCCGAGCTCTTCGTCGCCGGCCCGGGCGGAACCCGCCGTTACCGCACCGGCGACCGCGTCCGTCGCACGCCCGACGATGCATTGATCTTCCACGGCCGCACCGACGACCAACTGTCTGTCCGCGGCGTACGGCTGGAACCGGCCGAGATCGAGACCGCCCTGCGCCGACTCGACACGGTGGTCTCGGCCGCGGTGACGGCGCACGAGGGTCGGTCCCTCGCCGTCGTCACCGTCCGTGGCGACGTCACCGGGGCCGAGATCCGATCCGCCGTCGCCGAATTCCTGCCCCGCACCCACGTTCCCGACGTCGTCGCGGTGGTGGACGCGCTGCCGACCACACCGTCGGGCAAGGTGGATCGCCGGGCGCTGCCGACGGCGGCACCGGCCCCCGACGAGCCGCGACGACTGCCCGACACCGCGTCGGAACGTGCGGTCGCACAAGCGTTCTCGGAGGTCCTGGCGCCCGACCGTCCCATCGGAGCCGACGACGACTTCCACGATCTCGGGGGCACGTCGGTGGCAGCCGGCCGGATCCTCGCGCGGATCGAGGCGTCCACCGGGGTCCGGGTGCCCCTGCGCGTGCTCGTCGAGACCCCGACCGTCCGGCAGGTCGCCGCGGCCGTCGACGCCGAATCCCCGACGCCGACACCGGCGTTGATCGCGGGCCAGCGAGACGGCGTCTGGACCCCGACCGCGGCGCAGCACCGCATGTACCTCGCCCACCGACTGGACCCGCGGTCCTACCTCATGCCCGTGGTGCTCGCGCTCGACGAGGAGCCCGACGTCGCCGCGGTGCGGACCGCCCTGGCCGATCTCGTGGATCGGCACGAGATCCTGCGCACCGCGTTCGAGGAGAACGGTGATCGCCTCGTCGCGCGGGCGGTTCCGGACCACGTCCCGACGGTCGACGTCGTCGACTCCCCCGGACTCACCCCGGAGGACGCGATCGGCGCCGTGATCGGCCCGGTCGACCTCGCGGTCCCCCCGCTCCGGGTGCGTCTGGTCCGGCGCGGGTCGGCGGACCCGCTGCTGATCCTGGTGCTGCACCACATCACGGCCGACGCCGTCTCGCTGCCCGTCCTGGTCCGCGATCTGGTCGAGGCGTACACGGCCAGGCGGTCCGGCCGGGCACCGGCGAGTCCGCTCCCGGCCCTGCAGTTCCGCGACCACGCCGCACACCGGGCGGCGGTGCTGGGCTCGCGGGACGATCCGACGTCGCTCCTCGCCCGTGAGGTCGACCGGTGGCGCCAGCACCTGCGCGGCCTGCCGCCGGTGACCGGCGTGCCGACGATCCGTCCCTCGGATTCCGACACCACGGGGCATCGCCGCATCGCGCTCGATCCGGAGGTCGCCCGCGCGGTGTCGACCCGCGCCCGCGCCGTGCGGACCACCCCGTTCGTCGTCGTGGCGTCTGCCGTGGCCGCGGCCCTCGCGCGCTGGACCGGTGGCGCCGACGTCGCTCTCGGCACGCCCGTGTCGGTGCGGCCGCATCCCGCGCTGGACGACATGGTGGGGCTGTTCGTCGAGACCGTCGTGCTCCGGGTGCGCGGCGACGGCAGCACGACTCCGGCCACCTGGGTGCAGCGACTCCGGGACGAGACCGTCGAGGCGCTCTCGCACGTCGTCCCGTTCGACGAGGTCGTGGCGGCCGTGGCGCCCGACCGCACGGCCGCGCACTCGCCGCTCGTCCAGGTGATGGTGACCGTGACGGACGCGCCGCCGCCGTCCGTACCGGGTGCGCGCGTGATCGACGTCGGCCCCGGACCGGCGGTCCTCGATCTGACGGTCGCCGTGGACCTCACCGGGGACACCCCGCACATCGACCTCGTCCACCGTTCGACCGTGGACGCGGGGGCGGTCGCCGGTCTCGCGGCGATCCTGCCACCGATCCTGGCCGCCGTCGCCGACGACCGTGCGGTGCCGACGGGCGACGTCGAGATCCCCGCCCCCGCACTGCCAAGGGCGGTTCCGGTACTGGAGGCACGCACGCTGGCCGACCTGCTCGACGAGTACACCGCGACCGACCCGTCCGCCGACGCGCTGATCGCCGACGACGTGGTCCTCGACCGCGCCGAGACCGCCCGACGGGCCGCACGCCTGGCCCGGGTCCTTCTGGGGTACGGGGTGGGACCGGAGGACGTGGTCGCCGTCGCTCTGCCCCGGTCGATCGAGCAGACGATCGCCGTGCGTGCGGTGGCGGCCGCGGGGGCCGCGTTCCTCGCCCTCGACCCCGCCCATCCGACGGCGCGGCTGAACGTCGTTCTCGCCGAGGCCCGTCCGGCGGCGGTGATCACCCGCGGCCCGCACTCCGAGCTCACGACCGCGGCCGTGTGCCTCGACCTGGACGACCCGGGGACCGCGTCCCGGATCGACGCCGGACCATCGACCCCGGTGCGGGACGCGGACCGGACGGCACCGCTGCGCCCCGACCACCCCGCGTACGTCGTGTACACCTCGGGCTCCACCGGAACCCCGAAGGGCGTGACGGTGACGCACGCGGGCCTGCACGCCGCCGTCGTCGACCAGCGCGGACGCCTCCAATCCCATCCGGCGGCGCGGGTTCTCGCGGTGTCCGCCCCGACCTTCGACGCCGCGGTGGGCGAGACCGTCATCGCCCTGGCCCTGCGCGCCCCACTGGTGATCGCTCCGGCCGACGTGTTCGCGGGGTCCGACCTGGCGGACGTCCTGCGCCGCCACCGCGTCACCCACGCGATGATCACTCCGCGCGTGCTGGACGTGACCCCGGCCGACGACCTGCCGGATCTCGCCGTCGTGTACTCCGCCGGTGAGGCGGTGCCGCCGTCCGTCGTCGCGACGTGGGGCGCGGACCCCGCGCGGCCGCTCGGCAACGTGTACGGCCCCACCGAGGCGACGATCTGGTCCTCGATCGCCGACCGGCTGCGGCCCGAGGAGCCCGTCACGGTCGGAGCCCCGACGGTGGGCGTGACCGCGAGCGTGCTCGACGCGCGGCTCCATCCCGTTCCCGCCGGCGTGGTCGGCGAGCTGTGGCTCGCCGGTCCCGTGCTCGCGCGTGGCTATCTGCGGCAACCCGCCCGGACGGCGGAGAGGTTCGTGGCCGCTCCCGGCGGGGCGCGGCGCTATCGCACGGGCGACCTGGTGCGGTGGGACGGCACCGCAGTGACCTACCTCGGCCGCGCCGACACGCAGTACACGGTGCGTGGTGTGCGGCTCGAACTCGGCGAGATCGAGGCGGCCCTCGCCGCCCAGCCCGGCGTGGCCGCGGCGGCCGCGACCGTCGACGGAGACCGCGTGGTGGGCGTCGTGGTGGGACCGGTCGACCCCGAGGCCGTACGGACCGGCGCCGCGACTCTGCTGCCGCCGGTGCTGCGCCCGGCGGTGGTCGGCGTGGTGGACGCACTGCCGATGACCACCTCGGGCAAGCTCGATCGAGCCGCCCTGGTGGTTCCTGCCCCGGCGCCCGCCGCCGGCGCACTGCCGCAGAACTCCGCCGAGGATCGCGTGGCCGACGCCGTCGCCGAGGTGTGCGGCGTCTCGTCGGTCGGCCGGGACGACGACTTCTTCGCCCTCGGGGGAACGTCGCTGAGCGCGGTGACGCTGGCCCGCCGGCTCGAGGTGCCGGTCCGCACGGTGTTCGACGACCCGACCGTGCGCGGGCTGGCGGCGGCGTTGCCGTCGGCCCGGCAGGCCTGCCGTCCGGTGACGCGCGTGGACCCGCGACCGGAACGACCACCCCTGTCCTTCGCCCAGCAGCGTCTGTGGTTCCTCGCCCGCACCGGCGAGGCCGGCGCCGCGTACACGGTTCCGCTGGTCCTCGCGCTGCGCGAGGAGCTCGACACCGACGCGCTGCGCGCGGCCCTGACCGACGTGACCACGCGCCACGAGGTGCTGCGCACGGTCTACCCGGACGTCGAGGGTGTTCCCTGGCAGCGGGTCCTGGCACCCGCCCCCGCGCACCTCGAGACGGTGACCGCGACGACCGCGGAGGTGCCGAGGCTGGTCGCGGAGCGCGCGACTCGGCCGTTCGACCTGGCCACCGACCCACCGCTGCGAGCCACGCTGGTCACCCGAGGGCCGGCCGACCACGTGCTGGTGCTGGTCCTGCATCACATCGCGGTGGACGGGTCGTCCCTCGCCCCGCTGGCACGGGACGTCCGGCGTGCGTACGACGCCCGACGCGCCGACCCCGAGCGTCCCGCCGCCCTCCCCGCCCTGCCGGTGCAGTACGTCGACGTCGCGCTGGCACAACAGGATCCGCCCGCGGACGCGCTCGCCCGGTGGGTGGACCGGCTCCGGGACGCGCGGCCGTTGCCGCTCCCGCTCGACCACCCCCGACCCAGCGAGCCGTCGTATCGCGGTGCGCGGGTGCCGTGGTCGGTGGACGCGCCCACCACCGCCGCCCTGCGCGCGATCGCGGAGCGCCGTGGGACGACGCTCGCGGGTGTGATGCTCGCGGTGCTCACCACCGCGCTCTCGGGATGGACGGGCGAGACGGACGTGTGTGTCGGCATGCCGGTCTCCGGCCGAGACGATCCGGTGCTGGACGACCTGGTGGGCATGCTGGTCGACACCGTCGTCGTACGGACCCGGGTCGATCCCGCAGCGAGCTTCGACGAGCACGTGGCCACCACCGGACGACGGGTCCGTGAGGCTCTCGCCGACTCCGCCGTTCCGTTCGAGCAGGTGGTGCGCGCGATCGACGCCGAGGTCGGCGACCGCGACCGTGACGTGCCCCCGCTGTTCCAGGTGATGCTGGCCTACCAGGACCGTCTCCCGACCGTCCCGGGAATCGAGGTCCTCGATCTCGCCCCGGCCCGCGCGCAGGTCGACCTCGTCGTCGACGTCACCGAGACGCCCGCCGGGCTGTCCGGAACGATCACCCGGGCCACGGACGTCCTCACCGGCGACACCGCCCGACGGCTCGCGGACATGCTCACGCGTATCGTCGACGCCGCCGCTGTGGGTCGACTGCCCCGACTCGAGCACGCCCCGGTGCTCGAGCCCGGAGAGCGCGCCGTCCTCCTCTCCCGGCGCGGCGACGACGCCCTCCCCCCGGTGCCGTGGGCCGAGCTGCTGCAGAGCGTCGCTCGTCAGCACCCCGACGGTCCCGCGATCCTGACCGGCGACCGCACCGTCACCTACGCGGACCTCGCCGACCGCAGCGCCGGCTGGGCGCGCGTCCTCGCCGCGCACGGCGTGGGGCCCGAGGTCACGGTCGCGGTCCTGCTCCCCCGCTCGATCGAGCACGTCGTCGCGGTGTGGGCGATCGCGGCGGCCGGTGGCGTCCACGTGCCGCTCGACCCCGACCACCCCGTCACGAGACTGCAGGAGACGACCGCCCGCGTCGGAGCCCGCGTCGTCGTCGCCGCGTCCGCCCGATCCGACCTCGGGACCTGCCTGACGCCCGCCGACCTCGACGCCCGCGCGTCGTCCGCACCGCCGGTCCCGGCGTTCCGTTCCCACCCCGACCACCTCGCCTACGTCGTGCACACCTCCGGGTCGACCGGTGCGCCGAAGGGCGTCGCGATCACGCACCGCGGACTGCACGACCTGGTCTGGGACCTCCGCCTGCTCGGCGACGGACGGGACGCCCGGATCCTGGCGGCGGCGTCCCCGACCGTCGACGCCTCCGTCGCGGAGTGCTTCCTCGCGCTCGCCCACCGCGCTCCGCTCGTCCTCGTGCCCCCGGACGTCACGCACGGTGCCGAGTTGACGGACGTGATCGCTCGATCGCGGGCCACCCACGCCCTCCTGACACCTCGGGTGCTCGCCACCCTGTCCCCGGCGGACGTGCCGACGCTGCGGTCGGTGTCGTCGGTCGGCGAGGAGTGCCCGCCCGAGGTGGCGGCCGCGTGGTCGATCGGTCGCGACTTCCGCAACGAGTACGGACCCACCGAGACCACCGTCTGGGCGACCCGCACCGCGCCGGTGCGGCCCGACGCCCGAGTCGTCGCCACCGGATCACCCGTCCGGACTTCCATCGGACGACCCGTGCGCGGGACGCGCGCCCTCGTCCTCGACGCGGCCCTGCGCCCGACACCGCTCGGCGTGGCCGGGGAGCTGTACGTCGACGGCCCCCATCTGGCCCGCGGCTACGTGGGCGCGCCCGACCGCACCGCCGAGCGGTTCGTCGCCGTGCCCGTCGGCGCGTCCGTGCCGGGATCGGCGGGAACGGCGGGAACGCGGATGTACCGCACGGGCGACCTGGTGCGCTGGACCGCCGCCGGCGACCTCGAGTTTCTCGGCCGCACCGACCTGCAGATCAGCCTGCGCGGTCGGCGCATCGAACCCGGCGAGATCGAGACCGCCCTGCGGTCCCTGCCCGGCGTGGCGGACGCCGTCGTCGTCGCGCACGAGGGTGTGCGGCTGGTGGCCTACGTCGTCCCCGACGAGACCGACGGGCCCGGAGGGACGGCCGAGGTCGACGGGGCCGAGCTGCGTCCCGCGCTCGCCGCCCTCCTGCCACGGGCGGTGCTGCCGTCGGTGATCACGGTGCTGCCGTCCTTCCCGACCACGCCGTCCGGCAAGATCGACCGCCGCGCACTGCCCGCCCCGACGCTCGGCGCGGTCCGCTCCCGCCCGGCCGCGACGCCCGCCGAGACGCTCGTCGCGCAGGTGTACGCGGAGGTGCTCGAGCTGACCGACGCGCCCGGCGCGGACGACGACTTCCTGGTCCTCGGCGGTCACTCGCTGACCGCGACACGGGTGGCGGCGCTGCTGAGTGCGCGGACCGCCCGCCCGGTCTCCGTGCGCACGATCCTCGAAGCGGGCACGGTCGCGGCGGTGGCTGCGGAGCTCGGACCGCTCGCGTCGGCACCCACCGCGACGCGGACACTCCCGACGCTCCTGCCGCGCCCGGAGCGATCTCCCCTGTCCTACGCCCAGCACCGGCTCTGGTTCGTCGGGCGGATGGACCCGGACGGCCACGGCTACGTCGTTCCGCTGGTGTTGCGCCTGACCGGCCGACCGGACGTTCGTGCCCTCGACGCGGCGCTGGTCGACGTCGTCACCCGCCACGAGGTCCTCCGCACCGTCTACCCGGTGGCGAACGGAATGCCCTATCAGCACGTCCTCGATCCGCCGGAGACGGTGCTCACCACCGGGCCGTCGGACGACGCCCCGCCCGCGTTCGACGTCACGACGGATCGGCCGCTGCGCGCCCACCTGACCACGGCCGACGACGCGTCGGTGCTCACCGTGCACGTGCACCACATCGCGGCCGACGGCGGCTCGCTCGCCCCGCTCACCCGGGACCTCACGACCGCGTACGCCGCGCGCCGGGCCGGCCACGCGCCGTCGTGGTCTCCGCTGCCGTTCCAGTACGTCGACCATGCCCTGCGCGAACGTGCCGCCGACAGCTCGGCCGCGGTGCTGGACCACTGGCGTGCTCGCCTGGCGGGTCTCGACGTCGATCGGGCGCTGCCCACCGACCACCCCCGCACCGACGTCGTGATGCACCCGGCGTCCCGCATCACCCGCACCCTGTCCGCCGCCGACACCACGGCACTGCGTCGGACCGCCGACCGACGACGCGTCACCGTGTTCATGGCGGTGTGGGCATCCGTCTCGACGGTCCTCGCGCAGTGGACGGGTCGCGACGACGTCGCCGTCGGCACCGCCGTCGCCCGCCGCGACGATCCGATGTACGACGATCTGATCGGCCTGCTGGTCGAGACCCTGGTGCTGCGCGTTCGGCTCGACCGACAGGGCACGGTCGACGATCTCCTCGACACCGTCCGCGCCGACCTGACCCGCGACTACGAGCAGGCGGGCCTGCCGTTCGAGCGGCTGGTCGACGACCTCGGCGCGGTCCGCGCACCCGGACGTCACCCGCTGGTCCAGGCCATGCTCACCACGACCTCGGCCGCCACGCCGACGCTCGAGGCACCGGATCTGACGATCACCCCGCTGACCCCGTCGACGACGCCCACCCAGTTCGACCTGGTCTTCGCGTTCCGGGAGGAGGCCGGGCGATTCCACCTCGAGGTGACGTACGCGTCCGATCTCTACCTGCCGACCACCGCGGCGCGCCTGGCCGACGGCGTGCTCGCGGCGCTGCGTGCCCTCCCTCGCGCCGACCCGGACGCGCCCCTGTCCGTCCTCGGCCTCGCGCCACGGCCCACCGCGCCGCGACTCGGTCCCCCGTCGGTTCCGCCGCGCACACTCGCCGACCTCGTCGATGCCGCGGCGTCCGCCGCTCCCGATCGCATCGCGGTACTCGACGTCACGACCGGAAACGCCGCGACGTACGCGGAGGTCGCCACGCGAGCGCATCGCATCGCTCGCGAGCTGATCGCGTGCGGAGCCGGACCCGAACGAGTGGTGGCTCTCGCGCTGCGACGCGGCCTCGACCACGCCGTGGCCCTGCGGGCCGTCGCGGCCACCGGCGCCGCCGTCGTCTGCGTCGATCCCGACCACCCGGCGTCACGGACCCTCACCGTGCTCGAGACGTCCGGTGCGGGGTGGGTGATCACCGCGGGCGAGGACGGCGAGCGCACGGCGGCGATCGCTCCGTGGATCCCACGTCTGGTGCTCGGCGCCCGCGACACCGAGGAGGCCCTCGCCCGTCGTCGGTCGACACCGCTCACCGACGACGACCGTGTGGCCCCGATTCGTCTCGACCAGCCGGCCTACGTGGTGTTCACGTCCGGGTCGACGGGCACTCCCAAGGGCGTCGTCGTCACCCACCGCGGGCTCGCCGACGCGGCGGAGAGCCAACGCCTGCGGGCGACGGACCTCGACGTGTCCCGCGTCCTCGCCGTGTCCTCGACCACGTTCGATGCCTCCATGGGAGAACTGCTCACCGCCCTGGGGACCGCGGGGACCCTGGTGATCAGCCCGCCGGGAGTACAGGCGGGCCCGGAGCTGGCGCTCGTGATCCGGGATGCGGCCGTCACCACTGTGGTCGTCACCCCGCGAGTCCTGGACACCGTGCCCGTGGACGGGCTCGACTGCGTCCGCGTGGTCGTGGTCGGCGGTGAGGAGTTGCCGCCGCACGTGGTGGATCGATGGGCGCCGGGACGACGCCTGCACAACGACTACGGGCCGAGCGAGACGACGGTGTGGGCGACCGCCACGACCCCGCTGCGCGCGGGCGCACCCGTCACGATCGGTCATCCCGTCCGCGGAGCCGCCGGCGAGGTGCTCGGCGACGATCTGCACCCCGTCCCCGACGGCACCGTCGGCGAGCTGTACGTGACGGGCAGCGGCGTCGCACGCGGGTACGTCGGCGATCCGGCGCAGACCGCCGCCCGGTTCGTCGCCGCGCCCGGCGGTGTGCGCCGCTACCGCACCGGCGACCTGACCCGCTGGACCGCCAACGTCTCCGACAATGCACAGGGACCGGCCCTGACCTTCCACGGCCGCACCGACCACCAGCTCTCCGTCCGGGGAGTGCGCGTCGAACCCGGCGAGATCGAGGCCGCCGTCCGAGCCCACGAGGGCGTGCGCGACGTGGCCGTCGTGATGCACCGGGACGAGGCCGGCGTCGACCGGCTCGTCGCCCACGTCGTGGGCGACGTCGTCCCCGCGGAGGTCCGGGCCACCGCCGCACGGCGCCTGCCCCGGTCGCTGGTCCCCGACCGGGTCGGTGTCCTCCCCGCCCTGCCCCGGACGTCGTCGGGCAAGCTGGACCGCCGAGCTCTCCCGGCGCCCGTCGTCACCGCGGCGCGCTACCGCGCTCCCGCCACCCCGACCGAACGGGTGGTCGCCACGGCGTTCGCCGCGGTGCTCGGACGCGACCGCGTGGGCCGGGACGACGACTTCTTCGCGATCGGAGGGACCTCCCTCGACGCGACGAAGGTGGCCGCGCACCTGTCGAAGTCCACCGGACTCGACCGCGCACTGCGCGCCGTCGTCACGCACGGAACCGTCGCGGCGATCGCCGCGAGCATCGACGCGGACGTGTCGACGTCGATTCCGGACGCGGTGCTCGTCCCCGTCGCCCGCCTGTCCGACGGCGACGGACCCCCGGCGGTGTTCTGCATCCATCCGATGATGGGCCTGGCCTGGCCGTACGTGGAGCTGAGTCGGTACCTCGACCCGCGCGCGGCGGTGTGGGGCGTGCAGACGCCGGCCCTCACCGATCCGGGCTTCCTCCCGGCGACGATGGACGAGCTGGTGAACCGCTACGTCGACGAGATCGTCGCCGTCGACCCCCGTGGGCCCTATCACCTGCTGGGGTGGTCGGTGGGCGGCGTTCTCGCCCACGCGATCGCCGACGCCATGGCCCGGCGAGGGATCGAGGTGGCGTCGGTGATCCTGCTCGATCCCGTCCACAGCCTCGACCCGGACAGCATCGTCAAACGCGAGCAGAACGCGGCCCTGTTCGGCGACGCGGATCGACGCCCCGCCGACGCGGCCACCCTCGGACCGGACGAGCTGTGGTCGGTGTGGAGCAGTCTCGGCGGCGACCAGCTGCCCCTCACCGACGTGCAGGCGCGGTTGGTGACCGCCGCGATGCTGCGCGTCTACGAGCTGGTCGACACCCACGTTCCGCCGACGATCGACGCCGACGTCCTGGTGATCGACTCGACCGTGACCGCGGCCGAGCTGATGCGGTCCTCCGAGTTCTGGAGCACCTGGTGTACCGGCCACCTCCGGACCGCGGACGTGTCCTTCCGGCACGGCGAACTCATGTCGAGCGAGGCCCTGGTCGAGGTCGGTCCCCTCGTCGCCGCGCATCTCGCGAACGTGAGCAGCCCCGCCTGACCCCGGGGAGGCCCGGTGGACCGCGCCGACCGGATTAGGGTCGACGGGTGACCGAGACTGCAGCCGATCTTCTCGACGGTGCCTGGAACGTCCGCGACGTCGGCGGACTGCGCACCGACGACGGCGGAACCACCCGGCCCGGCGTGCTCCTGCGATCCTCGGAACTGACTCGTCTGACCGACCCCGGACGCGCCGGTCTCGACCGACTCGGCGTGCGCGACGTCTTCGACTTCCGCGGCGCGCCGGAAGTGGAACGGTTCGGCGCCGACCGCACCCCACCGTCCGTGCGGGTGCACGCGGTCCCGTTCGTCGACGCGGTGGCGGTCGAACCCGACACCGAGCCGGCGCCGGCCGAAGCCCGTTCCGCGCCACACGAACCCGACCGCCGGGTGACCGATGCCCGCGGCTACCTGCTCGACACCTACCGCGCGTTCCCCACCCGGCCCGGCGCCCGCGTCGCGGTCGGGTCGGTTCTGCGCACCGTCGCCGCCGGCGAGGGAGCCGTGCTGGTGCACTGCGCCGCCGGCAAGGACCGTGCGGGATGGACCGTCGCGACGGTGCTGCGCGCCGCCGGCGTCGCGGACGAGGACATCCTCGCCGACTATCTGCGCAGCAACGATGCCGTGACCGCCCTGCGGAATCACGTTCTCTCGCACGGCGTTCCGCCCGAGCAGATCGCGGACGACCTTCTCGGTGTCCGAGAGGAGTACCTGCGGACCGGGCTCGACGCCGTCGACGCTGCACACGGCTCGTTCGAGAACTACTTGGACTGGCTCGGCGCGGACGCCGATCTCCTCGCCGGGCTGCGCCGAACGCTGGTCGATCAGCGCCCGGTGTAGGTGGCCTTGCCCGGGCCGACGTCGAGGAAGCTGCGGACCGCCCCGCGCAGATCGTCCGTCTCGAACAGCGCGCCGGACACCTCCGGGGTGATCGAATCCGCATGGCGCACACCGCCGGAGCGCCACGCACCCACGATCTGCTTGGTCGCCGCATGGGCCCGTGTGGGACCGTCGGCCAGGCGGTGGAGCAGGGCCGTCGCAGCCTCGTCCAGGTTCTCGTGGACCTGGTTCACCACTCCCCACTCACGCAGGGTCTCGGCCGAGTAGAGGTCGCCGGTCATCACGAACTCCCGCGCACGGCCACTGCCCGCGCGCTCCGCCATGCGCTGCGGACCACCCATCGACGGCGTCAACCCCACCACCGTCTCCACGAGCCCGAACTTCGCCCGCGGCGCAGCCAGGATGATGTCGCACGCCAGCGCGATCTCGAGCGCGGCCGTCAGCGTCAACCCGTGCGCCGCGAAGATCACCGGGCACGGCAACTCCTCCAGCGGATGCGCGACGCGGTCGAACAAGCCCTGCCACAACTGCGCACCCTCGGCCGCCGACAGTCCCTCGAAGACATGGACGTCGACACCGCCCGACACCACCTTCCCCTCCGCGCGCAGCAGCACCCCGCGCGGCGGCGACGCCACCAGATCCGCCACCGCCGCCTCGATGGCGTCGAACATCGGCTGATCGAAGAGATTCAGGGCGCCGTTCTGCAACGTCAGCACCGCCACCTCCGCCCCGGCCTCCGTGGTGCTGCGGTCGAGACGAAGAGGCTGAGTGGACTCGGTGGGTTCCGTCATGGACCGGAGCATGCCACACGGCCGGGACGGTGCGACCCCGTCCTTCGCACTACCGTGGACCCCGATGAACAGCCACCAGATCGACATCGTGCGCCTCGCCTGGGCCCGCGACCTCGGCCTGCCGGACAGTGATTTCCGACCGGCCTCCGGCACCCGCACCCTCCTCGTCGACGACACCGCCCGCCGCGTCCGCTTCGTCGTTCTCGACGGCCACGCCGTGCTGGTGGGCCCGTCGGACGTCCTCGAGCGCGCGGACGACGTCCCGGCCGACGTCCTCGCCACCCGCGACGGCCTCGCGGACGTCGTCGGGCCGCGCCGCGGTCGGTGTTCGGGACCGGTGGTCCTTGCGTACCTCGACGAGGTCCGGGCCGACGTCGGCGCCCCCAACCCGCTGCTGTCGCACTCCCGTCGCGACGCGGAACGCGTGCTGTCGACCACCCCGCCCGACGACGCCGTCGCGGCCCGCGCCGCGGACGCCACCACCTGGGTCACCGTCTTCGACGACACCGCGGGCGAGGCCGACGCGGTCCCGGTCTCGGCATCGGGCTACGTCGAGTGGCAGGGCTTCCTGGCCGACACCGTCGCGGTCACCGTGCCGTCGCATCGCCGCCGCGGCTACGGCCTGACCTCGGCGCGGCTGGCCACCAACGACGCCATCGATTCCGGCCTGATCCCCCAGATGCGCGTGGCGATGGACGATGCCGGGGCGCGATTGTTCGGACGATCCCTGGGATTCACCGAACTCGGCGTCGCCATCGCGATGGATTTGCCTGCGCCCGGGTAAGTTACCGCCATGAGCGACAGCGAGGCGGCATCGTCCGGGGAAGCCGGGTCCTACGTCGAGAAGGACGGCTTCGAGCGGGACACCAACTACATCGAGACCCGCATCACCGCGGACGGTCGCGACGGCTTCCCGGTGGAGGCCGGTCGATACCGCTTGGTGGTGGCGCGGGCGTGCCCGTGGGCCAACCGCGCGATCATCGTGCGGCGCCTGCTCGGCCTCGAGGACGCGCTGTCGATGGGCATCTGCGGTCCCACCCACGACAAGCGCAGCTGGACCTTCGACCTCGATCCCGGCGGGGTCGACCCGGTCCTGAAGATCCCGCGCCTGCAGGACGCGTTCTTCGCGCGTGATCCGAACTATTCGCGCGGCATCACCGTGCCGGCGGTCGTCGAGATCGCGACGGGCAAGGTGGTCACCAACGACTACCCGCAGATGACGCTCGACTTCTCCACGGAGTGGACGCAGTACCACCGCGAGGGCGCGCCCGACCTTTACCCCGAGCCGCTGCGCGACGAGATCGACGACGTCGCCGAGAAGATCTTCCACGACGTCAACAACGGTGTGTACAAGTGTGGGTTCGCCGGATCGCAGGATGCGTACGAGAAGGCGTACGACGCCTTGTTCGCGCGACTCGACTGGTTGAGCGATCGGCTCGAGAACCAGCGATTCCTGGTGGGCGACACCATCACCGAAGCCGACGTGCGGCTCTTCACCACGCTGGCCCGGTTCGATCCCGTCTACCACGGCCACTTCAAGTGCAACCGCAGCAAGCTGTCGGAGATGCCGGTGCTGTGGGCGTACGCGCGGGACCTGTTCCAGACGCCGGGCTTCGGGGACACCACCGACTTCGTGCACATCAAATCGCACTACTACGAAGTGCACACCGACATCAATCCCACCGGCATCGTCCCGAAGGGTCCGGACGTGTCCAGTTGGCTCTCACCCCATGGCCGTGAGGCGCTCGGCGGGCGGCCGTTCGGGGACGGCACGCCGCCGGGGGAACCGAAGGAGAGCGAGCGCGTTCCCGCGGACCACTGGGTGTGAGCGCAGCGAACGACCGGGTGTGATCGGGGCCGGGGTCAGGGCCGGAGGGTGAGAATCCTCGGCCCGTCCTCGGTCACCGCGACGGTGTGCTCCCAGTGCGCCGCGCGGGACCCGTCGGTGGTGACGACGGTCCAGTCGTCGTCGAGGACGCGGGTCTCGTGGGTGCCGAGGGTGAGCATGGGCTCGATGGCGAGCGTGGAGCCCACCACCAGTTCGGGCCCCTTGCCCGGCGCGCCTTCGTTGGCCAGGAACGGATCCATGTGCATCTGTTGTCCGATGCCGTGGCCGCCGTAACCGTCGACGATGCCGTATTTGCGCCCGTGCGCCTTCTCGGCGGCGTAGGTGCCCTGCTCGATGGCGTGGGACACGTCCGTCAGCCGATTGCCGGGCAGCATGGCCGCGATGCCCGCCTCCATGGACAGGCGGGTGGCCTCGCTGAGATCGGCGTCCGCCTCCGACAGCGTGCCGACGCCGAACGTCCAGGCGGAATCGCCGTGCCAGCCGTCGAGCACCGCACCGCAGTCGATGGACACCAGGTCGCCCTCGGCGAGCACGTCGCCGGTCGACGGGATGCCGTGGACGACGCGGTCGTTGACCGAGCTGCAGATGCTGCCGGTGAAGCCGTGGTACCCGAGGAACGACGGCACGGCGCCGGCGTCGCGGATGACGGCCTCGGCGATCGCGTCCAGTTCGAGCGTGGACACGCCGGGCTTCGCGGCCTCGCGTACGGCGACGAGGGCGGCGCCCACGACGGCCCCGGCCGCGGCCATGGCGTCGAGCTCACCGGCGCTGCGGAACGGGACCACCTTGCGCTTGCGTCCGAAAGCCATGGGTCAGGAGTCGCCCTGGATCGCGTCGATGACCTTGGCGTTGACGTCGTCGACCTCGCCGACGGCATCGACCGTCACCAGTCGTCCGTGATCCTTGTAGTACTCGAGCAGCGGCGCCGTCTCGTCGCGGTAGACCTTCATCCGGTTGCGGATGACGTCTTCCTTGTCGTCCTCGCGGCCGCGTGCCAGCATGCGCTCGACCACGACGTCCTCGTCGATGACGAAGGAGACGACGGCGTCGAGGCGGGTGCCCATGTCCTCGAGGATGCCGGCGAGGGAATCGGCCTGGTCCACCGAGCGCGGGAACCCGTCGAGGATGAAGCCGCCCGTGGCGTCGGGCTCGGCGAGACGGTCGCGCACCATGTCCACGGTCAGCGTGCTCGGCACCAGGTCGCCGGCGTCGAGGTACTTCTTGGCCTCGATGCCGAGGGGCGTCTGCTGCCCGATGTTCGCCCGGAACAGATCACCGGTGGACACGTGGGGGATGCCGAGCTTCTCGCTCAGCAGCGTCGCCTGCGTGCCTTTGCCGGCTCCGGGAGGACCGAGGAGGACGAGTCTCACTTGAGGAACCCTTCGTAGTTGCGCTGCATCAGTTGGCTTTCGATCTGCTTCACCGTGTCGAGGCCGACGCTCACCATGATGAGCACCGCGGTGCCGCCGAACGGCAGGTTCTGCGCACCGCCGGAGTTACCGATGTCGAGGAACAGGTTGGGCAGAACGGCGATGGTGCCGAGGTAGATGGCACCGGGCAGCGTGATGCGGCTGAGAACGAACTGCAGATAGTCGGCCGTGGGGCGTCCCGGTCGGATGCCCGGGATGAAGCCGCCGTACTTCTTCATCTCGTCGGCACGCTCTTCGGGGTTGAAGGTGATGGCGACGTAGAAGTACGTGAAGAACACGATCAGGCCGAAGTAGATCGCGATGTAGACCGGGTTGGCCGGATTGACGAGATAGGTGTTGATGGCGCGTTGCCACCAGCTCGGGTTCGCCGCCGTGCTCGCGTTGGTCAGCTGGGCGATCAGGTTGGGCAGGTAGAGCAGCGACGACGCGAAGATCACGGGGATGACGCCGGCCTGGTTGACCTTCAGCGGCAGGTAGGTCGACGATCCGCCGTACATGCGACGGCCGACCATGCGCTTGGCGTACTGCACCGGGATGCGGCGCTGACCCTGCTCGACGAACACGACGCCGACGATGATCGCGAGCGCGGCGACGCACACGAGGGCGAAGACGAGACCGCCGCGGCTGTCGAGGATGGCCTTGCCCTCGGACGGGATGCGCGAGGCGATGCCGGCGAAGATGAGCAGCGACATGCCGTTGCCGACACCGCGCTCGGTGATGAGCTCGCCGAACCACATGACCAGGGCGGCACCGGCCGTCATGACCAGCACGATCGTGACCAGCCCGAAGATGGACGTGTCGGCGATGATGTCGAGGTTGCAGCCCTGGAGCAGCTGCCCGCGCGACGCGAGCGCCACCAGGCCGGTGGCCTGGAGCACGGCGAGCGCGATGGAGAGATAGCGGGTGTACTGCGTCATCTTCGCCTGGCCGGCCTGGCCCTCCTTGCGGAGTTCCTCGAACCGCGGGATGACCACGGTGAGGAGCTGGACGATGATGCTCGCGGTGATGAACGGCATGATGCCGATAGCGAAGACCGACAGCTGCAGGAGCGCACCACCCGAGAACAGGTTGATGAGCGAGTAGATGCCGGCCGAGTCGCCGCCGGAGACCTGGTCGATGCACTGGCGGACGTTGCCGTAGTCGACGCCCGGAGACGGCAGGGTCGCACCGAAGCGGTAGAGCGCGACGAGACCGAGGGTGAAGAGGATCTTCCGTCTCAGGTCAGGTGTCCTGAGGGCCGACACGAAGGCGGAAAGCAACGATCCTCCAAAGGCGGGTTACTGGCACGAACTGGTCGGGGTGCCGCGAAGGCACCCCGTCGAACTCTAACAGCGGCGCTGATCGAACACCGATGGCCGCAGCACGACTCGCGTACCACGGCCATCGGTCGAACGAACGCGGGTGCCTCGCCTCCGACCGGAGGCGAGACACCGATCGATCACAGCTCGGTGGCGGACCCGCCGGCTGCAGCGATCTTCTCCTTGGCGGAACCGGTGAACTTGTCGGCGGTGACGGACACCTTCACCGACAGGTCGCCGTCGCCCAGGATCTTCACGAGGCGGTTCTTGCGCACCGCACCCTTGGCCACGAGATCGTCCTTGGAGATCTCGCCGCCCTGGGGGAACAGCCGCTCGATGTCGCCCAGGTTGACCACCTGGTACTCGACGCGGTTGCGGTTCTTGAAGCCCTTGAGCTTCGGCAGGCGCATGTGGATCGGCATCTGGCCGCCCTCGAACCCGGGCGAGACGTTCTTGCGAGCGCCCGTGCCCTTGGTGCCGCGACCGGCTGTCTTGCCACGCTTGCCACCCTCACCACGGCCGACGCGGATCTTCGCGCTCTTGGAGCCGGGGGCGGGGCGGAGGTGGTGCAGTTTGATGGTCATGGTCAGACCTCTTCCACTGTCACGAGGTGACGCACCACGTTGATCAGACCACGCGTCTGCGGCGTGTCCTCACGAACCACCGACTGGCGGATCTTCTTGAGGCCCAGCGTCCGCAGGCTGTTGCGCTGGTTCTGCTTCTGACCGATGGTGCTCTTGATCTGGGTCACTTTGAGGTCAGCCACGATCGGCACTCCCTGCTGCTGCCTGGGCGCGTGCGCGCAGCATGCCGGCGGGAGCGACGTCCTCGATCGGCAGACCACGGCGAGCCGCGACCTCTTCCGGACGCTGCAGACCCTTGAGGGCTGCAACGGTGGCGTGCACGACGTTGATCGCGTTGTCGCTGCCGAGCGACTTCGCGAGGATGTCGTGGACGCCGGCGCACTCGAGCACGGCACGCACCGCGCCACCGGCGATGACACCGGTACCGGGGCTTGCCGGGCGCAGCATGACCACACCGGCCGCAGCCTCACCCTGGACGGGGTGCGTGATCGTGCTACCGATCAGCGGAACGCGGAAGAAGCCCTTGCGAGCCTCCTCGACGCCCTTCTGAATGGCGGCGGGAACTTCCTTGGCCTTGCCGTAGCCGACGCCGACCAGACCGTTGCCGTCACCGACGATCACGAGGGCGGTGAAGCTGAAGCGACGACCACCCTTCACGACCTTGGAGACGCGGTTGATCGCGACCACGCGCTCGAGGTTGTTCTTCTCCGGGGCGTTGCCGCCGCGGTTGTCCCGGCGATCGCGACCGCCGCGGTTGTCTCCGCGGTTGTCGCCTCCGGTGTTGGGTCCATTCTGTCCGGCGGGGCCGTTTCCGCCGTCACGCCGTTGACGTCCCGGCATCAGGCTGTCCTTCCGTCGATGAACTGGATCGTGTTCGTAGTGGGCATCAGAACTTCAACCCGCCTTCGCGAGCTGCGTCCGCGAGGGCCGCGATGCGACCGGCGTAGTCGTGGCCACCACGGTCGAAGACCGCGGCCTCGATGCCGGCGGCCTTGGCACGCTCGGCGATGAGGGAGCCGACCTTGGCGCCACGCGCCTTCTTGTCGCCGTCCAGCGCACGCACGTCGGCCTCGATGGACGACGCGGCGGCGAGGGTGCGACCGGTCAGGTCGTCGACCAGCTGCGCGTGCAGGTGACGCGAGCTGCGGTTGACGACGAGACGGGGACGCTCGGCGGTGCCGGAGACCTTCTTGCGCAGGCGGAAGTGACGACGGGTCTTCGACAGACGACGACGCGTCGAGACGTCCTTGCCCAGCGGGATGCGCTTCGGGTTCGCCTCGGAACCCTGCTTGGCTGCGGTGTTGCTCATCACTTACCTGTCTTTCCGACCTTGCGGCGGATCTGCTCACCCTCGTACCGAACGCCCTTGCCCTTGTACGGGTCGGGACGGCGGAGACGACGGATGTTGGCAGAGATCTGGCCGACCTTCTGCTTGTCGATACCCGAGACGGAGAACCGGGTGGGGGTCTCGACCGCGAAGGTGATGCCCTCCGGCGCCGGGATCGGCACGGGGTGGCTGTAGCCGAGCGCGAACTCGAGGTCGTTGCCCTTCAGAGCCACGCGGTAACCGACGCCGTGAATCTCCATCTTCGTGGTGTAACCGGTGGTCACACCCGTGATGAGGTTCGCGACGAGAGTGCGCGAGAGGCCGTGCAGGGAACGGCTACGACGCTCGTCGTCGGGCCGAGTGACCGAGATCGAACCGTCGTCGTTCTTCGCGACGGCGATGGGCTCGGCGATGGTGAGAGACAAGGTGCCCTTGGGACCCTTGACCGTGACGTCCTGGCCGTCGATGGTGACATCGACACCGGCCGGAACCGTCACCGGAAGCTTTCCGATACGCGACATTGTGGTGGCCTCCCTTACCAGACGTAGGCGAGGACTTCGCCGCCGACGCCCTGAGTTGCCGCCTGGCGATCGGTGAGCAGACCGGTGGACGTGGAGATGATCGCCACGCCCAGGCCGCCCAGGACCTTGGGCAGATTGGTGGACTTTGCATACACGCGCAGACCGGGCTTGGAGACCCGGCGCACGCCGGCGAGGCTGCGCTCGCGGCTGGGGCCGTACTTCAGATCGACGATGAGGGTCTTGCCCACCTCGGCGTCCTCGGAGCGGTAGTCGGAGATGTAGCCCTCGCGCTTGAGGATCTCGGCGATGTTCGCCTTGATCTTCGAGTGCGGCAGCTTCACCTGATCGTGGTACGCCGAGTTGGCGTTGCGCAGACGCGTCAAGAAGTCTGCGATCGGGTCGGTCATGGTCATGACAGAGTTCATGGCCCTTTCTCGCAGCGGTTCCCATACAGCACGAGCGAGCTGGTGCCGCACCGAAGTGGGGCCTGGCTCGTCCCGCCGTGGGCCTACCGCGAAGTGTTCCGTCCTGACCGACTGTTGCCGGTCAGGGGTTGCGCTCCCGCCAGTGCGAGCGGTCGAATCTGCAGGCACTGGTGGGTGTTTCGAGCATCATGTGGCACGAAAACCCTGGTCACACGGGTCGTCTGCAGGCATGACGGTACCCGGGCAACCGTCACAGTCTACGGGCGCGACCCTGTCAGACCAAATCGGTGCAGGTGGGAGGGCGTCGGGCCGCTCTCGCCGGCGTCGACAGAGCCATTGTTGGCCATTCGTTACATGGAGAATGTCCGGTTCGTTTTATGGTGAGCGGGCCAATGCTCGACCCCTTCTCACGTGATGGAGCACAGCATGACAGTTCGTTCTCGCACACTCGGCCGCGCCGGAATCGTCGTCGCCGCCGCCGCTGCCGGGGTTCTTGCCACCTCGGGAACCGCGTCCGCGGCAGTGGCACTGGTCGCCGTTGCCCCGGTGCCCGGTGTGGAGTCCGTCAGCACAGTCGTCACCGCGACTCCCGCGGTCTTCTTCGAGGGCGACGTCGAGTGCACCGTGACCGCCACCGAGGTAGGAAACGCCGAGAACACGGCGTCCGAGGTAGGCACCCTCGCGCCCCCGCTCGGCCTCCCGTTCCCGGCTGTTCCGTGGACCGGGACCATCGACATCGACGGATTGGACGCGGGCATCTACACCGTCACCGCTACGTGCGACGACGGCGGAACCCCGGTCGACACCCTCGTCGGCGTGCCCGTCACGGTCCTCCCCGAGGGCGAACTTCCCCCCGTCGTCCCGCCCGTCCCCGGCGGCGGCTCGCTCCCGACGGACCTGTTCGAGAGCTGACACCCGCATCTCGTCACACGAGCCCCGATCCGCGCTGCGGGTCGGGGCTCGTGCTCTGTCGGGATTCGGCCGGGAGGGCGTCGCTCAGTAGTCGTCCCCGCGGTCACGCACGCGGTCGCCGAGGTTCGCCTGCTCGTCGTACGTCAGGCGGTCGACGTCGACGAAGCGCGACTTGCCCATCGTCGCCTTGTTGACGAAGTGCGTGATCACCCACAGCACCACGCCGAGCAGCAGCATCGCGCCGGCGATGCGGTACTGGATCATCTGCGCGTCGGTCCGCGCCCACGGTCCCACCAGGAACAGGCACAGCGTCGCGCCGATCACCGGGACGGCGACGGGCGCGGTGAACCCGTTCGACGGGCGTCGTCGCTTGAGCACCAGGCACGCCACGTTGACCACGGCGAACACGGCGAGCAGCAGCAATCCCGTCGTCCCGGACAGCGCGCTCACGACGGAATTGCCCGACAGTCGGTTGACCACCACGATCAGCACGACCGCCAGCAGGGTCGAGAACAGAATCGCGGCCCACGGCGAACGGCGCACGGGCAGAACGGAACTGAGTGTCTTGGGCAGGATGCGCTGGCGGCCGAGCCCGTAGATCAGACGGCTGGCCATGAGCATGTTGATCAGGGCGGTGTTGGCCACGGCGAACACCGTGAGATACGGGAAGATCTCGTCGATCGGCAGCCCCGGGGCGCCGAGGCGCACCACGTGCAGCAGGATGCCCTCGCTGCCGGAGTCGTAGTCCAGCGGCAACACCGCGATCACCGCGACGACCACGAGGACGTAGATCAGACACGCGATGCCGAGGCCGGACAGCATCATCTTCGGGAAGATGCGTTCGGGATTCTTCGTCTCCTCGACCATGTTCACCGAGTCCTCGAACCCGACCATCGCGAAGAAGGCAATCGTCGTCGCCACCGTGACGGCGAGGAACCACCCCTTCTCGTTGGGGTCCTCGAACACGACGAGGTTCGCGATGTCACCCTCCGCGCTGCCGCTGCCGACCGCGACGAACCCGATGACGATCACGATGGCCAGCGCCGTCATCTCGATGATCGTGAGAATCACGTTGAACTTGACCGATTCGCCGACGCCACGCAGGTTGATCGCCGCGAGCAGACCCATGAAGACGAGGGCGACCACCAGCTGCGCGGTGCTACCGGTGGGCACGTCGAACCACCCGATGCCGTCCTCGGTGGAGAACGTCTCGTGCAGGCCGGCGAGAAGGTTGCCGGCGACCACGTTCGACGACGTCGACGCGCTGGTGATGCCGGAACAGATCACGGCGAACGCCACGAGGAACGTGAAGAAGTGGATGCCGAACGCCTTGTGCGTGTACAGCGCGGCGCCCGCGGCCTGCGGGTACTTGCACACGAGCTCCAGGTAGGAGAACGCGGTGAGGGTGGCGACCACGAACGCCAGGACGAACGGCAGCCACGCCATACCGCCGACGTTCTCGATCATGTCGCCGGTGACCGCGTAGACGCCCGCGCCCAGGATGTCGCCCACGATGAACAACAGCAGCAGTCCCGGCCCGAGGACTCGCTTGAGTTCCGGTTCCTTCTCCGTCGCCGCGGCGTCCGTTGCCTGCGCCATGATCCGCTCCTGACGTTGCAGCCCCCTGCTGTTCGAACCCCCTGCCGCGGCAGCCTATGCCGCTCGCGGGGGCGGCGTGCGGTGAAACGGACCTGCGTGTCCGCACACGAGTCGGCCGAACGGGCGGGATCCCGGCGATCGGAACGTCCTGTGTGCTGTGGCGCAGGTCGGGCGCGCCACCCCCGAACGCCGACAGGCCCGAGCCGTGATGGCTCGGGCCTGTCGGGTGGTGATCAGCTCACCGGGGTGCTCGTCTCACCAGGAGGACTTGTGCACTCCGGGCAGCTCGCCGCGGTGCGCCATCTCACGGACGCAGATACGGCAGAGACCGAACTTGCGGAACACCGAGTGCGGGCGACCGCACCGCTGGCAGCGCGTGTAGGCGCGGACCGCGAACTTCGGCTTCTTGTTGGCCTTGTTGACCAGTGCCTTCTTAGCCATACGCTCAGTTCTCCTTGAACGGGAAGCCGAGGTGCTTGAGCAGCGCGCGGCCTTCGTCGTTGTTGGTGGCCGTCGTGACGACGGTGATGTCCATACCGCGAGGGCGGTCGATCTTGTCGACGTCGATCTCGTGGAACATCGACTGCTCGTTCAGGCCGAACGTGTAGTTGCCGTTGCCGTCGAACTGCGTGCCCGACAGGCCACGGAAGTCCCTGATGCGGGGCAGGGCGATGGACGTCAGACGGTCCAGGAACTCCCACATGCGGTCGCCGCGCAGCGTGACGCGAGCGCCGATGGGCATGCCCTCGCGGAGCTTGAACTGCGCGATGGACTTGCGGGCCTTGCGGATCTCCGGCTTCTGACCGGTGATGGCGGCCAGGTCGGCCACGGCACCGTTGATCAGCTTCGCGTCGCGGGCGGCGTCGCCGACACCCATGTTGACGACGACCTTGACCACGCCCGGGATCTGCATGACGTTGGCGTACTGGAACTCGGCGTTCAGCGCGTCCTTGATCTCCTCGCGGTAGCGAGTCTTGAGGCGCGGAACGATCTTCTCGGTGGTCGTCATCAGATGTCCTTCCCGCTCTTACGGGAAATCCGAACGCGCTTGCCGTTCTCGTCGGTGCGGTAGCCCACGCGGGTGGGGTTTCCGTCCGAGTCGACGACGGCGACGTTGGAAACGTGAATGGGGGCTTCCTGGGTGACGATGCCGCCCGAGGACGCGCCGCGCTCGTTGGCCGAGACAGCGGTGTGCTTCTTGATGCGGTTGACGCCCTCGACCAGGACCTTCTCGGTCGCCGGGTAGGCCTGGATGACCTTGCCCTTGGCGCCCTTGTCCTTACCCGAGATGACGAGAACCGTGTCGCCCTTGTGCACCTTCATCTCACAACACCTCCGGAGCCAGCGACACGATGCGCATGAACTTCTTCTCGCGCAGCTCGCGGCCGACCGGGCCGAAGATGCGGGTTCCGCGCGGATCGTTGTCCGGCTTGATCAGGACGGCGGCGTTCTCGTCGAACTTGATGTACGAGCCGTCGGGACGACGCCGTTCCTTCGTGGTGCGGACGATGACGGCCTTGACGACCTCGCCCTTCTTGATGTTTCCGCCGGGGATCGCGTCCTTGACGGTGGCGACGATGACGTCGCCGATCCCGGCGTAGCGGCGAGACGAACCACCGAGAACGCGAATGCACAAGATTTCCTTGGCACCCGTGTTGTCGGCGACGCGCAGCCGCGACTCCTGCTGAATCATGGGTCTCCTCGATGACCTGGATGTGCGTGCGCGGCGGATACCGACCCGACGCGCGCGGTCGTATCGCCCGGACCGGCGCATGCGCCTACCACGGACAACCGCTCAAGTGTAAGGAACACACCGACGCGAACCAAATCGGGCCGCATCGCGGAGAACACACCCCTGCCGAGTGTCGGTGACCGGTGGCACACTGGCCGACGTGCAGAGCCTCGCCCGGGGAGAGAACCGCCCTGCCCCACTCGACGCGTCCGGATCGATCACCGTCTCGGTGACCGGTGCCGCCGTGGACGTCTCCGCCCTGCTCCTCACCGCCGCCGGTCGCGTGCGGTCGGACCAGGACCTCGTCTTCTTCAACAACCCCGCCGGTCCCGGCGTTCGCTATGCGCCCGACGGCGTCACGGTCGACACGCGGGGCGTACCCGCCGAGATCGAGACCATCGCGATCACCGCCAGTCTCGACGGATCCGGCCCGGCGACGTTCGGTGGGATGCCGCTCCGCGCCACCGTCGGGTCCGATCTCGACTTCCCCATGACGGGCCTGACCACCGAGACCGCCGTCGTCGGCATCGAGATCTACCGACGCGGCGACGGCTGGAAGGTGCGGGCCGTCGGGCAGGGATACGACGACGGACTGGCCGGCATCGCGACGGCGTTCGGCATCACCGTGGACGAGCCGGAGACCGAGCCTGCGGCCGCGCCTCCTCCGCAGCCCGCGGCCGCGCCTCCTCCGCAGCCCGCGGCCGCGCCTCCCCCGCAGCCCACCCCCTCGCACGCCGCCCACCCCCAGCCCGCCACACCGGTCCGACAGGAAGGTCTCGCCGTGCGCAGCGAACTGTTCGCCCCCTCCAATGCCGAGGTGCAGGGCAACGGCATCCTCAAACAGGGCAGCAAGATGGCCCGCGTCGCGATGAACGGCGAGGTGATGGCGCGATCCGGCTCGATGGTCGCCTACCAGGGCGACCTGCGGTTCGAAGCACAGGGCTCGGGCGGGATCGGGAACATGATCCGCCGCACCGTCACCGGTGAGGGAGTTCCGCTCATGAAGGTGAGCGGCCACGGCGACCTGTTCCTGGCCAATGCCGCGCAGGACGTCCACATCATCGACCTCGACGGCAGTGACGGTCTCACCATCAACGGGTCCAACGTGCTCGCATTCGACACGTCGCTCTCCTACCGCATCGGCCGGGTCCAGGGCGCGGCCGCCAGTTCCAACGCGGGTCTGTTCAACTGCGTCTTCACCGGTCGCGGGCGCATCGCGATCACCACGGACGGTCAACCGGTGGTGCTCACCGTCGACCAGCCGACGTTCGCGGATCCGCAGGCAGCGGTGGCGTGGTCGTCGAGCCTGCAGACGTCGGTCAAGAGCAACGACCAGCTGAACTTCGGCACGCTCATCGGCCGCAGTACCGGGGAGCGCTTCACGCTGCAGTTCTCCGGCCAGGGCTTCGTGGTGGTGCAGCCGTCGGAACTGCCGCCGGGCGGCCTGATCGCGGGCACCGGTGGTGGTCAGCAGGCCGGAGTGGGCGGTGCACTCGGTGGCCTGCTCGGCCGGTGAGTCCCACCGACGATGAGCGAGGCACGGGACGAGTTCGCGGAGCGAGTGCTGAGTGTCGTCGAGCGGATTCCGGTCGGGCGCGTGATGACCTACGGCGACATCGCCGAGTTCCTGCAGCAGGGCGGTCCGCGCGGGGTCGGCGGGGTGATGGCGCGCGAGGGCGCGGCCGTCGCATGGTGGCGCGTCGTGCGGGCGAACGGGACGCTGCCCGCACACCTGGTCATCGACGCCCAGGAGCACTGGCATCTCGAACGCACCCCGCTGCGACGCGGCATCGTCGACGTCGACGGCGCCCGCTGGTGGCCCGAGTCCGACCGGCTCACGGCACGCTGAGTGGCCTGCATCGATCCGACCCGAGCGACGACGATTTCCGTCCCCGGGTACGGTTTGCCCGATGGGAACCGTCGGTGCGCCCGCTACCTCCCCGCGGGACGGTGAGGTCGTGATGACCCGTGCCGATTCCACTGCGGCGGCCTGGTGGCGCGCCCTGCCGCTCACCCGCGTCGTCCGGGTCGAGGGGGCGCCGCTCCGCGATCTCGCCGATCACGTCGATCCGCTGCCCTCCGACGCCCCCGCGCCGCTCTTCTTCTGCGCCGACGACGCCGCCGTGGCCAGTGCGTCGACGCTCACCGACGCGGTGGTCGCGGCCGTCGAACAGGCCGCGATCGAGCTGATCCCCCTCGTCGTGCCCGGTACCGACTCGCCCGGCGATCACTCGTCGCTCGTCCGGGACGCCGCCCGCGCCCGGGCCGTCGACCTCGCCCGATCGAGCGCGCACTTCGGGCCCTACCTCGCGCACCTGGCCGCGGCCCGCGCCTCGGCCCGGCCTCCGCGCACCGACACGTTCTCCCGCGAGACGCGGCTGACCGGCGCCGCTCGCGTCGTCGCGCAGGCGCACGGTCGGGACGGCGCCGTCGTGATTCTCGACGTCCCCGCCGATGCGCCGTCCCGCGACGTCGCGGCGGCCGCGGAATGGCTGTGCCGCACCGGGGTCGGGGTGTGGCTGACCGGCGACGGCGCAATGGACGTGGACCGATGTCCCGCGTACCGGGTCGACGTCCCCGCGGCGCCGACCGACGTCGCCACGATCGTCGACCGATTCCGTCCCGCGAGCTACCCGCCCGTCGTCGGGCATCCGCACGCCGCGAGTGCCGCGGAGGATCGGCTGTACCGACTGCTCTCGGCGCGGGAGTGGGCGACGGGCCGAGGGCACAACCAGGTGGTCCGGTTGTCGGAGATCGGCCGACCGTTCACCGTCGACGTCGTCTGGGCCCGGGAGAGGATCGCCGTCGAGATCGACGGCCCCGAACACCGATCGCGGCACCGGTTCTCGGACGACCGGTCGCGGGACAACCTGCTGCAGACCCGGGGCTGGATGGTGCTGCGCTTCACCAACGACGACGTGCTCACCGACCACGAGAGTGTCGTGGCCACCATCGAACAGGCAGTGCACCGACGACGAGCGAAGGGGACTCCCACGTGAGCACGACCGACTTGACCGGCACCGAGGTCGCCGTGCTGATGGTGCTGATGGCGGAGGCGCGGGCGGTGCGCAATCCGGAGCTCGCCGTGCTGGGACCGGCGCTCGCGAAGCCGTCCCGCGACCGCCTCGTGGCGCAGGGACTGATCGACGTCGGTCGTGAGGGCCGGTCGATGACCCTCGAACTGACGGACAAGGGGTGGAAGTTCTGCGCCGACCTCATGGGGTCGGACGCTCCGAAGGGTGCCACGGGTCCCGGCAAAGCGCTCTTCACCGTCCTCGCCGGTCTCGGCCGGTGGTTCCACCGCGACGACGTCCGTCCCGCCGAGGTCTTCTTCCCCCGCGACACCCCGGCCGAGATCGAGCCGCTGCCCACGCCGGCGAACGCCGTCGTACCGCAGTCGGTGCGCGAGCAGGACGGCGGCGGCGAGTCCTCTGCGAACACGGGTGTCGACCTCGAGACGCGCATCCGGCGCGCGTACGCGGACCTCGCGCGCGAGCCCGGGGCGCGGGTGCGGCTGACCCGGCTGCGGCCCGCCCTGTCCGACGTTCCCCGCGACCGCCTCGACGACGCGCTGGTCGCGTTGCAGCGGACACCGGGCGTCTCGTTGATCCCCGAAGAGAACCAGAAGACGCTGTCCGACGACGATCGCGCCGCCGCGGTGACCGTCGGGAACCAGCGCAACCACCTGCTGACGATCACCTCGTGATGGGTACTTCCATGAGCACTGCAGACGACCGCATCCGCGCCCTCGAGTCGGTGCGCCTGAGCTGGGCGCCGACTCCCGACGACGTGTGGCGGTCCCAGTCCGACGTCCACGTCGCCGGCCTGCACGACCGCGTGTACGCCGACGTCATGGCGGCCTACACCGACGCCGAGAAGTCGGACGACGCCAGCCCGTTGGGCGTCGTCGTCCGCGGGCCGGCCGGGTCGGGCAAGACCCACCTGCTCGGCCAGGTGCGCGAGGAGATCCAGGAACGCGGCGGGTACTTCTTCCTCATCCGGTTGCTCGACGCCGCGGGATTCTGGCGGTCGGTGCTGATGGGCATGCTCGACGACCTGACGCGCCCGTCCGGGCGCGGTGACGACAGCCAGCTCGCGCTGATGCTGCGGCGGCTGTGCGAGGTGGGCGGGGTCGACGAGTCCGTCCGTGCGCAGGTGATGGGCGAGACGATGATCGACGTCGACGCCCTCAACACGTTCGTCACCGCGGTCTACAAGGTGCATCCGCGACACCGACGCACCTCGCAGCACACGTTGCGGTCACTGGTGCTGTCGGTCGCGCCGGACACCGGCGTGCAGGACATCGGCGACGCGTACCTGCAGTCGATCGACGACGTCGACCCGGAGGAGTTCCGCGCCTGGGGCATCGTGCGCGCCGAGCTGGGCCACCAGGGCATCGCCGAGAACATCTCGCGCCTACTCGCCATCACCGGTCCGACGGTGCTCGCCATCGATCAGATCGACACGCTCGTCGCGCAGGCTCGGACGGGATCGGACCAGGAGTTCGCCGACGCCCGCGAGGACAAGGTCGTCGAGCAGCTGGCGCACGGGTTGATGTCGTTGCGCGAGACCCTGCCGCGCACGGCGTCGGTGCTGTCCGCCCTGTCGAGCGCGTGGGATCTCATCGAGTCGCGCGGCACGGCGCCGGTCAAGGATCGCTTCCGGGTGACGACGGATCTCGAGCGCATCCCGTCGTCGGACATCGGTCGGCTCCTGCTGGGGCGGCGGCTGAACGCGTGCTTCCGCGACGTCGGCTTCGTTCCGCCGCACGAGACGTGGCCGGTGGCCGCGGACGCCTTCGATCAGGCGCCCGATTTCACCCCGCGGCAGCTGCTCATCGCCGTCGACCGGCACATCCGCCGCTGTCTCGACAGCGGGGTCGCCGCCGAGCTGACCGACTTCCGGGACAAGGGTGGCGACGGTGGACAGCGCATCGTCGTCGAGCAGGACGAGCTGGCCGCCCTCGACGAGCGCTACGCCGCGCTGATCGCCGACGCCGACGTCAGCGTCCCGATCTCCCCGACCACCGAGGACGTGCTGGTCCCGACCCTGCTCGCCGCCGGACTCACGGCGTGGATCCACGAGCACCAGTCCTCCGACGACAGCCTCGCGCAGGACCCGCCGCCCAGCGGTCGGGCCGCCCTGCACGCCCGGCTGCGCCACACCGTCGACACGGACACCGACGACGAGGAGCACTGGTGCTTCCGCGCCATCACCGCGACGCACTGGCGCGCCGCGGGTGCCCGGATCGGGCGGGCGGTCACCGCAGCGGGCCTGCACATCGACATGCCGCGCCGGAAGCTGATCCTGATCCGCAACGATCCGTGGCCGTCGGGCGCGAAGACGCAGCAGACCATCGCCGCGGTGCGGCAGGCCGGGGCGATCGAGGTGCCGCTCACCGAGGCCGACCGTCGCGCCCTCGGCGCGCTCGGGCGGCTGCTCGACGAGAACTCCCCCGCCCTCACGTCGTGGCTTCTCTCGCGGAAGCCGGCGCACGAGATCGAGCTGTTCCGCACGACCCTCCCCGAGGTCAGCGTGGTCGACGACGAGCGAGCCCTGATCGAGCCGGAACCGATCACCAGCCGCCCGGCTCGTCGGCCCGAGATCGAGATCGGGACGGAGCTGAGCACCCACGCCGAGGTGCGCATCCCCCTCGAGGCGCTGCGCAAGCACACCGCGATCTTCGCCGGGTCCGGATCCGGCAAGACGGTGCTGATCCGTCGACTCGTCGAAGAGTGTGCGCTGCAGGGTGTCTCGGCCATCGTGCTCGACATCAACAACGACCTCGCCCGTCTCGGCACCGCGTGGCCCGACGACGAACGCACGTGGCCGCCCGGCGACGAGGCCAAGGCGACGGCCTACCTCCGCGACACGGACGTCGTCGTCTGGACGCCGCGGAAGTCCTCGGGCCGGCCGTTGAGTTTCCAGCCGCTGCCGGACTTCGCCAGCGTCGTCGGCGACCGGGACGAATTCGACGCCTCCGTCGAGTCCGCGCTCGCCGCTCTCGCTCCCGCCGCGTCCGCCGTCGGCGCCACCGAGAAGGCCAAGCACCGCCGGGCCGTCCTGAAGTCGGCTCTCGAGGTCTTCGGACGACGCTCACAGGGCGGGTCGCTCGCGGACTTCGTCGAGTTGCTCGAGAACCTGCCCGACGACGTCAGCGAGATGCGCGACGCGACACGCATCGCCGCGGATCTCGCCGAGAACCTCAAAGCCGCCACGACCAACGATCCCCTGTTCGCCGGGAGCGGCACGCCCGTCGATCCGGGTGTCCTGCTGACTCCGGCCGAGGGCAAGAAGGCCCGCGTGTCCGTGATCAACCTGGCCGGGCTGACCACCGAGGACCAGAAGCAGAGTTTCGTGAACCAGCTGCAGATGGGCCTGTTCGCGTGGATCAAGAAGAACCCGGCCGGTGACCGACCGCTCGGCGGGCTGTTCGTGATGGACGAGGCCCAGAACTACGCACCGTCCGACCGCTACACCGCCGCGACCCACAGCACCCTGGCCCTCGCGTCGCAGGCCCGCAAGTACGGGCTGGGGCTGGTGTTCGCCACGCAGGCGCCGAAGGGTCTGCACAACCGCATCGCCGGCAACGCGGCGACGCAGTTCTACGGCCTGCTGAACAGTCCCGCGCAGATCGCCGCCGCGCAGGAGATGGCGCGGGCCAAGGGCGGCTCGGTTCCGGACGTCGGTCGCCTGCCCGCCGGGCAGTTCTACGCGGCGGTCGAGGGTGCCGAATTCCGTCGCACCGCCACTCCGCTGTGCCTGACCTACCACCCCAAGAGCCCGCCCACGGAAGAGGAGGTCCTCGCACTCGCTCGCGAATGACCGGCAGGGTGCCGCTGCACCGGGCGTAACTTGGTTGCCATGGCTTACCGATTTCTGGGCAACAGTGGACTCAAGGTTTCCGAGATCACCTACGGCAACTGGCTGACGCACGGCTCGCAGGTGGAGAACGACGTCGCCACCGCGTGCGTCAAGGCTGCGCTCGACGCGGGCATCACCACGTTCGACACCGCCGACGTCTACGCGAACGGTGCCGCGGAGGAGGTGCTCGGCAAGGCCGTCGCGGGCGAGCGCCGAGAGAGCCTCGAGATCTTCACCAAGGTCTACTTCCCCGTCGGCCCGAAGGGCCCCAACGACACCGGCCTCTCGCGCAAGCACATCCGCGAGGGCATCGACAACTCGCTCCGCCGCCTCGGTACGGACTACGTCGACCTCTACCAGGCGCATCGGTACGACCACGAGACGCCGCTCGAGGAGACCATCGCGGCCTTCGGCGACGTGGTGCAGCAGGGCAAGGCGCTGTACATCGGCGTCTCGGAGTGGACGGCCGATCAGCTCCGCGAGGCGCAGTCCCTGGCGCGCGAGCGTGGCTTCTCCATCGTGTCCAACCAGCCGCAGTACTCGGCGCTCTGGCGGGTCATCGAGGCCGAGGTGGTCCCGGCGTCGCGGGAACTCGGCATCTCGCAGGTGGTCTGGTCGCCGTTGGCGCAGGGCGTGCTGACGGGCAAGTACGTGCCCGGTCAACCGCTGCCCGAGGGCTCGCGCGCCACGGACGACAAGGGCGGCGCGGACATGATCTCGCGATACATGAACGACGAGACCCTCACCCGCGTGCAGAAGCTGAAGCCGATCGCGGACGATCTGGGCCTGTCGATGTCGCAGCTCGCCATCGCCTGGGTACTGTCGAACGACAACGTCGCCGCGGCCCTCGTCGGCGCCTCTCGGCCGGAGCAGATCGCCGACAACGTGAAGGCCGCAGGCGTCACCCTCGAGGCCGACGTACTCGCGCGGATCGACGAGGCGCTCGGCGACATCGTCGAGAAGGACCCGGCCAAGACCGTCAGCCCGGAGAAGCGTCTGGTCTAGACCCGTTCCCGCGCTACGGTTCCGCTCGCGCGCTGCCTGTGTGCAGCGCGCGTGACGGGCCGCAGCGCAGGAGGGGCGGTTCCCCGGGAGAGCGGTGTTCCACAGGCCCTGTTCCGGGGCCGTCGTCGGCCGCCGGCACGGGCAGGCTCGCGGCATGGACCACCTCACGCGAGGGTCGGCGCTCCGGCTCGGTCTGTCCGACTCGCGACTACGTCGTGCCGTCGCCGCGGGCTCGCTGCACCGCATTCGACGTGGGCACCTCTGCGACGCCGGTGAGTGGGCGGACCTGACCGACGATGCCCGCTACCTGGTGGAGGTGCGCGCTGCCGCGGCGGCGCTCACCCTCCCCGCCTCCCTGAGCCACCACTCCGCGGCGGCCGTGCACGGCCTCCCGGTGCTGCGACCCGACCGGCGCGTCGTCCACTTCACGCTCGACGGGCGCAGCGGCGGCCACAGCGGTCCGCGGGCTCTTCATCGATGCCCCCTGGACCCCGTCGACGTCACGACGGTCGACGGCCTGTCCGTCACCACCCTCGAACGCACCGCCGTCGACGTGGCCTGCGCGGGAACGTTCGCGCAGGCAGTCTGCGTCGCGGAGTCCGCGCTGCGTGCCGGCGCGACGCGGGAGGGACTGACCGCAGCCCTGGTCCGTGCCGGGCGTCGTCGGGGCATCGCCGTCGCTCGGGCGGGGCTCGCCTACGCCGACGGCCGCACCGAGAGCATCGGCGAATCGTGGAGCCGGGCACTGATGCGGGGCTGGGCCGACGTCCCCGAGCCTCGCCTGCAACACACCTTCACTCGAGACGACGGACAGTTCGTGGCGCGCACCGACTTCGATTGGGACGGCCGCCTGGTGGGCGAGTTCGACGGCGAGGTGAAGTACGGCGGCGACACGCGCGCCGCCGTCCTGGCCGAACGCCGTCGGGAGAACGCACTGCACGCGCTGGGCGTCCACGTCGTCCGCTGGACCTGGTCGGACCTGGTGCACTCGGAGCGACTGCACCGCCTGCTGCGGGACAGGCTCCGGATGGTCGGCCTCTGACTGCCCCGCCTTCCCGCGCTGCGGTTGTGGTGCCGCGCTGACTGCTCGCAGCGCGCGTGGACAGCCGCAGCGCGCGAAGGGAGGGGTGGGGGCGGGAGGGAGTAGGGGTGGGGGGCTCGGGAAGGGGTGGATGCAGAACGGCCCCGCACTCACGAGGAGTGCGGGGCCGTTCGCGGTGGTGCAGGTCTTACTTGGCCTTCTCGAGGACCTCGACCAGTCGCCAGTGCTTGGTGGCGGACAGGGGGCGGGTCTCCATGAGCTGAACGCGGTCGCCGACGCCGGCGATCCCGTTCTCGTCGTGGGCCTTGACCTTGGTGGTGCGTCGGATGATCTTGCCGTAGAGGGCGTGCTTCACACGGTCCTCGAGCTCGACGACGATCGTCTTCTGCATCTTGTCGGAGACGACGTAACCGATACGCGTCTTCCGGCTGTTGCGGGTCTCTTCAGTCACTGCTTCCTCGCTCACGCTGCGTCACCTGCCGTGTCCTCGGACGGACCGCTGGCCAGCCCGAGCTCACGCTCACGCATGACGGTGTAGATGCGCGCGATCTCGTGGCGGACGACGCGCAGTCGACGGTTGTTGTCCAGCTGACCGGTGGCCATCTGGAAGCGGAGGTTGAACAGCTCCTCCTTCGACTCACGAAGGCGGTCGATCAGTTCTTCGTCACCGAGCTCGCGGAGCTCGGCAGCCGGGGTACCGGTGGCCATCAGAACTGAACCTCCCTCGTGACGATGCGTGCCTTCATCGGCAGCTTGTGGATCGCGCGGGTCAGCGCCTCGCGGGCGATGGCCTCGTCCGGGTAGCTGAGCTCGAAGAGCACGCGACCGGGCTTGACGTTGGCGACCCACCACTCCGGCGAACCCTTACCGGAACCCATGCGGGTCTCGGCCGGCTTCTTGGTGAGCGGGCGGTCCGGGTAGATGTTGATCCAGACCTTGCCGCCACGCTTGATGTGGCGAGTGACGGCGATACGAGCTGCCTCGATCTGACGGTTCGTGACGTAGGCCGGCCCGAGAGCCTGGATGCCGTAGTCACCGAAGGTCACCTGAGTCCCGCCCTTGGCGGCACCCGAACGCTTGGGGTGGTGCTGCTTGCGGTGCTTGACCCGACGGGGGATCAACATGCGTCAGCCCTCCTTCTGCTCGGTCGTAGCGGGTGCATCAGCGGTTGCGGTCGCGGCGCGGCCGGCCTCGGTGCTGGTCGCCGTGGTGCCCGAGGCACCGCTGCGACGCGGACGAGACGGACGCTCGCGGCGGGGACGGTCGGCGGGTGCGGCCGCGGCTGCGACCTCACGACGTCCACCGACGATGTCGCCCTTGTAGATCCAGACCTTCACGCCGATGCGACCGAAGGTGGTCTTCGCCTCGTAGAGGCCGTAGTCGATGTCCGCACGCAGCGTGTGCAGCGGAACGCGACCTTCGCGGTAGAACTCGGAGCGGCTCATCTCCGCGCCGCCGAGGCGGCCGGAGCACTGGACGCGGATGCCCTTGACGTTCGGCTGACGCATGGCCGACTGGATGGCCTTGCGCATCGCACGACGGAAGGCGACGCGGTTGCTGAGCTGCTCGGCCACACCCTGAGCCACGAGCTGAGCCTCGGACTCGGCGTTCTTGACCTCGAGGATGTTCAGCTGGACCTGCTTGCCGGTCAGCTTCTCGAGCTCGGAACGGATGCGGTCGGCCTCGGCGCCGCGGCGACCGATGACGATGCCCGGACGCGCGGTGTGGATGTCGACGCGGACGCGGTCACGCGTGCGCTCGATCTCCACCTTCGCGATGCCGGCCCGCTCCATGCCCGTGGCGAGGAGCTTGCGGATCGCGACGTCTTCCTTGACGTACTCCGAGTACTGCTTGTCTGCGTACCAGCGCGACTTCCAGTCGGTCGTGATGCCGAGGCGGAAGCCATGCGGGTTGATCTTCTGGCCCACTACTGAGCTCCCTTCCGGCGACCACGTGCCGAGCCGCCGGTCTTGGGCAGGCTCTCCACGATGACCGTGATGTGCGATGTGCGCTTACGGATACGGAACGCGCGACCCTGGGCACGGGGCTGGAATCGCTTGAGCGTTGCGCCCTCGTCGACGAACGCCGCGGCCACGACCAGCGTGCTGGGGTCGAGGTCGAGGTTGTTCTCGGCGTTGGCGGCGGCGCTGGCGACGACCTTGGCCACCGGCTCGCTCGCTGCCTGCGGCGCGAACTTCAGGATGTTCAACGCATCCTCGACGCTGCGTCCGCGGACCAGATCGACGACACGACGTGCCTTCATCGGGGTGACGCGCACGTGCTTGGCCGTAGCGCGAGCGGTCGGGTTGTCGGTCGCGACAATCCCTGAACGAGAGATGCTCATCGCCTCTTCGCCTTCCGGTCGTCCTTGATGTGTCCCTTGAACGTGCGCGTCGGCGCGAACTCACCGAGCTTGTGTCCGACCATGGCATCCGAGACGAACACCGGGACGTGCTTGCGACCGTCGTGGACGGCGAAGGTGTGTCCGATGAAATCGGGGGTGATGGTCGAGCGACGCGACCAGGTCTTGATGACCTGCTTCGTGCCCTTCTCGTTCTGAACGTCCACCTTCTTCAGGAGGTGGTCGTCGACGAACGGGCCTTTCTTCAGACTGCGTGGCATCTGCTACTCCCTCCTGCTTATCGCTTGTTCTTGCCGGTGCGGCGGCGGCGGACGATCAACTGATCGGACGGCTTGTTCTTGCGGGTGCGGCCCTCAGGCTGTCCCCAGGGGCTGACCGGGTGGCGACCACCGGAGGTCTTGCCCTCACCACCACCGTGCGGGTGGTCGACCGGGTTCATGACGACACCACGGACGGTCGGGCGCTTGCCCTTCCAGCGCATGCGGCCGGCCTTGCCCCAGTTGATGTTGGACTGCTCGGCGTTGCCGACCTCGCCGACGGTGGCGCGGCAGCGCACGTCGACGCGGCGGATCTCACCGGACGGCATACGCAGCGTGGCGTAGGGGCCTTCCTTGCCGAGGAGCTGGATGCCGGCTCCGGCGGAGCGGGCCATCTTGGCTCCGCCGCCGGGACGCAGCTCCACCGCGTGGATGGTGGTACCCGTGGGGATGTTGCGCAGCGGCAGGTTGTTGCCCGGCTTGATGTCGGCGGTGGCGCCGGCCTCGATGGGCGAACCCTGCTGGATGCCCTTCGGCGCGATGATGTAGCGCTTCTCGCCGTCGGCGTAGTGCAGCAGCGCGATGTTGGCGGTGCGGTTGGGGTCGTACTCGATGTGAGCGACCTTGGCCGGCACGCCGTCCTTGTCGTTGCGACGGAAGTCGATCAGACGGTAGGCGCGCTTGTGGCCGCCACCCTTGTGACGGGTGGTGATGCGGCCATGGGCGTTGCGGCCTCCGCGGCCGTGCAGCGGGCGGATGAGCGACTTCTCCGGTGTCGAGCGCGTGATCTCCGCGAAATCGGAGACACTCGCGCCGCGACGACCGGGAGTGGTCGGCTTGTACTTACGAATTGCCATGTTTGTCTCGTCCCTTGATCCTCGAGGACCCTCGTGAGCTCCGGCCGCTTACGCGACCGGGCCTCCGAAGATCTCGATGGGCTTGCTGTCGGCCGAGAGGGTCACGAGCGCGCGCTTGGTGGACTTGCGCGTGCCGTAGCCGAATCGGGTCCGCTTGCGCTTACCCTGCCGGTTGGCGGTGTTGACGCTGGTCACGGTCACGCCGAAGACCTTCTCGACGGCGATCTTGATCTGCGTCTTGTTCGAGTCGGGGTGCACGATGAACGTGTAGGTCCCCTGCTCGATCAGGCCGTAGGACTTCTCCGAGATGACCGGCGCCAGCAGGATGTCGCGGGGGTCCGCGATGGTGCTCACTTGTCGTCCTCCTGTGCTTCCGCAGCCGCCGAGCGAGCCGGACCTGCGATGAAGGTGTTCAGCGCCTCGACCGTGAAGATCACGTCGTCGCTCTCGAGGACGTCGTAGGTGTTCAGCTGGTCGGGGGCGATGGGGTGCACACCGTCGAGGTTCTGCACCGACTTCCAGGCAGCGAGGTCCGCACGGCCGATGACCAGCAGGACCTTCTTGCGATCGGTGAGCTCGGCGAGGAAGGAGCGCGCGCCCTTGGTGGACGGCACCTGCCCTGCGACCAGCTCGGTGATCACGTGGATGCGCTCGCTGCGCGCCCGGTCGGAGAGGGCTCCGCGCAGAGCGGCGGCCTTCATCTTCTTGGGGGTGCGCTGGCTGTAGTCACGCGGCTGCGGGCCGTGGACCGTGCCACCGCCGACGAACTGCGGTGCGCGGGTCGAGCCCTGGCGTGCGCGGCCGGTGCCCTTCTGGCGGTACGGCTTCTTGCCGCCGCCGCGGACCTCGCCACGCGTCTTCGTCGAATGCGTGCCCTGGCGTGCGGCCGCGAGCTGCGCGACGACGACCTGGTGCATCAACGCGATGTTCGCGGTGCGGTCGAAGATCTCGGCGGGGAGATCGACGGTGCCGTTGGTCTTGCCGCCGGCTTCCTTGACGTCGAGAGACAGCGTCGTGCCGCCCTTCTCGAGACTGGTCATGCTCGCGCACCACCCTTCACTGCGCTCTTGACGATCACGACGCCGCCCTTGCGGCCCGGGATCGCACCCTTGATCAGCAGCAGACCGTTCTCGGCGTCCACCTTGTGGACCGAGAGGTTCTGCGTCGTGACGCGGTCGCTACCCATCCGACCCGACATGCGCATGCCCTTGAACACGCGACCGGGGGTGGCGCAACCACCGATGGAACCGGGGCGACGGTGCACGGCCTGCGCGCCGTGGCTGGCGCCCTGGCCGGCGAAGCCGTGGCGCTTCATCGTGCCGGCGAAGCCCTTGCCCTTGCTGATGCCGGTGACGTCGACGTAGGCGCCGTCCTCGAACTCGGCAGCGGTGAGCTCCTGGCCGACCTCGAAAGCGGCGGCGTCGGCGACGCGCAGCTCGGCGAGGTGGCGGCGCGGCGTGACACCGGCCTTGGCGAACTGACCGGAGACCGGCTTGTTCACCTTGCGGGGATCGATGGCGCCGAAGGCGACCTGGACGGCGCTGTAGCCGTCGCGCTCCTCGGTGCGGATCGCGGTCACGACGTTCGGATCCGCCTTGACGACGGTGACCGGGACGACGCGGTTGTTCTCGTCGAAGACCTGGGTCATGCCGAGCTTGGTGCCCAGAATCCCCTTGGCCGGACGGTTCTTGTAGTCAGTCATGGTTGTCTCCGCGCTCACTGAATGTTGACGTCGACGCTGGCCGGCAGGTCGATGCGCATGAGTGCGTCGACGGTCTTCGGCGTCGGGTCGAGAATGTCGATGAGTCGCTTGTGAGTACGCATCTCGAAGTGCTCGCGAGAATCCTTGTACTTGTGCGGCGAACGAATGACGCAGTACACGTTCTTCTCGGTGGGCAACGGCACAGGTCCGACCACGCGGGCCCCGGTACGGGTCACCGTCTCGACGATCTTGCGCGCGGACGCGTCGATCGCTTCGTGGTCGTAGGCCTTGAGCCTGATGCGGATCTTCTGTCCCGCCACGCTTATGTCCTCTTCCTTGCCCGTAGGTGTCGACCGACTCGGGTGTCAACCAACTCGGTAGGTCTTCTCTCGGTTCGCCGGGAGCGAGTCCCGGTCGATCCGGCAGTGCGCGTCCAGCCCCCTGACGGGACGGACGACATCCGATGACGAATCACGTGGCGGAGCCGCTGACGGGCACGCGGGGCGTGGCCTGGACTTCCGTTGCCGCTGTTCATCTGTCATGGATCTCCGGTCCACGCGGTCGGGCGTGTCGCATTCCCGACCAGTCCTCTGCCCGGTCCGGTCTCCCGGATGGGCGAGTCACGTGCGAACCGGATGCGCCCATCGAGCCGGCGCGATCACTGCTTGGTTCACTGCCTCATCGAGGGTCTCTCCGCGCACGCACCAGGCGCACGACAGCGATCGCCTCGGTCAAGGCAACCCGACGAGTATGACCCACGGACGGGGTTCAGTTCAAATCGACCCCGTCACACTCGTGCGGAAGCGGCCGCCGCCGTCCGAGTAGGGTCCGCGGGCATGACCCCTGCGACCGGTACGTACGCCCTCTGGCGGCGTCTGCCGCGCCCCGTGCGCAGCCCGCTGTTCTCCGTCGGTATGTGCGCGCGGGTGCCGTTCTTCGCCACCGTGCTTCCCCGCGTACGGGAGCTCGAACCCGGGCGGTGTGTGGTGACGGCGCCGATGTGGTTCGGCGTGCACAACCATCTGCACACCTTCCACGCCATCGCGTCCTGCAACCTCGCCGAGGTGGCCATGGGCATGCTCGCGGAAGCGACCGTGCCCGGGACGCATCGATGGATCCCGAAGGGAATGACGGTGTCCTACCTCGCGGCGGGTCGGACCGGCATGACGGCGCGGGCCGAGTTGGACGAACTCCCCGACTTCGCCGCCATCACCGAGGGCACGGATCTGGTGATCCCGGTGTATCTGACGGATCGGTCGGGCGCGGAGGTGGTGCACGCGGACATCACGGTGTGGGTCACACCGAAGTAGAACAGCGTGGGTCACACCGAAGTAGAAACGGTGTGGGTTACACCGAAGTAGGGACGGTGTGGATCAGAGACCGAGTGACGCGGCGGTGAACGGCCAGGACTTGTGCAGGTCCTCCTGCCAGTAGGCCCAGGAGTGCGTGGCCGGTCCGCGGAAGTCGACGGTGGCGGGAATGCCCAGCTCTGCGAGGCGACCGGCGAACACCCGGGTGCAGTGATCGGTGATCGACTCGATGCCACCACCGACGATCACACGGTTCACCAGAGCCGCGACATCGCCACCGATGCGCGCGCTGGTCAGCGTGTCGTCGAACCCGGGCAACCCGCTGCCGGTGGACAGGTAGAGCGGGGTACCGCGGAGCTTGTCCGCATTGAGCAGCGCATCGTTGGCGATCCAGCCGGGCCCGCCGGTGGGCCCCCACATGTTCTCGGTGTCGCCGCCGCCGCGGGCCTCGACGACCAGCTTGACGAAGGCCGCTCCGAGATCGTCCGAGGTGTTCGCGCACCCACTGAACGAGGTGACGGAGGAATAGAACCCCGGGGCGTTCGCAGCCAGCATCAGCACCGCGCTCGCGGCCATCGAGATTCCGCCGACGGCCTGCCGCCCGTCGGTTCCCAGTGCCGCGTTCATCAACGGCGGGAGTTCCGAGGTGAGAAACGTCTCCCACTTGTTCCGTCCGAGCTCGGGATCGTCCGCGAGCCAATCCGTGTAATAGCTGAACGCACCGGCCCTGGGGATCACCACGTTGACGTTCTTGTCCGCGAAGAACGGCACGACGTCGGTCTGGTCCGGCCAGTTGCTGGACGGATCCTCCCCGCCGCTCGCGCCGTTCAACAGGTAGTAGGTGGGTCGCGGAACACTGGTGTCCGCCGGACGCAGCACCTGCAGGTCGACCGTGCGGTCCATGGCCGCCGAGCGGACCACGACGTCGTACCGCTGCCCCTCGACGTGATTCACCGACACCACGCTGCTCCCGTCGGTGCCGACGACCCCGGAGGTCGGTGCCGACGACACCGCTGCAGCGCCGGAAATCGGTTGCGCCGCCGCGGAACCCGCGCCCACCACGGTGGTCGAGGCAACCGCGGCAGCGACGGCGAGTACACCGAACGCCCGTCGCGTACGGGCGGAGACGGCGGAGTCGATGCGGACCTTCACGGCGGCGGTGTTCCCTTCGATGACGGGCGAGTGCCCGGTCGGCCGTCACGAGGCCGGCGCGGGGCACCCTCGGGCGTCACAGTAACCGGGTGGAGCGAGAACCGTGAATGCTCGAGACCACCCCGAGACCACATCGTCATCGGGCCGGGTTTCTCGGATCGACGACGAGGAGCGCGGTCACGGACATTCCGCGTGCCGTTTCTCGGATGGGCGTGACCGACAATGGCGGGCCGTCATCGCCGCGCCGTGCCGCGGCGTTACAGTCGACGGACCCGCCTCCCGACGATCGTCCGTTCCCGGTCGCGTCCGCGTCTCCCTGCATTTTTCTTCTGCCATACTCGAGGCCATGCCTACCGGAGTGGCCGTTCACGTCGACGGAATCACCAAGTCGTTCGGCGACGTCCACGCACTGCGGGGGGTGAGCTTCTCCGTCCCCGTCGGGTCGGTCCTCGGCGTCCTCGGTCCCAACGGCGCCGGCAAGACGACCACGGTGAACGTGCTGTCCACGCTGCTGCGACCCGATGGCGGCCACGCGTCGGTGTCCGGGTTCGACGTCGTGAAGAACGCCCAGGACGTCCGCAAACGCATCATGCTGACCGGCCAGTACGCCGCGCTCGACCAGGGCCTGACCGGTGCCGAGAACCTCGAACTGTTCGGCCGGTTGATGGGGCTGTCGAAGAAGGCGGCCCGCGCTCGCGGAACCGAGTTGCTCGAGCAGTTCGACCTGGTCGCCGCCGCCGACCGCAAGGTGTCGGGGTACTCCGGCGGCATGCGTCGTCGTATCGACATCGCCTGCGGGCTGGTCACGCGGCCCGACGTGGTGTTCCTCGACGAGCCCACCACCGGCCTCGATCCCCGCAGTCGCCAGTCCGTCTGGTCGTTGGTGGAGAACCTCAAGAACGAGGGCATCACGATCCTTCTCACCACCCAGTACCTCGAGGAGGCGGACCTCCTCAGCGACAACATCGTCGTCATCGACAAGGGCACCGTGATCGCCGAGGGCACGGCCGACCAGCTCAAGGCCCGCACCGGCGACAGCTACTGCGAGGTGGTTCCGCGTCAGCCGGCCGACCTCGGTCGGGTTCGCGAGATCCTCGCCGCCGTCGCCGGATCGGCCGCGGTGGTCGACGACTCGGAGCCCGATCGCATGTCGATCCCGGCCGCACACGGCCCGCGCACGCTCACCGAGGTGGTGCGCCGGCTCGACATGGCCGAGATCGACCTGGCCGACATCGCCCTGCGGCGTCCGTCGCTCGACGACGTCTTCCTCTCCCTCACCGGCCACTCCGAGCGGCGAGACGAGCCGGCGCGGTGACGGCGACCGTCGCGACGACACGGTCCAGCGGGCGCCATCGCGCCCCGGAACTGTCGTCGTTCCAGCAGTGGCGGGCCCTGACCGGCCGTGTCATCGCCAGTCAGCTGCGCACCCACGAACTCACCGTCGCGCTGCTCGCCCCGGCGATCTTCGCCATCGGCTTCTATCTGCCCCTGCGCTTCGTCATGCGTGTCCAGGGCATCGACTACGCCCAGTTCGTCATGCCGATCATCGTGCTGCAGGCCATGGCGTTCACCGCCATCTCGGCCGCCTCGCGCGGTGCGGCGGAGGAACTCAACGGCATCAACCCGCGCTTCAAGACCATGCCGATCGGGCCGGCGGTGCCCCTGCTCGCCCGCATCGGCGGCGCGACGTTCCGCTCCGCCCTGTCGCTGATCGCGGCGCTCTTCTACGGCTACCTGATCGGCTTCCGGTTCACCGGCGGCGTCGGTCCGGCCGTGCTGTTCGTGACCATCGCGATGTTGGTGGGCACCGCCTTCGCCATGGGCGGCGACGCCATCGGCGTGCTCTCCCGCAGCCCCGAGGCCACCAGTCAGGCGCTCACGCTGCCGCAGCTCATCCTCGGCATGCTGTCCACCGGGTTCGTCCCGGAGGAGGGCTTCCCGGAATGGATCCGTCCGTTCGCCCGCAATCAGCCGATCTCACAGTTCGCGCACGCCATGCGTGACCTCGCCGAGGGCACCGTGAACTCCGCCGCCCTGATCCCGGCCCTGCTGTGGTGCCTGGCCTTCGTGGTGATCTTCGCGCCGCTGTCGATCTGGGCGAACGTGAGGAGGCAGTGAGCATGAACCCCGAGACCGTGAACCGCGGGACCGTGAATCCCGGCACCGTGAACCCCGACGCCGTCACCGAGAAGATGCCCGCGCTGCGCACCCCGTCCGGCGGGTCCCCGGTGATCGGTCGACCTCGCGCCGACTTCCCCACGCCCGAGCGACCGGCCACCGAGCGTGGCCCCCGTGCGTACGTCGTGCACAGCCTGCTGCAGGCCAAGCGACTGCTGACCAAGTGGTTCCGTGACCCCCTGACCATGATCCAGACGGTGATCTATCCGTCGGTGACCCTGCTGATGTTCTCGGTCGTCCTCGGTCGCTCGATCACCGGCGCCACCGGCGAGAACGCCGTCTACGGCCAGGTGCCCATGATCGCGCTGGTCGGGTCGGTCTTCGGCGCACTCGCCAGTGGCGTCTCGCTCAAACGGGAGGCGCAGACCGGTCTGCTGACCCGCTTCTACGTCATGCCCACCCATCGCGCGTCGGGCCTGACCGGGCGACTGCTCGCCGAGGCCGTGCGCATGGTGCTCACCACCCTGTTCATCGTTCTGGTGGGCTTCGCCATCGGGTTCCGGTTCGATCAGGGCGTCCTGCCCGCGATCGCGTTCTTCGGTCTGCCGCTGCTCCTCGGCACCGGGTTCGCCACGTTCGTCACCGCCCTGGCGGTCATGGCGCCAAAGCTCCCCCTGGTGGAGTTGCTGTCGCTGGTCTGCACGCTGCTCATGTTCTTCAACTCGGGATTCGTCCCCACCCGCGCCTACCCGCCCTGGCTGCAGGGCTTCGTCGCCAATCAGCCGATGAGCACCGCGATCGAATCGATGCGCGGACTGTCGGCCGGCGGTCCGGTGCAGGGCCCGCTGACCCAGACGGCGATCTGGGCCGTCGCGCTCACCGTGGTGTTCGCCGTCCCCGCGGTGCGCGGGTACCGCAAGGCGGCCATGGGCCGCGACTGAGGTTCGTGGCGGATCACACCCATCTGTCGTGACTCGACGAAACGAATTGATCGTGTCGAGCGATTGTCGGGGTAGCGACAGGTGAAAGTGGGTGATGCACCGTGACCGATCGACGCACAGTGCCCGGAACCGGACACGGCACGACAACGGGCGACGCCGTGGATCCGCAGGATCGGCTGGCCGCCCTGCGCGCCGACCTGGATCGTATCGACACCCGGGTGCGTGACGCCCTGCGCGACCGTCTGCGCGTGTGCGAGGAAGTGGGTCGACTCAAGCGCGACCACGACATCCCCGTGATGCAACCCGCCCGCGTCGACCAGGTCACCCGCGGTGCCCGTGCGTACGCCGAGCGCCACGACATCGACCCCGACTACCTCGACGCCGTCTATCGGTCGATCATCGCCGAGACCTGCCGGGTGGAGGACCGCCTCGTCGCCGCGGACGGCCGGACCGGTACCGACGACCGGACCCCGTCGTGACGCGCGTTCTCCTGGTCGACAACATCGACTCGTTCACCTACAACCTGGCCGAGCTGCTGGCGGCCGTGACCGGTGACCGTCCGGTGGTCGTCCGCAACGACGTCGCGTTCGACGCACTCGACCTCGACTCGTACGACGCCGTCGTCCTCTCCCCCGGACCGGGGAATCCGCAGAATCCTGCCGACTTCGGCGTGTGCGCGCGCATCCTCGACGAGACGACGATCCCCGTGCTGGGCGTCTGCCTCGGTCACCAGGGCATTGCCGCGGCGCACGGCGCCCGTGTGGTGCGCGCGGCCGAACCGATGCACGGGCGTCTGTCCCGCATCCGGCACACCGACACCGGCCTGTTCGCCGGACTCGACCAGCCGCTGTCCGTGGTGCGCTACCACTCCCTGGTGGTCGAGAACCTGCCGGACGAGCTGACGGTCACGGCGTGGACGGACGACGGTGTTCCGATGGCGATCGAGCACACCACCCTCCCCCGGTGGGGCGTGCAGTTCCACCCGGAGTCGATCGAATCCGCCGGCGGACACCGCCTGATCGCCAACTTCCTCGATCTCGCGCGCGCCGCCCGGCCCCGGTCGGCGGAACGTCCGCTCGAGACCGGGGTCCCGACCGACGACGCCGTCGGCTCCACCGCGACCCGCTACGACGTCCTGGTGCGCGAGGTGGGTGTCGATGCGGACCCTCGGGCGGTGTACGACGCCGTCACCGGCGGCGACCACGGCCGCTTCTGGCTCGACGGCAGCGTCGAACCCGACGCGCGTGTCACGATTCTCGGCGACTGTCGCGGACCGCTGGCCGAGTACGTCACCTACGACGTCGACACGACGACCGTCACGGTCCGCTCGAGCGACGGTCGGACACGATCGCGACGCACGCCGTTCTTCGACTACCTCGACGCGTCGCTGCGCGAACGCGCAGTCCCGCGGGACGGTGCCGGCGAGAACGGTGACGACAAGAACGGTGACCTGCCGTTCGACTTCCGTCTCGGCTACGTCGGGTACCTCGGGTACGAGCTGAAGGCGGAGACGGGCGGGGACGCCGTGCACTCGTCCCCCGATCCGGACGCGGCCCTGATCTTCGCCGACCGGGCGGTCGTTCTCGATCACGACGGCCGTCGGGCCTACGTGCTGGCGTTGACCGACGGGTCCGACACCGTTCGGGCGATGTCGGAACGGTGGCTCGACGACACCGAAGCCACGCTGCGACGGCTGCCGTGCGCGGGTGGCGGCGCGGAGCCGATGCCGATCGCCACGCACCCGACCGACGCCGGACTCGATCTCCGCCACGATCACGCGTCGTACGTCGAGCTCGTGGCGGCCTGCCAGAGCGAGATCGCCGCCGGCGAGACCTACGAGGTCTGCCTGACCAACGTCGCGCGATCCCCCGTGACCGTCGACCCGGTCTCGACGTTCGACCACCTCCGCACCATCTCCCCGGTGCCGTACGGCGCGCTGCTCGAGTTCGACGGGCTCTCCGTGGTGAGCACGTCGCCGGAGCGGTTCCTGCGGATCGACCGCGCGGGTGTCGTCGAGTCGAAGCCGATCAAGGGCACCAGGCCTCGCGGGGCGACGGCGGGTGCGGACGCAGCCCTGCGCGAGGATCTGATCTCCTCGGAGAAGGATCGTGCCGAGAATCTCATGATCGTCGACCTCGTCCGCAACGACCTCGCGCGAGTCTGCGCGACGGGATCGGTGCACGTGCCGGTGCTGTTCGGCATCGAGAGCTACGCCTCGGTGCATCAGATGGTCTCGACCGTGCGCGGCACTCTCACCGACGCCACGGCGGTGGACTGCGTGCGCGCGATGTTCCCCGGAGGATCCATGACGGGGGCGCCCAAGGTGCGCACGATGCAGATCATCGATCGCCTCGAGGCCGGGCCGCGCGGGGTGTACTCGGGCAGCATCGGCTACCTGTCGCTCAACGGCACGGCGGACCTGTCCATCGTCATTCGCACCCTGGTGTCGACGGCGAACGGCGCCCGATTCGGTATCGGAGGAGCGATCACGGCGCTGTCCGATCCGGAGGAGGAATTCGAGGAGACCCTGGTCAAGGCGGCCACCATGGCCCGCGCCCTCGCCTTCGCACCGATTCACGCCGCGGTGCCGAGCCCCGCTCATCGTCCGGTGCTCCCGCGGCGGCGCCGGTCCGTGGTCGGTCGGCAGCACCGAACATGACCCCGACGGTCCTGGTGGTCGGGGGTGCCGGTGCGGTCGGCGCTCTCTACGCGGAGGCATTCGCCGCCGCCGGTTGCGGCGTGTCCGTCCTCGATCCGGCGACCGACGACGCGGGCAGCGACGTCCTGCACCCCGACGACGCGGCGGCCGACCTGCTCGGCGCCGCCGACGTCGTGATCCTCGCGGTTCCGGAGTCCGTGGCGCTGGCCACCGTGCCGGTGCTGGAGGCGCTCGCGCCGACCGCCACCGTCGTCGACACGCTCTCGGTCAAGACGGCGATGGCCGACTCCGTCGCCCGGTCCTCGCTCGCCGCCGCCGTCGGTCTGAATCCGATGTACGCGCCGTCACTCGGCATGGACGGGCGTCCCACCGCCGCCGTCGTCCACCGCGAGGGACCGGACGTCGAGTTCGTCCTGGGCGTCGTCGCCGCTCGCGGGCCGGTGGTCCGGATCTCGGCATCCGAGCACGACCGCGTGGTCGCGTCGACGCAGGCGCTGACCCACGCGACCGTCCTGGCGTTCGGAATCGCACTGAAGGATCTCGGGGTCGACCCCGCGGTCGCCGCGGCGTTGGGACCCCCGCCCTTCGCGACGGCCACCGCCCTGCTCGCCCGCGTGGCGACGGGCACCCCCGAGGTGTATGCCGATGTGCAACAGGGCAACCCGTTCGCCGCGTCCGCGAGGGCCGCGCTCGGACGCGCCGTGGCGACGGTCGACTCGTCCTGCGCCGACGTCGCCGAGTTCACCGCCCTGCTCGCCACCGCTCGGGCCGCACTCGGCCCCGAACTCGCGCCCGCGTCCGCGCGGTGCGCGGACCTCTTCGCCCGGCTGCGGTCCACCGACCGCCCCGAATCCGACCAGGAGGAGCTGCAGTGACCGCCACCTCGTTCGATGCGGAACCGTCCCTGGAGCCGCGCACCCCCGTCGAGAGCGCCGTCGTGGATCGCCTGCGCGGCAACTGGAGTCGTCGCGCCGCGGTCAAGAAGGCCGATCCCGACTGGACCGGTCTCTTCGACCCGGACAAGCACGACTACCCCGATGCGCTGGTGCCGTTCGGTCGTCATCCGATCTACCTCGCGCTCGACGAGCAGCAGCGGCACCGCATCCGGGCCGCGGCGTGGATCGCGTTCAACAAGAACGTGATGGACGTCGAGCAGCACGTCGTCAATCCCGGCTTCGCCCTGCTCGCCCGCGACGTGTTCGACACCGGCATGGGCGATTCCCTGGCCGTCGCGGTGACCCAGGCGATGGTGGACGAGCAGTACCACACCCTCATGCACCTGCAGGCCAGTGCGCTGACCCGGAGCGAACGCGGACTCGCCCTGGCGGATCGGGACCTCCCCGCGCCCACCACCGTTCGCCGGCTGCGGGCCGAGCTCGCCGCCGCGGAGTCCGAGCACGACGCCGCGCTGATCGGGCTCGCCTACACCACCGTCGCCGAGATCTCGATCACCTCGTACCTCGCGCTCATCGAGGACGGCCCCGACATCCAACCGGTCAACCGGGCGACGGTCGCACTGCACGAGCGCGACGAGCACTGTCACGCGTCGATCGCCGACGAGATGGCCGTGGTGGTGTATCGCCGTCTGTCCGAGCGGGATCGGGCGTTCTTCCAGGCGAGTCTGGATCGCGCGATGGAGGCGTTCTCCGCCAACGACATGACCACCTGGGAGCGCATCCTCGAGCTCGAGGACGTGCCGGAGCGCGACCGGATGCTGCGCGAGGTCGCCGCGGACGCCACGCGAGAGCCGTTGCTGCAGGACTACTCCGGCATCGAGAAGCTCCGCCGGAAGTTAGCGACCTGCTGACACACGGTGGTGGGTGACGGACACCGTCGCCTCCGTGGGCCCGTAGAGATTGTGCACCGTCGGACCGTTCGGCCCGGTGGTCGCGCGAACGGCGTCGACCAGCGCGGCGGGCAGGGCCTCGCCGATGCACAGGATGTCGCGCACCGATCCCATCGCGTCGGCGACGCCGGACGGATCGTGTGCGAGGAACGACGCGAGGGGCGACGGCACGAACGTCACCGTCGTGACCCGGTGGCGGCGCAGGGTGTCGGCCAGGATCGCCGGGTCGCGGTCGCAGTCCGGCGGCCCGACCACCAATGTCGCGCCGCCGATCATCGGCCACCACAGCTCCCAGACCGAGAGGTCGAACGTCACGCGGGTGCGCCACAGCATGACCGCCTCGGGGACCGACGGCACCGCGGAGTGCAACCACAGCAGCTGTGACGCGACGGCACCCTGCGGCACGACGACGCCCTTCGGCGCGCCGGTCGAGCCGGAGGTGAACAGGACGTAGGCCGGATGGCCGGGCGCGACGGACGCCCCGGCGCCGCACCGACGTTCGGCGGCCCGCACCCGGGCGCGTCGGTCCTCGGGCCACGACGGGTCGACCGGCAGATACGCCGCCCCGGCGGACACGATCGCCTGCACCTCGACCAGGAAGTCGACGCTGCGCTCGGCGCGGACCGCGACCACCGACTCGGGCCCCACTCCGTCCGCGATCAGCCGGTCCCGACGAGCCCGAACACGTTCCCCGAGTGCGGCGTACGTGAGTTCGGTGTCCCCGTCGACGACGGCCACCCGGTCCGCGTGCGCCCGGTACGACGCTGTCAGCAGGTCGGTGAGAGTGAGCGGCGGCGCCGCGGACGGGGCGCCGACGGCGAGCAGTGCTGCTTCCTCGGCCGGCTCCATCAGCGGGGCGTCGCCCACCGGCCGCGCGGGATCGGCGACCAGGGCGGCGAGCAGGATCGGGAGGGACCGCGCCCACGCGCGGGCCGTCGCCTCGTCGAACAGATCGGTCGCGTAGGTCAGGGCCGCCGCCATGCCGTCGGCCGCCCCCGCGTTCTCGGCACCGTCGGCCACGACGAGATGCAGGTCGTACTGCGACGTTTTGGGATCGACGTCGAGAGGGGCGATCTCGACGCCCTCCACGACCGCCGACGGGCGCGTGAGGTTCTGGTAGGAGAGCATGATCTGGAACACCGGATGGTGCGCCGTGGACCGCACCGGATCCAGCGCGTCGACCACCCGCTCGAAGGGCAGGTCCGCGTGCCCGAACGCGTCGAGGTCGGCGCTGCGCACGGCGCGCACCACGTCCTCGAACGACCGACGCCCGTCGACCCGGGTGCGCAGCACGACGGTACCGACGAACATGCCCACGACGTCGTCGAGCAGCGCGTCGCCGCGGCCCGCGACGGGTGTGCCGATCACGATGTCGTTCTCGCGTGACCAGCGCGCGAGGAACACCGCCAGCGCGGCGTGGACCACCATGAACGGGGTGGCGCCGGTCGCGGCGGCGACGCGCTGCACGCCGCCGGTCGTCTCCGCGTCGAAGACAACGGGCACCGTCGCCGCCCGCAGGGACGCCACCGGCGGACGCGGCCGGTCCGTGGGCAGGATCGGCGACTCCGGCGCGCCGGCCAGTGCGTCCCGCCAGAACCGCACGTGTGCGGCGGCCTCGCTTCCGGGGTCGGCGTCGTCACCCAGCCGCGCACGCTGCCACACGGCGACGTCCGCGTACTGCACCGGCAGCGGAGCGAAGGCGGGCGCGGTACCGGCGACCCGGGCGGCGTACGCCTGCAGCAGATCTCGCACCAGCGGCTGCATCGATTCCCCGTCGAGGGCGACGTGGTGTACGACGAGGGCGAACAGGTACTCGGTGCCGGTGGCAGTGTCGGCGGCGGCGGGGTCGGCGGAGTCGCGCGCACCGAGGCGCCACAACCGGACGGCGACCGGCGGCGCGGCAGTCACGTCGAACCGCGTTCCGACGAACGCCGCGACCGCCGACGTCGGATCGTCGGTCACCGGAACCGGCTCGAGAGCCACGGGTACCGATTCCGGGGGCAGCACCTCCTGGAAGGGCCCGTCGTCGGAATCGGGATAGCGGGTGCGCAATACCTCGTGCCGGGCGACGACGTCCCGCACGGCCGCCGCCAGCGCCGCGACGTCCACCGGGCCGCTCATGCGCGTCACCAGGGGCACGTTGTACGCCGTGGCCGGTCCCGTCGACGACGACCCGGTGGTGTCGAACCGGTTGGCGAACCACATGCGCGCCTGGGCGTAGGACAGGGGCGGACGGTCCGGGCGGGGCAGCGAGCCCGGCGCGAGAACCGCGCCGGCCCCGGCGTTCTCGACGGCCGAGCCGGACTCGGGATCGGTCGCCGGGTCGGTCAGATACGCCGCGAGCGCGGCGGCCGTCGGTCGGTCGAAGACGGCCCGCACAGGCACCCGTCGACCGAACTCGCGCCCCAACCGCGAGGCGACGCGGGTGGCACCCAGCGAGTCGCCGCCGTGTCGGAAGAAGTCGTCGTCCGCGCCGAGTTCGACCCCCGTGGTCACCGCGGCGAACGCGGCGAGGACCGCGCGTTCGGCGTCGCTGCTCGCCGCGCGACCCTGAATCGGTTGTGCCGGGGTCGAATCCGGCGCGGGCAGTGCGGCCGTGTCGATCTTGCCGTTCGGCGTCAGCGGCAGGCGGTCGAGCACCACCACGGCCGACGGCACCAGCGCGGCCGGAAGATCGGCGGCGAGCAGGGTGCGGAGATGGTCGGGGGTACGCTCGCCGCGCTGGACGACGTAGCTGACCAGCACCGTGTCCCCCGCCGGCGTCGTCCGGGGCACCGTCACCGCCGCGTCGACCCCGTGCCGCTGGACCAGGACGGCGTCGACCTCGCTCGGTTCGACCCGGATACCGCGCACCTTGACCTGGGTGTCCGCCCGTCCGACGTACCGCAGTACGGGGGCGGCGTCGTCCGTCGCCACCACGGCGCGCACCAGGTCACCCGTGCGGTAGAGCCGAGACCCGCTGCCGTCGAACGGGTTCGGGACGAAGCGCGTTGCGGTCAGCCCGGGCCGGCCGTGGTAGCCGCGGGCCAGACCACGGCCGAGGAGGTACAGCTCGCCGACCGACCCCAGCGGCACGGGCTGCAACCGCTCGTCGAGGATCGCCGCCCCCATTCCCGTGATCGCCCGACCCACCGTGACGGTGGCCCCCGGCCGCACCGGTTCCGAGAAGTGGCTCGCGACCGTCGCCTCCGTGGGGCCGTAGGCGTTGACCAGCCGCAGCCGCGGCGCCCACGCGTCGCGGACCCCGGGCGACAGCGGCTCCCCGCCCACCGACACCATCTCGAGCGTCGGCAGACGATCCGGGTCCAGCGTCGCCAGCAGACCCGGCGTGGTCGACAGGTGCGTGACCCGCTGCGCGGCCAGCAGATCCGTCATCTCGTCACCGCCGACGACGTCCGGCGGCACCACCACCAGGACGGCGCCGCCGAGCGCGAACAGCAGCATGTCCATGACGTACGGGTCGAAGCTGGGCGACGCCGTCTGCGCCGGCCGCGAGCCCACCCGGGTCGCGAACCGGATCCGGGTCTCCGCGGCCAGACCCGACAGCCCGGCGTGGGTCACGACCACACCCTTCGGTGTCCCGGTGGACCCCGACGTGTAGATGACGTACGCGGCGGAGTCGGGGCGGACGGTGCCGCGGCGCTCGGCGTCGGTGACCGGGGCCGGCTCCGCAGCCGACACCGGGTCCGACCCCGACCCGATGTCGAAGGCCGTCCAGTCCACGGCATCCGGCAGTCCCGCCCGTCGCTCCGCAGAGCAGAGACCGAGGCGCACCCCGGAATCGGCGACCATGAACGCCAGGCGCGCCGCGGGGTACGAGGCGTCGAGCGGCAGGTACGCGGCGCCGCTCGCCGCGACGGCCCAGACCGCGACCACCATCTCCACGGACCGCGGAAAGGACACGGCCACCACGGTTTCCGGGCCCGCGCCCTGCGCGATCAGCGTCCGGGCGAGGCGCGTCGCGCGGTCGGCGAGTTCGCGGTAGGTGAGGGTGACCGCCCCGTCGGTGACGGCCGGACGGTCGGCGTGGCGGGCGGCGGCGTCGATCAACAGGTCGGGCAGGACCCCGGTGCCGACGGCCATGGCCCCGCGCAGCGACGCGATCAGGCGGCGCCGCCCGTCCGGCCCGAGGACGTCGAGGTCGGCGACGGAGGTCTCCGGGCGCGCGATTCCCTCCTCGAGCACCCGCTGCACCACCGACAACGCCGACGCGACCGTCGGCGCGTCGAACACGGCCGCCGAGTACACCATCGACAGGGCGATCCCCGCCGGACGACCGGCCTCGTCCGTCGCGGCCTCCGCGGTCAGCAGCACGTCGTCCTTCGGCGCCAGGACGTCGGCGTCGACGACCGAGACGCGCAATCCTGGGAGCGCGACGTCGACGGCCGACGATGCGGCGCGGTAGGCGAACCCGACGCGGTAGAGCGGGGAGTCCGTCCGGCCGAGTCGCCCGGCGACCCAGTCGAACGGCACGTCGGCCGCGTCGTACGCGGCGAGCGTCGTGTCGCGTACCCGCCGAACGACGTCCGCGAAGGAGTCCGACGGATCGACGCGCACCCGCACGGCGACGGTGCCGACGAACATGCCGACCACCGTCGTCAGCGCCGGGTCCGTCCGTCCCGCCGTCGCCACGCCGACGGCGAGGTCCGAGACGCCGGCCCACCGGCCGATGCCGACGGCGTGCGCGGCGAGGAGCACCATGTGCTCGCTGACCCCGAATCGTCGTGCGAAGGCGTCGAGTTCGCGATGCCGGTCGGCGGGAAGTGCCGCACGCACCTCCCCGGCGACCGGGGCGCCGGGACGTTCGCTGGGCAGTCGGTCGACGGGCAGGGTCAGCGAGTCCGGCAACCCGTCCAGGGCCCGATCCCAGTGCTGCAGTTGGGCCGTCGCGTAGGGCGTCGGCGCGTCCGGGGTGCCGAGCAGAGCGCGCTGCCACCGCGCGTAGTCGGTGTAGGCGGCGGGACGGTCGGCCCAGACGGGCGCCGCGCCCCGCGAGCGGGCGGCGTACGCGGTGACCAGGTCCGTCACCAGGGGCGGCAGCGACTCACCGTCCACCACGAGGTGGTGCAGGCACACGACCAGAACGTGCTCGGTGGGCGAGACACGCAGCAGCGCAGTGCGATACGGCGGTTCGCGGGTGACGTCGACGGGCTCGGCCACCACCCGGGTGATCTCCTCCGTGACCGCGTCCGGGGACACCGCGCGGGGCCGGAGCAGCGGCGCGGCGCCGTCGACCACGTCGTCCACCTCGAGCACGTCGACGTACGGGCCGTCGTCGTCCTCGGGAAAGCGGGCGCGCAGACTCTCGTGACGCGCCGCCAGATCCGTCAGGGAGTCACCGAGCGCGGCGACGTCGAGCTCTCCGCTCAACCGCAGCACCAGCGGCACCGTGTACGCCGACGACGTCGGGTCGAGCCGCGCGAGAACCCACAACCGCACCTGCGCCGGAGCGAGCGGAAGCCGCTGCGGCCGCGGGGTTCCCACGATGTCGTCGAAACGCGGCAGAGCGGCGTCGGAGGCGTCGGAGTCTTCGGAGGCGTCGCGGTTCCGGGCGGCGTCCAGTCGATGCGCCAGCGTGCGCGGGGTGGGGGCGTCGAAGATGTCCGCCACCCGCAGGCGCCCGAGTCCGGCCGCGTTCAGCCGGGCCACCGCCTTCGTCGCCACCAGAGACGACCCGCCCAGGTCGAAGAAGCTGCTGTCGTAGCCGACCGTCGGGGTGCCGAGCAGGTCGGCGAACACCGACTGCACCAGGTCAACCGTCGTCGACCGTGCGTCCGGAACGTCGTCGGCCGTCGGCGAGAGGCCGACGTCGACCTCCGGGAGCCGCGCCTCGTCGACCCGCCCGTCCGGTCCGAGCGGCATCGAGGGCAGCACCACCGTGACATCGGGGCGGGCGTAGTCCGGTAGTCCGTCGCGGGCGGCGGCCCGCAGGGCGTCGTCGGGCTGCGTTCCGGCCGAGCGCAGGTATGCCACCAGCACCGGACCCGACGCGGGATCGTCGCGGAGGACGACGTGGGCGTCGGTCACCCCGTCCAGCTCCCGCACCCGGTTCGCCGTGTCGGCGACGGACACGCGGACGCCGCGGCGGAGCGCGCCACCGTCGCCGACGACGCTCACGGCGCCGGACCGGTCGACCGTCGCGCGCACGCCCGTGCGCAGCACGCGGTCACCGCCCGCCGCGGCGACGAGCCGCAGCGCCGTGAGCGACGCGGACGCTGTGGACGCCGCGGACGAGGCGACGGCGTCGCCGGGCACGTAGAGGTCCCCCACCACACCGGCCGGCACCCGCCGCAGCCGCCGGTCGAGCACCAGCGCCTCCGCGCTCGCGGCGCCGAACACGCCCGGGGCGGTCACGATCGGTCGCAGTCGGTCCGTCGCGGACGCGGGGCCGTCGGTGAGCACCACCGCGTCGCACGTGTCCAGGTCGGGACGCTGGTGGACCGTGGCGGCGACGGTGCGCACGCCGTCGCGGGCGATCTGCTCCGCCGCCGGCACGCTCCGGTCTGCCACCACCAGACCGAGGCCCAGCAGGAGCGCACCCCAGAACTCGAGCGGACCCCACACGCGGTCGGCCGCGTGCCACCACAGGACCGGGCCGTCGACGTCGCCCCACACCGACCGGCATCCCGCCACCAGCGCGGCGTCGTCGAACAGGAACGCGCCGTCGTCGTCGTCGGCCACGGCCAGCACGACGCGCGCCGCAGCCGTGTCCCCCGGCCGGACGAGATCCGCCGGGCCGCCCGCCACCAGACACGCTCCCGCCACCAGCGCGGCCACCGCGTCCACCGCGGCGTCGACGCCCTCCGCGGCCGGCGCGACGACGGGCTCCCGCGGGACCGTCGCCGCCCGGTCCGTCGCGCGCGTCCACAGGTCCGCGTAGGTCAACGCGACCGAACCGTCCCGCACGGCGAGGCGATCGGGATGGTGGCGGACCACCCGCCGCAGCGCCGCGACCACGGTGCCCTCGCGGGCCGCCGACGCGCGAACGACGTCCGGCAGGTCGGTCCCGTGCCGCGCGGCGTCGGCCGGTGCGGACGCGGTCACGGCCGCGACGATCGCGCCGTCGGGTGCGGCGGCGAAGGCGGGGACGGCCGCACGCAGGCCCGTCGCGGTCGCGGCGAGGGCGTCGAATCGCAGGCCGTCGGGTCGGTCGGAGAACACCGGGGCGTCGGGGAACAGGCGAGCCGTGCGGGCCACGACGGCCGTCAGGTCGCGTGGTGTCACCGGCGCACGCCCCTTCCTGCCGAGTCGCTCCCCGCTCGAGGACGTCCCCCACGGTCTCGACGTCCCCCACAGTAGTGCGGACCACACGCTCCGCCCGCCGAGTCGTCGTGAGCTCTCACCACGTTCACAGTCGGCAGCGGTAGTCTGTGAAGTCGCCGAGGGGCGATCGAGACCAGTCGGTCTCTCGTCCCACCCGATCCGCGAACCAGGAGCCGACGCACCGATGACGTCCACACCCACGCCCGACAACGGGTCGGGGAAGTCCCCCGTCGCAGTACTGGCGGCGGCCGTCGGGGCCATGATCGGAACCATCCGGCACGCGCGGTCGCAGCCCCGTCGTGTCGACGACATCCCCGGAGTCAACGATTTCCGACGGCGCTCCGTCCGTCGTCGTCCGGTGGTGCTGGTGCACGGCACGTGGTGCAGCGCCTACGACACGTGGCACACCATGGCGCCCGCCCTGGTCAAGCGCGGGTACCCGGTCTTCGCGCTGGACTACGGCCACCGCCGCGGCTACGACACCACCAATGTCTTCAACATGGTCGGCGGCGCCGACATCGCCGAATCGGCCCGCGAGCTCGCCGGATTCGTCGAGCGCGTCGTCGCGGTCACCGGGTCCGACACCGTCGACCTGGTCGGCCACTCCCAGGGCGGCACCGTCGCCCACCAGTACCTCAAGTTCAACGGTGGATCGAACGCCAACGACCCGTCGCGGAACCGGGTCCGCTCCCTGGTCACGCTCGGCGCCACCAACCACGGCACCACCTACGGCAACAAGCAGATCGTCGGTGCCGTCGCCGAGAAACTCGGCTTCCCCGTGGTCGGGACGACCGACGCGACGGTGGGCCCGTCGTACGCGCAGCAACTGTTCGGCTCGCCGTTCATCGCGGCCCTGAACGAGCACGGCGACACCGTCCCCGGCGTGCGCTACACCGTCCTGGCGACCAGGTTCGACACGGTGTCGACGCCCCCCAAGGCCACCTTCCTCGAGGCCGGGGAGGGCGCCGTCGTGACCAATCTCTGGTTGCAGGACGTCGCGCCCGGCTCCACGGCCGGGCACATGGAGTTGACCACCGACCGCGCGGCCGTCGAGGTGGTGCTGAACGCGCTCGACGATGCCGGGGACCGTGGACAGCTGCACTGACCGGGGGCTCCGACGGGGGGGGTCGGCGTGGCCTGCGACGCGTGGTGCGTCAGGTCGCGCGTCCCCGGCCGACTCGACTCCGCGCTCGCGCCATGGCGTCGGCGAAATCGGTGGCCAGTTCGACGTCGGGGAGCGTGCCCAGGTAGTCCCGGACGATCGCGGACACCTTCTTGTTGACGTTGTCGACCAGGAACACCGGGCGTCCCAGCAGGGCGGCCAGAACGCCGCCGTGCATTCGGTCGGTCACGACCACGCGTCCGCGCCCCGGGCGCGCGCACGCCGCGTCGAGGTTCATGGCGGTGCGGTGATCCATCACGACGCGCGCTATCGGGTGGACCCGTCGACGTAACCACGGGAGTCGCCACACGCCGGCCTCGATCGCGGCGGATGCCCACCACTGGGCGTTGGCCGACGCTCCGAGCGACCAGTCGACCTGCTCCTCGTCGGGACGCAGCGCCGGCGGCCGCTCGACGGCTTCGGCGTCGCGGCGAGCGAGGACGACGATGTCCACCTCGGGCTCCGCCGGGGCGGTGACCGTCGCCCCGAAGGCGAGATCGGGACAGAACCGCACCGCGGTGGTCGGGAAGGCCTCTGCGGTGCGCTCCGCGCCCTCCCGGTCCCGGACGAGCACCGTCAGGTCCGGGTGTTCCTCGTAGATCGACCTCGTCGCCGCGAGCGCTCCCGCGTCCGTGAAGTCGAAGGACTGCGGGAGCTGGACGATGCGCCGGTGCGGGAAGTCGGCGACGACGCGCTCGCGAAACCATTGGTGCATGGGCCAGCGATCGCCGAAATTGCCGCCACCCAGCAACAGAATCGGGCCGGACGGTACGAGCTGCTCCAGCAACTCGGCGTCGTAGGTGTGGGGTGCACAGACATGGTCCACCGAGCAGCCGAGGGCGTTCAGGTATGCCGGAGTTCCCGAGTAGATCAGGTGGTCACCGGCGTTGAAGTAGTGAGGGTGGTCAAGCAGGGCGACAGGGGAGCGACGGACGACGTCCGCCAACGTCGCCCGCGTTGCATCACGCAGATCCTCCAGTGCCCCGACGCACATGCAAGCACCGTACGACCGCCGCGTGCGATCCACCATTGACCCGCGTCCCGGTCGTGTGATCGAGGCCACACCAGTCACTTCTGTAACATCGACGCGTCCCCCTACCCCACCGTGCCCCCGAAACGGAGTTCATCACCATGGCGTGTCGCGCCCGCTCACTGTTCGCCGCAGCCACGGTCGCATCCGCGATCGCCCTCGGTGGTGGCGTGGCGCACGCCGATCCCGTCCCGCCCGCCGCGCCCCTCCCCGGCGCGGCCGTGGACGTCCCCGGCGCCGACGACCCGTCGTGCGTGCCCAGCCCGAGCCACCCGAACCCGGTGGTCCTGGTGCACGGAACCTGGTCCAACGCCGGGGCCACGTGGTCCGAGTTGGCGCCCGAACTGCGCGCACAGGGCTACTGCGTGTTCGCGCTGAACTACGGTCAGCCGGCGCTGCTGGAGCCGGACAACCTGCTGCGTATGTGGGGTGGCGCGGACATCCGTGACTCCGCGAAACAACTCGCCGCGTTCGTCGACGCCGTCCGTGAGCGCACGGGCGCCGCGAAGGTCGACATCGTCGGCCACTCGCAGGGCGGCACGATGGCGCGCCAGTACCTCAAGTTCGAGGGCGGCGCCGACGTGCTGGACCCGGCGCGCAACAAGGTGGACAAGCTCGTCACCCTCGGTGCCACGAACCACGGCACGACCTACGACGAGAAGCAGTTGATCGGCAAGATCGCCGAACTCGTCGGCTTCCCGGTCCAGGACGCGGCAGCGGTCGCCGTCGGCCCGTCCGCCGTTCAGCAGATGGTGGGCTCGCCGTTCCTCGAGGTCCTCAACGCGGGTGGGGACACCATGCCGGGCATTACCTACACCGTGGTGGCCAGCCGCGACGACACCGTCTCGACGCCGCCCGAGAACACGTTCCTCACCCCGGGCCCCGGCGCGACCGTGTCGAACCAGTGGGTTCAGGACACGTGCCCCGGCGCCGCGATCGGCCACATGGGTCTGACGTCGAAGCCGGCGGCCGTCGCGCTCGTGTCGAGGGGGCTGGACCCGTCATACGTCGTCGATCCGGCCGTCGCCTGCTCGTAGGAGCCCGAGAAGCGCGCGTTCTTGCCGGACCACGCTCGCGGTGGCCGCTCGAGCTGCGCCTTGCCCCTCGATCCTCGACGGATACGTCGGACCGAGGCCGTCATCGATAGACTTGCTCACGAGTGGTCCGCACCGGCCGCCGGACACGGCCGTTCCGCGCAGAGACGCCGTGCCGGTGGTCGGTACCCGAGAACAGTGCGACGGGGATGTCGGTGTGAGCGAACGAAGCGCGTTGGGTACGTCCGATCATCTGTCCGTAGCGGACGAGCGGCAGCCGCGCCGTCTCCACTTCTGTACCGACGGTCAGGGCCCGCTGACGGTGCTCTTCGAGGCCGGTCTGGGCAAGTCACGGTCCACCTGGGCGCTCGTCCAGCCCCGGGTCGCCGCATTCGCGCGGACCGTCGTCTACGACCGTGCCGGTCTCGGCCGCAGCGACGCCACCGACGCACCGCGCACTTTCGAGGCCCTGCTCCGCGACCATCTGCGGGTGCTCGACACCGTGGTCGCCGGCCCGTGCGTCCTCGTCGGGCACAGCTACGGTGGGCCGATCGCACGACGCGCCGCAGCCGAACGACCGGACAAGGTCGTCGGGATCGTGCTGGTCGACGAGGTCAGCGAAGCCGCCGGTGCCGACCTCCTCCGCCGGGCGATGGGCGGCGCCGGGGTCCTGTACGGCGCTCAGGTGTGGTTGGCGCGCGTCGGGCTGCTCGGTCAGGCTCTCCGTCGCACCTACTTCCGAGCGCTCCAGGGAACTGCCCTGTGTGAGGTCGTCGCCGAATCCGGTCGAGTCGGCGCGGCCCGAGCGGTGCGCTCGGAATGGCAGAACATGATCGCCGGCATGCGCGCACTGGAAGCGACGGGACCACACGTGCCCGACATTCCCCTCACCGAGATCACGTCCAGGCGCAGCAGCACTCCAGAGCAATTCGACCGTGATTTCATCTTTCAATCGCACAAGGCGACGGTCGACGCCGTCACCGACGGACGGCACGTCTCGTCGCAGTCGCGGGATCACTACATCCAGTTGGCCGAGCCCGAACTGGTCGCGGCCGAGATCGAACGAACGTGTGAGCGCCTGCGCATTCGGTACTCCGCGTGAGCGGAGTGCATCAGATGCACCAGACACGGTTCTCGATGCTGCCCCGGATCTTCCCGTACTCGTAGGCCACGCAGTAGACCCAACGCCCACGGGACAGCTTGGTGATCCGCTGCGGGAGGAGCGGGTTTCGGAGCGACAGGGACACCACGATGTACGGGAACATCAGCGGGAAGTTGTATCCGCGGAATCCCAGTGGCTTGTGTTTGACGTGGTTGCGGACGTCCGCGCGACCGTAGGCGACCATCTGCTTCCACAGGCCCTTGTAGGTGTCACGGAGTCGGTAGTCGACGACCGCCTCGGGCGTATGCACCAGCTGGAACCCTGCGTGCTGCAGGCGCCACACGTAGTCGTTGTCCTCTCCGCCGCCGAGGTAGTCGACGTCGAAACCCCCGATGGCCTGGTGCGCCTTCCGAGTCACGGCCAGACTGGTACCGATCGCCGTGTCGAAGTAGCCCTCGACGTGCCACCCGTCGTCGGCACCCGGCATCGGCCGCCAGCCGGCCACCTCGGGAGAATTGATGCGGTCCACCGCGACGGTGCCGGACACCACGTCGGCGTCGGAGTCGCGGAACGCGGCGACGAGCTCGTCGATCCACTCCGGGCGCGCCGCGTCGTCCTGATCGGTGAACGCGATGATGTCCCCCGTCGCCGCCTCGACTCCGGCATTGCGCGCGGCACCGGTGCCGCGCGTCGCGGAACTGTCGATGACGCGGACCGGTACGGGACTGTCGCTCCACCGCCGCCGGACGTGCTCGTTCACACCGTCGGTCGACCCGTTGTCACTGAGGACGATCTCGAGCGGACCCGCGTACGTCTGTGACGTCAATCTCTCGATCTGAACGTCGAGTAACGGCAATCCGTTGAATACCGGAACCACGATCGAGACGGAGGGCAGATGCCGATCTTGGGTAGAAGTGTGGTTCTCGCTCACGCGTGCATTTTACCAAACCACTCGGTACGAACCGTAATTCTCCGACCGAATACATCCATTCGTACTACACCGGACCGAGTCGATTGGACACGCACGGCCGGCTGCGACTAAATGGTTCCCATGACGCACCCGACCCTCTCGGTGGTGGTGCCGACCTACAACGAGTCGGCCGTGATCGAGGCATGCCTCGACGCGCTCCTGGCGCAGTCCGACGACATTCACGAAATCGTCGTCGTCGACAACAACTCGCACGACGACACCGTCGCGAAAGTGAAGAGTCGCGCCGCCGCCCACGCCGACGCGACCGGACGAGACCCCGTCGTCGTCCTGCACGAGTCCCGCCAAGGACTGCCCTACGCCCGTGACACCGGCTTGAACGCCGCGACCGGTGACATCCTCGCCCGGATCGACGCGGACGCGCGGGTCGAGCCGGGATGGGCGAGTGCGACGCGGGAGTTCTTCGCGCGCCACGGCGAGACCTACGCGGCCGGGTCCGGCACATGCACCGCCTACGACCTGCCCTTTCAGGACAAGTTCCGGTCCGCTCAGGACGCCCTGTGCCGGACCGTGCACGAGAAACTCGCCGCGGGTGACGACGTCGACGCTCCCCGGTTGTTCGGCTCCAACATGGCGTTGACCCGCGAGGCGTGGCACCGGATTCGGCCCCACACCTCGACGCGCACGGACATCTTCGAGGACGTCGATCTGACGATCTGCGCCACCGAGGCGGGCATCCGCTGCGCGGTCGTCCCGGACGCTCGCGCCCTCATCTCCGGCCGACGGTTCAAGTCCGGCCCGGTCTCCTACCTCCGCTACAGCTGGTGCGATCAGCGCACGTTCGCGATGCACGGCCGAACGGCGGAACGTCGTCGAGCGATAGTGACACTGCTCACCGCGACGATTCCGTTCTATCTCGCCATGTGGGTTCCCTTTCGCCTGTGGAATCCGCGGACATCCCGGTTCGAGGTGCTCCACCTTTTCCGCTCGAACGACGAGTGAACGAATGTTTTCGGCGTCTCGAACCGACTCCGCGCCGGTTTCACCGAAATCGCGAGCAGCCGTCCGCTGCGCGATGACGTAACATCCCGCCCATGGATTTGCCCACGCTTTCCCTCGTCATTCCCGCATTCAACGAGGAAGACACCATCGAGTATCTGATCGACTCGGTGCGAGACCAGCTGGACGAATTCCACGAGATCATCGTCGTGAACAACAACAGCACCGACCGCACCGGAGAGATCCTCGCGCGCCTGGAGTCGGAGCTGCCCGTCCTGCGCGTGGTCGAGGAGTCGCGGCCCGGCGTCGTCATGGCCCGCAATGCAGGCTTCGACGTCGCCACCGGTGACATCATCGGCCGCCTCGACGCCGATGCCCGAGCCAAGCCGGGGTGGGCTCGCACCGTGCGCGAGTTCTTCGCGACCGCCGCCGACGACATCGGCGCCGGCACCGGCCGCTTCGATCAGTACGACATGCCGCTGCAGCGCGTCCACAAGTTCTTCCTGGACGTCGGCTTTCGCAACACCGGCGACGACCCCCTGGAGGTCCCCACGCTGTTCGGCGCGAACATGGCCGTGCGGCGCAGCACCTGGGCGCTGATTCGTCCCCACCTGCTCGACATCCCCGGCATCTTCGACGACCTCGACATCACGCTCTGCATCTCCGAGGCGGGCCAGAAGTCCGTCCTGGTGCCGGGCATGGACATCAGCGCGTCGGGCCGTCGAATGCTGTCGAGCGTCTCCAGCTACAAGAAGTTCGTCGAGTACATGCCCGCGACGTACGAGGCCCGCGGCATGCACGAGGAGGCGGAGAAGTCCAAGGCGGCGGTGCGCTCGATGCGGGTTCTGCACCTGCTGTTCTGGGTGCCGTCGCGCGCGTACAACCCGGTGACCGGCCACTACTCGCTGAAGCAGCTGTTAACCAAGCACCCCCAGCGCGTGCTGCCCTACGACGCCGCACGCTGACCGGTCCCGTCCGCCCCCACGCCTCGCGGCTCGCACCGAACGAAGCCGCCAGGTTGGTATTGTTCACAGTCATGACCCGATCCACTCGCCGCCTCGCAGCCACCCTCGTGATCCCTGCGTACAACGAGGAGGCGACCATCGGAATCTGTCTCGACCACGCATTGGCGCAGACGCGCCCCTTCGAGCGCATCATCGTCGTCGACAACTCCTCGACGGACCGCACCGCGGACATCGTGCGCGACTACCGTGCACGATCGCCCCGGATCGAGCTGATGACGGAATCCCGACGAGGTGTCCTCCACGCCCGTACGACCGGGTTCGACGCGGTGGACACCGACGTCATCGCCCGCATCGACGCCGATACGCGCCTGCGTCCCGAGTGGTGTGCGGCCGGGTTGGACCTTCTCGAGTCCGACGTCGACGAGAAGATGGGCAGCGTCACCGGGCCGGCCGTCTTCTACGACGCACCACTGCAGCGACGGGCCGAACGCAAGATCTTCGAGAAGTACCGCATTCCGGTGTCGTCGACGATCATCAGCGGCAACAACACGATGATCCGACGTGTGGCGTGGGAAGCCGCACGGGGCAGCCTCAGCGGGCGAACCGACATCCACGAGGACGGCGAGCTCGGCGTGTGGATCCGCAAGAACGGTTATCAACTGATCCTCGCGAGCTCGATGATGACGGACATTTCCCCCCGCCGGATCGGGTCGCCGCCGTGGCAGTCGATGAAGTACTACTGGGCCAACGTCCGGACTCACGAGGTCGCCGGCGACCCGGAACAGGCGCGGCGACTACGGCGGATCATGCCCCTGGTCGCGGTGTGGTCGGTGCTGCTCTGGTTCGTCTACGGAGCGTGGGACCCGACCGCGAAGCGGTGGACACTGCATCGCTTGCTCGTGTCGGGCGACCGCGTGTCCCCGCTGCAGTCGGACCGATCCGGCCGAGCTCTCCCGAACGGCTCGGCCGCGACGTCCTGACCGCGGGCGTCTGCCCGCCTTGCGTGCGTGTCGGCGGTTCGAACGTATGATCGATTTCTGTCGGTGGGTCGATCTACAGTGGGGTCATGTCGTCGGGGGGCGGCGGGAACGGACCCGCACACACAGCAGCAACACCGGTGGATGCACCGGTCTCACCGGTCACGGCCGCGCGGGCCGCGCTGAACGCGGCGATCGCCGACCTCGCCGCCCTCGACACCCGCACCACCGGACTCGAGGACCTCCTCGCCCTCATCATCGACTCCGAACGCGCCACCCGCGTCCTCACCGGCCTCGGCCAGACCTGGCTGCACCGCGCCGTCCAGGCCGGAGCGTTCACCGACACCGGCCTCACCTGCGCCGACGCCCTCTCCGGCCTCCTGCACATCGACCTCTCCGACGCCCGCACCCGCCTGCGCCGCTCGATGCTGCTCACCGAGCAGACCACCCTCACCGGCGACCCGCTTCCCGCCCGCATGCCCGGCACCGCCGCCGCCCTCCGCGACGGAGACATCTCCCTCGCCCACGCCAGCGTCATCGACACCGTCCTCCGTGAGCTCTCCCCCGCCGTCGACGCGCAGACCCGCGCCCGCGCCGAGGAGCAACTGGCCGACCTCGCCCGGCAGATCACCCCCGCCACCCTCCGCCGGGCCGCCACCCGCCTCGCCGGATGGATCGACGCCGACGGCGCCCTCACCGACCCCGCCGACCGTCGCCGACGCCGCTCCTTCCGCATCTCCGGCCCCGACCGGCACGGTATGTACACCGCCGTCATCGTCTGCGACGCCGAGGGGGCCGCCACCCTCGAACTCGTCCGCGACACCCTCGGCAAACCCGGCGTCACCCTCGACAGCAACGGCGACAGAGCCGGTGACAGCGAGAACGAGGTGGGTGACAGCGGCGACGGGGAGAACGGCAACGGCGACGGCACTCGCGCTGACGCCGCCGGCAACGGGAAGACCGGCGACGGGAAGTCCGGCGACGGGAAGACCGGCGACAGGACGACCGGCGGCGGGAAGACCGGCGACGGGAAGACCGGCGACGGGGAGATCGGCGACGGGGAGATCGGCGCTGAGGCCGAGACTGTTGCGGCGGCGGCGGAGCGGGTGCGTGATCCCCGCACCGCCGCCCAACGCGACTACGACGCCGTCTTCACCGCCATCACCCGCACCCTCGCCCGCCGCGACCTCGGCACCACCCACCGCGGACTGCCCATCTCCCTGATCCTCACCACCACCGTCGCCGACCTCGCCGCCCGCGCCGGACTCGCCCTCACCGCCGGCGGCACCGCCCTCCCCATCGCGGACCTGCTCACCCTCGCCGGCAACCACCCCGACGACCTCGACACCTGGCTGTGCATCACCGACCTGAACGATCGGCCCCTGCACCTCGGCCGCAGCCGCCGCACCGCCAGCACAGACCAACGCCTCGCGCTGTTCGCCACCGACCACGGCTGCACCTTCCCCGGCTGCACCGCCCCCGCCACCCGCACCCAGGTCCACCACGTCACCGACTGGGCCCACGGCGGCACCACCGACATCGAGTACCTCACCTACGCCTGCGACCGCCACCACCGCCAGATCCACACCGGACCCCTCGGCTGGGCCACCACCATCGCCCCACCCGGCCACCGCTGGGCCGGCCGCACCCTCTGGCACCCACCCGCCCTCGCCGACCCCACCAGAGAAGGCCGCGTCAACCACCACTTCCACCCCGGCGACCTCCTCCACGACCCCGACCCCGACCCCCGAGAACCCGGCAGCCCCTGACCGCCGGGGCCCGACCCCCATGCACGAGCACCCCGAACCGCAGTGCGGTTCGGGGTGCTGGTCGTGCGCTTCTACGTCCGGCGGCCGGCGAGGACGGCCAACGCGGCCAACCACTTCTGCGTCAACGCGTTCACCTCGTCCTCCTTGAGCACGTCCGGCGGGAACGACAGGAACGCCTTGATGCGGGAGCCCGCCTCGTCCGTCTCCGCCATGGACTGGATGTCCAGCTCGGCCTGAGCCGGCATACAGTTGCGCGCCACGTCGGTCAGGTCCGGGGTGTCGAAGTCCGGCAACCACGCCGATCCGCGCAACTCCTCGGGCACGCCCGTCTCGGCCACGCGTCCGATGTAGTTGAACACGATCTGCGGTTCCGCGAACTCACGCAGCGTGGCCCCGGACTCGTCGTCGAGGTACCGCAGCATGCCGTAGCCGATGCCGTGATCGGGCACGTCGGCGAAGCTCGTTCGCGTCCGCGCCACCACGTCGTCGCCCCCGGCCGCTCGACCGTCGACGACCGCAGCCGGGTCGAGGCCGGACAAGTCCACCCGAGCCGGGTACATCGTGGTGAACCAGCCGACCGTGCGAGCCAGGTCGGACCCCGGGACCACGGCCTCCTCGCGCCCGTGGCCCTCCAGCGTGAGCAGCGGCGCCGCCGCTGTCTCGCCCCGCTCGGCCCGCCATGCCGCCACCGCGACGGACAGGGCCGCGACCAGCACCTCGGCCGTCGTGGCCGACTCGGCTCCGCGCGGTGCGAGCAGAGCCTCCGACACCTCGTCCGGAACGACGACGGTGGTGCGAGTCAGCCGATCGGCGGTGTCGACGGTCGGGTCGAGACGACGACGCCCCAGCGTCGGGTCGTCGGCAGCGAGTACGGAACGCCAGTAGTCCAGCTCTCCGCGTCGCTCGGCGGCTCGACGCACCAGTGCGGTGCTCCAGGTCCGCCACGAGGTGTCGACGGGCGCGAGGACCGGCTGCTGTCCCGCCGACACGGCCACACCCGCGGTCACGAGATCCGTGACGAGGATGCGCCACGAGACCGAGTCGATCACGAGGTGGTGCGGGAGGATCAGCAGGCGACCGGCGGTGGAGTCGTCCTCCGGGGCGAACCACAGCAGTTCGAGCATGTCGCCGCGTTCGGGGTCGAGGCGCGCCATGGCGGCGTCGAACTCGCGCCTCAGGACGTCCGCATACCCGTCGGTGCCCGGCTCGGACCCGGTCGCCAACGGGATCCGACGGATGCGCGAGGCCAGGTCGTACTCCCCCGCCGGGGGCACGACCAGCGCGTGCCCCGCGACGTCCACTCGGGCCCGCAGCACGTCGTGACGCTCGACCACGGAGGACAGCACCTCGGTCAGGGCGTCGGCCGTGACTCCCTCGGGCAGCGTGAGCATCAGCGGCATGACGAAACCGGACCAGTCGCCGCCGCGCTCGACCATCTTCTCCGCGACGGGAGAGAGCGGAGCGATGCCCACACCGTCGTCGGCCACGGTTGCCGACGAGCCGGGTCCGCGCGCATCGACGGCCGCGGCGATGGCCGAGACCGTCCTCAGCTCGAACACCTCGCGTGCGGTGAACGCGACACCCGCGGCGCGGGCCCGTGCCACCAGCTGCATCGACACGATGGAGTCGCCGCCGAGTTCGAAGAACGAGTCGTCCGCACCGACACGGTCGATGCCGAGAACCTCCGCGACGACCCCTGCCACCGTGATCTCCGTCGGGGTCGACGGCGCACGGTACGTCCCGGAGGACAGCTCGGGCACCGGCAACGCGCGGCGGTCGGTCTTGCCGCTCGCCGTCGACGGGAACGAGTCCAGAACGGTGACGACGTCCGGAACCATGTAGCCGGGCAACACTCGTGCCGCGGCGTCGGTCACCGACTGCGCCTCGACGGTGGCTCCGGCCCGCGGCACCACGTATCCGGCGAGCACGCTCGCCGCGCCGATCTCGTGCACCACCACGGCGGCCTGCGCGACATCCGGGTGACCGGCGAGCACGGACTCGATCTCCTCGAGCTCGACGCGCAGACCACGCAACTTCACCTGGAAGTCGACGCGGCCGACGAACTCGAGTTCGCCGTCCTCGGTCCACCGCACCAGGTCACCGGTGCGGTACAGACGCTCGCCCGCGCCGTCGAACGGATCGGCGACGAACCGCTCCGACGTGAGGTCGGCGCGCGAGGCGTACCCGCGGGCCAGCTGATCGCCGGCCAGGTAGAGCTCGCCGGCCCCGCCCGGGGCGACCGGACGCAGTCGGTGGTCGAGCACCCGCGCGGCGACGTTCCACGCCGGGTGTCCGATCGGCATGGCCGGCCCGGCGACGGACGCCACGCTGCCGTCGACCCCGACGGCGTCGAAGCTGGTCGCGTCGACGGTCACCTCGGTGGGGCCGTACAGGTTGACCACCCGCGCGTCGGTCACACGCCGGACCCGCTCGGTGAGCGCGACCGTCAGTGCCTCACCGCCGGAGAACACGGTGCGCAGCGAGCGCAGGGTGTCCGGTCCGAGTTCGGCCGCGGCGTCGACGAAGAGCGAGAGCACCGACGGCACGAACTGCACCACGGTGACGCCGCGGTCGGCCACGATCCGCGCCATGTAGGCGGGGTCGCGGTGACCGTCCGGCTCGGCGACGACGGTGCGGGCACCGACGACGGACGGGGCGAAGAGCTCCCACACCGACGCGTCGAAGGTGAACGGCGTCTTCTGCAGCACCACGTCCGACTCGTCCAGCGCGAACTCGTCGATCAGCCAGAGCAGCTGGTTGACCAGCGCGCCCTGCGTGACCTCGACGCCCTTCGGCACACCGGTCGATCCGGAGGTGAACAGCACGTACGCCAGGGAGTCCGGCCGCACGGCCCCGCGTCGGTCGGCGTCGGTCACCGGCGCCTCGGACCGACCGTCGGCCAGCGTGGCGACGTCGACGTAGTCGACGCCGGCGATCCCTGCGGTCCCGGCGGCGGCGATCACGCAGCGCGGCGACGAGGCGTCGAGCACCGCGCGGGTGCGGGCCTCCGGGATGTCCGGATCGATCGGCACGTACGCCGCCCCGGCGGTCGCGACGGCGGCGAGCGCCACCATCAGATCGACCGAGCGCGGCAGCGAGATTCCGACGCGGTCGTCGGGCCCGACGCCGCGGTCGACGAGACCGCGAGCCACCCGGGCAACGCGGGCGCCGAACTCGGCGTACGTCAGCGACTCGCCGGCGAACTCGACCGCCACGGAATCGGGCGACTGCCTCACACGATCGGCCAGCAGGTCGGCCACGGTCGTCGTCGGGACGTCCCGACGCGTGTCGTTCCAGGTCTCGAGCACGGCCCGACGCTCGTCGGTCGACAGGACGTCGATCTCGCCGACGGACGCCGACCCGCGGGACGCGACGGCCTCGAGAATCCGAGCCAGTCGTGCGGCGATCGCGGTCACGTGCGCCTCACCCAGGATCGCGGGCACGTACTTCAGCGTCACGTGGAGCGCGGTGTCGGTGTGCGCGAGCACGGTGAGCGGGTAGTGCGACGCGTCCTCGACGTCGGCGCCGGCGAACTGCATGCCGTCGATGTCGGTGGTCTCGTCGATCCCGGCGCTCTCGATCGGGTACGACTCGAACACCGTCAGCGTGTCGAACAGACCCGCCGTCCCCACTGCCTGCTGGATGCGCGGCAGCCCCAGGAAGTGGTGCTCGATGAGGTCGGCCTGCTCGGACTGGATGCGCTCGAGCAGCGCGTGGACGGACTCGTCCTCGTCGAGGCGCACCCGTACCGGGATGGTGGTGATGAACAGGCCGAGCATCGACTCGATGCCGCTGATCTCCGGCGGGCGGCCGGACACGGTCGCGCCGAAGACGACGTCCTCGGACGCCACGGTGCGGGCGAGCAGGATGCCCCAGGCCGCCTGCACGATCGTGTTCATGGTGACGCCGCGTTCGCGTGCCACGGCCGAGAGAGCGTCGGAGACGCCGTCGGGCAGCGCGACGTCGAGTTCGGCCGGGACCACGTCCACGCCCTCGGCGGGCGGGTTCGGCGCGAGCAGTGTCGGCTCGTCCAGCCCGTCCAACGCATGGGTCCAGGCGGTGGTCGCCGCCGCGAAGTCCCGCTCCGACAGCCAGGACAGGAAGTCCTTGTACGGCCGCACACGCGGCAGCACCGAGCCGTCGCCACGGGCGGCGTACAGCACGATGAGGTCCTTGAGCATCAGCGGCATCGACCAGCCGTCGAGCAGGATGTGGTGGTTGCTCACCGAGAAGACGTACGACGACGGGCCGGTGACGATCATGAGGAAGCGCATCAGCGGCGGCGCGGCCAGATCGAAGCGGGCGACGCGATGCTCGTGCAGCAGCGTCGCGACGGTCTCGTCCCGCGTCGCCGGGTCGGCGTCCGTGAGATCGACGGTCCGGAAGTCGATGTCGCGCACCGGGTCCGCGAGGTCCACGACCACCTGCACCATCGCCCCGTCGGGGTCGGTGACGAAGCCGGCCCGCAGGTGCGGGTGCCGCGTGATCAGGGCCGCGGCCGCGGCACGCATGCGCTCGATGTCGACCGACCCGGTCAGCCGCAGTGCCACCTGAGCGGTGTAGACGTCGGTTCCCGCGCCGTCGGCACCGATCTCGCCGGCCAGAACCGAGTGGAAGAGCATGCCCTCCTGCAGCGGGGCGAGCGACCAGACGTCGGAGAGGGTCGGGTAGCGGTCCTCGAGCCGATCGAGCACCGGCTGAGTGACGGACACCAGCGGTACGTCGGACGGCGTGAGCCCGCCGGCGTCGGGACGACGAGCGTGGTCGGCCAGCGCCGTCGCCGCGTCGACGAACAGGTCGGCGAGACGACGCGCGTCGGCGTCGGACAGCACGCCGGTGGCGTGGGCGAAGGACGCGGTCAGCACCGGACCCGATGCGGTGTCGGACGTCGCGGCGTTGATCGACAGCACGGCCGGGACCACCATGCCGGGGTCCTGGGCGCCGCCGAGCTGTCCGCCGTCGGAGGCGGGCTGCCACCCGAACGCCGCGTACTGCTCGGTGTCCGCACCGGCCGGCCCGGAGACGCGTCCGAGGTAGTTGAACCCGATCTCGGGTGACGGCAGGGCCGCCAACTCGTCGGCCGTCGCCGCGTTCAGATGACGGAGGAGTCCGTATCCGATGCCCCGCTCGGGCACGGCGAGCAACTGTTCCTTGACAGCCTTGACGGCCGTGCCGGCGGCGGGACCGCCGCGCAGTGCGTCGTCGAGATCGGCGTCGGTGACGTCCAGTCGCACGGGGTAGAGCGTGGTGAACCAGCCCACCGTGCGACCGAGGTCGGCGGCGCGACCGACCGCGTCCTCCTCGCGTCCATGGCCCTCGAGGTCGAGGGTGAGTGCGCCCGCGTCCTGCCCACGCTCACGGCGCCAGGCGCCGACGGCCAGGGCGAGGGCGGTCAGCAGCGCGTCGTTGACACCGCCGCCGTAGGCCTCGGGCAGCGGACCGAGGAGTGCCTCGGTGACCGGGACGGGCAGCTCGATCTCGAACCGGTCTGTCGTCGACACCGTGTCCACGGCCGGATCCACCGGCCGCGATCCCAGCCGGGGGCCGGCGTCGGCGAGGACCGAGCGCCAGTGCGCCAGTTCCGCGACGCGGGAGTCCGACGCGGCCTCGTCCACCAGAGCGTGTGCCCAGGTGCGCATCGAGGTGCCGACGGCGGTGAGCGACGGCTCCTGGTCGCTCGTGACCTGCGCCCAGGCGGTCGCGAAGTCGGGCACGAGGACGCGCCAGGAGACGCCGTCGACCACCAGGTGGTGGATCAGGACGAGCAGTCGGCCGGTGCCGCCGGCGGCGGGGTCGAACCAGACGATCTGCACCATCCGGCCGTCGGCGGGCGAGAGCCGCGCGGCCGCGCGGTCGAGTTCCGCCTCGGCGAGGGCGACGAACTCGTCGCTGCCCGGCTCGGCGTCCGCGACGACTCGGGTGACCACGTCGGCGGGGTCGATCGCCCCGGCCGGCAGGACCTCGAGCGTGTCGACGCCGAGTCGGGTGCGCAGCTGGTCGTGGTGGTCCAGGACCGCCGCCACGGTGCGGTGCAACGGGTCGGCCGTCACGCCCTCGGGCAGCGTGAGGAACACGGCCTGGGAGAACCGGTCGTACTCACGACGGGTGTCGACCAGCCAGCGCATGATCGGGGTGAGCGGCATCGTGCCGACACCGCCGCCCTCGATCTCGGCCAGCGTCTCACCGGCGACGGCGTCGGCGGCGAGGGTCGCGACCTCGGCGAGCGCCGCGACCGTCCGCCGCTCGAAGACGTCACGGGCGCGGAAGAGGACGCCGGCGGCCTTCGCCCGGGTGACCAGCTGGATCGAGACGATGCTGTCGCCGCCGAGGCCGAAGAACGAGTCGTCCACACCCACGCGCTCCACGCCGAGCACCTCGGCGAACAGCGCGGCGAGGGTCTCCTCCATCGGGGTCGCCGGCGCGCGGTACGTGTCCGCGGCGGAGGTGAAGACCGGTTCCGGCAACGCGCGGCGGTCGAGCTTGCCCGCGGGCGTCAGCGGCACCCGGTCGAGCACGACGATCGACGACGGCACCATGTAGCCGGGCAGGGATGCCCCGACGTGCTCGGACAGCGCCGAGACGTCGACGGTGCGGCCGCGCACGGGCAGGACGTAGGAGACCAGGACGGTCTGGCCGGTCTGCGACCGCTTGTGCCCGACGGTGACGGCGAAGTCGACGTCGTCGTGGCGGCCGAGCACGGAGTCGATCTCGCCGAGCTCGATGCGGAAACCGCGCACCTTCACCTGGAAGTCGCTGCGCCCGACGTACTCGAGGTCGGCGGCGGACGAGTCGGCGCCGGAGTCGACCCACCGCACGACGTCACCGGTGCGGTACATCCGCGCCCCGGGCTCGCCGAACGGTGCCGCGACGAAGCGTTCCGACGTCAGCGACTCGCGGTCGTGATATCCCCGCGCCACGGACGGACCGGCGACGTACAGCTCACCGGGCACGCCGACCGGGACGGGCTGCAGACGCTCGTCGAGCACCGCGAGTTCCACGCCGCGCGTCGGGCCACCGATCGTGACCGGGCGCTCGGGCGACATCGGGACCGACGACGTGCTCCAGATGGTGGCCTCGCTGGGCCCGTACAGGTTGAACATCCGGCGGCCGGGCGCCCAGCGGCGCATGACCTCCGGCGGGCACGCCTCGCCGGCCACGGCGAGGACGGCGAGCTCGTCGAGCCCGGACGGGTCGACGGTCGTCAGTGCGGCCGGGGTGACGAAGGCGTGGGTGACGTGCGCGCCGCGCAGCAGGTGGACCAGGTCCTCGCCGCCGATGATCGACGTCGGGGCGATCACCATGGTCGACGCCGCGGCGACCGCCATGAGGATCTCGAAGACCGACGCGTCGAAGCTCGGCGAGGCGAAGTGCAGCACCCGCGACTCGGGGGTGAGGCCCATGCGCTCGCGCTGTTCGACGACGACGTTGGCCAGGCCGGTGTGCGTGACGACCACGCCCTTGGGCCGTCCGGTCGAGCCGGACGTGTAGATCATGTACGCGGCGTCGGTGAGGCGCGTCGGGCGAGCCGGTGCGGTGAGCGGATCGGCGGCCTCGATCTCGGCGACGGTGTCGGGGTCGTCGAGCGCGATCCAGCGCGCCGAGTCCGGCAGGGTGCCGACGGACGACGCGAGCGTCAGGCCCACGGTCGCCCCGGAGTCGGAGACCATGTACTCGATGCGGTCCGACGGGTAGCCCGGGTCGACGGGCACCACGGCGCCACCGGCCTTGGCGACGGCCCAGAAGGCCACGACCGAGTGCACGGAGCGCGGCAGCGCGGAGGCCACCACGGTCTCCGCCGTCACGCCGCGGTCGACGAGCACGCGGGCGAGACGAGCTGCGCGCGTGTCGAGTTCGCGGTAGGTGACCCGCTCGTCGCCCAGCATCACGGCGACGCCGTCCGGGTTCGCGGCCACGGAGTCGGCCAGCAGGGCGGCGAGGGTGCGCGGCTCGGCGTTCTCCGGACCACGGACCGGCAGCAGCTGCCGACGCTCGTCCGCGTCGAGCAGGTCGATGTCGCCCACGGCGACGGTCGGGTCGGCGACGACGGCCTCGAACAACCACACCAGTCGGTCCCCGAGCCGCGCGACGGTGTCGGCGTCGAACAGGTCCGTGGCGTAGGTGATGACGGCGTCGATGCCGGCGGGCGACCGGTCCTCGCCCACGTTCTCGGCAAGGGAGAGCTGCAGGTCGAACTTCGAGGTTCCGGTTCCACCCTCGAGTCCCTCGACGGTGAGGCCGGGGAGCTCGAGCCGCGCCTGCTGGTTGTTCTGCAGCGCCAGGGCCACCTGGAACAGCGGCGAGTGCGCCGTGGACCGCTCGGGGGCGATCACCTCGACCAGTCGCTCGAACGGGATGTCGGTGTGGGTGAACGCCGCGAGGTCCGTGCTGCGGACTCGCGCCAACAGATCGCGGAACGACTCCGCCGGGTCGATCTGCGTCCGCAGCACCAGGGTGTTGACGAACATGCCGACGACGTCGTCGAGCTTCTCGTCCGGGCGACCGGCGATGGCGGTGCCGACGGCGATGTCGTCGGTGGTCGACGAGCGCGCGAGCAACACCGCGAGGACTGCGTGCACCACCATGAACAGCGACGCGTTGTTCCGACGCGCCAGATCGTCCAGTGCCGCTTGCAGTTCCGCGGGGATGGTGAAGGTGTGGTCGGCGCCGCGCATCGACTGCGTCGCCGGCCGCGGGCGATCGGTGGGCAGGTCGAGGGCGTCGGGCAGACCGTCGAGTTCCCGCGTCCAGAACTCGAGCTGACGCGCGGCGAGCGACTCGGGGTCGGACTCGTCGCCGAGCAGTTCGCGCTGCCACAGGGCGTAGTCGGCGTACTGGACGGCCATCGGTGTCCAGCCCGGCTCGCTCCCGCTTACGCGGGATCCGTAGGCCAGCATGATGTCTCGGGCCAGCGGCGCCATGGACGCGCCGTCCGCGGAGACGTGGTGGACCACGAGGACCAGCACGTGGTCCTCGGGTCCGGCGCTGAGCAGCCCGGCCCGCACGGGCACACGCTGGGCGACGTCGAATCCGCCGGTGACCAGCTCGGTCACCCGCGCGACGATCGCCTCGTGGTCGGGCAGGTGCTCGACCTCGACGTCGGTCAGCACGCCCTGCTCGGCGAGCCCCTCGGTGGTGAGGATCCGCTGCACCGGGCCGTGCCCGTCGTCGGGGTAGTAGGTCCGCAGCGACTCGTGCCGGTCGATCACGTCCTCGACGGCGGCGCGGAGGGCGTCGACGTCGAGCGTGCCGGTGAGCCGGATGACCATCGGGATGTTGTACGCGGCCGACGCGGTGTCGAACTGGTTGACGAACCACATCCGGGACTGCGCCGTGGACAACGGGATTCGCGCCGGACGATGCTGCGCCGTCAGGGCCGGGCGGGCCGTCCCCGAACCGCCCGAGTGCTCGGCGCGCGACGCGAGACCGCCGACGGTGGGCGCCTCGAAGAGCTCGCGCACCCCGAGGTCGACACCGAGGGCCTCGTTGATGCGCGCGACCACGCGCGTCGCGCTGAGAGAGTTGCCCCCGAGCGCGAAGAAGCTGTCGTCCAGACCGACGCGGTCGGTGCCGAGGACGTCCGCGAACACCGACGCCACCACGTCCTCGACGGGGGTGCGCGGAGCGCGGTACTCGCCGCCGCCGAGCTCGAACTCGGGCTCCGGCAGGGCCTTTCGGTCCAGCTTGCCGTTGACGTTGAGCGGCATCGCGTCGAGGACGACGACGGTGGCGGGCACCATGTACGTCGGCACGCGCCGACCCACGAAGTCCAGCAGAGCCGCCGTGTCCACGACGGCACCGCTGCGCGGCACCACGTAGCCCACCAGCTGGTCGCCGGTCCGCTGGTCGCCGCGGACCGCGACGACGGCGGAATCGACGTCGTCGTGCGCGAGCAGCGCCCGCTCGATCTCCTCGAGCTCGATGCGGAAACCGCGCACCTTCACCTGGAAGTCGCTGCGGCCCACGTAGAGCAGCTCGGAGCGACCGGACCCGTCGGCGGCACGGGTCCAGCGGACGAGGTCGCCGGTGCGGTACATCCGCGTACCCGGTGCGCCGAGGCTCGCCGCGAAGGGATCCGCGACGAACCGCTCGCTGGTGAGATCCGGGCGATCGACGTACCCGCGGGCCAGCTGATCACCCGCGAGATAGAGCTCACCCGTGACTCCGACCGGAACCGGGTGCAGACGGTCGTCGAGCACGTAGACGCGGCTGTTCCACTCGGGACGTCCGATCGGCACGGACGAGTACGCCGACTGCTCGGTCGGCGACACCGGATGGTGCGTGATCGACACGGCGGCCTCCGTGGGTCCGTAGAGGTTGTGGAGCTCGACCTGCGGTGCACCGGAAGCGGACCCGTCGCCGAACACCTCGAACACGCGCCGCACGGTGTCCGGGGTCAGCGCCTCGCCGATCGCGAGGATGCGGCGCAGCGAGGTCAGCCGGGCGGGGTCGGCCACGGCGAGGAACGACGCGAGCAGCGACGGCACGAAGTGCGTCGTCGTGATGCGTCGGTCGTGCACGAGGTTCGCGAGGTACACCGGGTCGCGATGCCCCTCGGGCTTGGCGACGACGAGCGTCGCGCCGACGGTCGGCGCCCACCAGAACTCCCACACCGACAGGTCGAAGGTCGCCGGCGTGCGCTGCAGCACGGCGTCGTCGGTGGTCAGCGGGTACTCGAACTGCTTCCAGCGCAACTGGTTCGCGATGGCGCCGTGCGAGATCGCCACACCCTTGGGTCGGCCCGTCGAGCCGGAGGTGAAGATCAGGTAGGCGGTGTTGTCGCTGCGCAGCGGGCGCACGCGGACCGCGTCGGTCACGCGCGCGTCCGTCACGGGAACGGTGTCCACGTCGAGCGTCCGCACGTCCGCGGGCAGGTCCACCGGGCGGGCGGAGGACGTCAGCACGACGGCGGGCCGCGCCGTCTCGAGCACGTACGCGGTGCGCTCGGCGGGGTGGTCCGGATCGATCGGAAGATAGACCGCTCCCGCGACCGCGACCGCGTACATGCCGACCAGCAGTTCCACGGACCGCTCGAACGCCAGACCCACGACGTCCTCGGTACCGAGGCCGTCCTCGATCAGCCGCGTCGCCACCGAGTGCACTCGCGCGGCGAACTCGGCGTAGGTCAGCTCGGTGTCCTCGAACACGATCGCGGTCTGCTCGGGATGCGCCGCGACGGCGTCGTCGAACAGGCTCGCCAAGGTGGCGGGCGGCAGGTCGACGTCCGTGGCGTTGCGCTCCTGCAGCACCGCGCGCGTCTCGTCGGCCGAGAGCATCGGGAGGTCGCCCACCAGCGCATCGGGATCGGCGACGATCGCGTCCACCAGCCGCACGAAGCGGTCGGCGACGTCGCGCACCGTCGACTCGTCGAACAGATCCAAGGCGTAGGTGAAGATCGCCGACATGCCGGCCGCGACGCCGTCGTCGTAGAAGTCCGACAGGATCAGGTGCAGGTCGAACTGGGCGTTGTCGCCCTCGACGTCGAGCGCCTCGATACGCAGATCCGGCAGCACCAGCTCACCGCGCTCGATGTTCTGGAAGGACAGGCCCACCTGGAAGAACGGGTGACGCGCCGTGGAGCGCACGGGGTTGAGCACCTCGACGAGGCGCTCGAACGGCACGTCGGCGTGCGAGAACGCCGCGAGGTCGGTGTCCTTCACCGAGTCGAGGACGTCGCCGAACGACGCGCCGAGGTCGACCTGCGTCCGCAGGGCGAGGGTGTTGACGAACATGCCGACGACGCCCTCGAGCGCTTCCTCGCCGCGACCGGCGATCGGGGTGCCCACGGCGATGTCGGTGGTCCCGGACAGCCGCGCCAGCAGCACCGCGAAGGCAGCGTGCGCGGCCATGAAGGTGCTGGCGCCGTGGTTGCGCGCGACGGCCTCGAGGCCACGATGCGCGTCGGCGGACAGCGCGAACTCGACGCGCTTGCCGCGCAGCGACTGCACCGGCGGGCGCGGGCGATCCGTCGGCAGCTCGAGCTGATCCGGCGCGTTCGCCAGCGCGCGGCGCCAGAAGGACACCTGCGCGTTGAGGACCGACGACGGGTCGTTCTCGTCGCCGAGCACCTGACGCTGCCAGACGGCGTAGTCGGCGTACTGCACGGCCAGCGGAGCGAACTGCGGGGCCTGCCCGGCGGCGCGCGCCACGTAGGCCGTGGCGACGTCGCGGACGAACGGTGCCATCGACTCGCCGTCGGCGGAGACGTGGTGCACGACGAGAGCCAGCACGTAGGTGTCGGCGGCGGTGCGGTAGAGACGCACGCGCACCGGCACCGCGGCCGTGACGTCGAAGCCGCCGGTCGCCAGCTCGTACAGGTGGCCGGGCAGTGCGTCCTCGGTGACGTCGATCGGCGTCAGGTCCGGAGCGACGTCGGCCGCGGGCAGGATCACCTGCACGGGACCGTCGGCGGTGTCCGGGTAGACCGTGCGCAGCGACTCGTGCCGCTCGAGCACATCGGCCACCGCGGTGGTGAGGACGTCGACGTCCAAGGCGCCGACCATCTTCACCGCGAGCGGAATGTTGTACGCCGCACTGTCCGGATCGAAACGGTTGAGGAACCACATGCGGGACTGCGCCAGCGACAACGGGATGCGCTCGCCGCGCGGCACCCGGCCGAGCACCGGGCGGGCCGTGGTGTCGGCGGCGCGGTCCGCGAGAGCGGCAGCCATCTCGGCGACGGAGGGAGCCTCGAAGAGTTCGCGGACCCCGACCCGCGAGCCGACGACGGCGCCCGCTCGGGAGACGACGCGCGTCGCGGACAGCGAGTTGCCGCCGAGCTCGAAGAAGCTCTCGTCGACGCTCACCCGGTCGAGGCCGAGGACGTCCTCGAAGACACCCGCCAGCGCACGCTCCAGATCGGTGGTGGGAGCGCGGTATTCGGTCCGGGTGGTGACGAACTCGGGCTCCGGCAGCGCGCGCCGATCCAGCTTGCCGATCGGGGTCAGCGGGATCTCGTCGAGCACGATCACCGCGGACGGAACCATGTGCGCCGGGAGGTGGTCGGCCACCACGGCCGTCATGTCCTCGGGCTCGATCACGGCACCGGGCGCGGGCAGCACGTAGGCGGCCAGGGCGGTGTCGCCGTCGGGGCCGGGAGCGCCGACGGTGACGGCGAACTCGACGCGGTCGTCCGCGGAGAGCACCGCGTCGATCTCACCGAGCTCCACGCGGAAGCCGCGCACCTTCACCTGGAAGTCGCTGCGGCCCACGTACTCCACCGAGTCGGCGGGCACGTCGTGGCGGCCGCTCCACCGCACCACGTCGCCGGTGCGGTACATCCGCGAGCCGGGTTCGCCGTACGGGTTGGCGACGAAGCGCTCCGCGGTGACGCCGGGACGCTCGTGGTACCCACGAGCCAGCCCCGGACCGGTGAGGTAGAGATCGCCGCGCACGCCCCGGGGCACCGGCCGGAGCCGGGCGTCGAGGATCAGCGCCGACACTCCGCGGAGCGGCGATCCGATGGTGACGGTGTCACCGTGTGCGAGGGCCGGGGTGATGGTGACGATCACCGTGGTCTCGGTGGGGCCGTACGCGTTCCGGAGTTTCCCGGACCATCGGGTGGCCAGCTCGGGCGGGCACACGTCGCCGCCCACGACCACCGACCGCACGGTGTCCAGTCCGGTCGGGTCGACCGTCATCAGCGCCGTCGGGGTCATGACCACGTTGGTCACCGACTCCCGCGCGATCAGGGCCGCCAGCTCGTCGCCGCCGAAGACGTCGTTCGGGGCCACCACGAGCGTCGCGCCGGCCGTGAAACAGGCGAGCAACTCACCGACGGAGGTGTCGAAGCTCGGCGACGCCACGTGCAGGAACCGCGAGTCCGTCGAGACGTCGTAGTGCTCTCGGACGTCGGTCGCGAGGTTGGCCAGACCGCCGTGCGTGACGACGACGCCCTTCGGCTTGCCCGTCGACCCGGACGTGTAGATCAGGTAGGCCGGATGCTCGTGCCGCAGTACGGCCGTGCGGTCGGTGTCCGTGACGGGGGCCGTGTTCGCTCCCGTGGCGCCGTCCCCGATTGCCGTGAGCGCGGCGGTGAGGTCCACCGTCGCGACGTCGGACGGAACCACCCCGGCGTGCTCGGGCGTGGTGAGGGCGAGCACCGCGCCCGAATCGCGCAGCATCTCCTCGATGCGCTCGGCGGGGTACTCGGGGTTCACCGGCAGATAGGCAGCGCCGGTCTTGGCCACCGCCCAGATGCCCAGGATGGACTCCAGCGAGCGGGTCGCGACCAGCGCGACGAACGTCTCCGGCCCGACACCGGACTCGATCAGCCTGCGCGCCAACACGGTCGACGTGTCGTCGAGTTCGCGGTAGGTCAGCGTCGTCCCGCGGAAGGTCACCGCGTCCGCCGACGGATCGATCGCGGCGCCGGCGGTCAACAGCTCCGCCAGCGTGCGAGTGGGCACACCCTCCGCGCCGCGCACCGGCGCCAGGGTGCGGCGCTCGTCGGCATCGAGGATCTCGATGTCGCCCACCACCGCAGTGGGATCGGCCGTCACCGTCGTGAGGATCCGCCGGAACCGGTCGGCGAACGAGGCCACCGTGCGCTCGTCGAACAGGTCGGTGGCGTAGTCGAACGACGCCTCGAGACCGGCGGGGCGACCGTCGGCGTCGACGTTCTCCCCGAGGGAGAGCTGCAGATCGAACTTGGCCGCCTCGAGCGACGTCTCGATCGGCGCGATGCCCAGGCCGGGCAGCGCGAAGTCGGGACGCTCGGTGTTGTTGAACGCCAGCGCCACCTGGAACAGCGGCTGGTGCGCGGTCGACCGCGGCACCTTCAGCACCTCGACCAGCCGCTCGAACGGGATGTCCGCGTTGCCGAAGGCCGACAGATCCGTCTCGCGCACCTGCGCCAGCAGATCGACGAATCGGATGTCCGCGTCGACGTGCGCCCGCAGCACCAGGGTGTTGACGAACATGCCCACGAGCGGGTCGAGCTCCGCGTCGCCGCGACCGGCGACCGGCGTGCCGACGGCGACGTCGTCGCTGCCGGAGAGGCGTTCGAGCAGCACGGACAGGGCCGCGTGGACCACCATGAACAGCGAGACGTCGTGTGCGCGAGCGATGTCCGCCAACGCCGCGTGCGTGTCGGCGTCGACGGTGAACCCGTGCGTGGCTCCGCGCAACGACTGCACCGCCGGCCGCGGGCGGTCCGTGGGCAGGTCGATCGCCTCGGGCAGGCCGTCGAGCGCGCGGCGCCAGTGGTCGATCTGCTGCGCCGCCACCGAGGCCGGATCGGACTCGTCACCGAGAACCCGGCGCTGCCAGATCGCGAAGTCCGCGTACTGCACGGCCAGCGGGGTCCACTGCGGCGCCTGCCCCTCGACGCGAGCGAGGTAGGCGGTGAAGACGTCCGTGAACAGCGGCGTCATCGACGCACCGTCCGCGCTGATGTGGTGCGCGACGAGCATGAGGACGTGCTCGCCGTTCTCGCCGTTCTCGCCGTTCTCGCTGTCCCGGTTGCTGTCCCCGTTGCCCGCCAGGGCGAAGAGCGCGACCCGCAGCGGCACCGACTCGGTGACGTCGAATCCGGTGAGCGCCATCTCCCGCATGCGAGCGATCAAGGCGCTCTCGTCGGCCACCGTCTCCACTGCGAGCTCGGGAGCGACCTCGTCGGTCGGGCGGATCACCTGGTGGGGCCCGTCACCGGCATCGGGGAACACGGTGCGCAACGACTCGTGTCGGTCGAGCACGTCGCGCAGCGCCGCCCGCATGGCGGCGACGTCGAGCGCTCCGGTCACGCGCACGGCGAGCGGGAGGTTGTACGCGGGCGACTCGGGGTCGAAGCGGTTGATGAACCACATCCTCTGCTGCGCGAGCGACAGCGGGATCGTCTCCCCGCGGTCCTGCGGTTCGAGGACCGGGCGGGCGCCGGTGTGGTCGCGGCCGCCGATCAACTCGGCCACCTCGGCCACGGTCGGGTGATCGAAGACCTCCCGCACGGTCAGCGCGACGCCGAGGGACGCCGACACGCGCGCCGCGACGCGGGTGGCGCCGAGCGAGGTGCCGCCGATCTCGAAGAACGAGTCCAGCGCGCCGACGCGCTCGGCTCCGGTCACCTCGGCGAAGACCGTGGCGACCGCGCGCTCGGTCTCGGTACGCGGCTCGACGTACTCGGCCGTCGACACGCCGAACTCCGGCTGCGGCAGGGCCCGACGGTCGAGCTTGCCGTTGGCGGTCACCGGCAGGGCGTCCAGGAGCAGGACGACGTCCGGAACCATGTACTCGGGCAACCGGTCCGCGAGTGCGGCCGTCAATTCGGCGGGGTCGAGCGCCGCGCCCGCAGCGGGCACGACGTACGCGACCAGGTGCTGATCGCCCGCGGCGTCGATCACCAGCGCGACCGACTCGGACACCCCGTCCAGATCGGTCAGCGCGGTCTCGATCTCGGGCAGCTCGATGCGCAGACCGCGCAGCTTCACCTGGAAGTCGGTGCGCCCGAGGTAGTCCAGTTCCCCGTCGGGGCGGCGACGGACGAGGTCGCCGGTGCGGTACATCCGCGCGCCGGCGTCCTGCGGGTCGGCGACGAAGCGGTCGGCGGTCAGGTCGGGGCGTCCGACGTAGCACCGCGCCAGCTGGACACCGGTCAGGTACAGCTCACCGGCGACGTTCGGCGGAACGGGCCGCAGCCGCTGATCCAGCACGCGCACATCGGTGTTCGCCACGGGTCGACCGATGGGCACGCTGTCCACGTCGGTCGGGACGTACCGGTGGTACGTGACGTCGACGGCGGCCTCGGTGGGGCCGTACAGATTGTGCAGCCCCGCGTCGGTCAGTCCGGCGAGCCGGGCCGCGGTGGCGGGCGGGAGCGCCTCGCCGCTGGCGAAGACCAGGCGGAGGGTCCGCAGGGACTCCGGGTCGGCGGCGGCGACGAACACCGACAGCATCGACGGCACGAAGTGCAGGGTGGTCACGCCCTCCGCGGCGATCAGCCGCGTGAGGTACGCCGGATCGCGGTGACCGCCCGGCTCGGCGACCACCAGGCGGGCACCGATCTGCAGGGCCCAGAAGAACTCCCACACCGACACGTCGAACGTGGCGGGGGTCTTCTGCAGCACCACGTCCGACTCGCTGAGCCGGTACTCGTCCTGCATCCACACGAGGCGGTTGACGATCGAGCGGTGCGACACCGCGACACCCTTGGGGCGACCGGTGGAGCCGGAGGTGTAGATGACGTAGGCGGTGTGGTCCGGTCGCAGCGGTGCGCGACGGTCGGCGTCGGTGAGCGGGGCGGTGTCGCGGGCCGAGACGTCGAGCGTGGTGAGGTCCAGCAGCGGGACGTCCGAGACCTCGTCGGGCAGCGAGAATCCGCTGCCGGCGGTGGTCAGTACCAGCGCCGGACGGGCACTGCCCACGACGTAGGCGATGCGGTCCGCCGGGTGCTCGAGGTCGAGCGGCACGTAGGCACCGCCCGCGGCGACCACCGCGTACATGCCGACGAGCAACTCGACGGAGCGCGGGAGGGCCAGCGCCACATGGACGTCCGGCCCGACGCCGCGGCCGACGAGCTCGCGGGCGAGGGCGAACACCCGCGCGCCGAACTCGGCGTAGGACAGAGTCGTCCCCTCGACCGTCAGCGCGGGCGCGTCGGGCGACGTGGTGAGCCGGTCGACGAACATCGAGGCGAGGGTGGCGTCGGAGGCCGCCCCCTCACCGGCGGCCGAGGACTCCGCGATCGCCGACGCCAGCATGGTCGAGAAGCGGTCGGCGAAGCCCTCCGCCGCCGCCCCGTCGAGGATTCCGGGCAGCAGGGTCGACAGCGCGACGGTCACCGCCGCCTCCGGACCCACGCCGACAGCGGCGAGGGTCACGGCCAGTTCGGCCGACTTCTGCTGCAGCGCACCGTAGGTGACGTCGGACCCGTTGTGCGAGATCGCGACGCCGTCGGGGTTGACCCGCGCGGCCCGCTCCAGCAGCTCCGCGAGCGAGAGCCCCTCCAGCTCGGCCAGGGCCGACCCCAGCGCCGGAGCGGCCGGCGCCGCGACCGCCACCGTGCCGCGCTCGGCGTCGGTGAGGATGTCGATGTCGCCGACGACCACGCGACGGTCGGCAATGACGGCGCGCAGGACCGCCAGGAACCGCTCCGCGAACGTCTCGATCGAGTCGTGGTCGAGGATGTCGGTGGCGTAGGTGAAGTGGGCGGTGATGCCGGCGGGAGCGCCGTCGTCGCCGAACTCCTCGTGCAGCGCCAGGCCCAGGTCGTACTTCGCGTCGCGCAGACCGCCGTCGACCGCCTGCACCGTCAGCGCGGGCAGTTCGACCGACGGGTACTCGACGTTCTGGAACGTCAGCAGCACCTGCACCAACGGCGAGAAGGACTTCGACCGTGTCGGCGCGAGCAGCTCCACCACCCGCTCGAACGGCAGGTCCGCGTGCGAGAACGCCCCGAGATCGGTCTCCTTGGTCGCGGCGAGCACGCGCTCGAACTCCGCGTCGGAATCCACCCGGGTCCGCAGCGCGAGCGTGTTGACGAACATGCCGACGAGTCCGTCGAGCGCTTCCTCGCCGCGTCCGGCGGTGGGCGTCGCCACGGCGACGTCGTCGGTCCCGGACAGCCGGGACAGCAGCACGGCGAAGGCCGCGTGCATCACCATGAACAGCGTCGTGTCGGTCTCGCGCGCGAGATCGGTGAGCGCGGACTGGATCTCGGCGGGAATCGTCGTCTCGACGGCGCCGCCCTCGATGGACCGCACCGACGGGCGCGGCCGGTCGAGCGGGAACTCCAGCAGGTCCGGCAGACCCGCCAGGTTCTCGCGCCAGTAGCGCGCCTGATCGGCGGCGGGGGACTCGGGGTCCTCCTCGACACCGAGGACCGCGCGCTGCCACAGCGCGAAGTCGGCGTACTGCACGGGCAACGGCGACCAGTCCGGCTCGGCGCCCGACACCCGAGCGGCGTACGCGCGCACCAGATCCGCAGCGAGCGGGGCCATCGACGACCCGTCCGCGCTGATGTGATGGACGACCAGCAGGAGCACGTGCTCGGCCGCGTCCCCGATCCGGAACAGGTGCACCCGCACCGGCGGTGCGGCCGTCACGTCGAACCCGGCGCTCGCCGCGGCGACGATGCGCCCGTGCAGATCCTGGTCGTCCGAGACGATCTCGGCGTCGAGGTCGACGTGTGCCGCCACCTCGTCGACGTCGAGCACCACCTGCGACGGGCCGTCCACCGAGTCGGGGAAGCGCGTCCGCAGGGACTCGTGGCGGGCCAGCACGTCGGTCAGCGCCGCGCGCAACGCGTCGACGTCGAGGTCGCCGGTGAGGCGCAGGCCGAGCGGGATGTTGTAGACCGCGGACTCGGGGTCGAGCCGGTTGACGAACCACATGCGCTGCTGCGCCAGCGAGAGCGGCACGCGATCCGGCCGCGGCCGGGCCACGAGCGGCGGTCGCCCACCGCTGCCGGCCGCGTCGCCGAGTCGGCGGGCCAGCCCGGCGACGGTGGGATTCTCGAAGATCTCGCGCACACCCAGTCGGGCCCCGACGGCGGAGTTGAGGCGCGCGATCACGCGCGTCGCCCCCAGGGAGTTGCCGCCGATCTCGAAGAAGGAGTCGTCGGCCCCGACGTGATCCACGCCGAGGATCTCGGCGAAGACCTCCGCGACGGTGTGCTCGATCGCGGTGGCGGGCAGACGCCCCTCCGCCGCGTGCTCGAAGTACTCCGGCTCGGGCAGCGCGCGGGTGTCGAGCTTGCCCACCGGCGTCAGCGGCACCTCGTCGATCACCATGATCGACGACGGGACCATGTACGACGTCAGGAAGGACGCGGCGTGCGCGGCGAGGCCGTGCGGATCGGGCGTCGCGCCGGGTGCGGCGGTGACGTACGCGACCAGCACGGTGTCACCCGACGGCGCGGTGCGCCCGACGGTGACGGCGAACGCCACGTCGTCGTGCGCGGTGAGGACGGCGTCGATCTCACCGAGTTCGATGCGGAAACCGCGCACCTTGACCTGGGTGTCCGAGCGGCCGACGTAGGCGGCCTGCAGTCCCTCCGGACCCTGGACCCACCGCACCACGTCGCCGGTGCGGTACATCCGCGAGCCGGTCGACGACGACGGGTCGGCGACGTAGCGCGACGCCGTGAGACCGCGTCGGGCGTGGTAGCCGCGGGTCACGCCGGGGCCGATCAGGTAGAGCTCACCTGCGACACCGACCGGGACGGGTCGCAGTCGCTGGTCGAGCACGAGCGCCGAGACGCCGTCGATGGTGCGCCCGATGACGACGGGCCGATCGGGGGTCAGCGCGGCGGTGTTGGCGATGACCGTGGTCTCGGTGGGGCCGTAGCCGTTGACGAGGTGTCGACCGGGCGCCCAGGTGGCCACGACGTCGCGCGAGACGGCCTCGCCGCCGGCGATCACCCACTGGAACTCGTCCAGACCCGTCGGGTCGAGGGACGACAGGACGGTCGGGGTGAGGAACGAGTGCGTCACCCGGTGCCGGATCAGGAACTCCCGCAGCTCTTCTCCGCCGTAGACGTCCGACGGCGCGATCGCCATCGTCGCGCCCGCGCCGAGCATGAGCAGCAGCTCCAGGATCGAGGCGTCGAAGCTCGGCGACGCGAAGTGCAGCACGCGCGAGGCCGACGTGACCTCGAAGCGCTCGCGCTGGAACACCGCGAGGTTCGCCAGACCGGTGTGGGTCACCACGACGCCCTTGGGCAGACCGGTGGTGCCGGAGGTGTAGATGACGTACGCGGCCGCGTCCATGCGGACGGGTCCGAGTCGGTCGGCGTCGGTCAGCGGGGCGGTCGACGCGGCGACGACGTCGGCCGGATCGTCCTGTCCCCCGGTCGAACCCGTGCCGAGCACCACCCAGTCGACGCCGTCGACGGTCGGCAGATCGGCCAGACGATCCGCGGTCGTCAGACCGAGGTGGGATTCGGAATCGGTGAGCATGTGCTCGATGCGGTCCGCGGGGTGGTTCGGGTCGACGGGCACGAACGCGCCGCCGGCACGGGTCACCGCCCACTCGGCCAGCAGGGACTCGTAGGACCGCCGGATGGCCACGGCCACCCGCACCTCCGGCCCGACGCCGCGCGCGATCAGAGCGCGGGCGAGGCGGCTCGAGCGTGCGTCGAGCTCGGCGTAGGTGACCTCCTGCACGACGCCGTCGGCGGTCGACGTCACCACGGCGACCCCGTCGGGATTGCGCCGGACGGCCTCGTCCATCAGGTCGACCAGGGTGGTGGTCGCCACGGCCGGATCCGCGGCGGCGGGCGCGCGGAACGGGTACAGCTCCGCGGTCTCCGCGGGGTCGAGGATCTCCAGATCACCGATCGCCGTGGCGGTCTCGGCGGTCCCGGTCCCGGTCCCGGCCGTGTCGGCGGTCACGAAGCCGCGGAGCACGGCGAGCAGACGACGCTGCATCGAGGCGACGGTGTCGGCGTCGAGAATGTCGGTGGCGTACCCGAGGTAGCCGCCGATGCCGGCCGGGGCGCCGGACTCGTCGATCCGCTCGGAGAACTCGAACGCCAGGTCGAACTTGGCGAACTCGACGTCGACCGCGCCCGGGGTCACCGACAGACCGGGCAGCTCGATGGTCGGCTGCGCGTCCGAGTGGTAGGACACGATGGTCTGGAACAGCGGCGAGTGCGCGGTGGTGCGCGACGGCTGCAGCGCCTCGACCAACGACTCGAACGGAATCTCGCTGTGCGCGAAGGCCGCCAGATCGGCGTCGCGCACCGCCGCGAGAACCTCCGCCACGGTCATGTCCTGCTCGACCGGGGTTCGTAGGGCGAGCGTGTTGACGAACATGCCCACGATGGACTCGAGGGCCGGCTCACCGCGGCCGGCCACCGGGGTGCCGACGACGATGTCGTCTCCCCCGCCGAGACGGGACAACAGCACCGCGACGGCGGCGTGCATCACCATGAACCGGGAGACGCCGTGGCGGCGCGCCAGACGGGCGAGCTCCGCGTGCAGATCGGGCTCGATCTCCCAGTGCAGCGCGGCGCCGACGCCGGTGCGGGTGGTCGTCCGCGGGCGATCGAGGGGCAGCTCGCCCACCTCGGGAATGCCCGCGAGCGCCGTGGTCCAGTAGTCGGTCTGCTTCGCCCACAACGAGTCCGGATCGTCCGGAGACCCGAGCAGTTCACGCTGCCACGTCGCGTAGTCGACGTAGGCGATCTCGAGCGGGGTCGCGTAGTGGTCCCGGCCCTCACGACGCGCGGTGTAGAACTCCACCAGATCTGTCACCAGCGGCAGCAACGAGGCGCCGTCGGAGGCGATGTGGTGCGCGACGAACACCAGCAGGTGCTCGGTCGGCGACGTGCGGACGATGCGGGCTCGAACCGGGATCTCGGTGGTGACGTCGAAGGGCTGCGACGCGAACGCGGTCACCGCGGCCTGTGCGTCGGCCCCGTCCGTATCGACCGCATCGACCGCATCGACCGCATCGACCGCGACCACATCCACGTCGAGGTGGACCTCGTCCATCGGCAGAATGCGCTGCACCGGACCGTGTCCGGTGTCCGGGAAGACCGTGCGCAGCGCTTCCTGACGCGTCACCACGTCGCGCAGGGCTCCCCGCAGCGCCTCGGTGTCCAACTCACCGGTCAGGCCGAGCGTGAGCGGAATGTTGTAGCCGACCGACTCCGGATCGAACCGGTTGATGATCCACATCCGCTGCTGCGCGAGCGAGAGCGGCAGCGGCGCGGGATCGCCGTCGGCGGTGGTGCGCGGCACCGGCACCAGCGGCGGGCGGGGCGCCGCACCGCGGGACGCCTCGGCGGCGGACGCGAGGGTGCGCACCGTCGGGGACTCGAAGATGTCCGGCATCGTGACGGCCACGCCCAGTGCCGAATTGAGGCGCGCGACCACGCGGGTCGCCACCAACGAGTCGCCGCCGAGCTCGAAGAACGAGTCGGTCGCGCTCACCCGCGGGAGGTGCAGCACCTCGGCGAACACACCGGCCACGATCTCCTCGGTGGGAGTCTGCGGCGCGACGTACTCTCCGGAGCCGGTGTCGCCGATGCTCACCGTCGGCAGCGCCTTGCGGTCCAGCTTGCCGCTGGCGTTCAGCGGCAGCGCGTCGAGTACCGCGGCCGCGACCGGAACCATGTAGTCCGGCAACGACGACCGCACCGAGCCGAGCACCTCGGCCGGGTCCACCTCGGCGCCGGCCGCGGGCACCAGGTGCGCGACCAGTCGGTCCACCGGGCCGCCGTCGGGAGTCGCCTCCGACTGGACGACGACGACGGCCTGAGCGACGTCGTCGCGGGCCGTGAGCGCCGCCTCGATCTCGCCGAGTTCGACGCGCAGACCGCGGATCTTGACCTGGAAGTCCGAGCGGCCCACGAAGAGCACGTCCCCGTTCGGCTGCACCCGCACGAGGTCACCCGTGCGGTAGAGCCGGGTGCCGTCCGCTCCGGCGACGAAGCGGGTGGACGTCTGCCCCCGCAGCCCGCCGTACCCGCGACCGACCGCGATGCCGCCGATGTAGAGCTCGCCGACGACCCCACGGGGCACCCGACGCAGTCGGGTGTCGAGCACCCGGTACTCCACGCCGTCGATCGGCGCGCCGATGGGCACCCGCGAGGCGTCGAGGGGCTCGCCCGTGGTGGACATGACGAAGGCCGAGGTGACGTCGGACGCCTCGGTGGGTCCGTACGAGTTGATCAGCCGCACATCGGTGTTCATCAGCGTGCGGTAGACCGCCGGACGGATGGGCTCGCCGCCGAGCACGACGGCGCCGAGTCGGGTCAGCGTCGCGTCGGTGTCGGAGTCGACGAGGGCCTCGAACGCACTGGGCGCCAGGTTGATCGCGTCGATGCGCTCCCCCGCGGCGTCGGCCGCGGCCATGGCGCCGAGGATCACCGCGGGGTCGAATCCCTCGTCCACCAGATGCACGACGCCACCGCTGGTCAGCGGTCCCCACACGTTCTTCTGCGTCAGGTCGAAGCGCGGTGAGGAGACCACCAGCGTCGTCGATCCCTCACCGAGACCGAGGAATTCGCGGTACCAGGCGTAGGTGTTGACGACGCCGGCCATCGGCACCAGCGTCGGCTTCGGGCGGCCGGTGGACCCGGACGTCGTGATGACGTAGGCCAGCGCGGCGTCCGCGCCCGGCGTGGTCCACGGGTCCGGCAGCGGGCTCGCGTCCCCGTCCTGCTCGGCCGTGGCCACGTCGATCACCGGCAGGTCGAGGTCGGTCGCGAACGACGACCCGGCTGCTCCGCCCTCGGTCACGATCGCCACGGCGTTCACGTCGGCGAGAACCGACGCGGTGCGGTCCGCGGGCGCGGCGGGATCGACGGGCAGATACGCGGCGCCGGCCTTCCAGCAGGCGAGCATCGCGGTCACCCACGAGATCGAGCGCGGCAGCACCAGTGCCACCACGGTGTCGAGCCCGGCACCGGAGTCGCGGAGGATTCGAGCGAGGCGCGTCGCACGGCGATCGAGTTCGGCGCGGGACACGGTGACCTCGCCGTGGCGCAGGGCAGGCGCGGCCCCGTCGGCCTCGACCGACCGCGCCCAGAGCGTGAGCAGCGTGTCCGCGTCGCGCGCTGCGGTCGGCTCGGCGGTCTCGGGGGTCACGGCCGGGGCGGGGGCCGTGGCCTCGACCGTCTCGGGAATCTCGATGTCGCCCACCAGTGCGTGCGCGTCGGCGACCACCTGATCGAGCACCCGACCGAAGGCGTCCGTGCCGTCGGCGTTCGGCGGCGCCGCCATCAGCGTGGGCAGCAGGCCGGTGAGCACCACGGACGCGATCGCATCGGGGCCCATGCCTCGCGCGGACATCGGGCCGGACAGCATCTGCAGCCGCTCGTGGAACTGCGCGTACGTCACGTCCATACCGTCGAACGACGCCGCGATCCCCGACGGGTCGACCTCGGCGGCCGCTGCGAGGAGCGCGGGGAGATCGCGCACCGTCATCCGGCGAGGGGGCAGAGCAGACGGCACAGAGGGCCTTTCGGGCTGGTCGAGAACGCCGTCGTGCGCGGACCCGTCGAGGTCGATGTCCCCCGCCACCGACGTCGGGTCCGCGGCGACCGCGGTGAGCACGTGCAGGAACCACGACACGAACGTCTCGATCGTCGCGCGATCGAACAGGTCCGTGGCGTAGGTGAAGCGGCCGTCCAACCGGGTGCGGCCGTCGTCGGTCGCCGTGGGCTCCAGCGCGACGAGCAGGTCGAACTTGGCGCCGTCGGCGAGCTCGGTCAGCACCGACACCGTGAGGTCGGGCAACTCGAACTGCACCGGCGCGTTGTTCTGGAAGGAGAGCATGGTCTGGAAGAGCGGCGTGAACGCGGTCGACCGCGGCACGTTCAGCTCCCGGACCAGCGTCTCGAACGGGATGTCCGCGTGCGCGAACGCGTCGAGGTCGGCATCGCGCGTGCGCCGCAGCAACTCGGCGAACGTGGCCGAGGGATCGACGGCCGAGCGCAGCACGACCGTGTTGACGAACATGCCGACGAGGTCCTCCGCCGGTCCGGCGGTTCGGCCGGCGACGGGCGTGCCCACGGTGATGTCCTCGCTCCCGGTCGCGCGGGCGAGCAGCACCGCGAGGGCGGTGTGGACCGCCATGAAGAGCGAGCCCTGCGCGTCCTTCGCGGCGCCGTCGAGCGCCTCGACGACGTCGGCCGGGATCGAGACGGGCACGAAATCGCCGTTCGTGGTCCGCCGTGCCGGACGCGGCCGGTCGGTCGGGAGCTCGAGCACTTCCGGCGCACCGGCGAGGGTGCGGCGCCAGAATTCGAGCTGGCGCCCGGCCGGTGACGTCGGATCGTCGGGCTCGCCGAGGACTCGGCGCTGCCAGAGTGCGACGTCGGCGTACTGCACCGGCAGGGGCTCCCACCCGGGCTCCACGCCGTCCGCTCGGGCGGTGTAGGCGACCATCACGTCGCGGGCGAGCGCGGCCATGGACGCACCGTCCGCGGCGATGTGGTGGACCACCACGACGAGCACGTGGTCGGCGGGCCCGGCCTGGAACAGACGAGCACGGACCGGCGGTGCCGCCGCCACGTCGAAGCCGGTCGACACGAAGTCGACGACGGCCTCGAGCAACTGCTTCTCGACGCCGGTGTCGCCGCCCAGCAGAGCCACCGGAGTCAGATCGACGGTCACCTCGGACGCGGGTCGGACGTCCTGGTGGGGTCCACTGTCGTCCGTCTCGGGATAGCGAGTGCGCAGCACCTCGTGCCGCTCGATCACGTCCGCCACGGCGGCCTGCAGCGCATCGGTGTTCACCGATCCGGTGAGACGGACGGGCAACACGATGTTGTACGCGGGCGACGACGGGTCGAATCGGTTGAGCAGCCACATCGACTGCTGCGCGGGCGACAGCGGCACGTGGTCCGGACGCGGGCCGGCGGTGAGAGCCGGGAGATCGGTCACGGCCGCGTCGTCCGCCGTCGCGGCACCGACCACCGCGGCGAGACCGGCGACGGTGGGGTTCTCGAACACGTCGCGCACGCCCACGCGTCGTCCGGCGCCGAGCGCATTGACCCGCGCGACCAGCTTGGTCGCGACCAACGAGTTGCCGCCGACGTCGAAGAAGGAGTCGTGCACGCCGACGGACGGCAGGCCGAGGACGTCCGAGAAGACCTCGGCGAGAGCACGTTCGACGTCGGTACCGGGTCCGTCGTCGCCGGTGGAGGTGAACTGCGGAGCGGGCAGGGCCCGGCGGTCCAGCTTGCCGGCCGGAGTCAACGGCACCGAGTCGAGCACGACGACGGCGCCCGGCACCATGTGCGCGGGCAACGTGGCCGCGGTGTGCGTCCTGATCGTCTCGGCCGCGTCGTCGTCCGACGCCAGCGGCGATCCGGCTCGCGGCAGCACGTAGGTGACCAGGGTCGTGGCCCCGGACGGCAGGGGCACGCCGAGGGTGACGGCGAACTCGACGTCGTCGTGGCCGCCGACGGCGGCGTCGATCTCGCCCAGCTCGACGCGGAAACCGCGGATCTTCACCTGGAAGTCGCTGCGCCCCAGGTACTCCACGGCCCACTCGCCGCGGTCCTCGACCCACCGCGCGACGTCGCCGGTGCGGTACATGCGGGCGCCGGGAACGGTGCCGGACGGGTCCGCCACGTAGCGCTCGGAGGTGAGGCTCCGACGCTCGTGGTACCCGCGAGTGACCGACGGGCCCGACAGGTAGAGCTCACCCGGCACGCCGGGACCCACCGGCCGCAGCCGCGCGTCGAGGATCGAGGCGCGCATGCCGCGAATCGGCGGACCGATCACGACGCGGCGGTCGGCGGTGAGCTCGGTGGTGTTGGACAGGATCGTGGTCTCGGTCGGCCCGTAGCCGTTGAACATGCGTCGCCCCGGGGCCCAGCGCCGGACCAGATCGTCCGGCACGGCCTCGCCGCCCACGACGACCCGATCGAAATGCGGTGCGGCAGCGGGGTCCACGGTCGCGAGCGCGGCCGGCGTGACGAAGCCGTGCGTCACCTCGTGACGACGCAGGAACGCCTCGAGCTCCTCACCGCCGTACACGTCGGCAGGGACGACCACCAGCGTCGCGGCGGCGCCCGTCGCGAGCAGAAGCTCGAGCACCGACGCGTCGAAGCTCGGCGAGGCGAACGCCATGACCCGCGACTGCGGCCCGGCCTCGAACGTGTCGGTCACCTCGGCGGTGAAGTCGACCAGTCCCCGGTGGATCGCCGCGACGCCCTTCGGCGCCCCCGTCGTGCCGGAGGTGTAGATCATGTAGGCCATCGAGTCCGGGCTCGGCGCCCCGGCGAGCTCGCCGGCCTCGACCGGGGTGTCCCGATGGGCCGCGAGCAATTCGCGGGCCCGCGCGTCGTCGATGCGGAGCCACTCGACGTCGTCCGGGAGCGGCTCGGCGAGCACCGCGTCGGTGCCGACCGAGGTCAGGCCCAGCACCGCGGCGGAGTCGATGACCATGTGGCGCACGCGCTCGGCCGGGTAGCGGGGATCGACCGGCAGGTACGCCGCGCCGCTCTTGACCACGGCCCAGAGAGCGACGAAGTACGCCACGGACCGCGGAATGGCCAGCGCCACCACCGTTTCGGTGGTCGCACCGCGTGCGAGCAGTTCCCGCGCGAGCGCCGACGATCGCCGGTCGAGCTCGGCGTAGGTGATGGAGTCGTCGTCGGTGACCACCGCGTCGCCGTCCGGACGGCGGCGCACCGCGTCGGCGAACAGGTCACCGAGCAGGCGCGGCTCGAGGGACGGCGCCCCGCGCACGGCGCTGACCTGGTTCAGCCGCTCCGCGGGCAGCGCCTCGATGTCGTCCACCCGGCGGGCGGTGTCCTCGCCGACCGCGGCGAGAACGCCGAGGAAGCCGTCCATGATGTCGCGGACCTCGTCGGCGCCGATGCGACCCGGCAGGTACTTCGCGATCAGACGCAGATCCGGATCGGCGACGGCGATGACGGTCAGCGGGTAGTGAGTGGCATCGCCGGACTCGACCCCGAGCACGCGCAACCCGTCGAAATCCGCTTCGCGCGTGAGCGCTTCGCGGTCGAGCGGGTAGGACTCGTACACCATGAGCGTGTCGAACAGGGGGCCCACGCCCACGCTCTGCTGGATGTCGGTCAGGCCGACGTAGTGGTGGTCGAGCAACGACGTCTGCTCGCGCTGCAGCCGCTCCAGCAGCGAGCCGACGTCGTCACCGCGCTGCAGACGGACCCGGACGGGCAACGTGTTGATGAACAGGCCCAGCATCGACTCGATACCCGGAACCTGCGGGGGGCGGCCGGAGACGGTGGTACCGAAGACCACGTCGTCGCGACCCGTGTTGCGCGACAGCACGATTCCCCACGACGCCTGCAGGACGGTGTTCAGGGTGACACCGCGATCGCGGGCGAAGGAGTGGAGCCGCTCGCTCACCTCCGCGGGCACCGGCACGACGTGGTCGGCCGGCACCGCATCGGCGGCGGCCTCGGTGGCGGGGCTCGCGGCCGGCACCAGCGCCGTCGGCTCCTCGACACCCTCGAGCGCCCCCGCCCAGGCGGCGAGCGACGCCCGATCGTCGCGCGCCGCCAGCCAGGCCAGGTAGTCACGGTAGGGGCGCACCCGCGGCAGCGACGCCGGGTCGCGAGAGACGTAGAGCGACAACAGGTCCTGCACCACGATGGGCAACGACCAGCCGTCGAGCAGGATGTGATGGTTGGTCATCGCGAAGACGTGGCGGTCCGGCCCGGTGCGGATCAGCAGGAACCGCAGCAGCGGGGGCGCGGTCATGTCGAAGCGCGCCGTGCGCTCGGCGAGCACCGCCTCGCGGGCAGCGGTCTCCACGTCCGCGGCCGTGAGGTCCGGATCGGCGGTGAGGTCGCGATGCGTCCACGGCGCCACCGCGGAGTCGACCACGACCTGCAGGGCGGTGCCCTCGTCGTCGACCACGAAGCCGGCACGGAGATTCGGGTGCCGCGCGACCAGACCGTCGGCGGCCGCGTGCAGACGCTCGGCGTCGAGACGTCCGCCCAACTCCAGCACGATCTGCGTGGAGTAGACGTCGAGGTGATCGCCGGCGAGCGCCGAGTGGAACAGCAGACCCGCCTGCAGCGGAGCCAGCGGCCAGATGTCCTCCAGACCCGGGTAGGTGGTCTCGAGCGACTCGATGACGGACTGGCCGACTCGCACCAGGTCGACGTCCGACGGGGTCAGACCGCCGGCGTCCGGCTCGGCCGAATGGGTGGCCAGGGCACCCAGAGCCTCGGACCACACCAGGGCGAGATCCTCGATCTCGGTCCGCGAGAACAGCGTCGACGGGTACTCGAACGTGGTTCGCAGGGTGGGACCGTGCTCGCCGTCCACCACCATCGCGGTGACGTCGATCTCGACCTGCACGGGGACGTCGTCGCCGCGGAGGCCGTTCAGCGCCGCGTGCCGGGCGTCCGGGAACCATCCGCCGGCGCGGATCTCCTCGGGCACGTCGGCGGTACCGACGCGGCCCAGGTAGTTGAAACCGACGGACGGAACCGGAGCATCGGCGTCGATCACCGGCTCGGGGCCGTGACGCAGCAGTCCGTAGCCGACGCCGCGGTCGGGCACGTCGGACAGCTGCTCCTTGACGGCCTTGATCGCCGTGCCGGCCGCACCGCCACCCGACAGTGCGTCGGCGAGGTCGACGTCGGTGACGTCCAGGCGCACCGGATACATCGTGGTGAACCAGCCGACCGTCCGCGAGAGGTCCGCGCCCGGCACCAACTCCTCCTCGCGGCCGTGGCCCTCGAGGTTGACCGCGAACGAGCGTGCCGAATTGCCGCGCCGACGTTCCCACTGCCCGACCGCGAGCGCGAGCGCCGTCAGCAGACCGTCGTTGACGCCGCCGCGGAACGTCGTCGGGACCGTGGTGAGCATCGCGTACGTCACCGGGTACGGCGACGTCACGTCGATCCGGTCGAGCGACGCCACCGTGTCCACGGCAGGATCGAGCGGACGCGAGGCGAAGAGCTCCTGCTCGGCACCGAGCGCGGTGCGCCAGTGCGGCAGCTGCGCCTGCACGGTCTCGCTCGTCGCACGCTCGCGCAACGCGTGCGCCCAGCGTCGGAACGACGTTCCGCTCGGCTGCAGCGCCACCGGTTCGCCCGCCGACGACTGGGCCCACGCCGTCGCCAGGTCGGGCAGCAGGATTCGCCAGGACACACCGTCGACCACGAGGTGGTGCAGCACGATCAGCAGGCGGTCGCGGTCGTCCGAACGGGACTCGGGATCGGAACCGGACTCGAGCCACACGAAGGCGGCGGTGCGACCCGCAGCGGGGTCGAGTCGGCTCAGCGCCTCGCGGGAGATCTCGCCGAGCGCGGCGTCGAAGTCGGCGGTGCCGATGCGCGGCGTGAGGATCCGATGCTCGAGCAGGGACTCCACCGGCACCGCGTCACCGGCGGGCGGCACCGTCAGCGACCAGCCGTCGTCGGTCCGCTCCAGCCGCGCGCGCAGAGCGTCGTGATGCGCCACGACCGCGGCGATCGTGTCGACGACCCGGGCCTCGTCGGCCCCGGTCCGGTCGAGACCGGGCGGGAGATCGACCACGATCGACTGCGCGAACGACGCCGTGAGCGCCGGATCCGCCGCCATCCACGCGATGATCGGGGTGAGCGGGACCGATCCCACTCCGCCACCGGGCAATTCGTCCAGCACCGGCGTCTCGGCCGCCTCGGACACGACCTCGGCCAACCGCGCCACGGTCTTGGCCTCGAACACGTCTCGCGGCGTGATCTGCAGACCGGCGGCCTTCGCTCGGGCGACCAGCTGGATGGACATGATGCTGTCGCCGCCGAGGGCGAAGAACGAATCGTCGACACCCACCCGTGCGACACCCAGGACGTCGGCGACGAGGGCGGCGATCTGCTGCTCGACCGGCGTGGTGGGAGCACGGAAGGAGGCGCCGGCGTCGCGGAAGACCGGCTCCGGCAGCTGCCGCCGGTCGAGCTTGCCGCTCGAGTTGAGGGGCATGGAGTCGATGACGGTGATCGCATCCGGAACCATGTACGCGGGCAACATGTCCGCGACCACGTCGGCGAGGGCTGCGGGGTCGACGGTGCGCCCGGAGGCCGGCACCACGTACGCCACCAGGCGCTGACCGAGGTCACCGTGATGGACCACGACGACGGCCTCACGAACGGCGTCGTCCTGCAGCAGCGTGGCCTCGATCTCGCCCAACTCGATCCGCTGACCGCGCACCTTGACCTGGAAGTCCGTGCGGCCCAGGTAGTCCAGCTCGCCGTCCGGGTTCCACCGCACCAGATCGCCCGTGCGGTACATCCGCTCGCCGGTGGTCGAGAACGGGTCGGCGACGAAGCGATCGGCCGTCAGATCGGGCCGGTCGGCGTAGCCACGCGCGAGCTGACGCCCGGCGAGATACAGCTCGCCGGCCGCGCCGATCGGCCGCGGGCGCAGCAGGTGGTCGAGGACGTAGGCCCGTGCGTTGCGGACCGGCGATCCGATCGGCACCGAGATGCGGGGCACCGACGACACCGACGCCGCCGTCGCGTGCACGGTGAACTCGGTGGGGCCGTAGAGATTGTGGATGGCGTCGATCGATCCGAATCGGCTCCAGGCCTCCACGAGCCGGGGGGCGAACGCCTCACCGGCCACCAGCACCGCGCGCAGCGAGGAGCATCGTCCGGGCTCGATCTGCTCGACGAACAGGGTCAGCATCGACGGGACGAACGACGTGGCGGTGACCCCCGTGCGTTCGATGACGTCGGCGAGGTACGCGGGATCGCGGTGGCCGTCGGGGCGGGCGATCACCAGCGTCGCGCCGCGGCTGGGCGCGAACAGCTCCCAGACCGACACGTCGAAGGTGACGGGGGTCTTCTGCAGCACCACCTGGCGTTCGGTGGCCGACCCGTAGGTGTCGAACACCCAGTCGACCTGGTTGGTGATCGACTCGTGTGCGACGGACACGCCCTTGGGCCGACCGGTCGAACCCGAGGTGTAGATGATGTACGCGGTGGTGGTCGGGTGGATCGCGCCGCGACGTTCCGCATCGGTGACCGGATCGGACGACAGACCGGACAGCTCGAGCCGGTCGACCTCGAGCACGTCGACGTCCACGCTGTCGGCCGGGGCCTCGTGGTCCGGAACGGTGAACCCGTCGGCGGACGTGGTGAGCACGCACAGCGGGTCGGCCGTGCGCAGGACGTAATCGGTACGGGCCGGCGGGTGGTCCGGGTCCAGCGGCACGTAGGCGCCGCCCGCCTCGAGCACCGCGTGGATGGCGACGAGCATGTCCAGCGATCGGCGCATCGCGACGGCCACGCGCACCTCGGGACCGACCCCGAGGTCGATCAGGTGTCGCGCGAGCCGCGCCACGGCCCCGCCGAACTCCGCGAACGTCAGCTGCGTGCCCTCGAAGTCGAGAGCCACGGCGTCCGGGGTCTCCCCGATGCGCGCCCACAGACGGTCGATCACGGTGCCCGGCTCGACCGTGTCGGCGGTGTCGTTGAAGCGCTCGAGGGTCAGGCGCCGCTCCTCGTCGTCGGCGAGCGGCAGGTCGGCGACCGCCCGCCCGGAGTCCGAGGACACGAACGACTCGAAGAAGCGGAAGAAGCGGGCGTGCTGACGGGCGAGATCGTCCGCCGAGTAGAGGTCGGGGTTGGCCTCGAAGTCGATGTTGGTCGACGACCCGGCGACACCTGCGTAGATGTTCACCGCGAGGTCCTCGACGGGGCCGGTGGTGAGCACGTGCAGACGGCCCGTGGCCTCGCCGAGCTGGATCACCGGGTGGAACAACATGATGTTGACCGACGGGCCGAACAGCCCGCGATCACCGTTGCCCCGACCGAGGTCGCGGCGCATGTCCTCGTGCCGGTAGCGCTGACGACGCAGCGCCCCGGTGAGCTCGAGCTGGGTGTCCCGCACCAGCTCCGCGACGGTCACCGAGCGGGTGACCGACAGCCGCAGCGGGACGATGTTGGACGTCATGCCGCCGGAGTTGCGCAGCTGCGCCGTGGTGCGGGCCGACACCGGCAGGCTGAGCACGACGTCCTCGGTGTCGGTCATCCGCGCCAGGTAGGCGGCGAACGCCGCGACGACGAGCGGCGCCTGCGCGGTCTGCAGCGCGTCGACGGCCGCGTCCGCGGCCTCGCTCAACGCCGGCGGGAGCGCCGCCGAAACGATGCGGGCGTGACTGCCGACCGGAGCCGTGCGGCCCGCGAGCGACACCGGGGCGGGCAGGTCGGCGGTCCGGGTCAGCCAGTACTCCCGGTCCTTCTCGAAGCGCGTCGAGTCGCGGTACTTGGCCTCGTCCTCGAAGACCGTCTCGACGTCCAGCGCCTTGGCGGGCGGGATCTCCTCCCCCGCGGCCATGGCGGTGTAGATCTCCGCGATGCGCGTGATCATGGCCATCGCGCCGTAGCCGTCGAGCGCCACGTGGTGGATGCGCGAGAACCAGAACCAGCGGTGCTCGTCCAGGCGGAGCAGCCACAGCGCGACCAGTCGCGAGTTCAGCAGGTCGACGGGGGCGCTGTACTCGCGCCGCATCCAGTCCATCGCCGCAGCGGCCGGGTCGGTCTCGCCACGGAAGTCCCGGAGCCGAATGGTGTCGTCGATGGAACGGTCGACCATCTGATACGGCATGCCGTCGACGTCGAGAATGCGGAGGTATCCGGAGCCGAACTCCTTGCCGGCCATGACGGACGCCGCCGTGAGCATGTCGAGGTCCAGGTCGCCGTCGACCTCGATGTACTGCGCGATGGTGACCGGAACGTCGCCCAGCGCCTGTTGCGCGAACCACATCCCACGCTGCGCCGCGGACAGCGGGAAGGCGCCGTCCGGGACACGGTCGGAGCCGGCTGCGTTCCCAGCGCTCAAGTCTTGCACCATCCTCAAAGATCGTCGACGATCGCCGGTCCGACGCACCGTGTTTCTCGGTACCCGAAATCCGACCCGGTCATGCGCACACCGAAGGGCGCACACGACTCGAACTGCAACATGGTCACATCGTTCCGTGGTCGAGTGCCGTTACCGCGAGCGGCGGCTTCCCGCGCCCGCGTGGGCCGATGGTTCCTCCTCGTGTTCGTCGTCGACACCGTCATCATCGTCCGTCCGGTCGCCTGCTCTCCGGCGACGCGCCGGTCGCGTCGGCCGAGCGAGGACCCCCCGCGAGTTCGGTCGACGCACCGAGGCGCCGACCGAGCCTACTCGAGCACACTCGGGAGCACCGAATCGTGAGACCGCACGATCGACGACCCCATACGGGTGCGCACTGCCCGTGAGACTCCACGAACCTCGTTCTGGACCCTACCGGTCGGTAGGCCCGTCGGCGTTCCTTTGGAGAGGGTCACGATCGTCATTCGTTCGCCCTACGCCGACAGATGGGTGACCCGCCCCCCGGAGACCGTCGCGAGCACCGGAACCGACCGCAGATCCGCGTTGGAGAGCAGGTGCGGCCACTGCGCGAGCACGGTCAGATCGGCGGCCGATCCCACCGTCACCGCGTCGCGCCCACCGCACGCCGACCGCAGTGCCGCCGACAGCGGCAACGCCTCGTCGGGCTCCCACGGCGGCCGGTCGTCGTCGGTCCGGTGCACGGCGTCGGCCACCGCGGCGCGGGGGTCGGGCGGTGAGACCGGGGCGTCGGACCCGAACTGCAGAGCGACCCCCAGCCGGTGCAACGACCCGTAGGGATAGGCCCGCGAGGCGCGGCCCGCCCACAGAAGGTCGACGACGTCCCGATCGCTCATCGCGTGCTGTGGCTGGATCGACGCGACGACACCGAGGTCGGCGAACCGGGCGAGGTCCACCGGGCGCACCTGCTGGGCGTGCTCGATCCGGGCGCCGACGGTGGGCAGCTCGCCGGTGCGCATCCGGGCCCGGACCGCGGCGACGGCGTCGAGCACCACGGTGTTGGCGCGATCCCCGATCGCGTGGACCGCGGACGCGATGGAACCCGACGCGGCCGTGGTCATGAGCCGGACCAGCTCGGGCTGATCGACCAGGAGCAGGCCGTGCGACTCGTGGCTGCCGCCGTCGTCGGGATAGGGGTCGTGGCAGCACGCGGTCCGCGTGTTCAGCGATCCGTCGGCCATGATCTTCAGCGGGCCCATGCGGACGGTGCCGGCGGTGTCCGGTACCGGCTCTCCCGTGCGTCGACCCACTTCGACGCAGTGCTCGAGCCACGTCGACCACGTCGACGCGGTCACTCGCACCGCGGGCAGTCGGCGCGCCGCTCGACGCGCCCACGACGACCAGTTGTCGTCGTACTCGAAGTCGAGGATCTCGGTGATGCCGCGGCGCGCCAACTCGTCGGCGCCGTCGAGCACCTGCCGGTCCACCTCGGCGTCGTCGACCCGCGCATCGAGAACGGCGAGCATGGCGATCGCGTCGTGATCGCGCAGGTAGCCGGTGGGATGGACCACGCCCAGTGCGTCCATCAGCGACGGTGACAGCCACACCGAGTGCAGGTCCATGCTCGTCACGGCGACGTGGACGCCCGGCAGCGCCGCCTCGAGCATGTCCTTGTGCGGGGGCGTCGACCACAGCGCGGCGCGGTACCCGTGGGCCCGGACGACGGATCCCGGCACGGCGGACCCCGCCACCAGGGTGTCGACGACGTCGGCCGCGCTCGTCGCGTCGCCGACGTCGATGCGGTTGCGGGCCAACGACCACTGCGCCATGTGCACGTGCCCGTCCACGAACCCCGGCAGGAGCACCCCGCCGGCACCGTCGACGACGTCATCCCCCGCGGCGCTCAGCCGCTCGCCGGGAGCGGAGATCTCGGTGACGCGGTCGCCCTCGACGCGAACGTCGGACAACCCCTCCCGCGCGGGATCGACCCGCACCCGTTGCAGCAACACGAGAGGAGACTGTAGGCCCCGAGCGTCGGCCCCGATGCTCAGGTCAGTTCGCGGGACGAGTCCTTGAGATCGACACCCGATCGGCCCAGTTGCCGTGCCCCCGCGACCAGCGACGCCGCCACGCGCGCCGCGTGGTCGTAGGTCATCCCGCCGGGTGGGTGGATGTTGGAGATGCAGTTGCGCTCGGCGTCGCTGCGCCCCGGCCGCGGCTGGTGAGTGAGGTAGATCCCGAGGCTGTCGGCCACCGACAGGCCGGGACGCTCCCCGATGACCACGAGGACGGTGCCGACGCCGAGCGCCTCGCCCACGTGATCGCCGAGCGCCACCCGCGCCTGCGTGGCGACGACGGGCGGCGCGATCGTGAACGTGCCGAGAGCGTCGGCGAGGGCGCGCGTGAGCCCGACACCGTGCTCGGCGAGAGCCCGCGGGGACAGCCCGTCGCACAGGACGATGCCGAGATCGGCGTCGGTGCGCGGTAGGGCCGACAGATCGGCCGGCAGCCGCCCGAGATCGGGTCGGCGCAGGTACTCGCTCCTCGACTCCGCGCGGCTCGACACGACGACGGGGTCCCCGAGTCCGAGTTCCGTCAGCTCGGCGACGACCGCGTCGACGTCGAGGGGCATGTGGACGGCGTCGCGGGCCGCCGCGTGGGCGGCCTGGAACTCGAGCACCCGCGACGTCGGCAACGCATCGCCCGCCCGACCCAGTCCGATCCGGGCCTGCGTCGTGAGCCGCAGATCGGACCAGAAGTCGGGGGCGGTCATGCCGGGGCCGCCGATGCGCGGAGCGGCGAGGCGGTCACGCCGGAGCCGCCAATGCACGCAGCGGCGAGGTCGAGGCGTCGACGGGAAGGACCCGGCCGGCGTCGTCGGTCATGCCGAGTCGGTGCATCCACGCCTCGAACTCGGGCGCGGGCTTGAGTCCCAGCACCTGCCGGACGTAGAGCGCGTCGTGGAAGGACAGGCTCTGGTAGCCGAGCATGACGTCGTCGGCGCCCGGCACCGCGATGACGAACGCCGCCCCGGCCGCGCCCAGGAGCGTGAGCAGCGTATCCATGTCGTCCTGGTCGGCCTCGGCGTGGTTGGTGTAGCAGACGTCGACGCCCATCGGCAGGCCGAGCAGCTTGCCGCAGAAGTGGTCCTCGAGGCCGGCGCGGACGATCTGCTTGCCGTCGTAGAGGTACTCGGGGCCGATGAACCCCACCACGGTGTTGACCAGCAGGGGGTCCAGCGCGCGGGCCAGACCGTAGGCGCGGGTCTCGAGCGTCTGCTGATCCACCGGTTTCCCGCCGGCGCCGAGGTGGGCACCGGCCGAGAGCGCCGACCCCTGGCCCGTCTCGAGGTACATCACGTTGTCGCCGACGGTGCCGCGGTGCAACGACTTTCCCGCCTCGTTCGCCTCGAGCAGCATGGGCACGGTGACGCCGAAGCTGCGGTTGGCGCCCTCGGTCCCCGCGATGGACTGGAACACCAGATCCACCGGCACACCCTTCTCGATCAGACCGACCGTCGTCGTCACGTGGGAGAGGACGCAGGACTGCACGGGGATCTCGAACCGCTGCCGGATCTCGTCGAGCAGATACAGCAGATCGGCTGTGGCGGAGGGGGAATCGGTGGCGGGGTTGACGCCGATCACCGCATCGCCGGACCCCATGAGCAGCCCGTCGAGCGTGGCCGCGGCGATGCCGTGCGGGTCGTCGGTCGGGTGGTTCGGCTGCAGGCGTGTCGCCATCGTGCCGGGCAGACCGATCGTGGTGCGGAACGCCGACGTCACCACTGCGGCCTTGGCCACCGCGATCAGATCCTGGTTCCGCATGATCTTGCTCGTGGCCGCGACCATCTCCGGCGTGAGACCGGGAGCAAGGGCGCGCAGGGTCTCCGCGCTGCCGGATTCCGCTGCGACGGTGAGCAGGTGGTCGCGCAGGCCGCCGACGGTCAGGTGCGAGACGGCGCCGAACGCGTCGGCATCGTGCGCGTCGCAGATGAGCCGGGTGACCTCGTCGTCCTCGTACGGCACCACCTGCTCGTCGAGGAAGGTCTGCAGGGGCAGGTCGGCGAGAACCCATGCGGCGGCGGCACGTTCGGCGTCGGACTCGGCCGCACAGCCGGCCAGACGATCCCCGGATCGCGGCGGTGTCGCCTTCGCCATCACCTCGACCAGCCCGTCGAAGGTGTAGGTGCTGCCGGCCAGGGACTGTCGGTACACGGTCATTCCAGGTCACGCTCCGCATCGGCCAGGGCGGCGAACTCCTCGTCCGGCGACGAGGCCACCAGACGGTGGCGGCTGTACAGACCGAAGTACGCCATGAAGGCGGCGAACACGACCAGGCACCACAGCGCCGCCTGACTGTCCACCAGGAAGGTGGCCACCACGGCGAGGGCAGCGACCACCAGCGCGAAGCCGGTGGTCACCGTGCCGCCGGGAGTGCGGTAGGGCCGCGGCATGTCGGGCTCGCGGCGGCGGAGCACGATGTGGCTCACCATCATCAGAACGTAGCTGAGCGCGGCGCCGAAGACGGCCATGTTCAGCAACATCGAGCCCTTGCCGGTGAAGGTCAGGGCGAAGCCGATGACACCCGGCACGATCAGCGCCAGCGTCGGCGCCTTGCGGGAGTTCACCACCGACATCGACTTCGGGAGGTAGCCCGCCCGGCTCAGGGCGAACAGCTGCCGCGAGTAGGCGTACATGATGGAGAAGAAGCTGGCGACCAGACCGGCGAGGCCGATGTAGTTGACCACCGTCGCGGCGCCGCTGTCGCCCAGCGCCTCCACCAGTGGGTTGCCCGAGGACTGCATCGCGTCCGCGCCGCCGGCCCCCGTCACCAGGATCAGCATGGCGGCGGCCGTCACCAGCAACACGGCCATGGCCGCGATGATGCCGCGCGGGACGTTGCGCGCCGGGTCCTTGGCTTCCTCGGCCGCCAGCGGGACACCCTCGATGGCGAGGAAGAACCAGATCGCGAACGGCACCGCCGCCCAGATGCCCAGGTAACCCATGGGCAGGAAGCTCGACGCGCCCGCGGCGTCGGTCGGCTCGATGTCGGTGAGGTTGGCGGCGTCGAACATCGGCACCGCGGCGATCACGAAGATCAGCAGACCCACCAGCGCGATCGCCGTGATGACGAACATGACCTTGAGCGCCTCGCCCACCCCGGCCAGGTGCACGCCGATGAAGATCGCGTACACGGCCAGGTACACCCACCACCCGTCGGTGATGCCGAACAGCCCGAGCGACTCGACGTACGCCCCGATGAAGGTCGCGATGGCCGCCGGGGCGATCGCGTACTCGATGAGAATGGCCGTGCCCGTGGCGAATCCGCCCCAGGGGCCGAGTGCGCGCCGCGCGAACGTGTAACCACCGCCCGCCGCGGGCAGAGCCGACGACATCTCCGCCATCCCCAGCACCATCGCGAGGTACATGCCGGCGATCAGCACCGCCGCGATCGCGAGGCCGCCGAAGCCGCCCTGCTCGAGCCCGAAGTTCCAGCCCGAGTAGTCACCCGACACCACGTAGCTCACGCCGAGGCCGGCGAGCAGCACCCACCCCGCCGTGCCCGACCTCAGGGTGCGTTTGGCGAGGTAGTCGTCGGTGGGCTGGGTGTCGGATCGGGGTTCCTTGACGGCCATGGTGAGCCTTTCTCGCGGGGGGTGGTGGAACCGTAGGTGGGGTGTGTTGCGGGGGTATTGCCGCGTGTTTGCGTACGGTCGCGGTTTCTGTGCAGTAGTCCACCGTGGAGGTGGACGACTGCACCGAGAGCGGTGCGGTTCGGAACTCCGCGGGCCACTGCTGCGTCGATCAGGTCATGATCGAGAAGGTCCTCGCCCGGCAGGACGGCGTGATCACGGCTGCCCAGGCACGCGATGCCGGACTGACGCACCGGGTGATCGAGGGACGGGTGAACTCCGGAGCATGGCGACGCATTGCTCGGGGGCTCTACGTCGCCGTGGACCGACCGTTCACCGACGAGGCCCGAGCGCGGTGCGCCGTGTGGTCCACCGGATCCGGGGTGTTGAGCGGCGCGGGGGCCGCGTTCTGGTTGGGATTGACCACCTACCTCGTTCCCGTGATCGAGGTGACGGTGCCTCGCACGGCGTCGGGGCGCAGCGCCTCGGGGGTGCGCATTCGACGACGCACGCTGGACCCGGCCGACGTCGTCGAGCTGCGAGGCATTCGCGTGACACGGTTGGAGCTGACGGTGCTCGAGGCGTCGACCGTTCTGGGCCAACAACTCGTCGACCGTCAGTTGCAGCGGAACGCCACCCTCCCCGCCCTTCGACGGGCCCAGGACCGCAATGCTCGCCGCCACGGCCATCGGGTGGCCGAGCGATATCTCCTCGCGGCCGAGGGCGGTGCCCGCTCGGAGGCCGAGCGGCTGGCGATCCGCCTGCTCACCGCCGACGGGCTGACCGGGTGGGAGGTCAACCACCCGTTCGGGGGCTACGTCATCGACATCGCATTCCCGGCGCTGCGCCTCGCGATCGAGATCGACGGGTGGGCGTTCCATTCGGACAGCACCGTCTTCCATCGAGACCGGCGACGCCAGAACGTTCTCGTCCGGCATTGGACGGTGCTGCGCTACACCTGGCACGACCTGACCCATCGACCCGACGAGGTCATCGCCGAGATCCGGCGCTTCGTGACTCGGGTGCAGTAGTCCACCGTGGGGGTGGACTACCGCACCGAACCGTCAGCCCTGCAGCGTCATACCCGGCACCGGGCAGGCATCGACGGCCTCGGCGACGACGACGGACTCGTCGGGCACCTCGGGCCGCTCACCCTCCTCCCACTGCGCCCCGGTGAGCGGGGGCTGGGAGGCGAGCGTCGACAGCTCGTCCTCGGTGAAGGCCCGGCCGCGACTGAGGAACCGCAGCCCCTCCGGTGTCTCGAGGGAGAAGCCGCTCCCCCGGCCGGGCACGACGTCGAGGACCATCTGCGTGTGCTTCCAGGCCTCGAACTGCGACCCGGAGATCCACACCGGCACGGCGTCGGCGTCGGCCGGCAGATCGGCGGGCACCGTGTCCACGTCGGCACGCAGATCGAGCAGGCCGAGCAACACGTCCCGATCCCCGACGATGAATTCGCCTGCGGGATAACACATCGGGGACGAGCCGTCGCAACACCCGCCGCTCTGATGCATCATCAGCGCGCCGTGGAGACCGCCGAGGCGACGGAGAAGCTCCATCGCCCCGGCGGTGGCCTTCAAGCGGGGCAGCATCAGAAGAAGCCCTGGGCCTTCGGGGCGTAGCTGACCAGCAGGTTCTTGGTCTGCTGGTAGTGGTCGAGCATCATGCGGTGGTTCTCACGGCCGATGCCGGACTGCTTGTAGCCGCCGAACGCCGCGTGGGCCGGGTACTGGTGGTACGTGTTGGTCCACACGCGGCCGGCCTGGATGTCGCGGCCCGCGCGGTAGGCGACGCCGCCGTCACGCGACCAGACCCCGGCACCGAGGCCGTAGAGGGTGTCGTTGGCGATCTCGATGGCGTTGGCGTAGTCGGAGAACGACGTCACCGACACGACGGGTCCGAAGATCTCCTCCTGGAAGATGCGCATGTTGTTCTTGCCGGTGAAGATCGTCGGCTGCACGTAGTAACCGCCGTTGAGGTCGCCGCCGAGCTCGGCCCGCTCGCCACCGGTGACGATCTGCGCGCCTTCGCCCTTGCCGATCTCGATGTAGGACAGGATCTTCTCGAGCTGGTCGTTCGACGCCTGCGCTCCGATCATCGTCTCGGTGTCCAGCGGGTCGCCCTGGCGGACGGCCTTGGTGCGGATCGCGGCGAGCGCGAGGAAGTCGTCGTAGATGTCCTGCTGGATGAGCGACCGCGACGGGCAGGTGCAGACCTCGCCCTGGTTGAGGGCGAACATCGTGAAGCCCTCGAGGGCCTTGTCCTGGTAGTCGTCGTTCTGGCTGAGCACGTCGGAGAAGAAGATGTTGGGGCTCTTGCCGCCGAGCTCGAGCGTCACCGGGATCAGGTTCTGCGACGCGTACTGCATGATCAGGCGGCCGGTGGTGGTCTCGCCGGTGAACGCGATCTTCTTGATGCGGGGGCTCGAGGCGAGCGGCTTGCCGGCCTCGGTGCCGAACCCGTTGACGATGTTGACGACGCCGGGCGGCAGCAGGTCACCGATGATCGAGATCAGGTGCATGATCGACGCCGGGGTCTGCTCGGCGGGCTTGAGCACCACCGCGTTGCCGGCGGCGAGGGCGGGCGCGAGCTTCCACACGGCCATGAGAATCGGGAAGTTCCACGGGATGATCTGGCCGACGACGCCCAGGGGCTCGTGGAAGTGGTAGGCCACGGTCTCGCTGTCGATCTCCGAGAGCGACCCCTCCTGCGCGCGGATGCAGCCGGCGAAGTAGCGGAAGTGGTCGATGGCGAGGGGAATGTCGGCGTTGAGGGTCTCGCGGATCGGCTTGCCGTTGTCCCAGGACTCGGCGAGGGCGATCGACTCGAGGTTCTCGGCGATGCGGTCGGCGATCTTGTTGAGGATGACGGCGCGCTCGGCGGCGGAGGTCTTGCCCCAGGCGGGGGCGGCCTTGTGGGCGGCGTCGAGGGCGAGCTCGATGTCCTCCGAGGTCGAGCGGGCCACCTCGCAGAAGTTCTGGCCGGTGACCGGGGTGGGGTTCTCGAAGTACTGGCCCTTCACGGGAGCGACCCACTCGTTGCCGATCCAGTTGTCGTACCGGCTCTGGAAGGACATCGCGCTGTCGGGCGAACCCGGGCGGGTGTAGACGGTCATCGAAGAGCTCCTTCGTCGCTCGTGATCCGCCCCCGTGTTTCCCGGGGGCTGTGATCGGGAACACTACGGAGCCGACCGTTGCAACACCGTTGCGTGCCTATCCCGCCTCGCCGTCGCGGTACTGGAGCGCCACCTCCACCCGCGACGTGCAGTCCCATTTCCGCATGATGTTGCGCAGGTGGCTGACCACCGTCCACCGCGAGATCCCCAGACGTGCCCCGATCTCGGAGTTGCCGAGTCCGGTGGCCACCAGCTCGGCGACCTGCTGTTCCCGGTCGGTCAGGCGCTCCGGCCCGGTCCCGGGCGCACCGGGAGCACCGCCGGCCACGGTGCCGTAGAGCGACCGCAGCATCGCTCCGGCGGACACCGGCACCGGGGCGGCGGTGGCCCCGCGCATCCCGACCCCGACGTCGGCGACGACGTCCGCCAGCACCCGACGACGGTCGACGGTGACACCGTCCATCGCCGCGACGAGATCGAGGACCTCCGCGACGCGGGCGACGCCCTCGACTCCCGGTTCGCCGTGCAGCGGGCGAACGCACGACGCGAGGACGTGCACGAAGGCGTGATCGCCGTGCGACGCCGCGAGGGGGTACGCCGCGGCCACCCGACGACGTCCCACGGCCGATTCGCCGATGCGGGCGCGGATCGCGGCGTCGGTGACGTGGAGGCGGGCGAGCACGAGCGGGTCGCCGGCGATCGCGGCATGCACTCCGGCGACGGCGAGCACGTCCTGCGCGTCGGCGGTGCGGCCGTCGCCGAACAGACGGGCGGCCAGGTCGAGGGTGACCTGAGCCGCGGCGGCGGGAGCACCGCCCCCGGTCACGAAGCGATCGACCGCGGTCAGGACGGCACGGTCGTCGACGTGGACGGCCCACACGGCGGCGAGGACGTCGGCCCGCCAGGACACGGCGCGCTCGTCCGGTGCAGCGGTCGCGACGAGCAGGTGGCGGCACAGGGTGGTGTCGCCCGACGCGAGGTGCAGGTCCGCCGACACGGCGCGCAAGCGAGTGCGGACGTCGTCGGGAACGCCTGGCGCGGCGCCGAGCATGCCCTGGACCCGGCGGTGCAGCTCGCGGTGCAACCCCACGGCGGCCAACGCCGGCGCCGACGCGTCGACGAGCGTGACGACGTCGGACCAGCGGCCGACGGCGGCGAGCCGGTCGAGCGCGACGAGGGTCGACCTGCGGAGTTCGACCACGCGGGGCACGGAGCGCGCGGTGTCCGCGGCGGCGGCGCGGACGTCGTCGACGGTCCGCAGGTCGAGGGCGAGGGTTCGGGCCGGCATCGTCTCCGCCTGCCCGGCGAGGAGCCGTCCGCGCGCTTCGCGCACGGCGTCCCCGATTCCGCTCAGCCGCAACGCCACTCGCGACCCCGACGTCGCGCCGCCCGCCGACGGATGCACCACCCGCACCACGCCCGACGACGCCAGCTCGGCGATCCCGGCGTCGACTTCCGTGTCGGGGGCGACCGCTCGGAGGGTGGCGACGGCCGTCGCACCGGCGGCCAGGTGAAGGGACCAGAGCACCTCGCGTGCCGCGTCGCCGCGCACGTCGCCGACCTCGACGAGCGCTCCGGCGAGCCGCTCGGCGAAGCCTGCCCACCCCGCGCCGTTCTGCAGCGCGTCGAGCACGACGGCGGGGCCGAGATCGAGCAGCGCCGCGGCACAGAGGGAGGGATCGTCGATGTCGATCTCGCAGCCCGCGAGCGCCTCGAGAGTGATCTCGTCGACGGCGTCGCCGTCCGCACCCCGGTCGATCAGGGCGGCACGCAGAGCGGTCGTGGGTTCCGGTCGCCGAGCGAAGGTCACGGTCGTTCTCCCTTTCCGTGCCTCGGCACGGCCACTGGTGACGGCTCGGTCGCGCCCAGCCTATCCGCGTGATCTCCCACGGGTGTGGGTGCCGCTCCTGCGTATTCGGTGCACCGGCGCGTGCCGATGCGACGACCATCGCACGATCGTGCGATGCCGGTCCCCGCACGACTCTGCGGGTCATGAGGTTTGGCACCCGCACAGCGCTGCGTTTCGCGGCCCGGGGATTCCGCCTAGCGTTCGTTCCGTCACCCCGACCACCCACCCTCACGACCGACTCCCGATCGGAGAACCCCATGGCCGCACTGACATCCACCACTCGTCCGCAGGTCCAGGACACCGACACCACCGTCGCCGCGCCGGACGAGGCCGAGCTCGTTCGACTCGCCGGGGCGGGTGCCGCGCGGGCCGGCCGCGTCCGCGGATCGGTCCCCATCGGCCTGCCCACCACCACCTGCCCCACCTGGTCCTGCGTCTGAGCACCGTCCCGCCATCGGACCCGGTCGCCACGGCCGTCGACGACGCCGTGCGCCGGGTCCGGTGCGCTGCGCACCGCCTCCCCCGCGAGACGCTCGTGCATCCGGCCGCGATCACCGCGGCGGTCGACCGGTTCGCGCGGGATGCGGAGGACCTGGTCGGCCGCGCCGTGGCGCAGGAGTTCCAGCTGTTCCGCGACGAGCGGGGTGCGCCCGCCGATCCGACGTCCACCACCGCGCTGGCCGCGTTCGACGCCCACCTGCGCGCCGGCGGCCTCGACCGCCTGTGGCGCACCTACCCGGTGGCCGCCCGTCACCTCGACCGGCTCGCGGACGACCGTATCGCCCAACTGTCGACGATCCTCGAGGCGCTCGCCGTCGACGCTGCCCGTCTCCGAACCCTCGGGTTGCTCCCGTCGGGGCAGGTCACGGCGATCGACATCGCCCACGGCGACCCGCACGACGGCGGGCGGCGCGTGGCCACCCTGACGGTCGACTTCGCGGCGTCTCCCTGCCTGGTGGTCAAGCCACGCTCGGCCGATCCCGACGACCTGCTGGAACGCATCGTCACCCTGCTCGACGTCGACGCCGCGGGCGATCACCTCCGCCTGCCCCGTCGGGCAGCCGGCTCGACCGCGGACCTCTCCTGGCACGAGTTCGTCTCGCCGACAACGCTTCCCGACGACCCCGACGCGGCGGCGAGGTTCCACCGCCGCGCCGGCCGGGTGCTCGCGGTGTTCACCGCGCTGGGTTCGACCGACGGGCACGCCGAGAACGTCGTCGCCGTGGGCGATCACCCCGTCCCGATCGACGTCGAGACGCTGCTGCACCCGGCCACCGAGAATCCGGCCATGGCCGACCCGCTGACGTGTGCGCTCGCGGACGGTCCGCTGGGCACCACGATGCTGCCGACCGGGTCGCCGAGTACGTCGATGGCGGCTCTCTCCCGCGCCGGCACACGAACGCCCGGTGGCGCCGACGCCCGCCGTCACGTGCACCGCGGAACCGACGGGTGGACGATCGTGGCCGTTCCGGCGACGATCACCGCCACCACCCACCGTCCGGTCGCACCCGACACGACCACCCCGGTACCGGTCGCCGACCACGTCGACGACGTCGTCGCCGGATTCCACACGGCGGTACGGCATCTCGCGCGTCGACGCGACGAGATCCATCGGCTTCTCGACGACGCTCGGGCCACGACGTGTCGGCGGGTGGTTCGTCCGACCGCCGTCTACACCGCCTTTCTCGACGCGGCCCGGCATCCGCGCTACCTCGGAGACGGTGCCGAGGCCGAGCGTCTGTTCCGCCTGCTCCCCGAGTCCGCGACCGGGACGGCGGAGGTGACCGAGGCGGAGATCGCGGCGCTGCTGCAGGGGGACGTCCCACGGTTCGCCGACCGCGTGGACGCGCCGCCGCCGGTGGGGCCGACGCCGCTGGCGCGCGCTCACCGGTGTCTGGACACACTGATCCGGACGCCGCCCGCGGCACTCGAGCACCTGGTGCGCTCCGCCCTCGCCGGGGTCGACACCCCGTCCCGACCGGTGCCTGCGCGGACGGAGACCACCGATCTCTCTGCAGCGCTGCAGGATCCGGACCCCCTGCGGGGGATGGCCCGCGTCGAGCGCCGCCTGGCCGCACGCACGGTCCGCCGGGGCGGCCTCGGACCGACTCTCGGGACCCTGGACGCCCTGCCGGGCGCGGGACCGGACGCCGACCCGGTGCTCACGGCCGGCGACCGCACGCTCTATCACGGCGGCGGCACCGCCCTGCTCGGCGCAGCGCTCGCCCGCGTCCGGCCGACCCCGGCCCGTCGCCGCCGCCTCGCCGACGCGACTGCTGCCGCGACCCGGCACGCCGAGAATCTGATCCTCGACCTCCGGGAGGGTGTGTCTGCCGAGACGGGCCGAGCATGGTGCCCGTTCACCGGTGCGCTCGGCACCGTGTGGCTGCTCCGCGAACTGTCCGGGAGCGCCGACCGAGCGGTCGACGGTCGTGCCCGCGACGCCGCCGACCGCCTCCTGTCCACGGTGCTCGACACGGCGAACCCGGCCGACCGCCTCGACGTCGTCGGCGGCCTGGCCGGCGGCGTCGTCGTCCTCACCGAGTTCGGCCTCGCCGATCACCCCGCCGTCCGCAGCGCGGCGGACCGGCTGGCGGCGGCGCTGCACCACGGCGAGGTCCGTGAGCGCGGCCTCGCCCACGGCGTCGACGGGCTCGCGTGGGCGCTGGCGCGGGTGGACGGCCATGCGCATCGGGCGCGACTCGTCGACCTCCCCGGCGACTCGGCGGGATCTTCGCGGTGTCGCGGTGCGGCGGGATCTTCCTGGTGTCGCGGTGCGGCCGGGCTCGCGCTGTGCCACACGGAGATCGCCCTCGTGGCGGGGGACGTGCCCGCCGCGGTCGCCGCCGCGGCGACGGTGCCCGACCCCGTCGAGAACGACGATGCGCTGTGCCACGGCGAGACGGGCGTCGTCGCGGTCCTCCGACGCCTCGCACTCCTGCTCGCGCCCGTCGCCCCCGACACGGCCGCGGACCTGGACGACCGCGCGGACCGGCGAATCGGAGAACTCCGGGACCGCAGTCGGCAGGCGGGGCACGCGACCGGCCACCCGGGTCACGTCGGCGTCGCGACCTTCATGACCGGCGTCGCCGGCATCGCGTTCGGCCGGGTCCTGGTCGAGTCCCCCTCGTCAGCGACGGGCGCCGTCGACCTCCCGGACCCGATCGCGCTGCGGCCCTCTCGCCTGGCGTGCGAGGGGTAGCTCGCACCGCACGCGGAAGTGCGCACCGTCCCGGCCTGCGGCGAACGTCCCGCCGACGGCCTCCACGCGCTCACGGAGGCCGGCGAGGCCGCGACCGAGTCCGTCGCCGGCGGACCGCTCGTCGACGCCGTCGTTGACGATCTCGAGCACACCGTCACGCATCGTCAGCTCGCACTCCGTCGCGGCCGGGGCGTGCTTCAGCACATTGGTCACCGATTCGCGGACCACCCACGCGGCGGCTTCGGACGCCTCGGGATCGAGCTCGGCGCCGCCGTCGCCGTCGGCCTCGGCGAGGACCCCCGCGGTGCGGAGGAGCACGAGGGCATCGGCGAGCTCGGTCTCGAATTCGATGTCGTGGTACCCGCGCACCAGAGCGCGCATGTCGGCGAGGGCGCGCTGCGCCGTGCGCTGCGCGTCGCGGACGTGCGTGTCCTTCGCGGCGGCGTCGTCGCGCACGGACAGGGCCAGCTCGCAGGTCAGGGCGATGGACGACAACGAGCGGCCCATGACGTCGTGCAGGTCGCGGGAGAACCGGGAGCGCTCCTGGTCGATGCTCATCCGGGCGATCTGTCGCCGGGCCGCGTCGAGTTCACGGACGTGGCGGAAGATCCACATGGCCAGCCGGACGTAGAAGAAGTTGGCCGCGCCCAGCACCAGGAAGATCCAGAGCGCCCCCGGCGTGCCGGTGATCGGAAGGCACGCGGGGACGAGGACGATCGTGGCCGCCGCACCCCACCGTGTCGACACCATGGACGCGGCGAAGGCGCCGCAGATCAACGGCAGGGTGCCGAGCCAGGCGAGCTGCGCGTACGCCGCCTGGCCCACCACCGCGACGATCACCGCGCCCACGGCCACGACGCCGAGGTACCAGGCCACCGCGCGTCGGAACGGTCGCGTCTCGACGTGACCGGGCACGGCCGCCCGCGTGATCAGCCAGGTCAGACCGAGCAGAGCCGCGAGTACGACGCCGCAGCAGAGCCACACCGCGGGCCGATCGAGCCGCAGGGGGGTCCGCGCGACCAGCGGGACGACCGTCCCCCACGACATGACGTAGAGCGTCGCGGCGACGTAGAGGCTGCCGACGCGGGTGTAGTTCTTCACCGGTGGCCGCACCACCGGCTCGCGGGAGTCGGACGGGTGATTTGTCATACCGGAGTCCTGACCGGCCTCACTACCCGGCGGGGTCCGCTCCGAGCAGTGTCGAGAGGGACGGATCGACACCCTCCGCGAAGGAAAGGACGCTCACCATGTCGCATTTCACCAAGGACGTCATGAAGTTCGGACCCGCCCCGACGCTCGCCCGCGAAATCCCCGTGGCCATCGCGAACCTGCTGTTCAGCGCGCTGGCGCTGGCGATCATCTACGCGGTCTCCGGTGGCGTGGACACGATGTTCGTCGTGATCGCCGCCGTCCTCGTGGCCTACAGCCTGGGCCGCCCGCTGTACGTCGCGCTGCGCGGCAACCGGCCGGCACACGGCTGACGCGCCGGTCACATCCACCCCTTCTTCACGGCCAGCTGAGCAGCCTCGTGCCGATTGCGTGCGCCCAGAGCGGACATCGCGGACGACAGGTAGTTCCGGACGGTTCCCACCGCCAGATGGAGCTCCTTCGCGATGTCCGCTACCGGCGTTCCGGGGAGCACCAGGCGCAACACCTCGATCTCGCGCGCGCTCAGGGGATTCTTCGGCGCGCTCATGACGCTCGCCGCGAGCTGCGGATCGACGTAGGACTGGCCACCCGCGACCTTGACGATGATCTCCGACAGCTCGTCCACCGCGGTGGCCTTGGTGACGTAGCCGCTCGCGCCGGCGTTCATGGCGTCGCGCATCGTCGACGGGGCGACGCTCGCGGTGAGGATCACCACCTTCACCCCCAGGGGCGCGAGGACCGCGCACGCCTCGATGCCGCTCATCACGGGCATGTCCGCGTCGAGCAGCGCGATGTCCGGCCGGTGCGCCTTGGCCAGTTCGACGGCCTGCGCTCCGTCGGCCGCCCCGCCGACGACGGACAGGCCCGGACGCAGGCCGATCAGTTCGACCAGCGCGGAGCGGATGGTCACTTCGTCGTCCGCCACCACTATCCGGAGATCCTCCACAGCGCAGAGATTATCCCGTCCGGGCGTCCGTGACATTTCTCATCCGGGACGCGTGAGAAGCGGACCGCGGGAAGCGATCGTTCGGCACTGACGAAAGCCGTTGCGGCGCAGCAGAGTAGGTACCAGCGAAGCACAGCAGGACCCCGACCGAGAGGAGCACGGCGTGACCACAGCCGAGTTCGATCCAGCGCAGGTCGCCGAGGTGATCGGCAAGGCCGACATCGTGACGCCGATGACCATCCGCGCGGCGGTCCGCGTCGGGCTCTTCGACGCACTCGCCGACACCGCCGGCAGCGCCGGCACCGCCGACACCGCCGGCACCGCCGGCACCCTGGACCTCGACCGCTTGACGACGGCGGTCGGCGGACACCGCCGCGCCGTCCGCGTCGCCGCGGACCACCTGGTCCACGAGGGCCTGCTCGCCGGCGGCGAGGAGGGCTACTCCCTGACCGCGCTCGGCTCGCTGCTGACCCGCGACCGGTCGTCCCTGGGCCTACGCGATCTGCTCGACGTCGATACCGTCGTCGGGCGCAACGAGATCGCCCTGGTCGACTTCGACCACACCCTGCGCACCGGCCGCCCGGCCTCCGAGGCACGGTCCGGCGCCACCCTGTGGCAGGAACTCGACGACGCCGACGCCGATGCCGACGTGTCGTCCTTCGACTGGGAGGATCCGGGATTCGCCGCCGAGCTGATACTCGATTCCCCGGTCTTCGCGACCGCGTCGTCCGTCCTCGATCTCGGCGGCAACACCGGGTCGCTCGCCCTGGCGCTCCTGCGGCGGTGGCCGCACCTGCACGCATCGGTGCTGGACTTCCCCGTGTTCACCGACCGCGCCCGCGCTCGCGCCGCCGAGGCCGGGCTCGCCGAGCGCCTCACCGCGACCCCCGGCAGCTTCTTCGATCCCCTCCCGACCGGTCACGACGTCACCCTTCTCTCGGCGATCCTCGCCGACTGGGACGACGACGACGCCGTCGCCATCCTGCGCCGCGCCGCGGAGGCGTCCGACCGCGTCGTGGTGGCGGAGGTCCACCTCACCGCGCGCGGCCGCCTGGCCTCCGAAACGTCCGTCGCCGTCCGGCTCGAGGCGTCCATGACCAGGCCCGATCGGACGTCCGCCGACGTCGAGGCCCTGCTCGTTCGCGCCGGGCTGGCGGTCGAGACCGCCGTCACCGACACGCCGGATCGCTCCCTGTTCGTCGCTCGCCCGCTCGGAGGTGCCGCGTGATCACCATCGCCGACGACTTCCGCACGCTCGCGTCGCGTTATCGATTGGGCACGCCGCCGAGCGGCCCCGAGGAGCGCCTCGTGGGACGCAACGCGAACTACCGCATCGACACCGACTCGGGACGCTGGTTCGTCAAGAAGTTCCGCTTCTCCGACGCCGCGGACTCGCTCGCACGGTGCCTCGCGTACGACGAGGTGCTCGCGGCGCATCCCGACGCCGGCCTGCCGCGATCACCGCGCTGCGTCGTCGCCGACTCCGATCTCGGCGTCCTCGTGCAGGAGTACGTCGACGGTGCCGAGTCCGGCACCACGCTGATGGTCGAGGAACGCTTCACCCCGGCCGTCGCCGCGACCCTCGGGCGCACCGTCGCCCAGCTGCATTCTCTGGACCTGCGGGATCTGCCCGCACGGGAGGACCGCCCCACACCCGCACCCGCGGTCGGTCTCCTCGGTGGCATCCCGCTGCGGCACGTCCGACACCTCACCGGCGGCGAGCTGGCCGCGTACGGGTTGATCCAGTCGGACGCAGTGCTGTGCGACGCGCTGCGCGCCCTCGCCGCCGACTCCGCGGCAGCCGCGACCACCCCGATCCACGGGGACCTGCGCGCCGATCAGGTTCTGGTCCGTGCCGACGACGTCTGGGTCGTCGACTGGGAGGAGTTCGGCGCGGGCGATCCTGCCCGTGACACCGGGTCCTTCCTCGGTGAGTGGCTCTACCGCGCGGTGCTCGACATTCCCACGGCGCGTGGCGGGGGCGACGTCATGGCCCGCGGCGGCTCCGCCGGAGCCGTGCTCCGACGAGGCCACGAGAAGGCCCGCGCGCTCGCCCCGATCCCCCGCGCCTTCTGGCAGGCGTACCGCACCGCACGCGACGTCGACGACGACTTCGTCCGTCGCACCGGAGCGTTCGCCGGCTGGCACCTGCTGGACCGCCTCCTCGCCGGCGCGGCCACCAACGCCGTCCTGCCCGCCATCCATCGCGCTGCCGCCGGCGTCGGACGGTCGGGTGTCCTGAATCCCGCGGGCGTGCACGCCCTACTCGGAACCGACGTGCACGCCCTACTCGGAACCGACGTGCACGCCCACCTCGGAACGGAGCAACCGTCATGACCGCCTCCCTCACGGCCACCGCGCACCGCGCGCAGTCGACGGCGTTCGCGGACGTGCTCGACTCGATCGAGGTCGACACCCGCAGCCTGACCGCATCGGTGGCAGGCGACCCGGTGACCGCGGACGACGTCCGACAGCTCGAGACCGAGCTCGGCCGCCGCCTGTACGAGCGGCTGCACGTCCGCTGGCCCGTCGGCCGCGACTCCCTGGCGCGGGTGGACCGCGACCTCGATGCCGAATCTCGGATCACAGCAGCGGTTCCCGACGTTCCGGTGCCGGTCCGGGTGCGCGACGTCCGCCGCGAGGGCGGCGCCGTCACGGCCACGATGTTCGGTGCCCGCGTCGTCCTCGACGACGTCCCGACCGGCGACACGGTTCTGCTGCCGTCGGGCTGGCCGGCCCTCTCTCCGGGGTTCCACCTGGTGTTCGGCCCGGCGCGACCCGGCGCCGCGGGACGAGAGGCCGACGCGCTCTGGCGCGTGTACCTGGCCGCCGAGACCTTCGAGGACGGGCTCACGGTCTTCGGCGACGCCGTCGCCTACCTCCGCGCGAACGTCTCTGCGTGGCAGGCGAAGATGGCCTCGTCGCCCGCCTGGTACCCCCGCACGGATGCCGTCACCGTCTACCTCGGGCACGACGAGCGGCACCACGCCGACGCCCTGGCCGATGCGGTGTCCTCCGACGCCCGGTGGCATCGGACGTCCGCCTTCGTCGCCACGCTGCGACCGGGCGTGGGTCTCGCGCAGGAACCCGACGATCCGGACCGCACCCGCCGGTCCCTGAGCTACGGCCAACACCGCGCCACCGTTCTCGCGCGACTGGCCCTCGACGGACTCGGCGTCGACGCCGTCCCCGCCGCCCTCACGTCGGCCGGGGTCGACCCGATCGAGTTCTGGCGCAACACCACTCGGCGGACACACCGCCCTTGACTTCTCGCCGAACCCGGCGAGTGGCTCGGACGACACCGAGCGAAGCACGATGCGACACCCTCGAAAGAACACGAAGCACGACCGAGAAACACGACCGAGAGGAAGCACCATGAGCGACACCCACGACATCCTGGACGGCCTGTCCTCCTACGCCGCCCCGGACGAGATCGCCGAGACCAACGCGGGCGACGTTCCCGCCACCACGGTCCCGTGCTCGGCGCTGGCCAGCATCACCACCGCCGAACTCGGCTGCTGACGCACCACCTGGACGACCCGACCAACCCATCGAGCAGTACCCATCCAGTACGACCGCATCGAAAGGAAACACCATGAGCGAGAACACCACCCACGACATCCTGGCCGGCTTCGACGCGTACGCCGCTCCGGAGGAGATCACCGAGACCAACGCCGCGGACACCCCGGCCACCACGGTGCCCTGCTCCGCTCTCGCGTCCTACACCACCGCCAAGCTGTCCTGCTGAGTCGCCGCCGGGCCCGCCGCGCACTCCACGCGCGGCGGGCCGGGCACGGCCCCGTCCCACCCCCCCACCCGTCGAGAGGACACGACATGACCGCTCCCAGCGCCCCGTCGCTCTCCGCCTACGCACCGTGGTCCGCGCCCGGTATCGCCGATGCCGCGTGGTGGGTCGCGTTGGCCGCGTCGACCGGGCTGGACCGCGTGTGGTTCGGACAGCAGTCGTCCGTGTCCGTGCTCGGCGGCATCGGCTACGCCGCCGGCCGCGGCCACCGCGTTCCGGTCGGGTCCGCCGTCACCCTGATCCCGACCACGACGCCCTACGCGGCCGCGCTGGACCTGCGCGCGCTCGCCGATCTGGTCGGCGATCGACCCGGAACCCCGCCGGTGAGCGCTTACTTCTCCCCGGGGTATCCCGAGATCCACCGCGCCCTCACCGGGACACCGTGGACGTCCCCGCTGACGACCACCCGCGAGTTCGTCGCCGCGCTGCGCGGTCTGCTCGCCGGCGGCCGGGTGGACGTCCGCGGCGAACACATCACCACGGTGATCGACTCCCCGGCACCGGATGTCCGCGATCGCGTCGAGATCGGGCTCGGCGTCCTGCGTCCCGCGATGGCCCGCCTGGCCGGGGAGATCGCCGACGGCGTCGTCACCTGGTTGGCGACCCCCGACTACCTCGCGGAGACGCTGGTCCCCGCCCTCGACGAGGGCGCAGCCACGGCCGGTCGACGACGCCCCCGCGTCGTCACCACCCTGCACGCCGGACTCGACGTCCCCGCAGCCGAGGCGACCGACCTGGTGCGACGTGCCGTCGGGCCCCATCTGCGCGCTCCGCACTACCGCGACATGCTGCGCCGCGACGGGCTCGACCTGACCGGCACGCTCGACGACCGGGACATCGCCCGGGTCCTCGACCGCGGTCTGGTCACCATCGGCGACGCCGACCGCATCGCCTCTCGCGCAGCCGATCTCGCGGAGGCCGGGGCCGACGAGGTGTCCGTCGTCCTGCATCGTCCCGACGGCGCCACGCGCGCCGACATCGCCGACGCGTGGCGGCGGACCGCCGCCGCGGTGCGCACACACACGAGTGCCGACCCGCGGCCCGAACGCAGGAGTGCAGCATGAATCTGGTCCTGGTGGTCACCGGCGCGGTCAGTTCCGCCTTCATGCCCTACTGGGCCAACTGGCTGCGTATGCAGCGGCCGGACATCGACACCCACTACCTGATCACGCCGTCGGCGACGAAGTTCGTCAGCGCCGACTCGATCCGCACGGTGAGCGGAGGCGCCGTCGACGTCGACACGTGGACCGGCACCGCCGATCCGCTGCACGTGCGGTTGGGCGACTGGATGGACGGGATGATCGTCTATCCCTGCACGCTGCACTACTTCTCGCGGTTGGCGCTCGGGGTCGTCGACTCGCCGTCGCTCCTCGCGCACGCGAGCACCGACGCTCCGCTGGTGGTGGCCCCCAGCCTTCCCCCCGGCGCCTTCGAGAACCAGCCGTACCTCACGCATCGGGAGACGCTGCGTCGTCGGTCCGACATCGTGGTGGTCGAACCCACTCCGGCGCGCAGCGCCGCGTCCACTCGGCCCGCCTACGGGGCGGCGCCGCTCACCGACGCCATCGAGAGGTTGGACGCCGCATGACCACCACGAGCACGTCGAGTACCACCGTCGACTACGGAACGGCCATCCGGGCCACGAGGATCCGACCACCGACCGACCCGCGGACGTCCCTGGCCCTGTGGACGCGCACTGCACCGCACCGCGACCATCCCTTCAGCTCGGTGCCCGTCCGGTCGGCGCCCGCCGGACCGTCGGGCCGCTTCGTCACCGGCGAGGGCGACGAGGTGGTGCGCACGTACCGGCTGCCGGCGGAGGAAACCCTGGCCGCGACGGCCCTGCACGGTGACAGTGGATCCGTCGACTGGCTCGCGACGTACCGCGACTGGGGCGCGTTGCTCGCCGCCCTGCACGCGACCGACGTCGACGACACGCGTCGGGTCGAGCCACCGGCCCGAACCCGGTTGCGAGACTGGTGGTCTCGGCCCGACCTGGGCGACGCCCGCCGAACCGCCGGACGGGCCGCCTTCCTCGACGGGCTGTCCGCCCGCGCCCGTGACCACCTCGACGACGTCCTCGGGGTGGACCCGAGTCCCGACGGCGTCCTCGTCCACGGGTGGGCGGGGGTCGGCCACAGCGTCGCCGATCCGGACGGTCGGCTGGTGGTGATGGTCGGCGAGGACGTCGGTCACGCGCCACCGGAATACGACCTCGGCGCGCTGACCGCGCAGGCCGTGGAACTGGCCGTGTTCTCCCCCGCCGGCCGTGCACCGTCGCCCGCCGAGGTGCGGGACGAGCTGCTGCGCGGGTACGCCGAGCGCGGTGGACGCCCCGTCGACGACGGTCGGCTCGCCGACCACACCATCGAGCACGTGGTCCGGCACGTCGCCGACTTCACCTGGTTCGCCGACTACGCCGACGCCGAGCTCCCACGGTGGTCGTCCCTGGTCGACTGGCTCGAGAGCAACCGCGCGCCGTGACCGTCCTGCGCTCACCCGACGGCGTCCGGATCGTTCTCCTGGACCGGCCGGGCTCGGGCGCGGTGACCACGGTGGCCGTCGCCCCGGCGGGCTGGCAACACGATCCGCTCGGCGGCCAGGGCACGGCCCACCTGTGCGAGCACCTGACGACGGTCGGATCCCGCGCCGCCGATCGGCGGGTCGAGGCGATCGGCGGCTCCACGGCCGCCACCACGCACGTGGACCGCCAGGAGTTCGTGACCACCGCGCCGGGCTCGTGCTGGCGCACGGTCCTGGCCGACGATCTCGATCGTCTGCGCGGCCGAATCACACTCTGCAGCAGCGAGTTCGACCGCCAGCGCGCCGCGGTGATCGAGGAGGTCCGCGCCCTGGCCGCCTCCCCGTCGCCCTGGCCGGCCCTGTCCGCCGCGGTCACCGACCACCCGGTCCATGCGCGGGACGGGTTCGGCGCCGTCGCCGATCTCGAGCACCTCACGCTCGACGACGCCCGCGCGTTCCTGGCCCGGACGGTCCGTCCGCACGAGTCGATCCTGGTTCTCGCCCTGGACCTCGCGGCCGCCGGTGGCCCCCGCGCCGTGGCCGAGGCGATCGAGCGCGGCGAGCCGAGTCGACAGGGGAACGACCCGCTCCCCACCGACCCGTTCCCCTATCGCCCGCGCACCGTCGCCGGTCCGGGCGTCACCGACGTCTGGCGCGCCCGCACGATTCCGGGTGTGCGCGCCGACCCCCGTCGTCACCTCGAGTGGGTCGCGGCGGCGTCGACGGTCGACGCGAACACCGTCCGTTTCGGCCGCGCCGGTCCCGCCGCCGTCGCCGACACCGACATCCTGGCCGTGCGAGGCGCGTGGCGCCCCGCCGTGGTCACGGCGATCGACGTCGGCCGTGCGCGCCGTGCTCTGCTCGCTCTCGCCGAGCGGCTGTGCCACGATCCCGTCCACGTCGCCCGCGCCCACGCGCTCGCCGACGCCGACCTGGCGACCACCGTCCGAACGCTGGCCCGCAGCCTCACCACCCGCGACCTGCAGGACCGCCTCACCGAGCTACGCGACACTCTCGAGGCGGCGGTGGTGCCCGACCCCACCGCCGCGACGTCGACGGGCGCACGGCCCAGCAGCCGCCAGGCGCCGCTCCCGCCCGTGTCCCGCCCGTCCGACCGACGGCTGCGCGTCGTTCCGGGGTGGCGCCCGAGCCCGGTGTCCACGTCGGTGTCCGCCCGGGCCGCAGCGTCCGTCGACGCCGCCGTACCGGTCGTCGCCGTACGCACCTCGGCTCCCACGCGGTTGAGCGTGCGCCTCGCCGACGGGTCCGCCGGGCCGTCCGGGTGGCACCGGGCCGCCGATGTGGGCGGGGGTCGGTTCCGCGCCGTGCCCCTCACCCGGGACGAGGCGGCCGCCGCGCTGCGGTCACTGCCGCGCACGGGCGTCGAGGTGCTGTGCGCCGTGGGTCGCGACGCCGACGTCGTCGCAACGGACTCGTCACCGTCCCCACCCGCCCCGGCCCCGCCGACACCGGCCCCGCCCGCGCCGTCGCTCGGCGACGCCGCCGCCGACTGGGTCGCGCTGGGCGCACTGAACTCCGTTGCCCGACTCGGCGTGGGTCTGCCGCCGGTGGTACGGGTCATCCGCGTACCGGGCCGGCCCGGGTCGGTGGTCGGGACGGTGGCCCCCGACGACGTCGCCGCCGCAGCCGCGGGGATCACGGCCGAGGATCTGGCCGCCACCCGCGAGTTCTGCGCGGGTCAAGCGGACTGCGCGACGGGCGATCCGGACACGCACGTCGACCTGCTGACCACGCTCAGCGCGCTCGGCGTCCCGGCGGAGCCGGGGTCGACCGACCCGGTGCTCGCGTTCGCGGCGGCTCTGCGCGCCGTCCCCGATTCCGCCGTACGCGATGCGCTGGCCTCGCTGGTGACCGCGACGGCGGCTCGCACGACGCATCTGACGAATGTCATGTCCGAGAGCGGTTGAATGTCATGCGGACCCGTGGTCAAGGGCACTACCGGGGCCGACGCGGCCGGCGAAGCATGGAGCCATGACTCCCACGCCGATCCCTCCCCCCGACGCCGTGGTCCACGCCGCCGGCCTCCACTTCCACTACGACGAGTACCACGCCGTGCGCGACGTGTCGTTGACCGTGCGCCGCGGCGAGATCTTCGCGCTGCTGGGCACCAACGGCGCGGGCAAGACGACGACGCTCGAGATCCTGCAGGGCTTCCGGGAGCGATCCGGGGGCGACCTGGCGGTGTTCGGCGTCGACCCGTTCCGCGACCCCGCGGAGATTCGCGCCCGCACCGGGGTGGTGCTGCAGGAGGCGGGACACTTCGGCGAGATCAGCGTCCGCGCCGAGCTCACCATGTGGTCTCGGCTGTCGAGCCGCACCGATTCCGTGGACCGCGTGCTGGGTCTGGTCGATCTCACGCACCGCAGCGAGAACCGGGTGGACTCGCTCTCCGGTGGCGAGCGTCGACGGCTCGATCTGGCCATGGCCATCTGGGGCGCACCGGAACTCATCGTGCTCGACGAACCGACCACCGGCCTCGACCCGGAGTCCCGACGGACACTGTGGAGCCTCGTCCGCGACCTGCGCGACGCCGGCACCACGATCGTGCTCACGACGCACTACCTCGAGGAAGCCGAGGAACTCGCCGACGTGGTGGCGATCATGCACCAGGGTGCGCTGGCCGTGCACGGCACGCTCGACGAGGTGCTCGCCACCCGCCCGTCCCGCATCCAGGTCGACGTCGCGCCGCTCGACGGCGACCGTCTGATCGCCGCTGCCCCCGCCGGGGTCACCGCCGCGTGGAACGACGCGCGTCGACCCGCCGACGCCGGTCTCCGTGCGCTCGAGGTGGTCTCGGACGATCAGCAGGCCGCGTTGACGTGGCTGATCGGCACGGCCGAGCGAGACGGCATGATCCTCGGCCCCCTGCGGGCGAGCCCGGCGTCGCTCGACGAGGTCTTCCACCACGTGCGCAACTCCACCACCGTGTCGGCAACCCCCGACCACACGACCAGCGAGGTGTCCCGATGACCGCCACGATCTCCACCCTCCGCACGACGACGTCCGCAGCGCCCACTCGTCGACTGTCCGGCTGGACCCGTACCCGTCGGCAGATCGCCTTCGAGACGTCGATGGTCTTCCGGCAGCGCAACACGCTGCTCGCGACGCTGCTCGCACCGGTGTTCGTGCTCTTCTTCCCCATCGTGTCCCGGCCCGAGGACGCGACCGGATGGACGATGCTCATGGCGCCCATGACGGTGCTGGTGCTGGTGTTCTCGGTCTACATCAACGGTGCCACCATCGTCGCGGCACGTCGAGAGTCGCAGCTGTTCAAGCGGTTACGCACCTCCGAGCTCACCCCGACGCAGTTGATCGTCTCGATGATGGTCCCGCTGGTACTGCTCGGACTGGTGCAGGTGGGCATCGTCGTCGCCGGTGTCGCGGCGCTCGGGGGCCCCCTCCCCGCCGATCCCGCCCTGGTCGCGGCGGCGGCCCTGGTGACGGCGCTGCTGTCGGTGACCGCCGGCGTGGCCGTCGGGTCGATCTCCCCGAACAGCGAGCGGGTGCAGTACTCGGTGATGCCGCTGCTGCTCCTCGCGGCGATCGGGTCGAACCTCGTCGTCGCTCCGAACGTGGATCCCGGCCTGCGGAGCTACCTGCTCTTCGCCCCGTTCACCGGAGCGGTGGACCTGGTCGCCCGTGCGGGCGACTCGGTACCGATCCTCGCGGACACTCCACTTCCCCTGTCGCCCATCGTGTTCGACCTCGGCATCACCGGGTTCTGGATCGTGGCGCTCGGGTTCCTGGCCTTCGTCACCTGGCGCTGGGAACCGCGCGGGTGACACAGCGGTGGGAACCGCGCGGGTGACACAGCGGTGGGAACCGCGCGGGTGACGGCCGGATGACGACGGGTCAGGCGCCGAGCAGCCGCAGGCGAGCCTCGACCTGAGCGTGGAGCGCCGACGCCGGGTCGAGGGTGTGCAGGTACGCCTCCATCGCCCGGGCGTCGTCGCGGCCGTGCACGGATGCCGTCCAGCGCGCGAGGAGGACCGGATCTCCGCATCGCAGGAGCGCCGCCTGCATTCGCACCCGCAACTCGTCGCGAATCTCCTCGATACCGGGAGCATCCGACGACGGGAGGACGGTGCCGGTGTAGAGCCGCAGTGCGGTGTCGACGTCGCCGCGATCGAGGGCGGCGCGGACGTCCTCGACGTCGGAGGTCAGCGTCCCCACCAACCGATAGGGCCGCGAGGCGAGACCATCGGCTCCGAACACCTTACGGAGACGGGACATCTCGGCTCGGACGGTCACCGAGTCGAGTTCGTTCTCGTCGAGCAGCACCGCGAGGTGGTCGGCACCGAGGCCCTCCGGATGGGCCTGCAGGAGCAGGAGCATCTCGGCGTGGCGGCCCGACAGCGGACTGCGCTCGGCGCCGCGCACCAGGGTGGGGCGAGGGGTGCCCAGCACCTCGAGGCGCGGCCCGGCGGTCTCGAGGCGCGGTGACTCGAGCAGCCGCAGACGCAGTTCGGACTCGGCGGCGGCGACGGTGGCGCGAACCAGCTGCAGCACCTCCGGAACCGCCACCCGCGGGCCGCCGGTGATGTCGATGGCGCCGAGGACCCGGCCGGTCAGCGGATCGTGCACGGGGGCAGCGCTGCAGCTCCAGTCCTGAACGGGGCGGGCGAAGTGCTCGGCGGCGAAGATCTGGACGCAGTGATCGACGGCCAGCGCCGTTCCGGGGGCGTTGGTCCCCATCCGACTCTCGCTCCAGTCGGTGCCCTCGGCGAAGTTCATCGCGTGGGCCCGATCCTTGGCGACGGTGTCGCCCTCCACCCACAACAACCGACCCGACGCGTCGGTGATGGCGACGAGCAGGCCGGTGTCGGCGGCGTCCTCGACGAGGAGCTTGCGGACGACGGGTCGGATCAACGACATCGGATGTTCGGTGCGATAGCGCTCGAGCGACGCGGCGTCCATGGCGTCGTCGGCCGCGCGATCCGGATCGACGCCCATGGTGCGGCTGCGACGCCACGATTCCAGCACGACCGACCGCACCGAGCTGTCCGTCCCGCTGGGACGCTCGAGGAAGGTCTCGTGCGCCCGCGACACCGTCCGGGCCAGGGCGGTCGGGTCCTCGCCGGGGCGAACAGCGACCCACGGGTTGGTCACGTGCGCTCCTCTCGGGACCGGGGTGTACCGCTCCACTGTAACTCAGCTCACAGTGTCGATTCATCGTCCTCGGCGAACGGCAGCCGACCGGTCGGCCTCGGCGACCAGCATCTCCGTCGCCCGGTGGGCGGCCATGATCACCGTGGCGTGGGGCCCGCGCGTCGGGACCGCAGGGAACATCGACGCGTCCACGACGGCCAGTCCCGACACCCCGAACACCCGGCAGGACGAGTCGACGACGGCGAGCGGGTCGTCGTCCGCTCCCATCCGAGCGCTGCCGACGGTGTGCAGCGCGGCACCCGGAGGCAGGGGCGCGTCGAGGGCGGTGGTGACGTGGCCGACGACCTCGGCCATCTCCGGCCGACCGAGAAGATCGTGCGCCAACGCCACCCCGTCGACGAGTGCTCGCCGGTCGGCATCGGCGACGGGATGGTCGACGCGCGGTGCGGCGAACGGGTCGGCGGAGAGCGGGACGACGGACCCGAGGGGTTCGGCGACCATCGCCGCGACTCCGATCACGGGATCGCCGGGCGGAACTCCGTCGATCAGTCGGTCGAACGATGTGGAATAGCAGCGTAATTCGACAGGACCCGCCTCCAGCACCACCTCCAGGGGGGTGCGCCAGGTCTGGGCGACCCGGAGCGGCCGGTACCCTTCCGCCACCTCCGGTGGCCGATAGGCGACAGCCACCTCCGGGTGATCGCCGACCCCCACGCCCACCCCGGGCCGGTCGACGACGACGTCGACCCCGATGCCGCGCAGGGTCTCTCGCGGTCCGATGCCGGAGTGCATCAGTACGGTGGCGGTCCGTACCGTACCGGCGGCGAGGATCACGCGGTCCGCGCCAACGGTGAACGCGCCGTGCACATCTCGACCCGACACCCCGACGACGCGGCCCGCGACCACGTCCACCCGCGCCACCACCGCCTCGCCGCGCACCTCGACGAGACCGGCGACGGGCGCCAGGAACGCCTCCGCGGCGGACACCCGCCGTCCACCGGCCACGTTGGACGGCACCGCGCCCACCCCGTCGCCGGCATCCGCCGCGTTCAGATCGTCGAGATCCCGGTGGCCGGCGGCCGTCGCGGCGCGACGGAACGCGTCCGCCACGGGGGCGACGACGGCGCGCGAGACCGGCATCGGCCCGTCCGTTCCGTGCCCGGGCCGGTCGCCCAGGTCGAGGTCGGTCTCGATGCGGCGGAACCCCTCGGCGACGACGTCGGCCGACCACCGATCCCGAGGCCACCGCGCGAAGTCCGCGAGGGGGGCACGAACGAAGTACGCGCCGTTCACCGCACTCGACCCGCCGAGCACCCGGCCGCGGGTCCCGACGACGTCGCGCGCGCCGTCCACTCGCGTCGTGATCGGGTCGACGTACCGGGACGACGGCCCGATCGGCAGACGCCGCGCGTCGGTCAGCTCCGTCATGGACAACCCCGGATCGGACAGCAGGGCCATGGTGGTCGACCCCGCTTCGAGCAGCATCACGGACGCGCCGGCGCGGGCGAACCCCGCTGCGGCAACGCATCCCGCGCTTCCGCCACCGACCACGACGACATCCGGCACGCGAACTACCCGACGAGCTTGGGCATCAGGGGGCGGTGGTCTCGCTCGGTCACCGCGCCGAGCCACAGTCCGGTGCCGTAGGCGACGTCGTCGAGACGCTTGTAGGTCACGTAGGACACCGGGCCCAGTCCGCCGGGCTCACGATGGGACGCCCAGTCGCGCAGACCCTCCGCGAGCGCGATCGCCACGGCGAGACGCCGGATGCGTCGGGAGAGAAGGATGGCGAGCAGAGTGATCGGCCAGTAGTGGCGCACCACCGCGGACGCCAGCTGCCAGGCGCCACCGACGAAACCACGCGCGGCGAAGACCGCGGCCAGGCGGGTGGGGTGATCGAGATCGGCGAACACCCGTCGCAGCCGACCGATGGTCACGGCCATGGTGATCACGGCGCCGAGCAGGCCGGTTCGGGTGCCCGTGGCCGTCATCAGCAATGCCGCGAGGGTGGGAACGGACATCACGACCGGGGGCACCTTGCCCTCGTGTCGAGCGGCCAGGGACACCGCACCCGTACCGTAGAAAAGCTTGCGCGCGAACCACTCTCGCAGTGTCACGCGGTGATCGTGGGCCACCCGCGCCACCGGCTCGTACCGCAACCGCCACCCCGCGTCCTGCAGGCGCCAGCACAGATCGACGTCCTCGGCGACGTGCATGTCGGGATCGAATCCGCCGCACTCGTGCACGGCCCGTCGGCGCACCACGACGGCGGCACTCGGCACGTAGGACACGGGACCACCGGCACGAACCGGTCCCTCCCGCCGGCCCAGGTCGAGCGACGACCGGGCGTGCTCGTAGCGGGCGAGCGCGCTGCCCTCCGGTTCGAGCGCGACGATGCGCGGCGCCACCAGCCCCACCGACGGGTCGGAGAAGTGGCTCAGCACCACCTCGAGCCACCCCTTCCGGGGCACCACGTCGGAGTCGAGGAACGCCACGAAATCGGTGCCGGCCGCGCCCAGTCCCGTGTTGCGGGCTGCGGCCGGGCCGCGGGCCGACTCGTGCCGCACCACGGTGACCGACGGGGCGGCCGGGTCGTCGCCGAACCCGGCGGGCACCTCGATCGGCACCGACGACCCGTCGTCCACCACGACGACGCGCAGTCCCCGCAGCGACTTCAGCAGCCGGTGCAGCCCGTCACGGTTGTCCTTGACCGGCACCACCACCGTGACGTCGGCGGCGGAGGGGACGGACATCGGGCGAGGATTGGCGACACCGGAATCGAGCAGGCGACGGGCGACGACGGCGGAATCGGGATCGCTCACCCGCAAAAACCCGTCGCCGATCATCGCCGCGGCCTCGGGCGCCAAGGTCACCATGCGAGGCGGCGACCCGCCGATCAGAACGCGACCACCGGACAGCGAGCGCACCCTCGGGTCGATCCGGACGCCGAATCCGTCGGGTAGTCGACCGTCACGCATCGGGTCATCGTAAGCAACCGGATCGGGATTTGTCATAGCTCCCTCGACATCGGGAACCGCGATCGGAATCAGTGCAGCACGGCGCGGTCGTCGGGTGTCCACCGATCGACGGACACTCGGAAGCGGTGCCGCAGCTCGGTGAGAAGGCGCGTGCCCTCGGCGGCGTTCGCGCCCGTCGGATCGCCCAGCACACCGGTGGGCGAGACACCCGCGACCCCCTCGACTCTCAAGCGGTCCATGAGGTTCGACACCGGATCCGTCACCCCCGCCTCGGCCGCGTCGACCCGGACCGACCGGGGATCGAGGTGCAGGAGCAGCGAGGTCTCGGTCCGGCCGGCGTGCGCGTCGGCGCCCGGGATCGCGCACGGAAACCACGCGGCGTCGCGCCCCTCGTGGCGTAGCAGCGTCACGGCGTCACGCAGGGCGCGGCCGTTGCCGCCGTGGCCGTTCACGAACACCACCCGCTCGGCCCACCGGAACGCCGACCGTCCGTACTCGACCACGACGGAGGTGAGCACGTCGAGTCCGATCGACACCGTGCCGCGAAAACCCTCGTGCTCCCCGCTGGCGCCGTAGGCGATCGCGGGGGCCACCAGACCGCCTCGCACCGTCTCCGTGACGGCCTCGGCGACCGCCGCCGCGATGCGGGTGTCGGTGTCGAGCGGCAGGTGCGGGCCGTGCTGTTCCACCGATCCGACGGGCACCGCGACGGTTCCGCCGGGCACGTCCGTCCAGACCCGCTCGCCGAGAGAGGTCACCGCCCGCCGTCCCCGAGCAGCGATCGCAGGAAGACGCCCTCGAGGGCTCCGACGTCCACGGTGTCCGTCCGCGGCGTCCGCTCGGCGTCGAGCGCCGTCACCTCGGTGTGCAGACGCTCCATGGTGACGTCCAGGCGGTAGGCGGCGATCGCGGCATCGCGCAGCTCCGTCCGCAGCCGAGTCGGAACCTCGCCGTCGTACTTGTAGAAGATCTTGTGCTCCAGGCTGGCCCAGAAATCCATCGCCATGGTGCGGATCTGCACTTCGACGGGGACCCGCTGCACACGATCGGACAGCGAGACCGGAATCTCCACCGTGAGGTGAAGACTGCGGTAGCCGTTGGGTTTCGGGTTCGCGATGTAGTCCTCGTAGTCGACCACCCGCACGTCGTCCCTCCCGACGAGCATGTCCTTCACGGTGTAGGTGTCGGCGACGAAGCTGCAGTTGATGCGCACGCCGGCAATATCGACGATGTTCTCGCGTATACCGTCGAAGGTCAGCGGGACGTTCTTGCGCACGGCCTTCTGCACCAACGATTCCGGTGTCTTCAGCCGGGACGAGACGTGCTCGATGGGGTTGTAGCTGTGCAGGTGGGCGAACTCGTCCCGCAGGATGTTGATCTTGGTCAGCAACTCGTCGAGCCCGAAGCGGTACGACATCATGAAGCGGGTGAAGGCATCCCGGAGTTCGCGCGGGTCGGCGGGCAGAGCCGCGTCGGGTCGCGGGTCCTCTTGCCCCTCCTCCGTCACGGTCGGGGCTCCGCGTCCAACGGCTTGCTCATGCGCACGGCCGCGACGTCGTAACCCAACGACTCGTACAGTCGCCGGGCCGCACTGTTGAAGCCGAAGACGTTCAGGCCCAACGAGGTCGCCCCGTGCTCACGCACCAGGTCCTCGGCGAGCTCCATGGCACGTCGACCGAACCCGCGGCCGCGGTGCTCCTCGGCGATCTCGACGTTCCACACCCACCACTCGTCGGTGCGTCCGATGCTCTGCGGCCCGACCCACAGCGACCCGACGACGGTCTCGTCCCACACGACGTCGCGCACCAGGTGGTCGGGGGCCGGCTCGCCGTGGGCGAACCACGCGGCGTAGGTCTGCTCGGCCTCGTCGGTGGCGCGGTCCACCGGTTCGCCCGCTCTGATGCGGTCGGCGCGGTAGTCCGCCTTGCCGGCCTCGATCCAGGCGGGCAGGCGATCCGCGTCCATGGGGGCGAGGCGGACGACGGGCCCGGTGCGATCGGTCACCGGCCCATCGTCTCACCCCGCACCGCTAGGGCATCGCGACGGCGGTCAGGGTGCGCGCCGGATCGACACCGAGGGTGCGCGTGAACCCGTCCGGAACGACGACGTCGGCCGGCGACAGATCGTGGACCGACGCCTTGCCGAGACCGAGCAGGGTCGAGTCCATGCCCATGCGCAGTACGTCGAGGACGTTCTCGACGCCGGCCTGACCGCCGGCGGCGAGGCCCCACAGGTAGGCGCGCCCGATCATGACGGCTCGGGCACCGAGGGCGACGGCCTTGACGACGTCGCTGCCTCGTCGGATCCCGCCGTCGAGCAGCACCTCGATCTCGTCGCCGACGGCGTCGGCGATCGCGGGCAGCATCCTGATCGCGGCCGGGGTGCCGTCGAGGTTGTTGCCGCCGTGGTTGGACACCGAGATCGCGGAGAACCCGGCGTCCACGGCACGTTTCGCGTCGTCGACGCGCGAGATGCCCTTGAGCACGAACGGCCCGTCCCACTGACGTCGCAACCAGGCGATGTCCTCCCACGTCGGCGGCGGCGTCTGCTGCCACATGCCGTAGGCGCCGAAGAACGTCGGCGTCTGCGGTGCACCCGGCGGGACGATGTTGGGCGTCGTCAGATCGGGAATGCGGCCACTGCGTGCGAAGTCGAGCAACCACGCCGGGCGACGCAGACCCTCGGGCGCGAACTTCACCATCGCGGCGAGGTTCATCCGCTCCGGAATCGCGGGGCTGCCCCAGTCCCGACCGTAGGAGAAGGACCAGTCCAGCGTCAGGATCACTCCGACGGCGCCGGCGGCGCGGGCACGGTCGAGACGCGCGACCATGTCGGCGCGACTACCCAACCAGTAGACCTGGAACAGGGTCTGACCGTGGACTGCGGTGACGTCCTCGATCGGCTTCGAGGCGAACGACGACAGTCCCATGGGAACGCCGCGAGCCGCGGCGGCGCGGGCGACGGCCACCTCGCCGTCCGGATGCACCGCCTGCACCCCCGTCGGCGAGATGATCACCGGCATCGAGAGCTGTTGTCCCAGAACCGTGGTCGCGAGATCGCGGGACGCGGCGTGGTCCGCGACGCGGGGGGCGAAGCCCAACTCGCCGAACGCGCTCTGGTTGTCGTCGTACGACGTGCCGCGTTCGGACCCGGCGATCAACGCCGAATAGACCGACGGGGGCAGCCGCTTCTTCGCCCGCCGCTGGGCCTCGGCCACGGTCTCCATCCACTCGGGCCGAGCCCAGGGAGATCGGATTCGCTTCATCGGGAACGCTCCTCTCGCGACAGTCCCGCGAGGGGGTTCTCGTCGCACAGTGTTGTCGGCGGCCGGCCTCCGGCCTTCCCGAGGGCGGGGGCGCCGTCCCGACGCGTCAACAGCGTCAGCGGGACGGAGGCTCGGGGGGTCGATCGCTTACCGCTGCGGGAATGGTCGACGGACGACTTCGGTATCTCGCCGCGGTCGGCGGCGAGCGCGGATTCGCCGTAGCCCTGCACGCATTCGGGATCCGGGCCGTCCAGCGGCAGCCCGGTGAAGAACTTCGCCGCCATGCACCCGCCGCGGCACGAATCGAAGTGGGCGCAGGAGCTGCACGCGCCGCCGGTCTGCGGAGATCGCAGGTCCCGGAACAACGCGGAGTTCTGCCAGACGGCCTGGAAGCCGCCGAGGGTGTCGGTGGCGTCGCGCAGAACGTTGCCGGCCAGGAACTTCTCGTGGATCGCGAACGGGCAGGCGTAGACGTCGCCGATCGGGTCGATCAGGCACACCACTCTGCCTGCGCCGCACAGGTTCAGGCCCGGCAGGGTGCCGCCGAAGGCGGACAGGTGGAAGAAGGAATCCCCGGTGAGCACGCCCTCCCCGTTGGCGACCAGCCAGTCGTAGAGTTCGCGCTGCTGGGCCGCGGTGGGATGCAGGTCGTCCCAGACGTCGGCGCCGCGGCCGGACGGGCGCAGGCGGGTGATGCGCAGGGTGGCGTCGTACGTGTCGGCGAGGGCCTTGAAGTCGTCGAGCTGGGCGACGTTGTGGCGAGTGACGACGACGGAGATCTTCGCGTCCCTGAAGCCCGCGTCCTTCAGATTGCGCAGTGCCCGGACCGCCATGTCGAACGAGCCCGGCCCGCGGACCGCGTCGTTGACCTCGGCGGTGGCGCCGTCGAGCGAGATCTGGACGTCGACGTAGTCCGACGCGGCGAGGCGCGCTGCGACGGTCTCGTCGATCCGCACGCCGTTGGTGGAGAACTTCACGCCCACCTGGTGCTCGGTGGCGTAGTCGACGAGTTCCCAGAAGTCGGAGCGGACGGTGGGTTCGCCCCCGCCGATGTTGACGTAGAACACCTGCATGCGCTGCAACTCGTCGATGACGGCCTTGCACTGCTCCGTCGACAGTTCGCGCGGATCGCGCCGGCCGGAGGACGACAGGCAATGCACGCACGAGAGGTTGCAGGCGTAGGTCAGCTCCCAGGTCAGGCAGATGGGGGCATCGAGTCCCAGCTCGAACCGGTCGATCAGTCGGCCCACGGGTTGCGGGGCTGTCGGGGCTGTCATGCGAGGTCCTCCTTCGGTGAGACCTGAAGCGATGAGTCCTGCTGCGCCGGAACGATCATGGACGACTCGGCGAGCGCGGTCAGAGCGTGCAGATACTGCGAAACGGCGTCGTCCGGCACCGCCGCCGCGGACAGTGCCGACCTCACGTCGGGATGCTCGGGCAGCGATCGCACGACCGCCAGCACGCCGCGGGTCTTGAGGAAGGACAGCCGGCGGGTGCCGAAGTGGTACAGCAGCGCCCCGAACGGCTCCGGGCGCACGGCCACCTGAGGGGCGAGTTGCCACCGACCTGTCAGCACGCTCCCCGCGGGAGCCGTCTGGGACGCTGCGGCGGTCATCAGTACACGCCGCACATGCCGTCGATGGACACGTCCTCGACCAGCGACTCCTGGACCAACGGGCGGGCGGTGTCGTCCTCGGTGGTGGCGACGGTGTTCTTCTCGGTCATGGGACTTCCTCTCGGACGGGCGGCGGGGACGGTCGAGTGCGTCCCGTGGTCGACGACGCTAGGCCCGCCGCGGCCCGCCTCGCGGCGGTCCGCGGTGAAGCGAACCCGTTGCGGCAGTGCAGAACCGCCCGATCGGGTAGGTGCCTCACCGGCTCACCCGAGGGTTCGAGCGCATCCGGCCCGGCCGGCCTCGTGCGCGACCTACGCTCGGCGCATGCCGACCCTCGCCCCGTTCGACTCCCTCGCCCCCGGCACGCCGGGAGTGTGGTCACACGGCACGGTCATGGTGCTGCGCGAGTCGGGGATGCCTGGTGCGGCGTCGCTGACGGTGCGACGGGTGGGTGGCCGGCTGGTGGTCACCCACACCTTGCCTGCCGACCGGTTGCGCGAGTCGCTCGTGGCAGTGGTGACCGCGCGGGTCGCGGAGGTCGGCGCCGGGCGTGACGAGTTCGAGGCCGTCATGGTCGGCCTGGTGCGCTCCACCGTGGACGATCCGATCGACGCCTGGGCGACCTACTACCGACAGTCCCTGCGCGACCTCCTCGACGGAACGGCCGACTTCGCGCCCGTGCACGAGGTGGCCGAATCACTCGTGCGGGGAACGGTTCTGGACCTGGGGTCCTGCTTCGGCTTCTTCCCGCTGCGACTCGCCGCCCGCGGTGTCCCGGTGATCGCCACCGACCTCCACGCCGGCACGATGCGATTGCTCGACGCGATGCGGGCACCCCTCGGCATCGACGTCGAGACACTCGTCTGCGATGCAGCGGACGTCCCCGTGCCCGACGACGCCGTCGACACCGTGACCGCGCTGCATCTGCTCGAGCACGTGGACGCCGACCTCGGCGACCGCATCGTCGCCGAAGCACTACGCGTTGCCCGACGCCGCGTGGTGATCGCGGTGCCGTACGAGGACCAGGCACAGGCGTGCCACGGTCACGTCCGAGTCTTCGACGCGGACGCCGTCACCGCGCTCGCTGCCCGCTCCGGACGGCCGTACGAGGTGTTCTCCCACCACGGGGGGTGGGCGGTACTGGACGCTGCGTCGCCGGTGTGACCGCGCGGCGCCGCCCCGGTCAGAACGGGGGTGGTGCGTCGTCGGGTTCGGGTGGTCGGACCCCGTCCAGGTTGTTGCGCAGTCGGTTTCGGCCCCGTTCCTGCCGGCGTCGGGCGTGTTTCTGCTCGGTGCGTGGGGCAGGGCGGGTGGGTTCGGTGCCGGGTGATGGCGGCCGGGTGGCGGGCGGGTCGCCGAAGACGATCATGTCGAGGCCGGGGTGGGTGTCGAACCCGGTGTGCGCCGGGCCGAGGACGGTGCGGCCTTCGGGGATGGTGAACGTCCGGATGACGCGGCCCGGGTGGTCGGGGTCGTCGTACTGGTCGTCGACGAAGTCGCCGAACGTCTTCAGTAGGTGGTGGAACCGACACTTGGCGCCGAGCCCGGTCGCAGTGGTCTGCCCGCCCCGCTCGGGGTGGGTGTGGTCGTATTCGGTGATGTGGTCGAGGTCGCCGTCCCACGCCGGCTTGGTGCAGCCGGGCCAGGTGCAGTACTGGTCGCGGGCGCGAACGTACGCATCAAGTGCCGCGGACGGCCGGTACGGGTCGGCCGGTTGGGTGGCGGGCAATGGACTGTCGGTGGCGTCGCCGAGCGGGCGGATGACCGCGTCGGGATCGTGGGCGAGGTCGCGGACGTGGGCACCGGAGATGATGCCGAGCCCGGCGACGAATCCGACCCCGTCGACCAGCTCGGGCTGTGCTCCGGTCGACTCCGTGACAGCGGGAATGCCATCGACCGAAGTCTCGTCGGTCGCCGTCTTCTCGACCGCCTCGACCTCCTCGACCTCCTCGACCTCCTCGACCTCCTCGACCTCCTCGACCGGAGCCTCGTCGGCTGCGATCCTGTCGACGACAGCCTCGTCGGTCGTGACCTGGTCGGCCGTAGCCTCGTCCGCTGCGATCACGTCGACCACAACCGCGTCGGTCGTGACCTGGTTGGCCGTTGCTTCGTCCATAGCCACCGGTTCTGCCGCAGCCGCGGTCGTGTCGGCGTCACGAGTCTGTGCGTACGCTGCCGGCTGCGCTGCCGGATCTGCCGCGGCCTCGGCGGCGGTGTTCGCGGGCACGGGGCCGGTGAGGGTGGTGGTGTCGGTGACCACATGGATCACGATCCGTGCTGCGTTCGCTGCCACCTCGTCCGCATCGACCACCGTGAAGGCGCACTCGGTGCGGCCGCAGTCGCACCCGAACGGGGCGTGCTTGACGAGCGCGAACAACGCATCCGATGCCCGCGCACCCTTGCTGCGACTGTCGTGTCGGCACACTTGCGCAGCGAGGCGTTCGACGACACGGGCGACGATGGCGGCGCGTTCGGCGGACATCGTCGCTCCCACCGTCCCCATGCCGTCGAGTCCGACCTCGGTGAAGAAGCACCGCCCCTTCAGCGCTTCCTCGCGGCGTTCGCGGACGGCGTCGGGATCACGGCGGTAGACCATCTGATCGCACAGATCCCGCACCCGGCCCGTGGACCACGACCCCGGCTTACGCAGGGCGTCGGCGATGTCGGCGTCTACCAGTCCCTGATACGACCGGCCGTGGATCAACTCGGTGCGGGAGACGATCGTGCGGATGAAAGTCGGGGAGACCACCCCGTCGCGCAGGCACTCGAACACCCGCGGCAGCCGGTCCCGCAGGGCGACGGCGTTGTCGAGGAGTCGTTCGGCGACGTACTGCGACACCGACAGCGTCGTGGCGATGCGGGCGGCGCACTGGGCCTACGCGTCGACCGCCCGCTCGTCGCGGTCCTCCTCCGGTAGCACCAACTCGGTGTGGAGGGCGGCGGCGTGCCGGTAGCGGCGCCACTCCAAGTATCCCGCGCCGGCAGCGAGGTCGGCCAGGGCGTCGAGGTGATCGACCACGGGCAGGTCGAACGACGCGGGCAGGCCCAGCGCGGCAGGGTCACGCGCAGGCCACGGCGTGCCCCCCGCCTGCGCCGCGCTCACCGCGCCGACCCCCCGATCGCTCATGTGTTCGATTGTAGAGACCCCCACCGACACCCGCCACGACGACAACCGGAAACCGGGACAGCTAGATCAAGCCACCCTTCCCGGCGAGGTGCACGGCCTCCGCGCGCCGAGTCGCACCCAGCTTGCGCATGATGTTGCTGACATGGAATTTCACGGTGGTCGCGGAGATGAACAGCTCCGACCCGATGGCGCTGTTGGACAGTCCGGTCGCGAGCAACCGCAGCACCTCGAGTTCGCGCTCGGACAGCGAATCCTCGCGCACCCCGGCGCCGTTGAGCGATCGCACCACGGCCGAGGCACTCCGCGCGTCGAACGCGGATTCGCCTCGCGCCACCGCGCGAATGGCCCGCACGAGCTCGGTGGTGTCGACGTCCTTGACCACGTATCCCCGCGCGCCGGCGTGCACGGCGTCGACCACCAGGCGTTCGTCCAGGAACGTCGTCAGCACCAGCAGGCCCATCGTCGGGTGACGCGCCGACAGCGCGCGACACACGGCAAGTCCCTCGTGGTCCGAGCCGGCGGACAGCTTGAGGTCGAGCAACGCCACCTCGGGCACCAACCGATCCGCCAGGGCCAACGCCTCCCGAGCCGACGCCGCCTCTCCCACGACCTGCAGGTCGGGTTCCCGCTCGAGCACCGACCGCAGTCCCTGCCGCAGAATGGCGTGGTCGTCGACCAACATGATGCCCGTCATCGCCGTCCTCCCGTCATCGCTGTCCTCCCGTCGGGATGGTGGCGGCGACCTCGATACCGCCGAGCCGTGAGCGCCCGACGTCGACGTGACCGCCGAGTTCCCTTGCGCGCGTGGCCATGTTGACCAGTCCGCGGTGGGCGCCACCGAGGTCTCCCGACTCGGCGAGACGCATGGCGGTGCGCACGGTCGCGGGGTCGCCGTCGCCGTCGTCGGAGACGACGAGCGTCACCGCGCCCCGCCGGTACCGCAGGTCCAGGGCGGCGTGCGACGCATCGGAATGCACCGCCGCGTTGAACAAGGCCTCGCCGGCGATCCGCAGGATCGCGTGCTCGACGTCGCCCGGCAGTTCCTCCGGTGTTCCGTCGATGTCGACGACGACCTGCAACTCGTCGGGCATGTGCACGACGCTGAGTTGGTCGAGCATGTCGGGCAAGGACGATCGCTCCGCGTCCCCGGCATGACCCAACGAGTAGATGGCGGAGCGCAACTGCTCGACCGCACGACGGGTCAGATCCTTTGCCAGATCGAGACGCTCGCGTCGTTCCGACTCGGGAATATCGTTGCGACACACCTCGATCTGCATGCCTGCCGAGAGCACCGCCTGGGTCACGCTGTCGTGCAGCTCGCGGGCGATGCGATGGCGCTCCTCGTCGAGCACCTGACGCCGGTGCGCCGCCCCGAGGCGACGCTGCGTGGCCTCGAGTTCGGCGTTGCGCACGGCGAGATCGGCCGCGGTCCGTCGCGCGTCCTGGAAGGTGGCCGAGTTCTGCAGTGCCACCGCCGTTTGCGACGCCAGGATGCTGAGGACGGCACCGTCGGTCGCGTCCAACGTTCGCCGCGGATCGGTCCATGCAGCGAGCGCACCGACGGCGCCGTCGACGGACTCGATGGGCACGAACGCGTAATGCGGTTCGATCACCTGCTCCGCGGCGAAGCGGGCGCTGCGAACGTCCTCGAGACACGCGAGCACGTCGTCGGGCAGCGGCGGGCCCTCCACCTCGCCCACCAGGAACGGGCTCGCGTCCGGTCCGAGGACGAGCCGACGAGGCCCGGTGCCCGGCAACGACGCGTCGGTCAGCGCGACCACCACCCAGCGGGCGTTCAGATGCGCCCGTGCCGCTTCGGCGACCGCGCAGATCAGCGTCTCCGGGCCTTCCACCGTGCGGGTCAGCGCACGCGAGACGAGATCGAGGGCGTGCACGACGCGTTCGAGCCGTTCTGCGGCGCCGCGATACTGCGGGTAGTACGTGCTTTTCGACGATCTGAGCCCGGTGAGCAGGGACAGATCGGTGACGGGCTCGGGACCGATCACAGCGCCGGTCTCACAACGCCTGCCGGAACAACGCCGCGACGTCGGCGTGGGTGACCGGACGCGGATTGGTCGCCATGCACGCGTCCCTCAGCGCGAAGCCGGCGAGACGATCGACGTCCTCCTCGCGGACGCCGATGATCCCGAGCGACCGCGGCACACCGACCTGTCGGGCCAACGTCTCCACCCGATCGGCGACCGCCAGCGCCGCCTCGCGCGCACTCCCCCGCGCCTCGTCGAGACCGAGTTGCCGCGCCACCGGAACGTAGGGCGACCCGTCCGCGTCGGCGTTGAACCGGATGACGTGCGGCAACAGGATCCCGTTGATGACACCGTGCGGCAGGTCCAGCAGACCGCCGACCTGGTGGCTCATGGCATGGGCCGCACCGAGAATCGCGTTGGTGAAGGCCAACCCGCCCTCCAGGCTGGCCTGCGCCATGACGGTGCGCATGGGCAGCGAGGTGGGATCGTCGATGGTGCGCGCCAGTGTGCCGATCACCAACGTGACCGCTCGCAGTGCGTGATCGTCGGTGAGAGGGTTGTGCGCCAATGAGACGAACGCTTCGATTCCGTGCGTGAGCGCGTCGAGACCGGTTGCGGCACTCAGCCATTCCGGCATCGTGGTGAGCAACCGCGGGTCGATCACCGTGATGTCGGGCACCAGCGAGCGACCGAGGATCGTGATCTTGGTGCCGCGGCCGGTGTCGGTGACGATGCAGAACTGGGAGACGTCCGCACCGGTTCCGGCGGTGGTGGGCACCATGACGAGCGGGGGAATCGGCGCGGCCACCCGGTCCACACCTTCGTAGTCGAGAATGCGCCCGTCGTTGGCCGCGAGGATCGCCACACCCTTGGCCGCGTCCATCACGCTGCCGCCCCCGACCGCGACGAGGACGTCGCACCCGCGGTCGCGATAGACGTCCGCGCCCGCCTCGATCTCGTGGTCCTTGGGATTCGGCGTCGGTTCGGACCACACGACGGGGTCGAGCCCCGCCGACCGCAGGTCCCGCGCGATCTCGTCCACCCATCCCGTCTCGACCAGTCCGACGTCGGTGACCAGGAACGGCCGCCGGCCGCCCAGCCGCGCCACGGCGTGCGCGACCTCCCCCGTCGACCCGACCCCGAACACGATCTCCGGCGCGTGGAACTTGACCACCCGACCCGCGCCGTCGCCCGTGACGCGGGAGAGCGAGGTCGCCGGGGTCGGGCCGGTGGAGACGTCCGTCGTGCCGAGCATGTGATCCAGCTTACGTCCGGAGGGCACGGTTTCCCCTGCCCGATCGGGCAGGTCGATCACCGCAGCGCGGATCCCAGATCGGCCGCCCGCTCCACCAGCCGGCGGGCGTCGCAGGCCACCACCACACCGTCGCAGACCTGCGCGTACTCCTCCATCGAACACGTCGCCTGCGACCAGTACCGCTCCGCCTCCGGCGTGATCCACGCCAGCCGATGCGTGCGCCGGGCAATGGTCTCGAGGTCGCGAAGGCCGGACGGCAGGCCATTGCACCGACCGTCCCCGACGATCACCACCGAGGTCCGGGACGTCACCGCGGACCCGTGGTGCGCGAGCACGTCGGCGAAGACGCGTCCGTAGTCGCTCGACGCCTCGAGGTCGAGTTCCGGCGCGGCGAGCACCGCGGCCAGGGCGTCGTCGCCGGCGCTGCTCGCGAGCACGTCGGTGACGTCGACGGGCCGATCGACGAACGCGAGCACCGTGCACCGGGACACGCGATGGCGCAGAGACTGCGCGAGGCGCAGCGCGAACGCCGTGATCGGCCGGACCGACAACGACACGTCCGCCAGCACGAGCAGCCTGACCTGCTCCGGCACCGGGGTCCGCGAGATCAGACGGAACGGCACCCCGTCTGTCCGCATCCCCGCCCGCACCGTCCGCCGCAGATCGAGTCGACCCGCGCCGTGCTCGCGGGGACGCGGCCGAGGCGCGCCCCGCATGCGCCGCACCACCTCGCGGGACGCCGCGACGACGTCCGTGCGGTCGGTGGGCACCCCCGGCTCTCCCGTCGACGACGGAGCGTCGACACCCTGCTGAGCGACGGCGTCGACGAACGCCTCCACGGCCGCCGCCAGCCGATCGAGTTGCGCGCGCGTGAGTTCCTCGCCGAGTGCGGTGTCGCCGTACACCGCCGACGGGTCGTAGGCGTTCAGCCATCCCAGGATTCCTGCCGGGTCGTCCCACCTCAGCACGCCGTGCGCGACCACGGCGTCGGACGACGCGAGCTCACCGACGGTCGCGCTGTCGCCCCGATCGACCTCCACCGTGTACGTCACGCCCCGCCGGCCGGATTCGGCGTCGGTGTCCACGGAGACCTCGGAGTCGCCGCCCGTGAGCGAGGGATCGTCGTCGTCCTTGTGCGGGTTGAATCCCTTCTCCTTCTCGGGGGTGTCGAAGAACTCCCCGACGTCGGCGGCCCGCTCGTTGTAGTCGGCGTAACGGCCGACGTCGGCGTGGTCCCCCGCCACGTCCAGCGATGTCGGCAACCCGTCCGCGGTGACCGCACCGGACGGCCGCCGGGCATCGGCGTCGACTAGACCGACCGCCGGGGCGAACATCGCGTCGAAGGCTCGGTCGAACGCCTCGCGTTCGTGGGAATACTTCGCGCACGTCGCCCGCAGAGCCCACCGTAGCGCGCCGAGATCGCGCGCGCCGAGCAATCCCAGCACCCGCCGCACCTCGATCACCTCGGCCGGTGAGGCCGCGACCCCGTGGCGCCGCAGCACCCGTCCGAAGCCGGCGGCGATCACGTCGAGCACGACGGCGGGCGCCGGGGCGGCGGGGTGGGTCACGACCGTCCGCCCCGACCCCGGAACGCAGCCGTCGTCGAGTTCGGCGGCGCACTCGCGATGCTCGGCGTCGGACGCTCGATCGGCGTGCGCGAGGTCGGCCCCGTCTCCGAGGGCGGAAGCGGCCCCGTCTTCGAGGGCGGCATAGCCCGCGCCCGCACCAGCTCGGTATCCGAGGCGTACTTCAGCAGGACCGAGTACAGCGTCTCCCGAGTCGCCGCGGAGGCGGTGTCGCCGAGGAGCATCGCCGCGCGGGCCGCATCGATCACCTCGGACACCGAGGGCGCCTTCCGCAGCGGCAGATCACGCAGCGACCGCGCCAGATCCACCACGTCGGCGATGACGCCCTCCTCCACGTCGGGCGCGCGGGACGACACGATCTCACGCTCGATCTCCGCCGTCGGGAAGTCGACGGTCAGATGCAGACACCGCCGCTTCAGAGCGCCCGACAGTTCCCGAGTGTCGTTGGACGTCAACACGACCCACGGAGCCGTCCGTGCGGTGAAGGTCCCGACCTCCGGTACGGTCACCTGCTTCTCGGCCAACACCTCGAGCAGCAGCGCCTCCATCGACTCCTCGGTGCGGTCCACCTCGTCGACCAGCAGCACCACCGGGTCCTCGGACAGGATCGCGTCGAGCAGAGGTCGCGGGGCGAGGAACGCCTCCGAGTACAACCCGAAGTCCACGTCCGCCAGCATCGCCGACGCCGCGGCCAGGTCCGGCGCCGACGCGAGCTCGGCGCTCGTCCGGTCCCGCAGCATCTGCACGTGCAGCAACTGCCGCGCGTAGTCCCACTCGTAGAGCGCGCGGTTGTCGTCGAGGCCCTCGTAGCACTGCAACCGCACCAGCCGTCGTCCACCGGCTGCGGCGAGCGCCTTCGCCAGTTCCGTCTTGCCGACGCCGGCCGGACCCTCGAGCAGCAGCGGGCGATCGAGCGCGATCGCGAGGCGCACCACCGTGGCGAGTTCGTCGCTCGCGACATACCCCGTCGTCGCCAGCGCCTCCCGCACGCCCACCGTCGTCGTGAGGTCCGCGCTCTCCCGCTGCCGCGCGAAGGATCCGACCGTCGTCATCTCGTAGCCTCCGATCAGCGCCGGTAGGCGGAGTTGATGGCGTGATCGACGACCGGGATCATCGAATCCACCGTCACCTCACGGGGATTGCCCGGGGTGCACCAGTCGTCCTGGATGTGCTCGGAGATCGCCAGCACCGTCTTCTCGTCCCCGGTGATCACCTCACCGCGACCGGTGTACTTGCCGGTGTTCATCCGGTTCTTGTCGTAGAGCTGAGTGGTGACCTGCGAGAAGTTGTCGGGGATCCCGACGTCCTGCGACAACCGGATCGCCGCCTCCACGGCGGCGTCCGCCGCCTGCACCGTGGTCATGTTCCGCGTGTCGACGCCCATCGCGCCGGCCAGCTGCGCGTACCGCTCGTAGCGGGACGGCAGGTTGTACTCCCACACCCGCGGCAGGGCGATGGCGTTGTTGAGTCCGTGGTGGCTGTCGAAGAACGCACTGACAGCGTGCGAGATCGAGTGCACGATGCCGAGACCGCCGGAGTTGAAGGCCTGTCCGGCGATGTACTGCGCGTTCATCATTCCCTCGCGGGCCTTCAGATTGCGCGGCTCGTAGACGGCCTCGCGGAGGTTCTCGGCCACGAGCTCGACCGAGTACAGCGCGTTGCCCAGCGACGGTGCGAAGTCGAGACGCGAGACGAACGGCTCGCTGCCGTGGGCGAGGACGTCGAACCCGCAGTACGCCGTGAAGTGCTGGGGGCAGGTGTAGTACAGCAGCGGATCGTCGATCGCGACGGTGACGATCGACGCCTCGTCGAACGCCACCCACTTGTGCGGCTTGTCCATGTCGGAGGTGTCGGTGATGACGTAGGCCCACGACGTCTCGGAACCCGTTCCCGCCGTGGTGGACACGGCGATGTGGGGCGGGTTCTGCTTATTGGTAGACTTGGCGAAGCCCTCGAACTCGTTGATGTTGCGGCCGTCGTGGGCGATGACCACGCGGGCGCCCTTCGCGGCGTCGTGGCTCGAGCCGCCGCCCACGGAGATGATGCTGTCGCACTTCTCCTTCTGGTACAGCGCCGCGGCGTCCATGACGTTGTAGTCCTTGGGGTTCGACTCCACCTTGTCGAAGAGCACCACCTCGACACCCTGGTACTCGATCTTGCCGATGAGCTCCTCGATGATGCCGGACCCGCGGAGTCCGGTGGTCACCAGCAGGGCGCGCTTGAACCCCAGGTTCTTCGCCTCCACCCCGATGATGTCGTGGGCGCCCACACCCATCAGGGCGCGGGGAAACGGGTGGAATTCCTTGATGGGGAAGTCCCAGATCTGGTTCAACTCGATGGCCATCGGAGGTCTCCTCGGGTGTCGGCAGTCGGTGTGACTGTCATCACCCTGCGTGCTGCGCGAGACCGCGAGAAGCGTTACGCCGCAAAACCGTCCGGTGGCCGACCCGCTCCTGCCCGATCGGTCAGGCGGGCTGCCTGTCCGGACCGAGCGGGCGAACGTCCCGACTGGCCCGCCGGGCGGACACCCGCGTCGCCACCACCGATCCGAGAGCGCACGCGATGACGTACCCGCCGTACACCGTCGCGGTGACCGACAGTCCCACCGCGCCGACGACGAACCCGGCCACCACGGCCGGGAGGCCGAACGCGAGGTAGCTGAGCACGTACGTCGTCGAGAAGACGCCGGCACGATCGGCGGGCGGCGCGATCGCCCCGATCACCCGCATGGCCCCCAGAAACGCCGCACCCCAGCCGAGTCCGGAGACGGACGTGCCGACGAAGTAGACGGCCGCCGTCCCCGTCGTGAGGCCCACGAGGTCGAGGCCCACCCCCACGACGAGCACCAGCGCGCCGGCGGCCATCACTCGACGGCCTCGTGCCGCATCGGTCACCAGACGCGACGCGACGGCGGCACCCGCCGCCCCGGCCGTGAAGAGGGTGAAGATGTCGAGGCCGGCCGCGACGGCGCCGGTGAGACCGAACTCCGACCGCATGATCGACGGCCCCAGCGAGAGGTGGAAGCCGCCGAGAGACCACGTCGCCACCAGCGACGGCATGACGGCCCAGAACGCCGGTCGGATGGTCGCGGGCAACGACATCGTCGGCGTGAGGGTTCGGCGGAGGTGACGGCGGTCGGTGAAGCCCGCGGCGACGGCGGACTCGGGAACGGTGGCCATCGCGACGGCCAGCGCGAGGAGCGCCGCGATCAGCAGGACGTACACCGTCGTGGTCGGCCAGGGCGCGAACTGCACCAGCAGACCCGCACCCATACCGCCGCCGGCGAGTCCGATCGCGGGCGCCAGGCTGTTCACCAGCGGACCGCTGCGCGGCGTCGGCGAGAGGTCGGTGATCGCCGCCGTCAACGCGCCGGTGGCGGCGCCGGCCGCGATGCCTTGCAGGATGCGCGCGGCGATCAACCACCCCACTCCGTCGGCGACCGCGAACACGATCAGGGCCACCACCAGCAGGCCGATCGACGCGAAGACCACGGGTTTGCGCCCGATGTGGTCGGACAACCCGCCGACCACCAGCAGCGCGGCGAGCAGGGCCAGCGCGTACACGGCGAACACGACCGTGAGAACGGAGGCGCCGAAGCCCCACTCCTCCCGGTACAGCGGGTAGAGCGGCGACGGCGCGCTGCTCGACGCCATGATGGTGAAGTACACGACGGCGACGATCCGGAACGCCGTGCGCCGGGAGATGCGGTCGGGCGCGGGTGCGAGGTCGGTGGTCGTCACGTCGGGTGTCAGCACTGCGCGCCGCGACATCATTCCCTACCCGAACGAGATGTCCGGTTCTCGATTGACCCGGACCGGTCGCGGGTAGGACGAACGATGCGTTCCGGACATCTCCCCCGCACCACCGGGACCGTCACCGTCGCGGACGTGGCGGCCTTCCTGGGGCGCGACGCCCCCGGCGTGAACGACGTCGCGATCCGGGACGTCTGCGACGACTCGCGGACCCTGCGCCCCGGCGATCTCTACCTGGCTCTGCCCGGACGCAGTCATCACGGACTCGATTTCGAACGCGACGCGATCGAGCGCGGAGCCGTCGCCGTCGTCAGTGACCGCCGTGCCGACCACCTGCCGACCGTCGTCGTGCCGCACCCGCGCGCCGTCGCCGGACCGCTCGCGTCGTGGTTCCACGGTCGGCCGTCGTCCGCACTCGAGGTCTACGGCGTCACGGGGACCAACGGCAAGACCAGCACCACGCACTTCCTCCACGCGGGCCTGCAGAGCTCGGGGCGCGCACCCGGTCTGGTGTCCGGCATCGCGATCTCCTCGACCGACGGCACCGCCGAGCGACCCGTCCGGACCACCCCCGAGGCGACCGTCCTGCACCGCACGCTCGCGACCTTCGTCCACAACGGGTGCGACAGCGCCGCGGTCGAGGTGTCGTCCCACGCCGTCGCCGAGCACCGGGTCGACGCACTGGACTTCGCGGTGCTCGCGTTCACCAATCTCGGCCGCGACCACCTGGACTACCACGGGTCGATGGAGAACTACTTCGCCGTCAAGGCCTCGCTCTTCGACCCCGAGCGGACGCGGTTCGCGGTGATCGGTGTCGACGACGAGTGGGGTCGACGCCTGGCCGCCGAGTGCGCCGTGGACGTGGCCACCGTGTCCACATCGGACGTCGCCGCCGACGTGTTGGCCACCGACATCGACTGCAGCGCCCACCGCACGGCGTTCCGCGCCCACACCCCGGTCGGCACGGTCGACCTCACTCTGCCGGTCCTCGGTCCACATCAGGTGTCCAACGCGCTGGTCGCGCTGGCGGCGTTGGTCGCCCGCGGTCACGACCTCGAGGCCGCCGCCCACGGCATCTCCTCGGTGCACGGCATCCCGGGTCGCCTCGAACCCGTCGCGGCCGGACAGTCGTTCACCGCCCTGGTGGATTACATGCACAACCCGTCGGGCCAACGCAGCACCGTCCCGTACCTGAGATCCATCACCCCGGGCCGACTGGTGCTGGTGATCGGCGCGACCGGCGGGCGCGACCCGGGCAAGCGGGCCGACCTCGGTGCCGTCGCCGGGCGCTGGGCCGACACCGTGATCGTCACCGACGAAAGTCCGCAGCACGACCGGGCGGACCTACTGCGTCACGACGTCGCCGCGGGGGCACGGACCACGCCCGCGCAGGTGATCGAGATTCCCGACCGTCGTGCGGCGATCGACCGCTCCGTTGCCGGCCTGACCGACGGCGACACCGTGGTCGTGGCCGGTCGGGGAAGCGATCACTGGCAGTACTTCGGTTCGCGCCGAACGTATTTCGACGACGCGACGGAACTGTACGAGTCGATCACGCGCACGGTCGGCGCGGGGCGGTCCGTTCCGCGCTGACGGAAATCGCCCCGGACGACGCGGCGAGGAACCGACCCGCGTCGAACGACCGGGCCTGCGGAGGTAGGGAACCGGGCCGACCGGACAGGAAGACCGACAACGCACCCGCGCCCGGCGGGACACCCACGGCGTCGACCTGCCGAAGCGTCTGCGCCGCCACGGCATCCGCGCTGTCGTACATCCGCACCGTCGGAGCGAGCGAGGCCATGATCTCGTCCGCGACCAACGGATAATGCGTGCAGCCCAGGACGATCGCCTCGGTGTCGGCGGGGGTGCGCTCCGCGGACGACGCGATGGCGGCCGAGACGGCGTCGGTGTCGCCCCGGTCGATCGCGTCGGCGAGACCGTGACAGGCGACCGCCGTGACATCGGCGTCCGCGGCGAACTGCTGGATCAGCGCGGCCTGATACGACGAGGCGGTGGTGGCGGCCGTGGCCCACACCGCGATGGTGCGGCAGTCCCGCGCGGCCGGCTTGATGGCCGGGACCGTCCCGACCACGGGGACGGAGGAGCCGAGGGCCGCGCGCGTCTCGGCGAGAGCGACGACGCTCGCGGTGTTGCACGGGAGCACCACGACGGCGGCTCCTCCGTCGACGGCGCGGCGGGCGGTGTCGACGACGCGCCGGACGGTCCACTCGATGGGCTTGGGTCCCCACGGTGCGCCCTCGGGGTCGAGGTGGAGCTGCAGGTCGAGCTCGGGGCGCGCACGACGGAGCCGGGCCGCGGTCGGCAGGGAACCGAGTCCGGAGTCGATCAGCGCGACGGTCACGGTAGTCGAGTCTAGCGGCGCGCGACGGCGCACTCCGCACCCGGAAACGCCGAACGGCGCCCACCCCGAAGGGTGAGCGCCGCAGGCTCGAGTCGGACCTGGAGGCCCTACTCGAAGGGTCTTACTTGACGATCTTCGTGACGCGACCGGCGCCGACGGTACGACCACCCTCACGGATGGCGAACCGCAGGCCCTCGTCCATGGCGACCGGCTGAATCAGCACGACGGACATCTCGGTGTTGTCACCGGGCATGACCATCTCGGTGCCCTCGGGGAGGGTCACGACGCCCGTCACGTCCGTGGTACGGAAGTAGAACTGCGGGCGGTAGTTGTTGAAGAACGGGGTGTGGCGACCGCCCTCGTCCTTCGACAGGATGTACGCCTGGCCCTCGAACTCCGTGTGGGGAGTGGTGGTGCCGGGCTTGACGACGACCTGTCCACGCTCGACGTCCTCGCGCTTGATGCCGCGGACGAGGAGGCCGACGTTGTCGCCCGCCTGGCCCGAGTCGAGCAGCTTGCGGAACATCTCGATGCCGGTGACCGTGGTCTTGGTGGACTTCTCGCGGATGCCGACGATCTCGACGTCCTCGTTCACGTTGATCTGTCCACGCTCGACACGGCCGGTGACGACGGTGCCGCGGCCGGTGATGGTGAAGACGTCCTCGACGGGCATGAGGAACGGCTTGTCGGTCTCGCGGACCGGGTCCGGGATGGAGTCGTCGACGGCCTGCATGAGCTCGGCGACCGACTCGGCCCACTTCTCGTCACCCTCGAGGGCCTTGAGAGCGGAGACCTTGACGACGGGGGCGTCCTCGTCGAACTCCTGCGCAGCGAGGAGCTCGCGGACCTCCATCTCGACGAGCTCGATGATCTCGTCGTCGTCCACCATGTCGGCCTTGTTCAGGGCGACGAGGATGTAGGGCACGCCGACCTGGCGGGCGAGCAGCACGTGCTCACGCGTCTGGGGCATCGGGCCGTCGGTGGCCGCCACGACCAGGATCGCACCGTCCATCTGCGCCGCGCCGGTGATCATGTTCTTGATGTAGTCGGCGTGACCCGGAGCATCGACGTGCGCGTAGTGGCGCTTCTCCGTCTGGTACTCGACGTGGGAGATGTTGATCGTGATACCACGAGCCTTCTCCTCGGGAGCCTTGTCGATCTGATCGAAGGCAAAGCTCTCGTTGAGGTCGGGGTACTTGTCGTGCAGAACCTTGGTGATCGCTGCGGTCAGCGTCGTCTTGCCGTGGTCAACGTGACCGATGGTCCCGATGTTGACGTGCGGCTTCGTCCGCTCGAACTTCGCCTTCGCCACTGTGTGTCCTCCTGGACTGTCGATGTCTGCGGTGTGCAGTCTTTTACGGTAGGTGGTGCCGGGACCGGCCGAGTCGGCCGGTCCCTTCGGTCCTGCGTTCGGAGACTATTCTCCGGTGGCCTTCGCGATGATCTCCTTCGAGACGTTCGAGGGAACCTCTGCGTAGGAGTCGAAGACCATGGAGTAGTTCGCGCGGCCCTGGGTGCGAGACCGCAGGTCACCGATGTAACCGAACATCTCCGACAGCGGAACCAGCGCCTTGACGACACGGGCACCACTGCGTTCCTCCATGGCCTGGATCTGGCCACGGCGGGAGTTCACGTCGCCGATCACGTCACCCATGTACTCCTCGGGCGTGATGACCTCGACTGCCATGAGCGGCTCGAGGATGACGGGGCCGGCCTTGCGGGCGGCCTCCTTCAGTGCCTGCGAACCGGCGATCTTGAACGCCATCTCCGAGGAGTCGACGTCGTGGTACGCGCCGTCGATGAGCGTCATCTTCAGGTTCACCAGCGGGTAGCCGGCGAGCACGCCGTACTGCATGGCGTCCTGCGCACCGGCGTCGACGGAGGGGATGTACTCGCGCGGAACGCGGCCACCGGTGACCTTGTTCTCGAACTCGTACGTCGCACCGTCCTCGCCGACGAACGGCTCGAGACCGATGATGACCTTCGCGAACTGGCCGGAGCCACCCGTCTGCTTCTTGTGGGTGAACTCGTGCTTCTCGACGGTCTTCGTGATGGTCTCGCGGTACGCGACCTGCGGCTTGCCGACGTTCGCCTCGACCTTGAACTCACGACGCATGCGGTCGACGAGGATGTCGAGGTGGAGCTCGCCCATGCCGCCGATGACGGTCTGGCCGGTCTCCTCGTCCAGCTTCACCGAGAAGGTGGGATCCTCTTCGGCGAGCTTCTGGATCGCGGTGCCCAGCTTCTCCTGGTCGGACTTGGTCTTGGGCTCGATCGAGACCTGGATGACCGGGTCCGGGAACGTCATCGACTCGAGGATGACCTGGTTCTGCGGGTCGCAGAGCGTGTCACCGGTGGTCGTGTCCTTCAGACCGATCACGGCGTAGATGTGGCCGGCGCTCGCGGTGGCGACCGGGTTCTCCTTGTTGGAGTGCATCTGGAAGAGCTTGCCCAGACGCTCCTTCTTGCCCTTGGTCGAGTTGATGACCTGCGAGCCGGAGTCGACCTTGCCCGAGTACACGCGGACGTAGGTCAGCTTGCCGAAGAACGGGTGCGTCGCGATCTTGAAGGCCAGTGCGGCGAACGGCTCGTCCGAGGACGGGCGACGAGTGAGGATCTCCTCCTCGTTGTTCGGCGCGTGACCCTGCACCGACTCCACGTCCAGCGGGGACGGCAGGTAGTCGATGACGGCGTCGAGCATGGGCTGCACGCCCTTGTTCTTGAACGCCGAACCACACAGGATCGGGTACATCTCGGAGTTCACGGTGAGCTTGCGAATCGCTCCCTTGATCTCCTCGATGGTGAGCTCCTCGCCGCCGAAGAACTTCTCGAGCAGCGCCTCGTCCGACTCGGCGACGGTCTCGAGCAGCTCCTGGCGGTACTGCTCGGCCTTCTCCTGCAGGTCGGCCGGGATCTCGCGGACGTCGTACTTCTCGCCCAGCTTGGTCTCGCCGGACCAGACCTTCGCGTTCATCTCGACCAGGTCGACGATGCCCTCGAAGCCGTCCTCGGCACCGATGGGGAGCTGGATGACCAGCGGCTTCGCGCCGAGGCGATCCTTGATGGTCTGCACCGTGAAGTAGAAGTCGGCGCCGAGCTTGTCCATCTTGTTCACGAAGCAGATGCGCGGCACGTCGTACTTGTCGGCCTGGCGCCACACCTGCTCGGACTGGGGCTCGACGCCCTCCTTGCCGTCGAACACGGCGACGGCACCGTCGAGGACGCGGAGCGAACGCTCCACCTCGACCGTGAAGTCCACGTGTCCGGGGGTGTCGATGATGTTGATCTGGTTGTCGTTCCAGAAGCACGTCGTGGCAGCAGACGTGATGGTGATGCCACGTTCCTGTTCCTGCTCCATCCAGTCCATCGTGGCTGCGCCGTCGTGGACCTCACCGATCTTGTACGAGATACCGGTGTAGAAGAGGATGCGCTCGGTAGTGGTGGTCTTACCGGCATCGATGTGGGCCATGATGCCGATGTTGCGGACCTTGTTCAGGTCGGTCAGCACGTCCTGTGCCACGAATTCATCCCGCCTTGGTGTTGGAAGAGGTAGTTCTCGGTCGGATCAACGCCCGGGCGGCGCCGGATAGTTCCGGCGCCACCGGGCGTTACGCGATCACCAGCGGTAGTGCGCGAACGCCTTGTTGGCTTCCGCCATCTTGTGCGTGTCCTCGCGGCGCTTCACCGCGGCACCGAGGCCGTTGCTGGCGTCGAGAAGCTCGTTGGCCAGACGCTCGACCATCGTCTTCTCACGACGAGCGCGCGAGAACGAGACGAGCCAGCGGAGCGCCAGCGTGGTGGACCGGCCGGGACGAACCTCGACCGGCACCTGGTAGGTGGCGCCACCGACACGACGGCTGCGGACCTCGAGGGCCGGCTTGACGTTGTCGAGGGCGCGCTTGAGCGTCACGACGGGATCGGTACCCGTCTTCTCGCGTGCCTGCTCGAGAGCCTGGTACACGATGCGCTCGGCGGTCGACTTCTTGCCGTCCATGAGGATCTTGTTGACGAGCTGCGTGACCAGCGGCGATCCGTAGACCGGGTCGTTGATCAGCGGGCGCTTGGGTGCAGGTCCCTTGCGTGGCATGTCAGCTCTTCTCCTTCTTCGCGCCGTAACGGCTGCGAGCCTGCTTGCGGTTCTTGACACCCTGGGTGTCGAGCGAGCCGCGGATGATCTTGTACCGAACACCCGGGAGGTCCTTCACACGACCGCCGCGAACGAGCACCATCGAGTGCTCCTGCAGGTTGTGACCCTCACCGGGGATGTAGGCCGTGACCTCCACCGCGCTGGTCAAGCGCACGCGCGCGACCTTACGGAGTGCGGAGTTCGGCTTCTTGGGCGTCGTGGTGTACACGCGGGTGCACACGCCGCGACGCTGCGGTCCGCCCTTGAGGGCGGCGGTCTTCAGTTTCGCGACCTTGTCGGTGCGACCCTTGCGGACCAGCTGGTTGATCGTTGGCATGAACCGGCTTTCTTCGTGTCGAGAATCAGGGATGGAAAGCAGTTGGGACAAGGAAGCGCTGCCCCTCACCCGGTACCGTTTCCGGCACTGCCACCGCGGGTCTTCTCACCCCGCGGTCGGGTGTGTCGCATACCCCCACACGGTAGCCATGAGCTTGCTCGGCAAAGAACATGAGCACGGCTGTACCTCGTATAGGCACACAGACGGTCCGGACGCGCCGGACACAACCCACGACGATACCCGTCGGCGCGCCTGCGGGTCAAAACGCACCTCGATCGGGTACAGGCGTGATCGCCCGATCAGGCGCTCAGGTTCAGCGAGAGCTGCATGAGGCGCGTGGCCGCCTCGCACGGATCCGCCGGATTGCCCGGCCGGAACTGCACCCACCACCCGATCACCCCGGAAACCGGCGACGGCGCACTCACTCCGCACGACGCCGGATCGTCGGGCTGCCGGATCTCGATGGCCCCGCGGGAGGACACCGTCACGTCCGTGACGGTCCAGCCCATCCGCTCGTTCGCCTCCCGCTCGGCGGCGAGCGAACCGGACTCGAACCAGTCGAAGGTCACCTTGACGGCACCGGCCGGACCGGTGACGTCCCACCGACAGATGGCGCCGAGGAAACCCTGATCGATCGCCGTGCCGCCGACCACGTCCGCGATCTGCTCCGGGGTGACGGTGTTGCACTCCTCGAGCAGCGATTGGAACTCCTGATCGCCCGTGTTCGCGCCCACCGGGACCGGCCGGCCCTCGATGGTGGAACTACAGCCCGCGAGCAGCAGGGCCGCGGCGGCGAGCGCGGCGAGCGGCGCCGGTCGTCTCACTGCGCACGCTCCGCGACGGTCTCGAGCAGCTGCCGCCCCACCACACACGGGTCGGCGGTGGGGGCGACGTCCGCGTACGTCACCGACAGGTGGACGAAGTCCGAGCCGTACTGCAGCGCGCTCTCGCACAACACCGGCTGTCCGAGGGCGTCCTGGTAGAGCGCCTCGAAGCCGGACTGCCCGGCGATCTCGATGTCCGCGGCGGGTCGGCCGATCAGCTCGGACCCCGCGCGCTCCCGGCCGATCGGACTGCCGCGATACCAGGAGAAGCTGACCGACGGCCCGGTCGGACCGGAGACCTCCCACTCGCATCCGACCGAGTTGCGGGTGACCGTCGCGAAGGCGGGCACCGCGAACGCCTGCCGAACCTCGTCGTCGGTCAACTGTCCGCAGACCCCGAAGAACGGCCCCGGCCGATCGGCCGCGGTGGTCGTGGTCGGCCCGGCCGCGGTGTCGGACGTGCCGCCGCAGGCGGTCAGCGCCGCCGCTGCTGCCAGGCCCACGGCCCACCGCACCGGTCTCATGCCCGGCACCCTACAAGGAACGGCCGGTCGACTCGCCCCGTCACGTCGCGCCCGTCAGGTCGCCGCCGTCGGCACCGGCAGGGACGCGTCCAACACCGTCGCCCAGGCCTTGACGATCTCGCCGCGCCGTCGGGAGTCGTCGCTGAGCACGTCGGCGAGTCCGAGCCCGCGGGCGAGGTCGAGCGTGGCCTGGACCAACCGATGGGTGCGGGGATCGGCGTCGTCGACGCCGAGGTGTCGCACCGCAGTGCGGTGGGCCGCCCGGCCGAACTTGTCCTCGAGCGGCAGCACGCGCGCGCGGAGGTCGGGATCGGACGACGCCGCCGTCCACACCTGCAGCGCCGCCTTGAACATGGGGCCCGTGTAGTACTCGACCAGCCGTGCGACGACGGCCTCGGTGCGCTCCGCACCCGTCGGCAGATCGTGCTCCTCGGCCACCGCGTCACCCATTCGGGTGTCGAACATGTAATCCAGTGCCGCCGTGATCAGATCCTCGCGAGTGGGGAAGTGATGCTGAGTGGCGCCGCGTGACACACCGGCCCGTTCGGCGACGTGACCGACGGTGGTGGGTCCCCAGCCCTGCTCGGCGAGGGACTCGATGGTGGCCTCCAGCAACCGTTGCCGAGTGGCCCGGCTGCGATCCTGCTTCGGCTCCCGCGGCGCGACCACGTGCTACCCCCTCACGACGGCCCAGGACGGTGGGCGCTTCTCCAGGAACGCCATCATCCCCTCCCGCGCCTCGGCCGACGCGAAGAGGCGGGCGGAGTCCGCGGCGAGGGCGTCGGCGCGGCGGTCGAACTCGTCGAGGACGGCGGCCGTGGTGAGCTTCTTGGTCTCGGCCAGGCCCTGCGGGGAGGACAGGCGGAACGACGCGAGCAGGGGCCGGACCGCCGCGGACGGATCGTCCACCGCCTCGGTGATCAGACCCCACGCGGCGGCCTCGGCCGGGCCCACCTTCTCCCCGGTGAGGAACAGTCGACTCGCTGCCCGCGAGGTCAGCCGCGGCAGCACCGTCAGCGAGATGATCGACGGCGCCAATCCGAGCCGCGCCTCGGTGAGCGCGAACGTGCTGCGCGGCCCGGCGATCACGACGTCGCACGCCGCGATCAGACCCATACCGCCGGCTCGGACGTGCCCGTCGATCAGACCGATCACCGGAACCGGCGCCTCGACGACGGCGCGCAACAACTCCACCATCTGCGCCGTCCGCGTGGCGGGGTCCGCACCCGCCTCGGTGAGATCTGCTCCGGCGCAGAAGGTTCCACCGGTGTGGGTCAGCACCACGGCGCGCACGTCCGGGTCGACGCCGGCCCGACGCACCCCGTCCAGCACGCCGACGACCAGGGCGGAGGAGAGCGCGTTGCGGTTGTGCGGGCTGTCGAGCGTGAGCGTGACGACGCCCGCGTCCCGCGCCTCGCGGACGGGCGGCGACTCGGGCGACTCGGTCGACTCGGGCGACTCGGTCGACTCGGTCGACTCAGTCGGCTCGGGCGACTCGATCGACTCAGCCGCCATCAGTAGCTCTTCGGCAGACCCAGCGAGTGCTGGGAGACGAAGTTCAGGATCATCTCGCGGCTCACCGGGGCGACCCGGGCGATCCGAGCCGTGCCCAGCATCGACGCCAACCCGTAGTCCGAGGTCAGGCCGGCGCCGCCGTGGGTCTGGATGGCCTGATCGAGCGCCTTGATGCTGGCCTCCGCGGCCGCGTACTTGGCCATGTTGGCGGCCTCGGCGGCCCCGAAGTCGTCGCCGCTGTCGTAGAGCACCGCGGCCTTCTGCATCATGAGCTTGGCCAGTTCGAGCTCGATCTTGCACTGCGCCAACGGGTGGGCGATGCCCTGGTGGGCGCCGATGGGGGTCTTCCACACCTGCCGTTCCTTCGCGAACGACACCGCGGCGTCGAGGGCGTAGCGGCCCATGCCGATGGCCATCGCCGCGCCGAGGATGCGCTCCGGGTTGAGCCCGGCGAACAGCTGCGCGATCGCCGCGTCGGGCTCGCCGACCAGCGCGTCGGCCGGCAGCCGAACGTCGTCGAGGAACAGGGTGAACTGGTGGTCCGGCTCGACGATGTCCATGGCCATCGGCGTCGCGCTGAACCCGGGGGTGTCGGTGGGCACGATGAACAGCGCGGGCTTCAGCCCACCGGTCGCGGCGTCCTCGGTGCGCGAGACGACCAGCACGGCGTCGGCCTGGTCCACCCCGGAGATGTAGATCTTGCTGCCCCGCAGCACCCACTCGTCGCCGTCCCGACGCGCGGTGGTGGTGATCCTGTGCGAGTTCGACCCCGCGTCCGGCTCGGTGATCCCGAAGGCCATGATCGCGGACCCGTCCGCGAGTCGAGTCAGCCACTGCTGCTTCTGATCCGGGGTGCCGTACTTCGCGATGATGGTGCCGCAGATGGCCGGGGAGACCACCACGAGCAGCAGGCCCGCGCCGAAGGAGGACATCTCCTCCTGCACGAGGGCGAGCTCGTAGATGCCCGCGCCGCCGCCGCCGTACTCCTCCGGCAGGTTCACCCCGAGGAACCCGAGTGCACCGGCCTCCTGCCACAGCTCCGTGAGCGGCTCACCGCGACGAGCCTTCGGCAGCACGTAGTCCATGTAGTTGTGCCGCTTGCCCAGTCCCGCGACGGCGGCGCGCAGACTCTTCTGCTCCTCGGTCTCCACGAAGCTCATGACTGTTCTCCTTCTCGGGATTCGTGCGGTTCGGTGTCGGCGGGTTCGGTGTCGGTGGGTTGGCTGTCGGCGGGTTGGGTGTCGGAAAGTTCGGACACCACCGCGAGGACGGCGTCCACCTCGACCTGCTGTCCCACGGACACCGCCAGGTCCGTCACGACGCCGTCGGCGGGGGCCGTGATCGTGTGTTCCATCTTCATGGCCTCGAGCCAGACGATCGGCTGCCCGGCCGTGACGCGGTCGCCGACCGCGACGCCGATCCGGACCACGGACCCGGGCATGGGCGCGACGAGCGACCCGGCGGCGACGGTCGCGCTCGGATCGACGAATCGCGGACGACGCTCCAGCGCCACCGGACCGAGTGCGGAGTGCACGGCCACGTGCGATCCGTGCACGAGGACGGTGAACGTCCGCCGCACGCCGGCGTGGTCGAGGACGACCGACCGCGCGTCGCAGCGCACCAGCGTGCAGTCGTCGACCTCGGTCACCAGGCCGTCGCGGCCGAGCCGGTACTCGACGACGAGCTCCTCCCCCTCGGCGGCACCGACCGTGTAGACGGCGCGTTGCGGGACCGAGGGCAGGTTCCGCCAGCCGCTCGGCAGCGATCGGCCGACCGGAGCGGCAGCGCGGCGACCCGCGGCCTCGGCCAGTGCGGCCACGAGTGCAGACAGACGCAACTCGTCGCCGCCGACCAGCGGCCGGGCCAGCGCGGCGAGCCCGTGCGTGGCGAAGAACGCGGTGTCGGTGTCACCGGCGAGGAACGACGGGTGACGTAGAACCCGCACGAGCAGATCGCGATTGGTGCGCAGGCCGAGGAGGTGCGCCCGCTCCATCGCGGACGCGAGAACGGCCGCGGCGCGGCGACGCGTGGGGGCGACCGCGATGACCTTGGCCAGCATGGGGTCGTAGTGCACGCCGACGACGCTGCCGCCGACGACCCCGGAATCGACGCGCAGACCCTCGGCAGGCAGGGTGCCGGATCCGGGCACGTCGAACTGCACCGCGGAGCCGAAGTCCACCTCGTGCAGGGTGCCGCTCTGCGGCTGCCAGTCGCGCGCGGGGTCCTCGGCGTAGAGCCGCACCTCGATCGCGTGCCCGGTGGTGGGCGGCGGTGCGGCGGGCAGTCCGCCCCCGGCGGCGACGTGCAGTTGCAGCGACACCAGGTCGAGTCCGGTGGTGCACTCGGTGACCGGATGTTCCACCTGCAGACGGGTGTTGGTCTCGAGGAAGTAGAACTCGCCGCGCTCGTCGGCGAGGAACTCGACGGTCCCGGCGCCCTCGTAGTCGATGGCGGTGGTGGCGGCGCGGGCGGCGTCGAAGAGCCGCTCCCGCATGCCCGGAGTGCGCTCCACCAGCGGCGACGGAGCTTCTTCGATCACCTTCTGGTGACGCCGTTGGATGGAGCACTCCCGCTCCCCCACGGCCCAGACGGTGCCGTGCCGATCGGCCATGACCTGGACCTCGATGTGTCGACCCGTCTCGAGGTACCGCTCGCAGAACACGGTCGCATCGCCGAACGCGGACAACGCTTCCCGCGCCGCGGCCTCGATCTCGTCGGTCAACGACGCCAGCTCGCGCACCACCCGCATGCCGCGGCCGCCGCCGCCCGCCGACGCCTTCACCAGCACGGGCAGGTCGGCCTCGGTGACCGACGCCGGATCGAGCCGATCGAGCACGGGCACGCCCGCGTCACGCATCATCGCCTTCGACTCGACCTTCGAGCCCATGATCTCGATGGCCTTCACGGGCGGTCCGATCCACACCAGGCCGGCGTCCTGCACCGCGCGCGCGAAATCCGCGTTCTCGGACAGGAACCCGTAACCGGGATGGATCGCGTCGGCGCCGGCGCGGCGGGCGGCGTCGATGACCAGGTCACCGCGCAGGTACGTCTCGGCGGAGGTCGACCCCGGCAGTCGCACCGCGGCGTCCGCCTCGGCGACGTGCGGGGAGTCGGCGTCGGCGTCGGAGAACACGGCGACGGTCCCGATGCCCTCGCGTCGGCACGTCGCGAACACGCGACGAGCGATCTCGCCCCGGTTGGCCACGAGCACGCGCGTGACCGGGGTGTCGGGGTCTGCAAGAGACGTGGGTGCCGTGGGTGCCGTGGGCGCAGTGGGTGTCATGGCGTTCACATCCGGAAGACACCGAACTCGGCGGTGCCCTCGATCGGGGCGGAGGCGATGGCCGACAGGCACATCCCCACCACCGTGCGGGTGTCTCGGGGGTCGATGACGCCGTCGTCGTAGAGACGACCCGAGAGGAACATCGGAACGGACTCCGCTTCGATCTGGTTCTCGATCATCGCGCGCAGGCCGGCGTCGGCCTCCTCGTCGAACGCCTGCCCGCGCGCTTCCGCGGCGGCGCGGGAGACGATGGAGATGACGCCCGCGAGCTGTGCGCCGCCCATGACGGCGGACTTCGCGCTGGGCCAGGCGAACAGGAAGCGCGGGTCGAACGCACGCCCGCACATGCCGTAGTGACCGGCGCCGTAGGACGCACCGAGGAGCACGGAGATGTGCGGGACGGTGGAGTTGGAGACGGCGTTGATCATCATCGCGCCGTGCTTGATCATCCCGCCTTCCTCGTACTCGCGGCCCACCATGTAGCCGGTGGTGTTGTGCAGGAACAGCAACGGGGTGTTCGACCGGTTGGCCAACTGGATGAACTGCGTGGCCTTCTGGGACTCCTCGCTGAACAGCACACCGCGCGCGTTGGCGAGGATGCCGACCGGAAAGCCGTGCAGCTCGGCCCAACCGGTGACGAGCGACGAGCCGTAGAGCGGCTTGAACTCGTCGAACTCGCTGTCGTCGACGATGCGCGCGATCACCTCGCGGGGGTCGAAGGGGATCTTCAGGTCCGCGGGGACGATCCCGAGCAGATCCTCCGCGTCGTACCGCGGCGGTAGCACGTCGGCGCGTGGCGCGGGACCGGCCTTGCGCCAGTTCAACCGGGCGACGATGGAGCGCCCGATGCGCAGCGCGTCCTCCTCGTCGACGGCGAGGTGATCCGCGAGACCCGACGTCCGGGCGTGCATCCGTGCGCCACCGAGGGATTCGTCGTCGGTCTCCTCACCGGTGGCCATCTTCACCAGTGGCGGGCCGGCCAGGAACACCTTGGACCGCTCCTCGATCATCACGACGTGGTCGGACATGCCGGGGATGTAGGCACCACCGGCCGTGGAGTTGCCGAACACCAGCGCGATGGTGGGAATCCCCGCGGCGGACAGCCGCGTGAGGTCGCGGAAGATGCGTCCGCCGGGAACGAACACCTCCTTCTGGGTCGGGAGGTCCGCGCCGCCGGACTCGACGAGCGAGATCACCGGCAGGCGGTTCTGCATCGCGATGTCGTTGGCACGCAACGTCTTGCGCAACGTCCAGGGATTGCTGCTGCCGCCGCGGACGGTGGGATCGTTGGCGACGACGAGGCACTCGGTTCCGCTGACGACGCCGATACCGACGACGACGGACGCGCCGACCGGGAAGTCCGATCCCCACGCCGCCAACGGGCACAGCTCGAGGAACGGCGAGTCCTCGTCGACGAGCAGTTCGATCCGCTCCCGCGCGGTGAGCTTGCCGCGCGCGCGGTGCCGGGCGACGTACTTCTCCCCGCCGCCGGCGAGGGCCTTGGCGTGCTCGGACTCGACCTCGCCGAGCTTGGCGCGCATGGTGTCCGCGGCGGCCGCGAAGCCGTCGCCCCCGATATCCAGCCGCGAGACCAGCGCCGTCATGCGCTGTACCCCAGACGCTTCGCCGCCAGCGAGGTCAGGATCTCGGTGGTGCCGCCGCCGATGCCGATGATGCGCATGTCGCGGTACTGGCGCTCCACCTCGCTCTCCGCCATGTATCCGAGCCCGCCGAAGAGTTGCACCGCCTGCGAGGCCACCCACTCCCCGGCCTCGACGGCGGTGTTCTTCGCGTGGCACACCTCGGCGATCCCGTCGGTCTCGCCCGCGACGTAGCGGTCCACCAACGCGCGCGTGTAGGTGCGGGCGACGTCGATCCGCCGGTGCATCTCGCTCAGCGTGTTCTGCACCGACTGACGGGCGATCAGCGGCTTGCCGAAGGTGCGTCGGTCGCGGGTCCAGGCCACCGTGAGGTCGAGGCATCGCTGAGCGGACGAGTACGCCTGCGCCGCCAGCGCCACCCGCTCCGACACGAACGCCTGCGCGATCTGCCCGAACCCGGAGTTCTCCGCCCCGACGAGATTGCTCACCGGCACCCGGACGTCCGAGAAGGACAGCTCCGCGGTGTCGGAGGCGCGCCAGCCCATCTTGTCGAGCTTTCGTGAGACCGCGAAACCCGGTGTCCCCCGCTCGACGACGAGCAGGGACACCCCGCCGGCGCCGTCGCCGCCCGTCCGGACCGCGGTGACCACGAAGTCCGCCCGGCAACCCGAGGTGATGTAGGTCTTGGATCCGTTCACCACGAACTCGTCGCCGTCCCGCACCGCCCGCGTGGTCAGGTGGCCCACGTCGGACCCGCCGCCCGGCTCGGTGATCGCGAGGGACCCGATCATCTCGCCGGCGAGCGTCGGCCGCACCCACCGGTCCACCTGATCGGGGTCCCGGGCGCCGACCAGGTGGGGCAGGGCGATCCCGCACGTGAAGAGGGACGCGAACACACCGCCGGAGGCACCCGCCTCGTGCATCTCCTCGCAGATGACGGTGGCGTCGACGACGGTGCCGCCCTCGCCGCCGACCGCCTCGGGGAAGGGCGCCCCGAGCAGGCCCAACTCGGCCGCCGCACGGTGCAGGCTGCGCGGGATCTCCCCGTCGCGCTCCCAGTCGGCCTGATGCGGCGCCACGTCGCGCTCGACGAACGCGCGGACGGTCTTGCGGAGCTGGTCGCGCTCCGGTCCTCCCCAGGGGGTCATGCGGATGCTCCTGACGATGTGGTGGTGGCCTGTGCTGTGCCGGCCCGTGCGGTCGTGTCCTGTGCGGTCGAGTCCTGCGCAGTGGTGGCCTGCGCTGTGGTGGCCTGTGTGGACCTGTCGCCCAGCAGGTGTCGGGGAATCGGAACGTGCCGGGACCGCAGCCACTCGCCGAGCCCCTTGGCCTGCGGATCGAATCGAGCACCGGAGGCGACGCCGGCGCCCAACAGGCCGTGGACGACGACGTTGACCGCGCGCAGGTTCGGGAACTCGTACCGGCGCAGGGTCGACGACGCCGTCTCGGGCAGCAGCTGCCGGATCGCGTCGACGGTGAGGCAGCCGCGGAGCCACTCCCACTCGTCGTCCGTGCGCACCCAGATACCGACGTTGGCGTCACCGCCCTTGTCGCCGCTGCGGGCTGCGGCGAGCGTGCCGAGCGGCAGCATCACCGTGTCGGCATCGGATGCGACGTCGGGACGGACGCTCCCGCAGTCGCCGGGTACGTCGGGATCGTCGGACAGGGGCGTGGTGACGGTGGGCGCCGGAATCGCCACGCGGGTGCCGTCGGGCAGCACGGCGGTGTGATCGGGGACCGACTGCTCGACGTACCCCGCCTCGAAGACGCCGTAGGGCGAGCCGTTCCCGGGCGGCGCGGTGACCGCGAAGCCGGGGTAGCTGGCGAGGGCCAGTTCGATCGCAGCGCCCGAGAATCGCCGCCCGACGACGGCCGGATCGGGGTCCCGGACGACGACGCGCAGCAGCGCGCTGGCCGCCTCCTCGGTGTCGGCGTCGGGGTGATCGGTGCGAGCGAGGGTCCACTCGACCTGCGCGGGCGGTGGCACGAGTGCGTCGGTGAGCTGCGCCCGGACCAGCGCCGCCTTGGCGTCGACGTCGAGGCCGGTGAGCACGAACGTCGTCTCGTTGCGGAAGCCGCCGACGGTGTTGCGGGAGACCTTGAGCGTCGGCGGCGGCGCCTCGCCCCGGACGCCCGCGATCCGCACGCGGTCGGGGCCGTCGTCGGTCAGGGCGACGGTGTCGAGCCGGGCGGTGGCGTCCGGTCCGAGATAGCGGGGTCCGGACACCTCGTACATCAGCTGGGCGGTGACGGTGCCGATGGTCACCGCTCCACCGGTGCCGGGGTGCTTGGTGATCACCGAGGACCCGTCGGCCTCGATCTCGGCGATCGGGAAGCCCGGCCGTCGGAGATCGGGCACGTCGGTGAAGAAGGAGTAGTTGCCGCCGGTGGCCTGGGTGCCGCACTCGATGACGTGCCCGGCCACCACCGCTCCGGCCAGGGCGTCGAGGTCGTCTCGCGTCCATCCGAACCGCGCGACGGCGGGCCCGACGACGACCGACGCGTCGGTCACGCGTCCGGTCACCACCACCTGCGCTCCCGCCTCCAGGCAGCGTGCGATTCCGAAGGCGCCGAGGTAGGCGTTGGCGGTCAGTGGCGCCCCGAGTCCGAGCGCGTCGGCGCGGCCGATCAGATCGTCCCCCTCGACGTGGGCGACGGCGACGGCGATGCCGAGGCGGTCCGCGAGGACGCGGATCTCGTCGGCCAACCGTGCCGGCGCGAGACCACCGGCGTTGCTCACGAGGGTCACCCCACGCTCGACGGCCGTGCCGAGGCAGTCCTCGAGCTGCCGGAGGTAGGTCTTCGCGTACCCGCGGGTGGGGTCCTTCAGCCGATCGCGACCGAGGATCAGCATGGTCAGCTCGGCCAGGTAGTCGCCGGTGAGGACGTCGAGGTCGCCGCCGTCGAGCATCTCGCGCATGGCCGAGAACCGGTCGCCGTAGAACCCCGAGCAATTGCCGACGCGCAGGGCGGTCACAGCGCTGTCTCCGCCGTCTCCGCCGGTGCTCCCGCTCCGGACGGACGCCGTCCGGTGCCCGGTGCCCCGGCGAACGCCTGCGCGATCGTCAGCCACTCCTCGGCGTCGCCGCCGCGGGACACGAGCGCGGTGTCGTCGCGGTGGACGCGCTGGGTGACGAGCAGGCAGAAGTCCAGGGCGGATCCGTCGACCCGCTGGTCCGCGTCGTCCGGTCCCCAGGTCCACTCGGAACCGTCGGGCGCGGTGAGGACGACACGGACGGGCGCGGCCGGAGCGGGGCGGCCGCGCAGTGCGTAGGCGAACTCGCGAGTGCGCACACCGAGGTGGGCGACGTGGCGAAGACGGGCGGTGGGCTCACGGTCCACCCCGAGAGCGTCGGCGACGTCCTGCCCGTGCGCCCAGGTCTCCATGAGCCGGGCGGTCGCCAGGGACGTGGCGCTCATCGGCGGGCCGAACCACCGGATGCGGGTGCCGGCCGGGACGTCCGGGAGAACGGAGAGCACGTGCGAGCGCCCGAGACGCCACCGCGCCAGCAGCGTGCTGGGCTGCTCGCCGGCCAGGTTCTCGGCGGCGGCGTCGACGAATCCGGCCGGATCGGTGAGCGCCTCGGCGATCACGGCGTCGAACGCCGCCGCGGCGTCCTCGTCGCCCGCGGACCCGGCCGCGGTCAAGGCCGCGACGTGGTCGGTCCAGTGCAGGTGAGCGATCTGATGGGCGACGGTCCAGCCGTCGGCGGGAGTGAGCGTGCGCCACCCCGCCTCGTTGACGTCGGAGAGAAGGTCGTCGAGGGCGTCACCCTCGGCGCGGAGGTCCGCCAGCACGGCGGCCGTGTCGGCCATGCGAGCACCGTGCCAGCGACCGCGGAAAAAAGCAAGCACGCTTGCTTTGTTGTCGCGACACGCAAAACTTGTGAGCCGTCACAGAACCTCGGCGCGGCCCGCTCTTCCCCTCCCGCGGACGCGAAGTCCTGGTTTACGGTGGCCGGACCGGGCAGTACGCCCTATACCGCATCACCGCACGGCATGCCTACCGACGCGCCGAGCGAACCACCGAGCATGACCTGAAGGGAACGGGACCGACATGGCACCAGGACCGGAGGGCATCCCCCAGCCCTTTCCCCAGCCCCTCCCACAGCCCCTCCCGCAGACCTATCCCAAGACATACGGACAGGGCGGAGCGTTCGGCGGCGCCGGAGCGTTCGGGGCTGCGTTCACCCCGTCCGCCCCCTCGAGGGCGTACGCGTCCCCTCGACCCGAGTCCTTCCCGTCGGCGGAGTCCGCCGCGGACACCGGAAGCGACCCCCGCGACGCGCGGGATCCCCGCGACGAGCGGGACGACGACGCTCCCCGCGGCCTGCTCGAGAGTCGGTACGAGTGGATCGTCGGAATGATGTACTCGTTCACCGACGAGCGCGTGGTGCGCGTGCTCATCGCGCTGTTCACCGCCGGGATGGGCGTGTGCGCGACACTCGAGATCCTCTTCGGCTTCGGTGCACGGACCCAGCCGGCCCTCGGTATCCAGATCGGCTGCGGCGTCTTCGCGTTCACCGCCGCACTGTGGTGGCTGGTGATCTCCTGGCCGCGGTTGTGGACCCTGTTCGTCTTCGTCGTCCTGGCCGACATCGGCATCGTCGCCGCCAACCTGACGGCGGACATGCCTCCCGAGTTCGCGATCGGCAAGACCGCGTTCCTCGCCGTGCTGGGCCTGGTCGCGGGCATCTTCCTCGACCGGTGGATGCTCGCCACGCACATGGTGCTCAGCGCCGGCGGTGTCACGGCGATCATCGGGTGGAAGCTGTTCACCACCGACGTGCCCGTGCTCGGTGCCATGGTGGTGTGGGTCCCGGTGATGGCCCTGACCATTGCCATCCCGACGCTGCTCTACACCTTCGTACGCTCCGTGCGGCTCGACCAGAACTGACCCCGCCGAACTACCCGTCGATGCTCGACATGTCTCCGTAGCGCGCCCCCACGACGGCGGACGCCGGAACCGCGGCTTCGACCTCGTCCAGGATCTCCTGGGTGGCGGCCACGTCCAGGGCGCCGACGTTCTCCTCGAGGTAGCGCACCCGCTTGGTGCCGGGAATGGGCGCGACGTCCGCACCCTGCGCCAGCACCCACGCCAGTGCCAGCTGACCGGGCGTGCAACCGAGCCGCTCCGCGATGGCCCGGATCTGCGCGACCAGCGCCAGATTGGCCTCGAGCGCCTCGCCCTGGAACCGCGGGAAGTACGACGTCCGGCGCGAATCCTGCTCGGCCAACTGCGATTCCTTCTCGATGGCACCGGTCAGCAGTCCGCGGCCGAGCGGCGAGTACGGCACCAGACCGATCCCCAACTCTCGCAACGTCGGCAGCACCTCCGCCTCGATGTCACGGGTGAAGAGGGAGTACTCCGTCTGCACCGCGGTGATGGGATGGACGGCGTGAGCACGGCGGATGGTGGCCGCCGACGCCTCGGACAGTCCCAGGTGGCGCACCTTGCCGGCCTCGACCAGCTCCGCCATGGCCCCGACGGTGTCCTCGATCGGCACCGACTTGTCCACGCGATGCTGGTAGTACAGGTCGATGTGGTCGACGCCGAGACGCGACAGCGACGCGTCGCAGGCCGACCGCACGTACTCGGGGCTGCCGTTGATGCCGAGCCTGGTGCCGTCGGGCAGGCGCTCGTTGCCGAACTTCGTGGCCAGTTGCACCTCGTCGCGGCGCCCGGCGATCGCCTCGCCGACCAGTTCCTCGTTGACGAACGGGCCGTACATGTCCGCGGTGTCGAGGAAGGTCACGCCGAGGTCGAGGGCGCGGCGGATCGTCTCGACGCCGGACGCGCGGTCGGTGTCGCCGTAGAACTCGGACATGCCCATGCAGCCGAGTCCGAGGGCGGACACGGTGAGAGCCGACTGCGTACCGAGCGTGCGCTGCGAGAGGGTCATACGACCCACAGTAGGCCGGGCGTGCATCCTCGTGACCGGCTCAGCGGAACAGCGGCCACTTCCGCTTGCGTGCCAGCTGATCCATTCCGTCCTGAATGGTCCGCCGGACCTCCTCGTACTTGGCCTGCACGTAGTCCTCGTCGTCGACGAGCGCGAGGTCCGGCTCGACGGTGACCGCGGGCATGAAGCGGGTGCGGATCTTCGCGGGCAACGGAATCTGCGGGAGGGCGGCGGGCGCCACGATCCACGGCAGCGACACCGCGATGGGGAAGACCTTCAGGCGCGCGATGCGATCGAGTCGGAGCGTCCGCGACAGGCGGTCCCCCTTGATGAGGACCGGCATCGCGTCGCCGCCGCCGACGGTGGCGATGGGCACGATCGGGACCCCGCACCGGATGGCGAGCTTGACGAATCCGGTGCGCCCGGCGAGCGTCGCGACGTCGCGGTCACGCCACGGACGGAGCGAGTCGACCTCGCCGCCCGGCCACACGATGACGTCGCGACCGGCGGCCAGCGCGGTCGCCATGGAATCGGGGGCGGCTGGGAGAACTCCCATCGACCGGAAGAGCCCTCCGATGAGCGGGAAGGCCATCAGCGCGTCGTGCGCGGTGCCGTGCAGGGGGCGATCCGGGCCGAACCGCCGCCACCACTGCGCCCCGACCGTCCAGGCGTCCCACACGAACGGTGCGCCCGTGTGGACCCCGACGAGGAGGACGGGCGCGTCGGGAATGTTCTCCCACCCGTCGATCTCCATGCGAAAGTACTTGTCCACGAGCGGGTTCCAGAACCGCTCCTGCTTGCGCATCTGCTCGACGTCCTGATCGTCCAGATCCCAGTCGCCCGCGCGCGACGCGACCACGCCGGACAGACCACCCGACTGCGCGGCCCGCTTGTCCTTCATGTGCAGGCGCGCGGCGGCGGCGACACGCTCGGCCTGATCCGCCACCTCGGTGTCGCGTCCGTTGCTCTCGCTCATGACGGGCGAACCTACCCGCGGGGAGCCGCTGCCGTGGAGGGTTCGGCGATGCGTGGTGACCGGTCAGGATCGGGTGGACGTGCGGGTGACGACGGTCCAGTGCGCCGTCGTGTCGACCTCGGAGCCCAGTGCGATGCGCGCGGCGATGCGACCCTGCTCGTGCAGCGACTGCGCCACGGTGGTCAGGCCGGCGTCGGCGGCCTCGGTCGAGTCGTCCCACCCCACCACCGACACCGCGCCCGAGGCGACGTCGGGACCCAATTCGACCATCGCCCCGAGCGCCAGCTCGTCACTCATGGCGAGAACGGCGTCGGGCGCGTGGACGTCCCGATACTCGGTCAGGGCGCGCCGCCCCTCGGCGCGGAAGCTGCCCGCACCGAACACCACCGGAATGTCCGCCCACGACAGACCGGCGGCCCGGGCCGCGGCGCGGTAGCCGCGCAGTCGGTGGCGGGTGACGGGGAAGGCGACGCGATCGGGATCGGGGCCGTGGACGACCTCCCGACGCCGGCCACGATCGGCAGGGAACGACAGGATCATGGGTCGTCGGGCACCGCGTAGTCCCTCCCGTGCCACCGACTCGGCCGCTGCGGTGTCGTCGATGGTGACCACCGCCGCCCCGGCGTCGGCGGGCCCGCCCTGCACGCAGACCGGCCGACCCGTCGCGACGGCGGCGGCCAGCGCGGGATCGCCCGTGACCGTCGTCCAGAAGACGTAGCCGTCGACGGCAGCATCGCGGACCCGGTGCACCGCGACGCCGTCGCGCGCGTTCGGCAGCAGGACGAGGCCGGTGTCGGTGTCCAGGCACGCGTCGGCGATCCCGGAGAAGAACCGGCGCGCGTGCGGATCGTCGAAGGCGAACGCCAGGGTTTCGGTGAGCACCACCGCGAGATCGTTCGTGCGGCCGCGGCGGAGCGACTGCGCGCCGCGGTGGGGTCCGGAGTAGCCGAGTGCGTCCGCGGTGGCCAACACGCGCTGCCGGGTCTCGTCGGAGACCCGGTCCGGCCGGCCGAAGGCATAGGAGACGGTCATGACCGACACGCCCGCGGCCGCCGCGACGTCGGCCATCGTCGTCGCGCGACGACGCGGATCCGATGGTGCGGTTCCGGGATCGGGTGGTCGGGAATCGGACATCGCGTCGACTGTACCGGTCCTTCGGTGACCCTCGTCGGTGCTGCTCCGAGCGCTGTGTATCGTTACACACATGCCTACCGGTTCCTCCGCGCCCGAGGGTGCGCAGCGGTCCTCCACCCCCGCTCTCCTGGTCCTGGCGGCGACGGCCTTCGTCTACGTCACCGCGGAGACGTTGCCGGTGGGACTGCTGCCGGAGATGTCGGGCGATCTCGGGGTGAGCGAGGCCGCCGTCGGCCTGCTGCTCACCTTCTACGCCTACGCCGTCGCCGTGGTCACGCTCCCGCTCATGGCCGCCGTCCGGTCGTGGGATCGACGCACGGTCGTCGTCGGGACCGCGGCCGCCCTGGCCGTCTCCCAGCTGGTGTCGGCCGTCGCGGTCGGCTACCCGATGCTCGTGGCCGCGCGCCTGATCTGCGCGGCCACCCACGGAGTGTTCTGGGCGGTCGTCGCTCCCGTCGCGGCCTCGCTCGTGGTGCCGGGACGTCGCGGCAAGGCGATAGCCCTGGTCTACGCGGGCACGTCGCTCGCGCTGGTCGCGGGCAATCCGCTCACCTCCGCACTGGGTCAGTGGGCGGGGTGGCGCGCCGCGGCCGCCACCCTCGGCGTGATCGGCGTGATCATCACGCTGGCGCTCGCCCGATTGCTCCCGACCCTCCCCTCCGCTCCGCGCGCCGACCGACGCCCGGGCGGCGGTCGCGCCCGCGTCGCTCCTGCGTTGATCCTGCTGTGCGGCGTGACCCTGCTGGCCGTGCTCGGCCACTTCGCGGGCTACACCTACTTCGCCCTCATCGTCGAGCGCGCACTGGGATCGACGGGCGGGACGGTGTCGGTGATGCTCTTCGTCTACGGCCTGGCCGGCGTGGTCGGCATCTGGCTGATCGGCCGCACGTACGACCGTCGGCCGTGGCTGTCGTCCGTGGTGGTCCTCGCGACGGTGACGGCCGCGGTCGGTGTGCTGCTGCTCCTGCTGGCGGTCCCGACGGGAGCCACCCCGGTGCTGGCGGTGGCCGCGATCGCGCTGTGGGGGCTGGCCTTCACGACGATTCCCGTCTGCATCCAGTCCGCCGTGTTGCACTCCGCACCCGCCGGATCGGCCGATGCCTACTCGGCCGTCTACGTCGTCACGTTCCAGGTGGGTATCGCCACGGGCGCGCTCATCGGCGGCGGACTCGTCGACGCGCTGTCGATCGTCGCGGTCCTGGTCTTCGCCGTGGCCGTCCTGATTCCCGCCACGGTCGCCGTCGTCGCCGGACGATCGGCCTTCCCGGCCCCGGCACGAGCCTCGACGCCGGCTACTGCCCCCGTATCCGTGCCCTGACCTCCCGCAGGGTCCGGGGCGTGACACCCGACGCCCGACGCGCCTTGCGTCGGCAGATCACCACGCCCGTCGCGGCGACGATCCACACGACGTACTGCGTCGACCACGCCACCCGGAACGCGTCGACGCCGTAGCCGCCGAACGCGTCGATGATCGCGCCCATGGCCTGCATGACGAGCAACGACGCGAGGAACCCGCCGATGTTGACCATGCCCTGGGCGGTCCCCAGGGCGACGGACGGATTGAAGGTGCGCGCGTAGTCGAACCCGATGGCCGACCCCGGACCGCCGACGGAGATCACCACGATGAGCAGCACCAGCAGCCACAGGGGCGACGGCCCCGGCTGCGCCAGCACGATGCCCCACATCACGGCGTTGGAGGCCATGATCGCCAGCACCATCCAGGACCGCCGCATCGGATAGCGGCCGCTGAGCATCCCCACCACGATGCCGGCGACGATGGCCGACACCACCGACACGGTGAGCAGCGCGCCGGCCGTCGACGAGGACAACCCCTGCGCCGACGTCAGGAACGGCACACCCCACATGAGGGCGAAGACCGTGATGGAGAACTGCGTGCCCATGTGGGAGAAGAAGCCCAGGCGCGTCCCGGGCCGTGACCAGACCGTGCGGATCGAGGCCATCGTGTCCCCGAACGTCACTCGAGGTCCGGTGACCTGCGCCCCCTCGGGGGCGTTCGAGACCACGGCGAACACCACCACGGCGACGAGCACTCCGCTCGCCGACGCCGCGCCGTACGCGGCGGTCCAGCCGACGTCGTGCAGCACGAGGACGAAGGGCACTGCCGAGAGCACCTGCCCGAACTGCCCGAGGATGCCCGTGAGCTGCGAGACCACGGGCACCTGCCGCGGGCCGAACCACTGCGGTACCAGACGCAGCACCGAGATGAAGGTGACCGCGTCACCCACCCCGACCACGGCCCGCGCCGCGACGGCGACCGGCAGGGACTCGGTGAGGGCGAGCGCCAGTTGGCCGGTCGCCATGATCAGGGCACCGCCGACGATCATCGCGCGCGAGCCGACGCGGTCGAGCAGGACGCCCGCCGGAATCTGCATGGAGGCGTACACCACCACCTGCAGGACCACGAACGACGACAGCAGGGACGGGCCGGCGGAGAAGCGGTCCGCGGCATCGAGACCCGACACCCCGAACGACGTCCGGTGCAACACCCCCACGGCATAGGCGAGGACACCGGTTCCCCAGACGATCCATGCACGCATGTCGCTCAGTGTCCCGGGTAGAGTTCGGCCCCATGACCGACGGTGCGCGGCTCCCCCGCACGATCCTGGTGCTCAACGGCCCCAACCTCAACATGCTGGGCACGCGCCAGCCCGAGGTCTACGGATCGGACACGCTCGCGGACGTCGTGACGCTGTGCCGACGCACCGCCGAACCGCACGGGGTGGTGATCGAGTCCGCGCAGTCCAATCACGAGGGCGAGCTGATCGACTGGATCCACGGCGCCCGCGGGACCGTCGGGGGCATCGTGATCAATCCGGGCGGGCTCACCCACACGTCCGTGGCGCTACGGGACGCCCTGGTGATCCCGGAGGTCCCGGTCGTCGAGGTGCACATCTCGAACGTCCACGCCCGCGAGGAGTTCCGGCACCACAGCTACGTCTCGCCCATCGCGACGTCGGTGATCGCCGGCTGCGGCATCCGCGGATACGCCTACGCCGTCGAGGAACTGTGCCGGCACCTGCACTCCGGCGAGCGTCCGCGCGGTGACGCCGCGTGAGCGCCCCGACTCCCGAGCCCGCTGTGTCCCCGAACCCCGCTGTGTCCCTTGCCGCCACCTACGAACTGACTCCGCCGCCGCCGTCGGGCGAGGGATTCGAGACGGCGTGGCCGGTGCGAGCCGGGGACGTCGACACGGCCAACCGACTGCGGTACGACTCGGTGGCGCGGTACCTGCAGGACATCGGTTCCGACAATCTGGACGCGTCCGGCCTGGGCGACACCGATCCGTTCTGGATCGTGCGCCGCACGGTGATCGACGTGGTGCGCCCGTCGGTGTGGCCGGAGCGAGTGACGTTGCGCCGCTGGTGTTCCGGACTCTCGACGCGGTGGTCGAACATGCGCGTCGACATCACCGGCGACAAGGGTGCGCTCATCCGCACCGAGGGTTTCTGGATCTCGGTGTCCATCACGTCGGGCATGCCCACCCGCATCTCCGACGAGGGCATCGCCCTCCTCTCGCGCACGACGGACGAGCACCGGTTGCGCTGGAAGCAGTGGATGCGCGACGCGGCGCCGGAACCGTCGGCGGAAGACCGGACGTTCGTGCTGCGGGCGACGGATCTCGACGCGTTCGACCACGTCAACAACGCCGTGTACTGGCAGGCCGTCGAGGACGTGCTCGCGGCGACGCCGGACGTCGCGGCCGTCACCGGCGGGCCGCACCGGGCCGTCATCGAGTACCTCGGTCCCATCGTCGCGGGGGACGCGATCACGCTGCGGCACCGTCGACACCGCGACGGGGACACCGACGCGATCACCGTGTGGTTCCTCGTCGACGGCACGGTGCGCACCCTCGCGCGGGTGCTCGCCTACCAGGGCAATCGGTCGAGCCAGGCGAGCACCATCTCCTCGTAGGAGATACCGAAATCGAGCGTCGCGGCCGCGTAGGGGTCGGTGACGAGCTCGACCGACGCCCGGTAGCGCGCGAGATTCTCGCGGTGGGCGGTGCGGTGCTGCTCGATGGCCTCGGTCAGCCGAGCCGACGGCACGTGGTCGCCGAAGGACAGGAACAGCAGCAGCGGGTGACGGATGACCTCCGGCCCCGGCAGCTCGGCGATCCACCGGGCGAACGCGTCTCGGCCGGCGTCGGTGAGGTCGTACGGCTTGCGGTCCCGCGCCTCGGTGGGCAGTTCCCGCACCAGGCCCGCCCGAGCGAGGCCCGCGAGTTCGCGGTAGACCTGCGATCGGGTGACGGACCAGAAGCCGCCGATGCACTCCTGCGCGGTCACCGTCAGATCCCACCCCGACTGGGGGCCGTGGTGGAGGAAGCCCAGCAACGACGCCGCGGTCGGATTGAGCGGCGACGCCGCGGTGGGATCGATCGGGGCAGGGTCGGCCATGCCGGCCATCGTCCCACATCTTGACAGTCCACTGTGGACGGTGCAGGCTGGGTTTCACCGTCCACAGTGGACGGTCTCCCGGAACGAGGTGCCCGATGACCGGAACGCTGCCCTCCCCGACGGACCTGGACGACCGAATCGGCCGAACCCTCGACACCCTCGCCGCTGCCGTCGGCGACGGACGGCTCACCCTCGACGAGTTCGACCGCCGCTCGGCCGCCGCCGTCGCCGCGACCGACCGCGGGGACGTCGACGCCCTGCTGCGCGATCTGCCACCGGCGCCGCCGCGACCGGTCCGCGTGCGTACGGTCCTCGCCGCCGCCTGGGCGCACTGGGCGCTGGTGAACTCGATCTGCCTGACCGTCTACCTCGCGATCTGCCTGTCGGCGGGCGAGTTCCACTACCCGTGGCCGGTGTGGGTGCTCGGGCCGTGGGGTGCGGTGCTCGCGGTCCACACCGTCGGCGCGACGGTCGCCGCGCGTCGGGGCGTCACGACGCTGCCGGCGTGGTCCTGCCGGTCCGGGTTCGCCGACGCAGGTCGATCGGCTGCCCGTCCCGCGGGTACGGCAGCGAGGTGAAGTCGATGGGCGTGGCCGACGGGTTCGGCACCGTCCAGGTGAAGTGGCGCAGCAGGTGGTGGAGAACCATCACGATCTCGATCTGCGAGAAGAACTGACCGAGGCACGTGTGCACGCCGCCGCCGAACGGCTGCCAGGCGTACTTGTGCGGGAGTGGGCGGCCGTCGAACCGCGACGGATCCCACCGTTCGGGATCCGGCCACCACGTCGCGTCGTGGTGGGTCCAGTGGGGAGTGGTGGCCACCATGGTGTCCGCCGGGACGAAGTGCCCCTGGATCTCGGTGTCCCGCACCGTCCATCGGACCATCGTGGGCAAGGGCGCCAGAATCCGCAGCGACTCCTTCATGACCGCGGCGAGGTCGGTGAGCTGTGCCCGCACCGCGGGGTCGGTGACGTCGTCGCCCACGGCGAGCGACTGCTCCCGGCACCGCTCCTGCCACTCCGGGTGGCGCCCCAACTGGTCGACCATCGTCGAGACGGTGATGGTGGACGTGTCGTGCGCGGCCATGAGCAGGAAGATCATGTGGTCGACGATCGCGTCGTCGGAGAAGCGGTCGCCGTTCTCGTCCTCGAGTCGCGCCAGCACGGAGAACAGATCCGTGCCCGAGCCTCGACGGCGTCGGGGAAGGTAGTCGCGCAGGAAAGCTTCCAGGTACCGCCGCCCCAGGAGACCCCGCCGCCACCGCCCACCCGGAACGTTCACGCGAACGAGGGCCGTGGCCGCCTGCACACAGTCGACGAAGGCGGCGTTCACGCGGTCGAGTCGGTCGTCGTCGGGATCGACGCCGCCCATGAACACCTCGGTCGCGAGGCCCAGCGTGAGGTTCTTGGTGGCCGGATAGACCCGGAAGTCGCTGTCGGGCTGCCACTCTCGCACCGCGTGCTCGATCAGCGGATGCATGGTGGCGGTGTAGTCGGCCAGCCGTTCCTTGGTGAACGCCTGCTGCAGCAGTCGGCGGTTCTTGCGATGCTCGCCGGCATCCATCAGCATCAGGCCGCCGTCGAAGAAGGGACCGATGAGCGGTCGCCACGCGTCCTTGTTGCCGAACGCCTTGTCGTGGTTGGCGATGACCTGTTCGCAACCGTCGGCCCCGAGCACGGTGACGACCCGCCGCCCGGCCATGACGGTCCACGACACCGGGCCGTACGCCTCGTACTGCGCGTTCCAGAGGGCGAGCGGATCGCGGATGTAGCGCAACGTCTCGCCGATCCAGGGAATGGACCGGCCACCGGGGACGGGGCGCAGACCACTTCCGACGGGCGGGGCGGCGAGGGGGTGGGCCATGACGGCTCCAATCTGACAGGGTGATCTGTCAGATGTAGTGTGCGTCACATCTGGACGGGTCGTCAAGGGCCGATCAGCCGACTCCCGACCGGCGCAGCCCCTACGCTGACCGGTGCCATGAACGACCGACCCCCACCTCCTCGGGTGACGGTGAGCGTGCTCGGACCGCTCACCGCGGCGGTCGACGGACGCGCCGTGACCCTCGGCGGGCGCGGCCAGTGCGCCGTGCCGGCCCGGGGCTGGGTTCGGGGTCGCTCCATTCGGGACCGGTGGCCGAAGCGCTCGCGGAGATCGCGGACCGGCAGGGCGATGCGGAGGCGGGAGCATCTCGACGCGTCGGACTGACGCCGGACGTCCGGCCGGAGCGCAGGATCATCACCCCGATGGCCGCGAACGCCAGACCGCGCGGGAGCTCCACGATGAGGCCGCTGACACCGGGGAGTTCGGGCCACGGGAACAGCAGGATGAGGCCACCGACCGCGGTGACCGCGCCGATCCACACCGGCACGGCACGCGTCCGCACGAGGATCGCGCCGAACACCACCATCGACAGCATGAACACCAGGCCGCTGATGGCCTGCATCGTGGGAAAGGCGCCGGGGAACAGAGATCCGTCCGCGGGCACCAGGTAGGCGGTGTCCGGATTGCTCGCGAGGGCGTACGTCGCGAACGCCTCCACCGACAAGTGCGTGATCGACACCAGCATCGACGACAGGTAGAGCGTGACGAAGGAGACGAGTCCGATTACGCCGGCGCGCGCGGCGAACCAGGAGTAGACGCCGGGCAACGAGATCAGTTGCAGCACGGTGCCGGTCAGCAGCAGCGCAGCCGACCACGGTCCCGCCGGGGACGTGAGGGACTCGACGGAGTGCGCGTTGCCGTCGACGACCGGGTGCAGCAGACCGCCGGTGAGATTGAAGCCGAAGGCGACGACGACGCCGACCGCGCTGAGACGAGTGAGGAGAGACGAGGTGATGGTCATGAAGGAACGGTGCGGGACCGCGCTTGGTGATCACTTGGCGGCGGCTGGGCCCGACCGGACTCGTCCGTGGGCGGCATACTGGGCGCGTGCCACGCTCGTACGGCGGCCAGGGCGCCGACTCCCGCATCGCCGCGCGACGCAGCGCGCTCCTCGCGGCCGGGCGCGAACTCATGGGAACCGTGGGGACCGACCGCACCACGATGACCGCCGTCTGCGCCGCCGCCGGTCTGACGGAGCGTTACTTCTACGAGAGCTTCTCGGGCAAGGCGGATCTCGTCGTCGCCGTGGTGGACGCCCTCGCCGACGAGGTGCGTGACACCGCCCGACGCGCGCTCGAGACCACCGAGGGATCCGAGATCGAGCGAGTCCGGGCGGCATTGACCGCCGTGGTGACGCTGCTGCTCGACGATCCACGCAAGGGTCGCATCGCCGTGGTCGAGTCCATCGCGTCTGCCGAGCTGCGCGTGCAACGACACCGCACGTTGGCCGGGGTGGTCGACTTCGTGTCCGCGGCCGCACTGACCATCTGGGGACCGCGAGCCGTGGTCGAGTCTCAGCGGCAACTGGCCGGAATGATGCTCGTCGGAGCGTGCACGGAGTTGCTGCTCGCGCGACTCGAAGGCACCCGGGACCTGGAGATCGACGACATCGTCGACGCGGCCACTGCACTGTTCGTCGCCACGACCCGACGGGACTGATTAGGCTCCGGCAGTTGGTGTCCCGGTTTCCGGTCGATGGAGCGGCGGGTGTCGGTGGGGGTCGATACAATCGAACACATGAGCGATCGGGGGGTCGACGCGGTGGACGCGGCGCAGGTGGGGGGCGTTGCCTGGGCTGCGCGTGACCATGCCGCGATGGGCCTGCCCGTCTCGTTCGACCTCCCCGTCGGTGGACACCTCGACGCCCTGGCCGACCTCAGCGCGGGGGCGGGATACCTGGAGTGGCGTCGCTACCGACATGTCGCCGCCCTGCACACCGACCTGGTACTCGCCGAGGAAGACCGCGACGAACGGGCGGTCGATGCGTTCGCTCAGTGCGCCGCCCGCATCGCCACCGCCCTGTCGGTCTCCCAGTACGTCGCCGAACGTCTCCTCGACCACGCCGTCGCCCTCCGGGATCGTCTGCCGCGGGTGTTCGAGTGCCTGCGGGACGGGGTGGTCTCCCCCAGTTACATCCGCACCATCGTCTCCCGCACGGAGTTGATCCACGGCCGGTCGTACCAAGGACTGGTGGACGCCGACATCGCCGCCGCCCTGCGCAAGCCGGGGTCGTGGTCGACGGGCCGGGTGCGGGACCTGTGCGATCAGATGGTCTACCGCCGCGACCCCGACGCCGTCCGCGAACGCCGCGAGGAAGCCCTGAAGGGGCGGTGCTTCTTCACCGAAGCCGGACTCGACGGCATGGCAACCGTGGGAGCGACGATGTCCGCCGAACAGGCTGCCATCGTCGCCCGCGTCGTCGAACGCCTCGCCGCACAAGTCTGCCGGCACGACAGCCGCACCAAAACAGCGCGGGCATCGGACGCGCTGTTCGCCCTCGTCGAGCACGCCCCGTTCGGCTGCGACTGCGCACGACCGGAATGCACGTTCACCGTGGTCGATGCGGACGAGGTCGCGGCGAACGCGGCACGCATCGTCATCCACGTCGTCACCGACACCACCACCCTCACCGGACCAGTACCCGCAACCACCACCGAGGGTGCGGCAGAGCCGGCCGCGCATGCACGGACTCGGGACGCCGACACGACCGCAGTTGCCGCGGAGGGAGTGTCGGCCGATCAGGTCGTGGTCGAGGAGCGGTCAGCCGATGCCGTTGCGGCGGAGGCGGTCTCGACCGAGGACGTTGCAGCCGAAGGAGTTGCTGCGGAAGCGGTCGCAACCGACGAGGTCGCGGCCGAGGACGTTCCGGCCGAAGCGGCGACGGATGAGGATGCGGTCGAGGCTGCAGCGGTCGAGGCTCCGGACGTCGAGCCCGAACTGGTCGACGGTGTCGGCTACATCGCCGGACTCGGCATCGTCTCCGGCGCCCACATCCGCGACCTCGCCGCCGACACCGCCGCGATCATCCGCCCCCTCGGCGACGGCACCGACACCCCACTCCCGGCGACGCAACCCGCCGACCCCTACCGACCCTCCGCGGCACTGAACACCTACATTCGCGCCCGAGACCAGTACTGCACCTGGCCCGGCTGCACCCGACCCGCCTGGGACGGCGACCTCGACCACATCACCGAATACGACCACCACCACCCCGAGCGAGGAGGACAGACCACCGCGACCGGGTTGGGCGCGAAATGCCGGTTTCACCACCTACTGAAAACGTTCGGCGACTTCGTCGACGACCAATACCCCGACCCCGACAACCCCGGCCGCATCATCCGGACGTTCACCATCCCCGAAGGCCGCACCGTCCTCGGACCCGCCTACACCGGCCACGACACCCACCCCGGCCTGGACATGATCGTCTTCGGCGACCCACCCGGCGCCGGCAAGAAAACACCACCGACACCGCGCACCCCGACACCGGACGAACCCGAACCCACCCGACCCGCCCCACGCACCGAGCAGAAACACGCCCGCCGACGCCAGGAACGCCACCGCAACCGACTCCGCAACAACCTGAAAGGGATCCGACCACCCGAACCGGACGACGCACCACCCCCGTTCTGACGGGGTCTACAGGTGACCCTTCAGCAGCAGGTGCCAGTACGAGAACGGCAGTCCGTACCGGTCGCCGGCCCACGCGAGGCGGCGGGGCTTCAACGGGTCGAGGAACGACGGAATGGAGGAGGTGATGGTGCCCGTGCGATCGAACTCCGCCGCGATCAGCCGGTGAGCGTCGACCGGAATCGGTGCGACGGTGTAGCCGTCGTACTCGCCCAGCTCGTCACCCCGGCGCGCGGCGAGCAGGTTGTCGACCAGCGTCGCCACCTGCTTGCGCAGTCCCCCGCCGGACGGATCGGTGTCGATGGCCGCCCCGTCGCCCGCGGCCCAGATGTTCGCGTAGCGGCGGTGCTGCAGCGTGCGCGCGTCGATGTCGACCAGACCGTGCGGCGCATCACCGGCGAGTCCGGACTCGGTGACCCACGCGCGTCCCCGGTAGGGCGGCACCAGATGAAGCATGTCGTAGTCGAGGGTCTCGGCACCGCCCGGACCGGTCACCTGGATCGCCTTCCGGTCCGGGTGCAGCGCGGTGACGGCGGTGCGCCGCAGCACCGTCACCCCGAGCTCGCGCAGCGCCGACTCGAGCCGGACGTCGAGATCGGGCACCCCGACGATGCCTTCGCGGTCGACCACGAGCGTCGTGCGTACGGACCGTCCGATGCTCGCCCAGTGCGCCGCGGCGAGGAACAGCGGCTTGACCGTCGTGCCGGTGCAGCTGACGGGCGGGCGCGGCACGGTGAACACCGCGTGACCGCCGTCGCGCACCGTCCGAGTGAGGTACCAGGTGCGGGTCGCCTCGTCGAGGTAGTTGCTCGCGACCGACTCCGTCGCGAGTGCGGCGTCGATACCCGGCAGCGCGTCGTGATCGGGCACCAACCCCGGTCCGACGATCAGATCGCGGTACGTCACCGTCATGCCCGACGCGCAGGTGACGGTGTTCGACGCTGCGTCGACGGACACCGCGGAGTCCTGCAGCCACGTCACCCCGCGCGGCGTCACCTGCGCCTGGCCGCGCTGCGCACTCGGCAACCGCGCCTGCCCGCCGCCCACGTAGGACAGCAGCGGCCGGTAGGTGTGCACCGATTGCGGCTCGATCACCGCGACGGAGTCGATGCCCTTCTTCCGGCAGCGAGCCGCCGCCGAGAGTCCGGCGTTGCCGCCACCGATCACGACCACGTCGTACGAGTAGGGGGTCATGTCAGAATGTCCTCACCAGGAGAGATCGGGGCGCAGCGGCCCGGTGGTCACGTCGACGGCGTGCCCGTCGACGGTGTGGGATCCGAACAGCAGACCCAGCGCGGTCCCGTCGTCGACCCCGAGCGCGGGCGCCCAGCGCCGGGCGCGTCTCCGCGCGCGCCACGTCTCGTGAACGACGAACGCGCCGTCCGGCAGAGTGCACCGCACCGAGCCGCCGGCGCCGACCCCGGCCAGCAGCTCGAACGCCGTTTCGCCGAACACCGCGCGGCCCCCGACCTCGACGGCGAATCGGCTGCGCGCCGTGTCCGCGGCGGTGGGCGATCCGACCCGCACCCGCGGATCGTCGATCCCCCACGTCCCGACGAACGACGACGCCTCGGCGCCGTCCACCCACACCGTCACGTCCCCGTGTCGAAGGATCGAGCCCACCGTCACCATCAACGACGCTGCCGTGTGCCCCTCGCTGTGGACGACGGCTGTCACGTCGGGCACCGCGTAACGCACCCCGTGACGACGCGCTGCCGGGTCGGTGATGAGCGGGGCGAGCGCCATGGCTTCCCCGTTCTTGGCGTCCCGACGACGGTCGTCCGGCCGTCCCGCCCAGTCCGGCCCGTCGTGCCAGGCGACGGCCGTGGGCACGTGCGCCAGGACCGCGCCGGCCAGCCACGCACGGTTGGCGAGTTCCCAGTCCTCTCCGCCGTAGCTGGTGAACGACTCGTCGAAACCGCCGACCTCGTCGAAGAACGTTCGACGACAACACATCACGGCACTGATGACGTGGCGGTAGGACCTGTCGTCGGCATCGAGCAGGTCACGCGAGCGCTCATAGGCGTCGAGAAGCCACCCGGGTTCGTCGAGCAGCGGGTCACCGGGCTCGGGGAGCCGCCCGAGGGCGGTGAGGTCCGCGTGCCGACGACGACCGACCGTCAGCGCATCCGGGATCAGCGACGGGAGGCGGACCAGGGCGCGCACGTAGCCCGGTTCGGGGACGGTGTCGGCGTCCAGGAAGCACAGCACGTCACCGGTCGCGGCGGCGGCGCCGAGGTTCCGCGCGGCGGCGGCACGAAAACCCCTGTCCTCCTGTGTCACCACGGTGACCGGGATCCCGCACTCCACCTGCGGCGGTTCGGGAGATCCGTCGTCCGCGACGATCACCTCGAGTCGGTCGCGCGGGAAGTCCTGCCGTTCCAGAGCGGCCAGCACCATCGAGAGTTGGTTCTGCTGGCGGTAATACGGCACGACGACGCTCACCGACACCGCGGCGGCGTCCACTCCGTCGAGGAGATCCCAGCGGTTTCCCGGCACCGTCGTGCCCTGCGGTGTTCGCCACAGGGCCACGTTCCGCGCGTCGGTCACGTCCCGACCCGCAGCGCAGCGCGGTAGACGTCGAGATGGGCCCGGCCCACCTCGTCGGCCGTCGGACGGGCCAGGACGCCGGCGTCGATCCACGTCGAGGCCCGGTCCGCCGTCGCACGGGCGAGCGCGTCCGCCAGGTCGTCCTCCTCGTAGAGCGTCACCACTCCGGGCGACCTCGCGTCGAACTCGCGGGTGTACCGCCCCGCCACCACGAGGGGGCGCCGACCGTGCTCGATCCACGTGACGATGGACCCCGAGGCCGACAGGTGGCGGTGATGGGCCACCGGCACGGTCACCGCGTGCAGGGCCGCGGGCAGATCGTCGTCCGCCACGTAACCCGTGACGCGGGCCGACGGCGACACGGCCCGCAGATCGTCCACCAGGTCCTCGTGACCCGGCGACGGTCGCCCGAGGGCGACGAACTCCGCGCCCGGCGGCAGCGCGGCAGCCACCTCGACGTGCCCCTTGCCGGGGTAGAGGAATCCGAGCACGCCCACCGTGACCGTCCCGGGCGACACCACCGGGTCCGCCCGGCCGGTGGCGACGGGGAGCGGGATCACCTCCAGTGCAGCGGATTCGATTCCCGCCTCGTCCATCAGCAGGCGCTCGTGCTCGCTGCTCACCACCACGATGTCGGCGCTCTCCGCGATTCGCCGGTACGCCGCCGTGCGGACCTCGACCGAGCGGCCGTCCGAGGGCTGCGGGACGTCGTGCAGCGTGACCACCACTCGCGCTCCTGCGGTCCGCGCCGCGTCCACGACGGCCGACACCGACTCCGCGGCGCGGTCGGCGGGAGACCCGAAGAGACGGTCGGTGACGTGGAGATGAACCACGTCCGACGCCGAGATCGCCTGCGGGGCGGGAGTGTCGAGGTGGCGGTCGAGCACGGAGTCGCCGCCGACGCCCACCACCGCGTCGTGGATCCGATGGGCGAACTGAACCACTCCGTGCTCATCGGGCCCGACGATGACCTGCGTGACGATCACCGCGTCGCACCGAGTCGGGCCAGCACGTCGCCGTGCCGGTCGACGGCGGCGTCGATCACCGCGGGATGCTCGGCGTACCAGCGCAACTGGGCACGGTGGACCTCGTCCGCGGACCGGGTCTCGCCGTGCACGGTCCAGTCGAGTGTCGGCGGCGCCTCCGGATCCAGCACCGACAGCACGCGGGGATCGAACGGGGTGTGGACCGAATCGAGCAGTGTGCGCCCGGGATCGGTCGGGGTGGCCGGCACGTCCAACGCGCGCAGGATGCGGGTGGCCAGCTCGATCAGCACCGGATTGCCGGGGTGGTTGATCGTGTGCGCTGCAGCCGCGCCGTACCCGGGCACGGCGTCGGAGATCGTCACGTCGCAGGCCGCGCTCTCGCGTCGACGGAGTTCGGCGAGGCTGCGGTCCGCGATCCAACGCACCGTCTCGTCGTCGATCGGCACGTCCCAGTCGTCCGTCTCGGACAGGCCCAGTGCGGCGGCGCGAACGGTCCGCAGATCGTGGTACGGCACGACGGGCGGATCCCGCGACGGATCCGCCGGGTCCCGCACGATCGCCTGGAACGGGAACAGCCCGGCGTAGCGGAAGACGGGCCACCGCAGCACGCGGGCGCCGTCCGGCAGGTGCGCGGCGACGTCGTCGGTCCCGATCGGCAGGTCGCGGTAGCCGCTGCGCACCGGCTGGGCCAGGAGCACCTGCGCGCGCGTTGCCAGCGCCTCGAGGTGGGCGACGTCGGACTCGGTCAACTCGTGCACCGGCGGCATCCGGACGCTGGTGAAGGGCGCGTCGGACACCGTGTCGAGCACCACCCGCAGGGCCTCGGCCTGGCAGTTTCCCAGCACGATCCACAGCGGGCGGTCGGTCGGGACGTCGTCGAGACCGTAGAAGTGGCCGTAGTGACGGGTCCTGCCGTCCGGCGGATCGCCGGTGCTGGATCCGGGTCGGGCGGGGGTGGCCATGGGACGCCGCATACCCCGCCCGGGGGGCGTCCGAACCTTCCCGAGGGTGACGAACCGGACCTCTCGGGTTGAACCGAGCCCCCCCGGGGCATCCTGAATCAGTCGAGGTCCAACCAGCCGGCCCGACGCGCTGCTGAACGTACGTGCGCGACGGACACCGGTCTCTCGGGATTCCGCGCGCGTGCTCGCCCCCGAGAGGATGACCCCTGCCTGTGATCGCCGTCGCCTCGATACCTGCCGCCCACCCGTACGCGGCCGGCGTGGCCCCGACCGGTGACCCGTCGGTCCGGCTGCTCCCGGACCCGCGTCCGATCGATGCGACCACCCCCGACCAGTGGTGGCCGCCGCGCCTGCTCGACCCGGACTACCTGCGCGCGTGCATCGACGACATCGATCTGGTGCACCTGCACTTCGGCTTCGATGCCGCGACTCCGGAGCGGCTGGCCGAGATCGTGCACATCCTGCGCGAGTCGGCGACCCCGCTGGTGTTCACCGTGCACGACCTGCACAACCCGCATTTCGCGGACGCCGACCTGCACCGTCGGCAGCTCGACGTGCTGGTGCCGGCCGCCGACGCCGTCCTGACGTTGACCACGGCCGCCGCCCGCGAGATCGAACGACGGTGGGGCCGGTCGGCCACGGTCACACCGCATCCGCACGTCGCCCCGCTCGAGTTGATCGCCGCGGTCGACCGCCGGCGATCGGCGACGCCGGTGATCGGCGTTCACGCGAAGACGTTGCGCGCCAACCTCGATCCGGAAGCCGTCGTCCCCGCACTCGTCGCAGCCGCGTCGGCACGCGGCGCCGTCGTGCGGCTGGACCTCGACGACGCCCTCTTCGACCACACGAGTCACTGGTACGCGCCGGAGCGCGGTGAACGCCTGCTGGCCTTCGCCTCTCACCCCGATGTCGACGTGCGTGTCCACGGGCGCTTCACCGACGCCGAACTCTGGCAGTACCTCTCGGAGATCGACGTCGCCGTCCTGCCCTACCGATTCGGCACGCACTCCGGGTGGATGGAGGCCTGCCGCGACCTCGCCGTCGTGCCGATCGTGCCCGACACGGGATGCTTCGGCGACCAGTTCCCCTGCCCCACGTTCACGTTCGGGCCCGACCTGTTCGACCCCGAGTCGCTGGACGCCGCGGTGGGCGATGCTCTGCGTCGACCCGTCCTCGACGCGTCGTTCGCCGAGTTCCGACGCCACCAGCTCGCCGCCGTCCGGGCCGAGCACGCCGCCCTCTACTCGTCTCTGACCGGGGTGACCGGCCGCGACGCCGCGGCGGTACCCGCATGACGGACTCGCTGCGCATCGCCCTGCTGGGGTCGTCGCGCTTCCCGATCTGCCAACCGTTCGCCGGCGGTCTCGAAGCGCACGTCTGGCACCTCGCTCGCGCGCTCACCGCGCGCGGTCACCGGGTGAGCCTGTTCGGGGCGGACGGCTCCTCCATCGACTCGCCGCACGACGTGATCGACGTGCACACCTTCACCCTGAGCCCGGACGCGCGCACCGAGCACATGGGTCCGTCGTGGGTCGTCCACGAGCACCACGCCTACCTGTCCGTGATGCTGGAACTGGCCGGGCGGCTGCGGAATTCGTTCGACGTCATCCACAATCACAGCCTCCACTACCTGCCGATCGCGATGTCGTCGACGGTGCCGACGCCGATGATCACGACTCTGCACACCCCGCCCCTGGCGTGGCTGGAGTCGGCGGCGGCGGTGCCGCTGAATCCCGACACGCGCTACGCCGCCGTGAGTCGCTACACCGGTCGGCAGTGGACCCCCGTCGCCGGACACATCCCGGTGGTACCCAACGGCATCGCGCTCGATCGATGGCCCGTGGGTGCGGGCGGCGACTACGCGGTGTGGACCGGGCGGCTCGTTCCCGAGAAGGGGGTCGACGCCGCCATCGATGCTGCCGTGCGCGCCGGCTATCCCCTTCGCATCGCCGGACCGGCCTGCGACGACGAGTACTTCCGGACCGTCGTCGAACCGCGCCTCGGAGCCGACGTGATCTACGAGGGGCACCTGATGCAGAAGGAGCTCGCCGACCTCGTCGGCGGAGCGGCTGTCGCCGTCGTCACCCCGCAGTGGGACGAGCCCTACGGGCTGGTCGTGGCCGAGGCCCTCGCCTGCGGCACACCCGTCGCCGCGTTCGGGCGCGGCGGGATCCCCGAGATCGTCGACCCCACCTGCGGCGTTCTGGTCGCGGCCGACGACGTCGTCGGCCTGGCCGACGCGATGCGGACCGCGGCGACCCTGTCGCGCCGCGATGCCCGTGCCCGCGCCGAGCGCGTGTGCTCCGACACCACCATGGTCGACTCGTATCTCGCGCTCTACCGGGACATGCTGGACGAGCGGGACGCCGTTCCGGCGTGATCGGGTACTACGTCCACCATCACGGCGTCGGGCATCTCGCGAGGGCGTCGTCGATCGTCCCGTTCCTGCAGGACGACGTGACGATCTTCTCGTCGCGGCCCGCACCGGACCGGATGTCGGCGTCGCAGTGGGTGGCGGTGCCGATGGATACCGCGTGGGCCACGCACAGGGATACCGGGCCGGACGCGCGGGGAACCACGGCCGGTGGGGCACTGCACTGGGCTCCGACCGGCGTGCCGGGACTCACCGAACGGATGGCGACGATCGCCGCCTGGATCGAGCGTCACCGACCGCGCGCGTTCGTGGTCGACGTGTCGGTGGAGGTGTCGACGTTCGTGCGGCTCATGGGGATTCCGCTCGTCGTCCTGGCGATGCCGGGTGAGCGCACCGACGCCCCACACCGCCTCGCGTACACGCTGGCGGACCGCATCGTCGCCCCGTGGTCACGCACCGTGTACGACCCGGAGTGGTTGCGCGAGCACGCCGACAAGACCGTGTACGCCGGATCGATCAGTCGAGTCGCGGACCGCGTCTCGACGGGGCCCCGCGTGCCCGACACCGCCGTCCTGATGAGTGGGGCAGGTGGATCGTCCCTCGCGGCGGGCTATCTCGACGCGGTGCGTGCGGCGACACCCGACACGACGTGGCGGGGCGTCGGCACGCCCGGCGAGCCGTGGGTCGACGACGTGTGGCCGATCCTCGACACGGCGGGGGTCGTCGTCACCCACGGCGGCCAGAATGCCGTCGCCGACGTCGCGGCCGCGAACGCACCCGCCGTCGTGGTGGCCGAGGACCGCCCGTTCGACGAACAGCGCGCCACTGCACGGGCTCTGGACCGCGCCGGACTCGCGGTGGCGCTCGACGCGTGGCCGGACCCGGCGGCGTGGCCGGACCTGCTCCGGCGCGCCCGGGCCCTCTCCGCCGACCTCCGCACGGTGACGGAGATCGACGGTGCCGCCGCACGGGCCGCGGCCGCGATCGAGTCGGTGGCCGGGTGACGACGGCCGTCGTCACCATCGCCGCCGGACGGCACGAGCATCTGCGTGCGCAGGACGCCGGATTGCGCTCGGGCACAGTGCAACCGGACATCCGGACGATCGTCGCCATGGGCGATACCGACGTTCCCGGCGCCACCGTGGTCCTCCCGGTCGACGGTGCGCTTCCTCTGGCGCGGGCGCGCAACGCCGGGGCGCGGCTCGCGCTGGACGCCGGCGCGGACGTGCTGATCTTCCTCGACGTCGACTGCGTTCCGGCACCGAACCTCGTGGCGTCGTACACCGAGCACGTGCGCGACGGCGTCGTGCTGTGCGGTCCGGTCACCTACCTCCCGCGCGGCGCCGACCTCGGCCGTCTCCCGGAACTCGTGAATCCCCATGCGGCCCGGCCGAATCCCCCGGCGGGAACGATCGAATCCGGGGAGAACTGGGACCTGTTCTGGTCGCTGTCGTTCGCCGTCACCGCGACCACGTGGGCCGACCTCGGGGGTTTCTGCGAGGACTACGCAGGCTACGGCGGCGAGGACACCGACTTCGGGTGGACCGCTCGCGAGCGCGGCGCGCGTCTGCAGTGGCTCGGCGGCGCCCACGCGTTCCATCAGTGGCATCCGGTGTCGGCTCCGCCGGTCGAACACCTCGACGACATCGTCGTCAACGCCCGCGTGTTCCACCGGCGGTGGGGCCGCTGGCCGATGACCGGGTGGCTCGCCGCGTTCGCGGAACGGGGTCTGATCGCGTGGGATCCGGACGGCGCGACACTCGAGCGCAGGACGCACGACCGGTAGCGCTCGAGCGCGCCCGAACTTTGGTCTACTCGTCGTATGCGCACCCTGATCCTCATGCGGCACGGCAAGTCCTCCTACCCGGACGGCGTGGGCGATCACGAGCGCCCGCTCGACGAGCGCGGTCGACGCCAGGCGGCCGCGGCCGGTGACTGGATCCGCGAGCACGTCGGCGACGTGGACGCGGTGATCTGCTCGACCGCCACCCGGACCAGCGAGACGCTGGACCGGACGGGCATCGCGGCGACCACGCGGTTCGAGTCCGCGATCTACGGCGGGTCCCCCGACGACATCCTCGGCGAGATCGCGCAGGCCGATCCCGAGGTGCGGGTGCTCCTGGTGGTCGGGCACGCGCCCGGGGTGCCGTTCACGGCTCTGGAACTCGCGGACAAGGACTCCGACCCCGCCGCGGTCGCCTGGTTGCGGTCCGGTTTCCCGACGTCGGCGCTCGCCGTGCTGGAGGTTCGCGGCGAGTGGGCCGACGTGTCGGTGACCCGTGCCACACTCCGGCACGCACTGCGAGTCGACTAGAAGGGAACCACCATGAGCGTGCAGATCCAGCTGGTGATCGTGCCGGTGTCCGACGTGGACCGGGCCAAGGATTTCTACACCGGGATCGGCTTCCACGCCGACCACGACGCCAGCCCGTTCGAGAACATGCGCTACGTGCAGCTCACACCGCCGGGGTCGGCGTGCTCCATCGCGATCGGCCACAACATCACCGAGGCCGAGCCCGGCTCCCTGAACTACATCCTCGCGGTGGTCGAGGACGTCGCCGAGGCCCGTCGAGCGCTGGTCGCCGCGGGCGTCGACGCCACCGAGGTCGCCGACGAAGGGTGGGGCCTGTTCACCCACTTCGCCGACCCGGACGGCAACAAGTGGGCATACCAGCAGCTCACCTGACGTCAGGCGAGGACTGACACCAGGGCCTCGTCGGAGGCCCGGAGTGCCGCGCGGTCGTAGGTGGAGGCCGAGGATAGGATCTCGTCCGCATCGGTGCGCTCGACGAGGCGCTCGAGCTCGCGTCGGACCGTCTCGCGGCTGCCGAACACCGCGCCGGCGAGCGTGCGCTCGGCCACCTCGAGCGCCCGCGGTCCGAGCTCCGGCATCTCGGTGACCGGCCGCAGCGGCGGGAAATCGCCCGTGCGCCGCGACTCGGCGAGGGCGACGGCCTCGGACAGAGCGAGCACGCGCGCGTCGGCATCGGAGTCCGCCACGAGGATGTCCGCGGACACGGTGACCCGTGGCCGGGGCGTCGTCTCGGTCGGGACGAAGGCGCGTCGGTAGGTCCGGATCCGGTCGGGGTCGGCCAGTGCGGGACCCCCGACGATCACGGGAAGTCCGAGTCGCGCGGCGACCTCGAGTCCCGATCCGGTGGCGAGCACCGACACGGGAATCGGTCGGTCGGCCGCGGGTTGCGCCGTGACGGACCCGGTGCCGTGCAGAAAGCCGAGCAGGTCGGACAGATCCGCGGCGAACCCGTCGGCCGACTCCGCGCGCAGGGCCCGCCGAATCGGCGGGGTGAATCCGAGCGAGCGGCCGATGCCGAGATCGAGCCGGCCCGGGAACAGCGCCTCGAGCATCAGCGCGTTCTCCGCGACCAGCAGAGGGGTGTGGTTGGGCAGCATGACCCCGGCGGTGCCGAGGCCGATCGCGGTGGTCGCCGCGCCGATCGCTGCGAGCAGCACGGCAGGGGTTCCGGACGCGATGCCGGGCACCGCGTGATGCTCCGCGACTCGGAACCGGTGATAGCCGGCGGCCTCGGCCCAGCGGGCGCGCTCGACGGTGTCCGCGACCGCGGCGGCGGACGAGCGGTCCACCCGCGTGCGCGAGCGGTCGAGAAGGGACACCAGCACGGTCGGTGCAACGACCGCGAGCCGGACCCTGTTCCTGACACGGGATCGGCACCTCGCGTCGGCATCGCCGGTTGGGAGCCGTCACGAAGATGTCGCGCACGGCTGCGGACATGAATTCTGCTGGCACACTCGAAACCGACTCGAGGGAGGTTTTCGCGCGGTGAAACGACGGCACTTGCTGCAATGGGCGGCGGCCGGGGCGGTGGGGGCTGTGGGGGCTGCCCTCGGTCCGGCCGTGATCCCGTCCACCAGGGCGGCATCCACCCTGCTGCCGTCGGCCTCGGCGCTGCCTCTCGGCGTCCCCACCATCCGCTCCCGCGTCCCGGAACTGTGGGCCGACCCGCCCCGTCCGCCGGACCACTCCGCGGTGATCGTGATCGGCTCCGGGTTCGGCGCCTCGGTGGCCGCCCTGCGGTTCGCGCAGGCCGGGCAGCAGGTCACCGTCCTCGAACGCGGCCTGCGCTGGCCGCGCGATCCGTGGCGGGAGATCTTCACCGCGGACATGACCGCGGACGGCCGCGGGCTGTGGCGTCAGCAGTCCTTCACCAACGTCACCGGCATGCCCGTCGGTCCGGTCGACCGCTTCGGCGGTGTGCTCGACACCACCCGCTTCGACAACCTCACCGTCTGGCGCGGTGCGGCCGTCGGCGGCGGTTCCGTGGTCTACACCGGGGTCACCATCGCCCCGGACAAGCGGTTCTTCGACCTCTCGTTCGGCGGTCGCGTCGCCTACGAGGAGATGGCGTCCACCTGGTACCCGGCGGCGCGGCGCATGTTGCGCCCCTCCCCCATGCCCGACGACGTGTACGCCGCCCCCGCGTTCGCCCACTCCCGCACGTGGGACGATCACGCCCGCCGCGCCGGGTTCGATCCTCAGCGGGTGGACGGCACCTGGAACTGGTCGATCGTGCGCGACGAGATGACGGGGCGGTCCCGGCCGTCGGCGACCGTCGGGCAGAGTACGTTCGGCAACTCCAACGGCGCCAAGCAGGACCTGACACAGAACTACCTTCCGCAGGCCGAGGCGACGGGACGGGCCCTGATCGCGCACAGCCACGAGGTGGCCGCGATCGGCACCGACACCGGTGGCCGCTACCGCGTGGAGGTGCGCCGACTCGACCCCGAGGGCAACGTCCTTGAGTCCCGCACGCTCACCGCCGACCGCCTGGTGCTCGGCGCCGGCTCCATCGGCACCACCGAGCTGCTGCTGCGGGCTCGGGACACCGGGGCGCTGCCGAACCTCAACGAATTCGTCGGTCGCGGGTGGGGCACCAACGGTGACGCGTTCATGACGCGCTCGTTGGGACCGATCGGTGGTGGCCCGCAGGGCGCCCCCTGCGCGTCGCGCATCGTCGACGAATCGGGGCTGCCGCTCACGGTGGAGAACTGGTACGTCCCCGGAGTGCCGACCGAGATGGGGTTCCTGGGTTCCCTCGGCATGACGATCGACCCGATGCGTGGCGAGTTCCGCTACGACCGAACCGCCGACCGCATCGTCCTGTCCTGGCCGAAGGGCGGCAATCCCGACACGGTCGCCTCGCTCCGCGCCGTGCAGAACCGCATGGCACAGGCGGGCCGCACGCTGGTGTCGGCGGAGCCGCTCACGCGCGACGTCGACGACACCCTCACGGCGCACCCCCTCGGCGGCGCGGTGCTCGGTGACGTCACCGACGGCTACGGCCGGGTGAAGGGATACGACGGTCTCTACCTCGTCGACGGCGCCCTGGTTCCCGGCAGCACCGGTGCGGCGAATCCGTCGCTGACGATCACCGCGCTCGCCGAACGCAACGTCGCGCAGGTCCTCGCGACCGGCGGGTGATCCGCTACCCCAGGCCGATCTCCGTCGTCCCCACCGGCACGGTGACCGTCGTGGCGGTGCGGGCACCGGCACCGGGGACCGACACCGCGTCGAGCACCCGGACCTCGGACGTCCACTCCGTCGGTGTGAGGGTCGCGCGCAGGTACCCGCGTCGCGCGTTGCCGAACGCGACGTGCGGGGACGCCGCCGCGATGGCCGCGCCGGTGTCGTCGACGTCCGCGCCGTCCTTGCCCGACGCTATGGACGTCGTCGCGATCTCGACGCCCACCGCGGGGGCCGGGTTCCGGTAGTCGCGCCGGAGCTCCGAGACGATGGTGCGGTGGATGTCGCCGACGATCGACTGCACCTGGACGCCGCGATCCCTCGCCGCATCGAGGATGCGGTGGCGGGAGGCCTCGTAGCCGCTCCACGGATCCATGCCGACCACGCGCTGTCCGTTCTCGATCTGCGCGAGGTCCGAGATCACCGTCTGATGGGCGAGGAACTTCCACGTGGCCGCGCTGCCGAACCCGTCCACGATCCACTTCTCCTGCGCCGCACCGGTGATGGTGCGGTCGGGGTCGGCCGTGGCGGCGTCCTGCGGGTGCTCGCCGTCGCCGTTCGCCTGATCGCTGCGGTACTGGCGCGTGTCGAGCATCGAGAAGTCGACCAGCGACCCGAACGAGAAACGGCGGTACGCCTGCAGATCGGGCCCGACGGGGCGCTGCGTCATCCGGACCGGAGTGTTCTCCCACCACGCCTTGAACGCGTCGGCCCGGCGCATGAGGAACAGCCGCGGATCGGCTCCCTCGTCCCGGGAGATCTGCGACGCCCAGTTGTTGTCCACCTCGTGGTCGTCGAACGTGGTGATCCACGGCGCCGCGGCGTGGGCGGCCGCGAGATTCTCGTCGGCCTTGTACAGGGCGTACCGATCGCGATAGTCGTTCAGCTGCAGCGTCTCTCGCGCCGCGGACTCCGGTCGCGGCAGCGACGCCCGCGCACCCTTCCGCTCGATCCCGTACTCGTAGATGTAGTCACCGAGGAAGAACACGACGTCCGGCGCGGAGCGGGCGAGGTCGGCGTAGGCGCCGTAGAACCCGTCCTCCCACTTCTGGCACGACGCCCACGCGAACGACAACGACGCCAGCGGCGCGCCCGCAGCGGGCGCCGTCCGGGTCCGTCCCACGGTGCTGGCGTGCGGGCCGACGAGGAAGCGGTAGAAGTAGTCCCGCGCCGGCGCCAGCCCGCGAACGTCCACGTGAACGGACCAGCCGTCGGCCTCCGTCGCGACCTCGAGACCCTGCGCGACGACGCGGCCGAACCGGTCGTCCTCGGCGATCTCCCAACGGACCGGGACCACACCCGGCCGCATGCCGCCGAGCGGCGCGATCGGGTCGACGGCCAGCCGCGTCCACAGCACCACCGAGTCGGGCAACGGGTCACCCGAGGCGACGCCCAGCCGGAACGGGTAGTCCGCCGGTGGCGCCGTCGGCGGTTGGGCCTGTGCGGCGGTGCCGGTCAATTCCGGTGTCAGTGCGAGGGCGCCGACGAGGGCGCTCCAGGTGAGAAAGCGGCGGCGGGTGGTCCCCGCGGTCAGCGATCGATCCGCACCGATGACGAGCTCGCGACGAGTCATGGGACTCGACCCTGCCGCGCCGACACGAACGGAAGTTGGCGGTCCGACGACGACTCGTCGACGACGGAGGTCACGTAGCGTTCACCGTCGTGAGCCGTCTCGTGCGCGTGGCGACGTACAACGCCAGCCTGAACCGCCCCGCCGCCGGGCAACTGGCCGCCGAGCTGGCCGAGGGGACGCACCCGCACCTGCTCGCCGCGGCCGAGGTGATCCAGCGCGCCGCCCCCGACGTGCTGCTCGTCAACGAGGTCGACCACGCCGACGGCACCGCCGAGGCACTCCGCGACGTCCTCGCCGTGGGCCGCGGGGGCGCGGCGGCCGTCGACTACCCGTACGTCTTCTCCGCGCCGGTCAACACCGGGGAGCCGTCCGGGCTGGACCTCGACGGGGACGGTCGGACCGACGGCCCCGGCGACGCGTGGGGATTCGGGGCGTTTCCCGGCCAGTACGGGATGGTCGTGCTGTCGCGTTTCCCGCTGGACGCGTCCGCGGTGCGCACGTTCCGACTGTTCCGGTGGGCCGATCAACCGGACTCGCTGCTGCCCCGCGAGCACTACGGCGCGAACGCCGACGCGCTGCGGCTGTCGAGCAAGTCGCACTGGGACGTGCCCGTCACGATCGGCGAGCGCACCGTGCACCTGCTCGCCTCGCACCCCACGCCGCCGACGTTCGACGGTCCCGAGGATCGCAACGGACGCCGGAACCACGACGAGATCCGGTTCACCGTCGACTACCTCGCCGGGGCGACCTATCCCGTGGACGACGCCGGGGTCGCCGGCGGTCTGGCCGACGACGTGTCGTTCGTCGTACTGGGAGACCAGAACGCCGACCCGGAGAAAGGTGACTCCTACCCCGGCGCGATCGACCGGCTGCTCACCGCGCCGCGCGTGCGGGATCCCCGTCCCGCGTCCGCGGCCCACGGCACCGACACCGCCGATTTCGGCCCGCGGGTCGGTCGACTCCGCGTCGACTACGTCCTGCCCAGCGACGACCTCGAGGTGACCGGTTCCGGTGTGTTCTGGCCGGCACCCGGCGAGCCCGGCGCCGACGTGATCACCGCGAGCGATCACCGTCCGGTCTGGGTGGACCTGCGCGTCTGACACCGCACGGATCGGGTACGCGAAGACCATGACCGATCGCGACAGGACCGACCCCGACCGAGCCGGCATGGGTACCCGCGACGTCGAGAAGCGGTGGCGCGACCCGGCTGCGCTGCGCCGCGCGGCGCTCTACGTGGTCTCCGCCGTCGGGGTCGCCGCGATCGCCCTCGCGGTCTTCCTGGCGACGGGCGCCTCGAACGTCGTCGTCGCCGCGATCGTGCCCGGCGTCTGCCTGGTGGGCGCGATCGGTGCGCTGGTCATCGGTTACCGCTCCTACCGCCACGGCGGGACCTGGCCGATCTGGCAGGGCGCGGCGTGGTTTCTCTTCGCCCTGATGTTGGTGAGCCTGTCCCTCCCCACCGCGACGGTGCGGTAGCGGTCGGGAGGCGGTGAAGACAAGGAGGGTCGGCCGACTCAGGCCTGGACGACGGTGACCACGTTGCCATCGGGATCGCGCAGCATGAACATCGGCGGGACGTTCGGATCGTCGTCGTCGCCGATCGGGTCGAGCTCGAACCCGCCGATCGCCGACAGGCGAGCGTGCTCGGCACGCACGTCGGCGGTCTCGACCCCGATCGCGGATCCACCCGGACTGTCGAACATCGGCGGGTTCAACGCCAGCCGCGCCGTCGACCCCACCGGGGCGACCTCGAGCCAGCGGTACTCGCCGTCGGGCCCGAAGCGGGTGTCACCGCGCACCTCGAACCCGAGTACGCGGGTGTAGAAGTCGAGGGCCTTGTCCTGGTCCGCGACGGTGAACATGGCCACGCCGATGTTCGTGATGGTGCTCTTCTGCTCGGTCATGGTGGTACCGACCCGGCCGCGAGGGGAAACTCATCGCGACCGACCCCGACCAGGGCCCCGAACGCGACTCGGCCCCGCACTCACGAGCGAGTGCGGGGCCGAGCCGGTGTCGGTTCGGGTCGAACCGTGCGCTACCGGGTTACCGGAAGTCGCCCGAGAAGCCGTAGTCGTCGAGCGGCACGGCAGCACCGGTGTTCTGGCCGAAGCCGTCCGGGCTGTAGTACTGATCGTCGTACGACGGCACCGCGTAGGCCGCGGCCCGTGCCTCCTCGGTGGGCTGCACCGTGATGTTCCGGTACCGGTTGATGCCGGTGCCGGCCGGGATCAGCTTGCCGATGATCACGTTCTCCTTGAGACCGATCAGCTTGTCCGAGCGGCAGTTGATCGCCGCATCGGTCAGCACGCGAGTGGTCTCCTGGAACGACGCCGCGGACAGCCACGAGTCGGTCGCCAGCGATGCCTTGGTGATTCCCATCAGCACCGGACGTCCGGCCGCGGGCTCGCCACCCTCGGACACGACGCGACGGTTGCTCGCCTCGAACTCGCTGCGCTCGGTCAGCGATCCGGGCAGGAACTCCGTGGAGCCCGAATCGATGATGGTCACGCGGCGGAGCATCTGACGCACGATCGTCTCGATGTGCTTGTCGTGGATGGACACACCCTGGCTGCGGTACACCTCCTGAACCTCGTTCACGAGGTGGATCTGCACCTGACGCGGGCCCATGACACGCAGGACCTCGTGCGGATCGGCAGCACCTTCCATGAGCTGCTGGCCGACCTCCACGTGGTCGCCGTCCGACAACAGGCGCTCGGTGCCGTCGTCGTGCTTGAACACACGCAGACGCTGACGCTTCGAGAGCTTGTCGTAGACGACCTCTTCGCCGCCGTCGTCCGGAACGATGGTGATCTTGTAGAAGCGATCACCCTCCTCCAGCTGGATGCGACCCGAGACGTCCGCGATGGGTGCCTTGCCCTTGGGCACACGAGCCTCGAAGAGCTCCTGCACGCGGGGCAGACCACCCGTGATGTCGTCGCCGGCCACACCACCCTGGTGGAACGTACGCATGGTCAGCTGCGTACCGGGCTCACCGATGGACTGGGCGGCGACGATGCCGACGGCCTCGCCGATGTCGACCAGCTTGCCGGTGGCCATCGAGCGGCCGTAGCAGGTGGCGCAGACGCCCGTGCCGGTGGTGCAGGTGAGCACGGAGCGCACCTTGACCGTGGTGATGCCGGCCGCGAGCAGTGCGTCGATGGCCGGGTCGCCCAGGTCGTGGCCACGCTCGACGACGACGTTGCCGTCCGCGTCGACCGCGTCCGAGGCCAGGGTCCGCGCGTACGTCGAGGTCTCGACGTGCGCGTCCCGGATCATCGTGCCGTCGGCCAGCTTCTCCGCGATGGTCGTGGTGATGCCGCGCTCGGTCCCGCAGTCCACCTCGCGCACGATGACGTCCTGCGACACGTCCACCAGACGACGGGTCAGGTAACCCGAGTCGGCGGTACGCAGCGCGGTGTCGGCCAGACCCTTACGGGCACCGTGCGTGTTGATGAAGTACTCGAGAACCGTCAGGCCCTCCTTGAAGGAGGACTTGATCGGACGCGGGATGAACTCGCCCTTCGGGTTGGTCACCAGACCCTTCATGCCGGCGAGCGACCGCACCTGCGTCATGTTTCCGGCCGCGCCGGACTTCACGATCATCGGGATGGGGTTGTCGTCGGGGAAGTGGGCCTCCATGGCCTTGCCGACCTGCTCGGTCGCTTCCTGCCAGATCTTCACCAGAGCCGAGTTGCGCTCGGTGTGGTCGAGCGCGCCACGCTGGTACTTGCGCTCGATCTGATCGGCCTGCGCCTCGAACGACTCCATGATCTCCGCCTTCTCCGGCGGCACGAGGACGTCGGAGATGGAGATGGTGACACCCGAGCGCGTGGCCCAGTAGAAGCCGGCGTCCTTGAGCTTGTCGACGGTCTGCGCGACCACGATCATCGGGTACCGCTCGGCGAGATCGTTGATGATCGTCGCCTGACGCTTCTTCGGCATCTGCTCGTTGACGAACGGGTAGTTCGCCGGCAGCAGCTCGTTGAAGAGCACCCGGCCCAGCGTGGTCTCGGCGGTCCAGGCGTCGCCCGGTGCCCAGCCCTCGGGGAACAGCTCGGCCTCGAGCTCCCGCGAGGGACGCTGGTTGGTCAGCCGCACCTTGATGGGCGACTGCACCGTGAGCACACCGCGGTCGACGGCCATCTGCGCCTCGGCCGGGCTCGCGTAGATGCCCTGCTCGGGGCCCTCGCCGGTGGCCGGCGACAGCTGACCCTTCGCGGCCTCGTCGAGACGGGTCAGGTGGAACAGACCCGTCACCATGTCCAGACGCGGCATGGCGAGCGGACGGCCCGACGCCGGCGACAGGATGTTGTTCGACGACAGCATCAGCACGCGGGCCTCGGCCTGCGCCTCTGCCGACAGCGGCAGGTGCACGGCCATCTGGTCACCGTCGAAGTCGGCGTTGAACGCCTCACAGACGAGCGGGTGCAGCTGAATGGCCTTGCCCTCGACGAGCTGCGGCTCGAACGCCTGGATGCCGAGGCGGTGCAGCGTGGGGGCGCGGTTCAGCAGCACGGGGTGCTCGCCGATGACCTCTTCGAGGACGTCCCACACCTGGGCACGCTGACGCTCGACCATGCGCTTGGCCGACTTGATGTTCTGCGCGTGGTTCAGATCGACCAGACGCTTCATCACGAACGGCTTGAACAACTCGAGTGCCATGAGCTTCGGCAGACCGCACTGGTGCAGCTTCAGCTGCGGGCCGACGACGATGACCGAACGGCCCGAGTAGTCGACGCGCTTGCCGAGGAGGTTCTGACGGAAGCGACCCTGCTTGCCCTTGAGCAAGTCGGACAGCGACTTCAGCGGGCGGTTGCCCGGCCCGGTGACCGGACGGCCACGACGACCGTTGTCGAACAGGGCGTCGACGGACTCCTGCAGCATCCGCTTCTCGTTGTTGACGATGATCTCGGGCGCGCCGAGGTCGATCAGTCGCTTGAGGCGGTTGTTGCGGTTGATGACGCGGCGGTACAGGTCGTTCAGGTCCGAGGTGGCGAAGCGGCCACCGTCGAGCTGGACCATCGGACGCAGCTCCGGCGGGATCACCGGCACGGCGTCGAGCACCATGCCCATCGGCGAGTTGCCGGTGGACTGGAACGCGGCGACGACCTTGAGGCGCTTGAGGGCGCGGAGCTTCTTCTGCCCCTTGCCGCTGCGGATGGTCTCGCGCAGCGACTCGGCCTCGGCCTCGATGTCGAAGGTCTCCATGAGCTTCTGGATGGACTCCGCGCCCATCGCACCCGTGAAGTATTCGCCGTAGCGATCGACCAGCTCGCGGTAGATCAGCTCGTCGACGATGAGCTGCTTCGGTGCCAGCTTGGTGAAGGTGGACCAGATCTCCTCGAGACGATCCAGCTCACGCTGCGCGCGGTCACGGAGCTGACGCATCTCGCGCTCGCCGCCGTCCTTGACCTTGCGACGCACGTCGGACTTGGCACCCTCGGCCTCGAGCTCGGCGATGTCCGCCTCGAGCTTCTGCGCGCGGGCCTCGAGATCGGCGTCGCGCTGATCGGCGACGGCCTTCTTCTCGACCTCCATCTCGGCCTCGAGGGTCGAGAGCTCGTTGTGGCGGAGCTCGTCGTCCACCGAGGTGATGACGTAGGCGGCGAAGTAGATGATCTTCTCGAGATCCTTCGGCGCCAGGTCGAGCAGGTAGCCCAGACGCGACGGCACACCCTTGAAGTACCAGATGTGCGTGACCGGGGCGGCCAGCTCGATGTGACCCATGCGCTCACGACGCACCTTGGCGCGCGTGACCTCGACGCCACAGCGCTCGCAGATGATGCCCTTGAAGCGCACGCGCTTGTACTTGCCGCAGTAGCACTCCCAGTCGCGAGTCGGTCCGAAGATCTTCTCGCAGAAGAGGCCGTCCTTCTCCGGCTTGAGCGTGCGGTAGTTGATGGTCTCCGGCTTCTTGACCTCGCCGTAGGACCAGTTGCGGATGTCGTCCGCGGTCGCGAGACCGATGCGGAGTTCATCGAAGAAGTTGACGTCCAGCACGTCGTACTTCCTTTCCCCCGGTGACGGGGTTAGTTATCTGCTGCTACATCGGTGAGGGCGAGCCGGCGCGGGAAACCCCCCGCGCCGGCCGGCACCTCACTGAGCGAGATCGTCGACGGTGGCGGACTCGTTGCGTGAGAGGTTGATTCCCAGGTTGGCCGCGGCGCGCTCGAGATCCTCGTCGTCACCGTCGGCCATCGTGATGGCCGCGCCGTCCGAGGACAGCACCTCCACGTTGAGGCACAGCGACTGGAGCTCCTTGAGGAGCACCTTGAAGGACTCGGGGATGCCGGGCTCGGGGATGTTCTCGCCCTTGACGATCGCCTCGTAGACCTTGACGCGACCGACCACGTCGTCGGACTTGATGGTCAGGAGCTCCTGCAGCGTGTACGCCGCACCGTAGGCCTGCATGGCCCAGCACTCCATCTCACCGAAGCGCTGTCCACCGAACTGCGCCTTACCGCCGAGGGGCTGCTGCGTGATCATCGAGTACGGCCCGGTCGAGCGAGCGTGGATCTTGTCGTCGACCAGGTGGTGCAGCTTGATGATGTACATGTAGCCCACGGACACGGGGTACGGGAACGGCTCGCCGGAGCGACCGTCGAACAGCGTCGCCTTGCCGTCGGCGCCGACCATCTGGTCGCCGTCGCGGTTCGGGATCGTGCTCGACAGCAGACCCGTCAGCTCGTCCTCCTTGGCACCGTCGAACACCGGGGTGGCGATGTTGGTGTCGGCCTCCGCCGCCAGCATCTCCTCCGGCAGCGTCTCGGCCCAGTCGGGTCGAGTGCCGTCCGTCGCGACCTGAACGTTCCATCCGGTCTTGCCGATCCAGCCCAGGTGGGTCTCGAGGATCTGACCGATGTTCATACGACGCGGGACGCCGTGCGTGTTCAGGATGATGTCGATCGGCGTGCCGTCGGACAGGAACGGCATGTCCTCCTGCGGGAGGATCTTGCCGATGACGCCCTTGTTGCCGTGGCGGCCGGCGAGCTTGTCGCCGTCCTGGATCTTGCGCTTCTGCGCGACGTAGACGCGCACCAGCTCGTTGACGCCCGGAGGCAGATCGTCGTCGTCCTCGCGCGAGAACACGCGGATACCGATGACCTTGCCGTTCTCGCCGTGCGGCACCTTCAGCGACGTGTCGCGCACCTCGCGCGCCTTCTCGCCGAAGATGGCGCGCAGCAGGCGCTCCTCGGGGGTGAGCTCGGTCTCGCCCTTCGGCGTGACCTTGCCGACCAGCACGTCACCGTCACGGACCTCCGCACCGATGCGGATGATGCCGCGCTCGTCGAGGTCCGCGAGAACCTCGTCCGAGACGTTGGGGATGTCGCGCGTGATCTCCTCGGCACCGAGCTTGGTGTCGCGGGCGTCGATCTCGTGCTCCTCGATGTGGATCGAGGTCAGGACGTCCTCTTCCACGAGGCGCTGCGACAGGATGATCGCGTCCTCGTAGTTGTGGCCCTCCCACGGCATGACGGCGACGAGCAGGTTCTTGCCCAGCGCCATCTCACCGTTCTCGGTGCACGGACCGTCGGCCAGCACCTGGCCGGCCTCCACGCGCTGACCCTCGTCCACGATCGGACGCTGGTTGGCGCACGTGCCCTGGTTCGAGCGGGCGAACTTGCGCATCCGGTAGGTCGAGCGCGAGCCGTCGTCGGCCATGACGGTGACGTAGTCGGCCGAGACCTCCTCCACCACACCGGTCTTGTCGGTGACGATGACGTCGCCGGCGTCGACGGCGGCACGGAGTTCCATGCCGGTACCGACGATCGGGGACTCGCTGCGCACCAGCGGCACGGCCTGACGCTGCATGTTCGCACCCATGAGGGCGCGGTTCGCGTCGTCGTGCTCGAGGAACGGAATCATCGCGGTCGCGACCGAGACCATCTGTCGCGGCGAGACGTCCATGTAGTCGACGTCCATCGACGACACGAACTCGACCTCGCCGCCCTTGCGACGGACGAGAATGCGCTCGTCGACGAAGCGGCCCGAGGTGTCGATGGTCGAGTTGGCCTGCGCCACGACGTGGCGGTCCTCCTCGTCCGCGGTCAGGTAGTCGACCTCGTCGGTCACCCGACCGTCGACGACCTTGCGGTACGGCGTCTCGATGAAGCCGAACGGGTTCACCCGCGCGTACACCGAGAGCGAGCCGATCAGACCGATGTTCGGACCCTCGGGGGTCTCGATCGGGCACATGCGGCCGTAGTGCGACGGGTGCACGTCGCGCACCTCGAGGCCGGCGCGCTCACGGGACAGACCGCCGGGGCCCAGCGCCGACAGACGACGCTTGTGGGTCAGGCCCGACAGCGGGTTGTTCTGGTCCATGAACTGCGACAGCTGGGAGGTTCCGAAGAACTCCTTGATCGCGGCGACGACCGGACGGATGTTGATCAGGGTCTGCGGCGTGATCGCCTCGACGTCCTGGGTGGTCATCCGCTCGCGGACCACGCGCTCCATGCGGGACAGGCCCACGCGGATCTGGTTCTGGATGAGCTCACCGACCGTGCGCAGACGACGGTTGCCGAAGTGGTCGATGTCGTCGACCTCGACCGGCACCTCGACGCCGCCCGGAGCCGTCATCGACTTCTCCCCCGCGTGCAGACGCACGAGGTACTCGATGGTGGCGACGATGTCCTCTTCGGTCAGCGTCGACGCCTCGATGGGCAGGCCCGAGTTCAGGCCCAGCTTCTTGTTGATCTTGTAGCGACCCACGCGAGCGAGGTCGTAGCGCTTCTCCTTGAAGAACAGGTTCTCCAGCAGGGTCTGCGCGCTCTCCTTGGTGGGGGGCTCGCCCGGACGCAGCTTGCGGTAGATGTCGAGCAGCGCCTCGTCGGTGCCGGCCGTGTTGTCCTTCTCCAGCGTGGCCATGAGGATCTCCGAGAAGCCGAAGCGCTCGGTGATCTGCTCGGTGGTCCAGCCGAGAGCCTTCAGCAGCACGGTGACCGGCTGACGACGCTTGCGATCGATGCGCACGCCGACCGTGTCGCGCTTGTCGACGTCGAACTCCAGCCACGCGCCACGGCCGGGGATGACCTTGACGCTGTGCAGGTCCTTCTCGGTGGTCTTGTCGACCGTGTGATCGAAGTAGACGCCCGGGGACCGCACGAGCTGCGAGACGACGACGCGCTCGGTGCCGTTGATGATGAACGTGCCCTTGTCGGTCATCATCGGGAAGTCACCCATGAAGACCGTCTGGCTCTTGATCTCACCGGTGTTGTTGTTGATGAACTCCGCGGTGACGAACAACGGCGCCGCGTAGGTCATGTCCTTGTCCTTGCACTCGTCGATGGAGGCCTTGACCTCGTCGAAGCGCGGATCGGAGAAGGAGAGGGACATCGAGCCGGAGAAGTCCTCGATGGGCGAGAGTTCCGTCAGGATGTCCTCGAGGCCGCCGCTGACCGAGCTGTCGCCGCGTGCCTCGGCACGGGCGCGCCACTCGGGGGTGCCGACGAGCCATTCGAACGAATCGGTCTGAAGATCGAGCAACCCCGGAACTTCGAGGGGTTCACGAATCTTCGCGAACGACACCCTCTTCGGGGCTCCGGGGGTTCCGGCGTTTTCCTTGGACTGGGTGGAGACTGCCAAGATGCGTCCTTCCAGCACCTCACGCGGGCCGCTTGCTGCACTGCGCGACCGTCGCTGTATCTGCTTTTCGAGTGGGAACTCCGCTGGTCACGACCCGTACGAAGCCCTCGCTCGGCAGCGACGGACACACGTGTCCATCGAGGCGGAGTCTGGAGAATGACAGGAGGCACCCAGCGCAACGCCCAAAAGTACCCCAGAAACGCGGACATGGCAACACGCGTGGGTCACGGACGGCGACAGAAGGTGCCGACATCGAGATGCAGGTCCGCCGAGACCTGCTGTCGGCGCCCGGTGCCTCCATTTGCTCCGGCGCCGCCCAGAAACCTCGGCGATCGGGATGCGTCCCGCACCCGCAGGGTCGATACCCGACGGCGACCCGGTCGAAACCGGGCCGGCGGACGAATCCGGTAATCAGAGTGGACTCCCGGACGCCCCACGTCAAGAGCACGCGCGGCGTTTCGGGCGTCGGGTGGTCCCGGCGCGGGTGAGCCCGCGGTCGGCTCGCGGTTGTCCAGCGGTCGGCTAGCGGTCGGCTAGCGGTTGTCGATGGTGGCGATCAGCCACCGACCGTCGACCCGCTCCATCGTGAACGCCACCGGAGTCTGCACGGTCCCCTGGTCCACGCCGTCCTGACGGGCCGCGATGTCCATGCTCGCCACCAACTCGGCACGGTCGCCGTCGAGCAGCGAGACACCGATGTCCGTCACCGTCGCCGTCGTGACCGTCTGGGTCTGCAGCACGCCCTGCTTGGTCTGCTCGGCCGTCGAGTCGTACTCACCTCGACGCTCGTCGTTCAGGACGGCGCGCGCCGCCTCCTGGTCCTGGTCGATGGTGTCGAAGCCGTAGCTGAACACCGTCTGCAGAGCGTCCCGCCCTGCCGACGTCACCTCGAGGGTGGCCCCGGTGTCGACCCAGGCGCTGTTGGTCACTGCAGGTGCCCCCGGCCGGATCAGTCCGAGAACCGCGATCACCGCGAACACCACGGCGAGCGCGCCCAGGATCGGGACGAGCGTGGGGAGCGGACGACGCGCGCGGGGCTCGGCTGCCTCGTCGGCATCGGCACCGTCGGTGGTGTCGGTCTCCGGCTCGGCGGTGGCGGTGGTGTCGGCCTCGGCGGAGGGCTTCGACAGATCGACCGCGCCGGTGGTGGCGTCGGTCGCGGAACCAGCCTCGTCGACGGTATCGGGGGTGTCGGTGGCGTCCGTGGTCTCGGTGGCGTCGGCGGGATTCACCGGGCCGGCGGGCCGACCGGCGACCTTCTTCCGACGGACGGCTCCGGCCGGGGGACGCGTGGCGCCCAGGGGGGGACGACGACGTGCGGGGGGCATGGACTCTCCTAGCGCGAGATCACTGACCGCCCGACGGCGCGGCAGGATTCGCCGGCGCGGCGGGGTCGGTCGGTGCGGCGGGGTCGGCGGGCGCAGCGGGGTCGGCGGGCGCAGCGGGATCGGTGGGCGCAGCGGGATCGGTGGGCGCAGCGGGATCGGTAGGCGCGCCCTGCGGCAACTGCAGCGGGATGCGTTCGCCGATCGGCTGGATTCGCGTGGCCTTCCACGTGCCGTCGACGTCCTGGAGCTCGAGCCGCAGGGTGCTCTGGAAGCGCTCGTTGCCGCTGGGCTTGGTGGTGTCGGTGGTGAGCACGATCAACGACTGTGCCGTGCCCTCGTCCGCCGAGAAGCCCACCAGCGCCGCATGCTGTACCGACGCCGTGGTGACGACACCGGTGTCGGCGAACTGCTCGCGGAACTGATCCCGCGTGTCGTTCAGGCCGTTGGTGAGTTCGTCTCCGGTGATGGAGGACTCGATGTCGGCGAAGGTCTTGTCGAGATCGTTCGCATCGACGGAGTTCAGGTTGATCGCGGCCTGGCGGGCGCCGGCGAGTGCGTCGTCGCGCGTGGACGCGGCGGAGGACTCGCGGAAGGCGAGGAACCAGAACACCGCCGAGACCACGGCGAGCACGGCTGCGACCACGCAGACAGCGGCCACGACCACGACGAGCCGGGACCGCTGGGTACGCGGGGTGGAGGTGGTTGGCGTCACAACGCCACCCTACTAGGCGGTAACCACCGGCCCCGCGAGGGACCGGTGGCCACCACCCGTGTCAGCGACACCCGTCAGGGACGAACCGTCACACCCAGCAGCGCCGCCAGCTGCGTCGCGATGGGGTTGAGGTCGATGGGGTCCGGCGCCACCTTCGGCTTGCCGTCCCACGGCTGCGGGATGTTCGGATCGGCGAACCGCACGCTGTTGGCCCCACGCACGCCCGTGAGCGAGCCCTGCGGCACCGTGCAGTTGGCGTCCAGGTTGATCGGGAAGTCCTGCTGCGTCGGGTCGAAATCGGGATTGCGAGCGTATTCGGCGTCGACGATCGCCTGCGTGCCCTCGTAACCCTGCGTGCACGACGGCGGGTTGTTCACCTCGAGCGCGATGCCGAAGTGGATGGTCCCGTCGCCCGGGCTGACCGAGTTCGCACCCTGCGCGAGGGCGGGGAGGAACTGGAGCAGCGGCCGCAGCGCGAACGTCCGCGGGCTGAGCGCCTCGCTGACCCCGGCCAGGTTGGTGAGGTTGCTCGTCAACCCCGGACCGGCCTGTGCGACCAGTGCGCTGGTCTCGTCGGCGAACGGGATGCCGTTGTCGATGATCCGGCGGATGTCCGGATCGTTGGACCGGAGCTGCGCCGTGACCAGGGCCAGGTCGGAGCTGAACTGCTGGATCGCCGACGACTGCTCGCTCTGGGTGTCCAGCACCACACGGCTGTCCCGGATCAGGGTCAGCGTCTGCGGCAGGTTGCTCAGTCCGTCCTGCGAGAACGTGTCGAGGGAATCCACCAGACCGGCCAGGGCCGTCCCCGTGCCCTCGAACCCTGTTCCGAGTTCGGTGATGAGGGTCCGGAGATCGTCCTTCGGCACCGACGACGCGAGTGTGTCCACGTTGCGCAGCAGATCCTCGACCGGAGTCGGCGTCGAGGTGTCGGCCTGCGCGATCGTGGACCCTTCCTCGAGGTAGGGGCCCTGATCGGTGCGCGGCTGCAGATCCACGTACTGCTCACCGATCGCGGATCGGTTGGCCACCACGGCGACGGTGTCGGACGGGATGTCCGGGCCGTTCTTCTCCAGGTTCAACGTGACGTCGACACCCTGCTCGGTGAGCGTCAGTGCACCCACCCGACCGACGGGGATACCGCGGTAGGTGACCTCGGCGTTCTGGAAGATGCCACCGGAGTCCGCGAACTGGCCGGTCACCGTGTACTGACCGAATCCGAGCAGCTGATCGATGCGCACGTACTTCGCACCGACGTAGATGATTCCGAGCAGCGCGATCACCACGAACGCGACCAGCTGGGTGCTGACCAACTTCGATCTCACTGTCCACCTCCCGGCTGCGCGCCGGGGGCAGCGCCGATACCGAACTGTTCGAGAATGCCGTCGAGCGGATTCGCCGACGGCGGCGCCGCGGCCGGAACACCCGGTGCCGGCGTCGGCGACGGGATCACCGGCGGTAGCGGCAGGAGGGACACCGTCGGCCAGCCGGGTCGCGGTCCGTTGCCGTTGTAGTACGGATTGGACGGATCCACCCGAGGCTTGGGGTCGCCGTTCAGCGGCGGGCTGTAGATCGGGTTCCCCTCGCCGACGCCGAAGGTGCTCAGCTGGTTACCGATCTGCAGATCGGCACTGATGAAGAGGTTCACCGAGTTGCCCTGGGCGATCTTCTCGACGCCGTCCGGGAACGGGAACGTCGGCACGAACGCGAGGTCGGTGACCAACTCGTCGCCGTACGTCGCCAGTTCCTGCAGCGTCGGACGCAGTGCGCGCAGGTCGGCGATGAGATCGTCCTTGCTGCGCTCGATGACGTCGGTACCCACCTCGCCGAGACGGTCCAGCTGGGTGAGCAGCTGGGTCAGCTGCGGACGCTGCTGCTCGAGGACTTCCGTGGCCACCGGCAGGTCCGCGAGGATGCGATCGATCTTCTCGGTCTGCTGGTTCAGGGTTCCGGTGAGCACGTCGAGACCGTCGAGGGCGCGTGTGATGTCACCCTTCTGCTCCTCGAGCCCACCGATGAGCGTGTTGGCCTGCTCGATGAGAGAGCGCAGTCGATCCTCGCGCCCCGACGTCGCCGTGTTCAGTTCCTTGACGATCGGTGCGAGCTGTGCGACGCCGCCGCCGTTGAGCAGCATCGACAGGGCGCCGAACACCTGCTCGATGTCGGTGGCGTGGCGGGTGCGCTCGACCGGAATCGTGTCGCCGCCGATCAGGCGCGCCTCGTCGGCGTCCCCCTCGGGAACCGACAGCTGCACGAATTTCTCGCCGAGCAGGTTGGTCTGCTGGATCGAGGCGGTCGCGTTGGCCGGCAGATCGACCGAACTGTTCACCTCGACCTGGACGTCCGCGATCCACGAGTCCCCGGGCACCGAGATGTCGGTGACACGACCGACCTCGACGCCGTCGACCTTGACGGTCGACTGCGGCACCAGGTCGAGAACGTCGTCGAACTGCAGGGTCAGGCGGACGGGGTCGGAACCCACGTCGGCGCCGCCGGGCAGGGGAATTCCGTAGACACCCTCGGACCCGCAGGCCCCGACGGTCAGGGCCACCACACAGACTCCGGAGGCGACGACGACACCGCGCGCGCGGCGAGTCGGTTGACGTGTGACGCGCACGGTCACTCCCCTTCCTGCGGAATGGACAGTCCGGGCAGGTTCAGATCGAGGCGCGGCGACGGGTTGCCCGGCACCGTTCCCGGCTCGACGTTCCGCTGGATGTTGTCGGCGGACAGCAGACCGAACGGCAGCACCAGTGTCGGGGTCTTCACCCCTGCGACGGCCTGGTCGACGATCGTCCCGCAGTTGTCGACGATCGGCTGCATCTGCCGACCGAGCGCCTCGAACTGCGGATCCCCCGGGCGCAGCTTCTGCAGGTCGATCAGACTGCACACGAACGTCTTCGGATCCTGGAGTTCGTTGAAGATCAACCGAGCATCCAGGGAGCCGTTCTCGGCGTTGTACGAGTTGGCGACGTTGGCGACGGCCAACGGGAGCAGCGTCAGAGTGTCGGCGAGCTTGTCCCGGTTGTCCGCCAGCAACTGCGTGGTGGGCGCGAGCGCGTCGAGATCGGTACCCAGCTGATCGCGATTGTCGCGGACGAATCCCGCGACGTCGCCGAGGGTCACCGACAGCTGTTGCAGCGCCTGCGAGAGGTTCTCCCGCTCGCCCGCCAGGAAGCCGGTGAGCGAGGACAGCTGCTCGTTGAAGGCGCGCACCTGCTGATCGTTGGCCGCGAGGGCGCTGACGAAGGTCTGCAGGTTCTGGACCGTGCCGAACAGGTCGCCTCGATAGGAATCGAGCGTGTCGACGGCGCCGGACAGCTGGGTCAGCGTGTCGTTCAGAGCCTCGCCGTTGCCCTCGAGGTTGCGCGCACCCGTCGTCACCAGATCGGAGACGGCGCCGTTGCGGTTCGCCCCGTTGGGGCCGAGTGCCTCGGAGAGCTGATCGATGCTCGTGTACAGCTCGTCGACCTCGACCGGGGTGGCCGTGCGGTCACGCGGGATGACCGCGCCCGATTGCATCTTGTCCCCGCCGGTGTAGGCCGGCGCGAGCTGGACGTAGCGATCCGCGACCACCGACGGGGCGATCTGCACCGCCCGTGCGGTCGCCGGGATGTCCACGCCACGGTCGACACGCAGGTCGACCTGCACCTGGTCACCGAGTCCCTCGACCTTGGTCACCTCGCCGACCTTCACGCCGAGCACCCGCACCTCGGTGCCCTCGTAGACACCGACGGACTTGTCGAAATAGGTGGTGATCGTGGTCGTGCCGAGGCGCGTGAACGCCCACCAGAGGGCGAACACCACGAGGACGACCACGGCGACGCCGGCCGCGATCAGTCCCAGGCTGCGCTTGGTGAACATCGAACGTGACGAATCCTGGTCGGCGGTCACTGGCCTGCTCCCGGACTGCGAACGGGATCCACACCCAGCGTGCGGATCGGCTCCCGGTAGCCCGGAATGTCGGGAAGACCCGGCGGGAACGTGTTGACGATGACCTGGTCGAACCATCGACCGTTGCCCACGATGTTGGTGTACAGCCGCACGAACGGCTCGTACATCTCGATGGCGCGGGAGATGTTCTCGTTGTTCGTCCGCAGCGTCTCGATGACCTGGCCGAGCGACGCGAGCGCCGGGCCGATCTGCGCCTCGTTGTCACGGACGAGCCCGGTGAGTTCACGCGAGACGCGCTGGGTTCCGATGAGCAGCTGCGAGATCGACTGCTGCCGATTGTTGAGCTCCTGCACCAGAACCGACGCGTCCCCGATCAACCGGGTGAACTCCTGGTTGCGATCGGCGAGCACCTTCGTCGTCGTGTTCGTAGCGGCGAAGAGCTTCGACAACTGGTCGTCGCGCGACGCGATGGTCTCCGACAGTCGGGTCACGCCGTCGAGCGAGGCGCGGATGTTCTCCGGCGTCTCGGAGAACGCCTGCGACAACGTCTCCATGCTCGTCGCCAACTGGGTGGTGTCGATGTCACCCGTCGTCCGCGCGGCGTCGGAGAACGCGTCGATGACGTCGTACGGCGCCGTGGTCCGTTCGATCGGAATCACGTCGCGGGGATTGAGTCGTTCGTCGCCCTTGGGTTCGAGCGAGAGGTACTTCTGCCCCAGGACGGTCTTGATCTGGATGGACGCCGACGTCCTGTCGCCCACCCACGCGTCGTCCACGGTGAACTCCACCGCGACCTTGTCGCCGTCGAGGGAGACGTCGGTGACCTTGCCGACGCGGACGCCGGCGATGCGCACCTCGTTGCTCGCCACCAGGCCGGCAGCCTCGGAGAAGTCCGCCCGGTACTTGGTGCTCGCGCCGATGATCGGCAGCGAGTCCAGGAAGAACGCGCTCATCGTGGCCATCAGGATGAGGAAGATGCCGAGGGCACCTGCGACGGCCGGCTTGCGACGGGACTCCATCAGGAAATACCTCCTGCCGCACAGCGTTTCGCGGAGTTCGTGTAGAGCGGCTGATTGATGGTCGGCAGGCCGGTGGGCAGGTTCAACTGCGGGGCGTATCCCGGCCCGGCGACGATGTCGATGCCGCAGAGATAGAACTGGAACCACGAGCCGAAGCTCGCGACGCGGATGAGCTTCTCCAGCTTCACGGGGAAGTTCTTCAGGATCGCGTCGAAGTCCGCCTGGCGGTTGTTGATCTTGGTCGACAGCTGGTCGATCGAGGCGATGGACGACTGGATCGACGGCCGGGTCGGCTCGAGCAGATCCGCCGTCGCGTCGGTCAGGCCGGCCAGCGAGGTGACCGCCGAGCCCACCGTGTCGCGGTCGGCAGCCAACCCGGACACCAACTGCTGCGTGTTGACGATCAGCTGGTCGAGGTCCTTGTCGTGGCGGTTGACCGTGTCCAACACACCGTTGAGGTTGTCGATGACGGCACCGATCACGCGATCCTTGTCCGCGACCGTGTTGGTCAGGGATGCGGTGTCGCGCACCAGATCTCCGATGGTGCCGGACTCACCCTGGAACACCTGGATGATCTGGTAGCTCAACTTGTTGACGTCGTCCGCGGTCAGGGTCTGGAACAGCGGGCGGAACCCGTTGAACAGGGTGGTGAGGTTGACCGCGGGCCGGGTCCGCTCGAGCGGAATGGTGGCGCCGCTGGTGATCTTCTCGCCCTGGTTCCCGGACCCCTCCTCGAGCGCGATGTAGCGCTGGCCGATGAGGTTGCGGTACCGGATGGTCGCCGTGCTGCTCGCGGGCAGCCAGTCACGCTGCGTCAGCGCGAAATCGACTCGCGCACGGTCACGCTCGTAGATCTCGATCTTCTCGACCGTGCCGACTCGCACGCCGGCGATGCGCACCTCGTCGCCCTCGTTCAGCGAGGCGACGTCGGAGAAGATCGCCGAGAACTTCGTGTTGCCCGAGCCGGCACCGTTGGCGATGGTCAGCGCCAACGCCGCCGTCGCCAGAATGGTCACCACCGCGAAGATGATCAGCTTGACCAGCGGTGCAGCCAATCCCCTCATCGCACACTCACTTCCGCGCCGCGGAGCGCCGGAGCGCCCACCAGGGTGGTCCAGGACGGCACCTGCTCCGGCGCCAGTCCGGACCCGGAGCCGTACACCACGGCCAACGTGTCACGCTCGAGGTCCGATCCGGCGTAGGACGCGGGAACCGGGGAATCGAGCGGATTCGGCAGCGGCGGATCGATCGCCGGACCCGGGTTGCGGGACGGCACCTGGTACGAGCCGTCGTTCACACCGCTGCCCGGGTACTGCGGGAAGAACTTGCCGGGCGTGGTGACGTCGTCGAAGCACGACGGACCACGCGTGTCGAACAGTCTCGGCTCGTCCTGGTTCGGGATGTACCGCCCCTTGGGATTGACGAAGTTGATCGACGCACGGACACCCGGGTAGGGGGCGTCGACCGACAGGATCTTCTTGGCCTCGTCGGCGACGCGCACGAACTCGGTGAAGGTGCACCCGAACGACGGCGAGAACTCGGCGAGCAATTCGAGCGCCTCCCGCGAATCGGCCGCCACCGTGACGATCGACTCGGCGTTGGTCTGCACCAGATCGGCCAGCGAACCGGACGACGCGGTGGCCGACACCAGCAGCGTCTCGACGTCGCTCTGCCGCTCGACCACGGTGTTGCCCGTGACGCGCAGGTCGTCCAACGCATCCACCAGATCCGGCGCGGCGGTGGAGTAGGTCTGCGACAGATCGGCGATGCCGCGCAGGTCCGCCTGGATGTTCGGCAGCTCGGTGTTCAGACCGGAGAAGATCTCCTCGAGCCGGTCGATCGTCAGACCCAGCTTCTGGCCCTTGCCGTCGAGCGCCTGCGACAGCGCGCCGAGGGTGTTCGCCAGATCCTGCGGGGGGATGGCGTCGAGCAGGGGCAGCAGCGAATCGAGCAGTTGCCCGACCTCGATCGCGTTGCCGCTGGTGTCCTGCTGGATGGTCCCGCCCGCCGCGATGGGGGTGGCGGACGCGCCGTCCTGCGGGATCTGCAAGGCCACGTACCGCTCACCGAACAGAGTCTTCGGCAGCAGGCGGGCCGTCGTGTTCGACGGAATCATGTCGACCTTGTCCGGCTCGAGGGCGATCTGCGAGACCACCCGGCCGTCCTCGGCGGTGGTCGTGCGCACCTCGCCGACGATCATGCCGCGCGCCTTCACGTCGGCATTGGCGGGCAGGGCGTTGCCGGCGGTGTCGGTGACCAGGTCGACCATGACGACCGACTTGAAGGTCTTCTGGTAGCTGGCGATGGACCACCCGACGAACAGCACGACGACGAGCAGGAACCCGACGCCGAGCAGTCTGCGCTTGGTCGCGGACGGGGCGTGATTCATCCGGCCACCCTCACCGTGGTCGTGGTGCCCCAGATGGCGAGGCTCAGGAAGAAGTTCAGCACTGCCACCGTGACGATCGCGGCGCGCACCGCCCGACCCACGGCCACACCCACTCCGGCCGGTCCGCCCGACGCCGTGTAGCCGTAGTAGCAGTGGATCATGATGAGCACGAACGCGAAGACCAGCACCTTGGCGAAGGAGTAGAGCACGTCCTCCGGGGGCAGGAACAGCGAGAAGTAATGGTCGTACGAGCCCGGCGACTGACCGTTGAACAGGGTCGAGACCAGGCGGGACGCCAGGTACGCCGACAGCAGGCCGACGATGTAGAGCGGGATGACGGCGATGAAGCCGGCGATCATGCGCGTCGACACCAGGAACGGCACCGACGGCACCGCCATGACCTCGAGAGCGTCGATCTCCTCGGAGATGCGCATGGCTCCGAGCTGGGCGGTGAATCCACAGCCGACCGTCGCGGACAGCGCCAGGGACGCCACGATCGGCGCGATCTCGCGGGTGTTGACGTACGCCGAGAGGAAGCCGGTGAGCACCTGGGAGCCGAGCTGCTCGAGGGCCGCGAAGCCCTGCAGTCCGACCACGACGCCGGTGAAGCCGCTCATCATGAGGATGACGCCGATCGTGCCGCCGATGACCGCCAGCGCGCCCGTACCGAAGGTGACCTCGGCGAGCAGCCGCAGCGTCTCCTTCTTGTAGTGCACGACGGTGCGCGGAATCCAGCCGATGGCGCGGCCGTAGAAGGACATCTGCTCGCCGGCGCGATCGAGCATCCCCAGCGGGGCGCCCGCTGCGCTGCGCAGCTTGAGGAGAGTGCGGTCGCCGCGACCGCGCGCGATGGTCATCTCAGGCTCCCTTGGCCGGAACGACCTGGAGGTAGACCAGGGTCATGATGAGGTTCGCGAAGAACAGGATGAGGAAGGTGATGACCACGGTCTGGTTGACCGCCTCGCCCACACCCTTGGGTCCGGGATTGGGATGCAGTCCCTTGTAGGACGCGATCACACCCGCGATCAGGCCGAACACGACGGCCTTCAGCTCGCCGACCCAGAGATCCGGCAGCTGCGCCAGGGTGCCGAAGGACGCCAGGTAGGCACCCGGGGTGCCGTCCTGGAGGATCACGTTGAAGAAGTACCCGCCGGCGATGCCGATGACGGAGACCAGGCCGTTGAGCAGGAGGGCCACCAGGATCATCGCGAGCACGCGGGGCACCACCAGCCGCTGCACCGGGTCGATGCCCAGCACGCGCATGGCGTCGATCTCCTCACGAATGGTCCGCGAACCGAGGTCCGCGGTCACCGCGGACCCCGCCGCGCCGGCGATGAGCAGGGCGACCACGATCGGACTGCCCTGCTGGACCACCGCGAGCACGCTGGCGGCACCCGTGAAGGACTCCGCGCCGAGCTGCTTGATCAGCGACCCCGTCTGGAGCGAGACCACGGCGCCGAACGGGATCGCCACCAGCGCCGTCGGCAGGATGGTGACGCTCGCGATGAACCACGCCTGCTCGATGAATTCCCGGAACTGGAACGGCCGCCGGAAAGTGTTCCTGGCCACGTCGACGAGTAGTTCGACGATGTTGCCTGCCTGGGTCAGCGCGGCAGTGCCCGATCGTGCGATCGGGTTGGTGGTCTTCGCCATATGTCGTCTCAGCCTCGGGGACGGTCGGTCGGGGAATCGTACCGATCACGCGGCTCGGGCTCGTTCCAGCCCTGGTAACCGCGCTGCTCGGTCGGGGCGTCGTCGTTGGACCATCCGCCCTGGTCGTAGCCACCCTGCTGGTAGCCGCCCCCGTCGTGGCCACCCTGCTGGTAGCCACCCCCCTCGTACCCACCCTGCTGGTAACCGCTCTGCTGGTAGCCGCCCTGCTCGTAGCCACCGTGCTCGTCGCCGCCCTGCCGACCGTCGGCACCGGCGTAGGCGGGCTGACGCTCCCCGTCGGCCTCGTCCAGGCTCTGCTGGATGGCGTGCTGCGCGTTCTCGGGCAGCGTGTGCATGATGCTGCGCACGCGCTCGCGGCGACGGTCGACGGCCTGACGACGCGGCATGCCGGGCGTCGGGTCCATCTGCGGCATGATGCCCTCGACGTCCTCGACGCCACCGAGGTTGTGGCCGGCGTCCGAGAGCGCCTGCTCCTGGCGCATCTGCGCCTCGTCCTTCTCCTCGCTCATGCCGATCGGGCCGATCATGGTCCCGTTGAGGAACTGCTTGACGGCGGGCTCCTCGGAGGTGAGGAGCACCTCGCGCGGGCCGAACATGACGAGGTTCTTGCGGAAGAGCATGCCGATGTTGTCCGGCACCGTGCGCGCCAGGTTGATGTTGTGCGTGACGATCAGCATCGTCGCGTCGATCTGCGCGTTGATGTTGAGCAGCAACTGGCTGATGTACGTGGTGCGCACCGGATCGAGGCCGGAGTCCGGCTCGTCGACCAGGATGATCTCGGGATCCAGGACGAGGGCGCGGGCCAGGCCCGCGCGCTTGCGCATACCGCCGGAGATCTCGCCGGGGAGCTTGTTCTCCGCACCGGTCAGACCGACCAGCTCCAGCTTCTCCATGACGATCTTGCGGATCTCGTCTTCCTTCTTCTTCGTGTGTTCACGAAGCGGGAAGGCCGTGTTGTCGTACAGGTTCATGGATCCGAACAGGGCGCCGTCCTGGAAGAGCACGCCGAACAGCTTGCGGATCTCGTAGAGCTCCTTCGAGGAGCACTCCATGATGTCGGTGCCGTCGACGACGATGCTGCCCTCTTCCGGGCGCAGCAGGCCGATGAGCGACTTCAGGAAGACCGACTTGCCCGTACCCGACGGCCCGAGCAGCGCGCTCACCTCGCCGGTCGGCAGAGTCAGCGTGACGTCCTGCCAGATCTTCTGAACACCGAACGACTTGGTCAATCCCTCGACCGAAACCTCGACACCCACCGTTGGACCCTCCCACTGCTCGTCGCACACGACGCAGGCGCGCCGACCCATGCTTCACCGACATCTGTGTGTGTGCGTCGCGTCACTCTAACCCACCGAAGTGGCCGCAACGACCACGCACCTTACCGATCGGTAACCCGCCCCCCGACGCGGCCGTGGTTCCGTCGTCGAAGTCTGCCCGATGAACGGCCGTTGCACGGGCGAACAGACACGACGCGCACGAAATTGGTGAGCGTTCGCAACAGACCGGTCGTAGACGGTCACGGGTCGGGGCCGTCGGCGCAGTGACCTCCCACCGACATGGGTGAGAGCCCCCGCGAAGACTCCCTCTGCCGCGCACCCCGTCCTAGCGTTGGCCACCGTCGGCTCCCCGAGCCCGGGCCGGCATCCGACCCCTGCCCCGACCCGGAGGATCGATGACCGACGTGACGAGTGCGGCGCCGAGCCGCCGCCGCCAACTCTCGGCCTTCGGCGTGATCTGTCTGGCGGAGCTGCTGATCGTGCTGGACATGACGATCATCAACGTCGCACTGCCGTCCATCGGCGTCGAGCTCTCGGCGGGCATCTCCGGGCTGCAGTGGGTGGTCGACGCCTACACGCTGACGTTCTCGGGCCTGCTGCTCGCGTTCGGCAACCTCGGCGACCGCTACGGCCGTCGGCTGTTCCTGCTGATCGGACTCGCCGGACTCGGGGCGTCGTCGATCGTCGGCGCGACCGCGGACGGCCTCGGCGACGTCCTCACCTCGCGGGCCGTGATGGGAGTGTTCGCGGCGATGGTGCTGCCGGCCACCCTCGCCGTCATCACGAACCTGTTCCCGTTGCCGAAGGAACGCGCCCTCGCCATCGGCGCCTGGTCGTCGATCGCCGGCGTCGCGGTCGCGATCGGCCCGGTGTCCGGCGGTTTCCTGCTCGAGCACTTCTCGTGGCACTCGGTGTTCTGGCTCAACGTCCCCGTCGCGCTGATCGCCGTGGTGCTGGTCGCTCTCGTCGTGCCCGAGTCGAAGGCCGCGAACCCCGGCAAGCTGGACGTGCCGGGCGTACTGCTGTCCATCGCCGGCGTGACCCTGCTGGTCTTCGTGGTCATCGAGGCGCCGAACTTCGGCTGGACCTCGCCCGCCACCCTCGGCGGCGCGCTCGTCGCGGCGGCGCTGCTCTGGGCCTTCGTCCGCAGGCAGCGCCGCGTGGCCGCCCCGGTCCTCGACGTCACGCTCTTCCGCATCAAGCCGTTCGCCTGGCCCGCGGTGTCCATCGCGATCGGCTTCTTCAGCCTGTTCGGGTTCCTGTTCCTCATCACGCAGTACTTCCAGGGCATTCGCGAGTACAGCCCGCTCGACTTCGGCATCGCCACCCTGCCGTTCGCCGCGGCGCTGGCGATCTCGTCGCCCACGGCCACCGTGATCGCCCAGAAGGTCGGGACCATGCCGGTCCTGGTCACCGGCCTGGTCCTGATCGGCGCCGGCCTGGTCGTGGCGGCGCAGGTCGAGATCGACAGTTCCTATCTCGGCCTCGTACTGCCGGCGATGTTGCTCCTGGCCGTCGGCATCGCCGTGATCCAGGGTCCCGCCACCGAATCCATCATGTCCTCGCTCCCCCTGGACGAAGCGGGCGCCGGTGCAGCGGTCAACGACACCACCCGCGAGATCGGTGGCACGCTCGGCGTCGCGGTGCTCGGCTCGCTCGTGGCCAGCTACTACGTCTCCACCGTCCGACCGCTCGTCGACGCGATCCCGAGCGCGATCATGACCGAGACGGAGAAGGCCTACGCGCAGGCGAGCGTCCTCAGCGTGTCCGAGATCCGCGCCCGCGAACTCCCCAGCCTGTTCGAACCGCAACGCGCACAACTGATCACCGAGATGAAGGAGGCCGCTCTGCGCGGCTCCTCGATCGCCGCGTACGTCGCGGCGGGCGCCGTCTTCGTCTGCGCCGTCGTGGTGGCGCTGAACTTTCCCGCGAGCTATCGGACCACCGGGATGCTGGCGCCGGAGGCGCCGGACCGGACCGAGCCGCGCTCCGCGTCCCCCACCCGATCCCGATCCCGATCCGAGTCCGACCGATGACGGCCGTCGTGTCCTCGGCCGCGGGTCTGTCGTCCGGCCGCCGCACCGCGGCCTTCGTCGTCATCTGTTTCGTCGAGCTGCTGGTCGTGCTCGACAACACCGTCGTCAACGTCGCGCTCCCGGACATCAGCGAGGAGTTGCGCGCCGGCTTCACCGGCCTGCAATGGGTGGTCGACGCCTACATCCTCACCTTCTGCGGCCTCTTGCTCGCGTTCGGCAACATCACCGACCGCATCGGCCGCCGACGCATGCTGCTGATCGGCGTCGTCGGCCTGGCCGCCACGTCGATGATCGGCGCGGTCGCCGAGAGCCTGCCGCAGCTGATCGTCTCGCGCGCCCTCATGGGAGTGTTCGCGGCCGCCGCGCTGCCCGCGACCCTCGCGGTCATCATCGACATCTTCCGCGACCCGGCCCGGCGTGCCGTGGCCATCGGGACCTGGGCATCCGTGGCGGGCATCGCCATCGCGATCGGCCCGGTGTCCGGCGGGTACATCGTCGAGCACTTCTCGTGGCACGCCGTCTTCTGGGTGAACGTGCCCATCGCCGTGATCGCCGTCGTCGGCATCGTGGCGGCCGTGCCGGAATCCCGTGCGCCCGAAACCGGTCCGCTGGACGTGCCGGGCGTCGCGCTCTCGTTCGCCGGCATCACGCTGATGGTGTACTCGCTGATCGAGGCCCCGACCCACGGGTGGCTGTCCGCCCACACCCTCGGCGGCGCGGCGATCGCCGCGGTTCTGCTCGCACTCTTCGTCGCCCGTCAATTGCGCACGGCCACGCCGATTCTCGACGTGCGGCTGTTCCGTCTCCCGCCGTTCGCCATGCCGGCCCTGGCCATCTCGGTGGCCTACTTCTCCATGTTCGGGTACGTCTTCCTCACCACCCAGTACTTCCAGGGAGTCCGGGGCTACAGCGCGCTCGAGTTCGGCGTGGCCACCATCCCGTTCGCCCTCGCCCTGGCCGTCAGCGCACCACTCGCCACGGCCCTCGCACAACGGGTCGGCACCATGCCCGTCGTGGTGACCGGCCTGATCCTCGTCTCGATCGGCATGGTCCTGGCCGGACAGGTCGACGTCGACTCGTCCTACGTCGGACTGCTCCTGCCCACCATGGTGGTGCTCGCCGTCGGCATCGCCGTGATCCAGGGTCCCGCAACGGAATCCATCATGTCGGCGGTGCCCGTCTCCGAAGCCGGCGCCGGCTCGGCGGTCAACGACACCACCCGTGAACTCGGGGGCACCCTGGGGGTGGCCGTCCTCGGCTCCATCACCGCGTCGTACTACAACGCGGCGGTCCGGCCCGTCGTCGCGGAGGTCCCCGCGACCGTCATCTCCGACCGCGACCGCGAGTACGTGGACTCGAGCTTCCTCTCCGTCACCGCGCTGCAGGAGTACGACCTGCCGAGCATCCTGGTTCCTGCACGAGATGCGTTGGTACTGACCATGAAAGAGGCCGCGATGGATGGCGCACGCGTGGCCTCCCACGTCGCCGCAGCCGCCGTCGCGGTGTGCGCGGTGGTGGTCGCCGTCGGGCTCCCCCGGTCGCACCGGACCTCCGGCGTGCTGCGCACCGACGAGGCGGAGGAAGCATGAGCGGGCTCACCGTCGCGGTCACCGGCGCGACCAGCGATTTCGCCGCGGCAATGCTCCCGGTGCTGCTCGACGACCCCGCCGTCACCGCCGTCGTCGGGCTCGGACGCCGGGCGCCGCGGGTGCACCATCCCAAGCTCCGCTCCGTCTCGGCCGACATCCGCTCACCCGAGCTGACGACGATCTTCACCGGCTGCGACGTGGTGATCCACCTGGCGTTCGTGGTGGAGGAGCAGCGGGACAAGGCAGCCATCCACGAGGTCAACATCGAGGGCACCCGCAACACGGTGGAGTGCGCCCACCGCGCCGGCGTCCGGTCCATGGTGGTCGCGTCGAGTGTCAGCGCGTACGGCCGCGAGGACCTGCCCGTGCCGGTGACGGAGGACGAGTTCCCCACCGCGGACCCGAGCCGGTACTACTTCTTCGACAAGGCCGAGGTCGAGCACTACGTCGAATGGTGGCTGCGACGCCACCCCGGCGAGATGAGCATCGCCCTGCTGCGTCCCACCTACATCGTGGGGTCCCACTTCGCCAACGACGGCATCGACACCCTGACCCAGTCGGTGGTCGCGTTCCCCGATCCGCGCCGATCGCACTATCAGTTCCTGCACCAGGACGACATGGCGGACGCGTTCCACCGGGCCGTCCACGCCCGTCTCGACGGGCCCTGGAACCTCGGTCCACGGGATTGGCTCAGCGTCGCGGACCTCGGCGCGATGCAAGGTCAGGTGGTGCTGAACGTCCCGCTGCGGCTGTTGCGCACCGCGGTCGACGTCGCGTACGCCCTACGCCTGCTGCCGTTCTCGGGACACTGGATCTCCTCGGGTGAGGCCGCGGTGGACTCCTCCGCCCTCGAACGGCGCACGGGCTGGGCCCCGAGCATGAGCTCCGCGGAGGCGGCCGCGGTGATGATTCTGTTGGCCGGTCGGCCCGTGGTCACGCGCCGACACGCGCCGCGGCGCGCCGTGGTGTGCGAGTCGGCGTTGCAGGCCGCGACGACGCGGACGCGGGCGTGGGCCGAGACCGACCCTGCTGCGGCCGACCTCCTGCGCCACCTCGACACCGGACTCGAGCGGTGCGAACACCGGCAGATCGACACCCCGACCGGATCGGTGCACGTCGAGATCCACCACGCCGACCCCGGCACCGGGGCCGACACCGTGGTGATCCTGCCCGCGCCGCGGGGACTGCACGCTCGCTACCTCACCGCCCTCGGCCGGGCCGTCGCCGAGTCCGGCGCCACCGCCGTGCTGGTGGACCTGCCCGGACACGGCCTGAGCACCGGACGTCGAGGTCGTGCCGGCCGCCGGGCCGTGCGCGAGGCCCTCGCCGCGGTCTGCGCCGAGTACGCCGCCGACGAGGTGACAGTGGTGCGTCACCGGCGCGGCTCCCGGCGCGACAGCCTCTCGGCGGTGCCCGGCGACGACGGACTTCTGCGGGCGCGCAGTGGATTTCGTCGGCCGATGCGCCGGTCGGGGGACGTCCGACCGGACGACCGCCTCGGGCGCGTCCGCACCCTTCGACTGCCGCGGCGGGCTACCGCCCGCACGGGCGACGGCCAGCGCCGGATTCTCGAGGCGGTCAGCCGCGCCGTGACTGCGCGGACGCGGTCGGCGGCACCGTCCCCTGCGCGACGAGCCACCGCATCGTGAACTCGCGCTCGGCCGAGAACCCACGGTCGACGTCGCCGGCCATCATCTTCTCCAGCACGGGGCCCACCACGGGCATGGTGGCCTCGACCGTGCCGCGAAAGATCAGCGCGCAGGAATGCTCGCCTCGCGGCTCCAGTGCGAGGTCACCGGCCATGACGACCGGCACCCCGGCGGTGACCAGCCGATAGTCCCCGACGGCCGACCCGTCGGGGCGGATCGGGCGCCACCGCTCCGTGCAGCGAGCGGACATCGTGCTGCCCACCAGTCGGCGGACGCCCTTGGGCATCGCGTCCGGGTCGAGCGTCTGATCCACCTCCGACGTCGTCAGGTCCGCCGTCACCTCGTGCCGAACCACCCTGCTGCCGCTGCCGATGTCACGCACGCGGTCGGACCAGTACGTCTCGTCGGTCAGCGTGGCGTGCAGGAGCTCGGCGGAGCACGGGTACTCGGTGCACTGGTCGATCGAGAGCGTCACGCGCTCACCGGAACCGGGCTCGCGAGGGCCGCGCCGACCTCGTCCGGTGCCGCCCGGCCCTCCGCGTGGTCGGATCCGTCGCCGAGAACCTTGCCGACCTCCTCGATCACGCGATCGAGGTGAACGGTGGTGTGGTCCGCCTGCACGCACAGGCGCAGGATGGCGCCGTCGTGCGGGACCGCCGGGAACATCGCGGCCGAGGCGAACACCCCGGCGTCCCAGAGGGTTCGCCATGTGTTGACCGTCTTCAGATCGTCCCGCACGTTGACGGCGACGATCGGGGACACCAGATCCGACCCGTCGGGCAAGGGGCTGGGCGCGCCGACGTCGACCCCCGCGGCCCGCAGCCCGTCGTGCAGGTACCGGGCGTTGGCCAGGGTGCGGCGGGATCGCTCGGCGCCCTCGTCCGTGCGCATCAGGCGGATCGCGGCGAGGGCGGCGCCCAGTGCGGCGGGCACCCCGGCCGTGGTGAACAGGAACGTCCGCGCATGGACGCGCATGGCATCGACGATGTCCTTGGACCCCGCGACGAAGCCGCCCGACGAACCCAATCCCTTGGACAGGCACCCCATTCGAGCGTCGATGTCGTCCGCCGCACCGAACAGTCCGGCCGCACCGGTCAGGTCCGGCCCCATGACCGCGACACTGTGCGCCTCGTCGACGAACAGGGCGGCATCGTACTTCTCGCACACGGCCGCGATCTCGTCCAACGGTGCCAGGTCACCGTGCATCGAGTACAGCCCGTCGACGACCACCAGCACCACACCGGTGGAGCGAGAGAGCTTGTCCTCCAACAGGTCCACCCGGTTGTGCCGGAACGCACGGACCGTCGCCCGCGAGAGCCGGCAGGCGTCGTAGATGGACGCGTGGGCGGCCGAGTCCACCACGACGGTGTCCCCGACTCCGACCAGGGCACTGATGCCGCCGAGGTTGGCCTGGTACCCGGTGGTGAACACCAGAGCCTGATCGGTGCCGTGCCAGTCGGCCAGCTCCTCCTCGAGCTCGGTGTGCAGCGTGATCGTGCCGTTGAGCAACCGACTCCCGGTGACGGTGGCACCGTAGCGCTCCAGTGCCGCCGCGGCGCCCGCACGCACCTCGGGATGATCGGCGAGGCCCAGATAGTTGTTGGAGCCCATCATGATCACCGACCGGTTCTCGACGTCGACGACCGGCGCGTTGACCGACTTTATGACCCGGAAGAACGGGTTCTGATCGTGCTTGGTGAGCACCCGGTGCGCCCAGATGCGCTTGTCGTGCCGGATGCGATCGAGCAGAGCCTGTGAACTCATGTGTCACCCCGAACAGGTCGGTGGGAAGGTCCGGCGGAGCCCGCCGGCGCACTGGCGGCAGAGGTGGGTCGGCGTCGATTCGCACCGAGCGCCCCTGCCTCAACCGCTGTTGCGCTTACCGTTCCAGGTTACGGAAGTCGTTGTGCCGGAACACGAGGAGACCGGTGTGACATGTGGTCAACAGTCGGTCCCGTGATTGGAGAAGCACCAGCGTCGGGCGACAGACCCCGTCGGTGGAGGGTGACGGGCCGATACTCCGAACGGTGCGCTCCGCCGTCGTGCCACGACCCGAGCCTCGCCTCCGCACCGACACCGCTCTGCACCGACACCGCCGGACGACGTAGCGGGAGGCCGCATTCCGGACATCTCCGACGAAAGGTCCCACAGTGTCCATCACTGCCGAGGAACGGTCCACTTCCACCACCGGACCCACTCACGAGCCCACCGCCTCCCGACTCGCGTCGCGCGAGCGCGCCACCCTGCGCCGTTATCTGCCGGCCCTGGCGGACTACCTCGAGGCGACGCCGCTCGCCGTCCTCGAGTCGCCGGGGCACGACGCGGTGGCGGTCTTCAAGGACGCCGGCGGCTGCGGTCTCATCGCCCCCGAGTCGCTCGGCGGACTGGGCGCGAGCGCCGTCGACGCCATGGACATCCATCGCGCCATCGGGGCGTCGTCGCCGTCACTGGCAGCCGCGGTGACCATGCACCACCTGTCGCTGGCCACCATCGTCGAGATCGCGAAGGCCGGGCCGGAGGAGGAACTCCCGCTCGTGGCCGGGCTCATCGAGCAGAAGGCCGTCATCGCCTCCGGTTTCGCCGAGGGGGTCGGTTCTACCCTCGTGCCGTCGGTCGACGCCTACTACGACGACGGCGACTACGTCATCAACGGCAGCAAGAAGCCCTGCAGCCTGTCGAAGTCCATGGACTTCCTCGCCGCCAGTGTCGCCACCCGCGAGAAGAAGGGGGGAAAGACGCGCAAGGCCGTCGCCCTCGTCCCGGCGACCATGCCCGGGGTGTCCGTGCGGCCGTTCTGGACGACCCCGATTCTCGCGGGCGCCGAGAGCGAGGAGGTGGTGCTCGAGGACGTTCGCATCCCGGTGGCGCTCACGATGATCGGTGCGCTCGACGATCCCGACGGGCAGCACGAGCTGACCGGGTTCCTGTGGTTCGGCATCCTGGCGTCCGCCGGCTACGTCGGGGCCGCGACGGCCCTGGTGGAGCGGCTCGTCGGCCACCCGAAGGTGAGCGACGGCGTCTACACCACCGCGGCGGCCGAACTCGAATCCGCCATGGCGGCACTCGAAGCGGTCGCCGCGGCCCTCGACCGCGGCGAGAAGGGTGCCGACATCTCGGCGCGACTGCTGTTCTGCCGCATCGCCCTCCGCGGCGCCCTGCGCCGGGCGGTCGACGCCGCCGTCACCGCACTGGGCGGCATCGCGTTCATCACCGACCCGGACATCGCGTACCTGCAGTCCGTGGTCTCGGCGTTCGCGTTCCACCCGCCGTCGATCCGGGAGACCGAGGCCTCGCTGGCCGCGTACCACCGCGGCGAGGCGTTCTCACTGGCCTGATTCCGGCCTGACCCTGGCCCGACCCCTCCGAACGCGAACAGCGGCCGCACCCCGAAAGGGATGCGGCCGCTGTCGGTTCGCGGGGAACTCAGATCACTTGAGGGAGATCTTCGCGCCGGCAGCCTCGAGCTTCTCCTTGGCGGCGTCGGCGGCAGCCTTGTCGACCTTCTCCAGGATCGCCTTCGGGGCGCTCTCGACGAGGTCCTTGGCTTCCTTCAGGCCCAGGCCGGAGACGACCTCGCGGACGACCTTGATGACCTGGATCTTCTTGTCGCCGGCCGAGTCGAGGACGACGTCGAACTCGTCCTGCTCCTCGGCAGCCTCGGCGCCACCGGCAGCCGGGGCACCGGCAGCGGCAACGGCGACCGGGGCAGCGGCGGTGACCTCGAAGGTCTCCTCGAATGCCTTCACGAACTCGCTGAGCTCGAGGAGGGTGAGCTCCTTGAACTGGTCGAGCAATTCTTCGGTGCTGAGCTTCGCCATTGGGGGCGTCCTTCCGTGATGCCCGCCGCCGTGAGCGACGGGAAGTTGCTGTCGCCGATCCGGGGACAGGGTGGTGGCGTGCGGGCGAACCCGCACAGGGGGTGCTGCAGTCCTTGCGGATCAGCTACTCGGCGGCTGCGGCTTCCGGCTCCGCGGCAGTGGCTGCCGGGGCGCCTTCCTCTGCGGCCCTCTTCTCCTGCAGCGCAGCCGCGAGACGCGCGACCTGCGAGGCGGGAGCGTTGAACAGTCCGGCAGCCTTCGACAGGTTGCCCTTCATCGCGCCGGCCAGCTTGGCCAGCAGAACCTCACGCGACTCGAGGTCCGCGATGCGGTTGACCTCGTCCACGGACAGCGCACGGCCGTCCATGTAGCCGCCCTTGATCACGAGCGCCTTGTTGTCCTTGGCGAACTGCTTGATCGCCTTGGCGGCGTCGACGGGCTCGCCCTCGATGAACGCGATCGCCGTCGGTCCGACGAACAGATCGTCGAGACCTTCGATGCCCGCATCCGCAGCGGCCCGCTTGACCAGGGTGTTCTTGGCGACGGAGTACGTGGCCCCGGCACCGAGCGCCCGACGCAGTTCGGTCAGACGAGTGACCGACAGACCACGGTATTCCGTGACCACGGCCGCCGTCGCGCCCTTGAACTGCTCGGAGATCTCCGACACCGCGGTGACCTTCTCTGCTTTCGCCATACTTCGCCTCCTCTCTTTCGCTCTCGTGTCGATCCCTCGGCGAGAGGCGAAGCCGGCCCGGAGACGAGAAACGCCCCGGACGCAGAAGCGTTCGGGGCGCACGACGGTGAGCGAACGACCTCTCTGAGGAGATCGACACGCTGCTCGGGCCTCGATCCTCCTGCGTGGGCCGCCGACTCGCGAGGGGTCGGACCTTCGATCACGCCCGGTGCGGGCGCGACGACCAACGGTCTTGGGTGGAACGGGTGAAGCATGTGGCTGCTTGCGCAGACCGGTCGAGTGTAGGCGGTGGCGCGCCGAGAAAGCAAAACGGTTACCGAGCCCCCGGTTCGGGAACAGAACCCACCATGGCCAACTATCGCGTACTCGACCCGACCGGTTCCGTCGTCGCCACCAAGGAGATCGCCGACTCGACCGACGCCCACAGCTGGTTCAAGGAGAGCAAGTCCGACGACGCCGAGCTCGGCTGGCGCCTCGAGGTCGAGCACGACGGCGAGTGGGCCTTCTTCAGCGACAGCGAGGGCACGCCCGAGGGCGGCAAGTAGACCGGCCCACCCCGATCGACACCACCGACGACCGCGCCGTTCGTGGCACATGCCCACGAACGGCGTCGTCGTGCTGTCCGCGGCGACGACGTTCGCGCGTTGCGACGACGTGCGCACCGCCCTCGAGGTTGACTCGTCCATCATGACCGCCGCCGAACGCACGACCGCCGCCGCGCACCCGCTGGTGCGTCCCGGCGCGCTCGGCCGTCCCCGGCGGGACCCGACCGGCGGCGAGGACGGTCGCGCCTGGGCCGACCTGGTCGAGTCCACCCCCGAGTTCCCCGACGTGCACATCCGCCGCGCCGTGCCGATCCCGGTGAGCGACGGAACCGTGCTCCGTGCCGTGGTGATCTCCCCCGCGGGCGACGACGGCCGTCGCGCGTCGTACCGCTTCCCCGTCGTCCTCAACGTCACGCCGTACAACTCGCTCCTGCTCGATCTGATCGACCGGCTGCTCGAGGCCCCCGTGTTGGGTCGGACCCTTCGGTCGGTCTCCGCGTCGATCGACTTCTCCGGCACCCCGCTCGAGGGCGTCACCGAGATCACGCGGGTGATCGCCGGCGGGGCCGCCGACCTCCTGACGATCAACCGCCATCTGGTGCGCAGCGGATACGTGCAGGTCATCGTCGACGCCCGTGGAACCGGCCAGTCCGCCGGCGTATGGGACACCCTGGGGCCGCGCGAGCAGCTCGACACCCTCGACGTGCTGCGCTGGGTTCGCGAGCAGGACTGGTGCGACGGGCACGTGGGCATGGCCGGCATCTCCTACTCCGCCATCAACTCCCTGCAGGCGGCGGGTGCGCAGGACGGACCCGACGCGGTGTTCGCGGTGGAGGGCTCCGAGGACATCGTCCGGGAGATCTTCGCGACGGGCGGGGCACCGTCGGTGTTCATCCCCCTCTGGCTGGCCACGGTGAACGCCCTCAAGTGGGCCCCCACCCCGCACCTCGGCACCGGGATTCCCCGCTGGCTGGTCGATCGACTGCGCAGCCCCGCCACGAACGTCGGGAACCTCGTGCGCGGCTTTCTCACCGGGTCGGACCCGCGGATCTACGACGACCCCAGCTTCGACACCATCGACCCCACCATCGAATCGATCGACGTCCCGACGTTCCTCTACGGCTGTTGGCACGACATCTTCGGTGGGGCGGCGCCGGACATGTACAACCGACTCACCCTCGAGCGCGGTCGCAAGCAGCTCCTCGTCGGGGACGGGTATCACGGCAATCCCGGCATCGGCTTCGGCGAGCCCGGCTTCCCGCCGCGTCTCGACGTGCTCGAACGCGCCTGGTTCGACCGGTGGCTGCGCGGCATCGACAACGGCATCGACCGCTACGGTCCCGTCACCCTCCGGCAGCAGGGTGGCGGGTGGGAGGCCCACGGCCGCTTCCCCGCGCCCAAGGCCGTCCCGCGTCGGCTGTATCTGACCGCCGACGCGTCGGGCACCGCCGGACACGCCCGCACCGACGGGTCGCTGACCTCCGAGCCCCCGTTCCGCTCCGCGTCGCTGCGGGTGGCACCCGGATGGCGGGCCACGATCTCCCGCGACACGACGCAGGTGCTCGCCGGCGTGCCCGCGGTGTTCGGCGGCGGCTTCACCTACGACAACCGGTTCGCCGAGCGCGACGCGCTCACGTTCACCACCCCGCCCTGCGGGGCCTCGGTGGTGCTGTCCGGGCCGGCGAACCTGCACGTCACCACGGTCGCGTTCGCGCGCGAGGCGTTCTGGGCGGTGATGGTGTGCGACGTCGACCCCGACGGGCGGTCGACGGTGCTCACCAACGGTGCGCTCCTCGCGACCCGGCGGGCGATCGACGACGACAAGAGCGTGCGGACCGACGACGGCGACTACCTCGTCGCACACCACCCGCTGACGCGCGAGTCGCTGCTGCCCGTGGTTCCCGGCGAGGTCACCGTGCTCGACATCGAACTACTCTCGACCGAGGCGGTCCTGCACCCCGGTCACCGCCTCCGGATCGATCTGTTCGCCGCCGACGCGCCGCGGTACGTCCCGATCCTGCCGGACCGCCTGCGGACCCGCTGGCGCGCCCAGGACGTCGTCGTCGATCCGGCGAACCCCAGTTTCGTCACGCTGCCGGTGCTCGGTGAGCCCGGCTGGTAGGAGGACACATGCACGAGGCACGCACGGGACAGCCCGACCGAGACGCACGGGAGGCCGACTCCGACCTCGAGATCCGGCGGGGCACCGCGCCCGTCGGTCGGGGCGTCGAGATCGCCTACGAGGACATGGGTGATGTGGACGCGCCGCCGGTCCTGCTCGTGATGGGCCTCGGGTGTCAGCTGCTGACGTGGTCGATGCCGTTCTGCCGCCGTCTGCTCGACGCCGGCCACCGCGTCATCCGGTTCGACAACCGCGACATCGGCCTGTCGACGAAGATGACCGGCGCGCGGGTGACCGGCAACGTGCTGCTGCGCCTCGTGCGCCACGAATTGGGACAGCCGAGCTCGGTGCCGTACACGATCGTCGACATGGCCGACGACACGATCGGGCTCATGGATCACCTGGGGCTCGACCGCGCGCACATCGTCGGCGCCTCGATGGGCGGCATGATCACGCAGGTCGCCGCCGGTGCGCATCCCGAGCGGTTCGAGAGCGTCACCATCATCTTCTCCAGCACCAACCAGCCGTTCCTGCGTCCGCCGGACCTGCGCGCGCTCGCGCCGCTGCTGAAGCCGCCGCCGAAGAACGCCACCCGCGAGCAGATCGTCGAGCACCAGGCGACGACGTTCCAGACGATCGGCGGCAAGCAGTACGCCACCACGTGGGAGGAGCGGATCGCCGACGCCACCGCCGCCTACGACCGCAGCTACCACCCCGCCGGCATCGTCCGGCAGTTCGCGGCCATCACCGGCACCGGCAGCCTGCTGCGGTACACCCGCCGCATCACCGCCCCGACCGCCGTGATCCACGGCACCGCCGACCCGCTGGTCCCGCCGATGTGCGGCAAGGCCGTGGCCAAGGCGATCCCCGGCGCCCGGCTCACCCTGCTCGACGGCATGGGCCACGACATCCCCAACGAGCTGCTCGACGAGGTCATCGGCGCCATCACCGACGTGATCGCGCGCGCCTGACGGCCCCGGCACCTGCCTCGGTGCACACGGGTCGCGCCGAACGCCGGGATCCCGCCGAGTCGTCGGACTTCTGCGCACTGGCGCAGGTACGGGCCGACTCCCGCGCACCCCGAACACGACGAAGGCCGGCACCCACACGGGGTGCCGGCCTTCGTCGTGTCCACGCTGATCAGGCGGTCGCGTCGTCCTCGAGGAGGTTGCGGGTCCGGTTCGGATCCACCGGGATGCCCGGTCCGGTGGTGGTCGAGACCGTGACCTTCTTGACGTACCGGCCCTTGGCCGACGACGGCTTCGCACGCAGGATCTCGTCGAGCGCCGCGCCGTAGTTCTCCACCAGCTTGGCATCGTCGAACGAGGCCTTGCCGATGACGAAGTGCAGGTTGGCCTGCTTGTCGACGCGGAAGTTGATCTTGCCGCCCTTGATGTCGTTGACGGCCTTGGTCACGTCGGTGGTGACGGTGCCCGTCTTCGGGTTCGGCATCAGGCCACGCGGTCCGAGAACGCGGGCGATGCGGCCGACCTTGGCCATCTGATCGGGGGTGGCGATCGCGGCGTCGAACTCGAGCCATCCGCCCTGGATGCGCTCGATCAGGTCCTCGGCTCCGACCTCGTCGGCTCCGGCTGCGGCGGCCTCGTCGGCCTTCGCGCCGGCCGCGAACACGATGACGCGGGCGGTCTTACCGGTGCCGTGGGGCAGGTTGACCGTGCCGCGAACCATCTGGTCCGCCTTGCGGGGGTCGACACCGAGGCGCACGGCGACCTCGACGGTGGCGTCGAACTTGCTCGACGCGGTGTCCTTGGCCAGCTTCGCCGCCGCGAGGGGCGAGTAGAGCTGGTCGGAATCGATCTTCGCTGCGGCGGCCTCGTAGGCCTTGCTGCGCTTTGCCATGGTGAATCCGTTCGTTCGTTCGGAGTGTGGTGACGAGCCTGGCCGGCTCTCCCACGGGACGTGCTGGGGGTGACTAGCCCTGGACCGTGATGCCCATCGAGCGAGCAGTGCCGGCGATGATCTTCGCGGCCTGATCGATGTCGTTGGCGTTGAGGTCTTCCTGCTTGGTCTTGGCGATCTCGCGCACCTGATCCATGGTCACCGTGGCGACCTTGGTCTTGTGCGGCTCGCCCGAACCCTTGGCGACGCCGGCTGCCTTGAGCAGCAGCTTGGCGGCAGGCGGGGTCTTCAGCTTGAAGTCGAAGGTCCGGTCCTCGTAGACCGAGATCTCCACCGGCACGACGTTGCCACGCTGCGACTCGGTCGCCGCGTTGTACGCCTTGCAGAACTCCATGATGTTGACGCCGTGCTGACCGAGGGCGGGGCCCACGGGCGGCGCCGGGTTGGCCTGGCCGGCCTGGATCTGGAGCTTGATGATCCCGGCCAGCTTCTTCTTCTTGGGGGGCATCTGTAATTCCTAGTTGTTGCGTGGTTCTCGGATGTCTTGCGGTACTGCCTGCAAGTAATGGGGGGGTGGGGCGAGCTAGATCTTCGCGACCTGCGTGAAGCCGAGCTCCACGGGCGTCTCGCGACCGAAGATCGACACCAGCACCTTGAGCTTCTGCTGCTCGGCGTTGACCTCGCTGATCGAGGCGGGCAGCGTCGCGAACGGGCCGTCCATGACGGTGACCGACTCGCCGACCTCGAAGTCGACCTCGATGATCGGCTTGGCCGAGGTCTCGCCCGCGGTGTCGCCACCGGCGGCCGGCGCTGCGGAGGCCTTCTTCTTGTCCTCCTGCGGCATGAGGAACTTGACGACCTCGTTGATCGTCAGCGGCGACGGGCGCGAGGTCGCGCCGACGAAGCCGGTGACACCGGGCGTGTTGCGCACGGCGCCCCACGACTCGTCGTTGAGCTCCATGCGCACCAGGATGTAGCCCGGCAGCACCTTGCGGTTGACCTGCTTGCGCTGGCCGTTCTTGATCTCGGTGACCTCTTCGGTGGGGACTTCCACCTGGAAGATGTAGTCGCCGACGTCGAGGTTCTGGACGCGGGTCTCGAGGTTGGCCTTCACCTTGTTCTCGTAGCCCGCGTAGGAGTGGATGACGTACCAGTCGCCGGGGGCACGGCGCAGCGCCGCCTTGAACTCGGCGACCGGGTCGACGGGCTCGGTGTCGATGTCCGCGGCGGGGGCCTCGTCATCGGCGGTCTCGTCACCGGCGGTCTCGCCGGCGGCGTTCTCGTCCTCGCCGGTGGCAGCGGCCACGTCGGCCGCGATGGCCTCGTCGGTCGCGCGGTCCTGCGCGGCCTGCTCCGCTTCGAGGCCCTGCTCGGTGGCCTCGACCTGAGCGTCGTAGGCGGCCACGTCGGTGGCGTCGTTGTGGGGCGTGCTCACGAAAGGCACTCGCTTCCTGTATTCGTTCTGTCGTGTCGGGGTGCGGCGGTGATCGGCGTCAGCCGAACAGCCACTGGACCCCTCGGATGAACGCCAGGTCCAGCCCACTGATGTAGGCCACCATGAACGTCACGAACACCAACACCACGGCGGTGTAGGTGACCATCTGCTTGCGGTTCGGCCAGATGACCTTGCGCAGCTCGGCGACGACCTCGCGGAGGAACCTCCGCAGTCGCGCGAAGATGTTCTGCTTCGGCGCCGCCTCCGCACGCTGACGGCCGGGAACCTGCGACGCGGTGGCGACGGACTTGCCCGCGGTCGTCTTCCCCGAACCGGCCGTCCCGTCGGCGGAGTCGGAATCCCGAGTGCGACGCGCGGCACGCTTGCCGGTGGGCCGCGCCGATGCCGAGGATGCCGAGGATCCCGCGGTGCCGGCGTCCGCGTCGCCGCCGGGCAGGTCGGTCGACCCGTCGGTGGCGGCGTCGTCGCGCGGCTCGCGCTGATCGCTCACGTGGTTCCTCTCGGTCGCGTCTGGGTCCGCGGCGCCCGCACGGGCGACGACGGTGGCCGACCCGCCGAATCGAGAACCCGAGTCGACTACCTCGGAGAAGACCGGCCGGTCGTGGCAGGGGCGACAGGACTTGAACCTGCAACCTACGGTTTTGGAGACCGTTGCTCTACCAATTGAGCTACGCCCCTTCGATCGCCCGTGGCGATCGCAGCCGGAGACGGACAGCGCACAGCGCCGCACGACCCCGAAGCACGAGTGTACTGCACCGTGGAACGGGGAACGAAATCGTCCCTAGCCGAGACGGACGGTGGCCGTGGCCCGCCCGAAGATCTTCTTGCCCTCGAACTTCGCCGTGATGGCGACGACGGCCGTGCGGGTCTCCTCGTCCATGGACTTGATCCGTCCGGTGAAGTCGACCTTGGCCGGTTCGGTCTCCTTGACGAGGACCGGCGAGGTGAAGCGCACGTTGTACTCGGTGATGGCACCCGGGTCACCGGACCAGTCGGTGACGAATCCCGCGCCGAGGCCCATGGTCAGCATGCCGTGTGCGACCACCTCGGGCAGGCCGGCGAGCGACCGCGCCACCGGGTCGGACCAGTGGATCGGGTTCGGGTCGCCGGACACCCCGGAGTAGTTGACCAGGTCGCCGCGCGTCAGCTCGTACGTCCGCTCCGGGAGGTCGTCGCCGACCGCCACGTCCTCGAACGCGCGGAGGCCGATCCGCGGCGCCACGGCGTCGATCGATCCGGTCGAATCGCTACTCACTGCGCATCACACCCTTCGCCATGGCCAGCGCCTCGGTGTCGGCACCGCCGCCGGTCTTCGCGACCAGCGTCGTGACGGTCGTCATGACGTCCCGATCGTCGGCGTCGGTCACGATGTTCTTGGTCACGATGATGTCGCTGCCGCCCATCTGACGGAACGACTCCAGGTACACGTCGACGGTCAGCCGGTCCCCGGCCACGATCGGACGGTGGAACTCGAGCCGCTGATCGGCCTGCATGATCTGGGAGAGGTCGTACCCGGTGATGACCTCGTCGAACATGGCCTTCTGCGCGATGATGCCGATCACGGAGATGAACGTGGCGGGCGCGACGAGATGGTCGTATCCCAGCTGCGCCGCGGCGTCCTCGGAGAGGTGCGCGGGGTGCAGGTTCTGCACGGCGCGGGAGTACTCGCGCACCTTCTCGCGACCGATCTCGTAGTGATCGGGCATGCGGTAGTGGTGCCCCACCATCGACGCGGTGTGGGCCGCCGGATCGACGACGGCAGTCGAGGCTGCGGTGGTGTCGGTCATGTCGAAGTTCCCCCCGGATGGACTGGTGGCTCCACGCACGACAGCGCTGCCCCTACCCCGGAAGGCAAGGACAGCGCCGGCAGACGAAGATCAGCGAGATTCGCGGTGCGACTGGTGGGTTCCGCAGTTGGGGCAGAACTTCTTGATCTCGAGGCGATCGGGATCGTTGCGCCGGTTCTTCTTGGTGATGTAGTTCCGGTGCTTGCACACCTCGCACGCCAAGGTGATCTTGGGCCGAACGTCGGTGGAGGAGGCCACGTCGATGCCTGCTTTCGGGTAGAGCGCGATACGGGCGCTGCGTCGGTCACGGATCGGACCTCGCTGCGCAGCGGCCGCGAAGTCCTTCGAGTCGAGTAGCGATGGCCGGACTTGAACCGGCGACACAACGATTATGAGTCGTTTGCTCTACCGACTGAGCTACACCGCCTCGGTGCCGGACGCCGGCCGGCGCACGGTCCCGCGAGCCCCCTAACGGAATCGAACCGTTGACCTTTTCCTTACCATGGAAACGCTCTACCGACTGAGCTAAGGGGGCAGGTCCGGCGCACGCTCACGCATGCGTCGAAGCCTCGACAGACAGTACACAAGGCCGGATCGACTCGCCAAATCGGCAGGTCGGGGCCGGTCCGGGCCGGTCCAGGCCGTGATCGAGCACCGATCGGGTGCTCGACCCGGCACACAGACGACTCGACCCCGACGAGCGATGCTCGCCGGGGTCGGGCCGGGGTGGCAGATGTAGGATTCGAACCTACGTAGGCATAAGCCGACGGATTTACAGTCCGCTCCCATTGGCCGCTCGGGCAATCTGCCGGGTGCGATCCGAGCACGGTGACCCGCTCTCGGTGCGACGACGAGACTACAACGACGGCACCCCCGAATGCCAAACCGCCTGCCCACCCGGCCGTCGGATACGGTCGAGCACGGTCGCGACCACACCACCGGGCACCGGTCGCGATCACACCGATCAGCGCGCGGAAGAGGGAGAGCACTCATGGCCGATTCGTCGTTCGACGTCGTCAGCAAGGTCGATCGCCAGGAAGTCGACAACGCGTTGAACCAGGCGGGCAAGGAGCTGTCCACGCGCTACGACTTCCGCGGGACCGGCGCCTCCATCGACTGGTCCGGCGAGGAGACGATCGTGCTCACCGCCGAAGCGGAGGAGCGCGTCAAGGCTGCGCTCGAGGTGTTCAAGGAGAAGCTGATCCGCCGCGACATCTCGCTCAAGGCGTTCGACGCCGGGGAGCCCGTGCAGTCCGGCAAGACCTACAAGATCACCGGCACCCTCGTGCAGGGCATCTCCACCGAGAACGCCAAGAAGATCTCCAAGAAGATCCGCGACGAGGGACCCAAGGGCGTCAAGGCGCAGGTACAGGGCGAGGAACTGCGGGTGTCGAGCAAGAAGCGCGACGATCTGCAGGCCGTCATCTCCCTGCTCAAGGGCGAGGACTTCGGCATCGCCCTGCAGTTCGTCAACTACCGGTAACGCCCGATGGCTACCGATACCCACCGACTCACCGGTACGGCCCCGCCATCCTCTCGAGCCGCGCGATCCGCTCCTCCATCGGCGGGTGCGTCGAGAAGAGCTTCCCCGCCCGGTCCCCCACGCGGAACGGGTTGGCGATCATCAGGTGCGACTGAGCGGTGAGCTTCGGCTCCGGCGGGAGCGGCGCCTGCTGCGTGCCGTACTGCAGCTTGCGTAGGGCCGACGCCAGCGCCAGCGGGTCGCCGGTGAGTTCCGCGCCCGACTGATCGGCCTGGAACTCCCGCGACCGGGAGACGGCGAGCTTGACCAGCGACGCGGCGATCGGGCCGAGCATCGACACCAGCAGCAGCGCCAGCGGGTTCGCACCCTGCCCGTTGCCGCGTCCGCCGAAGACGTTCGCGAAGAACGCGAAGTTGGCCAGACCGGACACGACGGCCGCCATGGCCCCCGCGACGGAGGAGATGAGGATGTCGCGGTTGTAGACGTGGCTCAGCTCGTGCCCGAGCACGGCCCGCAGTTCGCGCTGGTCGAGCAGGCCGAGGATGCCGCTGGTGACGCAGACCGCCGCGTTGCGCGGGTTCCGACCCGTCGCGAAGGCGTTGGGTGCATTGGTGGGGCTGATGTAGAGCCGTGGCATCGGCTGGTGAGCGGCCGTGGCCAGTTCACGGACCATCGCGTGAATCTGCGGGTATTCGACCTCGGTGATCGGCTGGGCGTGCATCGAGCGCAGCGCCAGCTTGTCGCTGTTGAAGTAGGCGTAGCCGTTCATGCCGACGGCGAGGAGCACCGCGACGATCAGCACGGTCGAGTTCTGGAACAGCGACCCGATGAACACGATGAGCGCCGACATCCCGACCATCAGGCCGAACGTCTTCATACCGTTCGCGAACTTCATCTCGAGCCGACCACCTTTCGCCGATGTCACGACGACAACGAGCGAAAGGACTCGCCGGGTTCCCGAACGGCCCGCCCGGTGCGCACCACCCGGTGCGCGCGGTCACCCGGTCCGGGCGACGGTGTATTCGACGAGATGACGCAACGCGTCGTTGGCCGGCCCGGCGGGCAGCGCGTCGAGCTCGGCATAGGCACGACGGGTGTACTCGGCGAGGGTCTCGCGGGCACGGGTCATGCCGGTCGACGACGACAGCAGGTCGAGCGCCTCGGTGACCTCGGCGTCGTCGGTGACCGGGCCGCGCAGCAGATGGCGCAGCCGGTCGCCCGCCGGCCCCTCCTCGCGCAGCGCGTACAGCACCGGCAGGGTGTGGACGCCCTCGCGCAGGTCGGTGCCGGGCGTCTTGCCCGATTCCGCCGACGCGGAGGAGATGTCGATGATGTCGTCGGCGATCTGGAACGCGGTGCCCACGGCGTCGCCGAGGCGTTCGAGCCGCTCGACGTGCTCGGAGTCTCCGCCGGAGAACGTACCGCCGAAGCGACCGCTGGTCGCGATGAGCGAGCCGGTCTTCTCCCACACCGTCCGCAGGTAGTGCTCGACGGGATCCTGGTCCTCCCGGCGTCCGATGGTCTCCCGCATCTGCCCGGTGACCAGCGCGGCGAACGTCTCCGCGATCACGCGCACGGCCTGCGGGCCGAGAGTGGACACCAGGCGCGAGGCGTGGGCGAAGAGATAGTCGCCCGCGAGGATCGCGACGCTGTTGCCCCAACGCGCGTTGGCGCTGTCGACGCCGCGGCGCATCCCGGCCTCGTCCATGACGTCGTCGTGATAGAGCGTCGCGAGATGAACCATCTCGAGGACCGTGGCAGCGGTCACGATGTCCGGACTCGACGGGTCGGGACCGAGCTGCCCGGTCAGCACCGTGAAGAGCGGGCGGAAACGCTTCCCACCGGCCTTCGCGAGATGCAGGGCGGCCTCGGTGAGGAAATCCTCGCCGTCGGACAGTTCTTCGACCAGCAGGTTCTCCACCGCAGTCATCGCCTCGCGCACCGTCGTCGCGAAGCCGGCGTCCCCCAGATCGACGCCCGCGACCACGGTGGTCTCCGCCGTACTCGCACCCGTGTCGGTCACCGTGCCCGCACCCATTCCCGTCGCCGAAGTCCTGTCCCGACCGCCGCCGACGCGGCGCCGTCCACCCCCAACCTAGCGGGTCTGGAAGATGGAACCATGACCGAGCAACCCGCCGAGCCTGTGACGTCCGCGATGACGACCCCCGACGAGCTGTCCGCGGACGTTCTGGTGGTGGGTGCGGGACCGGCCGGCAGCGCCGCCGCCGCGTGGGCCGCGCGGGCGGGACGCGACGTCGTGCTGGCCGATGCGGCGCGCTTCCCGCGGGACAAGACCTGCGGCGACGGCCTCACCCCGCGCGCCGTGGCCGAGCTCGACCGGCTCGGTCTCGGGGACTGGGTGCGCGGCCGGGCGCGCAACGTCGGACTGCGACTCACGGGGTTCGGACAGGAACACGAACTGCGGTGGCCGGGCGGGTCCCTCCCGGATGTCGGCAGCGCGGTGCCCCGCACCGAACTCGACGACCGCATTCGCCGGGTGGCGACGGACGACGGCGCCCGGATGGTCGAGGGCGCCAAGGCGGTCGGGGTCGAGCGCTCGGGCGATCGGGTGGCGGCGGTGACGTTCCGCACCGACGACGGAGACCTGCGGATCGCGTGCCGCACCCTCGTCGTCGCCGACGGCGTGCGCTCGCCGCTGGGCAAGCTGCTCGGTCGGCAGTGGCATCGCGACACGGCGTTCGGGGTGGCCGCGCGCGCGTACGTGGCCAGCGATCGGAGCGACGACGAGTGGATCACCTCGCACCTCGAACTGCGCGACGCCGACGGCGTGCTGCAGGCGGGGTACGGCTGGGTGTTCCCGTTGGGAACGGGCGAGATCAACCTGGGTGTCGGCACGTTGGCGACGGACCGTCGACCGGCCGGTGGCGCGTTGCGTCCCCTGCTGAATCTGTATGCCGCGCAACGGGAATCGGAGTGGGGACTGTCCGGCGGTCCGCAGCGGGTGCAGTCGGCGCTGCTCCCGATGGGCGGCGCGGTCTCCACCGTCGCGGGCCCCAACTGGGCTCTGATCGGCGACGCCGCCGCCTGTGTGAATCCGCTCAACGGCGAAGGCATCGACTACGGACTCGAGGGCGGGCGGCTCGTCGCCGACCTGCTCGACGAGCCGGACCTCACCGACGTGTGGCCCACCGTGCTGCGGGAGCACTACGGGCGCAGCTTCTCCGTCGCCCGGCGACTCGCCGGACTGCTGACGCTGCCCCGTTTCCTGCCCGCGACGGGCCCGATCGGGATGCGCTCGTCGGCGATCATGACCGTCGCCGTCCGGGTGATGGGAAATCTGATCACCGAGGAGGACCACGACGTGGTGGCCCGCGCGTGGCGCGCGGCGGGATCGGCGTCCCGACGACTCGACACCCGGGCGCCGTTCAGCTGACCGGCTCGCCGGTCAGGAATTCACCGCCCGGTGCAGCGTCACGATGCCGCCGGTCAGGTTCCGCCACGTGACGTCCGACCATCCGGCTTTCTCGAGCCGCCGAGCGAGCTCGGCCTGGTCCGGCCAGGCTCGGATCGACTCCGCGAGGTAGACGTACGCATCGGGGTTGCTGCTCACCGCGCGGGCGACCGCCGGGAGTGCCTTCATGAGGTACTCCATGTACAGCGTCCGGAACGCCGGGAACACGGGCGTGGAGAACTCGCACACGACCAGCCGACCACCCGGGCGGACGACGCGGCGGATCTCGCGCAACCCCGCCTCGTGGTCGGCGACGTTGCGCAGCCCGAACGAGATGGTGGCGGCGTCGAAGGCGTCGTCGGCGAACGGCAGGGCCATGGCGTCGCCGGCCACCATGGGCAGCTTCCGCGACAGTCCGGCGGTCAACATGCCCTTCGAGAAGTCGGCCGCCACGCACCACGCACCGGAGCGCCCCAGCTCGGCCGTCGAGACGCCCGTCCCGGCCGCCAGGTCCAGCACGGTCTCCCCCGGCCGCAGGTCCAGGGCCGCGCGGGTGGCGCGGCGCCACCCCCGGTCCTGCCCGAAGGACAGGACGGTGTTGGTGATGTCGTACCGCTTCGCGACCCCGTCGAACATGGACGCGACGTCCTGCGGTTTCTTGTCCAGTTGGGCTCTGGAGCCGTGTGCAGCCACGGCGTCGACACTACCGATGCTGTTGCCTGTGCGGCCCGCGCGTGGCGCGCGCTGTGCCTATGCGGCCCGCGCGCGGCGCGTGCTGTGCCTATGCGGCCCGCGCGCGGCGCGTGCCGGCGCCGCCGATGACGTCCTCGTAGTGCTCGAACAACCGCGTGCACAACGCCGGCCAGGTGCGGTGCAGCACCGAGGTCCGCGCGGACGCCGCGAAGCGAGCACGGGTGGTCGGATCGGCGAGCGCGCGGGCGGCGCTGGGCAGCAGCTCCGCGTAGCGGTCGACGGGAAGCAGGTAGCCGTTGCGGCAGTGGCTCACCAGGTCGCGCGGCCCGCCGGCATCGGGACCGATGACGGGCACCCCGCTGGCGAGCGCCTCCTGCACGGTCTGGCAGAACGTCTCGTGCTCACCGGGGTGGGCGAAGACGTCGAACGACGCGTAGGCGGCGGCGAGATCCCGGCCGCCGAGTTGGCCGAGGAAGACGGCCGTCGGCATGAGCGCCTCGAGCCGCGCCCGCTCGGGACCGTCGCCGACGACGACGACCGTGACGTCGTCCCGCGCGGCCAGTCCGGCGAGCCGCTCGACGTGCTTCTCCGGGGCGAGACGACCGACGAAGCCGACGATCTGCGACCCGTCACCGCCGGTCCAGGCGCGGCGCAGGTCGTCGCGACGGGCCGAGGGGGCGAACCGCAGGGTGTCGACCCCGCGACCCCACCGGTGCACGCGCGGGATGCCGTGCGCTGCGAGGGCGTCCATCGCCGACGTCGACGGGGCGAGCGTGCGGTCGCTCGCCTTGTGAATGCGTCGTGTCCACGCCCAGCAGGCCCGTGAGGTCAGACCCAGCCCGTAGCTCTCGGCGAAGCCGGCCACGTCGGTCTGATAGACGGCGACCGTGGGGATCTCCAGCCGCCGGGCCGCGGCGACGCCGCCCGCACCGAGGGAGAACGGCGACGCGAGATGGACGACGTCGGGAGCGAAGGTCCGCAGGGTGGTGAGCAGCGCCGGGGTCGGCACGCCCACGGGCAGCGAACTGACCTTGGGGACCATGACCGACGGCACGCGGACGACGGGCACGCCGTCGTGCTCCGTGGCCGCCGGAGCGACTCCGGCGGGGGTGTCCGGGGCGACGACGAGCGCGTCGTGGCCGGCGGCGTCGGCATGCTCGAGGACGCGCAGGATCGAGTTGGTGACACCGTTGACGTGGGGCAGGAACGATTCGGCGATCACGGCAATGCGCACGATCCCGACGGTCCCGCGCCGGGACGACGGGTCGGCAGAGCGACCGTGACGTACCGGCGAACGGAAGGCGAATCCTGCCCGGAATTAGGGCGTCCTCCTCAGACCTGCCGAGCGCGCCGCCGGAGGACCAGGATCAGCGGCCCCGCGATCGCCCAGGTGACCACGACGACCGACAGCGCCGGGATCACCGCCACGGACGCGTCCCGGCCCGCCACTCGCACCAGGTCCGGTTCGGACCGCGCGTACTCGACGTCGATGCGCTGCCCGGCCACCAGGTTCGTCGGGTAGAGCACGCCGAGACGGGGATTGTGCATCTCGCCGTCCGGGGTGACGAAGCTGACCGCGGACCGCAGCCGACCGGCCGAGAGCACCTCGGCCGTCGCGACCCCCTCGTCGGAGGAGATGGTGTGGTCGTTGCGCCACGCGGCGAGCACCAGCAGAACGGCCAGCACCGAGATCGCGGTGGCGAGGACCGTCAGGACGGTGACGGCGAGGGGGCGTCGTCGTCGGGCACCCACCGGCCCCGTCGCACCCACCGTCTCGCTCGTCACGGGCGTCAGCGTAGTGGCACGTCACCACCCCGGCGCACGGACAGGTCGGGCGGTGCGACGCCGGGTACCCTTCCGACGCATGGGGCGGAAATTCGAGTTCACCGAAGACTTCGACGTGACACTGGAGCAGGCGCACGCCGCGCTGACCGACGACGACCTGTGGGAGAAGCGGCGGCAGGACGCCGGAGATCGCGCCGAGGTGTCCGTCACCCGGCGTGACGACGGCGGCATCGAGGTGACCATGAGCGAGAACGTCGGCGCGCAGGTGCTCCCCGGTGTGGTGCAGAAGGTCGTGCGTGGCGGTCTGACGATCACCCGCAAGGACACGTGGGGTCCGCTCGAGAACGGCCGCGCGGGCGGCACGCTGGAAGGCGGCTCCACGGGCCTGCCGTCGAAGGTCCGGGGCGTGTTCGTCCTGGCCCCGCACGGCGCGGGCACCCGCCTCACGCTGAACGGCACCGCCGAGGTCAAGGTGCCGCTGGTGGGCGGCAAGATCGAGGGCCTGATCGTGGACATGATCGGCAAACTGGTGCACACCGAGTCGAAGCAGGCGCGGGAGTACCTGGCGCAGAAGAGCTAGCCGATCGCGCTCCGGATGTGGGCGTGCAGGTCACGGAGCCCGGAGCGATCGGTGGTCACCTCGAACACCCGCATGCCGTCGGCGTGCCCGGTGAGAGCCTTGGCCAGCTCGTCGGTGTCCACCCGGCGGTGCGGGATGCGATAAGCCGCGCAGAGAGCCGCGAGGTCCATCCCGTGCGGGGTGCCGAACACGCGCTCGAACACCCCCGCGTACTGCGGGTCGCCCTGTTCGAGCAGTTCGAAGATGCCGCCGCCGTCGTCGTTGGCGACGACGATCGTCAGGTCGCGCGGGCGCGGCTCACCGGGCCCGATGAGCAGGCCCGACGCGTCGTGCAGGAACGTGAGGTCGCCCATCAGCGCGATGGTGCGGCCGTCGTGGGCCAGCGCGGCGCCGACCGCGGTGGAGACGGTGCCGTCGATGCCGGCGACGCCGCGGTTGGAGATCACCCGCACGTCGTCGGCGGGGTAGCCGACGAGCGCCATGTCGCGGACCGGGTTCGAGGCGCCGAGCAGCACCAGGTCACCCGGGCGTCGGGCCGACGACACGGCTGCCGCGACGTGCAGGCCGGTCACCGAGTCGGCGCGGTCGAGGGTGGTCCGGACGGCCTCGTCGGCCGCCGCGGAGGCGTCGGCGCAGCGGCGGAGCCACGCCTGCGACGGCGCGCCGGTGACGACGGCGCGGGTGCCGGTGGCGACGACGTTGCCGGACACGTCGGGCCAGCGCGGTCCGGTGGTGAGGGCGACGACGTCGACGTCGGGATTCGCGAGCAACGCGGACACGGGGCGGTGCAGCGTGGGGCGGCCGGTGATGACCGCCTGGCGCGGCGCGAGAGCCGGCAAGGCGAGGGGGTTCACGGCCGGGCCGTGCAGCGGAGCCGTCGGCTCGGCCACGGTCGGCAGGTGCGCCAGCTCGGGGCGGTACGCGGCGCCGTGGCCGGAGATCACCACGGTGTCGGGCGTGAGGTCGAGGTCGACCGGAACGTCGAGGCTGGCGTACTGCGTGGTGGTCCAGGCGGCGCCGTCGGGGCGACCCGCCGGGGCCGGGGTGGTGTCGGAGAGATCGGGCACCAGAGGTTCGCGCAGCGGGATGTCGAAGTGCACGGGACCGGCGTTGCCGGAGCGGGTGCCGCGCGCGGCCGCGAGCACGCGACACACGGCGGAGCGCCACTGACTGTTGCGGTCCCCCTCCTCGGCCAGGCCGAGGCTGATGGTCGCCCGCACCTGGACGTCGAACAGCCCGAGCTGTTCGATGGTCTGGTTGGCGCCGGTGCCGAGCATCTCGTAGGGCCGGTTGGCGCTGAGGACCACGAGTGGCACGCGAGCGTAGTTCGCCTCGAGCACCGCGGGCCCGAGGTTGGCGACGGCGGTGCCCGACGTCATCACCACCGGCACCGGGTGACCGGCCGAGATCGCGAGCCCGATGGCCAGGAAGCCGGCCGTGCGCTCGTCGATCCGCAGGTGGAGTCGGACCCGACCGGCACGATCGGCCGCTTCGAGCGCGAACGCCAGCGGGGCGTTGCGGGACCCGGGGCACAGGACGACGTCACGGACGCCGCCACGGATCAACTCGTCGACGACGACGGTGGCCTGGGCAGTGGACGGGTTCACCGATCCAGGGTGACACACGGCAGCAGGCACACCGCCGGGAGAATGGCACCATCGTTAACGTGCGCCGAACCTTCACCCCGCAGACCGTGGACGAGACCACCTACTACAAGCTGCTGACCTCGACCGTCGTCCCCCGCCCGATCGCCTGGGTGTCGACGATCTCGGCGGACGGTGTGCCGAACCTCGCTCCGTACAGCTTCTTCACCGTGGCCAGCTCCGTTCCGCCGGTGGTGCAGTTCACCTCCATCGGCCGCAAGGACAGCCTCCGCAACATCGAGGCGACGGGCGAATTCGTGATCAACCTCGCGACGGAGGCGTTGTTCGAGGAGGTCAACGCGACGTCGGCGAACTACGAGTCCTCGATCAGCGAGTTCTCCGCCGTGGGGCTCGCGGAGGAACCGAGCGAGACGGTGCGTCCACCGCGCGTCGCGCAGTCGCCGGTGTCCATCGAGGCGACGCTGAACCGGGTGGTCGAGGTGGGCAACGCCTTCGTCGTCATGGGCGACGTCACCATGATCACGGTGCAGGCCGAGCACCTCGCCGACGACGACCTGCCCGCGTTCGACTCCCTCGCTCCGCTGAGTCGTCTGGGCCGTAACGAGTGGGGACTGCCGCCGGCGGTGCGGACCATCGATCGGCCGACGACGCCGCGATGAGGTTCTCCCCGGCGCTCGCCGGGAGGTGGGTCGCCCTCACGCTCGTCACGGTCGTGCTGACGGTTCTCGCCGAGCGGGTGGGCGTCCCCTCGGCGGCGCTGTTCGTCGGACTCGCCGTCGCGACGGTGTTCGCCCTGGCGCGGGTCGGCCCCACCAAGGTCCCGAGCCGGGCGAGCCAGGCCGCGCAGGCGGTGCTGGGCGTGGAGATCGGCACGCTGCTCGACCGGGACACCCTGGCCTCGCTCGGGTCGGACTGGGTTCCCGTGGTGCTGGTCTCGCTCGGCACCCTGCTGCTGTCCATCGGCGCCGGCGCCGCGCTCGGCCTGCACCGCGACCTGTCGGCGACGACGGGGGCGCTGGCTCTCGTGGCGGGCGGGGCGTCCGGCATGGTGGCCATCGCGCGCGACCTGGGCGGCGACGAGCGGGTGGTCGCGGTGGTGCAGTACCTGCGGGTGCTGCTGGTGACGGCGTCCCTGCCGTTCGTCGCCACGGTGGTGTTCCACGCCGACACCGGTCGCAGCGGCGGGCCCGAGACGTCGGGAGCGCCGCTGTGGGTGGACGCCGTCTTCATCCTCGGGTGCCTGGGCGTCGGCGTGCCCCTGGCGCGGCTGATCCGCCTGCCCGCGCCGGCACTGCTCGGTCCCCTGATCGTGGCCACCGTGGCCGATCTGGTCGGGTGGACCGGCGGTGCGGAGGTACCGACCCTGCTGCTCGCGGCCGTGTACATCGTGATCGGCTGGCAGGCGGGTCTGCGCTTCACCGTCGAGTCGTTCCGCTCGATCGGCCGCATCCTCCCGTGGGCCACGCTGTTGATCGTCGCCATCGCCGTCGGATGCGCGTTGCTCGGCCTCGTCCTGGTGGAGACGACGTCCGTCACCCCGTACGAGGCCTATCTCGCCACCACCCCGGGCGGCATCTACGCCGTGCTGGCGCTCGCCGCGGCCAGCGACGTGAACGTGACGTTCGTCGTCGCCGCGCAGGTGCTGAGGGTGTTCCTGATGCTGCTCATCGTGCCGCTGTTCACGCGGCGGCGACAGCGCGGCGAGTGAGGCTGCTCAGGCGTACTTCTGGACCAGCTCGCCCACGCGCGGGAGCGCCTCGGTGACGTGCTTCTTCGCCGACGGCCGCAGGGACGAGTAGACCTTCTCGATCGCCTTCCTGCTGGTGCCCGCGACGCGCTCGTCGGTGACCGACAGCAGCGCGTCGGACACGGCGTCACCGCGGCCGACGAGGTGGTCGCCGAATCGCCCGGACGATCCGGCGGCGGTGTACTCCTGCCAGAACGGGTCCAGCTTCGCGACGAAGCTCGGCCACAGCTTCGCGACGGCGTCGTCGATGATCCCGGGGCCGACCTTCTTCACGGCGCCGTACCCGCCCTTGACGGCGAGGCCGGACGCGCCCTTCTTGCCGGACACCTCCGCGTCGATCAGCGCCGCGACGTCGGCACGGACGGCGGGGGCGACGGACTCGTCGAGCAGGGTGGTCTGGAGGGAAGCCACGAGGGAACCTTTCGGGTCGATCGGGAACGGCGGTTCTGGGGACGGCGGCGACCCTACAACAGCCGGAGGCACCGTTCGGCGCGGGCGATCCACCAGCGTCGGCGGTCCTCGGGCGCGGCCAGTGCGGTGAGCGCAGCGGAGTCGGGAACGATTGTGTCGGCGCACAATCGGCCGTCGACCAGCTCCCGCGGCGGGGCCAGGTCGGCGGTGAACAGCGCGCCGGTGGCCAACCCGCACGCGGCGGTGGACTGCAGCGCAGCGGCGGCGGCGAGACCGGCGCTCATCCCCACGGCGGTGTCGAGCGCACTCGAGACGACCACCGGTACGCCGTACTCGGCCAGTCGGTCCGCGAGCGCCACGACTGCCCGCATCCCGCCCAGCGGCGGCACCTTGACCACGGCGACGTCGGCGGCGCCCGCCCGCACGACGCGCAGCGGGTCGTCGGCCCGGCGGATCGACTCGTCGGCGGCGACGGCGACGCCCGGCACCCGACGTCGCACCTCGGCCAGGTCCTCGACGCTCGCGCAGGGTTGTTCGGCGTACTCGAGGTCGCCCGTCTCGGTGAGGGCGTGCAGCGCCCGCTCGGCCTCGTCGACGGTCCAGCCACCGTTGGCGTCCACCCGCACGGTGGGGACGAGGGCGCGGACCGCCTCGACGCGTGCGACGTCGTCGGCGAGGCTCTGCCCCCGCTCGGCGACCTTCACCTTGGCGGTGCGGGCACCGGGAAAGCGGGCGAGGACGTCGGGGACGTCGGCCGCCGGTACGGCGGGCACGGTGGCGTTGACGTCGACCCACTCCCGGACGCGGTCGGGCGGACCGAGGGTGGCCGCCTCGAGACCGGCGGCGAGCCACAGGGCGGCCTCGGCGTCGTCGTACTCGGGGAAGGCGGCGAACTCGCCCCACCCGGCCGGGCCCTCGAACACCATCGCCTCCCGCACGGTGATGCCCCGGAATCGGGTGCGCATCGGCAGGGCGACGACGTGCGCGGACGCGAGGAGGTCGGCCGGGCGCATCAGGGCTGGCCGGGCAGCAGCGACACCATGAGGGAGTGGCACTCGGCGAGGACCGTCCCGTCGAGGTCGGTCAGCACCGCCTCGATGAACGCCTTGCGTCCCTCGACCTTGGTGACGTGCCCGCTCACCCGCAACTGCCGGTCGAGCGGCGTGACCGCGCGGTAGTCGATGTGCAGGAAGGCCGTGCGGCTGCGGGGGCGGCCGTAGGCGTGCTGGATCAGCCCGAAGAGATCGTCGAACAGCAGCGGCAGGGTGCCGCCGTGCGCGGCCGCGTTGCCCCCGAGGTGGTAGCGACGGAACACACCCGTGGACTGCACACCGTCGGGGCCGTATTTCTCGATGGTCCAGGGCAGGAGCAGCAGACTCCCCCGGCCCGGCAGCTCGAGCGACCGGCCGGCCGGGGAGGCGCCCTCCGGCACCACGTACGGCGCCATCGCGGCGGCGAGCTTCTCCGCCTGGTCCGCGGCGGCCGCCAGCTGCTCCTCGGGGAGGTCGGTCGAGACGGCGAGGTCCTGGATGGTGCGCAACGCCTCGAGCAGGCGCCCGAAGTCGGCGGGCGGATGCGCGGGCGTGAACCTCGGGAAGCCGCCGTGCGGCGTGTCGCTCATCGCCCGACGGTAACGCTGCACTCACCGGCCCGAGTCGTAGGGTGGGGACCGGCGCGGGCGCCGGGTCGTAGGGTTGGGGCGTGACCGAGACGCGCTCCCCGTTCCAGCCCGATCAGTGGACCGTCGTGCCCGGGTTCGAGGACCTGACCGACATCACCTACCACCGCCACGTGACCGACGGCACCGTGCGCATCGCGTTCGATCGCCCCGAGGTGCGCAACGCGTTCCGGCCCGGCACGGTGGACGAGCTGTACCGCACGCTCGATCACGCCCGCATGACCTCCGACGTCGGTGCGGTCCTGCTCACCGGCAACGGACCCAGCCCCAAGGACGGCGGGTGGGCCTTCTGCTCCGGTGGAGACCAGCGCATCCGCGGCCGCTCGGGGTACCAGTACGCGAGCGGTGAGACCGCGGAGACGGTGGACAAGGCGCGCGCCGGTCGCCTGCACATCCTCGAGGTGCAGCGGTTGATCCGCACCATGCCGAAGGTGGTCCTCTGCCTGGTCAACGGGTGGGCGGCCGGCGGCGGCCACAGCCTGCACGTGGTGTGCGACCTGACGCTCGCCAGCCGCGAGCACGCTCGCTTCAAGCAGACCGATGCGGACGTGGGCAGTTTCGACGGCGGGTACGGCAGCGCCTACCTGGCGAAGATGGTGGGACAGAAGTTCGCTCGCGAGATCTTCTTCCTCGGTGACACCTACAGCGCCGAGGACATGCACCGGATGGGCGCGGTGAACAAGGTCGTCGACCACGCCGAGCTGGAGACGGTGGCGATCGAGTGGGCCCGCACCATCAACGGCAAATCGCCTCAGGCGCAACGCATGCTGAAGTACGCGTTCAACCTGCAGGACGACGGACTGGTCGGCCAGCAACTGTTCGCCGGCGAGGCGACCCGTCTGGCCTACATGACCGACGAGGCCGTGGAGGGCCGGGACTCGTTCCTCGAGAAGCGCGACCCCGACTGGTCGCCCTACCCCTGGTACTTCTGACGCGATGGACGTCCTGGCGAGCCGCACGATCCTGCGCCCACGCGATCCCGACGTCACGACGGCGTTCTATCGAGATCGTCTGGGCCTCGGCATCTTTCGCGAGTATCCGGGCGGAACGGTGTTCTTCGCCGGGCAGGCGCTGATCGAGGTCGCGGGCCACGGCGAGCCGGACGCCGGGTCGAGCGCCACCATCCTGCTCCAGGTGCGGGACGTCCACGCCGCACGCGCCGAGCTCGTCGAGGCCGGTGTGGCGGTCGTGCGCGAACCCCGGACCGAGACCTGGGGACTGATCGAGATGTGGATCGCGGACCCGGACGGCACCCGCATCGTGTTGGTCGAGGTCCCGCCGAACCACCCGCAGCGCAAGGACTCCCGTGGCGAGTGACCTCGAGGTCCTGCGGATTCCCGCCGGCCCCGAGGCCGCCGCACTGCTCCCCCACCTGGCCCGCGTGCTCGACGGCCAGGCGCCCCCGGCGCTGCCCGTGCCCGCCGACGACCCGCGTGAGATCGAGCGCCTCACCGGCACCCTGGCGCCCGGCACCCCGATCGAGCACGACGCGGTCCTGGTCCTCGCCACCTCCGGATCCACCGGGGTGCCCAAGGGCGCGCTCCTCACCGCCGCCGCGCTGCGGGCGAGCGCCGCGGCGACGCACTCCCGACTCGGCGGCGTCGGGACCTGGCTGCTGGCCCTTCCCGCCCACCACGTCGCGGGCATGCAGGTGCTGCTCCGATCGGTGGCCGCCGGGACCGAGCCGGTGGTGCTCGACGTCCGCGACGGGTTCGATCCCACCGCCCTGCCCGCCGCGGTCGCGGCGATGAGCGGTCCGCGCCGGTACACCTCGCTGGTGCCCACCCAGCTGGTCAAGGCGTTGGCGGACCCAGACGCCACCGCCGCCCTGGCCTCCCTCGACGCAGTCCTCCTCGGCGGCGCCGCCACCCCCGCCCCGCTGCTGGCGCGGGCGACGGCGGCCGCGATCCCCGTCGTGCGCACGTACGGGATGTCCGAGACCTGCGGCGGCTGCGTCTACGACGGCGTCCCCCTCGACGGGGTGCGACTGCGCCTCGGTGATGAGGGTCGGCTGCGCCTCGGCGACGACGGTCGGCTGCGCCTCGGTGACGACGGCCGCGTGTCGCTCGGCGGACCGACACTGGCAGCGGGGTACCGCGGCATGCCCGACCATCCCGCGTTCGCCGAGCCCGGTTGGTTCCGGACCGACGACGTCGGGCGCATCGGCGAGGACGGGCGTCTCCGCATCCTCGGCCGGGTCGACGACGCCATCTCCACGGCCGGGCTGACCGTCGTTCCGCGGGTGGTGGAGGACGTCGTGACGGCGGTGCCCGGGGTGGCGGAATGCGTCGTGGTGGGTGTGCCGGACGAGCGGCTGGGCGCGCGCGTGGCAGCCCTGGTGGTCCTCGACGCCGGGGCGACGGTGACCGACGACGCCATCCGCGAGCACGTGGCGAGCGAGCTGGGCCGCGAGGCCGTGCCGCGCGTCGTCGTGCGGACGGCTGCGCTGCCGGTGCGGGGCCCCGGAAAGGTCGATCGTGCTGCGGCGTTGCGACGGGTGATCGACGAGGCGCGGTGACGGCGGCGGTCGACCGATGGTGTCGTCCGAACGGATGACAGCAGGTGGGAGCGACCCGCCACGGACGACTGCGATGTCGGTGCCGATGGGTACAGTGCGGTTTCACCCGTGTAACGGGGCGCCATTTCACCCGTGCCACGGGGCGCGATCCACCCGGGCCACGGAGCACGTTCTCGGAGGCGGTCGACATGACAGCAGCGCACGACTCGCGCGATCCCGCCGAGCATTCGACGCCGGCCACCGGGTGGATGGTGGTGGAGACCCTCGCTCGGACCGGGGACACCCGCGATGCCGCCGTCGTGGTCCGGGACGGACTGCCGAAGGACTGGACGTCCCTGCAGCGGGCTCTGCGGCCGAAGCGCGTCGCCGACGCGGCCCGCATTCTCGTGGGACGGGTCGTCGCCGACGGTCGAGAACGCACCGAGACCGTCCCCGTGCGCGACGGAGGCGTGGACCTGCGCCTGATCCCGGTGTGCGGGCCCAGCGGAGCGGTCCACGGGGTGCTGGTGCACGTCGGTCCCGCGGGCAGTGCGCCGTCGACACCGCCGCCACGGGCCGCCGCCTACGAATGGTCGGCGGTCGACCGGGTCTTCCGTTTCACGCCCGTGATGAGCATGTTCCTCCGAGAGGCCGACCGCGGGCGCCTCACCGGCACGGCCCCGGGTCTGTTCGAGGCGATCGACGACGCCGAGTCCGGGATGTATCTGTTGACCGCGCTGATCGACGCGCGGGACGGCGATCGCTGGGACGGGACCGTCGCCGCGCGGACGGAATCGGGACCGCTGCCGCTGCGCAACATCGTGCGGACCGCGCGCGTCGAGGTCGACGGCGAGATCGACGTCGTCTCCCGCGGCCTGGCCGTGGAACTACGGCCGGACCAGCTCTCGAGCCAGGGGCCGTCCGTCGAGGCGTTGGCTCTGCGCTCGCTGACCCGGTCGAACCCGACGTCCATCGCGCTGGTGGACGTGACGGCGGTCCGGGTGGTGCGGTGGCTGACCGAGCCCGTCGAGGGCGTGCAGTGGAAGGGCGAGGCGGATCGCCGGGACACCCCGCACCCCGACGACGTGCTGCGGCTGGTCGAGCAGTACCGCGTGATGGACAGCTGGGTCGACAACAGCACACTGATTCCGGACGTCCGCCTGCGACGCCGCGGCGGGGGCTGGGTGGTGGTCGATCTCCGGGCGACGCGCGTCCCCGGTCAGCGCTTCATCCTGGTGGAGTTCCAACCGACCGGCCTCTCCGACGAACCGGACCCGGTCCCGGTCACCGACCGCGGCTATCCCCGGCCCTTGCACTGAGTGCGGCGAAGCAGCGCTCGAGGTCCTCGGTGACGGCCCAGACCGACGGCAGATCACCGTCGAGCAGCAGCGCGCGCTGACGGACGGTGAGGGCGCGGATGGCCCCGTCGATCTCGGCCGGCGGCATGGTGGCGACCACATCGGCGACAGACGGCAGATTGCGCATGGTGAATCCTGATCGTGACGGCGAGAACGCGTGTCGGCGAACCGGACACCGGTCCCGCAGGGGATGACGCCACGTTCACGGCCGACGGACACAGGCCGTGAGTAACTCTCCTCCGGAGAGCGCCCGTACATCGTAAGTGTTCACGTCCCCGGCCGACAACACCGACCGCACAGTCGCATTCGGCGGCCGGTCGGCCACGGTCGCCTTCGGCCCGCCGTCCGTACCGGGACGCGCCCGGGTACCGGCCGTGAGGGATGATGCGCACCATGGCGACAGCAACGCAGTGGATCGAGGGGGCGAGGCCGCGCACGCTGCCGAACGCGATCGCGCCCGTGGTGGTGGCAGTAGGCGCTGCGGCCGCCATGGCCGACACGACCGTCACCTGGTGGAAGGCCCCGGTCGCCCTGCTGGTCGCCCTCGCTCTGATCGTCGGGGTGAACTACTCCAACGACTACTCCGACGGCATCCGCGGCACCGACGACGATCGCGTCGGCCCGTTGCGACTGGTCGGATCCGGCGCGGCCTCGCCCGGGTCGGTGCGCACGGCCGCGGTGGTCTGCTTCGCGATCGCCGCCGTCGCGGGGCTGGTGCTGGCGGTGACGACGGCATGGTGGCTCGTCGTGGTCGGCGCCGTCTGCATCGCGGGCGCGTGGTTCTACACCGGGGGTGCGAAACCGTACGGCTACAGCGGGTTCGGCGAGATCGCGGTGTTCGTGTTCTTCGGGCTCGTCGCGGTGTGCGGCACGCAGTTCGTCCTGACCGATCGGATCGACCTCACCGGCCTCGCCTGCGCGATCGCCGTGGGCTCGTTCTCCAGCGCCGTGCTGGTGGCCAACAACATTCGCGACATCCCCTCGGACACCGAGTCGGGGAAGGTCACCCTCGCCGTTCGCCTCGGTGATCCGCGCAGCCGGGGACTGCACGCCGCGCTGCTCGCGGTGCCGTTCGTGGTGAGCGTCGCGCTCGTCCTGCAGACTCCGTGGTCGCTGCTCGGACTCATCGCGTTCCCGCTCGCGTGGAAGGCCAACGCTCCGGTGCGGGCGCGGGCCCACGGGCTGGCGTTGATCCCCGCCCTCCGGGACACCGGCCTGGCCATGTTGGTGTGGTCCGTCGCGACGGCGGTCGGCCTGGTCCTCGGCTGAGCCGCCGCGGCGGTGGCCGGAGATGACACCATGGCTGCCATGGTGTTGTTGCTCCGCCTCGTCGTCACCGCATTCGCCGTCTGGCTCGCCGCCGCCTGGATCGACGGGATCGCCGTCGCGAGTTCCGGCCGCGGCCAGGGCTGGGATCTGGTGGTACTGCTCGGCATCGCCGCCGTGTTCACGCTGGTCAACGCCGTCGTCAAGCCGGTGATCCAGCTGCTGTCGCTCCCGCTGATCGTGCTGAGCCTCGGATTGTTCCTCCTGGTGATCAACGCGCTGATGCTCATGCTGACCGCGGCCGTCACCGACGTCACCGGGTACGGCCTCACCGTCGACGGGTTCGGCGCGGCCTTCTGGGGCGCGCTGCTGATCTCGATCGTGAACTGGGTGCTCGGCGGGCTGGTGCCGGACCGACGGCGCTGAGTTCGGGGTGCTTCCATGAGGGGATGAGCACCGCCAACCTCACCCGGTCCGAGACCGCACACCGCGCCCGCGTCGTCACCGTCTCGGCGTACGACGTCGCCCTCGATCTGAGCGGGGCACGCACCGAGCCGGAGTTCGGCGTCGTCGCCACGATCGAGCTCGCGGCGTCGTCACCCGAGACGTGGCTCGACTTCCTCGGCGCGGGCGTCGACCGCGTGGAGATCGACAGACGCGAAACGGAGGTCGAGTACGACGGCGCCCGCATCGCCCTGCGCGGCCTCACCGGCGCGAGCACGGTGCGCGTTCACGCGCGCGGCCGCTACAGCCGCACGGGCGAGGGTCTGCACCGATTCGTCGATCCCGCGGACGGCGAGACCTACCTGTACACCCAGTACGAGCCGGCCGACGCGCGTCGGGTGTTCCCGTGCTTCGAGCAGCCGAACCTCAAGGCGCCGTTCACGTTCCGCGTCACCGCCCCGGCCGAGTGGCTGGTGCTGTCGAACGAGCGCCTCGACCGGACGGACGGCGACACCCGCGTCTTCGCGCCGACGCGGCCGATCTCGACGTACATCACCGCCGTCGTCGCCGGGCCGTACCACCGCGTCGAGGGCCGGTCCGTGCAGCACGATCTCGTCATCGATCTCGGGGTGCACTGCCGGAAGTCGTTGGCGCCGTTCCTCGATGCGGAGGCCGTCCTGGACGTGACGCGAGCGGGACTCGACTTCTTCCACGACGTCTTCGACTACGAGTACCCCTTCGGCAAGTACGACCAGGTGTTCGTCCCGGAGTACAACCTGGGCGCCATGGAGAACCCCGGGTGCGTCACCTTCACCGAGTCCTACGTCTTCCGCAGCCCCGCCACCCGGTCGCAGTACGCCCGCCGCGCCAACACGATCCTGCACGAGATGGCGCACATGTGGTTCGGCGATCTGGTGACCATGCAGTGGTGGGACGACCTGTGGCTCAAGGAGTCGTTCGCCGACTACATGGGGTCGTACGCCTCCGTCGCCGCCACCGAGTTCACCGACGCGTGGGTCGCGTTCGCCCAGCGCCGCAAGGCGTGGGCGTACTCGCAGGACCAGCTGCCCACGACGCATCCGATCGTCGCCGACATCGTCGACCTCGACGCGGCCAAGCTGAACTTCGACGGCATCACGTACGCGAAGGGCGCGAGCGTCCTCAAACAGCTCGCCGCGTTCGTCGGGGAGGACGACTTCCTGGGCGGTGCCCGCCTGTACTTCCGTCGCCATGCCTACGGCAACACCACACTGGCCGACCTGCTCGCGGCACTGCAGGACAGCTCGCTGCGCGATCTCGGGCCGTGGGCGGACGCCTGGCTGCAGACGACCGGGCCGAGCACGCTGACGGTGGACCGCGCCCGCGGCGTGATCGTGCAGACGGACCCGCGGCCGCAACGTCTCGACGTGGCCGTGCTGACGCCGGACGCCGACGGCGACCTGGTCGACCGCGCGCCGCAGGAGGTGCACCTGGCCGGCGCCGAGACGCCCGTCGACCTCACCCGCGCCGTCGACGGCACCGTGGTGCTGCTCAACGACGGCGACCACACGTACGCGAAGATGCGGCTCGACGACGCGTCGCTGGCCGTCGTCGAGACCTCGCTCGATCGCGTTCCCGACGACCTGCGGCGCAGCCTGATCTGGTCCGCCGTCTGGAACGCCACCCGCGACGCGGAGTACCCGGCGTCGCGCTTCGTCGACCTCGCGTGCCGGTTCGTGCCGAGCGAGCCGCACGAAGGCATCCTGGGATCCGTCCTGGCGGACACTGCCGTGGCCGTCGAGCGGTATGTCGCGGACCGCGATCGGGCGCGGGCGGTGTGGGCGGACACCGCGTACGAGCAGTTGCTCGGCGCGGAGGCAGGATCGGACCACCAGCTCGAGTGGTTTCGGGCGTGGTCGGCCGCGGTCGTGCACGTCGATCGGACGGACCGTGTGCGGGATCTGCTGACCGGTCGGACGCGGATCGACGGCATCGCGCTGGACGCCGAGCAGCGGTGGGCCCTGTGGTTCGCCCTTGCCGCGCGCGGTGACGCCACGACGGCCGAACTGGACGACGTCCTGAGCACCGACCGCACCGGAGCCGGCGAGGTGGCGCACACCGCCGCCACGGCCGCGCTCCCCGACGCCGCAGCGCGGGTGTGGACCGCACTGACGGAGGAGTCGCCGAGCAACGAGAAGGTCGGCGCGCTCGTCCGCGGCTTCACCGCCGGTGAGCGGGCGCGCACCGAGGGGTACGACGGGCGGTACTACGCCATGCTCGACGACGTCTGGCGGGAGCGCACCATCGAGATCGCGCGGCGACTGGTGGTCGGCCTGTTCCCGCAGGCCGAGAGCACCGACGACGCCGATCGATGGCTGAGCGAGCACCCCGATTCCCCCGCCGCGTTGCGACGGCAGGTGATCGAGCAGCGCGACCATCTCGCCCGGGCGCTGCGGGCGCGGGCGGCGGACGCGGAGTAGTTCGTGCGTGCGTGTCATGGATCGTGTCGGTGGGTCTCGGTACAATCGAACACATGAGCGATCGGGGGGTCGGCGCGGTGAACTCCGCGCAGGTGGGGGGCGTTGCCTGGGCTGCGCGTGACCATGCCGCGATGGGCCTGCCCGTCTCGTTCGACCTCCCCGTCGATGGGCACCTCGACGCCCTGGCCGACCTCGCTGCAGGGGCGGCGTACCTGGAGTGGCGTCGCTATCAGCATGTCGCTGCCCTGCACACCGACCTGGTGCTCGCCGAGGAGGACCGGGACGAACGGGCGGTCGATGCGTTCGCCCAGTGCGCCGCCCGCATCGCCACCGCCCTGTCGGTCTCCCAGTACGTCGCCGAACGGATCCTCGACAACGCCGTCGCCCTCCGGGATCGTCTCCCGCGGGTGTTCGAGTGCCTGCGGGACGGGGTGGTCTCGCCCAGTTACATCCGCACCATCGTCTCCCGCACGGAGTTGATCCACGGCCGGTCGTATCAGGGACTGGTGGACGCCGACATCGCCGCCGCCCTGCGTAAGCCGGGGTCGTGGTCCACGGGTCGGGTGCGGGATCTGTGCGATCAGATGGTCTACCGCCGCGACCCCGACGCCGTCCGCGAACGCCGCGACGACGCGCTGAAGGGGCGGTGCTTCTTCACCGAAGCCGGACTCGACGGGATGGCGACCGTGGGAGCGACGATGTCCGCCGAACAGGCTGCCATCGTCGCCCGCGTCGTCGAACGCCTCGCCGCCCAAGTATGCCGACACGACAGCCGCACCAAAACAGCACGGGCATCGGATGCGCTGTTCGCCCTCGTCGAGCACGCCCCGTTCGGGTGCGACTGCGCCCGCCCCGACTGTGCCTTCACCGTGGTCGATGCGGACGAGGTCGCAGCGAACGCAGCACGCATCGTCATCCATGTGGTCACCGACACCACCACCCTCACCGGACCCGTCCCCGCCGCTGCGAACGACACCACCGCTGGCACGAACACCGCCGCCGAGGTTGCGCCGCCGGCAGCGCAGTCACTGACTCGAGACGTGGACACGACCGCGACTGCCGCAGTGGGAGTCTCGGCCGATCAGGTCGTGGTCGAGGAGCAGTCAGCCGATAGCGTTGCCGCCGAAACAATCTCGACCGACGAGGCTGCGGTCGAGGGCGTTCCGGCCGAAGCGGCGACGGATGAGGATGCGGTCGAGGCTGCAGCGGTCGAGGCTCCGGACGTCGAGCCCGAACTGGTGGACGGTGTCGGCTACATCGCCGGACTCGGCATCGTCTCCGGCGCCCACGTCCGCGACCTCGCCGCCGACCCTGCCACCCTCATCCGCCCCCTCGGCGACGGCACCGACACCCCACTCCCGGCCACCCAACCCGCCGACCCCTACCGACCCTCCGCGGCACTGAACACCTACATCCGCGCCCGAGACCAGTACTGCACCTGGCCCGGCTGCACCCGACCCGCGTGGGACGGCGACCTCGACCACATCACCGAATACGACCACCACAACCCCGAGCGAGGCGGGCAAACCACCGCGACCGGGCTCGGCGCGAAATGCCGATTCCACCACCTACTGAAAACGTTCGGCGACTTCGTCGACGACCAATACCCCGACCCCGACCACCCCGGCCGCATCATCCGGACATTCACCATCCCGGAGGGCCGCACCGTCCTCGGACCCGCCTACACCGGCCACGACACCCACCCCGGACTCGACATGATCGTCTTCGGCGACCCACCCGGCGCCGGCAAGAAAAAGCCATCGACATCGGGCGAATCAGAACCCACTCGCCCCGCCCCACGCACCGAGCAGAAACACGCCCGCCGACGCCAGGAACGCAACCGCAACCGACTCCGCAACAACCTCAACGGCGTCGCCCCACCCAAAGCCGAGGACACACCACCGCCGTTCTGACAGGCGCAGGACGCCGAGGCGAGCGGCGGCGATCAGCCCTGCTCGCCCCGGAGCCGAGCGTGGAGATCGGCGCGAGCCCGACGACGGTCGTCGTCGACGGCGGCGATGTCGAGATTGACCTTGCGGCGCAGGTTCTTGAACAGGACCAGCGAGAGCGGGAACGCGACCACGAGCGCGAACACGAGCGCCACGATGAGCGGGAAATCGACGCCGACGAGGGCGGCCACGCCGAGAATCACGGCCGTCACCACCGCGACGAGTCCGAGCCGGGCGACGGTGTACAGGGCCAGGTCACGGGCCAGGCGGCTCTTCGGCGATCCCGCGGCGGGGGGTGACGATTCGGGCTGTTCGGGCGCGGTCATGGACCCAGATTACCGGTCGCACCCGGGTGCCCGAGTGATCCGATTTGTCTATTACCTCCCCTTTACCAACACGAGAACAGTCGAGTACCCGGGGGTTCCGGTGTCACCATGGCGTCGACACCACGGGCACGACGCCCGCGGCACGCGACGCACGAAGGAGCGACCACGATGAGCGCACCGGCCTACTTCCCCACCCAGGAGAACCTGCTGACCCCCGGCCAGGTGGCGGCGCTCTTCCACGTCGATCCCAAGACCGTCACGCGGTGGGCGCACGCCGGCCGCCTCGGCTCGCTGCGCACCCCGGGTGGCCACCGCCGTTTTCGCGAGTCCGAGGTCATGAACCTGCTGACCTCGCTCACCACCGAGGCGCACGCCTGACCCTCGTCTCCACCTCGGCGTGAATTCTCAGGATCTCGAGAGGTTCACGCGGATGCCACTCGGCCGTCACGCGACTACCCTCGGTCGTGGAGGTGCGTGATGATCTACGTGTTGGCTCTGATCGGGCTCGTGGTCGTGGCCGTGCTCCTGTGGAAGTCGTTCGGCCCCGAGACGGCCGCACCCAGAGGACGCGTGACCGGACCGGACGACGACCCCGAATTCCTGTGGCGCATGGGGCGTGACGCCGCCCGTGAGCGTCGCCGGTCCACCGATCGTCCGGAGGCCGGTCCCGACTCGGACTGACCCGGCCCGGACCGACCCGGACCGACTGGGACCGACCCGGACGATGCCGTCGCCCTAGCGGGTGGTCGCGGGGAACCCTGCGGCCACCGCAGCGGCCGTCTCGAGCAGGGCGACGCGCGTCGCGGGCGCGAGAACCTCCAGGTCGACGACCGATCCCTCCGCGAGGTGGGAGTCGAAGGGCAGCACCCGGACGGCTCGACACCGCTGACCGAAGTGGTCGACGATGCTCGACACGTCCACCGTCCTGCTTCCCGGCCGAGCCATGTCCACCACGGTGACCGCCTGCTCCACCAGCGGCCCGTAGCCGTGCGCGTCCAGCCAGTCGAGGGTGGCCGACGCGCTGCGTGCACCGTCCACCGAACCCGACGCGACCAGCACGATCGAGTCCGCGTGATGGAGGACGCCGCGCATCGCACTGTGCAGGAGTCCGGTCCCGCAGTCGGTCACCACGATGTTGTAGAAGCGTTCGAGGACGCTCAGCACGCTCTCGTAGTCTCGCGCGTCGAACGCTTCCGACAGCGTCGGGTCCGTCGACGAGGCGAGCACCTCCAGTCGATGCGCGTTCTGCGACGTGAAGGCGCGCACGCCGCTGTAGGACTCGATGGAGTGGGTGTACTGCAGCAGATCCCGTACGGTCCGGTCGGTCTCGACGGGAACCCGCGTGGACAACGTTCCGCTGTCGGGATTGGCGTCGACCGCGATGACCCGGTCGCCCCGTACCGACGCGAACGTCGACCCCAGCGCCGCCGCCACCGTCGTCTTGCCGACGCCCCCCTTCAGGGACAGCACCGCCACCCGGTGACACCCGCGCAGCGTGCTGTCCACCTGACGTTCCAGAGCGAGCCGACGCTGCTCACGCGCACTGTTGCCGACGTTGACGCGGCCGCCCGTGGCGTCGTACAGCGTGCGTCGCCACCCGGCGGTCGGCGGCGGCGCCACCGGTCGCAGGAGCCGCGACGTCGTCAGCTCGTGGGCCTGTCCAGTCGGTCCGTCGGTCACTCGGTTTCCTCCCCCGCCGCTCCGGTCCGCTCCACCCCCCGCGGGAGTCCGGGTCGGTTCGTCAGGTCAGGCCGGCGTAGGAGTGCAGGCCCGACACCACCATGTTGATGATGAACAGATTGAACAGCATCGCCACGAAACCGGCCACGTTGATCCACGCAGCACGGGTGTTGCGCCACCCGGACGTCGCGCGAGCATGCAGGTACGCGGCGTACACCACCCAGGCGATGAAGGACACCGTCTCCTTGGGGTCCCAGCCCCAGAAGCGTCCCCACGCCGCCTCGGCCCAGATCGCGCCGAGGATCACGCCGGCACCGAACAGCGGGAACCCGATGATGGTGGTCTTGTAGGCCAAGCGGTCGAGCGTCTGCGCCGCGGGCAGACGGCGAGCGAATCGCGCCAACGCACCGGTAGCCCCGGCGGACTCGGTACCGGCGGAGTCGGTCCCGGCGAACCGCATCTTCAGCAGGAACAGCAACGACGCCACACCGGCGACCAGGAAGATGCCGCTGCCCACCGAGACGATGGTGACGTGGATCGGCAGCCAGTAGGAGCGCAGCGCGGGAACCACGGGCGCCGCGTCCGCGTAGAGCACGGTCGCCGCGAGAAACATCAGGATCATCACGGGGACGACGACGAACACCTGGGTGTGGCGTTGCCCGCGCAGCGCGATCAACCCGGTGACGACGGCGGCAGCGCACGCCATGGTGACGAACTCGTACATGTTGCCCAGCGGGAACCGGTCGGTCGCGAGCCCACGCAGCACGATCGACGCCACCGTGAGAATCAGGCCGAGGACGACGAGGGCGTGGCCCATGCCGCCGTACTTCTCGGACTTCGGGCGCGACGGAGTGGGCTCGATGCGGCCGGGCACCGTCGGCGCGATGGGTGCGGCGGGCCGTGCGGTGCCACCGGCCGCGACCAGCTCGCGCTTGCGGTCGTCGGCGGCGACGGTCCGAGTCGCGAACTGCGCCATCAGGAACACCGAGGCGAGAACGAACACTCCGAACGCGGACCGGAACGACCAGTCGCTGAACTGCGCCAGCGTGTCGTCGATCGGCATGACTACTCCTTCTTGGCGGTGGGTGAGGGCGAGTCGGCATCGAGCAGGCGGTCGGCGAGACGGTCGAACTCGTCGCCCCACCCGGCCTGATCGGTGCGTGCCAATCCACCCAGCTCTACTACGGTACGTCGTGGATCGTCGGCCGGGTAGACGCGCACCCAGATCCGGCGACGCTTGATCACCAGGGACACCACCAGACCGGCCATCATGGTCAGCGCGGTCACCAGCACCCAGGTCTGCGCCGGGTCGTGGCTGACCTGGAGGTTGACGAACTGCTCGGCGCCGTCGAAGCGCACCTGCGTGCCGTCGGCGAGGGTGGTCGACTCGCCCGGCGTGAGATTCACCCGGTCCTGCTTGACCAGCCGTCCCTGCTCGACCAGCACCTGGCTGAGCGAGAACAACGACTGCGGGTTGCCGGTGTCGAGACCGGTGTCGCCCTTGTAGATGTCGACGGCCACGGCCGGGTCGTTCGGCGCCGGGAAGCTCGACGACAGCAGCGTGCCGTGGAAGGACGCCGTGGGGGCGAACAGCCCCTCGATGGCGATCTGGTTTTTCCGCCGCTCCGCACTGTCGGGGTAGAGCCCGCCGGGCGGATCGAATCGATGCACGCCGGAGGACAGGAACGTGGTGCCGTCGGTCGGCTCCCACTGCACGGTCTCGGTGCGCGTCTCGCCGTTCGGGAACGTCACGGTGAACGTGGGGGCGTAGCCGTGGCCCTGCAGGTAGACGCGGTCACCGGCGACGCGCAGCGGATGGTTGACCTGCAGGACCTCGTCCCGCCAGGTGTCGGTGACCAGGTCCGCCCCGGACTGGTACTCGATGTTGGACGTGAACTGCTCGGCCTGCCCGTTCTCCAGGTAATCCGCACGGAAGTCCTTCACCCGCACGCACAGCGGGGTGAGTCCGGTGCCGTCGATGAGGTTGCCGGCACGGAACGAGTCGAACTGCGCGGGCGAGGTGGTGCAGATGCCGGGCCCGTCGTTGGCGATGACGACGACGTTGCCCTCGTAGCTGAACAACTTGCCCGCGGCGATCGCCACGAGCAGACCCACCAACGACAGATGGAAGACCAGGTTGCCCGCCTCGCGCAGGTACCCCTTCTCCGTCGACAGCGTCAGCGCCCCCGTCGGTCTCGTCGGTCCCGCTGCCTCCTCACGGCGGGCCGTGCGCCAGCCACGCATGCGCTCGGCGACGCGGTCGAGTACCTCCGCCGGGGTGCCGTCGACCTCGACGGTGCGGTGGTGCGGGAGACGGGCGAGGTTCCGCGGCGTGGCGACGGGCGGGGTGCGCAGCGCCCGCGCGTGCTCGACGCAGCGCGGCAGGATGCAGCCGACGAGGGAGACGAACAGCAGCACGTAGACGGCCGTGAACCAGAAGCTGCCGAACACGTCGAACAGCTCGACCCGGTCCATGAGCGGCCCGAGGGTCGGCCGATCGGCGATGTACTGATCGACCTTGCCGGCGTTGAGGCTGCGCTGCGGCAACAACGCACCGGGGATCGCGGCGAGCGCCAGGAGGAACAGCAGCACCAGCGCGGTGCGCATGGACGTCAACCCGCGCCAGGCGTTGCGGACCCCGGCCACCGCGCGGCCGCCGACGGACTGCCGCGGCGGGCGCGGCTCGGCCGCCGGACGGGACTCGGTGTCTGTACTCATCTCGACTTCTCGACTGTGGTGGGTGGCTCGGTTGGGCTCGGTTGGGCTCGGATGGGCGGGCTCAGATGGGCAGGGTGGTGCCGGTGACGACGCCGTCGCGAACCCAGCCGACGAAGACGTCCCACGCCCCCGTCACCAGGGCGACGCCGACGGCGACCAGCGTGACGCCGCCGATGATCTGGACCGTGCGGGCGTGACGGCGCAGCCACCCGACGCCGCGCAGGGCGCTGACGGAGCCGAACGCGAGGATCACGAACGGCAACCCCAGGCCCAGGCAGTACGCCACGATGAGCACGACGCCGCGCGCGGCGGTGGACCCCTCGGTGCCCGCGGTGAGAGAGATGACGCCCGCGAGCGTCGGGCCCAGGCACGGGGTCCACCCGAGCGCGAACACCCCGCCGAGCAGCGGCGCGCCGGCGATGCTGCCGATCCGGCGCGGCTCGAGTCGCGTGTCGCGCTGCAGCGCGGGGATCAGCCCGAGGAACACCAGGCCCATGGCGATGGTGACCACGCCGCCGATACGTTGCAGCAGTTCACGATTGACCGCGAGCGCCGAGATCAGACCGAACACCGACGCCGTGGCCAGGACGAACACCACGGTGAACCCCAGGACGAACAGGCCCGCCGCGCCGGCCACGCGGGCGCGGCTGCGCACCGCCGTGGTCGTCGACCGCGCTTCGGAGGCGGTCACGGCGGGGGCGTCCGCGCCGACGATGCCGGCGAGGTAGGACAGGTAGCCCGGCACCAACGGGACGACGCAGGGCGAGGCGAACGAGACCAGCCCGGCGAGCAGGCAGGCACCCAGCGCGAGCAGCAGCGGCCCGGAGGCCGCGGCGGTCTGGAACGCCTCACCCATGCCGATCACTCACTCCCGTCGGCCGGTTCCGCGGCGATGCGCTCCACGACGGGCTGCAGGTCGCTTGCGAGCAGTTCCGTCAGGAAGATCGCGGCGACGCGGTGCTCCCGGTCGAGAACGATGGTGGTGGGGACGACGGTGGTCGGGTAGTTCGCACCGAGTGCGAGGAGGCTGCGGAAGCTGGGGTCGTAGATCGACGGGTACCCGACGGCGTTGTCGACGACGAAGTCCTGCGCCTTGTCCTTCTGCAGGTCACGAACGTTGATGCCGAGGAACTGCACGCCCTGATCGCGGGTGGCCTCGTAGACCTGCTCGAGGTCGCCGGCCTCTCCGCGGCACGGTCCGCACCACTGACCCCAGATGTTGATCACGACGACCTGATCGGGGAAGTCGGAGAGAGCGGTGGTCTTGCCCTCCTCCATCAGGTCCGGGCCCTTCAGGTCCCCGACGGTGCCCCGGTCGGCCGGGGGGTCGTAGAAGATCGAGGTCTGTCCGCCCGGCGAGACGAACTCGAAGGTGCCGCCCTGCGCCACGGCGTCGCTGCCGGTGGCGCAGCCGGTGGCGCCGACCGCGACCACCGCGGCCGCGAGCACCGGAACGAGTGCGCGGAGCGGTCTCATGCGCCGGTCTGCCGAGGATCGGACCCGCCCGCCGGCTCCGAGTAGACGATGTCGACCAGGGTGTCGCCCTCGTAGATCAGCGACGTCAGGGAGGCCAGCCCGCACTGGCGGTGGCGCGGGTCGTGCCACAGCCGGTCGCCCTGGAGGAAACGGCGCAGCGTCCACACCGGCAACTGGTGGCTCACGCACACCGCCTCGTGTCCGACGGCGGCGACGCGCGCCGCGTTGACGGCGGCCAACATCCGATGCGCGATCTGCAGGTACGGCTCGCCCCACGACGGCGTGAACGGGTCGCGGAGCTTCCACCAGTGCCGCGGGCGGCGCAGGGCACCGTCGCCCACCGCCACCTTCAGTCCCTCGAACTCGTTCCCGGCCTCGATGAGGTTCTCGTCGGTCTCGATGGTGAGCCCGAACGCCGACGCGAGGGGCGCGGCCGTCTCCTGCGCGCGCTGCAGCGGCGACGCGACCACGTGGGTGACGTCGTGACCGGCGAGCGCGTCGGCGACCTTCCGGGCCTGGGCCTGCCCGTTCTGCGACAGCCGGAAGTTCGGCAGGCGGCCGTAGAGGATGCCGCCGGGGTTGTGGACCTCGCCGTGCCGCAGCACGTGGACGATGGTCCGCGTGTCGGCGTGCGGGTGGACTCCGGCGGTGTCGGGGACAGGGTTGCTCGAGGCAGAGGCTGTGGGGTCGGTCACGATGTCGGCTCCGTTGCGTGGGCCGCCGCTCGCGCGGCGTGCGGGGCGGCGTCGGCGATGATGTCGAACGCGCGGTCGTCGAGGGCGGCCGAGACGAACCACGCCTCGAACGCGCTGGGCGGCGGGTACACCCCACGCGCGAGCAGCGCGTGGAAGAAGGCCGGGAACCGCCAGGTCTGCGCGGCCTTGGCGCCCGCGTAGTCGATCACCTCGTCCTCGGTGAAGAAGACGCTCACCATGTTGGCGGCGTACTGCACGCGGTGCGGGACACCCTCCGCGGTGAGCGCATCGCCGAGAATCGCGCCGAGGCGCGTGGCGTTGGCGTCGAGGGCGGCGTAGACACCCGCGTCGGCGTGCCGCAACGTGGTCAGTCCGGCGGCGACGGCCACGGGGTTCCCCGACAGCGTGCCCGCCTGGTAGACCGGGCCCGCCGGCGCGAGGTAGCTCATGACGTCGGCACGCCCACCGAACGCGGCGGCGGGCAACCCGCCGCTCATCACCTTGCCGAACGTGTACAGGTCACCGGCGACGCCGTCGACACCGAACCAGCCCGACGCGCTGACCCGGAAGCCCGTCATCACCTCGTCGACGATCAGCAGCGCGCCGCCGTCCGTCGTCACGCGCTTCAGTCCCTCGTTGAAGCCGGGCCGCGGTGCGATGGCACCCATGTTGCCCGCGGCGGCCTCGGTGATGACGCAGGCGATCTCGCCGGGGTACTCGGCGAAGACCCGCTCGACGGCCGCGAGGTCGTTGTAGGGGACGACGATCGTGTCGGCGGCCTGCGCCCCGGTCACGCCCGGCGTCGTCGGCAGACCGAGGGTCGCGACACCCGATCCGGCGTCGGCGAGCAGCGCGTCGACGTGGCCGTGATAGCAACCGGCGAACTTCACGATCTTGGTGCGGCCGGTGAATCCGCGCGCCAGCCGCACCGCGCTCATGGTCGCCTCTGTGCCCGAATTCACCAGACGAACCTCGTCCACGGGGTCGACGCGACGCACGATCTCCTCGGCCAGCTCGATCTCGCCGAGGGTCGGCGCGCCGAAGGACAGGCCCGTCGACGCCGCCTTCTGCACGGCCTCGACGACGGCCGGATGCGCGTGCCCGAGGATCATCGGACCCCACGAGGAGATGAGGTCGACGTACTCGATGCCGTCGGCGTCGCGGAGGGTGTATCCGCTGGCCTCGGCCATGAACCGGGGGGTTCCGCCGACCGAGTGGAAGGCCCGGACGGGCGAGTTGACGCCACCCGGGATCACGGCGGACGCGCGCGTGAAGAGTGCGGCGGATCGGGCGGTGGACTGGTCGCTGTCGGGTCCGCTCGAAGTGCTCACGTCCTCCAGTGTTTCACAAGGAACGGAGTGCTCCCCCGGCCGAACGAGCGGTCTACTCACTCGAGTAGTAGTTGCATCCAGGTCAGATCGAGCCAGCGGTCGAACTTGATCCCCACCTGCGGCATCACCCCCACGACCGCGAAGCCGAACTTCTCGTGCAGCGCGATCGACGTGGTGTTGGTCGACTCGATTCCCGCGACCATCGCGTGCAGCCCGTCGGCTCGGGCGCGCGCGATCAACTCGGCCATCAACGCGGTCGCGACGCCCCGGCGCAGGAAGCCGTCCGCGACGTACACCGAGTTCTCCACGGTGAGCCGGTAGCCGGACTTCGGTCGGTACTGCCCGTAGGAGGCGTAGCCGGCGACCCGGCCGTCGATCTCGGCGGTGAGCACCGCCATCCCCGCGTCGCGACGCCCGGCGAGCCACGCCTCCCGCTCGGCGAGGTCGACGAGCTCCTCGTCCCAGATGGCCGTCGTGTCCGCGATGGCGGCGTTGTGAACGAGCAGGATCTCGGGCAGGTCGGCCCGGACGGTGTCACGAATCAGCACCCGGCGAAGGCTAGTGCGCGGACTCACTCGCAGGGCGCCGAAGTTTTGGTTACCGTCGAGTATGACCACCACCGAATCCGCCGACACACTGGCGAAGCACCTGCGTAGGACGCTCGACGGCCGCTGGCGCGACGTGCGCGAGCAGACCCGTGAGCAACTGTCCCGGCACGAGTTCGCGCCGCACTACACGCCCAACACCGCGATCGCCCGCACGAAGGCGACCGAGCAGCTCCGCATCCTCGCCGCGGCGGGTGCGGCGGAGTCGGGATTCGCGAAATCGGTCGGTGGCACCGGTGACATCGGTGCCGCGGTGACCATGATCGAGATGCTCGCGATGTCGGACCTGTCGCTGATGGTCAAGGCGGGCGTGCAGTGGGGCCTGTTCGGCGGCGCCATCGAGAACCTCGGGACGCAGCGCCACCACGACGAGTTCATCAAGCCGCTGATCGATCTCGAGACGTTCGGCTGCTTCGCCATGACCGAGACCGGTCACGGCAGCGACGTCCAGTCCATCGGCACCACCGCCACCTACGACCGGGACACGAAGGAATTCGTGATCCACACCCCGGACAAGTCCTGTCGCAAGGACTACATCGGCGGCGCGGCCGAGGCGGCCAAGTACGCCACCGTGTTCGCCCAGCTGATCACCGCCGGCCCCGGCGAGGAGCCGGAGAGCAAGGGCGTGCACTGCTTCGTGGTGCAGATCCGCGACGAGAACTTCGGCACGGACATGCCCGGTGTCACCACGTACGACATCGGCTACAAGGGCGGCCTCCCCGGCGTGGACAACGGACGCATCGCGTTCGACCACGTCCGCATCCCGCGGACCGCCATGCTGAACAAGATCGCCGACGTCGCCGAGGACGGCACCTACTCCTCGGACATCGACAACCCCAACCGACGGTTCTTCACCATGCTCGGCACCCTCATCCGTGGGCGCATCACGGTCGGCGGTTCGGCGGGTGCCGCCGCTCGTGTCGCGCTCACCATCGCCACGCAGTACGCGTTGCAGCGCAAGCAGTTCAGCGCGCCGGGTACCGACGAGGAAGTCACGATCATGGACTACCTCGTGCACCAGCGACGCCTGCTGCCGCTGATCGCGAAGTCGTACGCGCTGCAGTTCGCCCAGAACGAGCTGGTGTCGAAGATGCACGACATCCAGAGCGCCGAGGATCCCGACGCGGACGAGCAGCGCGAACTCGAGGGCCGCGCCGCCGGCCTCAAGGCCGCCAACACCTGGCACGCCACCCGTGCGATCCAGGAATCGCGCGAGGCCTGCGGCGGCGCCGGCTACCTCGCCGAGAACCGCCTCATCGCGCTCAAGGCCGACTCCGACGTCTTCACCACGTTCGAGGGCGACAACGTGGTGCTGACCCAGCTCGTCGCCAAGGAACTCCTCACCGCGTACGCCCACGAGGTGCGGTCCTTCGGCGCCGCCGACTGGATGCGCTTCGCCGCCGAGACGGTCGGGGACGTGGTGAAGAAGCGCACCGCGGCCGCGCCGATCATCCAGACCCTCGTCGACAGCCGACAGGACAACGAGGAGGAGGGGTCGCTGTTCAACCGCGGCACCCAGATCTCGATGTTCGAGGACCGCGAGGAGTACCTCATCTCCACCGCGGCCCGGCGGCTCAACGGACTGTCGAAGAAGATGAGCCAGTTCGAGGCGTTCAACATGGTGCAGGACCACATCCTGCACGCCGCCACCGCGCACGTGGATCGCGTGATCCTCGAGGCGTTCGTGGCCGGCATCGACAACTGCGAGAACGACGACGCCAAGGAACTGCTCGGCCAGGTGTGCGACCTCTACGCGCTGTCGGTGCTCGACGCCGACAAGGCGTGGTTCATCGAGCACCGGTACATCTCCACCGAACGGTCGAAGGCCATCACCCGCGGCATCAACGAGCGCTGCCGCACCCTGCGTCCGCACGCGCAGACGCTGATCGACGGATTCGGCATCCCGGAGAACCTTCTCGGCGCCGCCATGCTCGCCGACGACGAGCCGGGTGAGGTGAAGGAGTCCGTCAAGGCCTGATCGTGACGGCCTGATCGTGACGGCGTGATCGTCAGGAGCGCACGAGCCTCGCGATGGCATCGGACGCTTCCTTGACCTTCGCCTCCGCCTCGGGCCCACCCTCGCGGGCCGCGTCCACGACGCAGCCCGCGAGGTGGGCGTCGAGAAGTTTCAACGACACCGACTGCAACGCCTTGGTCACCGCGGAGACCTGAGTGAGGACGTCGATGCAGTAGCGGTCGTCCGCCACCATCCGCGAGATGCCGGCCACCTGGCCCTCGATGCGGCGCAGTCGCTTGAGGAGATCGTCCTGATCGAAGCTGCTCATGCGCCCACGGTACCCCCTGGGGGTATTCGAGGTCGGGCTACGCGCGGCGACGCAGGCGCAGCAGCAGATGGACCCCGACCGCCGCGAAGACGACGGCACCGGCCACCCACGGGCCGGAGACCTGCGTGAGGGTCCATTCGAACGTCGTCGACCCGCCTGCGTCGGCGGGCAGTCGGACCGTCTCCGCGGTGGGGGTCGAGGTCACCCCGCGCTGCCACAGCAGCAGAGACGCCACGAAGGCGACCACGGCCAGGACGGCGTGGACGGCGGATCGGGTCACGGTTGCACCATGCGATCGAGGTGCTCCCGCAACGTCTCGTCGTCCTTCGCCCACGCCTGCACCAGGCCCTGGCCGCGCAGGCGCAACCCCACCGCCGTCCGCCCCCGGGGCACGCCACTGAGCTCGCCCAGCACGCGTGCGCTCTGCCACTTCTCGAGGGTGTTGCCGTTGGCGGCGTAGTCGGGCTCCGGATACACCTCCGCGATGTCCGCGACGGCGACGTTCTCGGTGCCCTGCGTCAGTTCGTCGGCGGTGAGGATCACCGTCACGTGCCGGCGAGCGGCGACGATCTGGATCGCCGTGAACCCCATGAGGACGACGGCGATCACCGCGAGGGCGACCCAGTGCACCACCGGGCCCGTGGTCAGCTCGACGACGAGGGCGAGGAGGCAGAAGAGCGGCCCCCAGGCCAGCGCGCGCCATCGCGCTCCCCACTCCACGAACAGCGCGTCGTCGGGGGCGGTCACGATGCGTCGGCCTCTCCCGCGGTGGGCGCGAACCAGGCGGCGGCGCCCGGCCGGTAGACGAGCAGGGACGCGACGAGGAACGTCAGGGCACCGACGGTGGCCAGGAGCGGGACGACGGCGAAGCCGATGAGCACCGAGCCCAGCAGGAACAGCGCCGCGAGGGCGGACAGCACCATCAGGGCGCGGCGGAACCGCACGTCGCCACGACGACACGTGGGTCCGGCGAGAAAGCCGACCCCGGCCCCGACCACCACGAACAGCACGCCGACGGTCCGCAGGATCGTCGCCAGACCGTCGGCGTCGGATGCGGTTCCGCCACCCTCGAGGATCTGCTCACGCAGCGTCGAGACCGGGAAGGTGAGGGACAGGAGGCCGAGCAGCAACACCGCGACGGCACCGACGATCCACGCGACGAGCGCGACGGTCACGAGGGTGGGGCGGCCGGTCGGGGCGGCTGCGGAATCGGCGGCATCAGCGGGCTCGGTCACGCCCACCATCCTGCCGAACGGCGCCTCACCCCAGAACGGCAGGCAGGAACACGACGGCGGCCATGAGCACGCCGGTCACCGCGATCACCAGGAGCAGCCACAGTTCACGGCGCCCGCTGCGGCAGGGCACGGTGTGCATGCGGTCGGTGTGCACACGGTCGGGGTGCACACGCTGCAGGCGGTCCGGGTGCGTCCGCTCGGAATTCCCGGTGTTCGCGGTCAACGTGGTTCCTCCCCCGGTTCGAGCTCGTGTGACACCTGTCACGGTACACCGGGCAGGACACGGGGCAAAACCATCGTCGACCGGGGATCAGGCGGCCGAGAAACCGCTCGCCACCACCAGAACGACCACCACCACGGCGGACGACAGCAGGAGGAGCGCGAAGATCTCCGCGGCCCACCGACGCCGTTCTCCGGGTTCCCGTCCGTACTCGAGTTGCGCCATTGCTACCTCCGCCGATGCCGGGTCCGACCCGACGTCAGCGTAGCGCCACTGGTGTAACTCGCGTCACATCCGTCGCAGGCGTGTCGCCTACCCGCGGCGGCGAGCGAAGAATGCCGTCGACTCGCGCCGGTGCATGAGATACACCGCTCCCGCGGCCGCGACGGCCTGCAGGATGCCGAGAATCGTCGTCACGACGGCGACCGCTCCGGACACGCCGCCGAGACCGAACAGGGACGGCAGCGTCGTCACCACGACCACCACGCCGATACCGGTCAGCACCGCGCGCGCCCATGGCCTGCCGGCACGCATCTTCCGCACCGTCAGCCAGACCAGCGCGGTGATCGCCGCCGCGAACAACAGCGCGAAGCCCATCGCCACGGTGAGGACGGTGTCCGCGGTCTCCGGCGGCAGGGCGAGCGACGGGTCCTGCGCGGTGAGGTCGGTCATGAGCGCGTCGACGAACGTGGCGCGGTCGGACCAGATGGACCACAGTCCGACGAGCATCGACGCGACGCCGAGTCCGATCACCGCGATCCACAGGTGTCGCGCGGTCTCGATGTCGACGGGCGCCGGGTCGTCGTGCGGGGGCGGCACGGGCTGCATCGCACTCGGCGGCAGACCCTCCGGGTGCCAGTTGCCCTGCGCCTGCCGGTTCCCGTCCGGCTGCGGGTTTCCTTCGGGATGCCAGGGCGGCGGGCCGAAGCGTGGATCGTCGGTCATCGCGCCAGCCGTTCCGCCACCTCGGTGGCCCAGTAGGTGAGGACGATGTCGGCGCCTGCGCGGCGAATGCCCAGGATCGACTCGTCGATGGCGGCCTCCCGGTCGATCCAGCCCCGCTCGGCGGCGGCGGTGATCATCGCGTACTCCCCCGAGATCTGGTAGGCCGCCACGGGAACGGGCGACGCGTCCGCGACCTCGCGGAGCACGTCGAGGTAGCTCATCGCCGGCTTCACCATGACCATGTCGGCACCCTCGGCGATGTCGAGGTCCACCTCGCGCAGCGACTCCCGGCGGTTGGCGGCGTCCTGCTGATAGGTGCGCCGGTCGCCTCGCAGCGTGGAGCCGACGGCCTCACGGAACGGTCCGTAGAACGCGGACGCGTACTTCGCGGTGTAGGCCAACTGGCTCACGTCGGCGAACCCGGCGGTGTCGAGACCCTGACGGATCGCGCCGATCTGACCGTCCATCATGCCGCTCGGCCCCAGCACGTGCGCGCCCGATTCGGCCTGCGCCACGGCCATGTCGACGTACCGCACGAGCGTCGCGTCGTTGTCGACGCTGCCGTCGGCGGCGAGGACACCGCAGTGGCCGTGGTCGGTGAACTCGTCGAGACAGGTGTCCGCCATGAGGACGGTCTCGTCCCCGAATTCGTCGCGCAGGCGCCGCAATCCGCGGTTGAGGATGCCGTCGGGGTCGGAGGCCTGCGTGCCCTCGCCGTCCCTGTCCTCGGGCTTCGGCACGCCGAAGAGCATCAGACCGCCGACGCCCGCGCGCACCGCCCGCTCGCCGGCCGCCGCCAACGAGTCCAGCGTGTGCTGGTGGACACCGGGCATCGACGAGATCTCGCGCGGCGCGTCGAGACCGTCGGCGACGAACATCGGCAACACCAGATGCCGTGGCTCGAGCGACGTCTCGGCCACGAGCCGCCGCACCGCGGGGGTGCGGCGGAGACGACGGGGGCGATCGACCGGGAACATGGGGGTCAGCGCCGCCGCGACTTCTTGCGCGGGGGAGGCAGCGCACCCTCGGCGCGCAACCGCGCCGCGTGTTCGGCCAGCGCCTCGACCAGCGGACCGATCTGCGCCGTCTCCGGCTGCACATCGACGCGCAGTCCGAACTCGACGGCCGTCTCGGCGGTCTTCGGTCCGATGCAGGCGACCAGCGTGCGGGCGTGCGGCTTGCCGGCGATGCCGACGAGGTTGCGCACCGTCGAACTCGAGGTGAAGCACACCGCGTCGAAGCCGCCGGTCTTGATCATCTCGCGGGTCTCCGCGGCGGGCGGTGCCGCGCGGACGGTGCGGTAGGCGGTGACGTCGTCGATCTCCCAGCCGCGCTCGCGCAGGCCCTCCGCCAGCGTCTCCGTGGCGATGTCCGCACGCGGCAACAGGACTCGGTTGACCGGATCGAAGACCTCGTCGTACGGCGGGAAGTCCTCGAGCAGCCCGAGCGAGCTCTGCTCACCGGAGGGCACCAGCTCGGGATTGATCCCGAACGAGCGGACCTTGTCCGCCGTGGCCTCGCCGACGCAGGCGATCTTGACACCCGAGAACGCGCGGGCGTCGAGACCGAACTCGGCGAACTTCTCCCACACGGCGCGCACGGCGTTGGTGGAGGTGAACACGACCCACTGGTAGCGGCCGTCGACCAGTCCCTTGACCGAGCGCTCCATCTGCGCCGGGCTCCGGGGCGGCTCGACGGCGATGGTGGGCACCTCGATGGGGATGGCGCCGTGGGTGACCAGTCGATCGCTCATCTCCGCGGCCTGATCCTTGGTCCGCGGGACCAGCACCGTCCAGCCGTACAGCGCGCGAGACTCCCACCAGGACATCTTGTTCCGCTGCGCGACCACCTTGCCGACGGTCACCACCAGCGAGCCGACCAGGTCCGACCCGGCGTCGTTGAGGGTGGCCAGCGTCGCCTCGACGGTGCGCTGCTGACGCGTCGTGCCGCGCACGGTGATCGCCACCGGAGTCTGCGGAGCGAGGCCGTGTTCGACCAGCGCACTGGCGGTCTCGGCGAGGTGACCGGCGGTGGCGTGCAGCACCAGCGGACCCGGTGCGGCGGCCAGCGACGCCCAGTTGACGTCGCCGCGCACGTCGGCCTCGGTGTGCTCGGAGCCCAGCGCCATACCGGCGTAGCTCGGAACGGCGGAGCCGGCGGGCAGGCCGGGTACGACCTCGAACTGCACCGACGTCCGGGCGACGGCGGTGACCTCCGCGATCACCGAGTCGGTGGTCAGCGGATCGCCGGACACCAGGCGCACCACGTCGTGGCCGTTCTTCGCTTCGGCCACCAGGGTTTTCGCGACCTCGGCCGGTTCACCGAGGGCCGGGCGGACGTCCACCCCGGTGTCCCCGTTCTCGTCGGCCGGACGGCGCACGGCCGACCCGACCGAGGCGACGACACCCTGATCGACGTCGGGGTCGGTGAACGCCAGCTCGGCGACGGCGAGCGCCTCACGGGCTCGCACGGTCAGCAGCACCGGGTCGCCGGGGCCGGATCCCACGAACAGGATCCGACCCGGGGTGTTCTTGCGGACTCGGCTCATCGTTGGTTCTCCAGTGCGTTGTTGCGGTAGCTGATCCGAATTTCGGTGGCGGGACCCCGTTTCGGGATCAGCCGCGCGGTGGCGATCGTGTCACGGGTCGCGGGACACCCTCGTCTCGCTCGGCGACGCGGTCCGTGACCGGCCATCGTGCGCAGGGCGCGGGGTTCAGGCATCGCCGCCCCCGGTGGTCGTGCTCGCCGCCGTCGGCGACGAGGCGGGTTCGGTGACCTCGACGAGGTCACGCGCCCCGAGGTCCAACAACTCTCGGGCCACGGACCGGCCCAGCTTCTCGGCGTCCGCCACGGCCCCGACGGCCGATGCGCGCACCACGTCCGAGCCGTCGACGGCCGCCGCGCAGCCGCGGACGGACAGCTCCTCGATCACCCGGCCGTCGTCGTCGAGCGAGTCGACCACCTCGGCGATGGCGCCCACCGGCGCGGTGCAGCCGGCTTCGAGTTCGGCGAGCAGCGCCCGCTCCGCGGTCACGGTGGCCCGGGCGGCGGTGTCGTCGAGCCGGGCGAGCACCGCGGCGAGATCGGAGTCGTCGCTGCGACATTCGACCGCGAGGGCACCCTGGGCCGGCGCGGGCAGGAACTGCACGGGCTCGAGCGCCTCGGTGACCACGTCGAGTCGGTCGATGCGCGCGAGTCCGGCGCGGGCGACGACGACGGCGTCGAGATCGCCGGAGGTGACCTTGCCGATGCGGGTGTCGAGATTGCCGCGCAACGGCCGGACGTCGAGACCCAGTCCGAGAGCACGCAACTGCGCGATGCGACGCGGCGCGGACGTGCCGACGGTGGCTCCCGGCGGCAGCGCGCCCAGCACGAGGCCGTCCCGAGCGACGAGGGCGTCACGCGGGTCCTCGCGCTGCGGGATCGCGGCCACGGTGAAGCGCGGATCCTGCGCCGTCGGCAGATCCTTGTACGAGTGGACGGCGACGTCGATGGTGTTGTCCGCCAGCGCTTCTCGCAGCGCGGCGGTGAAGACGCCGACGCCGATCTGCTGGACCGGCGCGGCCGACTTGTCACCGGCGGTGGCCACGATCACCAGCTCGGTCTCGACCCCGGCAGCGGTGATGGCCGCGCGCACGGTCTCGGCCTGGGTGGTCGCCAGCAGGCTTCCGCGGGTGCCGACGCGGATCACCCGCTTCTCCAGAGCGGCGGCGGTCATTCGGTCACCTCGCGGGAGACGGTGAAGTCGTCGGCCAGGGCGGCACCGGGGTTGTCGGTGTCGACGGCGGCGACCTCCATCGGCGACGCCACGGCCTGGACGGTGGACGGCGAGAGTTCGAACAGCTCCCGCAGCGCCTCGGCGTAGGAGTCCCCACCGGGAGTCGTCGCGAGCTGCTTGACCCGCACCGTGGGCGCGTGGAGCAGCTTGTCGACGACGCGGCGGACGGTACGCGCCACCTCGTCGCGCTGAGGGTCGGCCAGGCCGGGCAGGCGGGAGTCGAGACGCATGAGTTCGGCCTCGACCACCTCGGCCGCGCGCTGGCGGAGGGCGGTCACGGTGGGGGTGACCTCGGCGAGGCGCTGACCGGACAGGTAGGCGGCGAGCTCGCGGGCGACGATGTCGCGGGCGGCGCGCTCGTCGGACGCGGCGGCGCCCGCGGCCGGATCGTGCTGGAGCGTGGCCATGTCGAGCACCGTCACCCCGGGCAGACCGGCGACGGCGGGCTCGACGTCCCGCGGCAGGCCGAGATCGCAGATGACCAGGGGGCGGGCGGCGGTATCGCGGCGCGCGAGGGCGCGGTGCACGTCGGCGATGGTGACGACGGCGCCCACCGCACCGGTACAGGTGACGAGGACGTCGGCCTCGGTGACGGCGTCGGCGAGGTCGTCCAGCGTGACGGCGACGGCCTCGACCCCGGCCTCGGCGGCCGTCTCCGCGAGCCGCGCTCCGCGCGAGGCGGTGCGGTTGGCCACGGTCACGGCCCCGATGCCGCCGCGGACCAGGTGCGCGACGGACAGTCCGCCCATCGCGCCCGCTCCGAGCACCACGGCGCGACGACCGGCGAGCGACCCGAGGACATCGGCGGCCCGGTCGAGTGCGACCGACACCACGGAGGCGCCGGCCTTGTCGATGCCGGTCTCCGAGTGCACCTTCTTGCCCACGCGCAGCGCCTGCTGGGCCAGCTCGTGCAGGGTGCGACCCGAGGCCTGCTGCGCGTCCGACGCCGCGTAGGCGGCGCGGATCTGTCCGAGGATCTGCTGCTCGCCGACGACCATCGAGTCCAGGCCACCGGCGACCGCGAACAGGTGCTCGGCCGCGGCCTCGCTGTACCGCACGTAGGCGTGCTTGGTCAGCTCGGCGAGGTCCAGGCCGGAGTGCTCCGACAAGAGGGCGCCGAGATCGGTCAGGGCGCCGTGGAAGGCGTCGACCACCGCGTAGACCTCCACGCGGTTGCAGGTCGAGACGATCATGACCTCGGAGACGTGCGAGGACGCCATGATCCGATCGGTGAGCTTCGGGCGGTCGGTGTCGCCGACGGCGACACGTTCGAGCACCGACACGGGAGCGCTGCGATGCGAGATCCCGAGGAGGAGAACACTCACGGAAAGATCACCGATCCGTTCTGCTGTGCGCCCCGACCGGAACACGGTCGGGATCGACTGGAGTGGCTGTGTCGCCTGGAGTGGTCAGGACGGTCGCGGCGTCCCGGCAGGTCGATCGGACCGGTCGAGGGCGCTGGGCCTTGTGGGCGTTGGCGAACGAGAGGATCTGCAACTCGACGGCGAGGTCGACCCGACGCAGATCGACGTGCGGTGGGGTGACCGGGTCGATCGAGGCGAACGAGAGGATGCAGTCGATCCCGGCGTCGACGAGTGCGTCGACGGCGGACTGGGCGGCGGCATCGGGAGTGGCGACGACGCCGACGGTCGCTCCGAGATCGGCGGCCGCGGAGGCGAGGTCGCGGGCGTGCCGCACCGTCAGCTCTCGACAGCCGTCCGCCGCGGTACCGACGGACACGGTGGTGCCCACCACGTCCGGGGCGACGTCGAACAGTCCGACGAGGGTGAACCCGCGGCGCGCGAAGCCCTCGTATCCGATCAGCGCGGACCCGAGGTTCCCGAGCCCGACGAGCACCACTCGGTGACCGCGGTCGAGACCCAGGGCCAGCTCGATGCGGGCGCGCAGACGCGCGACGTCGTAGCCGACGCCCCGGACACCCATGGGTCCGAGGAAGGAGAGGTCCTTGCGCAACGTCGCGGAACCGACCCCGGACGCGACGGCGAGATCCTCGCTCGACACCACCAGGATGCGACGCTCGGCGACCGCAGCGAGTACCCGGAGATAGTCGGCCAGACGGGTGACCGTAGCCTTGGGGATCGAGGGAGTGCGAGTGGCGACGGGAGCGTCGTGCTGCTGACGGCGGACACCGCTCGCGGTCGCCCGCGCGGTCTCGGCGCCGGGTTGCCGGCGGTCAGCGGTCACGTCGATGACTCCTCGCACGGTGTTCGAGCAGGCCGGTGGGCACGAGCGATCCCCGTGGTCACCGCTCGCGCCGGGAGGTCACCGACCCCTTGACTCGATAACCACGGTAACCGCTCGTGAACGTATGAACAAAGTCGCCGAGCCGTGTGCTACGATCCCGCGCCTCCTGCGCACCCCCACGTCCGCCGGGACGGGTCAGCCCGCGTCGGGCGCCCCCAGATCGCGGCGCAGCCGGGCCACGTCCACCTCCCAGTAGCTGTGCTCACGGCCGTCGAGCAGCACCACCGGCAGCCGGTCTCCGTACTCCGCCCGCAGGTCAGGGTCCCGCTGCGCTGCCTCGTCGACGTCGACGGAGTCCAGCGCGACGTCCAGCTCCGCACAGAGCGGACGCAGCACCGCCATCGCCCCGTCGCACGCGCCGCACCCCGCGCGTGTCAGCAATGTCACCGTGTGTCGACCGTCCGTCATGGGCCCATTCTCTCGTGACGGGGTACGCCGCGACTAGGCTGGTCACGTCCCGCGGCGGCGACCGGTCGTGGACGGGTTCGACGAGGGGGAGGTGCGCATGGCCGATCAGGACGAGCCCGAGATTCTCGACGACTCCCGCGACCGTCGCCGGGTCGATCCCGCCGGCGCGCGCGATCGTATGGCCCGCCGTATCCGCAACCCCTTCGGTCCGACGGCCGCGCAGATCCGCGCCACCCTCGCCGGCGAGGCGAGTGCGGACGCCGCCATCGCACTGCAGGCCGAGGCCAGGGACAGCGCCGAGGCCCACGGCGACGGAGACGGGGACGGTCCGAGTCCGGTCCCCCGCGACCTCACGGCGGCGGCCTTCTTCGACGTCGACAACACGATGGTGCAGGGCGCGTCGATCATCCACTTCGCTCGCGGCCTCGCGGCGCGCAAGTACATCACCACCAAGGACATCACCCAGTTCGCGTGGCAGCAGGTGAAGTTCCGCGTGAGCGGCAAGGAGAACCTGGGCGACGTCGACACCGGCCGCGCCAAGGCGCTGTCCTTCGTCGAGGGCCGGTCGACCGCCGAGATCGTGCGGCTCGGCGAGGAGATCTACGACGAGATCATCGCCGACCGCATCTGGGCCGGCACCCGAGCGCTCGCCCAGATGCATCTCGACGCGGGTCAGCAGGTATGGCTCGTGACGGCGACGCCGGTGGAGTTGGCGTCGATCATCGCGTCCCGGCTCGGCTTCACCGGAGCGCTCGGCACGGTCGCCGAGAGCGAGAACGGCGTGTTCACCGGCCGCCTCGTCGGGGACATCCTGCACGGACGCGGCAAGGCGCACGCCGTCCGGACGCTCGCCGTGCGGGAAGGCCTCGATCTGCGGCGGTGCACCGCGTACTCCGATTCGTACAACGACGTCCCGATGCTCTCGTTGGTCGGCACGGCCGTCGCCGTCAATCCCGACGCCGACCTGCGCGAGCTGGCGAAGAACCGCGGCTGGGAGGTGCGGGACTTCCGCACCGGACGCAAGGCCGCCAAGATCGGCGTGCCGACCGCGCTGGCGCTCGGTGCCGTCGGCGGCGGCGTCGCCGCGGTGCTGGGGCGCAAACAGACGTGAGGCGCGTGCTGCCGTGACGCGCATGCTGCCGTGACCCGCGCCGTCGTCGTCGGCGCGGGAGTGGGCGGTCTGGCCGCCGCCGCGCGCCTGTCCCACGGCGGGTACGACGTCACCGTGCTGGAACAGTCCGCCGACCTCGGCGGCAAGCTCGGGATCGTCCGCCGGGACGGCTTCGTCTTCGACACCGGGCCGTCGCTGGTCACCATGCCGCACGTGCTGCGGGCCGTGTTCGACGACACCGGCGGTCCCGCCGACCTGCCGCTGGATCGACTGCCGGTCGCGTGTCGCTATCGATTCGCCGACGGCACGGCGCTGGACATGCCCGGGTACGCCGAGCAGATCCCCGACGCGCTCGATGCCGCCCTGGGGGCCGGCGCGGGAGCGCAGTGGAGTGCCTTCTCCGCACGGGCCGAACGGATCTGGGACGCCACGCACGCCGCGTTCCTCGAGTCGTCCATCGGTCCGCGGGAGTTGCTGACGCTCGGACGCCGGGTCGGCGACGTGCGCACGATCGCGCCGTGGTCGAGCCTGCGCGGCCTCGGCGCGCAGTACCTGACGGACCCACGACTGACGACGATGCTTGATCGCTACGCCACGTACACCGGATCGGACCCGCGGCGGGCACCCGCTGCTCTGGCCACCGTGCCCCATGTCGAGCAGCGCTGGGGGTCCTGGCACGTGCCGGGTGGACTGCACCGGATCGCGGACGCGCTGGCGGACCGAGCGCGACTGTGCGGCACGGACATTCACACAAAGGTGACGGTGACCGGCATCGCCACCGAGAACGGGCGGGTCCGCGGGGTCCACACCACCGCGGGCACCGTCGACGCCGACGTGGTGATCGCGAACGCGGACGCCGAGCAGGTGTACCGTGACCTGCTGCCCCCGTCCCGGCGCACCGCGCTCACCCGGCGGCGAATCGGGGCCACCACGCCCAGCCTGTCCGGATTCGTCGTGCTGCTCGCCCTGCGCGGCCGCGATCCGGACACCCCGCACCACCGCATCCTGTTCCCCGCGCACTACGACGACGAGTTCGACGCCGTCTTCGGAACCCGTACGCGCGCTGCGCATCCCGCGACGGACCCCACCGTGTACGTCAGCGCGCCGAACGATCCCGCGCTGCGGCCGAACGACGACTCCGACGCCTGGTTCGTCCTGGTCAACGCGGCTCGTCACGGCCGCGGATCGCGCTCACTGGTGGACTGGGACGCACCCGGACTCGCGGAGAGCTACGCCGACCGCATCCTGGCGATCATGGCCGCCCGCGGTGTCGACGTCCGGGATCGCGTGCTGTGGCGGCAGATCCTCTCCCCCGCCGATCTGGAGCGTCGCACCGTGACGCCCGGCGGGTCGATCTACGGCACGTCGTCGAACGGTGCGCTCGCCGCATTCCTGCGCCCCGCCAATCGATCTCCCGTGGACGGGCTGTTCCTCGTGGGCGGATCGTCCCACCCGGGCGGCGGTCTGCCGTTGGTGACCCTCTCGGCCGAGATCGTGGACCGGATGGTGCGGGCGCGCTAGTTCGTGCGGTCGGCGAAGCCGGCGGGCAGGGCGCCCGGGGCGGTGTCGATCACGGTCTCGTCGTCATCGCCGACGTGCTCGAACAGCGTGATGTGGGCGAACTCCGGCACCACGTAGATCGGGTAGGTGGGACCGGCGTCGCGGTAGCGGCGCATCTCGTCGAGGTGGTCGTTCTGGTACAGGACGGTCTTGTCCCCGTCGAGTTCGATCCAGTGCGGGAAGAAGATCGTGCCGTGCAGCACGCGCTGCTCGGGCACCACGGTGACGACGACGCTCGTCCCGGTGGGCTCCGTCCAGGAGACCTTGAACACGCCGGCCGCCAGGGCGACCAGGTCGACGTCCTGGTCCCGCACCCAGCGGCCCCCGACGTGGCCGGAGTGGATGCGGTAGTCGATGGTGGTCGCGTTCTTGACGTACATCTCGTACTGCCACCCGTTGGCGTACGTGTAGATCATCCGGTGGCCGACCAGGCCGGAGAGATCCTGCGGCGGAACGGGATCGGAGACCGACGTCGGCCTCATCCGAGGAAGACCCCGCGCCGTCGGGTCAGCAACCGGTACAGCGTCTGCTGAATGGTCTCGCGGACGTGGTCGGTGACCTCGAAGAGCTCCATCGGATCGTCCGCCGCAGCGGGCGAGAACTGGTCCGTCCGAATGGGTTCGCCGAACTCGATGTACCACTTCGACGGCAGCGGGATCAGTCCCAGCGGACCGAAGTGCGGGAACAGCGGGGTCACCGGGAAGTACGGCAGACCCAGCACGCGCGCCAGCGTGGTCAGATCGCCGATCTTCGGGTAGATCTCCTCCGAACCGACGATCGAGCACGGAATGATCGGCGTCTGGGTCCGCAGTGCGGCCGAGACGAACCCTCCGCGCCCGAAGCGCTGCAGCTTGTACCGCTCGCTGAACGGCTTGCCGATTCCCTTGAAGCCCTCCGGGAACACCGCGACCACCTCGCCGCCGCGCAGCAACCGCTCCGCGTCGGGCTGGCAGGCCAGAGTGTGTCCGGCCCGACGCGCGACCGTGCCCACCAGCGGCGTCTCGAACGCCAGGTCCGCGGCCAACATGCGCAGGGCGCGCTTCTGCGGGTGGTGATCGCGCATGGCCACCGACGCCATCAGACCGTCGATGGGGATGACGCCCGCGTGGTTGGAGACCACCAGCGCTCCCCCCGTCGCTGGAACGTTCTCGATCCCGCGGACCTCGACGCGGAACCACTTGTCGAACAACGGCCGCAGCGCGGGCAGCCACACGTTGTCGGCGAAGTGCGGGTCGTAGCCGAACTCGTCCACCTCGTAGTCGCCGGACAACCGGGTACGCAGGAAATCGGCACCGCCGGACACACGCTCGGCGACCGCGCGGCGCAGTGCGTCGAGGGCCGACGACGTGCGCTCGGCTGCCTCGTCCGGCACGGACTCGGCGAGGACCGGCGCCGTGGGTGGGTCGAGCCGCGGACCGACGACGGGCGCGTCGGTGTAGGCCGACGGATGACGCCCGCGGACGTCCTCGGGCGTGCTGCCGGACGCCGACCGCGCCGGACGGGTCACCGAGCCGCGCAGCGGAATCACCTTCGCCACCCCGCTCACCGCCCCGCCGCCACGGATCGCATCGGAGCCGGTCGCGCGGCGTCGACACCGAGCAGCGCGAGCAGACGCGCTTCGGCGGCGTCGATCCATTCCCGTCGCACCACGGGCGTCAGCGCCACTCCGCGGACGAAGTCGTCGAACGCCTGCATCGTGGTCCACCTCGGGGTGAATCCCAGCACGGTCTTCATGCGCGTCGTGTCCACCCCGCAGCCGAAGTTGAAGTAGTCGAGTTGTTCCTCGGAGAAGCCGCGCATGAGCGACCCCATCACCGCCTTGCCCGTCGTGCGGAACAGCGCCGGCGGCACCGGCACCTCGATGCGCCCGGCGCGCCGGATGGCCTGCGACAGCATGACGATGCCGTCGGCGGCCACGTTGAACGTGCCCGCCGGCCCGGCGACGGTGGCTCGCTCCAGCGCCGCGAGAGCGTCCTCCTCGTGCAGCAACTGCATCCGGGCATCCCGCCCCAGCACCGACGGCGTGAGCGGTGAGGTCAGATACCGCGAGACGGCCCCGTTGAGCCGCGGGCCGATCATGGGCGCGTTGCGCAGGATGGTCACGTCCACGTCGGGACGACGACGGCCGAGCCCACGCGCATAGCCTTCGGTCTCCACCGCGTCGCGCGCGAAGCCGCCGCGCAGGCGCGATTTCGACCCCATCTCCTCGGTGAACTGGGCGGGGTCCTTGGCGCTGCACCCGTACACCGCGGTCGACGAGCGGAGCACCACCCGCCGTACCGACGGCGACTTCTGGCAGACGGCGAACAGCTGCATCGCGCCGAGGACGTTGAGATCCTTCATGACGGTGCGTCCACCGCCGCCGGGCGGCCGGGAGATGAGCGAGGCGTGCACCACGGTGTCGACCTCGCTGCTGCGAATGACCTTGCCGATGAGCGGATTCCTGATGTCGGCGCGCACGAACTCGGCGCGCCCCATCCGTCGGATCATGTCCTTGGTCGGGGCGACGGCGTCGACGGCGATCACCCGCTCGACCGACGGATCCTGTGCCAGCCGCGCCGTGAGGTAGCCGCCCAGGAAGCGGCTGGCGCCGGTCACCAGAACGACGCGCGGCGCGGCCGGGGCACGGCTGTCATCGCTCATCGATCTCACCCCGACTCGCTCGTGAATCTCGCCTACTCGTCCCGACCATCGTGTCACGGGTCGCCGATCCGCGCTGTGGACTCGGCCACAGACGACGCGGGGGGCGGGGCCCCGAGACACGACAGCCCCGAGAGACGACGCCCCCGAAACACGACTCTGCCCGTGCACCTGACGGGCACGGGCAGAGTCGGCGCGGCGGTCACCGCCGCGGACGAATCACTTACCGAGTTTCCTGCGCTGAACGCGGGTGCGGCGCAGCAGCTTGCGGTGCTTCTTCTTCGACATGCGCTTGCGGCGCTTCTTGATCACTGAACCCATGCGGGTGTCCTCGCGTTCTTCTGGTCGTATCGGTCGGCAGCGTGTGCTGCTGCGCACGGCGGGGCGGCGCACCTCGGAAGGTGCGCACAACGGCGCAGGGGCTGTCCGCACGCGCGTGTGCAGCCCCCATCATAAACCGGCAGGCAACGCTCGCCCGAATCGGGTGATCCGACCGCGGGGCTCGCGCGCCTATCCGGCGTCGAAGTAGGAGGTCTCCAAGTAGTCGTGCACCGCCTTCGCATGCACTCGGAACGAGCGGCCCACCCGAACGGCCGGCAGCTCGCCGCCGTGCACCAAGCGGTACACGGTCATCTTGGAGACCCTCATCAGCGACGCCACTTCGGCCACCGTGAGGAATTGCGTACCGGCCACGGCCGGTCCTCCGTCGTGCGACGAGTTCTTCGAACCCGACCCGGACGGCTTGTCCACTGATTCCATGAAATTCACATACCTCCGGCACGTCCGCGCCGCCGGCTTCCCCTCCGGCGGAACAGACACGCACGTGCTGCGACCGAGCTTAGCGGGACACCTGTGACTTCTGCGACGGGTGGGGGTGGATTTCGTCCGAATTGCCGACGGAGCCGACCCGATCAGCCGATCAGCGGAGTCCCGTCGGCCGGGATTCCGAGCGCCACGCTGCGCGCTCGGGCCGCCTCCACGGCGTCCAGCACGGCGGCCCTGAATCCGCGTCGTTCCAGCTCGGCGAGGGCGGCGGCCGTCGTTCCCCCCGGCGAGGTGACCCCGGCGCGGAGCTCCGTGGCCGTCTCGTCGGACCGATCGAGCATCGCGGCCGACCCCACCATGGTCTGCGTCACCAACGTCGTCGCCGTCTCGCGTGTCAGGCCCAACCCGACGGCCGCGTCCACCATGGCCTCGGCCATGAGGAAGAAATAGGCGGGCCCGGACCCGGACACCGCCGTCACCGCGTCGATCTTGTCCTCCGCGACCACGGCGGTCCGGCCCACGGTGCCGAGCAGCTTGCGGACGGCCTCGATGTGCTCGGACCGCGCGTGCCGGCCCGGAGCCAGCACGCTCATCGCCTCGCCGACGAGCATGGGGGTGTTGGGCATGACCCGCACGATCGGGATGCCCGCGGGCAGCTTGGGTTCGTACCGCGACGCCGGCACCCCCGCGGCCATCGACACCACGATCTGCTCGCGCTCGCCGTTCAGCTCGGCCTTGGACATCTGGGTGACGACGGAGTCCACGTCGTCCGGCTTGACGGCGACGACGATGACGTCGGCACCCTCCACGGCGTCGACGACGCTCGTCGCGCGGATGCCGAACTGCGTCGCCACGGCCTCGGCCCGCGCCGGGTGCTTCTCCGCCAGCACCACCGAGCCCGTCGGCAGTCCCCCCTCGATCAGACCGGCGATCAACGCCTCTCCGATTCGGCCGCCACCGATCACCGCGATTCTCGTCATGGGTGACAGGTTCTCACGCGGGCCGATCAGGCCGGCGGGAGCGGCACCATCGCCAGCTGACGGCTCTGCACCACCAGCGCGCCGGTCTCGTCGACGATGGTGTGGTCCTCCTCGAACCACTGTCCCCCGACGACGGCCGACGACGACGTCACGCGCAGCCACCCCGGCGTCGGCGTGCGGCGCAGGTACGTCGTCAACTGCACCGTCGGTGCCCACCCGAACAGCCCGCGGTTCATCGTGACCGGAGGGCAGATGTCACCCGCCATGACGGCGAAGAGCGCGGCGGTGGCGGGATCGTTCCCGTCGTCCGGTCGCGGGCGCACCCACATCCGGATCTCGGCGGATCCCTGTGCGCCCGTGAGGAAATGCGCGGCGGTCGGGTCGAGTCGCATGTCGCAGCCCCGGGCGACGTGGACGACGTCGGCCATCGGGTGTCCGGGTGCGACGCGGGCGGCGGTCTCCGGCGGGGTCGGATCCATGGCCAGGACGGACGCGAGCGGACCCTCGTGCTCCTGATGGACCGGCGCAGCGGTGTCCGGCGTGCCGAGGGTGACGACGCACCGCACCGCGGGGCGGTCGCCCTGGCTCAGGACGGCGTCGACGTGGGCGACGCGGCGACCACGCTTGTGGATCGTCGTGGTGACGGTCACCGGACCGGGATCGGGTGCCGCGAGGTAGCTCGCACTCACCGCGAGCGGCGAGAGCACGGCCGGGTCGTCGTCCCCCGCGAGGCGCTGCGCCGCGGCCGCAGCGCACACCGCCATCATCGCGCCGCCGTGCACCTTCGGGCCGATGGTCCACGTCGAGTCGACGGTGCCGGCGAACACGTCGGTCCCGGTCCGCTCGAGCGTCGTCAGATCGCGGAAGGGGGCATCGGTCACGACGTACTCGGTTCTGCCGGGGCCGACCGCGTGGGCCGGCCGAGGTGGGTGCGGGCGAAGGCGAGGGACCGTTCGAGGGCGGTGGCGCGCTCGGCCGCCGTGCGGGCGTTCTGCGTGTTGATCTCCACCACCGCCTGGCCGTCGAAGCCCCGCTCCGCGACGCGGCGCAGAACCTGCGCGACGGGCTGGGTGCCGTCGCCGGGCACCAGGTGCTCGTCGACGGACGCGCCGCGGCCGTCCGCCAGGTGGAAGTGCGCCAGCCCGCGGCCCATGCGGTCGGCGAGGTCGACGGCGTCGAGTCCCGACGTCGCGGTGTGCGAGAAGTCCAGCGTGTAGTGCGCGAAGCCGACGTCCGTCGGGTCGTACGACGGCGCGAAGGCGGACACGCCGAGGCCCGGCCGACCGCCGCGCCGCTCGAGTCGGCGCGCGGAGCCGGTCACCGCGCCGAACAGTCGATCGAGCCGCATCGGGAACATGTTCTCCACGGCCACCACGACGCCGTCGGACGCCTCCTCGAGCTCCCCGGTCTGCGCGGCGAAGCCCTCGACGTACGCGCGCTGCCACCGGAACGGCGGGTGCACCACCACGGTGCGCGCGCCCAGCGACTCCGCGGCGTGGACCGTCCTGGCCAACTTCGCCACCGGGTCCGACCCCCACACTCGCTGCGTGATGAGCAGGCACGGCGCGTGCACGGCCAGCACCGGAACTCCGTACCGACGAGAGAGTCGACGGATCGCCGCCGGGTCCTGACTGATCGGTTCGGCCCAGACCATGAGCTCGACGCCGTCGTATCCGAGGTCGGCGGCGAACCGGAACGCGGACTCGGTGTTCTGCGGATAGACCGACGCCGTCGACAGACCGACCGGCACCGTCATGTGGACAACATGAAGGCCAGCGGCCCCAGCGTGACGAACACGCCCACCACCACCGCGAGCAGGATCGAGACGATGTCGTCGGTGCGGCGCAGCACGCGGACCACGGCCACCAGGCCGACGATCACGAAGAACGCCAGCACCAGCGCGACCCACGGCAGCATCTCCCACAGCCGCTCGAAACCCTTGAACAGCAGCGCGCCGAGCACGATCGCGACGACGCCCTGGCCCACCAGTGACAGCCACTGCCGGATCGGTCCGCGCGACCGAGCCGGGGCGACGGCGTCCGGGGTCTCCTCTGCGGCAGGTTCGGTCGCGGTGTCCGTGTCGGCGTCGGTGTCGGCACGATCGGTGTCGTGAGCGTCGGTGTCGGCGTCGGCATCGGCATCGGCATCGACCCGGGTGAGCACGGTGGTCTCCGGCTCGGCCGCCTGCTCGGGTTCCAGGCCCGGATCCAGCTCGGGCTGGGGCTCCGGTTCGACCACGGCCTCCGGCTCGGGATGGTGCTCGGGCTCGCTGCGACGGTCCGGGCGGGCAACGGATTCCCGCAACCGGTCCCCCGCCACGCTGGGGGCGCCCGAGAAGAGCGCCGGCTCCTCCTGCGGCACGAAGGCCGGGGTGGGACGACGGCGGGTCGCCGTCTCGGCCACCGGCTCGGGCTCCTGCTCTGCCTCGGGCTCCTGCTCTGCCTCGCGGTCCTGCTCTGCCTCGCGGTCCTGCTCTGCCTCGCGGTCCTGCTCGGCCGGGGCCTCCTCGGCACCGGCCGGGGCCTCCTCGGCGACGACCGGGGTCTCTTCGGTTCGCTCCTCGCCGGCCCGGTCGTCGTCGTTCGGCGTGTTCTCGGTTCGGTCGTCGGCGGTCCGGTCGTCGGCCGGCGGCTCGTCCCGGACGACGGGAATCTCCCCGGTCAGCTCGGCGACCGAGATGCCGCCGGCCATGCCGCGACGCCGCCGACCGCCGGTGCCCACGGTCGCGCCGTTGCGGGCGAGCAGTTCCGCCACCGACACCGGGCCGGTGGTGCCGCCTGTGTTGTCGTCGGTCATCTCGCGCCCTGTCTCACTCACCTGGTCGTTTCGCGGTCGTTCTCGTCGGTCGGTCACGTCGGTCGGTCACGTCGCCGTCGTCGGCACGACGTCACCGAACGACTCGGTGTCGAGCTTGCGCAGGATCAACCCCTCGCGCAGCGCCCACGGACAGATCTCGAGCGTGTCGAGGGACAGCGCGCGCATGGCCGCCTCGGCCACGAGCGCACCCGCCACCATCTGCCGCGACCGGTCGGCGCTGACCCCCTCGAGCTCCGCGCGATCCGCAGCCGTCATCCGGGAGATGAAGGAGATCACCTGGCGGAGGCCGTCTGCGGTCAGCGTGCGCTTGACCCGGGGGCCGGCCGCCGACGGTGCCGCTCCGGTCAGCCTGGCCAACGAACGGAAGGTCTTCGACGTTCCCACGGCGCGGTCCGGCAGCCCGGGCGCGAGGACGGCTTTCGCCGGTTCCACCAGTTCGGCGTCCAACCAGTCCCGCAGGACGGCGACGCGACGTTTGCCCGGCGGGTCCTCGTCCAGCCAGTCGCGGGTGAGGCGCCCCGCGCCGAGCTGGAGGGACATCGCGACGTCGGGGTTCTCGTCGATACCCGTGCTGAGCTCGAGCGATCCGCCGCCGATGTCGAGGTCGAGGATGCGGCCGGCGCTCCAGCCGAACCAGCGGCGCACGGCCAGGAAGGTCAGTCGCGACTCGTCCTCACCGGAGAGAACCTGCAGGTCGACGCCGGTCTCGTCGCGCACGCGGCCGAGGACGGCGTCGGAATTGCGGGCGTCACGCACCGCGGACGTCGCGAACGCCATGAGTTCGCCGCATCCGGACGATCGGGCGATACCGGCGAAATCCGCGACGGTCCGCACCAGTCGGTCCGCGCCCGCGACGGTGATGTCGCCCGCGTCGTCCGTGTTCTCCGCGAGGCGCAGCGCAGCCTTGGTCGAGCTCATCGGTGTCGGGTGACCACCACGATGGGCGTCGACCACGAGGAGATGAACGGTGTTGCTTCCGACGTCGAGCACCCCTAGCCGCACATCGAACACCGTACTGGGTCTAGCGTCGTGGCCTGTGACACGTGCTCCGAAGGACGTCACCGAACGCCCGGCCGACGTGCTGGAACCGGTGGCGACGGCCAAGCTCGACCCGGCGCCCGAGGTGCCGATGGACTTCCCGCGCGAGTGGGTCGAGTTCACCGATCCCACCGATCCCGCCCACCTGGTGCGCGTGGACATGACGTGGTTGCTCTCGCGGTGGACGTGCGTGTTCGGCACCCCCGCCTGCCAGGGCACGGTGGCCGGGCGGCCCGACGACGGCTGCTGCTCGCACGGCGCGTTCCTCTCCGACGACGACGATCGGGCCAAGCTCGATCGGTCGGTCGCGATGCTGACGGAGGAGGACTGGCAGTTCTTCGAGAAGGGCCACGGCAAGAAGGGCTACACCGAGGTCGACGACCTCGAGGGCGAGCAGGCGGTGCGCACCCGGAAGTACAAGGACGCGTGCATCTTCCTCAACCGGCCGGGCTTCGCCGGTGGGATCGGCTGCGCGTTGCACCGCATGGCCCTGCGCACCGGCGTCGAGCCGCTCACCGTGAAGCCCGACGTCTGCTGGCAGTTGCCCGTTCGACGCACCCAGGACTGGGTCACCCGGCCCGACGGCGTCGAGATCCTGCAGACCGTGGTGGGCGAGTACGACCGGCGCGGCTGGGGCGAGGGCGGCGCCGACCTGTCCTGGTACTGCACCGGCTCCCCCGACGCGCACGTCGGCAGCAGGCCCGTGTGGCAGTCCTACGCTCCGGAACTCACCGAGCTCCTGGGCATCGACGTCTACACCGAGCTCGCCGCGCTGTGCCGCCGGCGGGAGGGGCTGGGCCTGATCGCCGTGCACCCCGCCACGCGCGAGGCCTCACGGACCTGAGCGGCCCTCGGCGCGGACCGGCTCACTCCTCGAGTTTGTAGCCCAGTCCGCGCACGGTGACCAGGTGGACCGGCTTGGCCGGGTCGGCCTCGATCTTCGAGCGGAGCCGCTTGACGTGCACGTCGAGCGTCTTGGTGTCGCCGACGTAGTCCGCACCCCAGACGCGGTCGATCAGCTGGCCACGCGTCAGGACGCGACCGGAGTTGCGCAGCAGGTACTCGAGCAGGTCGAACTCCTTGAGCGGGAGGGTGACCGTCTCACCGTTCACCTGCACCACGTGCCGCTCGACGTCCATCCGAACCGGGCCCGCGGACAGGACGGACGTGTCGTCGATCTCCTCGGTGTCGGCGCCGCGGCGCAGTACCGCCCGGATCCGCGCGATCAACTCGCGGGACGAGTACGGCTTGGTGACGTAGTCGTCGGCCCCGAGCTCGAGGCCGACCACCTTGTCGATCTCGCTGTCGCGGGCGGTGACCATGATGACCGGCACTCCCGAGCGGCTGCGCAGATGCTTGCAGACGTCCGTCCCGCTCATGCCGGGGAGCATCAGGTCGAGCAGGACGATGTCCGCCCCGGACCGATCGAACTCGGCCAGCGCGGACGGGCCGTCGCCGACCACCGTCGCCTCGAACCCCTCCTTGCGCAGCAGGAAGGCCAACGGATCGGCCAACGATTCCTCGTCTTCGACGATCAGCACACTCGTCACGGGATGTCCTTTGCGGTCATGACGGTTCTCCGTCGTCTTCGATGTGAGCGGGGATCAGCAGGGTGAAGGTGGACCCGGTGCCGGGCTTGCTCCACAGCTCGATGCGGCCGTTGTGGTTGGCCATGACGTGCTTGGCGATCGCGAGTCCGAGGCCAGTTCCCCCGGTCGCGCGCGACCGCGCCTTGTCGACGCGGAAGAAGCGCTCGAACACACGCTCCTGATGCTCCTTCGCGATCCCGATGCCGCGGTCCGTCACCGCCAACGCCACCATGCGCTGACCGTCGACGTCGCGCTGGGAGCGGGTGACCGTGACGGGCGCGCCCTGCGGTGAGTAGGCGATGGCGTTCTCCACCAGGTTCGACAGCGCCGTCACCAGGAGGGTCTGGTCGCCGAGGACCTCGAGCCCGCTGGGGTGATCGGTGGTGACGGTGATGCCCGCGGCCTGCGCCTTCAGCTCCGACCGGGCGAGGGCGTTGCGCACCACGGTGTCGACGTCGACCACCTCGAGGTCGGGCAGCTTCTCGGCGCCCTGCAGCCGGGAGAGGGAGATCAGTTCGCTGACCATGTTGCCGAGCCGCGTGGACTCGTCGAGCATGCGTTCGCCGAAGTGATGCACCGACGCCGGGTCGTCGGCCGATTCGAGCAGGGCCTCCGCCAGCAGGCCGATGGCCCCGACGGGGGTCTTGAGTTCGTGACTGACGTTGGCGACGAAGTCCCGACGCGTCGCCTCCATCCGCACCTGCTCGGAATCGTCGTCGGCGAACAGCACCACGAAGCGGCGGTCCTCGCGACTGAGCAACTGCGCCGTGCCGCGGACCGAGATGCCGGGCCGGCCCCGCTGATCGAGGACCGTGAGATCGACCTCGACGTCCTCCCCCGTCTCGAGGACACGGGTCGCGGCCTTCCAGGCGCGCTCGTCGAGCGACCGGGCCCGCACCAGTCCCAGCTCCTCCGCGCGCGGGTTGAACAGCACGACGTCGTGGAACTGGTCGACCACGGCGATGCCGCTCTGCGCGGCGAGGACGATGAGGTCGAGGACCTGCGACATCGTCAGCCCGTTCTCGCGCTTGATCCGCTGCGCACGCACGGACGTCAGATAGGGCACCAGCACGCCACCGACCAGGTAGCCACCGAACGCCGCGACGGCGACGAGGATGACGACGGTCGGGGTGTTCACGGGCGAATCGTACGGCGGTCGGAACGGGCGTCGTCGCACGGTGGGCCGGGTTTTCCCAACGTCACATCGCGTCCGACGCCCGTTCGCGCTGCGTTCACGTGGGGGCTACTTTCCGCCCTGGTTCGCCACGGCCGCCGCACCCGCTGCGGCGGCCTCCGGATCGAGATAGACGCCACCGGGCGTCGTCGGGACGAGCTTGTCGCCGGATTCGGTGAGGTCGTATCTCAGCGGGATGCCGGTGGGGATGTTCAGTGCGGCGATGTCGGCGTCGGAGATCTCGTCGAGGTACTTCACCAGCGCGCGCAGGGAGTTGCCGTGCGCCGCCACCATGACCGTGCGGCCCGCGCGGAGCTCGGGAACGATCGTCTCCTCGTAGTACGGGACGAACCGCTCGACGACGTCCTTCAGGCACTCGGTGAGCGGCACCGTCTCGAGGTCGGCGTAGCGGGGATCGGCGTCCTGGCTGTACTCGCTGCCGGCCTCGATGGGCGGGGGCGGGGTGTCGTAGCTGCGACGCCACAGCATGAACTGCTCGTCGCCGTACTTCTCCTTGGTCTCCGCCTTGTTCAACCCCTGCAGCGCACCGTAGTGACGCTCGTTGAGGCGCCAGTCCCGCACCACGGGGATCCAGTGCCGATCGGCCGCGTCGAGCGCGAGGTTCGCGGTGCTGATCGCGCGGCGCAGCAACGAGGTGTACAGCACGTCGGGCAGCACCCCGGCGTCCTTCAGCAGCTCGCCGGCGCGCCGCCCCTCGGCCTCGCCCTTCTCGGTCAGGCGCACGTCCTGCCACCCGGTGAACTGGTTGGACGCGTTCCATTCGCTCTCGCCGTGGCGCAGAAGGATCAGAGTTCCGATGCTCATGGGGTCAGTTTCTCACGACCGCCGCGCCGCCACGTCGTACCCGCGTGCGCGGTCACCGGACGCCGTCCCACACCTCCCGAGTCGCCGCGCGGGGATCGTCGACGGTCGTGCCGGGGAACATCTTCACCGTCCGGGCCGTGCCGTACCGCCCCCATCCCGGGTTGCCGGTGCGGACGAAGTCGACCCACGCGCGGTGCATCTCGTCGGCCAGCGTCTGCGGCGGCGTGGGACCGGTGATGCGGGCGGTCTCCGGCTTGTCCAGCACGTCGAACACGAAGGGCAGCTCCAGCGCGTGGCACGCCCCGAGATTCCCGTCGAACAGCGGTGAGCGCCAGGTGAACTCGTACACGTGCGCGGGGTGGGCCTCGGCGATCCGCACGGCCGGCATCCGGAAGAACCAGTCCGTCATGATCGCGATCATCAGCTCGCCCGGCGAGGCGTCCGGCACCTGCGCGCGGTAGACGTCCAGAGCCGCGGGGTCGAGCCGGTAGCCGGCGAGGATCGCCGCCAGGTAGTCCTCGGTGATGTGCGGGACGATGCCCGCCGGCACCAGGAAGAAGGCGTGCTCCTCGCTGGTGGTGCCGATCAGGATCTCCACCTCCGCACCCGCGCCGTCGGCGATGCGCGAGTACGGCTCCGCCGGCACGACGTCGCCGTCGACGTAGGGCTGGAACGCCATCGTCTTCAGCGCCAGCTCGCCCCACGCGCCGGACGCGGCCTCCGCCGCCACCCGGTCCGACAGCGACCGTTGCGCATCCAGCAGCGCGTCCACCGGGACGGATCCGAACCCGTCGATCGTGGGGTCCACCGACAGCGACGACGCGAGCGCCGCGGCCACCCGGGTCGCGGTCTCCTCCGCGATGACGTTGTGCCCGCCGCCGCTCTGCAGGATCGCGCGTCGGAACAGGCCGTCGGCGCGGGGCATCGCGAGCAGCGTGGCGACGCTCATCGCCCCCGCCGACTCGCCCGCCACCGTCACCTGCGACGGGTCGCCGCCGTACGCCGCGATGTGGTCGCGCACCCACTCGAGCGCCGCCACCTGATCGAGCAGACCGCGGTTGGCCGGCGCGCCCTCGATGCGCGCGAACCCGTCCACGCCGAGCCGATAATTGGTCACCACCGCCACCACTCCGTCGCGGGCGAACGCCGGCCCGTCGTAGGCCGGAACGGCGTTGCTGCCGTTGACGAACGCCCCGCCGTGGATCCACACGTACACCGGTGCCGATCCCGCGACGTCCGGGGTGTACACGGCGACGTTCAGGCACTCGTCACCCTCGACCACCGGCTCGCTGAGGATCTCGCTGGTCGGCGGCCGGTACCCGACCTTGGGCACCGTGGCGCCGTGGTCGAGCGCGTCGCGCACTCCATCCCACGACGGCGGCGCCGTGGGTGCCCGGAACCTGTTCGGCCCGAACGGCGCCGCCGCGTAGGGCACCCCGAGGAAGGCGGTGACACCGTTCTCGGTGCGTCCGCGTACCTGGCCCTGGGGTGTGTCGATCGTGGTCGTGTCCATGGCTCATTACTACCGTGCGATCGGCGACCTCGGGGGTGAGTCCGCTGGGACCGTCACGTCGCATCTCCCGACAGCCCGCCGCGCGCGAGTTCTTCCACACGATCGGGCCGAGATCCGCGATGTCGCGGAAACAGCCGCGATCGTGTGGGGAAACGCGCACCACCCCCGCCCGCAGGAGGCGGACGGGGGTGGTGAGAGAAATCGGGAATCTAGACGGTCTCGGCCGCCCGCAGATCCTTGCGCAGAATCTTGCCGGAGGCCGACTTCGGCACCGTGTCGATGAACTGCACGCGGCGAACCTTCTTGTGCGGCGCGACCTTCTCGGCGACGAAGGAGATGACGTCGTCCTCGGTGAGCGACGCGCCCTGCTGCAGCACGACGAAGGCCTTGGGCACCTCCTCGCCCTCCTCGTCGAGCACGCCGATGACGGCGGCGTCGGCGATGTCGGGGTGCGTGAGCAGCAGCGACTCGAGCTCGGCCGGCGGCACCTGGTAGCCCTTGTACTTGATGAGCTCCTTGAGGCGGTCGACGATGCTGACGTTGCCGTTGCCGTCCACGACGGCGATGTCGCCCGTGTGCAGGTAGCCGTCGGAGTCGAGGGTGTCGGCGGTGGCCTGCTCGTTGCGCAGGTAGCCGACCATGACGTTGGGTCCCTTGATCCACAGCTCGCCCGGCGCGCTGACCTCGGAGGACCCGGCCGCCGGGTAGGCGACCTCCTCCCCGGTGGCGGGATCGACGATCTTGTTCTCCGAGTTGGCCACGGCCGCACCGCAACTGCTCAGCGGGACGTCGTCGCCGTCGAACGGGATGGCGTGCGAGACGGGGCTCAGCTCGCTCATGCCGTAACCCTGGCGGACCTTGGTCTTGAGTCGCGTCGCGACGGCGTTGCCGAGGTTCTCGTCGAGGGCGGCGGCGCCGGAGAAGACGCAGCGGACGCTGGAGATGTCGTACTGCTCCACCAGCGGGTGCTTGGCCAGCGCGACGGCGACGGGCGGCGCGATGAAGAGGAAGGTGATCTTCTTCTCGGTGGTCAGGCGCAGGAACATCTCGAGGTCGAACTTCGGCATGGTGACCAGCGTCGCGCGGACCTTCAGGCCGAGGTTGAGCAGCACCGTCATGCCGTAGATGTGGAAGAACGGCAGGACGGCGAGCAGGACGTCGTCCCGGCCGGCGCCCATGCGTGGCTGGACCTGCGAGACGTTGGCGACGAGGTTCCGATGGGTGAGCATGACCCCCTTCGGACGCCCGGTGGTGCCCGAGGAGTACGGCAGCACGGCCAGGTGGGTGGCGGGGTCGAAGCTCACCTCGGGGGCCGAATTGCCCTCCGTCAGAAGGTCTTTCAGCGACTCGTGACCCTCGGCGCCGTCGAGCACGACGATCCGGTCGGCGGCGAGGCCGACCTGCTCGGCGGCGGCCTTCGCCTGCGGCAGCAGCGGCGACACCGTGAACAGCATCGTGGCCTCGGAGTCGGTGAGCTGCTTGGCGATGTCGTCCGCCGTGTAGAGCGCGTTGACCGTGGTGGCGACGGCGCCGGCGCGCAGGATGCCGTGGAAGACCGAGGCGAAGGCGGGCACGTTGGGCGAGTGCAGCGCGACGACGTCCCCGACCTTCACGCCGCGGGCGGCGAGAGCCCCGGCCACGAGGTCGATGTGGGCGACGAGGGTGCGGTAGTCGGTGACCGCGCCCGACGGCCCGTCGATCAGCGCAGGACGGGACAGGTCGTCCTCGGTCAGGTCGCCGAAGAGGAAGTCGTGAATGCTCTTCTCGGGGATCTCGACGTCGGGGTACGGGCTGCGGAAACTCATGGATCTCCTCGAAACGGCGCGGCAACGGGCGGAGCTCAGCTTACTGTGTACGACGGTCACACCAACCCGGGATTGCGCCCGTGTCGGTGACTGGTGTCACGTCCGCAGAGTAGCCGAGCCGTGTCCGATTCGGACGGCGATCAGTGCTCGCTCACCGCGGCGTCGGCCAGCCCCCGGTCGACTCCTGCGGCTCCACCAGGTGACGGAACGCCTCCAGGTTGTGCAGCGATTCGCCGCGGGAGACGCGCCACTCCCACTCACGGCGGATGGACGCGGCGAACCCGAGCTCGAGCAGGACGTTGAAGTCACCGTCGGCGGCCTCGAGCACCTGCCCGAGGACACGGTCGATCTCCTCCCCCGTCACCGCATGGGTGGACAGGCGACCGACCAGGTAGATGTCGCCGATCTTGTCGATCGTGTAGTGGACGCCGTACAGACGTCGGTTGCGCCGCAACAGGTATCGGTAGACACCCTCGAAGTTCTCGTCGGGCTTGCGGCACACGAACGCCTCGACGCGCACGCCGTGGTTCCCGACGGTGAGCAGCGTGGTGGTCTTCAGCTTCCGCTCGCCGGGCAGCTCCACGACGAACTCGGTGGCCGACGCTCGGTGGTGGTCCAACTCGCGGTCCGCGAGCACCTCGGCGATCAGTGCCGCCGTCCGCTCGATCCCGTCGGTCCGGTCGCTCGTTCCCTCGGCGGCACTCGTCCGATCGCTCGTTCCCTCGGCGGCACTCGTCCGGTCGCTCGTGTCCTCGCTCATCGTGCTCCCACCGATCCCGTTCGTCGCATCCTCCACAGCCCGCGCGGGCGGCGGGGGGAGAACTCTCCGGTCGGCCGGTCCACGCCGCCGGTGCGGCCGAACCGCCACGCCGCGCGCTCGTACGTCTCGAGCAGCCCGTCCGCGGTGTGGTCCCACGAGAAGTTCTGTGCGTGCCGTGAAGCATTCGACGCCAGGTGCCTGCGCAGATCGTCGTCGCGCAGCACCGAATCGAGGGCATCGGCCCACTGCGTGGCGTCGTGCCCGTCGACCAGCACCCCGGTCTCGCCGGACCGCACGGCCACACCGAGGCCACCGACGTTCGCGGCCACGACGGGGACGCCGCACGCCTGCGCCTCGATCGCGACGAGCCCGAAGGACTCCGAATAACTGGGCACGGCAACGAGATCCGACGCGCGGTAGACGTCGGCGAGGCGCTCCGGCGGCTGCGGAGGCAGGAAGGTCACGCGGTGCGCGATACCGAGGGAGCGCGTGAGTTCGATGAGGGAATCGGGACGCTCGAGACCGGTTCCCGACGGGCCCCCGACGACGAGCACGCGCAGCGGCCGTCCCGGATCGCGGTCGGCGAGTACCGCGGCGGCCGCGACGAGGACGTCGGGAGCCTTCAACGGTTGGATGCGACCGACGAACGTCACGACGACCTCGTCCTGCGACAGACCGAGTTTCGCGCGGGCGGCGCCCCGGTCACCGGGCGAGAACAGCGCGAGATCGGCTCCGGGCGCGACGATGTCCACGGTGTCCTCGTCGGCTCCGTAGGCGGCGATCAACGCCTGCTTCTCGTCGGCGGTGTTGGCGGTCAGGCGATCCGCCTCGGCGACCACCTGCCGTTCACCGATCTCCCGCGCCGCGGGTTCGGGGCGGTCACCCGCCGCCACCGACCGGTTCTTCACCGCGGCGAGCGTGTGGGCGGTGTGCACCAGCGGAACTCGCCACCGATCGCGCGCGAGCCACCCCACCTGACCGGACAGCCAGTAGTGCGAGTGGACGATGTCGTAGTACCCGGGCTCGTGCCGCGCCTCCTCGCGCAGCACACCGGCCGCGAACGCGCACAGCTGCGTCGGCAGGTCGTTCTTGTCCAGGCCCTCGAACGGGCCCGCCGCGACGTTGCGGACCAGCACGCCGTCGGCCGCCTCGACCACCGGCTCGTCGCGCGACGACGTCGCCCGCGTGAAGATCTCCACCTCCACGCCCCGCGCGGCCATGGCCTTCGCGGTGGCCAGGACGTAGACGTTCATGCCGCCGGCGTCCCCGGTTCCCGGCTGCGCCAGCGGAGACGTGTGCAGCGACAGCACGGCTACCCGGTCGGGACTGCGTCGGCGGACCACCGTTCCAGTGTGCCCTGTCCGGTTCCGGGGGACGCCACGGGCCGGTTCCGGGCGAGGAACGACCGACGGGGTCAGGGGCGGCCGAGTGCCCCGGTGAACGCCGTCGTCTCCGCCAGGAACCGGGCGGGGTCGGCCACGAACGGACCGTGGTCGGTGCCGTCCCACCACGACGTCGTGGCACCCGGAACGAGCGACGCGGTGTGGCGGCCCGAGGCGACGTCGACGACGGTGTCGGCCGTGCCGTGCAGGACCAGCGTCGGCACGTCGACGGCGCGCAGGGTCGCGTCGTGGTCGACGTCGCGGGCGAAGACCGCGGACCGGACCCGCGGACGGGTCGCGAGGGAGGTGCCGAACAGCGCCTGGGTGGCGACGCCGCTCGCGTCGGGACCGGTCAGGGCGGTGCCGAAGCTGCCGAGCGCGCGAATGGCCACGCGGGCGTCCTCGCTCATCGCGCCGGGGACGGCGGCCCGCATCGCCGTCCCGACCGTGCCGCCGGGCCTGCCGCGGCCTATCGAGGTGATGGCGCCGACGAACACGACGCCGGCGACGGCGGCGGTGCCGTGGACGGAGAGGTAGTCGCACAGCACGAGCCCGCCGTAGGACCACCCGAGCAGCACTGCGCCGGAGCGAACGCCTTCCTGCTGGAGGACCGCGTGCAGGTCGCCGGCCCAGAGGGCGCTGTCGTCGTACCCCGACTCGGGGGCGCCGGAATACCCGTGTCCGCGCAGGTCCACGGCGATGACGCGGTGGCGCTCGGCGAGGTTCGCGAGCAGCTCGTCACCCCAGCACGCGGAGTTCTGCGCCCACCCGTGCACCAACACCAGCGGCCGAGCCGCCGAGTCCCCGGACACTCGATACACCAGCGACGTGCCGTCGCGCCCGAACGCTTCCCGTATGGCCATGCCACCAACCTAAGGGGACGCCGATTGTGGGATCTCAGGAAGCCCGCCAGGGCGGGGCGACTCGTCGGTGCGAGGTCGTAACGTCGCGGACTGCACACGAATTTCGCAGGGGGTCTGTCGTCGTGACCGAGGTGCACCAGCGTTCCATCTCGCCGAAGACCGGTGAGTGGCGCGATCTGAACCGGTACTACTGGCCGTGGGCGCTCATCGCGCCGATGCTGCCGGCCATCGCGGTGGGGCTGGTCTACGGGCTGCAGTGGTGGGCTCCGGACGTCTCCCAGATCGCGTGGTGGGCCGGGCCGATCTTCCTCTACGTCATCGTGCCCATCGCGGATCGCCTCGTGGTGCCGTTCGACGAGAACCCTCCCGAGGATCTGGTGGAGTCCCTCGAGGCCGACTTCTGGTACCGCGGGTGCGTCTACGCCTACATCCCCATGCAGTTCTTCGGGGTGATCTTCTCGAGTTATCTGCTCACGGCGGACAACCTCACCTGGCTGGGCCTCGAGGACGGGCTGCCGACGGTGTCGAAGATCGGCCTGGCCCTGACGGTCGGCCTGGTCGGCGGCATCGGGATCAACACCGCCCACGAGCTGGGCCACAAGCGGATCGACTACGAACGCTGGCTCTCGCGCATCGTGCTCTCCCAGACCTTCTACGGGCACTTCTACGTCGAGCACAACCGTGGCCACCACGTGCGGGTGGCCACGCCCGAGGACCCGGCGTCGTCCCGACTCGGCGAGACCCTCTGGCGGTTCTACCCGCGCTCGATCGTCGGCGGTTTCCGGTCCGGCTGGACGCTGGAGAAGGAACGCCTCGCGCGCGAGGGCAAGCGCACGATCTCGTGGTCGAACCAGAACCTCACCGCGTGGCTCATGAGCACGGTGCTGTGGGCCGCTCTGTGCGCGATCTTCGGGCTCGACCTGCTGCCGTTCCTCGTGCTGCAGGCGGTGTACGGCATCTCGTTGCTCGAATCGGTCAACTACCTCGAGCACTACGGCCTGCTCCGCCGGACCAAGGAGAACGGCCGCTACGAGCGGTGCACCCCGGAGCACAGCTGGAACAGCGACTACGCCGTCTCGGACATCTTCCTGTACCACCTGCAGCGGCACAGCGATCACCACGCCAATCCCACCCGCCGCTACCAGGTGCTGCGCAGCATGCCGGAATCGCCGCAGCTCCCCGCCGGCTACGCGCCGTTGATCCTGGTGGCGTACTTCCCCCCGCTGTGGCGGGCGTTGATGGACCGCCGGGTGGTGGCGCACTACGACGGCGACGTCACCCGCGCCAACATCCAGCCCGGCAAGCGGGAGAAGTACCTGCGCGCCTTCCCGCCCGCCGGGGCCTGAGTCAGGCGCCCGCCCCGATCTTGCGCATCGTCCCCACCGGGTCGGCGTAGATCGGCCCCAGCGACACGGCCGCGGCGGCGTAGTCCTGCACCCGTTTGCCGAAGGCGGTGACTCTGATCGATCCCCTCGTCGATCCCCTCGTCGATCCCGTCGCGGCCAGGGCGCTGTGCCGGACGAACGACGCCTCGACGCGCTCCATCGCGGGTGGGTACGCCGTGAACGCCTGACCGCCCACCTGCACGCTGTCGGGATTGAGGACGTCGTGCACCAGGGCGAGGGCCCGGCCCAGCGCGTCCGCGCGCTCGTCGAGCACCTGCTGCGCCGCCGACACGCCGGTGCGCGCCGCCAGGTACACGGCGGCGACGGACCGCTCCGACGCCGGCAGGACCCCCGCGCGTCGGGCCGCGGCGACGATCGCCCGGTCGCTGACCGTGGCGTCGAGGCATCCCGTCCGGCCGCAATCGCACACCGCCGACGATCCCGTCGGCAGGTGCGCGACCGAGCCGGGCCCGCCCGACGGCGTGTGCACCCGCCCGTCGATGCTGATGGCCAGGCCGCTGGTCTCGCGCGCGTAGAAGTACAGGGAGGTACCGCTCTCGCGGGCCGGTCCGCCCGGCCCGCCCAGCAGCAACTCCGAGGCCGCCATGGCCTCGACGTGGGGTGCGACGGAGACGACGCTGCCGAGCCGCTCGCCGAAGGCAGCGCCGACGGGGGCCTGCGTCCAGCCGAGCCTCGGGTGGTCCACCGTTCCGGTCCGGGTGTCCACCCGGCCGCCGATGGCCACACCGACCAGCAGGATGCGCCGCCGATGCCAGCGTCCGACGAACGCCGCCGCACTCTCGGCGAGCGAACGCAACGCACCCGGGGCCGCGCCGGTGGGCGTCGCCACCTCCACGCCGCCGAGCACCACGCCGCGCAGGTCGACGGCGACGATGCGGGTGGTCGTGGCGCCGATGTGGATGCCGAGGGTGCACTGGCCCTCGTGGTCGACCTCGACGGGGATTCGCGGGCGACCGACGGCGCCGGCCGTGGACAGATCGGCGCGCTCACGGAGCAGGCCGGCCCCGATCAGCGCGGTGACGTGGCGGTTGACGGTCGCGGTGGAAATTCCGGTGTCGCCGACGATCACGTCGCGCGAGACGGGTCCACGCCGGACGACGGAGCGGAGGACGACGGATGCCGGCGCATCGGACACCCGCATCTCGGGAGCGATGACACGGGCGGGGCTGCGACGCAACGGGCGGGCGGCGGCGCCGGAACGGGTACGGAGCGACGCCGCGGAACGGGCGTGCACGGTCGGAACGGACATGGGTCCCTCGTCGGTACTGGAGGTGGACGGGCTGACAGGCCGGTCCACGACCGGCCACCGATGGCCGATCCGTACGCGAAGAGCGCGCGGTCAGGCCGAGAAGCCGCCGCGACAACACAGTTCACGAGCAAGGGGCAGGCGGGAGCCCAGCGCCGCGGTCACATAGGTGACCCGCGGTGCGGAGATCCGAGGCGCTGCCATGGAGCCGAAAGTAGCACCGACAGCGACGGACCGCAGAACGGCCGGTTGCACTCGAGGTGATTCCAACCGTCGACACCCCCGTGGTCGGCACCGATCATCACGCCATGGAGATCGTGAAGCTCGGCGCGAACATCGGCGCACGTATCGACGGTGTGACCGTGTCCGGAGACCTGCCCGACGACGTCGTCGACGCCGTGTACGGCGCGCTGCTCGAGCACGAGGTCGTGTTCTTTCGTGATCAACATCACGTCGACGAGCAGGTGCAGTACGCGTTCGCCGAACGGCTCGGCGTCCCGACCACTCCGCATCCGACGGTGCGCTCGCGGGGCGTACGGACGCTCGCCATCGACTCCACGTACGACAAGGCGAACAGCTGGCACACCGACGTCACCTTCGTCGATCGGATCCCCAAGGCGTCGATCCTGCGGCCGGTCGCCCTGCCGCCCTACGGCGGCACCACCACCTGGGCGTCGACCACCGCGGCCTACGAGCAGATGCCGCGCGCGCTGGCGGCCCTGGCCGACTCGCTGTGGGCCGTCCACACCAACGTCTTCGACTACGCGGCCACCGCGGCCGAGAACGCCGTCTCGCCCGAGGCCGCGCGGTACCGCCAGGAATTCCGCAGCGAGTACTTCGAGGTCGCCCACCCGGTGGTGCGCGTACACCCGGAGACCGGCAAGCGGTCCCTCGTCCTCGGACACTTCGCCAAGTCCTTCGAGGGTCTGTCCTCGAAGGAGTTCCGCGCGGTGTTCGACCTGATCCAGGACCGCGTCACCCGGCTCGAGAACACCGTCCGATGGTCCTGGCAGCTCGGCGACCTCGCGATCTGGGACAACCGCTCCACCCAGCACTACGCCGTGGCGGACTACGACGATCGGTACCGCCGCCTCGAGCGCATCACCCTCGCCGGCGACGTCCCGGTATCGGTGCACGGCGAGTACTCCCGCGTCGCCGCGGGCGACGCAACGGGGTACAGCAGCCTCCCGGGGCCGAACCGGCTCGCCGGCTGAGCCGTCCTACGCTGGAATCCATGACCGCACCGGACTCGACCACCCCCGACTCGACCACCCCCACCGCCGTCGTCACCGGCGCCAGCTCCGGCATCGGCGAAGCCACGGCCCGGAAGCTCGCAGCGGACGGCTATCACGTCGTCGTCGGCGCTCGTCGCGTCGATCGGCTCGAGACGTTGGCGAGCGAGATCGGCGGCACCGCCCTCGCGCTGGACGTCACCGACGACGACTCCGTGGCCGCGTTCGCCTCGGTTCTCCCGCGGGTCGACGTGCTGGTCAACAACGCGGGCGGCGCGAAGGGCCTCGCGCCCGTGGCCGACGCGGACCTCGACGACTGGCGCTGGATGTGGGAGACCAACGTGCTCGGCACGCTGCGGACGACGCGCGCCCTGCTGCCGAAGTTGATCGAGTCGGGCAACGGCCTGATCGTCTCCGTCACGTCGATCGCCGCCTTCGAGACGTACGACAACGGCGCCGGCTACACCTCCGCGAAGCACGCGCAGGGCGTGCTGCATCGCACCCTGCGCGGCGAGCTGCTGGGGCAGCCGGTTCGGCTGACCGAAATCGCGCCGGGCGCCGTCGAGACGGAGTTCTCGCTGGTGCGTTTCGACGGAGACGCCGACCGCGCCGCCAAGGTCTACCAGGGCATCGACCCGCTGGTCGCCGCCGACATCGCCGAGATCATCGGCTTCGTCGCGTCCCGACCGTCGCACGTCGATCTCGACACCATCGTCGTGCGGCCGCGCGATCAGGCGTCGGGCGGCCGCTTCGCCCGTCGGGAGTCCTGAGACCGGTCAGGCCAGCGCGCTCCACGACTGCCAGGTGGACCAGTCCACCGCCCAGTCGTAGATGTCGCCGTCGGCGGCCGACAGGTCGATCCGCGTGCCGCTGACCTCGACGGGGTCGCCGTACATCGCCATCTGGAAGTACGTCTGCGCGTCCTCCGTCGAGAGGTTGATACAGCCGTTGGTGACGTTCGACGAACCCTGCACGCCGGTGGTCAATGGGTTCGCGTGAATGAACTCGCCGTTGTTGGAGATCCGGGTGGCCCAGCGTTCCCGCACGTTCTCGTAGTACGGCGGGTTGGACATCAGGAAGTCCTCGTACTTCTCGGTGACCACGTGGACACCGCTGCGGGTGACGTTGCGGTCCTCGTTCCCCTGGCCGTAGCTCACCGGGATGTCCATCACGGTCTCGCCGTCGCGGACCACCTGCATGCGGTGGCTGGTCGCGTCGGCGATCACGCGCTGGTTGCGACCGATGGAGAAATCCAGCGTGACGTCGGAGTCACCGTAGGCACCGTCCCCGTACGAGAGCCCGTAGAACTTCGCGTCGACGTGCACGGCGGTACCCGGTGCCCAGTAGTTCTGCGGGCGCCAGTGCAGGCGGGAGCCCTGCTCGTCCGGCAACCAGGCCCACGATCCGACCGTCGGCGGCGTCGTGGTCACCGTGATCGCCTTCTCGACGGCGGCCTTGTCGGCGACGACGTCGTCGAACGTCAGGATGATCGGCGCCGCGACGCCGACGGTCTGACCGTCGCCGATGTTGGTGGACACGGACGTGGTCGACGACGGTTGCACGGTGGTCACCGTGCCCGCGACGGGCACCGTCTTGCCGTCGGTGCCCACGGCGGAGCCGGACCACGTGTACGTCGCGCCGTACCCGAGGGGCTCACCGACGGTGAACGTGGTGGACGACGGATCGAGCGAGCCGGTCACCGCGCGCCCGTCGGTGGTGGTGAGGGCGACGCCCTGCAGCGTCCCCTCGGTGACGGACACCGAGATGGGCGCCGTCGGTGCGACGTCCGTCGCGTCCGGTCCGGGCGTGTACGTCACCTGCGCGACGGGGGCAGCCTCGGTGGTCGGGGCAGCCGCCTGGCCGCCGCCGGACGAGCCACCCACGGTGCAGCCGGCCACGAGCGCGACGACGGCGAGCAGTGCCGCGATCACCGAAGCGACCGAGAAACGAATCCTGTTCACTCGGACCAGGATACCGCCGGGTACGACACGGTCAGTCCAGCGAGCAGTTGACCAGGCGGCATTCCGGGGTGAGCGTGATCCCGTACTTCTCCCGCACCCCGGCGCGCACGTGCGAGGCGAGCGCCACGACGTCGGCCGCCGTGGCGTCTCCCCGATTGGTGATCGCGAGGACGTGGCGGGTGGACAGCGTCGCCGTCCCGCGGCCGAAATCGGCGCCGTAGCCCCGGTGGAACCCGGCGTGCTCGATCAGCCACGCCGCACTCAGTTTGATGCCCTTCGGGTCCGTGAACTGCGGCGATCCGAGCGCCTCGGCGGGAACGGACTCGACGATGGGGTTGAGGAAGAAGGATCCGACGCTCCACGAGTCCTGGACGGCGACGTCCCACACCATGCCGCGGTCGGTCCGCAGAGCGACGACGGCGTCGCGGACCTCGCGGGCGGAGACACTGTCGCCGATGCGCACGCCGAGGCGCTCCGCGAGGGCCGCGTACCGGACCGGCGCGGACATCTCGCTGCGCTGGAACCGAAACGTGACATCCACCACCACGTAGCGATCGGTGTACTTGAATGCCGACGAGCGGTGCGATCCGAAGCCGCAGCGGGCGTTGTCCCAGACCTCGACCTCGCCGGTCTGCCGGTCGAGGACGGTCACCGTCTCGAGCCATTCCGACGTCGACGTTCCGTACGCGCCGACGTCCTGCACCGGAGTCCCACCGGCCGTGCCGGGGATGCCGGACAGCGCCTCGGGGCCGGCCAGACCGTGGTCGAGCGCCGTCCGGACCACGAGGTCCCACTCCACGCCGGCGTCGACGCGGACGCGGGTGTCGTCGACCTCGAGGCCCGTCGTCGCGATCCGCACGACGGTGCCGTCGAAACCCTCGTCGCCGACCAGGAGGTTCGACCCGCCGCCGAGCAGCAACATCGGCGTGCCCGCGGCGTCGGCCTCGCGGACCGCGCGGACCAACTCCGCGGACGTCGTGGCGGTGACGAGATGGCCGATCGGGCCACCGACCCGGATGGTGGTGAGGTCGCGGAAGCACACGGGATCGCCGGTGCTCGGGCCCGTCTCGAGAGGCGCGGTACTGCTGGTCACCGGTGAGACGGTACCCGGATGGTCGGGAGCATCGCACCGTCGCGCCTACCATGGAGAGGATTCAGCGTCAGCTCTTCGGGAGGATCACGTGCAGGTCACCAGCGTCGGACACGCCGGGTTCCACATCACGACAACGGCCGGAACCATTCTGTGCGATCCGTGGGTGAACCCCGCCTACTTCACGTCGTGGTTCCCGTTCCCGGACAACTCGCAGCTCGACTGGGACACCCTCGGCGACTGCGACTACCTGTACGTCTCGCACCTGCACAAGGACCACTTCGATCCGAAGCACCTGGCCGCGCACGTGAACAAGGACGCCGTGGTCCTCCTCCCCGACTACCCGGTGCCGGACCTGAAGACCGAACTCGAGAAGCTCGGCTTCCACACCTTCGTCGAGACCACCGACTCGGTGAAGCAGACGGTGTCCGGGCCGAAGGGCGAACTGGACATCATGATCGTCGCGTTGCGGGCGCCCGCCGACGGGCCCATCGGCGATTCCGGCCTGATCGTGAGCGACGGGGAGACCGTCGCGTTCAACATGAACGACGCCCGCCCGGTGGACCTGGACATGATCACCGAGGCCTTCGGCCACGTCGACGTCCACATGCTGCAGTACTCCGGCGCCATCTGGTACCCGATGGTCTACGACATGCCGCAACGAGCCAAGGATGCGTTCGGCACGCAGAAGCGGCAGCGGCAGATGGATCGGTGCCGCCAGTACATCGAGCAGGTCGGCGCCACCTGGGTCATTCCGTCCGCCGGCCCGCCCTGCTTTCTCGACGACGAGCTGCGCGGCCTCAACGACGTCTACGACGACCCGGCCAACATCTTCCCCGACCAGATGGTCTTCCTCGACCAGATGCGTCGCCACGGCCACGACGGTGTCGAGAAGCCGGGGCAGGGCCTGCTGATGATGCCCGGCACCACCGCCGACTTCACCGGCTCCGAGCTGAACGAACTGGTCCACCCGCTGCCCACCGACGAGGTGGAAGCAATCTTCACCACCGGCAAGGCCGACTACATCGAGGCCTACGCGCAGCGTCAGGCCGACGTGATCGCCGCCGAGAAAGCCGCGTGGGCGCCCGCCGAGGGCGAACCGCTGCTCGGCCCGCTGCGCGAGCTGTTCGAGCCGATCATGGCCCAGACCGACCAGATCTGCGACGGCATCGGGTATCCGGTGGAGTTGGCCCTGGGCGGCGAGACCGTCGTGCTCGACTTCCCCAAGCGCATCGTGCGCGAGCCCATCCAGAACGAGAAGTTCCGCTACTCGTTCGAGATCCCCGCCGAGCTCGTCCGCACCGTCCTGCGCGACGACGAGCCGGACTGGGTCAACTCGATCTTCCTGTCCACCCGGTTCCGGGCCAAGCGGGTCGGCGGCTACAACGAGTTCCTCTACACGTTCTTCAAGTGCCTCACCGACGAGCGCATCGCCTACGCCGACGGCTGGTTCGCCGAGGCGCACGACGACTCGGCCACGATCGTCAAGGACGGCTGGGAGATCCAGCGTCGGTGCCCGCACCTCAAGGCGGATCTGGGCAAGTTCGGTGTCATCGAGGGAAATACCCTGACCTGCAACTTGCATGGCTGGGACTGGAACCTCGAGACAGGGAAGTGCCTGACCTCCAAGGGCCACGAACTGCGGTCGCAGAAGGTCTGATCCGCCCGGCAGACCGACGCGCTAATCTCACCGAATGCCACGCAAGTTCGACCACACCGTCCCGTCTCCGCTCTCCGCCGCGCAGGTGCATGCCGCGCTGACCACCGAGGGGTACTGGCAGGCCCGGCTGGACGCGATCGGTGGGCCGAAGGCGACGCTCGACGAGGTGGTCGTGAAGGGCGACTCCCCCGACACGCGCACGGTGCGGGCGGCGATGACGCAGGCCATCGCCGAGGAGTTCCTGCCCAGCGCGCTCACCAGCATTCGGTCCGGCGATCTGGTGATCCATCGCGTCGAGTCGTGGGGGTCGCTGGACGCGCAGGGGGCGGCCGGGCGGTTCGAGGCCAAGGTCGAGGGCGCTCCGGCCACCATCACGGGCACGCTGACCCTGTCGACGACGGAGTCGGGATGCACCATGACCGCGACGGGCGCCGCGGAGGTCAAGGTCCCCTTCATCGGCGGAAAGATCGAATCCGCGGTGATCGAGCACATCCTCGCCCTCATCGACGCCGAGCAGGAATTCACCGACACCTGGGCTCCCGAGCACACCTGATCGGTCGGGCCGTCGCGGCCCGGGCTTTCCGTACTGCCGACACCGACCTGCACACCGTCGAGTTCCGCACCCCCACCGGCCACCGGTAGCCTTGCCGCTCATGGCACGTCGCATGAACTACTCCGCACGTCTCCCGTTCACCACCGAGCAGGTGTACGGAGCGTTGACGTCGCAGAGCTACTGGGACGCGATCGTCGAGGAGTTGCGCAAGTACTCCGAGAACGAGATGACGTCGTTCACGGTGTCGGATGCCGGCATCGACGTGACGATGCGCCACATCATTCCGCGCCACACACTGCCGGACATCGCGCAGACCGTGATGAAGAAGGACATGGTCATCACGCGCAACATCCACCACGATGCCTTCGGCGAGACCACGTCGGGGAAGTACGACGCGTCGATCCCCGCCGGGCCCGGGTCGCTCACCGGGGTCACCGAGCTGTTCCCGACGGAGACCGGGTCGACCCTGCGCACCACCAGCGAGGCCAAGGTCTACATCCCGTTCGTCGGCGGCAAGCTCGAGCAGCTCATGCTGGTCAACCTGCGTGACCTGTGGAGCGGCGAAGCCGAGGTCACGCACGACTGGCTGAAGAAGAACGCCTGACCCGTGCCCGGCGCCGGGTCCGGCCCGCAGGGTGTCGTCACCCGCGGCACCACCAACATCAACCGGCTCCGACGGAGCGACCGACGGCTGATCCACCACCCGACCGTCCGAGCACTGTTGCGCGCGCCTGCGCACCCCCTGGTGGTCGACCTCGGCTACGGCGCCAGCCCGGTCACCACGGTGGAACTCGCCCAGCGGCTCCGGACCGTCCGACGGGACGTCGACGTCGTCGGGCTCGAGATCGACCCCGGTCGAGTGGTGCCGGACCGCGACGGTGTGCGCTTCCGGCACGGTGGGTTCGAGCTCGCCGGACTGCGCCCGCACCTGGTCCGCGCGTTCAACGTCCTGCGCCAGTACCCGGAGGACGCGGTGGCCGACGCGTGGGGGCGGGTGACGTCGTCGCTCGCGGAGGGCGGGCTGCTCGTCGACGGCACGTGCGACGAGCTCGGCCGCCGGGCTGCCTGGGTCACCGTGGGCGCGGACGGGCCGCGATCGCTCACGCTGGCGTGGGATCCGTTCGATCTGCCTCGCCCCTCCGACATCGCGGAGCGGCTACCGAAGGCCCTGATCCACCGCAACGTTCCCGGCGAGCGCATCCACGACGTCCTGCTCCGCGCCGATCGCGCGTGGGACATCGCGGCTCCCCTCGCCGTCTACGGTCCGCGGGTGCGCTGGCGTCACGCGGCCGAGCTGTTGGCTCAGCAGGGGCTGCCGCTGCGACCGTTCCGTCGGCGATTGCGCGACAACGTGCTCGAACTGCCCTGGTCGGCGGTGGCACCGGCGTAGGCCGACCCCCGTCGACGCTCTACCGCAGCGAGGCCTCCACCCGATCCCGCACGCGGTCCCCGGCCTCCTCCGCGCGGGAACGCAGGATCGCGGGGTCGAGTCGCCCGAGCATCAACCCGTCGGCCACCACCTCGTCGAGGGTGAACTGGGAGATGCCACCGGCGGCGAGATCGAGCACCGTGCGGGTGGGGGTGGTCATCCGGAAGGTGCCGGTGCACTCGATGTCGTCGCCGACCAGTCGGCCGCGGTGCAGGGCGAGACGCTGATCGTGCGGACCGGCGGTGCCCGCGACCCGGACGTGGACGAACTGCGGGTGCAGGCTGCCCATCCCGTGCAGTTCGGACGCGCTCTGGTGCGAGATGACGGCGGAGGCGCCGAGCCAGGCGCACCACTTGGAGAACTCCTCGAACGCGTGCCGCGGCCAGTCCGCCACGCGCAGCAGGTCGGCCTCGACCACCGTCCAGGACCCCTCGCTCACGCGGGCGGCGATGTCGGCCGAGCGGTAGCCGGCATCGAGCGCCTGAGCACGGGTGAAGAACCCGTCCTGCTCCGTCACGAGGCAGTCGAGCCGCTCCACCACGTCGTCTCCGGACATGGTCACAGACTACCCGCGATGTGTCGCCTGTCACAGCGCAGGGCCCACCCCGTGTGGTCGTGTCACCCATCCCGTCCTCAGAGTTGCCACACCAACGTCCCGCACAATGGTCCGCATGACGACTTCCGCTCCCCGGCGACGCTCCCGGCTCCCCCTCGTCGCCGCCGTGGTGGTGATCGCCTTGGTCGCCGCTCTGATCGGCGGCGAGGTGTACGCCCGCAACCGCGTGAGCCAGTGCCTCGCGACGCAGTTCCAGAACGACCTGGGTTCCAAGGTCGACGTCGACCTCGGCTGGCAACCGGTGTTGCTGTCGCTGGTGACGAAGTCCTTCTCGTCCGTCGACATCTCGAGCGACGACTCCCGCTTCGGACCGGCGCAGGACATGCAGGTTCGGGCGACCGTGAACGACGTCGACCTCGAGACGTCGGAGACGTCCGGCGGCACCATCGGGTCCTCGACCGCGGACGTCGTCTGGTCCACCGACGGCATCCTCGCGACGCTGCAGCAGCAAGGCATCGGTTCCGTGGTCTCGGGCGTCACCGCCGACCCCGGCGCCGGAACGCTGCGGTTCGACATCGTCGGTGGCCTCGCGGCGCTGACCGTCCAGCCCACCGTGTCCGGCGACACCATCGACGTCCGGACCACGGACGCGTCGATCCTCGGCATCGGCATCCCGACGGATCTGGCGGACAGCGTCGTCGGGATCCTCACCGACAGCCTGACCACGTTCCCGCTGGGCATGACGCCGGACACCCTGACCGTCACCGACACCGGGATCGAGCTGACCCTCTCCGGCGGGCAGTATCGGATCCCGCCGGCGCAGGCGGACAGCGGCGAGCAGGCGCTCAGCTGCTGACGGGGAAGCCGTCCAGCACCGCGCGGGTACCCGAGAGCCCGAGCCGGGTCGCGCCGGCCTCGATCATCGCGCGCGCGGTGTCGGCGTCGCGGATTCCGCCGGACGCCTTGACGCCGAGGCGTCCCCCGACGGTCTCGGCCATGAGTTCGACGGCCCGGACCGACGCCCCGCCGGCGGGATGGAAGCCGGTGGAGGTCTTGACGAAGTTCGCGCCCCCGCGCTCGGCGGCGCGGCAGCACTCGACGACGGCGGTCTCGCCCTGCGGTGACGCGAGCAGCGCCGCCGACTCGATGATGACCTTGAGGACGGCGGTGTCGCCCATGGCCTCACGCACGGTGATCACGTCGGCCAGCACGGCGTTCCAGTCCCCGGCGACGGCGGCGCCGACGTCGATGACCATGTCCACCTCGGCGGCGCCCTGCTGCACCGCCAGCCGCGCCTCCGATCCCTTGATCAGCGAGTGATGCTTGCCGGACGGGAAGCCGGCGACGACGGCGACCACCAGGTCACCGGTGTTCCGGAGGGGCAGCATCGACGGCGACACGCACACCGCCAGCACGCCGAGCTCGGTGGCCTCGGCGACCAACTCCCGCACGTCGGCGTCGGTGGCCTCGGGCTTGAGGAGGGTGTGATCGACCAGGCGGGCAACGGCGTCGCGGGTGAGCTCCATGGTCGCCATGCTCGCATGCGACCGGTGCGAGACTGCCTCGCGCTCGGTGAAAGACTGTCGGGCATGTCGCACGCCCCCCGCTACGTCGTCACCCTCGGCTGCCCCGACCGCACGGGCATCGTCGCTCGCATCGCGACGTTCCTCGCCGACCTGGGCGGATCCATCGTCGAGGCGGCTTATCACGCCGACGCGGACAGTGGGTGGTTCTTCACTCGTCAGGCCGTGGACGCTGCGTCGATCGACATCGGGGTCGACGAGCTCCGGGAACGGTTCGCCACCGTGGCGGCGGAGATCGGGCCGGACACCGAATGGGCCGTGCACGATTCGTCCGTGCGCAAGCGGGTGGTCCTGCTGGTGAGCAAGGAGGGGCACTGCCTCCACGATCTGCTGGGCCGCGCGGCCGGCGGTGAGCTGCCGGCCACCATCGATGCCGTGATCGGCAATCACCCGGACCTGGAGGCCGTCACCCGCGCGCACGGGACCCCGTTCCATCACGTGCCGTTCCCGTCCGACCCGGCCGAGCGGGGACCGTCGTTCGCGCAGTTGCGGGAGCTGGTCGACTCCTACGATCCCGACGCCGTGGTGCTCGCGCGCTTCATGCAGGTACTGCCCGAGGAGCTGTGCGATCACTGGGCCGGCCGGGCGCTCAACATCCACCACAGCTTCCTGCCCTCGTTCGTCGGCGCGCGGCCCTATCACCAGGCGTTCGCGCGCGGCGTGAAGCTCATCGGCGCCACCTGCCACTACGTGACGGCCGAACTCGACGCGGGCCCGATCGTCGAACAGGACGTCATCCGCGTCGACCACGCCGATGCCGTGTCGGACATGGTTCGCCAGGGCCGCGACATCGAGAAGCTGGTGCTCGCGCGTGGGCTGCGCTGGCACCTCGAGGACCGCGTCCTCGTGCACGGCCGGAAGACCGTGGTCTTCAGCTAGCGGTCGGCCAACCGGACCAGGGCGGCGTCGAACTCCGCGATCGCCTCGACCGACGCCATGTGTCCGACCCCGGGCAGTTCGACGAGCTCGTCGAGGACGTTCGCGCGGTCGAGTTGCTCCGCGAGACGTCGGGACTGAACGGGTGGCGTCAGGCGGTCCTCCGTGCCCACCACCACGACGGTGGGCACGTCGATGTTGGTCACCGCGTCCCGGATCTCGACGGTGGTGAGAACGGCTCCCCACATCCCGCGGGTGCGCGGGGCGCAGTCCCGCACGACGCGTTCGCAGAACGCCACCTGTGCGGGGGTGGACCGGGTGCCCATCGTGGCGTAGCGCAGGGCCCGCGTCGACAGGCGGGTCGCCGGCAACGGCAGGGCCGACCCCATGACGGACGCCGCCAGACGGGCCGGTACCTGCGGGACACCGGGCGGCAGCGGTACGACGGTGGTCTCGCGCACCAGCGAGTCGCTGGCCGTGTCCGCCAGCAGGATGCCCTTGGCGCGCTCGCGCACCTGGGTGGGGTAGCGGGACGCCCACGACATGACCGAGATCCCGCCCATGCTGTGTCCGGCGATCACGGCGGGGGCACCCGGCCGCACGGTGGCGGCGAGGACGGCGGCGAGATCGTCGCCGAGGACGTCGGGGTCCAGCGGGCGCGTCCCGACCTCGCTGCGACCGTGTCCGCGCTGGTCGTAGACGACGACGCGGTACTTGTCGGCCAGGTCGTTGATCTGCGGCGCCCAGAAGTCGGCGGAGCACGTCCACCCATGGCTGAGGACGATCGGGGTGGCGTCGGGGTCGCCGTACTCGAGAACGCGGAGCCGCGCTCCGTCGTCCGTCACGACGTCGACCGTGCGCGGGACGAGGTCGGGCGTCCGCAACAGGTCGTCGGTGTCCGCGAGCCGGGTCGACGGCGGTGCCGACCGGCGGGTGCGGCGGCGGAGCAGGACGCCACCGACGACGAGGGCGCCCGCCAGAACGGGAACGACCCGGGCACCGGATCTCTTCTCCGTGGACATGGCCGTAACCCTAGGTCACGTCTTTCTCGATTTCTCGGTCGCGTCGCTCCCCGCCGCCCGGCGCGCACCGTCGACGAGCCCGTTGACGGTGGCGGTCAGGTCGTCGATCCGGGCGACGGCGTCGCGGTAGATCGTGGTGTCGTCCGGGTCGCGTTCGGCGCGATCGAGGCGCTCGCGCAGGTCGGCGAGCGGCTGACGAAGGTCCTCCCCGGCCGCGATGACGAGGTCCTTCTGGGCGCGATTCGAGGCGTCGACGGCGTCCATCATCGCGTTGAACCGGACCGCGAGAGCCGCCAGCTCTCGGTCGCCGACGACGGCCACGGGGGCGAGATCGGCGGTGGTCACCACCCGCTCGAAGGCGAGCCGGAGCCGCCGCACCGGTCGGAGCCCCGTCGTGAGTACGACGGCGGTGAGCACGTAGGCGACCAGCCACACCGCCGCCGTGAAGATCACCAACGCGACGTCGAGTCGGCGTAGCTGGGCGTGCAGCGTGTCGAGGGAGTTGGCGACCATGACCACGCTCGCCGGGCCGTCGGCATTCCTGGCGCCGTCCGATCCGGTTCCGGGGCCGGGCGCGGCGACGTAGCCGATGGTCCAGTCCCCGGCGTCGACGAACGCGATCGAGTCGGTCGCGCGGGCGGCGAGATCGCGGGCGAGCAACGACGGTCCGCCCTCGGGCGCGAGGAACGGACCGTGCCCGCCCACCGGATAGGAGGTGAGGAGGGCACCGTCGCGATAGATCGCGTCGACCGGGGCGCTCCCGTCCATCGGGCGGAACAGGGTGGTGGCCGTCGCGAGGCGTTGTTCCGTGGCGGACGCGGTGACGATGCCGGTGATGCGCGACGTGAGCTCGGTCTGCACTCGCGAGGCGAGCAGATGCTGGGCGGCGACGTGGGTGCAGAGCGAGAAGCCGGCCAGCAGGACGATGGTCGTGAGGCCGATCTGGACGCGCAGTCGGTGGACCAGGGACCACCGTGCGGTGTCGGGCCACCACCTCCGCCGGACGGTGCGCGGCCGCCGAGGACGCCGGAAGGCGGGCATGGTGGGCAGTGTCCTCCGCACACCTGAGACCAGCCTGAGCCGGATGTGTTCGGGTAGCCGAACTCTTCCGTCCGGCGTCCCCTACACTCACCGCCATGTCCGATCGACTCGCGTACCGCGCGGCCGCCCCCGGCCGCACACGCTCGGTGATGCTCCTGGGCCCGGCATTCGTCGCCGCCATCGCCTACGTCGATCCGGGCAACGTGGCCGCCAACCTCACGGCCGGAGCGCGGTACGGGTATCTGCTGGTCTGGGTCCTGGTGGCCGCGAACGCGATGGCGGTGCTCGTCCAGTACCTGTCGGCCAAGCTCGGCCTGGTCTCCGGGCGGTCGCTCCCCGAGGTCCTCGGGGACCGCCTGCGCCCGTGGACCCGACGCGCGTTCTGGGTGCAGGCCGAGGCGGTCGCCGTCGCCACCGACATCGCCGAGGTGATCGGTGGCGCCATCGCGCTACGACTGCTGTTCGGCATCCCGCTCCCGCTCGGCGGCCTCATCACGGGCGTGGTGTCGATGATCGTGCTGGCCGTGCAGTCCCGACGCGGCCAGCGCACGTTCGAGTTCGTCGTCATCGGCATGCTCGCGGTGATCACCGTCGGCTTCCTCACCGGGCTCTTCTTCTCCGACGTCGACGCCGCCGGAGTCGCGGGCGGCCTGGTCCCCGGTTTCGACGGCAGCGGGTCGGTGTTGCTCGCCGCGAGCATGCTGGGGGCGACGGTGATGCCGCACGCTATCTATCTGCACTCGGCGTTGGCTCGGGATCGACACGGAGTCGAGACGGATCCCGTGAAGCTGGACCGACTGCTGCGGGTGACGAAGTGGGACGTGACGTTCGCGTTGATCGTCGCGGGCACGGTGAACATCGGCATGCTGCTGCTCGCGGCGTCGTCGCTGCTCGGCCGCGAGGGCACCGACACCATCGACGGCGCGCACGCCGCGATCCAGAGCACGCTCGGCCCCTCGGTCGCCGCGGTCTTCGCCGTGGGGCTGCTGGCGTCGGGGCTCGCCTCGACCGCCGTCGGCTGCGCCGCGGGTGCGGAGATCATGAAGGGACTGCTGCGCAAGCGGATCCCGCTGCAACTCCGACGCGTGCTGACGCTGATCCCCGCACTGATCGTGCTGGGCGCGGGAGTCGATCCCACTCTGGCTCTCGTGCTCAGTCAGGTGGTGCTGAGCATGTGCATCCCGTTCGCCCTGGTCCCGCTGGTCCGACTGACGTCGGACCGCCGTGTCATGGGCGACCGGGTGAACTCACGCACCACGGTGACCCTGGCGACACTGGCCACCGGGGCCATCGTGGCCCTGAACGTGGCGTTGTTGTGGCTGACCGCGACCGGGCGGGCCTGACCTACCAGCGAGGTCCGCGCTGGACGTCGTCGACCTTCGGGCGCACGTCCACCAGGTACACACCCATGGCGACGACGGCGATGATGCCGATGAAGTTGATGACGGGCACCACCAGGAGCACGAGCAGGGCGATGACGAGGATCGCGATCCAGCCCTGCTTGCTCAGCTTGTCCGCGGCGGTGAACGCGTCCCCGCGCTGACGCACGGCGTGGAACAGCGAGAACGCGACACCGAACAGCGCGATGAGCTGCAGGACGTACTCGATGGCGCTGGTCGCGCTGGTGGCGAGGGGCATACGTCCGATTCTAGAGCGACCGCGGCCCCCGCGCACGAAGGGTGCGCGGGGGCCGGGACGAGTCGGCGGAGCCGATCAGCTGGTGCTCTTCTTGGCCGGGGTGGCCTTCTTGGCAGGGGTCTTCTTCGCCGGGGTGGTCGACTTCGCGGCCGGGGTGGTCTTCTTGGCCGGGGTCTTCTTGATGGGCGAGTTCGCGTCGTTGCGCGTCTTGCCCTCGACCGTGCCGGCAGCGCCGGAGACCTTGTCGGAGGCCTTCTGGCCGGCCGTCTTGGCCTTGTCGCCGGCCTCGTCGAGGTTCTCGCTCAGCTCGTCGGCGCCGTCCTTGATGGCCTCGGCGGCCTCGTCGGCGCCCTCCTGGACTCGCTTCGAGGCGCGGCCTGCCAGCTCCGCGGCACGCTCACCGACGGCGCGGGTCTGCGAGGCGACGGTGCCGAGGGTGTCCTCGGTGAGGTCGACGGCGTCGTTGGCGGCCTTGTTGGCGCGCTCGAGGCCCTCCTCGATCTGCGGGTTCTTCCGGATGCGCTCGACCGTCTCCTCACCACGCTCCGCGAGAGCGGTGTAGAGGTCGGACGCCACCTTGAGGTACGCCTCGGCGACCTTGCGCAGCTCCTCCGGGGTGAAGCGCTCACGCAACTCGGCGATCTCCTCGGGCAGCTCCTGCGGCAGCGCCTCGAGCCGGTTCCGGAGCGTCTCGACGCTCTCGGTCACGTCTTCCTGCAGGTCCGCGAGGCGGGCGCGGGCGGTGTCGACGCGGTCGCCCACGTCTGCCTGCGTGCTCTCGGCGCGGTTGCGCACCTGGGCCACCACGTCGGCCACGGCCTGCACCACGGCGTCGCCGGCGCCGACGGCGGCGTACAGCGGGGTCTTGACGGTGTCGAACTTGGGATCGGTCATGTCACTCTCCTGGGGTCGTTGTCGCTCGGTGTCGGGGCGTGTCGGGGGTCTCGTCCTCGGGGCCGGCGTCGTTCTCGCGCCGGAACGAGTAGTAGATCTCCAACAGCACCTGCTTCTGCCGTTCGGTGATGGATTCGTCGCCGTGCACAGCGTCGACGACGGGGCTGTGCGGCCGCTCCTCGAGCAGACCGGCTCGCACGTAGAGGACCTCCGAGGACACCCGAAGACCCTTCGCGATCGAGGCCAGTACCTCGGCGGACGGCTTGCGCAGCCCACGTTCGATCTGACTCAGGTACGGGTTGCTGACACCGGCCGACTGGGCGAGCTGGCGCAGGGACACCTGCGCGGACTCCCGCTGCGACCGGATGAAGCTTCCGATGTCCGACGTCGCGCTGCTGACGACTCTCGCCGCGAGATCGCCGGGAGACGACTGCGCGTCGCCACCGCTCTCGGTGTCGGTGTTCGCCATCGCTGCACCTCCCCTGATCGGCCATGCCGTGCGGCCGTGTCACCCGGCCGCGTCGTACGAAACCCACGATAACGAGGGGTGCTAGCAAGAGCAAGCACTCTGCTAGCACCGATGTCGTTACGCCGATCACACCGGTGCCGGCGCCCGGACGATCAGTGCCCGAACAGCAGATCCGACGCCGTGTAGATGGCCAGTCCGGCGAGCGACCCGACGACCGTGCCGTTGATACGGATGAACTGCAGATCCCGCCCGACCTGGAGTTCGATCTTCCGCGAGGCCTCGTCGGCGTCCCACCGCGCGACCGTGTCGGTGATGACGGTGGTGATCTCGTCGGTGTAGTTCTCGACGATGTAGCGGACCCCGGCGAGCAACCACCCGTCGACCTTCTCCCGGAGGGCGGTGTCGTCCCGCAACCGGAGCCCGAACTTCTGCACGTTCTGCGCGATGGTCGCGCGCAACGTGCTGTTCGGATCGTCGACCGAGTCCACGATGAGCCGTTTGGCCACCTTCCACGACGCCGCCGCCAGCCCGGTGACCTCGTCGCGGCCCATGATCTCGGACTTCACGGCCTCCGCCTTGGCGATGGTCTCCGGATCGTGCTGCAGGTCGTTCGCGAAATCGACGAGGAACTTGTCCGCCGCGAGACGCAGCTCGTGCTGCGGGTTCGAGCGCACCTTCCACGTGAAGTCGACCAGCTCGCGGTGGATGCGCTCGCCGAGCAGGACGTCGACGAACTTCGGTGACCACGACGGTGAGTCCCGGCTGACGATCCGGTCGATCGTCGGCAGGCTGTTCTGCGCCCACTCGTGCGCACGCTCGGCCAGCAGGTCGATGAGCGGCTTCTGCCGGTTCTCCTCGAGCAGCGAGGTCAGGACCCGACCGATCGGCGGGCCCCACTGCGGATCGCCGAGTCGCTTGACGATGGTGTTGTCGATGACCTGCTGGATGTCCTCGTCGTCGAGCACGTCGAGGACACCGCGCAGCACGGTGGCCGTCTCCTCGGCGACGCGCTCGGCGTTCCTCTGCTCGGCCAGCCAGGTCCCGAGTCGGAGCGGCACCCGCGCGGCCTGCACCTTCTGCGACACCACGTCGACGGCGAGGAAGTTGGTGCCCACGAAGGAGCCGAGGCTCGCGCCCAGCTGGTCCTTCTTGCGCTTGATGATCGCCGTGTGCGGGATCGGCAGCGCGAGCGGATGCCGGAACAGGGCGGTCACCGCGAACCAGTCCGCCAGGGCGCCCACCATGCCCGCCTCGGAGGCGGCGCGCACGTACCCCACCCAGTCGCCGGCGCCGCGACTCTCCTGCCAACGGCAGTAGAGGTAGACGATCGTGGCGAACACGAGGAAGCCCGTCGCGACGCCCTTCATCCTGCGGAGATCCCGCCGCTTGACGTCCTCGTCGAAGCTCATCAGTTGCACCGGCCCATTCTGCCCGTCGCCCCGGGCACTAAACTGGGCGGGCGCGCCCGACCAGGGCCGTGAGCGTCGAACACGTGCGCCGATCCCGACCGGATCGGGAGTGCGACGGATCGGGACGGAGCAACCACGCGTGGCGAGCAGATCGGCAGCCGAGGCCGACGACGGGGACGGAAAGCCGGACGGCCGGAAGCGCCGGTGGCGTGAGCACAAGATCGCGCGCCGGGAAGAGTTGGTCGACGGCACCCTGGCCGCCATCCGCGCCCGCGGACGGTCCATCGGCATGGACGAGATCGCGTCCGAGATCGGCATCTCCAAGACCGTGCTGTACCGGTACTTCACCGACAAGAACGATCTGACCAACGCCACGCTCGAGCGCTACGTGGAGACCACCCTCGCGCCGCGCATCTACGAGGCGATCGCGGTCGACGTCGACGAGTACAACCTGACCCGGCGCGTCGTCACCGCGTACGTCGAGACCGTCGCGGACGACCCCGAGGTCTATCTCTACGCGATGAGCACCAGCTCCGGGCCGAACCGAGACGTCGTGGCCGAGTCCGAGCGCATGATCGCGGAACTGCTCTCGACCGTCCTCGGCGAGCGTCTGCGCCGCATGGACATGGACTCCGGCGGATCCCTGCCGTGGGCCTACGGCATCGTGGGCGGAGTCCAGCTGGCGACCCACTGGTGGATCTCGAACAGGTCGATGTCGGCGACCGATCTGATCGACTACCTGACCATGATGGTGTGGGGCGGTATCCACGGCGTCGCCGCCGCGGGCGGGTCACCGGCGCGGTTCAACTCCGTCGAGCACCCTCTCGTGGACGGAACCGTCGAGGGAGAGGGAACCGCGACGGCGGACGACTCAGGTCAGCCTCGGTCGTAGTCGTCGTCGTCGAGCGGGACGTCGAGATTCTGCTCGACGAAGTCCGCGTCCGACACCTCGAGACGGGGCAGCGTCGCGGGCAGCTCGCCGGCGTCGGGTGTGAGGTCGCGCTGCTGGTCGAGGGCGTCCTCGATCGGCAGTTCGGTGCTCGGCAGTGCGGTGGTGCTGTCGGTCGGCTGGGTCACGGTGTCGCTCCTCTCGCTCGTCCGGTCGATCCGGGTCGATCCACGTCGGTCCGCGTCGATTCGGTCTAGCCGGTCCTGTCGATCGGCACGGTCACGGCGATGATCCCGGCCGTACCGATCATGAGCACTCCGACGAGTGCGCCGAGCGCCACGGAGCTCAGCGCGGCGGCGACGAACACCGCCATGCCCACGCAGAACGCGAGAAGCACGACGGCACCGGCACCGGCGGATTCGAAGAGGCACGCGGCCTCTGCCGTGTCCGCCGCTCGGGCCGCCGATTCTACCGGCGGAGGCACTGTTGTCACCGGGGGTCCTCGTTCACGGGGGATCCTCACTCGTGTTGCGGTCGACGTTCGCTCTCCCGATACCCGACGGAGCGGAGCCTCAATCTCGGCAGTCCGACGGGTGGTGGGAGTCACCCCGGCGCGGCACGGCCGTGGGCGGCCTCGTTTCCGGTCCCCCGCGCCCGGGTAGCTCTGCTGCCATGACCGAATCGACCGCATCCCCCTCGCTCACCGGCCGCACCGTGGCCTTCCTGGCCACCGACGGCGTGGAGCAGGCCGAGCTCACCGATCCGCGGACGGCGCTCGAGGAGGCCGGCGCCACCACCGTGCTGATCTCCCTGACGCACGGCGAGATCCAGGCCTACGAGTCCGACGTGAACCCCGCGGACACCTTCGCGGTGGACGCGGTGGTCGCGGACGCGTCGATCGACGACTACGACGCGTTGGTGCTGCCCGGCGGCACCACCAACCCGGACGCTCTGCGCACCGACGCCGATGCCGTCGCGTTCGTCCGGGACTTCGTCGGCAGCGGACGCCCGGTCGGCGTCATCTGCCACGGGCCGTGGACGTTGGTCGAGGCCGATGTCGTGCGCGGGCGCACCCTGACGTCCTACCCGAGCGTGCGCACCGACATCCGCAACGCCGGCGGCACCGTCGTCGACGAGGAGGTCGTGGTGGACGGCAACCTGATCTCGAGCCGGAACCCCGACGACCTGCCGGCGTTCGGCAAGGCCCTGGTGACCGCGGTGGCCGAGGCGGATACCCGACCGACGAGCGCATAGGTCAGGACCGCCGCGTGGGTCAGGACTGGTCGGTGGGGGCCGGGAAACCCCCGGTCGCCACCGGGCCCCAGGTGTCGATGGAAATCCGCAGGATCGACTTGCCCTGCGTGCGCATGGCCTCGCGGTACTCGTCCCAGTCGGGATGCTCCCCGGCGATCGAGCGGTAGTAGTCGACCAGCGGCTCCACCGAGTCCGGCAGGTCGAGCACCTCGGCGGTACCGTCGATCTGCACGTACGGCCCGTCCCAGTCGTCGGAATGGACGCACAGCGTCACCGACGACGAGTGGCGGATGTTCACCGTCTTCGCTCGCTGCGGGTAGGTGGAGATCACGATCCGCCCGGCGTCGTCGAGACCGCACGTCACCGGGGAGATCTGCAGACCACCGGACCGGCGATGGGTCACCAGCGTCGCCCGATGCCGCTCGGCGACGAAACGATGCAGAGTCTCGAGGTCGACCCGCTCGGCGGTCGCGTACTTCCGTGCCATGACGTCGAGCTTAGGGGGACGGGCCGGGGGCGGCGAGCACCCCGCCCGCACGCACGAGCGCGGCGACCGAGTCGGCGTCGGTCGGTCGACCCAGCAGGTAGCCCTGGGCGAGCCGGCACCCGCACCGCCGCAACGTCGCCAACTGCTCCGGCGTCTCGACACCCTCACCGATCACGTCCAGGCCGAACGCCTCCGCCACGGACACCATCGCCCCGACGACGGCCTCGGACCGGGCCACGGACAGTTCCGCGACGAAGGATCGGTCGATCTTCAGGCCGTCGAGAAGCGGGAATCGGGTCACCGAACCGAGCGACGAATGCCCGACACCGAAGTCGTCCAACAGGATTCGGATTCCGCGCTCGTGCAGTCCGCGCAGCGCCGACCGGACGGTGTCGCTGTCCTCGAGCCACACCGACTCGGTGATCTCGATGCCGAACGTGGACGGGTCGAGTCCGGAGTCGGCCAGCGCATCGTCCACCGTGGCGAGGAACCCCGGCGTCCGCAGTTGGAGTGGACTGACGTTCACCCGCAGGTGCACGGTGGGCGCCGTCGATCCGACCGACCCGTCCCCAGTTCCGGTTCCGGTTCCGGTTCCGGTTCCGTCGAGCAGCCGATGCCACGCCACGGCGTCCCGGCACGCGCGCCGCAGCACCCGTTCCCCGAGCGCCGCGATCAGCCCGGCCTGTTCGGCCGCCGGGACGAACTCGTCGGGACCGAGCGGTCCGAGAGTCGGCGAGGTCCACCGCGCCAACGCCTCGACCCCCACCAGGACGCCGATGTCGATGTCGAACACCGGCTGGTAGACGACGGTCAGGTCGTCGGCGTCGATCGCGGCACGCAGGTCGGTCGCGACGGCCCATCGTCGTCGCAGGGCACCGCCGGCCGCGGCGTCGAAGACCTCGACGTGGCCGGGTCCGCGACGCTTCGCGGCAGCCACGGCGATGTCCGCCTCGCGCACCAGGTCGGCCGCGGTTCGGTTGCCGTGGCCCACGGCGACGCCGGCGCAGGCGGTGACGACGGTGCCGCGGCCCTCCACCGAGAACGGTTCGGCCAGTGCGGCGAGGACCGACGTCGCCAGGTCGGTCGCCTCGAACGTGCTGGTGAGGCCGGGGCAGATCACGGCGAACTGGTCCGCTCCCAGTCGGGCCACCGCGTCGCCGCGTCGGGCGGCGCCGCTGATCACCGGCGCCACGGCGGCCAGCAGGGCGTCGCCCGCCGCGAATCCGAAGGTCTCGTTCACACTGCGGAACCCGTCGAGGTCGATCAGCACCACCGCCGTCAGCCGACCGTCGTCCCGTCCGGCAGCGAGGGCGTCGTCGAGGCGCCGATAGCCCGACGTCCGATTGTCGAGCGAGGTCACCGGGTCGACCCGGCTCCGATGGCGCAGTCGGTGTTCGAGGTCCGTGCGATGCACGGCCGCCCCGAGAACATCGGCCAGGATGATCAGCACCGTCAGGGCGTCCGGCGTCACCACTCCCGCCGATTCGCGGTAGACGGCGAGGACGCCCCAGTTCTCCGGTGACCCCGGCACCGGCACGGCCGCCGCGCTCCGCAACCCGTACCGACGCATCTCGGACGCGTCGAATCTCGTCTCGCGGGCCGTGTCGACGCACACGACGGGTGTGCCCTCGCGCATCACGTACCCGGCGATCCCGCTCGCGCGGACCTGCATCCCCTCGAGTTCCCGGGTCGTGCGGCCCGTCGCTCCCAGCACGGCCATGCTCTCGCCGTCCGGCACCGGCCGCAGTATGAGTACGTGCTCGGCATCGAACAGCGGCGGTACCGTCTCGAGAATCGCGTTGGCCAGGTGGTCCGCACTCCCGGTGACGGAGATGCGGTGCAGGGCGGACACCACCCGCTGCTCCTGCGCGCGTCGCTGCACGTCCCCGGACACGTCACGCAGGTCGACGTCCGCCGGCGGGTCGAGCGCGGCCGGTGTGCGGCTGACGACCACCATCGCGATGTCGGACCCCGTCCCGGCATCGACCATCCAGGCCGACGCGACGAGCTCGCCGGGAACCTCCGCGGGATCGGTGACGGCGCCCGACCAGAATCCGCTGCGACGGGCCGCATCGACGATGCCGGCCAGCACGGGGGAGATCGCCTCCGCGCCCGATGCGAGCGAATCCCGCGCCGAGAGGTTCGCGTACCGGAGAACACCGGACTCCACGATCATCACACCGTTCGCGGCGGTGTCGGCGACCGCGGCCACGGCGGCGACGAACGGGTGGGTCACGACCGGGCCGTGGTCCAGGCGAGCAGCCGGTCCACCGGCCAGGTGGTGACGATGCGCTCCGGCGGGATGCCGACGGCCGCCGCCCGGGTGCAGCCGAGACCCAGCCAGTCGAGTTGTCCGGGCGCGTGCGCGTCGGTGTCGATCGCGAACAGGCACCCGATCTCGAGTGCGAGCTCCATCAGCCGCTCCGGCGGGTCCTGCCGTTCCGGTCGACTGTTGATCTCGACGGCGGTGCCGGCGTCGCGACAGGCCTCGAACACCGCCCGCGCGTCGAAGGTCGATTCCGGCCGGGTACCGCGTCCACCCTCGACCAGTCGACCCGTGCAGTGGCCCAGTACGTCGACGTCCGGGTCCGTGACCGCGGCGATCATCCGCGCCGTCATCGTGGCGCTGTCGGCGCGCAGGTGCGAGTGCACGCTGGCCACCACCACGTCCAGCTCCGCGAGCAGCGCGCGCTCCTGATCGAGGCCGCCGTCGTCGAGGATGTCGACCTCGATCCCGGTGAGGATGCGGAAGTCCGGGCCCCCGTCGGCCTCGACCTCGCGCGCGAGGTCGGTGAGCAGGTCGAGTTGATCCCGCAGGCGATCCGCGGACAGGCCGTTCGCGACGGTCAGGCGGGGCGAGTGGTCGGTCAGCGCCCAGTACTCCCGCCCGAGGCGACGCGCGGTCGCCGCCATCTCCGCCGGCGGGCTGCCCCCGTCCGACCAGTTCGAATGCGTGTGCAGATCACCGCGGACCGCCGCGGCGAGCTCGATCGCGGCGGCGGAGAACTCCCCACCGGAGTGCGGGCCGATCGGCTCCGCGTCGGCCCGCAGGGTCGCGAGGTAGTCGGGCACCTCGCCCGCCGCGGCAGCGGCGGCCACGGCGGCGGTCTTCGGTCCGATCCCCCGGAGGGACGTCCAGTCACCTCGCCGGGCGATCTCCGCCCGACGGCCGGGGGGCAGCGCCGCGAGCACGTCGGCGGCGTTGCGGTAGGCCTTCACCCGGCGCGTCTCCTCCCGAGCGCGCTCGAGCCAGAAGGCCACCTCGCGCAGCGCCTCGACCGGGTCCGACGAGTCGGGGTTCATGATGGGCCGAGAATACCCGTGGCCCCGACCGGAAGGTTCCGATCGGGGCCACGGGTCTTCGAGGTGGACGCGTTATCCGCGCACGTCGACGACGTGAGCGGACGGCTCCCACCGTGCGGCGACCATGACGCGCGCGACGGCGTCGCCGACTCGGAGCGTCAGTCGGCTCCCGCGGTCTCCGCAGGCGTCGTCGAGCGCGGCCACGACCGTGAGCGCGGCGGTGCCGAAGAAGTCGACGGCGGTGAGGTCGAGCACCACGTCGCCGACCGGCTCGTCGCGCAGGGCGTCGCGCAGGTCGGCCGCGTTGGCGAGGTCGATACTGCCGCCGACGCGATACGTCGTCGTCGTGTCGGTGCGGCTGACGGTGAGAGTTCCGTCGGACAGGTGAAGAACGGTGGTGCGGGGATCGAATGCGATCGTCGAAACGGTCATGAGTGACTCCAAGTGCCGATCGAGCTGCTGAGCACGGATCTGCGGGTGCCGCCCGGAGTGGACTGCGGAAGGAGCAGTCCCGGCGGGGTGGTCCGGCCGCACGAGAGGCGGGGGACGAAAGAAAGTGGATACGGCAACCACCGACGGTGCGTCGTACGTCGGCTGCTGACTCAACCTGATCTCGAACCTACGCCGCCCGGGACTCGTTGCCAACCGGTTTCCCCGGCCGGGGGCCCGGGTAACCCCTCTCGGTACTCCGCCGCGGTGGGCGTCTCGTCGACCGCGGGTACCCGCCAGAACAGCACCGGTCGGCCACCGATACATTCGCAGCAGAGCGTCCGCCGCGCACAGTCCGCGCGGAGGACCGGAAAGCGGGAAATTCCATGACACGGGCCATCACCACCGATCCCGACTCCGCCGGGTCGGCGTCGACCATCGAGTTGGGCGTGCTCGCCGACCCGAGCCAGCTCTCCGTCACGCGCGCCGTCGCTGCGGCTCTCGCGGCGCAGGAGGACTTCGACCTCGACAGCATCGCGGACATCCGTCTCGCCATCGACGAGTCGTGCAGCCGCCTCATCGTCCGCGCCACGCCGGGCGCTCGTCTGGTCTGCGCGTTCACGCCGGGCCCGGACGTGCTCGACGTCGCCGTCACCACCACCACCGAACCCGGTGCCGACCTCGATGCCAGCGGCTTCGGATGGCACGTGCTCAACGCCCTGACCGACACGGTCTCGACGTCCCAGTCCGAGCACGACGGCGTCGTGACGACCACCATCGAGTTCACCAAGCGCAAGCACGGCCTGGACGAGTGACGACAAGCGAACGCAAGAGCAAGTCCCGGCGGTCGGCCGACGAGTACGCCGACGTCGCGGCGAAGTTCTCGGCCATCGGCGCGTTGCCCGAGGGCGACCCGCAGCGTCGCGTCCTGCGCGACCAGCTGGTCACCCGGTGCCTTCCGCTCGCCGAACACATCGCCCGCCGCTTCGACGGCCGCGGCGAGGCGCACGACGACCTGGTGCAGGTCGCCCGCGTCGGCCTGGTCAACGCGGTGGACCGCTTCGACGTCGAGCGCGGCTCGGACTTCGTGTCCTTCGCCGTGCCGACGATCATGGGCGAGGTCCGTCGGCACTTCCGCGACGCCGGATGGGCCGTCCGCGTCCCCCGCCGCATGAAGGAACTGCACCTGCAGCTCTCGCGCGCGGTGGCGGATCTGTCGCAGACGCAGGGCCGATCTCCCACCGTGTCCGAACTCGCGGAGTACCTGGACCTGGACCGGGACGAGGTCGCAATGGGCCTCACGGCCGGCAACGCCTATCAGACCCTGTCCGTGGACAGCGCCTCGAGCGGCAGCGACTCCGAAGGACTCTCCCTCGCGGACACCCTGGGTGACTACGACAAGGAGATGGAGAACGTCGAGAACCACGAGGCGCTCCGTCCCCTGCTCGAGAAGCTGCCCGAGCGCGAGCGAAACGTGTTGTTGCTCCGGTTCTTCGGCAACATGACGCAGACCCAGATCGCGGACAAGATGGGCATCTCGCAGATGCACGTGTCGCGGCTGCTGGCTCGCACGCTGGCGCAACTGCGCGAAGAGCTGCACTAGCCCGGCACACGGGCCCTACAGTTCTCGCCATGAGTTCGCGCAACGGGTGGTCGGGGTCGGCGACGAAGATTCTGCGGGTCGATCCCGACGTCCCGTTCGGCGACGTCGACGCGTACACCAAGCCGGGGTTCACCGGGTCGAAATCGGACGGCAAGGCGTGGCTCGATTCGCGCGCGACCGACCTGCTGGAGCTGCAGGAGAAGCTGTACGCGAACGGACGCTCCGGCGACCGGCGCTCCGTGCTGCTCGTCCTGCAGGGAATGGACACCTCGGGCAAGGGCGGCATCGTCAAACACGTTCTGGGACAGGTGGAACCGCAGGGCGTCGACCACACGTCGTTCGCCGCGCCCACCGAGGAGGAGCGGGCGCATCCGTTCCTGTGGCGCGTCGAGAAGGCGCTGCCCCGCGCGGGGCAGATCGGCGTGTTCGACCGCTCCCACTACGAGGACGTCCTGATCGTGCGGGTACACGACATGGTGCCCCGCGAGGTCTGGGAGGCGCGGTACGACGAGATCAACGCGTTCGAGAAACGCGTGGTGGAGTCCGGCACCACCCTGATCAAGGTCGCTCTGGCGCTGTCGATGGACGAGCAGCGGGAGCGGCTCGCGCGGCGCCTGCGCCGACCGGACAAGTACTGGAAGTTCGACCCGTCGGACGTCACCGAGCGAAGCTTCTGGGGCGACTACATGGCCGCCTACGACGCGGTCTTCGAACGGACCTCGACGGAGTACGCGCCGTGGCACGTGGTGCCGTGCGACCGCAAGTGGTACAGCCGGGTCGCGATCACCGAACTGCTCGTCGAAGCCCTGCACGGGTTCGAGCTGGACTGGCCCGCAGCGGATTTCGACGTCGAGGAGCAGCGCCGCCGGCTGCAGGAGAGCTGACGGCGCTGCTCGAGGGCGATCAGAGAGTCGCGGTGTCGATGACGAAGCGGTAGCGCACGTCGGACTTCACGACGCGGTCGTACGCCTCGTTGATCTTGTCCCCCGGGATGACCTCGATCTCGGCACCGATGTGGTGCTCGGCGCAGAAGTCGAGCATCTCCTGGGTCTCGGCGATGCCGCCGACCATCGACCCGGCGAACGAGCGTCGGTTGGCCAGCAGGTTGAACGCCGGCACCTCGAGAGGCTTCTCGGGCACACCGAGCTCCACCAGGGTGCCGTTGCGGGCGAGCAGCCCCAGGTAGTCGCCCATCGGCAGGTTGGCGGAGACGGTGTTGAGGATCAGGTCGAACTTTCCGCGCAGATCCTTCAGCGCCGTGGTGTCCTTGGTGGCGTAGTACTCGTCGGCCCCGAGGCGCTTGCCGTCCTCCTCCTTGCTCAGCGTCTGGCTGAGCACGGTGACGTGCGCGCCGAGGGCGTGGGCGATCTTGACGCCGATGTGGCCCAGTCCGCCCATGCCGATGATGGCGACCTTCTTGTCCGGGCCCGCACCCCAGTGCTTGAGCGGCGAGTACAGCGTGATGCCGGCGCACAGCAGGGGGGCGGCGACATCGAGGTCGACGCCCTCGGGGATCCCGAGGACGAAGCGCTCCGTGACGACGATCTGGGTCGAATAGCCGCCGTGGGTGAACTCGCCCTCGTAGGTCTCCGAGTTGTAGGTCTGCACGACACCCTTGGTGCAGTACTGCTCGTCGCCGTCCCGGCACGCCTCGCACTCGCCGCAGGAGTCGACGAAGCAGCCGACGCCGACTCGGTCGCCCACCTTGCGGGTGGTGACCTCGGAGCCGACCTCGGCGACGATGCCGGCGATCTCGTGTCCGGGCACGACGGGGTAGGTGGTGCCACCCCACTCGTTGCGCGCGGTGTGGATGTCGGAGTGGCAGATGCCGGCGAACTTGACGTCGATCAGGACGTCGTGCGGGCCGAGTTCGCGACGCTCGATCGTGGTCTTCTCGAGCGGCGCGTCGGGAGCGGTGGCCTGATATGCGGTAGCTGTGGACATGTCCTCATGCGTACCCGTGCATCGTTGACTGGTAAACAACATCGGACCCGCGCCACACCACGATGTCCGTGTCGTCCGAAAGCTCCCGCGTGTCGCGCGGCTTCGACGAGCGTCCGCAGTCCTAGCCGGTGACGGCGCGGAACCCCAGGAAGCCGACGTACACGGCCAGGCCCACCAGACCGATCTTCCGCGTCGCGGGAATCGCGATCGCCGTCCCGATCGCCAGTTCCGACGCCCCGTTCCGGTAGGTCCACGTCTGCGTGTCCTCCGGGAACACCGGCTCGGTGATGGGACGGAAGGCGTCGGGAACCACGAAATGCGCTGCGCCCGTCGCCGCCAACGCGACTCCGGCGACGGTGGGGAGGGTGATGGATGCCATGGCCGAACTCTAGTACCCCACCTACCGTGGACTCATGGCCGACGCGCGCGCTGTGGACCGCACCCGATCGCTCTTCCGTCCGGGTGTCCCGAGCACCCTCCGACACGACGGCGTTCTCGACGTCCGCCGGCCCGAGAGCGAGCCCGACGGGTCACGGGCCGCCCAACGCCTCATGCGCTTCGGCCCGCTCGCCACGATCTACGAACGCGCCTGGCGCCCACTCTTCCGGCTCTGGATGGGCGTGAGCGGACCCACCGTGGACGTCGAGCGCACGTTCGCCGTCCGCGATCTGGGCCTCGTCGACGACAGCACGCGCATCGTGCTCGACGTCGCCTGCGGACCGGGCAACTTCACCCGCTTCCTCGCGGAGTCCCTCGCCGACGCCGACCGCCGCGATGCCCTGGTGATCGGCCTCGACGCCTCCGAGCCCATGCTGGCGCGCGCCGCCCTCGACAGTGCTCGCACCACCCGCACGGACCTCGCCTACGTCCTCGGCGACGCCCGCGAGTTGCCCTTCGAGGACGACTCCATCGACGCCGTCTGCTGCTACGCCGCGCTCTACCTCGTCCCCGACCCGATGCGGGTGTTCGCCGAACTCGTCCGCGTCCTCCGACCCGGCGGCCGCCTCGCCGTCATGACCACCGTGCGCCGCGGGCCCGAGGTGGTCGCCGACGCCATGGCCACGGCGGTCCGCCCCAGCGGACTCACCGTCTTCGGTCCCGACGACTTCACCGACGTCCTGCGCCGCGCGGGTTTCGACGTGGTCGAGCAACGCATCCACGGCGCGGCGCAGTTCGTCACGGGCCGCAAGCGCTAGCGGCTACGCCGCTACCGCGGCACGGTCGCGGCTATGCCGCCCCGGTATCCGCACCGTAGTCCGACACCAACCACTGCTCACCGTCCTTCTCGACGGTCACCGTGAGAAGGGTCGGCACCGCCCCCGGCTCCGGCTGTTGCAGGTTCTGCGTGGTCTGGGTGGCGAAGACCTTCACGGTGTAGACGTTGCCGTCCTGCGCGGTCACCGTGGCGGCGTTGACCGTTCCCGACGCCACCACCTGCGAGTCCGTCATGATCTGGGTCAGGACCTCGCGCACCCCGTCGAAGCGCTCCCGCAGCGCATCCGTCGTGCCCTCCTGGACGCCGGCGAAGAAACCGTCGATGTTCGTGTGGTCGTAGGTCAGGGACCGTTCCGTGTATCCGCGAGCGACGTCCACGGCGGCGGCGCGGTCGGCGTCCGCCGCTCGTTCGGCGTCCAGCGCCCCCGCGGCGGACCGCCACTGCCAGGCGGCGAGCGCGGCGACGATCACCGCGAGCACCGCGACGACGGCGAGCACAACGGTGAGACGACCACCACGGGTGGCTCGGACCCTCGACTCGGCGGTCGGCTCCGTAGCGGTGGACTCGGCAGCGGTGGGCTCCGCAGCGGTGGACTCGGCAGCGGTCGACTCGGTGGCGGCAGAGGTGTCGCTGTCGCCGTCGACGAAGTCGGACTCCGAGAGGTCGGACTCGGAGAGGTCGTGGTCGGGGAGGTCGTGCTCGACACGGGTCGTCATGGTTGTCCTTTCGGTCCGGAACAGCGCGGCCGGATCAGGTCGGTACAGGTCAGTTCGGGGGCAGGGTGACGGCGACGCGGGCGGGTCCGCCGCGGGGGAACACCTGCTCGAGCATGGTCACCAGGGCCCCCGCATCGACCCGGAGCGGGCGGATGGGGCGGGTCACCGGACGGAGGACCGTCGCGACGAACCCGAGGTCCGGGGACAGTTGGCTGAGGTATTCGTCGATCTTCGGCACGAGGCGAGCGAGTTCGCCGTCCCACACCGTCTCGCCGACGTACGAGTAGTCCTGGTAGGACCCGATGAGGTGTTCGAGACCGTCGCCCGACGCACGCAGTTCCGGCACGGCGTCCGCGAGCCGCGGTCCGAGCGAGTCCGCGTACGCGTTCTCGCCGAGCACCTGCAGGTTGTAGTACGCCTGCCGGACCACGTCCTTCTTGTCCTCGAGGGTGAGGGACAGCAGCCGCAGGACCTCGACGACGTTGTCGATCTCCGGCTCCCGGCCCCGCGTCGCGGTGTCGATGGTGTCGACGATGCCGCCGAGTGCCTGCGTGTCGATCTCGGCGGTCAACGCCTCGGCGACCGCGAGGGTGTCGCTCACACTCGGGGACACCACCACGTTGCCGGTGTCGACCGTGTCGCCGTCGGACAGGAACGGGCCCGTCGCGGTCCGCGGCCGGAAGTCGAGGAACTGCTCACCCGCCGCGGACAGGTTGGACACCCGCACTTCGGTGTCGCGCGGGATCGGATCGGCGGCGTCGACGCGAACCACCGCTTCGAGCCCGTCACGGCCGACGTCGATACGTTCGACGCGTCCGATCTCGGCACCGCGCAGGGTGACCTGCGAGGTGTCCATCAGGCCACCGGAGGTGGTGAGCGGCACGGTGATGCTCAGATGGTCGCGCCGGGGATCCATGTCCAGCACGCCCAGGGCGAGGTAGGCCACGCCCAGCACGGCGACCACCGCGAGCGCCCCCACGGACAGCAGCGTTCTCATCGCACGAATCCGATCCCGCGGAGGACCGCGATCATCTCGTTCGCCCGATCGACCGGTGCCTGGCCGGGTGCGGGCGGGCCGGAGACCGACGTGACCCGCACGTTCGGCGCCGAGGAGAAGAAGGGCACCAGCCGCTCGCGCAGCAACGCGTCCATCCGCGACGCCAGCATCGGCGCCGTCAGGTCGGCCGTGGCGAGAGTGCGCACCATCGGCTGCAGCGTGGCAACGACGTCGCGCAGGTCGCCGTAGACCGGGTTGATGATGTCCCCGATGTTCCGGGACATGTAGCCCAGGTCGATCAGGGCGTCGACGACGACCAGGAGCGCGTCGGCGAGGCCGCCGACCCGTTCGGGCCCGGTGGTCAACACCGTGTCCAGCGTGTCGGTGCGGGCGGCGAACGAGCCGAACACCGTTTCCGCGGCGCCGAGGATGCGGTCGAGCTCGTCGTCGTTCGTGGCGAGATCTGTCAGCGCCTGCCGCGCCTTCTCGTTGATGAGATCGACCGTCTCGGGGGGCGGTATCGCCCGGTTGAACCGGTCGATCGACCGCTGGAAGTCGACGATGTGTCCGCCGGCGACCACCTCGGACAGCCCGCGCAGCACGTCCTCCACGTTGTCCGCCGGGTCGGTGCGCTCGAGCGGGATGGTGTCCCCGTCCTGGAGGGCCCCGCCCTGCGGAGCATCGGGCGCGGGGCGCTGCAGCGACACGTAGATCTCGCCGAGGATCGTCCCCTGCCGCAGCTCGGCACGCGTGGCCGCGGGCAACTCGACGGTGCGGTCGATGTCGACGGCGGCGACGGCCGTGGTGCCGACGAGGTTCACCGAGTCCAGCAGTCCGACGTCGACACCGTCGAGCACCACCTTTGCGCGGTCCGGCAGGTTCAGCACCGAGGAGAACTCGATGTTCACCCGGTAGGTCGGGCCGGGGACGTAACTCCCCGGCAGCGGCAGTTCGGCGATCGACGCGCCGCACCCGGCGACGGAGAAGGTCGTGACCACGACGAGGGTCGCGGCGACCGCACGGACCGCCACCCCGCCCGCGATCCCACCCCGCCGTCCCCGCATCGAGAGCCGTGTCGAGAGCCGCGTCATCGGGTGCCTGCCGTTCCCAGGATCATCGGGACGAGATCGACGGCGACCGACGTGCCGCCGGCCGGCTCGACCTTGGGCGGAACGACCGTCAGTCGCGCTGCGCCGGTCGCCGGGTCGGTGAGCGACGCGGTCTGCTCGGCCGCCTTGGGCACCCGCGAGAGGATGCTGGCGATGTCGCCCACCTTGCTCACCACGATCGCGACGATCGGGATCAGCACGTCGAGGACCTGGTAGATCTTCGGCGCGACCTTGGGAAGCACGCGCTCGAGGATCGGCAGGAACTCGACGGTGAGATCGATGCCCTGTGCGAAGCGTTCCGAGAAGTCACCGGCCGCACCCAGACCCTGCTTCAGGTTCTCGATGAGCACGGTGATCTCGGGCCATCGATCGACCAGCGTGGTGGTCAGCAACTCGACGTTGTCCATCATGCGGCGGACCTGGGTGTCCTTGTTCGCCGGATTGCCGACGAGCGCGGAGATCTGCGACAGGGCCGTGCCCAGCTGATCGCCGCTGCCGTCCAGTGCGGTGTCGAGTGACCGGAGCGTGTCCCCCAGCAGTTGTTCCTCCGGCGGACGCGGCGACACGGGGTCGGTGGTGGACGTCGTCCCGAGCAGTTCGGCGCCCAGGTCGTTCACCGCGGCGAGCGTGTCGCTGATCCCGAGAGGCGTTCGGGTGCGTTCGAGCGGAATGCACTCGTCCCGATCGAATCGGGCACCGTCGCGGTAGGGCGTCGTCAGTTCGAGCCGGCGATCGGTGACGATGGAGTCCGACAGGGTGACCGCGCCGACGTCCGCGGGCAGGGCCAGCGTCTCGTCGACGGACATGGTGATGCGCACGTGGTCGCCGCGGGGCTCGATCCGACGAACCTCGCCGACGGGTATCCCGAGCAGCGTCACGTTGTTGCCCTCGTACAGACCCACCGAGTCGGACATGTCCGCGCACATCTCGGTGCGGGTGGTCGACACGAGCTTGGCGGCGGACGACGCGGCGGTGCCGGCGCCGACGACGAGGACGGCCGCCAGACCGACGACGACGGCCTTGCGTGGTGCGGTCACGTCAGCAGCTCCTTCCCGGAACGGGCACGCACAGCGCGGTGCCGGTGATGACGTCGTCACCACGATCGACGACGGCACCGGTGCCGGTGGCGAAGATCTCGGCCATGGAGTCGGAGAACTCCCGACCGGCGACGATGGCGTCGTCGAGGGTGACGGTCTGCTCGCGCAGGGTCGCGGCGATGGACTCGAGTTCCTCGATGGTCGGGCCGAGACCCTGATCGAGCGCGACGATCGGCCGGTGCAGCAGGTTGAACAGGCGGTAGAGCTTGTCGGCGGCGGCGGCCACGTCGGCCCGCTTCGCGCCGAGCTTCGAGGTGATGATGCCGATCTGCTGGAGCAGTCCGAGCAGGATCTCGCGGTCCGTGGCCAGCGCCCCGAGATACTCGTCCGCGACGTTCAGGCTGCGGTCGAGATCGTCCTGGCGGTCGGCGACGGCCGCGGTGAGCGAGGTGAGGTTGTCGGTGATCCGACGGATCGACTCCGGCTGCGACTGCACGGCCTTGTCGAGCTCGACCACGTTCTCGCGCAACGTCTTCCCGTTGAGGTCACGCAGAATGGGGGTGGCGGCCTCCACCGTGTCGGAGAGGGTGAACGGCACGGTGGTGTGCTCGATCGGAATGCGCCCGTCCGGGAGTTCGCCCGAACCACCCGGACGGAGCGTGAAGTAGTGGCCGCCGACCGGGGTGAGCAGCCGGACACCCATGGACGTCGCGTCGCCGAGCTCGATGTCCTCGCGCACCTCGAAGGCCACCTCGACGTGGTCGTCACGCAGCTGCATGCCGGTGACCGTGCCGACCGAGATCCCGGCGATGCGCACGTCGTCGCCGGCGTGGGCTCCCCCGGTGTTCTCGAACGCTGCGGTGTAGGTCCGATGGCCCAGGGGCAGGACGTAGATCACGACCGCCGCGACCACGGCCAGCACCATGGCCACGACGCCGACGATGCCCCAGACGGTCTGGGTGCCCGCACGGAGGGAGCTCATCGACACACCACCAATCGTTGGTTGCCGAGCACGACCGATCCGATGCCCGGAATGTCGGCCTGTCCCGACGAGCACGCGTAGACCTCGCCGGCCCCGGCGGACGCCTGCCCCTCGGCGCCGCCGGACTGCAGCGACCGGTCGACGCCGCGGAGGAGGCCGGGCACCATCGCCAGGAGGTCCACGATCTGCTGCGCACCGGGAACGAGCCGCCGGAACGCGGCGTCGACCGGGCCGTACTCGGAGTCGTACGTGTCGCGGAGCGCGTCGCCGAGGTTCAGGAACGGGCCCTGACCGGCGTTGATGTCGTCGAGGTTCGCGATCAGCGTGTCCGCCTGATTGCCGAAGGTGGACACCACGCGGTCGAGTTCGGCGAACAGTCGACCGAGCTGCTCGGAACGCTGGCCGACGACTCCGGAGATGGCGCCGAGGTTGCGGATCAGCAGCACGATGATCTGTTCGCGCTGCTGTGCGTACGTGGTCAGCCCGTCGAGATCGCGCAGGACCGGGCCGAGTCCGGCTCCGTCGCCCTGCACCAGGTCCAGCACGTTCTGGGTGAACCGGTTGACCTGCTCGGTGTCGATCGTCTCGAAGATCGGCTGGAAGCCGTCGAAGAGAGTGGTGATGTCGAAGGACGGCACCGTGCGATCCGGGGCGAACGACGAGCCGGACGGCAACGGTGTCCCGGACGTGTCGTCCTGGATCAACTCGAGGTACCGCTGGCCGAGGAGGTTCTGGTACCGCACCGCGGCCTCGGTGGTGGAGGTGACGGGCCGGTCGCCGTCGACCTCGAAGGTCACCTTCGCGCGGTCGCCGTCGAGGTCGATTCCGGTGACCGTGCCGACCAGCACGCCGGACAGTCGCACGTCGTCCCCGGTGTACAGGCCGGACACGTCGTCGAAACGCGCGTCGTACCGCGCCCGGTCACTGCCCCCACCGGCGGAGAGGGCGTTGCCGATCAACACCAGGCAGAGCACGGACACCAGGGCGAAGACGGCCAGCTTGACCACCGTGGCGACGGGGAAGCCCACTGCGGACGACCGGCTCACGGGGTGGCCCCCGCTCGGTCCAGGAACGCCTCGACGGGACCCGCCATCGTCGGCATCGAGTTCACGATCACCTGCAGTTGGAGCTGGGTCCGTCCGTCGACCGTCGGGAACGCGTCCTCGATGCCCTGGAGGACGTTCGGCACGCGCTGGTACGCGGGCGCGAGCGTGCCCGTGGACAGGGCCACCGGAATCAGCACGTCGAGTGCGGTGTCCAGCAGCGGTTTCAGGTAAGGGTTGTTGTCACGCAACAGGTCTCCCAGGGGAACGCTCAGCCCGGTCCCGAGTCCCGACATCGCCTTGATCGCTCGGTCTCGGTTCGCCGGGTCCTCGAAGTACTCGCTCGACGCCACCACCTGCGACACCACGTCGACGACGGGGCCGATGGACTCGCGCAGACCGTCCCCGAGCTCTGCGCCGCGGACGAGCTTCCACGACAGCGGCGAGCGTTGCGTCTCGGCCATCATCTGCGCGGTGTCGAAGAACGGCTTCAGACCGTCGCCGAAGTTGGTCGAGACGCGGGACATCAGGTCCAGCACGCGGTCGGTGTTGTCGGCGTCGAGCACGTCGGTCAGATCGGCGAGGCGACGGAACACGCCGGTGACGGTGGCGGTCTCGCTGTCGTCGCCCAGTTCGACGGTCGCGTTCTCGTCCAGTGGGGCCCCCCGGCCTTCGGAGAACAGCTCGATCACCGTGGCGCCGAACACCGTCGCCGAGGAGAACCGTGCCGTGAGGTCGTCGGTGAGCACCTCCGCGACGGCCGGTTCGATGTGGGCGTGCACGCGCTGCCGCCCGAAGCCGACCGGCTCGATCTCGTCCACCCGACCGACCGGCAGGCCGCGGTACTTCACGTCGGAGCCCACGGCGAGGCCGTCGCCGACGCTCGCGCTGTCGAAGGTCACGTCGAACCGGGACTCGAACTCGCCGCGGGCGTAGGACGTCAGGACCACACCGGCGAGCACCAGGACCACCGCCACGGCAAGGCCACGCACCCGGAGTGCGCGGGGGCCGGCGGACCGCTTGGAGAGGTCGTCGAAGACTGCCATGGCGCTACCCCGAGATCCTGATGCCGACGTCGGAGCCCCAGATGACCACCGTCATGACCATGTCGAGCACCACGATGACGATGAGCGAGGCGCGGATGGCCCGCCCCGACGCCCGTCCCACACCCTCCGGACCACCGGTGGCGTAGTAGCCCTGGTAGCCGTGGATGAGGATGACGGCGGCGACGAACACGGTGGCCTTGAGCAGGGACCAGCCGAGGTCGGGCAGGCTGAGGAACGTCGAGAAGTAGTGGTCGTACGTCCCGGAGGACTGGTTGCCGAACAGGCCCACGATCAATGCGCACGAGACGTAGGCGAGCACCAGCGTCAGCAGGTAGAGCGGCACGATGGTGAGGACGCCGGCGATGACGCGCGTGGTGACCACGAACGGGATCGAGCGGATGCCGACCACCTCGAGCGCGTCGATCTCCTCGGAGATCCGCATCGCGCCGATCTCCGCGGTCATGCGGCATCCGGCCTGCGAGGCGAAGCCGATGGCCGCGATCATCGGGGCCAGCTCACGCGTGGTGGCGTAGGCGGAGATGAAGCCGGTCAGCGGGCCCATGCCCACGAGGTTCAGGGCGTTGTAGCCCTCGATGCCGATGGACGATCCCACGGCGACGCCGAGGATCACCAGCACCGACACCGTGCCGCCGCCGACCACCAGGGCGCCACTGCCCCAGGTGATGTCGGTGAGCACCAGCATGGTCTGTCGGCGGTAGGCGCGCAGGGTGTGCGGGACCGCGGCGAGCACCTGCCACACGAAGGTGAGCTGGTGTCCCAGGTGTTCGGCGGCCGAGAGGGGCAGTCGGGCGACCCGAGTGCCCGAGCGACGCAGGCCCGAGGTGCCGAGTGGTGAATACCGTGCGACGGTCATCGCGTCACCCGAGCCGCTGCGGGAAGAACATGGTCACCAACTGCGTGGCCAGGACGTTGACGACGAAGGCCGAGATCACTCCGACGACGACGGACGCGTTCACCGCGTTGGCGACGCCGCGCGGTCCGGCCGTGGCCTCGAACCCGCGCTGGCAGGCGACGAGGACGACGATGATGCCGAAGATCTCCGCCTTGACCATCGAGACCACCAGGTCGGTGGTGGAGGCGAAGGAGGCGAACGACGCGAGGTAGCTGCCGGGCGTGCCGCCCTGGAATCCGACGTTGACGACGTAGCCGGACACCAGGCCGATGAAGATCACCAGCGAGCAGAGCAGGGGCGCGACGACGATCATCGCCGCCAGTCGCGGTGCGGCGAGGCGACGGACGGGGTCGATGCCCATGACGCGCATCGCGTCGATCTCCTCGCGCACGGTGCGGGCGCCGAGGTCGGCGGCGATGGCCGACCCGGCCGCACCGCCGAGCAGGAGCGCGGTGACGATCGGGGCACCCTGACGGATGACCCCCAGTCCGCCGGCGGCGCCCGAGATGGAGGTGGCACCGATCTGCGAGGTGAGGCTGCCGACCTGGACGGAGACGATCACGCCGAACGGGATGGACACCAGGACGGCGGGCAGCACGGTCACGGTGACCATGAACCAGGCCTGGTCGAGCGCCTCCCGCCAGGCGAATCGCAGCGCGACGAGATCGCGGGCGAGATAGCCGAACGCAGCGGCCGTCAGGTCGGCGAACCGTCCGAACGTGCGCATGCTGGTGACGACGCGCGATCGCGCCCACGCGCCTGCCCACGACGCGGACCGCGACCTGGCTTCGGTGCCGGCGATGGTGACCCCCCGGTGTGTGCTGTTCCCCCCGGTCCGCGAGGCTTCCGCGAACCTCCGAAAAAGTAGCGGCCCGAAACAGGATCGGGGTCGGTTTCCGCGGGGTTCCGTGACGGGATACAGACGACGGCCCGGCCCCCCGGGACATCCCACCGAGTCGGTGGAAGCGGGGAGTCGGGCCGTCGTGAGATTGCCGCCGGTGTCGCTGCCGGTGTCGATCGTCGCCGGTCAGGACACGATGCGTCCGTTCTCGTACGTGTAGAAGCCCTGACCGGTCTTCTTGCCCAACAGGCCGCCTTCCACCATGCGCAGCAGCAACGGCGGCGCGGCGTAGAGCGGCTCCTTGTACTCTTCGTACATCGAGTCGGCGATGGACTTGACGGTGTCGAGACCGATGAGGTCGGACAGCGTCAGCGGTCCCATCGGGTGGGCCAGGCCGAGAACGGTCGCCTTGTCGATGTCCTCGCGGGTGGCGAAACCCGACTCCACCATCCGAACGGCGGCGAGCAGGTACGGCACCAGCAGGGCGTTGACGACGAAGCCGGATCGGTCCGTCGCGCGGACCACCTGCTTGCCGAGGACGTCGGCCGCGAAGCGTTCGGCGCGCGCGACCACCGCGTCGGACGTGACGAGGGACGGGATCAGCTCGACCAGCGGCAGCACCGGCACGGGGTTGAAGAAGTGCAGTCCGACGACGCGCTCCGGCCGGGTCGTGGCCGTGGCGATCCGCGTGATGGGCAACGACGACGTGTTGGAGGCCAGCACGGCGTCGGAGTCGGTGACGACGCGGTCGAGTTCGGCGAAGATCTCGGTCTTGATCCGCTCGTTCTCGAGGACGGCCTCGACGACGATCTGCCGGTCGGCGAAGTCGGCGAGGTCGGTGGTGAACCGCAGGCAGTCGGCGGCCTGGTCGCGTTCGCGCTCGGTGATCTTGCCGCTGGAGACGCCGCGGTCGAGGGACTTGCGGATGCGGGCACGACCGGCGTCGACGAGGTCGGCGGTCTTCTCGAACACCAGGACGTCGACGCGAGCGCGAGCGCACACCTCGGCGATGCCGGCGCCCATCTGCCCCGCGCCGACAACCCCGACACGCTCGATCTTCTCGCTGGACACACTTACTCCTTCGTTCGCCGCCGTCGGGACGCGACGACGGCAAGAGGTGAGACGGGGGTGACTCTGCCGGGGAACGGTCGAAGCCCCGGGGTACGAGTCAGGCGGCCCGCAACGAATGTCACGGACCGCCTGACTGGTGCGCAGAAACCTCGGAGATGCGGGACTGCTAGTGGAACTGGCCCTCTTCGGTGCTGCCCTTGAGGGCGGCGGTGGAGGTGTTGGGGTCGACCGTGGTGGCGATGCGGTCGAAGTAGCCCGCACCGACCTCGCGCTGGTGCTTGATGGCGGTGAAGCCACGCTCGGCGGCGGCCTTGAACTCGCGCTCCTGCAGGTCGACGAAGGCGGTCATGCCCTCGCGGGCGTAGCCGTGGGCCAGGTCGAACATGCCGTAGTTGAGCGAGTGGAAGCCGGCGAGGGTGATGAACTGGAACTTGAAGCCCATCGCGCCGAGCTCGCGCTGGAACTTGGCGATGGTCGCGTCGTCCAGGTGTGCCTTCCAGTTGAAGGACGGCGAGCAGTTGTAGGCGAGGAGCTGGTCGGGGAACTCGGCGCGCACCGACTCGGCGAACTTCTTGGCGACCTCGAGATCCGGCACGCCGGTCTCCATCCAGATGAGGTCGGCGTAGGGGGCGTAGGCCTTGGCGCGGGCGATGCAGGGCTCGATGCCGTTCTTGACGCCGAAGAAGCCCTCGGCGGTGCGGGTGCCGTCGAGGAACTCGCGGTCGCGCTCGTCGACGTCGGAGGTGATGAGCGTGGCGGCCTCGGCGTCGGTGCGGGCGATGATGACCGACGGGACGTCCGCGACGTCGGAGGCGAGGCGCGCCGAGGTCAGGGTGCGGATGTGCTGCTGCGTGGGGATGAGCACCTTGCCACCGAGGTGGCCGCACTTCTTCTCGGAGGCGAGCTGGTCCTCCCAGTGCACACCGGCGGCGCCGGCGGCGATCATGGCCTTCTGCAGCTCGTAGGCGTTGAGCGCGCCACCGAAGCCGGCCTCGGCGTCGGCGACGATGGGGGCGAGCCAGTTGCTCACCGAGGTGTCGCCCTCGATCTTGGCGATCTCGTCGGCGCGAAGCAGCGCGTTGTTGATGCGGCGCACGACGGACGGCACGGAGTTGGCCGGGTAGAGGCTCTGGTCCGGGTAGGTGTGGCCGGAGAGGTTGGCGTCACCGGCGACCTGCCAGCCGGAGAGGTAGATGGCCTTGAGGCCGGCGCGCACCTGCTGCACGGCCATGTTGCCGGTGAGGGCGCCGAGGGAGTTGATGTAGTCCTCGTTGTTCACGAGGTCCCAGAGGATCTCCGAGCCGCGACGCGCGAGGGTCGCTTCCTCGACGACCGATCCCTGGAGGTCGCTGACCTGCTGGGCGGTGTAGTTGCGCTCGACACCCTTCCAGCGCGGGTTGGTGTCCCAATCCTTCTGGATCTCTTCGGTGGTCCTGGGGGTACCGGTGGTCGACATCGACTGCTCCGTCTCTTCGGTTTCGTCCGCCGATGGCACGTGCGCCGACCTGGAGGGGTCTTCGCAGGGTTGTCAGGCGGATCGGATGTACGAGACCACGATGGCACAGCCGAAAAATGGTGTCTACCTGCTGAGACTGTAAAGTTCGGTTAAGCAGTACAAGCATACTGCGAATGTTGCGAAGATCGACACCGTCGACACCTGCTCGACCTACCCACCGGTAACCGCATCGCCGCACGTCGGGAACGAAATGCACGAAAGTCCGCCGCGAGGCGCGGCCCGCGCGCCACCGGCGACACCGAGCGCGCTGCTGTAGCGAACTGTGACCGACGTCACCGTACGATCGTACTGTTTGTCCCGGTCGACGCGGCTTCTAGGCTCGGTCCATGGCACGGACGTACGTCGGCGCGCGGTTGCGCCAGCTGCGCGTCGAGCGCGGGCTGTCCCAGGCCGCCCTCGCCGCGCGCCTCGACATCTCCGCGAGCTACCTGAATCAGATCGAGCACGACGTCCGACCCCTGACCGCCGCCGTCCTCACCCGCATCACGACGGCGTTCGGCGTCGACACCACGTTCTTCTCCACCCAGGACGACACGCGGTTGATCGCCGAGCTGCGCGAGGTCACGCTCGACCAGGACGTGGCCGTCCCGACGGAGGTCGACGAGTTGGCGGCGTTCGTGTCCGCGCATCCCGGGCTCGCTCGGGCGATGGTGGACATGCACAGCCGGTACCGCAACACCTCGGCGCAACTGGCGGCGGCCACCGACGACCGCTTCGCCGACGGCAGCGGCAGCGGCGCGATCTCCAAGCCGCACGAGGAAGTGCGGGACTACTTCTACCGGCGGCAGAACTACCTCGACGAGCTCGACACCGCGGCCGAGGATCTGGCCAACCGGCTGCGCTTCCACCGCGCCGACATCGCCGCCGAGATCGCCAAGCGGCTGCGGAACCTGTACGACGTCCACATCGTCGAACGCATCGACCTCGGCGAGGGCGTGCTGCATCGCTTCGATCCCCGCACCCGGTTGCTCGAGATCTCGCCGCGACTGTCCGGCGGGCAGAAGGTCTTCCGCTTCGCCGCCGAGCTCGCCTACCTGGAGAACGGCGATCTGATCCGGCGCCTCGTCGACGAGGGCAACTTCTCCGGCGAGGAATCCCGCGCCCTCGCGAGCCTGGGTCTGGCCAACTACTTCGCCGCCGCGACGGTGTTGCCCTACACCAGGTTCCACGAGGTGGCCGAGGACTTCCGCTACGACATCGAACGGCTGTCGGCCTACTACGCGGTGAGTTACGAGACCGTCTGCCACCGCCTCTCGACGTTGCAACGCCCGTCGCTGCGCGGCGTGCCGTTCTCGTTCGTCCGCGTCGACCGGGCCGGCAACATGTCGAAACGCCAGTCCGCCACCGGGTTCCACTTCTCCTCGAGCGGCGGCACGTGCCCGCTGTGGAACGTCTACGAGACCTTCGCCTACCCCGGCCGCATCATGACCCAGATCGCCGAGATGCCCGACGGGCGTCGCTACCTGTGGATCGCCCGCACGGTGGAGCGGCGCGCGGCGCGGTACGGCGAACCCGGTAAGACGTTCGCGATCGGCCTCGGCTGCGAACTGCGCCACGCGTCGCGACTCGTCTACGCCGACGGCCTCGATCTCGACACCGCGCGCGGCGCGACCCCGATCGGGGCGGGGTGCCGGGTGTGCGAGCGGGCGCACTGCCCCCAACGCGCGTTCCCGCCGTTGGGCAAGGCCCTCGACATCGACGCCCATCGCAGTTCGGTGTCCCCGTACGTTCTGCGGGACCGGTGACGCGTCGGTCCGTTACGGTTCGCCCATGACCGGTCGCATCCCCGCTGGCACCCTGTCCTCGCTTCGCCCGATCAACTTCGCGATCGCCCGACTCGCGAGCCGTGTGGTGGGGGCACCGGACATGCATCTGTTCTCCACGCTCGGACAGACCCGCGGGTTGTTCCGCGCGTGGCTGGTCTACAGCGCCCGGCTGATGCCCTTCGGCACACTCGCCCGGCGCGACGCGGAGACGGTGATCCTGCGGGTGGCCGCCGTCCGCGAGTGCGGGTACGAGCAGGACCACCACCGCCGGCTGGGACGGCGCGCCGGGCTCACCACTGCCGAGATCGCGGCACTGGAGCACACCGGCGCCGGTACGGACGAGACCCTCGACACGCGAGCACGGGCCCTCGTGGTCGCCGTCGACGAGCTGCTCGCAGATCGGGACCTCACCGACGCCGCGTGGACGCGGCTCGGAGAGCACCTGACCGACCGTCAGCGCATCGAGTTCGTGCTGCTCGTGACGCAGTACGACGGCCTGGCCACCACGATCGGCACCCTGCGCATCCCCCGCGACTACCCGTAGCCCGAACGAGAACACCGGGGCCGGAACGAGAACACCCCGGCCGCTCGTGCGCGGCCGGGGTGTCTCGTCGTGACGAACGGGATCAGAAGTTGATCATGTGCCCGGCGAGGCCGTGGATGGCCTCCTGCAGTGCCTCGGACAGCGTCGGGTGCGTGTGCACGTTGCGGGCCAGCTCGGTGGCGGTGAGGTCCCACTTCTGCGCGAGCGTGAGCTCGGGCAGCAGCTCGGAGACGTCGGGGCCGATGAGGTGGCCGCCGAGCAGCTCGCCGTGCGTGGTGTCCGCGATGAGCTTGACGAAGCCCGTCGGGTCGCCGAGACCGTGCGCCTTGCCGTTGGCCGTCATGGGGAACGTGGCGACCTTGATGTCGTGGCCGGCGTCCTTGGCCTGGGCCTCGGTCAGACCGAAGCTGGCCACCTGCGGCTGGCAGAACGTCGCGCGCGGCATGAAGCGGTAGTCGTCGATCGGCAGCGTCTCGGCTCCGCCGATGGTCTCGGCGGCGACGACGCCCTGCGCCTCGGCGACGTGCGCCAACTGCAGCTTGGCGGTGACGTCGCCGATCGCGTAGATGTGCGGGACGTTGGTGCGCATGACCGAGTCGATGGCGATGGCGCCGCGGTCGGTGAGCTCGACGCCGGTCTTGTCGAGCCCGAAGCCCTCGACGCGGGGAGCGAAGCCCACGGACTGCATGACCTTGTCCACGGTGACCGTCTCGGTCTCGCCGGACTTGTTGTTCTTGATCGCGACGGTGACCTTGCTGCCGTCGTCGTCGATGCTCTGCACGGCGGCGCCGGTCATGATCTTCACGCCGAGCTTCTTGTACTGCTTGGCGATCTCCTTCGAGACGTCCTCGTCCTCGTTGGGGAGAGCGCGGTCGAGGAACTCGACGATGGTGACGTCCACGCCGTAGTTCTTCAGGACGTAGCCGAACTCCATGCCGATGGCGCCGGCGCCCACGATGAGGATCGACCCGGGCAGATCCTTGGTCATGATCTGCTCTTCGTAGGTGACGACGTTCTCGCTCAGCGAGGTGCCGGGCAGCAGCTTGGTGGTGCTGCCGGTGGAGATGATCGCGTTGTCGAACGTGACCGTCTCGGTGCCGCCCTTGCTCATCTCGACCGAGAGGGTGTTGGCGTCGGTGAACGAGCCCTTCCCGTCGAACTGGTCGATCTTGTTCTTCTTCATCAGGAAGTGAATGCCCTTGACGCGGCCGTCCGCGACCTTGCGGCTGCGATCGTAGGCAGCGCCGAAGTCGAACGACACGTCACCGGAGATGCCGAACTGCTTGGCCTCCTTGGTGAACAGGTGCGCCAGTTCGGCGTTGCGCAGCAGAGCCTTGGACGGGATGCATCCCACGTTGAGGCACACCCCGCCCCAGTACTTCTGCTCGACGATGGCGGTTTTCAGGCCCAGCTGCGCCGCGCGGATGGCAGCGACGTATCCACCGGGACCGGCTCCGAGGACGACGACGTCATAGTGTGAGGTCACGGTGCCTCACCTTAGTCCCGTTGCCTCCGCCACACGAGGCGCGGTCCGTGAACCGGGCTTTTCGTGCTTAGTGTTCGTTCCGGGCAGCCGGTCGTGTCGGTGTCCCTCAGTCGGGGATCATGTCGAACGTGTCGGGGTTGGGGCCGGTGCGACCGTCCTCGCCCTTGTCGAGCGCGGTGATGTCCTGCATCTGCCGGTCGTCGAGGGTGAAGTCGAAGATGTCGAAGTTGGCCTCGACCCGCTCGCGGGTGACCGACTTGGGGAAGACGATGTCCCCGCGCTGGATGTGCCAGCGCAGCGTGACCTGGGCGGTGGACTTGCCGACGTCCTTGGCGATGCGCTCGAGCTCGGGGTCGTCCAGCACCTTGCCCTGCGCGATCGGCGACCACGCCTCGGTGGCGATGCCGTGCTCGGAGCCGTAGGCGCGCACCTGCTCGTTGACGAAGTACGGGTGCACCTCGATCTGGTTGACGGCCGGCACGGTGTCGGTCTCGGCGGCCAGCTTCTCGAGGTGGGGCACCTGGAAGTTGGAGACGCCGATGCTGCGGGCCCGGCCGTCGCGCTGGAACTCCTCGAGCACCTTCCACGTGGAGACGTAGTCGCCGTCGTAGCGAGTGGGCAGCGGCCAGTGGATGAGGAACAGGTCGACGTAGTCGGTGCCGAGCTTCTCGAGCGTCTCGTCGAAGGAGCGCCGCGCGTCGTCGGGCCGGTGGAAGCCGTTGTTCAGCTTGCTGGTGATCCACACCTGGTCGCGGTCGACGCCGGAATCGCGCACGCCCTGGCCGGTCTCGGCCTCGTTGCCGTACATCTGGGCGGTGTCGAGGTGCCGGTAACCGACCTCGATGGCGGTGCGGACGGCGTCGGCCGTCTTCTCGGGTTCGATCTGGAAGACCCCGAAGCCCAGCTGCGGGATGCTGCGGCCGTCGTTCAGGGACACGGTGGGGACTGCACTCATGATCGTGGAAACTCCTCGTCTCGACTTGCGGTACTCCGCGGGTACCCCGTTGCCCTCCCGATCACGCCCCGCGCCCCGGCCCGAGACGCGATGATGGGGCGATGACGGACTTCAACGAGCAGATCATTCGCGAGTTCCGCGAGAACGGCGGCCGGGTGTCCACCGCCGGATTCGGGGACAACCTGGTGGTGCTCCACTCGATCGGCGCCCGCAGCGGCGAGGTGCGGCTGAACCCCCTGTTCGCGCTGCGCGAGGACGACGGGTGGCTGGTGGTGGGCTCGGCCGCGGGCTCTCCCAAGGATCCGGCGTGGGTGCACAACCTGCGCGCGCATCCGCGCATCGAGATGGAGGTGCCGGCGAACGGAAGCGTGCGGACCGTCGAGGTCGACGTCACCGAGATCGACGCGGACGAGTCGGACCCGGCGGCGTGGTCGGCGCGGTGGGACCGTTTCACGGCCGCGTCGAGCGGCTTCCTCGACTACCTGACCACCGCGGAGGGTCGGCGGTTCCCGATCTTCCGACTGACGCCGGTGTCCTGACGATCAGACCCAGACCTCGCCCGCCACGCGCCGGAAGTTGCCGCCCGTCACCGCGTGGACGGCGTCGTCGTCCCACCCGCGAGCGCGCAGGACGTCCGGGATCGTCCGGGTGTCCTCCGGCGGGACCCACTGCAGCGGACCGTAGGCGGTGTACTCGGGCCCGAAGGCGTCCGGGTGCGCTGTCACCTCCGAGACGAAGTCCTCGTGGTCGAACGAGAAGTCCGATCCGATGCCCACGTGGTCGATGCCGAGCAGGTCCACCCCGTACTCGAGGTGGTCCGCCATCGCCTCGACCCGCGCGGCGCCGTCGTCGATCCCGTTGACGCCGAGAAAGATTCCCACACCGTTGATGCCGACGACGCCCCCGGTCTCGGCGCAGGCGCGAGCCTGCTCGTCGGCGATGTTGCGCGGATGTTCCCACAGCGCAGCGAAATTGGAGTGGCTGTAGATCATGGGTCGCTCGGTGACCGTGGCGATGTCCAGTCCGGTACGGCGAGAGCAGTGCGATCCGTCGGCGGCCATGCCGGCCGCGTTCATCGCCCGCACCAGGTCGCGTCCGTAGGCGGTCAGGCCGGTGTCGGTCGCGTCGAGACAGCCACAGCCCGCGGCGTTCTCGTGGTTGTAGGTCGGGAGCAGGGACCGGACCCCGAGGCTCACGAAGTACGCGACGTTGTCGAGGTCACCGTCCAGCGGCGCCGAGTCCTCGAGGTCGAACGCCAAGCCGAGCACCCCCTCGGACCACGCGCGGTCCACGTCGTCCACCGTGTGGACCAGGCGGAAGCGCGAATCGTCCGCCGCGCGGGCCGTCCACGCCGAGATCATCGCGGTGCTCGCCGTCCGGTCCTGCGGCGAGTACCCGACGTTGACCGACAGGTAGGCACCGGTGCCGTACCGGGTCAGGGGCGTGATGTCCGCCTCCGGGTCGAGCGGCAGGCAGGTGTGCTGTTCCCACAGGCGCATGGTGGATCAGCATGTCACGGACCGGAGCGGTCCCCCTCATCGCTTCAGCGGTGGTGCTCCCGTTCGACTCCCAGAGCGGCCCGCACGAGTTCCGTCGCCGCCGGCCGCTCGACCGATGCCGTGGTGACGGCCAGGCCGTGCACCATCCAGTGACGAGCGTGGATCTCCCGCGCCAGCCGGAGCCGTCCGCGCAGGTCGCCGACCGGGACGGTGGTGGCGCCGGTGGACCGCACCGCGTCGCCGGAGTAGATGCGCAGGCCGGATCCGGGATCGGACACGGGGGACCGCAGGATCGACGCCGCCACCCGGTCCGCGAGCAGTCGGAGGCCGCGTCGGCCGCGTCGTGTGCCGACGACCATGCCGACTCCCACACCGTCGGCCGTCGTGATCAGCCGGGCGATGTCCGCGGCGCGCCAGTGCCGGTCGGCGCCGGGGTCGTCGACCACGACGATGCGGTCGAAGCCCAGCACGTCGACGGTGCTCGCTCCGGTGACGGCGCGCACGGTGGCGGCCGGCAGGACGGTACGGACGGCATCCTGGACGGCCTGCGATCCGGCGCGGTCGGCGGCGACGCAGACCAGGGTGCCGGCGGTGGCGGGTTCGGCGGAGCGGGGCCGGGTGGTCACCCCGAACGTCCGGGCGCGAGCGGCCGCCCGTGCGGTCTCGAGGGATGTCTCGTGGGATGTCTCGTGGGATGTCTCGTGGGACACGGACATGGGTCCACCTCCGGTCTGCCCGGCCGTGACGACGGTGGGCGTGGCTGTTCCTGTGCCGCAAACCTACCATTTCCCCGTTTTTGCCGCCATTGTTCGATCAACGGACGGTTCTCATGGTCGGATGTGCCCGCGCACAGCGGGGCACAATGGGGCCGGTGACGGACCCCTACCTCTGGCTCGAGGACGTGACCGGCGCCGACGCGCTCGAGCACGTGACCTCGCGCAACCGCCGGACCCTCGCCGAGTTCGCCGACGACGCCGAGTTCTCCCGCCTCGAACAGCGCCTGCGCGACATTCTCGACACGGATGCGCGCATCCCGTACGTCCGGCGCCGAGGGCAGCACCTCTACAACTACTGGAAGGACGCCGCCCACCCCCGCGGACTCTGGCGGCGCACCACCCTCGAGCAGTATCGGACGGACGACCCGGACTGGGACGTCCTGCTCGACCTGGACGCCCTGGCCGCCGAGGAGGACGAGAACTGGGTGTGGTCCGGCGCGCAGGTCCTCCGGCCCGACTTCGATCGCGCCCTGATCGCGCTCTCCCGCGGCGGCGCGGACGCCACGGTGGTTCGCGAATTCGACCTCGCGACTCGCGAATTCGTCGCCGCGGCCGAGGGCGGTTTCACCGTCCCGGAGGCCAAGACGGACATCGGGTGGATCGACGCGGACACCGTCTACGTCGGCACCGACACCGGGCCCGGCAGCCTCACCACCTCCGGATATCCGCGTCGGGCCCAGCGGTGGCGGCGCGGCACCCCGCTGCACGACGCTCCCGTCGTGGTCGAGGGTGACCCCTCCGACGTCGCCGTGTCGGTGGGATTCGACCCCACCGAGGGGTACTCCCGCACCGTCGTCACGCGCGCGACCGGGTTCTTCGACAGCGAGGTCTCCGTCCTCGGACCCGACGACCGGCCGATCCGCATCGACGCCCCCACCGACGCGTCCCTCTCCCTCCACCGGGAATGGCTGCTGATCCGCACCACCACCGCGTGGACACTCGACGGCGTCCGGCACCCGGCCGGCACGCTGCTCGTCGCGCAGGTGGACGACTGGATCGCCGGAGATCGGCAGGTCCGCACCGTGTTCCGTCCCGATGCCCACACCTCGCTGCATCAGGTGGCCTGGACCGAGAACCACCTGCTCCTCGTCGTGCTCGAGGACGTGCGGTCCGCGGTCGTCGTCGTCACGCTGGACGGCGACAGCGACAGCGACGGCGACGGCGACGAGGGGGTCCGTACCGAGCGTCTCACCGGCCTCCCCGAGAACGCGTCGGTCGGCATCGTCGGCACCGATCCCGACGACGGCGGCGACGAGTTCTTCCTCGACGTCGGCAATTACGTGACCCCGTCGACGCTGCTCCGCGGGACGGTGGGTGGCCCGCTCGAGGAACTGCGCCGCTCCCCCGCCTTCTTCGACGCCGACGGGCTCACCGTCGATCAGTTCTTCGCGACGTCCGACGACGGCACGCGCATTCCGTACTTCGTCGTGCATCGGGCGGGGCCGGACGGCGGAACGGACACCGAGGCGGAACCTGGTCCGACCCTGCTCTACGCGTACGGCGGCTTCGAGGTCTCGCTCACGCCGTCGTACAGCGGCATCGTCGGCGCCGCCTGGCTCGAACGCGGCGGCACCTACGTCGTCGCGAACCTGCGCGGCGGCGGCGAGTACGGACCGGCGTGGCACACCGACGTCCGCGTGGCCGGTCGGCACAAGGTGCACGAGGACTTCGCCGCCGTCGCACGGGATCTCGTCGAGCGCGGCATCACCACCGCCGACCGGTTGGGCGCGCGGGGCGGCAGCAACGGCGGACTGCTCATGGGGATCGCGCTGACGAAGTACCCGGAGTTGTTCGGCGCCATCGTCTGTCAGGTCCCGCTGCTGGACATGAAGCGCTACCACCTACTGCTGGCGGGCGCGTCGTGGATGGCCGAGTACGGCGACCCCGACGACCCCGACGACTGGGCCGTCATCTCCGAGTACTCGCCGTACCAGAACGTCAGGCGCCCCGGAGAATCCGGCCCGCAGTACCCGCCGGTGCTCATCACCACGTCCACGCGCGACGACCGCGTGCACCCCGGTCACGCACGCAAGATGGCGGCGCGGCTCGAGGAGTACGGCCACGACGTGTCGTACTACGAGAACATCGAGGGCGGCCACGGCGGCGCCGCGGACAACGCGCAGCTCGCCTTCACCTCCGCCCTCGCCTTCACCTTCCTGTGGCGGATGCTGACCTGACCAGTCGGCTGCACCCGAATGCCGACATCAGTCGGCGTCGGGGTCGGCCGGGCCCACGATCGACGGGTCCGGCCGACCCACCACCTCGTGGTCCTTGTTCGCGTAGTCGAACCGGTCGAGCACGAAGCGCATGGATTCGAGTCGAGCACGCTTCTTGTCGTTGCTCTTCACCGTGATCCACGGCGCGTGGTCGGTATGGGTCAGGCGGAACATGTCCTCCTTGGCCTGCGTGTAGGCCTCCCACTTGTCCAGCGACGCGAGGTCCATCGGCGAGAGCTTCCACTGACGCACCGGGTCCACCTGACGGATGGCGAACCGGGTGCGCTGCTCGGACTGCGAGACCGAGAACCAGAACTTGGTCAACTGGATGCCGTCGTCGACGAGCATGCGCTCGAACAGCGGGACCTGCACGAGGAAGCGGCGGTACTCCTCGTCCGTGCAGAAGCCCATGACGCGCTCGACGCCGGCGCGGTTGTACCAGGAGCGGTCGAACAGTACGAGCTCACCGGCCGCGGGCAGGTGCGTGACGTATCGCTGGAAGTACCACTGGGTCGACTCGCGCGCCGTGGGCTTCTCCAGCGCGACCACCCGCGACCCGCGCGGATTGAGGTGCTCGGTGAATCGCTTGATGGTGCCGCCCTTGCCGGCGGCGTCGCGACCCTCGAACACGATGACGTGACGCCCGCCGGTGTCCTTGATCCAGTTCTGCAGCTTCAGCAGTTCGATCTGCAGCAGACGCTTGGTGCCCTCGTAGTCCAGGCGGGGCAGGCGGTGGTCGTAGGGGTACCCCTCGCGCCACGTGTCGACGGCGCGGCCGTCCGGTGCGACCAGGACGGGATCGTCGTCGTCGTCGTCCCGCACGGACCACGCGGACCAGGCGGGCGGCGCAGACGGCGCGGACAGGGCGTCGGGGCGAGTGAGCAGCGTCGACGGATCGGTCACGCCCGGCACGGTACGAGCCGTCGGAAACGACGCGGTGACGGCCGGATGAACGACACGAGCCCCGCCCTGATCGGGCGGGGCTCGTGTCGGACGGGAGTCGTCCGTCGGGGTCGTGGGTCAGGCCGGGTCGCCGCCGCTGCCACCACTGCCGCTGCCGCCGCTGCTGCCGCTGTCGAGCAAGCCGGAGAACAGGTCACCGATGCTGTCGACGACGCTGTCGAAGATCGCGTCGAATCCGCCGGACAGGGTCTCGAGAATCGTGTCGAGGAATTCCATCTGCCGTTCGTTCCTTTCTCGGAGCGATCACCACGCCGGATGCGGGCAACCCGTGAACACTCCCGAATCAATCACGAGCGACGTGTCCACGAACGGCTTTTCGTCCGAAAAGTCACCATTCTCGAAGCGTGCCTCGTGGCGGTCGATACCACCGTTTCGCGGGCTCGAACGGGTCGGACGATCACCTCGTCTCGTCGACCAGCCACCCGCACGGGGTCGCCAGGTCCGTCGCCTCGTCCGGGCCCATCGAACCCGGCTCGTACGGGCGAATGTCCGGGCGTGCGTTCAACAGTGGCGCGGCGACCTCCCACACCTTGGCGAGTCCGTCGGGTCGGGTGAACAGCGACCGGTCACCGTCGAGCACGTCGAGGATGAGCCGCGAGTACGGCGAGAGCGGCTCGGCGTCGGACACCGTCGACAGGTCGAGCGACATGCGACCGATGCCCAGATCCTCGCCGGGCCCCGGCTCCTTCACGGTCATCGCGATGTCGACGCGGCCGTCGCCGGAGAGGTCGAACGACAGCACCGCCCCGTCCTCGGGAAGGTGCTTCACCGGGCCGTCGGGACGGCGGAACACCAGCGACACGCGTTGAGTGCTGGTGCCCAACATCTTTCCGGTGCGGAGGAGGAACGGCACGTCCCGCCACCGGTCGGTGTCGACCCACAGCCGCGCCGCGACGTAGGTGTCGGTGGTGGAGTCGTCCGCGACGCCCGCGGTCTCGGTGTAGCCGCGGTACTGACCGAGCACGACCTCCTGCGGGTCGAGGGGACGGAAGGCGGCGATGACCGATTCCCGCGCGGTCTGCAGATCGTCGGCTCCGAGGCTCAGCGGCGGCTCCATCGCCACCTCGGCCGCCACCTGGAACAGGTGCGTCACCAACATGTCCAGCACGGCACCCGTGGCGTCGTAGAACTCGGCGCGATCGTCGATGTCCAGGGTCTCCGGCACGTCGATCTGGACCTGCTCGACGTGTTCCCGATTCCAGATGCCCTCGACCATGCCGTTGGCGAATCGCAGAATGTGCAGGTTCTGGGTGTTCTCCTTACCCAGGAAATGGTCGATGCGGTACACCTGCTTCTCGTCGAGAACGTCGTGCACCGCCGCGTCCAGCTTCTCGAAATTCTCCTGCGACGTGCCGAAGGGCTTCTCGTAGACCACCCGAGCACCCTCGGCCATTCCGTGTTCTCCCAATGCCGCCGTGTAGTCGAGGAAGGTCGACGGCGGCAGCGCGATGTAGTGGACCAGCTGCACGTCGCCGCCCAGCTCGTCGCTCACGTCGGAGACGACCGACGGCAGGTCGCCGGCGTCGTCGACGGAGAATCCGCGTCCGGCGAAGCGCACCCGATCGGAGAACTCCGACCAGACCTTCTCGTCGATGGTCTCGACACCCTCGCCGGGTCCGAACTCCTCGAGGGCGTCGCGCACGTGAGCGCGGAACTCGTCGTCGGTCTTCCGGCCGCGCCCGTTACCGATCAGCGCCCAGTTCTCCGGCAGCAGTCCCTCCTGCGCCAGCTCGTAGAAGGCGGGCAGCACCATGCGTTTGGCGAGGTCACCCGTCGCGCCGAAGAGAACGAAGACGGTCGGGGTGGTCGCACCGGAGTCAGCCATGTGCGGGGGATGCCCGGTTCCACCGAAAACCGAACCTGTCGACGATGGCTACCCTCGCTGCGATGAGCACGTACGTCTTCGACGGCGACATCTCGGGCTTCGGAACGCAGAGCGGCACCCGCATCGTGGTGGGCCACTGGACGTCGTCGCCCCTCGGCGAGTTCACCGACGTCATGGTCGAGTTCGCCGACGGCGAGCGGCTGCTGCTCGCCCCGTCCGTCGAGGTCCGCGACTTCGTCACCGCCACCTACACGTTCGATCGCCATGAGCTCGTCGACGTGGTGCACCGGCGGGTCGGAGACCGGGTGAGCGTCGAGGCCGGCGAGCTCGCGCTCGAGTTCACCGTGGGATCGGCGACCCTGCTGGGCCGGCTGCTCGCCGTGATGCCCGACGCCGTCGTCACCGCGCCGTGGTTCTGCACCCTGAGCGACCCGATCGCCCGCGTGCTGCTGTCCGGCGTCCGCACCCGCGGCACCGCCGGCGGTGGGCGGCGCGAGTTCTACGGTGCCCGCGCGCAGCACCGCATCGTGTCGGCGTCCGCATCCTGGCGGGGGGACGACCTGGGCGGCCTCACTCGGGTCGAGCCGCCGGTGCGCTTCGGGTTCGGCTCCACCCCCGCCGCACCCTCGACGACGGCCGTGCGGACCACCGTCGAGGTGCGCTGAGCGGATCTCGGGGTTCGGACCCGGCCTGCACAACGACGCACGACTCCTGCCCCCGAACCGGGGTTTCCGGTTCGGGGATTCGTCGTGTTCGGTTGTGGTGGTGCGGGTTCCGCCGGTCAGGTACTCCCGGGGTCGGGGTCTGGGTCGCGGAGGAGGTCGCCGGGGTGGAAGTGGTGGTTGACGCGGCCTTCTCTGGTGGGGTCGGCGAGGGCGGGTGGGTGCCAGAGGGTGCGGCCGGCCCAGCGGTGGCCGGGTGGGGCGATGGTGGTGGCCCAGCCGAGGGGTCCGGTGTGGATCTGGCGGTGGTGGCGGTCGCAGGCGTAGGTGAGGTACTCGATGTCGGTGGTGCCGCCGTGGGCCCAGTCGGTGACGTGGTGGACCTGGGTGCGGGTGGCGGGGGCGGTGCAGCCGGGGAAGGTGCAGCCGTGGTCGGTGGCGAACAGCGCGAGGCGTTGGTCGGTGCTGGCGGTGCGGCGGCTGCGTCCGAGGTGCAGGGGCCGATCGTTCAGGTCGGTGATGCACAGCCAGGTGTCGAGGTCGTCGGGGTGGTTGCCGGCGAGGGTGAGCAGGTCCGCGATGGGGAGGGCGGTGCCGCCGGCGGTGAGGGCGAGTCCGGCGCGGGCGGCGAGGTCGGCGACGGTGGTGGTGAGGATCAGGGAGATGGGCAGTCCGCGGTGGGTGGTGCCGAGGTCGCGGCGGGCGAGGGTGCGGGTGATGGCGGTGAAGACGGCGTCGTAGTCGCGTTGGGCGGCGGTGCGGGGATCACGCACCCGCTCCGCCGCCGCCGCAACAGTCTCGGCCTCAGCGCCGGTCTCCCCGTCGCCGGTCTTCCCGTCGCCGGTCTTCCCGTCGCCGGTCGTCCTGTTGCCGGTCTTCCCGTTGCCGGCGGCGTCAGCGCGAGTGCCGTCGCCGTTGCCGTTCTCCCCGTCGCCGCTGTCACCCACCTCGTTCTCGCTGTCACCGGCTCTGTCGCCGTTGCTGTCGAGGGTGACGCCGGGTGCGCCGAGGGTGTCGCGGACGAGTTCGAGGGTGGCGGCGCCCTCGGCGTCGCAGACGATGACGGCGGTGTACATGCCGTGACGGTCGGGGCCGGAGATGCGGAAGGAGCGGCGTCGGCGGCGGTCGGCGGGGTCGGTGAGGGCGCCGTCGGCGTCGATCCATCCGGCGAGGCGGGTGGCGGCCCGGCGGAGGGTGGCGGGGGTGATCTGCCGGGCGAGGTCGGCCAGTTGTTCCTCGGCGTGCTCGCGGGTCTGCGCGTCGACGGCCGGGGAGAGCTCACGCAGGAAGGTGTCGATGACGGTGACGTGGGCGAGGGAGATGGCCCCGTCGCGCAGGGCGGCGGCGGTGCCGGGCATGCGGGGTGGGAGGGGGTCGCCGGTGAGGGTGGTCTGCTCGGTGAGCAGCATGGACCGGCGCAGTCGGGTGCGGGCCTCGGGCAGGTCGATGTGCAGGAGGCCGGAGAGGGCGTCGGCGCAGGTGAGGCCGGTGTCGGTGAACGCCCCGGCCTGGACGGCGCGGTGCAGCCAGGTCTGGCCGAGGCCGGTGAGGGCGCGGGTGGCGTGGTCGGAGTCGATGATGAGGGCGAGGAGGTCCTCGACTCCGGTGGTGCGGGTGTCGAGGGCGGCGAGGTCGGCGATCGCCGCGTTCAGCGCGGCCCGCGCCGCCGTCACCGGTGAGACCGGTGCATCCACCGGTGTTGCTGCTGTGTGTGCGGGTCCGTTCCCGCCGCCCCCCGACGACATGACCCCAGTGTAGGCGGACCCACCGACAGGAATCGATCATACGTTCGAACTGCCGACACGCACGCACGACGCGGTTCCACTGCCGTCCACGTCCCATTCCGGACCGGCATCGAATACGGTGTGCATTCCGTCCGCCGCCCGACCGAGGAGACGCCCTGGAGACGTTCCTGATCGTCGCGGCCGTCGCGCTCGCGGCGAACCTTCTGGTCGGTGTGCTTCGCGTGTCCCGCGGCCCCGACGTTCGTGACCGCGTCGCCGGTCTGATCCTGTTGTCCACCACCGGAACCGCGGTGCTGCTCGTCCTCGCCCACGTCGTCGACGAGCCGTCCCTCCGAGTGGTCGCCGCCGTCGTCGTGGCGCTCGCGGCGGTGATCGTGGTGTCCCTGGTGGCTCACGAGCGGGGACGCCCGTGAGCATCGGCACAGAGCGGGGACGCCCGTGAGCATCGGCACAGAGCGGGGACGCCCGTGAGCGCGCTCCTCGACGTCGTCGCGGCGGCGCTCGTCACCGTCGGGGTCGCGTTCTTCACCGTGGGCACGATCGGCCTGATTCGTCTCCCCGACAGGCGAAGTCGACTCCACGCGTTGACCAAGGCGGACAATCTCGGCCTGGGTCTGGTCGTTCTCGGACTCGCGGTGATCAGCGGATCGATCGCGTCGGCGTTGCTCATGGTCGCGGTGTGGATCCTCGCCCTCGGCGCGTCCGCGACGACGGCCGCGCTGCTCGCGTCGGACCGGGCGGAGGACCGATGACCGCCGCCGTCGTGCTCGACGCACTCCTCGCCGCGGGCGTGCTGGTCACCGCGGTCGTCGCGCTCTGGCACCGTGAGCGGGCCGCGTCCGTCACCGTGTTCCTGGGGTTCGGCGTTCTGCTCACCGCGATCTGGGCGCGCCTGGGTGCGCCCGACGTCGCCCTGGCGGAGGCCGCGCTCGCGGCCGGTGTCACGGGCGCGCTGATGACGACGGTCGTCGCGGGGCGCACCCGATCGACGGCCCCGGCATCGCGGTCCTCCCGCGCCGTCGACGTCGCCGAGGGCGCGGTGGCGGTGGGTGTCGGTGTCGCCCTCACGGCCGTCACCGTCGGTGCGATGCGTTCGGCTGCACCGGTACTCACGGGCGACGTCGCCACCGAGGCCCTCCCGGACAGCGTCGTCGCGCACCCGGTCACCGCGGTTCTGCTGGACTTACGCACCTACGACACCATGCTCGAGATCGTCGTTCTCGCCGTCGCCGCCCTGGCCGCCGTATCCACCCTGCGCGATGCGGCACCCGCACTGAGCGTGCCCGTCGACCGACGCCCGGTCCTCACCGCGGCGGTGGCCGCACTCACTCCGGTGCTCGGCGTCCTCGCGGCCTGGCTGCTGGTCGCCGGCAGCGACCGACCGGGCGGCGCGTTCCAGTCCGGCGCCGTCGTCACCGGCATCGTGTTGCTGACCGTGCTCACGGGCACCCTCCGCCTACCGTCGGCACGGACCACGCGGCTGCTGCTGGCCGTCGGGTCCACGGTGTTCCTCGTGGTGGCGCTGGCGACCGCCCTCACCACGGGCTGGCTCACGCTGGAGAACCCCTGGGGAGGAACGGCGGTGGTCGCTCTCGAGGCGGTGCTCGCCGTGTCCATCGGCGTCTGCCTGGCCGTCCTCGCACTGGCCGGAAGCACGCGAGCGTGACCCGCCCGGAGTGGTTCGTCGCGCTCGGCCTCCTGGTGTTCGCGCTGGGCTCGGTACGCCTGCTGTTCGTGCGGGACATCGTCACTCGACTCGTGGCCCTCAACATCGCGGGCGCGGGAGTCTTCCTGGTGCTGATCGCCCTCGCCGCGCGCACCGATCCGCCGGATCCCGTGCTGCACGCTCTGGTCCTCACCGGCATCGTCATCGCCGTCTCCGTCACCGGGCTCGGCCTGGTGCTGATCCGACGGAGCGACGACGGAGCCGACGAGTCGCGAGACGGAGACGCCCCGTGACATCCCTGCTCCCCGCGTTCGTCGTGGTCCCCGCCCTCGTCGCGACGCTCGTCGCCATGATCCCTCGGATCGGCGCCGTCGCGGCCGGGGCGACCGCCCTCGCCGGCGTGGTCGCGGCGGTGGCGCTGACTCTGCGCGTCTCCGCCGACGGCCCCGTCGACGTCGCCCTCGGTGGCTGGGCCGAACCCGTCGGGATCGCTCTGCGCGCCGACGGCCTCTCGGCGGCGTTCGTCCTGTTCACCGCCGTCGTCGTTCTCGTGGTGACGGTCTTCGCCTCCGGGTCGTCCGCCGCCCGGGGCACGCCGTTCTTCTGGGCGCTGTCCCTGGCGCTGTGGTCGGGACTCAACGCGGTCTACGTCGCGGCGGACCTGTTCAACACCTACGTCGCTCTGGAACTGGTCACCGTCGCCGCCGTCGGGTGCGTGGCCCTCGGCGGCAGATCCGCTGCGGCCCCGGCCCTCCGGTACCTGCTGGTGGCCGTCGCCGGGTCGCTCTGGTTCCTGCTGGCCGTCGGCCTCCTGTACGCGCGCACCGGCACCCTGTCCCTCCGCCTGGCACTCGACGTGCTGCGTGATCCGACCGACGACGGCGCCCTCGTCGCCACCGTCCTGATCCTCGCCACCGTCGGACTGGCCCTGAAGTCCGCGCTGGTGCCGCTGCACGCATGGCTGCCACCCGCGCACGCGGGTGCGCCGGCGGCGGTGAGTCCGCTGATGTCCGCCGTCGTGATCAAGGCCTCGATCTTCGTGCTGTACCGGCTGTGGACGTCGTTGCCCGCCGATGCGGCCACCACCTCTCTGGCCGTTCTCGTCGGTGCGGTGGGCAGCGTGGCCGTGCTGTGGGGATCGCTCGCCGCGTTGCGCCAGGCCCGTCTCAAACGCGTCGTCGCGTACTCCACCGTGGCGCAGGTGGGGTACTTCGTTCTGCTTCTGCCCCTGGTGGTTCCGGCTCTCCGACCCGAGGCCGACGACGCGGCGCGCGCGGTCGCCGAGCTCGCCGTCCAGGGCACCGTCGCGATGGTGGCGGCGCACGCGCTGGCCAAATCCGCGATGTTCATGGCGGCGGGGTGCCTGCTGCACGCTCGCGGGACCGACGAAATCGCCGCGCTGCGGGGCGCCGTCGTCACGAATCCCGGCGCGGTGCTCGCGTTCGGTGTCGCGGGCGTCGCGCTCGCGGGACTGCCTCCTGCACTGGCGTTCTCGGGCAAGTGGCAGCTGCTGACGGCCGTGCTGGAATCCGGTCAGTGGTGGTGGCTGATCGCGTTGCTCGGCGGCGGACTCCTCACCGCGGCCTACACCGTGCGGGTGCTCGCGGTGCTCGTCGCCGAACGCGAGACGGGCACCGAGAACACCCCCGTTCCCGTCCGGATGACCGCCGCGACCCTCGTCACCGCCGTCGCCGCGGGGATCGCCGGCATCGCGTCCGCCGGGTGGCTCGCGACGACGACGGTGGGGGTCTTCTGATGTCCGCCTCGCTGATTCCGTTCGCCGTCCTGGCGACGTCGTTGATTCCCGCGGTCGTCATCTTCTTCCTGCCCGACGACGCCACCCGGACCCGCACCACGCTCAACCTGGGCGGGGCGGCGGCGAAGGTGGCGTTGGTGGCCGCGCTGATTCCGGCGGCGGTGGACGGCGAACGCTTCGAGTGGCGCAGCGCATTCGTGCCGGGCGTCGACCTCGTGCTCCGTGTGGAGCCGTTCGCGCTCTACTTCCTGGCGTTGTCGTCGGTGCTGTGGTTGGTGACGACGATCTACGCGGTCGGGTACTTCCGTGACACACCGGGGCGCAGCCGGTTCTTCGGCTTCTTCAGCCTCTGCGTGGTGGCCACCACGGGAATCGCGTTGGCGGGCAACCCCGTCACGTTCGTGATCTTCTACGAGCTGCTGACCCTCGTGACCTACCCACTGGTGGTGCACGAGCGGTCCGCCGCCGCGATCGCGGGCGCCCGCACGTACCTGGTCCACACCCTGATCGGCGGGGTTCCCCTGCTGATCGGCGTGGTGTGGCTGACCGAGCGCGTGGGCTCGATCGACTTCGCCGATCGGGGCAGCGACGCCATGACGCAGTTCGCCGCGCGGGAGCCCGTCACGGCCACGGCGATCTTCGTGCTGATCCTGGCCGGTCTGGCCGTCAAGGCCGCTCTGATTCCGGTGCACGGGTGGCTGCCGCGCGCGATGGTGGCGCCGGCACCGGTCAGCGCCCTGCTCCATGCCGTCGCGGTGGTGAAGGCCGGCGTGTTCGGCATCGTGCTGCTCGTCGACTACACCTACGGCGTCGAGGTGGCCGAGCGGCTGGGTGTCCTCACTCCGCTGGCGGTACTCGCGTCGGCGACCATCGTCTACGGCTCGGTCATGGCGCTGCGGCAGGACGGCATCAAGGCCCGGCTCGCCTATTCGACGGTGAGTCAGGTCGCCTACGTGACGCTGGGCGTCGCGGTCGTCTCGGCGACGGCGACCACCGGCGGCATCGCGCACATCGTCAACCAGGGCCTGATGAAGATCACCATGTTCTTCTGCGCGGGCCTGTTCGCGGTGGTCCTCGGCATCACCCGCATCTCGGACCTGGACGGCGTCGGCCGACGCATGCCGGTGACCAGTGCCGCGTTCACCGTCGCCGCGGTGGGCATGATCGGGATCCCGCCGATGGCCGGGTTCCTGTCCAAGTGGTACCTCGCCGTCGGATCGGTCGAGGCCGGGCAACCGTGGGTGTTGGGCGTCCTGGTCGCGTCCAGCCTGCTCAACGCCGCCTACTTCTTCCCGATCGTCCACCGCCTGTGGTGGAAGACCGGCGACCACGGACGCGTCGCGGGCATCGAGGCGCCGCCGTCCCTGCTGGTGCCCGCTGCCGTCACCGCGGTGGCCACCGTCGTGGTGGGGCTGGTCGCGGGGTGGATCTATTCACCGCTGAACCTCGCGCGCATCATCACGGAAGGGATCTACGGCCTGTGACTCCCGTGTCGACCCTCGCGGCCGTTCTCTGGATCGCCGCCGTCTCCGTCCCCGCCCTGGTGGTGCTCGCCCTGGCCGCCGCGCCCGTTCGCGTGCGCCGACGACTGGTCACCGTCGCTCCCGCCGCCGTCGTTCCCGCCGGACTGCTCGCGGTGCTCGGCCCGTCCGCGGGGTCGGTGGACGTGCCGTGGTTGCTGCTCGGCACCTCGCTGACCGTGACACCGCTCGGTCGGCCACTGCTGCTGCTGGCGGTGGTGCTGTACGCCGGCGCTCTGGCGGCGGTCGCCGCCGGCGGCGCCGATCGACGGCATCTGCTCAGCGGCTTCCTGCTGGTCGCGTTCGTCGGCAACGCCGGCGTCTTCGTCGCCGCCGACACCGTGACCTTCTACCTGTCGTTCGCCCTGATGAGCGTGGCCGCGTTCGGATGTGTCGTCCACACCCGCACCGAAGCCGCGCGGCGAGCGGGCCGGATCTACCTGGCCCTGACCATGATCTCGGAACTGACCGTCCTGTGCGGGCTCGTGCTCGTGGTGGACGCCGGTGGCCGCGCGGTGGCCGACGCACCGGCCGCCGTCGCCGCGTCGGACCACCGGTCGGCGATTCTCGCCCTGCTGCTGATCGGCTTCGGGATCAAGGCGGGCACCGTCCCCCTCCACGTCTGGCTCCCGCTCGCGCACCCGGCCGCGCCGCCGCCGGCGAGCGCCGTGCTCAGTGGCGCGATGGTGAAGGCCGGACTGTTCGGCTGGCTGACGTTCCTCCCGCTCGGCGAGGTCGCGCTTCCCGGATGGGGCACCACGCTGGTGGCGCTCGCGCTCGTCGGCGCGTTCGCCGCGCTGCCACTCGGGGTGCTGCACGCCGATCCCAAGGTCCCCCTGGCCTACAGCACCATCTCGCAGATGGGGTTCCTCGCGGTGCTGGTGGGCATCGCCCTCACCCAGCCCGAGTTGGCCGATGTCTGCGCCCTGGCCGCCGTCGTCTACGCGGTGCACCACGGCGTCGCCAAAGGCGGTCTGTTCCTCGGGGTCTCGGTCTGGCAGCGGCACGGCGCGGGCCGCGCCCGGCCGCTCGTCCTGGCGGTCCTCGCTGTGCTGGCCCTGGCCGTCGCGGGCGCTCCGCTCGGGTCGGGATCGGTGGCCAAGTACGCCGCCAAGCAGGCCGTCGCCCCCGCCTCGCTCGGCGGCGTGGAGCTGGTCGACCTGCTGCCGTGGGTCGGCACCGTGTCCACCCTCCTGCTCGCGCGCGCGGGCTGGGTCCTGCTGCGCGGGCGGACCGGACCTGCCCGACGGGTCGACCTCTCGCTGGTCTCCTGGTGCCTGCTCACGGTGACCGGCACGGTGGCCACCTGGATTCTCGCCGACCGGTGGTCCGAGGTGGTCACCGTGCCCGGCCTGGACCTCGTGACCCTGTGGGACGCGACGTGGCCGATCCTGATCGGCCTGGTGATCGCCGCCGTCGTCGGCACTCTCGCGGTGCGAGAGGTGTTGCCGCCCAGACTCGCTCACCCGGACGGCACGCTGATCCCGGCCGGAGACCTCGCCGTTCCCGAGGAGCGCGTCGCCACCCGCGCCGCCCGGGCTCTGGTCACCGTGGGAGCGGGTCGCTCCGCCGCCGTCGGTGCCCGCCTCGTCGACGCGGTCGGTCCTCTCCGACGCAGCACGGTGATCGACGACGCCGAGCAGGAACTCTCGCGGTGGGCCATTTCCGGCGCGGCCGTCGTGGTCGTCGCCGCGCTCGCCGTCGTGGTGGTGGTGATCGCATGACGACGGTTCGGGCGACCCTCCTGCGCGGCGGCGCCCTCGCGCTGCTCTGGTGGCTGCTGACCCAGGGTGACGGGCTCTGGTACTACGGCATTCCCGTGGTCGTGGCGGCCACTGCGGTCTCTCTCCTCGTCAGCCGCCCGACGCGACGGGACCGACACCCGTGGCCCGCCCGGCTGCGCGCCGGCGTCGGGGTCGTGCGCTGGTTCCTGGTCCACTCCGTCACGGGCGGGCTCGACGTGGGCCGCCGGGTGGTCGGGCGACGACTCGACATCGATCCCGTCGACGACCACGTTCCCGTCCGCGTCGCGTCCGCGGTCGGTCGCGTGCTGCTCGCCGACCTCGGTTCTCTCACACCGGGTTCGCTGTCGGTCGATCTCACCCCGACCGGTCTCGACGTCCACGTGCTCCACCGCGAGATGCCCGTTCGCGAGCAACTCGCCGAACTCGACGCGCTGCTCGTCACGCTGTTCGACCCACCTGCGCTGTCCGACCCACCTGCGCTCTCCGACCCACCTGCGCGGTCCGACCCACCCACCGGAAAGGCGACCCCGTGACCAGGTTCGGCTCCCCGCCCACCGCCCCGTTCGCCCCCGAACAGGGCCAGCTGCCCATCGAGGACCACGGCCTGATCGGCGACGGGCAGAGCTGCGCCCTGGTGGCCCGCGACGGGGCCGTCCCGTGGATGTGCCTGCCGCGCTTCGACGGTCCGCCGCTGTTCGCACGCCTCCTCGACGCCGAGCGCGGCGGCTCGTTCGACGTGGCCCCGGTGGGGCTGGTCGAGGGCGGGCAGCGGTACCTCGAGGACACCGGCGTCCTGGTCACCACGCTGGTCGGGCCGGAGGGCACGGTGGAGGTCACCGACGCGATGACGCTGCGGTCGGGGGCCGACCTGACCGAACTGGCCTCGGCGTCGCGCGGGGAACTGCTGCGCGTCGCCCGCGTGACGTCGGGCGTCGTCGATCTGCGAATTCGCCTGCAGCCCATCGACACCACGCGGTATCGACCCGACGCCGGCGGGTGGGCCGTGGACACCGACTCGCATCCCGACCTCCCCCTGCGCGTGCTGTGCTCCGCGGATCTGGAGCCCGACGACGACGGCGGACTCGGCACCACGGTGCGTCGACACGCGGGCGAGGTCGTCGTGGTGTCCCTGCACTGGTCCGGCGACACCCGGCTGCCCGTCGGCCTGGATCCGTCCGGTGTCGTCGACCAGACCGCCGCAGCGTGGCGACGGTGGATGCGCCACGTCACCTACGAGGGGCCGCAGCGGGCGCTGGTGCGCCGGTCCGCGCTGACGCTCAAGTTGCTGGACCATTCGACCACCGGCGGCATCATGGCCGCCGCGACGTCGTCGTTGCCGGAACACGTGGGCGGGGTGCGGAACTGGGACTACCGGTACACCTGGGTGCGCGACGCTGCGTTCTCCACCTACGCGCTGCGCCGCATCGGACTCACCAGCGAGGCCGATGCATTCCTGTCGTGGACCCTCGCGTGTGCGGACCGGGACGGTGGACCGTCCATCATGTACGCCCTCGACGGCGGTCAGCCGCCCGAGGAGACCTCCGACGATCGACTGCGAGGGTGGCGCGGCAGCGCGCCGGTGCGATGGGGCAACGGTGCGGCCGGACAGACGCAGCACGACGTCTACGGCGAACTGCTCGACGTCGCCTTCCAGTGGGCCCGCGCGGGCGGGCCCATCGACGATCACCTGTGGGGCATTCTCACCTCGCTCACGGAGCAGGCGATCGAGAACTGGACGGTCCCGGACCACGGCATCTGGGAGATACGCGACTCCGGGCGCCCCTTCACGTACTCGGTCGCCCTGTGTCACGTCGCGGTGGACCGGGCGATCCGCATCGCCGAGATCGCCGGCCGCGACGCCGATCTCGACCGGTGGCGCCGGGCGGCGGCGGAGATTCGCGAGGCTCTGCTCGAGCGGGCGTTCGATCCCGACGCGGAGACGTTCACCGAGCACCTCTCGGCGGACGGCGACGGACGCGGCGGGCTCGACGGGTCGCTGCTGGCCCTGCCGCTGCGTCGCATCGTCGACTTCGACGATCCCCGCATGGTCGCGACCGTAGACGCGGTCCGTCGCCGCCTGGACGCCGGCGACGGCCTGCTCTACCGCTACCTGCACGAGGAATCGTCCGACGGCCTGCCCGGCAAGGAGGGCGCGTTCCTCCTGTGCTCGTTCTGGCTCGTGGACAACCTCACCGGTCAGGGCCGCCTCGACGAGGCGGAGGAGCTGTACGACTCGCTGTGCGCGCGGGCCAACCACCTCGGCCTCCTGAGCGAAGAGATCGACCCCACCGACGGGTCCTTCCTGGGCAACTTCCCGCAGGCCTTCAGCCACATCGGCATCATCGCCAGCGGACATCGGTTGGCCGAGGCACGCCGGAAGGCATCCGGGCGCACGCACTAGAATGTGCCGGTCAGACCCTCGTCCACCCGGCATTCGATCAGGAGAAGATCCGTGACCGCGCACGTCGAAGAACTGCAGTTCCAGGCCGAGACCCGGCAGCTGTTGGACCTGATGATCCACTCGGTCTACTCCAACAAGGATTCGTTCCTCCGTGAGCTGGTGTCCAACTCGTCCGACGCGTTGGACAAGCTGCGCATCGAGGCGTTCCGCGACAAGGACCTCGGGGCCGACACCTCGGATCTGCACATCGACCTCGAGATCGACAAGGACGCCCGCACGCTGACCGTGCGGGACAACGGCATCGGTATGAGCCGGGACGAGGTGGTCGACCTCATCGGCACGCTCGCCAAGTCCGGCACCGCCGAGGTCCGCGCCAAGCTGAAGGAAGCCAAGGACGCCGCGGCGTCCGAGGAGTTGATCGGCCAGTTCGGCATCGGCTTCTACTCGACGTTCATGGTCGCCGACACCGTCACGCTCGTCACGCGCAAGGCCGGCGAGACGACGGCCACCAAGTGGGAGTCTTCGGGCGCCGGCACGTACACCATCGAGGAGGTCGAGGACGCCCCGCAGGGCACGTCGGTGACGCTCGCCCTCAAGCCGGCGGACGAGGAGGACCACCTCCACGACTACACGTCCGAGTGGAAGATCCGCGAGCTGGTCAAGCGGTACTCCGACTTCATCGCCTGGCCGATTCGCATGCAGGTCGAGAAGACCACCGGCGAGGGTGACGAGAAGACCACCACCCTCGAGGACGAGACGATCAACTCCATGAAGGCGCTGTGGACGCGCTCGAAGGACGACGTCTCCGCCGAGGAGTACACCGAGTTCTACCGCCACGTCAGCCACGCCTGGGACGAGCCGCTCGAGGTCGTCCCGATGAAGGCGGAGGGCACGTTCGAGTACCAGGCCCTGCTGTTCATCCCGACGCGGGCGCCGTTCGACCTGTTCATGCGCGAGTCGAAGATCGGCATCCAGCTCTACGTCAAGCGCGTCTTCATCATGGACGACTGCGAGGAACTGGTCCCCGAGTACCTGCGCTTCGTCAAGGGTGTGGTCGACGCGGCCGACCTGTCGCTCAACGTCTCCCGCGAGATCCTGCAGCAGGACCGGCAGATTCGCGCGATCCGTCGTCGTCTCACCAAGAAGGTCCTGTCGACGATCTCCGATCTGCAGTCGAACGAGCCCGAGAAGTACGCGACGCTGTGGTCGGAGTTCGGCCGCGCGCTCAAGGAGGGCCTGCTCTCCGATCCGGACAACGTGCAGACCATCCTCGGCCTGTCGTCCTTCGCCTCGACCCACAGCGACGAGAAGCCGACGACGTTGGCGGACTACGTCTCTCGTATGAAGGACGGCCAGGACACCATCTACTACATGACGGGCGAGAGCCGTCAGCAGGTGGAGAACTCCCCGCACATGGAGGCGTTCGCCGCCAAGGGTCTCGAGGTGCTGATCCTTACCGACCCGGTCGACGAGATGTGGACCGGATCGGTACCGGAGTTCGACGGCAAGGCCTTCCGCTCCATCGCGAAGGGCGCCGTCGATCTCGGTGACGACGAGAAGTCCGACGAGCAGGACGCGAAGAAGGAGCAGTTCGCGGACCTCACCTCCTGGATGGCCGAGGCCCTGTCCGACGACGTCAAGGAGGTCCGTCTCTCGACGCGCCTGACCACGTCGCCGGCCTGCATCGTCGGTGACGACTTCTCCCTCAGCCCCACCCTGGAGAAGATGTACCGCGCCTCGGGTCAGGCCGTGCCGAAGACCAAGCGCATCCTCGAGATCAACCCGGACCACGCGCTCATCGCCGCGCTGGAGAAGGCGCACGCGGAGAAGAAGGACACCGAGCAGCTCACCGAGACCGCTCGGTTGCTGTACGGCACGGCCCTGCTCGCCGAGGGCGGGGAGCTCGAGGACCCGGCATCGTTTGCCAAGCTCCTCGCGGATCGGTTGACGCGCACGCTCTGACGACGGCCGGGGGTGCGGCTCACGCGACCGCCGCGTGCCATGCCGCGCCCCCGTCGTGCAGGCGACGAGCAAGGATCACCGTCGCCGCGGCCACCGACACGGAGGCAGTCGCGGCGATCGCCCACCCCGTCGCCGCGGGCGTCGACGACGCCAGTCCGAGCAGTACGGACGACGCCACCGCGGCGACGAGCAGGTCCACGAGGATCGGGCGCGCCGCCGGGCCCCGCGTGGTCGTCGCGCGCCATCCGGCACGCAGGGCACAGCCGAGGAAGACCGCGATCACGACGACACCGCTCGCCGGCCCGTCGGCTCGCCCGATCGCCACCGCCGCGACGACCGCGCACGGCGCCGCGAGGACCGACGCCACCGCGGCGCGCGCCGACAGGTACCGCCGCAGACCGTCGGGCACGGTCACGATCGCGCCGACGGTCTCGGGGCACGTCCAGACACAGTGGGCGAGGCCCGTCGTCGCTAGCACCGCCGGAACGGCCAGGACCGACACCAGTTCGGTTCCGGTCAGCGCGGCCGCCCCGACGCCCACCGTGGCCACGGCGGGCGGAAACACCTCGCCCCATCGCCGCGACCGGACCAGCTCGACCACGACGGCTCGTATCACGGGGAACCTGCCCCACTGCACCTCGTCGGGCACGTCGGTCTCCCCGTCGTCCACACCGCTCAGGACGGCGTCGGTACCGCGGATCGCGACGGCCGTCACGATCATCGCGGCCACCACCGAGACCGGAACGGCTGTGATCGGGTCCCTCGCACCCGCGGCGGTGACGACTCCCGCGCCGACCGCCAGGACGAGGCGCGGCGCGTGGCCGGGCAGCATCGCCGCGACCGCCGTCACGGCCCGGATCGACACCGCCGCGCCCGCGACGATCGCGGGGACCGCCGACCCGAGCGAGACCGAGGCCCCGGCGCCCGCACCGAGCACCACCGCCGGGCCGCCGCGCACGGACGCCCACAGCCGCGCCGTCACCGCACCGGCGACGAACACCCGGCCGGAGATCGGTACGCCGCGAAGATGCTGCGGCAGCACGGCATTCGGTGCCGGCGGGAGCATCGACCCGGCGAGGGCGGACCACCACGGCCACGCCGCAACGGTCAGCAGCGTGAGACGGACGGCGTCCGGCGACGGGACCCTGACCGTGAGTAGCACCGCTGTCGTCAGCGCCGCGGCCACGAACCCGGCCGCGAACCCCGCCACGATGCGCGCGATCGGGCGCCCCGCCGCGGTGTGATGCGCGGCGAGCATCGCCGCGACCGCCGTACCCGTCGCGCCCGTCGCGCCCGTCATGTCGCGGTCGATTCGGGGCTCGACCGCAGGTCGCCCAGCCGCACGAACGCTGTCGCGACGTCGGTGGTGCGCTCGGCGCGGTGCGTGCAGAGCACCACCGCGCCGCCGCGCCGTCGAACGCCCTCGACCTGCCGGGTGACGACGTCCATGGACTCCTCGTCGAGGGCCTCGAACGGTTCGTCGAGGATCACGAGGGCCGGCCGGTGCAGCACTGCAGCCGCCACGCCGACCTTCTTCCGCTCCCCCGTCGACAGAGCGGCGATCGGCGTCGCGGCACACGCGCCGAGGCCGAATGCTTCCGGTGCCGTCTCCCGCACCCCACGCAGTCGAGCCAGCAACCGCAGGAATTCGACGGTCGTGAACGCGCCGGGTGCCGCGAGACCGGCCGCGGCGTAGCCGATTCCGTTGCGATGACCGCCCGCCGCCGCGGTGACGGCAGGCCCGTACGCGACGGCTCCCGGCTCCGACCGCCGCAGTCCCGCCAGGGTGCGCAGCAAGGTCGACTTCCCCGTCCCGTTCGGGCCCGTCACAGCGACGACGTCACCGGGCCGGGCGGTCACGTCGAGACCGTGAACGAGCGTGCGCGTACCCACCCGCAGCGTCAGGTCCCGGACGGCGAGCACGGTGGTCTCCCCCGGTCTCGGCAGGGTCACCGGGTCGGCCCGTGCGTCGTCGAGGAGCGGACGGCCGCCACCCGATCCGAGTAAGCCCGCCGCTCCCGCTCCGTGCGGACCGGGGTCCACGGATCGCGGCTGCGTATCGTCACCCGCACCCCGTCGCCCGACGCGGTCACCCGCACCTCGACCGGAAAGCGGGACGCTACGAGACGGACGCCCAGCAGCCGATACAGCACGACGCTGCCGAGACGGAGCTGGATCCGACCGTCCCGGACGGCGGGACGGTGACCGCCGGCCAGGGCGGCCAGTCGGTCCGCCGCGACGTCGAGACCGACCCGAACCGTCCACGTGACCGGCTCGCAGTCCGTCGGCGCGGCGCTCAGAAGTCGCCCGCCCGGTGACGCTGGTTCAGACGAACGCCCAGCACGCCCACCACGAACGGAATCACCACGGTCAGTACCGTTTCCATCAGAACAACCCTCCCAACACGCCGCCTACTGCTCCGGCCATCAGACCACCCGTCGCACCGGTGAGGGCACCCGGGCCGCAGCCCACTCCACCCGCCGCGGCCCCGGTGACGCACCCGCCCACCGCGCCCGCAGCGGCGCCCTTCGATCCACCGCTGGTGATCTGGGAATACAGGCCCGATCCGACACACCCTCCGTCGTCGTCGCTCAGGATGCACCCGGCCGCTCTGTACTCGGGGACGGTGTACTCGACCGGTGCTGCCTGCGTGATCGCGAGCGGGGTCACCGTCTCGGCGGACGCGGTGCCCGCGGCGACCGTACTCCCCGCGCCGAGCGCGATCGCTGCGACGGTGAGACCACCGCCGAGGGTCGATCGTCGTCGTGCCTGCATGGATCCTCCTGTCGTCGTCTGCTTGTCGCCGGCGCGGTCGTGCGCCCGGCAGCAACGACGCTACGAACGAAAAATGCTGCACCACAATGACATGCGCGCATGTTCGGAGTTTCCCGACACGGACGCATCGCCTGGCTGCGGTAGGGTCCGCCCATGGGGACGCATGTCGTGGTGGTGGGGGCCGGGCTGTCGGGACTGACGGCGGCACGGGAGCTGAGCAGGCGCGGGACCGCCGTGACCGTGCTGGAGGCGGCGGACCGTCTCGGCGGCAAGGTCCTCGACCGCACCGTCGGCGGGGCGCACGTCGATCTCGGCGCGCACTGGGTGGGCGGGTCGCAGGACGCGGTGCTCTCCCTCGCCGCGGAGCTCGGCATCGCGACGGCCGCGGAACCACTGCCGAATCGCCGGTCCCGGCAGATCTTCGCCACTGCGGACCGGGTGCGGCGGCACGCCCTCGAGCTGCCGCTCCTGCCGCCGCGCGACCTCGCCGCGGTGGGAATCGGCGTGGCCCGACTCGCGCTCGCGGTGCGACGCGATCGGCCCAGCCCCCTCGAGACCGCCCTGCCCCTGACCGAGCGGTGGTTCCGCACTCCGGTCGCGCAGGGCGTCGCTCTGACGTTCTTCCGGCTCATCTTCGGGGCGGATCCGGACCAGGTCCCGGCTCGCGCGGCGCTGGACTACCTCGCCGCGGCGGACGGGCTGCGGTCCATCGCGTCGGTGCGGAACGGTGCACAGGAGCGCTTCGTCGTCGACGGGACCGGCGCCCTCGTCGACGCGGTCGCCGCAGGTGTCACCGGCGACATCGTCACGAGCGCGCCCGTCCGTCGGATCGAGCACGACGACGACGGTGTCACCGTCCACGCCGACGGCCGCACGGTCCGCGGGTCGCACGTCGTGCTCGCGGTTCCTCTTCCCGAGGTTCCGGCCGTCGAGTTCGATCCGCCTCTGCCGGAAGCGGTTCGACTGCGCCTCACCCACAGCCGGATGGGCGAGTACGCCAAGACCGTGGCCGTCTACGACCGGCCGTGGTGGCGCGACGCCGGACTCACCGGCACCGCCCTGCTGACCTCCGGTCCGCTGCAGATGGTGGTGGACGGCCGTCCGGATCGATCCGACGTCGGGGTCCTGGTCGCGTTCAGCGGCGGGCGCGCCGCGGCGGACCTCTTCGCCCGACCCGACCGCCGGGACATCGTGCTCCGCGAGCTCGTCCGCCTCTACGGCGACGCCGCCGCGCGGCCCCGCGCGATGGCGGACATCACCTGGTCGGCCGAGCCGTGGCTGCGCGGCGCTCCCACCGCCCTGCCCCCGTCGGGCGGGCGGTTCCGGGCCGGCGACCTCGCCACCGAGCGCATTCGTTGGGCCGGAACCGATCTGGCAGATCGATGGCCGGGGTACCTCGACGGCGCGGTGCGAGCCGGTCGCGCAGCGGTGGCGGGTATCCCGCGCTGACGCGCACCGGCGTCATGGAGACGGGGGCGCGAGCAGGCGACGCGGCGCTGCGGTCCGGCGAATCGCCGGCGCCACCGGGCGGCCGCGCAGCAGTCCGTCGACGGACCCGGCGTCGAGTGCACGGCGGTACACCTCGGCGGCGCCGAGGACGGCGTCCACGGTGTGGTCGACGTCCTCCTCGGTGTGGGCCGCGGACACCACGAACGACTGTCCGAGCACACCCCGCAGGATCAACTCCTGCAGGAACAACGTCCGGAACGCCTGGGACGGAACGCCGGTCGCGTCCAGTGTGGTGAAGATGGCGCAGCTCGGTCTGCCCAGCACCCGGACGTGATCACCGATGCCTGCGTCCACGCAGACCTGCGTCACGGCGTCGGTCAGGCGGGTGCCGGCTCGCTCCATCGCGCCCACCGGATCCTCCGTCTCGTAGGTGCGGACGACGGCACGGAACGCGGCCAGCCCCAACGTCTCCGGACCGTGTGTGGTGGACAGCAGGAAGACCCGATCGACGTCGGTGTTCATCCCGCCGAGCTCCATGAGGTCCCGCCGACCCGCGAGCGCCGAGATCGGCACCCCGTTGCCCATCGCCTTGCCCCAGCAGGACAGGTCCGGGGTCACCCCGTACACGGACTGCGCGCCGCCGGCGGCCCAGCGGAATCCGGTGATCATCTCGTCGAACACGAGCACCGCACCGTGCCGATCACAGAGCGCCCGAACGGAGTCGAGGTAACCGGGCTCCGGCTCCGCCAGCGCGCCGGCCGCTTCCATCACCACGCAGGCAATGTCGTGCTCGGTGAGCAGCCGTTCGAGCGCGTCCGCGTCGTTGTACGGGAACGGGTGCACCGGGCTCGCGGGAATGCCGGCGTTCATCTCCGTGGTACCGATGAACCAGTCGTCCACGGAGAAGAACGGCTGTCGGCACACCGCGACGTCGGTGCGGCCGGTCGCCGCGCGGGCCAGTCGTACCGCCGCGGTGGTGGTGTCCGAGCCGTTCTTCGCGAACTTCACCATCTCGGCCGTCGGCACGGTGCGCAGGAAGTCCTCCGCCGCCGCCACTTCCAGCGCCGTGGGGCGCGAGAAATTGGTCCCCGCCGCGACGGCCTCGGTCACGGCGGCCACCACGGCCGGGTGCCCGTGGCCCAGGGTCACCGAGCGCAGACCCATGCCGTACTCGACGTAGCACCGATCGTCGACGTCCCACACCCGAGCGCCCGCGCCGCGGGTCAGCACCGGGGCGAGTCCTTCCGGGTACTGGTCGCTGCCGCGGGCGTAGGTGTGGGCGCCGCCGGGCACGAGCCGGTGCAATCGGTCCTGCAGAGCGGTCGATTCGGGCAGGATCATCGGGACACCGTCCGGGTGGTCGGAGTGGACACGCCCTCGGAACGGACGGTGCCGGCGGGCGCGCGGAGAGCGGTGAGCACGAACCAGGTCGCGACGGCCCACTCGGACACCACCACACCGAGAACCATCGTCAGCACGGAACCGGTGACGGCGGTGATCGCGAGGGCGACGCCCGCCGTGGCGACGCCCACGATCGCCCCCGTCAGCACCGTCGACGTCCGACGGCGGGCCGGGAGCACGGCCGTCGTGACGTACGACGTCAGCGTCGTGGCCGGCAGGATCCAGGCCATGATGCGCAGCAGGTCCACGGCCTGCTCGAATCCCGGGCCGTAGACGAGGCGAACGGCGAGCGGCGCCGCCACGGTGATCGCTGCCGCCGCGACGACGGCCACCGCCGTGCAGGCCACCGCGCCCCGGTGGACTCGGCGGTCGAAGTCGGCCTCGGCACTGCGCCGCACCATGCGGGGCAGGAGGGCGAAGCCGATGGGGTCGAGCACCGATTGTCCGGCGCGCACCAACCGATCCGCGGCCGAGAACACGCCCAAGGACGCCGCGTTCAGCACCGCCGAATAGGCGGCGGCGCCGCCCTGGCCGTACCCGGTGAGCAACAACCGGGACGCGAGAACCGGTGCGGCCGTGCGCAGGACCGGCCCGACCGCGAGGGTCGGCTGCAGGCGGCCGGTACGCCGCTCGGCGTCGATCCAGGTCGCCGCGACGGTGATCAGGGACGACGCGCCGAGACAGGCGAGCGCGACCTCGGGAGTCGGGAATCGAGGCAGAGCGAGAAGCAGGATCACGAGGTAGACCACCCGACCGGCGGCCTGGTACGCCGTCGACGCACCGAAGCGTCCGTGACCGATCAGCACCCAGTCCTCCGACAGCGACCAGACGCCGCCCGCCACCGCACCCACCAGCAGCATGCGTGGGGCCCCGTGCAAGCCGGCGGCCCACCCGACGGCGAGCGCGACCACCAGCGCCCCGAAGATCGCGACCCGGATCACGGCGTACGCCCCGCGCACGCGCACGAGGTCGGCATCGTGCACGCGAGCCGAAAAGTATTGCGTGGCCCCCAGATCGACCAGGACCGACCCCAGGAAATACGCCGACATACCCACGGCGACCAGCCCGACGCCCTCGGCGCCGAGCAGTCGTGCCGTCAGCGGCAGGGTGATCAGGGTGACGAGGAACTGCCCGTAGGTGCCGAAGCCGACGAGCAGGACGTCGCGAAGCAGACGCACCGTCAGCGCCGCCGCAGCCCGCGCATCACCGCGCCCGCACGGACCTGCACCCGGGTGAGCACGGCACCGAGAATGCGCCGATCCCCGGCCACCACGTCGCTCGGCCGCACGTAGGCGGGCATCTCCCGCGCCAGCCGGTGATGCATGCGCACCGACTCGCTCAGCTTGCTGTAGCTCGAGGTGCGGCTGCACAGATTGAACGTCGAGTCCCGCCAGGCGGCGTCGACCGAGTCGACGCCGTGGAAGTCACCGAAGACGCCCATGCGCGCGAACAGATCGACGTCCATCGGGAAGACCAGGTCGCCGCGGAACCCGCCGACGCGGTCGTAGAGGTCGCGCCGGAACATCGTGGCCGCAGTGGGACCGAACTCCGCGGGCCCGCGCCGCACGATCACCCCGGCCAGATCCTTGCCGGCCCGGCGACCGAGCAGGCCGGGCAGACCCAGCCCGGTCTCCTTGACCGCGCCGTCCTCGTCGATCACCTCGAACCGCGACGACACCACCGACACGGCCGGGTCGTCCAGGACGGCCTGCTGCCCGGCGAGTGCGCCGGGACGCACCACGTCGTCCGCGCACACCACCTTGACCAGACGCCCGGTCGACCGCCTGACCACGGCGTTCCAGTTGTCCCCGATCGACAGGAGCCGTCGGTTGCGCTCCACGCGCACCCGCGGATCGTCGAAGGAGCGCGCGATCTCACCGGTGTCGTCGGTGCTGGCGTTGTCGAGCACCAGCACCTCCATGTCGACGTCCTCGGCGAGCACCGACCGCAGCGTGGTGCCCAGCGTCCGGCCCGCCTGATACGCGGGAATGCACACCGACAGCGGTACGGTCGCGGTCATCGCCGGAGACCTTCCGTGAGCAGGGCGAGATCGACGAACGCCACGTCCGGATGCGCGGCGGAGACCTCGGCGAGCAGATCCGGCACGGTGACGACGACGCGGTCCGGCCGGGCCGTCGCCAACCAGTCGGGACCGACGATCGGCACGGTCGTTCCCGGCATGCGCCGACCCCACTTCGCGGGCGAGGCGTCCACCGTCGCTCGGATCGTCGAGGCGTCCACGCCTGCCAGGGCGAACAACGCCACCGCGCGGGACGCCGCGCCGTAGGCGGCGACCGACACACCGGCAGCGGCGGCGTCGTCGACGGCCCGACGCAGGGCCGCCACCTCGTGGGTCGCGGCCTCACCGAGGCCGACCAGCACGGCCGCGTCGGTGACACCGAGGAGACGCTCCTCGGCCAGCACTCGACGTGCACACTCGAGGTCGGGACTCACCACGCGCACGTCGGCGTCCATCGGTCGGGCCGTGACCAGCAGCGTGCCGCCGTAGAGCTCCGACTCCCAGCAACCCGTGGGCACGAGCTCGGCGGCGTGGAGGGCCCGCTGCAGGGCAGTGAGCGACCAGTAGGCGAAGTGGCCGTGCCGCACCGACGTCCATTGCCGCTGCCGCAGGATGGCGCCGAACGTGTGGATCTGCAGGACCAGCACCCCGCCGGGTGCGAGCCGTGCCGCTCGTTCCCGCAGGGCGGCAGCCTGATCCGCCTCGTGCATGAGGCCGAGGCCGTCGACGATCAGGGTCGCCGGCGCGTCGTCCGCCGAGGCCGGGAGCGCGTCGCGCACCCCGCGGGCCCGCAGATTCGGCAGCCAGGATCCCCCGTGCGGACTGCCGTACTCCCGCACGACCGTCGTGTCGGTGAGCCAGCCGCGCGCCGCGATCTCCGCGACCGCACGCTCGCCCGCACGGCGCACCGCCGCCGGCTCCACCCCACGGGGCTCGTCCGCCGTCGTGTCGTCGCCGGGCAGCTGGGCCAACCCACACGCGGTGCACAGGGCGAGTCGGAGGACGTGCCGCGGGTCCGTCGCCGGATCGGTGTGCGCGAGCGGGAACAGATCCGCCGCCGGCACGGTCCCGAGATCGAGCACGGTCACGAGGTCCGCCGCGCCGCAGACCCGGCAGGACGCGGTCACGACGCGACCGCCCGGTCGACCCGGGTCAGACTGGAGACATGCGCGTCGTCACCACGCCCCTGCCGGACGTCCTGGTCTTCCTGCCCACACCTCACCGCGACGATCGCGGCTTCTTCACACGGACCTTCGACACGGAGATCTTCGACGCCGCCGTCGCCGAGCACACCGGCCTGGACGTCCGGTCCGCGGACTTCCGTCAGGATTCCCAATCTCGTTCCGCCGCCGGTGTTCTCCGTGGCCTGCACGGACGCGGCGGCCGTGGCGAGACCAAGCTGGTGCGCTGCGCCCGCGGCGCCGTGCAGGACGTCGTAGTCGACGCGCGGCCCGACTCCCCCGCCCGAGGCCGGTCCCACGCCGTCGTGCTCGACGACGTCGACTTCGCGCACCTGTTGGTGCCTCCGGGTTTCCTGCACGGGTTCCTCACGCTGAGCGACACCGCGGACGTCTGCTATCGCATCGACCGGCCGCACGACCCCACCGAGGACGTCGGGGTGCGCTGGGACGACCCGGATCTCGCGATCGACTGGCGCGCCGCACCCGAGTCGCTGAGCGCCCGCGACACGGCGGCCGGTTCGTGGGCGGACCTGCTCGCGCGCTGACCGGCACGGTCTCGCGTCAGCCATGACGCGCCGCCGTCACGGTGCGATGCAACGTCTCGTCGAGTTCACCGCGACGCTGCAGTTCGGTGATGCGCGCCAGACGCGTGAAGCGCTGCGACAGGGTCTCGGCCGTGAGGCCGTGGCGTCGGTAGGACTCGGCCAACTCCACCGCGCCGTCCCGAATGTCCCAGTGGGCCACGAACTCCGGCAGAATCCGGCGTGCCGCGGAGAAGTCCACCCGGTACGAGCGCGGATCCGCCCCGTACTCACCGGTGATCACCACGTCCGCACCGGTCACCTCGGCCACCGTCTCCGCGATCTGCGCGACCGTGACGTTGTTGGCCTCGGTCCCGATGTTCAACGCCCGGCCCCGTACCCGCGCCGCGGGTGCCGCGAGAGCCGCGGCGAACGCCGCCGCGATGTCGCGCGCGTGGACCAGCGGACGCCACGGGGTGCCGTCGGACTTCACCACCACCCTGCCGGTGAGGACGGCCGACGCCGTGAGGTCGTTGACCACGATGTCCGCCCGCAGCCGGGGCGAGAAGCCGAACGCCGTGGCGTTGCGCAGGAACACCGGCGTGAAACCCTCGTCGGCCAACGCGGCGACGTCGTCCTCCACCCGCACCTTGCTCACCGCGTAGGGCGTGAGCGGACGCAGCGGGGCGTCCTCGGTGACGGCGTCGGCACCGGCGGCGCCGTACACCGAGCACGTCGACGCGTACAGGAAGCGCTCCACCCCGGCGTCCTTGGCCGCGCGCGCCAGCCGTACCGACGCATGGTGATTGATGTCGTGGGTGATGTCCGGAGCCAGCGTGCCCAGGGGGTCGTTGGACAACGCCGCGAGATGGATCACGGCGTCGAACCCGCGCAGGTGGTCGACGGTGACGTCCCGCAGATCGAGTCGCAGCGCGTCGGGTTCGGCCGGTGCCGGCCCGAGAACGCAATCGGCGAACCACCCCGTGTCCAGACCGGTCACGGTGTGACCGCGTTCGATCAGCAACGGCACCATGACCGTGCCGAGATACCCCTGATGTCCCGTGACGAGAACGTGCATTACGGCTTCACCTCGACCTGTCCCGGCTGCCGACGTCCAGCAGCATCTTCTCCACGACGAATCCCTCCGCGTACCGGCTGCGGCACTGCACACCCCGTAGCCGCGCCACCGCGAGGAAGGTCTCGTCGTCGTACCAGTCGTGTCCCTGCTGCGAGCGGTAGTGCATCGCCAGCAGCTCGACCTTGCGTCGAGCTACGCTGTCCTGCAACGGAATCAGGACCGGAATACGTGGCAGGTCCGATTCCCACTTGACGATCTCGTAGCCCAGCACCAGATGGTCCCGGAACGTGGTGGGCACCAGTTCCGCCAGCAGGCGGTGGTCCTGGTGCGCATCCGCGCGCTGGGGGGCCAGCACCACCTCCGGCTCGCACGTGCGCCGGAAGGCCTCGAGGCCGTCCTTGACCGCGTTCCAGTGGTGCGGCATCCGGCCGTCCGGCACGTCCAGCACGGTCAGGTGCACCGTCGCGTCGGGGCAGAAGTCCGCCAGCGCGGCGCGCTCCTCCTCCTCGCGGTCGGTCCCGCCACCGGTGAGCACCAGGGCGTGGACCTCGGTGACCGACGATGCGCAGAGCGTCAGCAGGGTGCCGCCCGCGCCGATCGCGATGTCGTCGGGGTGCGCACCCACCACGGCCACCGATCGGATCGGTCCCGGGGAGAGCCCGATCATGCGACGTCGGCGGACGCCCGTGCGGATCGCTCCCACACGGCCCAGGGGCGAATGCCGCGTCCGTAGTCGAGATCGAGTTCCGCCCGCTCCTTGAACGTGTCGGCCGGCTTCCAGAACCCTTCGTGCCGATAGCCGAACAGCTCGCCCCGCCCGGCGAGCGCCATGCACGCGTCGCCCACCAGGTCGCCGCCCGGCGGGATGTGATCGAACACGGCCTGGCTCAGGACGAAGTATCCGCCGTTCTCCCAGATCGGGAATCGGCTGACCGGCACGATCTCCTTGATCTCGCCGGCCTCGGAGACGTCCACGCAGTGGAAGCTCGACTGCGGCGGCACCACCAGCATGGACGCCACCGCGCCCGAGGCGTGGTACTTCTCGATCATCGTGTCCAGCGGGGCGTCGGTCAGCACGTCCGAGTAATTGGCCAGGAAGTACTCGTCGTCCCCGAGGTGCTCGCGCACCCGGCGCAGGCGTTCACCGATGGGCGCCTCGACCCCCGTGTCGACGAACGTGATGGACCAGTCGCTCATGTCGGTGGCCAGCAGTTCCACTTTGCCGTCGCGCAGCACGAAGTCGTTGGACTCCTCCTCGTGGTAGTCGAGGAAGAACTGCTTGATCGCCGCGGCACCGTACCCGAGGCACAGGACGAACTCCGTGTGCCCGTAGTGGGCGTAGTACTTCATGATGTGCCACAGCAGGGGCCGTGGTCCGACCATCTGGAGCGGCTTGGGAATGGTGTCCCCGTCCCCGTTACGCATCCGCATGCCGTATCCGCCGCAGAACAGAACGACCTTCATGACAGAGCCTCCACGGGTTCGTCGGTGCGCAGGGTGGCGCGGGAGAGATCGGCGGTGCGCAGGGACGGGAGCGGGAAGACCACCCGCCCACCCCAGTCGCCGACGTACCGCAGCTGGTCGGTGAGCTCACGCTCGAGGTTCCAGGGCAGCACGAGCACCACGTCCGGGCGGTCGGCCGCGATCCGATCCGGATGATGGATGGGGATGCGCGTGCCGGGAGTGAATCGACCGTGCTTGTACGGGTTCCGGTCGACCGTGTACTCGAGCAGGTCGGGCCGGATGCCGCAGTAGTTGAGCAGCGTGTTGCCCTTGCCGGGGGCGCCGTACCCGACCACCCGCTCGCCGCGGCGGCGGCAGTCCAGCAGGAACTCGAGCACGGCCGCACGGGCATCGCGCGCGGCGGAGTCCAGGCCGCGGTATCCCTCCACCGTGTGCAGGCCGGCGCGACGCTCCTCCGCCAGGAGCTCCAGGGTGCGCTCGCTGGGCGGGCCGGCGTTCGCGGACGGTGTGGCCCACAGCCGAATGGATCCCCCGTGCGTCGGCAGCGCCTCGACGTCGATCACCGTCAGGTCGCCCGCCTCCAGGGCGCGCATGGCCGTCAGGACCGTCCAGTACTGGAAATGCTCGTGATAGACGGTGTCGAACTGCGCCTCGGCCACCAGTCTCAGGGCGTGGTGCACCTCGATGGACACCAGACCGTCGTCCGTCACCAGCGTCCGCAGCCCCTCCGTGAACCCGCGCACGTCGGGGATGTGGGCGTAGACGTTGTTGGCCACCACCAGCGACGCGGGCCCGTGCTCGGCTCGCACGCGCGCGGCCGTCTCCGGGTTCAGGAACGCCGTCAGCGTGGGCACCCCTGCGTCCCGCGCCGCGGCACCGACGTTGACACTGGGTTCGATTCCCAGACAACGGATCCCGCGATCGACGACGTGACGCAACAGGTAACCGTCGTTGCTCGCCACCTCGACCACGAAAGCGTCGTCACGCGCCACGAGGTCCATCCGCCCGGTTGCCTCGTCGACGAACCGGCGGGCGTGGTCCACCCAGCTCGACGAGAAGGACGAGAAGTAGGCGTACTCGGTGAAGGTGTCGTCCGGACCGACGAGGGCCGGAATCTGCAGCAGCAGACAGGCCCGGCAGACGCGAACGTGAAGCGGGTAGGTGGGCTCGGGATCGTCGAGGCGGTCCGCGGTGAGGAACGATTCACACGGCGGGGTGGCGCCCAGATCGAGGACACTCTCGAGATCACGCGACCGGCAGAGGCGACACACCATCTTCGTCACTCCTTCGGGACGGCAGTCGGTGGCTTCTCACGACACGTGCCGGTCCGGCGTCGTGACCCGGACCCGTTCGCATCCCCCGACGCCGTAACGAACCGCATGACTGCATTTGTACGATTTGTACGCATTCTGCCACAGAAACCGTACCTGCGCCCGGTTTCGGGGCGAAGAACCGTCCGAACGGACGACACCGCCTCACTCCTCGGGCGCGCGCAAACCCGCCTGCTCGTCCCGCTCCGCCCACTCGACCAGGGGTCGGAGGTCGTACGCCGCGTCGTCGATCCCGGCGTGCAGGTCACCCAACTCGGCGAACCGCGCCGGCACCGTGTGCATCGTGAAGTCGTCGGGAGAGGCGTCGGGAATCTCGTCCCACCGCACCGGCGTGGACACCGTCGCCCGCTCGGTGCCGCGCACCGAGTACGCACACGCGATGGTGTGATCGCGGGCGTTCTGATTGAAGTCCACGAAGACCTTCGACGGGTCCCGGTCCTTCCGCCACCACGTCGTCGTCACGTCGTCGGGAGCACGTCGTTCCACCTCGCGGGCGAACGCCAGCGCGGCCCGACGCACGTCGCCGAATCCCCAGTCCGGACGGATGCGCACGTAGACGTGCAGTCCGTGGCCACCGGAGGTCTTCGGCCAGCCCACGGCGCCGAGCTCGTCCAGCACCTCGTGGACCACCCCGGCCACCCGCCGCACCCGGTCGAACGAGCACTCGGGCATGGGGTCGAGATCGATCCGCCACTCGTCGGGGCTCTCGACGTCGGCCCGACGGCTGTTCCACGGGTGGAACTCGACGGTGGACATCTGCACCGCCCAGATCACGTGCGCGAGCTCGGTCACGCAGAGCTCGTCCGCGGTGCGGTGGTAGCGCGGGAACGTCACCCGCACCGTCTCCATCCACTCCGGGGCACCGCGGGGCAATCGCTTCTGGTGCACTTTCTCCCCCGCGAGACCGTCCGGAAAGCGGTGCAGCATGCAGGGGCGCTCACGCAGCGCGGTCACGATGCCGTCGCCCACGGACAGGTAGTACTCCACGAGGTCGCGCTTGGTGGCCCCGCTGGCCGGGAAGTAGACGCGGTCGGGGTTCGACACCCGCACGGTGCGGCCGCCCACCTCGAGTTCGATCGCCGGAGACGCCGCCATCGTCCGAGCCTAGGTCAGCGACTCGTCGAGAGCACGGATCGCGTCGGCGAATCGTCCCGGCAGTTCCTGCGGCGGATTGTGGCCACAGTCGACCTCGCGCACGTCGACGAGCCGGGTGAAGTGCCGGGTGTGGTCGGGGACCCCGTACAGCGCGGCGACGGTGTCCTCCGTGGGGTCGAGCACGACCGTCGGCACGGTGATCGGCGGCCCCTCCGCCAAGCGCTCCTGCGTGGCTGCGTAGGCCGGGTCTCCCTCGGCCATCCCGTGCCGGTGCCGGTAACTGTGCACGACGACGTCCACGAAGTCCGGATTGTCGAACGCCGGTGCCGTGGCGGCGAATTCGGAGTCGCCGAACCGCCAGGTGGGTGACCAGTCCGCCCACAACGTCTGGGCGAGCTCGGCACGGTAGGCGGCCAGTCCCGCCCGGCCCCGCTCGGAGTGGAAGTAGTACTGATACCAGTATCGCTTCTCGAGATGCGGCGGCGCGGGTGTCGCGAGCCCGCCCGCCTGGATCAGGTAACCCGACACGCTGACCAGACCCGACACCTCGTCGGGCCACAGCGCGGCCACCGCGCACGCAGCGCGGCCGCCCCAGTCGTAGCCCGCCACGATCGGGCGGTCGAGGCCCAGGGCGACGATCAACTCCCGGAGGTCGTGCGCCAGCGCGGCCTGCTCCCCGGAGCGCGGGGTGGCGTCGTCGAGGAACCGGGTGGCGCCGAACCCGCGCAGGTACGGGACCACGACGTCGTGGCCGGCGTCGGCGAGAAGGCGGGCCACGTCGTCGTACGAGCGGGTGTCGTAGGGGAAGCCGTGCAGCAGGACCACCGGCCGACCCGACGGATCGCCGTACCGGTCGATCGCGACGTCGAGAACTCCAGCCACCACCATGCCCGTCACCATTCCCCGCGACCGGCCGCGGCAACCACGGCGACGCAGTGCTCGGTGAAGCGGTCGCGGTCGACGGGCAGCTCACCGTCCAGGAACGCGGTGAACAGGGTGGTCAGCGCACCGACCACGGCGGTGGCGGTGAGAATCCTCGTCGCCGGATCCGTCTCGTTGGGCAACTGCGCTTCCACGAGCGCCACGAAGTGCGGCACGGTGCGCGTTCCGATGCGGCCGAGCGCGCTGTCGCCGAACGGAGCGGCGAGCAGCACGCGTCCGTACTCCGGGCGGTCCAGCACCAGATCGGTGAAGGCGTGCACCGCGCGGCGCGCCCGCTCCGACGGCCGTCGCGCCCGGCCGACCGCGGCGACCAGGGCCTGCTGGGCGCGGTCGGCCACCAGGGCGTAGACCTCCCGCACGAACGTGTCGCGGTCGGTGAAGTTCTCGTAGAAGTACCGCTCGGTCAGGCCCGCGCGCGAACACACGGACCGCACGCTCACCGCCGGTCCCTCGGGCGCCCCCAGCAGGTCCACACCCGCGGCCAGCAACGTCTCGCGCCGGTGCGCGCGCCTCGCCTCCAGGTCCACCCTCGTCCTCACCGTTGACGTCCGTGCGCACCGACTCTACGGTGACAACATGTGTAGTCAGCCGCTCGGGCCGGACGCGCTCACGTGGCGGTACTTCGGCGATTGGCGCGGCATGCTGCAGGGACCCTGGGCCGGGTCGATGCAGAACATGCACCCCGGCCTCGGCGCGGCGGTCACCGAGCACTCCACCTTCGAACTCGAACGGTGGCAGCGAGTCATGCGCTCGCTCTACCCCATCGGCGGAGTGGTCTTCGACGGAGCGCGCGCGGCCGACACTGCGGCTCGAATCCGTCGGTACCACAACGATATCGGGGGCGTCGACGCACAGGGACGCCGCTACCACGCCCTTGATCCCGACACCTTCTACTGGGCCCACGCGACCTTCTACGTCGGCACGCTCCGCACCGCGGAGTGCTTCATGGGTGGGCTCACCGAGGCGCAGCACGAGCAGCTCTTCGCGGAACACCGCCAGTGGTACGCCCTGTACGGCATGAGCATGCGCCCCGTCCCCGCCACCCGCGCGGACTTCCAGCGCTACTGGGACCACATGTGCCGCGAGGTTCTCGAGGACACGCCCGCCGCCCGGGTGGTGCTCGACCTCTCCGAGCTCCCGCGCCCACCGTTCCTGCCCTGGCTGCCGGCCCGCGTGTGGGCGCTGCTGCGGCCGGCCGTCGCGCGGTCCGCCGTGCGCCTTACCGTCGGGCTCTACGATCCATCGGTTCGAGAGCTGTTGGGCTACAGCTGGTCCGAGGCCGACGAGCACTGGTTCCGCCGTGTCTGCCGCGCCGTCGAGCTGGCCTTCCGCCTCGTCCCCGCACGCCGGCGCCTGCACCCCCGCGCCCGGGCGGGGGTCGACCGCGCCACCGGGCGGCTCCCCGCCGACGCGCCGCTCCCCCAGACCCCCGACCGCAACCTGCCCCTCCCGGACCGGCGGAACAGCCCCCGTCACTACGTCCCCGGCCGCTGACCGCGCGAGTTCTCGCACGATATCGGTGCCGTTTCTGCGGATCCGCGGACCGCGTCTCGATCGTGTGGCAGAACTCGCGTGCCGCCGCTCCGCAACCCCGGTCATCGCGCCCCGGGGAGAGCGGTCACACCATCCCCGGGCCGAGGCACGAGCGGCTCTCCGCCCTACGCGACGCGCTGCGGCCATGGGGGTCGTCACCAGAGCTCAGCTGATCGCGGGAGGGCTACACCAGTCCACCGTCCGCCGGCGGGTGGCCAACGGAACGCTGCACCGCCTGCTCCCCGGGGTGTACTCCACCGAGCCCGCCGACTACCGCCGACGGTGCGACGCCGTCCTCCTCTGGAAGCCGGACGCCGTCCTCAGTCACGACACCGCCGCCTGGTGGTGGGGTCTGCTGGACGACGAGCCCGCGTCGGTGCACGCGACCGTCCCGCCGACCGGGACGGCGGGTGGACCGTCGTGGGTCCGCGTTCACCGACGCCTCCTGACCGACGTGCGGCTGCTGGGAGAGACCCCACTCGTGTCCCCGGAACACGCGATTCTCGATCTGGCGACCACTCTGAGCCGACCGGACTTCCAGCTGGTCATCGATCGGGCCTCGAGTCCGAAGATTCAGTGGCGCGCGCTGGCCGCACTGTGCGACGAGGCAGGCGGCAAGGCCGGAATGCGAGTCCTGCGCGAGGAACTACGACGGGCTTGCCCCGGCACGCTGTCCGAAGCCGAGCGACTCCTGGCTCGGACCCTCTCGGCCCGGTCCTTCCGCATGGAGATCAACGGCCGCGTCGGCCCGTATTACGGCGACCTGGTCTGCCGACGAGCTCGCGTGATCGTGGAGGTGGACGGACGCGAATTCCACAGTGCGGGGGCGGTGTTCACCAACGATCGGAAACGCCAGAACGCACTCGTCCTGGACGGGTGGCTGGTGCTGCGGTACTCGGTCGCCACCGTGCCGGCGACCCCGGACGCAGTTGCCGACGAGATCATGGCCGTCGTGCGGCGGCGCCGGTCTCTCACACGGGGCCGACACCGCCCGGGCGCGAGTTCTTCCACATGATTGCGCCACGACCCGCGGATTCGCAGCTTCACGCACGATCGTGTGGCAATACTCGCGACGCCGGGCAGCTCGGTCCGCCACCCGACGGTCCAGGGTGAAGCCCCCGGTGCCCGACTCGGCCCGCGCGACGAACTCGTCGCACACACGCCGACGCCCGGCCCACCGCGAGGGTGGACCGGGCGTCGGACGAGGTGGGGCAGGACTCAGAAGTCCATGCCGCCCATGCCGCCGGTCGGATCGCCCGCGGGCGCTCCGGCCTTCTCCGGCTTGTCGGCGACGACGGCCTCGGTGGTGAGGAACAGAGCCGCGATCGACGCTGCGTTCTGCAGAGCCGAGCGGGTGACCTTGACCGGGTCGTTGATGCCGGCAGCGAGCAGGTCCTCGTACTCGTTGGTCGCGGCGTTGAGGCCGTGGCCGGTGGGGAGGTTGCGGACCTTCTCCGCGACGACGCCGGGCTCGAGGCCGGCGTTGAACGCAATCTGCTTCAGCGGTGCCTCGAGGGCGACGCGCACGATGTTGGCACCGGTGGCCTCGTCACCCGAGAGGGTGAGTCCGTCCAGAGCCGGCGACGACTGCAGCAGAGCCACGCCACCACCGGCGACGATGCCCTCCTCGACGGCGGCCTTGGCGTTGCGCACGGCGTCCTCGATGCGGTGCTTGCGCTCCTTGAGCTCGACCTCGGTGGCAGCACCGGCCTTGATGACCGCGACGCCACCGGCCAGCTTGGCCAGACGCTCCTGCAGCTTCTCGCGGTCGTAGTCCGAGTCGGAGTTCTCGATCTCCGAGCGGATCTGCGCGACGCGACCGGCGATGGCGTCGGCGTCGCCTGCACCCTCGACGATGGTGGTCTCGTCCTTGGTGACGACGACCTTGCGAGCCTGGCCGAGCAGCTCGAGTCCGGCGCCCTCGAGGGACAGGCCGACCTCTTCGCTGATGACCTCGCCACCGGTGAGGATGGCGATGTCGGCGAGCTGAGCCTTGCGGCGGTCACCGAAGCCCGGTGCCTTGACGGCGACGGACTTGAAGGTGCCGCGGATCTTGTTGACCACGAGGGTGGAGAGAGCTTCGCCCTCGACGTCCTCGGCGACGATCAGCAGCGGCTTGCCGGACTGGATGACCTTCTCCAGCAGCGGCAGCAGGTCCTTGACCGTGGAGACCTTGGAGCTGACCAGCAGGATGTAGGGATCCTCGAGGACGGCTTCCTGACGCTCGGCGTCGGTGACGAAGTAGCCCGAGATGTAGCCCTTGTCGAAGCGCATGCCTTCGGTGAGCTCGAGCTGCAGGCCGAAGGTGTTGGACTCCTCGACCGTGATGACGCCTTCCTTGCCGACCTTGTCCATGGCCTCGGCGATGAGCTCGCCGATGGACGCGTCGCCCGCGGAGATACCGGCGGTAGCAGCGATCTGCTCCTTGGTGTCGATCTCCTTGGCGGACTTCAGCAGGGACTCGGTGACAGCGGCGACGGCGGACTCGATGCCGCGCTTGAGGCCGAGCGGGTTCGCGCCGGCCGCGACGTTGCGCAGGCCTTCGCGGACGAGCGCCTGAGCGAGGACGGTCGCGGTGGTGGTTCCGTCACCGGCGACGTCGTCGGTCTTCTTGGCGACTTCCTTGACCAGCTCGGCGCCGATCTTCTCGTACGGGTCCTCGAGCTCGATCTCCTTGGCGATGGAGACGCCGTCGTTGGTGATCGTGGGGGCGCCCCACTTCTTCTCGAGCACGACGTTGCGACCCTTGGGGCCCAACGTCACCTTGACTGCGTCGGCGAGGCTGTTCAGCCCACGCTCGAGGCCACGACGTGCCTCTTCGTCGAACGCGATGATCTTGGCCATTGCGAAGTGATCCTCCGGATTGGGGGTGACACGCGAAGCGACCGCGGTTGGGGCCGCTCCAATTCCAATTCCGGCCGAGTCGGTGCCCGCGACGGACGACCAGGGGTGTCGACGATTCCCGATCTCACCTCTTCGACCTGGCACTCACACTACATGAGTGCCAGGCCCGATTCTGGCACTCGACCCAGCCGAGTGCAAGCCCTCGAGGTCCGGTCAGAATCCGGCGATGCAGGCCCGCCCGGTCGAGAGGTCGAGCGCGAAGGAGTTGAGGCCGGCGCAGTTCACACCCGTCTCGGTGGACGCACTCGCGCCGCCGCCGTAGCCCGCCACGGCGATGGCCGTCGCGCCGTTCGACGCCGCCGACCGACTGATGCCGCCGCCGAGCGCGAACGCGTAGGAGTTGCCCGCACCGGAGACCGCACTGAGCGCGGTGCCGAAGCCCGTGGCCGTCGCGTTCGCCGCGCCACCGTCGGCGACGGAGACCGCGGTGCCACTGTCGCTCGCGTCCGACCGTGCGACGCCCGGCGCGGTGGCCTTGGCCCCGCAGCTCGCCGTCCCGTCGATCCGAATGTCGTTGGCGGACGGGGGCGAGACGCACGTGACCGGTGCCGCCGTGGCGGTCGCGGTGCCGAGCACCGCACCGAACGACAGGACGGCCGAGGTGGCGGCGACGGCAGCGGCGGCGCGGCGGACACGCGAGGAACGAGCGGACGAGAAGGCGGCGAACAGCGTCACGGAGAACTCCTGGAATTGCGGCGAGAGATCCACCCACGGGCGGACGTGCACGGCGAACCTTACCGGCCCCACCCGGCCGACGAGGGGCGCCGAACGTAACGATTCGGTGTGCGCCCGAGCCCCGGGTCAGTGGACGTGGTCGCGCCAGTCGGCCGGCACCCGCTCGGCCGGACCCGGAACCGTCTGATCCCGCGGATGATGCTGTGGCGCAGCGAGTTCCGGGCCCGTGGTCATCACCTCGCGGCGGTAGTCCCAGAACCAGGTCTCGCCCGGTTCGTAGGACTGCACCACCGGATGTCCCGTCGCGGCGACATGGGCGCTCGCGTGCTGTGCGGGCGAGGAATCGCAACACCCCACGTGCCCGCACCGAGCGCACCGCCGCAGGTGCACCCACCACCCGCCGCCGGCCTCGCACTCCACGCATCCCGGGCCGCTCGGTGGGACCGTCGGATCGATCGCCTGCTCGCTCATGCGCCGTCGCCTTCCGCCTCCTCCGCCGGGCGTGCGCCCGCGGGTCCGCGTGGCCCGTCCAGCGGCAGCCGAACGACGAACGCGGTGTCTCCCGGCACCGACTCCACCCACAGGTCGCCGCCGTGCTTGTTCACCACGATGCGTCGGGAGATGTCGAGCCCCAGCCCGGTCCCCTCCCCCACCGGCTTGGTGGTGAAGAACGGTTCGAAGATGCGGTTCCGGATCTCCCCGGGGATCCCCGGCCCGGAATCCCGGATCTCGACGACGGCGTTGCTGCCGTCCCGCCGCGTGCGCACGGTGAGGGTGCCCGTCCCGCCCATCGCGGCCACCGCGTTGTCGATCAGGTTCGTCCACACCTGATTCAGCTCTGCGGCGTAGGCGGCGACCTCCGGCAGGGCCGGGTCGAAGTCCTTGACGACGGTGACGCCGTCGCCGATACGCCGAGCCAGCATCACCAGCGTGCTCTTGAGCAACATCCGCAGGTCGACGCGGGTGAAGGGCGCGCGGTCGATCTGCGAATACTGCTTCGCCGCGCCGACGAGCGTGGAGATGCGGGTCGTCGACTCCGCGATCTCCGACATCAGCAGTTCGGTCTCGACGGTGTAGTTCAGCCACCGCACCGTGCTCTCGAGCAACCCGTCCCCGGCGTCGGCGGCCACCCGGTCCAGCCAGGCGACGTCCAACCCCGCGGCGACGAACGTCGGGGCCAGGTCCCACCCGTCCGCGACGCCGTGCTCGGTGAACCAGTCGCCGAGCTCGTCCTCGCGGTCGGCGGTCTCCATCGGCGTCAGGTCGGGCGCCTTGCCCACCAGATCCGCCGCCTCGTCCTGCAGCCGCATCAGGGCGGTGAGGGCATCGGTGTCGTAGCTACCCGACGCGATCACCGCCAATTTCCGACGCATGTGGGACACCCGATCGCGCAGCGCCGCCGTCGCCCGCACCGCCGCGGCGGCGGGGTTGTTGAGTTCGTGCGTCAACCCGGCCGACAGCGAACCCAGCGCCAGGAGCCGTTCACGCTGGTCGATGACGGCCTTGGTGCTCTGCTGCCCGAAGAACAGGCCCTCGAGCAGGTGGACCGCCATGGGGAACCACTCGCGCATCAGCGCCCCGAACACATCGGCGTCCAGCACGAAGAAGCGCGACCGACGTACGACGTCCATCGACGCCATGTAGCGCTGCGGTGCGCGGTCCCCGAGGTAGGCCTGCCACGCGCCGGCGTACACGCCGCGTTCGGACGACCGGTTGATTTCGATGGCTTCGCCACCGGACAGCTTCGACAGCGTGATCTCGCCGTCCAACAGAACGTAGAAGCAGGTGGCCTCGTCACCCTCCGCGTAGACCGGGCCGGGGTCGACGACCTCGACGTGACCGCACCGGCACAGCTGTTCTCGCTGCTCCGCGTCGAGCGACTCGAACAGGAACAAGCTCCGCAGTTCGTCCGGGTCGCACTCGACGACTTCGCTCATCGCAGGCCTCCGTCGCGCGTCCGTCAGGGTTGAGCCAGGTACCGGTGTACCAGCATGACCGCCATCGCGCCCTCGCCGACGGCGGACGCGACGCGCTTCGCGGAGTCCGCGCGGACGTCGCCGGCAGCGAACACTCCCGGCACGCTGGTTTCGAGATGGTGCGGGGGGCGATCGGCGGTCCAGCCGCGCGGCCGGATGCCGTCGACCGTCAGGTCCTGACCGGAGACGACGAACCCGTGCCGGTCGCGCACCACGTTCTCGCCCAGCCAGTCGGTGCGCGGCTGAGCCCCGATGAACAGGAACAGGTGGCCGGTCTCGACGGTCTCCTCGGCCCCGTCCACCGAGCGGAGCGTGATGCGCTCGAGGTGGCCGTCGCCCTCGGCGCCCACCACCTCGGTGCACGCGCGCACCCGGATGGTCGGGTTCCGTTCGATCTGCCGGATCAGATAGTGCGACATCGACGCCTCGAGTGACTGCGCTCGCACCACGATGGTCACCGACCGCGCCCACCGCGACAGATACATTGCAGCCTGACCGGCCGAATTGGCTCCGCCGACGACGTAGATGTCCCGATCCGCGCACCCCACCGCCTCCGTCGTCGCGGAGCCGTAGAAGACGCCGCGTCCGGCGAAGTCGTCGACCCCGGGCGCGGGGTGACGCCGGTAGGCGACCCCGGTGGCGAGGATGATCGCGTGGGCGGCGATCGACGCGCCGTCGGCGAAACGGACGACGCGCGCCGGTCCGTCGACCTCGATTCCCACGACGTCGCGCGTCGTCACCAACTCGGCGCCGAACTTCACCGCTTGACGACGGGCCCGCTCGGCCAGCTGCGTTCCGGACACACCGTCGGGAAATCCGAGGTAGTTCTCGATGCGCGAACTCTGTCCGGCCTGTCCGCCGGTGGCGGTGCGTTCGACCAGGACGGTGCGCAGCCCCTCCGACGCGCCGTAGACCGCCGCGCCGAGGCCGGCCGGTCCGCCGCCGACGACGACCAGGTCGTAGAAGTCCTCGGCGGGGGTCGTCCCCAGTCCGAAGTACTCGGCCAGTTCGGTGTCGGTGGGATCGACGAGCAGCGACCCGTCGGCGCAGACGACCACGGGCAGCGTACGGTCGTCGCGGTCCGCGGCGGCGAGCAGCCGGGCGCCCTCGGGTTCGTCGGCGAGGAACCACCGGTACGGAAGGCGGTTGCGCGCGAGGAACTCTCGCATCTCGCTGGACCGCGACGCCCACCGGCCGGCGATCACCTTGGTCTCGGTGACCGGCCGCAGATCCGCGCCACGCCAGGACTCGAGGAGCGCGTCGATCACCGGATACAGCTTCTCCTCGGGCGGGTCCCACGGTTTGAGGAGGTAGTGGTCGAGGTCGACGACGTTGATGGCCTCGATCGCGGCGTCGGTGTCCGCGTACGCCGTCAACAGCACGCGGCGGGCGTGCGGGAAGATGTCCATGGCCTGCTCGAGGAACTCGAGCCCGCTCATCCCCGGCATCCGATGGTCGGCGAGGAGCACCGCCACCTGATCGCCCCGGAGGGCGATCTCGCGCAGCGCCTCGAGCGCCGATTCCCCCGACTCGGCGCGGACGACACGGTAGTCCTCGCCGTACTTGCGACGCAGATCGCGCGCCACCGCCCGCGACACCGACGGATCGTCGTCCACCGTGAGCAGCACGGGCTTGGGCGCGGTCATCGTGCTCGCTTTCGACGGGAGATGGGGCGCGGCGGCGTCTTCCGCGCGGGGGCGGCGGTCTTCCGCCGCGTGGGACGCGTAGCAGGGGTGGCACCCGTTCGCCGCTCGGCGGCGGCGCGAGAACTGTGCTCGGACCGGCCTCGAACGATGCCGAGGAACTCCTGCCGGGGGTCGGTGTCGTCCTCCCCCCTCTCGACGGGCCAGGCCAGGAACACCTGCGTCGACGGCGCGTCCGTGACCGGTCGGTAGACCAGATCCTTGCGCGCGTGAAGCCGAGCGAGCGAGTGCGGGAGCACCACCGGCCCGACGCCGGCGGCGACCATCTCGAGCGTGACGGCGACGTCGTCACCTCGGTCCTGCATCGATTCGTCGTCCAGGTCGGCGAGGGTGACCGCGTCGTACGCGGCGACGGGATGGTCCTTCGGCACGACCACCACGGCCACCTCGGCGTACAGCGGGACGGTGTGAAGACCGTCGCGGTCGGCGGGTTCGCGAACGAAGCACATGTCCACGCGGCCCTCGCGGAGTGCCGTCAGCTGGTCGGGCTCCTCGATCACCTCGACGGTGAGGGGAGTCCCGGGGAATCGGTCGACCCAGATGCGCGTCCATTTGGTCACGGTGACGCCGGGCACGAATCCGATGCGCAGGGCGGGGACGGGTGCGGGCGCGGGTTCCGCGCGCCGTCGCTCGTCGTCGGCGGCGACGACGGCACGCGCGTGCGCCGACAGGGCCTCCCCGGCGGGGGTGAGGTGCGTCCCGGACTCGTCGGTGACGAACACCCGCTCGCCCACCTCGGCCTCGAGGTCTCGGATCGCCGCACTCAGGCGGTGCCGGGAGATGGACAGGTCTCGCGCCGCGCGACCGAAGGCGCCGATCTCGGCGACCGCGAGGAACCAACGCAGGACGGTCGCATCGTTCACTCGATCAGGGTAGGTCACCGGTACGACGGGCATGGGCCGCTCGAGACGGGTGCCCCCGATAGGGTGGTGCCGTGAGCACCGGAGACGCGTCCCAGACGATGAAGCCGCTGACCGCGGCCGGCAAACTCGGCATCTACCTGCCGGCGGCGCCGGAGGACTTCCGCTCCACCAGCATCAGCCGGGCGGACCTGGACGCCCTGCGCGCCGACCCGCCGGAGTGGCTGAGGGAGCTGTGGGCGTCCGGTCCGTTCCCGCGCGACGTGGTCGCGCGCAAACTCGGCGTGACCAACACAGCGCTGGCCCGTAACGGGGTGTCGGACGCGATGACGCAGGAGCAGATCGACGCACTCGTCGGGGAGGAACCCGAGTGGCTGATCCGCGAGCGCGCGAACCTGGCGGAGGTCCAGCGCGAGGCGACCCGCGTGAAGGAGAAGGAGATCGAGCGGCGCGAACGCACCAATCGGCCACCCAAGAACCGCTGACAACCGCTGATCGGGCCCGACCGCAGCCGGGCCCGGGGCGGATCAGACCGCGGCGGACCGGCGGTGTGCGAAGGACGCGCGTGCGTCCTGGTGAGCCGTCCGGCGTGCGGTCACCTCGTCGAGGCCACCGACCAGGGCGGACACGAGTCCCGCGGGATCGGTCAGCCACTGGCGTTCGATGGCGGCCACCTCGTCGGGCAGCAGGAGCCCGGTGTAACGCAGGTCGGTGACCCACCGGTCGATGTCGCCGTGGTCGATCGACTCGAGCGCGGCGCGATCCACGCCGGCCTCGAACTCGTCACAGAACACGGCGCGCACCAGGTCGGTGTGGCCGGAGTTGACCGTAGGACGTCGGTTCTCGAGTAGCTCGTACATCCGCATCTCCCCGATACGAGGCGCCGCATGGACGCCGTCCAAACTGGGTGTAACGAGTACGGGAACGTGAGCGATACAACAATCCCGGTCGTTGACGAGAGCGTACGCCCCGGAGAGCCATTACGCAGACCCTCGTAACAATTCGTGACCTGCCACAAACACGAATGTCATGGATACCGTTCGTTTCGGTTGTGCGGTCTCCACAAATTTCACCGCGAACCATTGTTCGACCATTGTGCGAGTCGGCGTGTCGGACTCGGTGTGTCGGCCGCCGACATCACGCATACTGCGCAGATGACCGCCCTCGCCACGATCGCCGCGCTGCTCGCCGCCGCGATCCACACCTACATCTTCGTGCTCGAGTCCGTGGCCTTCGATACCGCCGGGCGGCGGGTGTTCGGCGTGAAGGACGACGCCGAGGCCCGCACCGTACGCCGCTGGGCCTTCAACCAGGGCTGGTACAACCTGTTCCTCGCCGTCGGCGCTGCCGTGGGCGCGCTGGTGCTCGCGTTCGGAGAGGGCCACGTCGGTGCCGCGCTCGTGCTCTTCGCCTGCGGATCGATGGCCGGCGCCGCGTCGGTGCTCGCGGCCACCGACCGCGCACTTCTTCGACCCGCCGCGATCCAGGGCGGGCCCAGCGCGGTGGCCGTGATCGCCGCGGCGATCACCCTGATCTGATCCGCGCCGATCATCTGATCCGATCCGCGTCGTTGGGTGATCCGGTCCGCGGCGATCGAACCGCGACCCGCTCGGGTCAGGTCGACAGGAGAACCCGAACGGCCACGGCGCCCTCGCCGACCACCGCGGCGACGTGACGCCGGACCGCGGCGAGTTCGGCCGCCGCGGCGGCGGGCGATGCCTCCGCCTCGGTCCGCGCGATGACGGAGATCACCGGGACGCGGGTGCCGTCGACCCGCTCCCAGCGCAGGCGAGGCCGTGCCGACCTGATCCCGGGAAGGTCACGCGCGACGTCCGCGGCCTGCTTCGCGACGGCGCGCAGATCGACGGTGACCGAACCCGGCACCGACGGGTCCGCGCTCAGCGTCAGGTCGCGTCCGGCCGACGAGGGGAGTCGGCGCAGGAGCGACCACAGCAGGATCAGCACGAGGACGACACCCGCACCACCCAGTGCCCACGGCCACCACGTGTCCTGCTGACGGTCGGCGACCACGCCGACGTCGAGGGTGTCGAGGGTGAACGGCAGCGATCCCCGTTGCCAGAGAGCCGCGCCCACGCCCAGCGCGGCCAGAGCGGCGCCGAGAATCAGCACGCCGAGTCGATCGAAGAACGCGGTACTGCGCTTCACGACGTCGCCCCCTTCGTCTCGACCGTCGGCGCACCCGTGGCGGTCCCATTTTCGGCATCGGTCGCGGTGGAGGTCGCAGCGGCCGATCCGGTGGCGGACGCCCCGGACGTCCCGGACGTGTCCGACGCGGCCGCCGCCAGCTTCGCGCGGTCACTGCGGTGGATCCAGACGTCGTCGGCAATGCCGCTGGGCCGGTACCGGCGCCCGCGCCACTTGAGCGACGCCAGGATCATGAGCACGCCGACCACGGCGGCGGCGATGCCGGCGGGCACCATCCAGGACTGCGGCCCGAGTCCGTCGAGGTAGTCGAGGGCGCTGGCGGTCCAGGCCTCGCCCGGGACGACGTTCCACACCGCCAGCGCGTCGCGGATCAGCACAGCGGCCCCCGCCAGCAGCGCCAGGGTCCACAGCAACGCCCAGGGCGTCGCGGCGGGCGCGGCGAGGGGGCGCGGAGCGGGAAGCAGGTCGGCGGTGGATCCGGCGGAGGCTGCGAGGTCCCGGTCGCGGGGCGCGGCGAAGTCGCCCACCCGCACGTCCACGGATTCGGCGCGCAGACCCGAGTCGGCCATGCCGCGCGCGATGTCGCGTCGCAGCTCGTCGGCCACGACGACCGCCGAGCGCGGCCAGGTCACCGTGCAGTCGGCCGCTGCGCGCACGACGCGACCCTCCTGGGTCACCTTCACGCGGGACGGGCGGCGTCCGAAGGCGCCGCCGCCGGAGACGATGCCCGACGTCCGGGTGAGAGAGGCGTCGGCTATGCGCTCGATCGCGCGGTCGAGAACGGTCAGCGACCCGCGTTCACCGGGCTCGGCGAGCGGCGCCCGGTCGGAGCCCACAGCAGCCGCCGCGTCCGCACTCCGCGCGTCGTCCCGTTCAGCCACGGCCGCGGCCGCGCAGCAGGGACTCGGGATCGAAGTTGCCGTCCCGGTAGGCGCCCACGGCGAAGCCGATCGCCCCGAGCACGAGCGCGACCAGGAAACCGGTGAATCCGCCGGCGGCAGCCGCGACGGCCAGCAGCAAGCCGGCCAACAGTCCGATGGTGGAGGAGGTCATGGTGCTCCGATCGTGGAGGGGAAGAGTGGCAGGGACGGGATTGCTCACGGGTGCGGCGGGGTGGAGATGTCGACGTAGGTGCGTCGGCGTGGGAGTGCGCGCCCCGCCCGGCGGACGAGTCGCAGGACGCGGCGCGGAGTCGAGGTGACCACGACGACGTCGACCGGGCGTGCGGGCCGGGTTCGCTCGACCCCGATGCCGAACCGCCGGTCGATGTCGGCGAGCGCTCGCATCAGGACGTCGGGGTCGCCGCCCGCGTCGGGGTGATGAGCCCGAACCGCCGCACGACGAGCGTCCCGGTAGGCGCGCTCGTCGTGCGTCGGCTGTCGGTCGTCGATCACGGGGCGGGAGTACCCCCGCCGGGTTCGCTCGACTCGGCCTGCGCCGGGTCAACCGGCACGACGTCCTCGACGAGGACGTTCACCGGCTTGTCGACGACGGCGCGCACCGCTCTGCGCACCGCGTCGGCCGTGTCGCGCACGACCGAGTCGGTGGTGACGGCGATGTGCACCTCGGTGGCGTCGTCCCGCACGGCGACGCCCGAGACGCGACGCCCCGGCAGGTAGGTCCCGATTTCGCCGAACACGCCGCCGTGCAGGAACGCCACGCCGGGAACCGCGATCACGGCCGCAGCCACGCGGTCGGCGATGTCGTCACCTGCCGGAGCTGCGCCGGTCATCGGACGCGCGCGGGAGCGGGCTCGTCGTCGTCGTTGTCCTCTTCGAACAGATAGACGTCGTGAACGGTGATGTTGACCTCGGTGACCTCGAGGCCGGTCATGCGCTCGACAGCGTCGATGACGTTGCGGCGGATGCCTGCGGCGAGGTCCGCGATGGAGACGCCGTAGTCGGCCACGATGTCGATGTCGACGGCGGCCTGGCGCTCGCCGACCTCCACGGACACGCCCTGCGAGTGGTTGACGCGGGCGCCGGGGATGCGCTCGCGCAGCGCGCCGATGGCGCGGGTGGCGCCGCCACCGACCGCGTGAACGCCGTTGACCTCACGGGTCGCGATGCCCGCGATCTTCGAGACCACGACGTCGGCAATGGTGGTGCGGCCGTCGGACGCGACCAGCGCGCCGGTCCCCTCGCTCGACGAGGCGTTCGTGGACTTGTCCAGGGTCGAGTTCGCCGCCGAGGTGGTCGAGGTGGTCGAGCCGGTCGATGCAGTCATCTCCGAATCATCCTTTCAGGTCGTTGGTGTCGGGAGTGGGTCGCGGCTCGATCGGAAAAGCGTGCACCCAGGTGACGTATGCCACAAGAAGTGGTGTTCAAATCCTCGGACTGGTCCCCCGACGCCGCGGAACCGAATAGGGGGCATGCAGGCGACGAACTCCGCTGCCGCCGCGAGCACGGACGATTCCGCCGATCTCGTGAACGCGGCCGTGCTCGGCGACCGGGCGGCGTTCGAGACTCTCGTGCGTACCCACGGTCCGGCGATGTACCGCTTCGCCCGGAACATGGTGCGTGACGACGGCTTGGCCGAGGAGATCGTGCAGGACGCGTTCGTGGCCGCCTGGAAGAGCCTCGAGCACTACCGGTCGGAATCGGCGCTGCGGACCTGGCTGTTCGGCATCGTCAACCACAAGGCCATCGACGCGACGAGACGGCGGGTGCCACGCCCCGCGGAGGATTGGCTCTTCGAGGAGGCGGTGGGCGACGCCGTCGCCGCGGACGATCCGGCCTCGGCCGCCACCGGCTCCGACTTCCTGGCCGCTCTGCGCCGCGTGCTGTCGGATCTGCCGGAAGTCCAGCGATCCTGCTGGTTGCTCCGTGAAGTGGAGGGAATGACCCACGTCGAGATCGGGGAGACGCTGTCGATGTCCCCGTCCGCGGTTCGCGGACAGGTCACCCGAGCTCGACGAACTCTGAGCGAAAGGATGGCCCCATGGCGGTGACACTCGACGACGGCGCCGGTGCGGACCCGATCCTCGACCGCGCGGCGCGAGAACTGCGGGACGAGGAGACCCCCTCCTGGGTGACCGTCAGTGCGGCCATCCTGGAGACCCTGCGGCGCACCGCTCGGCGCACCACCCCGATCGACGCCGCCTTCCCGTCCGAGGCCGCGGGCGACACACTGCGGATCGGCGATCACGTCGTCCGGCTGGCCGTCCTCCGCGCCCTGGGCGGCCTGCCGAGTCGAGTCCGCGCGGTGGAACTCGACGTCGAGGGTCGACGACTGATCGGGGCGAGTCTCGACATCGCCATCCCCTACCTGCAGGACCTGGACGAACTCGTCGCGGCCATCGAGACCCGTGTCGTCGACGCCCTGTCCGAGGTGGTCGGGGTCCGGGTGTCGCCCACCGACGTGCGCATCCACGTCGTCGACGTCGTCGCCCCCTGAGGGTCGTTCCCGCGGGCGTCTGGATACAGTGCGGTCGATGCCGTGACGTCCGGTCACGGACACCGACGACGGGACCGATCGCCATGTCCACCTCTCTGTCCGCCAGCATCGACGTCCAGGCCCCGCCGGCCGCGGTGTGGGCGGTGGTCTCCGACCTGAAGCGCATGGGCGAGTGGAGCCCCCAGTGCAAGAAGATGACGGTGCTGGGCGGCGAGCCGAAGCTGGGCACTCGCACGATCAATCTCAACAAGCGCGGTCCCCTGGTCTGGCCGACGACGGCGAAGGTGGTCCGGTTCGAGCCGGAGCGTCGGCTGGCGTTCCGCGTGACGGAGAACCACACGATCTGGTCCTACGAGCTGGAGCCGACCGAGACGGGCACCCGCGTGACCGAGCGTCGTGAGGCGCCGGGCGGAACGACGGCGGTGTCGAACGTCCTCGTTCGCCTGGCCTTCGGTGGCCAGCGCAACTTCGACGGTGAGCTCGAGCGGGGAATGAACGCCACGCTGGCCAAGATCAAGGCTGCCGCCGAGAAGTAGCGGCTGCGAACGGGACGAATCCGGCGCCGCGTCCGTACCGTGGAGACATGACTCGCCGCCCGGCCGCCCTGACCGCCGTCGTTCTCGCGGCGGGACTCGCCACGGCCGCGTGCGGTTCGTCGGCAGCGGAGGCCGACAGCAGTCCCGCCACGACCACTGCTCCACCGGTCGCGGACACGGCACCGCCGCCGGTGTCGGTCGAGGTGGTGGCCGACGGGCTCGACCATCCGTGGGACGTCGTGCGGGCGCCCGACGGGACGATCGTGTTCACCGAACGGGCGGGGTCGTTCACCGCGGTGCGTCCGGGGGCCGAGCCCGCGCCGATGTCGGCGGATCTGTCGGACCTGTTCGCGTCGTCGGAGACCGGATTGATGGCACTGGCTCTGTCGCCCGGGTTCGAGCAGGACCGCACCGCGTACACGTGCCAGGGAATCGAGGCGGGCGGCGGCCGCTCCGTCGGAGTGGTCGCCTGGACCGTCGCACCGGACTGGTCGGGGCTCACGCGCGAGCGCACGGTGATCGACGGATTCCCCGTCTCGACGGGTCGGCACGGCGGGTGCCGGATTCTCCCGTCCGACGACGGCACCCTGCTGATCGGCACGGGCGATGCTGCACAGCCGTCGAACCCGCAGGATCGGAATTCGTCGGGCGGCAAGGTGTTGCGGGTCGACGCCGCGACGGGTGCGCCGGCGGCCGGCAATCCGGATTCGGCGTCGCCGGTGTTCACGCTCGGTCACCGCAACGTCCAGGGTCTCGCCGAGCAACCCGGCACCGGCCGGGTCTACTCGGTGGAGCAGGGCAGTTCTCGGGACGACGAGGTGAATCTCCTGACCCCCGGCGGCAACTACGGGTGGTCGCCGGACCGCAGTGGTTCCGGGTACGACGAGTCGGTGCCGATGACCGACCCCGACCGCGTGCCGGGTGCGCGGGGTGCGGTGTGGAGTTCGGGGCCGAGCACGGTGGCGACGGCGTCCGGAACGTTCCTGACCGGATCGGGTTGGGGCGCCTGGGACGGGGCACTCGCCGTCGGAGTGCAGAAGGGTCAGCAGGTGCTGCTGCTCCGACTGTCCGACGACGGCACCACCGTCACCGAGCAGACCACCCTCCCGGAGCTGAGCGAGTTCGGTCGGATCCGGACCGTGGCGGCGCAACCCGACGGCTCGCTGCTGGTGACCACGGACAACGGAGAGACGGACTCCGTCCTGCTCGTCGCACCACGGACGTGACCTCGACACCGTTTCGAGGCCCGATCGTGATGCCCTGTCGCTACGCGCGGCGTTTCACGGGGCGGGGGCTCGGGTAGCCGATTGCCGACGTTCGACCCGGACCTCGGGTCGGTCACCGAGTCGGAAGAGGTTCATCATGTTGGGTCTGGGCATCATCGGTTGGATCATCATCGGCGGACTCGCCGGATGGATCGGCAGCAAGATCATGAAGACCGATGCCCAGCAGGGCATCATCCTGAACATCGTCGTCGGCATCATCGGCGGCCTGCTCGGTGGATTCCTGCTGCAGGCGGTCGGTGTCGACGTCAAGGGCGGCGGCATCATCTTCAGCTTCGTCACGTGCCTCATCGGCGCCTGCATTCTGCTGTTCATCGTCAAGGCGGTCACCGGACGTCGTTCGCGCGTCTGATCCGTCTCCGGACCGTTCGGGGCCCCTCACGTAATCTCGTGAGGGGCCCCGAGCCGTCTCCGCGGCCCGGTCGGTTCCCCACGCCGGCACATCCATACGACGTAAGAGGAGATCGTGGCCCGACGCCCCGTCCCAGCAGGCACCCCCGAACCGACCGGCCTCGGCCACGTCGTGGATCTGATCCGCTCGTCGATTCCGCCGCTGCATCCTGCGGGCGCCCCGTTCGTCGCCGCACCGCTCGCCGTGGCCGCACTCGGCCGTCGTCGCCGTGCGGTGCGCACCGCCTCGCTCCTCACCGCAGGTGCGATGGCCGGCTTCTTCCGCCACCCGCAGCGCGTGCCCCCGAACCGGGCGGGCGTCGTCGTCGCTCCCGCCGACGGCGAGGTGGCGTTGGTCGACGTCGCCGTGCCCCCGGCCGAACTCGACCTCGGGACCGAGCCGCTGCCGCGCGTCAGCATCTTCCTGTCGGTGCTGGACGTCCACGTCCAGCGTGTCCCCGTGTCGGGCGAGGTCGTCGACGTCGTCCACAAGGCGGGCCAGTTCCTCTCGGCGGATCTCGCCGACGCCAGCGTGGTCAACGAGCGCACCTCGATGCACCTGCGGACCCCGGCCGGGCACGATCTCGCCGTCGTGCAGATCGCCGGCCTGCTGGCTCGGCGGATCGTCAACCAGGCGTCGGCGGGTGACACCCTGACCATCGGCGACACCTACGGGCTGATCCGCTTCGGCTCCCGCGTGGACACCTACTTTCCCGAGGGATCCCGCTTGGCGGTGCTGCCGGGCCAGCGCGCGGTCGGCGCCGAGACCGTGCTCGCCGAACTGCCGTGATCGCCGCGGAGGACTCGGCGTCCGACGGAGAGGGTGGGCGTACCGGCCCCGTTCGGCTGTTGCCGAGCGCGGTCACCGTTCTCGCGCTGTGCGCCGGTCTCTCGGCGGTGAAATTCGGCCTCGACGGCCGACTCGGGTTGGCGCTGGCCATGATCGGCGCCGCGGCCGTGCTCGATTCGCTCGACGGACGCATCGCGCGGATGCTCGACGCGACGTCGCGCATGGGGGCCGAGCTCGACTCCCTCGCCGACGCGATCTCCTTCGGCGTCGCCCCGGCCCTGGTGCTGTACGTGACGCTGCTCGAGGGCAGCAGCGGCGGGTGGGTCATCGCGCTGATCTACGCGGTCTCGATCGTCCTGCGCCTCGCGCGGTTCAACACCCTCATCGACGACGATTCCCGGCCCGCGTTCGCCGGGGAGTACTTCGTGGGAGTGCCCGCACCCGCCGGCGCGCTGATCGCGCTGACTCCGCTTGCCGTGCAACAACAGTGGGGCACGGGATGGTGGTCCTCGTACTACGTCGTGGCCACCTGGGTGGTGCTGTCCGCGCTGCTCATCGTCAGTCGCATCCCCACCCTGGCGCTCAAGAGCGTGTCCGTGCCGCCGCGCATGGCCGCCATCCTGCTCGTCGCGGTCGGCGTCGCCGGCGCAGCCCTGATCACTTTCCCGTTCGTGCTGCTCATCGTGCTCATCGCGCTGTACCTGGCGCACATCCCGTTCGCCATCCGCTCGAAGCGGTGGGTCGCGGCGCGTCCGGAAACGTGGGAGGCCAAGCCCGCCGAGCGCCGCGCGGTGCGTCGGGCCGCGCGTCGGGAACGGCCGGGCATCGTGCGCCGACGCCGCCCGGCGCGGGCCGGTCGGAGCTCGGCGCGGCTGCGGCTGCGCCCACCGGTTCCGCGGGACGACCGGTGAGCACTCCCGAGCTGTCCCTGACCGTCCGGCTCACCACCTCGGCTGCCGATGCGCGCCGCGGCATCGTGCGCATCCACCCCGAAGCGCTGACGGCGCTGGGCCTGCGGGAGTGGGACGCGGTGGAGTTGGTCGGATCACGGCGGACGGCATCGGTGGTCGCCGAGAGCACGGCGTCGCCCAGCGGAATCGCGTTGCTGGACGACGTGACGCTCTCCAACACGGGTCTGACCGAGAACGCCACGGTGGTCGTCCGCCCCGTCCGAGTGGCGGGCGGGACCACGGTCACCGTGCACGGCGGCACGGCCGTGGCGGCGCTCGACGACGCCACGCTGCGCCGCGCCCTGCTCGGCAAGGTGGTGAGCGCGGGCGACGCGGTGTCCCTGCTGCCCCGCGACCTCGGGCCGGGGACGTCCACGGCGTCGGTCTCGTCGACGCTCGCGCGCACCGTGGGGGTGGCCTGGACCACCGAGCTGTTGACCGTCACCGCCACCGATCCTGCTGGGCCGGTGAGCATTCAGCCCAACACGTCGGTGACGCGCGGTGCGGGCGCCGGGTCGGGCACGGCCGACGCTCGACCCCGCGGGGTCGCCGAACCCGAACCGCACGCGACGGAACCGCCCGTCGCCGTCGACGATCTGGTGGGGGCGCGGGAGCAGGCCGCCACGCTGAGCGAGTGGCTCGAGCTGGCCCTGGACCGGCCCGAGCTGCTGCGCACCCTGGGCGCCTCGCCGCGGCTGGGCGTGCTCGTCACCGGTCCCGGCGGCGTCGGGAAGGCGACGATGGTCCGCGCCGTCGCGGCGACGCGCCGGATCGTCGAGATCGACGGCCCCTCGGTCGGATCCACCGCTGCGAACGACCGGCTGGCCGCCGTGACGCGCGTCGTCGACACGGCCCGCGGCGCCGAGGATCCCGCGGTGCTGCTCGTCTCGGACGTCGATGCGTTGCTGCCCGTCGACGCGGACCCGGTCTCGACGTTGGTGCTCGATCGGCTGCGCGCGGCCGTCGCGTCGCCGGGAGTGGCGTTGGTGTGCACCACCTCTCGGCCCGATGCGGTCGACGCTCGGTTGCGTGACCCCGACCTGGTGGATCGGGAACTCACGCTGCCCCTGCCGGATTCGACCGCCCGCGCCCGCCTGCTCGACGTACTGCTGCGGGACGTGCCGACCGAGAAGGTCGCGACGGGGGAGATCGCGCTCCGGACACCGGGTTTCGTGGTGGCCGACCTCGCTGCTCTCTGCCGGGAGGCCGCGGTCCAGGCCGCGGCTCGCGCGCATCGCACCGAGGAGACACCGGTGCTGACGCAGGAGGATCTCGTCGGCGCGTTGGCCGTGATCAGGCCGCTGTCCCGCTCGGGCACCGAGGAATTGGTGGTCGGGAGTCTCACGCTCGACGACGTCGGCGACATGGTCGAGACCAAGCAGGCACTCACCGAGGCGGTGCTGTGGCCGCTGCGGCACCCGGATTCGTTCGCTCGCCTGGGCGTCGATCCGCCGCGCGGGGTTCTGCTCTACGGTCCGCCCGGATGCGGGAAGACCTTCGTGGTCCGGGCTCTCGCCAGTTCCGGCCAGCTCAGTGTCCACACCGTCAAGGGCGCGGAGCTGATGGACAAGTGGGTGGGATCGTCGGAGAAGGCGGTCCGCGAACTGTTCAGGCGCGCACGGGATTCCGCGCCGTCACTGATCTTCCTCGACGAGGTGGACGCGCTGGCGCCCCGCCGCGGCCAGAGCAGCGATTCCGGAGTCGGGGACCGCGTGGTCGCCGCTCTGCTCACCGAACTCGACGGCGTGGAGCCACTCCGCGACGTCGTCGTCCTGGGGGCGACCAACCGTCCCGAACTCATCGATCCCGCTCTGCTGCGGCCCGGCCGACTGGAGAAGGCGGTGTTCGTCCCGCCGCCCGACGCCGACGCGCGGCGGGCGATCCTGGCGACGGCCGGTCGGTCGGTCCCGCTGGCCGAGGACGTCGATCTCGGCGCTCTCGCCGAGGATCTCGACGGGTACTCGGCCGCGGACTGTGCCGCCCTGCTGCGGGAAGCCGCCCTCACCGCCATGCGCCGGGACGTCGACGCTGCCGTGGTGACCGCGGACGACGTCGCACGAGCGTGCGACGCCGTCCGGCCGTCACTGGACGCCGCTCAGGTCGCGGCGCTGCAGGCGTACAGCATCTCTCGCTAGCGACGACCCGAGCGAGTCAGCGCCACGCCGCGAGCACCTCGGTCGCGCGCTCGGCGAGCACCGCCTGCAACAGCGGGCCGAAGCTGACCCGGCCCACGCCGAGGGCGGCGAGCGCCGACGGGGTGTTCTTCACCGGATGGCCGATGGCGTTGACCGGCAGGGGCAGTTCGGCGGTGAGGCGCTTCTGGTCGTCGTCCGAGTGGAACCCGACCGGGTAGAGGGAATCGGCGCCGGCCGCGGCGGCCAGCTTCATGCGGGCGATGGCGCGGTCGACGCGATCGCTCTCGTCACCGACCTGCTTGACGAAGAGGTCGGTGCGGGCGTTGATCACGACGTGCACGTCGGTGGCGTCGGACGCGGCGCGCAGCGCGCCCACCAGATCGGCGTGCTCCTGCGCCTCGCGGAGTCGCCCGCCCTCGCCGTGCACGGTGTCCTCGATGTTGAGGCCGACGGCACCCGCGTCGATCAGGCCCTCGATCAGCCGCGTCGGATCCTCGCCGTAGCCGGACTCGATGTCGACCGAGACGGGCACGTCGACCGCGGCGGTGATCTGCCGGACGCGGGTGAGCAGGTCGTCGAAGGTCATGCCCTCGTTGTCGGACTTGCCCACCGAATCGGCGACGGGATGCGAGCCCACCGTCAACGCCGAGAACCCGGCCGTGACCGCGAGGTTCGCGGACCAGGCGTCCCACACGGTGGGGAGGATGACCGGCGTACCCGGAACGTGCAGGTCGAGGAGGGTGGTGGCCTTCTGAGCAAGTGTCGTCATGGTGGGTACGAACCCCCGCCGCCCGACGAGCATTCCCGGTGCACCGATCGGGACCGATAGGTTCGGTGCAGTGAGACGACTGCGCGCCGACCTCCCCTCCGCCGGGGCCGTTCCCGCTCTCGCCGCGTGCTCGTCCGGTGCGCTCGTCGCCGTGGCGTGGTCGGGACCCCGCACCGCGCAGTGGCCGTTCGCCGCCGGCGTCGACGATCTCGTCCGCTGGCAGTCCGCCCAGTCGACCGCGACGACCGTCGGTCAGGTCCTGGCCGTGATCGTCGCCGCGGTGTTCCTGGCCGTCGCCGAGAGTGCCCGGCGGCTGCCGTGGATCCTCGCCGTCGTCGCGATCGTGCTGCTCGCGTTCACGAAGGTCGCCGTTCCCGAGTCCGCGAGCCTGTCCGTGCTCATCGCGTTGCACGGGGTGAAGTCCGCGGCCGCGGGAGTGCTGCTCGGACTCGCCCTGCACGGGGTGCGCCGCTCCCGTCTCGGCTGGTTCGCGATCGCCACGGGCCTCCTCGGCGGAACGGCCCTGGCCGTGGTCTCGACACGGGCCACCACCGACGGCTTCGTCGCGCTGCGGATCGACAGCAGCAGTGTGTTCGGCGAGCCCGCCTGGTGGCTGGTCGGGGTCGCCGCCGCCGCGGCCGTCGCCGCCGCCGTCGTGCCGGGACTCCCGCCGCGACCACCGGAGTCGACGCCCGACGCACCGCGCCGCGACCTCCTGCGGCTCGTGGTCTTCACCGTCCTCGTCGCCGTCGTGTGCCGAGTCGGCGTCGAGGTGGTCGGGACCGGCGAGTACTCCCTGACTCTCGCGATCATCGCGCTGGTCGTCGCCCTCGTCGTGATCGACCGCGTGGCCGCCCGCTGGGACGCACCCGACGCTCGGACCGTCGTCGCGACCGTCCTCGCCACCACCGCCGCCGTCGCCCTGTGGAACACGCTGGCCCGGACCACGTCGTCCGCCACCGTCCTGCTCACCGTCGGTCTCGCCGGACTCGTGGTGGGGGCGCTCGTGGCGTGGCTGCTGCCGGTCGGACGCATCACGTCGTGGCTCACCGCCGTGGCCCTCGCCGCCGCTCCCGCCACCGCCGCTCTGCTGGACGTCGAGCCCGCGCCGGCCGTCGCCCTGGGTGTCGTGACCGTCGCCGTGCCGATCCTGCTCCTTCCCGTCGCCCACGGCGACGGCGGTCCGCACCCGACGGTTCGCCCCCTCGCGCTCGCTCTGCCGGGCGTCGCGTTGCTGCTGTCGACGGCGGCGCCGCTGCCTCCGTTGCTGCTCGATCAGGTCACCATCGACGACTTCCTGGCCACGCTGGGCCCGGCGGAACCGGTCAGCCCGGGAACGGTCACAGGAATCGGGATCTCCCTCGACGGCATCACCGCCGACCCCACCTCCACCTACCTGCTCCTCGGGGTGTCGGTGGTGGCGGTCCTGCGGCTGGTCACGCTGTCCCGACGCAGCTGATCGACCCCATACCCCTACCCCCCGTGGGTATCCCTGCTCCGACGGCGCCGTCACCCACCACGTAAGATGACGTTGCACGGTCGTCCCGGAACGCCGAATTCTCCCGGCGCCATCGATTCGTCCGACACCCCGCCGCCCCCACGTCACCGACGGAGTGCCACTTGCTTTGGATTCTCGTTGCCCACGCCGCGGCTGCGCTCTGTGCGCCTCTGCTCGTTCGATGGTGGGGTCGGCGAGCGTTCCTGGCGCTCGCGCTGGTGCCCGCGGCCTCGCTCGGCTGGGTGATCGGGAACTGGAACACCGAGCAGCGTCTGGACATCGAGTGGGTACCGGGCCTGTCGATGGACATCGACATGCGGTTCGACTCGCTCGCCGCCGTCATGAGCACCCTGATTCTCGGAATCGGGACGTTGATCCTGCTCTACTGCGCCCGCTACTTCGAGGACGACGAGCCGCGCCTGGGCATCTTCGCCGCCGAGATGGTCGCGTTCGCGGGCGTCATGTTCGCCCTGGTGACCAGCGACAACATGCTCATGCTCTACATCTTCTGGGAACTGACGACGGTGCTGTCGTTCCTGCTGGTCGGCCACTACGCCGAGCGCGCGTCGTCCCGCCGGGCCGCCACCCAGGCGCTGCTGGTCACCACCGCCGGTGGCCTGGCGATGCTCGTCGGCATCATCGTGCTGGGTCAGCTGGTGGGCAGTTACAACCTGTCGGACGTCGTCGCCGCGGCCCCGCGCGGATGGCTCGCCGGGGTGGCCCTCGTGCTCGTGCTCGTCGGCGCGCTGAGCAAGTCGGCCATCGTCCCGCTGCACTTCTGGCTCCCGGGCGCCATGGCCGCGCCCACCCCCGTCAGCGCGTACCTGCACGCCGCCGCGATGGTGAAGGCCGGCATCTACCTCGTCGCCCGGCTCGCCCCCGGCTTCGCCGACGCCGGTCCGTGGCGGGTCACCATCCTCACGCTCGGCCTCGCGTCGATGCTCGTGGGCGGCTACCGCGCGCTGCGGGCGTACGACCTCAAGCTGGTGCTGGCCTTCGGCACGGTGAGTCAGCTGGGCTTCCTGGTGGCGATCGTCGGCATCGGCACCCGGACCGCGCTGCTCGCCGGCCTGGCGATGGTGGTCGCCCACGGCTTCTTCAAAGCGGCGCTGTTCATGGTGGTCGGCATCATCGACCACACCACCGGAACTCGTGACGTCCGGCGCCTGGCCCACCTCGGTGACCGTGCCCCGGTCCTGTGTACGACGGCGGTCGTCGCGGCCGCGTCGATGGCCGGCCTGCCGCCGTTCCTCGGGTTCGTCGGCAAGGAATCGGCCTTCGAGGCCGCGATCGACTCCGACGCGTTGAGCCCCGGAGCGTCGGCGGCGGTCCTGGCCACGATGGTCCTCGGATCGATCCTCACGGTGGCCTACAGCCTGCGCTTCGTCTGGGGCGCGTTCGGCCGCAAGAAGCTGCGCGCACCGAGTGCCGCGGTGGCCGGGATGCACGCCCCCGGCGCGTTCTTCCTCGCCCCGGCCGTCCTGTTGGCCGCGCTCGGCCTGGTCGGCGGACTCGCCGCGCCCGTGATGGACCGGCTGCTGTCCCCGTACGCCGAGACGCTGCCGTCGTACGGCGCGAAGGTCTACCACCTCGCGCTGTGGCACGGATTCTCCCTCCCGCTCGGCATGACGGCGATCGTGATCGTGGTCGGTGTCGCGCTGTACAAGGTGCACAAGTCCATCGCTCGCTCCGTTCCGCAGTCGCCGCTCAACGCCGACCGCATCTACGACCGCACGCTGTACGTGATGGACCTGCTCTCGCTGCGGCTCACCGGAACCACCCAGCGCGGTTCGCTCCCCGGCACGCAGGCCACGATCCTCGCCACGCTGGCCCTGTTCCCGCTGATCTCCCTGCTCGTGTACACCCGCACCGGCATCGAGACCCGCCTCGCGGACTCACCTGTGCAGATCGTCGTCGCCGTCGTCATGGTGGCCGCCGCGGCCGGTGCGATGGTGATGCGCAACCGTCTGGCCGCGGTGTTGCTCGTCGGAGTGACGGGCTACGGCGCCGGTGTGATGTTCGTGCTGCACGGCGCACCCGACCTGGCGCTCACGCAGTTCCTCGTGGAGACCTTGACCCTGGTGGTCTTCGTGTTGGTCCTGCGCAAGCTGCCCGCCGAGATCGACGAGGGCCGTGCCTTCGGCCGCAAGCCGTTGCGCGCCCTGCTGGCCATCGGGGTCGGCGTGATGGTCACCGTGGTCGGGGCGTACGCGATGAACGGGCGCAGCACGCGCCCCATCGCCGAGTTGCTCCCCGACGCCGCGTACCTGCTCGGCGACGGCCGCAACGTCGTCAACGTCATCCTGGTCGACATCCGCGCCTGGGACACGTTCGGGGAGATCTCGGTGCTGCTGGTCGCGGCCACCGGCGTCGCCAGCCTCGTGTTCCGCAATCGGCGGTTCGGCAGCGCGCCGCGCGTGTCCGACGCCCCGAACTCCATGGATTCCTCCCAGGCCGCGTCGGAGATCACGTGGCTGTCCGGCAGCGACCTCATCGACCCGAAGCACCGCGTCCTGGTCCTCGAGGTCACCACCCGCCTGGTGTTCCCGACGGTGATGATGCTGTCGATCTACTTCTTCTTCTCCGGCCACAACGCCCCCGGCGGCGGTTTCGCCGGTGGCCTCACGGCCGGCCTCGCGTTGGTGCTGCGGTACCTCGCGGGCGGACGGTACGAGTTGGGCGAGACGTTGCCGTACGACGCCGGCAAGGTGCTCGGCGTGGGCCTGCTGTTCGCCGGCGGTGCGGCGCTGACGTCGCTGTTCCTGGGCGCGCCGGTCCTGTCCTCCGCCACGTTCGAGGTGACGCTGCCGATCCTCGGCGACATCAAGATGGTCACGGCGCTCTTCTTCGACGCCGGGGTCTACCTCATCGTCGTCGGTCTCGTCCTCGACGTCCTCCGCAGCCTCGGCGCGCGCCTCGACGCCCAGATCGAAACGAGCCAGCAATGACCGCCAACATCACGATCCTGGCGTTGGTCGCCGTTCTCGTCGCGGCCGGCGTGTACCTGCTGATCGAACGCAGCATCGTCCGCATGCTGCTCGGACTGCTGCTGCTGTCGAACGGGCTGAACCTGCTGATCCTGACCTCGGGCGGGCCCAACGGCAATCCGCCGGTGGTGGGGCGGGTGTCCGACGCCGGTGCGGGCGATTCCGATCCGCTCGCCCAGGCGATGATCCTCACCGCCATCGTCATCACCATGGGCATCGCGGCGTTCGTGCTGGCCCTGGCCTACCGCTCGTACACCATCAACGTCGCGGACGTCGTCGAGAACGACCCCGAGGACACCAAGGTCGCCCAGCGGCGCAGCCTCGCCGACGCGCCGGACCGCGACAAGTCCGACGACCCGGTCACCGGTGAACCCGGGGAAGCCGGCGACGCCTTCGACAAGGACGGAAATCCCATTCCACTCGACCAGATCGCCAACCGCGAGGACCTCGAGTGCTACGAGGACCTCCACCAGGGCCGGTTCCTCGACCGGGACGACGACGAGACCGGACGGGTGGCGACGGACAAATGACCCTCCCCGCCTCCGTCGTCACACCGCTCATCCCGCTGCCGGTTCTGATTCCTCTGCTGGCCGCGGCCCTGACCCTGGTGCTCGGTCGTCGCCCCCGCGCCCAGCGCATCATCACCATCGCCGCGCTGATCGCGGTGACGGCCGTCTCGGGACTGCTGCTGTTCCTGGCCGATCGCGACGGCACCACCGCGCTGCAGGTCGGCGGCTGGGAGGCGCCGCTGGGCATCACGCTGGTGGTCGATCGACTGTCGGCGCTGATGCTGGTGGTCTCTGCCGTCGTCCTGCTCGCCGTCATCGTCTACGCCGTCGGTCAGGGCATCCGCGACGGAGACGCCGAGCAGCCCGTGTCGATCTTCCTGCCCACCTACCTGGCCCTGACCGCGGGCGTCTGCAACGCGTTCCTCGCCGGCGACCTGTTCAACCTGTACGTCGGGTTCGAGGTCCTGCTGGTGGCGTCGTTCGTCCTGCTGACGCTGGGCGCGAGTGCCGAACGCGTCCGTGCCGGCGTCTCGTACGTCATGGTCTCGGTGGTCTCGTCGATGATCTTCCTGGCCGGGTTGGCCGCGGTGTACGCGGCGACCGGAACCCTCAACTTCGCGCAGATGGCGCTGCGCCTGGACGAGGTCCCCCACGGCACCCGCATGGGCATCTTCGCCATTCTGCTGGTGGCGTTCGGCATCAAGGCCGCCGTCTTCCCGCTGTCCGCCTGGCTGCCCGACTCCTACCCGACGGCGCCGGCGCCGGTCACCGCCGTCTTCGCGGGCCTGCTGACCAAGGTCGGCGTCTACGCGATCATCCGCACGCACACCCTGCTGTTCCCGGACGGGTCGATGGACAACGTGCTGGCGATCGCCGGTCTGCTCACCATGGTGGTGGGCATCTTCGGCGCCATCGCGCAGAGCGAGATCAAACGTCTGCTGTCCTTCACCCTGGTCTCGCACATCGGCTACATGATCTTCGGTGTCGCTCTGTCGACCAGGGCCGGACTCTCGGGCGCGGTCTACTACGTCGCGCACCACATCCTGGTGCAGACCACCCTCTTCCTGGTGGTGGGTCTGATCGAACGACAGGCCGGCTCGTCGTCGCTGCGACGCCTCGGCAGTCTGGCGGCCGCCAGTCCGTTCCTCGCCGTCCTGTTCCTCGTCCCGGCCCTCAATCTCGGTGGTATCCCGCCGTTCTCGGGGTTCATCGGCAAGGTGGCGCTGCTGCAAGCGGGCGCCGACAAGGCGAGCGCCCTGGCGTGGATCCTGGTGGCCGGCGGCACCGTCACCAGCCTGCTGACCCTCTACGTGGTCGCGCGCGTGTGGACCAAGGCGTTCTGGCGTGCCCGCGCCGACGCTCCCGAGGGCGACATCTCGGACGATTCGCCGACGGCATTGCTGGACAACGCGTCCGACGTCAGTTACGACTCGCGGGTCGACCCGGGTCGCATGCCGGTGGGCATGCTGGTGCCGACCGTCGGACTGGTCGCGGTGGGTCTGGGCCTGACCGTGTTCGCCGGGCCCATCATCGGCATCAGCGACCGAGCGGCCGACGATCTGCGTGACCGGTCCGTCTACATCACCGCGGTGCTCGGCGGAACCGAGGATCCGGTGACCTACGGGGCGGAGGCCGACCCCGGTTCGGATGCCGGCGTCGTCCCCGACACCGACGCGACCGGAGAGGGCGGCCGATGAGGTTCCTCACGCGTGATCTGCTGCTGCGCCTCGCCCTGCTGGCCTGGCTCACCGGGGTGTGGGTGCTGTTGTGGGGCAATGTCTCTCCGGCCAACATCCTCGGCGGCCTGGCCGTCGCCCTGTTCGTGACCACCGTGCTGGCCCTGCCGCGGGTGCCGGTCGAGGGCCGGGTGCACCCGCTGTCGATCGTCCGGCTGCTCGGTGTGCTGATCTGGTACGCCGGAGTGTCCAGCGTGCAGGTCGCGTGGGCGGCGATCCGGCCCGGTGAGGCCCCGATCAACGCCGTCCTGCGGTACCCGGTGCGCATCAAGTCCGATCTGGTGCTGACGTTCCTCGTCGACGCGCTGAACATGGTGCCGGGCACGCTGGTCCTCGAGATCGACCGTGACGAGCGGGTGCTGTACATCCACGTCTTCGACGTCGGCAAGCCCGACGCGATCGATCAGTTCCGCACGATCGCACGCACCTACGAGGACGCGTTCATCGCGTCGTTCGAACGCGACCGCGAATGGCACCCCGCCGTCACGTCGTCGCACAGCACGACCGACGAGGAGGAGGCGGTGGCCGAGACCGCGCACGACATCTCCACCGACTTCTCCGGGAAGGACCGCTCGTGACCGTCGTCCTGACCGTCGCCGGCCTGATGATCCTGACGGCCGCCGTCATCACCACCTACCGCCTGCTCGCGGGACCCAACTCTCTCGATCGCCTGGTCGCCGTCGACACGCTCATCGCCCTGGTGATCTGCGGGGTCATGGTGTGGGCCGTCTACACCCGCGACACGACCCTGGTGCCGGCCATCGTCGCCCTGTCGGTGGTCGGGTTCGTCGGGTCCGTGTCGGTCGCGCGCTTCCGCGTTCCCGACGACGCGGCGAGTCGCGCCGCCACGAAGCGACTCCCCCACCCGCCCACGCGGGACGACATCGAGTCCACCTCCGCCGAGGCGACCGCCGAATCCACGGAGAAGCAGCGATGAACCTCGTATCCGACATCGTCACGTCCGTGCTCATCCTGTCCGGCGCCGTCCTCGCGCTCACGGCCGCGATCGGCGTCGTGCGATTCCCCGACACGCTGTCCCGCATGCACGCGGCGACCAAGCCGCAGGTGGTGGGACTGATCCTCATCCTGCTGGGCGCGTTCAACTACCTGCGCGGCAACGTCGACATCTGGATGATCGCGCTGGTCGGGGTCTTCACCGTCCTGACCGCGCCCATCATCGCCCATACCGTCGGGCAGGTCGCCTACCGCGAACAGCGGGTCCGCGATGGGCTGTTCCTGGTCGACGAGCTCCGGGTGGACGAGCGGGACGAGGCCGAGAACGAGGACCGCACCGACTGACGTCGGCCCCGGTCCGACGGGCCCTCGTCGGGACGTCAGGGCTCGCGCAGCTCCCCGATCAGCGAGTCGACCACCGCGGTCAGATCGCCACCGTGCTCCCGTGCGACCGCCCGCTGGCGTTGGTACGAGGCACCGCGGCGGGGAATGTCGGCGACGGAGGCCAGCTCGTCCGCGCACCCCAGCGATCGGGCGACGGGCGCGAGACGCTCGAGCAGATCGTTCAGGTCGTCGGTGACCAGGCGCTCGTTGCTGTCGGCGTCGAGGATGATCTCGGCGTCGAGTCCGTAGCGGGCGGCCCGCCACTTGTTCTCCTGCACGTGCCACGGGGGGACGGTGGGCAGGGTCTCGCCGGCGTCGAGCCGGCGGTCGTAATCGACCACGAGGCAATGGATCAGCGCCACCAGCGCGGCGAGCTCACGTTTGGTGGAGACACCGTCGCACACCCGGATCTCCAGAGTGCCCAGCCGCGGTACCGGGCGGATGTCCCAGTGCATTCCGCCGAGCTGGGAGATCACGCCCGTCTTCATCTGGTCGTGCACGAAGCCCTCGAACTGCGACCACGTCTCGAACTGGAACGGCAGTCCCGCGGTGGGCAACTGCTGGAACATCAGGGCCCGGTTGCTCGCGTAGCCGGTGTCCGACCCCGCCCAGGTGGGCGACGACGCCGACAGCGCCAGCAGGTGCGGGTACTGCAGCAGCAGCGCGTTGAGGATGGGGAACACCCGGTCCGCGGACCGCAGGCCGACGTGGACGTGCACGCCCCAGATGAGCATCTGCCGACCCCACCACTGGGTGCGCTCGATCAATTCGTCGTAGTTCGGTGACCGCGTGAGCTGCTGCGACGACCACTCCGCGAACGGGTGGGTGCCGGAGCAGAACAGGTCGACCCCCAGCGGATCGGCGGCGCGCCGGACGAGGTCGAGCGACTCGCTCAGATCGTCCATCGCTTCCCCGACGGTGTCGCAGACGTCGGTGACGAGCTCGACGGTGTTGCGCAGCAGCTCCTTGGTCACGCGCGGGTTCTCGGCGAGCGCGCCGACCCCGTCCATGACCTCGGCGGCGGTGTTGGACAGATCGCGCGTCGCCTTGTCGACGAGGGCGATCTCCCACTCCACGCCGATGGTCGACCGCGCCGACCCGACGAACGGAACCTCGACCGGACCGGCCGCTCTACTCGGCTTCGACCACGGCGCAGGCGACACGGCCGCCTGCGTCACCCGTGGCCAACGTGGTGGCGTCCGGCACCGCGGCACCGTCCGGGAGGGTGTAGCGCGGCGGGATGTTCGCGAAGTTGTCCGCGCCCGCGTGCACGATCACCGCGACACCGCCGGACAGGTCGTCGAGCGTGACCGCGTCGGTGGTCGTGGTCAGGGTCGCCGTGCCGTCCTCGCGCGCCTGCAGCGACGTCAGGTCACCGCTGGCGGGGTGGCCGGTGTTGCCGCCCACCTGGAGGTGACCGCCCGCGGACAGGAAGTCGCCGGGCTCGCCGCCGGTGGGCGCCACCGAGTTCGGCTCGCACACCGGGTTCTGGTGCATGTGCAGTCCGTGGAAGCCGGGGGTCAGGCCCTCCGCCTCGACGGTGACCTTCAGGTGCCCGTCCTCCTCCGTGAAGGAGACGGTGCCGACGGACGCGCCGGAGGGATCCCGCAGGTCACCGGTCATGTCGGCGGAGGCCGCCCCGCTCTCGGAACCGCCCTCGGCCTCGCCTCCGTGCGACTCGCCGCCGTGCGACTCCATGCCGGCCGGCGGCGCGGAGCTGGTGAACACCGGAGGGGTGGTGCCCGGGACGTCGCTGGCGTTCTCGTTCGCGCTGCACGACGCGAGGGCGAGGACGGCGACGGCGGCGAGGGGCATCGCCACGATCGTTGTGCGCTTCCAGCTGGCCATGGTCACTCTTCTCCTGCGTCCGGACGAAACGGGCGGTGGTGCGGTTCCCCGTCTGGTACCCGGGGGTCTCGCCGACGACTCTAGTCGGCGCTATCGAGTGACGATGACGACGATCCCCGGCGACGCGCTCGCGATGCCGGCGAAGCGCGGCTCCGACCCGAACCCGAGTGTCCGGGCGATGCGTTCGGCCTGCGCCTGCTGGCCGGGAACGGCCGGGTCGTAGTAGACGGTCGACGCGGCGATGACGCCGCTGGAGTAGTTGCCCGTCTCCCCGACCTGGAAGCCGGCCGATTCGAGGCGACCGGCGGTCTCGGCCGCGAGGCCGGAAACCTCGCTGTTGTTGAGGACACGGATGGGCCCCACGGAGGCCCATCCGGACGTCGTCGCGGTGGTGGTGGTGGTGGTCGCAGACCCGGAGGTCGTGGGGGGCGCCGAGGTCCCGGAGGTCGCCGCGGGGGCGGCCGTCGGGGTCGCGACCGCGCTGGTGTCCGCGGCCGGCGCTGCGGCCGTCTCCTCGGATCCCGACCCGGTGAGCGAGAAGATGCCGATGCCCGCGAACACGACGGCAAGGGACAGCAGCACCATCGCCAGGGCCCGCAGCGGAGGGCCGGAGGAGGTGTCGTCGGGGCGGGTACTCACGGGGGTCGAGCTTAGGCGACGGCTCAGATCTCGAAGCCCAGGCGGCGCGCGGCGCGAGCCTTCTGCCGACTCGCCCGCAGGCGCCGCAGGCGCTTGACCAGCATGGGGTCGGCCGCCAGCGCCTCCGGCTTGTCCACCAGGGCGTTGAGCACCTGGTAGTAGCGCGTGGCCGACATGTCGAACAGTTCCTTGATGGCTTCTTCCTTGGCGCCGGCGTACTTCCACCACTGTCGCTCGAAGGAGAGAATGTCGTGTTCCCGACGCGTGAGCCCGTCGTCAGGCTCGTCGGCAGGGGCCTCGGACCCGTGACTACGCGCAGCAGCGCTGTCCATCTCGCTCCTCGTCCGTCCGCATCACGGGCGGTGAATCACACCCGTGTCATCTTCGGTCGCAATCTAACCACGCGGGGGTCGGCGACGACGGGCGCGGCGGGCCCAACACGCCGCGCCCGCCGCTCGGGGGCGCCTCGTCGCCGCCGCAAGCCGTCACGGGCCGTCGTCGGCGGCCCGTGGTGGGCCGGTAATCTTCTGCCCCATGGCCATCCTCCCCATCCGGATCGTCGGCGACCCCGTGCTGCACACGCCCACGCAGCCCGTGACGGCCTCGCCCGACGAGATCGCGCCGCTGATCGCGGACATGTACGAGACGATGGATGCCGCCAAGGGCGTGGGCCTCGCCGCCAACCAGGTCGGCGAATCGCTGCGCATGTTCGTCTACGACTGCCCCTTCGAGGACGAGAACGGCACCGTCACCCGTCGCCGCGGCGAGGTGATCAACCCCGTGCTCGAGACGTCGGAGATCCCCGAGACCATGCCGGATCCGGAGGACGACGACGAGGGCTGCCTCTCCGTTCCCGGTGAGCAGTACCCGACCGGCCGCGCCGACTGGGCCCGCGTGACGGGAACGGACGCCGCGGGCAACCCCATCACCGTCGAGGGGCGCGGGTTCTTCGCGCGCATGCTGCAGCACGAGACCGGTCACCTCGACGGGTTCCTCTACGTCGACGTCCTGGTCGGCCGCCACGCGCGGGCGGCGAAGAAGGCGATCAAGAAGAACGGCTGGGGTGTGCCGGGCCTGAGCTGGGTCCCCGGCACCGTCGCCGATCCCTTCGGTCACGACGACGACTGAGATGCGCGTCTCCGTCGGCGACCGGGTGGTGGTGCGGTACCGACGGCAGGACGCGGCGGAGGCGCCGCCGCTCAGCGACGTCATCGGGATGCTCACCGACCTGTCCCCCGACGCCCTCACCGTCGAGCGCGAATCGGGTGTCCCGGTCGTGATCCCCCGGGCCGACGTCGTGGCGTGCAAGGCCGTTCCTCGTAAACCCGTGCGCGCGAGCGAGATCCGCGCTCTCGAGCACGCGGCGGCCGACGCGTGGCCGGGAGTCGAGCAGGAGCTCGTCGGCGGCTGGTTGCTGCGCGCGGGCCGCGGGGTGTCGCTGCGGGCGAACTCCGCGCTCCCGGTGGACCCGACGGCGGCCACGGCCGACCTGCTCGCCGCCCTCCCCGCGGTGGTGCGGTGGTACGCCCGGCGCGGCCTGGTGCCGCGGCTGCACCTCCCCGATCGCCTCCTGCGCACCCCGACGGGGTGGCGGGCGGGTCCCGACGTCGTGGTGCTGACGGCGCCGGCCACGGTGCACCCCTCCACCGACAGCGCGGTCGCGGCGACACCCGACGCCTCGTGGTCGGCTCACCATCCCCGATTTCGGGACGTCCCGGAGGTACTCACGGCCGTCCGGAACGGTGAGGTGGCGTTCCTGTCTCGACGCGATACATCCGGGACCGCCGTCTCCGTCGCTCGCGCCGCCGTCACCGCCACGCCCGCCGGCACCCGCGTGGTGAGCATCGCGGCGGTGGCGACGCATCCGGACCACCGGCGTCGAGGTCACGCGGCCGCGCTGTGCCGCGACGCCGTGTCGTGGGGCGCCGAGCGGGGTGCGGTCACCGCCCTCGTCCAGGTGGAGTCGGGGGGCGACGCCGCCGCGCTGTACGCGGGGCTGGGGTTCGGGGAGCACCACCGATATCGGTATGCGGAGCCGGAGGCGACCGAGCCCGCGGAGCCGGAGGCGACCGAGCCCGCGGAGCCGGAGGCGACCGGCTGGGCGGAGCCGGAGGCGACCGACCGCCCCGGGTAGCGTGGTCGCCCATGCGCCTCGCCACCTGGAACGTCAATTCCGTCCGCTCCCGGGTCGACCGGATCGTGGACTGGCTGGGGCGCTCCGATGTCGACGTCCTGGCGATCCAGGAGACCAAGTGCAAGGACGAGCAGTTCCCCTACCAGCGGTTCGCCGACATCGGCTACGAGGTCGCGCACGTGGGGCACAGTCAGTGGAACGGCGTCGCGATCGCCTCGCGGGTGGGCCTGACGGACGTGCGCTCGGAGTTCGAGCACCAGCCCGGGTTCCACAAGGATCCGACGGAGACGCCGGTGGTCGAGGCTCGGGCGCTCGGGGCGACGTGCGGTGGAGTACGGGTGTGGAGCCTGTACGTCCCCAACGGTCGCACGCTCGACGATCCGCACTATCGCTACAAGCTCGAGTGGCTCGCCGCGCTGCGCGACGACGCGCGGTCGTGGCTGGACGCCGATCCGGAGGCGCAGGTGGCCCTGGTCGGCGACTGGAACGTCGCCCCGACGGACGACGACGTGTGGGATCCCGCGCTGTTCGAGGGCCGGACGCACACGTCCCCGGCCGAACGGGCGGCGTTCGAGGCCGTCGTCGACGCCGGGTACGCCGACGTCGTTCGTCCGTTCACTCCGGGGCCGGGCGTCTACACGTACTGGGACTACACACAGCTGCGCTTTCCGCGTCGCGAGGGTCTGCGCATCGACTTCGTCCTCGCGTCACCTGCACTCGCCGCTCGGGTGGTCGGTGCGGAGATCGACCGGCAGGAGCGCAAGGGCAAGGGCGCGAGCGATCACGCGCCCGTGGTGGTGGACCTGTCGGCGGACACCTCGGTGAGTTCGGCCTCGACCACACGGTCGGCCTCGGCAACCTCCGGGTCCTGATCGGCGACCAGCGCCAGATACTCCGGCTCGGCGGCGATGACCCGTCTGACCATCGCACAGGCCGGCCAGACGCGCAGGTTGCCCATGCGCAGGATGTCGAGCGCGCCGCGGACCAGGACGGCCGCCCACCCGTGGTCGCCGTACTGCTCCTTGACCACGGTGTGCCGCAGGATCACGGTCTCCCCGATCACGTCGTAGGCGAGGATGCCCGCGAGGTCGCCGTCGACCGTGAGCTCGACACGCGACAGTTCCGGATTGTCGGCGACGAGGCTGTCACTCATCACACCATTGTGAACACAGATCTGTGACTTGTGGGAACAGAGTGACGACTGTTGCCGAATCGCGACCCGGCGCGGGCGTCGGGTGGAGCTACTCCGGCGCCATCAGGTCGCGGTACTGCGGATTCTCCGCCACGAACCGCTGCACATAGGTGCAGACGGGCTTGACCTTCCATCCGTATCCGCGCGCGGCGTCGAGCGAGCTGCGCACCATGATGCCGGCGAGACCGCGATGGCCGAAGTCCTCCGTGATGACGGCGTGGAGGAAGCTCACGACGGGAGCGCGGCGGGACCGACCCGGGGCGTCGACCGGGTAGTACCCGACGATGCCGACCAGGTCCCCGTTCAGTCGGAGTTCGAACCGATTCTGATGGGGATTGTCGGTCACTTCGGTGACGGGAGCGTCGGACAGCATGGCATCTCCTGGCAGCCGAGGATGGGCACAACGGATTCGTGTGTGACCTGAGCCACTATTCCACAGGGTTCGGCGACGCGTCGGGCTCTCCGGGATATGCAAGGCGAACTCACAGGAAAGACCCGCCGGTAGGGTGCCCGGTGTGAGTGCCTCCTCCCTGCTGCCGCTGCCGGCCCCGGGCGAAACGCCGCGTCGCGTTCTGACCATCGCGGGCACCGATTCGGGCGGCGGGGCCGGTATCCAGGCGGACTCCCGCACCATCGCTCTCTGCGGCCTGCACGCCTGCGTCGCGGTCGCGGCCGTGACCGTGCAGAACACCGTCGGCGTCAGTGGGTTCCACGAGATTCCGCCGCAGATCGTCGCCGACCAGGTGCGCACCGTCGTCTCGGACATCGGCGTGGGCGCCGCCAAGACCGGAATGCTCGCGTCCACCGAGATCATCGAGGCGGTCGCCGACGTGGCCCTCGAACTCGGTATCGGCCGGGACACCGCCGTTCCGCTCGTGGTCGACCCGGTCTCGGCGTCCATGCACGGCGACTCTCTCCTGCACGCCGACGCGCTCGACGCCGTCCGGCACCGACTCATTCCCCTGGCGACAGTGGTCACGCCGAATCTCGACGAGGTCCGGCTCATCACCGGCATCGACGTGATCGACGACGCGACGGCTCGCGCCGCGGCCGAGGCGCTCCACGCCCTGGGTGCGCAGTGGGCCGTGGTCAAGGGCGGCCATCTGCGCACCTCGTCCACGAGCACCGATCTGCTCTACGACGGCGACCGCATGCTCGAGTTCACCTCGCCGCGTCTGCCCACCGGCAACGATCACGGCGGCGGGGACACCCTGGCCGCCGCGATCGCCTGCGCGCTGGCCCACGGCCGGTCCGTGCCCGACGCGGTCGCGTTCGGCAAGGAGTGGGTCACCCGATCCCTGGCCGCGGCCTACGATCTCGGCGCCGGCCACGGGCCGGTGTCACCGCTCTGGCGCCTGCACGAGTCGGTTGATGCGTAGTCCCTCCGGGACGCCGTCCAGCTTGGGCGAGAACAGCCCGCGCCGATAGGGTTTCGCGGACAGACGCAGCGCGGCGAGCACCTCCGGGGAGACCGTGTCCAGCGCCGTCGAGGAGATCATGACGTTGCCGTCCGCGCCCGCCTGCATGACCCTCGCCGACACCGTGACGTCGACGCCCAGCCAGTCGGACCCCACCGCGCGCGGCCGACCGGTGTGGATGCCGACGCGCATGCGCGGGGTGTAGCCGTCGACCGTGACGCGGGCGAGCGCATCCCGCGCGTCCATCACCGCCCCGACGGCGTTGTCGGCGCTCGGGAACACCGCCATCACGCCGTCGCCGAGCCGTTTGACGATGTGCCCGCCGCGGTCCTGCATCGGTCGCTCGACGGCCCGCGCCACCTGCTTGAGCAGGATCAACGTGGTCGCGTCGCCGGCGGACAGCGACCACGTCGAGAAGCCCACCAGGTCGGTGAACACGATCGTGACGTCCCGCTCGCCCCGACCGCGTCCGGTGCGCTCGAGCAGCGCCTGCCAGACCTGGAGGGCGCCGAGCGAGACCTCCTTGGCCGCACCGGGTTCCTCGCTCTGCAGGCGATCGGTGACGCGGGCGACCAACCGCGCGGTGCCCGGTCCCGCCGTCGACAACGGATCGCCGAACGTCGGGTCGCCGGGGAGCACGCCCCGGAGTCTCCGCACCGCATCGACGACGCGATCCGTCCGGTTCACCGTGCGAGCGGTGTCGACCACCGCGCGGAGCGCCTCGCGGGCGGACGGGCTCACGCGCCCCGACTCACTGGCTCTGACGCGCGGCGGTGCGCTGCTCGCCGACGGGCACGCCGTTCGGACCCGTGACGGACTCGGCGTAGGTGCCGATGCCGTAGGCGGCGGCCTGCGAGTTCACCGCCAGCGCATCACGATTCACGTTCGCGAGGGTGTCCTCGGCGGTGTGGTAATTGGGGTCGAAGGCCTCGTCGGCCGTCCCGCCCCACCGGGCCGCCTGCTCCTCGGACTTGACGTCGTCGGCTCCGCTGAACACCCCACCCGCCGGGATGCCGCGCTCGATGAAGGGACCGTAGTCGGACCGGCCGTCGAAGTCGGTCCCGTCGGCGTCCTTCGCGGCGAGGCGCTCCTCGAACGTGCGCTCGATGGCGTCCGACCCGGCCGGGCCGGCGGGCGCGCCCTCCTTGTCGGAGTCGTCGCCGTCGTAGACCAGGTAGCCGGGGTTGTTGGACCCCACCATGTCGAAGTTGAGGTACAGCGCCACGGCGGCCGCGTCCTCGTCCGAGAGTCCCTCGACGTACTTCGTCGAGCCCACCAGGCCGAGTTCCTCGGCGCCCCAGAAGCCGAAGCGGACGGCGTTGGTGGTCTGCGGCGCGCCGCCCATCCGCAGCGCGGACTCGAGCACCGCGGCGACCCCCGTGCCGTTGTCGTTGATGCCCGGACCCTCGGGCACGGAATCCAGGTGCGCACCGGCCATGACGACGTTGTCGGTGTCCCCGGTGGTGGTCTGCGCGATCACGTTGCGACTGGTGGTGGTGGTCGTCTCCGAGTCGACGGCGACGGTCACCTCGCCGCCGCCGGCGGCCAGTGCCGCACCGTCCTCGCGGCTCACCCCCAGGGCCGGGATACGGGCGTCGGCCGTGCTGCCGAGGGTGCCGGCGTCGAGCGGGCCGTCCTCGTTGTTGGCCACCACCACGGCCGCGGCACCCAGGTCGGCGGCGACGATGCCCTTCTGCGCGAACGGGCAGCTGCCACGGGAGACGAGGACGACGGCGCCGGTCACGGACAGCCCGTCGTAGTCGGTGGCCTCGCAGCCCGGGGTGTCGTCGGTCGGCGCCACCACGAGCGGCGCGGTGACCGCGCCCGCGGGCGAGTAGGTGAACGCGTTCGACGGCACCTCGCGGTCGCCCGCACGCAGCGAGGCCGACCGCAGGTCGTAGCTGTCGAACGAGAACTCGGGGGTCTCGACCTCGAACCCGGCATCGCGGAGCAGTCCCGAGACGTAGTCCACGCTCGCGTCGTACCCGGGGGTGCCGGCGGCGCGATTGCCGTCGTTGGCCTCGGCGATCGACGTCAGTTCCTCGAGATGCCCGACGACGGCATCGAGCGTGACCGCGTTCGCGAGCGCGTCGCCGGTCACCGGGGCTCCGAGACCGTCGGCCGCGGCGGAGCCCGACGACTGCGCTGCCGACGACGACCCCGCGGCCGAGGTGGTCGCGGGGTCGTCGGTGGAACTCTCACCGGAGCAGGAGGCCAGCGTCAGGGCGCCGACGGCGCAGACGGCGACGGACATCGCGAACCGGGTGCGTTGCGTCCTCATGGCCGTCACCCTAATGCGGTCCGCCCGGTCGCGCGGGAGGTCCGCAGCGACCGGGCCCGGACGACTCCGAGACCGCCCGTCAGGCGTCGCGCTTGTTCACCACGACGATCGACGCGCCGAACACGATCGCGACGAAGGCGGCGAAGTACAGCAGGCTCACCCACGGCCCCCAGTGGAAGTCCACCCCGCCGGGAGCGCCGAGGAAGTTGTTCGCGTTGGTGAAGGGCAGGAACGGCATGATGTCGCGGCCGATGCTGCCGAACAGGTTGAACAGCGATTCCACGAGCAGCGGCCACAGCAGGAGCAGAGCCACCGCCGCGGCCGACTGGCGCAGCAGCGCACCGACTCCCACCGCGAGGAAGACGCAGAGGAACGCGTAGATCGGAATGCTGTAGATCGAGCGCCACGCGTCGCCGCCCTCGAGCACCATCGCCTGGCCGGCGTCGGGTCCGGCCATCGCCTTGGCCACGTAGAAGCCGCCGAGCGCGAGGACGAAGGACAGGGCCGCGCCGACGACGCCGATGAGCAGGGACTTGGTCACCAGCACCGAGGCACGAGAGGGGATGGCCTGGAACGTGGTTCGAATGAGTCCGAAGCGGTACTCGCTGGTGATGGCGAGGGCGGCCATGATCATCAGCACCAGGACACCGAAGCCGCTGACACCGGTGACACTGTCGGCGACGGTGGGCAGGAAGGGCTCGAAGTCGGGCGGATTGCCCGAGGCGAGGGCGTTCTCGTAGGAGCCGTACGCCGACCGGGCGGAGATGCCCAGGATGGCCGCGATGCCCAGCCCGAGGACGACGATCGCCACGGTGCACCACCAGGGCGACTTGGTCGTGGTCAGCTTGATTCGTTCTGCGGCAAGCACACTCATCGCAGTGCTCCTCCCATGGTGTCGGTGGTGGTCCGGGCGTCGGCGGAATCGTCCGCGCCGTGGTACTGCACGTCGTCGCCCGTGAGCTTCATGAACGCCTCCTCGAGCGAGCCGTGCTGCGAGGACAGCTCGTGCAGCACGATCTGATGGCGCGCGGCGATGTCGCCGATGGCCTCGGTGGTGGAATTGGCCACCACCAGGGCAGGTTTCAGCTCGTCGACCGCACTGGGTTCCCGCACGGTCAGCCCGGCGGAGGTCAGTGCACTGCGGAGGGCATCGAGCTGCGGGCTGCGCACGCGCACCGAGGATTCCGAGGCGTGGTCGACGAAGTCCTGCACCGACGAGTCGGAGATCAGGCGGCCGCGGCCGATGACGATCAGATGCTCGGCGGTCAAGGCCATCTCCGACAGCAGATGGGAGGACACCAGGACGGTCCTGCCCTCGGCGGCCAGACGCTGCATGAACTTTCGGATCCAGACGATGCCCTCGGGGTCGAGCCCGTTGACCGGCTCGTCGAACATGAGCACCTTCGGGTCACCGAGCAGTGCGCCCGCGAGACCAAGTCGCTGCGACATGCCGAGAGAGAACCCGCCCGCCTTCTGCTTGGCCACCTCGGAGAGGCCGACCAGGCGCAGCACCTCGTCCACGCGGGAGGCCGGGATGCCGTTGGAGGCGGCCATCCACTGCAGGTGCGCCTTCGCGGATCGGTTGGGATGCACCCACTTCGCGTCGAGCAGGGCGCCGACCGTCTGCAGCGGGTTGGTCAGCTCCCGGTAGGGCCGACCCTCGATCAGCGCGGTCCCGGAGGTCGGCTGATCGAGCCCGAGGATCATGCGCATCGTGGTGGACTTGCCGGCGCCGTTGGGTCCGAGAAACCCGGTCACGATGCCCGGCCGGACCGTGAAGGTGAGGTCGTCGACCGCCTTCTTGGCCCCGAACTGTTTGGTCAATCCCGTCACTTCGATCATGGTGACCACTCTGCCGCGCGCACCACCACGCGCACATCGGTCCCCGGTCCCCATTCCGAGTCGTTCGAAAGGATGACCCAGGGGCCCCGGGGTCTCGGGGAGACTCCGGGACTGCTCGGGGTCGATCAGGGGAGATCCGGCGTCGGTCAGGGAAGATCGGGCGAGGACGCCTGCGCCCAGAAGCGTTTCGGAATCCGGCCGGCCAGCCGCGCCGCCCGTCCCGCCCGGACCGCGTCGGCCATCGCCGACGCCATGAGCTCGGGGTCGCGGGCCCGCGTGACGGCCGTTGCCAACAACACTGCGTCGCAGCCGAGTTCCATGGCGAGCGCCGCGTCGCTGGCCGTCCCGATACCGGCGTCGAGCACCACCGGGACCCCGGCGGCCTCGGTGATCATGGCGATGTTGTGCGGATTGCCGATGCCCAGCCCGGTGCCGATCGGCGACCCCAGCGGCATGACGGCCGCGCAGCCGACGTCCTCGAGGCGACGGGCGAGAATCGGATCGTCCGTCGTGTACGGCAGGACGACGAACCCGTCGTCGACCAGGCGCTCGGCCGCTCGGACCAGTTCGACGGCGTCGGGCAGCAGCGTTCGTTCGTCGGCCACCACCTCGAGCTTCACCCAGTCGGTCCCCAGCGCCTCGCGGGCCAGCCGGGCGGTGAGCACGGCCTCGTCGGCGCCGCGGCAGCCGGCCGTGTTCGGCAGCACCGCGATGTCCAGGCGGCGCAGCAGATCGAGCACACCGGTGCCCCCGGCGGCGTCGACGCGGCGCATCGCGACGGTGGTCAGTTCGGTCCCCGACGCCACCAGCGCGGCCTCGAGCACCGCCAGATTGGCCGCGCCGCCCGTGCCCATGATCAGACGAGAGCCGAAGGACCGGCCGTCGACGACGAAGGGGTCAGCCACCCTGGACCGCCGTGAGCACCTCGACGGTCCACCCGCGACCGAGTTCGTCGTCCCACCGCGACTTCGGCAGTACCGCGCCGTCGACGGCGACGGCGACGCCGGTGTCGGGCAGTCCGAGCGCACCGAGCATGGTGCGGACGGACGTGCCGGGGGCGAACTCGTGGTCCTGGCCGTTGACGGTGACACCGAGAGGAATCACGACAGTGCTCCTGTTCTGGAGAGATCCGATGGTCGGCTGACGGAGGAGGGTCCGGACCCGCCGGACAGTCGGGTGGGCGCGCAGCAGGCGGCCTCGGGCAGGGGCTCACCCCGCAGCTCGGCGACCACCGCGTCGGCGGTGACGGGTGCGAGCAGCATGCCGTTCCGGCCGTGTCCGGTGGCGACGATCGTGCGGTCGTCCACCGCGCCCACGATCGGCAGGTTGTCGGGGCTCCCGGGGCGCAATCCTGCTGCGGCCTCGGCGAATTCGTAGTCCGCGATCCCGGGCAGGACGCGCTCGGCGTCGGCCAGCAGATCGCGCACCCCGGCCACGGTGACCGCGGTGTCGTCGCCGTGCTCGTACTGTGTGGCACCCACCACCAGGCCGTCCGCACGCGGAACCAGGTACACGGCGCGACCGTTGACCGTCGCCCGCACCGTGTGCGCGGGCGTGGGCACCGACCCGGCGCGGCGACGCAGGCGCAGGATCTCGCCCTTCACCGGGCGCACCGACACACCGGGCAGCAGAGCGGAACTCGCCCACCCGGCGGCGACCACCACGCGATCCTCCGGCAGTGCCGCGGGATCGACCACGTCCGTCGTCGTCACCTGCACGCCGAGGGCCTTGCACGACTCCGCCAACGCTGCCAACACCGCCCGGTTGTCGACGGACAACTCGGTCGGACACGACAGGGCCGCACGGCCCCCGACGCCCGGCTCGAGGGCGCGCAGTGCCGACCGCGAGAGCATCTCCACCGCGTGGCCACGCGCTCCGACCCACTCCGCGATCGTCGTCAGGTCGGCCACGTCGGCGGAATCGAAGGCGACGGTGAGGGTTCCCCGCGCGGTGACCACGTGTTCACCCAGCTCGGCGGCCAGAGCACTCCAGCGGTTCAGCGACGCGGCGCCGAGGGCGAGCAGCTCGTCCTCGCCCGGCCAGCCTTCGGAGAAGGGGGCGAGCATGCCGCCGGCGACCCAGCTGGCGCCGTCGGGACGGCCGGGAACACCACGATCGAGCAGACGGACCGGATGACCGGCGAGCGCCGCGGCGCGGGCGACGGTGAGGCCGACGACGCCGCCGCCGATCACGGCCACCGACTCCCGTGCCGAGTTCGGGGAGGACACGGCGGGCACGGCGAACGCGGACGGCGGAATCGGGTTCACTGATGCCATCCCCTCCCTGCGCCGGCATGATCCGGGTCAGGTGATTACGGTCTGGGCGCTTCCACCATCGGGCGGACGGCCCACTCTCAGCCCCCTGCGGGACTCCCGTGCGGTCTCGTTCTCTCGCCGACAGACTACCGTCGACCCCGTGACCACCACACGGCCCTCCGCCCGCGAACGGCTCGCCACCGCGCGGTTGTACCTGTGCACGGACGCCCGTCGCGAGACGGGCGACCTGGCGAAGTTCGTCGACGCGGCCCTCTCCGGCGGCGTCGACATCGTCCAGTTACGGGACAAGGGCTCGGCCGGCGAGGCGCAGTACGGCCCGCTCGAGGCCAAGGAGGAGCTGGCCGCGTTGGCCGTCATCGGCGCCGCCTGCCGACGGCACGGTGCACTCCTGGCCGTCAACGATCGGGCCGATCTCGCCCTCGCCGCGGGCGCCGACGTCCTCCACCTCGGACAGAACGACCTGCCGACGCACTACGCGCGGCAGATCCTCGGACCCGACGTCGTCATCGGCCGCTCCACCCAGAACCGGGCGCAGGCGACGCTGGCCGACATCGAGGACGGCGTCGACTACTTCGCCGTCGGTCCGGTGTGGGCGACACCCACCAAGCCGGGCCGGTCGGCCGCCGGACTCGACGTGGTCCGCGAGGTGGCGGACTCGCACCCCTCGCGGCCGTGGTTCGTCATCGGCGGCGTCGACGCCGAGAACACCCGGCAGACGCTGGCCGCGGGCGCGACGCGCATCGCCGTCGTCCGGGCGATCACCCGCGCGCGCGATCCCGAAGCCGCCGCCCGCGAACTGCTCTCACAGCTCGGCGGCTAGAACCGGACTCACGGCGCGCCGGACCGATTCGTCCGCGGTGATCACCACCGTCGTCCCGAGGTCCGGCTCCGCCGCCCGCGAGGCGTCGACCGTCTCCTCCAGCCGACCGGTCGCGACCACCGCGACGATCCAGCCGAAGCCGCGCTCACCGAGATCGACGGTGCGCGGCGGCGTCGAGTCGACATCCGGGCCCAGCACCGCCCGCACCGGGACGGACCGCAGGGCCGGCCAGCTCTGGGCGAAGCTCGGGTGCAGCGGCAGGGACTCGACATCATCCTCGGCCACCCACCGCAGCTCGGTGCTCTCCCCGTTGGGCACCGTGTCGAGCTGCGCGGCGGCGTCGGCCACCACCGTCGTGTAGGACCAGCCGGAGTCCTCGGTCCAGGTGACCCGCTCGCCCCGCACCGTCAGCGAGTCCCCGGCGATGCCGGCTTCCTCGCCGGCCTCGCGGACCGCCGCACCCGTCGGCGACTCGTGACTGTCGATCGCGCCGCCCGGCAGCGCCCAGGTCCCGCCGTGATGACTCCAACCGGCCCGGTGTTGCAGCAGCACCGTCGCGTGTCCCGACGGCCCGGGCGCGCGCAGCAGCAACCCCGCCGCGCCGTACCGGCCCCACCGCCGACTGCCGTCGCCGCCGAAGACCCAGCCGTCCCCGTCACCACGCATCGCTCACCCTCCGGACGTTCGTGCTCCTCGGGAACAGCTTATGGCGCGGACGGCTCGTGGCGCGGCCACGCAGGACGCCTGTGGAGCGACCGCGAGGGGCCTATGCTCGAATCCGGATCCGTGGCGCGCGGGTCCCGCGAGGGCGAGGAGGCGAGACTCACCGTGCAGTCGAGTGCGCTCACCCTCCGCGCGCCGGTCGACACGCGCTCTGAACGCGCCGAGTTCCTCCGCTCGACGCCGGTGCGGTTCCTGCTGGTCGGCCTGCTGGTGGTGGCCACACTGATCACGACGGCGCTGGTCACCAGCGTGTCGGTGTCCGACCGTGAGCGAACGCTCGATCAACTGCTCGCCCGCACCGAGCCCCTGTCCGACGCCGCTCAGAACCTCTACGTCCAGCTCTCGGTCGCCGACGCCACCGCGGCCACCGCGTTCCTCGCGGGCGGCCTCGACACCGGGGACGTGCGGGACCGCTACACCGAGGCCCTCGGCGCCGCCGCGGGCGAGGTGGTGCGGGCGTCCACGGGCCTCGCCGCCGAGGACGCGGCGTCGCGCAGTCTGCTGTCCTCGATCTCGACCAACCTGCCGACGTACGCCGGCCTGATCGAGACGGCCCGCACCAACAATCGCGTCGGCAATCCGGTGGGCGCCGCGTACCTCGCGGAGGCGTCGACTCTCATGCAGTCCACGGTGCTGCCGTGGGCGCAGAGCCTGCACTCCGGCAAGTCCGACGACGTCTCCGCCGTGCAACGACGCTTCGCGACGCCGCCCTGGACCGCCCTGCTCTTCCTCACCGTCTCCCTGGTGGTCGTGCTGGGTGCGCAGGTCTACCTCGGTCGACGCACGCGGCGCACGATCAACCTCGGGTTCAGCGCCGCCGCCGCGGCCGTCGTGCTGCTGCTCGGGTGGATGCTGGTCGCGGGACTCGTCTCCTCGACCGCGACCGATCGGGCGCTGGCCCGCGGGGCCGAACCGCTCGACCTGTTGACGTCGAGCCGCATCCTCGCCCAGCAGGCCCGCACCGACGAGACCATCGGCATGACGCGACGGACCGCGAACGACGACTACGAGAAGTCCTACACCGAATCCGTTGCGGCCCTGTCGGACACCCTCGCCTCCCTCTCGCACGACGAGACGACACGCACCGCGCGCATCGACGAGACCCGCACGCTGGTCGCGATCTGGTCCTCGGCGCACGACCGACTGAACGCGGCGCTCGACGTCGGCGACTTCGATGCCGCTGTCGACATCGCGACGGGTCCGGCACCGGGCGACGCCGCCGACGCCTTCGGTCGGCTCGACGCCGCGTTGGTCGAGGAGATCGACGCGTCCCGAACTGCGTTGCGCGACAACGTCCAGCGCGCGTCGGGCGTGTTGACCGGCCTGACCGTGGGCGCGGCCGTGACGTGCGGACTGGCCGCGCTCGCCGTCGTCGCCGGCATGTGGTCGCGGGTTCGGGAGTACCTGTGATGCGGCGGGCGCGCGCCACGTCGGTGGCAGCGATGGCAGCGCTGGCGGTGCTGCTGACCGGCTGCGCCGACAACACCCCGGTCCCCGCTGCACCGGCGACCGCGACGGTCGCGCAACCGCTGCCCGACGGCGCCACCACGAATCCGACGCCGACCACCACCGCGCCGCCACCGGACTGCGGAGACCCACGGGCGAGCCTGCAGCCGGACTACGCGACACCCGACGGTGCCGGCCGACCGTCGCCGAACGTCGACGCCATCCGGACCCGCGGGCGCCTCATCGTCGGACTCGACACGGGCAGCAACCTGTTCAGCTTCCGCGACCCGGTGACCGGTGAGATGGCCGGCTTCGACGTCGACATCGCCCGTGAGGTCGCCCGTGACCTCCTCGGTGATCCCGACCGTATCGAGTACCGCATTCTCTCGTCCGCGCAGCGACTCGACGCCCTCGCGGCCAACGAGGTCGACATCGTCGTCAAGACCATGACCATCACGTGCGCGCGCCGCGAGCGGGTCGACTTCTCCTCGGAGTACTTCCGCGCCGACCAACGGGTCCTGACGGTGGCCGGGTCGGGCATCGACGGGATCGACGATCTGGCCGGACGACGCGTGTGCACGGCCGCCGGAACCACGTCCCTGCAACGGATCCAACGTCTCCAGCCCACCGCGCAGGTGGTCAGTGTCCCGAGCTGGGCCGACTGCCTGGTGGTGCTGCAGCAGGGCGCGGTCGAGGCGGTGAGCACCGACGACGCGATCCTGGCCGGCCTCGCCGCACAGGACCCCTACCTGCAGATCGTCGGCGGGTCGATCGCCGCGGAGCCCTACGGCATCGGTGTCACCAAGGGGCACGACGACGTCGTCCGGTTCGTCAACCGTGTCCTCGAACGCCTGCGGAACGACGGTACGTGGAACGCCCTCTACGCTCGCTGGTTGAGCGTGCTCGGACCCTCGCCCGGTGCGCCGTTCCCCGTCTACGGTGGTACGCCGTGACCCGCGTGGAGGGGGAGGGCGAGACCGCCGAGACGCGTGCTGCCGCACCCGAGTTCGAGGGCACCCGCGCCGCCGTGCCCGACTTCGAGGGCACCCGAGCTGCCGCACCCGACTTCGAGGCGACCCGGGCCGCTGCGCCGGACAACGACACGTCCCGCCGGACCACCGCACCGCGCCCGTCCCGCCGGGTGCGGACCGGGTCGCGTCGTCGGCTCGGCGGTGGGCTGGTGGAGCTGCCGCGCATCCCCGAGGTCGATCCCGCGACGGCCATCATGTCCGACCCGCGTGTTCCGGAGAGCAAACGGTTCTGTTGGAAGTGCGCGGCACCGGTGGGACGCAGCGTCGACGGGCGCCCGGCCCACCCGACCGGCGACTGCGCCCGATGCGGAACACATTTCGACTTCGCACCGCTGCTCGATCCCGGCGAGATGGTGGCCGGGCAGTACGAGGTGCAGGGGTGCATCGCCCACGGCGGCCTGGGGTGGATCTATCTCGCGATCGACCGCAACGTCAGTGATCGATGGGTGGTCCTGAAGGGGCTGCTGCACTTCGGCAACGCCGAGGCCCACGCGGTCGCCATGGCGGAGCGCCAGTTCCTGGCCGAGGTGACGCACCCCGGCATCGTCAAGATCTACAACTTCGTCGAGCACCCCCGAAAAGCACCCGCGGGGAGCACGTCTCGTGATGCGGCGGACACCACCGGGTACATCGTCATGGAGTACGTGGGCGGTCGAACGCTGCGGCAGATCATGACCGACGACCCGTCGCGCACCAAGCTGCCCGTCGAGCAGGCCATCGCCTACCTGCTCGAGGTGATGCCCGCGATGGCGTATCTGCACTCGATCGGGTTGGCGTACAACGATCTCAAGCCCGAGAACATCATGGTCTCGCAGGATCAGATCAAGCTGATCGACCTCGGCGCGGTCAGCCCCCTCGAGGGCTACGGATACCTGTACGGGACGGCCGGGTATCAGGCGCCGGAAATCGTGCGTACGGGCCCGACGGTGGCCTCGGAGGTCTACACCGTCGGCCGCACCCTGGCCGTCCTCACGCTCGACATCGCCTCGGAGAAGGGCCGATACGTCGACGGGCTGCCCGACGACGCACCGGTGCTGCAGGAGTACGAGTTCTACGATCGGTTGCTGCGCCGCGCCGTGCACCCGGATCCGAGCGCACGGTTCCACTCCGCCGACGAGCTGGCGAGCCAGCTCAGCGGCATCCTGCGCGAGATCCTCTCCCAGCAGACCGGCAAGACCCACCCCGGCCTGTCCACCGTCTTCTCCCCGCAACGCACCACGTTCGGCACCGACGAGCAGGTCGCCGTCACCGACGTCTACATCGACGGTCGGCATCGCGTCGCGCGGCTGGACCCGCGCGATGTCGTTGCCGCGCTGCCGGTTCCGCTGGTCGACACCTCGGACCCCAGCGCCCAGCTCATCGCCGCCGCGGTCCACAGCGAACCGCACCAGACCCTCGACTCGCTGCGACTGGCCCGGGAGAACGGGGTGGACCGGGTCGTCGGCGACGAGGCGCTCGGGTCCGTCGAAGCCGTGCTCACCGAAGCCCGCGCCTACCTCGACCTGGGTGAGGGCGACGCCGCGGCCGAGGTGCTCGCGCGGCTCGACGCGGTGACGGGGAACTGGCGCGTCGACTGGCACCGCGGAACGGCGGCCCTGCTCGGCCGGAACTTCGTCGACGCCGCGCGACGGTTCGACGCAGTCCTCTCCGCGGTGCCCGGGGAGATCGCACCGAAGCTCGCGATGGCCGCCACCGCGGAACTGCTCGCTCAGCAGACCGGCGACGAGGACCACGCCACGTGGTGCGCCACTGCGGAGACGATGTACACCTCCGTCTGGCGTACCGACCGCACCGTCGTCAGTGCGGCGTTCGGGGTCGCTCGTCGGATGACCGAACGCGGCGCCATCCTCGACGCCATCTTCACTCTCGATCAGGTGCCGCCGACCTCGCGGCACTACTCGATGGCGCGCATGACGAGCGTGCTCACCCTGCTCTCCGGCCCCGTCTCGGACATGACCGAAGGGGCCCTCGCCGAAGCCGCCAACCGCATCGAGGCGCTTCCCGCCCGCGAGCCGCGCGCGCTGCAGCTCCGCACCGTCGTCCTGGGCACCGCACTCGAATGGATGGAGTCCGGGCACGAGCCGGAAACGTCCCGGCGGCTCCTCGGCGTGCCCTTCACCCGCGACGGACTCCGCACGGGTGCCGAATCGGCCCTGCGCGCCCTGGCCCGGACCGCCCGCAGCCGCTCCCACCGCTTCGCCCTGGTCGACCTCGCCAACGCCGTGCGCCCCCAGTCGCTCTTCTGACTCTGCCCGCTGCGCAGCGCGCCTCGATCTGCGCAGGTTTCCACCACCTGCGCAGGTTCCCGCTACCTGCACGGCTTCCGGCCACCTGCACGAGCTGCAACCGGTGAAGGTGACCAGAACCCGCGCAACGACGAACCTGCTCCCACTCCAGCAACGTGCTCCTGCTATAACCGGAGCACCGTGCGGAAACCGGAGCAACGTCCAGCCCCGACACGCTGCGCAGCGCGCCTCGACCTGCGCGGGTTACCACCCGCCGGGACGGTAGGTGTGACGCCCGGTTCACCTCTTCCGTACGGTGGAGTGAACGTCGAGACCCCGGCGTCGATCGTTGTCGTTCGTACGTGAGGGGAGTTCGTTGACGCGAACCCACGTTCCCGAGTTGCTCGGGGTGGAGGTCCAGATGCAGTTCGCGCCGGTACGCCGTCTCGAGGACGGAGCGTTGGCCGGGGCGGAGCTGCAGGTCCGGGGTCCGAGCGGTACCGCCCTCGGCACCGCCTCCGCCCTACGCCACGCCGCGCAGTTGATGGGGCAACGTGCCGATCTCGACGAGTACAAGCACCGGCACGCCCGGACGCCGCTCGCACGAACCGTCGCCGACCACCTGCCGCTGCTGGTGACCATCGACTCGGAGTCGCCGCTGGCCGCGGAACCGGCCACCGAGGGGCTCGAGCGCACCATCGTCACCGTCGACGCCACCGACGTACTGCGCAATCCACACCGCGCCCTGGCCCGCGTGGTGTCGGCACGCGCGTCGGGCCGCCTGGTCGCGCTCGACGGGGTCGGGGTGGACGTCCAGGCCGCGACGCTGCTGTCTCTCATCGAGCCGGACATCGTCGTCACCGCCGCCGAGCTCCACGCCGGGGCGGCCCGGACGGACATCGGCGCCACCGCCCACGCCCTGTCCGCCTACGTCGAGCGCAGCCACGCCGTGATCGTCGCCGAGGGGATCGACGACGACGCCGCGCGCCTCGCCGCCCAGACCGTCGGTGCGACGTACGGGATCGGCCGCCTGTACCCGGCCGTCGACGACCCCGCGAGTCTGCTCGCCGAGGACGTCGTCCCGATGCCGCACGCCCCGGTGTGGTCCAGTCCGATCCCAGGGGACACCACGCCGTACGCGATCGCCTCCGAGCACGCGACGCCGCGGCGCGGCACCAAGCGTGTCCTGGTGCAGATGAGCAAGTCGCTGGAGAAACAGGCGGTCGCGGCAGGGTCGGCCATGCTGGCGCTGGGGACGTTCCAGCACGCCACGCACTTCACGGAGCGGACTGCGCAGCGTTGGCGGCATCTCTCGGACACCATCGGGTTCGCCGGCGTCTACGGCGTCGGGCTGACGCAGATGCTCGACGGCAACACCCAGCACGCGCCGCTGGATCCCGCGGACGACATGGTGAACGAGTGGACCGTCGTCGTCCTCGGTCCGCATCACGCGGCGTTGCTCTCGGCGCGGGACCGTCACGACAACGGGCCCGACCTCGAGCGCACGTTCGACTTCGTCCAGACCTACGACCGCACGACGGTCACGCAGGCGGCGCACGCGATCATGCACCGCTTCACACCGTAGAAAATTACGACGACGTCAGCGCGACGGCGGCACGGGCGATGGCCAGTTCCTCGTCGGTGGGCACCACCAGCACGGTGACCGCGCTGGAGTCGGCGGAGATCACCCGAGCGTCCTTGCTGCGCACGGCGTTACGCTCCGAGTCGAGCACGATGCCGTAGTTCTCCAGGTCGGCCAGGGCGGCGGCGCGGACCTCGGGCGAGTTCTCGCCGACTCCGGCGGTGAAGGTGACGACGTCGACACGTCCGAGCCCGATCATGTACGCCCCGAGGTACTTCCGTAGCCGGTGGACGTAGACGTCGAAGGCCAGCCGGGCGTCGTCGTCGCCGTCGTCGACGAGGCGGCGGAGCTCGCGGAAGTCGGTGACGCCCGACAGCCCCTTGATGCCGGAGCGTCGGTTCAGCAGGGTGTCGATACCGTCGACGTCGAGATCGGCGCTGCGACGCAGGTGCATGACGATGCCTGGATCGATGTCGCCGCTGCGGGTGCCCATGACCAGCCCCTCGAGCGGGGTCAGGCCCATCGTCGTGTCCACGGCCACCCCGCCGCGCACCGCCGACGCCGACGCCCCGTTGCCGAGGTGGAGCACGATCTGATTGAGTGACTGCGGATCTCGCTCGAGGAACTCGGCCACCCGGCCGCTGACGTACTCGTGGGAGGTGCCGTGCATACCGTACCGCTTGATGTCGTGCTCGCGGGCGACGTCGCGGTCGATCGCGTAGGTCGACGCCGCCGCGGGCAGGGCGTGGAAGAAGGCGGTGTCGAAGACGGCCACCTGCGGCACGTCGGGCAGTTCCCGGCGCGCCACCTCGATGCCCTTCACGTTCGCCGGATTGTGCAGGGGCGCCAGGGCGCTGAGCCGGTCGACGGTGGCCACCACGTCGTCGTCGATCAGGGTCGGTTCGCTGAACACGGTGCCGCCGTGGACCACTCGGTGTCCGACGGCCGTGACGCCGGCGTCGGCGAGCGAGAGCCCGGCCTCCGCCATGGTCTCGAAGGCGGTCCGCAGCGCCGCGTCGTGATCCGGGATCTCGAGCGTCCGCTCGGTGGTCTCGCCGCGGTAGGTGACCGCCACCGTCGCGTCGGATTCGCCGATGCGCTCGACGATGCCGTGCAGCACACCGTCGGCCCGCTCGACGTCGACCACCTGGAACTTCACCGAGCTGGACCCGGAGTTGATCACCAGAACGGTCACTGGTCCGCCGCCTGTGCCTGAATGGCCGTGATGGCCACGGTGTTGACGATGTCCTGGACCAATGCCCCGCGCGAGAGGTCGTTGACCGGCTTCGCGAGTCCCTGCAGCACCGGCCCCACCGCGACCGCGCCGGCACTGCGCTGCACGGCCTTGTAGGTGTTGTTGCCCGTGTTGAGGTCGGGGAAGACGAAGACGGTGGCCTGACCGGCGACGTCGGAGTCCGGCAGCTTGGACTTCGCGACCGACGGGTCGATGGCGGCGTCGTACTGAATCGGACCCTCCACCAACAGATCCGGCGCCCGGTCACGGACCAGCTCCGTGGCCTCGCGCACCTTCTCGACGTCGGCCCCCGAGCCGGAGTCGCCCGTCGAGTAGCTGAGCATCGCCACTCGCGGTTCGATGCCGAACATCGACGCCGTCGCCGCGGACGACACGGCGATGTCGGCCAGCTGCTCGGCGGTGGGATCGGGCACGACGGCGCAGTCTCCGTATGCGAGAACACGATCGGCGAGGCACATGAGGAAGATCGACGACACCGTCGACACTCCGTCGCGGGTCTTGACGATCTCGAACGACGGCCGGATGGTGTGCGCGGTGGTGTGCGCGGCTCCGGACACCATGCCGTCGGCAATACCCTTGTGCACCATCATCGTTCCGAAGTAGGAGATGTCCGCCATCACCTCGCGCGCCTTCTCCGGGGTCATGCCCTTGTGCTTGCGCAGCTCGGCGTACTCGGCCACGAAGTCGTCGAAGTACTCCGACGTCGTCGGGTCGAGCACGGTGGCCGCGGACAGGTCGACACCGAGTTCGCCGGCCCGCCGGGTCACCGCGGTCTCGTCGCCGAGGATGGTCAGGTCCGCGACCTGCCGCTGCAGCAGACGCCCCGCGGCACGCAGGATGCGATCGTCGCCACCCTCCGGGAGAACGATGTGTCGACGGTCCGCGCGGGCCCGGTCGATCAGCCGGTACTCGAACATCTGCGGCGTCACCACCGACGGCATCGCGACGTCGAGCCGCGCCAGGATGTCCTCCGCCTTGATGTGCTGCTCGACCACCGCGAGCGCGGTGTCGACCTTGCGCTGCGATCCCACGGCGACGCGGCCGCGGGTGTTCGCGGCCACGCTGGCGGTGTCGAACGTGCCGAGCTCGGTGGTCAGGATCGGCAGCCGAGGCTGCAGGCCCGCGATGAGCTTGGCGATCATCGGGTGTGGCTCGAGCCCACCGTTCATGACGATGCCCGCGAGCGAGGGGAACCCGTCGGCCTCGTGCGCGTTGACCAGGGCGAGCAGAACCTCGGAACGATCCGCGGGCGCGATCACCACGACGGCCTCGGTGAGCCGCTCGAGGATGTGCTCGGCCGTCATGCCGCCCACCATCACGCGCAGCGCTTCCCGTTGCAGCAGTTCGGGATCGCCGCTGTAGAGCTCACCTTTCATGGCGGTGAGCAACTCGTCCATCGTCGGTGCGACGAGCAGCGGTACCTCCGGCAGGGCCCAGGCCGGCACGTCGTCGGTCGCGAGGCGGCCGATCACCTCGTCCAGGGCGTCCGGATCGCACCGGTTGGCGACGATCCCCGCCAGATGTGCTCGGTGCGTGGACAGTTCGGACCGGCAGAGGTCCGCGAGCTGGGCGATCTCGTCCGGCGTGCGCTCCGATCCCCGCAGCGCCAGCAGGACCGGCAGGCCGAGATTGACCGCGATACGGGCGTTGAAACCCAGCTCGCTCGGGCTCGCGATGTCGGTGTAGTCGCTACCGATCACGACGACGGCGTCGCACTGGGCCGCCACCTCGTGGTACCGACGCACGATCTCCGCGAGCGCGGCGTCGGGATCGGCGTGCACCTCGTCGTACGTCACCCCGAGCGACTGCTCGTAGGTGGTGTCGGCCGTGGTGTGGTCGATCATCAGCTCGAGGATGTAGTCCGTCTCCGACGACGACCGCGCGATGGGCCGGAACACCCCCACTCGCGCCGTCGACGCCCCCAGCATGGTCAGCAGACCCAGCGCGATCGTGGACTTGCCGGTGTCCCCCTCCGGCGACGCGATGTAGACGCCACGAACTACCCCGCTGGACTCGGTGTCGGCCATGCCGCCCACCCTAGTTCAGCCGAGTCGGCGCAGTCGGGGCTCGAGGTCGGTCCGGAACAACTCCAGGAAACGGCGCTGATCGTGTCCCGGCGCGTGGAAGACCAGGTGGTTCAGGCCCGCGTCGACGTACTGCTTCACCTTCTCGACGGCCTCGTCCGGATCGGACGCGACGATCCACCGCTTGGCCACCTGCTCGATCGGCAGCTCGTCGGCCGCCTTCTCCATCTCGATCGGATCGTCGATGGAGTGCTTCTGCTCCGGCGTCAGCGACAGTGGCGCCCAGAACCGCGTGTTCTCCAGTGCGGCGTCGGGGTCGGTGTCGTAGGAGATCTTGATCTCGATCATGTGGTCGATCTCGTCGACCGACCGCTCCTTCTTCTCGGCACCCTCCGCCACCGCGGGCAGCAGCTTGTCGGTGTAGAGCTCCATGCCCTTACCGGAGGTGCAGATGAATCCGTCGCCCGCCCGGCCGGCGTAGCGCGCGACCACCGGACCGCCCGCCGCGACGTAGACGGGGACGCCGCCCTCGGGCACGTCGTAGATCGAGGCGCCGGACGTGCGGTAGTACTCGCCGTCGAAGTCGACGCGGTCGCCGAGCCACAGCTCACGCATGAGCGAGACCGCTTCGCGCAGCCGCGCGAACCGCTCCTTGAACTCGGGCCACTCGCCGGAGAAGCCGGTGGCGATCTCGTTGAGGGCCTCGCCGGTACCGACGCCGAGGAAGATGCGGTTCGGGTACAGGCAGGCCATGGTGGCGAACGCCTGCGCGATCACCGCGGGGTTGTAGCGGAAGGTCGGGGTCATCACCGAGGTACCGAGCTGCAGGCGCTCGGTGCGCTCGCCCACCGCCGTCATCCAGGCGAGCGAGAACGGCGCGTGCCCGCCCTCGTGACGCCACGGCTGGAAGTGGTCGCTGACCGTGGCGGAGTCCATTCCGGCGGCCTCCGCCGCGACGCCGAGCTCCACCAGCTCACGCGGCCCGAACTGCTCGGCGGACGCCTTGTATCCCAACTTCAGTTCCCGTGCCACGCCGCACTCCTCGCTCCGTCGACCACCTCTGCCGTCCTCGAATGTAGGCGCTCCGGCGTCCGGCCCGGCAGCAGGGACCATGCGCGGAAGCACACAGCCGCGTGAGAACGACCGGTTCCCGCCGATCCGGCGAGGTTGTGTGCACTCCCGCAGCACCGATGCGCGCCTAGGGTCGAGCCATGGCCACCCCGCCCGGCTCCGCCCGCACCGACGAGCTCGCCGAACAGATCGTCGGCACCTACTTCGCCCTGCGCGCGGCCATGACGATCCTGGCGGTGGGACTGCCGGTGGTGCTGATCGGCTGGTCGCTGGCCGACCCCGCGCTACCCGTCCTCGGCTCGATCAGCGAGTACTACTGGAGCCCGGCGCGGGACGTCTTCGTGGGCGCGCTCGTCGGCACCGGCATCACCCTCATCTGCTACCGCGGTTACGGCCCGCTCGAGAACCGGCTGCTCAACGTCGCCGGCACCCTGCTCGTCGTCGTCGCGCTGGTGCCGACGGACCCGCCCGGCGACGAGGCGTTCGGTCTCCGGATGGCGGTGCACGCCGCGGCGGCGGTGGGGTTCTTCGTCACCTTCGCCGCGTCCGTGTGGTGGTGCGCCGACGACACCCTCGGTTCGTCCGACGACTCCGCGCGGCGCATCCGCCGCTACCGCACCGCCTACCGTGTGGTGGCGTTCGTGGTGGTGATCGCCCCGCTCGTCGCGTTGGGCCTCGTCCTGCTCTTCGGTCAGGGTGCGCTGGCGGTGCTGGTGGTCGAGGCCGTCGCCGTGGTCACCTTCGGCGGGTACTGGGCGCTGAAGTCCTACGAGTTGCGCGGCACCCGACTCATCGAGACGTGATGCCGTGCTCGCGGGCCGCCGCGACGATTCCATGGTGTCGCGCCGCGACGATGCCATGGTGCCGCGCCGCGACGTCCGGATGCGCCCGCGTCCGCGACTTCCACGCGTTCTCCCCGTACGTGGAGAAGATGGGGTTGTCCGGATCCGCCTCCACACCACGGGATTCCGCGGCGAACTCGGCGGGGAGGTCGAGCACCGGGATTCGGGCGTCGAGGGCCGGGTTGTAGAAGTACGGCACGGAGATGCGGTCCTGTCCCGGCTCCGGCGCGACCACCCGATGCCGCGTCGCCCGCAGGTAGCCCCCGGTGGCCACCTCGAGCAGTTCGCCGATGTTGACGACGAAGGTGCCCGGCACCGGTGGCGCGTCGATCCACGTGCCGTCCTCGCGTTCCACCTGCAGTCCGGTCGAGCCCTCCTCGAGCAGGAGCAGGGTCAGCACCCCCGAATCCTTGTGCGCCCCCACCCCTTGCGGGTTCTCGCGGGTGCCGGGGTACCGCACGATCTTGATGAGCGTCGCGGGCTGGACGAACGCCGCGTCGAACGTGTCCTCCGCAGCACCGAGCGACGCCGCCCAGTGCCGCAACAACCGGGCCCCGAGCGCGGACAGCGCGGCATCCCACTGCTCGACGGCCGGGCGCAGCTCGGGCAGCGCGGACGGCCATCGGTTGGGGCCCTGCAGGTTCCAGTACCCCTGTGCGCCGGGAATCGCGTCACGCTCCGGGCCGACGTCGATCTGCTCGCGCCAGTCGACGGCGCCGCCCGTCAGCTCACCACCCACCCGGCTGTAGCCGCGGAAGTGCGGCGACTCGAGGTGGTCGATCTCCGCTTTCGCCTCGTCCGGGAGCGCGAAGAACCGCCGCGCCAGAGCGATCAGCTCGGCCCCGACGGCGGGGTCGAGGCCGTGACCGGCCAGGTAGAAGAAGCCGTCGCGGTGGGTCGCCTCACGCAGCGCGGTCCGGAACGCGGTGGGATTCTCGTCCGCCGTGGACAGGTCGAGGACGGGCAGAGCGGTCATGACGGCCTCCCGGGTAGTGCAGTGCTGTGTCGGGCCGCACGGGGCCCGCGGGTCAGAATCCGACCCCGGCGAACGGGGCGAGCTCGGTCGTGAAGAGCGTGTCGGCCGCGGCCGTCGCCGCCGCGTCCCCGGTCACCAGCCCGGCCACCGCGAGCGAGCGCCACGACGTCCCGCCGAGCAGCACGGCCGCCAGGTCGCGGACGTGCACCCGCAGCGCGCCGGACCCGTCGACCCGGTGGACCCCGTCCGGACCCACCTCGACCGTTCCGGCGTTCTCGGGCAGATCGTCGTCGTCGACGGTGATGGTGACGGACGGCCCCGCGCCGTACGTGCGGGTGGCGAGGGCGGCGTCGACGTCGAGGATCCGGAGCCACGTCTCGTCCGAGGTCGACTGCAGCCGCACGGAGCGGCGGTCGTGGACCAGCAGCGGCAACACGGTGTCGACGGGCAACGCGGGGAACGTGATGCGGTCCACCAGGTCGAGTCGGAGCAGGAACCGCAGCAGGTCGGCGAAGACCGCGTCGGTGGGCGCGTGTAGGTCGTCGACGACGACGCGTCGGTCGGCGCCCGACCACCACTGTGACGGGTCCGCCGGGCGATAGCGCACGTAGCCGTCGTCGCGTCCGTCGGTGGAGTGCACCGCGATCCACACCGGCTCGTCGTCCTCGCGCAGTCGGTGGGCTGCCCACCAGATCGGCAGCCGCGAGACGAAACCCGGCCGGGCCGAGGGGTTCTCGTCGACGATCGCGGCCTGCCGATCGAGCGCCCCGTCGCGATCGATCAGACGAGTGGTTCCCGACGTCGTCACGCCGTCGCGCAGCCGCGCGCGGGCGGTGATCACCTCGGCCCGGAGCGACGACGTCGCGACGCCGTACCCGTACCGCCCGTAGATGACGGCCTCCGACGCCCGCAGCGTGGCGACGACGTGGCCCGCGTCCCGCGCGTCACGCAGCTGGCGGCGCAGCAGGGCGGAGACGATGCCGCGACGCGTGTGGGTCGGCAGCACGCCGACGTGGGTGACGGCGAGGTGCGACACGGCGGCGCCGCCGGGGAGGGTGAGGGTGCCGATGCCGGCATCGGTCGTTCCGACGAGGGTCGACTCGTCGTACGCGCCGTAGGTCAGGCCCGGTTCGCGCAGGGTGGTCACGACCTCGCGGGTGACCGGCAGCCCCGGCAGGCCCACCATCGCGGCGCGGAACACCTGCTGGGAGGCGAGCAGCTCGTCGGGGGTGCGCAGGAGGCGGATCTCGACCATGGAGCCAGCCTAGGTCCGCGGTGCTCCCCGTCCACGACGGGGCAGAATGGACTGCGTGACCGCGAACCCAGCCGACCACCGGTGGACCTACCTCATGGACATGGACGGCGTCCTGGTCCACGAGGAGCACCTCGTCCCGGGCGCCGACCGCTTCCTGCAGGAGCTGCAGGACACGGGCACGCCGTTCATCGTGCTGACCAACAACTCGATTCGCACGCGTCGCGATCTGCAGGCGCGCCTGCGCCGGACGGGCCTCGAGATTCCCGAGGAATCGATCTGGACGTCCGCGCTGGCGACCGCGACGTTCCTGCACAACCAGCGGCCGGGTGGAACGGCGTACGTGGTGGGCGAATCGGGCTTGACGACGGCACTGCACGACATCGGCTACATCATCACCGACATCGACCCGGACTACGTGGTGCTCGGGGAGACGCGCACGTACTCGTTCGAGGCGATCACGACGGCGATCCGCCTGGTCGAGCGCGGCGCACGTTTCATCGCGACCAACCCCGACGCGACCGGTCCGTCGCGGGACGGCTCGCTCCCGGCGACCGGGTCCGTGGCCGCCCTGATCACGCGGGCCACCGGGCGCGAGCCGTACTACGTGGGCAAGCCGAACGCGCTCATGATGCGCTCGGCCCTGCGCGCGATCGGCGCGCACTCGGAGAACACACTCATGATCGGCGACCGCATGGACACCGACGTGGTGTCCGGGCTCGAGGCGGGACTGCAGACCATCCTGGTGCTCACCGGCATCTCGACGCGCGCGTCGGTGGAGATGTATCCGTTCCGGCCGACGCGGGTCATCGAGTCGGTCGCGGACCTGGTGGGCCACACGGAGACTCCGTTCGGATGACCTTTCTCTACTCCCGTCCCGACCGCAGCGTGGTGGCGTCGGGCGCACGGCAGTCGTTCGATCACGTCGACGACGCACGCGAGGCACTCGCCGACGGTGATGCGTCGGTTCTGGTCGGGGCGTTCGGATTCGACGCCGCCACGCTGTGCGCGCTGGTGGAGCCGGTCACGTTCGAGCGGTACGACGAGCCCCGCGTCCCCGCCGACGACCTCGACCTGCCGGGGGCGGTGATCGCCTCGCGGAACCCGCCGCCGGAGAAGCACGTCGACCGGGTGCGCCGGGCACTGACCATCCTGCGGCACCCCGGCGGGGCACTGCGCAAGGTGGTCCTGGCCCGCTCGATCACCCTGGTCTTCGACCGCCCGCTGGACCCGATCGTGTTGGCGGACGGTCTGATCGCGGCCAATCCCGGCCACAACGGGTTCTGCGTCGACCTCACCGCGGCGGGTGGCCCGTACTTCGGGCGTCACCTCGTCGGTGCGTCACCGGAGCTGTTGGTCCGCCGCACCGGACGGGAGGTGGTGTGTCGCCCCTTCGCCGGAACCGCTCCGCGCAGTGCCGATCCCGAGGCCGACCGCGCGGCCGGCGAGGCTCTGCTGGCCAGCGCCAAGAATCTCGAGGAGCACCGGTACGTGGTGGACGCCATCGCCGCCGCGCTCGCCCCGCTGTGCGACGACCTCGACGTTCCCGACGAGCCCACCCTCATCGGGACGCCGGCGGTGTGGCACCTCGCGACCCCGATCACCGGCACTCTGCGTGACTCCGCCACGACCGCACTGGATCTCGCGTTGGCCCTGCACCCGACACCTGCCGTCGCGGGCAGCCCCACCGATCTGGCCCTGCGCACCATCGACCTGGTCGAGTCGGGCCGCAGCCGCGACTTCTACGCCGGTGCCGTCGGGTGGTGCGACGCCGCGGGCGACGGCGAGTGGATGGTGGCCATTCGCTGCCTGGACATCGCGGCCGACGGGAAGAGCGGTGTCGCGACGGCCGGCGGCGGCATCGTCGCCGACTCCGACCCCGACGCCGAACTCGACGAGACCACCGCGAAGTTCGCGACGGTGCTCGCGCCGTTCGGCCTCGCCTGATCGGACGCGCGAGCGCCGCGCCGCCGCTATCGGGTCAGTGCGCCCTCGATGTCACCGAGCAGGTCCGCCACGTCCTCGAGGCCGACGGAGATGCGGACCACGCCGTCCGTGATCCCCACGGCTGCACGGCCTTCCGGTCCCATGGACCGGTGGGTCGTCGTGGCCGGGTGCGTCGTCATGGTCTTGGCGTCGCCGAGGTTGTTCGAGATGTCGACGATGCGCAACCCGTTGAGGAACTGGAACGCCCGCTCCTTGCCGCCCTCGAGCTCGAACGTGACCACGGTGCCGCCGCCGGACATCTGCGCCATCGCCAGCTCGTGCTGCGGGTGTGACTCGAGGTAGGGATACCGGACCCAACGAATGCCGGGTTGCGTCTCCAGGAACTCCGCCACGGCCAACGCGGACGCCGTCATCCGTTGCACGCGTAGGGCCATCGTCTCGAGGCCCTTGAGCAGGGTCCAGGCGTTGAACGGGCTCAGCGCCGGGCCGGTGTGCCGCATGAGCTTCTGGACCGGGCCGTCGATGTAGTCCTGCGAGCCCAGGATCGCACCGCCGAGCACGCGGCCCTGACCGTCGATGTGCTTGGTGCCGGAGTAGACCACCACGTCGGCGCCGAGGTCGAAGCTCCGCTGGAGGATCGGCGTCGCGAAGACGTTGTCCAGCACCACCTGTGCGCCCGCGGCGTGGGCCAGCTCGACCACCCGCCGGACGTCCACCAGCGACTGCATCGGGTTCGACGGCGTCTCGAAGAACACGGCCGTGGTGGGCACCGACAGCGCCTGCTCCCACTGGTCGAGATCCTCACCGTCGACGAAGACCGTCTCCACACCCCAGCGCGGCAGGATCTCGTTGCACACCACGAAGCACGACCCGAAGAGACTGCGGGCCGCCACCAGCCGGTCCCCGGCCTTCAGCAGCGCGCCGAGTGCGGTGAACACGGCCGACATGCCGGACGACGTCGCGAACGCCGCCTCCGCGCCGTCGAGCAGCCGGATGCGCTCCTCGAACATCGACACCGTCGGGTTGCCGTACCGCGAGTAGACGAAATGATCGACGTCGCCGGTGAAGGCCTGCTCGGCCGCCTCCGCGCTCTCGTAGACGAAGCCCGACGTGAGGTAGAGCGCCTCGGCGTTCTCCTCGAACCCGGACCGGTTCAGCCCGCCGCGCACCCCCAGGGTGCCGGGGCCCACGCCGTCGGGAAGGGGCTTGGAAAATCCACCGCCACGAGGGATCACTTCTGCCGCCACGCGAGGCCGACCGCACGCCACCCGGCACCGCCACGGTGCCCGTCCTCGTCGGTCGCGCCCTCGAAGCCGTCGAGCACGTTGTAGGCCGGTGCGATCCCGGCAGCCGTCGCCGCCTCCGCGGCGCCGATGGACCGCTGCCCGGAGCGACACAGGAAGACCACCGGGCCGGACTCGACCCCGGACGCGCGCAGCTGCTCGACGAAGTGCTCGTTCGGGCGGCCGTCGGGGTAGCTCACCCACTCGACGAAGGCGGTGCGCTTGTTCAGCGACGAGGTGTCCGGCACACCGACGTACGTCCACTCCGCGTGCGTGCGGACGTCGACCAACGACGCGTTCGGATCCGAGGCCAGCATCTCCCAGGCCTGCTCGGGCGTGATGTCTCCTGCGTAGCTCACGGCCCCAGTTTCGCACACAGGGCTTCGTGCCCGATTTGTCGCATAGTCGCAGCGCAGGACGTTATGAGGGCAAGATGTGCCGATGAGCGACACCACTGCTCCGGGGAGCGAAGCCACCGCGTCGGCGCAGGATTCCACCGGGACCGACTTCACGCACAAACAAATTCTGACCGTCATCTCCGGGCTGATGCTCGGAATGTTCCTCGCGGCGCTGGATCAGACGATCGTCTCGACGTCGATCCGCACCATCGCCGACGACCTCCAGGGGTTCTCGATCCAGGCGTGGGTCACCACCGCGTACCTCATCACCGCCACGATCTCGACCCCGCTCTACGGCAAGCTGTCCGACCTCTACGGCCGCAAGCAGTTCTTCCTCGCCGCCATCACGATCTTCGTGATCGGGTCGGCGCTCTGCGGCTTCGCGACGTCGATGTACCAACTGGCCGCGTTCCGCGCCGTGCAGGGCCTCGGCGCCGGCGGCCTGTTCTCGCTGGCGTTGACCATCGTCGGCGACATCGTCCCGCCGCGCGAACGCGCCAAGTACCAGGGCTACTTCCTCGCCGTGTTCGGCACGTCGAGCGTGCTCGGTCCGGTCATCGGCGGCGTGCTCTCCGGCGCCGACGAGATCCTCTCGATCACCGGCTGGCGGTGGGTGTTCTTCGTCAACGTGCCCATCGGCGTCGTCGCGTTGTTCGTCGTCGCCAAGGTCCTGAACCTGCCGCCGCGGCGCGGGAACGCCGTCGTCGACTGGGGCGGCGCCGCCGCGCTCGCGGTCGGTCTGGTGCCGCTGCTCATCATCGCCGAGCAGGGCCGCGTCTGGGGCTGGGGCTCCGGCCGGGCGGTGATCTGTTACGTCGTCGGCGCGCTCGGCATCGCCGCGTTCATCGCGGTCGAGGTCCGGATGAAGTCGAACGCCCTGATCCCCATGCGGTTCTTCCGCAACTCGACGTTCAGCATCGGACTGCTGCTGTCGGTGGTCACCGGCGCCGCGATGTTCGGTGGCATCACCCTGCTGCCGCAGTACCTGCAGGTGGTCAAGGGATCGTCGCCGACGCTCGCCGGGTTCCAGATGCTGCCGTTGGTGCTGGGCATCATGATCGCCTCGGTCTTCTCCGGGCAGATGATCTCGCGGACCGGGCACTACCGCCCGTACCCGATCATCGGCACCACCCTGATGACGGTCTGCATGTTCGCGTTCTCGTTCATCCGGTTCGACACCCCGCTGTGGGCGATCATGCTCGCGATGTTCGGGTTCGGCTTCGGGCTGGGCAACCTGATGCAGCCGCTCACCCTCGCCATCCAGAACTCGCTGCCGCCGCAGGACATGGGCGTCTCGACGTCGTCGGCCACGTTCTTCCGCCAGATCGGCGGCACCATCGGTGTCGCGGCGTTCCTGTCGCTGTTGTTCTCCCGCGTCACCGACACCATTCGCGACGCGCTGATCCAGGCCGCCGCGACGCCCGAGTTCCGGACCGCCGTCGGCGAGGCCGCACAGAGCAGCGACCCGACGGTCGCCGGGCTGGCGCGGGGACTGGCGTCGGGCGACGGGTCGGCGGCCGGCGGCGTCCTCGAGGACACGTCGTTCATCCAGAAGCTGCCGACGGCGCTCGGTGACCCCTTCCGCATCGGCTTCTCCGACGCGATGGATCAGGTGTTCGTCGCGGCCGGCGTGCTCCTGGCCGTCGGGTTCGTCATCAACCTGTTCCACAAGGAGATTCCGCTGCGCACACAGGGCGGGTTGGCCGCGCAGCGGGCGGAACTCGCGGAGCCCTGAGCCGGGGGCGGACCTCAGCTGCTGCAGATCTTCCAGGCCTCGTCCTGGCGCACGGCGTTCCAGGTGAGGGTCTGCTCGCTGCCGTCGAGGGTGACGGTGACGTCCACCTCGGCGGTGTCACCGTTCACCCGCACCTCGTCGATGGTGTCCAGGTCGACCGACTCGGCGTCGCGCAGCGGCGCGTTCACGATGCCGGCGCACTGCAGGGAGGCCAGCCGGTCGCCGTCGTTCTGCCCGGCGGCCTCCACGTACTCCGCGACCACCGTGCCCACCCGCTGGTTCTCGCTCACGTTGTCCTCGGGCGAGCGGGTCAGCGACAACACGGCGACGACGATCGCCACCACGGCGACCACTGCGGCCGCCGCGACGAACGGGAGAGCGGTGGAGCGGCCGGCGGGTTCGGGCTCGGGTGTGCTCATGGTCGAGATCTTCTCACCCGGCGAGACCCGGCCCGTGGCCACCACTGGCCACCTTCACAACGTCGTGCCGGGTGTTCGATGCCCCCTCCCTGCCGCTGACCTGGCGCACCGCGGCCCCCACCTGTTCATTTATGCTGAGCTGTCCGCCCCGTTCGACCGTGAGGTAGATCCACGCTGATGACTGACCAGACCCGCCCGCTTCGTGTGGCCATCGTGGGCGCCGGCCCGGCCGGAATCTACGCCGCCGATGCCCTGATGAAGTCGGACCACAACGTGTCCGGTCCCGGCGTGAGCATCGACCTCTTCGAGCGCATGCCCGCCCCCTTCGGCCTGATCCGCTACGGCGTCGCGCCGGATCACCCGCGCATCAAGGGCATCATCACCGCGCTGCACAAGGTCCTCGACAAGCCGCAGGTACGCCTGCTGGGCAACATCGACTACGGCACCGACATCGACCTGCCGACGCTGCGCCGCTTCTACGACGCGGTCGTCTTCTCCACCGGCGCCAACGCCGACCGTGACCTGAAGATCCCCGGAATCGACCTCGACGGCAGCTACGGCGCCGCGGACTTCGTCTCCTGGTACGACGGTCATCCCGACGTCCCGCGCACCTGGCCGCTCGAGGCGGAGAAGGTCGCCGTGCTCGGCGTCGGCAACGTCGCCCTGGACGTCGCCCGCGTGCTCGCCAAGACCGGCGACGAGCTGCTCCCCACGGAGATCCCGGCCAACGTGTACGAGGGCCTCAAGGCCAACAAGGCCGTCGAGGTGCACGTGTTCGGCCGCCGCGGTCCCGCGCAGGCCAAGTTCACCCCGCTCGAGCTGCGCGAGCTCGACCACTCGCCCAACATCGAGGTCATCGTCGCGCCCGAGGACATCGACTACGACGAGGGCTCGGAGAAGGCTCGCCGCGAGTCCAAGCAGGTCGACATGGTGGCCAACACCCTGCAGGACTGGGCCATCCGGGACCAGGGCGACCGCCCGCACAAGCTGTTCCTGCACTTCTTCGAGTCCCCGCACGAGGTGCTCGGCGAGGACGGCAAGGTGGTCGGACTGCGCACCGAGCGCACCGAGCTCGACGGCACCGGCAACGTCAAGGGCACCGGCAAGTACACCGACTGGGACGTCCAGGCCGTGTACCGCGCCGTCGGCTACCTGTCGCAGAACATCGCCGACCTGCCGTTCGACGAGCTCGCGGGCACCATTCCCAACGAGGCCGGCCGCGTGCTGAACAACGACGGCACGCCGTTCCCGTCCACCTACGTCACCGGCTGGATCAAGCGCGGCCCGGTGGGCCTCATCGGCCACACCAAGGGCGACGCCAACGAGACCGTCGCCAACCTGCTGGCCGACGCGCCGTCGTTCGCCGGCGCGGAGGAGCCCGCCGAAGACGCGGTCACGGCGTTCCTCGAGTCGAAGAACATTCCGTTCACCACATGGGACGGCTGGTACCGGCTCGACGCCCACGAGCGCAGCCTGGGTGAGCCCCAGGGCCGCGAGCGGGTCAAGGTCGTCGAGCGCGAGGACATGCTCCGCGCCAGCGAGCCCGACAAGATCTAGAACCGGACCGCCAGCAGGCGTCCCTCACGCTCCTCCTTGCGAGCGTGTTCGTTGAAATCCGGTGCGGCGCACGCGAACAGCGTGCGCCCATCGGATCCACCGAACCCACAGGCGAAGACACCGGTGTCGAAGGTCAGCTCGTCCACCACGCCCTCGCCCTCGCGAATCTGCACGATGCGCTGGTTCAGCGCGTCGGCCGCCCACAGCGTGCCGTCCGGTCCCAGCGCGCAGCCGTCGGGCGCCACCACCACCTCACCGATCCCCGTCGCCATGTCGGTCGACTGCGGCATCGGACCCAACACCGCCCAGTCCCGACGCGGGCCGAGCACACCGTCGGCGCCGATCCGGAACGCGGAGATGCGGTTGCCGAGGGTTTCGTCGACCAGCAGGTCGCCGTCGGCGGTCACCGCCATGCCGTTGGGGAAGTGCAGGTCCGTGGCGTCCTCGTGGACCGAGCCGTCGGGCTCGACGCGCAGGAGCGACGCCGTCTCGATCGGGGCGAGGTTCATCAGATCGAAGCCGAAGTTGCCCACGTACGCGCGGCCGTCGGCGTCGACGTGCATGTCGTTGGCGTGGCCGGTCGCGTGCGCCGACAGGTCCGCGTGCACGACGAGGCTGCCGTCGTTCTCCCGGCGCAGGACCTTCCGGTCCCGCATCGACACCACCAGCAGTCGACCGTCGGGCAGCCACCCGAGGCCCGACGGCTGCTCCGGCACCTCCGCCTCCACCCGGACGTCGTCGCCGGCCTCGGTCGCGGACAGCACCTGCCCGGTGTAGAAGTCGGACACCCAGATGCGCCCGTCGTGCCACCGCGGGCACTCGAAGTAGGTGTAGCCCTCCAGCACGATCGTCGGTTCGGCTTTCATGAATCTCCTCGAATCTCGTCCACCACCCGCGGTGGGTCGTACGCCGTAAGCTTCTGTGAGGCATCCTGACAGACGTGTTCGACAGCCACGTCCACATCAGAGATCCCCGATTTCCGTTGGTGAACAACGAGACCTACCAACCGGAGTCGTACACGGTGGCGGACTACCTCGCCGACGTCGACGGCCTGGGGGTGACCGGTGGCGCCGTGGTGTCCGGCACCTTCCAGTCGAAGGACACGACGTTCCTGAGGTCCGCGCTGGACGAGCTCGGGCCGGGCTGGGTGGGGGTGGTGCACCTGAGCGACGACGCCACCGACGACGACATCGCGACCCTCGACCGCGCCGGGGTCCGCGCCCTGCGCTTCCACCTCCGGCGCGGGGTGTCGGACCTGTCGACCATGACCCGCCAGGCCGTCCGCGCCCACGCGGTCGCCGGGTGGCACGCCGAGTTCTACGTCGACGCGGGCCTGCTCCGCACGCTCGAACCCGTGATGTCGAAGCTGCCCGCGGTGAGCATCGACCACCTCGGGATGTCCGAGGACGCCATGCCGTACCTGCTCGAGCTGGTCGACCGGGGAGCGCGGGTCAAGGCGTCGGCGTTCGGCCGCATCGATCACGATCCGGTGTCCGCGATGCGCCGCATCCACGCGGTGAGTCCCGACGCCCTCATGTTCGGCTCCGACCTGCCCGGCACTCGGGCTCGCCGACGCTTCGAGCCGGCGGACCTCGACCTCGTCGCCGAGGCCGTCGGCGGTGACCTGCAAGCGGTGCTGGTGGGCAACGCCCGGGCCTGGTACCGGCAGCGGTAGGGCCGCTGCCCGGGGATCGGCGCCGGAATCGGCGCGGGAATCGGCGCGGGTCAGTCCGCCGTCGCCACGTCGTGCAGGATGCGGGCGAGGTCGGCGGGACGACTCCACAGGGGCCAGTGCCCCGTCGGGAGATCGACCAGCTCCAGGTTCTCGAGGTGCGCGACCTCGGCGAACATGGGGTGGCCCGCACGGGCGAGCTCCATCATCCGCTCGCTGCGAATCGAGCAGCACACCATGGTGGTCGGCGTGCGGCGTCGCGCGTCGTTCGTCAGATGCACGGCCTGCCGCAGGGTCGTCGCCGGGTGGTCCACGGCATCCGCCCGAAAGCGAGCCAGTGCCTCCGCGCTCACCCCCTCGAGACTGGCCTGCTGCCCCAGAACGTCGAACGGCGGCAACGCTCGGTCGCCCTCCGCGGCGGGGTCGGCGGCGCTGCCGGACGTCACCGGCCCCGAGTCGACCCACACCATCCGATGGATCAGCTCCGGGCGCCGATCGAGAACCAGGCAGGCGGGAGCGTTCGCCCCGCTGTGCGCGACCAGGACCGCCGCCCGGCCCTCACCCGCCCGCGCGAGGCACTCCTCGATGGCCGCGGCCTGATCGTCGAGGGTTCTCGACGCGCGGAGGTCGTCGTCGGGGTCGAGCCCCGGCAGCGTGATCGGCCACGCCCGAGTGCCCAGATCGGTGAGGGCGGCGACCACCTCGTCCCACGCCCACGCGCCGAGCCAATGGCCGGGGAGGAGAACGACGTCGCGGGATGCACGGCGGTGCGGTGACGCGGTCGAGGTCATGACTCGATGGTCGCGCGTGGCGCGGCCGGACGGAAGAGCCGAACGTCAGAGCAGGACGGCGAGCAACCAGGTGCCGGCGGCGAGGAGCGCCCCGAACAGTTCGACCAGGATCGACAGGCCCACCGCCTTCGTCGCGTGCACCGAGGACCGCCAGGCCATCCCCGCCGTGCGGCGGCGGGGCAGCTCCGCCAGGAACACCCCCAGCGGGAAACCGAGGAACAGCCCCACCACCGGGACGACGACGAACCCGACGATGCCGACCAGTCCGCCGACGACGATCGAACGGGTCGGCACCCCGGCGTCCCGCAGGCGTCGACCCGGCCACAGGTACTTCACGACGCCCGACACCACCAGCACCGCAGCGGCCACCCCGAACGCCGTCCAGGCCGTCGTCGTTGCGGTGACGAACGCCCACACACCGATGGCGGCGAGAATGAGCAGTACCCCCGGCAGGACGGGCACGACGACGCCGATCAGGCCGACGAGGATCGCCAGCCCGACGAGCAGCTCGCCGGCGGGACTCACGACGGATCGCTCACGTCGCCGAGACCGGCCGCACCCGACTCGCCGCGGTGCGCGCACGCTCCCGCGCGGTCTCGACGTCCGCGGCCGTGGCGTACGCGACGCCCATCCGGCGCCGCGCGAAGCTCTCCGGCTTGCCGAACAGTCGCACGTCGGACTCGGGGACCCGCAGCGCGTCGTCGACACCCTCGAACGCGATGCCGACCTCGTCGAGGCCGCCGTAGATCACGGCCGACGCGCCGGGCGACCGGAGCGAGGTGTCCACGGGGAGGCCCAGAATCGCGCGGGCGTGCAGCTCGAACTCCGACAGCCGCTGCGTCCCCAACGTGACCAGGCCGGTGTCGTGCGGCCTCGGGCTGACCTCGGAGAAATAGACGTCGTCGCCCTGCACGAACAGTTCGACACCGAACACACCACGCCCGCCGAGGGCCGTCGTGATGGTGCGGGCCACCTCGCGCGACGCCTCCAGGGCAACCGGCGACATCGGCTGCGGCTGCCAGGACTCGACGTAGTCCCCGGACTCCTGCAGGTGGCCGATCGGCTCGCAGAAGTACGTCTCGATCTCGCCGGACTCGTCGGAGGCGCGCACCGTGAGTTGCGTGATCTCGTAGTCGAAGTCGACGAAGCCCTCCACGATCACCCGGCCCAGCGCCACTCGTCCGCCGGCCTGCGCGTGATCCCACGCCGCCTGGACGTCGTCGTCACCTCGGACCACCGACTGACCCTTGCCCGACGACGACATGACCGGCTTGATCACGGCAGGGAAGCCCGTGCGAGACAACACGTCCCGCACCTCGTCGACACTGTCGGCGAAACCGTAGGGGGACGTCGGCAACCCCAACTCCTCCGCCGCGAGGCGACGAATGCCCTCCCGGTTCATCGTCAACTGCGTCGCGCGCGCCGTCGGCACCACCGTGGTGACGCCGCGCTGCTCGACCACGGCCAACGCGTCCGTGGCGATGGCCTCGATCTCGGGGACGATCAGATGCGGCTGCTCGGCGTCGATCACGGCCAGGAGCGCGTCGGGATCACTCATGTTCACCGTGTGGGCACGGTGCGCCACCTGGTGGCCGGGCGCGTCGGCGTACCGATCGACGGCGATCACCTCGACCCCGAGCCGCTGCAGCGCGACGATCACTTCCTTGCCCAGCTCACCCGAGCCCAGCAGCATCACCTTGGTCGCGGACGGGGACAGCGGAGTTCCGAGCCGGAGTGTCGTCACAGCAGGCATGCTATCGGGCATGGCGGACACCACACCGTGTCCTCCGCGCTGAGGTCACCTGCGCGGGTTCCCGCCAACCTCACCGGTTGCAACCAGTGCAGGTGACCGGAACCTGCGCAGGTTCGCCGGGACAGGGCCGGTCCACGAACCTGCTCCCCTTTCCGCAACCTGCTTCGGTTGTAACCGGAGCAGGTTGCTGGAACCGGAGCAACTTCCCACCTGCGCGGGTTCCCGCCAACCTCACCGGTTGCAACCAGTACAGGTGACCGGAACCTGCGCAGGTGCGACGGAACGGGGGCGGTCCACGACCACTCGGTCCCCCGACCCGCACGATCCGGTCACGGCTGCCGCTCCCGCGCCTCGTTAGGGTCGGCGCATGACTTCAGGTGGGCCTCTGGCCGGGATCAAGGTCGTCGAACTCGCGGGCATCGGCCCGGGACCGCATGCCGCGACGCTCCTCGCCGATCTGGGCGCGGACGTGGTGCGGGTGCAGCGGGCGGGCGCCCTGCCCGGCGAGGGCTCCACCGGCGATCCGCTGATCCGGAACCGCCGCATCGTCGAGGCCAACCTCAAGGATCCCGCCGACCTGGACCGCGTGCAGAAGCTGGTGGATCGCGCCGACGTGCTGATCGAGGGCTTCCGGCCGGGCGTGACCGAGCGCATGGGCCTCGGGCCGGAGGACACGACGGGCCGCAACCCGCGCCTGATCTACGGCCGCATGACGGGATGGGGTCAGGACGGGCCGTGGGCGCAGACGGCCGGCCACGACATCAACTACATCTCCGTGACCGGTGTGCTGCACGCGATCGGGCGGGAGGGCGAGCGTCCGGTGCCGCCGATGAACATGGTCGGCGACTTCGGTGGCGGCTCGATGTTCCTGGTCACCGGCATTCTGGCGGCGCTGGTGGAGCGGGCGTCGTCGGGTCGCGGACAGGTGATCGACGCCGCGATGGTGGACGGCACCGTGGCGCTGTCGCACATGATCTGGGGCTGGCGCGGCATCGGGATGTGGTCCGACGAGCGCGGCGCGAACCTCCTCGACACCGGCGCCCCCTTCTACGACACGTACGAGACCGCCGACGGCAAGCACGTCGCGGTGGGGGCGCTCGAGCCGCAGTTCTACGCGGCGCTCCTGCAGGGTCTGGGCCTGGACCCGACCGCGCTGCCGCACCAGCTCGACCGCGCGCGGTGGCCCGAGCTGCGCACGACTTTCACCGACGTCTTCGCCTCCCGCACCCGCGACGAATGGGCCGCCACCTTCGACGGGACCGACGCGTGCGTGACGCCGGTGCTCACGTTCGGGGAGGCGTCGTCGCATCCGCAGATGGCGGCCCGCGAGAACCTCGTCGACGTCGATGGCATCACCCAGCACGCCCCGGCGCCGCGGTTCTCGCGGACCGTGCCGACGCAGCCGGAGGGCCCGGCCCGCACCGCGGCGGATCCGGACGAGATCTGGACCTGATGGACGCCGCCGCCTGGGACGCGAAGTACGACGGACGGACCCCGTCGCCCGGGTCGCCGCCCGACGACGTCCTGGTCGAGTTCGTCACCTCACGTCCGCGCGGGCGGGCGTTGGACCTCGCCTGCGGTCACGGCCGCAACGCTCTGTGGTTGGCGATGCGGGGGTGGCAGGTCGACGCGGTCGACTTCAGTGCCGTGGCGCTGTCCGGGGCGGCGTCGGTGGCCGCGACCGCGACGCGGTCCATCCGCGAGCGCATCCGCTGGGTCCACGCGGACGTCACGACGCTCGTTCCGCCGCGGGAGTACGACCTCGTCGTCGCGTCGTATCTTCACCTGCCGCCGGACGCTCGACGGGCCGTGATGGAGGCCGCGATCGGGGCGCTGAAACATGAGGGAATCCTCATCGTGATCGGTCACCACACCGACAATCCGACGACGGGCGCGCCGGGGCCCTCGGATGTCGAGATCCTCTACACCCCAGACGATCTCGTCGCGGACCTACCCGGCGACGCGACCGTTCGCCGGGCGCAGACGATGTCACGACGAGTGGGTGACGCGACCGCTCTCGATACGGTTCTCGTGGCGTCGGTTACCGGCGAGTAATCCCCTGTTGGCAGCGCCCTCCGGGCGGCGTACTATGGCGACAAGTTACTGGCGAGTAGCATCGCCGGTGGGCTCACCGAAGGCGGTACCGGCCGAGCGCGGACCGCACAACCTAGTACGGAGACGCAGTCACATGGGTCACTACAAGAGCAACCTGCGAGACCTCGAGTTCAACCTGTTCGAGCTCTTCGCCCTGGACAAGACGCTCGAGTCCGGCGATTTCGGCGACCTGGACGTCGACACGGTCCGGGAGATGCTGGTCGAGGTCCGTCGCCTCGCCGAGGGACCGCTGGGCGAGTCGTTCGCCGACGCGGACCGCAACCCGCCCACCTTCGACCCGGAGACGCACACCGTCACGCTGCCGGAGTCGTTCAAGAAGTCCTACCGCGCTCTGCAGGAGGCCGGTTGGGATCACCTCGGCCTCGACGAGGAGCTCGGTGGTCTGCCCGCCCCCCGCCAGGTGTTCTGGGCCGTCGCGGAGATGCTGCTCGGTTCCCAGCCCGCCGCGTTCATGTACGCCGCCGGCCCCGGCTTCGCGCAGATCCTCTACGACAACGGCAACGAGGAGCAGAAGCGCTGGGCGCAGTTCGCCTCCGAGCGCAACTGGGGCGCCACCATGGTGCTCACCGAGCCCGACGCCGGATCCGACGTGGGCGCCGGCCGCACCAAGGCCATTCAGCAGGACGACGGCACCTGGCACATCGAGGGTGTCAAGCGCTTCATCACCTCGGCCGACTCGGACGACATGTTCGAGAACATCTTCCACTTGGTTCTGGCTCGCCCCGAGGGCGGCAAGCCGGGCACCAAGGGCCTGTCGCTGTTCTTCGTCCCGAAGTTCCACTTCGATTCCGAAACCGGTGAACTGGGCGAGCGCAACGGCGTCTTCGTCACCAACGTCGAGCACAAGATGGGCCTGAAGGTCTCCGCCACGTGCGAGCTGACCCTCGGCGGCCACGGCATTCCCGCCAAGGGCTGGCTGGTCGGCGACGTCCACAACGGCATCGCGCAGATGTTCGACGTCATCGAGCACGCGCGAATGATGGTGGGTACCAAGGCCATCTCGACGCTGTCCACCGGCTATCTCACCGCGCTGGACTACGCCAAGCAGCGTGTCCAGGGCGCGGACCTGACGCAGATGACCGACAAGGCCGCACCGCGCGTCACCATCACGCATCACCCCGACGTCCGTCGTTCGCTCATGACCCAGAAGGCCTACGCCGAGGGTCTGCGTGCGGTGTACCTCTACACCGCCGCCCACCAGGACGAGGCTGCGGCGCAGCACGTCTCGGGCGCGGACAAGGACACCGCGTACCGCGTGAACGATCTGCTGCTGCCGATCGTCAAGGGCGTCGGTTCCGAGGTCGCGTACGAGCAGCTCGCGCAGAGCCTGCAGACGCTCGGCGGGTCCGGCTTCCTGCAGGACTACCCCATCGAGCAGTACATCCGCGACGCCAAGATCGACTCGCTCTACGAGGGCACCACGGCCATTCAGGCACAGGACTTCTTCTTCCGGAAGATCGCCCGTGACCGCGGCGTCGCGCTGGCTCACGTTGCCGGACAGATCAAGTCGTGGATCGACAGCGAGGCCGGCAACGGTCGCCTCAAGAGCGAGCGCGCCCTGCTGAACACCGCACTCGAGGACGTCCAGGGCATGGTGGCCACGCTCACCCAGCACCTCATGGGTGCGCAGGAGCAGCCCACCGAGCTGTACAAGGTGGGCCTCGGCTCCGTGCGTCTGCTGCTCAGCGTCGGTGACCTGATGATCGGCTGGCTGCTGCTGCGTCAGTCCGAGATCGCCATCGCCGCGCTGGACAACGGCACCAGCGAGAAGGACAAGCCGTTCTACGAGGGCAAGGTCGCCGTGGCGTCGTTCTTCGCCAAGAACATCCTGCCGCGTCTCACCAGCACCCGTCAGATCCTCAGCGATCTCGACAACGACGTGATGGAGCTCGACGAAGCCGCATTCTGATTCGTCCGTTCCTCCCACACCTCGGCCGCACCGTTCCTGGAATGGTGCGGCCGAGGTGCGTGCGGGGCCGTTGTGCGGCACTACGTCCGCTGTCCCGCAGCTGCAACCGGTGAGGGTGGCGGGAACCTGAGCAGGTGCGAGCCACGGCCCACCCGCTCAGCTTCCGGTCACCCGCGCAGGTTGCAACCGGTGAGGGTGGCGGAAACTTGCGCGGCCCCGCTCACCCCTCGGGCGGCGCCGACCGCAGCACCCGCTCGGCGTGCCGGATCACCGGCGCATCGACCATCTTCCCGTCCACGGTGAACACCCCACGCTCGGTGTCGGCGGCAGCGAGAACCCGCCGCGCCCAGTCGAGTCGGGCCGGAGACGGGGTGAAGCACTCCCGAATCACCGCGGCCTGGGTCGGGTGGAGCGCTACCTTGGCGTCGAACCCCACGGCCACGGCGTCGTCGGTCTCCGCCCGGAGCCCGTCGAGGTCGGCGATGTCGAGGTAGACCGAGTCCAGCGCCGCTCGCCCGAAAGCCTTTGCCGCGAGCAGCACCGACGACCGCGCGTGTTGCGCCACGTCCCGGTACGTTCCGTCGGCCCAGCGCGAGGACTCGCCCCCGAGCGCCGCGATGAGATCCTCCGCACCCCACATCACGGCCACGACCCCGTCGGCCGCGGCGACCTCGGCCGCCCGCACCACCCCCAGCGGGGTCTCGATCAGCGCGACTACCTCGCGACCGCCCAGAGCCCGAACATCCTCGGCGGACTCGCATTTGGGGAGCATCACCCGGCGGTACGACGTGCGGTCGAGGGTCGCGAGGTCCGCGGCGAACTCGTCGGTGGTCCGAGCGTTCACCCGCACCACGGTCCGAGCCGGGTCCAGCGGGGTGTCGATCACCGCCGCCCGGGCGGACTCCTTGTCGGCGGGCGCGACGGCGTCCTCGAGGTCGAGGATCACCACGTCGGCCGCGGAAGCCGCCTTGGCGTACCGCTCGGGGCGGTCGGCGGGACAGAACATCCAGACGGGACTCATCGGACCGGCACTCACGCGCCCGGCTCCCGGCGCACCAACGTCTTCCGCGTGGCCGTCGCCACCACGACGCCGTGCTGGTTGCGCCCGGTGTGCTCGAACGTCACGATGCCCTCTCCCGGCCGCGACGACGACTCGCGCTTGGCCGCGATCAGCGTCTCGGCGTACAGCGTGTCGCCGTGGAACAGCGGCTTGGGGAACGCGATGTCGGAGAACCCGAGGTTGGCGACGATGGTGCCCTGCGTCAGCTGCGCCACGGACAGTCCGACCAGCGTGGAGAGGGTGAACATCGAATTGACCAGGCGCTCACCGAACGTGGTGTCCGCGGCGTAGGCGGCGTCGAGGTGCAGCGCCTGCGTGTTCATCGTCAGCGTGGTGAACAGGACGTTGTCGGCCTCGGTGATCGTACGCCCCGGCCGGTGCTCGTAGACGGTGCCGATCTCCATCTCGTCGAACCACAGGCCGCGCTGGACGACCCGGACCGGCTCGCCGGTCACAGCCCCACCTGACGGGCGATGAGCATCAGCTGCACCTCGGTGGTGCCCTCGCCGATCTCGAGGATCTTGCTGTCCCGGTAGTGCCGTGCGACCGCGTACTCGTTCATGAACCCGTAGCCGCCGTGGATCTGGGTGGCGTCGCGGGCGTTGTCCATCGCGGCCTCCGACGCCACGAGCTTGGCGATCGCCGCTTCCTTCTTGAAGGGTTTGCCGGCCAACATGAGTGCGGCGGCGTCGTAGTAGGCCGTCCGGGCGGCGTAGGCACGGGCTTCCATGCGGGCGATCTTGAACGCGATCGCTTGGTTGCGTCCGATCGCGGTGCCGAACGCCTCGCGCTCGCGGGCGTACTTCACGCTCTCGTCGACGCAGCCCTGGGCGGCACCGACCGCCAGTGCGGCGATCGCGATACGACCCTCGTCGAGAATGCGTAGGAACCCGGCGTACCCGCGACCTTCCTCGCCGAGCAGGTTCTCGGCGGGCACCCGCACGTCCGTGAACGTCAGCGGGTGGGTGTCGGAAGCGTTCCACCCCACCTTGTCGTAGGCCGGTCCGGCCTCGAATCCCGGTGTGCTCGTGGGCACGAGGATCGACGAGATCTGCGCCTTGCCCGACGCGTCCCGCCCGGTGACCGCCGTGACAGTGACCAGCTCGGTGATGTCGGTGCCCGAGTTGGTGATGAACTGCTTGGAGCCGTTGATGACCCAGGAGTCACCGTCCCGCACGGCGGTGGTGCGCGTTCCGCCGGCGTCGCTGCCCGCTCCGGGCTCGGTCAGGCCGAAGGCGCCCAGCGCGTGGCCGGACGTCAAGCGCGGCAACCACTCCTGCTTCTGTGCCTCTGTACCGAATCGGTACACCGGCATCGCCCCCAGGGACACTCCGGCCTCCAGCGTGATGGCGACGCTCTGGTCCACCTTGCCCAGTTCCTCGAGCGCCAGGCAGAGGGCGAAGTAGTCGCCGCCCATGCCGCCGTACTCCTCGGGAAACGGCAGACCGAACAGGCCCATGTCGGCCATGCCCCGCACCACCTCGTACGGGAACGTGTGGTCCCGATCATGCTGCGCCGCAACGGGTGCCACGACCGTACGGGCGAAGTCGCGGACCGTCTTGGCCAGCTGGGTGTACTCGTCGGGCAACGAGCCCGTACTCAGGTCGGTCATGCCGCGTTCTCCTTGGCGGTCGAATCGGGAGTGGTATCGGTGCGCAGCTGCGCCAGAACTTGGTCGACGGCGACCTGGTCGCCTCGGGTGACGAAGACCCGAGCGACACCGTCCGCCGGGGCCGTGAGTGCGTGTTCCATCTTCATCGCCTCGACGACCACCACCACGTCGCCGGCGCGAACCTCGGCGCCGTCGGCCACCGGGGTGGCGATCACGGTGCCGGGCATGGGGCTTCGGATCTCGTCGGACGTCGCGGCCGCGTCCGCCTCGGCGAGGTCGACCTCCGCGGCGACCCGGAGCCGGCGGCCACCGCCCGCACCGGTGACCCACAGGGAGTCCGCGTCGGAGACCGCGGTGACGGTCGACCGGAGACCGTCGAGCACGACGCCGACCCGGTCTCCTGCCACCGACACCGACACGGAGCGCTCCGGTCCGTCGTCCACCGAGACGACGGCGTCGTCCGGGGTACCGGAGAAGGTCACGACGCGACGCGTGGCGCCGTCGTCGACCACCACGGTGATCGGCGCCCGACGTCCTCCCGCCCGCCATCCCGACGGGACGGTCCACGGATCGACCTCGCCGGTCGGCCACGACGACGACCACCGGAAGGTCGCCGCGGCGATCAGAGCCTCGTCGGCGACGTCGGGGGCGGCGTAGTCGGGGACGACGCGGTCGAGCAGCCCGGTGTCGAGCCGCCCGGCGATCACGTCGTCGGTGCCGAGAAGGTAGGTCAGGAAGTCGACGTTGGTCCCGACGCCGAGCACCGCGGTGTCCGTCAGCGCGCGGGTCAGGATCCGCAGGGCATCGGCGCGGTCACGGCCGCGGGCGATCACCTTCGACAGCATCGGGTCGTAGTCGCTGCCCACCACGGACCCGACGGACAGCGAGGAGTCCACGCGGACACCGGGTCCGGACGGTTCCACGAGCCCGACGACGGTGCCGCCGGTGGGCAGGAACCCGCGCGCCGGATCCTCGGCGTAGATGCGTGCCTCGACGGCGTGGCCGGTGAGGGTGACGTCCTCCTGCGTGATCGGCAGCGGTTCGCCCGCGGCGACGCGCAGTTGCAGCTCGACCAGGTCGAGTCCCGTGACCTCCTCGGTCACCGGATGTTCCACCTGCAGGCGGGTGTTCATCTCCATGAAGAAGAACTCGTCCGGCGCGTCGGCCGAGACGATGAACTCCACGGTGCCGGCGCCGACGTAGTCGACACTGCGGGCCGTCGCGCAGGCCGCCTCGCCGATGCGAGCGCGGGTGGCCTCGTCGAGCAGCGGCGACGGGGCTTCCTCGATCACCTTCTGGTGCCGACGCTGCAGCGAGCATTCCCGCTCGCCCAGATGCACGACGGACCCGTGTGCGTCGGCCATCACCTGGACCTCGATGTGCCGAGGGGACAACACGAATCGCTCGAGGAACAGCGTGTCGTCCCCGAACGACGACGCCGCCTCGCGCCGCGCTCGCTCGAGCGCCGGGCGCAGCGCCTCCGCCGACTCGACGACGTGCATGCCCTTGCCGCCGCCGCCGGCCGACGGCTTGATCAGGACCGGGAAGCCGATCTCCGGTGCCGCGGCGACCAGCTCGTCGTCGGTCAGCCCCGGCTCGGCGATGCCGGGCACGACCGGGACGTCGAACGCGGACACGGCCTTCTTGGCGGTGATCTTGTCGCCCATCGTGCGGATCGCCCCGGCGGGCGGACCGACGAACGCGATGCCCGCGCGATCGCACGCCGCCGCGAACTCGGCGTTCTCCGAGAGGAATCCGTAGCCGGGGTGGATCGCGTCGGCACCGCTACGTCGCGCGGCGTCGATCACCGCGTCGATGTTCAGGTAGCTCTCCCGCGCTGCGGCCGGGCCCAGCCGCACCGCGGTGTCGGCGACGCGCACGTGCAGGGCGTCGCGGTCGGCGTCGCTGTACACCGCGACGGAACGAATGCCCAGCCGTCGCAACGTCCGACACACGCGGACGGCGATCTCGCCGCGGTTGGCGACGAGCACGGTGGTGATGTCGGGGGTCATAGCTGCCGTCACATCCTGAAGACGCCGTAGGACACGGGCGGCAAGGGCGCGCCCGCGCAGACCGAGAGTGCCAGCGCCAGTGTGGTTCTGGTGTCGGCCGGGTCGATGATGCCGTCGTCCCACAACCGCGCGGTCGAGTGGTAGGGGTTGCCCTGCTCCTCGTACTGCGCGCGGATGGGGGCCTTGAACCGCTCCTGGTCCTCTTCGGTCCACGGCTCACCCGATGCGGAGTGCTGGTCGCTGCGCACGGTGGCGAGGACCGACGCCGCCTGTTCGCCGCCCATGACGGAGATCCGTGCGTTCGGCCACATCCACAGGAAGCGAGGTGAATACGCGCGCCCGCACATCGAGTAGTTGCCCGCGCCGTAGGAGCCGCCGATGACCACGGTCAGCTTCGGCACCCGAGCGCACGCGACGGCGGTGACCATCTTGGCGCCGTGCTTGGCGATGCCGCCGGCCTCGTACTCTCGGCCGACCATGAAGCCGGTGATGTTCTGCAGGAACAGCAACGGGATGCTGCGCTTGTCGCACAGCTCGATGAAATGTGCTCCCTTGACGGCGGATTCGCCGAACAGCACACCGTTGTTGGCGACGATGCCGACGGGGTGTCCCGCGATGTGCGCGAAGCCCGTCACCAGCGTCGTGCCGTACTCGGCCTTGAACTCCGCGAACTCGCCGGCGTCGACCAACCGGGTGATGACCTCGTGCACGTCGTACGGCGTGCGCGGATCGGTCGGGACGACGTCGTAAAGCTCGGTCTGGTCGGCCGCCGGGCGTGGCTCGACGGTCTCCCACGGCGTATCGGACTTCGGCCCCAGCGTGGCGACGATCGCGCGGACGCGGCGCAGCGCATCGCGGTCGTCGGCCGCGAGGTGATCGGCCACGCCGGAGACCTTGGCGTGCACGTCGCCGCCACCGAGCTCCTCCGCGGTGACGACCTCGCCGGTCGCGGCCTTCACCAACGGCGGACCACCGAGGAAGATCGTGCCCTGGTTCCGCACGATCACGGCCTCGTCGCTCATCGCGGGGACGTAGGCACCGCCGGCGGTGCAGGAGCCCATGACGGCCGCGATCTGCGCGATGCCCTGCGCGCTCATGGTCGCCTGGTTGTAGAAGATGCGGCCGAAGTGCTCACGGTCGGGGAACACGTCGTCCTGCATGGGCAGGAACGCGCCGCCGGAGTCGACCAGGTAGACGCAGGGCAGCCTGTTCTGCAGCGCGATCTCCTGCGCACGCAGGTGCTTCTTGACGGTCATCGGGTAGTAGGTGCCGCCCTTGACCGTGGCGTCGTTGGCCACCACCATCACCTCGCGGCCGGCCACCCGCCCGATCCCGGCGACGACGCCGGCGCCGGGGCACGCGTCGTCGTACATCCCGTTCGCGGCCAGCGGGGCGACTTCGAGGAACGGGCTGCCGTCGTCGAGCAGCGTGTCGACGCGGTCTCGCGGGAGCAACTTGCCGCGCTCGACGTGACGCGCCCGGGCCTTCTCGCTGCCGCCGCGCGCCGCCTTCTCCGTCGCTGCCCGCAGGTCGTCGACCAGCGCCAGGTGCGCATCGCGGTACGCGCCCGTCCTCACCGTCATGTGCCACCGTCTCTCGGTTAATCGCCCTTAACCAAGACGGTAAACGATGATTAACCGAAAGTCCACGAGCCCGGGCTCACTCGACGAGGCGGCGGAACCGACTTCCCTGGAACACGATGGGGGCGACGCCGCTGTGCACGTCCAGACCGTGGATCCGCAGGAGCACGATCGCGTGGTCACCGGCCGGAATCTGCTGCTCGACGGTGGTGTCCAGCCACGCCGAGGCGCCCTCGACGAACACGGCGCCGTCGTCGCTGGTGCGCGTGGTCAGCCCGGCGAACCGATCGCCGGTCTTGGCGGCCAGGGTGCGCACGGCGACGTCGTGCGCTTCCCCGAGCACGCTGATGCCGAGGTGCGATGCCGCCGCCAGGCGTGGCCACGTGCTGGACGTGTTCTGGATGCAGAAGGCGACGAGGGGCGGGTCGATCGACACCGAGACGAAGCTGCTCGCCGCCAACCCCACGCGCTCGCCGTCGATCTGCGCCGCGATCGCGACGACCCCGCTGGGAAACGTGCCGTACGCCCGGCGCAACGTGTCCTGGTCGAGGTCGGTGGTGGAGGCGAGGCTCATGAACTCCACGGTAGGGCCGCGCTCATCCTGCCGCCACCACCCGCGGGGGTGGACCGTGCAAGGTCACAGGCAGGGGGTTCGGATCACCGTGAGCGGGACCCGCGCTACTCGCACGCCGGGGTCCGGCTCATTCACACCGCACGATAGGCACGGGGTCGTACTTCACGGTGCGGGTGGTGCGGGAGAGTTCGGCTCCGGTGGTGGCATCGGAGACGACGCGGGTATCGCTGGTGGTGAAGCCCGGCGCGCCGCTCGACGCGATGCACTGCGGCCCGCGCGGCAATCGGATCGTGTCCGGCGAGGTCGGTGCGGACCGGGATCCGGTGATCGACTCGACATCGACGGTCTTGGTGCCCCAGATCCGGACGGTGACGGACGACGAATCGGCGAACGATTCGATCACCGCGCCGGTCTCGAAGGGGTTCCGGAACTTCAAGTCGATCGCGCCCTCGAACACCGTCGCCTCCCGCGCCTCGGGGTAGCGGGAGATGTAGTAGCTGTGCTCGGTGTGCTCGACATCCTCCATCCCGGCGAAGTAGGAGGCGTTGTAGAGCGTGGTGGCGAACTGGCTGATTCCGCCGCCGACGGCGCGGTCCGGCCGACCGTTGTCGATGATGCCGGACTCCACGAAGCCCTGCGCCGTCCCGCGCGGGCCGGTGTAGCCGTTGAGCGAGAACGTCTCGCCCGGTGCCACGACGGCACCGTTCACGATGTCCGCGGTCAGCCCGATGTTCACGCCGGACGCGTATTCGAAGCCACCGGTGGTGTACTCGGCCACAACTTCTCGGATGCCGAGGCCGTTCGCCTGCTCGGTGGTCACTGCGGGTGCCTGCGGTCCGTACTGCGCGTCGACCGACCGCGCGGGCCCGTCCGCGGCCAGCAGGTCGGGGAGGTTCTCGAGCGTCTGCGGCCACTGCACGGCCACGCCCTCCTGCGACGGCACGACGACGGGCCGTCCCGACGAGAAGTCGAAGCGCGCGTTCACCGGGCGCGTCTCCGTCTCGGCCAGTCCGGGCGCGAGGATGCGGATCGCGGCGTCGGTGTCGTAGACCGGGTCCAGCCCGCCGTCGCCGTTCGGCTCGAACCGCAGGACCTCACCCACCCGCTCGGGCGGAAGCGTGGTGGTGGCGCTCTCCCGACCCGTGACGACGACGGGGGCGGACACGGCGGGTGCGGCCACCTCGTCGACGGCGTCCCGCACGCCCTGCTCGGTGACGGTCACGGCCTGCTCGTCGTAGGGGAGGTCGACGGTGTCGCCCGACGCCCAGTCCCGTTCGAGGGTGGTGGCGGCCGCGTCGACGTTCAGCGTCCGGCCCGTCACCGGCAGGACCAGAACCGGTGTGGCGGCGTCGAACACCACCCCGCCCTCCGCGGGCGCCCGGTCCACGGCGGGACGGAGGTTCTCGACGGCGGCGGTCAGGGCGGCGTCGTCGACCGAGGAGACGACGCCGATCTCCCGCGAGCCGAAAAAGGACGTCAATCGCGTGATCGGCGACAACGGCTGGTCACCCGCGCGGTCGAGGGTGCCGACCCAGTCGATGCCGAGGCCGGCGGCGGCCGGGACGATCTCGGCGGTGGCGTCGTCGGCACGCACGGTGACCGGCTGGTCGGCGCGGGAGCCGAGGCGATCGCGCAGCAGGGCTTCCGCGTCCTGCGGGCTCCGGCCACCGACGTCGACCCCGGCGACGGTCACGCCGCGGGGGATGTCACCGCTGGAGGTGAACCAGTCGACCGCGTAGAGCGCGACGCCCACGGCGACGACGGCGCCGGCGACCACGGCCACGGGCTTCCACGCCGACGACGTGCGCGAGTGTTGCTGATTCACGGCCCGAGCCTACCGAGAAGGCCCCGCAGCGCTGCCGGGTCGGGGGTCGGGCAGCGCTGCGGAGCCACCCCCTCTATCGGGGCGGGTCGGGAAGCGTTACAGCGGCCGTTCAGGTCGTGAACGGCTCCCCTGTTCCGGTTCGGCGCCCCCGATCGGGGGAGCCGGATCGCAATCGAGGAGCCGCTCGTCAGGATGCCCAGTCGACCTCGTCGGCCAGGGCGAGCAGCCGCCGCCGTCGGGTGTCGTTCGACTCCCCCACCCACGCGACCCGTCCCAGGACGTACGCCCGGAAGTCGGGCACACCGTCGTGGTTCTGCGCCGCGGCACCGGTCCGACGGCAGTTGTGGAGCAGGGCGCGCAGCGCGTCGTACTCCTCCCGCGGCACCTGCGGGGACACGTTGACCACGAGCCCGGTCATCGATTGGCGCCGGTGGGAGCGTCGTACCCGCGTCTTCGCCTCGTTCGGGGTGAACCCCTCCTGCCGCAGAATGCGGTCGACGGTGCCGATCACGGTCCGGACGTCGGTGGACGACGGGCCGGAGAGGGCCAGATCGTCGGCGTACCGGGTGTAGGCCAGGCCCCGAGCGCGGGCGAGTCCGGCGAGACGGCGGTCGACGCCGCGTGCCACGAGGTTGGCCAGCGCCGGCGACGTCGGTGCGCCCTGCGGGAGGTGCCGCCCGCGGAGGTCGGTCGCCTCCCGCCAGGGCAGCGGCCGAGCCTCGTCCACGGGCAGGGACGTCGTGCAGATGCCGGCGAGGACCGCGGCGACGGCATCGGGATAGCCGCATGCGGCGAAGACTCCGCGGATGCGCGCGAACGTGATGGTCGGGAAGAAATTCCGCACGTCCATCCGGATCACGACGTCCTGCTGTCGATGCGGGTCGGCGAACGTGTGGACGCCGCGGCCTCGCCGGAATCCGTGGGCGGCGTCGTGCGGCTCGATGCGCTCGACGATGCGACGGAGGACGCGGCGCTGCATCTCGCGCAGCCGCGGCTTCGGGATCTCGAGAAGGCGGTGCGCGCCGGCGCTCTTGGGGATCGTCAGCGCGCGGTAGTGCCGAAGCGGAGTCGGTGCGCGGCACAGCCGACCCTGCAGATCGGCGAACCAGTCCAGCTCGTCGAGGGTCACGTCCAGGGAGGCGGCGAGCTCGGCCGCCGACGCATATCGCGGCACGTCGAACCGCCACGGCCGCACCACCAGCGGAGCCCGCGGTATCGAGATGCGCGGCGGCGGACCGGGAAACCCCGCCTCCAGCAGGACGCGGACCGCGATGTCCACGGTGTACGGCGCACCGGTGATCGCGTCCATCAGCCGTCTGCGCAGGGTGTCGACATCGAGGAACCCCCCGAACGGCACCAACATCTCGTCGAGCGCGGCGCGTGTCCATGCGGTGTCGACCAGCAGCGGCGCGATCGCCGGAACGTGGTGGCGGGCCCAGTGCGGGTTCTCCGGCGGGGGAGTCACGGTCGCGAGCGGCAGCGGGACCGGGGCGACCATGCTCTCCCGTCGGCGGCGCAGCGCAGCACGCGGAGCGTGCATTCCTGCGTCGGACGCAGTGATCGGCTGTGTTCTCGTTCCCGGGGGTTGCCCCCGAGACGGGTGACCGGCCGCGAACTCCGGTCGACCCCACTCTCGCCCCGGCACCGCTGCACGCGGCCCATGGTGCCACAGCAGCCGCATGTCGGTGCAGCACGAAGGGACCCGGCCACCCCTCGTAGCCGGGTCCCTTCGTGTACGCGAGAACCGGTCAGGCGGCCTCGACGATGGCGGTGATCCCCTGACCGCCGGCAGCGCAGATGGAGATCAGGCCGCGGCCGGACCCCTTCTGCGACAACATCTTCGCGAGCGTGGCCACGACACGACCACCGGTCGCGGCGAACGGGTGGCCCGCCGCGAGCGAGGAGCCGTGCACGTTGAGCTTGCTCCGGTCGATCGAGCCGAGGGCGCCGTCGAGTCCCAGACGCTCCTTGCAGTACTCGTCGCTCTCGAAGGCCTGCAGCGTGGCCAGCACGACGGAGGCGAAGGCCTCGTGGATCTCGTAGTAGTCGAAGTCCTGCAGCGTGAGGCCGTTGCGCTCGAGCAGACGCGGGATCGCGTAGGTGGGGGCCATGAGGAGGCCGTCCTTGTACGAGCCGTTGCCGTGGACGTAGTCGACGGCCGCGAACTCCGAGTCCACCAGGTGGGCCAGCACGGGAAGGTTGTGCTGCTCCGCCCACTCGTCGCTCGACAGCAGGACGGCCGACGCACCATCGGTGAGCGGCGTGGAGTTGCCGGCGGTCATGGTGGCGTCGCCCAGCGAGGTACCGAAGACCGGCTTGAGCTTGGCCAGCTTCTCCTCCGACGAATCGGGGCGCAGGTTGTCGTCGCGGGTCAGGCCGAGGTACGGGGTGATCAGGTCGTCGAAGAACCCGGAGTCGTAGGCCGCGGCCATGTTGCGGTGGCTCGCGGCGGCCAGGGCGTCCTGGTCCTCACGGCGGATGCCGAACTCCTTGGCGGTCTCCGCGGCGTGCTCGCCCATCGACTTGCCGGTGCGCGGCTCGCCGTTGCGCGGGATCTCGATGCCCAGCATGGACGGCCGCACGTTCGCGAGCAGCTTGAGGCGATCGGTGGTGCTCTTGGCGCGGTTCAGCGTGAGCAGGAACTCCCGGAGCTCGTTGTTGACGCCGATGGGAGCGTCCGAGGTGGTGTCCACGCCGCTGCCGATGCCGGACTCGATGCGGCCGGCCGCGATGGCGTCGCCGACCGCGATCACGGTCTGCATGCTCGTGCCGCAGGCCTGCTGCAGGTCGAACGCCGGGGTGTACGGGCTCAGGGCGCTGCCGAGCACCACCTCGCGGGTGAGGTTGAAGTCGCGCGGGTGCTTGAGGACGGCACCGCCGCCGACCAGGCCCAGCCGCTCGCCCTGGAGGTTGAACCGACTCACCAGCCCGTCGACGGCGGCGGTCAGCATGTCCTGGTTGGACGCGTTCGCGTACGCCTTGTTCGAGCGGGCGAACGGAATTCTGTTGCCACCGAGGATCGCGACGGGGCGCTTCTCTGTACTGGTCACTGGTTCGTTCTCCCTGTGCGCGGAGGGTACGGCCGCCTTGTGGCCGCATCGTCGTGGACTCTATTCTTACTCACCGGTAAGTTACTTGTCGACACCACCCGACAAGTCGCGAAACACGACATCCCCGAGACACGAAGGTGAGACATGGCAGCCACCAAGGGAGCCCCCGACCTCTACTCGCAGTTCCTGTCCTCGGCGCCCGGCGCGTTCCTCGCGAAGCAGGCCGGACTGCCCCAGCCGGAGACGCTGCGTCGCTACCAGCCGGGTGAGCCGCCGCTCGCCGGACCGATCCTGATCGGCGGCAGCGGACGCCTCGCGGAGCCCCTGCGGGTCCTGCTGTCCGACTACCCCGTCGCCAGCGCGCACGACGACAAGCTGGGCGCCCTGGTCTTCGACGCCACCGGCATCGCCTCCATCGAGGAGCTCGAGCAGCTGTTCCAGTTCTTCTCCCCGAACATCAAGCGTCTCGGCCCGTCGGGCCGCGTCGTGGTGCTGGGCACCACGCCGGAGGAGACCTCGTCGGTCGACGAGCACATCGCCCAGCGTGCGCTCGAGGGCTTCACCCGCAGCGTCGGCAAGGAACTGCGTCGCGGCGGCACCTCGCAGCTGGTCTACGTCTCCTCGGACGCCGCACCGGACCTGTCCGGCGTCGAGTCCACCCTGCGCTTCCTGCTCTCGGCCAAGTCCGCCTTCGTGTCCGGTCAGGTCATCGCCGTCGGCAAGGACTCGTCCACCGCTCCCGCGTCATGGGACAAGCCCCTCGAGGGCAAGGTCGCCCTGGTGACCGGCGCCGCGCGCGGTATCGGCGCCACCATCGCCGAGGTCCTCTCGCGCGACGGCGCCCACGTCATCTGCGCGGACATCCCCGCCGCCGGCGAGGCACTGTCGGAGACGGCCAACAAGGTGGGCGGAACCTCGCTCGCCCTCGACGTCACCTCGCCCGACGCCGCCGACGTCCTGGCCAAGCACGTCAAGGAGCGTCACGGCGGCCTCGACATCGTGGTGCACAACGCCGGCATCACGCGCGACAAGCTGCTCGCCAACATGGACGACGCCCGGTGGAACTCGGTCATCGGCGTCAACCTCGCTGCGCCGCACCGCATCACGTCGTCGTTGGTGAAGTCCGGCACGCTGAACGAGGGCGGCCGCGTGATCGACGTGTCCTCCATCGCCGGCATCGCGGGCAACCGCGGCCAGACCAACTACGGCGCGTCGAAGGCCGGCGTCATCGGCATGGTCCACGCCGAGGCTCCCGAGCTGGCGAAGAAGAACATCACCATCAACGCCGTCGCTCCCGGCTTCATCGAGACCGCGATGACCGCGGCCATCCCGTTCGCCACGCGCGAGGCGGGACGACGGATGAGCTCGCTGCTGCAGGGCGGCCAGACCGTGGACGTGGCCGAGACCATCGCCTACTTCGCGAGCCCCGCCTCCAACGCCGTGACCGGGCAGATCGTGCGCGTGTGCGGTCAGTCCCTGATCGGAGCCTGACGTGGGTGACGTGATCACGCTCGACGCGCCGCCGCGCATTCGCGACGTCTACGCGCGCGCCGCGCTCGACTCGGTGCCGATCATCGGCGGCGGCAAGCGGACCCGGTCGGTGCCGAGCACGACGCTGAAACTGGCCGGGGTGCAGGTGGATCCGGACAACCTGGCGGCCTACTGCCGGGTGACCGGGCTGCGCCTGACCGACGCGCTCCCCATCACCTACCCGTTCACGCTGGTGTTCCCCACCGTCATGTCGCTGATGGTGTCGAAGGATTTCCCGTTCGCCGCCATGGGTTCGGTGCACGCGGAGAACGTGATCGAGAGCCTGCGTCCGGTGTCGGTGCTGGAGCCGCTCGACATCACCGTGCACGCGGAGAACCTCCGCGAGCATCGCAAGGGTCTGCTGATCGACCTGATCAGCGAGGTCGCCGTCGGGCGGGAGACGGTGTGGCGGCAGACCTCGACGTTCCTGTCGCTGCAGAAGACCTCGCTGTCGGGCGGCCCGCGTGAGGCGCCGCCGGCCGACGAGGTTCCGCCGCCGCCCCTCACCACGCTGCGTCCGGACCAGAAGGTCATCTCGAAGTACGCCGCGGTCTCGGGTGACCGCAATCCGATCCACGTCTCGTCGTTGGGCGCCAAGGCCTTCGGGTTCCCGCGCACCATTGCTCACGGGATGTGGAGTGCCGCGGCCGTGCTGGGGGCGGTCGACGGACGGATCGCGGACTCGACGACGTACTCGGTGAAGTTCGGCAAGCCGATCGTGCTGCCGGCGAAGGTCAACGTCTACGCGGACCAGGCGGGCGAGCGCGGCCGGTGGGACCTGGCTCTGAAGCACCCGAAGAAGGGCTACCCGTTCCTGACGGGCACCCTGCGCTGAGCGAGACGCAGCGCCGATTCACGTGAGACACGGTCACCCTGCGGGGTGGCCGTGTTTCTCGTTCGTCAGGACGCGCGCAGACCCCGCCACGCGAGCGTCTCGAGCAGCTCCGTGGCCTGGTGGACGTCCACCTCGCCCCCCGCCACGCGGTCCGCGACGGCCTCACCGGCGCCGACCAGCGCGACGGCCATCAACCCGAAGTCGTGCTCGGGCCCCGGATCCTTCGTGCTCATCTCCAGCAGCGACGCCGTGAGCGCGATCAGGCGGTCCCGACTGCTCTGCACCTGTCCCGCGAACGCCTGCTGACCGATGGCCTGGCGGTAGAGGACCATCCACGACGAGCGGTGCTGGTCGACGAACGTCAGGAACCCCACCAGGGCCTTGCGGAGCTGCTCGCGCGGACTCAGCGACGGGTCCGCCGCCGGGGTCATGGCCTGGACGAATTCGAGGCCCTCACGGTGAATGCAGGCGGCGAACAGCTCGTCCTTGCTGCCGTAGTACAGGTACAGCATCGGCTTCGAGATCTGCGCTCGCGCGGCGATGGAATCCATCGACGTGGCGTGAAAGCCGTTCTCGGAGAACACCTCGATGGCCGCGTCGAGCATCTGCTGTTCGCGGACGGCGCGCGGCAACCGCTTGGTTCCGCCTGCCATGCGCCCTCCCGCGGTCTCGGTGCAGCCCCCGATCTTACTCGACGGTCAGCTCGCTCACACGCAACCCGGGGCGGCCTTCGCCCGCAACACGGTGGCCACCTTCCGGTTCACCTGATCGTCGGTCAGCCGGCCCGCCGCCACCGCGTCCTCGAGGCGGTCCAGCACGTCCGGGACGGCGTCCGTCGTGATCCACAACGCGACGTCGGCACCCGCGACGAGTGCCGCCTCCACCGCCTCCTCGATGCCCAGCCGAGAGGTGATGGCCGCCATGCCGGACAGGTCGTCGGTGAAGATCGGTCCGTCGAACGGCGCCGCGCCGTACCCGGCGCCGTCGCGCAGCAGCGCCATCGCCGCGGGGCTGATGCTCGCGGGTTCGCCCGGGGCCGTCAGCCCGGGCACGTCCAGGTGCCCCACCATGGCACCGACGCCGGGGCGGGCCAGCTCGCGGAAGGGCACCAGATCGCGGGTCTGCAGATCGCTCAGGGGTGGGGTGGTCACAGCTCCGGTGTGCGAGTCACCCGACGCCGCACCGTGACCGGGGAAGTGCTTGATCACCGGGAGCACACCGGCGTCGCGCAGGCCGCGCGCCGCCGCATCGGCGTAGGCGACGACGGTCGCCGGATCGTCGGAGTAGGACCGATCACCGATCACGGTGTCGTCCGCTTGCGAGCTGACATCGACGTCGGGAGCGAAGTCGACGGTGATCCCGAGGTTCCGCAGTCCCTCCCCACGCTCGCGCCACATCGCGTAGGTCTGCTCCGGCGTCATGGTCGCCGCGGTCTCCCGTGCACTCGGGATCGATCCGAGCACGTCCTCCGCCCGCGAGACCCGACCGCCCTCCTCGTCGATGGTCACCATGACGGGCACCGATGCGGCCTCCTGCACCTGCGCGACGCCACCGCCGGCGAGCATGCTCGGCTCGGTCCAACTGCCCACGAACACCCCGCCGACCTGCTCGGCGCGCACGACCGCGAGAGCGTCGTCGGTCCCGGTGACGCCGACGGTCAGCAGTTGCGCCAGCCGCTGTCGTTCGGTGAGGGCGGCCACCGCCTGCGCACAGGTGTCGGTGGTGTTCGGGTCTGCGGCCGGTGACGTAGTCGACTGAGCCGCCGGAGCCGCCGACGACGACGCCACCGCCGCGGGAGACGGGGCGGAAGGCTCCGGTGCGTCGGTCTGCGACCCCGAGCCACAGGCCGTCAGCGCGACGGTCGACACGGCCAGGAGAGCGGTCAGGCGGTATCCGGGCATGTCCGAAACGTTATCGCGATGGCCGCGCGGACGATGCGGTGCGCCGGTAAGGTGCAGGCCACGACCCCCATCCCCGTCGGGAGGACCGCCATGTCCTGTGACGTCATGTTGATCGCCTACGACGGGTCGGACAACGCCCGCCGCGCCGTCCAGTACGCCGGGCGCTTCCTCCAGGCCGAGCGGGCCATCGTCGTCACCGCCTGGGAACCGATGGTGCGTCAGGCCGCCCGCATGTCGGGATTGTCGGGCGTCATGGCCCCGGAATGGTTGCCCGACGAGACCACCGAGGACATCGCGCTCTCCGACGCGCGGGCCACCAATTCCGAGGGACTCGAACTCGCGGCGCGAGCCGGAATCAACGCCGACGGCCGCTGCGAGGAGTCGCACTCCGCCATCTGGACCACCATCGTGGAGGTGGCCGACGAGGTGAACGCCGACATCATCGTCACCGGCACCCGCGGTCGCACCGGACTTCGATCGCTGTTGCAGTCGTCGGTGGCCGATCTCGTGCTCAAGCACAGTCATCGCCCCGTTCTCATCGTTCCGCCCGGCCGGTGACACCCGGACGGCGGGCCGTCCTGGTACGTTGAGCGCGTGAAATCCGCAGCCGTGAGCGCCCTGGTCGGAGCTGTGCTGGGGGTCGCCGTGGTCTTCGGCGCCACCGCCGCCGCCTCGTCGAACAGCCGTCCCGAGATCGACCGGTCGGGCAACGCGGATTCCTCGCTGCTCAATCAGGTCGAGTACGGCAGCCGCTGACCGCTCTCGGACCCGTCGGCGCTGCAGCGCCCGTCGGCGCTGCAGCGTCAGCTCTCGCGCCCGTCGGCGCTCGGTGGCGCTTCTGGTCGGCCCTCGGCGCGTTGATCCTGTCGTTCCTGCAGGCCCCCGGCCTGATCGTGGCCGACACCAAGTACGACCTCACCCAGAACCCACTCGGGTTCCTCTCCCGCGCGTCGCATCTGTGGACCTCCGACGCACCGCTCGGTCAGGTGCAGAACCAGGCCTACGGTTATTTCTTCCCGCACGGCGCGTTCTTCGCGCTCGGTGACGTCCTCTCCGTCCCCGGCTGGATCACCCAGCGGCTGTGGTGGGCGCTGCTGCTCTTCGCCGGGTTCTGGGGCATCGTGCGGCTCGCGGAGGCGCTGGAGATCGGCAGCCGCGGATCGCGGGTGGTCGCCGGACTGACGTTCGTCCTGGCACCCCGAGTGCTCACCACTCTGGGCTCCATCAGCTCCGAGTCGCTCCCGGTGATGCTGGCGCCGTGGGTGCTGATTCCCCTGGTGCGCGTCTTCTCCGGGCGCGCGATCGACGTCCGCCGCGCCGCCGCGTCGTCGGCCGTGGCGGTCGCCCTCATGGGCGCGGTGAACGCCGTGGCCACCGCCGCGGCCACGCTGGTCGCCGTCGTCTGGTGGCTCGCGCACCGTCCCGACGCACGGTGGTGGCAGTTCACGCGCTGGTGGATCGTCGCGCTCCTGGCCGCGACCCTGTGGTGGATCGTGCCGCTGCTCGTCCTCGGCGGGGTCAGCCCGCCCTTCCTCGACTACATCGAGTCCGCCGGAACGACGACGCAGTGGGCCTCGCTGACCGAAGCCGTCCGCGGCACCAGCAGTTGGACGCCGTTCGTCTCGCCGGAACGCATCGCGGGCGCGATCGTCGTGACGCAGCCGGCCGTCGTCCTCGCCTCCTGCGTCGTCGCCGCGGCGGGGCTCGCCGGCCTCGCGATGCGGTCGATGCCCGCGCGCGGACGACTCACGCTGATCCTCCTGATCGGCGTGGTGGGTATGGCCGCCGGATACGTGGGCGGGTTGGCCTCGCCGGTGTCGGAGCCGGTGCGCGCGTTCCTCGACGGGGTGGGCGCACCGCTGCGCAACATCCACAAACTCGAGCCGCTGATCCGCCTCCCCCTCGCCCTCGGTATCGCCCACCTGCTCCGGTTCGCCCCGCTGCCGGGCACCGTGTCCTCGCCGCGGTGGCGCCGCGCCGCCCGTCACCCCGAGAAGAACCCGCTGCTGGCCTTCGCCGCGCTGATCCTCGTCGCGCTCACCGTGGCGACGTCGCTCGCCTGGACCGGGCGCCTCGCCCCGCGGGGCGCCTATCCGGCCGTACCCGACGCCTGGTCGCAGGCGGCGCAGTGGGTGACCGACCATGCGGGCGAGGGCCCCGCCCGATCGCGCGCCCTCGTCGTCCCCGGTGCGCCGCTGGCCTCGCAGCTGTGGGGCCTGACCCGCGACGAACCGCTCCAGGCCCTGGCGTCGTCACCGTGGGCGGTGCGCGACGCCGTTCCCCTGGTCCCACCGGGCGCGATCCGTGCGCTCGACGCCGTGCAGCGACTCCTCGCGAACGGCCGTCCGTCCGCCGGACTCGCCGCCACGCTGACCACGATGAACGTGCGGCACCTGGTGCTGCGCAACGATCTCGACCCCGAGACGTCCCGATCCACCCGGACGTCCACGGTCCACCGGGCGATCGAGGGATCACCCGGTCTGCGCCGCGTCGCGACGTTCGGTGACGACGTCGGCCCGGGTGACGTCGAGGGCATCGTCTCCGACTCCGATCTGCGTCCGACGTACCCGGCGATCGAGATCTACGAGGTCGAGGCCGGAGGCGCTCCTGCGGGTCCGTACACGGTGACGGCCGACGACGTACCGCGGGTGCAGGGCGGACCGGAGGTCGCCGCCCGGCTCGACGACGAGCGTGAGCGCGGCGGTATCGCCCCCGTCCCGGCCGGTCCGATCCTGCTCGACGGCGACGCGCGCGCGGCAGGCCTGCCCGTCGACGACGTTCTGGTCACCGACACCCCCGTCGAGCGCGAGGTGGACTTCGGGTCGGTCGACGATCACAGCAGTTCCGTCCGTGCGCCCGACGACGCGCGGCGTACCCTGAACGCCGTTCCGGACTACCCGGCCGGACCCACCCCACCGGTCACCGGATCCTGGCGCGGAGCGCGGGTCACGGTGTCCTCCTCCGCATCCGACGCCACCCAGTTCGGCGGCGCGTTGCCGGGCGCGAATCCGGCCGCGGCGGTCGACGGCGACCTCGTCACGGGGTGGATCAGCAACGGACTCGAGAGCGCGGTCGGGCAGTGGCTCGAACTGCGACCCGACACTCCACTGACGTCGGGCCTGCTCGAATTCCGCACCACCGCAGGGTCGCTCGGCTCACCGGTCAAATGGGTGGAGATCGCCACGGACACCGGCACGTCCGCGGCTCGGATCACCGAACCGGGTGAGCCGGTGGTGGTCTCGTTGCCCGCGGGACGCACCACGTTCGTCCGCATCACGGCGACGCAGACCGAGGACGGATCGCGCGGAGCTCAGTTCGGGATCGCGGATCTGCGGCTGACGGACTTCTCCGACCCCACGGCGCCCGCGCCGATCCGCATCGAGCACCGCACCGACCTGCCCGCACCGGCACCCGAGGTCACCGTGACGGGTTGGTCGCTGGCCCAGGAGCTTCCGGGCCGAGCGGCGTGCATCGACACTCCCGATCGGGTCCGCTGCGCCGGTGGCGTCGGCATCGACCCCGAAGAGGTCGACGCGTTCCAGCGGACGCTGTCGGTCCCGCAGGGCACGGCGGTGACCCCGGAGTTGTGGGTCCGGGGACGACCGGGCTCGGCGCTCGAGGATCTCCTCGCCCGCGACGGGCGCCCCCGCGCGCGCGGCGCGTCCGAGGTGACCGACGTCCGCGGTTCGGCGTTCGCCCTCACCGACGGGGACGACCGCACCAGCTGGACCGCGTCGCCGGATTCGGTCGAGTCCCGCGCCGGCACGTATCCCACGGTGACACTGACACTTCCGCGTCGGGCGCGAGTCGACGGTCTCGCGCTCACCCAGTCGCTCGGCACCCTGCCCGCACATCCCCTCCGTGTCGCCGTCGATCTGGGCGCCGGACCGCAGGTCCGCGAGATCGACCCCGAGGGAACGACGGAGATCGATCTCGCGCCCGCCGAGACCGACCGCATCGTGGTGTCCCTGCTCGACTGGGACGACGTTCTCGACCGCACCGCCCTGGGCTTCGACCGGATCCGCCCGCCCGGGCTCGCGGAGATCGCGGTGCGGTCGGACGATCCGGCCCTGCCCACGACACGGACCGACACCGCCGCCGAGACCGACGCCCCCGTCGTCCTCGCGTGCGGCGAGGGACCCACGCTCACCGTCGCCGGACAGTTGGTCCGCACCGCGGTGACCGCACCCGCATCCGCCCTCGCAGCGGGCGTCCCGGTTCCCGCGACCGTGTGCGCCGGCGATGTTCCCGTCGTCGCGAACGTGTCGAACCCGGTTCCGCTCCCGGCAGGCGCGCAGTCGGTGTCGGTCGATCCCGGCGACGCGTTCGTCGTCGACTCGGTGACCCTGCGCAGCGCTCCCCTCCGCGCCTTCCCGGCGGCCGGGCCGGACCCCGTCGCGGTCGCGGCCGACGAGTGGACCGAGCACACCCGACGCGTGTCGCTCCCGGGAGCCGACGAGGACCGCATTCTGGTGGTCCCCGAGAGCACGTCGGTCTGGCGAGCGACGATTCCCGACGGCACCGTGCTGACCCCGATCGTGGTGAACGGGTGGCAGCAGGGCTGGGTGGTGCCCGCCGGCGTGTCCGGCGAGGTCACGCTGAGCTTCCCCGCCGACACCACCTACCGAACGGCCCTGGTCGCCGGACTGGTGCTGACGGCGGCGCTGATCGCGTTCCTGCTCGTCGGACCGCGACGGGTCGACGCCGCCGCGACGCCGGTCCGGCCCTGGCGCGGCCTCGTCGCCGGGTCGGTGGGCCTGGCCGGTGCGGCCTGGGTGATCGGCGGGCCCGCCGGACTCGGGCTGGTCGCGGCACTCGCCGCCGCGTTCGTCGGGGTGCGCTCACGGTTCGGCCCGGTGGTGGCCGGCCGCGGCGCCGTCGTCGTCGCCGGCGTCGGCTTCACGCTCGCCGGGGCGATGCTCTCCACCGGACCCTGGCGCGCCGCGGGCGGCTACGTCGGCCACTCCGCGGTCATTCAGGGAGCGGCGTTGCTGGCGGTGGTGGCGCCCGCGGTGTCGGTGCTGCTCGCCGCGGCACCGAACTCGCCGGAGTCGTCGGTGCTCGCGAGGCTCGTCGGCCGTCTGCGCCGCTCCCGATCGCGGACGAACACCCGCACCGGCTCTTCGATCAACGCGTAACCGGCCGCGGCCACGGGAATCGTCAACACCAGGGTCGCGGCGGCCACCAGCGGGAACTGTCCCGCGAACGGCGAGATGCCCAGCACCGGGAACACCACCGCCAGGACCGCGAGGTGCCACACGAAGATGCCGTAGGACCACCGCCCGATCGTCAACGCGAGTTCCCCACCGAGCCACCGTGTCCGAATCGACGTGCCCAGGACCAACGGGGCCAGCAGGCAGAACGAGACGAGGGCACCGAGCGAGACCTTGACGGCGAACTGCCACGCGGCCGGCGTCGTCAAGTCCTGCTCACCGGCCACCGGGGTGGCCGCGACGGCGAAGGCGACGACGGCGACCGCGAGCAACGTCCAGCGCCGATCGGCGAGGCGGGCCAACCGGGGACGCACCGCTCCGGCCGGTCGCGCGGCGATCTCCGCCGCGGTCTCCGCGACGACCATGCCCGCGGCGAACCAGGACAGGTAGCCGGGCAGCCAGTTCTCGATGTTCACCCCGTCGACGGTCGCGATCGGCAGGAACGTCCACGCCGTCGACGCCGCCGCGACACCGAGGAGCACGGGTACTCGCCACCGCGCACGCGGGCCGGACAGTCGCGACAGCATCCACCCGACCAGTGGAAGGAGGAGATAGAAGGCCACCTCCACCGACAGCGACCACATCTGCGTGAGCCCCTGGGTGAGCGAGAGCGGGACGAAGACCTGCACCAACGTCAGATTCGCCAGCCACAGCCCGAGACCGCCGCCCGCACCCGGCAGCAGCGCCAGCACCAGGATCACCACCACCCAGTAGACGGGGAGGATGCGCGCCGCGCGGTGCAGCAGGTATCGCCGCGCCGACGGCGCGCGACCGAGACCCCGCGCCGCCGCCGCATGCGGGCGCCAGAGCAGGAAACCCGAGAGTGCGAAGAAGACCGCGACGGCCAGGTCCAGCCGACCGAGCAACGGACCGACCACCGGCACCGAGAACGTTCCCGTCTGGAACGCGACGTGCGTGAGCAGGACACCCACGGCCGCCAGACCCCGCATTCCCTCGAGCGCGGGGACGAAGCCCGCGACCGGCGCCGTCGCGTCGGGCGGCGTCGTCGTCGCCGATACGGAAGGAGCGTCGCTGGTCATGGTCCTGCCCAGTGTGCCTCACGGCGTCCCGCCCCCACGCGGGCGATACGTTAGGGTTCGGGCAGTTCCGGCCACGCTCGACCACCTGACCACAGGAGTTCATGTCCATGGCGAGAAGTTCGTCGGCACCCGCGTCGACCCAGTCTCCGAAGCGTGTGCTTCCGTCGATCCTCATCGGCCTCGGCGTGTTCCTGCTGGTGGTGGCGATCCTCATCCCGCTCTACACGGTGGGACGGCTCGAGAAGACCCCGCTGGACCTCGAGATCACCACCGTCGCCACGGGCACCGGATCGGTGCTCGACTCCCGGTCCCTCTCCGCGGGCCCCGCGCGGGTGGACGAGAACGTTCCCCTGGTGTCGCAGCGGTTCGTCACCACCGAGGAGCCGTCGGACGCCGACCGCATCACCGTGCAGGCCGGCTCCACGCTGCGCCGCACCGACCGTCAGGGCGACACCGGCCTGCTCACCGCCGTCGTCGACCGCGTGACGCTCGACCGCGTGTCCTCCATGCCCGTCGACCCGGTCGGCTCCATCCAGAGCCAGGCCGATCAGCCGGCCACCGAGGTCCCCCACACCGGTCTGCAGTACAAGTTCCCGTTCGACGCGCAGAAGCAGACGTACCCGTTCTTCGACACGGTGGCGCGGCAGTCCTTCGACATGACCTTCGTCGAGGAGACCCAGATCGAGGGCGTGACCGTCTACCACTACACCCAGACCATCCCGGCTCAGGACCTGTCGCAGGTGGTTCCCTCCCCGACCAACAAGCTCTCCCTGCCGGCGAGCACCTGGGGTGTCGAGGGCGGCGAGCAGCCGATCACCATGACGCGGTTCTACGAGAACACCCGCGACATCTACGTCGAACCCACCACCGGCGTGATCGTCAAGGGTGAGGAGGACGTGCACCAGTACTACGCACGCCGCGCCGGCACCCCCGAGGTGGACGTCATCCGCGCGCCGATCGCCTTCGACGACAACACCGTCGAGTACCAGCTCGGCCGCGCCCGCGACGGCATGGACCAGATCGCGCTCATCGGCCGCACGATCCCGATCGTCGCCGGCGTCGTCGGTCTGATCTCCCTGATCCTCGGGCTCGTCCTGCTGCTGCGCGGCGGACGCGGCACCGGCCGTCCCGCCACCGCGACCGGGCCCGCACCGGACGCCCCGACGCAGGCCTACGACTCGCGCGGCACCGACGGTCCCGGCCACGACTGGACCACCGACCGCACCGAGGAGATCCCGCGCACCAACCTGCGCAAGGACTGACCGGTCAGGGGTGGAGGATCGTCACCCCGGCCGCATCACCGAGGGCGTCCAGCGCATGCTGGGCGCCCTCGAGTGGTTCTCGGCGCGCAATCATCGAGGCCACCGCGTCGATCGGCAGCGTGCGCAGCAGCTCCGGGTAGTCGCGCGCGGGCATCCCGTGGCTGCCCAGAACGTCCAACTCGCGGGCGATCGCGACGTCCATCGCCGTGTGCGCACCGCCGGGCACCAGCCCCACCTGGACGTGTCGGCCGCGCCGACGCAGTGACCGCAGCGCGGCGTCCACCAGAGCCGGGTGGCCCGAACACTCCAACGCCACCTGCAGGTCCGACGGCATCGTCGTCCCCGCGTCGGTGGCGCCCAGCCGTCGCGCGAACTCCAGCGCGTCCGGCGACCGATCCACTGCGGTGACGTGCGCGCCCGCCTGCGCGGCCACGATCACCGCCGACAGGCCCAGACCGCCGCACCCGAACACCCCGACCCGCTCACCCGCCACCACCCGCGCCCGACGATGCACCGCCCGCCACGCCGTCGCGTAGCGGCAGCCGAGAGTGGCGGCGACGTCGAACGACACCGCATCGGGCAGCGCCACCAGATTCGTCTCCGCGTAGCGCACCGCGACGAATTCGGCGAACGACCCGTCGTGGGTGAAACCCGGCTGCTCCTGCCGGGCGCACACCTGCTGCTCACCCGCCGCACACTCGGCGCACCGACCGCACGCGCACACGAACGGCGTGGTCACGCGCTGCCCGAGCCAGGCGCGGTCCACCTCGCTGCCCACCGACACCACCGTGCCCGCGAACTCGTGGCCCGGCACGAACGGCAACGGGACGCCGTCGTCGTGTCCCTGCCAGGCGTGCCAGTCGCTGCGGCACACCCCCGTGGCCGCCACCGCGATCACGGCCCCGTCGGGCGCCGCATCGGGCCGCGGCACCTCCCGGAGCTCACCGGGCCGGCCGAACTCCTCGATCACCAGGGCGCGCATGCGTACTTCTCTACACGGAGCGCCGCCGGGCGCAGTGCGCAGGTTCCGGTCCCCTGCACGCGGTGCAACCGGTGAAGGTGACGGAACCCGAGCAGAACCCGAAACCGCGACGCGTGGAGCGCCCCCGGCGTACGCTCCGCCGCAACATCAGCAGCAACTCCGGGGAGCTCGCATGGCCGAGAAGACCGATTCGCGTGACATGGTCATCATCCACAGCGTGTTCCGCCGCGAGCTCCGGCTGGCCCCGGACATGGTGCGGGCGGTGCCCGACGGCGACACCACCCGATCGAGCGTGGTGGCCGAGCACCTCACCGACCTGCTCGACCTCCTGCACCACCACCACGAGGGCGAGGATCAGCTGCTCTGGCCCAAGCTGCGGGAGCGAGCCGCGGAGTTCACCGATCTGTTCGACTCCATGGACGCCGACCACGGCAGCATCGGCTCCTCCATCGACGCGGTGCAGTCGGCGCTCCGGGACTGGGCGGGCACGGCGGACCGCATGCACGGCGACCGCCTGGCCGAGGCACTCGACACCCTGCTGCCTCCGCTGGTCGACCACCTCGACCGCGAGGAAGCGCGCATCCTCCCGCTGGTCGACCAGCTGCTCACCCCGGAGGAGTGGGGCGAACTCGGCGCTCGCGGGTTCGGACTGCTGCCCCCGCAGAAAGCGATGATCGTGCTGGGACAGATGGCCGAGGACACCCCGGAGGAGAACTGGGACGTCTTCTTCTCGCACCTGCCCGAGCCGGTCCAGCAGGCGTACACCGCCATCGGCGCGCCCGCCTACCTCGACTACGTCGGGACCGTCCGCGGCTGAGCCACGCCCTCGGGCCGGCGCGGCCGCCACCCTCGGGCCGGCGCGGCCGTGACCATCGGGCCGGCGCGGCCGTGACCATCGGGCCGGCGCGGCCGTGACCCTCAGGCCGGCGCAGCCACCGTGTTCGTGACCGACCCGATCCGCTCGATCGCCAGCGTCACCCGATCACCCGGTCGGATCCACCGGTCCAACTCGAGCCCGCAGCCCGACGGCAGGGTGCCGGAGGACAGCACCTCTCCCGGTCCGACGGACTCGCCGCGGCTCGCGTAGGCGAGAGCCTCGGCGATCGACCAGCGTGCTCCCGCGGTGGAGGTCGAGGACCACACCTCGCCGTTCACGGTGACGGTGCCGCCGAGATCGTCCAGCACGGGCAGGATCTCGTCGGCGGTGACCACCTCCGCACTCATGGAGCTGGCGAACGTCTTCGTCTTGATCACCGGGCCGAAGAGTCCCTCGCGCTGCTCCACCCACTGCACGTCCCGGGCACTGAAGTCGTCGAACACCACGAAGCCGCCGATGGCGGCCTCGGCCTCGGCGACGGACGCATCCCGAACGGGACGGGCGACGATCGCCGCGAACTCCAGCTCGAAGTCGAGCTTCTCCGTGTATTGCGGCCAGGGCATCGGGTCGCCGTCGCCGACGACGGTGAGGTGATTGCCCGTGTAGTACACCGGGTGCCGCCCGAATTCGGGGCCGGGAGCCATGGGCGGGAACGTCTTTCGCGTCACCGCACGGTAGGCCTTGGCCAGCGGGACCACGGCCGGCAGGTTGTGCCGGACCAGGGTCGCGGCCGCCTGGTTCCAGTGCTTCTCCCACCCGGCGAAGCAGCGCAACGATCGCGGCTCGAAGGCCGTCGACGCCGTGCGTTCGGTCGACGGGGCTCCCTCGCTCACGGCCCGCTCGATCGCCGTCCGTGCTGCGTCGCGCACCCGTTCACCGCCGGCCAGGAACTCCACCACGGTCGTCGGCACGCCGTCCGCGCCGCCGGTGTCGAACCACCGGTCGGTCGCCTCGTGCAGAACGTCGACTCCGGTCCGTCCCCGCCGAATTCTCATCGTGACACCCCCTCCGTCGATCCAAACACACCGCGCGGGAGGGCTGCCACGGCTGTCGTCACAACGGTGGCCACCGCCGCACCGCACACGGCCACAACGACCAACGACGTCGTGCTGTCGGCCACGAGCAGGATCACGACGGCCTGCGTGACGACGACCAGCCACGCGAGCGCCGCCGGTCGCGTGTCACCGCGCGCGACGGACGCGACGAGCGCGCACTGCACCATCGACAACAGCGCACCCTGAGCTGCGAAGATCCACAGGAGCGGCGCGGCGGCGGCGTACTCCGGTCCGAGGACCACGGTCACGAGCGGCGCGGCCACGGCGGCGCCGACGACGACGACCGTGCCGATCCCCGCCAGGACGGCCAGTGCGCTGCGCACCGCGGCGGTGGACGAGCGCGGGTCCGCCATCCGGGGGTAGAGCACGACACCGACGGCCTGCGGCAACCAGAACGCGCCCTTGGCGGCGACGGCGCCCAGGGCGTAGATCCCGGCCTGGTCGGCATCGAGCACGCGGCGAGCGAGCAGCAGGTCCACCGACGTCAGCAGCACGATGACCAGCTGGACCTGCGACGCGGCGAGCACGTCTCGCACCCGGCCCACCGCGGCGCCGACCGCGACGTCGGCCCTCCGGTCGGCGACCACGCGCGCGAGGGCCACCACCGCTGCGGACCCGGCGGCGCTCGCGAGCAGGGCAGGACCGGCCGACGCTCCGAGTGCCAGCGCGATCACGGCCGGCGCCACCTTGCCCACGCCCGCCGCACCGAGCACCAGGCCGAGCTCCCGGAACCGCGACCCCCCTTGCAGCACACCCTGTTCCGCGGCGAGAAGGACGAGGACGGGAGCGCTGGCGACAGCGGCGACGACCGCGGGCAGGGTGATGTCGAGAACCAGGGACAGCAGTGGCGCCGCCACGAGCGCCACCCCGGCCACCGCCCACGCGCACCGCCGGCCGGTCCGTCGCAACGACGCCCGCGGTCGTCCGCGCACCGCGTCCCGCGCGATCACCGTCTGGACCGCGAGCGCCGGCACCGCGAGCACCAGCTGCGCCGCGAGCAAGGGACCGAACTCGCCGTACCCCGTCGGTCCCAGCAGGTCGGCCGCCACCACCTGCAGGGCGTACGACGCGAGGTTGGCGAGCATCGATCCCGCCGTCACCATGCTCACCCCGGCCGCCACAGCGGAGGCGCGCGCAGGGATCATGCCCTCATGATGGCAGGGACGACGGCCCCCGCCCGGGCAGGGACGACCCTGCGCGCCCGGGTGGGTGTTGCGGTGTGGTCCGTGATGCTGGCGGCGGTCGCCCTCGGTCCGCTGCTCGGCGTCCTGCTGCCCGGCGGTGGTCACCTGCTGCTGCGCGACGGCGTGACGACGCCCCGATCGCACCTCACCGACTCGGCACTCGGCCTCGGGGAGAGCGCGGCGCGGGCGGTCCCGCAGGACGCGGTGGTGGCCGTGGCGTCGTCCGTCGTCGACGGCGGCACCCTGGTGGTCGGCATCCTGCTGCTCGCCTTGGCGTGCGCGGGCATCGGGGCGGGTGTCATGGTCGCGCGCCTGCTGAACACAGCGTCGGCGGCACCGCGGGTGGTCGCGGCCACGGTGGCGATCTGGAATCCGTACGTCGCGGAACGACTGCTGCAGGGCCACTGGAGTCTGGTGGTGGGGTACGCCGTCCTGCCGTGGACCGTCGTCGCGGCCGAGTCCCTGCGTCGCGCGGTCACCGCTCGCCGTGCCGCGGCCGTGGTGCTGTGCCTCGGGATCGCCGGGCTGACGCCCACCGGCCTGCTGCTCAACGCGCTCGTCGCGGCGGTCGTCGTCCTGGCTCCGGGTGCGCCTCGCCGCCTCGCGACCGGCGTCGTGCTCGCCGCGACCCTGCTGCTGTCGGCGCCGTGGTCCGTGGCGGCGCTGACCTCCGGGGCCGGGGCGGAGTCGGACCCGGCCGGAGTGGCGGCGTTCGCGGCGCGCGCCGAACCGGGTCTGGCCACCCTCGGCTCCCTCGCCGGCCTGGGCGGCATCTGGAACGCCGACGCAGTGCCGTCGTCGCGGACCACGTGGTGGGCGCTGGTGGGCACGGCGCTTCTCCTGGCGGTCGCCGCCGCGGGGGTGCCCGCACTCCGACGACGTCGCGGCCCGACGATCATCGCCCTGATCGGCCTCGGCCTGCTCGCGGTCCTGCTCACGGCCCTCGCGGCGACACCGCTCGGTCTCGACGTCGGGCGCTGGGCCGCCGACGCCGTCCCCGGCGCCGGGTTGCTGCGTGACGGTCAGAAGTGGGTCGCGCTGTGGATGCCCGGTCTGGCTCTGGCGGCCGCGGCCGGGTCCACGACCGCGATGCGTGCGGGGGTGGCCTCGCTCCTCGTCGTCGCCGCCCTGCCGGATCTGGCGTGGGGAGCGGGCGGGGCGCTGCGCCCCGTGCACTATCCGGACGACTGGGCGCAGGTGACCGCGGCGATCGGCGCATCGGAGCAGGACGTGGCCGTGCTGCCGTCCGGCACCTTCCGGGTGTTCCCGTTCAGCGGGGAGGTCCCGGTCCTCGACCCCGCCCCGCGCTGGTTGGCTGCCGACGTCCTCCAGACCGGCGATCTGCCCGTCGGCGGGCATGTGGTGGCCGGGGAGGGCGAGCGCGCCCGCGAGGTGGAGGGCCGGCTGCTGTCCGGACGCGCCCCCGATCCGAGCCTCGGCGTGGGGTGGGTGCTGCTCGAGGTCTCCTCGCGCGGCGAGTTCGGTCGCGTCGACGAGGCGGTGGGCGCACTCGACGAGGTCTACGCCGGGCCGGATCTCGTGCTCTACCGCGTTCCCGACGCGATCACGCCGGCCCCGGCCGACCGCACCGCGGCCGTCGCCACCCATCTGCTGTGGGCGGGACTCACCCTCGCAGCGGGCGCGACCGTGGCGGCCGGGACGGTGCGGTCGCGTCGCCGATGACCAGGCCCGCGACCATCGTGCCGTCGGCCCGGTCCCGCAGCACCGAGGCCACCGCGTCGGCGCACTGTGCCCAGGAGAAGTCCTCGGCGCGGGCGCGCGCCTTCTCCCCCAGCTGGCGACGCCGCGCGTCGTCGTCGATCAGGTCGCGAACGGCGTCGGCGAGCTCGTCGACGTCGCTCGCCCGCGCCCGCCACTCGTCGCCGACGAGCGCGCCGGTGACGCCGTCGACCACCGAGTCGGTCAACCCCCGCGAGTGGCGGTAGCCGACCGTCGGCACGCCGTGTTGCGCGGCCTCGACGACGGCGAGACCCCACCCTTCCTTCCGCGACGGCAGGACGTGGACCCATGCCCGGGCGAGCACCTCGTGCTTGCGCCGCTCGGTCACGTGACCGTGGAAGGTGACCGCGTCGGCGACGCCCCGACTGCGCGCGTGTGCCCGCAGCCGGTCCTCCCACCAGCCGCCACCGACGACGTCGAGACGCAGGGACGGCCGTTCCGTGCGCAGGCGGGCGACGACGTCGATCGCGTCCTCGATCTGCTTGTGCGGGACCAACCGGGACAGCACGGCGAGCGTCGGTTCGGACGCGCGCGTGGCTGCGACACCCGTCTCGGAACCCGCCTCGAGGCCCGCGGGCAGGTCGTCGACACCGTTGCGGACCACCGCCACCCGGTCACGGTCGACGCCGAGCGCGACCAGTTCGTCCGCCGACGGCAGGGAGACGGTGAGGTACTGCGCCGACCGGTGGACCCGCGGCGACACGCGCGATTCGAGGAACCACCCCAGGCGCGCCATGACGCGGCCGGCGACCGGCCACTGCTCGCGGTGGCAATGGTGGACCAGGACCGTCACGGGCGCCCGCGTCACCAGGCGGGCGAAGAAGGGAATGCCGTTCTGGGTGTCCACGACGGCGTCGGGACGCAGCCCGGCCAGCGGGCCGACGCCCCACCGGCCGACCAGCATCGCAGCGAGGGCGCGCGGGTAGACGGTGAGCCGTCCCCCGGCACGGCTGATGCGCATGCCGTCGCGCATCTCGGTACGCGGGGCACCGGGATACGCGGCCGTGCGCAGCGTGACCCGAACGCCCTGCGCGGCCAGGCCGGCGCCGACGTGTTCGAGGTAGCGTTCGCTGCCACCGCCCTGGGGATGGCCGGTGTCACGCCAGCACAGCAGCAGGACCTCACGCAGCTCGCCCACACCGTCACCTCCCCGGTCGTCCGGGGGTCGAGTATGCCAAGCTCGATCGGTCCGTGTGCGGCCGGACGGTTACAGTCGGCAGCCGTGCCGATCCGCCGCAGCGCCCCCTGTCCGGTGACGGCCGCCGTCGCCCGCCGCGCCACGCTGGCCCGCTCGGTATCGCTGATCCGCGAGTTCGGCTACGAACAATCGGACCCCGCCCGCTTCTACGGCACCCTGGCCGACGACACCGCACGCATGGTGGACGACCTGTGGCGAGGCGCCACCGACACCACGCTGGACGGCCGCACCGTGCTCGACGTCGGCGGCGGCCCCGGCTACTTCGCGGACGCGTTCGCCGCCGCGGGTGCCACCTACGTCTCCGTCGAACCCGACGCCGGCGAGATGCACGCCGCGGGTCTCGACGCTCGGGGTTCCGTGCGCGGCTCGGGCACCGCGCTGCCGTTCCGGACGAACAGCGTGGATCTCTGCTTGTCCTCGAACGTCGCCGAGCACGTCGCCCGCCCGTGGGACCTGGCGGAGGAGATGCTGCGCGTCACCCGCCCCGGCGGGATCGTGGTGCTGTCCTACACGCTGTGGTGGGGTCCGTTCGGGGGGCACGAGACGGGGCCGTGGCACGTCCTGGGCGGGGAGTACGCCGCTCGGCGGTACGCCCGCGTCCACGGCCGGGAGCCGAAGAACCGCTTCGGCGCGTCACTGTTCCCCATTCGCGCGTCGCACGGATTGCGCTGGGCACGAACGACATCGAGCGGCGAGCTGCTCGCCGCGTTCCCCAGATACCATCCGCGCTGGGCGTGGTGGAGCGTCCGGGTCCCGGCCTTCCGCGAGGCGGCGGTGAGCAATCTGGTGTTGGTGCTGCGCGCGCGCTGACGGTTAGGGTGACTCGGATGACCGCACCGCGCACCCGCCCCACGTCCGCTGCCGGTCGCCCCGCTCGGGGCACGCGAGAATCGCAGGTCGTCGCTCTCGACATCGGCGGGACGAAGTTCTCCGCCGCGCTGGTCGGCGACGACGGGCGTCCGGGGAATCCCGTCGTCGTCCCGACCCCCACCGAGAACGTCTGGGCGGCGTGCGAGGAACTGCTGCTGACCGTCGTCGCCGACGCGGACGTCGAGATCGACGACGTCACCGCCGTCGGTATCGCCTCGGCCGGTCCGGTGGACACCGTGGCCGGAACGGTCGGTCCGATCAACATCGCCGAGTGGTACGACGGCTTCGGGATCGTCGACGCGGTCCGCGGCCTGTTCCCCTCCGCCACGGTCGATCTCGCACTCGACGGGGCGTGCGCGGCGCTGGCGGAACACCGCTTCGGCGCCGCCCGCGGCCACGACAACGTGCTGGGCATGGTGGTGTCCACGGGCATCGGGGGCGGCGTGATCCTCGGTGGACGTCCGGTGTCCGGACGCAGTGGCAACGCCGGGCACGTGGGCCACATCGTCGTTCCCGGTTCGGTGGACCCATGTACGTGCGGCGGCGTCGGCTGCGTCGAGACCGTCGCCAGCGGCCCCAACGCCGTGCGCTGGGCACGCGAGAACGGGTGGGCGGGCGAGACCGGCGTGGAATTGGCGGACTCCGCGCGCGAGGGCGACTCGCTCGCCGTCGCGGCCTTGCAGCGCGCGGGTGTGGCACTGGGTCAGGCGATCTCGTCCGCAGCCGCCCTGCTGGACCTGGACGTCGCCGTGGTGGGCGGCGGCTTCAGCGCCGCCGGCGACGCGCTCTGGAATCCGCTGCAGGAGACCGTGGCGCTGCACGCACGCCTCGGCTTCCTCACCGACTTCACGGTGGTCCCCGCCGAACTGGGCGGCATCGGAACCCTCACCGGCGCGGCGGTTCTCGCCCACGGCGCCGCCTAGTCCGAACCTGGACCGAGACGGCCGAACCGCGTCGGAGCGATGCCGGAACGCACACGAGTCGGTCGGATCGCCGGATACCCGTCGGTTCGGGCGACTCGTGTGCAGCGGCGCATGCCCCGTCACGACCGAACGCCCCGACCCGCGAGGGCCGGGGCGTTCGTGACGTAAGGGTGGATCAGGAGTTCAGCCGCTGCTTCAGCGCCTCGAACTCGTCCTTGATGCCGGTGGGGAGCTTCTCGCCGACGAAGTCGAACCACTCCTCGATGAGCGGGATCTCCTGCTTCCACTCGTCGACGTTCACCGCCAGCGCCTCGGCGACGTCGTCCACGGAGACGTCGAGTCCGCTGATGTCGAGCGCGTCGGCCGTCGGCACCACACCGACGGGCGTCTCGACGCCCGCGGCCTTGTGCTCGATGCGCTCGACGATCCACTTCAGCACGCGGGAGTTCTCGCCGAATCCGGGCCACAGGAAGCGCTTGTCGTCGCCGCGGCGGAACCAGTTGACGTAGAACACCTTCGGCAGTTTCGACTCGTCGGCGTTCTTGCCGAGGTCGATCCAGTGCTGGAAGTAGTCACCGACGTTGTAGCCGAGGAACGGCAGCATCGCCATCGGGTCACGACGGATCGCGCCCACGGTGCCCTCGGCCGCGGCGGTCTGCTCCGAGCCCACGGTGGCACCCATGAACACGCCGTGCTGCCAGTCGCGCGCCTCCGTCACCAGCGGGACGGTGGTCTTGCGGCGTCCGCCGAACAGGATGGCCGAGATGGGCACACCCTGCGGGTCGTCCCACTCGGGAGCCATCGACGGGCACTGCGACATCGGCACGCAGTAGCGCGAGTTGGGGTGCGCCGCATTGGTGCCGGACTCCGGCGTCCACTCGTTGCCCAGCCAGTCGGTGAGGTGCTGCGGATCGCCCTCGAGGCCCTCCCACCACACGTCGCCGTCGTCGGTCAGGCCGACGTTGGTGAACACCGCGTTGCCCTGGTCGATCGTCCGCATCGCGTTGGGGTTGGAGTCCCAGTTGGTTCCCGGCGCCACGCCGAAGAAGCCGAACTCGGGGTTGACCGCGTAGAGGCGACCGTCCTTGCCGAAGCGCATCCACGCGATGTCGTCGCCGATGGTCTCGGCGCGCCACCCGGGCACGGTCGGCTGGATCATCGCGAGGTTGGTCTTGCCGCACGCGGACGGGAACGCCGCCGCGATGTAGTAGGCCTTGTCCTCCGGCGAGATCAGCTTGAGGATCAGCATGTGCTCGGCCAGCCAGCCCTCGTCGTGGGCCATGGCCGACGCGATGCGCAGCGAGTAGCACTTCTTGCCCAGGAGCGCGTTGCCGCCGTATCCGGAGCCGTAGCTCCAGATCTCGCGGGTCTCCGGGAAGTGCGAGATGTACTTGGTGTCGTTGCAGGGCCAGGGCACGTCCTGCTCGCCCTCGGCCAGCGGGGCGCCCAGCGAGTGCAGCGCCTTGACGAAGAAGCCGTCCTCACCGAGCTTCTCGAGCACCGCCGAGCCCATGCGCGTCATCACACGCATGGAGACGACGACGTACTCGGAGTCGGTGAGCTCGACACCCAGCTTGGGGTCCTCGGCGTCGAGGGGGCCCATGCAGAACGGAATGACGTACATGGTGCGACCGCGCATGCAGCCGCGGTACAGCTCGGTCATCGTTGACCGCATCTCGTCCGGCGCCATCCAGTTGTTGGTGGGGCCGGCGTCGATCTCGCGCTCGGAACAGATGTAGGTGCGGGACTCGACGCGGGCGACGTCCGACGGATCGGAGTTGCCCAGGAAGGAGTTCGGCTTCTTCTCCGCGTTCAGACGGGTGAAGGTGCCGGCCTCGACGAGCTGGTCGGTGAGCCGCTCCCACTCCTCGTCGGACCCGTCGGCGAACACGATCCGGTCGGGTTCGGTCAGCTCGGCGACCTCGCGTACCCACGCCAGCAGGCCGGCGTGCGTGGTCGGCGGGGTGCCGTCGGTTCCGTCGAGACGCGGAAGAGTCGCGGTCATCTTGTCTCCAATACGCGGGCTGATCCCGGGCGCCCTGCCTCGTTCGGGTTTTGCGAACGCGTCAGCGCAGGGCCACGAGTGTCCTGGACCTAGAGGTTAACGCCGTGATGACACCGGGAGGGCGATCGGGTATGTCCGATCTGTCACAGAACCGATTCAGTAACCTCGACGAAAACCGGGCTATGTCAGGACATTTGACGACCCTTCCGTCACAACGACCCGCGTTCCGTCACCGTCCACACCGCGTCCGCCTCGTCGTGGACGAACCGGACGAAGTCACCGTCGTCCTCGACCGTGGTCACCCGATCCACCGCGCCGTCGCCGTCGAGGTCCGCCGCGATCACCAGGCCGGCCTCACCCGAGGCGAGATCGGCCCGGAACACCATGGTGTCGACCACGCCGTCACCACCCGCGTCGACGGTCGGCTCGAACTCGAACTCGGGCGGACCCGAGTCGTCTCGCCCCGGATCGACCAGTCCGTCGGCCCACTCCATCACTCGCCCCTGTCCGTCATGGGATTCCCCGGTCACGGGTCACCGCGCCCGGGAGGTTGGACGCAGCGGCACTCGACTCGGTTCCCGGCCGCCCGCCGGTCGACTCCGGACCCGGCACCGCGCCGCCGGCAGCCCACTCGTCGAGAGCCCGATCGAGCACGGCGAGGTCCCGCTCGTAGGCCGCGGCGCGGGCCGCCGCGCGCGCCCCCACCCGGCGAATCTCGGTGTCGATTCCCGCGAGCTCGGCCTCGCGCCGCGCCGCGTCCTCGCGCATCGCGGCCGCCGCCCGATCCGCCGCGTCGGCTTCGGCGGTCATGACCGCCACGGCCACGTCGCGCTCCCACGCCGCCGCGGTGTCCGCCACCACCTCCAGGGCCCACCGTCGCTCGGCCCGCGTCCGTCCCGACGTGCGGCGAGACCAGGTCACCACGGCGGTCAGGGCGACGGCCACCGCTGTCCCGAGCACGGCCGCGGCACCGCCCCCGACGCCGAGCGCCCAGGTCAGCGCTCTCCCGGCGCCGGCACCGGCGGACGACGCGAGGACGACGGCGACACCGTCGTCGGCACTCCACCGGACCTCCGGGCGCGGCCGTGCGGTGTCAGTGCGGCCGAATCGGTTCGGCTCCGCGCTCCCGTCGGGCCCGCCGAGCGCCGATCGAACGGCGGCGTCGGTGTCGCGAGCGAGAGTGGCGGACGCGGCGTCGACCAGTGTCGTGACCGCGGCCGCGACACCGGCGTCACCGGCCCGTCGGCGGACCCGCCGTGCATCGACGATCACGTCGGACACCTGCGCGGTCACCGCCCGACGCGCGTCACCGAGGCGGTGAGCCAGCTCCACCCGCACCCGCGCGGCCGCACGCCGCGAGTCCGGGGCGCCGGCGCGGCGGGTCGCCGCGACGCGTCGTCGACGCTCGCGCAGGGCTTCCACCTCGACCGCGGCGGAATCCGTCCGGGCGGTCGACAGGAGGGCCGCACGGGCGGTGCGCAGGAGGCCCGCCCTCCCCGCCACCGTCTCCGTCTCCTGTGCAGTCGTCGTCGCCAGGACGGCCGACAACCCGTCGGGCGTCGCCACCACGACCCGGCGAACGTGGCCCAGCCGGCGCAGCACGTCGCGACGAGTCGCGTCGGCGATTCCCTCGTCGACGACGACCGCGGTCGCGCGTACCGGCACGGCCCGCAGGCCCTCCGCGAGAGTGCGGCCGACCGGAAGCGCGGGATCGGGCAGGACGACGACGGTCCCGGCCGACTCCGACCCGGCGTCGGCGAGCACGCGCCCGGACTCCGCGATCGCCCCACGAATCGGCCCGTCGTCGAGTCCGGGCGCGACCACCAGCACCACCGACCCGTCGTGTCCCGGCCGAGCGGCTCCCGCCGGGCCGTACCGCGCCAGCACGCGCGCCACGTCGGTCGGCCACGGCCCGGTCACGACGCGCCGCGCACGGCGGCGATCGCCGGATCGCGCAGGAAGGTCTCCACCGCGGCGCGGGTGGCCGGTCGGGCCGCCGCGACGGTCTCGAGCTCCGCGCACAAGGCCAGGTCCCGACGCCGACGGGCCGTGGCGCACGCCGCGGTCCACCACCCGACGACGGCCTCTGCGTCCTCGGCACGCACCGCGTCGCACTTCTCGGGACCACCGATCGCGAGATCGGGTCGACCCACGACCACCAGGGTCGGGGCGGAACGCCGAGCGGTGAGAACGGCGCGGTCGGCGTCGGTGAACCCGCGTGCGATGACGTGCAGGAGGACGTCGACGTCGAGCCGCGGATCGGGTAGATCGGGCGCGTCCACGCCGTGCAGCTCGAGGAGCGGGCCCGAGACCCGGTCCGACAGCGCGCGCACGAGCGTGGACTTGCCGGCGCCCGGCCGGCCGGTGACGCCCGTCGTGATCTCGCCGCGGGCGCGGGCGACGGCGGCCGCGACGGCGTCGTCGTCGGTCGTGGCCGTCAACGCCGCGAGAGCGGCGCGCGTCGCCGACTCCGGTTCCTTGGTCATCGTGCCCCCCTCGACCGTCTCCACCCTGTCGCCCGACCCCCCGCCGACCGACAGCGGCGCCATCGTCGCACGCACGACGGGCGTGTGCGGTCGCACGAGCGACGGGTGTGCGCGGTCGCACGAGCGACGGGTGTGCGCGGTCGCACGAGCGACGGGTGTGTGCGGTCGCTGTGACGCCGTCCGAAACGTCACGGTTCCTGCCGGAGTCTCGACCTCGGGTCGAGACCCGACTGGGATCGAGCGTCCGAATGAGGGACACTGGTGGCCATGACAGAACCCCGTGCCCTGGACGAGCGCCCTGTCGGCGACGTCCCGACCGGCGGCTCCCGTCTCTATCCCCGGGTCACCAGTTTCCGGTCGCGGCGCGGCGCGCTGACCGAGCCGCAGCAGGCGTCGTGGGATCGCCTGTGGCCGACGGTCGGCCGTGACGTGGCCGACGAACCGCTGAATGCGGACGCGTGGTTCGGCCGCTCCGCACCCCTGGTCCTCGAGATCGGGTCCGGCACGGGTACGGCGGCGCTCGCCATGGCGGCCGCCGAGCCGCACGTGAATCTGGTGGCCGTCGAGGTCTACCGCCCCGGCATCGCCCAGACGGTGCAGGGCATCGAACGCACGGGGCTCACCAACCTGCGCATTCTGCGCGGTGACGCCGCCGACGTTCTCGAGAACATGGTCGCTCCGCGTTCTCTCACGGCCGTGCGGGTGTTCTTTCCCGATCCGTGGCCCAAGGCGCGACACCACAAGAGGCGCCTGCTCAAGGCATCGACGTTCGCGCTGATCGCGGATCGGCTGCTCCCCGGCGGTGTGCTGCACGTGGCCACCGATCATGCGGACTACGCCGAGTGGATCGCCGAGATCGGTGACGCGGAGTCTGCGCTCACCCGCCTGCCGTTCGACGTCGACACCCGTACCGTCGAGGGGTCGCCCGTCTCGGTCGATCGTCCGGTGACCAAGTTCGAGGACAAGGCCAACCGGGTCGACCGCGCCGTCACCGAGTTCGTCTGGACCCCCAGCGCCTGACCTCCCGCGGCCCGACGCCCGGCCCCCGACTGCCGCAGAGAGCGAGATACCGAGAATGAGCGTGGAATCCCAGATCGTCGACGACGTGCGTGGCGACGGCGCCGCGCTCCCGGCGGGCGGTGATTCTCGCCATACCAAGCGGGTCCTGCTGGTGTGGGACGCGCCGAATCTCGACATGGGTCTCGGCGCCATCCTCGGCGGGCGGCCCACCGCCGCCTACCGTCCTCGCTTCGATGCGCTGGGTCGATGGCTGCTCGGCCGCACGGCCGAACTCTCGGCGCGCGAGAGCGCGACCCTCGAACCCGAGGCCACGGTCTTCACCAACATCGCCCAGGGCAGCGCGGACGTCGTCCGTCCGTGGGTCGAGGCCTTGCGTAACGTGGGTTTCGCGGTCTTCGCGAAGCCGAAGATCGACGAGGACAGCGACGTCGATTCCGACATGCTGGACCACATCGCGCTCCGCTCGCGCGATCACGGTCTCGCCGGCGTGGTGGTGGCGTCCGCCGACGGTCAGGCGTTCCGCGTGCCGTTGGAGGAGATCGCGGCCGCCGGGGTGCCGGTCCAGGTCCTCGGGTTCCGGGAGCACGCCAGCTGGGCCGTCGCGTCCGAGTCCCTCGAGTTCGTCGATCTCGAGGACATCGCCGGCGTGTTCCGTGAACCGCTGCCCCGTGTCAGCCTGGACGCCCTGCCCGACGAGGGTGCGTGGCTCCAGCCGTTCCGTCCGCTGTCCGCCCTGCTCGTCGGGCGTCAAGGAGTGTCCTGAGTGTTCTCGAGATGGGGGGACCTGGTCCACCGGTCACGGTTCACCGTGCTCGGGGTCATGGTGGCGTTCCTGCTCGGTCTCGCCGCGTACGGCGCGAGCCTGAACGACCACCTGAGCCAGAGCGGGTGGGACGATCCGGGGTCGGAGTCCGTGCACGCCGCACGCACCGCGGACGGCACCTTCGGCCGGGACAGCTCCGGTGACGTCGTCGCGCTCTACACCGCTCCCGCGGGCTCGACGGTCGACGATCCGGACTTCACCCGCACCATCGCCGACGCCCAGAACGCGATGGTCGCCGAGCACCCGGACAAGATCGCCAAGATCAACGTCAGCTACTTCCAGCAGCGCCTCCCCGCGCTCGCGTCGCCGGACAAGACGAAGGCGATCGCCACCTTCGCGATCGTCGGTGACAACGACACCGAGCTGACCAACAACTTCCGCGACGTGAAGGACGCCTTCGAGATTCCCGGCGTCGACGTGCAGTTGGCCGGTCTGCAGCCCATCGCGGGCGCCCTGAACGACACCATGGCCGGCGACATCAAGCGCATGGAGCTGCTCGCCATCCCGGTGGTCGGCGTCCTGCTCTTCTTCGTGTTCGGCGGCGTCGTCGCCGCGGCTCTTCCGCTGGTCATCGGTGGTCTCACCGTCGTCGCCGCCAACGGTATGGTGCGGTTCTTCACCAACTTCGTGCCGGTCAACAGCTTCGTCGCGCCCGTGGTGTCGCTGATCGGCCTCGGTCTGGCCATCGACTACGCCCTGTTCATCGTCAGTCGGTTCCGCGAGGAACTCGCCGACGGACGCACGACGGGCCAGGCGGTCCAGCGTTCGGTGATGACGGCGGGTCGGACGGTCGTGTTCTCGGCGACGATGATCGTCGCCAGCCTCGGTGGCCTCCTGCTGTTCCCGCAGGGCTTCCTCAAGTCGGTCGCGTTCGGCGCCATCTCCACCGTCGCGCTCGCCGCGCTGACCGCGATCACGATCCTGCCCGCGATGCTCTCCGTGCTGGGCAAGCGCATCGACATGCTCGGTCTCAAGAGCATGCGCAAGACCAAGACCACCGAGGAGATCGAGTCCGGCCGGTGGGGTCGCCTCACGCGCTGGGTGATGCGCAACCCGATCAAGGTGACCGTCCCGATCGTGCTCGGCCTGCTGCTCATCACCCTGCCCGTCGGGTCGATCAAGTTCGGCGGCATCAACGAGACGTACCTGCCGCCGGACAACCCCACTCGTGTGGCACAGAGCGTCTTCGACGAGAACTTCCCGTCCTACCGCACCGAACCGCTGAAGATCGTGCTCGAGAACGCCGAGGGCCCGCAGCTCGGCGCGGTGCTCCGGGAGGCGTCCAACGCCCCCGGCCTGGTGGAACGCTTCTCCATCGAACGCAACGAGAACGGCGTCGCCGTCCTCAAGGCGGGCCTGGTCGACCGCAACGTCTCGTCCCCCGCCATCGACTACATCCGGTCCATCGACGTTCCCGACGGCGTCCGGCTCTCCGTGGGCGGCACCCCTGCCATCGAGCAGGACTCCATCGCGGCCTTGATCGACCGGCTCCCGCTCATGGCGACGTTGGTGGTCCTGGTGACCACCCTGCTGATGTTCCTCACGTTCGGCTCGTTGGTGCTGCCCCTCAAGGCCATTCTCATGACCACGCTGGGGCTCGGCGCGACACTGGGCTTCCTGACCTTCATCTTCGTCGACGGCGTCGGGTCCGAGCTGCTGAACTTCACCCCCGGGCCGATCATGGCGCCGGTGCTGGTGCTGATCATCGCGATCATCTTCGGCCTGTCCACCGACTACGAGGTGTTCCTGCTCTCCCGCATGGTCGAGGCCCGCGCTCGCGGCGCCAGCACCTCCGAGGCGATCCGCGTGGGCACCTCGCACACCGGCCGCATCATCACGGCGGCCGCGCTCATCCTCATCGTCGTCACCGGCGCGTTCGCGTTCTCCGATCTGGTGATGATGAAGTACATCGCCTACGGCATGATCTTCGCGCTGATCGTGGACGCGACCCTGATCCGGATGTTCCTGGTCCCCGCCACCATGAAGCTGCTCGGCGACGACTGCTGGTGGGCCCCGCAGTGGATGAAGCGACTGCAGGAGAAGCTGGGGCTCGGCGAACCGATTCTCGACGGCGATCGGATGCCCGCCGACGTCCCGGAGGTGGTGGCGATCGGGTCCACCCCGCCGCCCGCGCGCGTGCGCGAGCCGATACGGGCCCGCGAGCCGCTCACTCAGCCGATCCCGCGGACCGTCTCCCCGCCGGCGCGACCGGAACCGGCCAGGCCCGTCCAGGAACGCCCCGTGTCCGACCGTCCGGTGGCCGACCGCCCTGTGGCCGACCGCCCTGTGGCCGACCGCCCGCGGCCCGCACGGATCGAGCCGACTCGGCCGACACCCGCTCGCGCCGACCTGACCGGCGAGGAGTCCCCCGCTCCGGACGCGACTTCTCGGCCGGAGACGCCGCGGCCCATCGAGAGCTGGTTGGCCGAGCTGCGCTCCCCCGCGGTCGAGCGTCGTACTACGGTGCGTCCCGAGCCGTCCTCGCCGGACGAGCACCGGACCGCGTCGAACGGCACCGGCTCGAACGGCACCGGCTCGAACGGCACCGCATCGAACGGCACCGGTTCGAACGGATCGAACGGATCCCGACGCGTCGAGGGTGGTGCCTCCGGTACCGGAAGCACGACGTCCCGAGGCGACGTCGACGACATCGACGCCTGGATCGCGGGCCTGCGGCTCGACCGCCCGGAGACGCCCGCCGAGAACCCGCGAACCACCGACCGGACCTCGGCGTCGGACGACGCCGACCGGCCCGAGGACTCGTCGGCCCCCGAGCCCGCATCCCTCGACGCCCCCGACCCTGACACGGTCACCCCCGAGCCCACCGCCCCCGAGCCGTCGTCCACCGGCGGACGCCGTCGTGCCCGTGAGGCCGACTCCGGAGGCCGCCGGCATGCGGAGGCGGACTCGGGCGGTCGACATCACGGGCAGTCGGGTGCGATCAGTGTGAGCGAGCTGCTGGCGCGTCAGCGGCGGCAGTAGCGTCGATCGCTCCGTCGGTGGGGCTCGCGCCCAACCGCTCGGCGAACACCCGTGCGTAGCGCGTTCCCGCCGCCAGGAGCAGGCCGCCGACCAGCAGGAACGCAACCGCGCGGGTGACCCCGCCGGTAGCGGCCAGGTCGAACAGGAACAGCTTCGCCAGGGCGGCACCCGCCACGGCGAGTCCGGCCGCGAGCAGCGTGCGTGCGTGGGTCGGGCGGGCGAGCCCGCGGGCCAGCAGCGCCACGGCGAGTCCGGTCCACAGGACCGTCCCGACGCCGTGCCCGGCCACCGCGCCCGCCCGTCCGGCAAGCAGGGCACCGCTCACCACGGTCGTGGTGACCGCCGCCGCCAGACCGACCACCGCGAAGCATCCGGCGACGATCACGCGCACCGCGTCGTCACGCAGGACCCGCAGGCCGACGACGCTCCCGGTGACCGCCGTCGCGACCGCGGCGACCGCCCCGACGAGCGCCCAGCCACCGAGCGTGGTGGCGAGGGTGGGCGAAATCGTCGCGTCCAGGGACCACGCATCGGCGTAGCCGGCGACGCCCACCGCGGACAGGGCGACGCCGACGCCGAACAGGGGAAGCGAGCCGACACGGTGCGCGGCGATCATCGTCACGCAGGCCACGGCCATGAGGGCGGGGAACGCGAGATCACCGGGGGTGGCAGCGACGACGGCCACCGTCGCCGCGAGCGCGGTCGGGAGCGCGAAGGCGAAACGCGTCGACGAGGGGCGGTCGCCCTGCAGGAGGAAGTACCCGGTGGTCAGGGCGACTCCGGCCGCGACGGCCGTGGTCACCGGACGGTCGAGGAGGCATGCGGCCGCGAGGAGCGTCCCCGCGGTGCTCACGACGGCGGCCAGCGTCGTCGCGTCGGTCGGGACCCGGCGCAACACCAGCCGGGCCGAGGCCACGGCACCACCGAACGCGGCCAGCGCGACGAGCAGAACCGGCACGCGGGGGGCCTCCGCACCCATCGCGACGGTCGCAGCCGCGGCGGCGAGGGCGAGGACCACCGGCGCCGTACGCACGGCCCGCAGGACCGTCCACGATCGCGTCGCGTCGACCGGCACCGTCGCGAGATGGACGACGACCAGGGCCACCAACAGCGCGGCCGACAGACCGCCGGTGACGACCGGGGCGAGGAGTGCGACCCCGAGAACCACGAGGACGGCGAGCAGTTCGGAGGACCACCGCAGAGCCACGGCGACACCGAGCGCGGCGACCCCGAGTCCGAGAACGATGCCGACCGGAGCGGCCACCCACCCGTACAGGGCGGTGACGGCGGCGACGGAGAGGTACAGACCGGCGAATCCTGCTGCGGCCGAGGCGACGGCGCCGATCCGGCCACCGGGTCGGTCGACCACTCGGAACGCAGCGCCCAGCAGGCCCACCGAGACGGCGACACCGGCCGCGACCCGCAGCGGCGGGCCGAACCACCCGGCGCGGGCGGCGAGAACGACGAGCATCACGACGCCGACGAGGGTGACCGCGGCGCCGGCGATCGCGAGGAGGCGACTGACGACGCCGTCGCGCTGCCACCAGGGAACGGTCGGCGCGGGGGGCGCGCTGCGGGGCGGGGTCGGCGGCCGGTACTGCGGCGGCCCGGCCGGCTGCGGGCGCACGGGCGGCACGGGCGGGCCGGGAACGGCGGGCTGTACGGGCGGCACGGGCTGTGGGGGTGGGGACGGGGCGAGGCGAGCGAGGTCGTGGGCGACGCGGCCGAGACGCTGATGGAGCAGCGCGACCTCGCCGGCCAGTGCCTGGACGGCGCGCGGGTCGGGAGCGTGAGAAGTCATGTTTCGATGCTCGCCCGGTCCGCCGCCACCCGGAATGGGGGAAACTACGCATTCGCCCCCGGCGACTACTCGAGTGACTCGCTCGGGTTTCCGCCACCCTCACCGGTTGCAACCCGTGCAGGTGACCGGAACCTGCGCAGGTGTCGACCTGCTCAGGTTTCCGCCACCCTCACCGGTTGCAACCCGTGCAGGTGACCGGAACCTGCGCAGGTTCGGCCCGGGCGAGTGTCAGCCGAGCATGCGCTTGATGGTGACGCCGAACGGATGCTTGGCCGTCACGGACCCCATGCGGGTCCGCCCCCGGATCTCGAGGTGCAGGGAACTGTCCTCGCGGCGACCGCGCACCTTGTTGTCGGCGCTGCCCGCCACCGCATGCAGGCCGTCCATGTTCACCGACACCCCCTCGGGCACGATGATCGAGACGGAGCTCAGGTAGTCGTCCACGTCGATGACGACGGTCGACGAGTGCACGGTGGCGTCGACGAAGTTCAGCGTCACCGAACCCATGCGGGACCGCACGCGCAGCAGGCGGGGCACCTCCCACGCGCCGGACCGGGTGACCGACGAGAACGTCGCCTTCACCGTGACCTCGTCCGCACCCCCGACTGACGACACCACCGATCCACGCGAGATCGATTCCGGTGCAGTGGATTCCGTGATCCGGATGCCGGGCAGGTCGACCAGGACGGCGTTCAGCTCGCCGCGCGTCTTCGCGGCCAGGGCGGTGTCCATCCGCTCGGTGTACTCGCCGAGGGACAGCATCCCCTGGCCCACGGCCCGCTGCAACAGTTCGCCCACATGGTTCCGTTCGGCGTCGCTCACCCGCAGATCCCTGTCGTCCATGGGGCCAGGGTACCGATCCGTCCCTGTCGCCGGGCCCGTCAGTCGAGCCCCCGCTCGACCGCCCACCGCGTGAGCTCCACCCGGTTGGCCAGGTGCAATTTGCGCAGGGTCGACTGCACGTGGTTCTCCACCGTGCGATGACTGACGTGCAGGCGCTCGCCGATCTGTTTGGCGGTCATGCCTTTCGACACCATCCGCAGCACCTCGGTCTCCCGCGCCGACAGGCTGTGCTCGGGTGGCGGAGCCTCCGGACCGGCGGCCACGCGCCGGTACTCGCCGAGGACGAGCCCCGCCAGCCCCGGGGTGAAGACCGCGTCTCCGTTCGCGGTGGTGCGCACCGCGGCCTCGAGCTCCTCGGCCGACGCACTCTTCACCAGATAGCCTGTGGCACCGGCCTTCACGGCCGCGAGCACGTCGTCACGCTCGCCCGACGCGGACAGCACGAGCACTCGGCTCCGTGGTGACGCGGCGAGCACCGCAGCCGTCGCCGACGCCCCGTCCCCCTCGGCGAGGTTCATGTCCATGAGGACGACGTCGGGGCACGTCGCCGCGGCCCGACGCGCCGCCGCGGACTCTCCGTCGGCCGTTGCCACCACGTCGAATCCCCGCGCGGTGAGGTCGCGCGCGACGCCGTCGCGCCAGAGCGGGTGATCGTCGACCACCATCACCGTGGTCACGGATTCGGTACCGTCAGTTCCCATTCCGTTCCTTCCCCGGGCGCGGCGATCAACTCCGCCCGTCCGCCGAGCGACTCGAGACGACCCACGATCGACGCCGCGACCCCCAGCCTGCCCTCGGCGCGGGCTGCCACCAGCCGCGCCGGGTCGACCCCCGGCCCGTCGTCCCGCACGCCGACCACCACCGTGCCGGCGTCGTCCTCGATCGAGACGTAGATCGCCGCGCCCGGCGCGTGTCGGTGGGCGTTGTCCACGGCAGCCACGACGGCAGCGACCACTTCTCGGCCCACGTCGGCCGCGACCGACACCGGATCGGAGGGTGCCGCGACCGTCACCGTCGGACCCACCGCCGCCCGCACGTCGGTGGTGAGGTCGACGCGCGAGCCGTCGCCGAGGGCGCCGGGGACACGAGAGGCATTGCCGGACAACAGGTCACGCAGCGCGCGTTCCTGTTCGGCCGCGAGGGTGCCGAGTTCGGCAGCGGGGCCGCCGAGCTCACGACCGCGCCGATTGACCAGAGCGAGCACCTGCAACACCCCGTCGTGCACCTCCCGCGCGAGCCGCTCGCGCTCGGCCGTGGCGGCGGCGAGCGCGATCGCCTCGTCGAGTCGGGCCCGCGCGGACCGGGCGATCCGCGCAGCGAGGCCCAGTGCCAGCCCGACCGACACCAGGATGGGTCCGGTGGAGTCGCGCCAGAGGTCGGCGTCGACGGTGCCGCGCACGAGGGCGATCGCGACGGTCATCGTCAGCGCGGAGGCGACGCCGACGCGCGGACCGCCGAGCAGCGCCGCGCCGACGACGGCGCCCGCCACCCAGATCGTCGTGGGGAGCACCTGATGGTCACGTCGCCAGTCGGGACCGGCGACCGCCACCGTCGAGACGATGAGTCCGAGCGTGACGACCTGGTCCGCGACGACGGCTGCCGGACGGACGGACGGAGTGACGGCGGCGACCACGGAGACGCCGGACCAGAGGACCACCACGGCGACGAGGACGTGGGACCAGCGCGTGGCGTCGTACTGCTCGTGCACCACCAGGTGAAATCCCACCGCGTAGATCACGGTGAGCAGCCGGAACACCGCCGCGGCGCGCCAGAGCGGCGCGTCGGCGCCGGCGGGATCAGTCGTCGGTGTCGCCGTCGATCTCACCCTTTCGCAGCTGCGGCGTTCCGGGGACGGGATCGGCGGCGTCGGCGGGGAACATCGGCTGGGACGGGTCGGATTCGGCGATCGCGTCGTACGCCTCCTCGGGGTCGTCGGCGAGCAGCGATCGCACGGCGGTGTTGGCCATCGCGACCAGCGGTACGGCGAGCAGACCGCCGATGATGCCCGCGAAGACGATGCCGGTCGCGATGGCGAGCACCACGGCGAGCGGATGGATGCGGACGGCGCGGCCGAGGAGCAGCGGTTGCAGGACGTGCCCCTCCAGCTGCATGACCGCGACCACGATCGCGAGCGCGATCAGGGCCGTGACCAGGCCCTTGCTCACCAGAGCGACCAGCACGGCGACGAATCCGGTGAGGACCGCTCCGACGATGGGCACGAACGCGCCGATGAAGACGAGGGTGGCCAGCGGCAGCGCGAGCGGTACTCCGAGGACGGCGAGACCGACGCCGATCCCCACCGCGTCCGCGGCCGCGACGACGACGGTGGCCCGCACGTAGCCGACCAGCGAGCCGAACGCCTGGCTCCCGGCGACCCGGATGCGACGTCGCGCCCGCGTCGGTGCGAGCCGGGTGACGAACTCCCAGATCTGCTGGCCGCCGTAGAGGAAGAAGAGCAGGGTGAAGAGCAGCAGCAGCGTCCCCGTCAGGATCTCCCCGATGGTCGCCGCGGTGGTCAGGGCGCCGGAGGTGAGGGCCTCCTGGTTGGACTGCAACGACCGCACGGCGGAGTCGCCCGCGGCGCGGATCTGGTCCTGGCTGAAGTGGAGCGGGCCGTCGGTGAGCCACTGCTGGAGCGAGGTGATGCTGCCCGTCACCTTGTCGGTGAGAGCGGGCAGTCCCTCGATGAACTGCTCGACGACGAAGGTGAGGATGCCGACGAGCAATCCGATGCTGCCGAGGACCGCCACCGCGACGGCCAGCACCCGCGGGATACCGCGGCGGTGCATCCAGTCCACCAGCGGCAGGAGCAGCGCGGAGGCGAGCAGAGCCAGGCCGACGGGCACGATCACGCTCTCGAGTCGCTGCACCACGGCGCCGAGCGCGACCACCCCGGCGAAGAGCACCAGCAATCGCCAGGTCCAGGCCGCACCGACCCGGACCACCGGATGCACGGAAGCTGCCGGGTCGTCCGTCACCGAGCGAGCGTACCCACCGCGGGTGGGTCCGAGCACCGCTTCCGGGGCACCGACACGCGCGATCACCCCGTCCGCGGCACGACGGGTGGTGTCCGGTGTCGGCCCGTCCCGGTAAGTTCCCCTTCGTGCTGGTGCCCGTGCGTGCGGTCGAGAGGACTCTCCGGAGTCGCTGGCCGCTGTACCTGGCATCGATGCTGCTCGCGAATCTGCTGGGCGCGGTCCTGGTCTTCGCCTTCGTGCGGTACGGCCTGCCGATTCCGGAGAACCAGTCGATCGTCGTCGACCGGGTTCGCAACGTCGTCATCTTCGGCGCGTACCTCGTCTTCGCGGCCGTGGTGAGTCTGGTGACCGCGGCGATCATGCTGCGCAGTGTGATGCGGTGGCAGTTGCGCGGCGGCCCGCCCACCCGCGCGGAACAGATGGCGGCCCTGCACGCGCCGCTGCGTCAGGCCATCGTGCATCTGGTCCTGTGGATCATCGGCGGCATCCTCTTCATGGCGCTCACCGCGGCGGAGATGCCGTCGTTGGCCGTCGCGGTGGCCGTCACCGTGGCCATGGCCGCGGCCATCACGTTCGGCTTCACCTACATGCTCGGTGAACGCATCCTGCGGCCGGTCGCGGCGCAGGCACTCAGCGAAGGCCGGTTCGATCGCACCATGACGCCGGGTGTGGGCACCCGCATGGCGATGACCTGGGGTCTCGGCACACTGATCCCGGTCACCGGGATTCTGCTGCTCTGCGCCACGCAGCTCACCACCGATCTGGTGTTCTCCCCCGACGCGCTGGCCATCGCCATCGCGCTGCTGTGCATCCTCGCCATCGTCCAGGCCTTCTGCCTCTCGATGCTGACCGCGAGTCAGATCTCCGATCCCATCCGGCAGCTGCGGCGTGCGATCGAGCGAGTCCAGCGCGGGGACACCGAAGTGCAGGTCGAGGTCTTCGACGGCAGCGAGATCGGCCGCCTGCAGGTCGGGTTCAACCGGATGATGCAGGACTCCTCGGAACGCAAGGTGCTGCGCGAGCTGTTCGGTCAGCACGTCGGCGAGGACGTGGCGCGTCGGGCACTGCAGTTCGGCACCGAACTCGGCGGGGAGACGCGCTTCGTCGCCGTGTTGTTCGTCGACATGGTGGGGTCCACCGCGGCGGCCTCCGAACGCCCGCCGGGCGAGGTGGTCGACCTGCTCAACGATTTCTTCCGCGTCGTCGTCGACGTGGTCGACCGCCATCACGGCTTCGTCAACAAGTTCGTCGGAGACGCCGCTCTCGCCATCTTCGGCGCCCCGTTCGACCGTCCGGACGCGCCGACGGCGGCGCTGTCGGCGGCGCGCGAGCTGCGGTCCGAACTGCACGGCATCGTCGGCCTCGACATCGGTATCGGCGTCTCCGCCGGGCTGGCGGTGGCCGGCAACATCGGGGCGCAGGAACGCTTCGAGTACACGGTGATCGGTGATCCGGTCAACGAGGCGTCGCGCCTGACCGAGCTGGCGAAGTTCCAGCCCAGCCGCGTCCTGGCGTCCACCTCGGCGCTGTACTTCGCCGACGAGGACGAGCAATCGCACTGGGAACTCGGCGAGAAGGTGCAGTTGCGTGGCCGCCGTCGCGCGACACATCTGGCCACTCCCGTCGTCTACCCGGACCCGACCTGACCGGACCCGGGCCACGCCCCCGTTCCGACGGCGGCGCAGGCCGGCCGGTCTCGTTCGTTACGCTGTCCGACGTGGCATCCCCCGAGCACGACGGCCAGGCCGGGGCTTCCCGGTCGGGACGCCACTGGCGGTGGTTGCGGTGGGTGCTCGCCGTCGCGCTGCTCGCACTGCTCGTCGGGGAGGGTGTCTACCTCGCACCGCGTCTGCACGAATCGTGGCGCGCGCTGACGGAGATGCACTGGGGCATCGCCCTCGCGTGCGTGGTCGCCCAGGCCGTGTCGTTGTCGGCGTTCGCTCGGGTGCAGAAGCAGTTGCTCGCCGCGGGTGGCGTTCGGGTGAGCCAGCGGCGGTCCCTGTCGGTGATCTACGCCAGCACCGCCATGTCCGTGACGCTGCCCGCGGGCCAGGTGTTCTCGACCGCCTTCACCTACCGCGAGACACGGCGCTGGGGCGCGAGCCCCGTCGTCGCGTCGTGGCAGTTGGCCATCTCGGGTGTCATCGCCGCGCTCGGACTCGCCCTGCTCGGCGTGTCGGGCGCCCTGCTGGTGGGCGGCAGCGCCAACACCACCACCCTCGTTCTCCCCGTGGCTGGCGTCGTCGCCCTGGTCGTGGCCGTCCGCTACGTGCGTGCCCATCCTCGGTCGATCGTGGCCGTCGGGCGCTGGGGGCTCGCGAAGTACAACGCGATCCGGGGCAACGCCGCGGATGCGGGCCGGGCCCGGCTGGACGCCATCGTCGATCAGGTCACGTCGGTGCGGCTCGGTCCCCGCGACGCCGCGGCTGCCGCCGGATTCTCCGCCGTGCATCGACTCGCCGACGTCGCGTGCCTGGCACTGGCCTGTTTCGCCGTCGGCGCCGACCCGACCATCTACGGCCTGCTGTTGGTGTTCTCCGCCGGGAAGACCGTCGGGTCGATTCCCGGCGCGCCGGGCGGCCTGGTCATCGTCGACGCCACCCTGATCGCCACGTTGACCACCGCGGCGTCCATCAGCGCGTCGCAGGCCGTCGCGGCGGCGCTGGTCTACCGCGTCGTCAGTTTCGTGCTGGTGGCCGTGGTCGGCTGGGTGGTGTTCCTGGCGCTGTTCCGGTCGCACCGCCTCGAGGACGCGCGAACCGAGTTCGAGCAGGAGAGCGAGCGCACCGCCGCCGGGGAATGATGCGGACCGCGGTCCGGTTGTGTACGGTGTTGGTTGAAACCTCAACACACCAGGAGTTCGTCATGACCGCAGCAGTCGCCGTTCCTCAGCTCACCGCCGGTACGTGGGCCATCGACCCCACGCACTCGACCATCGGCTTCACCGTTCGCCACCTCATGGTCAGCAAGGTCCGCGGACGCTTCCAGGACTTCTCCGGCTCGATCACCGTCGACGAGAGCGGCGTCACCGCCATCTCCGCCGACATCGACGTCGCCTCGATCACCACCGACAACGCGCAGCGCGACGGCCACCTCAAGACCGCCGACTTCTTCGAGGTCGAGAAGTTCCCCACCGCCACCTTCCGCTCCACCTCGGTCACGCCGAAGGGCGACGACTACGTCCTCACCGGCGACTTCACGCTCCACGGCGTGACCCAGCAGGTCGAGCTCACCGTCGAGTACAACGGCGTCAACGCGGGCATGGGCAACGGCCCGGTCGCCGGCTTCGAGGCCACCACCACCATCAACCGCCGCGACTTCGGCATCAGCATCGACATGCCCCTCGAGGGCGGCGGCGCCGTGGTCGGCGACAAGATCACGCTGAACCTGGACATCGAGGCCGGACTGCAGGCCTGATCCAGCACGCACCACGTCACCCCCGTCGGTCCCGCCGGCGGGGGTGACGTGCGTTCGACGATCTCTATTCTGGTGCCCATGACCACCGCCACCCGCTCGTCGACGACGCGCGTGCTCGCCCTGGCCGTCGCGCTCGACATCGTGCTCGTGCTCGTCTTCGCCGCCATCGGACGTCGCAGCCACGCCGAGGGCGTCACCGTCGGCGGAACGCTGAGTACGGCCTGGCCGTTCCTGATCGGGCTGGCCGTCGGGTGGGTGGCCACCGTCGCGCTGTACCGGGACAAGCTCGCTCCGCTGCTCGTTCTCCCCACGGGCGTCCTGGTGTGGGTGGCGACAGTGGTGGGCGGCATGGTCGTTCGTCGTCTGATCGGCGAGGGAACGGCGGTCAGCTTCGTCGTCGTGGCGACGGTGACGCTGGCGGTGTTCCTGCTGGGGTGGCGCGCGCTGGTGCGGATCAGAACCAGAGGTACAGAGCGAGCCCGACGCCGCTGAGCGCGATCACCACGCGAAGCGGGCCGGCGGGCACGCGACGCACCAGCCGTGGCCCGACGGCGCCGCCGCCCATCGCGCCGAGCGCCATCGCGCCGGCGGCGAGCCAGTGCACCTCGCCGGAGAACGCGAACAGCACCGCGGCCACGAGGTTGGCCACCCCCAGCAGATAGCTCTTGAGAAGCGCTGCGCGCCAGACCGGTTCGGCCGTGCAGATCAGCGTGAGAGCCATGAAGACGACCCCCGCTCCGGCACCGAAGTAGCCGCCGTAGACGGCCACCGCGAACAGCGACACCGGGTAGGCGACGGGGAACGTCCGAGACCCGGCGAGCAGTCGAATACGCGGTTGGGCGAGGACGGCGGCCGAGGCGACGAGGATGAGGAACGGGACGAGCGTCTCGAACGAGTCTCCCGGCGCGAGCAGCAGAATCGCGGCGCCCGTGAGACCGCCGAGCGCCGCCCACAGCGTGGACCGGAGCAGCGCGCGGCCGCCGCGCGCGAGTTCCTTCGTCGACGACGCCGTGGCACCCACCCCGGCGCCGACGAGGGCAACGGTGTTGGTCACGTTCGCGGCCACCGGACTCAACCCCACCGCCAGGAGCGCGGGATAGGACACGAGCGACGCCAGTCCCGTCACGTACCCGACCAGGCCGGCACCGAATCCCGCCAGGACGAGCAGCAGAACGTTACCGACGGTCACTTCTCGAGCGTAGTGGCGACGCCGTCACTCGCTCGGGGCGGCCATCTCCCGCAGCAGGCGGTTGGTCATCCGCGCGGCGGCGTCGGTGCCGTCCGCGTCCTCGATGTGCACGGCGAAGGCCAGGTCGCCGCGTGTGCCGAGGAACCAGCGGCCGTCGTCGCCGTCACCGGAGAGGCCGATCACGGCGGGGTCGGCGATGCCGGCCTTCCGCGCGTCGTCGGCCAGCGTTCGACGGAGTCCGCTCAGCACGTCTCCCGGGACGGGAGACCCGGCCGAGGACACCGTCGCCGGACGACCGTCGACCACGAAGGGCACCGGGGCGGATCCGCGGGCCACCGTCGCAGCCATCTGCGCGAGGCCGAACGGGGTGACCGCGAAGTCGCCGGCCTGCTCGCGCGAGGAGGACAGGGAGGCGCCGCGGATCTGGTCGACGGCGGTACGCCCGTCCGGCAACGTCGCGGTCACCGTCTCGAGCCCGGCCAGGTCGTAGGACACACCGAGGCCGAATTGTCGTGCGGCGTCGGCGAAGTCGATGCCCTGACGGTCCGCCGAGGCCGCGACGACGTCGCGCACCGCGTCGGCCGGATGCAGTGCGGTGAAGGCAGGCGTGCCCTGATCGTTGGCGTAGCTGTTCTGCGCGGCGGCCACGACGGCGCCACTGGACGGCCGCGTGACGACGATCGACGCCGGCGTCCCCACGCTCACCACCGCGTTCAGCGCCGCGAGCTGCAGTGCGGGATCCACCGACGACGTCAGGTCCGGGGTGCCGGGCCCCTGATACCCGGCCAGCTGCGTCGTCTCACCGTCGGCGTCGGTGGCCTGCACGGCCCAGCCCGCCGTGGCGTCGCGGTCGGCTTGCCAGACGGAGCGCAGGGCGTCGAGCACCGGGGAGTTGAGTCGCCGGTCATTCGCGATCAGCTTCGGCTCGGCGTAGAGGACCACGCCGGGGATCGCGCGCAAGTCGTCCTCGAGCACGGCGTAGTCGTCGGCACGCAGGTTCACCGCGGTGATCACGGCTCCGGGTGCCGCGGCGGCGTCGGCGAGCAACGACTCGGCGGTGATGAGTGGGGCGACCACATCGATGACGTCGGCGAGGCGGGCTGCACTGCCGGCGAGATCGGACGTGGCGGCGGGATCGAGGCGAACCGAGGCGACGTTCTGCGCGCTCATCATGACCGCACCCGAGGCGTCCAGCACGCGGGGCGCGGGCGCATCGGTGCGGGTGTAGCGGACGGTCTCGCCGGCGCCGGTGTGCGGCATGACCACCGTCGGGTCCCAGGCGATGCGCCAGCCGACGCCGAGCTTCTTCGCCGTTCCCTGCGTGCTGACGTGCCAGGTGCGGTCGTCCCCGGGACGGGGAGCGCCGAACGACCACGACGTATCCACGGTGAAGAACCCGGAGGAATCGTCGAGGCCGATGTACTGCGACACACGGCGGGTGGCGACGCCCGGCCCCATCGCGTCGAACATCTCCTCGAGGGTATGGGCCGCGGCGTTGGGGTAGGACGTCAGCGCGGCGGCCGCGGCCACGTCGCGCTGGTCGAGGGCGGCGACGAAGCGGTCCACCAGGACGGCGGCCTCGCTGCGCGGCTTGTGCACCACGAACGAGGCGATCGTCGCGAGCGAGATGAACACTGCGAGCAGCGCGACGACGAACCGGGGACGCAGAGCCATGTCCCAATCATCACACCAGTCACACGAGTAACACAGCACGGTGAGCGCTCGGAGCGGTCACGGTTCGGTCACCGGTCCCCGTCGGACCGACTCAGCGCAGGTACCGCCCGGCGGCCGCCAGAGCGGGCGCGGAGGAGTCGCCGCCCGCGACGAAGACCGCGAACGCGAGATCCCCGCGGATCCCGACGAACCAGCCGTGCGCCGGACCACCGGCGACCTCCGCCGTCCCCGTCTTGCCGAGCAGACCGTCGAGGTCGCGCAGCTCCGACGCCGTGCCGCTCTGGACGGTCTCGCGCATCATCGCGCGAATCTCCTCGGTGACCTGAGCGGGAGCCGACTGCGGCGTGCTGTCCGCCACCCCCGGTCGCCCGACGATCATGACCGGCGAGGGAGTGCTCCCGTCGGCGATCGACGCGGCCACGAGGGCCATCCCGAACGGCGACGCCGTCACGGCACCCTGCCCGATCGCGGACTCGACTCGCTCGGCCGGCGTGGTGGCCGGGGGAACGCTGCCGGTCACGGTGGTCAGTCCCGGTGTCACGTAGTCGACGCCGAGGCCGAACTGCGCTGCGGCATCACGCAGCGCGGTGTCCGGCAGCCCCACGGCGAGCTGTCCCATCGTGGTGTTGCAGGAGCGGGCGAACGCGGTGGTGAGCGGCACGGACCCGAGGTCGAAGTTGTCGTCGTTGGGGATGGTGCGGCCCTCGATGTTCGCCGATCCGGGGCACGGGACCACGGTGTCGGGCGTGACCTCGCCCGCCTGCAGAGCGGCCGAGGTGGTCACCGTCTTGAACGTCGATCCCGGCGGGTAGAGCCCGGTGAGGGCGAGGGGGCCCTGCGCGTCCGCGGCGGCGTTCTGCGCCACCGCCACGACGTCCCCGGTCGACGGGCGCAGGGCGACGATCGCCGCGGCGTTCGGCAGCGCGGTCAGGGCGTTCTCGGCCTTGAGCTGCTGCAACGTGTCGAGCGACACGCGAATGTCGTCTCCCGTCGTGGCGTCCTCACCGGTCAGCCGCTGGGTCGGTGCGCCGTCCGGTCCGACGAGTTGCACGGCCCAGCCGGCGGTCGCGTCCTGCTGCTCCTGCCACACGGCGGCCACGTCGTTCAGCGCCGGGGAGGCGAGTGCGCGGTTCTCCGTCAGCAACCGGGTCTGCTTCGACAGGGTCACGCCGGGGATCGCGGCGAGCAGCGACTCGATGGGCGCGATGTCCTCCTCGCGCAGGGTCACCGCCGTCACCGGGGATCCACCAGCCGTCGCCAAAGAGTCCCCCAGCGACTCCGCGGTGACGGTGGGCGCGAAGGGCGACACCAACGCGGCGACGGCCCCGGCGTTCGCCGACGCGTCGAGGTTCACCAGCGTCACCACCTGCTGCGACATGAGCGGGGCGCCCGAGGCGTCGAGCACGCGGGGAACGCGGTCCGCAGCGAGCGTCGTGTAGCGCACCGTGGTGTCGGGGGTCAGTCCGGCCACCACGGTGCCGGGGTTCCAGGTCACCTGCAGGCCGGCGCCGCGGTCGGCAACCGACCCCTCCGTGGTGTAGGTCCACACCCGTTCGGTGGCGGTGGGGGCGGCCGTGGTGGTGGTCGTCGCGGGTGCGGCCGCACTGCTCGACGCCTCGGACTCCGGCGGGTCGGCGTCCGCCGGCGTGAACGACCAGGACGCCGAGAGCGTGAACGTCTGCTGGTCCTCGTCGGTCCGGGAGACCGTGAAGCGCGGAGTGGCGGTGACGTCGCCGACGCCCCCGAGTCCGGCGTAGATGCCGTCCAGCGCCGTGGTGGCGGCGGCCGGGTCCGAGGTGATCTCGGCCGCCGCCGCGACGTTCTGCGTGCTCAGCGCCTCGGCGAACCGATCGGCGAGCGACCTGACCTGCGACGGCGGCTCGCCGGAGCACGCCGACGCCACCAGGGCGAGGGCCAGGAGGGCGGCGCCGAACGACGCCGAACGACGGACCGGGTGACGAGTGATCGCGGCAGGCACGTGCTGATAGTGCCCCACGGGTCCGACGGTCACACGCTGTCGCGCGCTGCGCTGCCCGATCCGCGTGAATTCCAGCGATCCGCGCGCGCTGCAACACCGGCGAATCACTGGACCGCGCGCGGATCGGGGCGGGCTCGCGAGGCGCTCGTCCCGTAATTACCTTGACGGCCCGTCGGCGCCGTCCCTACCCTCGACGTCGACCGTGTTCCCGAACGAACGGACAGCATCGAGTGATCACCTCGCAGTAGTGCGGATCCCACCGACGAATGATCGCGGTGGCCACGTCACTCCTCTCGAGGTTCCTCCGTGTCCCGATCCCTCTCGTCCGACTCGTCGTCGGTCGTCGTCACCGACCTCACGTATTCCTTTCCCGACGGGCGCACCGTCGTCGACGGCCTGTCCGCCACGTTCCCGGTCGGCACCACCGGCCTGGTGGGAACCAACGGATCCGGCAAATCGACCCTGCTGCAGTTGATCGCGGGTCTCCGGACTCCGTCGTCCGGCTCCGTCACCGTCCGCGGCACCCTCGGCTACGTCCCGCAGCGGCCCGACGCGGGGACGTCGCCGACGGTGGCCGACCGGCTCGGCATCGCCGACGTCCGCGCCGCCCTGGCCCGCATCGAACACGGATCCACCCGGCCGTCGGACTTCGACGTCGTCGGTGCCGACTGGGACGTCGAGGAGCGCAGCCTGGCCACGTTGAGCTCCGTCGGTCTCGACGTGAACACCAGCGGCACAGCGTATCTCGATCGTCCCGTCGACACGTTGTCCGGCGGGGAGGCGACCCAGTTGGCGGTGGCCGCGCAGATGCTGCGTCGCCCCGACGTGCTGCTGCTCGACGAGCCGACCAACAATCTGGACGGCCGCGCGCGCGAGGCCCTGCGCCGTGCCATCGCCGCCCGCGGAGGCACCGTGATCGTCGTCAGCCACGACGTCGCGTTGCTCGAGACGATGGACCGTATCGCCGAGATGCGATCGGTCCGTGAGCAACCGGCCTCGATCACGCTGTTCGGCGGGAACTTCTCGCACTACCGCGCCACCGTCGAGGCCGAGCAGGAGGCCGCCCTGGCCGCGACGCGTTCAGCCGAGCAGGACGTGCGTCGGCAGCACCGTGACCTGCAGGACGCCCGCACCACGATCGATCGGCGACGGAAGATGGGCGACAAGGCCGACCGGGAGAAGCGGGTGCCCAGGATCGTGGCCCACAACCGCCGGAGCGCCGCGCAGGAATCCGCGGCGCGCTATCGGCTGGGGCACGAAAAACGGTTGTCCGAGTCGCGCGAGCGGCTCGACGACGCGCGGGACGCGATTCGCGACGACGCGGAGATCGTGGTCGACCTGCCCGGCACCGAGGTGCACTCGGATCGCACGGTCGTCGACACGGGAGACATCGAGATCGATTGTGGCGGTCGGTTTCCCGGACGCACGGTCCGACTGACCGTCATCGGACCGGAACGCGTCGCGGTGACCGGGGACAACGGCGCCGGGAAGACGACGCTGCTCCGGGCGCTGCGGCCCGACGTGCCCTCGGCGTACCTGACGCAAAGTCGCGACGATCTGGACGACGGGCTGTCCGTCGTGGAGAACGTCACGGCCGTCGCGCCCACCGCGACCGTCACGGAGATCCGAACGCGGTTGGCCCGGTTCCTCTTCCGCGGTCGCCGGGCGGAGGCCGCGGTCCGCACTCTCTCGGGCGGCGAACGGGTGCGGGCCGCCCTGGCCACCCTGCTGTTGACCGAGCCCCCACCGCAGCTGTTGGTCCTCGACGAGCCGACGAACGATCTCGACCTCGCGTCGCGTGAGCAACTGGTCTCGGCGCTGCGCTCGTTCCGCGGGGCGCTGATCGTGGTGAGTCACGACGTCGACTTCCTGGAGCGGCTGGGGGTGACGCGGCGCCTCCACTTGTCGACGGAGGGGCTTGCCCCGACCTGATACACGGAGGGGCTTGCCCCGACCTGATACACGGAGGGGCTGCTGCAGGCCTGAGAGACTGACCCCGTGGACTTCGCGATCAACCCCGTCGACGGCACGCGCATCGCCTACACGGTGACCGGCGCACCCGGCGGCCCCCCGGTGCTGTTGGTGCACGGCAGCCTGCTCTCGCACCAGATCTGGCGCACGTTCGGGTACGTGCGGGCATTGCGCGAGACGTACCGGGTGATTCTGGTCGACCAGCGCGGCCACGGGCGCAGCGATGCGCCTCGGAGCGAGGACGCGTACCGGATGGACCGCGTCACCGCGGATCTGGTGGCGGTGCTCGACGCGGTCGACGTTCGGGCGGTCCACTACGTCGGCTATTCGTTCGGGGGCCGCTCGGGCCTGCACCTGGCGGTGGCGCATCCGGACCGGGTCGCGTCGGCGCTGATCGGCGGCGCCGGGGCGGGGAGTCAACGCGGTGCGCTCGACGGCCTGTTCTTCGACGGCAGCGCCGACGTCCTGGCCGAGCGGGGTATGGCGGGATTCGTCGACGAGTGGGCGGCGCGCCGCCGGTTCCCGGTCGACTCGGGAACGCGAGCGGCGTTCCTGCGCAACGACTCCGCGGCTCTCGCGGCCTACTTCCGGGCGTCGGACGCGGACCCCGGCCTGAGCGACGACGCCGTCCGCACCCTCGGGATTCCGATGCTGTTCTCGGTCGGCTCTCGGGACGTCCAGCGCATCGACGACACGCGGCGCACGGCCGCGTTGGTCCCCGGCGCCGAGTACGTCGAACTGCCGGGCCACGACCACGCGACGGCGGTGGCCGCCCCCGAGTCCGTCGACCTCACGCGTGACTGGCTGGATCGCATCACGTCACTCGACTCGGCCGTCTCGTGACGACGGGTCGGCCGACGCGGTGCACCGACTGACCGCCGCCGCCGCACCTGACCGTCGGTAGCCTGACGTCATGGCGTCACGGTTCTGGTCCTTGCTCGGTCGGTCGGTCGCGAAGGGGCACACGCGCTCGCGCCGGGCGGTGGCGGACTCCGGGTCGGTCGACGTCGACACGGTGACCGCGGACGCGCTCCGCGACCGGTTCGACCTCCCGCAGTTCCTGGCTCTCGCCCGGGAGTCCGCCGACTCCGCGATCGGACTGCGCCCGTTCGATACGCAGCTCTACGCCGCCACGCGCCTGCTCGAGGGCGACGTGGTGGAGATGGGTACGGGCGAGGGCAAGACGCTGGCCGGGGCGATCGCGGCGGCCGGGTACGTCCTGCAGGGGCGCAGCGTGCACGTGGTGACCGTCAACGACTTCCTCGCCCGGCGCGACGCCGAGTGGATGGAGCCGTTCCACCGCGCCCTGGGCATCGACGTCGGCTTCATCACCGCGGACTCCACCGCCGACGAACGGCGCCGCGCCTACGCCTGTGCAGTGACCTACGCGTCGGTCAACGAGATCGGATTCGACGTTCTCCGTGACCATCTGGTGGACGACCCCGCCGACCTCGTCGCCCCCACCGCGGACGTCGCGATCGTCGACGAGGCCGATTCGGTCCTCGTCGACGAGGCGCTGGTGCCGCTGGTCCTGGCCGGCGGCACCGAGCAGGACGGCGGCGCGGACGACGTCCTGGCGGCCGTGCGCACGCTCGATCCCGACACCGACCACGCCACGGACGCCGAGCGCCGCACCGTCTTCCTCACCGACGCGGGGGCGGAGAAGGTCGAGGCGGCGCTGGGCGGCATCGATCTCTACAGCGAGGAGCACGTCGGAACCACCTTGGTGCGAGTCAATCTCGCGCTGCACGCGCAGGTGCTCCTGCGCCGCGACGTCGACTACATCGTGCGCGACGGCCGGGTGCAGTTGATCGACGCGTCCCGCGGGCGGGTGGCAGATCTGCAACGCTGGCCCGACGGTCTGCAGGCGGCGGTCGAGGCCAAGGAGGGACTGCGCCGCACCGACACCGGTCGCATCCTGGACAGCATCACCGTGCAGGCCGTGATCGGGCGCTACCGGCGGGTGTGCGGCATGACCGGCACGGCTCTCGCTGCGGGAGAACAGCTTCGGACGTTCTACGGGCTGGGCGTGTCGGTGGTGGAGCCGAACGAGCCGCTGATCCGCCTCGACCGACCCGACCGGGTCTACGCGACGGCGCCCGAGAAGACCGCGGCGGTGGTCGCGGCGGTCGCGGAGGCCCACGCCGAGGGTCGGCCCGTCCTGGTGGGGACCCACGACGTGGCGGAATCCGAGGCACTGTCGGAGCGGTTGGCGGCACACGGAGTTCCGGTCACCACGCTCAACGCCAAGAACGACGCCGAGGAGGCCGACATCATCGCCCGCGCCGGGGAACGCGGGGCGGTGACCGTCTCGACCCAGATCGCGGGGCGCGGCACCGACATTCGCCTCGGCGAGGGCGTGCGCGAACTCGGCGGCCTGCTGGTGGTGGGCACCGGGCGCTTCGTCACCGAGCGCCTCGACAACCAGCTGCGCGGGCGCGCGGGCCGGCAGGGCGACCCGGGCGAGTCGGTGTTCTTCGCCTCCTGGGACGACCCCCTGGTCACCTCCTTCCTCGACGCCAAGGACCGGCCGGGCACCCCCGACGCGTCGGGCTTCGTCTCCGCGTCGGCCGCGGCGTCTCGCATCGACCACGCCCAGCGCATCGCCGAGGGCGCGATGCTCGCCACCCACTCCTCGACGTGGCGCTACAACCGCCTCACGGCACAGCACCGCGACATCCTCGACACCCGTCGTCACGCCCTTCTGACCACGGACGAGGCGTGGGACCTCCTCGCCGGCCGCAACCCGGAACGGGCCGAGCAACTCGCCGAGGACGTGGCGCACGAGGTGCTCGTCGTCGCGGCACGGCGGATCGTGCTGCACCACCTCGACCGCGCCTGGAGCGACTACCTGGCCCACCTCGCCGACGTCCGGGAGAGCATCCACCTGCGCGCCCTCGGCCGGGAGAACCCGCTCGACGAGTTCCACCGCATCGCGATCGACGCCTTCGCCGAGGTGCAGTCGCGGGCTCTGGACGAGTCGGACCGCACCTTCCGCTCCGCCGACATCGGTCCGGACGGGGTGGACCTGGAGTCGCTGGGTCTGGTCCGACCGTCGTCGACCTGGACCTACGTGCGGGAGTCGGAGCGCCCGTCCCTGTTCTGAGCGGCCCGTCCCGGCTGGTCCGTGCTGCGTCGGAGCACACAGGTACGCCCGATCGACGGGATCCCGCCGTTCGAGGTGACGTGTGTGCAGTGAGGCATGCCGCCGGCCGGTCGGTCTCGCCGAACCATTGCGAGCGAGCACTCTCTTTCTGTAGCGTGACGCCATCCCACGTGATGGAGGTCACATGAGCGGCTACGACGTCATCCTGTCCGGCGGCACGGTCTTCGACGGGAGCGGCGGACCCGGCGTCCGCGCCGACGTCGGCATCACCGCCGGGGAGGTCCGCGCGGTGTCGTCGACCCCGCTCGAGCCCGGCCCCGACACCGAGGTGGTCGACGCCGCCGGTCAGTGGGTGATGCCGGGCTTCGTGGACGTGCACACGCACTACGACGCCGAGGTGCTCGTCGGCCCCGGCCTCACCGAGTCCGTCCGCCATGGCGTGACGACGGTCCTGCTGGGCAATTGCTCGCTGTCCACCCTGTACTCCACGCCCGTCGACATCGCCGACCTCTTCAGCCGGGTCGAGGCACTGCCCCGAGACCATGTGCTCAAGGCCGTCGACACCCACAAGACGTGGACGAGCCCCGAGGAGTACATCGCCGCGCTCGAGCGACTTCCCCTCGGCCCCAACATCGCCGCGCTGGTGGGCCACTCGGACCTGCGGGCCAAGGTCATGGGCCTCGACCGCTCGACCGACCCGAGCCAGCGGCCCACCCGCCAGGAGAGCGCGCAGATGGCCGAGGCGCTCGAACGCGCACTCGACGCCGGCCTGCTCGGCATGTCGACCATGACCAACCCGTGGGACAAACTCGACGGCGACCGGTACCGCTCGCGTTCGCTGCCGTCGTCGTACGCATCGTGGTCGGAATTCCGCCGGCTGCACCGCATTCTGCGTCGCCGCGGTCGGCTCCTGCAGTCGATCCCGAACCTGAACACCAAGTACGACATGATCTTCTTCCTCGGCGCGGCCACCGGCCTCGGACGGAAGGCGCTCAAGGTGTCCCTGCTGGCGGCCGCCGATGCGAAGGCGTCGCCCTGGATCCACCACATCTTCGGCCCCCTCGCAGCACTGGTGAACGGGCCCGGCCGCGGCGACTTCCGCTGGCAGCACCTGCCGACCACCTTCGACGTCTACTCCGACGGCATCGACCTGGTGGTCTTCGAGGAGTTCGGATCCGGCCGTGCTGCGCTGCATCTGCGAGAAGAGCTGGGGCGCAACGAGTTGTTGCAGGACGAGGCATACCGCCGGTGGTTCCGCGCGGACTTCGAGAAGAAGTTCTCCTCCCGCGTGTGGCACCGAGATTTCGCCGACGCGGAGATCACCGAGTGCCCCGACGCGTCCGTGGTGGGCAAGAACATCGCCGAGGTGGCCGCGGAACGCGGAATCCACGTGGTCGACGCGTTCCTCGACCTGGTGGTCGAGCACGGGCGGAAGCTGCGCTGGCACACGACGATCGCCAACCATCGCCGCAAGCAGATGGACAAGCTGATCACCCGACCGGGCGTCACCGTCGGCTTCTCCGACGCCGGAGCGCATCTACGCAACATGGCGTTCTACAACTTCGGCATCCGCCTGCTGCGGCGCGTGCACGACGCGCGGGAGGGCTTCCTCACCGTCGCGCAGGCCGCGCACAAGCTGAGCGGCGAACTGGCGGACTTCTACGGTGTCGACGCGGGACACCTGCGCATCGGGGACCGGGCGGACATCGTCGTGGTGAACCCGGCCGGTCTGACCGACGAGGTGGACGCCTACAACGAGGAGACCATGCCCGAGTTCGGCGGTCTGAGCCGCATGGTGAACCGCAACGACGACGCGGTCACCGCGACGCTCGTCGGCGGCCGGGTGGTCTACCGCGGTGGACGCTTCGCGTCGTGGTTCGGCGTCTCCGAGCGCGCCGGGCAGTTCCTTCGCGCGGGAATCCGGACGCCCGCTGCAGGTATCACCCGGCGATCGGCTGCGGTGTGAGGCGGACCCAGGAGGAACGCCGGACCGCGACCGTCGGCAAGCTCGTCGACGCCGCCATCGCCTCGCTGTGCGAGAAGGGTTATGCCGCCACGACGGTGACCGAGGTGGTCACTCGCGCCGGCCTGTCCTCGGGCGCGTTGTTCCGGCACTTCCCCACCCGGCTCGATCTGATGGTGGCCGCCGCGGACGAGGTGCGTCGACGGCAGTTCGAGGAGTTCCGCACGGGCCTGTCGGCATTCGGGTCGGCGTCGGTCGAACACTGTCTGACCCTGCTGAGGGCGGCGTGCCGCGCCCCGATCAACGGCGCCTGGTACGAGTTGCTCATCGCAGCGCGCAGTGATCGAGAGCTGCGGGAGCGGCTCGTGCCCTTCACGGAGCGCTATCACGCGGAAATCGTCGCGCTCGGCCGAACCCTGCCCATCGCCGGGACGTTGGCCCCGGCCGAGGTGGATACCGTGCTCTTCTCGGTGGTACTCCTCCTCGACGGGGAGGCCCTCTCCGCCGTCGTGCATCCGCAACCTGAGCAGGAGCAGCTCCGGCTCGACCTGGTCGCCCGGTTGCTGCGCGGCGACGCGATGCATCGACGGAGCGAGGCGAGTTGAGCCGACAGCAATCACCCCGACCCCACACACAGTGGACGGCACGGTCCACCGACGCCACCGTCGCGGTCTTCGAGTACGGCAACCGCGACGCGGACACCACCGTCGTTCTCGTCCACGGCTATCCGGACGACCACCGCATGTACGAGCCGTTGATCGCTGCGATCGGCGACCGCGCCCGGGTGATCGCGTACGACACCCGCGGCGGCGGCGACACCGTCGTCGACGTTCCGGACCGCACGTCGTCCTACGCCATCGAACTGCTGGCCGAGGACTTCTGGGCGGTGGTCGACTCGATCCCGGATCGCACCGGCCCGGTCCACGTGTTCGCACACGACTGGGGTTCGGTTCAGATGTGGGAGCCGTTGCGCGACAGTCGGGCTCGCGCCGATGTCGCCTCCTACACCTCCGTGTCCGGCCCCAGCATCGATCATCTGCGAGGGGTCTCGCGTCGGCGGGGTCTGCGACCCTGGCAGTGGCCATCGCTGCTCGGTCAGCTGGGTCGATCCTGGTACATCTGGGGCTTCCACGTTCCCGTGCTGGGCAAGTACGTGCCGACGGCGTTCGTGAAGGCCGGGCCGAACGATCCCGCCCCCGCGGCCACTCCCGAGAACATGGCGCGCGGCGTGGAGCTGTACCGCGCCAACATCGTTCGACGCATGATCTCCGGTCCCGAGCCACGGTGCGAGGTGCCGACGACGATCGTCGTCCCGCGGCGGGACCGCTTCCTCTCCCCCGACCTCGTCCAGGACGTGGAGCGGTGGGCACCCGATCTCCGGATCGTGCGGGTCGAGGCCAAACACTGGTGGCCCTGGACCCACCCGCACGACGCGGCGGAGCTGCTGCTCGGTCAGGCGTAGGGCCCGCGCCGGAACCCACCCTCGGAGTCGATGACCTGTCCGGTGATCCACGCGGCGTCGTCGGTGCAGAGCCAGGCGATCAGCCGGGCGGCATCGTCGGGTGATCCGATGCGGCCCGTCGGGAAACGCGCCGCGACCGCGGCGCGGGCGGCGGGCGACAGATAGCCGGTGTCGGTGGGGCCGGGGTTGACGGTGTTGACCCGGATCCCGGCGTCGGCCAACTGGTCGGCGACGGTCGCCGTCACCCCGGCCAACGCCGCCTTGGCCGCGGCGTAGGCGATCTCACCGGGCATCGGTCCGAGGTGCTGGCCGGAAGTGAGGAAGACGATCGAGCCGGGTCGGTCCGGGACGTGACGGGCCGCGAAGCCCTGGGCCAGCAGGATCGACGTGCGCGCGTTCACCGCGAAGTGTCGGTCCAGCGCGGCGGCGGTCAGTGCGCCGAGCGGCCTGTCCGAGCCGGACAGGGCCTGGTTGCAGACGAGGATGTCGACCGCGCCGAATTCCGTTGCGGCGCGGTCGATCAGATCCTCGGGCGCACCGGGATCGGTGAGGTCGCCGGACACGTCCAGGAGCCGGGCTCCCGCCGCGAGCCGGGAACGCACGCTGTCCACGACCGCGGCGACGTCGTCGCCACCCCAGGGTTGCTCGTCGTCGTGGGGCGCGTGGTGGTGGCACACGACGTTCGCCCCGCACTCCGCGAGCCGGCGGGCCACGGCGTGGCCGATCCCCACCCGTCGACTCACCCCGGTGACCACGGCGGTGCGACCGAGCAACGGGTACGGATCACGCACGCTCACGCCGGCCAGTACACCAGACCACGCGAGTATCGCCACACGATCGGCGCGGATTCCGCGGATTCGCGGATCGGCATCCGATCGTGTGGCAGAACTCGCGCCGACTTCTACGCCCCGATGCGCTCACCGGTCTCGGGATGGAACAGGTGAGCCGTGCCCTCCCGCTTGCGGAGCGTCACCGTGTCGCCGATGCGCGCGGGGGCCCGCTGCGGGGACCGCGCGACGATGGTGGCCGAGGTGCCGTCGACCGCGCGGATCTCCCGGTCGGGAAAGCTCGCGTAGAGGTAGCTCTCGTTGCCCAGCTCCTCCACCAGATCCACCTGCACCAGCAACCCGTCGTCGTCCGCGCTGCCGATCTCGAGCTGCTCGGGCCGCAGCCCCAGGGTCACCTCGTCCAGACCGGCCGCCGCGATGGCGGTCAGCTGATCGCGCTCGAGTGCCACGAGGCGCTCGCCCACCTGCACCCCGCCGGACGCGACGGGCACCGTGAACAGGTTCATGGCGGGCGAGCCGATGAAGCCGGCCACGAAGGCGTTGACCGGGTGGTCGTACAGCTCGGTGGGCGACGCGAACTGTTGCAGGCGACCGTCTTTGAGGATCGCGACGCGATCGCCCATCGTCATGGCCTCGACCTGGTCGTGCGTGACGTACACCGTGGTGGTGCCGAGGCGGCGCTGCAGGGCCGCGATCTGCGTGCGGGTCTGCACGCGGAGCTTGGCGTCGAGGTTGGACAGCGGCTCGTCCATGCAGAACACCTGCGGCTCGCGCACGATCGCCCGGCCCATGGCGACGCGCTGACGCTGACCACCGGAGAGCTTGCCGGGCTTGCGGTCCAGGTACTCGGTGAGGTCGAGCAGCTTCGCGGCCTCCTGCACCTTGCGATTGCGCTCCTCGAGACCGACGCCGCGCATCTTGAGCGCGAAGCCCATGTTCTCTCCGACGGTCTTGTTGGGGTAGAGCGCGTAGTTCTGGAAGACCATCGCGATGTCGCGATCCTTGGACGGCACGCCGACCATGTTCTTCCCGCCGATCTCGATGGCGCCGCCGTCGATCTCCTCGAGGCCGGCGAGCATGCGCAGCGCGGTGGACTTGCCGGACCCCGACGGCCCCACCAGGACGACGAACTCGCCGTCCTGGATGTCGAGATCGAGCGAGTCGACGGCCAGCTTGTCCGCGCCCTCGTAGATGCAGGACGCGTTCTTGTACGAGATTGCAGCCATGATCGTTTCTCCTACTTGATGGCGCCGAAGGACAGGCCGCGCACGAGCTTGTTCTGCGCGAACCATCCGGCGAGGACGACGGGAAGGGCTGCGAACGTCGCAGCGGCGGAGAGCTGGGCCCAGTACAGGCCCTGCCCGGTGATGAAGCCGACCAGGTAGACCGGAATGGTCTGTGCCTGAACGGCGGTGAGGTTCACGGCGAAGAAGAACTCGTTCCACGAGAAGATGACGCAGATCAACGACGTCGCCGCGATTCCGGGGGAGACCAGCGGCAGGATGACCTCTCGCACCGACGTCCACAGCGAGGCCCCGTCCATGCTCGCGGCTTCGAGCAGCTCGCTCGGCACCTCGAGAAAGAACGAGCGCATCATCCACACCGCGATCGGCAGGTTCATCGCCGTGTACAGGATGATCAGCGCCCAGATGTTGTCCAGCAGACCGATGTCGCCGACGATCACGTACAACGGCACGATCGCCGCGACGACGGGGAGCATCTTGGTCGAGATGAAGAAGAACAGCACGTCCTGCGTCTTCTTCACCGGACGCAGCGACAACGCGAACGCGGCCGGAACTCCCAGCAGGAGAACGAGAAGCGTCGAGACCACGGTGGCGAACGCGGAGTTGGCGAGCGTGGTGCCGATCCCGCTCTCGAGCACCCCGCGGTACTGGTCGAGGGTGGGCGTGAAGAAGATCTTCGGGGTGGAGGTGTAGGCGTCCGCCTCCTGCTTGAACCCGGTGATCACCATCCACAGCACCGGGAAGAAGAAGGCGATGCCGGCGATCCAGGCGACGAGGGACCAGATCGACCCCGGTCCCCATGTCCGCTTGCGGGACACCGGGGCAGGCGTGCTCGGGGCATTCCGGTCGGTGCCCCGCTCGGTGGTGGTGCTCATCAGGCCGCCTCCTCTTTCCCGCTGAAGCTCGTGAAGATCAGTCGCAGCGCCAGGGTGCTGACGACGATGGTGGCCACCACGGTGACGACGCCCATGGCCGCGGCCTGCCCGATGTCGAAGCCGAGGAACGCCCGTTGGTAGATGTAGAACGGCAGGTTCGACGACGCGACGCCCGGGCCACCGGACGTCATCATGTAGACGGCGTCGAAGGTGTTGACGAGGTAGATCGCGCCGAGGACCGCGCCCAGTTCGATGAAGCGCCGCAGGTGCGGCAGCGTCAGCTCGCGGAACAGGGCGACCGGCCCGGCGCCGTCGACCCGCGCGGCCTCCGCGATGTCCTTCGGCATGGACTGCAGACCCGCGAGGATCAGCAGCATCATGAACGGGGTCCACTGCCAGACCAGGTTGGTCATGACCGCGGCGAGCGGGAAGCGCGAGACCCAGTCGATCTCGCCCACCCCGAAGGGACTCAGGACGAAGTTGATCAGGCCGAACACCGGGTCGAACATGGTGGTCTTCCAGATCAGCGCGCCGGCGACCGGGGTGACGAGGAACGGGGTGATGAGCAGGGTCCGAACGAGACTGCGTCCGATGAACTTCCGATCGAGCAGCAGTGCGAGCGCCAGACCCAGCACCACCGAGATGAGCACCGTGCCCACGATCATGATCACGGTGTTGAACGCGACCGTCCGGAACTGGCTGTCCCGGAACACGTCGACGTAGTTGTTCAGGCCGTTGAACTCTCGTGATCCGGGGCGCACCAGGTTCCACGACTGCGTCGAGTAGTAGAGCGTGAACAGGAACGGGATCTGCGTGACGACGATCGCGAACACCATGGCGGGCAGCAGAGGTCCGCGGCGGCGCCACCCCTCGGCCTTCGAGATCACCCGTTCTCGCGGAACGACGGTGGACTCGGTTCTCGCCGAGCCGACTTCGGTCGTGGTCATCACTGATCCTCCTGGTACGTCTTGCCGACCACCTCGGCGTACTGCTGCGCCTGAGCGAGCGCGTCCCGGACGCTGATCTGTCCTGCCACGGCGGCGCTGATCTGTTGGCTGACCCGCGTGCCGAGATCCTGGAACTCGGGGATCGTGAGGAACTGGACTCCGGTGTAGGGCACCGGGTCCACCGTCGGATCCTGCGGATCGGCCCCGTTGATCGAGTCCAGCGTCACCTGACCGAACGCTGCCGACGCCTCCTGGTACTCCGGGATCTCGTAGGTGGACAACCGACTTCCCGGCGGCACGCGCTCCCACCCGAGCTCGGTGCCGACCTTCTGCAGGTACTCCCTGTTCGTCATCCACGAGACGAACTTCCAGGCGTCGTCCGGATTCTCCGACGTCGTCGGGATCCCGAGAGCCCACGAGTACAGCCACCCGTTGTCGCCCTTGACCGCCGACGGCGCCTTCGCGTAGCCGATCTTGCCGACGACGGTGCTCGACGTCGGATCCTCGAGGACCGACACCGCCGAGGTGGCGTCGTACCACATGGCCGTGTTGCCCTGGGCGAGTTGCGTTCCGCACTCGCTGAAGCCGCTCGTCGCCGCACCGGCCTGCCCGTGTGCCCGCACCAGGTCGACGTAGAACTGCACGGCCTGCTCGACCTGCGGGCTGTCCAGCTGTGCGTTCCAGTTCTCGTCGTACCAGCGTCCGCCGAACGCGTTGATCACGGTGTTGAGCGGGGCGAGCACCTCACCCCAGCCGGGCTTGCCGCGCAGGCAGATACCCGACATCCCAGGACGATCGAGCGCCGCGGCGGCCTCGGCGACCTGATCCCAGGTGGGCTCGGCCGGCATCGTGATGCCCGCCTCCTCCATCAGGTCCTTGCGGTACATGAGGAACGACGACTCGCCGTAGAACGGAACCGAGTACATGCTGCCCTCGTAGGAGAGCGACTCCTTGAGCGACGGTATGAAGTCGTCCTCGTCGTAGCCCGGGGTGGCCTGCGCGTACTCGGAGAGGTTGGTGAGCCACCCGTTCTCGGCCCACTGCGGCGTCTCGTAGTTGCTGATCATGACCACGTCGAACTCACCGCCGCCCGTGGCCACCGACGCCGTGATCTTCGCGCGGGCCTCGTTCTCGGACAGGGACACGAACTTCAGGTTCACACCGGGGTTCTCGGCCTCGAACTCCGGTGCGAGCGAGATCGCGTCGGACATCTGCGAGTTCGAGACGATGGCCACGGTGATGGTCGTGCCGTCACCGTCACCGCCGAACGATCCCGCGCCCGCGCAACCGCTCGCCGTCAGCACGGTGGCTGCGGCGAGGGCGACGAGTGGGACGAATCGTGATGTCACGTCGGTACTACCTCGATTCCTTCGTGGGGGTGCTGCCGGGCTCGTCGAGAAGGTCGAGAGCACAGGCGATATCGGTCACCAGGACGGTGGCCAGGCGGCCGCGCAGAGCGGCCCGGACGGCGGCGTGTTTCCGCGCGCCGCCGGAGATGAGCAGAGTGGTGGCGCAGTTCCGGATGTCGTCCAGCGGGACCGAGACGGTGCGGTCGGCCAGCGAGCCGCCGACGTCGGCGCCGTCGGCGTCGAAGAACCGCCCGCCGATCTCGCCGACCGCGCCGAGGCGGTCGAGTTCGACCAGCAGATCCGCGTCGAGGAAGCTGCCCTCGAACAGCGTCGTCGAGGTCGAGACCGGGCCGAGGCCGAAGAACATGAGGTCCGCGGTGCGGCCGGCGTCGAGCGCGCGGGACATCAGCGAATCCTGCTGCAGTGCCACGACGGTCGCGGGGTCGGCGTAGAGCGGGGCGTTCAGCCGCATCGGCGTCGCCTGCAGTTGCTCGGCGCAGCGCGCGAGCACGAAGTCGACCCCGGTCTGGTAGTCCGCCGTGCTCATGGACCCGTCCAACTGCACCACCCGGGCGCACCGACTGCCTCGGCCCTGCAGCGCCTGTGCCACCGCGACCGTCTCCGGCCCCCAGGTGAATCCGAGGGTGTGTGCCGGCTGCACGCGCCGGGTGAGAACCCCCGCTGCTGCTCGGCCCACCGCGTCGTATCGCCCGCCGGCGTCGTCGATGCTCGACGTGACCACCAGCGCCTCGTCGAGTCCGTACCGCTCCTCGAGTCGGCGTTCGAGGTCGGTGTGTACCGACCCGCTGATCTCCTCGGGAACGTGGATCTCGATGCGTACCAGCCCGTTCGCCCGCGCGCGGGCGACCAGCCGACCCGCCGTGGGCCGGGAGACGCCCAGCTTGGCGGCGATCTCCGCCTGGGTCGCGCCCTCGACGTGGTACATCGTCGCCGCACGCAGCGCGAGCCTCAGCTCGTCGCTCCCGTTCGGCGTCGTCACGATGTCGCTCCCGACCGTCGGGGTGAGCATCTGCTCACCTAGTGTTCATCTGCTCACTTACGCTAACATCGAGGTGTGATCCACACAACAGTCGAGTCCATGCGTGCTGCAGTTCTCACCGAGCCCGGGCATCTCGAGGCGCAGACGCGGCCCGTCCCGGCCCCGTCGGCCGGCGACGTCCTGATCCGCGTGGCCTCCGTCGGGGTCTGCGGCTCGGACACGCACTACTACCGGGAGGGCCGCATCGGGGACTTCGTCGTGGAGTCCCCGCTGGTCCTCGGCCACGAGGCGTCGGGCGTCATCGTCGCCGTCGGCGACGGCGTCTCCCCGGACCGCGTCGGATCGCGGGTCTCCATCGAGCCGCAGCGACCCGATCCGCACAGCCGCGAGACGCGGTCGGGCCGCTACAACCTGTGCCCCCACATGGAGTTCTACGCGACCCCGCCGGTGGACGGAGCCCTCTGCGAGTACGTGACCATCGGGTCGGAGTTCGCCCACGACGTCCCCGATTCGGTGTCCGACGACGCCGCGGCGCTGATCGAACCGCTCTCCGTCGCCATCGCGACCGCCCGTAAGGCCGGAATCACCGGTGGCTCGCGGGTTCTCGTCGCCGGCGCCGGCCCCGTCGGGCTGCTCACCGCGCAGGTCGCCCGGGCGTTCGGTGCGACGGAGATCGTCGTCTCCGACGTCTCGACCACCCGACGCGACGGCGCCACCCGGTACGGCGCCACCCGCGTGATCGACCCGGCCGCCGAGTCGGTCCACGGCCTGGACGTCGACGCCTTCGTCGACGCGTCGGGCGCACCCCGTGCCGTCCGGGACGGGCTACGCGCCGTGCGACCCGCGGGCACGGTCGTGCTCGTGGGCATGGGCGGCGACGAGTACCCGCTTCCGGTGTCGGTGATCCAGAACCGCGAGCTCTGGGTCACCGGCGTCTTCCGCTACGCCCACACCTGGCCCACCGCCCTGGACCTGGTCCGCACCGGCCGCGTCGATCTCGACAGCATGGTCACCGGCCACTTCGACCTCGATCACGTCGAGGACGCACTGAACCACGACCGCACCGACGGCAGCATCAAGGCCGTCGTCACCGTGACCCCCAGTCAGGAGACCCTCTCGTGAAGCTGTCCGCCGCCACCCTCGACCGCCTTTCCGACGACGTCGACGTGCCGCGGTACGACCGGTCCGCGATCACCACCGGCATCGTGCACTTCGGTGTCGGCGGCTTCCACCGCGCACACCAGGCGATGTACGTGGATCGGCTGCTGCGCACCGACTTCGAGTCCGCGTCCCGGTGGGGCATCTGCGGCGTGGGTGTGCTCCCGGGCGATCGCCGGATGAAGGACGTCCTGGACGCCCAGGACTGCCTCTACACCCTGGCGCTCCGGCACGCCGACGGGTCGTGGGACACCTCGGTGATCGGGTCGATCACCGAGTACCTCTTCGCGCCGGACGATCCCGAGGCGGTGATCGAGAAGCTCGCGCACGGCGACACCCGCATCGTTTCCCTCACCGTGACCGAGGGCGGATACAACTTCTCGGCCACCACCGGCGAGTTCGACGCCGAGAACTTCGCCGTCCGAGCGGATCTGGCTCCGGGCGCGGTGCCGGGCACCACCTTCGGACTCGTCTGTGAGGCCCTGTCCCGCCGGAAGGACCGCGGTCTCGAGCCGTTCACGATCATGTCGTGCGACAACATCGAGGGGAACGGGCACATCGCCCGGTCGACCTTCACCGCGTTCGCGCGACTGAAGGATCCCGCACTGGCGCAGTGGATCACGGACAACGCCCGGTTCCCCAACTCGATGGTGGACCGCATCACCCCCGTGACCACCCCCGACGTCGTCGACGAACTCGCCGCGCGGTACGACCTCGAGGACGCCTGGCCCGTCGCCGCGGAACCGTTCACCCAGTGGGCCCTCGAGGACTCCTTCACCCTCGGACGGCCGGCGTTCGAGGACGTCGGCGTGCAGGTGGTCGACGACGTCACACCGTACGAGCTGATGAAGCTGCGGCTGCTCAACGCGAGCCACCAGGCCCTCTGCTATGTCGGGTACCTCAGCGGATACCGGCTCGTCCACGACGTGACGCAGGACCCGCTGTTCGCCCGATTCCTGTTGCGCTACATGGACGAGGAGGCGACGCCCACTCTGCAGCCGGTGCCCGGCATCGATCTCGCGGACTACAAGCGCACGCTGATCGAGCGATTCTCCAACCCGGAGATCCGGGACACCGTGGCGCGCCTGTGCGCCGAGTCGTCCGACCGGATCCCGAAGTGGCTGGTGCCCGTGGTGCGCGCCAATCTCGAGTCCGGCGGTCCGATCACGCTGTCCGCCGCGGTGATCGCCAGCTGGGCGCGCTACGCCGAGGGCGTCGACGAGCAGGGAGAGTCCATCGAGATCGTCGACCGGCTGAAGGACTCGCTGGTGCCGGTGGCACGATCGCAGCACGACGACCCGCTCGCGTTCGTGCGCAACCGGGACCTGTTCGGCGACCTGGTCGACGACGAGCGCTTCACGGCCGCCTACCTCGCCGCGCTCGACGGCTTCCACACCCGCGGAGCCCGTGCCGTCGTCGAGGACCTCGTGAACCGACCCGATCGCGCCTAGAGGCGCGGAAGGATCTGCGCGAACGCCAGTTCCGACGCCCCGATGACCGAGATGCGGCGGCCGAGGCCGGACACGTGCAGGGCCACGCCCTGCTGGCGGCCGACCAGGCAGTCGTGCACCGCGGCACCGACATGCTCCATCACCGACGGCACCCCGAGCACGTCCGCGAACAGTCCGCCGAAGACGACGGCGCGGGGATCGACCATCGTCACGATGGTGCACACACCGGTGGCGAGGTCCTCGACGTACGCGTCGGGGAGCGTGCCGCCGCGAGCGGCGACGTCGGCGATGGCCCGCGCCAGCGCGGCGGGACGCGCCGGGCCCGCCAGCCCCAGTGCGTCGCGCAACGCTTCCTGCCCGACCGAGAGTTCCCAGCATCCGTCGCTGCCGCAGCTGCACCGTCGGCCCCGGCGGGTCGCGCGCATGTGCCCGACCTCACCGGCGTACCCACCGGAACCGCCCAGAAGTGTTCCTGCGCCGATGATTCCGGCACCGACGCCGAACTCGGCGAACAGGTAGACGACGTCGTCGACACCGCGTGCGCACCCACGGGTGTGCTCGGCGACGACGCCCAGGTCGGATTCGTTGGAGACGACGCAGGCGACTCCGACCGCGTCACCGACGGACCGTCCCAGGGGCACGTCGCGCCATCCCAGGTTGGGTGCGACCCGCACCATGCCGTCGGCGGAGCGCACCAGCCCCGGCACCGCGACGCACACCGCGCGCGGCGACGTCCCGACGCGGGCGGTCAGGTCCGCGGCGGCGGCGACGATGCGGTCGACCAATTGGTCGGGCGATCGGCCGGCACCCGCCTCGTGCTCGATCTCGGCGAGTGTCTCTCCGCCCCAGCCGATCGCGGAGAAGGTGACCCAGTCGACGGCCGCGTCCACCGCGAGGACCCACACCGCCGAGGCGACGGGATCGACGACGAGCGAAGGCCGGCCCGCACCACCCCCGCTGGAGGGATGTTCGGTGACGAGGCCGTCCGCGACGAGATCGTCGACGAGGGACTTGACCGTGCTGCGGTTGAGCGAAAGGTCCTCGGCGAGGTCCGCCCTCGTCCGCGCGCCACCGAGGTGGACGGCACGGACGAGGGCGGAACGAGCGGAGCGGTCTCTCACCGAGCGATCGGTGCGCGGCGCCGGGACAGCGCGTCGACGCTGGCGGCGAGGAGCAGCACCAGACCGGTGACGATCGACACCACGGCGGCCGATTGGCCCTGCAGGCGCAGGCCGTTGTCGATCACCGCGATCACGGCAGCACCGATCACCGCGTCGCGCACGCGGCCACGGCCGCCGAACAGCGAGGTACCACCGATGACGGCCGCACCGACGGCGAACAGCAGCGTGTTGCCACCGCCCGCCTGCGGATCCACCGACCCGACCTTCGAGGCCGCTACGATCGCGCCGAGCGCGGCGATGGTCGAGCTGACGACGAAGACGCTCATCCGGATCCGGCGGACGTCGATGCCTGCTCGCCGCGAGGCCTCGGCGTTGCCGCCGACCGCGTAGACGTGCCGACCGTAGGACGTGCGGTCGAGCACGAACGTCGCGAGCACCAGGACCGCCAGGACGATCGGCACGACGTACGGGATGCCCGCGATGGACAGCACCGCCGGATTGGGGCTGCGGTTGACCGTCATCGCCCACGTCGCCAGCGCCGCGAGGATCGCGAGCGCCCCGATCTTCACCAGGATCAGCGCCGTCGGCGGGGCCGTGAGACCCTTCCGCAGCCGCGTGCGCTGGCGCCCGAGGTTGATGGCCGCGAACCCGCCGACCACCACCACGAACAGCACCCAACTCGCCCAGACCGGCAGTGACCGGTTGGCCACGGCGAAGAGCACCGGGTTGTCCGAGATGCCGAGGGTGCCGCCCTCGCCGATCAGCTGCAGGACCACGCCGCCCCACGCCAGGAACAGCGCCAGGGTGACCACGAAGGACGGAATGCCGACTCGCGACACCAGGAAACCGGTGAGGCAGCCGATGGACGCGCCGACGCAGATCGCGAGAACGATCTCGATCCAGGGATTCGCCGGGACCCCGAGCGCCGCGACCAGCAGCGCGATCGCGGCGGGCACGATGGCCACCCACAGGCGGGTGAGGCCGGCCAGGACTCCGGCGAGCACGAGCACGAGGCAGAAGGTGTAGAACACCCCGGTTCCCATGCCGCCGAGCAGGTTTCCGCCCTCGGTGTAGTGCAGTGCGAGTACCGCCGCGGCCACGCCGGAGCCCGTGCCCGCCGAGAGGTCGATCTCGCCGAGCAACAGCACGAACACCAGGCCCATGCCGATCAACGCGGTCGCGGCCCCCTGGGTGAGGAGGTTGGCGACGTTGTTGAGCGTGAGGAACTGCTCGGACAACGACGAGAACACCACGAGCAGGACGACCAGGCCGGCGAGGGCCGGAAGAGCGCCCAGTTCGCCGCCGCGCAGTCGCGCGACGTAGTCCTGACCGGCCTGCCCGAGCGTGCGCCGCTCGGTGTCCATCGAGAAGTCCGAACGCGCGCGGTCCTGATCCGGTGCGGCGGTCATATCGTCACCGCCTTCGCCTCGGCGGACGGCAACCCGATGTCGCCGCTCCGACCGGTCGTGATCAGCTCCACGATCTGCGGGACCTTCACGTCCGCGGTCCGGACCTGCGCCGCCATGCGACCCAGGAAGAGCGCCGCGACGGAGTCCGACACCTCCACCACGTCGTTCATGTTGTGGCTGATGAGCAGGACGCCGACGCCCGAATCCGCCAGTCTCCGTACCAGATCGAGCACCTGACGGGTCTGTGCGACGCCGAGGGCCGCGGTGGGCTCGTCGAGCAGCACCACCTTGGACTCCCACAGCACGGACTTCGCGATCGCCACGGTCTGACGCTGTCCACCGGACAGCGCCGCCACGGGGGTCCGCACCGACTTCACGGTGCGGACCGACAGCGACGCGAGCGTATCGCGCGCCGCCTGCTCCATGGAGGCCTCGTCGAGCAGCCCCTTGGCCGTGCGTTCGCGGCCGAGGAACATGTTCTGCACGATGTCGAGGTTGTCGCAGAGCGCGAGGTCCTGGTAGACCACCTCGATGCCGAGCGCCGCGGCGTCCTTCGGGCTGGACACCGACACGGGCTCGCCGCCGAAACGGACCTCCCCCGAGTCGGTGCCGTGGATGCCGGCGATGCACTTCACCAGCGTCGACTTGCCCGCGCCGTTGTCCCCGACCAGGGCGGTGACCTCACCGGCGCGGACCGTCAGGTCCACGTCGTGCAGCACGTGCACGGGGCCGAAACTCTTGTTGATCTCCCGCAGTTCGAGCACCGGGGGAGCCTGGGCGGTCTCTGCCATGCCGGTCAGGAGATGCCCGCGTCGGCGCACGCCTGTGCGACGTCGCCGGTGCACAGCGCGTCGGCCGTGACGGCTCCGCCGTCGACCGCGACCTTCACGTTGTCGCGCGTGATGGTGACCGGATCGAGCAGGACCGACTTCACCTGACGGTTGCCCTCGGGATCCTCGGACGTGCCCGTCGCCTTGGCGTCGGCCGCGGCGGTGTCGCCGTTGGCGAGGTCGATGGCCAGTTCGGCCGCGGCCGCCGCCTCCTTGGCGACGTCCTTGAAGACGGTCATGCACTGATCGCCGCGCAGCACGGCGCGCAGTCCGTCCTCGGTCGCGTCCTGCCCGGTGACGGGCACGGTGCCGTTGAGACCGTTCTTCTGCAGCACGGTGATCACGGCGCCGGCCAGACCGTCGTTGGCGGCGAGGACGCCGTCGACGCGGCCGCCGTTGGCGGTGAGCAGCTGCTCGAAGGTGGTGGCGCCGACCTGGTTGTCCCACTCGGGAATGGCCTGGTCACCGGCCAGTCGGAACTCGCCGGAGTCGTACTTCGGCTGCAGCACCTCGAGTGCGCCGGCCTTGAACAGCGTGGCGTTGTTGTCCGTCGGGGAGCCGTTGATCTGAATGATCTGGGCGCCCGGCTTGGCGCCGACGCAGTCGACCAGGCCCTGACCCTGCAGGTTGCCGACGGTGGTGCTGTCGAAGGAGACGTAGTAGTCGGCCGACCCGCCGAGCGTCAGGCGGTCGTAGTCGATGGTGGCGACGCCGGCCTCGGTGGCCTTCTTCTGCACGGCCGCGCCGGATTCCGACGACAGGTTGCTCATCAGGATCACCTTGGCGCCCTGGCTGATCATCGAGTCGGCGATCGACGAGAACTTGGTGGTGTCGCCCTCGGCGTTCTGGATGATCGGGTCGAGACCCGCATCGCTGAGTGCCTTCTGCAGGAGCGGACGGTCCTGGGACTCGTACCGCGCGGAGGACTTCGTGTCGGGGAGGATGACTCCGACCTTGGTCCCGCCGTTGTTCGATCCGCCGCTGTCTCCGCTGCCGGTGTCGCCGCCGCTGGAGTTGCTGCCGCACGCCGTGAGTGCCATGACGAGACCGACGCCCGCCGCGGTGAGGGCGAGCTTGGTGTTCTGCATCGATCGTCCCTTCGGTTGTATGTTGCGGAGCACAACATATTCCCTCGGGTGTGATCCAGGCAATAGGGCTTGTTCGACGTGACCCCGGTCACAGGCCGTCGGTCAGGTCCCGAACCTCGGCGTAGCGCTCCCGCACCGCCGGAACGGGATCCGCCTCGTACCGTGGCACGTCCGCCGCGACCCACTCCGGCGGCTCCTCGGCGCCCGACAGCACCCAGGCGGCCTGCCGCGCGGCCCCGTCCGCCACGTACTCGCCCGGCGCCGGGACGTCCACCGGCATCCCGAAGATCGCCGGCGCCAGCCGCCGCACCGCCTCGGACTTCGCCCCACCACCGACGAGCAGCACGCGCGACACCGTCGCTCCCTGCGCCCGAAGATGGTCGATGCCGTCGGCGAGACTGCACAGCAATCCGTCGACCGCCGCGCGGGCCAGGTGCGCCGGAGTCGAATTGTTCAGACGCAGACCGTGAACGGCCCCTGTCGCCTCGGGACGGTTCGGCGTCCGCTCCCCTTCGAGGTACGGCACCATGACCAGACCCTCGCTCTCGGTCGACAGCGCGAGCCGCGAGAGCTCGTCGTGATCGACCCCGAGCAACCGTGCCGTCGCGTCGAGCACGCGCGCCGCGTTCAGGGTGCACACGAGAGGCAACTGGCGGCCGGTGGCGTCGGCGAACCCTGCCACCAGTCCCGACGCGTCGCGCGGAGCCACCGTGGTCACGGCGGAGACCACGCCGGACGTGCCGATGGACACCACCAGATCACCCTCGCCCGCACCCAGAGCCAGTGCGGCAGCAGCGTTGTCACCGGTCCCGGGCCCGATCACCGCACCACCGGGCGTCGTCCCGATGCGTGCCGACGGGGCCGCCACGGTGGGCAGGTGAGGAGAACGTCCCCGGAACGCGAGGTCCAGCAGGTCCCGGCGGTACTCGTCGGTGGCGGCCGAGAAGTACCCCGTGCCGCTGGCATCGCCCCGATCGGTGGCCAGGGCGTCGAGACGGCGATCTTCACCGAGCCGCCAGGACAACCAGTCGTGCGGAAGGCAGACGGCCGCAGTGCGATCGGCACTCGTCGGCTCGTGGTCGGCGAGCCAGCGCAGTTTCGCCGCGGTGATCGCCGCGACCGGAACCACCCCGACGGCGTCGGCCCACGCCCGACCGCCCCCGAACTCCTCCACCAGATCCCGAGCCGACCCCGCCGATCGAGTGTCGTTCCACAGCAACGCCGGTCGAACGATCGCACCGTCCTCGTCCAGGCACACCATGCCGTGCTGCTGCGCGCCGACGGACACCGCGTCGACGCCGTCCATCCCGCCCGCGTCCGCGAGAGCGACCTCGAGGGCCTCGGACCACCGAGCCGGATCGATCTCGGTGCCGTCGGGATGAGACGCGCGGCCCTGGCGCACCAACTCCCCGGAATCGGCGTCGCGAACAACGACTTTGCAGGACTGGGTGGAGGAATCGACACCCATCACCAACGCCACGACTCGTCCTCTCCCGTACCGGTTCGAGCCACCGGCCTACCCGTCACACACGACCGGCCTCCGGCCTGCCCGGCTGCACGCTACCGTGATCCCGTGCCCGCCCACGACGAGTCCGGCGAAACGGACCGATTCCGACTCGACGTCATGAGTGCGGCGCTCGAACTCTTCGAGAGGCGCGGCTTCGACGCCACCACCGTCGACCAGATCGCGGACCGAGCCGGCATCTCGCGTCGGACGTTCTTCCGTCAGTTCCGCTCGAAGGACGACGTGGTCTTCGTCGACCACGACGTGACCCTCGCCGCGGTACGAGACCTCCTCGCCCGCAGTGAACTTCCCCCGTACGACGCCGTCTGCGACGCCGCGGCGCAGGTCTACGAGCGCTTCGCCGGCACCCCCGACACCACACGTCGGCGGTACCGCGTCGTGCAGGCCGTGCCGGCGCTCCGCGAGCGGGAACTGGTGATGGTGCTGCGGTACGAGCAGGTCTTCGTCGGCACCCTCCGGGACCGCACACCGGACGCCGACCCGCTGACCACCGTGCAGTTCGCCGCGGCCGTGACGGCCACGCACAACTATCTACTTCGCCGGTGGCTGCGGGACGCGACGGCCGTCTCCGCCGCCGACGTCCGGGCCGCACTCGCCGCCGTCCGGGCGCGCTTCACCGCACCGGCGTCGTCGACGGGCCCGACGGTGGCGATCCTGCCTGCCGGGGTCAATCCGGACGACGTCACCGCCGTCCTCGCCCGACACTTCGGGACCGTCACCACCACCGAGTGACGTCGCCGATCGTGCGGTCCACCACCGGCACCAGGGTCCGGACGTAGGAGGCCGACAGGTGATGGGAATCGTGGTAGACCAGCACGTTTCCCTCCACCGCACGACACCGCTCGGGGCCGCACACCGCGTCGGAGAAGTCCACGGGCACCACACCGGGGAACGGTGCCGAGGCGGCCACCGCCGGATCGACCTCCGCGAGCACCTCGGATCGCGGCAGCCCGCAGGAGTCGGCGTCTCCCCCGTCGGCGATGCAGTCCGCAGCGCGGTAGGGAACACCGTCGACGCTGAGCCACGGGGTGTCGCGGATACCGATCACGGGCAGACCGGCTGCCTCGAGGCGCGCCCACACGTCGGTGTACGCACTCGGGGTGACGTCGCCGAACTCCGTGGGCGAGGGCCGTGTCGACGTCGTGACGACCCAGTCGGGCCGCGCGTCGGCGAGTCGCGTGAGGACGTCCTCCGACCAGTCGCGGCAGTCCGGGTAGGGGTTGTCGTCCAGCAGCCGCGGTTCCCCGACGTCCAGTGGGCAGCCCATCTTCAGGTAGGTCACCACGGCGACGCCGCGGGCGCGGCCGATCTCGTCGAGCGCCGGGAGCCAGTGTTCGGCGTGCGAACCCCCCGCCAGCGCGAGAGTGCGATCGCCGTTCGGGTCGCCGTAGGTGCACGTGATCACCTCGCGCTCGGTCATGTCGGCGATGCACCCGTCGAGCGTGGACTGCGGAAGGTCCATCGCGGCGTCGAGAACGGACGGGCGCATCGGCGCGTCGGGCACCGGGACGCCGTCCGTGAGCGCGGAAGCACCCGGATACAGCCTCGGATCGAGGTCCGACGCGGTCGGACCCGTCGTCCGCTGCAGGTAGCTCTGCCAGCCGCCTGCCGTGAGGGCGAGCACCAGGACTCCGACGACGACGGCACGGACGGCCACGCGGGACCCGTCGGTCACCCGTCGTTCGACGACGTTCCGAGTGAGGACCGCGAGGATCACCGAGGCCGCGACGATCACCGCGCCGGTCAGCGGGTTCACGGTCGCGCCGGCGTCGAGGACGGCGATGAGGATCGGCCAGTGCCACAGGTACAGCGGGTAGGCGATGGAACCGAGGAAGAGCAGGGGGCGCGAACCGAGGAGCCGCGTGACCGTCGTCGGGGAGTCGGGATCGGCGCCGGCCAGGATCACGGCCAGCGCAGCGCCCACCGGCACCAGCGCCCACGGACCGGGGAAGTGCGCCGCGCCGTCGATCACGACCCCGCCGAGACACACCACGAGGAACCCGGCGACACCGAGCGCGGCGCGGATGCGGCCGCTCAGCACGATCCGCCCGATCAGCAGACCGGCGAGCGCACCCACCCCGAGTTCCCAGAACCGGGCCGCGGTGTCGTAGTACGCCCAGCCCTGCCGCAGGGCACCGATGTGCGTCGCGTATCCGAACGACGCCACCGTCGTCACCAGCAGGGTTCCGATCAGCATCGGCCGCACCGCTTCCGGCCGTCCGGCGCGTCGGGCGAGGGCCACGATCGCGGCGACCAGCAGGATCGCCACCGCGTAGTACTGCGCCTGCACCGACATCGACCACAGGTGCTGCAGTGGGCTCACCGACGCGTCCGCGGCCGCGTAGTCCGACGCGGTGGTGGCGAGTTCCCAGTTCTGGACCTGGGCCAGCGTGGCGAGGACCTGCCGCGTCGTCGCGTCCCACGTCGTGAACGGCAGCACAGTCGCGGTCCAGAGCCCCACGGCGAGCAGCACCACCGCCATCGCGGGATACAACCGCCGGGTCGTGCGGGGGACGACGGCACCGAGGGCGCCGGACTCGGCCCGCCGGAGGACCATCGCCGTGAAGAAGAAGCCGGACAGAACGAGGAAGACGTCGACGCCGCCGGACACCCGTCCGAACCAGATGTGGAACACGACCACCAGCGCGATGGCGAGACCGCGCAGGCCGTCCAGGTCGGTGCGGTGGACGGCGGTGCGGACCGTGGCGGGGGCGGTCGAGGCCCGATCGACGTCGGCGGTCATGCACCCACCTCTCGATCGCTTGGTCGACCCAGAATACCGGCCGCGCCCGGTTTGGCATCGCGTGCCATCAGGGACTGGATGGTCCGAGGGGATCGCTGGTAAGGTGACCTCAACCCTCGGCACCGAGTGCCACATTCGACAAGGAGCCCCCATGGCCGGCAACCCCGACTTCGACCTGTTCCAGCTTCCCGACGAGCACAACGAGCTCCGGGAGGCCATCCGCTCGCTCTCCGAGAAGGAGATCGCGCCGCACGCGGCCGACGTCGACGAGAACGAGCGCTTCCCGGAGGAGGCCCTGAAGGCCCTCAACGCCTCGGGCTTCAACGCCATTCACGTGCCCGACGAGTTCGGCGGCCAGGGCGCGGACTCCATCGCGGCCTGCATCGTGATCGAGGAGGTCGCCCGCGTCTGCGGGTCGTCCTCGCTGATTCCTGCCGTGAACAAGCTCGGCACCATGGGTCTGATCCTGAACGGCAGCGACGAGCTGAAGCAGAAGGTGCTGCCGTCCATCGCCGAGGGTGAGATGGCGTCCTACGGACTGTCCGAACGCGAGGCCGGCTCCGACGCCGCGGGCATGAAGACCCGCGCGAAGGCCGACGGTGACGACTGGATCCTCAACGGCACCAAGGCCTGGATCACCAACGCCGGCAAGTCCAGCTGGTACACCGTCATGGCCGTCACCGACCCGGAGAAGAAGGCCAACGGCATCTCCGCCTTCATGGTCCACAAGGACGACGAGGGCTTCTCGGTCGGCGAGAAGGAGCGCAAGCTCGGCATCAAGGGCAGCCCCACCCGCGAGCTGTACTTCGAGAACTGCCGCATCCCCGGCGACCGCATCATCGGCGAGCCCGGCACCGGCTTCAAGACCGCGCTGGCCACGCTCGACCACACCCGCCCGACCATCGGCGCCCAGGCCGTCGGCATCGCTCAGGGCGCGCTCGACGCCGCCCTCGCGTACGTCAAGGAGCGCAAGCAGTTCGGCAAGCCGATCAGCTCGTTCCAGGGTGTCGAGTTCATGCTCGCCGACATGGCGATGGAAATCGAGGCCGCGCGCCTGATGGTGTACTCGTCCGCCGCGCGCGCCGAGCGGGGCGAGAAGAACCTCGGCTTCATCTCCTCCGCGTCCAAGTGCTTCGCCTCGGACGTCGCCATGAAGGTCACCACCGACGCCGTGCAGCTCTTCGGCGGCGCCGGCTACACCCGCGACTTCCCCGTCGAGCGCATGATGCGCGACGCGAAGATCACGCAGATCTACGAGGGCACCAACCAGATTCAGCGCGTCGTGATGTCGCGCGCGCTGCTGCGCTGACCCCTCCCGACGTCTCGGTGCAGTGGTCCACCGTCACGGTGGACCACTGCACCGACATCGTCAGGCCTGGCCCCGAAGCCGGTCGATCTCCCGCCGATCCCGCTTGGTCGGCCGCCCGGCGCCCCGATCCCGCACCGGCACCGCCGCGAACAACTCCTTCGGCGGGGGCGGCGGGCTCCGGTCGACGTAGCACTCCGCCGCGGCGGGGGCGCCCACCCGCTTGCTCACCAGCCGGGCCACCTCCACGATGCGTTCGCGTCCGCCCGCCCACACCCGCACCTCGTCGCCGGGCACCACCGGTTGCGCGGGTTTCGCGGTGGCGCCGTTGATCTTCACGTGCCCGCCCCGGCACGCCGACGCCGCCGCCGAGCGGGTCTTGAACAGCCGTACCGACCAGGTCCAGGCGTCCACGCGGGTCACAGCGACACCAGCCGGACGTCGTGAATCCCGTTGTCCGCCAGGCGCACCGTCATGTACGTACACGCCGGTTGACGACGCCGGTCGGTCGGCGACCCCGGATTGAGCAACCGCATCCCGCGCTCGGTGACCGTGTCCCACGGAATGTGACTGTGGCCGAAGACCAGCAGGTCGACGTCGGGATACGCAGCGTCCGCACGCTTCTCGCGTCCGGCCTTCGCCCCCGTCTCGTGCACGACGGCGACGCGGACGCCCTCGACGGTGCGGCGATCGACCTCCGGAACCAGCGCCCGGAGATCGTCGCCGTCGTTGTTGCCCCAGCAGGCCATGAGATCCGAGGCCCGTTCGCGCAGTGCGTGATACAGCTCCACCGTCATCCAGTCACCGGCATGGATCACCAGGTCGGCGCGGTCCACCTCGGCCCACACCGGCGCGGGGAGATCCTTCGCGCGGGTGGGGACGTGGGTGTCGGCGAGGAGCAGCACCTGCATGTCAGTCCTTCGGACCGCCGGCGACGTAGACCACCTGACCGGACACGAATCCGGCTCCCTCGCTGCAGAAGAACGAGGCGGTGTGCGCGATGTCCTCGGGCTGACCGACGCGGTTCACGGGGATCTGCGACGCCGCCCCCTTCTTGAAGTCCTCGAAGGGCACGCCGACCCGCTCGGCCGTCGCGGCGGTCATCTCGGTCTCGATGAACCCCGGAGCGATCGCGTTGACCGTCACGTTGTAGCGGCCCAGCTCGATGGCGAGCGTCTTGGTGAAGCCCTGCATGCCGGCCTTCGCCGCGGCGTAGTTGGCCTGACCGCGGTTGCCCAGCGCCGACGTCGACGACAGGTTCACGATGCGGCCCCACTTCTCCTCGACCTGGTGCTTCTGCACCTCGCGGGACATGAGGAAGGCGCCGCGCAGGTGCACGCCCAGCACGGCGTCCCAGTCGTCGACCGACATCTTGAACAGCAGGTTGTCGCGCAGGATGCCGGCGTTGTTGACCAGAATCGTGGGCTTGCCGAAGTCGGTCGCGATGCGCTCGACCGCCGAAACGACGGACTGCTCGTCGGCGACGTTCGCCCCGACCCCGATGGCCTGGCCACCCGCCGCGGTGATGGCGTCGACAGTGGTGGCGCATGCCGACTCGTCGAGATCGACCACGGCCACGCCGTACCCGTCCGCCGCGAGCCGCTTGGCCACGGCTGCACCGATTCCGCGCGCACTTCCCGTGACGATTGCCGTCCTGACCTGATCGCTCACAGCTACCCTTTCGTCGTTCGGCACCGAAACCCGCGTCGGCTCTCGTTCTTTCTATCAGCGCACCCGGCGCGCCCCGACGGAAAGGCGTTCGTCATGTCCTCGCGACTCAACCCCTACCTGTCCTTCCGCGACACCGCACGCGAGGCCATGGAGTTCTACCGGGACGTCTTCGGCGGCGAGTTGACCGTGTCCACGTTCGGCGAGTTCGGCATGCCGGTCGAGCCCGCCGAGAACGATCTGGTCATGCACGCCCAGCTCGAGACACCCACCGGCTTCCTGCTCATGGGCGCGGACACGCCGTCGTCGATGTCGGTGTCCACCAACGGCACCGTCTCGCTCAGCGGCGACGACGAGGCCGATCTCCGGCGCTGGTGGGACGGTCTGTCCGACGGCGCCACCCCGGGGGTACCGCTGGAGAAGGCGCCGTGGGGCGACACCTTCGGCATGCTCACCGATCGCCACGGCATCGGCTGGATGGTGAACATCGCCGGCTGAGTCGGCTCGTCAGTACTCGCTCACCGAGAGTTCGACGGCGACCTGGAGGTACTCGGCGACGGTGCGAGCGATGGTGATCGGCTTCTCCGGCAGCGTCAGGTCCGGCACGTCGATGTGCACGCTCGCGCCGCGGAAGCGCCCCGGCGGCGGGCCGTAGTGCAGGCCCATCACCACCAGGGTCGGGTCGACGTCCTTCGCCCGGGCGCGCGCGACCATGTGGCCGATGCCGCTGCCGACGTGCTGCAGCACCGCCGGGTCGCCGTCGTTGCACGTGCCCTCGGGGAACACCGCGAGGTCGTCGCCCCGCCGCAGGCGTTCCGCGCAGACGTCCATCATCAGGTTCCCGGCGCGCGCCGCAGCCCGCAGTCCGTGGTCCTTGCCGCGGAACACCGGTATTCCGCCCATCATGTCGATCCGACGGCGCTGGGACGCTCTCTCGGCGAGCGCGGCGCGCCCGCGCGTACGCCCCGGTTCGGTCTCGACGAACAGCTCGTCCTTCGCCAGGACGCGCGTCCGGCCGATCACCGGGCGCAGCGCGCTGGACCACGCCGCCGCCGCCACGGTGTACGGATCGGTGTCGCTGACGTGGTTCACGGCGATGATCAGTCGACGGTCGTCGTAGATCAGACTCCGGAGTTGCTCACGGGCACCCACCCCGTAGTGCACCCGCGGTCGGAAGCGGCTCGCGAGCGCGCCGTAGGCCAGGCGCGCGACCCGCCGATTCTGCTGATGGGCGAGGTAGTAGTCGTAGACGGCGTCGGCGTTCTCCAGCGCGACCACGGGACGATCCATGTCCGAATCCTATGCGTCACCGCAGGCTCCGCTGTTTGTTCTGACATTTCGAGCGAGCCGTGTATGGTCTGGGTCACAGGCGGAGACCCCGTCTTTGTACGGACATGGAAAGGTGCACGCACCCGTGAACGCAACCCCGCATCGCGTCGTCGTCGTCGGTTCCGGTTTCGGTGGCCTCTTCGCCACCAAGGCCCTGCGTCGCAGCGACGTGGAGGTCACTCTGGTCGCGCGCACCGCCCACCATCTGTTTCAGCCGCTGCTCTATCAGGTGGCCACCGGCATCCTGTCCGAGGGCGAGATCGCGCCGTCGACCCGCATCGTGCTCCGGGACCAGCGCAACGCCAACGTGCTCATCGGGAACGTCACCGATATCGACCCGAGCACCCGCACCGTGACCTCGGTGCACCGCGGCCGCATCACCGTGACGCCGTACGACAGCGTGATCGTCGCGGCCGGCGCCGGCCAGTCGTACTTCGGCAACGACCACTTCGCCGAGTTCGCGCCCGGCATGAAGACTCTCGACGACGCCCTCGAGCTCCGCGGCCGCATCATGAACGCCTTCGACGCGGCCGAACTCGCCACCGACCCCGCCGAGCGCGCCCGCCTGCTGACGTTCGTCGTCGTCGGCGCCGGCCCGACGGGCGTGGAGATGGCCGGCCAGATCGCCGAGCTGTCCAAGCGGACCCTCGCCGGTACCTTCCGCACGATCGACCCCCGTGACGCCCGGATCGTCCTCCTCGATGCCGCACCGAAGGTGTTGCCGCCCTTCGCGGATTCCCTCGGCGAGCACGCGCGACGCCGCCTCGAGTCCCTCGGAGTCGAGGTGACCCTGAACGCCGCGGTCACCGACGTCGACGCCGACGGCCTGGTGGTCCGTGCCGCGGACGGCACCGAGCGGCGCATCGAGGCGGCCACCAAGGTGTGGTCCGCCGGTGTGTCGGCCAGCCCGCTCGGCGCGATGCTGGCGGAGAAGTCGGATGCCGAGATCGACCGTGCCGGGCGACTTCTCGTGAATCCGGACCTGACCGTGCCGGGGCTGCCGAACGTGTTCGTCGTCGGCGACATGATGGCGCTCGACGGCCTGCCGGGTGTCGCGCAGGTGGCGATCCAGGGTGGTCGGTACGCCGCACGCGTCATCGCGGACGAGGTGAAGGCCGCCGCGAAGGGTCGGCCCGCTCCCGAGCGTCGCCCCTTCCGCTACCGCGACAAGGGCAGCATGGCGACGGTGTCGCGCTTCTCGGCCGTCGCGCAGGTGGGCCCGGTCGAGCTCACGGGGTTCCTCGCCTGGCTCCTGTGGCTGGTGGTCCACGTGGCGTACGTGGTCGGCTTCAAGAGCCGCCTGACCACGGTGTGCAACTGGGCGTGGACGTTCCTGGGCCGCACCAGGACCCAGCTCACCGTGACGCACCAGCAGACCGAGGCGCGACTGGCCCTCGGGCGTCTGGTGTCGCTCGAGGACGCCCGCGCCGAGCGTGAGGCCCCCGCGCGGCCGGAGCAGCTCGCCGGCTGACTCTAGGCTGGGTCCATGAGCGAACCGTCTCGCGCGAAGTCGCTCCTGATCGCCTCCCACCCGGGCCCGGCGGTGGCCGTCACGGCCATCGCCGCCGCACTGGCCGTGCGGTTCGGCGTGACGTCCGTGCAGCTGGCCGCCCTGGTGGTGGCCGTCGCCAGTGGGCAACTGCTGACCGGGTGGACCAACGACCTCCTCGACGCCGACCGTGACCGCGTCGTGGGGCGGACGGACAAGCCGTTGGCGCGGGATACGTTGTCGCGCAGCGTCGTTCGGCGTGCGATCGCCTCGTCCGCGATCGTCTGCGTGGCGACGTCGCTGCTGCTCGGCCTGCTACCCGGGGTGCTGCATCTCGTGCTGGGCGTGGGGGCCGCGTTCGCGTACAACGCCGGGGTGAAGTCGACGGTGCTGTCCTGGCTTCCCTACACGGTGGCGTTCGGCGCTCTGCCGGCGGTGGTGTCCCTCGCCACCGTCGACGAGCTCCCTCCGGCCTGGATGATCGCCGTGGGAGCGATGCTGGGGTTCGGCGCGCACCTGGTGAACGTGCTGCCCGACCTCGCCGACGACCGTGCGACGGGCATCTCCGGGTTCCCCCACCGGCTGCCCCCGGCCGCCGTCGCACCGACCGCCGTCGGCGCATTGTCGCTCGCGTCCATCGTCGGCGTGGGCGGGGCCCGCGGGTTCGACGCCGTCGGGATACTCGCCCTCGTCGCCGTGGGGGTGTGCGCGCTGGTGGCGCTGACGGGGTCCGGACGGCGGCCGTTCCAGGCTGCGATCGCGATCGCCGCGGTGGACGTGGCGGTGCTCGTCACCGCCTGAGCGCAGCGGTGCTCGTCACCGCCTGAGCGCAGCGGTGCTCGTCACCGCCTGAGCGCAGCGGTGCTCGTCACCGCCCGAGCGCAGCGGTGCTCGTCACCGCCCGACAACCGACGGCTACGCGCCGTCGACGACCTCGAGATCGTCGTCGTCGCGGAACACCAATCGCCCGTCGTCGAGGGCCACGGCCCAGCGGTGGGGAACGGCCCAAGTGCGGCCGCCGGTGTCACCGGTCAAGGTGCCGGCGTAGTCGTCGACGACGGTGCCGAGCACCGCGGTGGTGTCGGTGTCGGCGCTCGTGTCGCCCGAGACCGCACGCACACGGGCGCCGACTCGCAACGCCGGGCCGTCGGCATCGTTCCTGCCGTCGGTGGCGACCTCGTTCTCGACGCCGGAGTCGACGGCTGCGTCCGTGTCCTCCGCATCCGCGTCCTCCGCGTCCTCCGCGGCCGACTCGGATCGTTCGGTGACGGTAGTCATTGCGACCTCCTGCGTTCCTGCTCTTCCCCGACCGTCGAGGGTTCCCGCTTCTTAATTTGTCACACCTCGATCGTCATCTCATTGTGATCGGTGCCGGGCGTTTCGGGAAGGAACAAATTCGATCGGGGCCGGGTTCGGTGACATATAGTTGACTCGTCAATCATATGACGGATCATCGGAACCAGGAGGAACCCCATGCCCGCCGTGACCGTCGACAACGTCCTCGCCCTCCCGCGCCTCGACACGCCGAGCCCGACCGCCGTCCCCCGTCCGATTCGCACCGTGACCACTGCTCCCACCGGCTACGAAGGCGAAGGTTTTCCGGTGCGACGGGCATTCGCCGGGATCGACCTGGCACGCCTCGACCCGTTCATCCACATGGACCAGATGGGCGAGGTGAACTACGCCCCCGGCGAGCCGAAGGGCACGCCGTGGCATCCGCACCGGGGCTTCGAGACCGTCACCTACATGATCGACGGGATCATGGATCACCAGGACTCGCACGGTGGCGGTGGTTCCATCACCGGCGGCGACACGCAATGGATGACCGCCGGCAGCGGCATCCTGCACATCGAAGCCCCGCCGGAGCAGCTGGTGGTGTCCGGTGGGCTGTTCCACGGGGTCCAGCTGTGGGTCAACCTCCCGCGGGAGAACAAGATGGCCGCTCCGCGCTACCAGGACATCACGGGCGGTCGGGTCGCGCTGCTGTCGAGTCCCGACGGCGGCGCGCTGATCCGCGTCATCGCCGGTGAGATAGACGGGCACGCCGGGCCGGGATCCACGCACACCCCGATCACGTTGTCCCACACCACCGTGGCGCCCGGAGCGTCGGTGACCGTGCCGTGGAACTCTCGCTACAACGCGATCGCCTACGTGCTGGCCGGATCCGGCACCGTCGGCGACGAGCGTCGGCCGGTCCGTACGGGGCAGACCACCGTCTTCGGGTCCGGGGACACACTCACCGTCGCCGCGTCCGACGGTCCCGAACCGCTCGAGGTCTTCCTGCTCGGCGGGGAGCCGATCCGCCAGCCCATCGCCATGGCCGGCCCGTTCGTGATGAACACGAAGGCCGAGGTGCTGCAGGCCTTCGAGGACTTCCAGTCCGGGCGGTTCGGTCAACCCTGAGCGGAGCCGATCACCACGGTGGCGTCCCGTTCGTCGTCGTGGTGAATCCGCGAACGCAGGCCCGACGCACGCATGATCGCTGCCGCGGCGTCGGCCTGCGCCGCGGAGGTCTCGACGAGCAGTGATCCGGTGGGCGTCAACCACCGGACCACCTCGACGGCGACGCGGCGCTGGACGTCCAGGCCGTCCGGTCCTCCGTCGAGGGTGCCGCGCGGCTCGCTGTCACGCGCTTCCCGCGGCATCGACGCCACCGCGGCGGACGGCACATAGGGGGTGTTGGCGCAGACGACGTCGACGCGACCGCGCAGCTCGGCGGGCAGAGGATCGAAGAGGTCGCCCTCGAACACCCTGTCCGGGGGCAGGTTTCGGCGGGCACACGCGACGGCCACGGGGTCGACGTCCGCAGCGTGGACCGTCGCGACGTCGGTCAGCGCAAGCCCGATGGCGCCGGACCCGCAGCACAGATCGACCACCACGGCGCCCGGCCCCACCAGTCCGCGGGCCACGTCGACGAGCGCCTCGGTGCGACGTCGGGGGACGAACACCCCCGGTTCGACCACGACACGGTGCCCGTGGAACTCGGCCCAGCCGACGATCGTCTCGAGCGGCTCGCCCGCCACGCGGCGGCGCACCCAGTTTCGCAGCACGTCGTCGTCCGGCGCCTCCGTTCGAAGCAGTCGCGCCTCGTCCTCGGCGTATACGCACCCGGCCCGACGCAACTGCGCCGTCAGCTCCGCGGGGCGCAGCGGCGCTGCCGGGTCGTCGTCGGGCGCGGTCACCCGTCGACGAGCCGCTCGATCGCGTGCATCGGAATGCTCAGCCAACCCGGCCGGTTCCGGGCCTCGTACACCGCTTCGTACACCGCCTTGTCCAGCTCGTAGGCGCGGAGCAGCGCGAGGGTGTCGCGCGGATCGCGTCCCGCCTCCGCGGCGTACCCGTCGAGGAACGCGGTGACCGTGCGGTCCACCCACTCCCGTGCGAGGCGCTCCGCCGCCGCCCGTGCGGAGTCCTCGGGGAGGTCGACCACACGGCTCATGGCGGCATAGTCGACGGAGCGGACCATGCCGGCGACGTCGCGCAGCGGACTGTCCGGCGTCCGACGCTCCTCGACACTGCGCGACGGCTCGCCCTCGAAGTCGATGAGAACCCACCGCTCCGGGGTCCGCAGCACCTGACCCAGATGCAGATCGCCGTGAATGCGCTGCGTGTCGACGGCGGCTTCCCCCGCGGCCTCGATGAGCGCCCGAACCCGCGGCAGCGCGGCGTCGAGCCCCTCGACCACGGGCAACGCGGACTCGACCCGGGCGGAGATGGCGGCCGTGGTCTCGGCGGCGGGCGCGATCGAGGTGCCGAGAACGCGGGCCAGGTCACGGTGCACCGACGCCACCGCGCCCCCGAGCGAGCGCGCCTCCCCGGTGAAGTCCCCGGCGCCGAGGTCGCCGGCGGCCAGCACGGCGTCCACCGCCTCGAGCGCGGCGGTCCAGCCTTCGGATGCGCCGGAGACGAAGTCCTGCATCATGCCGAGGGTCGTCTCGTCGTGCCGGACGTCGGCCTCGATCCACCCGCGCAGCGTCGCCACGTGCGCGCTCTCGGCCCGGCCCAGCGCCTGGTGCAACTCGACGTCCGGGTTCACGCCCACGGCCACGCGGCGGAACAGCTTGAGCAGGAACCGATCTCCCACGATCACCGAGGTGTTGGACTGCTCGGCTCCCAGCACGCGGCCGGGCAGGCCCGTCGGCAGATCCGCACCGGGAACCGCGAGGAACCGCACATCGCCGGTCCCGCCCGTCGCGAGGAGGTCCGACAGCACACCGATCACCGCCGGATCACGCAGACCGTCGTAGACCACCGCGCCGTCCGTGCGGAGCAGGACCGCGGACTCCAGGTCCTCGTCGACCTCGGTGCGGACACCCACCGGAACCTGGAACATCTGGGAGTCGGCGCCCTCGAGGTGCACCTCGACCAGCAGGTGCACGACGGTGAGGTCCGCCGTCGTCGCCAGGGTCTCGCGGGCGAGGACGTCCACGCCGGTCACCGTGTGGCCCTTGGCCGAGAACCACCGTTGCCCGGGCAGCCAGGGACCCAGAGCGGCCGCGAGCTCCGCGTCGGTGGGGGACGCCGGAGCGGTGGCCTCGGGCTCCGGGGTCGCGGACTCGGCCGGGGTGGACGGTTCCGGCGCGGACGGCGTCGAGGAAGACATGGCCCACCTGTACCCGGAAATGCCGTCCCGTGCACCCCGAGCCCCGACCCCGCGCGAGTTCTGCCACACGATCGGGCGGGATTCGGCGGATCCGCGGGATTCGGGGCGATCGTGTGTGAAAAGTCGCGGGCGCCGGCGCCCGCAGCCCGGCCGGATCGCCGGGATCCCGTCCGGACGGTCGACCTGCGGGCCACCACGCCCGTGCGGGGCTCGCAGGCTTTCGGCAGGATGGGGGCCATGACCACGGCAGAGTCCCCCACCCGCGAATCCCGCCCGTCCGGCCTCGACCTGGCCTGGGTCGACCCGTCCACCCGTGCGCAGGACGACCTGTTCGAGCACGTCAACGGACGGTGGCTCGCCGAGTACGAGATCCCGGCCGACCGAGCCGTCGACGGAGCGTTCCGCACCCTGTACGACCGCGCCGAGGAACACGTCCGCGACATCGTGACCCAGTGCGCCGCATCGAACCCGGCGCCGGGCAGCGACGCCGCCAAGATCGGCGACCTCTACGCCGCCTTCATGGACGCCGAGGCGATCGAGGCCGCGGGCGTCTCCCCGATCGCCGACGAGCTCGCGGCGGTCGCCGACGCCACGGACCGCGCGGCCCTCGCGCAGGTCCTGGGCGGCCTGGCCCGCACGGGCGTCGGCGGCGCCCTGGCGCACTACGTCGACACCGACTCCAAGCAGTCCGATCGCTACCTGATGCACGTCACGCAGTCCGGCCTCGGGCTGCCCGACGAGTCCTACTACCGCGGTGACGACCACGCCGAGTTGCGGGAGAAGTACGTCGCCCACATCGACCGCATGTTCGCCCTCGCCGGGGCGTCCTTCGACGCGGCCACCGTCCTCGAGGTGGAGACGGCGCTGGCGGCCGGGCACTGGGACGTCGTGAAGCGGCGCGACGCCGACCTGTCCTACAACCTCCGCTCGTGGGCCGACCTGACCGCGGAGGCCCCCGGATTCGACTGGGAGGCGTGGGTATCGGGCACCGGTGCCACGCCGGAGCAGTGGGCCGAGGTGGTGGTGCGGCAGCCGTCGTTCGTCACCACCGTCGCGCAGGAATGGTCCGGCCGCAGCCTCGACGACTGGAAGGCGTGGGCCACCTGGCGCATCGTCCACTCCCGGGCGCCGTATCTCGCCGCCGACCTGGTCGACGAGAACTTCGACTTCTACGGCCGCACGCTCACCGGGACCGAGGAGAACCGCGAGCGCTGGAAGCGCGGCGTGTCCCTGGTGCAGGACCTCATGGGCGAGGCCGTGGGAAAGCTGTACGTCGAGCAGCACTTTCCGCCGGAGTCGAAGGCGCGGATGCAGGACCTGGTGGCGAATCTGGTCGAGGCGTACCGCCGCAACATCACCGACCTCGAGTGGATGAGCCCGGAGACCCGCACCGCCGCCCTGGCCAAGCTCGATCGGTTCACCCCCAAGATCGGCTACCCGGACACCTGGCGGGACTACTCCGCACTCGAGATCGACGCCGCGGACCCGGTGGGCAACTACCGGCGTGGCTACGAGTTCGAGTACCGACGCGATCTGGGCAAGCTCGGCGGGCCGGTCGACCGCGGCGAATGGTTCATGACCCCGCAGACCGTCAACGCCTACTACAACCCCGGCATGAACGAGATCGTGTTCCCGGCCGCCATTCTGCAGCCCCCGTTCTTCGATCCCGACGCCGACGACGCCGCCAACTACGGCGGAATCGGTGCGGTGATCGGGCACGAGATCGGCCACGGGTTCGACGACCAGGGCGCCAAGTACGACGGGGACGGCAACCTCGTGGACTGGTGGACCGACAGCGACCGCGCCGAATTCGGTACGCGTACCACGGCTCTCATCGATCAGTACGACGCGTTCGAGCCGAAGGCGCTGCCCGGCCACCACGTCAACGGCAAGTTCACGATCGGTGAGAACATCGGCGACCTCGGGGGCCTGTCCATCGCCGTCGAGGCCTACCGCATCTCACTGGAGGGCCGCGAAGCACCGGAGATCGACGGGCTGACGGGCCTGCAGCGCGTGTTCTTCGGCTGGGCGCAGGTGTGGCGCACCAAGGCGCGCGACGCCGAGGCCCTGCGCCGACTGTCCATCGATCCGCACTCGCCGCCGGAGTTCCGCTGCAACGGTGTGGTGCGGAACCTCGACAGCTTCCACGAGGCGTTCGGGGTCACCGAGGGTGACGCGCTGTACCTCGATCCGGCCGAGCGCGTGCGCATCTGGTGACAGCGCGGCACGGGGACCGCGTCAGCGAATGCGGTCCCCGGACTCCGCGTCGAAGAAGAACACCTCGTCCGGAGCCGGACGAACCCGCAGGCGCTGACGCGGATCGACCACCGTGCGGCGATCCACCCGCACCACGACGCGCCCGCCGCGCGCCGTCCACCCGGCGTCGGCCGCCGGAGTGGAATAGGCGAAGGACTCGGCACCGAGCTCCTCGACGAGATCGGTGACCAGTTCGACGGACTCGGAGTCGTTCTCGCCGACCAGGTCCCAGCTCTCCGGGCGCACACCGACGAGTATGCGGCCCCCGTGCCCGGACGGAACCGGAACGCGCAGACCGCCCAGGACGGCGTGCCCGTCCCGGGCGTCGGCCTCGAGCAGGTTCATGGCCGGCGAGCCGATGAACGACGCCACGAAGTCGTTCACCGGATTCGCGTACAGCTCACGGGGACTGGCGACCTGCTGCAGATGCCCGGCCTTCAGCACGGCGACGCGGTCGCCCATGGTCATGGCCTCGACCTGGTCGTGGGTGACGTAGACGGTGGTCGTCCCCAGCCGCCGCTGCAGTCCGGCGATCTGCGAGCGGGTGCTCACCCGCAGCTTGGCGTCGAGGTTCGACAGCGGCTCGTCCATGCAGAACACCTCGGGACGGCGCACGATCGCGCGCCCCATGGCGACGCGCTGGCGCTGACCACCGGACAGCTTGCCCGGCCGACGGTCGAGGAGCGGCTCGAGCTCGAGCATCCGAGCCGCCTCCTCGACCCGAGAGCGGGTGTCCTCCTTGCTCATTCCCGCGTTGCGGAGCGCGAAGCCCATGTTGTCCGCCACGGTCATGTTGGGATACAGCGCGTAGTTCTGGAACACCATGGCGACGTCGCGTTCCTTCGGCGCGAGGCCGCTGACGTCCTTGCCGCCGATCTCGATGCGGCCGCTCTCGACCGCCTCGAGGCCGGCGAGCATACGCAGGGACGTCGACTTCCCGCATCCCGACGGGCCGACGAGCACCAGGAACTCGCCGTCGGCGATGTCGAGGTCGAGGCCCTCCACCGACGGGTGCGGGGCGCCCGCGTAGCGATGGGTGGTGCCGACGAAGTTGACCGAAGCCATGGTGGTGGGTCCCGTTCCTTACTTGGGCAGCTTGGGCGTGATCTGGCGATCGATGATCTGCTGCAACTGATCCTGCATGCCGCTGAACGTCGAGGCGACGTCGGCGTTCTGCAGGGCGATCTGCTCGAGGCCGGTGCCGATGATCTTGTCGCCGCCGGGCACGAACACGCGGGCATAGTCCTGCGAGCGGGTGCGTGAGAGCTGGTCCACGGCGGTGCGCGACCGCGGGTTCTGCTCGAGGAACGCCACCTCGGACGGATCGGTCGCGGCCGCCTTGCGCACGGGCATGTAGCCGACGTTCTGCGAGAAGTAGACCGTCGACTCGGTGTTGGTGACGAAGTCGATGAACTTCAGCGCGTTGATCTTGCGCTCGTCCGGGATGTTCGCCGGAATCGCGAGACCCGCTCCGCCGGTGGGGCATCCGGGAGTGCCGGCCTCGGCGGGCAGGAACGCGGTGCCGAAGTCGAACTTCGCATTGGCGGTGATGCCGGAGAGGTCACCGGTGGAGGCGATGGTCGAGGCGAGCAGCCCCGCACCGAAGTCGTTCGCGATGTCGTTGGAGACGGCCGCGTACTTCTTGGTGTGGATCATCTCCTTCAGGAAGTTGCCCGCGGCGATGGTGCGCTCGTCGGTGAACTTCAGGTCGAACTGGTCGGAGTAGCTGCCGCCGAAGGTCCAGATCGGCCCCTCGTAGGTCCAGCCGAGGTAGTCCTCCGCGTTGCCCCACCCGTGGGCGAGCTTGCCGTTGCCGACCACGCGCTGCAGCTCCGGGCCCCACTGGTCGAACTCCTGCCAGGTGGCGGGTCCGCGATCGGGCAGTCCGGCCGCCGACCAGACCTCCTTGTTGTAGTAGAACAGCGGGGTCGACCGCGCGTAGGGCAGAGCCCACGTCTTGTCGTTCCAGTTGTAGTCGGCCACCAGCGAATCGACGTACTCGCTCGTGTTCACCCCCGCCTGCGAGAACAGATCGTCCAGCGGCGAGATCGCGCCCAGCAGAGCGAAGTTGAACCACCAGACGTCCGAGAGCAGGACGACGTCGGGCAGCGACCCACCGGAGAGCGCAGCGTTGAACTTCTGCGCGATCTCCTCGTAGTTCTTGCCGCCGTCGATCATCTGGACCGTCAGGTCCGGGTTGGCGGCCTGGAAGCGCGAGATGAGCTCGTTCTCGACGTCCTTCGAGCTACCGGGGTGCGACGACCAGAAGGTGATCGTGTTCGCGTCCCCGCCCGAGCCCGAGCCGGACGACGACGTGGAACTGGTTCCGGCGCAGGCGGTGAGGGCGGCGCTCGCCGCGACGGCGCCCGCCGCTCCGGCGGCTCCGAGGAAACCCCGACGAGAGAGATGCATGTCGACTCCTGTGTTGGTGGTGTGCGCGAGAGGAAGGCCGGTCAACCCTTGACGGCGCCGGAGGTCAGGCCCTTGATCATGTGTCGCTGCAGGGCGAGGAACACGATGAGGATGGGGATCATCGTCAGGACGGTGCCGGCCATCACCGGCCCCCAGTTGGTGACGCCGTCGTTGTTCTGCAGTTGGGTCAGACCCACCGGAAGCGGTGCGACGGAGGAATCGTCGGACATCAGGAACGGCCAGAGGTACTCGTTCCACTCGTTGACCACGGTGATCGTCGCGAACGCGACCATGGTCGGGCCGGAGAGCGGCAGCACCACCCGGAACAGCAATCGCACGGGGCCGGCGGCGTCCATGCGCGCGGCCTCGATGATCTCCTGCGGAATGGACAGGAAGTGGTTGCGCATGAGGAACGTGCCGAACGCCACGCCGGCCAGCGGGACGATGATCCCCTGGAAGGTGTTGCGCCACCCCAACTGTGCGACGAGGGCGTAGTTGGAGATGACCGTGATCTGGTTCGGCACCATGAGGGCGGCGATGATGACGAGGAAGACGATCGTCTTGCCCGGGAAGCGCAGGAACACCAGGCCGTAGGCACTGAGCACGCCGAGGACGAACTTCACCACCGCGAGGATGCTGGTGATGATGAGCGAGTTCTTCAGGAAGGTCCAGAACGGCACGGTCGAGGTGGCGTCCGCGTAGTTCTCCGGCCGGAAGACGCTGGGCCACCAGATCGACGGCTGCACGTAGATGTCACCGCGTTCCTTGAACGAGGTGACGACGATCCAGAACAGCGGCAGCCCGATGATGACGATGACGACGACCATGGCGGCGTAACCGAACAGGCTGGAGAGCCGGCGGCGTCGGTCCGCGTCGAGCTGTGCCGGCGGGACCGGCGTGGTGGCGGCGGTCATCGTGCGTCACCTCGATCCATGACTCGCACCTGGAACACCGTGATGATCAGCAGCACCAGGAACATGACGGTGGCGACGGTGGCGCCGTAGCCGGCTCGGAAGTTGCGGAAGGACTCCTCGTACACCTGGTAGACCATGGTGGTGGTGCCGATGCCCAGGGGGCCACCGCGGGTCATGACGTTGATGATGTCGAAGACCTGCAGGGAGTTGAGCATCACCGTGATCGACAGGAAGAACGTCGTGGGCCGCAGCTGCGGCAGGGTGACCTTGCGGAACGTGGTCCACCGACTCGCGCCGTCGATCTGCGCGGCCTCGGTCAGATCCTGCCGGAGGCCCTGCAGCGCAGCGAGATAGATGACGAAGGCGTAGCCGAGGTTCTTCCACAGGTAGGTCACCGTCACCATGAACAGCGCCCACCCGGGACTCTGGTAGAAGTCCGGCACGCTGTCGAATCCGATGCGGCGCATCAGATCCTGGATCAGGCCGAAGTTGGGGTCGAACACGAACTGGAACGCCACGCCGATCGCGGCGCCCGAGATGACGAACGGCGCGAAGACGGCCGAGCGAACGACGTTCCGTCCCCGCAGCTTCCGGTCGAGCAGCATCGCCAGGATCAGGCCGAGCAGCATGCTGCCCGCGACGGCCGCGATCGTGAAGACGACCGTGTTGGAGACGATCTGCCAGGTGTCGCTTCGGCCCCACCACTCGCGGTAGTTCGCCAGTCCGATGAACGTGGAGGTCGGCGAGCTGATGTTCCAGTCGAAGAAGGACAGCCGGATGTTGTCCACCAGCGGCCGGTAGGTGAAGACCCCGAGCAGAACGAGATTCGGCCCCACCAGCACCAGGAACAGGGCGTAGTCCCGCCACGGACGACGCAGGAAAGAGCGTTGCGCCGGAGGAAGATCCGGCAGCGTCCGCTGCACGACGGGTCGGCCCCGACCGACCGGTCGCCGGGAGCTCCGAGAAGCCGCCCGCCGAGGGAGGAGTGCTGTCACCGATGGGACATTAGCCTAGATAAAACGAACTAATGGTGAACTGGAACGGATCCGCACCTGTCCGGACGGTGGCGTTTCTACAGCTGCCAGTCCCCGAGGCCGTCGTAGCCGCTCAGAACGCCGCCCGCGGTGTTCTGCACCACCACCGGATCGCCCTTCTGCACGGTCTCGTAGAACCATTTCGCGTCCTCGGTGCTGACGTTCAGGCAGCCGTGACTGACGTTCTCGACGCCCTGGCTGCCCACCGACCACGGGGCCGCGTGGACGAAGATCCCGCTGTTCGACATGCGCGTCGCGTACTCGACGTACGTGCGGTAACCCTCCGGGGCGTCGACGGGCACACCGTAGGTGGACGAGTCCATGTACATGTCGCGGTATCGCTCGCCGATCACGTAGGTGCCGTTGGGCGTCTCGTGACCCGGCTTGCCCATCGACGTCGGCATGGTGCGCACGACGGCCCCGTTGCGCGTCACCGTGATGGTCTTGGTGGCGTCGTCGGCCGTCGTGACGATCGCGTCGCCGACGGTGAACGTGCTCGTCAGATCCCCGGCGCGCACGGTCACGTCGGTGTTGGCGGGCCAGAAGGCGTCGGGACGCCACCGCACCTGACGATCGGAGAACCAGAAGAACCGGCCGGGGACGTCGCCCGCGGAGGTGGTGACGTCGATGGCGCGCTCCGCGACGGCGCGGTCGGCGATCGGCGCGGAGAACCGCAGGATCACCGGCTGCGCGATGCCGACGACCTCGCCGGCGGACGGGTTCACCGCGGGGGTGGCGAAGTTCGCCGGGCCGCGCTGGGGTTCGACGGGCAGCTGCGGGACGGTCGGCAGCGACGGCGGTGCGGGCAGTCCGGGCAGCGCGGGCAGCTCGGGCGCCGGCGGCAGACCGGGCAGCGAGATGTCGGGTCCACCGGGCCAGAGGGGCGCGGCCGCAGCCGGTGCTGCGGCGGCGACCAGACCGGCGGTGACGACGACGGCGCCCACCGCTGCTCGCATCATGGAACCGGACGTACGACGAACTCCCATGTGCGTGAACCATCCCTGTCGGTCTCGAATCGAGTCGTGCTCCGCCATTAACACACAGAGGCGACGACCGTCGCCAGTCGGGTACCGTGGCAAGACACGCGAGACCGATGTCAAGCCACGGCGACGGTCGAGGTTCACCCGTGCCGCATGGACGACGACAGTCGGTCCGACGCGCACGACGAGAAGAAGGGCCGCACGCCGTGGTGGTCGACGACCGAGGGCAGGAGTCCGAGCGACACCTGCCGGCGACAGCGACCGATCGGGCACGGCCGGCGACAGCGGCCGATGCAGTACGGCCGTCGGCGCTGTTTCCCGAGCGCACCGAGAACGGACTGAGCTCACTGCTCGGCCCGGACAGTCTGCACACCTCCTTTCAGCGCATCATGGACCTGCAGACGGGCGCCATCGTCGGGTACGAGGCCGTCGTGGGCGGTCCTGCCGACTCGTCGTTCGCCGACCCCGCCGCCCTCGCCTCCGCCGCGCGCGCGATGGGCATGACGCCGGACCTCGACGCCGCGCGGTGGAACGGCGCACTCGCGGCCGCCGCCCGCGAGGACAAGCCCCGCGAGGTACCGCTCTTCATCGCCGTCGATCCCGATTCCCTCACCGATCTGCCGGACCTCCACGATCACGACGCGGGCGGCGCCGTCCTCCAGTTCGACGAGACCGCCCTGATCCGACGTCCGGCGCACCTCATGCGCGTCGTCGCCGAGGTGCGACGACTGGGGTGGGCGATCGCCGTCGACCACGTCGGTGTCCGGCCGGAATCGTTGGCCCTGCTCCCGCTCCTGGAGCCCGACGTCGTCAAGCTCGATCGAACGTTGCTCGCGACGCGCCCCAACCGGTTCACCGCGCGTGTCGTCAACGCCGTGGCCGCGCAGGTGGAGCGGACCGGCGCGATCGTCATGGCGGAGGGCATCACCGACGAGGCGTCGGCCCTCGCCGCGAGGGCGATGGGCGCGCGGGTGGGCGAGGGCCCGCTCTACGGATCGACGACGTCGCTCTCCGGCGACAGTCCCGTCGGCTCGCCGCTGGAGTTCGGGACCGCGCGAGCGCGGGGCGCGACACCTCTGTCCACGCCCTACAACCTGGCGGCCGGGGGTCTCGACGTGCGGCGGGCGAGCAAACGCCTGCTCATCGAGATCAGCAAGAACCTCGAGTCGATGGCCACGGACAGCCGTCAGACCGCGCTGATGATGGGCGCGTTCCAGCACCTCCGCCACTTCACTCCGCTCACGGGTCGGCGCTGGGAACTCATGGCGCAGAATGCGGCCCTGGTGGGGGCACTCGCGGAGAACATGGGTCCCGAACCCGCCCCGAAGATCCGCGGCGCGGGGCTGCCCGCGTCGGATCCGCTGCGCGAGGAGTGGGACGTGGTGGTGCTGTCACCGCACTTCTCGGCCGTGCTCGCGGCGCGCGATCTCGGCGACGGTGGCCCGGACATGGACCGGCGCTTCGACTACGTCCTCAGCCACGACCCGACGCTCACCATCGAGTGTGCGCGGTCGCTGGTCGCGCGGCTGCCACCGGAGCGCAGCGGGAGCTGACCTACTGGACTTCGGGCACGACCACACTGCCCGGGTCAGCCGACTTCGGGCACGACGACACTGTGGACGAAGCGCATTTTCTCCAGCACGCGGGCGGGCAGGACGAAGGGGTAGAGGTCCTGGTGCCCCATGGACCGGTTGAGCTGGTTGAGCGCCCAGGTGAGCGGGAGCCACCAGTCGATGATGCGGTCGAACCCGACGTCGCCGGCGAGCGGCGCCTCGAACGTCGAGCCGGCGGGCGCGAAGGCGTAGGCCGCGGCGGTGTCGAGCGTGTCCCGGATGTGCAGGTAGTGCGCGAAGGTCTCGGCCCAGTCCTCGGCGGGGTGCATCGTGGCGTAGGACGACACGTAGTTCTTCCGCCACCCGTCGGGCGCGCCCTCGCTGTAGTGCCGATCGAGGGCGGCCTGGTAGTCGTCGGCGGGGTTGCCGAAGAGCTCCTCGAACCGCCCACGGTGCTCGCCGGTCCCGATGAGCACCGTCTGGTAGTAGTGCCCGATCTCGTGCCGGAAGTGGCCGACGAGCGTGCGGTAGGGCTCGTCCATCGACACCCGCAGTTGCTCGCGGTGCGCGTCGTCGCTCTCGGCGAGATCGAGGGTGATCAGACCGTTGGCGTGGCCGGTGATGACGTGCCGGTTGGCGCTGGAGAGCAGGTCGAAACCCAGGCCGCCCGCCGGATCGTCGTCCCGCCCGACGATGGGCAGGTGCAACTCGTCGAGCTCGAGGATCACTCGGCGCTTGGCCGTCTCGGCCGCGGCGAACTCGGCCATCGCCTCGGTGTCGCTGTCGGCGGGACGGGTGCGGGTGAGGGCGCACGACGCGCACAGCGTGGCGCCCGACGACACGTCGACCAGCCAGTTGCACCGTGCCCGTTTGATGTTGGCGCAGCGGCCCCAGACGGCACCGTCGACGGTGACGGTCAGATCGTCGCCGAGCACCTGGATGCTGCGGCCGGGAAGGTGGAAGCCGAGCCGACTGTCGCAGGACAGACAGATCGAGTTCTCGAAGGACAGTTGCTGACCGCACTTGCGGCAGAAGAACACTCGCATGGATTCCGGATAACCTTCCTCACGCCGTCGGTCTCGGCCGACAGCGACGCCACCGTTCGGGCGAGCGTCGGATACCCAGCGTAGCCGCCGTGACACGCGCCTCGAACCGCCTCGTCGGGGTTTGAGAACAGGGGGCTCGGTCAACTCTGCGACCATGACTGATTCGACGCAGAAGACGGCTTCGTACACGGTTCCGGGCATGTCCACCGAGGACGGCGCACGCGTGGCAGAGATCCTGCAGGATCGGCTGAACGCGCTGAACGATCTGCACCTGACCCTCAAGCACGTGCACTGGAACGTGGTGGGCCCGAACTTCATCTCGGTCCACGAGATGCTCGACCCGCAGGTCGAGGCCGTTCGCGGATTCGCGGACGACGTCGCCGAGCGCATCGCGACCCTCGGCGGGTCGGCCAAGGGCACGCCGGGCACCATCGTCGCGCAGCGCTCGTGGGACGACTACAGCATCGGCCGCGCACCGGCCATCGAGCACCTCGGTGCGCTCGATCTCGTCTACACGGGGGTCATCTCGGACTACCGCGAGGCGATCGAGAAGACCGGTGACATCGACCCCGTCACCGAGGACCTGCTCATCGGACACAGCGGCCAGCTGGAACTCTTCCACTGGTTCGTCCGCGCGCACCTCGAGAACGCCGGTGGTCAGCTCTCCACCGCGGGTGCGTCCTCGGAGAAGGAAGCTGCAGCCGACGCCGGCTGACCCGACGCGTCACGGACAGCGCCGCGCCCTCCCGTCGAGGTGCGGCGCTGTCGTGCGTCCGGTGTAGTTTGCGCGGGTGAGCGACTCGTCCATCACCACTCGCCGGGAGCGCATGCGGGGCCTGGTCGAGCGCATCGCCGACGCGCGTCGCGGAGACAGCAGCGAGACCCTCGCGGCCGCATTCCTCCTCGCCGCCACGGTGGCGGCCCTGGTCTGGGCCAATTCTCCGTGGGGCGAGACGTATCGGGCGTTCTGGCACACACCGCTGTCCGTCACCGTCGGCACGCACGGCATCGAACTCGATCTCCAGCACTGGGTGAACGACGGCCTCATGGCGCTGTTCTTCTTCGTCGTCGGCCTCGAGGTCAAGCGCGAGTTCGCGATGGGCGAGTTGCGGGACACCTCCCGCGCGGCGGTGCCGATCGTGGCGGCGCTGGCCGGACTGGCCGTTCCCGCGCTGCTGTTCCTGGTGCTCAACCCGTCGGGTCCGGCGTCGGCGGCGTGGGGCGTCGTCATCTCCACCGACACGGCCTTCGTGCTGGGTCTGCTGGCCGTGGTCGGCCCGTCGCGTGCGCTGCGCCTGCGCGTGTTCCTCATGACCCTCGCCGTCGCCGACGACGTCGGCGCCCTGGCGATCATCGCCGTCGTCTACACCGACGACCTGCGAGTCGGCCCTCTCCTGGTGTCGTTCCTCGGCCTCGCCCTGGTCCTGGTCCTGCGGCGGATGCGCGTGTGGCGGGGAGCGGGTTACCTCGTCGTCTCGCTCGTGACCTGGACGGCGATGTACCTCTCCGGCGTCCACCCCACCCTCGCCGGCGTGATGATCGCCCTGCTGCTGCCCGTCTACCCGCCCCGGCGACGGGAGGTCGAGCACGCCGCCGCGCTCACGAGGGCGTTCCGCCAGTCGCCGAACCCCGAGTACGCGCGGGCGGCTCGACTCGGGCTCGAGCGGGCGGTCTCCGTCAACGAGCGGCTGATGCGCCTGTACCAGCCGTACACCGCCTTCCTGGTGGTGCCGATCTTCGCGCTCGCCAACGCCGGGGTGGTCCTGAGCCGGGAGACGCTCACCGCGGCGGCCACGTCCCCGCTCACGTGGGGCATCGTGCTCGGACTCGTGATCGGCAAGTTCGTCGGCATCACCGGTGCGACCGCGCTGTTCGCCCGCATCCGTCCGCAGGCGCTGGCCCCGGGGCTGACCTTCCCGCAGATCGCGGGCGGCGCCGCGCTGTCCGGCGTCGGTTTCACCATCTCGCTCTTCATCGTCGATCTCGCGCTCGAGGACCCGCTGCTGCAGGACGAGGCGCGCGTCGGCGTGCTGTCCGCGTCGGTGATCGCGGCGCTGCTGGGGTGGGGAGTGTTCGCGCTCGGCAACCGGCTCGCGCCCCCGCCGGCCGGCCCACCGAAGAAGCTGCTCAGGCCGGTGGGTCGACGCGACCACGTCCGCGGTCCGCTGGACGCGCCGCTCACCGTGGTCGAGTACGGCGATTTCGAGTGCCCGTTCTGCAGCAAGGCGACCGGAGTCGCGCGGGAGCTGCGCGAGCACTTCGGCGACCGACTGCGCTACGTCTTCCGGCACTACCCACTGGACGACTACCACCCGCACGCGCGCTATGCCGCGCAGGCCGCGGAAGCCGCTGCGGTCCAGGGCAAGTTCTGGGAGATGCACGACACGCTGTTCCGCCACAGCGACGACCTGGAGCGCGACGCCGTCGACGGGTACGCGGCAACCGTGGGGCTCGACATGGACCGGTACGAGGAGGACATGCGCACCGGCGACTTCGTCACCCGCGTGGAGGACGACGAACTCGACGCGCTCACCAGCGAACTGCCGGGGACTCCGGCGTTCTATCTGGGCGGCGCCGACACACCCCGTCGGCACGACGGCCCGCACGACACGGCGACGATGATCCGCGAACTGGAGAAACTGCTGACCTAACGGTGGTCCGGCACCCGGTTGCCCTCGTCGTCCCAGTGCTCGGCCACCTTCTTCGACGGCTGCACGCGCGGCGGCTCCCCTTGCATCTTGGGGTAGTCGGGCGGGAAGTTCAGCTCGCCGCCGGGCAGGGTCTCCCACAGCTGCAGCAGCGGATCCAACGAGAACGCCTCGTCGTCCATGTCCGCCCACGGGTCGCCGTCCGCCAGGTAGTCCGGCACGGTGTGCAGCGTGTAGGCGCGCGGATCCGCCGTCTCCGCCAACGTCGACCACGACATGGGGGTGCTGACGGGCGCACCGGGCCGGGCGCGCAGGCTCCAGGCGCTCGCGATGGTGCGGTCCCGGTTGTTCTGGTTGTAGTCGAGGAAGATGCGCTCTCCGCGCTCCTCCTTCCACCAGGCGGTGGTGACGCCGTCGTCCCGCCGTTCGAGTTCGCGGCCGAGTCCGATGGCGGCGTGTCGGACGTCCTCGAACGTGTACTCCGGCCGGACCCGCACGTAGACGTGAATGCCGCGGTTGCCGCTGGTCTTGGGATAACCGCGCAGGCCCAGCTCTGCGAGCAGTTCGCGCGTCACCTCCGCCACGCGCTGCGCGTCGGCGAACGTGGTGCCCGGCTGCGGGTCGAGGTCCAGACGCAGCTCGTCGGGACGGTCGACCTCGGGACGACGCACCGGCCACGGGTGGAAGGTCAGCGTCCCCATCTGGGCGGCCCAGACGAACGACGCCGGCTCCGACGGGCACAGCTCGGCCGCCGTACGTCGACTCGGGAACGTGATGTCGACGGTCTCGATCCAGTCGGGCGCGCCCTTCGGCAGCCGCTTCTGATAGAAGCCGTCGCCGCCCTTGTCCTGCGGCCCGGTGGCCAACCGCATCCCGTCGCGGTAGCCGTCCGGCCACCGCTCCATCGCCGTCGGGCGATCGCCGATCGCGCGCATCATCGCCGGGCCGACGGCCGAGAAGTACTCGCACACCTGGAGTTTGGTGATAGCCGGGCCCGCATCGGTGGCCTCGTAGATCACCCGGTCGGGGCTGGTGACGCGGACGTCGCGCTCGCCCGCCCGCACCGACGCGGCCGGTGTCGCCATCACGCACCCGCCAGGATGTCGGCGACGTCGTACCGCTCGGGGGTGTCGAGCTGGTCGTAGGTGCAGCTGAGCGGATCGCGGTCCGGTCGCCACCGCAGGAAGCGCGCCGCGTGCCGCAGTCGGTCCTTCTCCATCTGGTCGTACGCCACCTCGAGCACGCGCTCGGGCCGGACGGGGATCCACGTGCGGTCCACCCCGGACCGCCATCGGGTCTGCTCGCCGTCGGAGACGACGTCCTCGCCGAGCCGCAAGGGCTCCAGTTCCTTCTGGTACTCGATCCGCTTGGCGTCGGTGAACGCCGACGCGCCCCCGATCATCTGCAGCCGGTCGCCGTTGTAGAGTCCGAGCAGCATGGACCCGATACCGTTGCCGGACTTGTGAATTCGGTACCCGATGAGCACGCAGTCGGCCGTCCTGGCGTGTTTGACCTTGACCATCTCGCGCTTGTTCGGCAGATACACCCCGTCCAGGCGCTTGGCCACCACCCCGTCGAGACCTGCACCTTCGAAGCGGTCGAACCACTCGGTGGCCAGCGCGGCGTCGTCGGTCACCCGCGTGACGTGGCACCGCGGCGCCTCCCGCGGCTCGAGGATGCCCTCGAGCGCGGCACGCCGCTCGGCGAACGGGCGGCCCGTCAGATCGGCGTCACCCAGGGCGAGCAGATCGAATGCCACGAAGCGCGCCGGCGTCTTCTCGGCCAGCATGCGAACCCGACTGTCCGCGGGGTGGATTCGCTCCGACAGCGAGTCCCAGTCCAGGCGCCACGATCCGTCGCGCTCGAGCGAGACCACCAGTTCCCCGTCGACGACGCAGCGGGTGGGCAGTTCCTCCTTCACCGCCGCGACCATCTCCGGGAAATAGCGGGCCAGATCCTTGCCGCCCCGCGATCCGAGCACCACCTCGTCCCCGTCGCGAAAGACGATGGTGCGGAAGCCGTCCCACTTGGGCTCGTAGGACCACACAGCATCCGGCGAACCCTGGTCCGGCACCACCTTCGCGGCCTTGGCGAGCATCGGCTGCAGCGGCGGCATCACGGGGAGGTCCACACCGGTCATCCTCGCACGAGACGCCGACGTCCCACGGGCATACAGTGACCGCCATGCCTCTTCTCCGGACTCGCCGCACGCGCCCCGCCGCGCTGCTGCTCGGTGCGGTCGCGGCGGTGCTCGTGGCGGCCGGATGTTCGTCCACGGTCACCGGCACCCCGGTCGCGGCGCCGACCACGTCGGCGGCGTCCACGACCTCCGAGATTCCGAACGACCGCCTCGTTCCCCCGACCACCACGTCGTCGGGCGGGGACGTCTCCATCGACGTCGCGCCGGGTGACTGCGTGCGCCTCGGCGGCACGGTGAACGACGCGACCATCGAGGAAGCCGAGTGCGGCTCGGACGAGTCGAACTACGTCGTGGTGGCGTCGTCACCGACGTCGAGCGGGTGCCCGTCCGACGTCGACCAGACCTACTACGAGACGCTCGACGGCATCGAACAGGGCGCGCTGTGTCTCGACATCGACTTCGTCGTGGGCGGCTGCATGGACCTCGGCGGCGAGGACCCCGTGCGCGCCGACTGCTCCGAGCCTATGGCCGACGGCGTCCGTGTCGCCGAGATCATCCAGGACTCCGTGGACGAGTTCGACTGCAACACCGACCGCGCGTACGTCTACGACGAGCGGGAATTCGTCGTGTGCTTCGACTCGCCCTGATCCGCCCCGACTCGCCGTGATCGACGCCCCGCGCCTTCGCACCGCTCGCGGACGGTGGATCGTCGCCGCGACCGTGCTCGGCTCGTCGCTGACCATGCTCGACGGCACCGTCGTGAACATCGCGCTCCCTGCCATCGCCGCCGATCTGGACGCGGACGTGTCGGGCCTGCAGTGGACCGTCACCGGCTACACCCTCACCCTGGCCGCATTCGTGCTGCTGGGGGGCTCGCTGGGTGATCACCACGGCCGTGCCCGCCTCTTCGCGATCGGGACGGTGTGGTTCACGGCGGCGTCGGTGGCCTGCGCGCTCGCCCCGTCCGTCGACGCGCTCGTCGCCGCCCGCGTGACCCAGGGGGTCGGCGCAGCGCTGCTCACGCCGGGATCGCTCGCGATCCTCTCGGCGTCGCTGGATCCCCGCGATCGCGGCGCCGCGATCGGGCTGTGGTCGGGGCTCGGCGGGGTGGCCGCCGCGGTCGGACCCGTCCTCGGGGGCTGGCTGGTCGACCTGGCCGGATGGCGGTCGGTGTTCTGGATCAACGTCCCGCTGGGAATCGTCGTCCTGGTGGTCACCGCGCGCCATGTCCCCGAATCCCGGGATCCCGACGCCACGGGTCGTCTCGACTGGGTGGGCGCAACTCTCGTCGTGGCCGCGTTGGCCGCGGTCACCATGGGCGCGATCGACGGGAATGCGGTGGCGGTGGGACTCGGGCTCGTCGGGGTCGGCGTGTTCGCCGCGTGGCAACGACGCGCTCGTCGTCCTCTGGTGTCGCCGGCGCTCTTCTCGTCCCGGACGTTCGTCGGCGCCAACGTGGTGACCGTCGCGGCGTACGCCGCGCTGGGCGGAGTGTTCTTTCTGCTCCTGCTGCAGTTGCAGACCGCGCTGGGGTACGACGCAATCACCGCGGGCGTGGCGACGCTGCCGATCACCGCTGCGATGCTGCTGTTGTCCTCACGCACGGGCGCGCTGGCGGACCGCATCGGCCCGCGCATTCCGATGACCGTGGGTCCGGTGGTGGCCGCGGCCGGGCTCGCGCTGATGACCCGCATCCATCCCGGCGCCGCGTACGTCGGGACGGTGCTGCCCGCCGTCGTCGTGTTCGGGGTGGGGCTGTCCATCCTGGTGGCGCCGCTGACCGCGGCGGCCATCGGTTCGGTGCCGAGCGAGCACGCGGGCGCGGCGTCGGCGGTGAACAACGCCGTCGCGCGGACGGCACAACTGCTGGCGGTGGCCGCGCTGCCGGGCCTCACCGGGATCACCGGAACGCTGGATGCGGACACGGTGGGGCGAGGCTTCACCCCGGCGATGTGGATCTGTGCGGGACTGCTCCTCGCGGCGGCCGCCGCGGCGTTCGTGCTGGTCCGGCCGCCGGCACGGGCCTGAGTTCAGTCGGCGAGGCAGGCGACCCGCGGGTCGACCCGGAGCTTGGCCAGGGCGCTGCGGATGCGCGACTTCATGGTCGAGACGGGAACGCCCATGCGGTCGGCGGCCTCGGCGTAGGTGAGTCCCTCGAAGAACGCCATGAAGAGGCACTCGCGCTGGCGGCTCGACAGTGTGGACATCGCGTCCAGCACGGGCCGGCGGTCGAGGAAGCGGTCACCTCCGTCCGCCGAGCCGATGGCGGCGTCGAGCATCGCCCACTTGGACTCACGATCGGAGCGGGACTGCTCGGATCGCACCCGGTCGATGGCGCGGCGGTGCGCCATCGTGACCAGCCACGCGGCGGGCGAGCCCTGTGACGGCGAGAACGTGGGGGCCTTCTGCCAGACCTCGAGGTAGACGTCCTGCACGCACTCCTCCGAGAACCCGCGGTCCCGCAGGACGCGCAGCACGGCGCCGTAGACGCGAGACGAGGTGAGGTCGTAGAACCGGGCGAAGGCCGCACGGTCTCCGCGTCCGACGGCGACGAGAAGGTCGACCAGTTCACCGGTGGCGGTCTCCGGACGTCGGGCAGGGGCGGCGGCGGGCGGGGTCCGGTCGACGACGTGCTTGTCCGCCAGTCCTACCGATCCCGAATCGGGTTGTGCGACAAGAGTGTTCACGGTCATCACCTCGGTCCGCGGAGCACGGGGTCGTGCTCGATGTCTCCGACAGTGCCAGCGCCCGACAGCGGTACTGCGACACGCATGTCGCAATCAGGACACCGTCCGGTAACGAACCGATCACGACGCTCGACGTACGCCGCACCACCCGGATCGCCGCGGCCGCGTGCAGGTCTAGGGTTTTCGCCATGAGCAGCACCCCCGGCAGCACTCCTTCCGGCACCACTCCCACGACCGACCCCGACGTCAAGCCGCGCAGTCGCGACGTCACCGACGGCCTCGAGAAGACCGCCGCCCGCGGCATGCTCCGTGCCGTCGGCATGGGCGACGCCGACTGGAGCAAGTCGCAGATCGGCGTCGCGTCGTCGTGGAACGAGATCACGCCGTGCAACCTCTCCCTCGACCGGCTGGCCAAGGCCGTCAAGGAGGGCGTGCACACCGGCGGCGGTTATCCCCTCGAGTTCGGCACCATCTCCGTCTCCGACGGCATCTCGATGGGCCACGAGGGCATGCACTTCTCCCTCGTCTCCCGTGAGGTCATCGCCGATTCGGTCGAGACCGTCATCAGCGCCGAGCGTCTCGACGGATCCGTGCTGCTGGCCGGCTGCGACAAGTCCCTGCCCGGCATGCTCATGGCCGCGGCCCGCCTGGACCTCGCGTCCGTCTTCCTCTACGCGGGCTCGACGCTTCCCGGTTTCGCCACGTTGTCCGACGGCAGCGAGCACCAGGTGACCATCATCGACGCCTTCGAGGCCGTCGGTGCCTGCTCCCGCGGGCTGATGTCCCGCGAGGACGTCGACACCATCGAGCGCGCCATCTGCCCCGGCGAAGGTGCCTGCGGCGGCATGTACACCGCGAACACCATGGCCAGCGCCGCCGAGGCGATGGGCATGTCCCTGCCCGGCAGTGCCGCGCCGCCCGCCCCCGACAAGCGTCGCGACGGGTTCGCCCGCGCCAGCGGCGAGGCCGTCGTCGAACTGCTCCGCCGCGGCATCACCGCACGCGACATCATGACCAAGGAGGCCTTCGAGAACGCGATCGCCGTCGTCATGGCGTTCGGCGGGTCGACCAACGCCGTCCTGCACCTGCTGGCCATCGCGCACGAGGCGGATGTCGAGCTCACGCTGGACGACTTCATCCGCGTCGGCTCCAAGGTCCCGCACCTCGCGGACGTCAAGCCGTTCGGTAGGCACGTGATGACCGACGTCGACCGCATCGGCGGCGTGCCGGTGGTGATGAAGGCTCTCCTCGACGCCGGTCTGCTGCACGGGGACTGCCTGACCGTCACCGGCCGCACGGTCGCCGAGAACCTCGCCGACATCGCACCGCCGGATCCCGACGGCCTGGTCCTGCGCGCGATGTCGGAGCCGATCCATCCCACCGGCGGCATCACCATCCTGTCCGGATCGCTCGCACCCGGCGGCGCCGTGGTGAAGTCGGCCGGCTTCGATTCGGACGTCTTCGAGGGCACCGCGCGGGTGTTCGAGCGCGAGCGCGCCGCGATGGACGCACTCGAGGACGGCACGATCACCGCCGGTGACGTGGTCGTCATCCGCTACGAGGGCCCCAAGGGCGGACCCGGCATGCGCGAGATGCTGGCCATCACCGGCGCGATCAAGGGCGCCGGCCTGGGCAAGGACGTGTTGCTCATGACCGACGGCCGCTTCTCCGGCGGCACGACGGGCCTCTGCGTCGGACACATCGCGCCCGAGGCCGTCGACGGCGGGCCGATCGCCTTCGTTCGCGACGGCGACCGAATCCGCCTCGACGTCGCGAACGGCACGCTCGACCTGCTGGTCGACGAGGCCGAGCTGGCGTCCCGACGCGAGGGGTGGGCACCGCTGCCGCCGCGCTACACCCGCGGCGTCCTGGCGAAGTACTCCAAACTGGTCGGCTCCGCGTCGCAAGGCGCCGTCTGCACCTAGTTCCCCGCGAGCCACGCCGCTCGTGACCGACCCGAGGCCCCACCGTGATCAATTCGTGACGCGGTGGGGCCGTGGTCGTCATCGGGGCGGGGAACTCTGTCTCGTGACGGGGCAGCGCAGGGCTGCCTGAACCATCGGGAGGCAGCGCGCATGTCCATCATGAAGAAGTCCATCGCAGGAGCGTTCGGTGTAGCCCTCGGTGTCGCGGCGTTCCTGCCCGCCACCGCCTCGGCCGCTCCGGTCGACGCATGTCAGGCCCCCTTCGGCCGGGACGCCGTCACCGGTGAATGCTCCGCCACCAGCGACGCCTCCAGCGCTGCCGCGGCCTACGGCAACGCCGCCGCCGACGCCAACCGCAACGCCCTCGCCCTGGCCCTGGGCCTGAACGGCGGCTCCGCCACCTCGTCGGCCGTCGGCCTGGCCGCTCCCGCCGCCATCGCGTTCGGACCGGGCAGCGTCGCGGAGGCCATCGGCCTCAACCCCGGCCTGTCCATCGCCATCGCGGGGCCCGGCGCCACCATCACCGTCGACTCCGTCGGCGGCGTGACCTGCGACGGCCCCGGCTTCGCGGGTGACCTCACCACGCTGAAGGCCTGCATCGGCCAGAACTGACGGGTCCCGGCTGGTCGAGCACCCTGTGCGCCTCGGCGTCGGATCCTCCGGATTCCCGTCCGCCGACGCCCCGAGCCGCACAGTGCGCTCCGAGACGGACCCTTGACACACACGAGCCCCGCACCGAGAACGGTGCGGGGCTCGTGTGAGTGCTGGGTCAGGGAGCAGGAACGAAGCCCGTTCCCACGCCGCCACCGCGGTTGATGTCGTCGAAGACCGCGCGGATGTTGGTGCCCACCTCGGGACCGATGCACGGGATGCCCAGGTAGGCATTCACCATGCCCACCAGCGTGGTGCCGGCGACCACCGGACCGCCCGAGTCACCCTGCTGCACGCAGATCTGGGTGTAGGTGCGGTCGTTCTGGAACAACTCGCCATAGGTGATGCCGCAGGTGTTGCCGGTGGTCCGGCCTTCCTTGCACATGATGCCGGGGAACGTCGCGGGCTCGCCGACACCCGTGATGGTCACGTTGCCGACGCGGTTGGTCGGGGCCACACGGTTCCGATCGAACTCGATCACGGCGTAGTCCAGGCCGCCGACCGAGGAGACGATGCGGCCCACCGCACCGGCGTCCGGCAGGTATTCCGCACCCACCAGGTCACCCGGAACACCGCAGTGACCGGCGGTGATGCCGACCAGGCGACCGGCGTTGTCGTTCCCGATGGTGGTCAAGGTGCAATCGAACTTGCCCTTGCCCGAGCTGTCGGCGATCAGGATGCCGGACCCACCGCCCAACACGGCGACGGGTGCGGCGGACGCGGTGCCCACGCCGACACCGGCGGTCAGGGCGAGAGCAGCGGCAGCCGCGACGACGAGTTTCTTCAGCATGTATTCCCCTCCGGAGTTCCCGCACACCGTAGCAATCTCGGGCGGGGAATCCGTACTAGTTGCCCTGCTCGGTCAATCGGTCGAGCGCCCGGCGGGCGTCCTCGAGCTCGCGGCTGAGAACCTCGACCCGCTCACGCGCCGCCGCCCGAGCGGCCTCGACCTTCTCCTCCACGGCCTCCGACGCCGCCGGATCACCCAGTGCGCGCACGGCCTCGAGCACCCGATCGGCCGTCACGACGGTGGGCCTGCCCGCCTTGCGTGCGCCGTGCGACACCGTGACGGTCCACGTGTCGTCCGGTCCCGACGCCACGGTGACCCCGATCGACACCGGAGCCGACTTCGAGCGGCGCGGTTTCGCCGGGGCGGGTGTGGATGCCGGGGTCTGGGTCGGGGTCGGGGTCGGCGCCGCGACCGGAGCCGTCGGCGCTGCCGGGGCCGTCGGCGCTGCCGGGGCCGGGGTCGTCGGGGTCGGCCGTGGAGTCCGCGCAGCCCGGGGAGCACGGGGAGCCCGCGCGGTCGGCGCCGCCACGGGCGCGGTACGGGAGCGCCGGAGCTCCTCCGCCTCGTACGGCAGCCGGTCGTCCACCCCGGCGGGACTGACGGTGACCGTGGTGCCGTCGATCGACACCACCCGTGCGGACGCACCGGCCTCGAGACCCAGCGAGGGCGTGGCCTCCCGGAGATAGACGGTGGCGCGCTTACCGGCGTCCAGGGCGGCCTGCAACGCGGCGAGGTCGTCCGCGGTGAGGGCATCGGCCGGCGGTCGCCGACGGGACGAGGCCATGGGTGTCCTCTCGGGAACTGGGCGGGGAGGTGACGGACAGCGCCGACAGTCTGTCACGCGCCCCCGACACCTCCGCCGACGTCGCGGCGCGACGGTTGCGTGCCGATCCTGCCGGGTACGCGCCGCCCATGACCGACACCGATTCCCGCGCCCACGTCGTCGAGCTTCTCTCCGACGCGAACCTCTGCATGTTCACCACCACCTCCACCGACGGGCACCTCATCGCCCGACCGATGGCCCTGCAGGAGACGGAGTTCGACGGCGATCTCTGGTTCTTCGCCGCAGCCGACTCGCGCAAGGTCGCCGACATCGGCGCGAACCCCTCCGTCGGCATCTCCTTCCAGTCCGGCACCTCGTGGGTGTCGGTCTCGGGCCGCGCGTCCGTCGTCCGGGACGACGCGAAGAAGAAGGAGCTGTGGAGCCAGGGCGTCGCCGCGTGGTTCCAGGACGGTCCGGAGTCCGACGGCATCGTCCTGATCAAGGTGGAGGCCGAGGGCGCGGAGTACTGGTCCGCCCCGGGATCGAAGGTGTCCACGCTGATCGCGTACGCCAAGTCCCGCATCACCGGTGATCGCCCCGACGTGGGCACCAACGACACCGTCGACCTGTCCTGACACCACGCGGCCGTTCGCCCGGAGCGGACACCGCTGTGAACGGTTCGAGAGGGCGCGGAATCGGCACCGCCGTACCGCTCTGCCGCGTACCGTTCGACGGGTTCTCTGCGCCCCGGTGCTCGTGACGGGGCGGCTCCGCCACGTTCCCGGGAGAAGGCACGTTATGTCGCTGGACACGACTCCGTCCGACACGTCCTCGTCGACGGCGGCGGCACGGGAGCAACTCTTCCTCGTCGACGCGGTGACCGACGAGGACGCGCAGATCGCGAGCGCGTGGATCGAGAAGCACAGCCGGGTTGCGGATCCGCGCACCGTCCCGATGACCGGTCGTGCGCTCGATCGTGTTCTCGACGGCCTCACCGACGGCGACCCGTTGGTCACCCCGGTGCGCGTGGTCCACACCAAACCGGACTCGCCGTCGCGAGGCCTGCGCCGCTGGATCCGACCCCGCAAGGGTGAAGCCCGGGTCGCCGTCGGCGAGCCGGCGACGCTGAGCGACCTGCGTCGCCGGTTCGAGTCGACCGCCGGCCGGTCGTTGTCGACGTACGTGGCACGGCAGGCGAGCCTGACCCTCGACCGCGCCGAGCGCGACATCATCGGCAACGAGTACAAGGTGCCGCGGTTCGTGGTCGAGGAGCTGACCGAGCGGTCGCAGTTCCGACGCGACCTGGCCGAGCTGTCGAAGGCGGTGAACACTCCGCTGGCCGAGGTCCGCGCGCGGGTGCACAAGATCCTCGACGAGATGGTCGCCACCGAGAACAAGCAGGCGGTGGAGCTCTGGGGACAGCTCGGAGCGTTCTTCTCGCGGGCCTACCGCGTGGAGGTCGACGACGAGTCCCTCGCTGCGCTGCGCGAACTGGACAAGTCCTATCCCCTGGTCTTCCTGCCGAACCACCGGTCGTACCTCGATCCGCTGGTGCTGCGGCCGGCGCTGCTCGACCAGGGTCTGCCCCTGAACCACGTCATGGGCGGCATCAACGTCGGGTTCTGGCCCCTCGGCCCGCTGGCCAAGCGCAGCGGTGTGGTGCTGATCCAGCGGAAGTTCTCCGACGACGTCTACAAGTGGACGCTGCGCCAGTACATGAGCTTCCTGCTGAGCAAGAAGTTCAACCTCGAGTGGTACATCGAGGGAGGTCGGTCCCGGACGGGCAAGCTGCGCCCGCCCCGCTTCGGCTTGCTCACGTATCTGGTCGACGCACTCGAGACCAGCACCGCGGCCGACGCGTACCTGGTGCCCACGTCGATCACCTACGACCGCCTGCACGAGGTCGGGGCCATGACGGCGGAGATGCACGGCGCGCAGAAGCAGGCCGAGGGCATCAAGATGGCCATCGACTACGTGCGGGCGCAGGGCAAGATCCGCGGGACGGTGTACCTGCGGTTCGGCACGCCCATGTCCGTCCGCGCCTTCCTCGAGGAACACGAGGACAAGCGCGTGGCGGTGCAGCGAGCCGCACTGGCGGTCTCGCACGCCATCAACGAGGCCACCCCGGTGACGCCGGCCGCCCTGGTGGCGATGGCGATGCTCGGCACCGAGGACCGGGCCCTCGACATGGCCGAGATGTGCGGGGTGATCGACCCGCTGGCGCACTACATCCGCCTGCGCGGACTGCCGACGGCCGGCGGGGTGGACCTGACCGATCGCGCCGTCGTCACGGCGGCGCTGCGCACCCAGGTGACGGCCGGCGTCGTCACGCGGTTCGACGACGGCCCGGAGCCGCTCTACCTGCTGGCGCAGGACAAGCACCTGGTCGCCTCGTTCTTTCGGAACAACACCATTCACTTCTTCGTCATGCGCGCCATCGGCGAACTGGTGGTGCTGCGCATCGAGGACTGCCCGCAGGGTGTGGCCGGGGCCGACGATCTGTGGCGGTCCGCGCTGGAATTGCGCGACCTGCTCAAGTTCGAGTTCTTCTTCGGCGACAAGCGGGAGTTCGGCGCGCGTCTGGAAGCCGAGGTCGACCTGATCGATCCGGGCTGGCGCGACCGGTTGGACACCCCGGGCTACGCCGTGGCCACGCTCGAGCGTCAGCCGTTCCACCTCGCCCATCGCGTTCTGCAGCCGATCTTCGAGGCGTACCAGGTGGTGGCCGACCGACTGGTGCTCGCCGACCCGAACGCGGAGTTCGACAAGTCGGCGTTCCTCACCGAGTGCCTCGGTGTCGCGCACTCCCGTCGGCTGCGTCAGGAGCTCGATCACAGCGAGGCCATCTCGAACGAATTGTTCGACACGGCACTGCAATTGGCGGACAACCGGGGAATTCTGAACTCCGACGCATCGGACGTGCGGGAGCGCCGCGAGCAGTTCGCGGTGGAGATCGCCGCCTGGGGGCGGGTGTCGCGTCGAATCAGAGCCATGGTGTACCGCAGACTCGCCGGGCACGAGGGTGCCGCCGACTCCCCGCTCGCCGACCACCCGACCGCCGCCGACCGATCCGGAGAATCACGGTGACCTCTCGCCCGGCCCAGTCCCTGACCGATCTGCTCGACCTCGTCGCCGCGGCCCCCGAGGGCCCGGAGGTGGTCGCGTTCTTCGACTTCGACGGCACCGTGATCGACGGATACTCGGCCACGGCGGTCTTCAAAGAGCGCCTGCGCCGCTTCGACGTCGACCTGTTCGAGCTGTGGGACATCAGCAGTGCCGTCGTCGAGATGCGGCTGCGCGGCACCACCGTGGACAACCTCATGGACAAGGCCGTGCGCGCTCTCGCCGGCAAGACGCACGAGGAGCTGATGGAGCAGGCCTACCTGCTGTTCCGGTCGGAGATCGCGTCGCAGATCTTCCCGCAGGTGCGCACGTTGATCGCCGCGCACAAGGCGCGGGGGCACCGCATCGTGCTCTCCACGTCGGCCACGCCGTACCAGGCGACGCCGGTCGCCGAGGACCTCGGATTCGACGCCCTCGTCTGCACCCATCCCGAGATCGGGGAGGACGGTGTGCTCACCGGCTCTCTCGACGGTCTGTCGCTCTGGGGTCCGCGCAAGGCCGCGGGTATCGAGGACTGGGCGGCGGGCGAGAAGGTCGACCTCGCCGGCTGTTTCGGTTACTCGAACGGCGCCGAGGACGTGCCGATGCTCGAGACGGTGGGCATTCCCGTCGCCCTCAATCCCGACGGTGACCTCGACCGCACCGCCCGTGACCGCGGCTGGGCCCGCGTCCGACTGCAGAAGCCGACGACGGGGGTCGACGTCACCTCGACCGTGCGCAGCGTCGCCGCCCTCGGTTCCGTGCTGGCGAGTGCCGGGCTGGGTGCCACGCTCGGCCTGCTGAGCGGGTCCCGCCGCGTGGGCGCCAACATCACCAACTCCGTGGCGCCCGAACTGGCGTTGGCCCTGACGGGCATCGAGGTGGAGGTGATCGACGAAGCCAACGCCTGGTCGCATCGGCCCGCGGTGTTCCTCTTCAACCACCAGTCGACGATGGACATGATCGTCGTCGCCCGGGTGCTGCGTCGCGACATCACCGCCGTCGCCAAGAAGGAACTGGCGCGCGACCCCCGGTTCGCTCCCCTCGGCGCGTTGTTCGACGTCGCCTACGTCGATCGGGCGAACGGAGCGCAGGCCCGGGACGCGATCAAGCCGGCCATCGACAAGTTGAAGAGCGGCACCTCGGTCGCCATCGCGCCCGAGGGCACGCGGATGCCGACCTCCCGCCTGGGCCGATTCAAGAAGGGCGCCTTCCACCTCGCGATGGAGGCGGGCGTGCCGGTCGTTCCGCTGGTGCTCGAGGGCGCGGGCGACGTGATGTTCCGATCCGCCTTCACGGCGCACCCCGGGAAGGTGACGGTGACCGTGGGCGCACCGGTTCCCACGGACGACTGGACCCCCGACACTCTCGACGATCACATCGCCGAGGTCCGCGAGTTCTACGAGCGGACGCTCGGCCATGTCCGATAGCACCGACACCGCCGACGCCACCCGCCGCCGGGTCGAGGATGCCCTCCTCGGGTCCTCGGCGTCGTACACCCGCGACGAGGTGGCCCGGCGCGCCGGCGTCGACCTCGACCGCGCCCGACGCCTGTGGGTCGCGATGGGCTTCCCCGTGAATCCGGACCCGGACGCGGTGATGTACACCGACGCCGACGTCGAGGCGCTCCGTGCGCTGACGACGTTGGTGGACCGGAACGTCGTCGAGGAGTCGATGGAGCTGGCCGTCGCGCGCACGCTCGGTCAGTCGATGTCCCGGCTCGCGGAATGGCAGGTGGGCGTGGTCAACGCGTACATCGCGGCACGCATTCGCGAGGACGAGGCCGCGGGCGGCGAGAGCGATCCGGACGGGATCCGACACGATGCGCGGGAATTGGCCGCGGAGACCGTTCCGACGCTCGAGATGCTGCAGAACTACGTGTGGCGCCGCCACGTCGCGGCGGTCGCCGGGCGATCGTTGGACATCGACGGCTCGCCGGACAACCGTCGGACGCTGGCCGTGGGGTTCGCCGACATGGTCGGCTACACCTCGCTCACGCGCCGCCTCGACGTCGACGAGCTGACGTCGTTGCTCGAGGAGTTCGAGTCGGTGGCCGGCGAGGTCATCGCGCGCGGGCACGGGTCGGTGGTCAAGAACGTCGGTGACGAGGTGATGTTCCAGTGCGCCGACCCCGTCGACGCGGCGCGGATCGCGTTGCGGCTCCACGAGGCGTTCGCCGACCGTGACGACGTGCCGGCGCTGCGGGTGGGCATCGCGCTGGGACCCGCGCTGGCCCGGTTCGGCGACCTGTACGGCTCGGTGGTCAACATCGCCGCCCGCCTGACGAGCAACGCCCATCCCGGCACCGTGCTGGTCGACGAGCACACGGCCGAGGCGCTCACGGACGTCGACGAGTTCTACCTCAAATCGCTGCGTCCGCTGCGGGTGCGCGGCTTCCACAAACTGCGCACCTTCGCCCTGCGACGCAACCGCGATCACGGCGGTGACCGGGAAGGATCGAGCGACTCCGGGCGTTGACCGGGGCAATGACTCCCTCCCCGGCGACCGGCCTGGTCCAGGCTACCCGCCTCTGGACGCCGAAGCACGTCGTCGTCACGGCGTCCGCCGCCGACCTGCCGCACACCGCCGAGATCCTGCGACGCTGCGCGGCCGCGGGCGTCGACGACGTGACGATGCTGCCGGGCGACCGGATCACCGGGCTGCGTGCCGGGTCCGACCGCGAGGTGTACGCGCGGGCGAAGTCGACCCTGGCCGTCGTCGTCGCCCCGCCGAGTGCCCGTAAGCCCCAACCGATTCCGCCGAGTGCGGACTGGCGCATCGACCTGGCCAAGGGCTGCCCCGCGCACTGTCAGTACTGCTACCTCGCGGGCTCGTTGTCGGGACCGCCGATCACCCGCGTCTACGCCAACCTCGACGAGGTGCTGGCGCCGATCGCGTCGCACGTCGGCCGGGGGTCGGTCACGTCCGGCACCGCCGAGCGCGCGCACGAGGGCACCACCTTCGAGATGTCCTGCTACACCGACCCGTTGGGCATCGAGCGGGTCACGGGGTCGCTGGCCGCCGCGATCGCGCGGGTCGGCGCCGGCGAGTTCGGCGACGACGCGTCGATCCGCTTCACCACCAAGTTCGACGACGTCACCGAGCTCGCCGCGCTGGACCACGGCGGGCGTACGCGGGTGCGGTTCTCGGTCAACGCGGCCGACGTCGCCCACCGGTTCGAGGGCGGCACCGCCCGGATGCCGGCTCGACTCGCGGCGCTGCGCACCCTGGCCCGCGCGGGGTACCCGGTGGGCGTGACCATCGCCCCGATCATGCCGATTCCCGGCTGGCGCGAGCAGTACGGACGGTTGCTCGCCGACCTGGCCGACGCCGTCGCGGACGTCCCCGATCTCGATCTGACCGCCGAGATCATCACGCACCGCTTCACGCCCGCGAGCAAGGACGTGCTGCTCGGCTGGTACCCGGCGACCAAGCTCGAGATGGACGAGGACGCGCGCAGCGCCAAGCGGTCCAAGTTCGGCGGGGTCAAGTACGTCTACCCGAAGGACGTGATGGCCGAGATGCGCTCGTGGTTCACCGCCGAACTCGAGCGGGTGGTGCCGTCGGCGCAGCTGCTCTACTGGACCTAGCCGTGCCGGAAGGGGACACCGTCTTCGCGCTCGCGCGTCGGCTCCGGCCCGCCCTCGACGGGCAGCGACTCGCCGTCGGGCGCCTGAACGTCCCCGCCCACGCGACCGCCGACCTGTCGGGTCGGACGGTGCTCGGGCATCGCACCGTCGGCAAGCACCTGCTCACCGACCTCGACGACGGCCTCACCCTGCACACCCACCTGAAGATGACCGGCTCGTGGACCGTGACCCGGCCCGACCGACGCCTCCCGCGCCGGCTCGCCCCCGACGTGCGGGTGGAGCTCGGCGTCGCCGACGGGCCGACCGCGTACGGCATCACACTGCCCGTCGTGCAGCTCATGACCACGCCCGACGCCGCCCGCGAGCTCGCGTATCTCGGCCCGGATCCACTGCACGACGACTTCGACGCCGAGCTCGCCGCGGCGAACGTCCGCGCGGATCCGCGGCCGGTGATCGCGGTGCTGCTCGATCAGCGCGTCATGGCCGGGCCGGGCAACCTGTGGGCCAACGAACTGTGTTTCCTCCGCGGCCTCGGCCCCTGGGTTCCCGCGTCGGAGGTCGACGCCGATCGACTGGTCGCCCTCACCCGGAAGACCATGCGGCACTCCGCGACCGTGCCCGGCGCGATGCAGGTGACCACCGGCGACACCCGCCCCGGCCGGCAGCACTGGGTGGCCGGACGGGCCGGCAGACCCTGCCTGCGCTGCGGCACCACCATCCGCGTGATGGCCGAGGTGCCCGGCGACCCCGAACGTCGTCGGACCTGGTGGTGCCCGCACTGCCAACCGGGCCCGGACCGGCCCTGACGTGCGGTGATAGGTTGACTGCCGTATCGGCCGTCGACCAGGAAGACAGTGATGCAGTATCAGTCCACGCGGGGCCACGACGTGCCCCAGCACTTCTCGGACATCCTGCTCGGCGGCCTGGCCCCCGACGGCGGGCTCTACCTGCCCGCCGAGTACCCGCAGCTGACGACGGACGAGCTCGAGTCGTGGCGGTCGCTCTCCTACGCCGATCTCGCCTACGAGGTGCTGCGGAAGTTCGTCGACGACATTCCCGAGGACGCGCTGCGCGACATCACCCGGCGGACCTACACCGCCGAGATCTACTGCAACGGCCGCCCCGGTGACGACACCTCCCTCATCACCCCGCTGCGCACCCTCGGCGAGGAGCAGGGCGCGCCGCTGCACCTGCTGGGTCTGTCCAACGGACCGACGCTCGCCTTCAAGGACATGGCGATGCAGCTGATCGGCAACCTCTTCGAGTACACGCTGGCGCGCGACGACGCCGACCTGAACATCCTGGGTGCGACGTCGGGGGACACCGGCAGCGCCGCCGAACACGCGATGCGTGGCAAGCGCGGTATCCGCGTGGTCATGCTGAGCCCGCACGGTCGGATGAGCAGCTTCCAGCGGGCGCAGATGTTCAGCCTGCAGGACGAGAACATCGTCAACCTCGCGGTCGAGGGCAACTTCGACGACTGCCAGGACATCGTCAAGGCGGTCTCGCGCGACGCGGAGTTCAAGGCGCACCACGCCATCGGCACGGTGAACTCGATCAACTGGGCGCGCGTCGTCGCGCAGGTCGTCTACTACGTGCACGGCTGGTTGCTCGCCACCGACGGACCGGGGCAGCGGGTGTCGTTCTCCGTCCCGTCGGGCAACTTCGGCAACGTCTGCGCGGGACACATCGCGCGGTGCATGGGCCTGCCGATCGACCGCCTCGTCGTCGCCACCAACGAGAACGACGTGCTCGACGAGTTCTTCCGCACCGGCGTCTACCGTCCGCGGTCGGCCGCCGAGACCCACCACACGTCGAGCCCGAGCATGGACATCTCGAAGGCCTCGAACTTCGAGCGCTTCCTCTACGACCTGGTCGATCGAGACGCCGCCCGGCTGGGCGAGCTGTTCTCCCGCCTCGACACCGAGGGCGGCTTCGACTTCACCGGCACCCCCGAGTTCGACCGCATCGCAGGCGATTTCGGGTTCGCCTCGGGCAAGAGCACGCACGGCAACCGCGTCGAGACCATCCGCGACGTGCACGAGCGCTACGGGGTGGCGATCGATCCGCACACCGCCGACGGCGTCACCGTCGCGCGGCGCCACCTCACCGCGGGCGTGCCGATGATCGTGCTCGAGACGGCGCTGCCGGCGAAGTTCGCCGACATCGTCCGCGAGGCGCTCGGCCGCGAGCCGGAGCGGCCGGCGGCGTTCGAGGGCATCGAGGATCTACCGCAGAAGTTCGACGTGGTCCCGGCGGACGCGGACCGCGTGAAGGCGGTCATCGCGGAGCACACCGGACGCTAGTTGTTCTTCGCGGCTGTAGCGCTTCTGACTACGAGGTTCGATTTTGGCAGTGAAGATTGCCCGCGGACCGTTGGAAAGCCTGAGGAGCGCCGCCGCACTGTTGCCACGGTGTCCACAAATACAGGGCTCCGCTAAATTAGATTCCGAAAGGCTCCGGAATCTCCGCCCGTGCTCCTGTACACCGAACAGTGACCCCAACGAGGGCATGGTCTCAAACTAGTGGCCAAAATCATTGCCACACCTACGATATCTAGCAGGTCTGCGCCCGCACATCCGCCTTAACGGAGAAATGCAGCGGCGGCTCGCACGCCAGCGCCAGGGTCGAGTCCAAACAGGTGCAGTGGATAAGCGGGCCCGTAGATGATGTGGGTCTATTCTCGATGACGCCCCGATCAAGACGGCGGTGGCGTCGTTGCTCGACCAACCATTGACTTGCCCGTATGCCGCCGCTTAACTAACCTGAATTCCTTAGCGCTCTGCACTACGGACGTCTTTTTCTTCGCTTAAGACGCATCTGGAGGCCTCGTTGTTTCACAGTCACACTCAACCGTGGGGGACCGGAAACGCACAAGCCTGGATCCGCGAAAAGTACGGACCGGGCTATGAACCGGTGCCTTACAAGACAACCTTCGCGAGCTTCGACTACGGAGAATTCGCGATCATGCACCGCATAGTCGCGCGTCGGGTGGATCTCTACACCGGCAGGTACACGTTGAAGTCCATGCCGCTGCATGATGCTGCATTGCCGGAAGACCTGATCTTCCCTATCCCCCTGCGTGACGAAGCAAACAACTTGGACGCTTTCAGCTATCACTGGCAGCAGCTGACATACGCTTTCAAACTTCCAAGTCCTGCGGACTTCCCAGCGCTGACGTTGTCCGATCATGAGCGGGCGCTTCTGAAGCAGTACGTGGCCTACTGCCGTCGACTCGCGAAGTACTCTGTTTTCAACGAAAAGCTCGGCTCGCTCTCTATTACTACTCAGCATGATGAGACCTACATATCCGCCACGCTACCGAGCGAGGAGGCATTCACTGCGGCGTCCGCTACTTTCAGGCTCATCAACAACGACGGAGATGAGGCTTCGTTCGACAAGGCCTTCAAACTCCTCAACAAGACTCTGCAAAGCGAGACTAGCTCGCGCATCGCGCGCGGAAATGTCGTACTTTCTGCATGGATGCAGGCACGCAAGGAAATCAGCAAACAGATGTTGGAAACATACATATCGCGTAAATTGGTAGCTCACAAAGAAATCGACAAGCGACCACCTCTCACATTTTCAAACATTAATCCTAGCAGGCTGATTCGTGATTTCAATTACGGCGACACACTTCACTGGGGGAAAAGGCGAGAAGCGCTTGCCGAACTGACGGCGGACGGCCAGATGGAGCAATTCTACAAGTACTGCGTCCTCAGTTCGATGCTGAGCCTGGGTCATTTGTACTTTGGTTTCGCGGTCACAGTTGAGGCTGCACTGGGCGCTCGCAGGTAGCAGGCAGGCCCCGGCACGAGAGGATGGTCGTAGGCCGGAGTGGACACACACGACTACTGCAACGCATGCAGGAAGAACCGCAGCATGCCTTCGACAGCGGAGCTGGCGTTAGCCCAGTCAGTCAAGATGGCGACATATTCGCGGCATGCCTATGCAATAGTCGTCGATGCGAGAAGCCAAGATACGAGCATCTCAGCCCTCCGCATGAGCGCCAACTGGCCCGTACAGACACGTTCAGTAGGCCGCGCGATCGCATGGATGGCGGCCAATAGGTTGAACGACTAAACGTCATTTTGAGTTTTTTGACGTACATTTGTGAGCGAGAGCAGGAGAACAACCTGAATAGTTGCTCTTTGTAAGTCTGCACCGCAAGCAGCCTGGTGATGTCGAGGTACGATACCCGCATGCTTGGTCAGGCGTTCATGTGGTTCGTGGCTCCAATCCTTGGGTTCCTCTATATCTGGAACGTCATCGGTTTGGTGATCACGCGCCGAGACCGCTCGTGGCCGGTCAAACTTGCCAAGCATAGCTGGCAGGGCCTGTTGCTACTGTTCGTAACGCTGGGTGTATCCGCGGCTTCGATCGTGCGAGGCGTTCAGCTGCTGATTGCATTCTCTTCCATGTAAAATCGTTATGAATTTGTCAATTTCTTCGTCGACCGTCGTTCTAAATGCGGCCACCCTCGAAGCCTGCGATCCGCGCTAGTTCCGGGTTTGCGGCGAAGCCGTTAGTCACTCCTAATGTGCCTCCGACCGAAGCGTGCGCTTTACTGATGCGTGAACGCTGTTCGTGCCCCAAGCTTGTCGCCCACCAGCGCTAGTACCTCCTTGGCCTCGAACTTCGTATGACCGCGTCCTTTCGTGTCGGGTTGTTCCCATAATGGCGCGCCTAAGCCCCGTCACGTTCGTTTGTTCCTCCTTGCAAACCCGGTACCGGTTGGCCGATTTGTCCGCGAAGTTGGTGATGCCAAGAAGGCTTCCCAGCTGTCGGTGCAGCTGTGGGTATCCCACACCGACACCAATACGCCCGCCTGTCTGTTGTCGTCGCAACGCAGTCCAAACGTCCCCGGCCAATACAGCTAGCCGCTTCTACCTGGCGTCAGCCGGCGATGTCACGGTGGTAGGCCGCCATCGCGGCGGTGAGGGCGCCGAAGACACGGTGGGCGGCGTCGAGGTCGGCGTCGGGCAGGTCGGCCATGGCCGTCCGGACGTGCACGCCGAGCGGACCGAAGAACTCGCGTGCCACCTCCATGCCGGGCTCGTCGTACCGCAGGATGACCCGGCGTCGATCGCGGGTGTCCGGTTCGCGGCGGATGTGGCCGGACGTGATCATGCGCTCGACGAGGTAGGTCATGGCGGCCGAGGACAGCCCGAGGACGGAGCCGAGCTCACCCGGGGACACGGGCCGACCGCCGACGTCGGCGACCATGATGTGCAGCAGCGCTCGGAAGTCGTTGGCACTCAGGCTGTGCTGGGCTCCGAATACTCGACCGAGACGATCGGACTCGGCGGTCATCGCGCGCACGTCCGATGCGATGCGGGACTCGAGCTCGGCCCGCTCGGGGGTAGGACGGCCGTCCTGGGCTGACATCGACACTCCTTCGACCGGAGTCAGACTACTCGCGCTCAAGTATCTCAGTTGCTGAATCATCAAAAAACTGAGATAGTTGTCGCCGTGAGCGCATCGACCGCACCCGCCGACTCGTCGTCCCCGTCGTCCCCGTCGTCGCTGTGGAGCCGCGTCTCCGCTCTGGTCTCCTCGCGCCGATCCTGGATCGTGGCGCTGATCGTCACCATCGCGGCCATCGGACTGGTCGGCGGCGTGGGGGCCAACGACGCCGCCGAGAGCTCCCCCAGCTCGGTCCCCACCGACGCGGAATCGGCCCGGGCGAGCGCAGTGCTCGAGCAGTTCCCCGACGCCGACGTCGCGTCGACCATCCTCGTGGCCACCCGCGCGGACGGCGGAGCGCTCACCCCGCAGGACCTCGCGGCCGTCGACGAGGCACGCGGTCGCATGCTCACCGTCGACCGCGGCCTCGACGCCGATTCCCCGGCAGCGCCGGTGATTCCGTCGCCCGACGGCCAGGCGGCCATCGCCCCGGTGCAACTGTCGACGGCGGAGACCGGACTCGGCCTGTCCGACACCGTGACCGAGCTGCGCGACGCCGCCCGTGACGGTGCGCCCGCCGACCTCGTCCTCCAGGTCACCGGTGGGCCGGCCTTCGGCGCCGACATCGCGAACTCGTTCTCGGGCGCCAACTTCGTCCTCCTGGGCGTCACCGCCCTGGTCGTGGCCGTCCTGCTGATCGTCACCTACCGCTCGCCCGTCCTGTGGCTGATTCCGTTGGCCGTCATCGGATTCGGTGACCGCGTGGCGTCGTCGGTCGGCACGGCCGTCGCCGAGCTGACCGGGCTGTCGTTCGACGGCAGCACGTCGGGCATCACCAGCGTGCTGGTGTTCGGCGCCGGCACCAACTACGCCCTGCTGCTCATCTCCCGCTACCGCGAGGAACTGCGCCGCGAGGCCGACCATCGCGTCGCGCTACGCCTGGCCGTGCGCCGCGCCGGCCCGGCGATCCTCGCCAGCAACGCCACCGTGGTGCTCGCGCTGCTGACCCTGCTGCTCGGCACCCTGCCCAGCACACGGAGTCTCGGCGGACTGGCCGCGGCCGGACTGGTGGTCGCCGCGATCTTCGTCCTGTTCGTGCTCCCCCCGTTGCTGGCCCTGTTCGGGCGAAAGCTGTTCTGGCCGTTCGTCCCCCGCGTCGGTGATCCCGAGCCGACCGACAAGGGCGTCTTCTTCCGCATCGCCTCCGGGGTGAGCCGTCGCCCCGGCCGCACGGCCGTCGTCTCCATCGTCGCCCTCGCCGTCTGCGCGCTCGGGCTGATCGGCACCAGCGTGGGGCTGTCGCAGACCCAGCAGTTCCGCGTCGAGGCCGAGGCCGTGACCGGCATCGACACCCTCGCCGAACACTTCCCCGCCGGTCGGTCCGATCCGACCGTGGTCATCGCGCGGACCGACGCCGCCCCCGCCGTTCAGGACGCACTGGACGCGGCCCCCGGCGTGGTCTCGGCGACCGAGTCGGCCGCGTCGACCACCGGGCTCACCGAGTGGTCCGTCGTCCTGGACGGTGAGCCGGCCTCCGATGCCGCGTTCGACGCCGTCCGGGCCGTGCGCGGCGAACTCTCCGCCGTCCCGAACGCCGACGCCGTCGTGGGCGGCAGCGACGCCGAGGCGCTCGACACCGCCGACGCCGCGCAGCGGGACCGCCTGGTGATCATCCCGGTGATCCTCGCCGTGGTGCTCGCCGTCCTGTTCCTGCTGCTGCGCTCGGTGGCCGCGCCGCTGATCCTGGTGGCCACCACGGTGCTCAGCACCGTCGCCGCGCTGGGCGTGGGCAGTTGGGCCAGCCAGACCGTGTTCGGCTTCCCGGCCCTGGGCGACAACGTCCCGCTGTTCGCGTTCCTGTTCCTCGTCGCGCTGGGCGTCGACTACACGATCTTCCTGGTCACCCGTGCGCGGGAGGAGACGCCGCAGCACGGCACCCGGACCGGCATCGTGCGCGCGGTCGCCTCGACGGGTGCGGTCATCACCAGCGCGGGCATCGTGCTCGCCGCCGTGTTCGCCGTGCTCGGCGTGCTGCCGCTCATCCTGCTCACCCAGCTGGGCATCATCGTCGGCATCGGCATCCTGCTCGACACCTTCGTCGTCCGGACCGTCGTCATCCCGGCGCTGTTCACGCTGGTGGGTCCCCGCATCTGGTGGCCGACCGCGCTCGACCCCGAATCCGAAGAACCATCGACACCCGAAGATCCACGGACACCCACTCACGAAGGAGCTCATCGATGAAGCGCACGTTCGCCCGAGCCGCCGCTGCTCTCGCCCTCGCCACCGGAGCCGCACTGGCCGGCAGCGGCGCCGCCTCCGCCCAGCCGCTGTGGGAGCCGCTGCAGCCGATCCAGAAGCTCGACATCGAGCGCTACACCGGCGACTGGTGGCAGCTCGCCGCCGTGCCGCAGCCGTTCAACCTGAACTGCGCGAAGGACACCAAGGCGAACTACCAGCTGCTCGACCCGGCGAACGTGCGCGTGCAGAACACCTGCACCCGCTGGGACGGCGGCCGCAACGAGATCCTCGGCAACGCGCGCGTCAACGACCCGGTCACTCAGGCGCAGCTGCACGTGAGCTTCCCCGGCGTCCCCACGCAGGACAACCCGGACGGCCCCACCAACTACATCGTCACCTACATCGCCGACGACTACTCGTGGGCCCTGGTCGGCGATCCGTTCCGCACGTCGGGCTTCGTCCTCTCGCGCTCCCCGCAGGTGAGCACGGAGAAGTGGCAGGAGATCCGGCGCGTGGTCGAGAGCCGCGGTTACAACGCCTGCCTGGTGCTCACCTCGCCCACCACCGAGGGCTCGAACGAGATCCGTCCGCTCTGCACCGTCTGACGCACCGAGGACCGCCGCGGTGGCTCGCGTCACCGCGGCGGTCGACGGCCCCCGTGCGCCGATAAACTGGGCTCACCATGCTCACACCCATCACGGTCGCGCTCTACGTGCTTCCCCTCGTCGCCGCGGGGTGGGCGACGGTGAAGATCGTCCGCGACAAGCCGCTGCTGCTGGCGCACCGCAGCGACCGCGTCTTCTTCCGTTTCCTCGTCGGCATCGAACTGCTCGTGATCGTGCAGGCCGTCGTCGGCTTCGTCAGCCTCGCGGTGACCGATCACCAGGTCCACGCCGTGACCTTCGGCGCCTACCTGATCGGGCTGACACTGCTGCTGCCCCTCGGGGTCTGGTGGTCGCTCGGCGATCGCAGCCGCGGCGGTACCGCCGTCCTCGTCGTCGTCACCCTCACGCTCGCGGTCATGGTGCTGCGACTGACCCAGATCTGGAACGGCCATGCCTGACGCCCACACCGACGACACCCGCGCAACCCTGGCGGCCACGACGCGGTCGGGGCCGGGTCGCATCCTCATCGCCCTCTACGCGATCTTCTCCGTCGCCGCGACGTCCCGGTCCGCAGTGCAGATCGCGACGCGATTCGACGCGGCCCCGATCGCCTTCCTGCTGTCGGCGTTCGCCGCGGTGGTCTACATCGTCGGAACCGTCTGTCTGGCCCGCGCCTCGGTCGTCTCCCGGCGGATCGCCACGATCTCGTGCGTGGTCGAGCTGGTCGGCGTCGTGGCCGTCTCGATCGCCAGTTACGCCGTGCCGCAGGAGTTCCCGGAGCCGACGGTCTGGTCGCACTTCGGGTCCGGCTACCTCTTCGTGCCGGTGGTCCTGCCCATCGCCGCGCTCTGGTGGCTGCGGCGCACCGAGCGCGTCGGCGGCTAACCCAGCTTGGCCAGGTTGGTCACCGAGTCCCGCACGTCGGATTCGAGCACCTTGGCCACGACGGTGCCGATCGGACCGCTGAGCAGTCCACCGCGGAAGTTCGCCTCGAGGGTGAACGTCGACCCCGCGTCCTTCGGCGCCACCAGCATGCGCAGATCGATCTTGACCCCGCCCTTCCCGGTGCCGAGCAGGGCGATCTCGTGCGGCTTGTCGTACTCGGCGATGGTCCAGGTGATGACGTTGCGGAAACCCTTGACCTTGATCAGGGAATCGACCGTCACGCCCTCGTGCAGCGTCGTGGGAATCGGGCTGCGCCATCCGCCGAAGATGGTCATCCAGTCGTCGAACCCCGACAGGTCCGACGCCCGCGCCCAGGCCTCGTCCGGTGTCATCGTCGATTCCACCGACACGTTCACTCCCGCCACGCGGATCCTCGCTCCCACTCGTCGTGCCCGAACCCGGGTCACCGGTCCGGATCGAGTCCACCTGTACCCACGGAGGACTCGCCACAACCGTCCCACGGCTCACCGAGGCGCCCCCGCCTAGGGTGGAGCGCATGCCACCCGCCGGGTCGACGCGTCGCGAGATCGACGGGCACACGCTGACCTTCACGAATCCGGACAAGATCCTGTATCCCCAGACCGGCACCACCAAGGCCGAGGTGATCGACTACTACCTCGCCGTGGCCGACGCCATGCTGCCGCATCTGGCCGGCCGACCCGTCACCCGCAAACGGTGGCCGAACGGCGTCGAGCACCCGGCCTTCTTCGAGAAGAACCTCGCCGCGTCGGCTCCGGACTGGTTGGACCGCCGCCGCATTCATCATTCGGACCGCGTCGTGGTGTACCCGGTGTTCCACGGCCACGCCGACCTCGCGTGGCTGGGGCAGCAGGCGGCGCTCGAGGCGCACGTCCCGCAGTGGACCTTCGATCGGGACGAGCAGGGCAAGGCCACCCGCATCGTGTTCGACCTCGACCCCGGTGACGACGTCGACCTCGACACGTGTGCGACGGTCGCGTGCGCGGTCCGGGCCATGGTCACCGACATCGGACTGACCGCCTTCCCCCTCACCAGCGGCAGCAAGGGAATTCACCTCTACGTGCCGCTGGAGAAGCCGGTCACCTCGGCGGGCGCGTCGACCGTCGCCAAGCGCGTGGCGACGCTGCTGGAGGGCACGATGCCGGACCTCGTGACGGCGTCGATGTCCAAGGCGCTCCGGCCCGGCAAGGTGTTCCTCGACTGGAGTCAGAACAACGGCAAGAAGACCACCATCGCGCCGTACTCGCTGCGCGGACGCAGCCGGCCGACCGTGGCCGCCCCTCGGACCTGGGAGGAGATCGAGGGCGGCGGGCTGACCCAACTCGCGTTCGGCGAGGTGATCGATCGCCTGCACCGCGACGGCGATCTGCTGGCGGATCTCGACGCCGCCGTGCCCGGGGGCACCTCCGACCGGTTGGGGCCGTACCGCGGTAAACGCACCACGTCGCGCACACCCGAGCCCGTCCCGACCGGTTCGGCGCCGGAATCCGCCTCCGCGACCACGACCTTCGTCATCCAGGAACACCACGCCCGTCGGCTGCACTACGACTTCCGACTCGAACGCGACGGCGTGCTCGTCTCGTGGGCGGTACCGAAGAACCTGCCCGCCGACACCGCGACGAACCACCTCGCCGTCCACACCGAGGATCACCCCCTCGACTACGCCACCTTCGAGGGCACGATCCCGTCGGGCGAGTACGGCGGTGGCGAGGTCACCGTCTGGGATCACGGCACCTACACGACCGAGAAGTGGCGGGACGACGAGGTGATCGTCACCCTGGCCGGCCAGCGCGTCTCCGGCCGGTACGCCCTGATCCGGACCGGGGGCGATCAGTGGCTGGTCCGCCGGACCAAGACGACCGCGTCGGGCATCCCGCAGGGCGACGCGGCGCTGCCCACCCGGGTTCGTCCCATGCTCGCGACCACCGGTGAGCTCGACGCGCTCGACGCGGATCAGTGGTCCTTCGAGGGCAAGTGGGACGGCGTGCGCGTGGTGGCCACGTTCGACCGGGGCGAGGCCGTGCTCGAGAGCCGCACGGGACAGGACCTCACCCGTCGCTACGCGGGCATCACGGCGTTGGCGGCGGACCTCGCCGACCACCGGGTGGTGCTCGACGGGGAAGCCGTCGCGTACCGGGAGGACGGCGTCACCAGTTTCGAACTCCTGCAGGACGCCCATCCCGACGACGTCCAGTACATCTGCTTCGACATCCTCCATCTCGACGGCACCGACCTCACCGGCAAGAAGTTCGCCGACCGACGCCGCATTCTCGAGCTGCTCCTCACCGGCCTCGAATCGGCGACGGTGTCGCCGCTGATGGCCGGCACCCCGGCGGGCGCGCTGGCCGAGAGCGAACGACGGGGGTGGGAAGGCATCGTCGCCAAGCGCCGCGATTCCGTCTACGAGGTCGGCCGGCGCAGCACCGCGTGGATCAAGGTGAAGAACTGGCGGACGCAGGAGGTGGTGATCGGCGGGTGGCGTGCCGGACAGGGCGGGCGGACCGGCAGCATCGGCTCCCTCCTGCTCGGGGTCCCCGACGGCGACGGGCTGCGGTACGTGGGCCGGGTGGGGACGGGATTCACCGAGCGCGCCCGTGCCGACCTGCTCGACCGGTTGCGCCCACTGGTGCGGGAGGACTCACCGTTCGATCGTCCGCTGCCGACCGTGGATCGCAAGGACGCGACCTGGACCGAACCCGTCCTCGTCGGCGAGGTGCGGTTCTTCGAGTGGACCGAGGGTGGGTCGTTGCGTCACCCCAGTTGGCGCGGGCTGCGCGAGGACAAGAATCCCGACGACGTGGTGCGGGAGTCCTGACCCCACCGGGGGCTACCCGGGACCGTTCACAACACCCGCGCATTCGATTGCCGGTGTTCGCGCGCATGGTTACGGTTCGGATACGGAGCGGGGTGCCGGTTGCTGTGCTCGCACGGCACGGGGGGCGTCGGTTTTTCGGGACCATTACGGGCCCGAGGACCGATGTGCCACCATCGGCACCGACAACCGCACGGTCGGTTCGTAGGGAGTGGTATCACCGTGGGCACAATTCGTCGTTCGTTTCTCGTCGCCGTCGCGGCCGCACTGGTCGCCGTCGGTCTACCCGGTTCGGCGTCCGCGGGGGCGCAGTACCCCATCCCCAACGCCGACCCGTTCTACTCCGCCGGCGGCGACATCTCCGGAGTCGCCCCCGGTACGGTGCTGGCGGCGCGGCAGGTACCCAACCCGCCCAACTTCATCGGGGTGAACACCTGGCAGCTCGCGTTCCGCAGCACGGCCAGCGAGGGCAAGCCCATCGTCGGCGTGACCACGGTCTTCGTGCCGGTCGTCAAGGCGCCGGACGGGCCCCTGCTGTCCTACCAGCAGATCGTCAACGCTCTCGGGCTGAAGTGCGCGCCGTCGCAGGCCCTCTACTCCACCGACCCCAACGTCGTCATCCGTGACGCGGCAGCGCTGAACGTCGTGTTCCAGCGCGGGTGGTCGGTCGCCATGACCGATCATCTGGGCCCCACCAGCGCCTACGGCGCGGCCAAGCTCGGCGGCCAGCTCACCCTCGACGGCATCCGCGCCGCCAAGAACTTCGACCCGCTGCAGCTGCGCAACAGCCCGGTCGCCATGGCCGGCTACTCCGGCGGCGGCATGGCCACCGCCTGGGCCGCGGCGCTCGCGCCGTCCTACGCCCCCGAGCTGAACATCGTGGGCAGCGCCCAGGGTGGGGTGCCGATGAACCTGGTGAAGATGGGCTACCTGCTCGGCGAGGACACGCCGCACCCCGCGTTCGGCCTCGTCCTCGCCGCCGCCATCGGCCTGGGGCGGGAGTACCCGGATCGGATGCCGGTCTCGGAGAACCTGACGCCGCAGGGCACCGCGATGATGAACCAGGTGGCCAACTCCTGCACCAACGACATCCTCGCCGTCGGCGCGAACCACAGTGCCGCGGAGATCACCGCCAACCGGTCCGTGTTCCAGGACCCCGAGGGTCGGCGCGTGGTGGAGGAGAACAGCCTCGAGCTCTACCCCGGCATCCCGCGAGCGCCGATCTTCGAGTGGCACAGCCCCACCGATGTGCTGATCCCGGTGGACGCGATCGACAACTCGACCAGGCGGTACTGCGCAGCCGGCACCCCGGTGCAGACCCTGCTGACGCCGAGCCCGGACCACCTGTCGGCGGCCCTGCTCGGCCTCCCCGCAGCGCTGCAGTGGCTGAACGACCGCTTCGCCGGGCTGCCCGCGCCCAGCACCTGCTGATCGGTCAGGTGCGGACGGGCTCGTCGAACTGCGTCCGATACAGCTCGGCGTAGCGGCCGGAGGTCGCCAGCAACTCCACGTGGGTCCCGCGTTCGACCACCTGTCCGTCCTCGATCACCAGGATCAGGTCTGCCGCGCGGATGGTCGAGAGCCGGTGGGCGATGACGAGCGAGGTGCGTCCGTCCAGGGCCTCGGCCAGCGCGTCCTGCACCGCGGCCTCCGAGGTGGAGTCCAGCGACGCGGTCGCCTCGTCCAGCACCACCACCTGTGGATGCGCGAGCAGCAGACGCGCGATGGTCACGCGCTGACGCTCGCCGCCGGAGAAGCGGTAGCCGCGCTCGCCGACGACGGTTTCCAGACCGTCGGGCAGGGATCGCACCAGCTCCCCGAGGCGGGCGCGCTCGAGTGCGGACCAGACCTCCTCGTCGGTCGCCTCGGGGCGTGCCAGCGTCAGGTTGGCGCGCAGGGTCTCGTGGAACAGGTGCCCGTCCTGCGTGACCATGCCCACCGTGGCGCGGACGGACTCGGCCGTGAGGTCGCGAACGTCCACGCCGGCGAGACGCACCGCGCCGCCGTCGACGTCGTACAGGCGTGAGACCAACTGCGCGATGGTCGACTTCCCGGCACCGGACGAGCCCACGAGGGCCACCATGTGCCCGGGCTCGGCGCGGAACGAGATGCCGTGCAGCACCTCCTCACCACCACGGGAATCGAGCACCGCCACGTCCTCGAGCGAGGCCAGCGACACCTTGTCGGCCGACGGATAGGCGAACCGGACGTCGTCGAACTCGACCGTGACCGGCCCGTCCGGCACCGGGCGGGCGTCCGGCGCGTCCGCGATCAGGGGCTCGAGGTCGAGGATCTCGAAGACCCGCTCGAAGCTGACCACCGCACTCATGATGTCGACCCGCGCACTCGCGAGCGCGGTCAACGGCGCGTAGAGGCGCGTGAGCAGGAGGGACATGGTGACCACCGACCCCGCGTCGAGGGTGCCGCGCAGCGCGTAGAAGCCGCCCAGCCCGTAGACGAGGGCGAGCGCCAGAGCCGAGACCAGGGTCAGGGCGGTGACGAAGGTGGTCTGCACCATCGCGGTGCGTACGCCGATGTCCCGGACTCGGCCGGCCCGCGTCGCGAACTCCTGCGACTCGTGATCGGGTCGGCCGAACAGTTTGATCAGCGTGGCGCCGGGCGCCGAGAACCGCTCGGTCATCTGCGTCGACATCGCCGCGTTGTGGCCCGCCGCTTCGCGCTGCAGCGTCGCGAGTTTCGCGCCCATCCGCCGGGCCGGGATCACGAAGACCGGAAGCAGGATCAACGCCAGCAGGGTGATCTGCCACGAGATCCCGATCATGACGACCAGCGTCAGCAGCAGCGTCACGACGTTGCTGACCACACCGGACAACGTGCCGCTGAACGCGCGCTGCGCGCCGATGACGTCGTTGTTCAGCCGGGAGACCAGGGCGCCCGTCCGGGTGCGCGTGAAGAACGCGATCGGCATCCGCTGCACGTGGTCGAAGACCCGGGTACGCAGGTCGAGGATGAGGTTCTCCCCGATCCGCGACGACAGCCAGCGGTTGGCCAGACCGCTGGCCGCGTCGAGCACCGCGACGAGGGCGATGACGACCGCGAGGATCAGCACGGTCTCGAAGGCCACCCCGCGCACGATCCCGTCGACCACTCGGCCGGCGAGGATGGGCGTCGCCACGGCCAGCGCCGCCGACACCACGCTGAGGATCAGGAACCCGATCAGCAGGCCCCGCAGCGGGCGGGCGAACACCAGGATCCGGCGCAGGGTGACGCGGGAGACCGGCCGCGCATCCGGCGTGTGCATGCCGCGATACATCTGGCTGTACGCCACCGATTCCATGCTCACGACGCGCTCCTCCACTCGTCCGACCGCACCGGGTACCCGCTCACGCCGCCGGGGTCTCGGCCGCTGACGCCACCGGCTCCAGCGCAGCCGCGACGATATCCGCCACGTCCGACATCGGACGGACGTCGAGGGCGTCCAGGACGTCCGTGGGCACGTCGTCGAGATCGGGCTCGTTGCGGATCGGCACGAACACCGTGCTCAGCCCCGCGCGCTGGGCGGCGAGCAGCTTCTGCTTCACCCCGCCGATCGGCAGCACGCGGCCGTTCAGCGAGACCTCACCGGTCATGCCGACGTCCGAGCGCACGGGTCGCCCCGTCGCCATCGACACCAGGGCGGTGACCAACGTGACTCCCGCGGACGGTCCGTCCTTGGGTACCGCGCCGGCAGGGACGTGCACGTGGATCGCGCGGTCGAGCGTCACGGGGTCCACCCCGAGCTGCTCGGCGTGCGCCCGTACGTAGGACAGGGCGATCTGCGCGGACTCCTTCATCACGTCACCGAGCTGGCCGGTGAGCGTGAGACCCGGCTCCGCTCCGGTGCTGCTCGCCTCCACGAAGAGGACGTCGCCACCGAGGCCGGTCACGGCCAGTCCCGTGGCGACGCCGGGCACCTCGGTGCGCTCGTGCGCCTCCGGGGTGAAGCGGGGTCGGCCCAGGTAGGCCGTGAGATCGTCCGCATCGACGGTGACCGGGCCGGTCTCCGCCGCCGCGATCTTCCGCAGCGTCTTCGCGACCAGCCGCTCGACCTGCCGCACGCCCGGCTCGCGGGTGTACTCGGCGGCGATGCGGCGGAGAGCGGCCTCCGTGAACTGCACGTCGTCGCCGGTCATCGCGGCGCGGTCCAGCTGACGCGGCACCAGGTAGTCCCGTGCGATCGCCACCTTGTCGTCCTCGGTGTAGCCGTCGACCGTGACCAGCTCCATACGGTCGATCAGGGCCGCCGGGATCTGCTCGACCACGTTGGCGGTCGCGAGGAACAGCACGTCCGACAGGTCGAGGTCCAGATCGAGATAGTGATCGCGGAACGTGTGGTTCTGCGCCGGGTCCAGCACCTCGAGGAGTGCGGCGGCCGGGTCGCCGCGAACATCGGACCCCACCTTGTCGATCTCGTCGAGCAGCACGACGGGGTTCATCGAACCCGCCTCCGCGATCGCCCGCACGATCCGGCCGGGCAGCGCACCGACGTACGTCCGACGGTGACCACGGATCTCGGCTTCGTCGCGGACGCCACCGAGCGCGACGCGGACGAAGGTCCGGCCCAGGGCTCGGGCCACGGATTCGCCGAGCGAGGTCTTGCCGACGCCGGGAGGTCCGGCCAGCACCATGACGGCGCCGGAACCACGACCACCCACCACCGACAGCCCGCGAGACGCACGACGGGCCCGGACGGCGAGGTGTTCGACGATGCGGTCCTTGACGTCGTCGAGGCCGTGGTGGTCGGCGTCGAGCACCGCGCGCGCGGACTCGGTGTCGGTGGTGTCGTCCGTGACGACCGACCAGGGCAGACCGAGGACGGTGTCCAACCACGTTCGAATCCAACCGGTTTCGGGGCTCTGGTCGCTCGAACGCTCCAGCCGCTCCACCTCGCGCAGCGCGGCCGACCGCACCGCGTCCGGCAGCGGGGCGGACTCGACGCGCGTGCGGTAATCGTCCGCACCGTCGGGCTCGGTCTCGCCCAGCTCCTTGCGGATGGCGGCGAGTTGTTGGCGCAGCAGGAAGTCCTTCTGCGTCTTCTCCATGCCCTCGCGCACGTCGCCGGCGATCTTGTCGGTCACCTCCATCTCGGCGAGGTGATCGGTGGTCCACCGGATGAGCGTGGCCAAACGGGTTGCGACGTCGGGGGTTTCGAGCAATTCCCGCTTCTGCACGTCGGTCAGCCACGACGCGTAGCCGGCGGTGTCGGCGAGCGCGGAGGGATCGGTGAGCTTGGTGACCGAGTCGATGGCCTGCCACGCCTCGCGACGCTGTAGGAGAGCCAGCACGAGCTTCTTGTACTCCGCGGCCGACGCGCGCACGGCGTCGGAGGGCTCGTCGGCGGCGACGATCTCCGCCTCGACCCACAACGCGGTGCCCGGCCCACTCACGCCGGCGCCGAGGTGCGCCCGTGTGCGAGCCTCGAGCACGGCCGCCGGCGCTCCGGTCGCGAGGCGGCCGACCTGCACGATGGTCGCGACCACGCCGTACGCGGGATAGCGATCGTCGAGCCGCGGTGCGACGAGCAGCTTGCCGTCCGCCGACGTGCGAGCGGCATCGATGGCGGCGCGGGCGGCGTCGTCCAGTTCGACGGGCACCACCATGCCGGGCAGTACCACGGGATCGTCGAGGAAAAGCACGGGCAAGCGAGTGGGTTCGCTCATGGGGGCCTCCAGGGTTCAGCGTGCTCGGCTCAACCTCGGGGCCGACCGCCCTGTTCCCCACTGGACCCCCGTTCGCTGGGGGCGTAAGGACCGCCTCTGATCAGCTGGTCAGCGCGACGTCGACTCCGGTGACGGACTTCAGGAACGGGCAGATCGAGCGCGCCTGTTCGAGAACGTCACCCGCGTTCTCGACTCCCGGCAACGTGACCGACAACCGGTAGGTCGCGTCGTACCCCGCACCGTCGGCGGCCGCGAGGGTCACCGCTCCCTCGACCGACGCACCGTCGAGACTGCCGCCCGCGGTGCCGACGGCGATGCGGAGCGATTCGAGGAGGCAGGACGACAGCGCGGCCGCCATGAGCTGCTCGGGGTTCGTGGCACCGCCGGGACCACCGAGATCGGTGGGCTCGTGCACGTCGAGGGTCAAGACGTCGTCGGTCGAGGTGACGGATCCGTCGGTCGCGGTGACGGTGGCGGTGTACAGGTCCTGGCTCATGCCTGTCGGGTGTCCGCCCGCGGCCGCTGGCAAACCCTCCTCGGTGGCGGCGGGCGTCAGGAGGTGAGGAAGTCGACGACCACCGACACGAACTTCTCCGGCTCGTCCAGGAAGACGGCGTGGGAACTGTTCTCGAACAGCTCGAACCGGGCGTTCGGCACTGTGTCCGCCACGAATCGTGCCGCCTCCCACGGGAATGCGCGATCGTGACGTCCCACGACGACCAACGACGGCAGGGTGAGCCCGGGCAGCAAATCACGCCAGTCGTGGTGCGTGTGATCGGCCATCACCGCGTTGCGGGCCGACGACGCCATGCGCGACATCTCGTCGAACAGGACGTCCGCTCGGTCGTCGGGCAGGTCCGTCGCGGTGATCTCGTCGAGTTGCTCCCGATCGAAGGCAGCCCGGTCGTACGTGACCCGTCCCTGCACCGCGGCGAGAGTGGCGTCGTCGAAGATCGAGTTGTGCGCGAGCGTCCAGTCGGGTGCGCGGTACTGCTTGGGCGTCTGGGCGACGTAGACGGCCTGCCGCAGGCGGTCGGTGCCGAACAACTCCTGGTAGCTCCAGATCACCGGACACCCGAGCGACCAGCCGAGCACGGTGACCTCGTGCAGGTCGAGGGCAACGATCAGGTCGCGCAGGTCGGCGGCGAGGCGGGACACGCGATAGCCGTGACCCGGGTCCTCCGACCGTCCGTGGGCGCGGAGATCGACCGCGATCACCCGGGCATGCTCGGCGAGGCCCGGCACCACGCCGGAGAAGTACTCGCCGCTGAATCCCCACCCGTGCAGCAGGATCAGAGGTCTCCCCTCTCCCTGTTCCGTGTAGTGGAGGGTGGTGCCGTCGCCGGCCGTCACGGTGCTCATCGTTACCCCGTACCCGAATCCCGCTGCGCGATAACGGTGCGGTCACGCCTCCCCTGTTGCGGTCCGGTGTCCGATTACAGTCGCGAGCACCAGCCGAGACGTGACGGATCCCGGCTCGACCCCGAGGAGAGCCATGACCGGTCCCCAGTACCCGGGCCAGCCCGGCCCCGACGACACGCCCCGCGACCCGGGCCAGTACCCACCCCCCGGGCAGTACGGCTCCAGCCCGCAGGGCGGGCAGTACGGCTCCAGCCCGCAGGGCGGGCAGTACGGCGGTCAGTACCCACCCCCGCCCGGCGGGCAGTACGGCTCCGGCCCGCAAGGCGGGCAGTACGAGTCCGCCCCGCAGTACTCGGGCGGCTACCAGCAGCAGCCCCCGGCGAGCCCGAAGAACGGCATGGGTATCGCCGCGCTGATTCTGGGCATCATCTCGGTGCTGGCGTTCTGGACGTTCGGCTTCGGCATCCTGCTCGGCATCGTGGCCGTGATCCTCGGCATCGTCGGACGAAACCGCGCGAAGCGCCTCGAAGCGACCAACAAGGGTGTCGCCACCACCGGCCTCGTCTTCGGCATCCTGGGCATCATCGCCGGCGCGGTGTTCATCGCGCTGTCGGTGTGGGTGTTCAACGAGGTCGGCGGACAGGATCTCACCGACTGCCTCTCGAATGCCGGCGGCGACCAGGCCGCGATCGAGCAGTGCCAGCAGGATTTCACCTCGAACCTGGAGGATCGCTTCTCGGTGACCATCACGCCGTCTCCGTAGGACGAGCCACCCGTGACGCGGATGCCCGGTTGACGACCCCGTCGACCGGGCATTCCCGTGTCATGAGCGATGCCGCGAACACTCCCGTCGACACCACCAGCGTCGATCCGCGCGAGGCCAGCCGGGGCACGGGCGCGGATTCCGTGCAGTCCGACTCCGAGCGCGACGAGGCGATCCGAGAGTTCGACCATCACGCGGAGACGGACGGCCCGGACACTCTCGATCGCAGCGAGGCCGTGGTCGACGAGGGCAAGACGCTGGGCACCCCGGATCCCGAGGACGTCACGCCGGGGGACAAGGACGACAAGCAGACGACTCGGTCCGAGTAGCCCGATCGATCAGGAGCCGCTCAGAACAGGGTGACGGGGTCCGCGGCAGCCATCGCAACCGCGGCTCCGACAGGCGGTGACTCCGACAGCGTGCCGTCCCGGACGCCACGCGCGGCCTCACCGGCGAGCTGGTCCGCCATCTCGTTGTACTCGTTGCCGACGTGTCCCCGAACCCACCGGAACCGCACGGGGCCCTCGCGTTCGGTGATCGCCCTATCGATGGCCCGCACCAGGTCGAGGTTGCGCACCGCGGTGCCGGTGGACGTCCGCCACCCCTTGCGCTTCCACCCCGGCAGCCACTCCGACGCGCACTTGATGGCGTACTGACTGTCCGCCTCGATCAGCAGCGGTTCTGCACCCGGGTGTGCGAGCACGGCCTCGAGCAGCGCTCTGAGCTCGGCAATCTGGTTGGTTCCGGACGCCGCCCCACCCGAGGCGCTGGGCCCGGTGTGGTCCACCCAGGCCCAGCCGATGGCGCCGCCCGGGTTCTTCAGGCAGGACCCGTCCGTACTCACGATGATCACGTCCGCGACAGTATCCGCACCCACCGACACGGTCCGGTTCCCGCGCCGACGCCGTCCGTCGGCGGTCCCCTACCCTCGATCCTGACCTCGTCCCCCGATGGGGACAGCCGTCGCCGCGAAGGAGCACTCCCGTGACCGCATCCACCGACAGCTTCCGCGCACTCGTCGCCCGCGAGACGGACGACGGGATCACGCTGGCCGACGAGGCCGTCGACGCGTCGTTCCTGCCCGCCGGCGAGGTCACGGTGGCCGTCGAGTACTCCTCGATCAACTACAAGGACGCGCTGGCGGTCACACCGAAGGGTGGCGTCGTCCGGAACTACCCGATCGTGCCGGGCATCGATCTGGCCGGCACCGTGGTCGCGTCGGACTCGGCGGACGTCGCCGTCGGGACCCGCGTCGTCGCCCACGGCTACGAGATCGGGACGGGACGCCACGGCGGGTACGCCGAGTTCGCCCGCGTTCCGGCGGAATGGGTGGTGCCGTTGGCCGACGGTCTGTCGACGGCGGACGCCGCGGCCATCGGCACGGCCGGGTTCACGGCCGCGATGAGCGTGCAGGCCCTGGAACGGCACGGAATCGGGCCCGAGGACGGGCCGATCGTGGTCACCGGCGCGAGCGGCGGTGTGGGCACGGTGGCCGTGGACCTGCTCTCCCGCAGGGGGTTCGAGGTGGTGGCGTCCACCGGCAAGTCGTCGGCGCACAATCTGCTGCGCACCCTCGGTGCCGCCGAGATCGTCGGTCGGCTGCCCGAGGACCCCGACGCGAAGCCCCGCCCGCTCGGCAAGGCGCGCTGGGCCGGCGCAGTCGACTGCGTGGGCGGCGCGACGCTTGCCGACGTGCTCTCCACAATCCGGTACGGCGGCGCCGTGGCGGCGAGCGGACTCACGGGTGGGCCTTCCGTGTCCACCACCGTTCTGCCGTTCATCCTGCGCGGAATCGCCCTGCTGGGCATCGATTCCGTCCAGTGGCCGATCGACGCCCGGCGAGCGCTGTGGGCACGCTTGGCCGACGATCTGCGGCCGAGCCGACTGGCCGAGGTCACCACCGAGGTGGGCCTGGACGGTGTGCAGGGCGTGATCGACGCGCTGCGCGACGGCGAGAACACCGGGCGTGCGCTCGTCCGTGTCCGGTAGCGACGGTCCTGTTCTGCGGCGAACGATCCACTCGGATCGTCCACTGAGCCTGCGCCACACGCTCTCTCCCCATCAGCGGGGTCGGAGCGACCCGACGCACCGCACGCTGCCCGACGGAAGCATCTGGCGAACATCGTTGTTCGCGAGCGGGCCCGTGACCTATCGACTCCGCCAGCCGTCGCGCACCGAGGTCGTCGCCGACGTGTGGGGCGAGGGCGCGGAAGAGTTCGTCGCCACGATGCCCGGACTGATCGGAATGCTGGACGACGCAAAAGGATTCGCACCCGAGCACCGCATCCTCGTCGAGGCCGCCCGACGCCTGACCCACCTCCACCTCGGTCGGACGGGGCAGGTGTTCGAAGCGCTCGTCCCCGCCGTCCTCGAACAGAAGGTTCACGGCGTCGCCGCGTTCGCGTCGTGGCGTCGCTTGGTGACGCGCTTCGGCGCTCCCGCACCCGGCCCGGCGCCGTCGGGCATGGCGGTGTCGCCGCCACCGGACGTCTGGCGTCGTGTTCCGTCGTGGGAGTTCCACCGCGCCAACGTCGATCCGAAACGGGCACGCACGATCGTGGAGGCCGCACGGGTCGCGGACAAGCTCACCCCGATCGTCGGCATGACCCACGACGATGCGTATCGACGCCTGCGGCTGGTCCCCGGCATCGGCGAGTGGACGGCTGCGGAGGTGTGCCAGCGCGCCCTGGGCGACGCCGACGCGCTGTCGGTCGGGGACTACCACCTGGCGGCGGTGATCGGGTGGAGCCTCGTGGGCGCTCCGATGACGGACGACGAGATGGTCGCCTACCTCGAGCCGCTCCGGCCGCACCGCTACCGGGCGGTGCGACTGCTCGAGGTGAGCGGGATGGCGGTCCGGCCGAAGTTCGGGCCACGGACGGCGATCACCGACCACCGGTTCCACTGATCCGTCGGGAATGGTTCGCGTACAGTTTGCGTTGAAGCTTCAACACAGACCGGAAGGACCCCCATGGCCATCTCTCGACTCAACCACGCCGTTCTCTACGTCCGCGACGCCGAGCGCAGCGCCGCGTTCTATCGCGACGTGCTCGGATTCCGCGTCGTCATGGCGATGGGCGACCGTGCCGTCTTCCTGCAGGCACCCGACAGCACCAACGACCACGATCTGGGTCTGTTCTCGATCGGCGACGCGGCCGGCGCCAGCCCCGCCGGTCGGGCGACCGTGGGCCTGTATCACCTGGCCTGGGAGGTGCGCACTCTCGCCGACCTGGCCACGGTGCGCGACGACCTCGCGGGCGCCGGAGCGCTGGTCGGCGCGTCCGATCACGGCACCACCAAGAGCCTCTACGGGCAGGACCCCGACGGCCTCGAGTTCGAGATCGTCTGGCTGATCCCGGCGGACCGCATCGACGATCGGATTCTGCAGGCCAAGACCACCATTCGGCCGCTCGACCTGGACGCGGAAATCGAGCGTTTCGGTGCGGACACCCTCGGCGGCATCGGAATCAGCGTGTCGGCCTGAGGCGGGAACAGTGAGCACGGCTCACGAGTTGTTCTCGGTATGACTCGCATCGGACACTCGGACCTGGATGTTTTCCCGCTTGCGCTCGGTGCCAACACCTTCGGATGGACGGCCGACGAGGCCGCGTCGCACGACATCATCGAGGCGTTTCTCGGTGCCGGTGGGTCGCTGATCGACACGGCCGACTCGTACTCGGCGTTCGCGCCGGGCAATTCGGGTGGCGAATCCGAGACCGTCATCGGCAACTGGTTCGCCCGCACCGGCCGGCGGGACGACGTCGTCCTCGCGACCAAGGTGAGCCGGCACCCGGACTTCCTCGGCCTGGCCGCCTCGACCGTCGCGGCCGCGGCAGACGCCTCGCTGAAGCGCCTCCAGAGCGACCACATCGACCTGTACTACGCGCATTTCGACGACGAGGACACCCCGCTCGAGGAGACGGTCGCCGCGTTCGACGCGCTCGTGAAGGCCGGCAAGGTCCGCTACGTCGGCATCTCGAACTACTCCCCCGAGCGCGCACAGGCCTGGCTCGACATCGCCGAGCGCGAAGGGTTCGACAAGCCGGTAGCGTTGCAGCCGCACTACAACCTGGTGCACCGGCAGTCCTACGAACCGGCGCTGCAGGAGTTCGCGACGACCAACCACCTGGGCGTGTTCCCGTACTTCGCACTCGCGTCGGGATTCCTGACCGGCAAGTACCGCACGAAGGACGACCTCGCCGGCAGCGCGCGCGGGAAGATGGCCGGGGGTTACCTGAGCGACGCGGGCCTGGCCGTCGTGGACGCGCTCGCCGAGATCGCCGACGCGCGCGACACCGCGATCCCCACGGTCGCACTGGCCTGGCTGCTGACCCGGCCGGGCATCGTCGCCCCGATCGCCAGCGCGAGCCGAATCGGGCAGCTGGCGTCGCTGACCGACGCTCCCGGCCTGAGCCTGACGGACGACGAGGTCGCTCGACTCACCTCGGCGTCGGACGCCGTCGGCGGGTAGGACTCACTCATCGGCAGCCCGCCGGTTCATTGCCGTCCCGGTTTCCGGTCGGTGGAGCGGCGGGTGTCGGTGGGGATCATTACAATCGAACACATGAGCGATCGGGGGGTCGGCGCGGTGAACGCGCCGCAGGTGGGAGGCGTTGCCTGGGCTACGCGTGACCACACCGCGATGGGTCTGCCCGTCTCGTTCGACCTGCCCGTCGGTGGGCATCTCGACGCACTGGCCGACCTCGCGGCCGGAGCGGCGTACCTGGAATGGCGCCGCTACCGACATGTCGCCGCCCTGCACACCGACCTGGTGCTCGCCGAAGAAGACCGCGACGAGCGGGCGGTCGATGCGTTCGCCCAGTGCGCCGCCCGCATCGCCACCGCCCTGTCGGTCTCGCAGTACGTCGCCGAACGGATCCTCGACCACGCCGTCGCCCTCCGGGACCGTCTCCCGCGGGTGTTCGAATGCCTCCGGGACGGGGTGGTCTCGCCCAGTCACATCCGCACCATCGTCTCCCGCACCGAGTTGATCCACGGCCGGTCGTATCAGGGACTGGTGGACGCCGACATCGCCGACGCCCTGCGTAAGCCGGGGTCGTGGTCCACGGGCCGGGTGCGGGATCTGTGCGATCAGATGGTCTACCGCCGCGACCCCGACGCCGTCCGCGAACGCCGCGACGACGCCCTGAAGGGGCGGTGCTTCTTCACCGAGGCCGGACTCGACGGCATGGCGACCGTGGGAGCGACGATGTCCGCCGAACAGGCTGCCATCGTCGCCCGCGTCGTCGAACGCCTCGCCGCACAAGTCTGCCGACACGACAGCCGCACCAAAACAGCGCGGGCATCGGACGCGCTGTTCGCGCTCGTCAAGCACGCCCCGTTCGGCTGCGACTGCGCACGCCCCGACTGTGCCTACACCGTGGTCGATGCGGACGAGGTCGCAACCAACGCAGCACGCATCGTCATCCACGTCGTCACCGACACCACCACCCTCACCGGACCCGCGACCACCACCGAGGGTGCGGCAGAGCCGGCCGCGCATGCACGGACTCAGGACGCCGGAACGACCGCGGCTGCCGCAGAGGAAGTTGCGGTCGAGGAGGTCGTGGTCGAGAAGACAGCGGCCGACACGGCGACGTCCGATGCCGTTGCCGCCGACGCTGTTGCGGTCGATGAGGTCGCAGTCGATGAGGTCGCGGCCGCGGAGACTACAGCCGAGGCTGCAGCGGCTGATGGCGTTGCGGCGGAGGCGGTCACGACCGACGAGGCTGCGGTCGAGGGGGCAGCGGCCGACGACGTTGTAGCCGAAGCGGTCTCGACCGACGAGGTCGCGGCCGAGGACGTTGCAGCCGAGGACATTGCAGCCGAAGCGGCGACGGATGAGGTTGCAGTCGAGTCCGAGTCCGAACTGGTGGACGGTGTCGGCTACATCCCCGGGCTCGGCATCGTCTCCGGCGCCCACATCCGCGACCTCGCCGCCGATCCCGCCACCCTGATCCGCCCCTTGGGCGACGGCACCGACACCCCACTCCCGGCCACCCAACCCGCGGACCCCTACCGACCCTCGGCGGCACTGAACACCTACATCCGCGCCCGAGACCAGTACTGCACCTGGCCCGGCTGCAACAGACCCGCGTGGGACGGCGACCTCGACCACATCACCGAATACGACCACGCCCACCCCGAGCGGGGCGGACAGACCACTGCGACCGGGCTCGGCGCGAAATGCCGGTTCCACCACCTGCTCAAGACGTTCGGTGACTTCGTCGACGACCAGTACCCCGACCCCGACCACCCCGGCCGCATCATCCGGACGTTCACCATCCCCGAAGGCCGCACCGTCCTCGGCCCCGCCTACACCGGCCACGACGCCCACCCCGGACTCGACATGATCGTCTTCGGCGACCCACCCGACGCCGGCAAGAAAACACCACCGACACCGCGCACCCCGACACCGGGCGAACCCGAACCCACCCGACCAGCCCCACGCACGGAGCAGAAACACGCCCGCCGACGGCAGGAGCGCAATCGCAATCGACTCCGCAACGCCCTGAACGGCGTCGCCCCACCCCTGGCGGAGGACACACCACCGCCGTTCTGACGGGGCGGCTCCCGGCGCAGCCGACACACCGGCCCGAGTAGAACGGAACGTATGGACGGAGACGACAGATCGACCACCCGCGATCGCCTCGCCGACGGCCGACCCCAGAACGCCCGACCGCGGGACGTCCTGGGCCGGCCGCTCCCGCACGGCTCCGTCGGCGTCCCGCGCGTGCCGGACGACCTGCAACTCCCGCCGCGCGAGTCGTTGCCCCTGGCTCAGCGCTACTTGGACGACGGGATGCCGTTCCACGCCCACGACGTCCTCGAAGGCACCTGGAAAGCGAGCGTCGGCGACGATCGCGAACTCTGGCAGGGGCTCGCGCAGCTCGCGGTCGGTCTCACCCACCTGCACCGCGGAAACCCGGCCGGCGCTGTGACGCTGATCACCCGCGGTCGTGACCACATCACCCCGTACCGCGCCGCACCCCCACACGGGGTGGCCGTCGCGAGCCTCGTGGACTGGGCCGACGCGGCGATCGACGGGATTCACCGCGGCGTGCCCGACGCCCCTCCCCCGCCCCGTCTCACCGCCGACTGACTCGGGTCCGCGCGGCCGGGAACAGAATCGGCGCCCGAGGTGCTGCAGCCCGGGTGACGACGAAACCCGCCTCGGTCGCTGCCCGCACCACGACCCACGACGAGTCGCCGCCCTCGCGACTGCGCATGATTCTCGTCCTCGGCGCTCTCGTCGCCCTGGGCCCCCTCACCATCGACGTCTACCTGCCGGCGCTGCCCGCCATCACCGACGATCTGAACTCCACCGACGCCGCGGTGCAGTTCACCCTCACCGGCACCCTGATCGGCCTCGCCGTCGGCCAGCTGATCATCGGCCCGCTGTCCGACGCTCTCGGTCGGCGCCGCCCGTTGATCGCCGGCACGGCCGTCCACATCCTGGCGTCACTGCTCTGCATGATCGCCCCGTCGGTCGCGGTGCTCGGGGTCACGCGGGCACTGCAGGGATTCGGCGCCGCCGCCACCATGGTGATCGCCCTCGCCATCGTCCGCGATCTCTACGAGGGCCGCGCCGCCGCCACCGTCCTGTCCCGTCTGGTGCTGGTGATGGGCGTCGCGCCGATCGTCGCCCCGAGCCTCGGCGGCGTCATCCTGCTGCAGGGCTCCTGGCGGGGGATCTTCGCCGGTCTGGCGGTGGCCGGTGTCCTGCTCATGCTCGTCGCCGTGTGCTTCCTCCGCGAGACGCTTCCCGCCGAGCGCCGCCGCGCCCCCGAGGTGGTGCCGGTGCTGCGGACGTACGGCAGCCTGTTGCGCGACCGCAGCTTCGTCGTCCTCGTGTTGGTGGCCGGTCTCGGTATGTCGGCCCTGTTCGCCTATATCTCGGGCAGCTCGTTCGTCCTCCAGGACGGGTACGGGCTCGGTGAGCAGCAGTTCGCGTTGGTGTTCGGCATCGGCGCCGTGGCACTCATCGGGGCCTCGCAGCTGAACGTGCTTGCACTGCAGCGGTATTCGCCCGCCCGCATCGTGACGGTGGCCCTCGTGGCCATGGCGATCTCCGGAATCGCGCTCATCGTGACCACGACGACGGAGGTCGGCGGTGTCGTCGGCTTCATGATTCCGGTGCTCTGCGTGCTGGCCTCGGCGGGCTTCGTCATGCCCAACTCGCCGGCCCTGGCGCTGTCACGGCACGGCGAGGCAGCCGGCACTGCCGCGGCCCTGCTCGGCGCCGCACAGTTCGGGCTGGGCGCGCTGATCGCCCCGCTGGTCGGCGCTCTGGGCAACGACGGACCCGCCATGGCGATGGCGATGACGGGCGGCGCGCTGGTGGCCCTGGCCGCGCTGGCCTACGCCCGTCCCGACCGCGACCGGCCGGCGACCGTGGTCGACGGGTCAGCGACCGCGTAGGTACGCGACGTCGTCGGCGATGCCCTCGCCCGGCGTTTCCAGAATGATCGGGGCGCCCGACTCCGCCGCCACCGCCGCGAGGACCTCGGGGTCGATGGACCCGGATGCGAGGTTCGCGTGGCGGTCGCGGGCCGAGTCGAACTCGTCCCGAGAGTTGTTGAGATGCACCAGGTCCACGCGGCCGGTGATCGCCTTCACCCGCTCGACGACGTCGACCAGCTCCTCGCCGCCCGCCCACGCGTGACAGGTGTCCAGACAGAACCCGGCACCGAACTCGCCGACCGCGTCCCACAGTCGGGCAATGGCATCGAACCGGCGCGCCATCGCGCGGTCGCCACCCGCGGTGTTCTCGATCCAGATGGGCACCTCGAACCCACCCGTCTCGGCCTGGCGCTCGAAGAGCTTGCGCCAGTTGGCCACACCTTCGGCCGGGTCCTCGCCGTCGCGGACGTGGCCGCCGTGGACGACCATGCCCAGCGCCCCGAGTTCGGCGGCGACGGTGGCCTGCTGCGCCAACGCCTTGCGAGACGGAATGCGAATGCGGTTGTTGAGACTGGCGACGTTGATGACGTACGACGAGTGGACGACGACGTCGACCTCCGAGTCCCGCACCGCCGCGAGAGACTCGTCGATCACCGGCTTGTTCCACTTCTGCGGGTCGGTGACGAAGAGCTGGACGAGGTCGACGTCCAAGGACGTCGCCTCGTCGAGCGGTGAATCCGACCTGACGTGTGCCCCGATGCGCATGCGTCGACCCTACCGACGAGCACCGACGCAATCGGTCAGCGCAGTCGGACCACGACCTTTCCGATGGCCGTGCGATTCTCCAGCGACGCGATGGCCGCCCCGGCCTCCTCCAGCGAATGGACGGACGGTTCGGGCGCCGAGAGTCGGCCGTCCGCGAAGAGCGGGGCGAGTTCTGCCCACTGGGTCTTGGTGTAGCCGGGCCGGGACATCCACCAGGCACCCCACCCGGCGCCGACGACCTCGACGTTGTTCAGCAGGAGACGGTTGACCTTGACCGTCGGGATCTCGCCGCCGGTGAAGCCGATGACCACCAGCCGACCCGCCGGGGCGAGGGATCGGATGCTGTCGGTGAACCGGTCGCCGCCGACGGGGTCGATCACCACGTCGACACCTCGTCCACCCGTCAGCTCCTTCACCCGATCGCGCCACCCGTCGACGAGCACGACGTCCGTCGCTCCCGCGGCGCGCGCGACCGCGGCCTTCTCCTCGGTGCTGACGACGGCGATGGTGCGGGACGCGCCGAGCACGGGGGCCAGGCGCAGCGCGGAGGTACCGATGCCGCCGGCGGCGCCGTGCACCAGCACGGTCTCGCCCTCGGCGAGACGACCGCGCTCACGGAGCGAGAAGTGCACGGTGAGGTCGTTGAAGAGCACCCCGGCGCCGGCCTCGAACGAGACCCGGTCCGGCAGCGGGAACACCAGATCCGGCGTCGCGAGCACCACCTCGGCCATGCCGCCGCCGATGCCGGTGAGCGCCGCCACGCGGTCGCCCACGGCGAGACCGGATCCCTCCGGAGCGGAGCGAACCACGCCGGCCACCTCGCTGCCGGGCACGAACGGCAGGTCGGGCTTGTACTGGTAGAGACCCCGGGTGAGCAGCGCGTCGGGAAACGCGACGCCGGCCGCGTGCACGTCGATCAGCACGCCGTCGCCGGTCGGTTCCGCGATGTCGGCGACGGACACCGCGTCCGGCCCGTCGAGTGTGGTCACCTGTACTGCGCGCACGCCGTGGGTCCTTTCGTCGGGAACTGCTCTGCACCCTCAGACAACCACACGCGTGCCGAGCGTCACACGCGCGCCGCGTCGAGCGCCCGCACCACCGGCACCACCTCGTCGACCGGGACCGGTCGGCTGACGAAGAAGCCCTGCACCGCGTCGCATCCCCACTGCCGCAGCATCTCCAGCGACTCGGCGTTCTCGACGCCCTCGGCCACCAGGTGCAGACGCATCCGCCGCGCGAGGTCGACAGTGGAGGCGACGATCGCCCGGTCGACCTCGTCGTCGACGATCGAGGCCACCAACGACCGGTCGAGTTTCAGCTGCTGGACCGGCAGCCGCGACAGGTACGCCAGGGAGCTGTAGCCGGTGCCGAAGTCGTCGATGGACAGCGTCACGCCGAGGGCGCGCAGAGCCGTCATCGTGATCACCGAACGCGTCGGGTCGGTCATGGCGGAGGTCTCGGTGACCTCCAGAACCACGGCCGACGGCGGTACGGCGTGCCTCGCCAAGGCCTCCGAGACCTGTTCCGGCAGAGTCGAATCCACCAGGTTCCGCACCGAGAGATTGATCGCGACGTCGACATCCAGCCCCGCCGACCGCCACCCGGCGCAGTCCCCGAGAGCCCTGTCGAGGACGAACGACGTCAACACCCCGATGGCCGAGGTCGCTTCGGCTCCCGCGAGGAAATCGGCGGGTCCCAGGAGGCCGTCGTCCGGGTGACGCCACCGCAGCAACGCCTCGAGACCCGACACCCGACCCGACCGCAGATCGAGGCGCGGTTGGTAGAACAGCTCGAGCTGGCCCGACCGCATCGCCACCTCGAGCTCGCCGAGCCGGCGGACCCGGTTGGCCTGGTCGGTCTCCATGGTCCGGTCGTACACGGCGACGCGCGGGTGCCGACGCTGCGCCTCACCGACCGCGGCGTGCGCGCGCTGAATCATGCCCTCGGCCGTCGTGATTCCCGCCCCGCCGGTCCCCGATCCGTCGCACGCACGCAGTGCGACGCCGATACTGCAGTCGACGGTGACTCGCATGTCGCGCATCTCGATCGGCGCGGTCACGGCCGCGCGCACGACGGCGGCTAGCCGGGTCGCGGACCGTTCGTCGAGCGGTCCGGCGACCACCGCGAACTCGTCGCCACCGAGACGACCGACCACCGACGTGGGCGGCACGGCGTCCGACAGTCGCGCACCGATGATCTTCAGCATGCGATCCCCGTCGGTGTATCCGAACGTGGCGTTGACGTCGGCGAACCCGTGCAGATCGACGAGCACCAGTCCCACCCACGGGTCGGTCGCAAGACGGCGGGACAGCCGTCGCTCGAGCTCGTTGCGCGTCGCCAGGCCCGTCACCCGGTCGGTGGTCGCGGATTCGCGCAGGGCCTGGGCCTGGCGTGCCAGCAATTTCAGGAAGATCCACATGCGCACGGTGCCGATCGTCACCATGATCGCGGTGGCCACCACCGCTACCGACCCCCACTCCGACGCCGGCACCCCGCGGGCGAGCTGCACGGTCATCGCCGCGGGCGTCAGCGCCACGGCGAGCGTCATCAGCGCGAGCCGCGAGAGTCCCGTACTGCGCCGCGAGAAGGTGGGCTCGGGCGGCGGACTCTCGGGCCGCACCGCGGCGGCGGCGAAGAGGACGTAGGCCGTCAGCCACAGCATGTTCAGCACCCGGTCGAGCGCTCCGCCGGCACTCCACACGTAGGAGCCGTAGTCGGCGATCACCATGATGGCCAGGCCGAGTCCGAGCAGCACGAGGGTGACGGTGCTGGCCCGTCGACGCAGGAAGATCGACAGGACGACGACGAGGACGAAGACGTCGATCTCGGTGTAGAAGAGCCCGAGCCACACCGACGCGGGGGTGTCCCCGAACTGCGTCGACACGACGACCCAGGACGCGAGACCGATGCCCGCGGTCATCATCGCGGCGTCGAGCACGTCGACGGGCGCGACGAGTCGACCGTGCAGGTCACGGGCGACCAGGAGCGCCACCACCACGGACAGGTAGCCCGCGACGTACCCGGCGTCGGCCCACGACGGGAAGGGGGCACCGCCCTGCGTGTTCTCGAGAACCCCGGTGTAGACGTCACCAGCGGTCCAGGCGGTCAACCCGGCCGCCAGGAACCACCACGGCGTGGTGTCGTTCTTGAACCCCGCCCGGATGCCGAGGACCACGGCGATCACCGACGACGCGGCGACGAGCGCGTAGACGCCGCTGGCCACCGGGCCGGGGGCGAGGAGGCCGTACGTGAGCACGACGACGGCGCCCCCGATCAGGACGCGAGTGGACCAGAACGACGTCATGGACCACCTCCCGGCACCGAGCAGTGCAGCCTTCCCGTGACCTCCGACTCGTTCATTGTCACCACGAACCGCCCGTTCCGCACGTATCGGGTCCATCGAAGTTGGTGAATCTTCGTTAACCGAATACGGTACGCTGCGGACCGGGCATCGAACGAGAGGGCGGCGAGGCAGGTGGGCCAGAGAAGCGGCGGCACCGAAACCGAACGTTCTCGCCTCAAGGCCGAACGCCGCAGCAACCTGCTCGACGCCGCCGCCGAACTGGTCGCGGCACGCGGCTACCACGGGCTGCGCCTCGAGGACCTGGGCGCGGCCGTCGGCATCAGCGGGCCGGCCGTGTACCGCCACTTCCCCAACAAGGAAGCCGTCCTGGTCGAGCTGCTGGTCGGGGTGTCCGAGTACCTGCACACCGGCAGCCGACGGGCGGTCGACGAGCCCGATCCGGCGGCGCGCGTCCGCGCCCTCGTCGACTTCCACCTGGAATTCGCGCTCACCTCGCCGCGCCTGATCGAGATCCAGTTCCGCGACCTCGCCAACCTTCCCGACGACGCGCGGCACCGCGTGCGCTCCCTCCAGCGGGCCTACGTCGAGACGTGGGTCGGCGCGCTCCGCGACCTGGACCCGTCGCGGTCCGAGGAAGATGCCCGCATCCGCGCGCACGCCGCCTTCGGGCTGCTCAACTCCACCCCGCACTCCGTGGGCCGCGTCCCGACCCCGGTACTGGAACAGACCCTGTCCAGCATGTCGTTGACAGCCCTGGGCGTGCACCGCATCGGCCACCCCACCGCCCCACCCCCATCAGAAGCGAGGATCCCGTCATGACCGCACCGACTTCCCCCACCTCCGTCATCGTGGCGGGTGCCCGCACGCCGGTCGGTCGGCTGCTCGGATCGCTGTCCACCCTGTCCGGGTCCGACCTCGGCGGCGTCGCCATCGCCGGAGCCCTGGAGAAGGCGGGCATCAGCGGTGACCAGGTGCAGTACGTGATCATGGGACAGGTCCTCACCGCCGGCGCGGGCCAGATCCCCGCACGTCAGGCCGCCCACGCCGGCGGCATCCCGCTCACCGTGCCCGCCCTGACCATCAACAAGGTGTGCCTGTCCGGCGTCGACGCCATCGCCCTCGCCGACCAGCTCATCCGCGCGGGCGAGTTCGACATCGTCGTCGCCGGCGGTCAGGAGTCGATGTCGCAGGCCCCGCACATGCTGTCCAAGAGCCGCACCGGCTTCAAGTACGGCGACGTCACCCTCGCGGACCACATGGCGTACGACGGACTGCACGACATCTTCACCGACCAGGCCATGGGCGCCCTCACCGAGGACCGCAACGCCGACGCCGCGTACGTCTCCCGCGAGGACCAGGACGCCTTCGCCGCCGCCTCGCACCAGCGCGCGGCCGCCGCCTGGAAGAACGGCGCGTTCGACGACGAGGTCGTCCCCGTCACCATTCCCCAGCGCAAGGGCGACCCGATCGTCGTCACCGAGGACGAGGGCATCCGACCCGACACCTCCGCCGAGTCCCTCGCGCGCCTGAAGCCGTCGTTCGACCGGAACGGGACCATCACCGCCGGGTCCGCCTCGCAGATCTCCGACGGCGCCGCCGCCGTCGTGGTCATGAGCCGCGCCAAGGCCGAGGAACTCGGCCTGACCTGGCTCGCCGAGATCGGCGCCCACGGTGTCGTCGCCGGCCCCGATTCCTCGCTGCAGTCGCAGCCGGCCAACGCCATCGCCGCCGCCTGTGCCAAGGACGGCATCGACCCCACCGACCTCGACCTCGTCGAGATCAACGAGGCCTTCGCGGCCGTCGGCATCGCGTCGACCCGCCAACTGGGACTCGACCCGGAGAAGGTCAACGTCAACGGCGGCGCCATCGCCATCGGACACCCTCTCGGCGCGTCCGGCGCCCGCATCGCTCTGCACCTCGCCCTCGAGCTGCAGCGTCGCGGCGGCGGCACCGGCGCGGCCGCACTGTGCGGCGGCGGCGGCCAGGGCGACGCCCTGATCCTCCGCGTCCCGGCGAACTGAGCGACTCCTGCGGGGTCGGGCCGGTGGACTACTCCTCCGACTGACCCCGCAGGTACCGGCCGAAGTGGGGGACCGTGAATCCGATGGACCCCCGCTCGGCGGAGTAGATCAGGCCCTTCTTGATCAACCCGTCCCGTGCCGGCGACAACGACGCCGGTTTGCGACCGAGTTCGACGGCGATGCTCGCCGTCGACACCGGTCCGTCGTCGCCCGACAGCTCGGCCATCGCCCGCATGTACTCGCGCTCGGCGGGCGTCGCGCGCTCGTAGCGCGACCCGAAGAAGCCGACGGCCAACTCGTCCTCCGCGGTCGGTGCGGCCACGCGGACGTCGTCGGCGGTGATGGGACTGTCCGCGGCGTGATCCCACGTCGCCTTGCCGTAGGCCTGCACGAAGTACGGGTAACCGTCGGCCGCGGCGTACAGCGCATCGAGGGCCTCCGCGGTGTACTCGACGTCCTCGCGCTCGGCCGGCGCGATCAGCGCCAGATCCGCCGACGCGCGGTCGAGACGGTCGATGCGGTGGTAGCCGAACAGCCGCTCCGAGTAGCTCTTCGAGGCCGACAGCACCGCGGGCAGGTGCGGCAGTCCGGCCCCCACGACGATCAACGGGGCCGCGTCCTGACTGAGCTCGTGGCAGGCACCGCAGATGGCGGAGATGTCGGCGGCGCCGAGGTCCTGCATCTCGTCGACGAAGATCGCGATGCCGACGCCGACGTCGCGGGCGAGCGATGCCGCGTCGAGCAGGAGTTCGACGAGGTCGATCTCGATGTCACCGGTGTCCGCGCGCCCTTTCACCGCCGGCGCGTCGATGCCGGGCTGCCATTTGTCCCGCATCCCCTTGTCCTGTGATGCCCGCAGCGCGAACGACTTCAGGACGCCGAGGAACTGCTCGACGCGGTCCGGATCCCGATGCGCGACAGCGATTTCCCGAACGGCCATGTGCAGCGCCGACGAGAGCGGCCGACGCAGGTCCTGGTCCGGCCGTGCCTCGATCTTGCCGGTCCCCCACCGCCGCGAGATCGCGGCGGACCGAAGATGGTTCAGCAGCACGGTCTTTCCCACGCCGCGCAGTCCGGTGAGCATCACACTGCGTTCCGGGCGGCCACGAGCGATGCGTTCGAGCACCACGTCGAAGGCGTCGAGCTGCTTCCCGCGTCCGGCGAGCTCGGGCGGGCGCTGGCCGGCACCGGGGGCGTAGGGGTTCCGCACGGGGTCCATGGCGTGACGGTAGCAACCTCGTCAGGTCTTTCTCGGTCTTTCTAGCTCGTGTCCTAGAACCGTCGATAATCGGCAAGCGACCGCGCGCCTCTATCCTGCGGGCATGGAGTGGGCACTGGTCGGGGCGGGATTGGTGCTGCTGACAGGCGCGGGCGACCTGCTGGTGCGCGGGGCCGTCGGCCTGGCCCGGCGGGTGGGCATCTCCGCCCTGATGGTGTCCCTCACCGTCGTGTCGTTCGGCACGGCGGCGCCGGAGGTCGTGGTGACCGTCGAGGCGCTCCTCGACGGGGTGCCGCAGGTGGCCCTCGGCAACGTGGTCGGCTCGAACATCGTCAACGTCCTGCTGGTCCTCGGTGTGCCGGCGATGATCTCCGTCGTTCGCAGTGCGGGGCGCGACCTGCGGACGAGCTACCTCCAGATGGTCGCGGCCACCGTGGTTTTCGTGGCACTGTGCGCCGCGGGAACCCTCACGCCGATCAGCGGCACGATCCTGTTGCTCGGACTGGCCGCCCTCCTCGGCCATCAGATCCGGACGGCGCGCCGACACCGGGACACCGACGCCTCGCCGGGCCCGTCCCCGGAGGCCGACGGGCCGATCCCCGGCCCGGGACGCATCGCGGCCTTCCTGGTGGCCGGCCTGGTGGGCCTCCCGATCGGCGCGAACCTGCTCCTCGAGGGCGCCACCGGCATCGCCCGCGACGCGGGGCTCTCGGACAGCGTCATCGGCCTCACCCTGGTCGCGGCGGGGACGTCGCTCCCCGAACTGGCGACGACGGTGATCGCGGCGCTGCGCGGGCGCGCCGACGTGGTCCTGGGCAGCGTCGTCGGCTCGAACCTGGTGAACATCCTGCTCATCGGCGGGCTGACCGCCATCGCGGGACCGGTGCCGGTCGACCGCCATCTGCTGCAGCTCGACCTGTGGGTGATGCTCGCGGCGGCGCTGATCCTGATCCCGGTGGTCCTGCTCGGGAAGAACATCACGCGCACCGGCGGCGTCCTGATGACGGGCGCCTACGTCGCCTACCTGGCGGTCCTGCTCCAGTAGTCCCGCTCCCGAGGCTCGGATCCCTCGCGGTTCGCTGTTCCGACGGATTTCCCTTGCCGTCCATCCCGCGTCGCACCTACCATCGAGGTATGTCGCGCATGCTCGTAGTTCGCCGCCGCAGCGGGGTCTGATCAGGACCGACCCCTCGCTGCGGGTCGAACGAGCGCCCGGTCGGTCCACCTCCCCCTCTCGGAAGTGACCCGCATCCCATGAGCATCAGCGCAGACATCCCCGGCATCGCCTTCGCAGCGCCCCCAGCGGCGCGCCACCTCCCCGCCCCTGCGGCCGTCCGGTTCGGCTCGTTGCGGATCTCCGGTCGCCGCGCCGGCCGCGCCGACTACACCCTGACCCTCGCCGTCGGCGACGCCATCCTGCGGGACACCGTGCGGACGCACGGACCGGCCGACGCCGTCACCACGCTGCTGTACCGCGCCGGCATCAGGCTCGAGATCCAGGAATTCCACCAGCGCACCACGGCTGCGGGCGTGGTCACGGAGCTGCGTGCACAGCAGGACCGCCGCACGGAGTGGGCCACCGGGGTCGGGGCGGACGCCGCGGAGTCGACGGCGCGAGCGCTCGTCGCGGCGGCGAACCTGACGGCGTGACCCGTCAGCGCCCCTCGGCGAACAGTCGGGCGAGGGCCTCGTCCCACTCGCGATCCCGGAGGTCGGCGTAACGGCGAGTCGCGGCCCCACGGATCGTGAGGAGGACGACTCCGGCGGCGGCGAGCACGAGCACGGTCAGGAACGCGCCGGCGACGACGTTGTCCGCGTTGCTCGGGGGTGGGGCGACCCGGTTGCCGGCCGCGTCGACCGTGATGGAGACGGTGGCGCCGGCCGGCGTTCGGGGTGGCATCGCGACCGTGCCCTCGTGCTCGCGGCCGTCCAGGGTCCACGTCGCAGGCGTGGCCAGCGAGCTCGACGCCCCGGAGGTGACGTCGGCTCCGGTGGTCGTCGCCGAGGGCGCGTCGGCGGTGGTGGTGGCCTCGACGGTGTGCAGGGACACTGCAGCAGCGTCGGCCGACCGAGCCAACTGGCCGTAGCCGAAGACACCGAGCACGACGGCGAACGGCACGATCAGGAGGAACACGGTCAGCGTCGTGCGGTGCAGGCGCGCCTCGGCGCGGTCCACGGGCCGGACCAGCGGATTGTCGGCCACGTGCACGGGGCGCGTCTGCCGGTTCCTGCGCTTCTGCATGTCGCTCATCGGTAAGTCCCTCTCCCCTCGACCGTGCCGCCGACCCCCGAGCCGCCTCTATACCCTTCGGTGTTCCCCCTCCGTCCGGTTTGCAGTCCTGCCGCCGGGTGTGGAGTCGCACACGCCGCGGCTGGTTACTGTTACCGTGTGTCATAGCAAATATCGTCGTCAGAGGATCGAGAGTCCACGGAAGGGTTCCCCGATGCCGCCCACCGAGCAATCGACCGTCTCCCGCCCCGGGGTCGACCTGGCGGTGTTCGTCACCGGTCGCCGCGACGCCCCGACCCTCGTCCTCATGCACGGATGGCCGGACACCCACGAGCTGTGGACGCACGTCGTCCCGTTGCTCGCCGATCGGTACCGCGTCGTCACCTACGACGCCCGCGGCGCCGGCGCATCGACCACCCCGAAGCGCACCCGCGACTTCCGCCTCTCCGAGCTCGCCGCCGACCTCCGGGCCGTGATCGACCATGTCTCCCCGTCCGCCGCGGTCCACGTCCTCGCGCACGACTGGGGCGCCGTCGAGGCCTGGGAGGCCGTCGCCGAGGCGGACGCGCCGACCCGCATCGCCTCGTACACCTCGGTGTCCGGACCCAACCTGGACCACCTCGGCCGGTGGACGCGCTCCCGCCTGCGCAGGCCTCGTCCGCGCGGCGTTCTGCAGGTCCTCGCCCAGCTCCGCGCCTCCTGGTACACGGTGACCTTCCACGTGCCGCCGCTGGCGCGAGTGCGGATGTGGCGGATGAAGCGGAAGGGCTGGACGACGTTCGTCGGCGAGTTCTCCGGCGTGCCGGCGTCGATGGCGGTCGAGTCACCCACCCTGCTCGACGACGCCTGGAACGGGCTGCGCCGCTACCGCGCCAATCTGGCCCCGCGTCTGCTGCGCCCGCGGCGTCGGTACGTCGACGTGCCGGTCCACCTCGTCGTGAACACGCGTGACGCCGCCGTGCGGCCGTTCCATTACGACGACACCCGCCTCTGGGTCCGCGACCTCTCCCGCACGGATCTCGACGCCGGCCACTGGTCACCGCTCTCCCACCCGTGGGACATCGCGCGCATCACCGCCGCGTTCGTCGAGAGCGTCGAGGGGACGTCGACCGCGCACACGGGCGGCGCGGCCGAGCCGACGAGGCTCGCCTCCCGCTAGATGCCGTCGACGTAGACCCACCGCCCGTCGACGCGGGCGAAGGTGCTGGTCTCCCGCAGCCGACCGGACCGTCGGCCGTCGCGAAAGTGGGCCTCGAACTCGACCGTGCCTTCGGTGTGGAACGGGCCCCCTGCGGTCGTCCCGAGGACGTCGAGCGACGTCCACACCCGACCGTCGTCGAGGTCGAGCGTGCTCGGCAGGGTGGCGGGGTGCCACGTCGCCAGCAGGTGTGCGTCGTTGCCCGTCGCGAAGGCGGTGAAGCGCGAGCGCATGAGCCGCTCGGCCGTGGGTGCGGCGCGCGGGTCGGCGAGGACCGGGCCGCAGCACGCGGACATGGGCCGGCCCGAGGTGCACGGGCAAGGGTCGGGCCGCTGGGTCACGCACGCCATCCTAGGGACCCGTTGCGGCGGGTCGGGCTCCACCACAGATAGATATATTGCTTTCTCGCATCGAGACTAGAGTCCGATATACGCCCCGACAGACCCCCGGGCCCCGACTACAGTGGCGCCATGACGCTGTCGGACAGTTGGGCCAGCAAACAGGCCACGGTCACCCGGGTGGGGGCCGCCGAGGCCGTGCTGCGCGAACTGCGCTCGGCCATCGAGGGCGGTGAGCTCGGCGTCGGCACCCGACTGCCGTCGGAGGCCTCCCTCGCCACCCGGTTCGGCGTCAGCCGCTCGGTCGTCCGCGAGGCCCTGCGCTCCACCACCGCGCTCGGCCTGACCGAAACCCACACGGGCAAGGGGACCTTCGTGGTCTCGACGCGGGTCGAGGCGGACGCCGTCTTCGGTAACCACTCCGCCGAATCCCTGCGCGAGGCACGCCCACACATCGAGATTCCCGCCGCCGCGCTGGCCGCCGAACGCCGCTCGGACGACGACGTCGACGCCCTGCGCGAACTGCTGCGACGCATGGAACGCGAAGCCGACCCCAAGGAGTGGGTGCGGCTCGACGGCGAGCTGCACCTGCGCATCGCCACCGCGAGTGGAAACGACGTCTTCTCCGCCGTGCTCGCCGAGATCCGGGAGGCGCTCGCCGGCCAGTCCGAGCGGGTCAACCTGCTCCCCGACCGCGTCACCGCCTCGAACGCGGAGCACCGCGACATCGTCGACGCCATCGCGGCGGGGTCGGCCGACGCCGCGTCGGCGGCGATGAGTCGGCACCTGCGGCGCGTCCAGGACGCGTTGGGGCAGCTCAGCACCCGCTGATCGGGAGGGTTGACGCCATACCCCTGGGGGGTACCCTGAAGACATGACCACCACGAGCATCACCGTCACCGGCATGACCTGCGCCCATTGCGTGAACGCCGTGACCGAGGAGGTCGGCGCTCTCGACGGCGTCACCGGAGTCACCGTCGATCTCGCCACCGGCCGGGTCGACGTCGAGTCCGACGCCCCCGTGTCGGCCGACGCCCTCGCCGCCGCCGTCGACGAGGCCGGGTACGAGATCGCACCGTCGTGACGACGACGTCCCCGGCCGTCGCGCCCGTCCTGCGCCTCGACATCGGCGGGATGACCTGCGCATCCTGCGCCGCGCGGATCGAGAAGAAGCTGAACCGACTCGACGGCGTGACGGCGACGGTCAACTACGCCACCGAGCAGGCCGTCGTCGAGACCGCCACCGTCACCACCGACGAGCTGGTCGCCGCGGTGGAGAAGGCCGGCTACACCGCGACCGTGCCGACGCCCGATCCCGAGCCGGACGGCGAGTCCGAATCCGCGTCCCCGCCGGCCGCCGATCCCCTCCGCACGCGGCTGGTGGTCTCCACCTGGCTCACCGTGCCCGTCGTCGCGATGGCGATGATCCCCACCCTGCAGTTCGAGTACTGGCAGTGGCTCTCCCTCACGCTCGCCGCTCCCGTGGTGGTGTGGGGCGGTCTGCCGTTCCACCGCGCCGCCTGGACCAACCTCCGCCACGGCGCCACCACCATGGACACCCTGGTGTCCGTGGGCACGCTCGCCGCCTTCGGCTGGTCGCTCTACGCGCTGTTCCTCGGCCACGCCGGAATGCCGGGCATGACCCACGCCTTCCGGTTCACGGTGGAGCGATCCGACGGCGCGGGCAACATCTACCTCGAAGCCGCCGCGGGCGTGACCACCTTCCTGCTCGCGGGTCGCTACCTGGAGGCGCGCTCGAAGCGCAGCGCCGGCGCCGCCCTGCGCGCCCTGCTCGACGTCGGGTCCAAGACCGCCACCGTGCTGCGCCACGGACGCGAGACCACCGTGCGCGCCGACGATCTGGTGGTCGGCGACGTCCTGGTGGTGCGTCCCGGCGAGAAGATCGCGGCCGACGGCGTCGTCACGGTGGGGACGTCGTCGATCGACGCGTCGGCGATCACCGGCGAGTCCGTCCCCGCCACCGTCGAGCCCGGCGACGCCGTCACCGGCGGCACCGTCAACGTGGGCAACGCACTCGAGATCACGGCCACCCGCGTCGGACCCGACACGGCGCTGGCACACATGGCGCGCATCGTCGAGGACGCCCAGAACGGCAAGGCCGACGCGCAGCGGTTGGCCGATCGGGTCTCGGCCGTGTTCGTCCCCGTCGTCATCGCCCTCGCCGCGGCCACGCTGATCGGGTGGATGCTGCTCGACGGCAGCTGGTCCGCCGCGTTCACCGCGGCCGTCGCGGTGCTGATCATCGCGTGCCCGTGCGCACTCGGACTGGCGACGCCGACGGCCCTGCTCGTCGGCACGGGACGCGGCGCGCAGCTCGGCGTGCTGATCAAGGGCCCGGAGGTGCTCGAGCGGACCCGCCGCGTGGACACCGTGGTGCTCGACAAGACCGGCACGGTCACCACCGGCGTCATGACGGTGCGGTCGGTGGTCACGGACGGAGCGGACACCGACGAGGCCGACGTTCTCCGCCTCGCCGCCGGCGCCGAGTCGCGCTCCGAACACCCCGTCGCCCGGGCGATCGTGCGTGCCGTGGGTTCGGTACCTACCGCCACCGTGCCCGCCGCTACCGGGGCCGAGAACCTGCCCGGTCTCGGGGTCCGCGCGACGGTGGACGGCCGCCGGGTCACCGTCGGACGTCCCGATCTGCTGGGCGCACTGCCGACGGCCCTCGACGACGCCGTCACCGCGGCCGAGTCCGCGGGTGCCACGGCCGTCGTCGTCGCGCTGGACGAGCGGCCGGTGGCCGTCGTCGCCGTGGCCGACACGGTGAAGGACACCTCCGCCGAGGCGATTCGCGAATTGCGGGAGCTCGGCCTCGAGCCGATCCTGCTGACCGGCGACAACGCGGCCGCCGCGCAGGACGTCGCGACGCGCGTGGGCATCGACCGCGTGCTGGCGGGAGTTCTGCCGGAGGGGAAGGTGTCCGCGATCGCCGACCTGCAGCGCGAGGGTCGGGTCGTCGCGATGATCGGCGACGGCGTGAACGACGCCGCGGCCCTGGCGACCGCCGATCTGGGGTTGTCGATGGGCACCGGCACCGACGCCGCCATCGAGGCCGGCGACCTCACCCTGGTCCGCGGCGACCTGCGGACGGCCGTGGACGCCGTCCGACTGTCGCGGGCGACGCTGCGGACGATCCGGGTCAACCTGTTCTGGGCGTTCGCCTACAACGTCGCGGCCATTCCGCTCGCTGCGGCGGGCATGCTGAATCCCATGTTCGCCGGTGCGGCGATGGCACTGAGTTCCGTGTTCGTGGTGACCAATTCGCTACGCCTGCGGAGATTCCGATCCGCGGTGACGGAGCAGTCCGTTCCCCCGGCGCAGGGTCCGCGAGCGGACTAGTCTCTCGCGCATGACCGTGACGCAGGACGGTGCGCGGCGAGCGGCGACCCCCGGGCGGCCCGACGAGTTCATGACCCTCGCCGAGCCGCACCGTCGTGAACTGCTGGCGCACTGCTACCGCATGACCGGCTCGATCCACGACGCCGAGGACCTGGTGCAGGACACGTTCGTCCGCGGCTGGAAGGCGTACGGAAATTTCAAGGGCGACTCGTCGCTGCGCACCTGGCTGTACCGCATCGCCACCAACACCTGCCTGACGTCGCTCGAGGGTCGCGCGCGTCGGCCGCTGCCGTCCGGGCTCGGCGCACCGTCGGCCGACCCGTCGGACGAGTTGGTCGAGCGCCACGAGATCGCCTGGCTCGAGCCGTTCCCCAGCCGGGATTCCGACGACGATCCGGCGACGGCGGCCGTCACCCGCGATTCCGTACGACTGGCTTTCGTCGCTGCGCTGCAACACCTCTCGGCTCGACAGCGTGCGGTGCTGGTGCTGCGCGAGGTGCTGCAGTGGAAGGCGGCCGAGGTGGCCGAACTCCTGGGCACCTCCACCGCGGCGGTCAACAGCCTGCTCCAGCGCGCCCGTGGTCAGATCGAGCAGATCATGCCCAGTGAGGACGATGTCGACGAACCCGAATCACCGGCGACGCGGGAGCTGCTCCAGCGGTACGTCGAGGGCTTCGAGACCTACGACATCGACGGCATCGTGAAGCTCTTCGCCGCCGAGGCGATCTGGGAGATGCCGCCGTTCACGGGGTGGTACCGCGGGCCGGCCGACATCGGCGGCCTGATCTCCACCAAGTGCCCGGCCACGGGGCCGGAATCGATGCGCATGGTCGAGACCGTCGCCAACGGTCAGCCGGCCTTCGGGCTCTACATGCTCGGCGAGGACGGCGTGCATCGCGCGTTCCAGTTGCACGTCCTCGAGATCGTCGACGGCAAGGTCGGGCACGTGGCGTGCTTCTTCGATCTCGACCTGTTCGAGCGGTTCGGGCTGCCCGCCACCTACCCGGGCTGACGGTCGGGCCCGTATCAGGCCACGGCGGCGTGCAGGTGCTCCTGCGCGAGCAGGCGGTAGGACGCGAGACGCTCGTCGACGTCGTCGATGCCGCTGGCCACGATGACCTCGTCCACCCCGTAGCGGTCCGCGAACTGCGTGATGTAGCGCGACGCCTCGGCCGGCGTGCCGACGGCGGTGAACCTGGTCATTCCCTGGATCTGCCGCCCGGCGGGCGAGTCCATGATGAGGTCGACCTCCTCGGGGGTGAAGGTCTGTCCCCGGCCGACCATCTGCACCACGCGGCGGCGCAGGCCCTGCTCGCGCAGCTCGTGAGCCCGCGCAGCGCTGTCGGAGACCACCGCGTTGACGCCGGCGATCACATAGGGCTCGGCCAGGCTCGCCGACGGGCGGAACGTCTCCCGGTAGACCGAGACGGCCTCACCCAGCGAGTCGGGAGCGAAGTGGGAGGCATTGGCGTAGGGCAGGCCGAGGTGGGCGGCGAGCTGCGCGCCGAACAGCGACGATCCGAGAATGTAGAGCGGCACGTTCGTCCCGGCTCCGGGGACGGCCGCGACGCCCGGTACCCGGCTCGCGCCGGCGAGATACGCCTGCAGTTCGAGGACGTCCTGCGGGAAGGTGTCGGCGGACGACGGATCGCGACGCAGCGCCCGCATGGTGTTCTGGTCCGATCCCGGTGCACGGCCGAGGCCGAGGTCGATGCGCCCGGGATGGAGGGTCGCGAGGGTGCCGAACTGCTCCGCGACGGTCAGCGGGGAATGATTCGGCAGCATCACACCGCCGGCGCCCAGGCGAATGGTGGACGTGTGCGCGGCGACGTGCGCGATGACCACCGAGGTCGCCGACGAGGCGATGGACGGCATGTTGTGGTGTTCGGCGTACCAGACCCGGCGATAGCCCGACTCCTCCGCCGCCTGCGCCAACGCCACACTGGCAGCGAAACTGTCGGCGGCCGTACGGCCCTCGGCGATATGGGCGAGATCCAGAACGGACAGCGACACGACCACGGCAATACCTCTTTCGATAGCGACTTCTCGGAGTGCAACCGCGGGGGTGCCGTCGTTGTTCCCCGGACCTACCGCTCGGTTCCGACGTGCCCGAATCGCCGTCGATAAACCCACTCTCGCATTGTTCCGGGCATCATGGATAAACTCCGGGTCGGAACCGAATTCCACCCGACTCGTCCGTCAGGTCGACCCGTCGCGGTCGGTGTCGGTCGGGGAGTCTCCATCGCATCGAAGAGAAGGGCCGTCATGGCGAAGCAGGTCTACGTGGAATTGGTCGACGACATCGACGGTTCGCCCATCAAATCGGGCAAAGGGGAAACCATCGGATTCGCGGTGGACGGCGTCGATTACGAAATCGATCTCGGTACCAAGAATGCCAAGGAATTCCGGAAGCAGCTCGACTACTGGACCGGCTACGCCACCAAGCTGAACGGGCGCGCCAAGAAGGCGAGTGCGAAGAAGGCGGCACCCACCACCTCGACCCGAGACCCGTTGCAGACCAAGGCGATCCGAGAGTGGGCGGGGCAGAACGGATTCACCGTGTCCGCACGCGGCCGCATTCCGGCCGAGGTCGAAGCGGCCTACAACGCCGCTCAGTAACGCCGCTCGGTCACGCCGCTCGGTCACGCCGCTCGGTCACGCCGCTGCACCACGGCACGTCCGACCAGCCCGAGGGAGACCACGGCCGCACCCACCGCGACGGACGTCGGCGGCAGCGACACCACGAGCGCGCCGCAGCCGAGCAGCCCCACCCACTGCAGAATTCGGGGATAGCGCCGAGCGGTTCCGCGCTGCCGTGCCGCGGCGATATCGGCCACCGCGTAGTACAGCAACACTCCGAACGACGAGAATCCGATCATCTCGCGGATATCGATCGTCGCCGCGAGAATCACGATCACCGCCGCGATCGTCAGGGTGGCCGCCCGCGGGGTCGACCGCGCGTCGTCGATGCGCGCGAGTCGTGCCGGCAGATCACCCTCCCGCGCCATGGCCAGGGTGGTCCGGGAGAGTCCGGCGAGCAGCGCGAGCAGCGCACCCGACGACGCGAGCACGGCGGCGCCGCGCACCGCGGCGTCCAGCGCCGGATGCTCCAGCTCGGCGACGGCCGCCGCGAGCGGAGCGGAGGAGCCGGCCACACCGTCGACCCCGAGAATGCCGAGCACGGTCACCGCGACGGCCGCGTACGTCACCACCACGACCGCGAAGGCGAGCACCACGGCCCGCGGGATGGTGCGCGCCGGATCGCGCACCTCCTCACCGAGAGTGGCGATCCGGGCGTACCCCGCGAAGGCGAAGAACAGAATCCCCGCTGCCCCCAGCACTCCGCCGAGGCCCGGACCGCTCGACGGGACGACGGCGGCCAGGTCGGGTGACGACGCCGCCCCGGCGACCACCGCGGCCAGCAGCACCGCACCCACCACGGCCACGACGACGCGAGTGGCGAACGCGGTGCGGGTGATGCCGGCGAGGTCGATCGCGGTGACCACGAGGACCACCACGACGGCGACCGGGCGAGCATGGTCGGGCCAGGCGTAGGCGCCGACGGTCCAGGCCATCGCAGCGCAACTCGCGGTCTTGCCCACCACGAAGCACCAGCCCGCGGCGAACCCCCACCACTCGTTCAGTTCGGCTCGGCCGTAGGCGTAGACACCGCCCGACGTCGGATGTTGCGCGGCCAACTGGGCGGTGGACGTCGCGTTGCAGAAGGCCACCACGGCGGCGACCGCCAGAGCGGGCAGCAACCAGGACCCGGCAGCCGCCGCGGCCGGACCCAGCGCGGCGAAGATCCCCGCCCCGATCATCGATCCCACCCCGATGGCCACCGCGTCGAACGTTCCGAGTCGTCTCGCGAGCGGCACGGCGGTCACTCTAGGTGGACGGCGGCCGGTGCGCGTTTCGATGAATGGCGATTAACCGAAACCGGCCCGCCGCAGGGTGTGCTGCGTTAGCGTCGGTCGCACCGCTGCCCGCTGTGCTCGTCCCACCCACCCGGAGGAACCCGTGTCCGAGCCGTCCCTGTCCGCCGGTGAGACCACCACACCGCTGCTCACCGACACCATCGGCGACGACTTCGACCGCACCGTCGCCCGCGTCGGGTCGAACGACGCGCTGATCGACGTGGCGTCGGGACGTCGGTGGACGTACGACGAGCTGCGTCGCGACGTCGACGCCGTCGCCCGCGGGCTGCTGGCCGACGGGGTCGCGGTGGGGGATCGCGTCGCCGTCTGGGCACCCAATCGGCCCGAGTGGACGATCCTGCAGTACGCCACCGCCAAGATCGGCGCGGTGCTGGTGACCGTCAACCCGGCCTACCGCGCGCGAGAGCTGCAGTACGTGCTGACGCAGGCGCAGGTGTCGATCCTGGTGGCCGTCACCGCACACGCGACCAGTGACTACGCCGCGATGATCGAGGAGGTCCGCGGCGACTGCCCCGATCTGCGCCGCGTGGTGTTCATGGACACCGACGACTGGGCGGCGGTCGCGCAGGCGGGGGAGACGGTGTCGGCGGAGACGCTGGCGACCCGCTCGGCCGAGCTGACGGCGGACGACGCGATCAACATCCAGTACACCTCGGGCACCACCGGCTTCCCCAAGGGCGCGACCCTGAGCCACCGGAACATCCTCAACAACGGCTACTTCGTCGGCGAGCTCTGCCACTACACGGAACGCGATCGCGTCTGCATTCCGGTGCCGTTCTATCACTGCTTCGGCATGGTGATGGGCAACCTGGCCTGCACCTCGCACGGTGCAGCGATGGTGATTCCGGGTCCGTCGTTCGACCCCGCCGCGGTGCTGCGGGCGGTGTCGGCGGAGCGATGCACGTCGCTCTACGGCGTGCCGACCATGTTCATCGCCGTCCTCGCCGCGCTCGACGGCGCCGGCGACGACAGTGCAGCCGACCACGACCTCGGCAGCCTGCGCACCGGCATCATGGCCGGTTCACCGTGCCCCACCGAGGTGATGAAGCAGGTGATCGAAGTCCTCGGCATGACCGAGGTGTCCATCGCGTACGGGATGACCGAGACGTCACCGGTCTCGTTGCAGACCCGCTCGGACGACACCCTCGAGCAGCGGGTGTCCACCGTCGGTCGCGTCGGCCCGCACCTCGAGGTGAAGATCGTGGACCCGGTGACGGGGGAGACGGTGCCGCGCGGCGAGCCGGGCGAGCTGTGCACCCGCGGCTACTCGGTGATGCTGGGGTACTGGAACAACCCCGAGAAGACCGCCGAGGCCATCGACGACGACCGGTGGATGCACACCGGCGACATCGGGATCATGGACGACGACGGCTACGTCGCCGTCACCGGCCGGATCAAGGACATGGTGATCCGGGGCGGCGAGAACATCTACCCGCGCGAGATCGAGGAGTTCCTCTACACGCACCCCGACATCCTCGACGCGCAGGTGGTCGGCATTCCCGATGCGAAGTACGGCGAGGAACTGCTGGCCTGCGTGCGGCTGCGCGACGGGGCGGCGACCCTCACTGCGGACGACCTGCGCGAGTTCTGTCGAGGACAGCTGGCGCACTACAAGATTCCCCGCTACGTCGAGGTGCTCGACGAGTTCCCCATGACCGTGACGGGCAAGGTCCGCAAGATCGAGCTGCGGGAGCGGTTCGCGCGGTAGGTCAGGCCCGGAACAGCATGGTCTCGGCGGTGAGGCCGGGTCCGAACGCCATCGCGCAGCCGCGACCGGTGTCGCCGCGGTCCATCATCTCCTTCAGCACGAAGAGCACCGTCGCCGAGGACATGTTGCCGTAGTCGTTCAGGACCGTCCGGGACGCCGACAGCCGGTCCGGCGCCAAGTCCAGCGCGCCCTCCACGGCGTCGAGAATGGACCGGCCGCCGGGATGGATCGCCCAGAGGTCGATCGACGACGCCTCCGCGCCCGAGAGCACCGCCTTCATCGTGGGGGCGTCGAGCGCGCGCGACAACGACCCCGGCACCTTGCCGGACAGCACCATGTCGAACCCCATCCCGCCGATCCGCCACGTGATGAGATCACGGGAGTCCTCGATCATCAACGCCTGGAACGATTCCAGGGCCAGGCCCTGCTCCTCGGCCGTGACCAGCACCGCCGCGGCGCCGTCGCCGAAGACGAGGAAGGACAGCATGGTCTCGAGATCCTGCGTGGCCTGCATGTGCAGCGAGCACAGCTCGACGCTGACCACCAACACCCGCGCGGTCGGCTCGGAGCGCACGATGTGGTGCGCGAGCTTGAGTCCGTTGATGCCGGCGAAGCAGCCCATGAAGCCGACCTGCGTGCGCTCGACCGTGGTGGGGACGCCGCACCGGCGCATGATCTCGAAGTCGATGCCCGGCGCGTAGAACCCGGTGCAGGTCAACACGATCAGGTGGGTGATGTCGGCAGTACCGGCGCCCAGCCCCAGGCCGTCGACGGCCCGCACCGCGAGATCCGGTGCGCTGCGCTCGAACTCGATCATGCGGGTCTCGGTGTCGACGGCGTTGGGATCGTCACCGTAGAAACTCGCGACCGACGGGAACGCCGCCCACCGATGGCCGATCTGCGCGCGCTCGGCCATCCGACGGAACAGCAGGTGCCCCCGCCGCTCGGCGAAGGAGTTCTGCGCGTACGCGACGAAGTCGTCGTGCACGTCGTACTCGGGAACCGCGGTGGCGATCGCGTTGACGTAGGCGGTGGTGGGGCTCACCCGAAGGGGGTTCCCGCCCACTGCACGGCCAACCACGACGACAATGGCGGGCATGCGCATCGAAGATCGTGACTGGGTGGAGAACGCGCTGCGGATCGTCGAGGCCGACGCGAACCGCAGCGCGGACACCCACCTGCACCCGTTCCCGCTGCCCGCGTCGTGGGGAATCGACCTCTACCTCAAGGACGAGTCGGTGCACCCCACCGGATCGCTCAAGCACCGTCTGGCGCGTTCGCTGTTCCTGTTCGGACTCGCGAACGGCGACATCGGCCCGCACACCACCCTCGTCGAGGCGTCGTCGGGATCGACCGCGGTGTCCGAGGCCTACTTCGCCCGCCTGATCGGGCTCGAGTTCGTCGCCGTCATGCCGGCGTCCACCTCGCCCGCCAAGATCGCGTTGATCGAGCGATACGGCGGAATCTGCCGCCTGGTCGAGTCCTCGGGCGCGGTGTACGACGTGGCGGAAGAGCTGGGCGCACAGGAGAACTGGTTGTACCTCGACCAGTTCACCAACGCCTCGGTGGTCACCGACTGGCGCGGCAACAACTCCATCGCCGCTTCCATCTTCGACCAGATGTCCCTCGAGCGGTTCCCCGTCCCGTCGTGGGTCGTGGTCGGCGCGGGCACCGGCGGCACGTCGGCCACCATCGGCCGCTACGTCCGCTACCGCCGCGTCCCGACGCGCGTCTGCGTCGTCGATCCCGAGGGCTCGGCGTTCCACGATGCCTGGCTCACCGGTCGACGCGACGTCGTCGGCACGGGGTCCCGCATCGAGGGCATCGGTCGTCCGCGCGTCGAGCCGTCGTTCGTCCCTGCGGTCATCGAACGGATGGAGCGCGTGCCCGACGCCGCGTCGGTCGCCGCGGCCCGCATGCTCGGTCGCGTCACCGGACTGCACGCGGGCGGGTCCACCGGAACCAACCTGATCGGCGCGTTCCGACTGGTGTCGGAGATGCGCGCGGCGGGCGAGCGCGGCAGCATCGTCACCCTGCTCTGCGACGGTGGGGAGCGGTACGAACACACCTACTACGACGACGCGTGGGTCGCCGAGCGCGGCTGGGACCTCGCCGCCGAGCACGAGCGCATCGACCGGTTCCTCGCCACCGGTCAGTTCGCCGACGAGGCGTGAGCGCGGACTAGCCTGGCGGTATGGCCGAGAACGAGCACGAGACCGCGGACTCCCAGCCCGTGTCGTCCGAACCCGCGTCGTCCGAACCCAAAGGCGGCCGCCCGGGCCCCGTCGATCAGGGCGGCGCCGGCGGCATGGCGACCCGGGAGAACGCACCCGAGGTGGCCGAGACCGACGCGCGCGAGGGTACCGACTGACGTGGCCACCATCGGGCGCGCGACCGTCCGGGACGCCGATCCGACTGTGCTGTACCGGATTCTGCGTCTGCGGACGCAGGTGTTCGTCCACGAACAGCGCATCGTGGACGACGAGGAGATCGACGGTCGGGACCTCGAGGAGACGACCACGCTCTTCTGGGTGGAGGAGAACGGCGCCGACGGGACCACCGAGGTCCTGGCCACCCTCCGCCTGCTCCAGGACGACCTGCCGGCGCATGTCGGCCGCGTCGCGACGGCGCAGCAGGCCCGTGGACGCGGCCTCGCGGCCGACCTGGTGCGGGCCGCGCTCGAGCACGCGGGAACCGACGTCGCCATCTCCGCGCAGGCGTACCTCGAGGGCTGGTACGGCCGCCTCGGCTTCGTCCGGACGGGGGAGAACTACCTCGAGGCGGGCATCGACCACGTGCCCATGCTGTTCAGGCGACCCTGACCGGTCAGGCGCGCGGCCACTCGGCGAGCTCCGCGGCGACGGCGGCCGTACTGCGCAGGAAGTCCAGCAGCAGCGCGTCGGGATCGTCGGCCCGACGGACGTCGGCGTAGGGCAGGACGAACTCGCCCAACGCGGAGTCCCAGTACGCGGCGGCCGGGGTCACGGCGGCCTCCTCGTAACCGTCGGGCTGCGGATAGGCGTAGGAGTAGAACACCCCTTCCGACGCTCCGCCGGGCCAGTAGCCCGCGCTCGAGAGTTCGGCGCGGTACGCCTCGTGCATCACCCAGTCCGGGCAGTGGGGGATACCGCCGGGATGGGTCGGCGCGGACCGGCCCGAGAATCGGGTGACCGCCAGATCGAAAGCACCCCAGAAGAAGTGCGACGGACTGGACTTGCCGTCGAACTCCGCGCGGAACCGGGAGAAGACCCGATCCGCCGAGACCAGGGAGCGCCAGAACCGGGTGACCGCCTCGGCGTCGTAGCTCGCGTGCACGGTGTCGTCGGCGAAGGGGATGGCCGTCTCGAGTTCCACCGGCACGGGCAGGTAGGTCACCTCGACGTCGAGAGCCCGCAGCATCGCGTCGAACTCCCGGTGGAAGTCGGCGACGGGCATGGGGCGCAGATCGATGCGGCGGGTGTCGCCGCGCGTGGTCGTGGCGACGAGGGCGTGCGCGACGAAGTCGAAGCGGATCTCCAGGCCGCCGTCGCGGTACGGCATCAGCGAGGTCGTCAGACCCGTCGCGTCGACGTACAGGGTGACGCCCCACCAGTGATTCACCGGCGGCGCGAGCGCCATGCGGACCTTGCCGACGATCTGCGTCCAGAGATGCAGGGTGTCGCGGGTGTCCTGCCAGGACGCCACCTCGAGCTCGGGCCAGAATTCGTGCGTCACACGGCGAATCCAATCACGGTTCGGTGCAGAAATCCCCCGTGAGCGTGGAGAACTGCACCGAAGATCCGGCCCGGTCCGCTAGCGTCGGGCGGGTGACGGACGAGTCGGTGACGGTGCTGGTCTACAGCAGTCGGGCCGAGACGCGTGCGCTGGTGCACGCCGCCCTCGGCACCCGCCCCCATCCCGATCTGCCGCCCGTCACGTATCTCGACGTCGCGACGGGCCCCATGGTGGTCCGACATCTCGACGCCGGAACCGTCGATCTCGCGATCCTCGACGGCGAGGCCGCGCCCGTCGGCGGCATGGGGCTGGCCAAGCAGCTGCGCGACGAGGTCGCACCCTGCCCGCCGCTGCTGGTCCTCACCGGGCGGCCGCAGGACGCCTGGCTGGCGGACTGGTCGCGCGCGGACGCGATCGTCTCGCACCCGATCGACCCGTTCGAGCTCGGCCGCGCGGTCACCGCGCTCCTGCGACCCCACACCTGACCCGAGAGGTCGCGCGGGGATCACGATTCCGACACCGCCGGCGAACCCGAGTGTCGAAACCGAACCGCCCGGGACGGGAACGTCCTAGTGTGTGACTCGGATCACGTGAGAAGAGGTCACCACCTTCGACACGGGCAGGAGTGAGCGGTGAACGCCGACGCATACGTTCCGATTCTGGTTCTCGGTGCGATAGCCGTTGCGTTCGCGGTGTTCTCGGTGTTCGTCGCGTCCGCGGTGGGCCCGAGGCGCTACAACCGAGCGAAGCTCGAGGCGTACGAGTGCGGCGTCGCGCCCACCCCGCAGCGTCCCGGCGGCGGCCGCTTCCCGGTCAAGTTCTACCTGACCGCAATGCTTTTCATCATCTTCGACATCGAGATCGTCTTTCTCTACCCCTGGGCGGTGCACTTCGAGGCGCTCGGCATGTTCGGGCTGCTCGCCATGGGGTTGTTCATCGTCAACGTCTCCGTCGCCTATGCGTACGAGTGGCGACGCGGAGGACTCAGCTGGGAGTGATCGCAGCCGTACACGGGTCCGAGACCCGCGAGAGGTGAGGTGCGCATGGGCATCGAGGAGAAGCTGCCGAGCGGCTTCCTGCTGACCACCGTCGAGGGGCTGGCGGGCTTCGCTCGGAAGGGCTCGCTGTGGCCCGCGACCTTCGGACTGGCCTGCTGCGCGATCGAGATGATGTCCACCACCTCGGGGCGATTCGACCTCGCGCGGTTCGGCATGGAGGCGTTCCGCGCGTCACCGCGTCAGGCCGACCTCATGATCGTCGCCGGACGGGTCAGCCAGAAGATGGCACCGGTCCTGCGGCAGGTCTACGACCAGATGGCGGAACCCAAATGGGTTCTGGCCATGGGGGTCTGCGCCTCGTCGGGCGGAATGTTCAACAACTACGCCGTGGTGCAGGGTGTCGACCACGTGGTGCCGGTGGACATCTACCTGCCGGGCTGCCCGCCGCGTCCGGAGATGCTCATCAACGCCATCCTCACCCTGCACGCGTCCATCGCCCGGATGCCCCTCGGCGTCGACCGCGAGCGGGCCGTGCGGGACGCGGAAGCCGCGGCTCTCTCGGTGCCCGGCACGGACCCGACGTTCCTCGACGTGCCGGCGGTCCCGCGGTGACGGGCCCGACCGATCCGATCGCACCGCGCGGCATGTTCGGCGTGCACGGCTCCGGCGACACGTCCGGCTACGGCCGTCTCGCACCTCCGGCTCCCCGGCACGACACCGCGTCCCGGCCGTACGGCGAGCCGTTCGACACCGTGACGGACGCTCTCGAGCAGGCGCTGGGGCCCCTCGCGGACGACGCCGTCGAGCGGGTGGTGATCCACCGCGGCGAACTCACCGTTCACGCCGCACGGGATCGCCTTCCGGCGGTGTTGTCGGCGTTGCGGGACACCGACTCCCTGCGCTTCGAGCTCTGCCTCGGTGTCAGCGGAGTGCACGTCCCCGCCGACCCGGGCCGTGAGCTGCACGCCGTGTACCACCTGTCCTCCCTCACGCACGGCCGCCGGATCCGCGTGGAGGTCTCGGTCCCGGATTCCGATCCGCACGTGCCGTCCTCGTGCGGGATCTACCCGACCAACGACTGGCACGAGCGCGAGACGTACGACTTCTTCGGGATCCTGTTCGACGGCCACCCGTCGCTCACCCGGATCGAGATGCCCGACGACTGGGAGGGGCATCCCCAGCGCAAGGACTACCCGTTGGGCGGCATTCCCGTCCAGTTCCACGGCGCCACGATTCCACCCCCCGACCAGCGGAGGTCCTACTCCTGATGACACCGCACCAGCAGGTCACCGACGCGCCCGGCGAGCCCCGGGTCTACACCGCGGGCGGGCAGGACTGGGACGAGATCGCCGACCTCGCGAGTTCCGCCGGGGACGAACGCATCATCGTCAACATGGGCCCGCAGCACCCCTCCACCCACGGCGTGCTCCGCCTGATCCTCGAGATCGAGGGCGAGACCGTGACCGAGGCCCGGTGCGGAATCGGCTACCTGCACACCGGTATCGAGAAGAACCTCGAGTTCCGCACGTGGACGCAGGCGGTCACCTTCGTCACGCGCATGGACTACCTCTCCCCGTTCTTCAACGAGACGGCCTACTGCCTCGGAGTCGAGAAGCTGCTCGGCATCACCGACGACATCCCCGACCGCGCCTCCGTGATCCGTGTCCTGCTCATGGAGCTGAACCGGATCTCCTCGCACCTGGTGGCCCTGGCCACGGGTGGCATGGAACTCGGCGCGGTCACGGCCATGCTCTTCGGATTCCGCGAGCGGGAGCTGATCCTCGACATCTTCGAGACGATCACCGGTCTGCGCATGAACCACGCGTACATCCGTCCCGGCGGTGTCGCGATGGACCTCCCGAACGACGCCGTCCCGATGATCCGAGAACTGCTGCAGCTGCTGCCGATTCGACTCCGCGACATGAGCGCGATGCTCGACGACAACCCCATCTGGAAGGGCCGCACCCGCGGGATCGGCTTCCTCGACCTCACCGGATGCATGGCACTCGGGGTGACCGGTCCGTGCCTGCGTGCGACGGGTCTGCCCCACGATCTGCGGCGCGCGGAACCGTACTGCGGCTACGAGAACTACGAGTTCGACGTGATCACCGAGACCGAATCCGACTGCTATGCGCGCTATCTGATCCGCGTCGACGAGATGAAGGAATCGCTGAAGATCGTCGAGCAGTGTCTGGACGCTCTGCGCCCCGGCCCGGTGACGATCGCGGATCGCAAGATCGCCTGGCCCGCGAACCTGGTGTCCGAGGCCGACGGGCTGGGTCAGTCCCGTGACCACGTGAGCACCATCATGGCCGGCTCCATGGAATCGTTGATCCACCACTTCAAGCTGGTCACCGAGGGCATCTCGGTCCCGTCCGGCCAGGTGTACTCCGCGGTGGAGTCGCCCCGGGGCGAACTGGGTGTGCATCTGGTGTCCGACGGCGGAACCCGCCCCTACCGTGTCCATTTCCGAGACCCGTCCTTCACCAATCTCCAGGCGGTCGCGGCCATGTGCGAGGGCGGCATGGTCTCCGACGTCATCGCCGCCGTGGCCAGCATCGACCCCGTCATGGGTGGGGTGGACCGATGAGCGGGCGGGAACCGGTGCTGGTGCCGTTCGGCCCCGCGCCCGAGGAACGGGTCCAGCTGGTGCAGCCCGGCGCTCGTCGGTCGTACCCACCCGAGGTGCGGGAGCGGCTCGAGCGGGACGCGGCCACCGTCGGCGCTCGCTACCCCCGGCCACGCTCGGCCATCATCCCGCTCCTGCATCTGCTCCAAGCGGAGGACGGATACCTCACCCCAGCAGCCGTCGACTTCGTCTCGCACACACTCGATCTCACCGGTGCCGAGGTGGCGGCCGTCGCCACCTTCTACTCGATGTATCGACGCGAGCCCACGGGCGACTACCTGGTGGGCGTGTGCACCAACACCCTCTGTGCGGTGATGGGCGGCGACGCGATCCACGCCGCCCTCACCGAGCACCTGGCGGACGATCCCGGCTCGGTCACTCTCGAGCACCTCGAGTGCAACGCTGCCTGCGACTACGCGCCGGTGGTCATGGTCAACTGGGAGTTCTTCGACAACCAGACTCCGGAATCGGCACGCGCCCTGGTCGACGACCTGCGGTCCGGGCACCCCGTCACTCCCACCCGCGGCGCCACGCTGTGCACGTTCCGCGAGACCTCGCGCATCCTCGCCGGTTTCCCCGACCCCCGGCCGGGCGCCAACGACGCCGCCACCGCGGGCGACGCGACGCTGGCCGGACTGCGGCGGGCACACGAGACCGGTTCCGCCGCAACCGATCCGAGCTCCACCCGGGAGTCGACGACGGCGGCACCGGACGTCCCCACCGACTCCACTCCCGACGAGCCGGCACCCGCGCCGTCCGCCGACGTCCCCGGGAAGGAAGCGCGATGACGCTCACTCCGGTTCTCAGTCGCTACTGGGACCACCCTCGGTCCTGGACGCTCGAGACCTACCGCGAGCACGGCGGATACGACGGATTGGCCGCCGCTCTCGCGACGACGCCCGACGCGGTCATCGGCCTCGTGAAGGACGCCGGGCTGCGCGGTCGCGGCGGCGCGGGATTTCCCACCGGCGTCAAGTGGAGTTTCATCCCGCAGGACGGCCCGACGCCGGCGGACCAGGCGGTGCCGCATTACCTGGTGGTGAACGCCGACGAGTCCGAGCCCGGGACGTGCAAGGACATGCCGCTGCTCCTGGCGACCCCGCACGCGCTGATCGAGGGCATGATCATCGCGGCGTACGCCATCCGGTCCTCGCGCGCGTTCGTCTATCTCCGCGGCGAGGTGGTCCCGGTCCTGCGTCGCCTGCAGACCGCAGTGGCGGAGGCGTACGACGCCGGGTATCTCGGCAGCGACATCCTCGGATCCGGGTTCGATCTCGAGCTCGTGGTCCACGCGGGCGCGGGTGCCTACATCTGCGGCGAGGAGACCGCGCTGCTCGACTCGCTCGAAGGCCGACGCGGCCAGCCGAGATTGCGCCCGCCGTTCCCCGCCGTCGCCGGCCTGTACGCCGGACCGACGGTGGTCAACAACGTCGAGTCGATCGCGAGCGTGCCGTCGATCCTGGCGAACGGGGTGGACTGGTTCCGCTCGATGGGCAGCGAGAAGTCGCCCGGGTTCACCCTGTACTCCCTCTCGGGCCACGTGGAACGGCCCGGCCAGTACGAGGCGCCGCTCGGCATCACCCTGCGCGAGCTGCTGGGTCATGCCGGGGGCGTGCGTGCCGGGCACGAGCTGAAGTTCTGGACGCCGGGCGGATCCTCGACGCCGATCTTCACCGCGGAGCATCTCGACGTTCCGCTGGACTACGAAGGAGTCGCCGCGGCCGGGTCGATGCTGGGCACCAAGGCGCTGCAGATCTTCGACGAGACCACGTGCGTCGTCCGCGCGGTCCGTCGGTGGAGCGAGTTCTACGCCCACGAATCGTGCGGCAAGTGCACCCCGTGCCGGGAAGGCACCTACTGGCTCGTGCAGATTCTCGCGCGGATGGAGGAGGGAACGGCGTCCGAGGACGACCTGCAGAAGCTCCTGGACGTGGCCGACAGCATCCTCGGAAAGTCGTTCTGCGCGTTGGGTGACGGCGCGGCCAGCCCCATCGTCTCCTCGGTGAGGTTCTTCCGCGAGGAGTACCTCGAGCACGTGCGCGGCGGCGGGTGCCCGTTCGACCCCCACGCCTCCACCCTGATGGCCGGGGTGCCGGCATGACCGCCGCGCCGGAGACCCGGACGGTCGACCTCACCATCGACGGTGTCCCGATCAGCGTGCCGGCCGGCACCCTCGTCATCCGCGCCGCCGAGATGCTGGGGATCACCGTGCCGCGGTTCTGCGATCACCCGTTGCTCGATCCGGTCGGGGCGTGCCGACAGTGCCTCGTGGATGTCGAGGGGCAGCGAAAGCCGTTGGCCTCCTGCACCACCACGGTCAGCGACGGCATGGTCGTCCGTACGCAGCACAGCTCCGAGGTCGCCGAGAAGGCGCAGCGCGGTGTGATGGAACTGCTTCTCATCAATCACCCACTGGACTGCCCGATCTGTGACAAGGGCGGTGAGTGTCCGCTGCAGAACCAGGCGATGTCGACCGGCCGCACGGAGTCCCGCTTCACCGAGACCAAACGGACGTACCCGAAGCCGATCCCGCTCTCCACCGAGGTCCTGCTCGATCGGGAGCGGTGCGTGCTCTGCGCCCGCTGCACCCGGTTCTCCGAGCAGGTGGCGGGCGATCCGTTCATCGATCTCCTGGAACGCGGTGCGCTGCAACAGGTCGGCATCTACGGCGCGGAGCCCTTCCGGTCCTACTTCTCGGGCAACACCGTGCAGATCTGCCCGGTCGGGGCCCTCACCAACACCGCGTACCGGTTCCGGGCGCGGCCCTTCGACCTGGTGTCCACCCCCAGCGCCTGCGAGCACTGCGCCGGCGGCTGCGCGCAGCGCACGGACCACCGTCGTGGGAAGGTGCTCCGCCGCCTCGCTGGCGACGATCCCGCGGTCAACGAGGAGTGGAACTGCGACAAGGGCCGATGGGCGTTCGCCTACCTCACCGAGCCCGACCGCCTGACCACGCCGTTGGTGCGCGGTCCGGACGGCGAGCTCGTCTCCGCGTCCTGGCCCGAGGCGCTGGCCGTCGCCGCACGGGGCCTGGCCGCGGCCGGCGGCGACGCAGGCGTGCTGGTGGGCGGACGATCCACCGTCGAGGACGCCTACGCGTACGCGAAATTCGCGCGGGTCGCGCTCGGCACCAACGACGTCGACTTCCGGATGCGCGCGGTCTCGGAGGAGGAGTCGGACTTCCTCGCCGCTCGCGTCGCGGGGCGCGGGCTGGGGGTCACCTATGCCGACCTCGCCGCCGCGCCGATCGTCCTCCTGCTCGCTCTCGAGCCCGAGGAGGAGAGCCCGATGATCTTCCTCCGCGTGCGGAAGGCGGTGCGCACCGGTCGAACTCGCGTCGTCACCGTCGCGTCGCACCGGTCGGACGGCGCGCGCAAGTTGTCGGCCGACCTCGTGCAGGCCGTGCCCGGCGCCGAGGCCGAGGCCCTGCGGACGCTGCCCGACGACGTCCGGGCGCTGCTGGCGATGCCGGGTGCGGTGATCCTGGTGGGCGAGCGCGCCGCCGGTCGCCCCGGCCTGCCGACCGCGGCGGCCGAGACGGCCGACAGCACCGGGGCGTCGCTGGCCTGGGTCCCCCGTCGGGCCGGCGATCGGGGCGCACTCGACGCCGGCGCGCTGCCGACTCTGCTGCCCGGTGGGCGGCGGGTGGACGACGACACCGCGCGCCGCACGGTGGCCGAGGCGTGGGGAGTCGGGGACCTGCCGTCGACGCCCGGTCGCGACGTCGCCGCGATGGCGGACACGTCGTACGCCGCCCTGGTCCTCGGCGGGGTCGACGCCGCCGACGCACCCGACCCCGATGCCGTCCGTGACGCGGTGGATCGCGCGGAATTCGTGGTGGCGCTGAACATTCGCCGGTCGGAGCTGACCGATCGTGCCGACGTCGTGTTCCCCGTCGCCGCGGTGACGGGGAAGGCCGGCACCTACGTCGACTGGGAGGGCCGGCGCCGAGCGTTCCCCGCGGCACTGCCCACGGCGTCGCTGCTTCCCGACGGCCGCGTGCTCGACGCACTGGCGAACGCGATGGGCCACACGCTGGGGACGAGCGATCCGGTGACGACGCTCGCGGAACTCGACCGGCTGGGGTCGGACCCCACGGACCGACCGATGGTCGCCCCGGTGTCGCCCCCGCGTGAAGCCGCCGCTGCCGGCACAGCCGTGCTCGACAGCTGGCGGATGCTGCTCGACGGCGGCAGCCTGCAGGACGGGGAGGACGCCCTCGCCGGGACCGCGCGCACCCCGGTCGTGCGCCTGTCCGAGGCGACGGCCGTCGAGGTGGGCGTCGCCGACGGCGACCCGGTGACGCTGTCCACCGACCACGGCGCGGTGACGTTCCCGCTCGAGATCGCCGATCTGCCGGACCGCGTGGTGTGGGCGCCGCTGCACGCCCCCGGTGCGGCGCTGCAGGAGCATCTCGGCGTCGGCCCCGCCGCGACCGTCCGGGTGGCGGGAGGTGCCCGATGACCCCCGAGGCTCCCGATCTGTCGCTGTTCGGCACGGACCCGCTCTGGCTGGTCGTCGGGAAGGCGCTGGCGGTCTTCGTGTTCCTCGTGCTCACCCCGCTGCTGTGCATCCTGGCCGAGCGCAAGGTCATGGCGTGGATGCAGATGCGGGTGGGGCCGAACCGCACCGGCCCCTTCGGGCTGTTGCAGTCCCTGGCCGACGGCATCAAGCTCGCGCTGAAGGAAGGGCTGGTGCCGGCCGGCGTCGATCGCCCGATCTACCTGCTGGCTCCGGTGATCTCGGTGGTCCCGGCCTTCATGGCGTTCGCCGTCATCCCGTTCGGCCCGACGGTGTCGGTGTTCGGTCACGTCACGCCGCTGCAACTGACGGACATGCCGGTCGCGGTGCTGTACGTGCTCGCGGTGACGTCGATCGGGGTGTACGGCATCGTGCTCGCCGGGTGGTCGTCGGGCTCCACCTATCCGCTGCTCGGGGCGCTGCGGTCGACTGCGCAGGTGATCTCGTACGAGGTCGCGATGGGGCTGAGCTTCGCGGCGGTGTTCCTGCTGGCGGGCACCATGTCCACGTCCGGCATCGTCTCCGCCCAGCAGCGCCTGTGGTTCGTGGTGCTGCTGCTGCCGTCGTTCCTGATCTACGTGGTGTCGATGGTCGGGGAGACGAACCGAGCACCCTTCGACCTCCCGGAAGCCGAGGGCGAGCTGGTGGGCGGCTTCCACACCGAGTACTCCTCGCTGCGGTTCGCGATGTTCATGCTCGCCGAGTACGTCAACATGGTCACCGTCTCCGCTCTGGCCACCACCCTCTTCCTCGGCGGGTGGCGCGCGCCGTTCCCCGTCAGCTGGTGGGAGGGGGCGAACCAGGGCTGGTGGCCGGTGCTGTGGTTCACCGTCAAGGTCTGGGTGTTCCTCTTCGTCTTCATCTGGCTGCGCAGCACCCTCCCGCGCCTGCGCTACGACCAGTTCATGGCCTTCGGCTGGAAGGTTCTGATTCCGGCCGCGCTGCTCTGGGTGATGGTGGTCGCCGCGGTGCGCGTGCTGCTGGTGGATTCACCCCACGTGCGGCCGGCGACCGTCGCGGCGTCCCTCGCCTTCACCGGCGCTCTGGCTCTGGTGCTCCGCGTCCGGCTGCGCCGAGCGCGACTGCCCCGGACGGTGGCGCAGTCGGGCACCGCACCACCGGCGTCCGACGGCGAGGGCGGCGGATTCCCGGTGCCGCCCCTGCCGTCTCGGGTCGCCCGCCCCGACCCCCGAACACCCGGCCCCCGAACACCCGCCGTTCGCGTCACCGACGCCCGAGAGACGGAGCGAGCAGATGTCCCCTGACGGACCCGGCCCACTCGCGGGGTTCGGTGTGACCTTCTCCACGATGTTCAAGAAGGCGCACACCGAGTCCTACCCGGAGAAGAAGCGGCCCACCGCCACCCGGTACCACGGGCGGCACCAGCTCAATCGCTACGCGGACGGACTCGAGAAGTGCATCGGGTGCGAGCTCTGCGCCTGGGCGTGCCCGGCCGACGCGATTCACGTCGAGGGCGCGGACAACACCGAGGCACAACGCTTCTCGCCCGGCGAGCGGTACGGGCGGGTGTACCAGATCAACTACCTCCGCTGCATCGGGTGCGGCCTCTGCATCGAGGCCTGCCCCACCCGCGCGCTGACGATGACCAACGAATACGAGATGGCCGACGACAACCGCGAGGACCTGATCTACGGCAAGGACGAGCTGCTGGCGCCCCTCGCCGACGGCATGGAGGCACCGCCGCACCCGATGGCCGACGGCGCCACCGACGAGGACTACTACCGCGGGACCGTGCGGTGACCGGCGAGGCGGTCGTCTTCTGGATCCTGGCTCCCCTCACCGTGATCGCTGCGCTCGGCGTGGTGGCGTCCGCGAAGGCGGTGTACTCCGCACTGTTCCTGGCCGCGACGATGGTGATGCTCGCGGTGTTCTACATCGTGCAGGGTGCCGTCTTCCTCGGCGTGGTGCAGATCGTCGTCTACACCGGTGCCGTGATGATGCTGTTCCTCTTCGTGCTCATGCTCGTGGGTGTCGACACGTCGGACACCCTCACCGAGAACCTCCGCGGCCATCGCCTCGCGGCCGTGGTGATCGGACTCGGGTTCGGCATCCTCCTGATCGGCGGTCTGGGCAACGCCTCGCTGACCGGGTTCAGCGGGTTCACGGGCTCCACCGGTGGGGGCGCGGGCGTCGGCACCGTGGAAGCCCTGGCCGAGCTGATCTTCGTGCGCTACGTCTGGGCGTTCCAGCTGACCGGCGCCCTCCTGATCACCGCGACCATCGGGGCGATGGTGCTGACGCACCGGGACCAGGTGGGCACCGCGAAGACCCAGAAGCAGTTGTCGCAGGAGCGGTTCCGCCGCGGTGATCGCGTGACGCCGCTGCCGAGCCCCGGCGTCTACGCCCGGCACAACGGCGTGGACCGGCCGGCGCGACTGCCCGACGGCGCCCCGGCGCCCACGTCCGTCGGACGCCAGTTCCGCAACCCGACCGACGGGAGGCAGCCGTGAATCCCGACCACTATCTCTACCTCGCCGCGGCGCTGTTCACCATCGGGGCGTCCGGAGTCCTGCTGCGGCGCAACGCCATCGTGGTGTTCATGTGCGTGGAGCTCATGCTCAACGCGGCCAACCTGGCCTTCGTCACCGTGGCCCGCACCCGCAGCGAGGTCGACGGCCAGGTCTTCGCCTTCTTCACCATGGTGGTCGCGGCCGCCGAGGTGGTGGTGGGTCTGGCGATCATCATGGCCATCTTCCGATCCCGTCGATCCGTCTCGGTCGACGACGACAGTCTGCTGAAGTTCTGACGTGGGCACCTCGGTCGCCCTGCTCCCCGGCCTGCCGCTGCTCGGCGCCGCGGCACTCCTGCTCGGCGGTCGTCGGACCGACCGGTGGGGACACGTCGTCGCCACCGCGGTGGTGTTCGCATCCTTCGGGCTCGCGGTGGCCGCGTTCGTCACCATGCTGGGTCGGCCGATCGACGAGCGCCGCGTCGGTACCGTCCTGTTCTCCTGGGTCCCCGCCCCCGAGCTGTCGGTCGACTTCGGCCTGGCCCTCGACCCGCTGTCGATCTGCTTCGTCCTCCTCATCACCGGGGTCGGCGGTCTCGTCCACGTCTACTCCATGGCCTACATGCGCGACGATCCGCACCGGCGCCGGTTCTTCGCCTACCTGAATCTGTTCGTCGCCGCGATGCTCGTCCTGGTCATGGCCGACAACTTCCTCGGCCTCTACCTCGGGTGGGAAGGCGTCGGGCTCGCGTCGTACCTGCTCATCGGGTTCTGGTCCCACAAGCCGTCCGCGGCCACCGCCGCGCGCAAGGCCTTCGTCGTCAACCGGGTCGGGGACATCGGACTGGCCGTCGCCCTCATGATCATGGTCGCCGAGGTGGGGTCGGTCTCCTACGACGCGGTGTTCGCCGCGGTCGGCACCGAACTCGGCCAGGGCACCACGACGGCGCTCGGACTGCTCCTGCTCCTCGCCGCCTGCGGCAAGTCGGCGCAGGTTCCCCTGCAGTCGTGGCTCGGTGACGCGATGGAGGGCCCCACCCCGGTGTCCGCCCTGATCCACGCGGCCACGATGGTGACGGCCGGGGTGTACCTCATCGTCCGGTCCGGCGCGATCTTCGAGGCCGCGCCCGCCGCGCAGACGGCGGTGGTGGCCGTCGGCGCGGTGACGCTGCTGGTCGGCGCGATCATCGGCTGCGCCAAGGACGACATCAAGAAGGCGCTCGCGGCGTCGACGATGAGCCAGATCGGCTACATGGTGCTCGCCGCCGGACTCGGTCCCGCCGGATATGCCGTCGCGATCATGCACCTGCTGACGCACGGCTTCTTCAAGGCGGGCCTGTTCCTCGGCGCCGGTTCGGTGATGCACGCGATGAACGACGAGACCGACATGCGGCGCTACGGCGGACTCGCGCGCGTCCTCCCCGTCACCGCCGTCACGTTCGGCCTGGCCTATCTCGCCATCATCGGCGTGCCCCCGTTCGCGGGGTTCTGGTCGAAGGACGGCATCATCGAGGCCGCGTTGGACGAGGGCGGGGTGCGCGGCGTCCTCCTCGGCGCCGCCACCGTTCTCGGCGCCGGCATCACGGCGTTCTACATGACGCGAGTCATGATCCTCACCTTCGGCGGCCGAGCCCGCTGGAACGCCGACGAGGTGCACCCTCACGAGGCTCCCGCCTCTGTGCACCCCCACGAGGCTCCCGCCTCGATGACCGCGCCGATGGCGATCCTCGCGATCGGGTCCGTCGGCGCCGGAGCCGTTCTGGCCGTCGGGGATCGGCTCTCGGAGTGGCTGGCCCCGGTGGTCGGCGAGCACGAGCCCGCACACCTCGTCCCCGTCTGGATGGTGACGACCGTCGTCCTTCTCACCGTGGCGGTCGGCGTCGGTCTCGCCGTCCGCCAGTACGCCCGCCGCGACGTCCCGCTCGTTGCCCCGACGGGGAGCCGTCTCACCCGCGCCGCCCGTCGCGATCTCTACGGTGACGACCTCAACGAGGCGATCGCCATGCGCCCCGGTCAGCGGCTCACGGCCGGCATCGTCCGCCTCGACGAGGTCGGTGTGGACGGCGCGGTCGGTGCCGTGGCGACCACCGTGCGCGCCGCCTCGGACCGACTTCGGCTGCTGCAGAACGGATTCGTCCGCACCTACGCCCTGTCGATGTTCGGCGGCGCCGTCCTGGTCCTCGCCGTCACGCTCGCACTCGGATCGGGGTCCTGACATGCTGACCGCTCTCTGGGTCCTGCCCCTGCTCGGCGCCGCGGGCGCCCTGATCGTCCCGCGCGGGTCCGCCGGCGCCGCCCGGGTCGTCGCGTTGGCCTTCTCCCTCGCCGCGCTCGCGCTGTCCGCGGTGGTCGCCGTGCGCTTCGTTCCCGGCGCCATGGGTTACCAGTTCGTCGAATCCGCCACCTGGATCCCGCGATTCGGTGCCGGGTACGTCCTCGGTGTCGACGGCGTCGCACTGACCCTGGTGCTGCTGACGACGGTCCTGGTGCCGCTGCTGCTGCTCGCCGGGTGGCGGGACGTCGCGCCGACGAACGGAGAACACGGCGCGGTGTCCCGCCGCCCGCACACCTACGTGGCGCTGATCCTCGTGGTCGAGTCGATGGTGCTGGTCTCGCTGCTCTCCCTCGACATCCTGCTGTTCTACGTGTTCTTCGAGGCCATGCTCGTGCCGATGTACTTCCTCATCGGCGGCTTCGGTCCGCGAGTCGGCGCCGCACGGGCCGCCGCGGTGAAGTTCCTGCTCTACAACCTCGCCGGTGGCCTGGTGATGCTCGCGGCGGTCATCGGCCTGTACGCGGTCACCGCCGCCGAGGGGTCACCGTTCTCGGCCGGGACCTTCGACGTGCGCGCGATCGCCGACGCCGCCGCCACCGGCGATCTCGGCGCGAGTCCCGCCGTGATCAACGCCCTCTTCCTCGGCTTCCTGGTCGCCTTCGCGGTCAAGGCGCCGCTCTGGCCGCTGCACACCTGGCTGCCGGGTGCGGCCGTCGAATCCACCCCGGCCACTGCGGTTCTCATGATGGCGATCGTCGACAAGGTGGGGACGTTCGGCATGCTGCGCTACTGCCTGCAACTCTTCCCCGACGCGTCGGCCATGTTCGCGCCGTGGATCGTCGGGCTCGCGGTGATCGGCATCGTCTACGGGGCGATTCTCGCGATCGGCTCGACGGACATGATGCGCCTCATCGCCTACACGTCGATCTCGCACTTCGGGTTCATCGTGCTCGGCATCTTCGCCCTCACCGCACAGGCCCAGGCCGGGTCGACGCTGTACATGCTCAATCACGGCATCGCCACGGCCGCACTGTTCCTCGTGGCCGGCTTCCTGGTCGCCCGCCGGGGCACCGCCGAGATCGCCGAGTACGCCGGCGTCGGCCGCACGGCGCCCGTCCTGGCCGGCACGTTCCTCGTCGCCGGCCTGGCCACCCTGTCGCTGCCGGGACTCGCCCCGTTCGTCAGCGAATTCCTGGTCCTGGTGGGCACCTACGCGCGGTACGAGGCCGCCGCGGTCGTCGCCGCCGTCGCGCTGGTCCTGTCCGCGGTGTACATCCTGTGGCTGTACCAACGGGTCATGACGGGACCGACCACCGAGGCCGACCGGCGCATCCGAGACCTGGTCCCCCGCGAACTCGTCGTCGTCGCACCACTTCTCGTGCTCGTGATCGGACTCGGGGTCTACCCCAAGCCGATGCTCGACGTCATCACCCCCGCCGTGGACCGCACCTCGGTCCAGCCGGCCGAGCAAGGAGTGGCAGCACCGTGACCGTTCCGACTCCGTCCGTCGAGTACGCCCTGCTGTCCCCCATGATCATCGTGCTCGCCGCCGCCGTCGTCGCGGTGCTCGTCGAGGCCTTCGTGCCGGCCGAGGCGCGGCGCCGAACCCAGCTCGTCCTCTCCCTCGGCGCTCTCGCCGCGGCGCTCGCGGCCATCGTGGGACTGGCCGGGGCGCAGGACGTCGTCGTCGCGGGGGCACTCGCCGTGGACGGCGTCACGCTGGTCCTGCAGGGCATCGTCGTGGTGGTCACCGCCGGTGCCGTTGCACTGGTCGCTCACCGGACCGTCGACCACCCGGAAGCCGAACGGGTGGACGCGTTCACCCCGCAGGCGTCCGTCGTTCCCGGCAGTCTCGCGGAGGCGCGCGCGGTGACCGCCCGCGTCACCCGCACCGAGGTCTATCCGCTCACCCTGTTCGCCGCCGGCGGGATGATGGTCCTGCCCGCCTCGGCCGATCTGCTGACGATGTTCGTGGCCCTCGAGGTGCTCTCGCTGCCGCTCTACCTGCTCTGCGGACTGGCCCGACGGCGCCGGCTGCTCTCCCAGGAGGCATCGCTCAAGTACTTCCTGCTCGGGGCGTTCTCGTCGGCGTTCTTCCTCTTCGGTGTGGCGCTGCTCTACGGGTACGCGGGCACCGTCGATCTGTCGGGCATCGCCGAGGCGAGTGCCACCGGATCCGCGACCGACCCGCTGCTCGGCGTCATGGGGGTCGGGCTCGTCGCCGTCGGGCTGCTGTTCAAAGTCGGTGCAGTGCCGTTCCATTCGTGGGTTCCCGACGTCTACCAGGGCGCGCCGGTTCCCGTCACCGCGTTCATGGCGGCGGCCACCAAGGTGGCGGCGTTCGGTGCCCTCGTCCGCGTTCTCGTGGTCGCCGCACCCGCACTCGAGGACCAGGTCCGGCCGATGCTGTGGGCGGTGGCCATCGTGACGATGGTGGTGGGCGCCGTCGTCGCCGTCACCCAGACCGACGTGGTGCGCATGCTGGCCTACTCGTCCGTCGCGCACGCGGGGTTCCTGCTCACCGGCGTCGTCGCCGGGGACGCGGGCATCGCCGCGACGCTGTTCTACCTGGCGGCGTACGCCGTCAGCACGCTCGGCGCGTTCGCCGTGGTGTGCGCCGTCCGCGACGACGGCGGCCCGGCCACCACCCTGTCCCGCTGGGCGGGCCTCGGCAGCCGATCCCCGCTGCTCGCGGGAGCGTTCGCCCTGTTCCTGCTGGCCTTCGCCGGAATCCCGCTCACCAGCGGATTCACCAGCAAGTTCGCGGTGTTCGAGGCCGCCCTGTCGGAAGGCGGTGCTGCGCTCGTGGTGATCGGCGTGCTGTCGAGCGCCGTCGCCGCGTCGTTCTACGTGCGGGTCATCGTGGTGCTGTTCTTCACCCCGGCGGAGGGGTCCCCGCCCACCGTCGACGCCGGCCCGGGGGTCACCGTGGTCGTGAGCGCGGCCGCCGCCGTCACCCTCGCCCTCGGCGTCGTCCCGCAGCCCCTGTTCGACCTCGTCGATCGCGCGGCGGCACTGCTCGCGAGGTGACAGGCTGCCGATCATGACCGTTCCACCGCCGCACCGCGACCGGTACGACACGACCGCGCTGCGCGCCGCCTTCGCCGCCCGGCTGTCCGTGCTCTACGGCCGGGAGGTGCCCGCCTACACGACGCTGGTCGACGTGGCCCGCGAGGTCAACGCCGACGTCCTGTCGGCACGCGGCCCGCAGGCGCAGCGGCTCGGGTCCGTCGAGCGGGTGACGGCCGAGCGGCACGGGGCGATCCGCGTGGGGACACCCGCGGAACTCGCCGCCGTGGCCGGCGTCTTCGGCGCCCTCGGGATGGTTCCGGTGGGGTTCTACGACCTGCGCGAGACGGCCGCGGCGGTGCCGGTGGTCTCCACCGCGTTCCGCCCCGTGGATCGAGACGAGCTGGCTCGCAACCCGTTCCGGGTGTTCACCTCACTGCTCGTCGTCGACGACCGGCGGTTCTTCACGGCCGACCTCGCCGCCCGTCTCCGCGAGTTCCTCTCCCGCCGAACACTGTTCCCGCCGGCACTGCTCGCCCTCGCGGACCGTGCGACCCGCGAGGGCGGGTTGGACGCGGACGACGCCGAGGCATTCCTGTCCGCCGCCACCGCCGCGTTCGCACTCTCCCCGGAGCCGGTCGATCGCAGCTGGTATGCCGAACTCTCCCGCGTCTCCTCGGTGGCCGCCGACATCGGGGGCGTCACCAGCACGCACATCAACCACCTCACACCCCGCGTGCTCGACATCGACGAGCTGTACGCGCGCATGCAGGCGCGCGGAATCGAGATGATCGACGAGATTCAGGGCCCGCCGCGCTGGGGTGGGCCGGACCTGCTGTTGCGCCAGACGTCCTTCCGCGCGCTGGCCGAGCCGCGGCGCTTCCGTGAACCGGACGGGCGCATCTCCGACGACACGCTCCGGGTGCGCTTCGGCGAGGTGGAGGCCCGTGGCCTGGCCGCGACACCGCGCGGACGGGCGCTCTACGACCGCCTGCTGACCGAACCCGGTGACGCCACGGCGAACTGGCGCGCTGCCGCCCCCGCCACCGAACGCGGCATGCTCGACGCCGACCTCGCCTACTTCACCCTCGCGCCCGGATCGGAGCGGCCGGACGGGCCCGTCCCGACCACCGTCGCGGAGCTCCTCGACGGTGGATGGGCCGTCGCCACGCCCGTCGTCTACGAGGACTTCCTCCCCGCGTCGGCCGCCGGGATCTTCCGCTCCAACCTCACCGGCGACAGCAGTCGCGACGACGAATCCGACGGCGCGGCCGTCGATCTCGCGTGGCTCGAAGGTGCTGCCGGTCGGCCGATCCACGACCCCTACGTGCTGTACGACGCCGAGCGCGCCGCCTCGCTCGACGCCGTCACCGCGCACTGGGGGCTGCCGACCATCCCGGCTCTGCCGGGAGATCGGTAGCGAGTTCTGCCACACGATCGGCCGCGAACCCGCCGATCCGCGGAATTCGCCGCGATCGTGTGGAGAAACTCGCGCCTCGGGGGGGTCAGCTCAGAGCAGCCACCACCCGCTCGGCCAGCGGTGCGGTCGAGGCGGGATTCTGACCGGTGTAGACGGTGCGGTCCACCACCACGTGCGGCGACCACGCCTCGCCGGAGGAGAACGACGCGCCACCCTCACGCAGCCGGGTCTCGAGCAGCCACGGCGCCTTGTCGGCGAGCCCGGCCTGCTCCTCCTCGGTGTTGGTGAAGCCGGTCAGCTCGTAGCCGGCGAACGGCCACGAGCCGTCGTCCCGCGCCGCCGCGAGCAGCGCAGCGGGCGCGTGGCAGACCGCCGAGACCACCTTGCCGCTGTCGAGGAACTCGGTGACCAGCGAACCGAAGACCGGGGAGACCGCCAGATCCTCCATGGGACCGTGGCCGCCGGGGACGAACACCACGTCGAACGACGACGCCGTCTGGTCCTCGAGCTTCGCCGGCGCGGCGAGCACGTCGTCGATGTCGGCGAGGTACTGCTTCAGTTCCGCGACCTTGCTTTCGTCTCCGCCGTTGGCGTCCACGGCGAGCGAGCCCTGGTCGACGGTCGGGCGCACACCTCCGGGGGTGGCCACGACGACATCCCAGCCGGCCTCGACGAAGGTCCGGTGCGAGGCGACCAGTTCCTCCGCCCAATAGCCGGTGGGGTGCGTCGAACCGTCCTTCAGGGTCCAGTGGTCTGCGCCGGTCACCACGAACAGCAACGTCGTCATGAGAAAAGTCCTCGATCCGGTGGAAGTCGACAGGGGATTGCACGTGTCGCATACCCGCAATCGGGTCGTGGGGAACGCAGGAGCGTCGTCGCACGTTGACCGGGGGAGAACGGCAGATCCCGATCCCCCCGAGAGGTGCACCATGAGCGGCAACGGACAGTTCGGCTTCGATCCCGAGGACTTCGAGCGCGTCGCCCGCGAGGCGAGCGACGGCCTCCGTGACCTCCTGGGCCAGGCGATGCGGAACGCGAACACGGGCGGAAACCCCCTGGGGAACCTCGCGAGCATGTTCACGGCCACCGGTGCGCCGACTCCTGCCCCCGCCCCCGCGACCACCGGGGAGAAGGGCGACGGCGTGTGGGTGATCTACACGATCGACGACGACGGTTCGGCCGGCATCGACCAGGTCTTCGCCACCGAGCTCGACGCGCTGCGGGCGCACCGGGACAACGTCGATCCCCGTCGTAAGGTGCGCTTCCTTCCCTACGGCGTCTCGGTGGGCGTGCTCGCCGCGGGGATCGACCCGACCGCGGACTGAGACCTCCGAGCCGGTCGGCCCATCAGCCACACCGAGAGCTGAACCAGAGGGCCGATCGCCACCGCGTAGAGCACGGTGCCCACACCGACGGTGCCGCCGAGGAGCCAGCCGACCGCGAGCACCGACACCTCGATGCCCGTGCGGATGACCCGAACGGACCACCCGGTGCGCCCCACGATGCCCGTCATGAGGCCGTCGCGCGGTCCCGGACCCATGCCCGCCGAGATGTACATCGCGGTGGCGACGCCGTTGAGGACGACACCGCCGACCAGCAGCGCCGAGCGCACCGGGAGCGACGCGTCGTGGGGCAGCCACGCCGAGGCCAGGTCGACGGACACGGCGATGACCAGGATGTTCGCGACGGTGCCGACGCCAGGACGCTGCCGCAGCGGGATCCACAGCAGGAGAACGACGGCACCCACGCAGGCGGTGATCGTCCCGAAGCTGGCGCCGGTGCGGTGCGCGAGACCCTGGTGCAGCACGTCCCACGGGTTCAGTCCGAGCCCACCGGCGATCATCATCGCCATCGAGAATCCGTACAGGAACAGTCCGACGAACAGGCGCGCCAGGCGAGTCGACAACGACCCGGTCGAGATGTGCATACCGCCCAGTGTCGACCGCGTCGACCGTCCCGTGTGCAGTCCACCCGCCGAGAGTGGACCGGTGCTGTGCAGTGATGAATACTGTGCGGGACCACAACGGCTGAGCTGGGAACGATTCACCCGTCACCACTGACGGGCGGGTACCGGGGGTTCCTTCTCGATCGAAGGACTCCCGATGCCTGCGCCGAAGGTGCCGCTACCGCCCCTACCGCGATCGATTCTCGATCCCGCGTCGGTGGCCGTCGTCGTCTTCCTGGTCGCCCTCCTCGGAATCCACACCCGGCCTCCCGGTCTCCTGGCGTCGATCTGGTTCGCCAACGCCGTCGCGCTCGCCCTCGTCGTCCGCTGGCCGCGGCACCTCCGCGCGTCGTCGGTGTTCGCCCTGTTCGTCGGATGCGTGGCCGCGGATCTCGTGAGCGGAACCGAGCCCTACGCCGCCGCCGTGCTCAACACCGCCAACGCGGTCGGCGTCGTCGCCGGGGCCCTGACCATCCGCTGGCGCCGCCCCGAGCCACTCCTGCTGACCGGCTCGACCGCGTTCGCTCGGCTCTCGATCGGGATCGTCGTGGCCTCGGCCGTGTCGGCCACCGTCGCGACCTGCCTCTCGGGACTACTGGTCGACGTGACGCCCGCCGTGTCCCCCACGGCATGGTTCGCGTCCGAGTTCGTCAGCTATCTCCTGCTCACCACGATCCTGCTGTCCGTCCGAGCCGGCGGTCCGTGGCGCCCGCCCACGCCGCGCTACTTCGACTCGGTCCCCTGGACGGTGGCCGTTCCGGTTCTCGTCGCCGTCACGCTCATGATCGCGGGCATGATCGCCGACGGTCCGCTGCTGGTCGCACTTCCCCTCCCTGCGCTGCTCTGGTGCGCCACCCGAATTCCGTTGTCCGGGACCGCCCTGCTCACCGCGTGCTGGGCGGGGTGGAACCTGCTGATCGCCGGGCGGGTGGGGGTGCTGGGCACCGGAGAGGCCACGCAGAGTCCCGTCGCCACCCTGTCGGTCGCGTTGGTCGCGCTCGGCCCGCTGCTCGTCGCGGCGGTGACGCTGGACCGGATGGCGGTGCAGAACAAACTGCACGAGGACCTCGAGTACGACAGCCTCACCGGCACCCTGTCGCGCGCGGCGTTCCTGCGCCGCAGTCAGCGGCGGCTCAACACCCTCGTCGACGGGTCACAGCCCGTCGCGCTGCTCATGCTCGACCTCGACGACTTCAAGACGATCAACGACACCATGGGACACGCGGCGGGGGACATCGCCCTGGTTCGCTCCGCCGGCTGCATCCTCTCCGCCCTGCCCCACGGCGCCGTCGCCGGACGCATCGGCGGTGAGGAGTTCGCCGTCCTGCTCCCGATGGCCGACCACGAGGACGCCACCGCCGTCGCCGACACGATCCGCCGCGATCACGAACGCCTGCATCTGCTGAGCACCCGCACCGCCACGGTGAGCATCGGGCTCGCGTGGGCACCCGCCGCGCCGGCGTCGGTGTCCCCGCTGCTCGACACCGCCGACCGCGCGCTCTACGACGCCAAGCGCGGCGGCCGCAACACCGTCGTCGCCGTGACCCTGGCCTGACGCGAACCGCACTACGCTGCGGTCATGGCCGAGTGGGACGACGTCCGCCGGATCGCGCTGTCGCTGCCGGAGACCGACGAGCACGCCTCGTACGGTGGCGCGCCCGCGTGGCGGGTGAAGGGCAAGTCGTTCGTCTGGGACCGCCCGCTCGGCGCCGCGGATCTCGACGAACTCGGCGACGACGCCCCGACCGGTCCCGTGCTCGGCGCCCGCGTCGCCGACGAGGGCGAGAAGCGGGCTCTGATCGCCGAGAACCCCACGGTGTTCTTCACCGTCTCGCACTTCGACGGCTACGCGGCGGTCCTGCTGCGCCTCGACGCGGTGTCCCCGACCCTCCTGCGCGAGGTCGTCGTGGAGGCCTGGCTGGTGCGCGCACCCGTCCGGCTACGCCGCGAGCACGAGGAGACGCTCGTGCGCAGCCTCGCTAGCGGTCGAACGCGAGAACCGCCTCCTCCAGAGTGATCACGTCCGCGTACTTGGCGCGCAGGTCGAGCAGATTCGCCTCGTGCATCCCGCCCGCCCGGTCACCGCACGCGTCGGCGACCACGCGCGGCCGGAACCCGTGCTGCAGGGCGTCGGTCGCACTCGCGCGCACACAACCGCTGGTGGTGAGCCCGCAGAGGTACAGGGTGTCGACGCCGTCCGCGGTCAGCGTGGCCGCGAGCGACGTGCCGAAGAACGCACTCGCGTACTGCTTGGTCACCACCACCTCGCCGGGAAGCGGGGCGGGCTCGGCCGGGAACTCGGCCAGTGCCGACCCCTCCTCGAACACGCTGAGCGACGGTATCTTTCGCGTGAACAGACCGCCGTCGACCCCTCCCTTGCCGTAGCTCACCCGCGTGAAGACGACGGGCACGTCGCGGGCCCGTGCAGCCTCCACCAGGCGTGCCGCCGCGGCCACCGCGTCGTCCACCGGCGCCCGCATCGGCGACGAGTCCACCAGGTACGCCTGGACGACGTCGATCACCAGCACCGCCGCGCGTCGGCCCGGCCCCAGCTCGCCACCGAAGCCCGACGCGCGGTAGGACTCCATCGGCTCGCTCACGCGCGCACTGCTTTTCGCACGTTCACCGGCGGACGCGGGGCGGGCAGACCCGTCTCCTCCTCGCAGCGGGCGAGGATCTCGGCGATGTCCGGCCCCTTGTCGAAGACGGTGGTCTCGCCGCGTGCCTCGACCAGCTCGGCACGACGCGCCGTGGTCGCCTCGACGTCGACCGTGCCGGCCGCGTCGCACACGACGCCGTAGCCCGACGCCGCCCCGGCCGGTGTGATCAGACCGCGACGGACCTCGAGGGCGACGAGCTCCGGGTCCCGTTCGGTGGGGTCGCCCCACCCGCCGCCGCCCCACGTCACGAAGTGCAGGACGTCGCCCCGCGCCACCGGGACGTCGTGCACCTTGCTCGCCAGGATCTCGGTGGTGCCGTCGGCGCGCTCGATCCACTTGCGCCCGCGCGCACCGGGTTTGCCGCCGTTGACGCCCCACGGGTAGGTGAGCCAGCGGTCGTCGTGGATCGCGATGGTGCCCGGCTCCTCGAACCGGTACGCCACGTCGACACCGTTGCCGCCGCGGTGCAGACCCGCACCGCCGGTGTCGGCGATGGTCTCCCACCGCTCGATCCGCAACGGGTAGTAGGACTCCAGGTACTCGCACGGGATGTTGACGAACGACGGCCACAGCGAATGCCCGTCCGGACCGTCGCCCATCGGACGGCCGGGAATCCCGCCGAATCCGATGGAGTACAGCTGGAACCACTCGCCGTCGCGCGCCCCACCGTCGTAGTGACCGGAGTACATGAAGTGCGGGGACGACGAGAAGCCGGCCGCGTTGAGGATGCTCGGATTGTTCTTGCCGAGCAGCCCGCCGAACAGGTCGAAGACGCGCCCGATGCCGTGGTTGCGGCCGTTGAGCGCCGCCGGGTACCGGGGTTTCCAGAACGAGTCCTCCGGGATCGTGACGTCGATCAGCGGATAGAAGCCGTCGTTCCACAGGATCTGGGGATCGGCGACGGTGATCACGTAGATGCCGAAGAACATCCGCACGAGGTTCTCGTTGATGAAGTAGTTGATCGGCCCGACGGCCTGCGGTGCGTTCTTCGAGAAGTCGAGGTGGATCTTCTCACCGTGCCGGGTCAGCTCGATGGTGAGTTCGTAGGGGCCGTAACCACATCCGTCGTCGCAGATGAAATCGGAGAACTCGATCGTCTCCCCGTCGACGAACAGCGTGGCCAGCAACACCTTCATCGCCTGGTAGTTCCGCTCGAGCAGAGCGTCGAGGGCGGAGAGGTAGACGTCGACCCCGAACCGGTCGCACAGCTCGACGATGCGCCGGGCGGCGGTGCTGCAGGCCGCGACGAGTCCGTTGAGGTCCGCGCGGTTCCAATCGGGCTTGCGCACCTGGTTGAGGATGATGTCGAGCGCGGTGTCGTTCATCTCGCCGCCGCTGTAGAGCTTGAACGGCGGAATGATCACGCCCTCTTCGTAGATCGTGTGCGCGTCGGTCGGCATGGACGACGGCGTCTTGCCGCCCACGTCGGACATGTGGCCGAACATCGACGACCAGCCGACCACCCGGCCGCTGTGGAAGATCGGCATGACGATCAGCCAGTCGTTGGCGTGGCTGATCGCGGCGCCGCACGCGTACGGGTCGGAGGTGAGCAGGATGTCGCCCTCGCCGACGGTGCCGTCGAAGTTGTCCAGGAAGTCCGGGACGGACAGCCCGAACTGGCCGACGACCATCTTGCCGCTGGGGTCGGCGATGAGTGGGAACTCGTCGTGCTGTTCCCGGATGCCGGGGGAGAGCGCGGTCCGGAAGAGGACCTCGTCCATCTCCGCGCGGGCGTTGCGCAGCGCGTTCTCGATGATGTCGAGGGTGATGGGATCGACGGGAACGGTGGTGAACGGAGTCTGCGAGGTCTCGACGATGGTGGCCATGGTGGTTGCTCCTGATCGGGTTGCGACTCAGCGCGATTCGGGTCCGGCGTGATCCACCGGGGCGAGGAGAAGGCTGCCGCTGGGATGCACGGTGGCGGCGTGTCCGGACAGGACCAGGGTGGTCGAGTCCATCTCGGTGATCACGGCGGGCCCCGTGACGACGTGCCCGGCGAGCAGGCGTGTGCGGTCGTGCACGGGGGCGGTCACGAACTCCCCGTCCATCCAGACTTCGGTGGTGGACACCGGTTCCGGGTCACCGGTGGCCTCGGCCAGCGGGGCCACCGTGACGTCCGGTCGCGGCCCGCTGACCGTGACGCGGAGATTGATCACCTCGCGCTCGTTCTTCAACAGGAACGAGAAGAGCCGCTGATGCTCGGTGTCGAAGGACTCACCGAGTGTGCTCAGCAGTCCCGGACCGTTCAGCGCGGCCGCGTCGACATCGACCGGGATCTCGAAACCCTGGCCCTGATAGCGCAGATCGACCTGGTACTTCGCCGTCTGCTGCTCGGGTGGCACACCCTCCGCCGAGAGCCGCTGCGCCGCCGTCTCGGCGAGATCGCGCAACGCGCTCGACAGGTCGTCGTCGGTGAGGTCGGCGAACGCGCGAATCATGGTGCGGGCACTCTCGTCCCGCACACACGTCGTCGCATCGCCGTAGGCGCAGAGCACGCCCGGGGACGGCGGCACGATCACCGGCCACGAGCCGGTGAGGCGACCGAGCGCGTTGGCGTGCAGCGGACCGGCGCCGCCGAACGACACCAAGGCGAAGTCACGGGGGTCGTACCCCTGCTGCACACTCACCAGACGCAGGGCACCGAACATGTTCTCGTTGACGATGTCGACGATGCCCGACGCCGCGGCCTCGGGGCTCTCCAGGCCCATCGCGTCGGCGATGGTGGCGACGGCACGGCGGCTGGCCTCGACGTCGAGAGCGACCTCGCCGCCCGCGAGCGCACTCGGCAGGTATCCCAGTACGACGTTGGCGTCGGTCACCGTGGGCGCGGTCCCGCCGTTCCCGTAGGCGGCGGGGCCGGGATCGGCGCCCGCCGACTGCGGTCCGACGCGCAGCGCCTTCGTCAGTTCCGGGACGTGGGCGATCGAGCCGCCGCCCGCGCCGACGGTCCGCACGTCGACGCTGGTCGCCCGGACCGCCAGATCACCGACCTTCGTCTCCCGTCCGATCCGCGGCTCGCCGCCGAGCACCAGCGCGACGTCCGTGGACGTGCCGCCCATGTCGAAGGTGAGGAAGTCGGTGTACCCGGCCTGCTCGGCGAACCACACGGCGCCCGTCACGCCGCCCGCCGGACCCGAGAGCAACAGGGACACCGGGTCTTCCGCGGCCTTGGCGGACTGCACCAGGCCGCCGTCGCTGCGCAGGATCGACAGGGGAGCGGTGATGCCGCGGTCCTGGAGCGAGCTGTCCAGGTTGCGGACGTAGCGCGAGACCTCGGGCTGGACATAGCTGTTGGCGACGGTGGTGAGCGTGCGCTCGTACTCCCGCATCTCGGGCAGGACGTGGCTGGACAGCGACACCGGGATGCCCGGCAGTTCCTCCGCCGCCCAGGCTGCCACCTGCTTCTCGTGGGCGTCGTTGGCGTAGGCGTTGATGAGCGAGACGGTCAGGGCCTCGATGCCGGCGCCCGCGAGGGTGCGCAGCTGCGCCCGCGCCTGCTGCTCGTCGAGGGCGGTCACCTCGCTGCCGTCGGCGGCGATGCGGCCGACTACCTCGACCGTGTTCTCCAGTGCCGCCAGGGGTTCGGGCTTCGGCCAGATGATCCAGCCGGCCAGTCCGCCCGGCACGAACGATCTGGCGATCTGCAGGACCTGGCGGAAGCCGTCGGTGGTGACCAGACCCACCCGCGCGCCGCGACCCTCGAGGATCGCGTTGGTGGCGACGGTGGTGCCGTGCAGCACCTGGCCGACGTCCGACGGGTCGATCCCCGCCTCGTCGCACACCTTGGCGATGCCGTTCAGGACGCCGATGGATTGATCCGACGGTGTCGAGGCCGTCTTGGCGCGGTAGGTGGTGCCGGTGGATTCTTCGAGCAGGAGCACGTCGGTGAAGGTGCCGCCGACGTCGACGCCGAGTCGATAGCGCATGGGGGTTCTCCCGGTTTCCGGTCTCGGGGTGGTCAGATGGTGCCGCGGGCGGCGAGAGCGTCGCGGTCGGCGTCGGACAGGCCGAGCAGGCGGCCGTAGACGTCGGAGTTGTGTTCGCCCAGTTCGGGTCCGGCGTGTCGGACCGATCCGGGAGTGTCGCTGAGCTTCGGCACGACCCCGGCCATGGGGATGTCGCCGAGTTCGGGGTGGGCGAGTCGGACGATGGCCTCGCGCGCGGCGAAGTGCGGATCGGCGAACATGTCTCGCGCCGTGTAGATCCGGCCGGCGGGCACCCCGGCCTCGTGGAGGATCTCGAGCACGTCGTCGGTCTTCTGCGCGGTGGTCCACTCGCCGATGAGGTCGTCGAGTTCCTCCATGTTGACCCCGCGCGAGGCGTGGTCGCGGTACTTCGGATTCTCGATCAGATCGGTGCGGCCCATCGCGGTCGCGAGCCGGGAGAACACCGAATCCTGGTTCGCCGCCACGAGAATCATCTCGCCGCCCTCGGTGGGATAGACGTTGCTGGGGGCGATGTTCGGCAGGACCGACCCCGTGCGCTCGCGCTGGTAGCCGCCGATCTCCCACTCCGGCAGCAGCGATTCCATCATCGCGAGGACGGCCTCGTAGATCGCGGAGTCGACGAGCTGGCCGCGCCCGCTGTTCTCGCGGTGGTGCAGGGCGGACAGGACGCCGATGGTCGCGAAGACGGCGGCGAGCGAGTCACCCAGCGAGATGCCCGCCCGCGACGGCGGCTGATCGGGATTGCCGGTGACGTACCGGATTCCGCCCATCGCCTCGCCGATCGAGCCGAAACCGGCGCGTGGGGCGTAGGGGCCGTTCTGGCCGTAGCCCGTCACCCGCGCCATGATGAGCCGCGGGTTGATCTCGCGGAGCTGCTCGAACCCCAGCCCCCACCGCTCGAGCGTGCCGGGACGGAAGTTCTCGACGACGATGTCCGCGTCGGCGATGATGCGGCGCGCCAGGTCCTGGCCCTCCTCGCTGCGGAGGTTGCAGGTGACCGACTTCTTGCCGCGCGCCACCACCGGCCACCAGAGCGACCGGCCGTGCGGCTTCTCGCGGCCCCACTGGCGCATCGGGTCCCCGACTCCGGGGGCTTCCAGCTTGATCACCTCCGCGCCGAAGTCGGCGAGCAACTGGCCGCAGAAGGGCCCGGCGAGGAGCTGACCCATCTCCACCACACGGAGGTCGGACAGGGGGCCGGGGGAGGGTTCGGTCATCGTCGGGGCTCCTGGGTGGTGTCGGGGTTTTCGGGGGGTGCGAGGGACTGCAGCAGAACGTGTTTGGCCGCGCGGACGTGCGCGCGCATCACGGAGTCGGCCCACGTCTCGTCGCGTGCCCGCAGGGCAGCGACCAGGTCGCGGTGATGGGCATGGCTGCGGGAGAGGTCGCCCGGCGCGTAGCGATGGAACGTCCGCATCACCAGCGGCAGCTGGATCACGGCGCCGAGCATCGAGACCAGGCGGCTGCTCGCCGCGGCGGTGCGCACGATGGCGTGGAACTCGTCGTTCAGCTGCGCCATGAGGTCGAGCCGCTGCTCGGCGCCCTGCGCGGCCGCGGCCTCCATGAGGTCGCAGAGTTCGTCGAGGCGGTCGACGTCCTTGTCCTCGATTCGGCGTGCGGCACGGGACGCCGCCATGGCTTCGAGGTTCATGCGGAGGTCGTAGATCTCGTCGAGGTCGTCGGCGGTCCAGGACCGCACCCGCGCCCCACGGTGGGGGAGCACCTCCACCAGGCCTTCCATCTCGAGTCGACGGAGGGCTTCTCGCACCGGCGTGCGGGACGTGGCCGTGAGCTCGGCGATCTCCACCTCACCGAGCCGGGACCCGGGCTCGTACGAGCCCGCGACGATGCCGTCCCGGAGGTGCGCGTACACCCTGTCCACTGCCCTGGTCATCGATCGATCCGCCTTCGAGGTCGAGGATTGTTCACAATGTAGGGCGGCAATCGCGCCTTGTCCCGGTTTACAGCGATATTCGCTCCGCTATTGCATGCAACCCGTGCGAGGTGGACCATCGACGCATGACTGCGGTGGAACTGGTGGAAGTCGGCCCGCGCGACGGGCTGCAGAACGAGAAGACCGTCCTGTCGGTGGAGCAGAAGATCGAGCTGATCGTGCGCGCTCTGGACGCCGGCGTTCGCCGCGTCGAGGCGGTGAGCTTCGTCAATCCCGCCCGCGTGCCGCAGATGGCCGGCGCCGAGGACGTGATGGCCGGGCTCCCACGCGACCGCGGGGCGTCGTACATCGGGTTGGTGCTCAACCGGCGCGGGCTCGACCGTGCACTCGCCGCCGCCGTCGACGAGGTCAACGTGGTGGTCGTGTCCACCGAGGAGTTCAGCCGTCGCAACCAGGGCTGCTCGGTCGACGAGGGCATCGCGGCCGCCGTCGACATCGTGCGCGATGCCCGGGCCGCCGGGGTGTTCGCGACGGTCACCGTGGCGGCGTCGTTCGGGTGCCCGTTCTCCGGCGAGGTCGATCCCGCGCACATCGGTCGGATCCTCGCGCGGGTCGCCGAGGCCGAGCCGTCCGAGATCGCGATCGCCGACACCATCGGCGTCGGTGTTCCCGCACAGGTGCGCACGCTGGCGGAGGTCGCGACCGCGAACGCCCCCGGCGTTCCGCAGCGCTGGCACTTCCACAACACCCGCAACACCGGCTACGCCAACGCCCTCACCGCGCTCGAAACGGGAGCGTCGGCGCTGGACGCGTCGATCGGCGGGTTCGGTGGTTGCCCCTTCGCCCCCGCGGCGACGGGCAACATCGCCTCCGAGGACCTGATCTACGCGCTCGACCGGTCCGGCGTGCGCACCGATGTCGACATGGCGCAGCTGGTCGACGCGGCGGGCTGGCTGGGCTCGGCCCTCGGCGAGGACGTACCTGCACTGCTCGGCCGGGCGGGCGGCTTCCCGCGCGCCCTCGAGTAGTCCGTGCTCTGCGTGGCTACAGTCCGAAGATGACCGACACGCGGACCCTCCGAGCCTCCGACGACAACGTCCTCGAAGTACGGACCGGCGTCACCGGCAAGGCGTCGTCGATGGGGCATCGGTTGACCCTGGTGATGCGCGAGTGGACCGCCACCGTCTCGGAGAAGGCCGGCGAACTGGTCGGCGTGGACGTGACGGTGGACGTGGACTCGCTGACCGTCACGCACGGCGAGGGCGGGGTCACGCCGATGTTCGGGCCGGAGAAGGCCATGGCCCGGTCCAACGCGCTGAAGACGCTGCACAGCAAGGACTTCCCGACCATCCGGTACGTCACCACCGAGGTGACGGGCACCGACGAGGGCTATCGGCTGACAGGGACGCTCACCGTCCACGGCACCGAGCGTCCCCATACCGTCGACCTGCGGGTGGCGCGGGTAGAGGAGCGGTGGCGGGCGTCCTTCGAGACCACCGTCACCCAGACCGACTTCGGCATCGAGCCCTATTCGCAGATGTTCGGGGCCATGAAGGTGGTCGACGACGTCGTGGTCACCTTCGACGCGGGGTTGTGAGGACGAAGGGCGGATCGTGAAATCCGGGCCCCGGTATCCGGGGCCGAGACTTCACGATCCGACGCATTACCCCCGCGCCATGTCCACGAACCGCGACAGGTGCAGCTGGTGGGCCACCGTGATGGTGGCCGTCGGGCCGTTACGGTGCTTGCCCAGGATCAGGTCCGCCTCACCGCCGCGCGGGTCGTCGCGCTCGGTGGCGTCGGGGCGGTAGAGCAGGATGACCATGTCGGCGTCCTGCTCCAGGGAGCCGGACTCACGCAGGTCGGACACCATCGGCTTCTTGTCGGTGCGCTGCTCGGGACCACGGTTGAGCTGACAGATCGCCACCACGGGGACCATGAGTTCCTTGGCCAGCAGCTTGAGCGAACGCGAGAAGTCCGAGACCTCCTGCTGGCGCGATTCGACCTTCTTGCCGGACGACATCAGCTGCAGGTAGTCGATGACGATCAGCTTGAGGTCGTGCCGCTGCTTGAGCCGTCGGGCCTTCGCGCGGATCTCCATCATGGTGAGGTTCGGCGAATCGTCGACGAACAGCGGCGCTTCGCTGATCTCGCTCATGCGGCGAGCGAGGCGCGTCCAGTCGTCGTCGGTCATCTTGCCCGAGCGCATGTCGCCCAGCTTGATCTTCGCCTCGGCCGAGAGCAGACGCATCACGATCTCCGTGCGGCTCATCTCGAGGGAGAACATGACACTCGCCATGCCGTGCTTGATGGAGCACGAGCGCATGAAATCCATACCGAGCGTGGAGTTGTGCGTCGGCACCATCGACCGGCCCGCGAGGTACAGGTGGTCGGCGTTGTCGACCTCCACGCATCGCACCGGGACCGACTCGATCTTCCGGACGGCCGTGATCATGCGGCTCGACGACCGCGCTGTTCCGACCGCCTTGCGGCGCTGCTTGTGCAGCACGTCCTTCCGCGTCAGCCCGAAGACCTGCTCGTCCGTCGCGAAGGTCAGCGTGAACGCGGTCGACGAGGATTCGCGTCGGCCCTTCACCGCCCTGGTCGACATCTGAACGCGGTACCCGAGGCTGACGATCAGCTCGGCGACGTCCATCGCGAGCCGCTCGTGAGTGACGCTGAACTGCACGCTCCCACCACCGGTCACGGTTCCGTCCGTGTCCAACAGGCCGGCCAGCAGGGCGCGGCGCTGCGCCTCGGACGCGCGCAGGTACTCGATCGGGATGTGCTTGTCGTTCAGGACCCCGACGGTGCGGAGGCGCGCCTGCACCGTCCCGACCCGATCGCGGCACCGCTGGCACATCTGCGACCCGGTGCACAGCTCGCCGCACACCGAACACCGCGGCTCCCGCGTCGCGACCGTCGTGAACCGCGCTTTTCCACCGCACGACTGTCCGCACGTCCGAACATGGAGCGGGAACGGAACGAAGAGCGTTCCGCACACGGCGCACGCGCGAGGCAGGACCGGCGGGGGCGGCGGCAGCTGGATCGAGTAGCGCCGGTCGGCGGACCCCGACTGCACCGTCACCAACCCCTCGCTCTCGATGCGGGCGACGATTTCGGGATCGTCCGACGTGATCTGCGCGCACGCGCTGGTGCCGTCGCCGAGCCAGGCACCGAGCGTGTAGGGCGGCACCAGCAGGTCGGCCTCATCGAACTGCAGCGGCGCAGTGTTGGTCACCGAGTGGTTGGTGCGCCCGTCCTTGGTCGCGCACCGGACGGTCGCGGCGATCTCCTCGGTGGTGCGCACCTCGGCGAACGTGCGCTGGTTGCGGTAGCCGTTGTACTGCGTGGCCGCCGCCTGCGCGGACTTGCGCGACGCCCGGGTGTCGGTGAGCCACTGGTGTTCCGCGTCGGCGACGATGACCGTCCCGTCGGAGAACTCCACCTCGTAGCAGGGGCGACCGATCATGACGTCCGTTGCGGCGACGACGCGCGTCGCGCGGCCCGACGCGTCGATCAGGTGATCGCCCACCTCGACCTCGCCCATGGTGGTCCAACCCGTCGGGGTCGGCAGGGGGGTGTCGAGCGCGAGGGCCTTTCCGACACCGGGCCTCGCCGCCACGATGATCATCTGCCCGGGGTGCAGACCGTTGGTCACCTCGTCGAGCTCGGTGAAGCCGGTGGGGACACCGTTGGACATTCCGCCGCGGCTGGCGATGGAGTCGATCTCGTCCATCGTGGGCTGCAGCAGCTCCTCGAGCTGCACGAAGTCCTCGGCGGTGCGGCGTTCGGTGACCTCGTACACCTCGGCCTGGGCGCGGTCGACCACCTCGGAGACGTCCTGGCCGTCGGCGCCGGCGTAGCCGAACTGCACGATGCGCGTGCCGGCCTCCACCAGCCGTCGCAGGATGGCCTTCTCGACGACGATCTCGGCGTAGAACGAGGCGTTGGCCGCCGTCGGCACCGTCTGCGTCAGCGTGACCAGGTAGGGCGGCCCACCGATGCGCTTGAGTTCGCCGCGGCGCTCCAGCTCGGCCGAGACCGTCACCGGGTCGGCCGGATCGCCGCGGCCGTAGAGGTCGAGGATCGCGTCGTAGACCATCTGGTGGGCCGGACGGTAGAAGTCACCGGGCCGCAGGATCTCGAGCACGTCGGCGATCGCGTCCTTGCTCAGCAGCATGCCGCCGAGCACCGACTGCTCCGCCGCCATGTCCTGCGGAGGCTGACGGCCGAAGTCCTCACCGGGCGGCTCGGACGGGCCGGAGTAGTCGCTCGACCCGCGATCGTCCACCACAGCCACAGAAATTCGCCGCCTTCTCGTTCGGGTCGACGGCCGCATCCGGACCGCCGGTGTCGCGGGGTGTTCCCCCGGGACTGTGTACCTCTGCGCACCGACACGACGGCCGATCCAGCGGGCTCGAGATCGGTGCCGGAGGGACGTTAGGGGCTGGGAATCGGCTGCGCAAAGGGGCGTGTGGACCGACCCGGGGATGAAATGTGCAAACGGCAGGACACGGTGTTGACCACCTGTGGACAGCCTGGGGAGCAGCAAGAAAGTTTCAGTGGAATGAGCAGGTCAGAGGCTGTTCATGAAGTTCTTTGCCTGGGGATCGACTCGGTGTCGGCGTGTCTCTGGGAGTTGACAAGTCGGGCGTGTCGGGTCGCGAAGGACCGAAGTTATCAACATGACGGGGCTCACACTCGCCGAATCCGGACGCGCGCCTTGTTTCGGAGACCGAGTCCGGACACGACGACGCCCCGGCCCGCCGTGACAGCGAACCGGGGCGTCGTACAGCGCTGGGCGCGGACCTACGAAGCGGTGACCTCGAGATCGAACGCAGCGGTGACGTCGGGATGCAGCGCGACCGTGATGCGGTGCTTGCCGACGGACTTGATGTGGGACTTCGGCAGCTCGACGCTGCGCTTGTCGACGGTGGGGCCACCGGCGGACTTGAGCGCGGCGGCGACGTCGGCGGCAGTGACCGAGCCGAAGAGCTTGCCCGAATCGCCGGCGGTACGCACCGTCAGCGACACGGAGTCGAGGCCCTCGATGGCCTGCTTGAGCTCGTTGGCGTGGTCGAGACCGCGCACGGCGCGGGCTTCCTGCGCACGACGGATGCCGTCGACCTGCTTCTGCGCGCCACGGGTGGCCACGATGGCCAGGCCGCGAGGCAGCAGGTAGTTCCGCCCGTATCCGTCCTTGACCTCCACGGTGTCGCCGGGCGCACCGAGGTTGTCGACATCAGCGGTGAGGATGAGCTTCATGGTTTCCCTTTCCCCTTATCGCGCAGTCGCGGCGTAGGGCAGCAGGGCCACCTCACGCGAGTTCTTGACTGCGATGGCGATGTCCCGCTGATGCTGGACGCAGTTGCCGGTGACACGACGAGCGCGGATCTTGCCGCGATCGCTGACGTACTTACGCAGCAGCGTCGTGTCCTTGTAGTCGATGGACGTGTTCTTTTCCTTGCAGAAGGTGCAGACCTTCTTCTTGATCACCTTGTCGCGCAACGGCGGTTTGGGCATGGTCGATCTCCAGATCAGATGTGAAACGTGTGTTGGGGTGCCGGTCAGAACGGCGGTTCGTCGTCCCCGCCACGGTTGCCGCCGCCGAACGAGCCCGATGCCTGCGGGGCGCTGCCCCAGGGATCGTCGTTCTGCGAGCTGCCACCGGACGCGGCACGAGGCGATCCGCCCGACCCACCGGAGGAACCGAACCCGCCTCCGCCGCCGCCACCACCACGACTGACCTTGTTGACCTTGGCCGTCGCGTAGCGGAGCGAAGGGCCGACTTCGTCGACCTCGAGTTCGACGACAGTGCGCTTCTCACCCTCACGCGTCTCGAAGGAACGCTGCCGGAGCCGACCCGTGACGACCACCCGGGCGCCGCGAGTCAGGGACTCGGCGACGTTCTCCGCTGCCTCACGCCAGATGTTGCAGCGGAGGAACAGCGCGTCGCCGTCCTTCCACTCGTTGGTCTGGCGATCGAAGGTGCGGGGAGTGGACGCGACGGTGAAGTTCGCGACCGCCGCACCGGCGGGGGTGAATCGAAGTTCGGGATCGGCCGTCAGGTTTCCGACGACGGTGATGACGGTTTCGCCTGCCATGATTCCTCTTTCTCGTACCTCGTCAGTGCCTGCAGTGTCGTGTCCGCCGCCAGCCTAGGGGCGGGCGCCGACAAGGAAGGTCACTTGCCGCGGCGGAGAACCTTGGTGCGCAGAACGGACTCGTTCAGGCCCAGCTGACGATCGAGCTCGGACACCGAAGCAGGCTCGGCATCGATGTCGATGACGGCGTAGATACCTTCGGAGTGCTTCTCGATCTCGTAGGCGAGACGGCGCTTACCCCACACATCGACCTTGTCGATCTTGCCGCCGTCCTTGCGGATGACGTTGAGGAACGTATCCAGCGACGGGGCGACGGTGCGCTCGTCCAGGTTGGGGTCGAGAATGACCATCAGTTCGTAATGACGCATGAGACCTCATCACCTCCTATGGACTGTGAAACGGTCACGGACGATCCGTGACAGGAGGGTCGTTGCGTCAGCAACCCGCCCAGGGTACCTGCCCGACCTGCCGCGACAGAAATCCGCGACCCCCGACGGACGCCCGCACCCGCGTCCGCCACCTAGGCTGACCGCATGGAGACCCGTCGCCGCGCGAGCCCCCTCGTGGCCGCGTCGGTCACGGTCGTCGCGGTGATGACGATGGCGCTCGGGTATCTCAACAAGGCCCGGTGTGCAGGACCGCCGTTCGACGCCGCGGGGCGCAGCGAAGCGTTCGACCGCATCAAGGACTCCGCCGTCTGCTACTCCGACATCCAGTTCCTGTGGCTGGACCGTGGCATCGACCTCCACCTGTTTCCCTACGTCGGCGGTGCGATCGCCCCGGACGGCTCCCTGACCGGCGGCACGGTCGAGTACCCGGTGCTCAGCGGCATGCTGATGTGGCTCGGCGGCCTGGCGAGCGACACGGACGCGGACTTCCTCGCGTGGTCCGCCGTGCTGCTCGCCCCGTTCGGCGCTCTCACCGCGTGGATGCTCGGGCGACTCGGTGGGCGCGTCGCGTTGATCTGGTCGGCGAGCCCCGCGCTGGTGATGTACGCCTTTCACAACTGGGAACTGCCGGTGGTCTCGACGGCCGTCGGTGCGGTGGCCGTGATGGCGACGCGGCTCCCGCTCCGCCTGCGCGCGGTGATCGCCGCCGTGCTGCTCGGCGTCGGTTTCTGTCTCAAGCTCTATCCCGGCGCGTTCGTGCTGCCGCTCGCGGCGTACGTCCTGTACGGCGAGACGGAGCGGAATCGTCGCGACGTGCGCGGTGCTCTGGGCGTGCTCGCTGCGGCCGGCATCACCGTCGCCGCGATCAACGTGCCGTTCGCCGTCGCGGGATTCGACGGGTGGCGGGCGTCGTTCGCGTTCCAGAGCCTGCGGCAGGCGGACATCACCACCAATTCGATCTGGTACTGGGGTGTGCGGTACCTCTTCGAGACGCCCGGTGCCACGCCGGAGGTGAGCGCCGCCGACGACGCCGCGTTCCAGTCGGCGGTCGATCTGCTGTCCCCGAGTTTGGTCCTGCTGTCCTTCGCCGGCGCGCTGTGGGTCGGTCGACGCCGCCTCGCCGCCGTCGGCTCCTACCCCTGGGTGCAGACGAGCGCCGTCATGCTCACCGGCTTCCTGCTGTTCCACAAGGTGCACTCCCCGCAGTACACCCTCTGGATCCTGCCGTTCTTCGTGCTGCTGCGCGTGCCGTGGCCCGTGGTCGGGGCGTACCTGCTGACGGACGTGGCGGTCGGTGTCGGGGTGTTCCGGTGGTTCGCCGCCCTCGCCGCGGGGCAGGACGCCCGGTCCGAGGAGACCCTGGTGGTGCTGGGCGTCTGGGGACGCACCGCCCTGCTGCTGATCCTGCTCGTCCTCTTCGCCCGCGCGACGATGCGGACGCCCGCCGACCACCGGCCCCGCCCGGCCGTCCGCCGTGCGGAACCCGAGGAGGTCCCGGTATGAGTCCCTGGATCGAGCACGAACCCCTGCGCGGCGATCACGTCACGCTCGAGCCGCTGACGGCCGACCACGTCGACGAGCTGGTCGCGGCCGCGGACGACGAGGCCCTCTTCCGGTGGACCAGCGCGCCGATCCGCACCCGCGACGACGCCGCGGCGTACATCGACGCGGCCCTCACCGACCCCACACGGCAACCGTTCCTGCAACGCACCGCCGCGGGTGATCCCGTCGGCACCACGTCGTACTACCTGATCGACCCCGCCCATCGAAGTCTGGCGATCGGCTACACGTGGCTCTCGACGTCCGCGCAGGGCACCGCGATCAATCCCGAGGCGAAGCTGCTGTTGCTCGACCGGGCCTTCGCGCGCGGCGCTGTGCGCGTGGAGTGGCACACCGACGACCAGAACGTGCAGTCACGCGCCGCCATCGCGGCCCTCGGAGCGACCTTCGAGGGGCTGTTGCGCAAGCACCGGCAGCGGACCGACGGGTCGTGGCGCACCACCGCGTTGTTCTCCATGACGGACGACGACTGGCCGTCCGCCCGGCAGGCGCTTCGGGCGCGGATCGACGGCAGACGTTCCGGCGGTCACCGGGGGGAGCGGGGCCCTTCTCGGTCGCACGGCGGGGCGTAGTCCACGCCCGGCAGCAGGGCCGCCCACTCCGGCTCGGTGACCGGCGTACCCGCTCGCGCACAGAGGTCCTCGACCGCGGACTCGGGATCGATCGTCCACTGCCGCACTCTGCCACCCACGCCCCCCGCCACCACGGCGTCCACACCGACGAAGACCGCGTCGTAGACCCGCTCGCCGGTCGCACTCAGCGCTGCGTAGGGCCGCGGCTCGGTCGCATCACGCACGTCCCAGATCCACGCCGAGTCGATCGATGTTCCTCCCACCAGCCGTCCGTCGTCCGCATCGAACGCCAACGAGTACACCTCGGTGTCGGCGGCGGTGCTGCCCAGCGCTCTCATCCGCGCCGGATCGGCCGCCTCGACGAGGGTGACGGTCCCGTCCGCGGTGCCGACGGCCAGCACCGAATCGTCGGCCGACAGCGTGACCGCATTGGCACCGGCCGGCAATCCCGCCAGCTGTCCTATCCGCACCGGGCGGACCGGATCCGTCAGGTCCCACGACTCGACGGTGGCGGCCGACGTGGCGACGTGCACGACCGCACGGTCCTTCCGGAATACCGACAGCGACGGCAGACCGGTCACCGTGAACGTCGACACCGCGCGAGGGGCGGCGGGGTCGATCAGATCGAGAACCGCGATGTCGGGCGCGTCCTGCTGGGAGAGCAGCAGGTACCGGTCGTCGGCGGTGAACGCGAGACCGCCGACCAGCAGCGGCACCACGCCGTCGATCGCGCCGAGCCGCGCCGGCCGTGCGGGGTCGGTGACGTCCCACGTCTCGACGCCACCGGTACTGGTACCGACCGCTGCCGTCGAGCTGTCCCAGCTCAGCGCCGACGCACCGGTGTACACCACCCCCGGACCGGGACGCAGCGTCGTCGGCGTCGGCTCGACGCCACCGGTCCCGGCCGGCCACATCACGGCGCCGTCGCCACGCTGTCCGACACCGGCGAGCACCGACGGGCCACCCTGCCGGTGGACCAGGGTGAAGACGCTCGCCGTCGGTCCGGGCAAGTCGGGGCCGGGTACGCGCCATCGCCGGGTGGTCCCACCTCCGTCGGACGTGATCAGCGATCCGGTGCCACCGAACGCGACGCTGCCGACGTTCGCGGGACCGGGAAGAGTCGTCACCTCGTCGTCGGTGCGTGCCTGCCACACGACCGTGGACGCGTCCGCACTGCCCGCGGCGAAGAACTGACCGGTGAGGTCGAAGGCGACCGTCGTGACGTAGCTGCCGAACCCGCCCAAGGGCGCGAGGTCGGTGAGCGTGCCGTCTCCGCCGATCGTCCACCGCCGAACCTCCCGCCCGGTGGTTCCCGCCGCCAGCGTCGTTCCGTCCGGCGCCACGTCGAGATCGAGATAGCGATAGGTCGAGCCGTCGAACGGGACGGCGAACAGGGCGTCGCCCGTGACGGTGTCCCACACGGCGAGTGCGCGTCCGTTCCCGGCGCCCACCAGGCGACGACCATCGGGTGTGTAGTCCACGACGGTGTTGCCGGCACGGGGGAGGTCGAGCCGAGTCGGTGGCGCCGACGTCTCGTACGACCATCGCAGCACCGTCGACGTCGCGGTCCCCACTGCCAACTCGGCGGTACCCGGCCGGAACACGATCGATTGCGCCGTCGTGTCGACGGGGAGCGTCGCGACCCTGCGCGGCCCGCCCCGAACCGTGATGTCGTACACGGCGACGACCGTGGCGCTGCCGATCGCGACGCGCGTTCCCGAGGCGTCCACCGCCAGCGACTGCACGGGGCCGGCGTCGGTGGTCACGCGCGAGGGCGGGGCCTGCGCGAACGCGCGCGCATCGTCGGGGTCGACGGAGTAGAGGTCCACCGATCCCGAGGAATAGCCCACCGCCAGAACCCGTCCCGCGTCGTCGAGCACGGACTGGGTCGGACCCGCCGGGCCGACGATGCGAGTCGGGACCGCCGACGCCGTGGTGTCCAGGACCGCCGATCGGGCATCGAAGGACGGATCCATCTCGTAGGCCGCCACCGCCAACTGCGCCGACAGAGCCGGATCCTGATCTCGGAGTCGCTGCGACTGCGCGAGCACGACCCGCGCGTCCGCGACCGCCCGAGCCTCGACCGCGTCGTTGCGTTCGGACACCGCGCGTGATCGCGCCGAGACCGCGAGGGTCGCCGCAGCCACCGCGAGGATCGTCATCACCGCCAGTGCCGAGGTCAACGCCGCCCGCACGCGGGCCCGTCGCCGACTCGCATCGGCTGTCCGGCGGAGCTCGGCAGCCGATTCGGTGAGGTACTCCGTCTCGAGCACGTTGAGGTGGTCGCGCCGGCCGCCGGTGGAGAGCAAGGACTCGTACAGGGCCGACCGCGTCTCGCTCAACAGTTCGCCACGATCGCGACCCGTCTCGTTCCAGCCGTGCGCGTACCGCGTCAGCGCGCGGTGATGCACCACCCAGTCCCGGTGGGCCTCGATCAACTCGGCGAAGCGAGGCCACGTGGTCACCAGCGACTCGTGAGTGATCGACACGAACTGCTCGTCGACGGTGACCAACCTGGCGTCGGTGAAGTCGTCGACCACCTCGGAGGCCACCGCCCCCACCTCGGCGAGCGGAACCAGGCGACGCGTCACCGTCGGACCGTCGACGTCCACCAATCGCAGGAGCAGACGCTCGGCGACGGCCCGCTCGTCGGCGTCGTAGTCGCCGAGCACTGCTTCCGCTGTCTGCTCGACCGCCGCGGCGATCCCCCCGGTCCGCCGATAGTCCTCGACGGACAGCACGGACGTGCGCGCACGCTCCCAGGTGGCGAGAAGGACGTGCGAGAGCAAGGGGAGCGCCGATGGCGACAGGCCGTGCTGCGATCGCACACCCAGCTCCGCGAGCAGCACGTCGATCAGCGCGGGGTCGACCCGGGCACCGGCGGTCTCGGCGGGAGCGGTGATCACCCGACGCACCCGCTGCTCGTCCAGCGGTCCGACGACCAGCGGATTCGACGAGAGCGCGGCCGCCGTCGTCGGCTCGGTGAGGGCGGCCGCATAGAAGTCCGCGCGCAGTGCCACCACCGCCACCACGGGGCAGGTCCCCTCGGTGGTCAGGCCCTCGAGGCGGTCGAGGTACCGCCGGCGCTCGCTCGCGTCGAACGCTTCGCCCCACAGTTCCTCGGCTTGGTCGACCACGACGACGTCCGGTCGTGGATCGAGGTCGAGCAGGTCCCGGAGCCTCGACGGCGTGGTGCGCACCGCCGTCCGCGCACCGATGTCGCCGCGCTCGATCCGAGCGAGCAGCCCTGCCGACAGCAACGACGACTTCCCGGCACCGGACGCTCCGACCACGGCCAGAACTCCCCCGCCGGTCAGCCGCCGAACGCGGTCGAGCAGCGCATCGGTCTCGTCCTCCCGACCGTGGAACCACGGGGAGTCGGCGACGGAGAACGGCGCGAGACCTCGGTACGGCGTCGCCGCCGCTCGACGCTGGGTCGCACGCCGCACGCGCAACACCGCTGCCCACCACGCGTCGGCGTCGTCAGCGGTGACCCCGCACGCACCGAGCACACGCCGGAAGGCCTCCTGGTTGGTCGGCGTCGGCACGTGCTTGCCGCTGAACCACCCACCCACCGTCGCCAGGCGGACATCGGCGCGGTCGGCGATCGCCCGCACGGTGGACCCGCTCGCCTGCCGAAGCTCCCGCAGCGCGTCCGCGAAGTCCTCTCTCGACTCCACTGCCGCCAGATCCCGCCCGGCCCCCCAGCTCATGTCGCCGACTCTAGGCGCAGGTCGGCGGCAGATGCGTGTTCGGAGTTCGTTCGGATACAGCGCCCGGGCTGGTCACGAGGCCGGCGCGGAGCAAGCATCGACGGCATGCAGCACCATGCCGATCCCGCCGCGATTCCGACCCTCAGCGAGCGGGAGATCGAAGTTCTTCTCGCGTGGTTCGCCGCCGACTCGAAGACCGACACGGCGAAGGCCCTCTACATCGCCCCGTGCACCGTGCACACCCACATCACGCGAGTACGGGCCAAGTACGAGGCGGTGGGTCGACCGGCACAGACGAAAGCCGCCCTGTTCGCGCGGGCGATCCAGGACGGCTTCACCTCCGTCGAGAGCTGGTGAGCGGTCAGACGGTCACCTTCGCCTCGTCGGCGTGGCCCTCGGCCGCGAGTCGACGGTTACGGCGCACGCTGGACCAGAAGGCCAGACCGATGAGGACGACGCCGACGAGGCCGGTGAGGATCTCGTTGATGTGCACGCCGATGGACACCAGCAGGATCGTCGCCAGGGCGCCGATGGCCCAGTGCGCGCCGTGCTCGAGGTACACGTAGTCGTCGAGCGTGCCCTTGCGCACCAGGAACACCGTGAGCGACCGGACGAACATCGCGCCGATGAAGCCGAGGCCCAGGGCGATGATGATCGGGTCGGCCGTGATGGCGAACGCGCCGACCACGCCGTCGAAGCTGAACGACGCGTCGAGCACCTCGAGGTAGAGGAAGAGGAAGAAGCCGGCCTTGCCGGTCGCCTTGGCCAGGTCCGAGGGGCCCGAGGACGACTCCTCCTCGTCCTCGCCGGGGACGTGGAAGAGATTGCCCAGCCCGTTGACCGCGATGTAGGTGACCATGCCCAGGACGCCGGAGACCATGACGGTGGAGATCTTGTCGTCCTCGGCCAGGAACTCCGCGGCGAGGACCAGGCCGACGCCGGCGACGACGACGGACAGCATGTCGAGCTTGCCCGCCTTGGCCAGCGGCTTCTCGAGCCAGGACAGCCAGGTGTGCTCGCGCTCCTCGAAGACGAAGCCGAGGAAGAGCATCAGCAGGAACATGCCGCCGAACGCCGCGATCTGCGGATGCGCATCGGTGATCAGCGTCTCGTACGACGGGCTGCCGTCCGGGAAGTACGCGGCGTCGTCGGCCGGCGGGTTCAGCGCCAGACGCATGGCGTCCACCGGACCCAGCCCCGCCGCGGCCCACACGATGACCAGCGGGAACACCAGGCGCATGCCGAAGACGGCGATGACGATGCCGATGGTGAGGAAGATCTTCTGCCAGAAGTCGCTCATCCGTCGCAGCACGGTCGCGTTGATGACGGCGTTGTCGAAGGACAGCGACACCTCGAGGATGCCGAGGATCACCACCAGGGCGACGGCTTCCCAGCTGCCGTAGAAGAATGCGACGACGATGGCCACCGCTGTGATCGCGAACGACCACCCGAAGATCTTGAACACCGGACCTGGCCTTCCTGGCGGCATCGACCCGGGAGGGTCGAGCCGAACACGAATGCTGCCCGCCACCCGTATCGGATGGCGGGCAGTTCGAGCGTGACGAGCGGCGCGATCGCGCCGTCCGTGGCTGGACTCTACTCCCGGTGCGGGACGGCCTAGACGTTCACACCGAAGTCGCGGGCGATGCCGGCGAGACCGGACGCGTAGCCCTGGCCGACCGCACGGAACTTCCACTCGCTGTTGTTGCGGTAGAGCTCGCCGAACACCATGGCGGTCTCGGTCGAGGCGTCCTCGCTCAGGTCGTAGCGCGCGAGCTCCGTGCCGTTTGACTTGTCGACCACGCGGATGTAGGCGTTGCGCACCTGTCCGAAGGACTGCGAGCGGGCGTCGGCCTCGTAGATCGAGACCGGGAAGGTGATGGTGTCGATGTTCGGCGGCACCGCGGACAGCTCGACGTTGATCACCTCGTCGTCGCCGTCGCCCTCACCGGTGGTGTTGTCGCCCGCGTGCTCGATCGAGCCGTCCGGGGACTTGAGGTTGTTGAAGAAGACGAAGTGCTGATCGCTGACGACCTTCTTGTCGGTGCCGAGCGCGATGGCGCTGGCGTCGAGGTCGAAGTCGGTGCCCGTGGTGGTCCGCACGTCCCATCCGAGGCCCACGGACACCGCGGTCAGGTTCGGTGCCGCTTTGGTCAGGGAGACGTTGCCGCCCTTGCTCAGGCTGACGCCCATGATGCTTCCTCTCGTCGATGCGTTCTGTGTCACCCGCGCGGAGTCACCCGCTCGGGGAAACCTCGCCGGGTGAATCCTTCTGCACGTTCATACCGCCAACGACCGACGGCGCACACGCGTTCCCGAGGTCCGGCCGTAGGATCGTGAGCGTGACTCACCGGTGGCCCGGGCGGCTCAGCCGTTCGACCGCCCGCGCGGAGGCGGTCGCGACCATTCGCGGCGACACCGTGCGCACCTTCCTGGACATGGACACCCGGCAGAGCATCGCCGCCGGCGGCGTCGACGCGCTCCAGAAACTCGGCCGTGCCGACGACGCACTGCGCGAACGGTGGCGTCGGGTCGAGGAACAGTGCTTCGCGGCCGGCGCCACGTACCTCGCCGCGACGGAACGGCCCGAAACCGACGCGTCCGAGGAAGCCTGGTCCGCCTTCGCCGCGGCGATCGCCGAACTCGGTGGCGCCAGCGCCGCCGTCGACGAGTTCTACGAGGCGTACCGCGGTCGCCTCGAACAGGCCGTCGCCGAGTACGCGGCCGTTCCGCGGCTGGCCGCCGACGCCCGGAGAACCGCGCGGGACACGGCCGCCCGGGTCGACGGTTCGCAGCCCTACCACGAATTCCGTTCCGTCCGAACGGCTCTGCGGAACGTCGAGACCACGCTCGACGCCCTGGGCCACGCCGAGGCGACCGGCCTCGGTCCCGACGTCGTCGCGGCGGCGGCACGCACCCGCGACGCCACCGACGCGCTCCGCACCGCGCTCGCGGACGCGCCCGGCCGCGCCGACGCCGCCACCAAGGCGCTGGCCTCGGTGCGGACACGACTCCAGGCCGTCGGCACCCGGGCGGAGAACATCGCACCGGCGTACTCGGCGCTCCTGCGCGAGTTCGTCGCCGCCGGGTCCGCGGACCTGACGGGCGCCCGCGAGCGCTGCGAGCAGCACATGCGCGCCGCGGCCGCGGACATCGAGGAGGCGACCGTCGCGTCCCGACGCGGCGACCCGGAGGCGGCACTGGACCGCATCACCGCCGCTCGGCAGCACCTGGCCGATGCCGAGGAGGACGTCGACGCCGTCACGGACCGGCTCGCCCGGCTTCGCGAGGTGCGGGACCATCCCGACCGGGTCGAGCAGGGGGTGCGGTTCCGGTTGCGCGACGCGCAATTGCTGGTCGTCGATCGCGGACGGGTTGCCGAGTGGGGGACGGTCCTGGATGCTCAAGTCGCCCGCCTGGAGCGCGCCGGCGAGCAGCTCACCGTGGGCAGGCCCGACTACTGGGCGTACCTGCGTGAACTCGACGCCATCGACGCCTTCGTCGCGGGTGTGATCGACCGCGTGCGCGGCCGACGCGGCTGATCACCCGGCACCGACCCGAAAGGCCCACGAGTGCAGCATTTCTCCCACCTTGACGACGACGTCCGGGCACGGCTGTTCCACAGCCAGCCCGCCGACGTGCCCGCGACCGGTGACATCGTCGACCGCGCGTTGGCGCTGGGGGCCACGCTCTACGTCCCCGCGACGAGGGACGATCTCGCCGCGACCGTCCGTCGGCGAGCGGCGACAGGAGTCCGCTCGATGGTGCTCGATCTCGAGGATGCCGTCGCCGACCACGACCTCGACGGCGCCCGTCGCCACGTGGTGCAGGCGCTGCGCGACCTGGCGGACGACCCGCCCGAGGCCGCGGTGTTCGTCCGCGTCCGCACGGTCGACGACATGCATCGGGTCTGCGACGGAATCGCCACTGCTGCAGCGGCGCCCGCCGGCTTCGTCCTACCCAAGATTCGTCCCTCCGTCGGCGACGCGTTCCTCACCGCGGTCTCCGACCGTGCCGAGCAACTCGGCGTGCCGTTCGGGGTCATGCCGGTGGTGGAGACCCCCGAGGTGGTCCACCGCGAGACCCGCGACGAGGAACTCTCCGCTCTGCGCGAGGTCCTGAGCCGGCACCGTGACCGCGTCCTGGCCGTGCGCATCGGCGCCACCGACATGAGCGGACTGTTCGGCATCCGCCGCGACCGCGATCTCACCATCTACGACGTGCGGGTGGTCGCGGACACCATCGCCGCCATCGTCAACCACCTCGGGCGCACGGACGGAACGGGTTTCGTGGTCACCGGCCCGGTGTGGGAGTACTTCGCCGATCACGAACGGCTCTTCCGGCCGATGCTGCGCCAGACACCCTTCGCCGAGCACGACGCCGTGCGATTCCGGACCCACCTGGTCAGCCGCGACATCGACGGACTGCTCCGGGAGGTCGCTCTGGACCGCGCGAACGGCCTGTACGGCAAGACCGTGATCCATCCGACGCACGTCGCCGCGGTCCACGCCCTGTCTGTGGTGACCCGCGAGGAGTACCGCGACGCTCTGGACGTCGCCGCCGCGGCGGGCGGCGGGGTCCGGGCGTCGGACTACCGCAACAAGATGAACGAGTCGGGGCCGCACCGCACCTGGGCCGAGCGCACGCTGCGCCGAGCGCACGTGTTCGGGGTGACCGCCGACGGCGTCTCGTTCGTCGACGTGATGCGGGCGCTCGTCGTCCCGGAGGGGGAGCGATGAGCGCCGCTGCGACCGGAACACCCTGGGCCACGGCCGAACTGGGACTGCGCGTCGAGCACCTGGCCTCTCCGGTCGGGCTGCGGGTCGACGAGCTGGTCGAGCCCGGCCTGCGCCGGAATCCCAAGCGGGCGCACCTGCTGGTGTCGACGGTGCTCGGCAAGCACATCCCCTGCGATCCCGCGCGGGTGATCGAGGCCGGCACCCGACTCGGCGACCTCTGCGCGGCTGCCCTCGCCGACTCACCGGGGCCCGTCACGGTCTTCGGATTCGCCGAGACGGCAACCGGTCTCGGCCACTGCGTCGCGACGGCGCTCGACGCGTCCGGTTACCTGCACTCCACCCGCCGATCCGTCCCCGGCTTCCCGGTGGTGGGCGGATTCGAGGAGGGCCACTCGCACGCGACCGACCATGCCCTCGTCCCCTCCGACCCCGCCGTCGATCTGCCGCCCGGTCGGCCGCTGGTGCTCGTCGACGACGAGATCTCCACCGGGGCGACCGCACTCGACGCCATTCGAGCGCTGCAGGCACTCGCGCCGCGCGACCGCTACGTCGTGGCCTCCCTGGTGGACATGCGGTCGGAGGTCGACCGCGACCGGATGGACTCCGCCGCTGCGGAACTCGGGGTGCGCATCGACTCCGTCGCGCTGGCGACGGGGCGGGTCACCACGCCCGACGGGCTGACGGACGCGGTGGCCGAGCTCCCGGCCACGCCCGTGCCCGCACCCGCCGATCGGCGGGGAACCGTGACGAGGGTCGAGTTGCCCTGGCCGGACGGCGTGCCCGACGGCGGCCGCCACGGTTTCCGGGAAAGCGAGCGACCCGCGTTCGACCGGGCGATCGACGACGCGGCGAGCACGCTGCGGCCGGTGGTGGGGGACGGCCCCGTCGTCGTGATCGGCCACGAGGAACTGATGTACCTGCCTTTGCGCCTGGCGGATTCGCTCGCGCGCAGCGGTGTTCCGGCTCTGTTCCAGACCACGTCGCGTTCGCCGGCCTACGTGCTGGACGCGCCGGGTTATCCCCTGCGCCGGGGCTGGTCGTTCCGTCCCCCGGAAGGGGGCGACGGGCGTCGCTACCTCTACAACGCCGCGGCGCAGGGTGAGGCGACGATCGTGCTGGTCGTCGACCCGCCCGCCGACACCACCGATCTCACCGCGCCGGACGGCGTCGTCGACGCGCTGACCGCGTCGGGCCTCGACGTGGTCGTCGCCGTCGTCCCGGCCGACCCGGCGCACCTCACCGCGGGACGTCGCCGATGACCACACCGCTGCACGGGCCGACCTTCTCGTCCTACGCGCCCGACGAGGTGTCCTGGTTGCTCCAGGATCTGTCCGATGCCGAGCTGGAGGCGCCGACGGCGGAGCGTGAACGTCGAATCCAATCCGGCACCGCGCATTACGCCGAGTCTCTGCCGGTCGAGTACCAGCCCGACGAGCAGTACCGCGCGCTGTTCGACGCGGTCCTCGCCGACACCGCTCCCCGCCTGGCAACGGCCGTCGGCGTCGTCACCGAGCTGATTCGCGCCGAACGCGGCCCGCACCCGGTCCTGGCCTCGCTCGCGCGCGCCGGGACCCCGATCGGCATCCTGATCCGCCGCTGGGCTCGACACGTGCACGCCGAGACCTGGCCGCACTACACCGTCTCGATCGTCCGCGATCGCGGAATCGACAGCGCCGCACTGGACTACCTGACTCGCCACCACGATCCGTCGTCGGTCGTCTTCGTCGACGGGTGGACGGGCAAGGGCGCGATCGCCCGCGAACTCACCGCCGCCCTGGATGCGCACGCCGCCGCGGGCGGGGCCCGGTTCGACGACCGGCTCGCCGTCCTGGCCGACCCCGGTCACTGCGTGACGACGTACGGCACCCGGGACGACTTCCTCATCGCGTCCGCGTGCCTCAACTCCACGGTGTCGGGCCTGGTCTCCCGCACCGTGTTGAACGACGCACTGATCGCACCCGGCGAATTCCACGGCGCCAAGTTCTACGCCGAGCTCGCCGAAGTGGACGTCTCGAACCGACTGTTGGACACCGTGTCCGACCGTTTCGACGCGGTGCGTGATGCCGTGGAGGACGGGGTACGACAGGTGCAGGCAGGCGACCGGACACCGACGTGGTCCGGATGGCACTCGGTCGAGCAGGTCCGGGAGCGGTACGGGATCGCGAGCGTCAACTTCGTCAAACCCGGGGTCGGTGAGACCACCCGGGTGCTGCTCCGCCGGGTGCCGTGGCGGGTGCTCGTCCGGGATGCCGAGGCCCCCGAACACCGACACATCCGCCTGCTCGCCGACGCTCGGGGCGTCCCGGTGGATGTGGTGCCCGACCTCGCCTACTCCTGCGTGGGCCTGATCAAGGAGCTGGAGTGACAGCCCTCGTCGCCACCGATCTGGACCGCACCCTGATCTACAGTGCGGGCGCGTTGGCCGAGGGGACCGCCCCCGCGTCCCCGACGGTCTGCGTCGAGCATCTCCAGGGAGAACCGCTGTCGCACATGACCGTCCGGGCCACCGAGCTGCTCCGGTCACTGGCACGGATGGCCGTCGTCCTCCCCACCACGACGCGCACCGTCGACCAGTTCCGGCGGATCGACCTGCCCGGCGCGCCGTGGCGGTACGCCGTCACCAGCAACGGCGGCACGATCCTGGCGGACGGCGAACCCGACCACGCCTGGCGCAGCGGCGTCGACCGGGCGGTCCGGGACTCGGCGGCCTCCCTCACCGACCTCGGCGCCGAGCTGGACCGACTCGGCACACCCGACTGGATCCTCAAGCGGCGCACCGCGGACGACCTGTTCTGCTACCTGGTGGTGGATCTCGCCGCCATGCCGTCGACGTTCGTCCAGGACTGGGGTCACTGGTGCGCCGAGCGCGGCTGGAACGTCTCGCAGCAGGGACGGAAGGTCTACGCGATGCCCGACGCGGTATGCAAGTCGCGGGCCGTGGCCGAGGTGCGTGCACGCCTGATCGCCGACGGCACACTGCCCGACACCGCCCCGATCCTCGCCGCGGGCGACGGTGCGCTCGACGCGGAGATGCTGCGCGCTGCGGACGCCGCGATCCGGCCCCGCCACGGCGAACTCCACGCGCTGGGTTGGGAGTGTCCTGGCCTCACCGTCACCACCGCGTCGGGAGGCGGCGCGGCCGAGGAGATCCTGCAGTGGTTCACGAACCGGATTCCGACGGGTGCCGCCACGTAGGCTGGAGCACCACCACCGTCACGAGGTAGGAGCACCGTGTCCACACCGCTGACCAAGGGCCAGAACGCGCCGCTGAACACGCCCGTCGTGCGCGTCGGACTGCAGCTGTCCGCACCGGCCGACATCTCCGCCCTGCTCGTCACCGACGCCGGAACCGTGCGCAGCGACGCCGATTTCGTCTTCTTCAACCAGCTCACCGGGCCGGGCGTGCGGCTCGACGGCCAGCAGGTCGTCGTCACCACCGCCGACGTTCCCGCCGACGTGGCGCAGATTCGCGTCGTCGTCACGCTCGACGACGCCGCGGCCACCTTCGGCCGGTTCGACGCGCCCACCGCCGTCGTCCTGGACGGGTCGGGGACGCAGCTCTTCGCCTACCGCATCGACGGGCTGTCGTCGGAATCCATCGTCATCGCCCTCGAGCTCTACCGCCGCGGCGACGGGTGGAAGGTCCGCGCCGTCGGCCAGGGCTACGCCGGAGGTTTCGCGGCCCTGGTGCGCGACCACGGGGTCAGTGTGGACGACGCACCCGCACCGACCCCGCCCGCTGCGCCCACGCCGACGCCACCGCCTGCTCCCACCGCCCCACCTGCGCCCACCTCCCCGCCTGCGCCTGCTCCCACCACCACACCCGAGATCAGTCTGACCAAGGCACGCCCGGTCAGCCTCTCCAAGGGCCAGAAGGTGACGCTGAAGAAGGACGGCGGCGTCGCCCTCACCACGATCCGCATGGGCCTCGGGTGGGATCCGGTGAAGAAGGCGGGCGGATTCTTCGGTGGCCGCACCGCCAACATCGACCTCGACGCCTCCGCGCTGATGTTCGCCGGGACCCGCCACGCCGACGTCGTCTACTTCGGACAGCTGCGGTCGAAGGACGGCTCGATCGTGCACGCGGGCGACAACCTGACCGGCGACGGCGACGGTGACGACGAGGTGATCACCGTCGACCTGACCCGCGTCCCCGCGCAGGTGACGTCCGTCGTCTTCATCGTGACGTCGTACCGGGGGCAGACGTTCGAGCAGGTGGCCAACGCCTTCACGCGACTGGTCGACGCCCCCGTCGGGACCGAACTGGCGCGCTTCACCCTGCAGGGCGGCATGCCGTTCACCGGCCTCGTGATGGCCAAGGTCTACCGGGCGGACGGGACCTGGAAGCTGCAGGCCATCGGCGACGGAATCCAGGCGAAGCACGCCGGGGAAGCACTGCCGCAACTGGCGCCGTATCTCCAGTAGCTCCCCGGTTCCGATCGGGCTCCCCCGATCGGGGGAGCCGCCCCGCAATCGGGGTGCCGCCCGTTCGCGCTGCAGTCGTAGGGTGGACCCGTGACGGGGTTCGAGTACGGCGTGGACGGGCCGAAACTGATCGTGGTCGGTCTGGACGGCTCCGACTCCTCCTGGCGCGCAGCCGCGTACGCCGCCGGATCCGCTCGCCGACAGCGCTCGAAGCTCGTGCTGGTCTACGTCCAGACGCTCGGCGCCGGCGCGTTCGCTCAGGCGTCGGGGGTGCTCTACGACTCCGGCACTCAGGCTGCGGACGACCTGCTGGGCGAGATCAAGGCCCACGTGCTCCGGTTCGGCGAACAGGAACACGTCACCTGGGAATTCCGCACGTTCCGCGGCGACCCCGCCACCGGGTTGGCCGCCGTGGCCGACGAACTGCGCGCCGACGCCATCGTGGTGGGTACCAGCGAACGCGCCGGCCACCGCATCTTCGGGTCGGTGGCCGTGCGACTGGTCAAACTGGGACGGTGGCCCGTGACGGTGGTGCCGTGACGCCGCGCGGCCGCAGCCACCCGGGAACTCGATCCGGGTAGGCGTCCGGCGCCTCGTCGAACACGCCACCGGCGGGGTCGTCGTCACCGCTGCGGCGCACCAGGTCCTCCGCGGGGCGATAGATCTGCCACACGATCATCGCGCACAGTCCGATCACGGCGAGATCGCGCAGCAGGACCGTCGCGGTGAAGTACTGCTCGGGCAGACCCTTGTTGCTCACCCCGAGGTAGTACATCATGCGCGGCACCCACACCAGAGCGTCGATCGTCATCCACGCCAACAGAATTCGTCGATGCGGCAGCGCGAGCACCGCCAACGGCACCAGCCACAGCGAATACTGCGGACTCCACACCTTGTTGGTGAGCAGGAACCCGGCGACCACGAGGAAACACAACGACGCCACCCGCGGACGCCGCGGCGCGGTCATCCCCACGTAGGCCACCGCGAGACACACGGCCAGGAACAGCAGGGCCGTCACCGCATTGAGGATCACCGGCTTCTCACCCGGGCCGAGCGGGCCGTCCGGTCCCGGCCACCCGGTGAACGACGAGATCACGTTGTAGATCGAATCCGGATCGGCGCCGCGGTCGGAGTTCAGCCGGAAGAACTCGGCCCAGCCCCGCGGAAACAGCAGCGCCACCGGCAGATTCACCGCGAACCACGTGGCGGCGGCAGCCGCGGTGGCCCGAGCCCAGTACGCGAGCGTCCCGGTGCGCAGGCAAAGCACCAGCAACGGGCCGAGCAGGAACAGCGGGTACAACTTCGTCGCACCGCCCAACCCCAGCAACACCCCCGCCAGGACCGGTCGACGACGCGCCCACGCCAGCAGACCGCCCGAGGCGAACGCCGTGGCGAGAGCATCGAAATTGGTGAAGACGTGGACGGCCACCAACGGTGACGCCGCGGCCAGCGCGGCATCCCACACGCGTCGACCCGCCAGCATCGTCGTCGCCCAGATCGTGACGATCCACGCCAGCGCCGCACCGAACGCCACCACGTTGAAGTACAACGCGACCGTCAGCGCCTGCGGCAGCCACGGCGCCGCGGCCCACGCGTGCGCCACCTGCATCGACACGTACTGGTACATCCCGGCGACCACCGGATACTCCATGTAGCGGGTGATCGTGGTCCCGGCCGGACCCGTCTCCTCCCACGACTTCTTGTAGGGCAGGGCCCCCTCGTTCAACCGCTCCGCGCCGTACAGCGGAACGATGTCCGAGTAACACATCGCGGTGTACTGGCGGCTGCCATTCCAATCCAGGCCGAGCTGACCGTCCGGACCGTTGGGCGCCTGCTGGATGCACGCGGCCTTGCCGAACCACCCGAGCGCCAGGAACACCACCGTGAACGCGAAGATCACCCGCAACGGCGTGATCCGACGCTGACGGCCGATCATCGCGTGCCGTCCGACCGGCCCTCCGACGACCGACGACAACTCCGACACCATCGGATCGGTCCGGCTCGGCAGATCCCGCCACCGAGCCGAACGGCGGTCCTTCGCCAACGTGCCCGCACTCGCGAGCAGCGCCTGCTCGGCGTCCCGACCGGCCTCCGGCCTGCCCGGTACCTCTCGACCGGCCTCCGGCCTGCCCGGTACCTCTCGACCGGCCTCCGGCCTGCCC